>NZ_BSNG01000001.1:0-2400000 GCF_030159855.1 Devosia yakushimensis | reverse complement strand
AACGCCGGGCGGGCCAATACCCGCATGAGCTGTCCGGCGGCATGCGCCAGCGCGCCATGATCGCTTTGGCGCTCTCCTGCGACCCCAAGATCATCATTGCCGACGAGCCGACCACCGCGCTCGACGTGACCATCCAGGCCCAGATTCTGGGCCTGATCTCCGATCTGCAAAAGCGCCTCGGCACTGCGCAAATCCTCATCACCCACGATCTGGGCGTGGTGTCGGAAGTCGCCGACCGGGTCATCGTCATGTATGCCGGCCGCAAGGTCGAAGAAGCCAGCATCTACGATCTCTTCGACCGTCCCTTCCACCCCTATACAATCGGGCTAATGGGCGCCGTGCCGCGCGCCGGCGCGTCGAGCGAAGCCGGTGATCGCTTGGCCGATATCTCAGGCACGGTGCCGCCCCTTTGGGACCTGCCCAAGGGCTGCGCCTTTGCCCCGCGCTGCCCCAATGCCTCGGCGCGCTGCCTCACCGAGCGCCCGCCATTCGAAGAAAAACGCCCCGGTCACTGGGCCGCCTGCTGGGAGCACGACGATGCAGCCTGATCAGACCCCCTTGCTCAGCGTCGACAATCTGCAAGTCCATTTCCCCATACGGGCAGGCGTCTTGCAGCGCCAGGTCGGCGCGGTCAAAGCCGTCGATGGCGTCAGCTTCACCCTGGCGCGCGGTGAGACGCTCAGCCTTGTGGGCGAAAGCGGCTGCGGCAAATCCACCACTGGCCTCGCGCTCATGGGTCTCGTCAAACCAACCGGCGGGCAGGTCAATTTCGACGGCCAGGAAATCCGCAGCTTCAATCGCGCCGCGCTCAAATCCTATCGCCGCCGCATGCAGATCGTGTTTCAGGACCCGTTCTCCTCGCTCAATCCGCGCCAGCGCGTCCGCGATATCATCCGCGCCCCCCTCGACATCCACAATATCGGCACCAAGGCCGAACGCACGGACCGCGTTGCCGAACTCATGCAGCGCGTCGGCCTGCGCCCCGACCAGGCCGACAATTTCGCCCATCAATTCTCCGGCGGCCAGCGCCAGCGCATCGGCATCGCCCGGGCTCTGGCGCTCAATCCCGACGTCATCGTCTGCGATGAGCCGGTTTCGGCGCTCGACGTATCGGTGCAGGCGCAAATCCTCAACCTGTTGAGCGATTTGCAGCGCGATCTGGGCGTCTCCTATCTGGCCGTCTCGCATGATCTGGGCGTGGTGGAATACATCTCCCACCGTGTCGCCGTGATGTATCTGGGCCGCATTGTCGAGATCGCCCCCAAGACCACAATCTTCGTCAATCCGACTCATCCCTATACCGAGCTGTTGATGCGCTCGGCGCCCTCGCACGATCCGCGCAAGCGCCACCAATTCAGCGCCACCAATGACGATATCCCCAGCGCCACCCGCAAACCCTCCGGCTGCGCCTTCCACACCCGCTGCCCGCTGGCAACCGAAGTGTGCAAGACCGTCGATCCCGAGTTGACGGCCCGCGACGAAGGCCGTTTCGTCGCCTGCCACCACAAATAATTGTCCAAGGACCGGTCATGACCAATAGCTATCTTTTCACCGGCGGCCGCGTCCTCGATGCGGAGCAGGGCGTGTTGCGCGACGGCCTCGACGTGCTGGTGACAGGCAACCGCATCGCCGCCGTCGGCACCAGCCTCACGGCTCCGTCCAACACCACCGAAATCGCGCTGGGCGGCCGCACCATCATGCCAGGCCTGATCGATTGCCACGTCCATGTCGTGGCCGAAACGCTCGACCTTTGGGCCAATATGACAGCCCCATCCTCGCTCGCGGCCCTCCGCGCGGCCCGCGTGATGAACGAGGCCTTGCAGCGCGGTTTCACCACCCTGCGCGATCTCGGCGGCGCCGATTATGGGCTGGTCCGCGCGGTCAATGAAGGCCTGATCCCCGGCCCCCGTCTCGTCATCTGCGGCAAGGGCCTGACCACCACTGGCGGCCACGCCGATCTGCGCGCGCGCACCGACGACCGGCCCGGCATTTTCTCGGACCGGCTGGGCTCGATGGGTCTCATCGTTGACGGCGTCGACAATGTCCGCGCCGCCTGCCGCACCATGATCAAAGAGGGCGCCAATTTCATCAAGGTCATGGCCAATGGCGGCGTGTCCTCCCCCAATGACCCGATCCATTCCATCCAATATTCCCGCGAGGAAATCCTCGCCATGGTGGAAGAGGCCGACAATGCCGGCCTCTATGTCTCGGCCCATGTCTACACCGACAAGGCCATCCTCCGCTGCGTCGAGTTGGGCGTCCATTCGCTCGAACATTGCAACCTGATCGAACCCGAAACCGCCAAGCTCGCCGCCGAAAAAGGCTGCATCGCCGTGCCCACTTTGGTCGCCTACGATGCCCTTGCGCTGGAAGGCGAAGCCCTCGGTCTCGGCGCCACCGAATTCGCCAAGATCGAGGTGGTCCGCAGCGGCGGCCTGCGCTCCCTAGAAGTCATGCGCGACGCCGGCCTCCCCATGGCCTTCGGCTCCGACCTTCTCGGTCAGCTCCGCAAATATCACTGCATGGAATTCGAAATCCTCGCCAAGGTGCTCACCCCAGCCGAAATCATCCGCTCCGCCACCATCATCGGCGCAAAACTCTGCCGCCTCGAAGGCGAAGCCGGCATCATCGCCCCCGGCGCCTCCGCCGACCTGCTGGTCATCAACGGCAACCCCCTCAGCGACATCGGGCTCCTCCAAGGCGACGGCGCCCACATGTCCGCCATCATGTCCCGCGGCACCTTCGCCAAGAACCACCTGAACTAGCCCCTTCACCTCTCCCTCTGGGGGAGAGGTCGGCCCAAAGGGCCGGGTGAGGGGGCCTTCCCACCCACCGGGTCCACCCTACCCACAATGTCATTCCGGCGCAGGCCGGAATCCATGCAGAAGGCCATCCCCACGTTGGATGTGCGCGGACGCATGAATTCCACCCTCCACAGAAACCACATCTGCTAGTTTTGAGACTTCCCTAGGAGTCGCCCATGCTCTTCGGACTATTCATCCTGCTGGCCTGCCAACTCGCTGGCGAAATCATCGCGCGAGGCCTGGGTCTACCCATTCCCGGCCCGGTCATCGGCATAGTCCTGCTCTTCGCCCTGCTCGCCCTCCAGGGCTGGCGCAAGGGCGCCGCATCCGCCGAAACCGGCCCGGTCGCAAAATCCGCCGACGGCCTCCTCGCCAATCTCGGCCTGGTCTTCATCCCTGCCGGCGTCGGCATCTCCCAGCATTACCAGCTGATCTTCGACAATGGCCTGGCCCTGGTCGCGGCTCTCGTCGTCTCGACCGTGCTGACGCTGATGGTCGCCGTCGGTGTCTTCCGCCTCGTCAGCCGCCTCCTGCCCGGCGAGGAACCCCAGCCATGACCGCGACGCCCCCCTTCGATCTCTGGGTCTACCTCGCCACCAGCCCCTTGCTCTGGCTGACCCTCACCATAGGCACTTTCCTCGCCGCCCAATGGGTCGCCAAGCGCAGCGGCTTCCACCCCGTGGTCAATCCGGTGCTGATCACCATTGTCGTCATGGTGCTGATCCTGCGCCTGACCGGCACCAGCTACGACACCTATTTCGACGGCGCCCAGTTTATCCATTTCCTGCTCGGACCCGCCACGGTGGCGCTGGCCGTCCCGCTCTATCGCAGCCGCCATCTGGTCAAGGCCAAGGCCCTGCCGATCCTGGCCTCCCTCGCCATCGGCGCGCCCTTTGCCATGCTCTCGGCCACCGGCATCGCCGTCCTGCTCGGCGCCGCTCCCGCCATTGTCCTGGCCCTGGCCCCCAAATCGGTCACCGCCGGCATTGCCGTGGGCATAGCCAACCAGATTGGCGGCGAACCCGCGCTCACCGCCGTATTGGTCATCGCCACCGGCATATTGGGCGCGGTGATCGTCACCCCGCTGATGAACGCCCTGAAAATCAAGGACTACGCCGCCCGCGGCTTCGCTGCCGGCCTCACCTCCCACGGCATCGGCACGGCCCGGGCCTTCCAGGTCAATTCGGTCGCCGGCGCTTTCGCCGGCCTCGCCATGGCCCTCAATGGCCTGGCCACGGCCTTCCTCGCGCCCCTGATTTTCGGGCTCTTCACCTAATCGGCGAGTGAACTCACCAATGTCCGCTCGCGCCGGAAGTCCGAGGCCGATTGCCCCGTGACCTTGCGGAACGACTGGCTGAAGGCGCTGAGCGAGCCGAAGCCGCTCTCCATCGCTACGTCCAGAATGGTCAGGTCATCTTCCATCAGCAGCGATTGCGCATAGCTCAGCCGCAGCAGGGTGATATATTCGTTGAGCGTCATCCCCGTCGATTTCTTGAACACGCTCATCGCATATTTGGGATGGATTTCGACAAACGAGGCCACGTCGGCCGAGCCGATATCGTCGCGGAAATTCTCGGTGATATAGGCACAGATATCGATGACATTGCGGAAGGAATGAGGGTCCAGCGGCTCGCCCGCCGTGGCGCCGCCCCCCTCCGCATCGACAAGCCGATAAGGCTCGAAATTGATGCGGTTGATCCGCAGCAGCAATTCGTCGATCGCATGCTCCCGCCGCAGCGGATCGTCTCCGCGCATATAGGCCGTCAGCCGCCGGAAGGTCTCGGCATCGGCATGCCCCTCCTGATGGGTCACCACCGTCGCGCCCCGCGTCAGCCGGTGCATCAGGTCGGCCGAAAGCCGCAGGCGGAAGAAGTGCACCAGCGGCAGATGGATGGCGACGAACTCGGTGCCTGGCTCCACACGGATGGCCTGGTGCGGCTGTCCGCCCCAGAAAATGCAGAGATCGCCTTCCACCAGGTCCACCGTGTGGCCGGCCATGCGATAGGTCATGTCACCCGAATAGAGATAGTTGACCTCCACCTGCGCGTGCCAATGCGGAAAGGGCATGTCGCAGGATGTATTAAGGCCCGCCACCAGGCTTGTCGGCACGCGCTCAAGCTCGTGTGACATCTGCGTCCAGGGCCTTTTCTGCTGCGTCTTACCATTCCACAATTGTTCATTCCCATCCAAAGAGACGGCGCCGCTTCGACCTTCTAGGTTATGGACAGCCTGAAACGAGCGCAAACAAAAAGCTGAGGCGGCAAGGGATTGTGACCCCCTTCCGCCAGCCGCCCTGCGCCGCTCCGGCCCGCACCGAACAAGACATGGGGACCGCCCGCCGGCGGCCGCCACGGAGGAGAGATTCATGAGCATTCCAACCGGCGCTCGCGCCGCGCGCAATCTGCTGGCCGCCAGCTTTGCCACCCTGCTGCTGGTGGCCCCGGCCATCTCGCAGGACAAGGTCGAACTGACCTATTGGAACTGGGCGCCCCATATCGACGAAGTCGTCGCCATCTGGAACGAGCAGAACCCCGATATCCACGTCACCGTCAGCCGCGCCGCGGCCGCCGGCGAGATCGTGCAAAAGCTTTCCGCTGCCCACACGGCCGGCAATCCGCCCGATGTGACCAATGTCACCTATCAGGATCTGCCGGCCCTGGTCGTCAATGGCCTCGTCGCCGACATGACCGCTGAAATGGCTCCCAATAAGGGCCAGATCGCACCGGTCGCCTGGAACCTGGTGACCTTTGGCGACACCACCTGGGCCACACCCCAGGGCACCTCGCCCATGATGCTGTTCTACCGCAAGGACCTGCTGGCCGAGCTGGGCATTGAGCCGCCCAAGACCTGGGAAGCTTTTGCCGAGGCCGCCAAGGCCGTGCGTGCTGCCGACTCCACCAAATATCTCACCCATTTTGCATCCAGCGATCCCGGCACTTTTGCCGCCCTGACCCATCAGGTCGGCGCGCAATGGTGGGCGCTGAATGGCGATCAATGGACGGTCGATATCAATAGCGAGCCGGCCAAGCAGGTCGCCCAATATTGGCAGGATCTGGTGGCCGAAGATGCCGTTGCATCCATGCAGACCTTCTCGCCCGAATGGGGTGCGGCAATCGCCAATGGCACTTTGCTCGGCTTTATCAGCGCCGTCTGGGCGCCTCCGCTGATCGAAAACCTGGCGCCCGATACCAAGGGCCAATGGGGCGTCGTGCCGCTGCCGCGCTGGAGCGAAGGCACCGGGGCCGAATTGGCCGGCGGCGTCACCGGTGGCAGCGCCACGGCTGTTTCCGCGCTCAGCAAGCATCCCGAAGAGGCCAAGAAATTCGCCATCTGGATCACCAATAACGAAGAAGCGCTCTCAGCCTATGTGCGGCTCATGAATATCTGGCCGGCCCGGCTGGAAGCGCGCAAGCTGCCCCAATTGCAGGAAGCGCCGACCTTCATTCCCGATGCCGCCAATTTCTACCAGATGGCCGCCGAAATCGACGCCGACACCCCCTCCATTTCCTGGGGCCCCAATGTCAGCATGGCCTTCGACGTCTACCGCAATGCCATGGGCGACGCGGTGCAGAACAAATCCGGCTTCGCCGAAGTCCTCGATGCCGTACAGAAAGCCGCCTTCGACGACATGACCAACCAGGGCTACACCGTGGCTGAAGGGCAATAGCTCCAGAGAGCCCCAATCCTGTCCCCTCCCCATCAAGGGAGGGAGACGAAAGAACCGCGAGCCCGTCGCCTGCGCCTCCCTCCCCTTGATGGGGAGGGATTGAGGGTGGGGTGACGGGAGCCACAAAGGCCCTGATGTTCGCGGCTCTCAACCTACTTGAACCCATTGATCCACAGCGCAGCAGACCTGATGACGGCAACAAACACATCCACCAAGAAGCGGTTTCGCGCCGTTCATCCTTTCGTCCCCTGGCTCTTCGTCGGGCCCGCTGTCCTGCTGTCCATCGCAACCATCGTCGCCCCCTTCATCTACGCCGTCATCATGAGTCTGCGTGGGGTCAAGGTTGCCGGTGGCGGCTTGGGGCGGCGCGAAGAGGTCTTTGTCGGCTTCGCCAATTACATCAACGCCGCCTTCAATGCCGAGCTCTGGACCGGCTTTGGCCGCATGCTCATTGTGGGCGTCATCACCATTCCCATCACGCTTGGTCTGGCTTTGCTCTTCGCATTGCTGCTCGATACGCCGCGCGTGCGTCTCGCCCGGTTCTCCCGCATCGCGATTTTCCTGCCCTATGCCGTGCCCGGCGTTATCGCCTCGCTGATGTGGGGCTTCATCTATCTGCCCGGCGTCAGCCCCATTCGCGAGCTTGCCGCCAGCCTGGGCCTGGCCCAGCCCGATTTCTTCACCCGCGACAGCATTTTCTGGTCCATCGCCAATATCAACATCTGGGGCGGTGTCGGCTTCAACATGGTCATCCTCTATACCGCCCTGCGCGGCATCAGCAGCGAGCTTTATGACGCCGCCCGTGTCGACGGCTGCACCGAACTGCAGATCGCCTGGAACATCAAATTGCCCCTGCTGCTCCCCGCCATCGTGCTGACTGCCCTGTTCTCGCTGATCGGCACCATCCAGCTCTTTTCCGAACCGACGACGCTTTCCCCGCTCACCGACGCGCTGTCGAGCACATGGGTACCCATGATGCTGGTCTATCGCGACACCTTCGTTGCCCAGAACCTCTATGGCGGCGCAGCCACCTCCATGCTGGTCGCGGTACTGACCATCGCCGCTTCGGTGCTTCTGTTCTGGATCACCCGGCGCCGCAGCGCGGGAGGCTTGGCATGACCGTTTCGACGCTTTCCATGCCCGCTTCGCAAACGCGGGCCCGCCATCGCCGCAGGATTGCCTGGGTCCCCACCATCATCCTGTTCATCGGGGCGCTGTATTGCCTGCTGCCGCTCTATTGGCTGGTGGCGGCGTCGAGCAAGTTGCCGGGCGAACTCTTCACCCTGCCATCCTTCGTGCCGGGCTTCAGCGGCGGCATCGTCGACAATGTCGTGGCGCTCTCCAACTATCGCAGCGGCCGCTATTGGCTCTGGACCTTCAATTCCTTCCTCTATGCGGGGGGAGGGGCCGCGCTCTCGACCATCGTTTCAGCGGCGGCCGGCTATGGCCTGGCCAAATACAATTTCGCCGGCAAAAACATCGTCTTCGCCTTCCTGCTGGGCGCCGTACTGATCCCCGGCGTGGTGCTCGCCGTGCCGCAATATCTGCTCATGAGCAAGGTCGGCCTGGCCGGCACCTATTGGGCCGTGCTCATCCCCTCCATCGTCTCCCCGCTCGGCATCTATCTCTGCCGTATCTATGCCGCTGCGGTCATTCACGACGAGCTATTGGAGGCTGGCCGGGTCGATGGCGCCAGCGAAGTGCGCATTTTCTTCTCCATTGGTCTCGCCCCCATGATCCCGGGCCTGATCACGGTGTTCCTGCTGCAATTCGTCGGCATCTGGAACAATTTCCTGCTGCCCT
Source organism: Devosia yakushimensis (assembly GCF_030159855.1). Lineage (NCBI taxonomy): Bacteria > Pseudomonadati > Pseudomonadota > Alphaproteobacteria > Hyphomicrobiales > Devosiaceae > Devosia > Devosia yakushimensis. The sequence continues at coordinate 2,391,726 of NZ_BSNG01000001.1, read as the reverse complement.
TCCTGATGCTGTCCGACGAACGCCTCTTCCCGCTGACCGTGGGGCTCTACACCATGCTCAATGCGGGCACCGAACAGCCGGGCATGTACACCTTCATCATCACCGGCGCCTTCCTCTCCATTCTTCCGCTCGTGGCTCTCTTCCTGCTGTTGCAGCGCTATTGGCGGCTCGATCTCATCTCCGGCTCCGTCAAGGGCTGACGCATAAGGACTTCTAAGATGACGACTAAAGACCTCATTCCCAACGGCGCCTGGCCGGTCATGCTGACCCCGTTCAACACCGATCGCTCCATCGATTGGGCCGGTGTGGACGCCCTCGTCGACTATTACGCAACCGCCAAAGTCGCGGGCATTTTCACCGTCTGCCTCTCGAGCGAAATCTACCAGATGAGCCCGGAAGAACGGGTGGAGCTGGCGACCCGCGTCGTCAAACGTGCCGATGGCCGCGTGCCGGTGATCGCCTCCGCCGTCGCCGGCTCGGCCCCCACCGAACAGGCCGATGCCGTCAAGGCCATTGCCGATACCGGTGTCACCGCCGTTGTGCTGCTGCCCTGCCTCATCGCCGATGAAGGCGAGAGCAATGCGGTCTGGCGTGGCCGCGTCGAGCAGGTTCTGGCCCAGACCGGCAATATCCCGCTGGGCTTCTACGAATGCCCGCGCCCCTATAAGCGCGGCGTTTCGCCCGACGATCTGGGCTGGGCCGCCAGCACCGGCCGCGTGCTCTTCCACAAGGATACCTGCCACAATCTCGATCTGATGCAGCAGAAGCTCGCCGCCATAGCCGGCACGGGCCTCAAATTCTTCAACACCCAGATGGGCACGCTGATCGATACGCTCGAAGCGGGCGGGCACGGCTTTTCCAGCTATGCCGCCAATCTCTATCCCGAGCTGGTGCAATGGGTGTCGGTCAATTTCGATAAAGACCGCGCCACCGCCCTCAAGGTCCAGCAATTGCTGGCCATTGCCGAGCACTCGATCAATTCGAAATACCCCGCTTCGGCCAAATATTTCGTCAGCCAGAATGCCGGCGTCGATATCGCCACCACTTGCCGCTCCATCTATGACAGCATGAGCCGGCACGACCAGCTCCCGCTTCTCGCGCTCATTGATTACGTCAAGAGCCTGGACCTGCCGGTCGATATCGTCTCGATGAGGGCGTCCTGATGGCCTCCGTTACGCTCAGCGGCCTCAAGAAAAGCTTTGGCGGCGTCACCGTCATCCATGGGCTCGATCTGGCCATTGCCGACGGCGCCTTCGTCGCCCTGGTGGGGCCCTCCGGCTGCGGCAAGTCCACCCTGCTGCGTATGATTGCCGGGCTTGAGGAAGTCAGCGAAGGCGAAATCGCCTTCGATGGCGCGGCCGTCGATCACCTCAGCCCCCGCGACCGCAATATCGCGATGGTCTTCCAGTCCTACGCGCTCTACCCGCACATGACTGTGGCGCAGAACATGGCCTTCAACCTCAAAATCGCCGGCGTCCCTGCCGCCGAACGCGAAAAGCGGGTAGCCGAAGCCGCGCGGCTGCTCGAAATCACCGAACTGCTGCAACGCCGCCCGGCCCAGCTTTCCGGCGGCCAGCGCCAGCGCGTCGCCATGGGCCGCGCCGTGGTCCGCGATCCTGCGGTGTTCCTCTTCGATGAACCGCTCTCCAACCTCGATGCCAAGCTACGCGTGCAGATGCGCACCGAGATCAAGGGCCTCCACGCCAAGATCAAGCGCACCTCCATCTATGTGACCCACGACCAGGTCGAGGCCATGACGCTGGCCGATACCGTCGTCGTGCTCAACAAGGGCCGCATCGAGCAGGCCGGCGCGCCCATGGACCTTTATCGCACCCCCGCCAATCTCTTCGTTGCCGGCTTCATCGGCTCGCCGGCCATGAATTTCATCACCGCCGAAATCGTTGCGGGGGCAGGGGGCCCCGAAGCCCGCTTGCCCAATGGCGACACGCTCAAGCTCGATCCTGCCGCTGCTGTATCCCCCGGCGATCAGGTCACCCTGGGCCTGCGCCCGGAAAACTTCATCCCCGGCAATGGCGACAACCCGCTGCACGGCACCGTCCGCCTCGTCGAACGCACCGGCGCGCAGACGCATCTGGTTGTGGACATGGCCGGCGGGGACCTGACGGCCATCATCGATGGCGGTATCGATATCGAGCCGGGCATGGCCTTCACTGCCTCGGTCGCGCCTGCCCTGATCCACGTTTTCGACCCGGCCACCGGCGCCCGCCGCTGAACTGAACCCTATTCCAGACTGGATATTCCATGACTTACAGCGCCGCTTCCGGCCGTTACGAAACCATGCATTATCGCCATGCCGGCCGCTTGGGGCTCAAGCTTCCCGCCATCAGCCTGGGCCTCTGGCAGAATTTCGGCGGCACGCGCGACTATCCCTCCGCCTTCGAAATTCTGGGCGCCGCCTTCGATGCCGGCATCACCCACTTCGATCTCGCCAACAATTACGGTCCCCCTCCCGGTTCGGCCGAGGAACTGTTCGGCCAGGTCATGGCTCGCGACTTCCGCCCCTATCGCGATGAAATCCTGGTCTCCACCAAGGCCGGCTATCACATGTGGGAAGGCCCCTATGGCGAATGGGGGAGCCGGAAGAACCTCATCGCCAGTTGCGATCAGAGCCTCAAACGCCTCGGCCTCGACTATGTCGATATCTTCTATTCCCACCGCTTCGATCCCAATACCCCGCTCGAGGAAACCATGGGCGCGCTCGCCCATCTCGTCGCCCAGGGCAAGGCGCTCTATGTCGGCATTTCCAATTATCCGGTCGAGGAAACCCGCCAGGCCCACGCCATCCTCAAGGCGCTCGGCGTCCCCTGCGTGCTGCATCAGCCCAGCTATTCCATGCTCAACCGCTGGATCGAGAACGACAGCACCATCGATGCCTGCGGCGAGCTGGGCATCGGCATGATCGCCTTTTCGCCCCTCGCCCAGGGCATCCTTTCCGGCAAATACAATACCGGCGACACCGAAGGCGCTCGCGGCACCTCCAACAATCCCTTCCTCAAGGCCGCCAATATCCGCCCCGAAACCCTCGAGGCAGTCGGCAAGCTCGCCACCATCGCCAAGGCTCGCGGCCAGACCCTGCCGCAACTGGCGCTGGCCTGGGTGCTGCGCCGCAAGGAAATGACCTCGGCGCTGATCGGCGTGCGTACTCTGGCCCAGCTGCACGACAATCTCGGCGCCCTCCACAACCTCGATTTCTCCCCCGAGGAACTGGCCGCTATCGATGCGGCGACGGCTCCCGGCATGATGGATGGCAAGCCGCGCTGGAAGTGATTGCCCCAGGCGCCCTGTTGTGGGGCGCCATTTTCACTTCCAGGAGTGGACGCGACCGATCTGGAATGGCAGAAAGCTATTCCCACCTGGCGCGATGGCTTGCGCCGTCTCGTCACATCAAGAGCAATCGGGTCGCAAAGCTGCCCACTGGGAGAAATGTCTATGACCGGGAACGGTTTTCTTGTCCTTGTCGTCCTGGTCATATTGGCCGCTGGTGCCTTTTGGTTCCTGCGCCGGCGCGGCAGCGGCATCAACCTGCCCGCCGCCATGGGCACCAATCCGACCATTCCTGCTGCCGTGTCGCAGGGCAGTTTTCCCACGCTGAAAACCCCGCTCGCCATGGGCTGGCAGCCTGGCCAGCAGCCAGGCGTGGCCAAAGGCCTCAAGGTCACCGCCTTTGCCACCAAGCTGGTCCACCCCCGCTGGATTTACGTGCTGCCCAATGGCGACGTGCTGATCGCCGAATCCGCCTCCCTGCCGCAAAAGATCAAGGGCGTGGTCGACTGGTTCCGCAATCGCGTCATGCGCCGGGTCGGTGCGCTTGAAATCAACGCCAACCGCATCACGCTGCTGCGCGATGCCGATGGCGATGGCGTGCCCGAAACCCGCGAGATCTTTCTTGAGGGGCTGAGCCAGCCTTTCGGCATGGCCCTGGTCGGCGACACCTTCTATGTCGGCAACACCGATGGCGTCGTCGCCTTTCCCTATGTGGCCGGCGAAACCCGCATCACCGCGCCGGGCCGCAAGCTGCTTGATCTCAAGCCCGGCGGCCACTGGACGCGGAGCCTCCTCGCCAGCCCCGATGGTACCAAGCTGTTCATCGGTGTCGGCTCGATGAGCAACATTGCCGAGAACGGCATGGCGGAAGAACAGGACCGGGCCGCGATCCACGAGCTGGACCTCGTCACCGGCAAAAGCCGCATCTTCGCCTCGGGTCTGCGCAATCCGGTGGGTCTGGCCTTCGAGCCCACCACTGGCGCATTGCATACCGTGGTCAATGAACGCGATGGCATTGGTGATGAAACCCCGCCCGATTACCTGACCTCGGTCAAGGATGGCGGCTTTTATGGCTGGCCCTATTGCTATTGGGGCCAGACCATCGATGACCGCGTGCCACAGGATGCGGCCCTGGTCGCCACCGCGCTCCAGCCCGATTATGCCCTGGGCGGCCACACCGCCTCCCTGGGCCTCTGCTGGGTTCCCGCCGGCACCTTGCCGGGCATTCCCGAAGGCATGGCCGTGGGCCAGCATGGCTCTTGGAACCGTAGCATCCTGAGCGGCTACAAGGTCATCCTCGTGCCCTTCGTCGATGGCCGCCCCACCGGCGCTCCGGTTGAGCTGCTCAGCGGCTTCCTCGCCCCCGACGAAAAGACCTCCTACGGTCGCCCCGTCGGCGTCACCCTGGCCGCCGATGGCAGCCTGCTGGTCGCAGATGACGTCGGCGACGTCATCTGGCGCGTGACCGGCGCCTGAAGGGCAGGGGGAAACCCCTGCAGCGACCACTCACAATCGCCTCCCTCGGACTCGCCCCGAGGGGTGGCACGCGCAGGCGGTGAATGATCCTCGGGTCAAGCCCGGGGAAAGCGATGGTGGTGACCAGCCAGTGCCCACCATCCACGCCTGAACCCCCATTCCACCCGCGGTGTCATTCCCGCGCAGGCGGGAATCCATTCTTCCTCACCAGGCCCTCCCCATTCCCGATGTCATCCCGGCGCAGGCCGGGATCCATGCTGAAGGCCATCCCCGCAATCCAGTACCAGGATTCCGGCCTGCACCAGACATTGTGGTTGATTGCGCGTTCCGCGGCACCATCCGATCCAGCCATCGAAACACTGCCCCTCGCCCACCCACCGTCGCCTCCCTCGGGCTCGACCCGAGGGCCTCTCTCAACCCGGCACAGGCGGTGAATGATCCTCGGGTCAAGCCCGGGGGAAGCGATGGTGCTGACCAGCCAATGTGCCCACCATCCACACCTGAACCCCATTCCACTCACGGTGTCATTCCCGCGCAGGCGGGAATCCATTCTTCCCCACCAAGCTCTCCTCACCACGATCGCCTCCCTCGGGCTCGACCCGAGGGCCTTTCTCAACCCGGCGCAATCGCCCGTCGTGCAGCGGTTCCGCACCCCCTCCGGCCCACCGCGCCGAACCCGGCAGGTTTCGGACATTTTTGTGACGCAAATTATTTTTTGCTTGCGAAGCCAAATTAACATGCCTGCGCCGCACGTCGGAAAAACATGAGTGATCAAAACTCGAATATCAAATGTGATATCGTTAGTTGATAGAGCAAGAAACGGTCTGCTGTTTTTGCTTTATACTGCGAAGTATTGGCAAATTTGACACAGGGAGACTGTCTCCCTATGGTCCGGCCATCACATAAATCCAGGAGACGACCTGATGATATTGAAATCCGGTGGCATTGCCGCCGCGATCGTGCTTGCCTTTTTGTCTGCGGCCAGCATCCCCGCCATCGCCCAGGATAGCTCAGAATCCGCCTGCGGCACCGGCCGCACCATCGATATAGCCGAGATGACCTGGCCCTCCGCGGCCGCCTTGGCCCACATTCACGCCAAAATTCTCGAAGCCGGTTTTGATTGCGATGTCGCCATCGTCACTGGCGATACGGTCCCCACCACCAGCTCCATGGTGACGCGCGGCTCGCCCGCCATCGCGCCCGAGCTATGGACCAGCACCGTGCAGGACCAGTGGGATGGCGCTCTGGCCGATGGCTCGGTGGTCAAACTCGGCGAAGCCATCACCGATGGCACGATCGAGGGTTGGTTCATCCCGCGCTACACGCAGGAAGCCCATCCCGAGATCGTCAGCGCCGAGACCGCGATTGCCAATCCCTCCGTCTTCCCCGACCCCGAGGAGTCCAGCCAGGGCCGTCTCTATTCCTGCCCGCCGGGCTGGGGCTGTGAGCTGGCGACGACTGCCCTGTTCGACGCCTATGACATGGATGGCGCCTGGAACCTGTTCTCGCCCGGTTCGGGCGGCGCACTGGATGCCTCCATCGCCCGTGCTTTCACGCGCGAAGAGCCGATCCTGTTTTACTACTGGGGTCCCACGGCAATTCTCGGCAAGTTCGACGCCGTCGCGCTCGACATGGGCGAGAGCAAGCCAGAGGTCTATGCCTGCAACACCGATCCCAATTGCAACGAGCCGGCCGGCATCACCGCCTATCCGTCTTCGCCGGCAATCGTGGGCGCGGCTGCCTGGATTGGTGAAGAAGCGCCCAATGTGGCCGAGTACTTCTCCAAGGTTGGCCTGACCAACGCCGAAATCAGCGAATTGCTGGTCTATGGCGACGAGAACCAGGCCGATGCAGCGGCTACCGCAGAGAATTTCCTCAAGACCAAGGAAGATCTCTGGAGCAGCTGGGTCCCGCCCGAAGTGGCCGAAAAGGTCAAGGCGAGCCTCTAATCCTATCGTTGCCTCACAGCGATGAACCGAGCGGCCGGATTGCGATCCGGCCGTTTTCCGCGTGATCCCCAAGCGTGCCTCTCCGGCGCCCTTCGGGATCGTGCTGAACAAATTTGCCCCTTTCGGGCCAGAAGAAAGTGACAAACCTTGTTTCCGCAACTGATTGATACCCGGCCCTTGCGCCGCGCCATCGATGATGGCCTCAACTGGGTCGTGCGCAATTGGGGCGATGGCTTCGAAACCGCCGCCTATCCCTTGCTCATGCTGCTCAAGGCCATCGAAGACCTGCTGATTGCCACGCCCTGGTGGCTGATTGTCGGTCTGCTGACTGCCATTGCCTGGCTCGCCTCGCGCCGCTGGCAATTGCCGCTTATCGTCCTGGTTTCTCTGCTGTTTATCGGCGTCATGGAGCTTTGGAACGATGCCATGACCACCATGGCCCTCATGCTCGCCGCCACCATCACCGCTATCGTAATCTCCATTCCGGTGGGCGTATCCATGTCGCGTTCCCCGCGCGTGCGGCAGGTCATCACCCCGGTATTGGATCTGATGCAGACGCTGCCCAGCTTCGTCTATCTCATCCCCACCGTGATGATTTTCGGCCCCGGCAAGATTCCGGCGCTGATCGCCACCATCGTCTATGCCGCCCCGCCCCTGGTGCGGCTGACCGATCTGGGCCTGCGCTCGGTCGATCCGGCGGTGATGGAAGCCAGCCGCGCTTTCGGTACCAATCCGAGGCAGCGTCTGTTCGGCGTGCAGATTCCGCTGGCACTCCCCACGATCCTGGCCGGCATCAACCAGACCACCATGATGGCGCTATCCATGGTTGTCATCGCTTCGATGATCGGGGCAGGGGGGCTTGGCTATCAGGTGCTGCAGGGCATTGGCCGGCTTGAGGTCAGCCGCGGTCTCTTTGCCGGCCTGGGCATTGTCGCCCTCGCCATCGTCTTCGATCGCATCACCCAATCTTTCGGCAAACAGCTTCAGGGCCGCATCGGCCTGGCGGAGGCCCGGTAAATGAACGCCATGACATCTATTTCGCAAAGCGACACCGCGACCGATCTCGCCATTGCCATGCGCGGGGTCACCAAGATCTTCGGCAGCGACCCCCAGGCTGCTTTGGCCCTGCTGAAAGCCGGCAAGTCCAAAGCCGAGGTGCAGGCCGAGACCAATCATGTCGTCGGACTGGACAATGTCTCGCTCGATATCGAGCGTGGCCAGATTTTTGTGGTCATGGGCCTGTCCGGTTCGGGCAAGTCCACGCTCATTCGCCATGTGAACCGCCTGATTGAACCAACTGCTGGCGAAATCGTCGTGGAGGGTAACAGTGTGCTAACATTGAGCCACGATGCGCTACGCAATTACCGCCGTACCAAAGTGGCCATGGTGTTCCAGAAATTCGGCCTGCTGCCGCATCGCTCGGTTATCGACAACGTCGCCTATGGCCTGGAAGTCCGGGGCGTTGGCCGCAAGGAGCGGCTGGCCGAGGCCACCAAATGGATCGAGATTGTCGGGCTCTCCGGCTACGAAAACAGCCGTCCCCGCCAGCTCTCCGGCGGCCAGCAACAACGCGTCGGCCTGGCCCGCGCACTGGCCATGGATACCGATATCATATTGATGGATGAGGCTTTTTCCGCGCTCGACCCGCTGATCCGCTCGGGCATGCAGGACCAGTTGATCGAGCTGCAAAAGAGCCTCAACAAGACGATCCTGTTCATCACCCACGACTTCGACGAGGCCCTCAAGATCGGCAATCGCATTGCCGTTCTCAAAGACGGCGCCGTGCAACAGGTTGGAAAACCTGAAGAAATCGTGCTCAAGCCCGCCAACACCCATATCGAGGAATTCGTGCGCGAGGTGAACAAGGCCCGCGCCATCCATGTCCGCTCGATCATGACCAAAGGCCCCGGCGAACCCTGCTCCATCCTGGTCTCGGAAGATGCGCGGTGCGAAGAGGTCCTGCCGCTGTTTGCCGAACATGAATGGGTCGGGGTCAAGGACGAAAACGGGGCTCAGATCGGCAGTGTCACCGCCAAGCAGGTCATCAAGGCGCTGGCCCGGCATAGCCCTTCCTGACACGAGGCCGCAATGATGGCCGGGTTCTGAGCGCATTAAGAATGCCCTGCGGCGGGTCGTTTGATCCGTCGCAGGCATAAAGATGACAAATGCACTCGACTTTGTTGCCGAAAACGGGCAATGGGTGACCAAGCGGCAGCGCAGGATGCTGCCGCCGAAGTCGAGAGGGTCCCATGCCGCACAATTCCGAAAAGCAAGATCCCGCCTTTGCCGCCATCCGCGCGGCGCTGATGGCATCCTATTCCGGCACGCTGGCATCGACTCGTCTGTCTCCGCTCGATGCGCTGGAATATCTGGCGGCCGCGATCGGTTCGATCTACCGCGAAGTGGCCGACGCCCATCTCGATCCCGATGGGTGCCCCTGCGGGTGGGAACCTTGCGATGTGCTCGATATAGTTGCGCTACAGCAGGCAATCGCGGCAAATGCCTCTATTGCCGATGAGGCGGACCCGTTCGACTTGCGCACATTGGCGCCGGCCGGCCACGGCTGAACCGCCGGACTGAATTGAACTGATCTATGCTGGCTCGCTTTTTCTCCTACTATGCCCCCTATAAGGGGTTGTTCGCACTGGATTTCGGCTGCGCCATCGTCGCCGGCCTGCTCGAACTGGCCTTCCCCATGGCGGTGGCCTATTTCATCGACCAATTGCTGCCCCGCTCCGAATTCGGCTTCATCCTGATTGCCGGGGCCGCGCTGCTGGCCATCTATGTTTTCAATGCCGTGCTCATGGGCGTGGTCAATTATTTCGGCCATATGCTTGGAATCAGCATCGAAACCGATATGCGCCGCCAGGTGTTCGACCACCTGCAAAAGCTCAGCTTCCGCTTCTTCGACAACAACAAGACCGGCCACCTGATCACGCATGTGACCAAGGACCTCGAAGATGTGGGCGAGGTGGCCCATCACGGCCCGGAAGACGTATTTATCGCCGTCATGACCTTCATTGGCGCCTTCGCCCTGATGTTCACGGTCAACTGGAAGCTGGCGCTGATCACGACGCTGATCGTGCCGGTCATGACCTGGCTGGTAAGCCGTTATGGCGCCAAGATGACCCAGAACTGGCGGACGTTGTTCCGGCAGGTCGGCGAATTCAATACCCGCATCGAGGACTCGATTGGCGGTATTCGCGTGGTCAAGGCCTTCGCCAATGAACCGCACGAGGCCAATCTCTTCGCTGGCAACAACAACAACTACCGCAAGACCAAATTGCAGGCCTATGCCTACATGACGGCCAGCATCACCATCACCTATCTCAGCACGCGGCTGGTGCAGCTTGTCGTCATGCTGGTCGGCGCCTGGCTCGTGGTGCAAGGTGATTTGAGCAATGGCGGCTTTGTCAGCTTCCTGCTGCTGGTCAATGTGTTCATGCGCCCGGTCGACAAGATCACCGGCGTGTTGGAAAGCTATCCCAAGGGCATTGCCGGCTTCCGCCGCTTCACGACGCTCATCGACACCGAACCCGATATTGCCGACCGGCCCAATGCCAAGACCGTGCGTCATTTGAAGGGCGATATTGTCTTTGCCGATGCCGGATTTTCCTATGAGGAAGGCCGCATGGTGCTCAGCGGGCTCAACCTCACGATCAAGGCGGGCGAAACCGTCGCCGTGGTCGGCCCTTCCGGCGCGGGAAAGACGACGCTTTGTTCGCTCCTGCCACGCTTCTATGAGCTGGACAGCGGCTCGATCAGCATCGATGGCACCGATATCCGCGATATGACGCAGGCATCGCTGCGCAGCCAGATCGGCATCGTGCAGCAGGACGTGTTCCTCTTTGGCGGCACGATCCGCGAGAACATCGCCTATGGGCAATTGGGGGCCTCGGACGAGGCGATCATGGCGGCGGCCCGCAATGCCCGCTTCGACAAGGTGATCGAAAAGCTCTCCGATGGGCTCGATACGGTGGTCGGTGAGCGCGGCGTCAAGCTTTCGGGCGGCCAGAAGCAGCGTGTCGCCATCGCACGGATTTTCCTCAAGAACCCGCCGATTCTGATTCTGGATGAGGCGACCTCCGCCCTAGATACGGCAACGGAAGTGGCGATCCAGCAATCCCTGGCCGAATTGTCCAAGGGACGCACAACGCTGGTGATCGCGCACCGCCTGGCAACGATCCAGCATGCCGATCGGATCGTGGTGATGGACGAGACCGGCATTGTCGAGCAGGGCGGGCATAAGGAACTTCTCGAGCGGCAGGGCGCCTATGCGCGGCTGCACAATGCGCAGTTCGGGTTTCTGCCGACGGAATAAGAGGCCGGGCCGTGATGCCGTCCCGGAGGATTGTGGGACGGCGGGATTGGAGTACCCCCTCCTAGCCTCCCCTGATAGGGGGAGGGATCTCTCCACTCTTGGGGCTGGATCGAGTTTTACCACCAGACTATCCCTCCCCTATCAGGGGGAGGCTAGGAGGGGGTACTCCGATGTCGTTTGCATCGACGTAGTTAGGTCAGTTCAAGCCTTGCTGGGAATGCGGGCAATGACCTTGATTTCAAAGTCAAACCCGGCCAGCCAGTTGACGCCAAGCGCAGTCCAGTTCGGGTAGGGCGTCTGCGCAAATATCTCGTTTTTGATCGCCGTGATGGTCTCGAACTGGGTTTCCGGATCGGTGTGAAAGGTGGTTACGTCCACGATATCGTCGAAGGTGCAGCCCGCCGCGGCCAACGTGGCCTCGAGGTTGGCGAAGGCAAGCCGGACCTGGGCGGCGAAATCGGGTTCCGGGGTACCGTCTTCACGGCTGCCCACCTGGCCCGAAACAAACAGAAGATCGCCTGAACGGATCGCTGCGGAATAGCCGTGAGCCTCGTAAAGCGCGTGGCGCTTTGCCGGGAAGATGGCGGTGCGCTGGGTCATGTCTAGGACCTTTCTATTTTTTCTTGCCCGCCGGACAGCCGACGGAGCCTCGCAACGGCGTAAGCTCAGATACGCCGCGTATGCGTAGGTAGTGCATACGCGGCGTATGTCAAATAAAATACGCTGCGTATGTGAGGCTGCCTGATCTGCTCACCCATCGAAACAGAGGTCCCGGCATATGTTGGAGCGGTGGCGTGGCAGGGAAATTGGCCGCCGAATTGGGCTGCCAAAGCCAAATATTAAAGAAATATCAATGGCCAAAACGCCCATGACTCCGGGCGATAGCGCACCTATGCACCTGGCGGCTGGCGGCTACGCGGCGGCACTGCCCTAAACCTGCCCCAAACATTACTGATATCACGAGAACGCGAGCGGCAATGGCCGTCAACGGATCGTTAACGGTTCACGCGTGCAGCCGGGAGCCATGCTCTCATTGCATGGCGCCTATGCGTCAACTTTTCCGTCTATCCGGCGTTCGAAATTAGCCGGAAACCATGCGAATACAACACCGAACGGGTAGTCTTTTTTGAAGCGTCACACCAATAGCTTGCCGAATCGCCGCGACGTCCTCTTCGGGATCGGCGCGCTCGCCCTGTTGTCGACCACGGCACTCAGCACGAAATCCTTCGCGCAGGCTGAATTGCCGGACGAATTCGCTTTCGATTTCGACTCCTTCAGCGCCCGCATGAAGGATCAGGCGGCAACGCCCTATAAGGCAGTGACCTACGAATTGCCCGAAGGGCTGAAGGGGCTCGACTATGACGCCCATATGCGCATCCAGTTCCGGCCCGACCACGGCGTGTGGGCCGCAGATAAGCTGGGCTATCAGGTGCAGGCCTTCCATATGGGCTGGTTGTTCAAGGAGCCGGTAAAGCTCTACGAACTGGTTGACGGACAGGCCAAGCTCGTGACCTTCACGGCAGCCGATTTCGATTATCATGACGCCGAAACCGAAGCCCGCGTGGCCACCGTGGGCGAGTTCCCCGGTGTCGCAGGCATTCGGCTCAACTATCCGCTCAATATCGCCGACAAGTATGACGAGCTCGCGACATTCCTGGGCGCCAGCTATTTCCGCGCGCTCGGCCGCAACAATGTCTATGGGCAGAGCGCCCGTGGCATCGTGCTCAATTCCTGGCTCGATGTGCCCGAAGAGTTCCCGCGCTTTTCAGAATTTTACGTCGAGAAACCCGCCTCGGCCGACGTGCCGATGACGCTTTACGCCGCCATGGAAGGCCCCAGCGTGACGGGCGCCTATCGTTTCGTGATCTCGCCGCCCCATGGCGAGCAGCAGGAAACCATCATGGAAGTCACGGCGCGCCTCAATTTCCGCAGCGACATCAAGGAATTGGGCGTGGCCCCGCTGACCTCGATGTTCCTGTTCGGCGATGCCAATCGCGGCAGCTTCGACGATTACCGGCCCCAGGTGCATGACACCAATGGCCTGCTGATCGAGCGGGAGACCGGGGAAATCATGTGGCGTGCGCTCAACAACGCGACGACGCTGGGCAATTCCTATCTCTGGGAGAGCAATCCCAAGGCCTATGGCCTCTATCAGCGCGGCCGGGACTTTGAAACCTATCAGGATGCCGGCGCCCATTACGAGCGCCGCCCTTCGCTGCGCGTGGAGCCCACCAATAATTGGGGGCAGGGCCATGTGCGGTTGATCGAAATTCCCGCCCGCTTCGAAGCGGATGACAATATCGGCGCCTTTTGGGTGCCCGAAGCCCCTGTAAAAGCAGGGGATGAACGGGAATTTGGTTATCGTCTTGTCTGGGGTGACCTTAATCCCGACAAGAATTCCAGTTTGGCTTATGTGGCCGAGACGCGTGCAGGGCAGGGTGGTGTATCCGGGGTGGAGAACGCCGCCAACCTGCGCAAATTCGTCGTCGACTTTGTCGGCGGTGAATTGTCGGGCCTTTCAGCTGAAACGCCGCCAGATGTGGTGGCAACGGTCGCGGGTGGCGTAGCGCAACATACTGCGCTCTCGCGCATTGATGCCAATGGTGCCTGGCGTCTGGTCTTCGATGTGGAGACCGACGGCACGCCATTGGAACTGAGGGCCTATCTGGTGGGGCTAGGCCGTCAACTTACTGAAACCTGGCTCTATCAGTGGAGACCCACGGCATGAAGCACTCTAGCGACTTCCCCTATGCCATCGCCCTACCCGATGCACCCCTCGCAATGCCCAAGCAGCGGCTTGAGCGGCAGAAGTCCATCATGGACGTCCTGCGTGACGCCTTTCTGGTCTTGTCCTGGCGCTGACGCGCCAGCCCGTTTGTCTGCAATTCTTACTGATTGAGACCAATGACCCGGCCGAACTTGATACGGTCCCTGACGCTGCTTGTAGCCGTCGCGCTCAGCGCAGCCGGGGGATACCTCTTTCTCCGCTTTACCGGAGAAGGGGGCCTGACGACGCTCGACGTCGTGCGCGCCATCCTCGTCACCTTCACCAGCTTCTGGCTGGTGTGGGGCGCGGCGGCCGCCGTGCTGGGCGTGTGTGTTCCGGCGCGCCTGCCGGCATTTGATCCCAAGGCCAAGCCCGAGGGGCTGACCGCCATTCTCGTGCCGATCTATAACGAGGACCCCGTCGCGACATTTTCGCGCATCGCCGCGATGAACCGGAGCCTGGTGGCGCTGGACATCGCCGACCGGTTCCATATCGCGGTGCTTTCGGACACGACCGTACTCGAAACGGCGGCCCAGGAAGTGGTGTGGTTCGAGCAGCTGCTGCGTGAGCCGATGAGCACAGGCCGCATCTTTTACCGCCGCCGCGAAAAGAATACCGGCCGCAAGGCCGGCAATATCGAAGATTTCATCGCCCGCTCGGGCGGCGCCTATGATTATGCGCTGATCCTGGATGCGGACAGCCTGATGGAAGGCGACACCATTGGCGAAATGGCACGCCGCATGGACGAGGACGCCAATCTCGGCTTGTTGCAGACCGTGCCGCAGGTGATCAATGCGGCGACGGTATTCGGCCGCTCCATGCAGTTTTCCGCCTGCTATCTGTCGCCCACCTTTGCTCGCGGCGCTTCGCTGATGCAGGGCAATGAAGGCCCCTATTGGGGGCACAATGCCATTGTGCGCGTCTCGGCTTTCGCAGCGTCCTGCGGGCTGCCCGTGCTGTCGGGCAAGCCCCCTTATGGCGGCCATATCCTGAGCCACGACTATGTCGAGGCCGCGCTGCTGTCGCGCGCCGGCTGGACCGTCAAGGTCGATCCAGAACTGGGTGGGTCCTTTGAAGAAGGGCCGGAAAACCTGATCGAATATGCCAAGCGCGACCGTCGCTGGTGCCAGGGCAATTTGCAGCATCGTCGGCTGATCGCGGCGCCGGGCCTCAAATTCTGGAGCCGGTTCACCTTCGTTCAGGGCATCATGGCCTATATGGCTTCGCCCCTGTGGCTGCTGCTGCTGTTTACCAGCGTCATGGCGGCGCTGTTCCCCGACCAGAGCGCGGCCTTTGCCGGGTTCGATGCCGAGCATCCCGTGCCGATCTGGGCGCTGGGGCTGGCCGTGGCGGCGGTGCTCGTCGCGCCCAAGCTGATGATCCTGGTGCGGGGCGCCATCGATGGCCGCAATGCCCGCTTTGGCGGCACCCATGTCGTGCTGCTTTCGATCATCACCGAGATCGCGTTTTCAACCGTGCTGGCACCGGTCATGCTGATGCTGCAGAGCCGGGCGGTGATGCAGGTGCTGCTGGGGCTCGATGGCGGCTGGCCGCCGACGCGCCGCGGGCAGAACTGGATCAGCATTCAGGACGCCTTCCAGGCCAGCTGGTGGATCGTGCTGACCGGCGCTGTGGCGCTGGGCTCCACGGCGATCTTTGCGCCATCGGTGGCTTTGTGGCTGGCTCCCGCCGCCCTGCCGGCCATCTTTGCGCCGGTGCTGATCTCGATGAGCTCGCACCCATCGCACGCCAAGCGGCCGCTCTATTTCCGCACCGATAGCGAAATAGCGCCGACGCCGGTCATGGCTGAACACCAGGCCATCATGGCGAGCTGGACCATCCAGGGTAATCCGAGCGACATCGTGGTCGCCAGGTCGGCCGAACATGTCGCTGCCTGAAGCCGTTCCCTTCCGCGCCGCCGGGCTCCTTGGGCCCAATTGGGTGCGGGCGATCTGGGCGCCCATTGCGGGCGACCAGGCCACGGCGCCGCAGACCGGGCGCGACGAGCGGCTGGACATGTTCCGCGGCATCGCCCTGCTGATGATCTTCATCAACCACGTGCCGGGCACGTTCTATGAAGGGCTGACCAGCCGCAATTTCGGCTTTTCCGATGCGGCCGAAGCCTTCGTCTTCATGTCCGGCATGGCCTCGGGCCTGGCCTATTCCAACCGCTTCCGCACAGGCTCGCTCTGGGCCGGGATCGCCAAGGTCTGGGCGCGGGCGCGCCAGCTTTATTTCGTGCACATCACCATCACCGTGCTGAGTCTGGCCATTTTCGCGGCGGCCGCCAAATGGCTGGGCCTGGGCGAATTGCTGGCCAAGAACAATATCGGCCCGCTGTTCCGCGAACCGCTGGGCACCATGGTCGGCATTCCGCTGCTGACCCATCAGCTGGGATATCTCAATATCCTGCCGCTCTATATGACGTTGCTGCTGGTGACGCCCCTGCTGATCTTTGCGGGTCTCCGTCAGCCTATTCTGGTGGCGGTGGCCTCGCTGACGCTCTGGGTTCTGGCCGGGCACTACCGACTCAACTTCCCCAATTTCCCCAATGAAGGCGGCTGGTTCTTCAACCCCTTCTCCTGGCAGTTGCTCTTTGTCATCGGGCTGCTGTCGGGCGTGGCGATGAAAGTGGGCAAAAGGTTCATTCCCTACCATCCGGCTTTGTTCGGTCTGGGTGCGGCAGTCCTGGTCTTCACCCTGATCTGGATGAAAGTGCCCCCGATCGGCAAGGCGATGAACGGCACCATGGGCTGGCTGGGCAGCATGGGCGCGCCCTTCTACCTGATCTGGTTCGACAAGACCTTCCTCAGCCTGCCGCGGCTGCTGCATGCGCTGGCACTGTTCTATGTGCTGGGGCATCTGCCGGTGATGCGCACGATTGCCCAATCCCGGTTCGCGGCGCCGTTCCGCCTGATGGGTCGGCAGGGATTGGCCGTATTCGCTGCGGGTACGGTGCTCAGCATGGTCTTGCAGGTGGTCAAGGCGCCATTGGCTGCCCATCCGCTCTGGGACGGGCTGCTGCTTGGCGGCGGCCTGCTGTTCCTGGTGGGTCTGGCCTGGGTGCTGACCAAGACAGCGGAAGTGTCGCGGGCGAAGGCGGCTTGAGAGAGTCTTTGTTGGGGGATACCCCCTCCTAACCTCCCCCTGATAGGGGGAGGGACCGTCTTGTGGTTAGAACTCGATCCAGTTCCCAAGAGTGGAGAGATCCCGCCCCCTATCAGGGGGAGGTTAGGAGGGGGTACGGAGAGCCCCAATCCCCCGCTTACAACCCATCCCGCCCGCGAAACCGGCGCTGATAATCGGCATCATAGAGCGCGCTTTCACGGAAGCCCTCCACACCCAATGTCCGCCCGACAAAGATGATGGCCGTGCGCTCGACCGGATCGGCGGCGAACGCAGCCTCGATTGTGCCCAGCGTGCCGGTAATGATCTTTTCATTGGGCCAGCTTGCATGCGCGACAATGGCGACAGGGCAATCCTTGCCGTAAAGCGGGGTCAGCTCGGCCACGACACGATCCAGCGCATGGATAGCCAGGTGGATGGCGAGCGTGGCGCCGCTGGCGCCGAAGGCTGCCAGAGTTTCGTCGGCCGGCATGGGTGAGGCGCGGCCGGATATGCGGGTGAGGACCAGGCTTTGCGCCTCGGCAGGGATGGTGAGCTCCCGGCCGAGCGCGGCGGCAGCGGCGGCGAATGCCGGAACGCCAGGGGTCAGCGTATAGGGAATGTTGAGGCGGTCGAGGCGGCGCATCTGTTCGACGACGGCGCTCCACATGGACAGGTCGCCGGAATGCAGGCGCGCGACGTCATGGCCATTAGTGTGGGCGGTTTTGTATTCGGCTTCGATTTCATCAAGCGAGAGCGGGGCGGTGTCGACGAGACGCGTGCCGGGGGCGCACCAGGCCAGCATTTCGGGCGGCACGATGGAGCCGGCATAGAGGCAGACCGGGCAGCGCGCGAGCAAGTCGCGGCCGCGCACGGTGATGAGATCAGCCGCGCCGGGACCGGCGCCGATGAAGTGGATGGTCATGGGGACACCTGGTTCAGCGCAAGCGGAGAGAACCCCTCACCCTGATTTTCTGCTGAACGCAGAAAATCTGTCCCTCTCCCACAAGGGGCGAGGGAGAGCTCAGTGTTTGGGGCGATCCCCCTGCCTTCCTTCTCCCCTCGTGGGAGAAGGTGCCCCGAAGGGGCGGATGAGGGGGCCTTCATCCCTTCACCCACGCCCATTGCGTGATCGGCATGGCGGGGCGCCAGGCTGTCATGCTGCCAACTGGACTGGGGCGGGCGATGTCGATGCGGGTGAGGCTGCCGCCGAGGTCGGCGTGGCGGGCGAGGAGCACGGCTTCCATTTCGAGCGTTACGGCATTGGCGACGAGGCGCCCGCCGGGGCGGAGGGCTGTTATGGCCGCGTCGAGCACACCGGGGTCGGAGCCGCCGCCGCCGATGAAGATGGCGTGGGGGGATTCGAGGCCGGCGAGGGCCTGGGGGGCGGTGCCTTCTGCCAATTGCAGATCGGGGACGCCGAAATTGGCGGCATTGCTCCTGATGCGTCCGGCCCGCTCCGTATCGGCCTCGATGGCGATGGCTTTCATCGACGGGTCGGCCAGCAGCCATTCCACGGCGATCGAGCCCGAACCGGCGCCGATGTCCCAGAGCAATTCTCCACGCCGGGGGGCGAGAGCCGAAAGGGTGAGGGCGCGGACCTCCCGCTTGGTGATCTGCCCGTCATGCTCGAACAGGGCGTCGTCCAATCCCGGCGTGAGCGGCAGGATGCGGGCGCCGGGCAGAGGGACGACTGTGACCGCGCAGACATTGAGCGGGTCGATGTCATCGAGGCCAAAATTCATCGCGACCTGGGACCGAATGCGCTCACGCGGCCCGCCCAATGCCTCGAGCACGGTGACAATGGAAATGCCGAAGCCGGCCTCGGTCAGCAGTTTTGCCAGCGCCGCGGGGCCATGCTCATCCGAGGTCAGGGCGAGGATGCGGGCGGCGGGATGGAGATGGGGACGGATGAGATCGAGCGGGCGTCCGTGGAGGGACAGGCTCGTCACCTCGGGGATGGACCAGCCCAGCCGCGCCGCCGCAAGGCTGAAAGAGGAGGGGTGCGGATAGACAACCATTTGGTCGGCATTGATATGCCGGGAGAGGGTTGAGCCCACGCCGTAGTGAAACGGATCGCCCGAGGCCAGCACGCAGACTGCACGTCCCCGTTCGGCCAACACCGCCTCGATGGCCGCCGAAAAGGGGCTGGGCCAGGGGCGAGCCTCGCCGGCGATCGCGGCAGATGCCAGCTCGAGATGGCGGGCACCGCCGAAGACGATCTCGGCCCGGGCTATGGCATCGCGGGCCGGTTGGCCGAGGCCGCCAAGCCCGTCCTCGCCAATGCCGACAACCGACAGCCAGCTCATTGCGGGCCTCCGGTGGCGCGCGGCGAATAGACGATCGGAGCCCGGCCCGGCCGCTCGATGATGCGGGTTTCGGGGGAGCCGATAATGACGCAGGTGGCCATATCGGCCTGTTCCGCCTTGGCCTCGGCCAGCGTGACGACGGCAATGGCCTCGTCATTGCGCCCGGCGGCGCGGCCGAAAATCACCGGCGTCGACCAGGGCAATACTTCGCGCAGAATGGCAAAGGCCGTACCCAGCTGCCAGGGGCGCGCCTTGCTGATGGGATTGTAGAGCGCGATGACGAGACCCGCGCCCGCCACTGCCCGCAAGCGCTGCTCGATGACGGTCCAGGGCTTGAGATTGTCCGACAGCGAAATGGCGCAGAAATCGTGGCCCAGCGGCGCGCCAGCCTTGGCGGCCACGGCCAGCATGGCGGTAACGCCGGGAACGATGTCGAGATCGAGATTGCGCCAGGAGGGCGGGCCTTCCTCGATGGCTTCGCAGACCGCGGCCGCCATGGCGAAAACACCGGGATCGCCACCAGAGACGACGCAGACCACATTGCCGGCGGCCGCCGCCTTGAGCGCGGCCTTGGCGCGGCTCAGTTCTTCCCGGTTGTCCGAAGCGATGCGGTGCTGATCGGAGCGCAGCTCAAGCCGGTCGAGATAGGGGCCATAGCCGAAGAACTGCGTGGCGGCGGCAATAGCGGCGTGAGCCTCGGGCGTGGTCTGGGCGGGATTGCCGGGGCCGGTACCGACAATGGTGATGCGGCCGCTCATGGGCGGCTGCTCCAGCCGGGCACCAGCACCAGGGCGAAATAGGGGGCGGCATTGTCGGCCTTGTCGATCAGCTTGACGCTATGGCCATTGGCCATGGTGCCGCGCTCGACATAGACGGCGTCGTCCAGCTTGCCGGCGGTTTCGATGGCGCGGCGGATTTTGGGCAGGTTGCGGCCCACCTTCATGATGACGGCGGCATCGGCTTCGACCAGGCGCCGGCTCAACTCGACCTCGTCCAGTGTGCCGGGCAGCACCGAAAGCACGTCATCGCCCTGCACCAAAGGCAGGCCGGCGCTGGACCAGCAGCCCGACATGGCGGTGATGCCGGGAATGACCTCGGTATCGTAGCGGTGGGCGAGGCGGACATGCAGATGCATATAGGAGCCATAGAACAGCGGATCGCCCTCGCTGAGCACGGCGACATTGCGGCCGGCATCGAGATGGGCGGCGATGCGCTCGGCCGCTTCCGCATAAAAGCCATTGGTCGCCGCCTTATAGTCGGCGTGGCGGCGATCGATCTCGGTGGTCACCGGATAGGCGAGCATTTCCTCGGCCTGGCCAGGGCGGATATGCTCGGCGACGATGGCGCGGGCATTGCTGGCATTGCCGGCCTTGGCGAAATAGGCAACCACATCGGCCGCCGCGATGGCCCGCGCGGCCTTGATCGTGAGCAATTCCGGATCGCCTGGGCCGGTGCCGACGCCAATCAGTTTGCCGCTCATATGCCGGACCTCGCCAAAGCGTTGAGCGCCGCCGATGTCATGGCCGAACCGCCCAGCCGTCCGCGCACGATGGCATAGGGCACGCCATAGGAATTCTCGGCCAGGGCCGCCTTGGATTCAGCGGCACCGACAAAGCCGACGGGCATGCCCAGAATGGCGGCAGGCCTGGGGGCGCCGTCGCGCAGCAATTCGAGCAGGTGGAACAGGGCGGTGGGGGCATTGCCGATGGCAACGACCGACCCGGCAAGGCGGGGGAGCCAGAGCTGGAGCGCAGCGGCCGAACGCGTGGTGCCGAGCTGGGCAGCGAGATCAGGCGTTTGCGGGTCGCGCAGGGTGCAGATGACGTCGTTCTGCGCGGGAAGGCGGGCAGCGGTGACGCCGCGGGCGACCATTTCGGCGTCGCAGAAGATCGGCGCACCCCGGGCCAGGGCAGCACGGGCGGCAACGGCAAAGCCCGGGCCGAATTCGAAATGCTGCGCCGCCTCGACCATGCCCGCGGCATGGATCATGCGGATGGCGATATCGGCCTCGTCGGGCGCGAAAGCCGACAGGTCCGCCTCGGCCCGGATGATGGCGAAGGACTGGGCGTAAATGGCCTCGCCATCCCTGATATAGTCGTAGTCGGTCATGCTCATTCCTGCCGGAACAGTCCGGCGATTGTCGAGGCGCCCAGGCGGGTGAGGCACGCGGCGGTGGTTTCGCCGGGCAGGCGCTGCCGCGTGAGGCGGGTCAAAGCCGATTCCATCCGGGCCGAGGCAATCTCGGCCAGCGGCATATCGCCCGCCAGCCCGTTCAGCACAAGGGCGCAATTATCCTCCGCGCCCACCAGCGTCAGTGCTGCGGCACGCGGATGGGCGCAGCCCTTGGCACAGCCCGAGACGTGCAACGTGATCGAGCCATCGAGGAGATCCCGGTGATGTTCGGACAGCCCAGCGGCAAGACTGCGGGCGGCGAGGTGGCCGGACGCGCAGCCTTCGCTGCCGATGCAGGCGCTGACGGCCCCGCGCGGGTCGGTCGGGGCCGTGATGAAGCCGAGATTGGCAGCAGCCTCGATCCAGGCAGCCAGCATGGCCGGATCGGCAGCCAGCGCAAGGAGGGCGTGATGGGGGGCAAGGCGCAGATCGGTGATGCCAAGGACCAGGGCAGACCGGGCCAGCGCGATGAGGCTATCGCTGTCGATGGACCCGAAGGGCAGGGCGATACCGGCGGCAAAGCCTTGGTCGAGGGTGAATTCGCCGATGGCGCTGGTGGCCGGGCGTGGCGAGGGAGAGGCAGTGCCCGTGAGGTGGGCGGCCACGGCCTGGCGAAGCACTTCGGGCGGCAGATCGCGGCCACGTGCCGCTTCGCCATGCGCGGCGATCAAGGTCAGGATTGCCTCGGCGGCCGCGGCAGCGCTGGCCGTGGCGACGCTGCCGACAGGTGTGTTGGCGACGGACAGCTGCCAATGATCCGGGCTGATGGCGGAGAAGCGAATATCGGCGCCCAGTGCAACCAGATCGATCTGGCCGCCACCATCGACTATGACGGTCACCTTGGGGCCGAGGCCGGCAACAGAGCGGGCGCGGATGGCGCTGGCGAGCGGGCGCGGGTCGGCCCGCTCGAGCGGGTCGATGCCGGCAAGGGGGGGCGTTTCCACGACCAGGCCGCGCTCGATGGGTACGATGGTTTCGATCGCCTCGGCAAAACGCGGCGCGGTCTGATGGGTAAGGCCCCGCGCCTGGAGATTGCCGCGGGCGGTGATCTCAAGCTGGCCATTGCCATATCGGGCGGCGGTCTCGGCGATGGCCTGCAAGCGGCGGGGCGTCAGGTGATCGCCCGGGATGCGGAGACGGGCGAGCAGGCCATCGCCGGTCTGCATCGGCTCGTCCAGGCTCGGACACGCACCGCGCCGCAGCGCCGGGGGCGCTGTGGTCAGGGCGGCAGTGGAATGGGCCTGGGGCACGTCGGGCTCGCGCATGGTGGAAGGGTGATCATTATACGATCCGGGGCGGCGGGACAAAGGGTCGTGGGTTTTATGGGGATACCCCTCCTAGCCTCCCCCTGATAGGGGGAGGGACCGCCTTGTGGTTGGAACTGGATCTCACTCCAAGAGTGGAGACCTCCCTCCCCCTGTCAGGGGGAGGCTAGGAGGGGGAACTCCGATGCCCCAACCATCACCCCTCCCGCTTGCGCAGGAGATACGTGTCCATGATCCAGCCATGCCGGGCACGGGCGGCCTTGCGGGTCTCGACAATCCTGTCCCGCATCTCCGGCAGAGGACCCTCGATCAGGATTTCATCAGGCGTGCCGAGATAGGCGCCCCAGAAGATATCGAGGTCGGGATCATCGAGCGTGGCAAAGGCGGTCTGGCCGTCCAGCATGACGATGGTATCGCTGCGCACCCCATCTTCGCCCAGGCGCCGCCCCGTGGTGACATGAACGGGCTCGCCAATGCGGTTGAGCGCAATGCCATGGGCCGCGGTAAGGGCCTGGATTGCAGTGATGCCGGGGATGATCTCGACCTTATGGGCAGGGCCGTGGAGCCGGCCGATGATGCGGATCGTGCTGTCGTAAAGGCTGGGATCGCCCCAGACGAGGAAGGCGCAGACACCGTTTTCCGGGACTTCTGCATCGATCAGCCGGGCGAATATGGCGGCGAGGGCATCATGCCAGTCATGCACGCCCGCGCCATAATCAGGATTGGCCGCATCGCGGCGGGGCACGCCATATTCGACGCGCCGGCTGGCCGGATTGTTGACATAGCGATCACAGATGTCGCGGCGCAGACCGGCAAGGTCGGCCTTGCCCGCGCCCTTGTCGGGAATGAACAGCACGTCGGCACGGTTAAGCGCATTTATGGCCTGAACCGTCAGGTGCTCCGGATTGCCCGCGCCAATGCCCACGATCAGGATTGTTTTCATGACCCGCTCCTTTGCCCGCAGATGACGCATCCGGCCGGGCGTTGACAAGTCCTATCGCAAGGTATATTCAACTAATTAGTATTATACAAAATGGTTGAATATAGCCATGGATAGCCTGAGTATCACCCTATCGGCGCTTGCCGACCCGACCCGGCGGGCCATCCTTGCCCGGCTGATGCTAGGCGAAGCCAGCGTCAACGAACTGGCCGAGCCGTTCGACATGACGCTGGCCGCCGTCTCCAAGCACATCAAGGTGCTGGAAGGGGCCGGACTGATCAGCCGGAGCAAGCAGGCGCAATGGCGGCCCTGCAGGCTGGAAGCCGGCCCGATGCGGGATGTGGCGGGATTGGTCGAGAGCTACCGCCGCTTCTGGGAGCAAAATCTCGACCAGCTCGACGCCTATCTCACCAAGCTGCAGACGCCGGAAAGCGGCACCAGAAACTGAACCAAGAGGAGACAGCCATGAATGCCCCCGTAACGCCCAACCCGTTCAAGACGGAACTGCCCGAAGACCAGCCGGTCATCATCATGACCCGCACCTTCAACGCCCCACTCGATCTGCTTTGGACGGTGTGGACGCAGCCCGAGCATGTTGCCTATTGGTTCGGGCCCCGCGAAGACAATGAAATCATCGAATATGATGTCCGCAAGGGCGGTAAATGGCGGCTCATCTCGTCCATGAGCGATGGCACGAAGATCGTGTTCTTCGGCACCTATCTCGATGTCGTGCCCAAGACGCTGATCAAGAACACCTTCGTCGTGGAGGGGCAATACGAGGAAGACGAACGCTTCTATGAGGAGCATCGCTTCGAGGAGCGGGACGGCAAGGTCTTTTACCGCTCGATCGCCTATCTCGACAGCTTCGAGACCCGCCAGGGCGTCATCGACAGCGGCATGGAATGGGGCGCCAATGCCTCGATGGTGAAGGTGGACGAGATTCTGGAGCGGCTGAAGCGGGGGTGAGGGGTGACCGAATCTGCACCCTCCCATTCGTGGGGCACAAACTAAAGACCCTCGGTTCTTTCCCTCCCTCCCCCTTGAGGGGAGGGCCGGGGTGGGGGTCGCTGTAGCACTTGCGCTAAAGCTCGCCGACCCCCACCCTCATTCCCTCCCCTCAAGGGGGAGGGAGGCGAAGGAGCCGAGGGAATGGCTTGGTGATGGCGAGAGTGTCGCCTATGTAGCGATGACACGAAGTCCGGCTGCACCCTACGTCCGTGTCTCCGGCTCCTCGGCCGCCAGTAAATCCCCTAATCGATCAAGCCGCCGGACCCAGCTGGTCCGGCGGTCGTTGATCCATTTCTCGGCTAGGCTCAGTGCTTCCGGCTCGATCTGGCAGGTGCGGACGCGGCCGATCTTTTGCGAGCTGACCAGGCCACTGGCCTCCAGCGCCTGCAGATGCTGCACGACGGCCGGCAGGGACATGTCGAACGGCTTGGCCAGTTCGCTGACCGATGCGGGGCCGCGGCTGAGACGGTCGACCATGGCGCGCCGGGTCGGGTCCGCCAGGGCCTGGAACATCAGATCAAGATTCGGCTGTTGGTTAAGCATGAAGTTAAGTAACAAATTTGCGGGCGGTCTGTCAATGCGAACGCATGGGCTTGACCTTCCCATTGGGTAAAGCCGCAGAACCATGCCATCCAATATGAGGAGACTTCCGATGAAATCCCTGCTGCTTGTTTCCGCCCTGCTGCTGGGCGTTGCCACGCCTGCCCTGGCGCAGGACCATTCCGGCCATGGCGCCATGGCCGCCGGCGACAGCCCGGCAACCGAGGCCTATAAGGCCGCCAATATGGAAATGCACGGCCAGATGGAGATCGACTATTCCGGCGACGCCGACGTGGATTTTATCCGCGGCATGATCCCGCACCATCAGGGAGCCGTGGCCATGGCCAAGATCGTGCTGGAATACGGGACTGATCCCGAAGTCAAGAAACTGGCCGAGGATGTCATCGCCGCGCAGGAGAGCGAGATCGCCTGGATGGAGGAGTGGCTGAAGAAGCGCGGGGAATAGGCGCGCGCCGGCCCCGGATATCGGGGCTCTCAACACCCCCTCCCAACCTCCCCATGATGGGGGAGGTGCTGGGCTGGTGGGTCTGGAAGCACGGTGCTCACCTCAACCACAGTGTCATTCCCGCGAAAGCGGGAACCTCTGTTTTTGGATGGTTCGGTAAGGAAACGAAGGTACCCGCTTTCGCGGGGATGACATTGCGTTTTAGGTGGGATTTCGCCACGTCCACTGAGCGGCACCTCCCCCTTGATGGGGGAGGTTGGGAGGGGGTGGAGCCAAGAGCTCGGTACGTGGGCCCCCCAACGAGGGGAGACCGTCGTTCTTAAACCGCTTCGGGCGTATATCCGGCCTCGCGGATGGCTTCTTCCCCCGCGCTCCGGTCGCCGGTGAATTCGACCCTATGGGTGACCAGATCGACCGAGATGGTGGCGCCGGGCAGGGCATCTTCCAGCGCCTTGCGCACGGTGCCGACGCAATGGCCGCAGGTCATGTCGTTGACGGCAAAGATGGTCTTTTCGCTCATGGTCAGTGTCCTTTACTTGCAGGTGTTCCAGCCAGATCGTCCAGGATCGGGCAATTGGGGCGGTTGTCGCCGGAGCAGCAATGGGCCAGGTGCTTGAGGGTTTTGACCATGGATTGCAGCTCGGTGATCTTGGTCTCCAGCGCCCCGATATGGGCGGTGGCGATATCTTTGACCTCGGCGCTGGCGCGGGTTTTGTCCTGCCAGAGCCCGAGGAGCGTGGCCGTCTCTTCCACCGAAAAGCCCAGCGTGCGGGCGCGTTTGACGAAGCGCAGCGTGTGCACTTCGTCAGCGCCATAGACGCGGTAATTGCTTTCGGTCCGCAGCGGCGGGCTGATCAGGCCGATGGATTCGTAATAGCGGATCATCTTGGCCGAAACGCCCGAGGCGCTGCTGGCTTGCCCGATATTCATGCGATTTCTCCTAGTTTGGCGGGCGGCACGCCGCGCAGGCGCTGGGCATTGCCGACCACGAAGACGCTGGACAGCGCCATGGCGCCAGCCCCGATCATCGGGGACAGCAGGATGCCGAAGCTCGGATAGAGCACGCCGGCAGCCACCGGGATCAGCAGCACATTGTAGCCAAAGGCCCAGAACAGGTTTTCCCAGATGTTCTTCATCGTCGCGCGGCTGACCGTGAGGGCATTGAGCACGCCCTTGAGGTCGCCCCCGAGCAGGACCACGTCGGCGCTCTCGATGGCGGCATCCGTGCCGGTGCCGACTGCAATGCCGACATCGGCTTCGGCCAAGGCCGGAGCGTCGTTGATGCCGTCGCCGACATAGGCGATTTTGCCGAGCTGGCGCAGCGACTTGATGGCGGCGACCTTGTCGGCGGGCAGCACTTCGGCGCGGACTTCGTCTATGCCCAGCTGGCGGGCAATGGCTTCGGCCGTGCGCTTGTTGTCGCCCGAGATCATTGCGGTCTTGACGCCCATGGCGTGCAGCGCGGCGATGACGGCCTTGCTGGTCGGCTTGATGGTGTCGGCAACCACGATGGCGGCTGCCAGCTTGTCATCCACGGCGGCAAAGACGGGCGTCTTGCCTTCATCGGCGAGCTTGTCGATGGCCTCGGTGAAGTCCGAGAAGTCGAGATGGCTGAGGTGCCGCTGCGACCCGATGGTGACGAGCCGCCCATCGACGCGGGCGCGGACGCCATTGCCGGCAATCGCCTCGAACTCGGTGACCGCGCCCAGGGCGAGGCCCTGCTTTTCGGCGGCCGCGACGATAGCTTCGGCAATTGGGTGCTCCGACTTGGCCTCGACCGCCGCAACCAAAGCCAGCACGTCGTCATGCTCGAAGTCGTCATCGAGAATGAGATCGGTCAGCTGGGGCTTGCCCTGGGTCAGGGTGCCGGTCTTGTCGAAGGCCACCACAGCGACGTCGCGCAGCTGCTGCAGGGCTTCACTCTTGCGGAACAGCACACCCAGCTCGGCAGCGCGGCCGGTGCCCACCATGATCGAGGTGGGCGTGGCCAGGCCCATGGCACAGGGGCAGGCGATGATCATGACGGCAACGGCATTGACCAGGCCGAACACATAGGTCGGGGTGGGGCCCCAGATGGTCCAGACCACAAAAGTCAGCACGGCCAGCGCGATGACGGCGGGGACGAACCACATGGTGATCTGATCGACCACCTGCTGGATCGGCAGCTTGCCGCCCTGGGCTTCCTCGACCATGCGGATGATCTGGGCGAGCATGGTATCGCCGCCGACCTTGGTGGCGCGGAAGCTGAAACTGCCATTGGTATTGAGCGTGCCGCCGATGACGCTGGCGCCCACGGTCTTGGACACGGGCAGGGGTTCGCCCGAGATCATGGATTCGTCGATATTGCTCTGGCCCTCGACGATCTCGCCATCCACGGCGATCTTCTCGCCGGGGCGGACGACGATAATGTCGCCGGCTTTGACTTGCTCGATGGGCAGCTCGATCAGCGTGCCGTCGCGCTGCACGCGGGCGGTCTTGGCCTGTTCGCGCACCAGACGCTGAATGGCCTCACCGGTGCGGCCCTTGGCGAGGGCTTCGAGCCACCGGCCGACCAGGATCAGCGTGACGATGACGGCGGCGGCTTCGTAATAGACATATTGCGTCTGCGCGGGCAGCACATGCGGGGCAAAGGTGACGACGACCGAATAGAGATAGGCCGCGCCGGCGCCCAGGGCGACCAGCGAATTCATCTCGGGCGCCCCGCGCAGCAAGGCCGGAATGCCGATCTTGAAGAAGCGCCAGCCGGGCACGAACAGCACGATGGACGTGACGACGAAATAGGCGATGTAGAGCGCCTGCTGCGGCACGATGCTGAGTAGCCACATATGCATGGGCATATAGAGATGGCTGCCCATTTCGAGCACGAAGAGCGGCAGGGTGAGCACACCGGCAATGGCCACGTCGCGGCGCAGCACGGCGGCGTCCTCGTCATGATGCTGGTGGCCGGCGTGATTGTGGTGATCGTGATGCTCGGGCGTCGGGCTGCCCTTGTAGCCGGCCTTGGCGATAGCCGCGACCAGGGCCTCGGTGTGACCCGGCCCGTTGAGCTGCACCGTGGCGCGCTCGGTGGCCAGGTTGACCGAAGCTGAGGCCACGGAAGGGACCTTGAGCAGCGCCTTCTCGACGCGGGCGACGCAGGACGCGCAGGTCATGCCTTCGATATCGATGGAAATGGGCTTGGTGTGGACGTGTTCGTTCATGGCTTTGTACCTCGTCCCACAGCATATAAGGGTTCCCATCATGGGAAGGTCAAGGGGACAATTTTCGGCTTTTTGGCTTTGGCTATTTTTGCGCAAGTGCGGCAGGATGGCGCTGTGACCTTTGCGCAGCTTATCCCTTTACTTTCAGCATACTATATCGGGGCCAACAGGAGGCGTTGCCATGCAGACCGCCCAGACGAATAGTGTCGAACCCGCCGCAATCCCCATCCTTTGCCGCAATTGCCAGTCGCGGCGCCTGGGCATGTGCGCCGCCTTGAACGCCGAACAATTGGCGCGGCTGTCGCGCCATTCCCGGCATGTCCACCACCATGCCGGCGATCAATTGATGGCCGATGCCATGCCGATCAGCAGCTATGGCAATCTGCTGCGTGGCGTGGTCAAGCTCTCCAAAGTGCTTGAAGACGGCCGCCAGCAGGTGGTGGGGCTGCAATTTGCGCCGGACCTGATGGGGCGGCTCTTCGCCAATGAAAGCCGGGTGACGGCGGAGGCCGCGTCTGATGTCGATCTCTGCGTCGTCTCGAAATCGGCGATGGAATCGGTGCTGCGCGATAGCCCCGAGCTCGAACACCGCATCATGCTGCAGACCCTGCGCGAGCTGGACGAGGCGCGCGACTGGATGGTGACCCTGGGCAGGAAGACTGCCGCCGAGAAGGTCGCCAGCTTCCTCTATCTGATCGCGAGCCACGCCGATCCTGATCAGGACGAGCCTGTGACCAGCTTCGACCTGCCCTTGAGCCGGGCCGATATCGGGGATTTCCTTGGCCTCACCATCGAGACGGTGAGCCGGCAGATGAGCAAGCTCAAGGTTGACGGCGTGATCGGGATCGAGAATTACCGGCATGTAATGGTGCCGGACCTGGCGCGGCTGCGGGTAAGGTGTGGGTAGGGGACACGCCGAGGGATCGGAGTACCCCCTCCTAACCTCCCCCTGACAGGGGGAGGGATAGCCTGGTGGCTAAAACTCGATCCAGCTTCAAGAGTGGAGAGATTCCTCCCCCTATCAGGGGGAGGTTAGGAGGGGGTACTCCGGCCTCCCCGCTACGCTCCCAACACCCCATTCCTGATCGTCACCACACGATCCACTGTCCCCTCGGGGAGAGCCGCATGGGTGACCAGAATAGTCGTGCGGCCCGCCAGGGCGGTTTTGAGCGTGCCGAAGAAGGCGAGCTCCGCGTCACGATCGAGGCCTGTTGTGGGCTCGTCCAGCAGGACAATCGGGGCTTTGCTGAGCAGGGTGCGGGCGAGGCAGAGGCGGCGGCCCTGGCCGGCGGAGACGGTCTTGCCGGTTTCGCCCAATAGCGTATCGAGGCCGCGGGGCAGGCTGCGCACGAAATCGGCAATGCCGGCGGCGGTGAGGGCTGCCCACAGATCTGGCTCGCCGGCATCGGCGCGGCCAATCAGCAGATTGGCGCGGATCGTGTCGTGGAAAACCGGGCTATCCTGGCCCAACAGGGCGATATGGGCATGCAAATCGGCCTGGCGCAGGTCAGCCAGAGGAACGCCGCCCAGGGTGATGCGGCCCGATTGCGGATCGGCGAGGCGCAGCAGCAGTTTGAGGAGGCTCGATTTGCCGCCACCGCTGGGGCCGACAATGGCGATATGCTCACCGGGCGCAACGGTCAGTGTGACATTGCTGAGGGCAGGGGCTCCGGTGCCATAGCAGAAAGTGACATCGTCGATGGCAATGGCTGCATCGGGCGGGACCGGCTGCGGCTGGGCCGGATCGGCGACGGTGACCGGTGTTTCGGCCAGGGCCATCAGCCGTTCGGCGGCGGCCATGGCGGTGCTGAGCTTGCCCACGCTGCGCACGATGGCGTTGGAGGCCTCAAAGCTCCCCAATACGGCGAGCAACAAGCCGACCAGTACCGGCGCATCGATGCTCCCGCCGCCAAAATGATCGAGGCCGATCCACAGCACGCCGACCAGCGCCAGGGCGGCGAGTCCCTGCACGCTCGCCGCGGCTATGGCGGTAAGGGTCGCCAATTGACCACGCGCGGTCGCGAGGGCCTCGGCCTTGGCGGAAAAATTGGCCTGGCTGCTGCCGAGCAGGCCCAGGGCGAGGGCATCGGCATGCCCGGCAATACCGTCCAGCGCCACGAGACGCGCATCGGCGGCGCGGGCGACGACTTGGCCGCCGGCGCTGCGGCTGCGCAGGACCAATAGAGCGGGCACGACGAGCACGGCGAGGGCAAAACAGGCGCCATAGACCCAGGCGGCGGCTGGGAGCAGGAAGGCCAGGATGGCGGTCACTGTCGTGCCGATGACCAGGGCCGCCGTGACCGGACCGATGGCGACGAGGAAGGCGGTATCGAGCGCATCGACATCCGCCGTCAGTCGGCTGACCAGGTCGCCATGGCGCAGGTTGCGATCGGCCAGCGGCAGGCGGGGAAAGAGCCGGGCAAAGAGCCAGCCGCGAATATCGGCCAGCAGGCGCAAGGTGGCATCATGCCCGGTGAGACGCTCGCCATAGCGCGCCAGAATACGAATGAAGGAAAAGCCGCGCACCAGCGCCGAGGGGGCGAAAAGGTTGAAGGCCAGGCCCGCGCTGGTCAGCGCCGCAGCGGTGATGAACCAGCCGGAAGTGCCCAGCAGAGCAACACCGGCGGCCAGCGTCACCAGCGACAGGACGAGGGCTAGCAGCAGGCCGCGGGCCTGCCGGGCAAAGAGACCGCGAAAGGCGAGAAGCGCTCTCATGCCACGCTCCGCTTGCCGGCGGCAGGAAGCGGGGTCGCCAGCAGGGCGCCCCCGGCAATGCGATAGGCCTTGCCCATGCGGGCGGCGACATCAAGCGAATGGGTGGCCACGATCAGGGTGCGACCCTCTGCATATCGCAACAGGTTGTCGAGCACTGCCTGTTCGAGTTCGCCATCGAGATGGGCTGTGGGTTCGTCGAGCAGGATCAGACCGGCATCGCGCAGGAAGATGCGCGCCAGCGCCACACGCTGAGCCTGGCCGCCCGACAGCCCGACGCCATCTTCGCCCAGCAAGGTGTCGAGCCCATCGGGCAGGGCGTCGGCAAAGGGCAGGACATGCGCCAGCTCTGCCGCGCGGGTGATTTCCGCTGGCGTGGCGCCGGGGCGGGCCAGGGCGATATTTTCGGCCATGCTGGCATGGATGATGCGCGGCTTCTGGCCAAGCAGGGTGACGCGGCCGCGCAGGTCGCCTTCGGCCCAATCGGCCAGTTCGATATGATCGAGACTTGCCGAGCCTTCATGCGGTCGCAGACGAGCCATTGCCTCGATCAGCGTGGATTTGCCGATGCCGCTCGGCCCCAGAATGGCGACATGCTCGCCCGGCGCGACATGCAGCGCCGTATTGGCGAGAATGGCGCGGCTGCGGTCGGGCGTGCGAATGGTGAAATCGGTAAGCGCCACGGCAATAGCCGCCACGCCCGGCATGGGCGGCGCATCGCTGAGTGGGGCAATGGCGGCGGGAAGGGCGCCGAGCTGCGCCTCGATTTCCCCGATCGCCGCCTTGGCGCTGGCGCGATCATGATAGTGCGCGGCCAGCAGGCGCAGGGGATTATAGACCTCCGGCGCCATCAGCAGCAGGAAGAGGCCGAGCTGCAGGCTGAGCGGCTCGAGGCGCAATTGCAGATAGCCGATATAGGTGAGGCCCACATAAAGCGCGATGCCGGCAACGCCGAGCGCCGCGAAAAATTCCAGCACGGCCGAGGAGAGGAAGGCGATGCGCAGCACGCGCAGGGTACGCCGCCGCAATTCGTCGCTGGCGGCGACAATGCCCGAGGTTTCCGCTTCGGCGCGGCCGAAAAGCTTGAGCGTGAGCAGGCCGCGCAGCCGGTCGGCAAAGCGGCCATTGAGCTGGCTGAGCGCGCGGGCTTGCCGGGTCGTCGCGACCTGGGCGCCCCAGCCGACCAGCGCCATGAACAGCGGGATCAGCGGCGCGGTGACGAGAAACAATAGCCCCGCCAGCCAGTCGAGCGGCAGGATGATGGCGCCAAAGGCCAGCGGCAATAGCGTTGCCTGGATCATGGCCGGTATATAGCGGGCAAAATAACCATCCAGCGCCTCGGTCTGATCGATGATCGCCGAGGCGGCTGCGCCCGATGCGGGCTGGTCTGGTGCGCGGGGCGGCCGGGCGAGCAACTGGGCGAACAGCGCCTGGCGCAGTTGCAGCTTGATGGCCTCGGCCGCGCTGACGCCGGCCCGTTCGCCCAGCGCCCCAAGAATGGCGCGGGCGATCAAGAGTGCCAGGACAAGACCAATGGCCGGAGTTACGGCGGCGAGGGGTTGGCCCTGCTGGATGGTCTGGCCGAGAATGTCGGCCAGTAGCCAGGTCTGCCAGACCAGCAGGGCGCCGGCCACGAGCGGCGCCGCGATCGCCAGGCCAATCCAGGGGCCGCCATGACGGGTGAGGGCGGAGAGTGCCTTTCCGTTCAGGCGATCCTTGGTGGTCATATAGTCCTCGGCATATTCCAAGTGCGTTCCACCCGACTCGGTCTGTTGCGGCAGGTGAAAAAGCTCCTGTCCGAACAACACTAGCGCGGCGGCGTCCGCAACCCTTGATCTGAATCAAGGCGGCTTGCCCAAAGGATCGGCAAAAGAGTGTCAGGACGGCCGCGAATCGGCGGCTGGGCTTAGTAAACAGGGGCATTCGCGCCATGATCGACATGACGGTTGTCGAACTCTCGCGGTGGCAATTTGCCGCCACCGCCATGTACCATTTTCTCTTCGTACCGCTGACACTGGGGCTCTCTTTCATGATGGCCATCATGGAGAGCGTCTATGTGATGACCGGGCGCGATATCTGGCGCAAGGCGACCCTGTTCTGGGGCACGCTGTTCGGCGTCAACTTCGCCATGGGCGTGGCCACCGGCATCGTCATGGAATTCCAGTTCGGCATGAACTGGAGCTATTACAGCCATTATGTCGGCGACGTCTTCGGTGCGCCCCTGGCCATCGAAGGGCTGATGGCCTTCTTCCTCGAAGCCACCTTTATCGGCCTTTTCTTCTTCGGCTGGGACCGGCTGAGCAAGGTGGGGCACCTGGCCGTGACCTGGCTGACGGCCCTCGGCGCCAATTTCTCGGCTCTGTGGATCCTCATCGCCAATGGCTGGATGCAGAACCCGGTCGGCGCCAAGTTCAACCCGGACACCATGCGCATGGAAGTCACCGACTTCATGGCGGTGATCTTCAATCCCGTGGCGCAGGCCAAATTCGTGCATACGGTCAGCGCCGGCTACCTGCTCGGCGCCGTCTTCATCTTCGCCATTTCCTGCCTTTTCCTGCTCAAGGGCAAGCATGTGGAGCTGGCCCGGCGCTCCATGGTGGTCGCGGCCAGCTTCGGTCTCGCCTCGGCCCTGTCCGTGGTGGTGCTGGGCGACGAGAGCGGCTATGTCGCGACCGAACAGCAGAAGATGAAGATCGCCGCCATGGAGGCGATGTATCACACCGAGCCCGCCCCCGCAGCGCTGACGCTGTTCGCCATCCCCAGCGATGTCCCCGGCGAACCAGCCTTTGAAGTGCGCCTGCCCTGGGTGCTGGGCATCATCACCACGCGCTCCCTCGATATGGAATTGCCCGGCATCACCGAGCTGGTCGAACACGCCGCCACCCGCATTCAATCCGGCATGATCGCCTATGGCGCCCTGCAGGACATCAGGGCCGATGGCAGCAATGCCCAGGCCCGCGCCCTCTTCGAGCAACACTGGGCCGATCTCGGCTATGGCCTGCTGCTCAAGAAATACCGGACCGACATCGAGAACGCGACCGGCGAGGAAATCGCGCTGGCCTCCTTCGATACCGTGCCCGACGTCTGGCCGCTATTCTGGAGCTTCCGCCTCATGGTGGGCGTGGGCTTCTTCTTCATCGCCTTCTTCGCGGTCTGGTTCTACCGCGCCTCGCGCGGCTGGCTCGATACCAATCGGCCCATGCTGTGGATTGGCCTCGCCACGCTGCCGCTGCCCTGGCTCGCCATCGAGGCCGGCTGGTTCATCGCCGAATATGGCCGCCAGCCCTGGGTGGTCGAAGGCGTGCTGCCCACCTTCTACGCGGCATCGGGCCTCGGCTTCTGGGATCTGGTGATCTCGCTCAGCTTCTTCGTCGCGCTCTATACAGTGCTGCTGATCATCATGGTCATCCTGATGGTCAAGATCATCAAGGCCGGCCCGCAGGACAAGCTCTTCGCCACCGGACCCACTGACGACGAGGATTTCGTCATCGCCGCGCTCCCGGCCACTCCCGCCAATAAGGAACTTGGATCATGAGCACCATTCCGCTCGATTATGAAACCCTGCGCCTCGTCTGGTGGCTGCTGCTGGGCGTCTTGCTGATCGGCTTTGCCGTGATGGGCGGGCGCGATCTTGGCGTGGGGGCGCTGCTGCCCTTTGCCGCCCGCACCGATGAAGAGCGCCGCGTGCTGCTCAATCTGGTCGGCCCGACATGGGAGGGCAATCAGGTGTGGCTGGTACTGGGCGGCGGGGCCATCTTTGCCGCCTTCCCGCCGCTCTATGCGGTGAGTTTTTCCGGCTTCTACCTCGCCATGATCGTGATCCTGCTGGCCCTGATCCTGCGGCCGGTGGGCTTCAAGTTTCGCGGCAAGATTAAGGACAGGCGCTGGCGCGCGGCCTGGGATTGGGCGCTGTTCATCGGCGGCTTCGTGCCCTCGCTGATTTTCGGCGTGGCGGTGGGCAATGTGCTGCTCGGTGCGCCCTTCCACCTCGATGACACGATGCGCGCCTTCTATACCGGCAATTTCTTCCTGCTGCTCATGCCCTTTGCCCTGCTCTGCGGGCTGGTGAGCCTGGGCATGATCGTGACCCAAGGCGCCACGGTGATTGCCGGACGAACCGCCGGACCCTTGGCCGAACGGGCGCGGATCTATGGCACGATTGCCGCTGTGGCGACGATTGCCCTCTTCGCGCTGGGCGGCGTGTGGATCGCATTGGGCATTGATGGCTATGCCATAACCAGCGTGGTCGACCCCAACGCCGCCATCAACCCTTTGGCCAAGAGCGTCGCCCTGACACGAGGCGGGTGGCTGGCCAATTACGGCCTCTATCCCTGGATGATCGCGGCGCCGGTGCTGGGCTTTGCCGGCATGATCGGCGCCGTGCTGGCGCTACAGGCGCGCTGGCGGCTGCCGGCATTGCTGGCATCGAGCCTGGGCATTTTCGGCATCATCTCGACAGCGGGCCTGTCGCTGTTCCCGTTCCTCTTGCCATCCTCGACATTGCCCGAGGCGAGCCTGACGCTCTGGGATGCCTCGTCCAGCCATCTGACCCTCTTCATCATGCTGCTGGTGACCTGCTTCTTCCTGCCCATCATCGTCCTCTACACCGGCTGGGTGTTCCGGGTGATGCGCGGCACGGTGAGCACGGAAAGCCTCGAAAAGAACCCCAACGCCTATTAGGAGACGAGCATGTGGTATTTTTCCTGGATACTGGGCGTGGGTCTCGCCTGTTCTTTCGCCATTCTCAATGCCATGTGGTTTGAAATGCGCGAGGACCGGCGCATTGCCCATGAGGCTGGTGAGAGTACTGCCCGGCACTGACTGCATGGCTTGTTTTGGCGTGGTTACCGAAAGGTCAATATGGGCGTCTTCTTGGAGGCGCCCATATTACATTGTAATATCAATGGATTGCGCTGGCATGGCTGTGGATTGCTCGGCATTTGCCTAAAATTCAACCTGACGTCAATATGAATGATCTGCCCATTTTGTTTGCACTGAGTGCATAACGGATGTGCACAGAGTCCATCTTCTAATCACGACCTGCTGGGCATAGATAAGGGTCATCAAAACGAAGGGGAACCGAAATGAACATCCGCCAGAAAATCGCACAGTTTGCTCAGTACCAGCGCACCCTGCGCGAGCTGAACGCTCTCGACAACCGCCAGCTCAATGACCTGGGCATCACCAAGGGCGACATCAAGAACATCGCTCGCGGCACCTACGGCAACTAAGCCGAACCTGCCGAAACAGACTTGAGATGAAGGCGTCCAACCGGGCGCCTTTTGTCTTTTCTGGGGTAGGTTTACTCGGCCCGCCTGGGACCAATCGACATTCAGGTTTTGCGATCGATTTCGGGAGCCCCAATCTGCCAGCCTCCCCCTTGAAGGGGTCTCGGACGCATTCAAGAATGCGGTGTCATCCCGGGGGCCGGAATAGCATTGTGGTTGGTTGACTGCTCCGCGCTCAAAATACCCCAATCCCTCCTCCCCACCGCATCTCCCTCGGGCTCGACCCGAGGGCCACTCTCAATACGGCACAAGCGGCGAATGGTCCTCGGGTCAAGCCCGAGGAAGGCGGCGGTGGTTGGAGAGATTTTGTGGCCTGAAGGGGCGCACCATAGGGGGCAAGTACGGGGCACGACCTCGTTCACCATGAGGTCTCAGAAAATCAGCGGATTAAGTCCGCCGCTTTCCCGCCCAGCGCCGCAACCAGATCATCCGGCTTCATGCGGATTTGCAGGCCCCTTTGCCCGCCATTGAGGAAGATCTCGTCTTCCAGCGTCGCCAATTCCTCGACTGCTGTAGGCACCGGCTTTTTCTGACCGAACGGGCTGATGCCGCCCACCTTATAGCCCGTCAGGCGTTCCGCGTCGGCGGGCTTCATCATATGGGCCGATTTGCCGCCAAAGGCCGCGGCAAGCTTTTTCATGTTCACTTCTTCGTCCGAGGGCACAACCACGCAGACGGGCTTGCCATCGACTTCGGCCATCAGGGTCTTGAGGACGATGGAAGGGGCAACGCCCATGGCCTCGGCCGCCTGCAAACCGACGCGGTCGGCGTCGGGATTGTAGTCATAGGTGGCGGTGGTGAAGGCGATGCCGGCCTTGGTAAGGGCGAGCGTTGCAGGCGTGGTCTTGGACATGGGTGGAAACTAGTGAAATTCCATCGCGACGCGCAAGCCGAAAGAACTTATCCCCGCCCCCAAAACCCCATGCCATCATGCCCCTATTCCCGCCAGTTACGCGGTCCCGACGCAGGGCCGGGTGGGGAGACCGTGGGAGAGGGGCGCTTCTCCATTGGGGTTGGAAACTCGGCAGCCGGACCTGCAAGAATGGTACCGCCTGAACCGGACCTCATGCAAAAGCGGATCGTAACGGGCGGCCATTGGTCCACTCTTTAGTCTTCGGAAGGCCCAATGGCCGCCCGTTACCGTATAACCGCGACGCCACATCAGGCCGGGCGGCGTTTCGGCGCGCCCTGTCGCAACACGGGTTGGCCGTCACCGCTTCCGCTCGGCGAGGTGAAGGCGATGCCTTGGACATAGGAGATTTTAGGCGATGGCGACGGGGTGGCAAAGGGGCTGTGGTTGTTGGGGGATTGGAGTACCCCCTCCCAGCCTCCCCCTGATAGGGGGAGGGACCGCCCCTGTGGTTGGGACTCTATCGCGTTCCGAGCGCTGAGAGATTCCTCCCCCTATCAGGGGGAGGCTGGGAGGGGGTATCCCCTGGAAAAACTACCGCCCCCGGCACGAGATATTCTCCTCCACCAGACCAATATCCCGCCGCAGATGGGCGGAGGAATTGATCAGGTCGATCGTGGCCTGGCGGCGGCGCCTGGTGAGGCGCGGCAGGGACCAATGGGGCAGACGGAAAACATTTATTACGGGCTTTGTCAGGGCGATCATGGCTATAACCATCCTTATGGGGATGGCTCCGGTCTTGGTTTCCATGGCTTTAATTTGGCTAGTAACACAGGCGATTTCCAACTAAAGCTCGATCTGGGTGCATAAGGAGATTTGATCCATGAGCACATTGCCACCGCTCACCGCGATCCGCGCTTTCGAG
Organism: Devosia yakushimensis; assembly: GCF_030159855.1. NCBI lineage: Bacteria > Pseudomonadati > Pseudomonadota > Alphaproteobacteria > Hyphomicrobiales > Devosiaceae > Devosia > Devosia yakushimensis. The sequence continues at coordinate 2,353,148 of NZ_BSNG01000001.1, read as the reverse complement.
GCCGTTGCCCGCCATTTGAGCTTCACCCGCGCCGCGGGCGAGCTGGGCATGACACAAGCGGCGGTGAGCTATCAGATCAAGATTTTGGAGGAGCGCGTCGGCACGCCGCTCTTCCTGCGCAAGCCCCGGCAGATCATGCTGACCGAGGCCGGGGCGCGGCTGGCGCCAGAGGTGAGCGCGGCGTTTGATATGCTGCGCAATGCCTTTGTCAGCACGCATAACCGGGTCGAAGGCACGCTCAGCATTTCCTCGGTGCCCACTTTTGCCAGCCATTTCCTGGTGCAGAATCTGGGCTCGTTTCAGGTGGAGCATCCCGAACTGGCGGTACGGCTGGAAAGCGCGCCGCGCGTGATTGATTTTGCCTCTGAAGAGTTCGATGTGGCCATCCGGGGCGGCAAGACTGTCGCGCCGGGATTGATCGGGCATAAGCTGCTGATGGCCGATTTTGCGCCCATGCTGAGCCCCAAACTGGCCGAGAGCATTGGCGGCATAAAGCAGCCTGCGGACCTGCTGAAACTGCCTATGGTGGATGCCGATGATCCATGGTTCAGCATCTGGTTCGAACAGGCGGGTGTGCCCGATTACTCGTTCGAGAAACGGCCGATCAGCCGGCTGGGGGCGCAGAATCTGGAGGCGGCGGCAGCGATTGCCGGACGGGGCGTGGCCATGTTGACCCCGGCTTTCTATACCGACGACATTGCGGCCGGGCGGTTGATGCAGCCGTTTGATCTATTGGCCAGCGATGGGCATGCCTATCATCTGGTTTATCCAGAAGCGCGGCGAAACTCTCCTAAAATAAAGGCTTTTCGGGATTGGCTGCTGCCCTTGACGGCGTTTATGCGGGAGTGAAAAAGGCCCGGCATTGCTGCCGGGCCTCTGCTGCTTTCAGTGCGTGATGCCTTAGACGATGCCGCCCGAGCCGCCTTCAACCGCCGGGCGGATTTCGGCAACTTTGGCGCGGTAGCCGGCGGCGCGGTAGGTGCCGAGCAGATCGATGGCGCCGCCTTTTTCGAGCCGGGCCATGGCCAGGATGGGCTCCACATCAGTGCGGTAGGCGAGGCGCAGGGCCTGAGTGGCGGCGAGGGCGTCGTTGGATTGCTGGGCATCCTTGAGGCCCTTGCGGTCCACCAGCAGGGCCTGCGCATAGGCGCGCTGCACGTCCGAAGCCGACAGCATCAGCGACTCTATCGGATCGGTCACATTGTGCGATTGATCGAGCATGTGCGCGGGATGGAAATCCTTGTAGCGCGCTTCGGCATCGACCAGCTCGTTGAAGACGAGGAACAGGCGGTAGGGATCGATGGCGCCGGCGTCGAGGTCGTCGTCGCCATATTTGCTGTCATTGAAATGGAAGCCACCGAGCTTGCCGAACTGGGCCAGGCGGGAGACGATCATCTCGATATTCACGTTTGGCGCGTGGTGGCCGAGGTCGACCAGGCAGAACGCCTTCTCGCCCAGCTCCTTGGCGATGATGTAATTGGTGCCCCAATCCTGCACGACCGTCGAATAGAAGGCCGGCTCATACATCTTGTGTTCGGTATAAATGCGCCAGTCATCGGGCAGTTCGGCATAGACCGCCTTCATCGAGTCCAGGTAATGCTCGAACTGGGTGGCGAAATTGGTCTGGCCGGGGAAGTTCGAGCCATCGCCGATCCACACCGTCAGGGCCTTGGAGCCGATGGTCTTGCCGATTTCGATGCATTCAAGATTGTGCTCGATGGCCTGGTTACGAGTGCCGGCATCGGTGGATGAGAGCGAGCCGAACTTGTAGGACTGCAGCTGGCCCCTTGCGTCCGAGAAGGTGTTCGAATTCATCGCGTCAAAGCCCAGGCTGAAACGCGACGCGGCTTGCTTGAGACGATTGGGATCAGCCTTGTCCCACGGGATATGCAGCGAAACCGTGCTGGTGGCCTGGGTCAGCTGGGCGATAACAGCGCAATCCTCGATCTTGTCGAAAATGTCGCGCGGCTCGCCCAGTCCGGGGAAGCGGGCAAAGCGGGTGCCACCGGTGCCGACACCCCAGGAGGGAACGGCCACGTTGAATTCGGCAACCTTGGCCTTGATGGAGTCGATATCAATGCCGCGCCGGTCGAGCCGCTCGCCCAGGCTTTCGTAGTCGGCATGCAGATCATCCACGCGATCGGCGTTTTCTGCCTCGATGATGGATGGGTCGATGATGTGATCGGTCATATGTGTGCCTCCCTACGCGACCCCCACCCTCGGTCCCTCCCCTCAAGGGGGAGGGATGCAATGGGGCCGCTAACTCAGTGTGCTGTGTTGGCGCTCCCTCCCCCTTGAGGGGAGGGCCGGGGTGGGGGTCTTAGGCCCCACCCGCTGAACTTACCGCGTGAACGACTGGGCGTTGCCCGCGTCGACATTGATGATGTTGCCGGTGGACTTGGCCGAGGCGTCCGAGGCGAAGAAGTAGATGGCTTCGGCAATGTCCTCGGGGAACACGGAGCGCTTGAGCAAGGAGCGCTCGCGATACATGTCCTCAAGGCCCTCCTTGTCGGTCTTGTAGGTCGAAGCGCGCTGCTCGAGCCATTCGCCGGCCCAGATTTTGGAGCCGCGCAGCACGGCGTCTGGATTGACGGTGTTGACGCGGATCTGCTCGGCCGCGCCTTCAAGGGCCAGGCACCGGGCGAGGTGGATTTCAGCAGCCTTGGCGGTGCAATAGGCCGAAGCGTTGGGGGAAGCGGCCAGACCGTTCTTGGAGGCGACGAACACCACATTGCCGCCGATCTTCTGCTTGCGGAACAGGCGGAAGGCTTCGCGGCTCACCAGGAAATAGCCCGTGGACAGGATGTCCATGTTCTTGTTCCAGAGTTCGAGCGTGGTCTCTTCGATGGGGGCCGAGGAGGCCAGACCGGCATTGGAGACCAGAATGTCGAGGCCACCGAATTCGACTACGGCATGGGCAAAGCCTGAAATGACGGCTTCTTCCTTGGTGACGTTGACGATGACGGGGCGAACGAAATCAGCGCCGAATGCCTTGCCCAGCTCTTCGGTGGCATTGGCCAGCGCAGTCTCGTCGATATCGGCGAGAACGACGCAGGCGCCTTCGCGCAGCAGGCGGATGGCCGTGGCCTTGCCAATGCCGCCGGCGCCGCCGGTGACCAAAGCGATCTGGCCGGCTAGGGACTTCGGCTTGGGCATGCGGGCCAGCTTGGCCTCCTCAAGCAGCCAATATTCGATGTCGAAGGCTTCCTGCTCGGGCAGGCCGACATAGGTGGACACGGTCGAGGCGCCGCGCATCACATTGATGGCGTTGACATAGAACTCGCCGGAAATGCGGGCGGTGGCCTTGTCCTTGGCGAAGGTGAACATGCCCACGCCCGGCATCAGGTAAACCACGGCATTCGGGTCGCGCACGGCGGGCGAATTGTCGTGTTTGCAGCGGTCGTAATAGGCCTGGTAATCGACGCGATAGGCGGCGATGTCCTCAGGAATCTTGGCGATCACGGCATCCACATCGGGATTGGCCGGATCGAATTCGATCACCAGCGGACGGATTTTGGTGCGCAGGAAATGGTCGGGGCAGGAGGTGCCCAGAGCGGCAAGTGGGCGCAGGTTGTTGGAATTGACGAATTCCAGCACGGCATCGCTGTCGTCGAAATGGCCCAGCTTGTGGCTGTCTTCCGAGATGAGGCCGCGAATTTTCGGCATCAGCTTGGCGGCGATGGCGCGGCGGTCAGCGGCGGGCAGAGATTTGACGGCTTCGCCACCAAAAATGGTCTTGCCTTCGGTCTGCTGCTCGAACCATTCGATGGCTTGGTTGATGATGCCGATCGTGGTTTCGTAGCATTCCTTGGGCGTATCGCCCCAGGTGAACAGGCCATGCGATTCAAGGATCAGGCCCTTGGCATTGGGGTTTTCTTCGCAGAATTTTCCGAGCCACAGACCCAGCTCGAAGCCGGGCTTTTTCCAAGGCAGCCAGCCGATGGTGTCGCCGAAAATTTGGCTTGTCAGTTCCTTGGAATTCTTGGATGCCGCAATGGCAATGATCGCGTCCGGGTGCATGTGATCGACAAAGGGGCGGTTCACATAGGCGTGCAACGGGGTGTCGATCGAAGCAGCGCGCGGGTTCAAATTGAACGTGGCGTGGGGGAGATAGCCCACCATTTCGTCTTCATGTTCGAGGCCGCGATAGAGGCCCTTCAGGGCCCGCAGTTTGTCCATATAGAGGGTCGAAAAGCCATCGAGCTTGATCGAGGCGCTATCGCCGCCCGAACCTTTGACCCACAGAACTTCAACGTCCTGACCGGTCAGCGGGTCCTTCTGGAAAATCTTGGAGGAGGTATTGCCGCCGCCGTAATTGGTGACGCGCTTGTCCGATCCGAGCAGATTGGAGCGGTAAACAAGGCGCTCGGGCTCGCTCATCGAGGCGGCCTTGGCGTCATCCCAAAGGTTCGCAAGGCGCTTGGGCGCGGTGGTGGACATGATACTCCTCCCAGAGAGTTGGATAGTGGAAAGTTGGCCGGACATGGCCATAGTTCTCGTCAAGCTGTCAATCAGAAACAATCATCAGCGATCAGATTTCGTTGATACTGATCGGTGATGGCAAAATCATGATTGACACTGATTGGTTTTGATGAAACTCAAAGACCCAGGGAGAAGTCATTTGCACGAAACCGAACGCCACAGGGTCATTCTGGCCGCCGTTCAGGCCCGGCCGGTCGCGACCGTCACCGAACTGGTGGATATGACCGGCACCTCGGAAGCGACAATCCGCCGGGACATTGCGGCGCTGCATGTGCAAGGCCAGCTGCGCCGGGTGCGCGGCGGGGCCGAAGCGGTCAATCCGCCTGAACAGGGCGGGCTGATGGGCCGGCCCTTCTCGGTGAACGAAACGATCAACATGACCGCCAAGCGCGCCATAGCCCGCGCTGCGACCGAGCTGTGCAAGGATGGCGAGCCGATCATCATCAATGGCGGCACCACGACCTACCAGATGGTGCATCACCTGACGGCGCGGCGGCTGAGCGTGTTCACCAATAGCTTCGTCATTGCCGAATTCCTGATCCAGAATTCCCGCAATTCCGTGGTTATTCCCGGTGGCACCATCTATCGCGAGCAGAATGTCATCCTGTCGCCCTTTGGCGGCGTGGTGGCCTCGCATTTTTACGCCAAGCGCATGTTTATCGGCTGCCAGGGCATCGGCCAGCATGGCCTGATGGAAGCCGATCCGATGATCGTTCAATCCGAACTGGGCCTGATCGGCCAGGCGGATGAGCTGATCGTGCTGGCTGATTCATCCAAGTTTTCGGGCAGATCGAGCCTCATTCTGTGTGGGCTCGACCGAATAGCCACTGTCATCACCGACAGCGGCATCCGCGACGCAGATCGCCAAATGCTGGAAACGGCAGGCGTGCGGCTCATCGTCGTGGAAACCAGTGCTGAGGCTGGCCGTCAATCGACGGTGGCCTGAGCCAGATCGTAAGACCAAACGTCCCAGGGAGGGAATAAAATGAAACTGCTAAAAGTACTGGCTGCGACGACTGCTGTTGCTGTGCTGCTCGCCAGCCCCGCTTTCGCCCAGACCCGCATCGCGCTGGTCGTCAAATCGCTGGGCAACGGCTTCTTCGACGCCGCCAATAAGGGCGCACAGGAAGCGGCCACCGAACTGGGCGATATCGAGGTCATCTATACCGGCCCGACCGCTGCAACCGCCGAAGCCCAGATCGAAGTCGTCAACTCGCTGATCGCCCAGCAGGTCGACGCCATCGCCATCTCGGCCAATGACCCGGACGCTCTGGTGCCGGCTCTGCAGCGCGCCATGCAGCGCGGCATCAAGGTGATCTCGTTTGACTCTGGCGTTGCCGAAGCCGGCCGCCAGATCCACCTCAACCCGTCCGACACCAATCTGATCGGCGAAACCATCATCAAGCTAGCGGCGGACTATCTGCCTGAAGGTGGCGACGTGGCGATCCTGTCGGCCGCCTCGACCGCGACCAACCAGAATGCCTGGATCGAAGCCGCCAAGGCCGTGCTGCCCGAGAAGTTCCCCAATATCAATCTGGTGGCAACCGTCTATGGCGACGATGACTCGGTGAAATCGACCGACGAAGCCAAGGGCCTGATCGCATCCTACCCCAACCTCAAGGCCATCATTGCCCCGACCACGGTCGGCGTTGTGGCTGCCGCCCAGGTGGTGACCGACCAGAACCTGATCGGCAAGATCAATGTAACCGGCCTGGCTCTGCCAAGCGAGTTCAAGCAGTTCATCGACAATGGCGCGAGCCAGGCTGTGGCTTTGTGGAACCCGATCGATCTGGGTTACTCGGCCATTTATCTCGCCAATGACCTGATCAAGGGCGAAGAAGCCAAGCCAGGCGCCGTGTTCTCGATCGGTCGTGTTGGCGAAGTGACCCTGGACGACACCAACTCGGCCGCCATGGCCGCGCCGTTCGAGTTCAACAAGGCCAATATCGAAGAGTTTTCGAAGATCTATTGATCTGACTTCACCTCTCCCCCGTGGGGGAGAGGTCGACGTGAAACGTCGGGTGAGGGGGCCTTTCCGCTCAAGCAGGAAGGCCCCCTCACCCCAACCCTCTCCCCCAAAGGGAGAGGGAGCCAGATCAGAGCGCGTGGCTAGCTCAAGCGCTACGCGAAGGAATAGCAATGACCGACCCCATCCTCACTCTCGCCGGTATCACCAAGACGTTTCCCGGCGTGCGGGCGCTGCATAATGTATCGCTGGAGCTGTATCCCGGCCAGGTGACCGCGCTGATCGGCGAAAACGGGGCGGGCAAGTCGACGCTGGTCAAGATCATGACCGGGATTTATCAGCCCGACGAAGGCCAGATCACGGTATCCGGCAAGGCGCTGAGCCTGCCCACCGCGCATTCGGCTTTCGAAGCGGGCGTCACGGCGATCCATCAGGAAACCGTGCTGTTTGACGAGCTGACGGTGGCTGAAAACATCTATCTCGGCCATGCCCCGCGCAACCGCTTCGGCATGATCGACTGGAAGACCATGCGCGCTGAATCGCGCAAGACCCTGGACTCCATGGCCGCCGGGATCGACCCCGATATCAAGCTCAAGGAATTGGGTATCGCCAAAAAACATCTGGTCGCGGTGGCGCGGGCGCTGTCCATTGATGCGCAGGTCGTGATCATGGATGAGCCGACTGCGGCGCTGAGCCAGAAGGAGATCGAAGAGCTTTACGTGCTGATCGATCTGCTCAAGCAGGATGGCAAGGCGATCCTGTTCATCTCGCACAAATTCGATGAAATCTACCGCATTGCCGACCGCTTCACCGTGTTCCGCGATGGCGAGCAGGTGGGCAAGGGGCTGATCAAGGACACCAAGCAGAGCGATATCGTCAAGCTGATGGTGGGCCGCTCGGTCGATCACATTTTCCCCGAGCGCAAGGCCGAGATTGGTCCTGTGGTACTTGAGGCCAAGGGGCTGAGCCACCCGACCGAATTTGCCGATATTTCCTTTGCCGTGCGCAAGGGCGAAATTCTGGGCTTTTACGGGCTGGTGGGCGCGGGGCGCAGCGAAGTGATGCAGGCGGTGTTCGGCATGACGCGGCCTTCGCATGGCGCGCTGGTGCTGGATGGGGCGGTGATCAATCCGAAATCGCCGGCCGATGCGGTGGAGGCGGGTATTGTCTATGTGCCCGAGGAACGCGGCAAGCAGGGTGTGATTACGGGCGAACCGATTTTCATGAATGTCTCGCTGCCCTCGCTGCAAAAGACCTCGAAATCGGGCTTTTTGCGCATGGCCGAGGAATTCAAGCTGGCGCGGACCTATACCGAGCGGCTCGACCTGCGGGCGTCCTCGCTGAGCCAGAACGTATCGACCCTGTCGGGCGGCAATCAGCAGAAAGTGGTGATCGCCAAATGGCTGGCGACGCTCCCCAAGGTGATCATTCTGGATGAGCCCACCAAGGGTATCGATATCGGCTCCAAGGCCGCGGTGCATGGCTTTATGGCTGAGCTGGTGGCGCAGGGGCTGAGCGTGATCATGGTGTCGTCCGAACTGCCCGAAGTGATGGGCATGAGCGACCGGATCGTGGTGATGCGCGAAGGGCGGATCGTGGACACATTGGACAATAAGGGGCTGGCCCCCGAAACGCTGGTGCGCCTGGCCGCCGGTATCGCCGAGGAAGCCGCAGCATGAAGTCGCTCGCCAAACATCGTGAAATCTGGCTGGGCCTGGCCATTATCGCCGTCATCATCCTGGTGACGCTGCGCTTCCCGCGCTTTTCCCAGCCGGGGAACCTGCTGACCATTTTCAACGACACATCGATCCTGATGATGCTGGCGCTCGGCCAGATGGCGGTGATCCTGACGCGGTCGATTGATCTGTCCATGGCGGCCAATCTGGCGCTGACCGGGATGATCGCGGCCATGCTGAACGCGGCCTATCCGGCCATTCCCATTCCGCTGATCATGGCGCTCTGCGTGGTGATCGGGGGCCTGCTGGGTGCGTTCAATGGCGTGCTGGTGTGGAAGCTCAATATTCCGCCCATCGTGGTGACGCTGGGCACGCTGACCATTTTCCGTGGGCTGGTGTTCGTGATTTCGGGCGGCGCCTGGGTCAATGCGGCACAGATGAGCCCGGACTTTATCGGGCTGCAGCGGGCCGTGGTGCTGGGGCTGCCGGTGTTGAGTTGGATCGCCATTGTGGTCGCTATCCTGTTTTTCCTGCTGATGACGCGCACGCCGCTGGGGCGCTCGCTCTATGCCATCGGGGTTAATCCGACGGCCTCGGTCTATACCGGCATCAATGTCGGGCTGACCAAATTCATGGCTTTCGTGCTGGCGGGGGCGGTGTCGGGCCTGTGCGGTTATCTCTGGATTTCGCGCTATGTGATCGCTTCGGTGCAGGTGGCGAGCGGGTATGAGCTGACCATTGTGGCGGCCTGCGTGATCGGGGGCATTTCGATTGCCGGCGGTATCGGCACGGTGGCCGGGGCGCTGCTCGGGGCCTTATTCCTGGGCGTGATCAACAATGCGCTGCCGGTGATCAATATTTCCCCGTTCTGGCAGATGGCCATTTCCGGCACAGCGATCCTGCTGGCGGTGATCCTCAATGCGCGGGGCGAACGGCGCAAGGGCCGCGTGATTTTGAAGACGGCGGAGGTCGCCCATGTCTGACGTAAAAGCCGGGCGTCAACTGCCCAATCGGCTGGATAATCCGCTGAAGTCGACGCTGTTGAGCTGGGAGAGCCTGCTGGTTCTCGTGGCGGTGGCAATCTTCATCTTCAATTCTTACTCCTCGCCCTATTTCCTCAACGAGTGGAGCCTGAGCGACCTGACGTTCAACTTCACCGAGAAGGCGCTGATTGCGCTGGCCATGGCGCTGTTGATCATTTCGGGGGAGATCGATCTGTCGGTGGCGGCGATCATCGCGCTGGCCTCCACCATGATGGGGCTGGCGCTGCAATATGGTGCCGATACGTCGGTGCTGGTGGCGGTTGGCGTGGGCGTGGGGCTGCTCTGCGGGGCGTTTAACGGCTTTCTGGTGACGGGGCTGAAACTGCCCTCCATCGTGGTCACGATCGGCACGATGAGCCTGTTCCGCGGCATTTCCTACATCATCCTGGGCGACAAGAGCTTCGGCAATTATCCGGCCAGCTTTGGCTGGTTCGGGCAGGGCTATGTGTGGTGGGTGATCTCGTTTGAACTGGTGCTGTTCCTGGTGTTTGCGGTGATCTATTTCGTGCTGTTGCACCGCACCAATTTCGGTCGGCGGGTGTTCGCCATCGGCAATAATGATGTCGCGGCGCAATTCTCCGGCGTGCGGGTCGATCGTATCAAGTTCATCCTGTTTTGCCTGACGGGGCTGATGAGCGGTATTGCTGCTGTGCTGCTGACGGCGCGACTGGGCTCGACGCGGCCCTCGATTGCGCAGGGGTTCGAGCTTGAGGCGATTACCATGGTGGTGCTGGGCGGGGTGTCGATCCTGGGCGGGGCGGGCTCGATTGTCGGCGTCGTGTTGGCGGCGCTGATCATGGGGCTGGTGACCTTTGGGCTCGGGCTGCTCAATGTGCCGGGGATCGTCATGTCGATCTTTATCGGCGGGCTGCTGATCACGGTGATCGCGCTGCCCATCCTGTTCAGAATGTGGAGGCAGCGCGCATGATTGCGGATGGCGGCTACGAAAAGCATGCGTTCAAGATGCAGCTCAATCCCGGCATGGCGGCGGAGTACAAGAAGCGCCATGACGAGATTTTTCCCGAACTGGTCGAACTGCTGCACGCGGCGGGGGTGAAGGACTATTCGATCCATCTGGACGAAGAGACCAATATCCTGTTCGGCGTGCTGTGGCGGCGGGTGGACCATACGATGGGTGATCTGCCGGGCACCGAGGTGATGAAGCGGTGGTGGGCTCATATGGCCGATGTGATGGCGACCAATGAGAAGAATGAGCCGCTGTCGGTGGATCTCGTGCCGATGTTTTGGATGAAGTAGGGGCTCCTATTCCCCACCCACCGCGTCCGCGGAAAACACCTGGCAACGCTGCGTGAGCCCTACTGGGAACTCTTCGCCAGATAGGCAGCCAGGCGCTCGAGCCGCACTACCCAGAGGCGTTTGCGGGCTTCCAGGATCTGCATCAAGAGACGGGCCATGGTGATCACTCCGGTTAAGTGATCACTTTAGTATTGGCTCTGCCCTGTCACAATGCTTAATTGATCACTTAACAGTGTGCGCCTTTCGCACGCTGCGGGCCATGAGCCAGACCACCAGCACCACGAAGGGCGCGGCGATGGAGAGGGTCATGACTTTGTTGAAGTGGAACTCCTCCAGGGGGCCGGCCAGCATGTAGCTGAGGATGCCCAGCAGGTAATAGCTGATGGCGATGGTGGAGAGGCCCTCCACCGTCCGTTGCAAGTAGAACTGGCTGCGGGCGGTTTGGGCGATATTGTCGAGCACGGCATTGTTCTGCTGCTGCATGTCGACGCCGATGCGGACATTGAGCAGGCTGATGGCGCGCTCGATCTTGCTCGACATCACCGCCAGCCGCTTTTCCATAGCGGCAAGGGTGGAGAGGCCCGGATCGACGCGATTGCCAATATAATGGGTGAGGCTGGAGCCAAAAGCGGTCGAGCTTTCGCGCAGGCCGGCCAGGCGCGTGCGCAGGATATCGCCATAGGCGTGGCAAGCGGCAAAGCGATAGCCCAGCCGTTCGGAAAGCTGGCCGGAACGAACCGAAAGGGCGTCGAGCGCGATCAGCGCGGTCTGGACGGTTTCCGAGGTGGTGGCTTCGGACAGGCTTTCCATCAATTCGGTCAGCTCGATCTCGGTGGCGCGCAAAGCGGGGGAGACTTCGCGGGCCAACGGCAGGCCGAGCAGGGCCATGGTGCGGTAGGTTTCGACCTCGAGCAGGCGGCGGATGATGATCGAGCGGCGCAGGACCGACAAGCCCCCGGCGGCAAACTCGAAGCGGGTGAACTTGTCGGCATCGGGCACGAAATCGGTCGCCACCTGGGCCTTGCCGCTTTCGACATCCGCGACGCACAGGCTGGGCAGCGAGAAGGCGGGGAGCAGGGCTTCGGGCACGGTCTTGCCGGCGATGACGTCGATGCGGGTGGCCCCGATCAAAAGACCATCCTCCATGGCGGAAAGGCCGAGGTCATCAGGATAATTCTGCTTGTCCTTGAGGGCGCTGCGCCAGGTGATGGTGACGAATTCGGTATGAAATTCCCAGGTGACGTGGCGCTCAGCGGTATCGAAACTGTGCTGGCGGCTGCTGGGGCCGGGCACGGCGACGCCGGCATCGCGGCAGAATTGCTCGAAGCGATGAAACACGCGCATCATGGCGCCGGCTTCGGAGGGCATGACGAAGACCAGCCGCCGAATGCGGCACTCCGCTTCGATGATCTCGACGGGGCGGGCATGCACCTCGTCCATGATGGCAGTGCGGTAGGGGTGGTCGGTCAATTGAGTCTGCACGGTAATAGGCTCCAATCTAGCGATGAGTATCGCGTTGAGCGCTATTGGCAATGAGACTTTCGGGCGCGGCTCGCGCGATGGTGGAGAGGATCGCCTGGGCAATTGTGGCATTGCCGCGCGGCCAGCACAGCTGGAAGGCCATGTCGTAACGGGCGGGCAGGGGCACTTGCGTCAGATCGCCGCGAATGCGGGCGACGGAGGCCTGCGGCAGCACGGAGACGAAGCCGTGATGGAGCACCAGATTGAGAATGACCGGGATCGAGTCGATTTCGATCAGGCGCATGGCGTTGCGCTCGGTATCGCTCAGATGGTCGTCGAGCACGCGATTGATGCGGTGGCGCAACCCGCTGCGGGCGCTGGGCACGGCCAGTGGGCTCGATAGGAGCGCGTCGGCAATTGTGCCGGCGGGCTGGGAGCTGACCACGGCCAGGGGCGTAGTGCTGACAATGCGCCCGTCGAGATCGGCCGGGAGGTGGTCGATATCGAGAAAGGCGGCATCGAACAGGCCCTTCTTGAGGCCGGCCAACAGGTCCTCGGCCGTGGTGGAGCTGACAAAGAGCGGCGCGCGGGGATGCTCATCGAGCCAGCGGGCGGCCAGATTGGCAAGGATGCGGGCGATCTCGCTTTCATAGCCGAGAGGGATGATCGAACCCAACCGGGCGGTGGCGGCGGTTTTGCGGAAGCGTTCTTCGGCGGCGCGGGAGATGTTGCGCCAGGTGGCCAGTAAATGCTCGGCGGTGGCGGCCAGGGTCGCGCCTTGCTCGGTGACGGAGGAGCCGGCGCTGCTGCGCGCCAGGAGCGATACGCCGAGCAAGGCTTCGAGATGGGTGACCTGGCGCGTCAATTGCGGCTGGCCCATGCCCAAAGCGCGGGCGGCGCGGCGGATGCTGCCCTGTGCCACGACTTGTCCGAACCGCTCCAGCGCTTCGAATTTGATGGCGCGATCGGGGGTGATCTGCCGGGCCAGTTGCGCGGCATCGGCGATTTGGGGCTCCAGCCGAATGGCTTCGAGACTGGCGACGAGGCCCGAGCCGGCCTTTTCCACCAGTCGCACCGAGATTTCGGCCTCGACCCGGGCGATGGCTGCGGCAATGGTGGAGGTGGGGCGGTTCAACAGGCGTGCGGCCCCGCGCAGGCTGCGCGTGCGCAGAACCAGGTCCATGGCGATCAGGCTTGCCGTATCCATATGCTCACCATCTAAGCAGGCCCGGTCCATGCTTAGAAAAACCGCATAGCCTGTTCAGCATTTGGGATATCCCATCCCTGGGCGCGATCCAATAGCGTGTTGATTATGAACGATCTGGCAATGACCATGCAGGCCCATCCCATCACCCTCAGCGGCAAGCCGCTGAGCTTTGCCGATATTGCCCGGATCGGGACGCGCAAGGCGCGGCTCGTGGCCGATCCCGAGGCGCTGGTGCGGGTGGCGCAGGCGCGCGAAGTGGTCGAGGAGGCCATTGCTGCGGGGCAGCCGGTTTATGGCTCGACCACCGGCGTTGGGGCCATGAAGGATGTCGAGTGGACGCCTGACCAGCTCGACACATTCAATATGGGGCTGGTGCGGGCGCATCACTTCGGCACGGGCGATGCCTTTTCCAGCGAGATTGTGCGCACGGCCATGGCCATTCGCGTCAATATGGCGCTGACCGGACGGGTGGGCTGCACCACCGATCTGGTGGAGGCCTATCTGGCTCTGCTCTCGGCCGATGTGGTGCCAGTGGTGCGGCGGACGGGATCGATCGGCTGCGCCGATATCGGGCTGATGGGGCAGATCGGGGCGGTTCTGACCGGGGCGGGCGAGGCCATGTTCGATGGTCGCCGCCAGCCGGCGGAAACCGCACTGACGGCAGCGGGGCTCAAGCCGTTTCGCCTCGCGCCAAGGGATAGCTTGGCCTCGATTTCGACCAATGCGGTGGGTTATGCGGCGGCTGCCGCGGCGATCCGCGATGCGGCGGCAGCGGTGCGGGTGATGCTGGCGACGGGGCTGACCACGGCGGGGGCGCTGGGCGCCTCGCGAGACCCTTGGAAGGCAGTGGCCCATGTCGGCACCGAACGCGAGGCGGGGATTGGCGCCTGGCTCTATTTCAACGCCAAGGGCTGGGACTGGCCCAATGCCACCCATATTCAGGACCCGCTCAGCCTGCGCATGATGAGCCAAGTATTTGCCACGGGCTACGAAACGCTGGTGGCGGCGGGCAAGATATTGTTGGCGGCGACCGGGCGCACGGATGACAATCCGGTGGTGGCGGGCGGGCAGGTGTTGACTTCGGGCGGCTCGCTGCCGCTCGATGTCACGGTGTTTTTGCAGACCGCGCAGCTGGGCCTGGCCCATATTGCGCGCAACTCGTTCAACCGCTGCGTGCTGCTGGGCAATGGCCAGCGGCGTGATCTGCCGGTGAACCTGGTGCAACCGGGCGCCATTGCCACCGGGTTCGGACCGATCATCAAGCTGGCGGGCGAGCTGTTTGCACGCGTGCTGACCATGACCAATCCGATCTCAGCCAATTCCATGGTGGTGGCCGGCGGAATTGAAGACGAAGCGACATTCCTGCCGCTCGTCGTCGAGCGGCTGGAGCGGCAGGTGCTGGCTTTGCGGCGGCTGGCGGCGCTTGAGGCCATGCTGGCGGCGCAGGCCATGGACATTTCGGGCGACACTCCCGGCAATGTTCCGGGCATCATCTACTCACTGGTGCGCCGGCATGCTGACACATATTGGCAGGATCGCCCGCTATCGGCCGAGGTCGAGGCCATCGAAGACGCTTTGGCCTCTGACGAGTTGATGAACGAACTAATTTCTCACTCGGCGATTATGGAGTTGGACGAGTTTTTCGCACTGGGGCCCATCGCCTAGCAATTGCGGCCTCGCTCAATTCGAACAAGACGTTAGGTTAGGGACAGCCGGGCCAGTGGCCCGGAGAAAACGGAGAAACCAATGCGCCTCAAATCCACGCTTCTCAGCGCCGTCGCTGCGCTGGCCATTTCGGTGACCGCAGCCAATGCCCAGGTCGTCGTTTCCTCCAAGATCGACACCGAGGGCGGGGTGCTCGGCAACATCATCAAGCAGGTGCTTGAAGCCAACGACATTCCGGTCACCGACCGCATCCAGCTCGGCGGCACGCCCATCGTGCGCGAGGCGATCATTGCCGGGGAAATCGACATCTATCCCGAATATACCGGCAATGCGGCCTTCTTCTTCGACAAGGCCGATGACCCGCTCTGGAACAATGCCGAAAGCGCCTACGCCGAGGCAGCCAAGCTTGATTACGACGCCAACAAGATCGTCTGGCTGACGCCTTCGCCGGCCAACAATACCTGGGCCGTGGCCCTGCGGGCCGACGTGGCCGACGCCAATAAGCTGGTGACATTCAGCGAATTTGGCGCCTGGGTTGCGGGCGGTGGCGAGGTGAAACTGGCGGCATCGGCCGAGTTCGTGAACTCGCCGGCAGCTTTGCCGAAGTTCCAGGAAGTCTATGGCTTTACGCTGAAGCCCGATCAGTTGGTGACGCTGTCGGGTGGTGATACGGCCGCGACCATTGCTGCTGCCGCGCAACAGACCAATGGCGTCAATGCCGCCATGGTCTATGGCACCGATGGCGGCATTGCACCTTCGGGCCTGAAAGTGCTTGAGGACGACAAGGGCGTGCAGCCGGTTTACCAGCCCGCTCCGATCATCCGTGAGGTCGTGCTGCAGGAGCATCCCGAAATCGAAGAGCTGCTGAAGCCGGTCTTCGCTGGCCTGACGCTCGAAGTGCTGCAGGAACTCAATGGCCGCGTGCAGGTGGGCGGCGAGGCGGCAGCTGCCGTCGCGACCGACTACCTGACCAAGGGTGGCTTTCTGGATTGATGACTGATGGGGTGGGGCTCTCGTTGCTCCCACCCCTAACCCCTCCCCACAAGGGGCGGGAGACTGATCGTGTCTCGCTATCATCCAGCCTATCGCCATGCTCGGTGGCGTTCCCTCCCCCTTGTGGGGAGGGCTAGGGTGGGGTCTCTCCACATCGCGCAGAGTTGGAGCCAGCATGAGCATCGCCGAAACATCTTCGATAGCGACGCGCCCCGCCTGGTTGGCGCTCGACAAGCTGGGCGTACTGATTGCCTTGATTGCAGCGGCGGGGGCGGCTTTGCCTTTTGCCTTGTTCCGGGCCAATCGCATTGTGCTGGGCGAACCGCGCTCGCTGCTGGATGCGCTGCCGGCACTGCCATCGGGCGTGCTGATTGGTGTGCTGCTGGCCGGTTTCATTGTTGCGCTGCTGCGCTTTCCGACGCTGGTCAAATTGATCGCCGGATTTGTCGTGCTCGGCGTGCTCGCCATTCTGATCGGCTGGTCGGGAAGCTATCTGACGCCGCCGGATAATACCTTTGCGCGCGTGTCGCCGGGGGCCGGGTTCTGGCTGCTGGTGTTTGCCTTTGCGCTGATGGTGGCCGATGCGCTGACGCGGTTGCGGTTCAAGCCATGGGTGCGGCTGGCGATCCTGTTCGTGGTCGCTGTCGCCATTGGCGCGCTGCTGTGGAGCGGGGCGTGGAACGACCTCTCCATGCTCAAGGAATATGCCACCCGGGCGCCCGCCTTCTGGGCCGAGGCGCGCACGCATCTGGGGCTGGCCTTTGGTTCGGTGGCGATTGCCACCATCGTGGGCGTGCCGCTCGGCGTGCTTTGCTACAAGGTCAAGCCGCTGCGGGCGGCGGTACTCAATGTGCTCAATATTGTGCAGACCATTCCATCCATCGCCCTGTTCGGGCTGCTGATTGCGCCGCTGGCCTGGGTGGCGGCCAATATTCCGGGCGCTTCGGCTATCGGGATTTCGGGCATTGGCGTGGCGCCGGCCATGGTGGCGCTGTTTGCCTATTCGCTGCTGCCTATCGTCTCCAACACGGTGGTGGGGCTGCAAAGCGTGTCGCCCGCAGCGGTCGATGCGGCCAAGGGCATGGGGATGACCGGGTCGCAACGCATGTTTTCGGTGGAATTGCCGCTGGCCTTTCCGGTGATCCTGACCGGCATCCGCATCGTGCTGGTGCAGAATATTGGGCTGGCCACCATTGCCGCGCTGATCGGGGGCGGGGGCTTTGGCGTCTTCGTGTTCCAGGGCATCGGGCAGACAGCGATGGACCTGGTGCTGCTGGGGGCCGTGCCGACGGTGGCTTTGGCTTTTGCTGCGGCGGTGGTGCTCGACGCCTTGGTGGAAATGACGAGCCGTGGGAGACGCAGCGCATGATCGAAATCGACGATATCACCAAGGTCTATGGCGAAACGGCGGTGGTCGATCGGGTCACCATGACGATTGATCCCAGAAGTATCTGCGTCATTGTGGGCACGTCCGGCTCGGGCAAGACCACGCTGATGCGGATGATCAACAAGCTGGTGACGCAGACCTCGGGGTCCATTCGCATCGATGGCGAGGATATCAGCACGGTGCCGGCCTATGAGCTGCGGCGGCGGATTGGCTATGCCATTCAGGGGCATGGGCTGTTTCCGCACCGCAGTGTGGGGCAGAATGTGGCGACCGTGCCCAAGCTCTTGGGCTGGGACAAGCAGAAGATCGCCGCGCGGGTCGATGAATTGCTGAGCCTGTTTCAGCTCGATCCGGCCCAGTTTCGCGACCGGCTGCCCAATGAGCTTTCGGGCGGACAGCAGCAGCGCGTCGGCGTGGCGCGAGCGCTGGCGGCCGAGCCCAATATCCTGCTGATGGACGAGCCCTATGGCGCGCTCGATCCGGTGATCCGCGCGAAGGCGCAGGAGGATTTGCTGGCCATTCAGCGCAAGTTTGGCACCACCATCGTGCTGGTGACCCATGACATGGAAGAGGCGATCCATCTGGGCGACAAGATTGCCGTGATGGACAAGGGCAAGCTGCTGCAATTTGCCAAGCCCGCCGAAATCATCGCCAATCCCGCAACGCCCTTCGTGGCGGAACTGATCGGCACCAGCGAGCGGCCATTCCGGCTGCTGTCGCTGGCCAAGGTGGCCGATCATATCGAGGCGGGGGAAGCCGCTGGCGAGCCGGTGGATGCCGGGGCCTCGCTGCGCGACGCCTATGCCGAATTGCTATGGTCGGGTCGGCCCTCTCTGCCAGTGCGGCGCGATGGGCAGATTGTGGGGCAGGTAACGCTGGCGCAATTGGCCAAGCTGGCGGCGCGACCGCAATGAAAATCGGGCTGATCATCAGGTTCATCGCGCTGCTGGTGCTGGTCGTGTTCCTCGTCCGGCCGGAGACTTTTACCGGGTTTTTCGGGCTGTTCACCAAGAACAACCAGCCTTCCATCTACAATCAGGGCAGCCTGCTTGATCTGACCTTGAACCACCTCGCGATTGTGGCGGCGGCGACGCTGGCTTCGACCATCGTGGCGGTGGGGCTGGCCATTGTGGTGACGCGGCCGTTTGGCGCGGAGTTTTTGCCGCTGTCGCGCTCGCTGGCCAATATCGGGCAGACCTTTCCGCCCGTGGCCGTGCTGGCGCTGGCCGTGCCCATGCTGGGCTTTGGCACGGCGCCGACACTGGTGGCACTGTTTCTTTATGGGCTGCTGCCGATTTTCGAGAATACGCTGACCGGGCTGACCAATTTGCCGCCCGCGGTGACCGACGCGGCCAAAGGCGTGGGCATGACGGGGTGGCAGCGGCTGATCAAGGTCGAGCTGCCGCTGGCGCTGCCGGTGATCCTGGCGGGGATACGGCTTTCGACGGTGATTTCGCTGGCGACGGCGACGATTGGCTCGACCGTGGCGGCGCGCACGCTGGGCGAGGTGATCATTGCGGGGCTGCTGTCGAACAATACCGCGTTCGTGCTGCAGGGCGGGCTGATTGTGGGCGTGCTGGCGGTGCTGATTTACGACGCGCTCTCGGCGCTGGAGCGGGTGTTGATGGCGCGCACTGGGCAATTGGGGAGGGCGGCGGCGTGAAGACTGTGCACTGCCTTCCTTCTCCCCTTGAGGGAGAAGGTGCCCCGAAGGGGCGGATGAGGGGTCCGCGATCCCTCAATGCGCCCAGTTTGTGGAGGCAACCCCTCACCCGTCTGGCGCTGCGCGCCATCCACCCTCTCCCTCAAGGGGAGAGGGGAGGCCCGGTGAGCTTGGAACAATAGAGGCAAAAAATGTCCGATTTCGATCTCGTTTTGTCCGGCACAGTGGTGCTGCCATCCACCA
Source organism: Devosia yakushimensis (assembly GCF_030159855.1). Lineage (NCBI taxonomy): Bacteria > Pseudomonadati > Pseudomonadota > Alphaproteobacteria > Hyphomicrobiales > Devosiaceae > Devosia > Devosia yakushimensis. The sequence continues at coordinate 2,334,105 of NZ_BSNG01000001.1, read as the reverse complement.
TTATCGAGAATGGCTATGTGGCCGTGCGCGATGGCAAAATCGTGCATGTGGGAGAGGGCGTGGCGCCGTCGGCGCATGAGCGGCATGAGCTGGGCAAGGCGCTTATACTGCCCGGGGCGATCGATGCGCAGACCCATTCGCTGAGCCAGAAGGACCAGGAAGATTTCATCTGGTCGACGCGCTCGGCGGCGGCCGGTGGGGTGACCACGATTGTCGACATGCCCTATGACGAGGGCAATCTGGTCAGCTCGGCCGAGGCAGTGCGCAAAAAGGTGGCGCATGCCAGCCCGCAGGCGCGGGTGGATTTTGCGCTTTATGGCACGATCAAGCCGGAAGAGGGCGCGAGCCGGATTTTGGAACAGGTCGAGGCGGGTGTCGCCGCATTCAAGTTTTCGACTTTTGGCACTGATCCCGTGCGGTTTCCGCGTATTCCTCCGGCACTGCTGGAGGAATGCTTTGCCGCCATCGCGCCGACTGGGCTGACGGCGGGCGTGCATAACGAGGATGACGAGGCGGTGCGCGCGGCCATGGCCAAGGTCAAGGCGCTGGGGATCACTGATTATCGCGCCCATGCGCTGAGCCGGCCGCCGCTGACCGAATTGCTGGCCTCGTTGCAGATTTATGAGACGGGGGCGCAGACCGGATGTCCGGCGCATGTGGTGCATTGCTCGCTGGGGCGGGGCTATGAGATTGCGCGCAGCTATCGCGACCAGGGGTTCGACGCGACCATCGAATGCTGCATTCATTATCTGACGCTGGATGAAGAGCATGACGTCGCCCGGCTGGGCGGCAAGGCCAAGATCAATCCGCCGATCCGGCCGCGGGTCGAGGTCGAAAAGCTCTGGGAGCATGTGCGGGCGGGCAATGTCACGCTGGTCTCGACCGATCATGTGAGCTGGTCGGAAAACCGCAAGACCAATCCCGATATGCTGGCCAATGCCTCGGGCGTGCCGGGGCTGGAAGTGATGGTGCCGCTGTTTATCAAGGGCGCGCTGGAGCGCGATATTTCCCTGACCTGGGCGGCCAAGCTGATGGCGGAGAACCCGGCACGGCATTTCCGGCTGGGGAGCAAGGGGGCGCTGACGGCTGGCAAGGATGCCGATATTGCGGTGCTGTTTGACCGGCCCAAGGTCTATGACGCGGCCGAGAGTGGGCACAATGTGGTGGGCTGGTCGCCGTATAACGGGATTGAGCTGCCTTGGACGGTGGGGCTGACCTATCTGCGGGGGCGGCAGGTGTTTGATGGGGTGACGGTGGGTGAGCCTGGGGTTGGGCGGTTTGTTCGGCCAGAGGGGCTTTCGCTGTGATCCCCAATTCCCCCATCCGCGCTGATCGCATTGCGGCCGATATCGATGCCCTCGCCGCCATCACCGAGCCGGATCGCCCTTGGACGCGGCGGGCGTTTACGCCGATGTTTCTGGAGGGACGGGCCTGGCTTGAACACGCCATGCAGGCCGCTGGCGCCGTCAGCCAGATCGACCATGCGGGCAATCTCGTGGGGGTCGTGCCGGGCAGAAACCCGGCACTCGGCAGCATCATGATTGGCAGCCATTCCGATACCGTGCCTGATGGCGGACGGTTTGATGGCATTGCCGGGGTGGTGGTGGCGCTCGAAGTGGCGCGGGCGCTGCGGGATCAGGGTGTGGTGCTCGATCATACGCTTGAAGTGGTGGATTTTCTGGCTGAAGAAGTCTCGATTTTTGGCGTGTCCTGCATTGGCAGCCGGGGCATGAGCGGCACGCGGCCGGCGGAATGGCTGGCGCGGACGCATGATGGGGTGACGCTGGAGCGGGCCATCGCGCAGGTGGGCGGGGTGCCCCATGCGCTGGCGCAGCGCGACGATATCAAGGCGTTTCTGGAACTGCATATCGAGCAGGGGCCGGTGTTGCAGAACGAGCAGCTGGATGTGGGCGTGGTAACAGCCATCGCTGGGATTACGCGGATCGAGATTATCGTCGAGGGGCGGGCGGACCATGCCGGGACGACGCCGATGGCTGCTCGCAAGGATGCGCTGACCACGGCGGCCTGGATTGCGCTGGGTGTTGAGGAATTGGGCAAGGCACTGGCCTCGGGCGAGACGCATTTTGCCGCCACGGTGGGCGAATTCGAAATGACGCCCAATGCGGCCAATGTGGTGCCGGCGCGGGTGCGGATGCTGATCGATGCGCGGGCCGAATTGCGCGACGATATGGAGCGGTTCATTGATGAGCTGGCCAGGGGCGTGGCGGCGATTGCCGACAAGACCGGTGTGAGCGTGCAGGCGCCGCGCATTGTTTCGGACAATCAGCCGACGCCTTGCGATCCTGATTTGCTGATCGTGCTGGATGCTGCCTGCGAAAGCGCGGGCGCGCGGCATCGGCGGATGGCGTCGGGGGCGGGGCATGACACGGCATGGATGGCGCGGATCACCAAGGCGGCGATGATCTTTGTGCCATGCGTGGATGGCCGCAGCCATGCGCCGGATGAATTTGCGACGACGGAAGATATCGCGCTGGGCGCCCAGGTTTTGCTGGATGCCGTGATCGCGCTCGACAAGCAATTGCAGGAGACAGAATAATGGGCCGGATTCTGACCGAAAAAGACGTCGAGGCGGCTGTTAAAGGCGGCTCCGTCTATGCCGCTGGCGGGGGCGGCTGGGCTGATCATGGGCGCATGCTGGGCTATGCGGCGGTGAGCGTCGGCAAGCCCGAACTGGTGAGCATTCACGAACTGGACGCCAATGACTGGGTGGCGACGGCGGCCGCCATTGGCGCGCCGGCTTCCACCACGCCATGGGAAATGCAGGGGGTGGATTACATCAAGGCGGTGTCCATGCTGCAGGATGCGTTGGGGGAAAAGCTCAGCGGGTTGATGATCGGGCAGAATGGCAAATCGTCAACGCTCAATGGCTGGCTGCCTTCGGCAGTACTGGGCACCAAAGTGGTCGATGCGGTGGGCGATGTGCGCGCGCATCCGACCGGGGATATGGGCAGTATCGGGCTGGCCGGATCGCCCGAGCCGATGATCCAGACAGCGGTGGGCGGCAATCGCAGCGAGAACCGCTATATCGAATTGGTGGTGAAGGGCGCGACGGCCAAGGTGTCGCCGATATTGCGCACGGCTTCGGACATGTCGGGCGGGTTTATCGCCTCGTGCCGCAATCCGGTGCGGGCCAGCTATGTCAAGAAACACGCGGCCCTGGGCGGGATTTCGCTGGCGCTGAAACTGGGCGAGGCGATCATTGCGGCCGAGGGCAAGGGCGGGACGGCGGTGATCGACACCATCGCCAAGACCACGGGCGGCACTATTCTGGTCGAGGGCAAGATCATCAAGAAGGCGGTGCTCTACACCAAGGAGGCCTTCGATATCGGCGCGGTGACGCTGTCGTGTGGCTCGGTGCTGCATGTGATGAACGAATATATGGCGGTGGATGGGCGCGACGGCGCGCGCATTGCCACTTTCCCCGATGTGATCACCACGCTCTCCCCCGAGGGCGAACCGCTGAGCGTGGGGCAATTGCAGGAGGGGATGCAGATTTTCGTGCTGCATGTGCCCAAAAAGGTCATTCCGCTGAGTTCGTCCGTGCTCGACCCGACGGTCTATCCCTCGGTTGAGAAGGCGATGGGGATCGAGCTGGCGCGCTATGCGCTTGATGGGGCCAAGGGCTGAGCCATGGCACGCGATTCCGGGCTTGAGGAACTGGTGCGCGAGGATCTGGGCGACCGGCCGGGGCTGAGCGAAAAGCCGATGTTTGGTGGGCTGGTCTGGCTGCTCGATGGCCACATGCTGTGCGGCGCCCGCGATGTGGGGCTGATGGTGCGGCTGGGCAAGGACAATGATGAATGGGCGCTGAAACTGGACGATGTCGCGCCGATGATCATGTCCGGCCGGCAGATGGGCGGCTGGGTGCGGGCGGGGCTCGATACCTGCGCCGATGATGAACTGCGGCGACGGCTGCTTGATGCGGCAGTGGTGTTTGTGCGGACGCTGCCGGCGAAATTGTAATGCCGCCCATGGTGTCATTCCCGCGCAGGCGGGAATCACTGTTGGCGATGCAAAGAAAGTAAACGGAGGTTCCCGCCTGCGCGGGAATGACCCGGTTAAAAACGAGAGTTTTATCCATGCCCACACCCAATCCCCGCCACCCCAATTTCCCCATTCCCGGCGGCCCCGAATTGCGCGCCAAGGGGTGGCGGCAAGAGGCGCTGCTGCGGCTATTGGAGAATGTGCTGAGCGTGGGGGAGAACCCCGATGAGCTGATTGTTTATGCGGCGCTGGGCAAGGCGGCGCGCAATTGGGCGAGCCACAAGGCGATTGTCGAAACATTGCTCAGGATGGATGAGGATCAGACGCTGATCATCCAATCGGGCAAGCCGATTGGGCTGCTCAAAACCCATGCCAAGGCGCCGCTGGTGATCATGGCCAATTGCAACATTGTGGGGCAATGGGCCAAGGCCGAGGTGTTTTACGAGCTGGAAAAGAAGGGGCTGATCTGCTGGGGCGGGCTGACGGCTGGGGCCTGGCAATATATTGGCAGCCAGGGCGTCATCCAGGGCACATATGAGATTTTCATGCGTATTGCCGAGAACCGTTTCGGCGGCGATCTGGCCGGACGGTTCATCCTTACGGCGGGGCTGGGCGGCATGGGCGGGGCGCAGCCGCTAGCCGGGCGCATGGCGGGGGCGGCGATCCTGTGCCTCGATATCGATGCTGAACGGGCCCGCAAGCGCAAGGAGATCGGGTATCTCGAAGAGATTGCGCCGGATTTGGATACGGCGCTGGCGATGATCGACAAGGCGGTGGCGGAGAAGCGGGCGACCTCGATCGGGCTGGTCGGCAATGCGGCCGAGATTTATCCCGAAATCGCACGGCGCGGCATCGTGCCCGATATCGTGACGGACCAGACTTCGGCGCATGATCTGGTCTATGGCTATGTGCCCAAGGGCATGTCGCTCGATGAGGTCAAGCGTCTGCGGGTCGAGGGGCCGGGGCAGCTGATGGCGGCGAGCCGGGCTTCGATTGTCGACCATGTGCGGGCCATGCTGGCGTTTCAGCAGGCGGGGTCCGAAGTGTTCGACAATGGCAATCTGATCCGCACCCATGCCAAGGCTGGTGGGGTGGAGAATGCCTTCGATATCAAGATTTTCACCGAGGCTTATCTGCGACCGCTGTTTGCGCGGGCTATCGGGCCGTTCCGCTGGATGGCGCTGTCGGGTGATCCCGAGGATATCGCCAAGATCGACGACAAGCTGCTGCAGATGTTCCCCGACAATAAGATCGTGACCAATTGGATCGCGCTGGCGCGGAAGCACGTGCCGTTCGAGGGGCTGCCGGCGCGGATCGCCTGGCTGGGGCATGGCGAGCGCACGGCTTTGGCGCGGGCGGTGAACGCCATGGTGACTGATGGCACGCTGGCCGGGCCGGTGGCGTTTAGCCGGGATCATCTCGACGCCGGGGCGATGGCGCATCCCAATATCATGACCGAGCGGATGAAGGATGGTTCGGACGCTATCGCCGATTGGCCACTGCTGGATGCGATGCTGTTGTGCTCGTCCATGGCCGATCTGGTCGTGGTGCATTCGGGCGGGGGCGGGTATGCGGGCTACATGACCTCGGCGGGGGTGACCGTGGTGGCCGATGGTACGCCGGGCGGCGATGAGCGGCTGGAGCATGCGCTGACCAATGACACGGCGCTGGGCGTGATGCGCTATGCCGATGCGGGGTATGAGGAGAGCTTTGCCGAGATTGCGGCCAAGGGGATTGGGCATATTGAGGTGGGGTAGATGCGGGCCAGCTTGAGAGCCAAAGCAATCGCGGTTTGCGATGACAAGATTGCAAAGAAGGGGCCGGGCGTAGGCCTGTCATTCTATGCATTTTTTGCCAATCGGAACGATGATCCGCAACTATTGATGGAGGCGGCCGAGTGGTGGATCAAAACCCACGCTCTGGATCATTTCGGGAAGGCGGTGAAGGTTCGGGAGATGGTCAAGGCGGGGCTTTGATGCTCCGGGGCGTGTGGGGGGTGGGAGGGGCCAGATGCTTGTCCCATCATCGCGCCTTCCTCGGGCTTGACCCGAGGATCACTCGCCGTTCGTGCAGTGCTTGGAATGGCCCTCGGGTCAGGCCCGAGGGAGATGCGGTGGGTGGGGGAGAGCGTGCCCTCCTCAGACCTCGTTCCGCCAGCTGAATTGCGGGGAATAGCCCAACAGCCGCTTGGCTTTTTCGATGCTGAGCAAGGTGCTGTTGGTGGCGATATTGCCCTTCTGCTCCACATTGGGGAAGACTTCGGCCAGCAGTGATATGTTGGAGCGGCTCATCACCGTATCGGCATTGGCGATGATGAAGGCTTCAAAACCAGTGAAGTCGGCCTGGATGGCGCGGCGGACGGCCTGGGCGCCGTCGCGGGCGTCGATATAGCCCCACAGATTCCATTTGCGGCTGCGCGGATCGGCGTCGAATTTGGGGAAGGCCTTGTAGTCCTCCGGGTACATGACATTGGAGAAACGCAGGCCAACCATGCGTAGGGACGGGTCCCAGCGGCAATATTGGGCGGCCATGGTTTCGTCGAGCAGCTTGCCCAGTGAATAGGCGCTTTCCGGGCGCGGGAAGTATTCCTCATCGACCGGGGCATAGGGCGGCGGATTGTCGAAGGGCAGGCCCAGCACGGTTTCGCTTGATGCGAAGACCACATTCTTGATGCCGGCGAGACGACAGGCCTCGAACACATTGTAGCTGGTGGTGACATTGTTGGCGAAGGTGCGAGCATTGGCGGCAAGGCCCGGCGCGGGAATGGCGGCCAGATGCACCACGGCGTCGAACGGGCCCTTGCGCTCGTCGATGCCGCCGAGAATGGCGGCGGCGACTTCGCCGAAATTGGTGAGATCGATGCGAACCGTGGGGCAGATCGGCTCGGAGAGCGCCTGCTGGTCGATATTGAGCACTTCGTAGCCATGCGCCACCAGATCGCGCAGCACGGCGCGGCCTAGTTTGCCGCTGCCGCCGGTTACCAGCACCTTAGTCATTGATCGCTCTCCTCTTGTTGCCGCCAAGTCTGGCATGCCGGACCGGCGCCGCCAAGATGAACACTTTCTGAACGGCTGACTCAGGGAGAGTTCAAGCCGCTGGCGGCATAGTCCCCGACAACAACGCAATTCTGTCGAGGGACGACGAGAAATGAACAGGAATCAGGAGAAGGTTTTGGTCGCCGCGCTCTGCGGCCTGGTGATCACCGCAGCCGGCGCCTTTGCCGTGCAGCCCGCCATGGCCGCCGGCTATCAGGTCGACCAGCTCGCCAAGGTGACCGGCGTTGCTCATTGGGACCAGCTCAATGTGCGCAAGTGGCCCGCCTCCTATTCCCAGAAAGTCGGCGCGTTTGAACCGGGCAGCCATGTCTGGGTCGAGCGCTGCATCGAGGCCAAGGCCGGCGCCGATTGGTGCCTGGTCGACTCGCAATACACAAGCGGCTGGGTGAATTCGAAGTTCCTCACGCCCGTCCATGATTGGGACATCTGATCCCCAACAGTTTCGTGCCTGCCTCCTTCCCATGCTGTGTTGACTTTTCCGGTCCTGCGCTGTTCGTGAAGACAGCCTGGACCGGAGTTTTTTGTGATGGACGCCAATCCTATTCTTGCCGAAACCGTGCGCGGCAACTGGGTCGAGAACCGTTTCCGCGGGGCCTATGCCGTGGTCGATGCCAGCGGCAGAATTATCGCTTCGGCCGGTGATATCGAGCGGGCGATCTTTCCGCGCTCGGCCATCAAGTCCATGCAGGCGCTGCCGATTTTCGCGCGCCATGCCGAAGAAAAATTTCACCATACCGGCGAGGAGCTGGCGCTGGCCTGCGCCTCTCACCATGGCGAGGCCGACCATGTGGCAACGGCCAGCGGGCTGCTGGGCCGAATGGGGCTTTCCGTCGCCGATCTCGAATGCGGGGCCCATGCCCCGACCAATCCGGCGGCGCGCGATGCCTTGCGGGCGGCGGGGGCGGAGCCCAGCGCTTTGCACAATAATTGCTCGGGCAAGCATTCGGGCATGCTGAGCGTGGCTTTGGCCATGGGCGTGCCGACGGCGGGCTATGTCGGGCGCGAGCATGAAGTGCAAAAGGCGGTGCGGGCGGCGGTCGAGGCGGTGATCGGGGAAGAGCTGACCGAGGACAAATGCGGCACGGATGGGTGTTCCATCCCGACGTTTGCCGCGCCGCTGCGGGCCTTTGCATTCGGTTTCGCGCGCATGGCCACGGGGGAAGGGCTGTCGCCTGAACTCGTCCAGGCGGCGCAGCGCCTGTTCGATGCGGCGACGTCCCACCCGCATCTCGTGGCGGGAACCGGGCATGCCGATACGCTGATCATGGCGGCGTTCAGGGGCCGGGTGATGCAGAAAATTGGCGCTGAAGGCGTGCAATGCGGCGCTATTCGCGACAAGGGCTGGGGCTATGCCATCAAATGCGACGATGGCAATGCGGCGGCGTCGCAGGCCATGCTGGCGGGGCTGTTGTTGAAGTTTGCCGAGCCGGATACGGAGCAGCGGGCGGTGTTGGAAAAGTTTGCCCGCCAGACGATCAAGAGTGTGCGTGGCGCCGATGTGGGGGTGTTGCGGACGCTGGTTGACTAGCTCCGCGGCGAACGCCCCACCGTTACGCTATCCACGGTTACATTGGCAAACCGGCCGGCATTGGTGACGAGGTCGGGTTCTACGATGTCGCTCCAGGCCATGCCGACCACGGCGTGGTCGCGGACGTCGGAGATGATGTTGTTGGCGATGTGCACCGCGCCGGCGCCGTCGGCGACGCTGACGGCTATGCCGATATTGCTGGCCTGGATCACGTTGGACGCGATCAGCACATTGCGCAGGAAGGGGCCATTGCCGGCGGCGATGGCAATCCCTGGCACGTTTTGGACCGTATTGCCGGTGATCGCGGCTTCGGCTTCCGCCGCGATGCCATAGGGGCGCGTATCGGGATTGACGACCGATAACGGGGTGATGTTGCGCACGATATTGCCGGTGCAGACTGCGATCTGCCCGCCACTATCGAGATTGGTCATGGAAATGCCGGCGGCGGCGGTATCGACGATATTGTTGGCGATGACCGAGCCGGAAAAGTCGAACTCGGAAAAGATCGCCACCTCGCCCGAGCGCAGGCAGAGATTGCCCGAGACCTGGATATTGTTGGTGGTGTTGAGGCGGATGGCGGAAAAGGCGCAATCGGCAATGTGATTGTCGGACAGGATGACCTCGTCGGCCCGGAACACATTGATGCCATTGCCATTCTGGCCATTGCCGCCGCCGCGCCAGTCGATCTTGGCGATGCGGTTGCCGGTGACGATGGAGCCGTCGGCGCCGGGCTCGCTGCGCCAGACGCGGATGCCGGCATTGCCGCAATCGCTGATGCGATTGCCGGTGACGAGCAGGTTGTGATTGTCAGTGGCGTGGATGGCGGCATCGCCGTGCCGGGCGAAATCGCAATCGGAAACGGTGACACCCGATTCGGCGATGCGCAGGCCTGTGGCGGGACTATTGGTGAAGCTGCAGCGCTCGATGGTGACGGCGAGGGCGCCGGTGATTTCGAGCAGGGCATCGCCCTCAAGCGCGGTGGCATTGCGCGCGTCGAACACGATATTGCGCAGCACCAGATTCGAGATATTGCCAGCCTGGGCGATGCGGCCGCCATTCCAGGAGGCGAGCTGGGTGGCGCCGGGCACGCCTTCGATAGTCAATTGTCCCGGCAATTGCAGATCGCGCACGAAAATACTGCCGGATGGCAGGATCAGTGCAGCGCCCTGTGCGGCGGCGGCATCAAGGGCGGCCTGCATGGCGCGGGTCTGGTCGTCGGGGAAGGCGGGGATGACGCCGAAGTCCTCGGCATGGACGGGAGCTGCCGCATGGGCGGAGGAGGCCATGAACCCTGCGGCGCCGAAGCCGGCCAGTGCCTGGCGGCGATTGAGCAGTGAAAGCTTCGTCATGCGCAGATCCCCCATTCGCCCGGCAAACTACACGAGGGGCTCCAACGGCGCGAAGCGTTTCGGAAGTTATGATTATCAGCCGTTTGGCTTGTCCGCCTGCGGCGCGGGCGGCTATAAGGCTCGGAGAACAAGAAGGGGATGCAGCCATGCTCGTCGACGACAAGATCTATCTCGGACAAAGCACGCATCCCGAATATCTGGCGCTGAAATACGGCAATAGGCACGGGCTGGTGACCGGCGCGACCGGCACCGGCAAGACGGTGACGCTGCAGGTGATGGCCGAGGGCTTTTCGGCGGCGGGCGTTCCGGTGTTTGCCGCCGACATCAAGGGGGACCTGTCGGGCGTGGCCAAGATGGGCAAGGCCCAGGGCTGGCAAACCGAGCGGGCCCAGGTCATCGGCTTTGACGACTATAAGGACGATGTATTCCCGGTGATCTTCTGGGACCTGTTCGGCCGCCAGGGGCACCCGATCCGCGCGACCATATCGGAAATGGGCGCATTGCTGCTCAGCCGCATGCTGGAGCTGAACGATACCCAGGAAGGCGTGCTCAACATCGCCTTCAAGGTAGCCGATGATGAAGGGCTGCTGCTGCTCGACCTCAAGGATTTGCGCGCTTTACTGGTCGACCTGCAGGAGCGGGCCAAGGAAATCTCGACCCGCTATGGCAATGTCTCGACCGCCTCGATCGGCTCGATCCAGCGCGCTCTGCTGGTGCTGGAGCAACAGGGGGCCGAGAACTTCTTTGGCGAACGCGCCCTCGATATCGCCGACCTGATGCGGACCGATCGCGACGGCAAGGGCTTCATTTCGATTCTGGCGGCGGACGAATTGATGCGGGCACCGCGCCTCTACGCGACCTTCCTGCTCTGGATGCTGTCGGAACTGTTCGAGGCGCTGCCCGAAGTGGGCGACCCGAGCAAGCCCAAGCTGGTCTTCTTCTTCGATGAGGCGCATCTGCTGTTTGACGACGCGCCCAAAGTGCTGATCGACAAGGTCGAGCAGGTGGTGCGGCTGGTGCGCTCCAAGGGCGTAGGCGTCTATTTCGTGACGCAGAACCCGGTCGACATTCCCGAGACCGTGCTGGCCCAGCTCTCCAATCGCGTGCAACACGCGCTGCGCGCCTATACCCCGCGCGAGCAGAAGGCGGTGAAAGTGGCGGCCGATACGTTCCGGCCCAACCCCGATTTTTCCACCGCCGAAGTCATCACCCAATTGGGCATTGGCGAGGCACTGGTTTCGGTGCTCGAAGACAAGGGGGTGCCCTCCATGGTCGGGCGCACGCTGATCCGTCCGCCCTCGGCGCAGGTCGGCCCGCTTTTGCCGGAAGAGCGCCGGGCGATCATCGCCAATTCGCCGGTGGCTGGGCTCTACGACACGGTCATCGACCGCGAGTCGGCCTTCGAAGTGCTGGCGGGCAAGGCGCGGGACAAGCAATTGGCCGAAGAGCGCCAGCAGGTGGAGGACGAACGGGCCAAGGTCGAGCGGACCTATCAGGAGCCCAAGGCGCGCCGCGCCTCGACGCGCCAGACACCGGCGGAAGCCGCGATGAACTCGCTGGCGCGCACCGTGGCCAACCGGCTGGGGAACGCGCTGGTGCGCGGCATTCTCGGTGGCCTGAAGCGCGGCCGTTGATGATGAGTGATCTTGCCGCCACTGCGCCGGTTCTGGCGGTTTTTGCCTCTGACAAGGGCCCGGGTGACGCTGAGCGCGCCAGCCTGATGAGCCAGACCGGCACCTATTTTGCCCGGCGCGGTGCACGTATCGTCTGCCTAGTCGAACAGGGGGTGATCCCGGTGCCGCTCATCACCGCGGCGCGGGCGGCCGGAGGCGCGGTGCAATTGATCGCCGATGCCAGTATCGTGCTGCCATCGGCCCTGGCCGGAGTGGCCATGGAGGTGATTGCCGATCGCGCGGAGCGGCTGGCCCGGGTTGCGGGACTGGCCGATGCGCTGGTGGCGCTGCCCGGATCGCTGGCTTCGGTATCGAGCCTCTTCGGGGTGTGGACCGTGGCGCGCGGCAGCGGGCGCAATTGCCCGGTGGTCATGCTCAACCGGCACAAGGCCTATGAGGTGATGCGGGGCTATGCGGCTGATGTGCTGTCGCATGGACTCTCGGGGCACGACAAGGCCGTGCAATTTGCCGATTCCGTTGAGGATTTGTGGAGCCGGGTCAGCCGGCTGGTGGAGCGGTAGTTAGCCGTTCACTTGCCGGATCCCGTGTTCGACGGGCTCACCACGAGGTTGCAACGAGGCGTGATTCAGCCCTCAAGTCCCGGATGCTGTGGTTTGCGGCGGTCAGGGAAGAGGGGGATGACGTTGTCGGTGGAGCGGCGGGTCGGCATGGGGCGGGGGACGACCGTGGCGATGCGGTTGCGCCGGTCGGGGCCGCGATAGCCGCCGAGTACACCGACGACGCTGCGGCTGCGCAGGCGCGCCTGCACCCGCTGCAACAGGTGGCGCGGCGACATCGGCTTGATGATGACCTCGTCGATACCCGCGCTGATGGCCTGGTGGCGCATGGGTGGGGTGATGGTGCGGGTGAGCGCGATAACGGGCACGTCACGCGACACCAGGGTCGTGTTGAGGCGGATGGCCTCGACCATTTCATAGGCCGGGCGGCCCTCGCGATCGAAATCGCAGACCAGCATGTCGACGGGGGCGAGGCGCATATAGGCCAGCAGAGCCGCTTCGCTATCGAACTGGCGGACCTTGAGGCGCGAGTCACCTGCCACCACCATCGTCAACAGCGACGACAGGGCGGTATTGGCGGCGATGATGGCAACAATTTTTGCCGGTTCGGACACGCACTAAACCCCAAAGTTAACAATCCGTTAACACGCAGGAACGCCTTGTGGTAGGGGCCGGTTCCAAAATGGGATAATTCGTAGGGGAAAATGCGACGTGTTCGAGGTGTCCTAATAGCCGTCTGGCGGCAGGCGATATATCTCGGAGTGTGGTCCGCCAGCGGCGCGACACCGCCGCCATTTCGCCATGTTGATTTCGAGGCTGAAGGCATCATCGGAGAGCAACACAATGTACCGCCGAATTGCAGGCTTGCTGTGTGCAGGCATCGCCCTGGTCAGCACCCCGTCCACCGCACAGGACGTCCGCCATCGCGCGATGGAACCTCAAGAAGCAACTATCCAGGCCAAGGCTTTCGAAGAAAGCCTTGTTGCGCTCGGTATACCGACTCGCCTCGACTGCTCATCTGTCATTGAGGTTTTTGCGGACAGCAACGCCGAACAGCGCAGTTTCGGAGCGCTCTGTTCTGTACAGATTGGCGATAAGGCAGCGGCAGACATGATGATTTGCGACGATGCGATGATCGGCACGCTGACGCTCAAAGCATATGGCTTTTCACAGACTGTAGATGAATTGGCGAGCTTCACCGCCGCCAATTGCCAGGGCTGAAAGGCAAGATCTCATGGTTCGACAAGCGAGCCATGAGATCTGTTTGACAGAAGCTTACTTGGCTTCTTCGTAGAGCAGCTCGACATGTTCCCAGTTCACGAGGTTGTCGAACCAGGCTTCGAGGTATTTCGGGCGGGCATTGCGGTAGTCGATGTAATAGGAGTGCTCCCACACGTCGACGCCCAGCAGCGGGTGGCCGCCATGGACCAGCGGGCTTTCGCCATTCGGGGTCTTGGTGACTTCGAGCTTGCCATTCTTAAGCGAGAGCCAGGCCCAGCCCGAGCCAAACTGGGTGGTGCCGGCAGCGATGAAGTCGGAACGGAACTTGTCGAAACCGCCCAGATCTTCGTCGATCTTCTTGGCCAGCGCGCCCGGCAGCTTGTTGCCGCCGCCATTGGGCTTCATCCAGTTCCAGAAATGCACGTGGTTGTAATGCTGGCCGGCATTGTTGAAAAGGCCGGCATTCTTGCCATAGGCCTCCTTGACGATGTCTTCGAGCGCCAGGATCTCGAGGCCCGAACCTTCAAGCAGCTTTTCGCCATTGGTCACATAGGCCTGGTGGTGCTTGTCGTGGTGGAACTCAAGCGTTTCTGCCGACATGTAGGGGCCCAGCGCATCATAGGCATAAGGCAGGGGCGGCAGAGTGAACTTGGTGGACATGAAGGCCTCCGTTTTCTTTTGGGGATTAGACGCTGAGGTAGGTTCGAGAAATTGTATAAGCCGATTATGACGCCACAACAATCAGTTGGCAGGGAAACTGCCTTCCAATCCAACCGCATTCAGCGCAAAAGCATAGCACTCAGCGGTTTCCTTGAGACGATCGAAACGACCAGAAGCGCCGCCATGGCCGGCGCCCATATTGGTCTTGAGGTATAATGGCGCGTCGCCCGTCTTGGTTGCGCGCAGCCTGGCAACCCATTTTGCGGGCTCCCAATAGGTGACGCGCGGATCGGTCAGGCCCGCCAGCGCGAAGATCGGCGGATAATCGTGGGCCGCGACCTGTTCATAGGGCGCATAGGCGGCTATGCGGGCATAATCGGCGGCCGAGGCCAGGGGATTGCCCCATTCGGGCCATTCGGGCGGGGTGAGGGGCAGGGTTTCGTCGAGCATCGTATTGAGCACGTCGACAAACGGCACCTGGGCGAGAATGCCGCCCCAAAGGTCTGGCCGCAGGTTGGCGATGGCACCCATCAGCATGCCGCCGGCCGAGCCGCCCTGGGCAACGATGCGGCCCTTGGACGTATAGCCCTTTTCGATCAGCATTTCGGCCGAGGCGATGAAATCGGTGAAAGTATTGCTCTTGTTCTCGCGGCGGCCGCCGACATACCAGCGATAGCCCTTTTCCATGCCGCCGCGAATATGGGCGGTGGCGTGGATGAAGCCGCGATCGACCAGCGAGAGCGCCGAAATCGAGAAGGATGACGGCATGGACATGCCATAGGCGCCATAGCCATAGAGCAATGCCGGAGCGGAGCCATCGAGCTTGGTGCCCTTGCGATAGAGCACGGTGACGGGCACCTGCTCGCCATCGGGTGCCGTGGCGAAGAGGCGGCGGGTTTCGTAATCGTCGGGATTGTGGCCGGAGGGCACTTCCTGCTCCTTGAGCAGGGTGCGGGTGCCGGTTTCGAGATCCACGTCGAAGGTGCGCGAGGGCGTGGTGGGCGAGGCATAGGTGAGGCGGAACACCGACGTATCGAACTCGTAGCCGACCGACATGCCCAGCGAATAGGCTTCCTCGTCGAATTTGACGGTCTCTTCCTTGCCCGTGCGCAGGTCGCGCACGACGATGCGCGGCAGGCCCTCATGGCGCTCGAGGCGCAGCAAATGATTCTTGATCACGATGGTGTCGAGGATCAGCACGCCCTGTTCGTGGGAGATGAGATCGGTCCAATTTTCGGCGCCGGGATTGTCGACCGGCGCGGTGACGACCTTGAAGTCTTCCGCGCCATCGGCATTGGTGCGGATGTAAAGCAGGCCATCCCGCTCTTCGAGATCATATTCCCGATCCGTGAGGCGCGGGGCAACGAGGCGCGGTTCGCCGCCCAGTTCGGCGTCGATCAGCCAGCATTCGCTGGTCTGGTGATCATGGGCGTCGATGACGATGAATTTGTCGGACTGGGTGCGGCCGACGCCGACGAAAAAGCCGGGATCTTTTTCTTCGAAGATGATGGGGTCGCTGGCCTGTTCGGTGCCGATCGTGTGCAGGCGCACCCGGTAGGGGCGGTGATTGTCGTCATATTCGGTGTAGTAGAGCGCGCTCGAATCATTGGTCCAGACATAAGAGCCGGCGGTCTCAGCGATGGTCTCGGCGCTGTCCACGCCGGTGTCGAGATCGCGGATGACGATGTCATAATATTCCGAACCGGCGCGGTCGGCGGCCCAGGCGAGGTAGCGATGCGAGCGATCATGCTCGGCGCCGGCAAAGCCGAAATAGCCCTCGCCTGCTTCCACATTGCAATCGAGCAGAATGGTTTCTTCGCCGCCATCGCGCGGAGTGCGCACGATCAAGGGATATTGCTTGCCCTCGAGCATGCGCGAATTGTAGGCGAAGGGGCCATCGGGGGAGGCAATGCCGCTGTCATCTTCTTTGATGCGGCCGCGAATTTCCTTGTAGATCACCTCTTGCAGGGCTGCGGTCGGCTTGCCGAATTCGGCTTCGTAATAGCTGTTTTCGGCGTCGAGATAGGCCCGAATCTCGGGGTCCAGAGTCTCGGGCTTCTGCATCACTTCCTGCCAGTTGAGCGCCCGCAGCCAGTGATAGGGGTCATCGCGGCGATCATTGTGGTGGGTCGCGAAGTGAGGCTTCTGGGCGGCGACGGGCGGCGTGATCTTGGTCATTGGCAGGTCCGATTGGAAGGCGGGGCAACGTAGTGCGTTGTGACGTCGGCGGGTAGGGGGGAGATGTAGGGGTGATTGCGGCGAATGCGAGGGGTACCCCCGATCCCGCCTTTCCCCAGAAGTCGGAGCCCGGTGAACCGGTTTAACTTGTGACGTCCCGTCCATTCGCTAAGGTCTGGCTGAACGCGGGCGAACATAGAATCGATAAATGGGGCGGGACTTGGAATTGAACGCGGGCATAGCGCTGGTGGCGATCGCGCCATTTATTGCCGCTCTGCTGGCGCCATTGGTGCATCGCTTTGCGGCTCCCGCCACCGGCTGGTTGCTTGCTTTGGTGCCCGCCGCCATTTTCTTGTTTTTGCTGCAGTTTCTCGGGCCGGTCAGCAATGGCGAGGTCATCGCCACGGCAATCGACTGGGTGCCTGCCTATGGGCTCAAGCTGTCCTTTCTAGTCGATGGGCTGAGCCTGACCTTTGCGCTGACCATTTCGGGCATTGGCGCGCTGATCGTGCTTTATGCGCCGGCCTATCTCAAAGGCCATCACCATCTCGGCCGGTTCATGGGGTTCATGCTGGCCTTCATGGGGGCCATGCTGGGGCTGGTGCTGGCCGATAGTCTTTTGGCGCTGTTTGGTTTCTGGGAGCTGACTTCGGTCACCTCCTTCCTGTTGATCGGGTTTGATCACAGCCGCCAGGCGGCGCGGCGGGCGGCGATCCAGGCGCTGGTGATCACCAATATTGGTGGCATGGCGTTACTGGTCGGGGCCATTCTGGTGCGGCAATTGTCGGGCAGCTGGGAAATCTCGGCGCTGGGGAACCTGACGGGCGAGCCGCTTTATGGCCTGGTGCTGGCCTGTTTCCTCGTCGCTGCCTTTACCAAATCGGCACAGGTGCCGTTCCATTTCTGGCTGCCCAATGCAATGGAGGCGCCGACGCCGGTCTCGGCGTTTTTGCATTCGGCGACCATGGTGCAGGCCGGTGTCTATCTGCTGGCGCGGCTGTCGCCCGCGCTGGGTGGAACGGCGGCCTGGAGCACGATCCTGCTGGTGTTTGGCGGAGCGACGCTGATCTGGGGAGCGCTGGGAGCGCTCAAGCAGACCGATCTCAAGCAGATGCTGGCGCAGACGACCATTGCCTCGCTGGGGCTATTGGTGATGTTGATCGGGCTGGGCAGTGAGACCGCGACAGCGGCGGTGATCGTCTATTTCGTGGCGCATGCCTTTTATAAGGCGGCATTGTTCATGGTGGTGGGGGCCATCGACCATGAGGCGGGCACGCGCGATATCACGGCGCTTGGCGGGTTGGCCGATCGCATGCCGCTGACTTTTATCGGTGCGGCGATGGCGGCCCTGTCCATGTTTGGGCTGCCGTTTACGCTGGGCTTTTTTGCCAAGGAAGAAATCTACGCGGGGCTGAGCGACGGGCCTTGGCAGGATATTTTTGCGCTCGCCGTGCTGGTGGCGGGCAACGCACTGCTTGGCGCTGTAGGCCTGCTGGTAGCGATCAAGCCGTTCCTCGGGGCGGAAGTGACGACGCCCAAAGCGGCGCATGAAGCCCCGATTGCCATGCTGGCCGGACCATTGGTGCTGGGCGCTGCAGGCATCGTGGCGGCGGTGATGACCGATTGGTTTGGCGCTTCCGTGCTGGAGCCGGGGGCGACGGCAATCATGGGCGAGCCGGTAAAAAGCCATCTGACGCTGTTCATTGATCTCAGCAGTATTGCATTCTGGCTTTCGGTTTTGACCTGGGGCCTGGCCGTGCTGGTCTATCAGCAGGCGGCCATGATCCGCACGCTGCTGCGACGCGCAGGGGCCTTGTTATGGACCGCCGATCAGGTGTTCGACGCGGTGATGTTCGGGCTGATCCGCTTTGCCGGGGCGGTGACGCGGGCGCTGCATCACGGGCGGCTGGAGCTTTATCTGGTGACGGTTTTTGCCATGCTGGCGCTGGCTTTGTTCGTGCCGTTGCTGGCTTTGGGCGGGATCGATGCACTATTGCCGCTCTCCGATCTGGGGGATTGGTCAGCGCGACTGGTCTGGCCCGATTTGCAGCCCTATGAATGGGCAGTGGCGCTGCTGGCTGTGATCGGGCTCGGGGCAGTGCTGGTGGCACGCAATCGGCTGGTGGCCATCGTGTCGCTGGGCATTCAGGGAACGGCGGTGGCGCTGATTTTCCTGCTGTTCGGCGCACCCGATCTGGCCTTTACCCAATTCATGGTCGAAGTGCTCTCCGTGGTGATCCTGGCGCTGGTGATGACGCGGCTGCGGCTCGACGAGCACGATCATCGGCCATTCGAGGATCTGGCGCGCGATGGCACTCTGGCTATTGTCTGCGGGGCCGGGGTGAGTCTCGCGCTGATGGTGGTGCTGTCGGGCACGCTCGACACAACGCTCAGCGATTTCTTCACCGCCACCAGCGTGCCCATCGCGCATGGCGCCAATATCGTCAATGTCATCCTGGTCGATTATCGCGGCTTTGATACGCTGGGCGAAATCTCGGTGGTGATGGGCGCTGGTATTGCCATTCTGGCGCTGTTGCGGCGCAGGAAAACCGCGCCGGCCAAGCGGGCAAGGAAAGCGGCATCATGAACACAGTGATTTTCCGCACTATCGCGCCGCTTATCGTCGCCATCATGCTGGTCTTTTCGGTCTATGTCTGCCTGCGCGGCCATAACGAGCCGGGCGGCGGCTTTATCGGCGGGCTGATCGCGGCTTCCGCGCTCGCCATCTGGAGCGTGGCGGCTGGCGTAGAGGCGGCGCGCAAGGCCTTGCGGGTCGATCCGCTGGCATTGGCCGGAGCGGGCGTTTTCGCGGCGGCTTTGTCAGGGCTGGCATCGATCTTCACCAATTCGCCCTTCATGACCAGCATCTGGCTCTATCTCGATCTGGGGGAGGAAACGGTGCCGTTCTCGACGCCCATGGTCTTCGATATCGGGGTCTATTTCGTTGTTTTCGGCACCATTTCCTCGATCGCGCTGGCCCTGCAAAGCGGGGAGGAAAGCTGATGGATCATGCGCTTGCCGTACTCGTTGGCCTGTTCATCGCGCTGGGCGTCTACCTGCTGCTGTCGCGCTCGATTATCCGCATGCTGCTGGGCGTGACCATTTTCGGCAATGGTGTGAACCTGCTGATCTTCACCGCCGGACGGCTGACGCGGGAGGTGGCGCCGATTGTGCCGGAGGGGCTCGATCATCCAGCCGGGCCGATTGCTAATCCGCTGCCGCAGGCGCTGATCCTTACGGCCATCGTCATCGGCTTTGCCATGTTCAGCTTTTTGCTGGTGCTGGCCTATCGCGCCTATCAGGGGCTCGATGCCGACAATACCGACACCATGCGCGTGGCCGAGCCGGAAGACGCGCCACGCCCGCCGCTGAGTTATTGAGATGGACCATTCGCTCTTGCCTCCAGCGATGATCGCGACCCAGACGGCGCTGGCCGATTGGGTGATCGTGCTGCCGCTGGTGCTGGCGCTGCTGGGCGCGGCGCTGCTGCTGATGCTGCGCCATGTGCTGCATCTGCCCGCGCTGGTCGCCGGATTGGTCGTTATCGGCATCATCGCCTGCGAGGCCTCGCTGCTGCTGCGGGTTATGGCCGAGGGGCCACTGAGCATGACCATGGGCAAGTGGCTACCGCCCTTCGGCATCAGCTTCACTGCCGATATTCTGGGGGCCGCCTTTGCGCTGGCGGCGGCTGTGGTGACGCTGATCGTCATCATCTATGCCGAGGGCGAGCGGGGCGAGGAGCAGCGCGGAGACGGTTTTCACGCGCTGGTTCTGCTGTTGCTAGCCGGGGTGACCGGAGCCTTTCTCACCGGGGACCTCTTCAACCTCTATGTCTGGTTCGAGGTGATGCTGATTGCGTCCTTCGGGCTGATCGTCACGGGCGGACGGCCGCTGCAGCTCGATGGTGCGGTGAAATACGGATTCCTCAATTTCCTTGCCACCACGCTGTTCCTGCTATCGCTGGGCTTGACCTATGGCCTGCTCGGCACGCTCAACATGGCCGACATTATCGGCAAGGCGACGACGGCCAATCCTGCTGCGCTGACTGGCATTGCCGCGCTGCTGCTGCTGGCCTTTGGCATGAAGGCGGCGGCGTTTCCGCTCAATGCCTGGCTGCCGGCCTCCTATCACACGCCGCCCGCGGTGATTTCGGCGCTGTTTGCCGGGCTTTTGACCAAGGTGGGCATCTATGCGCTGTTGCGGGCGCTGGTGCAGCTCATGCCCGCCAGCCGGGATATTCTTGAGCCGGCGCTGCTGCTGGTTGCCATTGCGACCCTGCTGATCGCCCCGCTGGGGGCCATTGCCGAAACCAACCTGCGCCGTGCCATTGGCTTTCTGGTGATCGGGGGCATTGGGGGGGTGCTGGCCGGTATCGCGCTGGCGCAGCAGGGCGGGGTCGAGGGCGCGGCGTTCTATGTGTTCCACGCCATCCTGACCATGACCGCACTTTACCTTGTCGCGGGACTGATCGAGCGGCGTACGGGCCAGCGTGACACAAGGCATATGGGCGGATTTTATGCCGCCAGCACGCCACTCTCGATGCTGTTTCTGGTGCTGGTGCTGGCAACGGCCGGCGTGCCGCCCTTTCTCGGCTTCTGGCCCAAGCTATTGCTGCTCGATGCGGGGCTGCAGCAGGCTTTGGCCGGCGACTGGGCGGATGGCGTGCTGGTCCTGGCGCTGCTCGCCAATGCCGTGCTGACGCTGATCGCCGGCTCGCGGCTCTGGGCGCATGTGTTTTGGCGGCAGGGCGCCGAAGGGACCGCAAATGAGCACGAGGCCATAAGCCTGCGCAGCCCCGGCCCGCGCGAGCAGTGGCTGGGCCTGGGCGCCAGCATCGTGCTGACCGCGTTGATCCTGGTGGCTGGGCTATGGCCCAACCTGCTGTTTGAGGGGGCCCGCACCGGCGCGGCCGACCTGGTCGATCCCACGCGCTATATCGCGGCGGTCGGCCTGGCGGAGGCTGCGCCATGAGCCCGGCAGTGATCGTCATCGTCCTGGCGCTCGGCTGGGCCACCATTACCGGCAATTTCTCGGGACTGAACCTGCTATTCGGCGCGGCGATCGGCGCCTTGGCGGTACTGCTGCTGCGCAGCGCTTTCGCGCCGCCCCGCGCCCTGCTCAAATTGCGGCGAATCATCTCGCTGGCGTTGCTGTTCCTCTACGAATTGATGGTCAGCGCCATCCGCGTGGCCATTATCGTGCTGACGCCCGATCTCAAATCTGCGTTACGACCGGCCATTGTCGCGGTGCCGCTGACGGTCAAGTCGGATGCCGAAATCACCCTTCTGGCCAATCTCATCACGCTGACGCCGGGCACGCTCAGCGTCGACGTTTCCGACGACCGCAGCCTGCTCTATGTGCATGTGCTGACGCTATCGACGCGCGAGGCGCTGATCGCCGACATCGCATCGGGCTTCGAGACGAAGGTGAAGGAGGTGTTCGCATGAGTGCGACCGTGCTTTCCATCGCGACCATGATCGCGCTGGTGATCCTGGCCCTGGCGCTGCTGCTGTCGGTGGTCCGGGTGATCATCGGGCCGAGTTTGTCGGACCGGGTGCTGGCGCTGGACCTCTTGACCGTCTCGGCCATGGGTTTCGTTGGCGCCATCGCCATCCGCACCGGACTGACGCTCTATCTCGATATCGCTATCGCCCTGGCATTATTGGGATTTTTGGCAACGGTGGGCTTCGCGCGCTATATCCTGTCGCGCCAATTGCCCCGCGATGCCGGCGCGGAGAACCAGCCATGATCGCCGACCTGATGATCTATCTGGGATGCGCGGCGCTGCTGCTGGGCGCCCTGTTCACGCTATTGGCGGCCATCGGCGTATTGCGCCTGCCCGATCTTTACATGCGCATGCATGCCGCATCCAAGGCCGGAGCCGTGGGTGGGGGGCTGGTCCTGCTCGCGGTGGCGCTGGTCTGCTTCGACGCCGCCGTGGCATTGCGTGCAATAATCGGCATCGGCTTTCTGCTGTTGACCACGCCGGTTTCAGCCCATCTGCTGGCCCGCGCAAGTTATCGCACGGGTTATCATGCGCACAAATTGATGGAAGTGGATGAGCTCAAGTCTAAAAGTGGCCAAACTTTGATGTGACCATTTTACAGCATTGTTACATGCCAATGTTGTGGACGTTGGGTTGCGTACAGCACTAAACGGCACTAGAAATGAACGATGGCAGTGACATAGCTTGTTGCTGTCCAATAAGAACAATGAAAGGTTGAATTATGAGTGACAATACCGGTTCGGCGGCCGGTTTTGAGAGCGATCTGATCGAACTCAGCACCGAGATCGTCTCTGCCTATGTAAGTCATAACGCTGTGAGCCCGACCGATCTGCCCAAGCTGATCGCCGAAGTCCATGGCGCCTTGCGTGCTTTGCAGAACAACGAAGTTCCCGTTGCAGTTGAGGAACTAAAGCCTGCTGTACCCGTCCGCAAGTCTGTTGCGGCCGATTACATTATCTGCCTCGAAGATGGCAAGAAGTTCAAGTCTCTGAAGCGTCATCTTCGTACCCACTACAATCTCTCGCCGGAAGAATACCGCGAGAAGTGGGGTCTGCCGGCCGACTATCCGATGGTTGCCCCGAACTATTCGGCAACCCGCTCGAAGTTGGCCAAGGACAATGGTCTCGGCCGCAAGGCTGCCTAAATAGGTCTTGCCGCACTACACATCAGACGGTTGCCTCGGCAGCATGTGGCCGGCTGAATGGTTTTGGCGGTACTGGTCGGAGTCTTGGAGGTCTCCGACCTCAGACGGCATTTTATTGGCCTCAGGGCGGTAAATGCCGGGACGACCAACAAAGTAAAAAGGGCCGCGCAGCTGATGCGCGGCCCTTTTTGTTGTTTGGGGTTCGGGCGTTTGAGGCTCTCGGTATCCCTCCCGGCGGCGAACGGCCCGACGCAGACCGGGATCATGCTGCCGGACCCGCCAGCCTCAGTCGTCGAAATAGCGTCCGTTCTCCATATCCTCGAGCAACTCCGGGCCGCTGGGTTCCCAGCCGAGGCGCTCTCGGGTCAATTGGCTGGAGGCCCGCGCATCGAGCGAGGCGAAATTGGCCATCCAGCCGAAGTGGGCCGCGGCTTCCTCGCGCGGGATTGAGGTGACCGGCAGACTGAGCCTGCGGCCGATCATGTGGGCAATGTCACGGAACGGGACGCCCTGTTCGGCTACGGCATGGTGGCGCGCACCGGCTTCGCCATGCTCCAGCGCCAGCAAATAGGCCCGGGCAGCGTCGGTGACGTGGACGGCCGGCCAGCAATTGGCGCCATCATCCACATAGCCGGCGACGCCTTTCTGGCGGGCAGTGGCGATCAGCATCGGCACGAAGCCATGATCGCCATCGCCATGAACTGAATTGGGCAGCCGCATGATGCCGACGCGCACATTCTGCTCGACCAGCATCAGCGCGATGCCCTCGGTGGCGCCGCGCAGGGCGCCGTGCCCCGTGGTAGTGGCGGGAGTGTCTTCATTCGACACCTGGCCGGACGGCATGAGGCCGGTGCCCGATGTCACGATAAAGGGGCGGCCGGAGCCGGCCAGCGCGGCGCCCATGGCTTCCACCGCGCGCCGGTCGATGGCGATCGACGCAGCAAAGTTCGAAAAATCGTGGATGAAGCCGGTATGGATGACGGCATCGGCGGACCTGGCGGCCGATGCGAGGGTGTCGAGATCGGTGAGATCGCCCCTGACGACGGCTATGCCCGCCGCTTCGAGAATTGCAGCGGAAGTATCCGAACGGGCCAAGCCCTCTATCTGGTGACCATTGGCGGTCAATTGCCTGACGACTTGCGTGCCGACAAAGCCGGTGGCGCCTGTAACGAAAACGCGCATGGTTTTATTTCTCCTTGCTTGGTGGCAGGAGAGATAGAGTGATGCGGCGCCCGGAAAAGCCGGGACCTTATACTGGTATGGCGACTAACAGGCTGGCGCGATGGACCCGGATAGCAAACTGCTCGGCAGCTTTTTGAAGGAACGGCGGGCGCGGCTCGATCCGGCAGCTTTCGGCTTGCCACTGGCGCGGCGGCGGACACCGGGATTGCGGCGGGAAGAGGTGGCTCAGATCGCCCATGTCAGCGCCACCTGGTACACTTGGCTGGAGCAGGGCAGGGGCGGGGCACCCTCGGCCGATGTGCTGGACCGGCTGGCGCGCGCCTTTGCGCTGACCGAGGACGAGCGCGAGCACATGTTCCTTTTGGCGCAGGAGCGGCCGCCCAAGGTTCGCCCGGCAGGCCGCTCAAGCGTGACCCCGCAATTGCAGCGGGTGCTGGACGCCTTTGGCGACAGTCCGGCCATCATCAAGACGCCCGAATGGACGATTCTTGCCTGGAACCGCGCGGCCACGGCGGTTCTCGCCAATTACGAGGAAATGCCCGAAGGCAGCCGGAACCTGCTCCGCATGATATTTGGCCCGGGCGGCGGTGCGCATTGGCCGGACCGGGAGGATGTGGCGCGCCTCCTGGTGGGTACCGTGCGGCGCGATGTGCTGCGTGCCGGGATGCGGGCGCAGACACAGGCGCTGGTCGATGAGCTGATGGACGAGAGCGCCGAATTCCGCCGGATGTGGTCCGAACAGGATGTCCACACCCATGGCGAGGGACTAAAGCGCATCCTGCACCCCGTCGCCGGGCTGCTCCAGCTCGAATATTCCACTTTTGCCGTCGATGGGCATGCCGACCTGGCGCTGGTGGTTTTCAACCCGGCAACACCGGAGGATCGCGCCAAGGTGCGCAAACTGGTCTCTGGATAGCGCAGGACGCTCGCTTGCCAGGTGGCATAAATTGGTATTAGCATGTCTAGATTGGTATTGTCCGGAGGTGGGGGCATGCCGCCAAACCATCTGACAGCGAGCACGCATGACCGATCTGCTTGTGAACCTCTATTCCAAACGCCTCGGCCAGCTTGCCGAACGCGTGAAGGATGTCGAGGCCACGATAAGGGTCGCGCTGCCGCCTGAGCAGCATATCGTCACCGATTGGGTGAAGACCAATTTCAGCGCCTATTGGGCCAGTGAAGTGGCCGTTGCCATGGCGCATCAGCCGCCCGGTTGCCTGATTGCGACGATTGACGGCGCGCTGGCGGGCTTTGCCTGCTACGACGCAACGGCACGCGGCTTTTTCGGCCCGACCGGCGTGCATGAGACGGCGCGGGGCAAAAAGCTTGGGCTTGCGCTGCTCTATCACAGCCTCATCGCCATGAAGGCGCAGGGCTATGCCTATGCGATCATCGGCTCGGCCGGGCCTATCGATTTTTACGCCAATGCCGTGGGCGCCGTGCCGATCGCGGCGGACAAGGAAGACATTTATCAGGGCCTGTTGCGGATCAAACCCGCGGACGGGGCCTGACATCTTTATGGGAAGACAATAATGGCCAGCACGACACCGCTCGCTCTCTTCGTCGGCATGCCGGGGCTGGAATTGTCCCCCGACGAAATCGCGTTTTTCCGCGAGACCAACCCCTATGGACTGTTCCTGTTCCGGCGCAATCTGGAGAATCCCGAGCAGATCCTGCGGCTGGCGGCGCAATTCCGCGAGGCAGTGGGCCGGGAGGATGCCGCGGTCTTCATCGATCAGGAAGGCGGGCGCGTGCAGCGGCTCAATAACGGCAACTGGCCGCTATTCCGCAGCTTCGGCGCCTTTGGGGCGCTGGCGCAAAAGGACATCGAACTCGGTAGGAAAGCCTTGCGGCTGTCGACCCAGGCCATGGGCGCGATGATGGCCGAACTGACCATCGATAGCGGCTGTACGCCGGTTGTCGATATGGCGCTCAAGGGCACGCATGACGTGATCGGGCAGCGCTCCTTCGGCGCCGATACGGATACTATCGTCACGCTGGGGCGCGAAGTGATCGCGGGCATGCTCGAAACCGGGGAAATCCCGGTGATGAAGCATATTCCCGGCTATGGCCGTGTCACGGTCGATCCGCATTTCACCTGTCCCGTGGTCGATGCCTCGCGCGAAGACCTGATGGGCACCGATTTCGTGCCCTTCATGCAGCTGAGCGATACGCCCTGGGCCATGGTGGCGCATCTGATTTTCACCGCCTTCGACGCCGAGCGTCCGGCTTCGGTTTCCCCCGTAATCTGCGATCTCATCCGCGATGACCTCAATTACGATGGCGTGCTGATCACCGATTGCCTGACCATGGAAGCGCTGAGCGGCACCTGGGCGGAGCGGGTGACCCGCGCGCTCGACGCCGGATATGACATTGCCCTGCATAGCCAGGGCGATCTGGCCGCGAGCCAGGCAGCAGTGCGCGCCGCACGGCCGCTGAGCGAGGCAAGCCTGAAACGCATTGCCGCCGCCAATGCCAAGCGGGGGAATTTGCGTGTCGACGTGAGGGCGTTGCACGCAGAGGTCGAAGACATTTTCGCTGCCAACGGCATCGCCTAGCCGCGCCGCCGTCCAAAATATAACGAAGAGGGATACTCCATGACATTCAAGAGCCAGGCGCTCACGGCGATTGCCGCCGCCATGCTGCTATCGGTGGCGCCGGCTTCGGCGCAGGTGGTGCTGACCGCCAATGCCGAGGCGACCACGACCTGGGTGCGCAATTTCAACCCCTTCGGGCAGACTTCGGCGCGCTATTCCACGCTCGATTTCATCTATGAGCCGTTGGTGATTTTCAACCGGGCCAAGGGCAACGAGCCCGCCTTCCGGCTGGCGGAAAGCTTCGAGCTGGCCGATGATCTGAAGTCGATTACGTTCACGCTGCGCGACGGCCTCAAATGGTCCGATGGCGAGCCGCTGACCTCCGCTGATGTAGCTTTCACCTACGATTATCTCAAGAAATTCCCGGCGCTCGATTTCATCAGCGTCTCGCCGCTGTTCGAGAGCGTCGAAGCGGTGGATGAGCGCACGGTCAAGTTTACCCTGGTGCAGCCCAATTCGCTGATCGCCTACCAGATCGTGCAAATGCCCATCGTGCCCCAGCATATCTGGGCCGATATCGCCGATCCGGTGACCTTCGCTAATGAAAACCCGGTGGGCAGCGGTCCGCTGACCGAAATCGTGCGGTTTACCCCGCAGGTCTATGACCAGTGCCGCAACCCCAATTACTGGGACAATGGCTCGCTCAAGGTCGATTGCATGCGCTGGCCGCAACTGGCAGACAACACGCAGGTGCTGGCGGCCTTGGCGGCGGGTACGCTCGATTGGGCGACCAGTTTCGTGCCTGATATCGACAATACTTTTGTCGCCAAGGACCCTGAGCACAACCATTACTGGTATACGCCTTCGAGCCTGGTCTCGTTCTCAGTCAATCTCGAAACACCCGACGAGAACAATCGCAAGGCTTTTACCGACGTCAATTTCCGGCGCGCACTGAGCATGCTCATCGATCGCGAAGCGATCGTTGACATTGCCGGCTATGGCTATCCGATCGTCAACGACGATCCGGCGATTTTGGGCGAGCTCTACAAGGACTGGGCCAACCCGGCCGTTGCCGAGCAATTCGGCCAGTTCACC
Source organism: Devosia yakushimensis (assembly GCF_030159855.1). Classification (NCBI taxonomy): domain Bacteria; kingdom Pseudomonadati; phylum Pseudomonadota; class Alphaproteobacteria; order Hyphomicrobiales; family Devosiaceae; genus Devosia; species Devosia yakushimensis. The sequence continues at coordinate 2,306,453 of NZ_BSNG01000001.1, read as the reverse complement.
AAATTCGACCCCGAGGCGGCCGAGGTACTGCTCGACGAGCATGGCTATCTCGATGCCGATGGCGACGGCCTCCGCGACAATCCGGACGGCACCAAGATCTCCTTCACGCTCGAAGTGCCCAATGGCTGGACCGACTGGATCGATGCGGTACAGATTTCGCTCGAAAGCCTGCAGGGCGCCGGGATCGATGTACGGATGGCCACACCCGAAGCGGCGGTCTGGACCAGCGACCTGATCGACGGCAAATACGGGATGACGATGAACGCCCTGGCGGCCGCCGCATCGCCCTATTTCCCCTATGTCCGCGCCTTCAACCCCGCCGACAAGGGCAAGAGCCGCTTTGTAGCGCAGCGCTGGTTCGACCCCGAATTGATGCCGCTGCTCGACCAGTTCACCCAGACCAAGTCGGCTGATGAGCAGCGCGCGCTGATGGACAAGGCGCAGTTGATCGTTGGGGAAAACCTGCCGATGATCCCGGTCTACAACAGCCCTTCCTTCTACCAGTACAGCACCAAGCGCTTTACCGGCTGGGCCAATGCCGAAAATCCCTTCGTCATCCCGACCGTGACCAACGTCAATCCAGGCCGCCTGTTGCACCTGCTGGCGTTGACGCCGGTTCAATAATCCTCGCAACTGGGCGTGGCCGGTCGGGCCACGCCCATCGTCCTGTGGCCTGAGCCGCATCATCCAGGGATAGATAAATGATCTTCTTGCTGCGGCGCCTCGCTTTCTACCTCGCCGCTTTCATCGTAGCGGCGACCATCAATTTCTTCCTGCCGCGCGTCATGCCCGGCGACCCCATCCAGATGATGTTCGCCAGCGCCGGCTCGGAACTGTCGCTGGAAAATCTCAATGCGCTCAAGCTGACCTTCGGCTTCATCGAAGCTCCGCTCTGGCAGCAATATCTGACCTATCTGCAAAGCGTGTTCACCGGCGATCTGGGGCTCTCGATCAAGTATTTCCCGCTGCCGGTCACCGAATTGCTGGCGCGGGCGCTGGTCTGGACTGTGGGCCTGATGGGGATGGCGACCATTCTGAGCTTTACCTGCGGCACGCTCTTGGGTGCGCTGGCGGCCTGGAAGCGCGGCAGCTGGTTCGACACCATCGTTTCGATGACGGCGATCTTTTCGAGCTCGGTGCCGGCTGTGGTCATCTCGCTCGTCATGCTCTTCGTGTTCGGCTACCAGCTGGGCTGGTTCCCCTTCGGCTATGCCGCCGATCCCATGCTCGATCCGGCTTTCTCGGCGCAATATATCGGCAGCGTCATCCGCCACGGCACGTTGCCCATGCTGACCCTGTTCATCGTGCTGGTGGGCGGCTTTGCCGTGACGATGCGCAACAATATGATCAACCTTTTGGGCGAGGACTATATCGTCATGGGCCGCGCTAAGGGGCTGGCCGATAGCCGGGTCATGCTGTGGTACGCGGCGCGCAATGCCCTGTTGCCAACCTTTTCTAGCCTCGCCATCGCCATCGGCACCGTGCTGGGCGGCTCGCTGGTGACCGAGGTGGTGTTCAACTATCCGGGCCTGGGCAATGTGCTCTATCAGGCCATCCTGGCGCGGGATTACCCCGTGATCCAGGGGCAATTGCTGATCATGACCGGCGCTATGCTGGTTTCCAATTTCATCGTCGATCTGAGCTATGTGCTGCTCGATCCGCGCCTCAAGAAGGCCTGAGCCATGAAACAGCTTTTCTCGGGCCTGCTCGGTAATCGCAAGGCGGTGATCGGCGCGATCATCCTGCTGCTCATCATCGTTGCGGCGCTGGCAGCGCCTCTGCTGACCGAATATGCCCCGTCCGCCCGGGTGGGGCGGCCGCATCAGCCGCCATCGCCCGACCACTGGCTGGGCACGACCCGCGTCGGCCGGGATGTGTTCACCCAGCTTGTCTATGGCGCGCGCACTTCGCTGGCGGTCGGCTTTGGCGCGGGGCTGATGATTACGGTCATCGGCACGATGCTGGGCATCATCGCCGGCTATAAGGGTGGGGTGATCGACGAGATCATCAACTTCTTCACCAATATGGTGCTGGTGGTGCCCAACCTGCCGCTGCTGCTGGTGCTGGCCGCCTTTATCGGCCAGGCGAGCCCCCTGGTGATCGCCATCATCCTGGGGCTGACTTCATGGGCCTGGGGCGTGCGGGTGACGCGGGCGGAAACGCTATCGATCCGGCAGAAGGACTTCGTCAAATCGGCCGAAATGCTGGGTGAACCGTCCTGGCGCATCATGGCGTTTGAAATCTTCCCAAATCTGATTTCCATCGTCGGCATCAATTTCATCGGCAGCGTCATCTTTGCGGTGATTACCGAGGCGACGCTGGAATTTCTCGGGCTGGGCGACCCCAATACGGTGTCCTGGGGCATCATGCTCTACAATGCGCAGAACGCTTCGGCCCTGTCCGTCGGCGCCTGGTGGGACCTGCTCTCCCCCTGTATCGCGCTGGCGCTGCTGGGCCTGGGGCTGGCCTTGATCAACTTTGCCATCGACGAGATCGCCAATCCGCGCCTGCGCACCAGCGGACGGCTGGGGCGCTGGACGGGCCTGGTCCGGGCCGGGGAGGGGCGGCTATGAGCATGCCCGTTCTGTCGGTCAAGAACCTCTCCATCGACTATATCGGGGAGAGCAGCGATTTCCGCGCCGTGGACGATGTGAGCTTCGATATCGCCCCTGGCGAATTCTTCGGCCTGGCCGGGGAATCGGGCTGCGGCAAGAGCACCATCGCCTTTGCCATCAGCCGGTTGCATCGTCCGCCGGCGCTGATCCGCTCGGGGCAGATTTTGCTCGAAGGCCGTGATGTGCTCGATCTCGACAAGGAGCAATTGCGCAAGTTCCGCTGGAGCGAAGTGGCCATGGTGTTCCAGAGCGCCATGAACTCGCTCAATCCGGTGCTGACCATCGAGACACAGTTCTACGATGTGCTCCATACCCATCTCGGCATGAACCGCAAGCAGGCGCGCGAGCGGGCGGCGCAATTACTGAAGCTTGTCGATATCTCGCCCGACCGGCTTAAGTCCTATCCGCATCAATGCTCGGGCGGCATGCGGCAGCGCATCGTCATTGCCATCTGCCTGGCGCTCAATCCCAAGCTGCTGATCATGGATGAGCCCACCACCGCGCTCGACGTGGTGGTGCAGCGCGAAATCCTGCAGCGCATCGACAAGCTGCGGGTGGAGTTCGGGTTCTCCGTGCTGTTCATCACCCACGATCTGGGGCTGATGGTGCAGGTCTGCGACCGGATCGGGGTGATGCTCGAAGGCAAGCTGGTGGAGGTCAATGCGGCGCAGGAGATCTATGCCGCGCCAAAGCACGATTATACTCGCAAGCTCTGGGCCTCGATGCCCCGGCTGCATGGCGAACAGATCAGGCAGGAGACCGCGCCATGACCGAGACCCCTATCCTAGCGCTCGACAATGTCTCCAAGGTCTTCGGCAAGACCGGCAACCCCGTCTATGCCGCCCGCTCAGTGTCCTTTGCCCTCAACGCCGGCCGCACACTGGCCCTGGTGGGCGAATCGGGCAGCGGCAAGACCACCTGCGCCCGCCTGATCATGCGCGAATACCAGCCCGACCAGGGGCAATTGCTGTTCCGCGGCCAGCCCGTGGGCGGTAGCGCCGTTGGGTCGCTTTCCGCCTATCGACGGGCGGTGCAGATGATCTTTCAGGACCCGTTCTCGGCGCTCAATCCGGCCCACACGGTTCAATACCATCTGGAGCGGCCATTGCGGCTGCATCAGAAGGAACTGGATGCGGCGCGGCGCAGGGTCGCCATTGCTGAATTGCTGGAACGGGTCAAGCTCGATCCGGCCATTGTCGCGGCCAAGTTTCCGCATGAATTGTCCGGCGGCCAGCGCCAGCGCATCAGCATTGCCCGGGCTCTGGCCGTGGGGCCGGAAGTCATCGTGGCCGATGAGCCAACGTCCATGCTGGACGTATCGGTGCGGCTTGGCATTTTGAACCTGCTCAACGAGATGAAGCGCTCGCTGGGGCTGGCGCTGCTCTACATCACCCACGATATCGCCACCGCCCGCTATGTGGCCGAGGACATTATCGTGATGTATGCCGGCCAGATCGTGGAATGGGGGCCGACCGAAAGCGTGCTCACCGATCCCCAGCACCCCTATACGCGGCTGCTGCTGTCGGCCGTGCCTGACCCGGATGTGCGGTTCGCGCAGTCCAGCTACAATGCCGAATTGGCCGATGTTGAGAATATCCGGCGGCTGTCCGCCGTGCCGCAGGCCAATGTGCATGAGGTTGGGCCGGGGCATTTTATTCGGCCGATTGCGGGGTAGGGACCTCGATCTGACCTCCCCTTGTGGGGGAGGTGCTGGGCTGGTGGGTGGGCAAAATCGTGCCCTGAACGCGCCAAGCCTCATTCCGCATAAACTTATCCGACTTATCCCCGGCTGGATTTCTTCGTCGCAATGTGTAGGAATAAATTCCTTGATTGCGACGGAGGCCAAAAGTGCAATCCAGTTATTACCCAATCGCGCAGGCAGTGCAAGGCGCACCGGCCGCAGCGCGGCCCTGGGCTTGCGATGATGTTGCGGCGCTGGTGGCGCGCGAAAAGAATGTGCCGATACGGCTGCTTATGCATAGTTCCCGCTGCCGGGCCGCTGCCGCTCGAGCCCGGCAATTGGCCATGTATCTTGCCCATGTCATGCTGGGGCGCAGCCTGAGCGAGGTGGGCCAGGCCTTCGGGCGGGATAGGACAACAGTCTCATATGCCTGCGCCTTGATCGAGGATCTCCGCGAAGACCCTGAATTCGACGCCTTCGTTACCCGGCTTGAGCAAAAGATCGACGATCAGCATGCTCTGCCCCATTGGGAGCCGCGCCATGCCGGCCATTGAACAGCTGGACGATGCGGTATTGTCCCGACTGGCGGCCAGCCGCGAGGCCGACGGCCCTGCATTTCTCGCGCCGCACCATGTCGCCGCAGCAAACCGGCTGGCAAAACTGGTCGAGCGCTCGCGCCTCGGCCCGCGCATCACCATGAGCTACGATGCCACTCGCATCGGCCGCAATGGCGGCAATGGGGTGGGCGAGACCTCCGATTCGGCAGCCGATGCCCGCCAGCGGCTCAACCGGATCGCAGCGGCATTGCCGGCCGATTGTTGGGGTGTGGTGTTCGACGTGTGTGGGTTGGGCAAGGGATTGCAATTGATCGAGACGGAACGGCGTTGGCCCCGTCGTAGCGCCAAGCTGGTGCTACGGATTGGGCTGGAGCAATTGGCGGGGGTTTTGGGGCTGTCGGCCGGTGCTGAAGGGCCGGAGGTGGTGCGGCAGACGGGGTGGCTGGAGGAGCGGTTGCCGTTGATTGCGGAGCAAGAACACTAATCGAACAACGAAGGCCCCGCTGGGGGAGCGGGCATCGAAGAATGGGCGATCGTAGAACCCCTCACCCTGAACATTCTGCTGAACGCAGAATGTTCTGCCCCTCTCCCTCGAGGGGCGAGGGGAAGAAGGAGGCTCAGCGCAGCGCCTTGGCCTCGCCGCGGATGCGATTGACCATGGCGACCAGGCCATTGGAACGCTGGGTGGTGAGGTGCTCGCGCAGGCCCAGCTTGTCGAACAGCGCAATGGCGTCGGTTTCGGCGATTTCTCCGGCGGGGCGGCCCGAATAGAGCGCCAGGAGTACCGCGACCAGACCCTGCACGATCATCGCATCGCTTTCGCCGCGATAGGAGAGGATGGTCTGGCCATCGCGTTCCGCGGTCTGCGCCGCCAGCCATACCTGCGAGACGCAGCCATGCACCTTGTTCTCGGGCGACCGTTCCGCCTCGGTGAGCTTGGGCAGGGCTTGACCCAGCTCGATGATATAGCGGTAGCGATCTTCCCAATCGTCGAGGAACGACAGGTTTTCGGCAATGTCCTGGAAGGCTTGGGGCTCGGTCATGGCCTGTATCTAGTTCATGCCTGCCCGCATTTCCACACCTGCAGACGCAAGAAAAAGCCGCAAGCACGGGCAACGCGCCTGCGATTTGGTCCCAGGAGATGCGAGGCGGCCTTGGAAGAGGGTAAGAGCGCCCTTCTGGACGGCTCTTAACCTGCCCGGTCCGGCCTTGGCCTTGGAAAGGGGACCGGGCTGGCGATCGGCGTCTCATGCATGGGGGTGCCGATCGCGGAACCAGATTGCATGGCGGCAGAGAGCACGGCCTTGCCGCCAAGGCATTGGAGAGTGTCGCACTCGATATTCTGCACCTGCTCGGCGACGACGCGCGTGCCGGTGGCGACAGCCTGATTGGAAAGCGCAGTGGCAGTGTCGGCCAGATCGACGCCGGGCTTGATCACGATATAGGCCAGGGTCAGCCAGAAGATGGATCGCACCAGTAACATTGCCAAAGTCCATATTTGCCGGGGCAATCGCAGCCCTCAGCGGCAAATCTAGGCGGCATTATTTAAACTGTGCTGGGACATTTCGATAAAATTTGAATCAAATCGCGCTCTGCCGGTAAAACCGGGCAACACCTTGTTTACGCTAATCCTCAAAACCCGCCTTCCATTGGCTCCGGCGCCTCGCTCGAGGCGGCGCGCTTAAGGCTGTCTTAGCTCTTGAGCGCGCAGGTTGAGCACAACAAGACCTGAACCCATTCAGGCAGATAAGACGCGTTTCCTGTCTTGTCCCCGTATGCCCCGGCGGCGTCAGAGTGTGAGTAAAAACTGTATGCGTAGCCTGTTCTCTTTCGGCGAAAGCAAAGAGATGAGACTGGCCGTTGCCGGCTCCGGGCATCGGCCCGAAGTGCTGCGCCGCAAGACGCTGGCCAATAATGCACGCTTGGCGATTTTCGCTTCCGCGCTGTTGATGCCCTTCGCAATCTACTGCCTGGTGACCGGCACGCTGCTGCCCTTCATGCTGGCAGCCATGGGCCTTGCCGGCGGCATGGCGACGCTGGCGTTGCACCAGCGCCAATTGTTCGACGAAGCGGCCGCCGGGCAGGTGATCGCCATCATGGCTATGGGGCTGCTGCTGACGCTTGCCGATGCGCGTTTTGCCGATGTCGGCATGGCTGTCGCCTCGATGGGACCGATTCTCGCCTCCCTGATCGCCCGCCGCCCGCTGCGGCGCCAGGCCTGGTGGCTGCTGGCGGCCATTATCGGGCTCGCCGCGCTTGCGACTACGTTCGGCATGCCGGCGATTGCGGTACCCAATGACGTGCTGACGACCACCTCGATCCTGACATTTCTGGGCTGTGTCGGGATTGTCGGGCACACGTCCAACCGCATTAACGCGGCTTATGAAGTGTACGACAAGGCGCAGGTCACCGCTTACCGACACCTGATTGAACATGTGCAGGACGCCGTGATTCGCTTCTCCAGCACCGGTGAAGTGCTGCTCGCCTCGCGCTCGTCCGAGCATCTCTTCGGCTGCCGCCGCTATGAGCTGACCGGCTCCGGGCTGGGCGAGCGCGTCCATGTGCTGGACCGGCCGGCCTATCTCAGCGCCTTTGCCGATGCCAATCTCGCCGGGCGGACCCGCACCATCGAGGTACGCATGCGCCAGGAGGATCCGGCCGGAGCAACGCGGGTGCCGCGCTTCATCTGGGTCGAGATCAGTTTTTCGCCCGTGCTCGAATCGCGGGGCGACGGCGCGCGGTTTGAAGTGGTGGCGCTCTATCGCGATGTGACCGGCCGCAAGGACGACGAGACCGCCATGGCCGAAGCGCGCCGCGCCGCCGAGGAATCCTCGGATGCCAAATCGCGGTTCCTCGCCACGATCGGCCATGAGCTGCGCACGCCGCTCAATGCCGTGGTGGGCTTTTCCGAAATGATGACCTCGGGCATTGGCGGGGAACTGTCCCCGACCCATCGCGAATATGCCGGGCTGATCCACCAGAGCGGCAAGCACTTGCTCGAAGTGGTGCGGATGCTGCTCGACATGTCAAAGATCGAAGCGGGCAAGTTCGAGCTGCAGGCCGAGCCGTTCCAGGTCGAAGGGCTGATCGAGCCATGCTTCAGCATGGTCGAGCAATTGGCCAAGGAACGTGGCGTGACGCTGATCGCCGAAGTGGGCAAGGGCCTGCCAATGCTGGTAGCCGATGAGCGTGCCTGCCGGCAGATCGTGCTCAACCTGTTGTCCAACGCCATCAAGTTCAGCAATCGCGGCGGCACCGTTACGGTGACGCTCAAGCGGCAGGGGCAGAGCCTCAACCTGTCGGTAAGCGACAAGGGCATCGGCATGGCGCCCGAATCGCTGCAGCGGATCGGGGAACCTTTCTTCCAGGCGCAGGACGGGCTCTCACGTCAGTATGAGGGCACGGGGCTGGGACTTTCCATCGTCAAGGGCCTGGTGGACTTGCATGATGGCACGTTGCGGGCCATGTCTGAGATTGGCGCGGGGACAACCGTCACTGTTTTGCTGCCCATAAACGGTCCAGCAATAAAGACGGAGGAAACTGCCATCGTAACGCCCCTCCATAAAGAGCCTGCCGCCGCTCCAATCAATTCATGGCCCGACGAAAAAAGAAAAGCGCAATGACGGCAACGACCCTTTCCCGCCTGCCCCTGCTGGCGGGCAGCGCCGCTGCGGCCTCTCTCGGTCGCGCTGGTAGCTGGGCAATCTCGCGCTATATGCGCGCACCCCTGGCATCCACCGGCCTGCTGGCCATGGTGACGATGACGGCGCTTGCCGCGAGCAACGCGCTCTATTTCCAGACCAGCCGCCACCCGGCGCCGCTTTTTACGCCCACGGCCGTTGTTGCCGATATCGTTCCTACGCCTGTGGAAGCGCCCGCGGCGGCTCCCGCAATTGCACCGACCCCGGTGCGGCAGACGGTTGTTGCAACGCCAGTGACCAATGAGACGACCGGTAGCGTGGCGCCGCTGGCCCAGCCGATTCCGGACGCGCCGGTGGGCAACAAAGATGCCTTCGAAGTACAGAAAAAGCTGACCGAGCTGGGTCTTTTCGACGGTGCGGTAGATGGCTATTACGGGCCCCGGACGGCTCGGGCGATCAGGGCCTTCGAGGAGCGTAATGGCATGGTGCCGACGGGCGCCATGAGCCGGGCAGTGGTCGACGCCATTTTGCGCGCCGATGCAGCTGGCATGGTTCCGGCCGCGCAGCGCCAGGCGGCGGCTCCCGCACCCCAGCCGGTAACGCCACCGGCGCCCGTGCCGCAGGTCGCGGTGCAGGCTGCCCCGGTTCAGCCAGCGGCCCAGCCTGACCGTGTGGTTGCACAATTGCCGCCTCTCTCGCCGATCGACGATGCGGTGGATACGGTGGGCAATGCGGCCGCCCAGACCATCGATTCCATCGTTGCGGCGGTCGATGGCCGCCCTGCACAAACGCAGCCCATTCCGGCCCTGCCGATGATGCCGACCAATCAGCCTATGCCGGCCCCGGTGCAAGTGGCTTCGCTCGAGCCCATGGCGGCGCCCCGGCCCGTCACGGCTGTTCAGCCCCAAGCCGCGCCAGTGCAGGCCGTTGCTCCCGTGCAGCCCGCCAACGACAGCCAGCTGATCAGCCAAATCCAGCGCGGTCTGGCGAGCCTGGGCTTTTATCACGCTCCGATCGACGGCAAGCCGGGCGATGCTACCGCCAAGGCGATCCGTGAATTCGAGAACTTTCACAGCTATCGCGTGACCGGGCAGGTGAACCCCGACCTCGTCGGGCTGCTGCGGGACGCCGGCGCGACCATCTAGTGGCCTCGCTTCGCAGCGATCTGTGGTGCAGCGCCTTCGTGCGCCGCCACAATGATCTGGGCAATATGTGCGTGGTGTCCCGACGGGGCGATCCCATAGCCGGGCAGGTGTTCATCGAGGTTGATCATCTCGATGGCACGGTCAGCCTGTTTACGCCCGCACCCATGGCGGGGCGGGAAGGCAATGACGCGGCGCTGGTGTTTCAGCGGCGGTTCAGGCGTGTGGAGCCGGGCAAGGTGCGGGACCGCATTGCACAGGAAATCGAGTTCGACCCGGACCTCTGGGTGCTCAGCCTTGATCTGCGAGGAGAAGACCCCGGGATCGAGCTGGATGCGGGGTCGCGGATTTAAGGATCAATCACACCGCACGTATTACCCCGCCCGGCGCAGGCCGATGCGGGCGAGGGCTTCGATGGCCTGGTCGACCACCGGATTGTGTGCCGGCGCCAGCGGCGTGCGGCGGCTGGTTTCGGTGAAGGGCTTGTATTCGGGCTTGTTGAGCTCGAGCAGGTTTACTTCGCCGCGCCAGGCACTCATCAGATAGGCCATGGATTGAGGCGCCACATTGCCAAAAAGCGTGGCGAAATCGGCCAGCGCCTGGGAGCGGTCGCTGTCGTGGCTGGTGGCGTGGATCAGGACCTTGAGCCCATCATAGGCCGAGCAGCCAAAGGCGCGCAGGATGACGAAGAGCGAGGCGCCGGTGACGTCATGGGCGATCTGCCCACACCGGACTTCGTCGAGCCCGGTAATCTGGCTGAGCAGGCGAGTGACCTCGGGGCGGCGGTTCTCGGAAAAAAGCTTCATCAGCGCCTTGGTGAGGTCGGCACTGGCTACGGTGAGCTGTTCCAGGGTCTTGCTGATCGGGGCGACCGGGGTGTCGCGGTCGGCAAAGGCCCTGATGACCTTGACCCGGTCATTATCGGAAAGATCGAAGAATGCCGGTGCCAGAAGGGCCGCATCGAAATCGTCGCGCTGGGCCAGCGATTCGGCGACCATGTGATCCATCTGGGCGGAACGGGCGAGGGCGCTGAGATAGGCACCGCGCGGCTGGATGGCGGTATTGGCGGCGAGAGCGCGGTAGACCTTGCGTGAATTGAGCTGGAACAGCTTGGCCAGCACCACATTGGAGAGGTCGGCGCGAGTGGCCACGATTGCGGCGGCAGGGACATCATCGCGAGCGATGATCTCAAGCGCCGTCTGATCGGACAGCGTCGCCGCCGATTGCAGGAAGCTGTTGAGGTCGTCGCCGATATTGTCGACGACAAGGCGTTCGAGCACCGGCGAGAGTACTTCGGCGCGGCCCAGAATGGCGGCGCCCTTGGCCCGGGCATTGGGCGCGGCGGTGGGGAACAGGCGGCTGGCGAGGGCCTCGAACTGTTCCATTTCGGGAGGCGTGGGCTTGCCACGGCGGGTATAGGCGTCACAGGCCGCGATCAGCAGCGTATTGGTCCGGTCGACACCGCCTGTCTCGATAAGCAGCTGAAACGTCTCGTAGGGCTGAAAACCAAGCATATCCGGGGACCATCGACTCGCATTCGCATCACATTCGATGCGCCTTCACTCTTGCCGTCGATTCGTTAGCAGACTGTTAACCTTGACGATCTCTTAATGCGTAGGCGTGAAAAGATTCACGTACGAATGACAGCGCGAGCGGCGTCGCGTGACTGATTGGTCCTATGAGTGCTGCCTTCGGTAGGAACGAAGGGGCAAACCGCTGGAGGCAAGCTTGGGAAAGCTCGTCAAATTCAATCTGCGTGAGAAGGCGCCCGGTACCGCGAAGAGGCAAAGCGGCGGTGCGCAGATATTCATTTTTACCGGGGTGCGTTATGAGCGCGGGACACCGTCTGTGCCTGACAAGCGGCTCGCCCCGTCACGGCCGAAGCGCAAGCGTGGCTGACAGGTTCGGCGCGGTGCTGCGGGCCGCTGGTTTTGTGCTGCTCGCAGGCCCGGTAGCCGGATGCACCGGTGGCGCACGGCCGGTCGGTGATTTCGGCCGGGCCGCGCCCAGCTTTACCCATGATACGGCCATGCCTGCCGTTGGCGGCTGGCTCGCGCGCCAGCGCAAGGAACCCTATTCCGATTTCAACCAGACCGACCAGGAAGACGAGATGCATAACCGCGTCTGGCGCTTCCTCATCGCGGCCCATGCCAAGGACTGGTTCTACGATACGGCGGTGGAGTGGCAGCGCACGCGCATCCTGCCGGAGGTGGACCGCAATTTCACGGTGGACCGTTACTACAACTGGCTCAGGACGACACAATATCAGTCCTCGCGCGTCCGCTATGCGACGGTGGGGCGCCATATCGCGGCCGATATGGATACCGTGCCCGGCACGTTCAAATCGATCTGCGAAGTGGTGGAGGTGGACCGGCAGCGCGGTATTGCCCTGGCCAATCTCAGCGGGCTGGGGCCGGATGAGGCGCGCAACGTGGCCAATCGCAAGGCCGAAAACGATATTCACATCGCCTGGTTCGTGCGGGCGCTGAATTATCGCTACCAGTCCTATAATTATGCGCTCGACCATCTGCTGGTGGAAACGCCCCATGAGCAATCGCTGGCCGTGGACGAGGCGCTGCGGCGCATGTCGGGCTATGTGGACCGGGCCAATCGCCATGATTTCTGTGGCGATGGTGGCAGCGCTGGGCGGCGTAACGATGTTGTCATACCGTCACGTTACGAGACGCAGGTGATCGACCGGGAGGTCGTGCTGCCCAAATAATCCGACCAGGTGGGATCTTCCTTGACTGAAGCAACCAGCGCCCCCAAAGGCACGCCCGGCGAGGTCTTCCTGGCCTTTCTCAAACTTGGCCTGACCTCCTTCGGCGGCCCGATTGCCCATCTTGGCTATTTCCGCGACGAATTGGTGAGCCGCCGGCGCTGGATCGACGAACAGGGCTATGCCGATCTCGTGGCGCTCTGCCAGTTCCTGCCGGGACCAGCCTCCAGCCAGGTCGGTTTCGCACTGGGCCTGTGGCGCGGCGGACCGCTGGGCGCGCTGGCGGCCTGGGCCGCCTTTACATTGCCATCGGCCATATTGCTGGTGGCGCTGGCCCTGGGGGCAGGGGCGCTGGAAGGGCCGGTGGCGCAGGGCGTGCTGCATGGGCTCAAGATCGTGGCAGTTGCCGTGGTGGCGCAGGCCGTATGGGGCATGGCGCGGAGCCTGGCCCCGGACCGGCAGCGTTCGGCAATTGCCGTATTGGGCCTGGCCGTGACGATGTTGCTGGCTGGGGCGCTGGGGCAGGTGGTGGCCATCGCGCTCGGGGTTCTGGCGGGGCTGGTATGGTGTCGCGGCGACCTGGCGGCGACGCATGCCGTATTGTCATTCGGCATCAGCAAGCGATTGGGTGCGGCGCTGCTGGTGGTTTTCGGTGTGCTGCTGTTCGGCCTGCCGCTGCTGGCAAGCGTCGTCGGCGCGCAGGGGCTCAATCTGTTCGACGCATTTTATCGGGCCGGATCGCTGGTTTTTGGCGGCGGGCATGTGGTGTTGCCGTTGCTCGACGCCGAAGTGGTCGGCAATGGCTGGGTGGCCAAGGACCAGTTTCTGATCGGCTATGGCGCGGCGCAGGCCGTGCCGGGGCCATTATTCACCTTTGCCGCGTTTCTGGGGGCAGTGAGCGCACCGGCGCCCAATGGGGTGCTGGGAGCGGCCATTGCGCTGGTGGCGATCTTTCTGCCGGGCTTCCTGCTGCTGGTGGGCACGCTGCCCTTCTGGGATGCGGTGCGGGCCCGGCCTTTGGCACAAGCGGGAATGCGCGGAGCCAATGCCGCCGTGGTGGGGATTTTGGGCGCGGCGCTCTATGACCCGGTATGGGTGAGCGCGATTGTGCGGCCGGTCGATCTGGTGCTGGCGGTGGCGGGCTTCGTGCTGCTGATGGTGTGGAAAGCGCCGCCATGGTCGGTGGTGGTGGCGTTGGCCGTGGCCGGCGGGGTGCTGGGGGCGGTGGGGTATTAGCCGCGCGGTGCGTTCAGCCCAACCCACCATGTCATCCCCGCGAAAGCGGGGACCTCTGTTTCGGGATGTTGGAGAAAGAAAACGGAGGTTCCCGCTTTCGCGGGAATGACATTGAGGGGTGCGTGCCTTGTTCCCTTCACACCCACCGCGCTTCCCTCGGGCTTGACCCGAGGGTCTTTCGCAGCACGGCATGGGTGGCGAGAGGTCCTCGGGTCAAGCCCGAGGAAGGCGACGGTGGGGTGGCGGATGAGAGGATAGTGCCCCGCACTCACGGAGTAATTGGTTCGCCCCGCGTGCCGCAATCCACATTGGCCAGGGCCTCCTCGAACCGGGCGCGCATGGCCTGGTGGGGTGGGGCGAGGCGGACGAGGACGAAGAGTTTGTCGCTGGCTGCCTCGACCACCAGCAGGCCCTCGGCGATGTCGAGCTGCTGCTGGGCCAGGAGCCGCGTCTGGGCCGCGTTGAAAATGCCCAATTCCAGGGTTTGGCCGATGCCGTCGCGATTGGTGGTGGAATAGGTGACGATGCCGGCCTGATTGAAAATGGCGACCGACCAGAAGGCGTCGGGCATGATGCCGCTCATATAGGCCGGACCCTGGCTGAGATCGACCTGGCACACCGCATAGGCAAGGTCCGGATCAAGCCGCAGCGGATTGGGCTGGCCCGGCTCGATCCGGGGCAGCACGACCATGCGATTGTCCGCTTCGAGCGCTTCGATACGGGTCCAGACGGTCTCCTTGGCGAGCATGGGCAGGGTGAGGATCACCAGGATGTGGATGATGCCGCCCAGCACGGCGCCGGCCATGAGCCAGATCAGAGTGCGGATCATGGGCAGCCCTCCCGCTCGATAGCGGGCATGGCATTGGTGCTGCCGTTGAGGCCGGAGAAAACAGTGGTGTCGTAGAGCGTCAAAACCAGGTTGAACGCGCCGGTGCCGGTGAGTTCCAGCCAGTTGCCGGGCATGAGGCTGGTGCCGATATTGAGCTGGATCGAGCCGTCATTGGCCCGCGCCAGACTGTCGGAGCGGATGGCGGCCTGGCCGTCGGAGGCCGCGACATTGACCCCGGCGCTATCGAGGGCGACGAGCGTCCAGAAGGTGGCGAGCGGGGTCGCGCCCGTTATGCGATAGGTGCAGTCGCGGGTCAGCGCCTGGCCGGAATCATCGGCGGTGGCGGTGAATTGGATGCCCTCGCTGAGACCAAGCTGCAAAGCGGCCTCGCGGGCAAGATGGCCGCGGGTATAGGGATTGGGCTGGGCCGAGCCGACATCGGGCCAGGCGCTCCAGGCCCCGATCTGCGCGCCGCCGAACAGGCGTCCATCGGTCAGCGCATACCAGGACAGGCCGAAGCCGATAGCCAGGGCAACGCAAACCATCAGCAGAAGGTGGATGACGAAACGCAATAAGAGCGGGCCTCGATGGCGGGCGGGGGACCTAGGCTATATCAACCACGCCATGGTGGAGAAAGGGTGAATTGCCCCATCCGGCCGCTGCCCCACGCTCTGGACAAACTGCATGTGGCCCTCTAGTTTTTTGATACGGCCAGAGGCGGCCGGCAGCTCGCGTCCGCAAGGACATGGCGAACGCCTCCCACCAGGCTTCCTGGACGTTTCACCGTCAGGCGAAGACGTCGGCAATGCGGGCACTGACCAGAGTTTCGCCGGGACGAAGGAACGATCATGCGCGACTATCGCGATGCCAAAGCCATGGCCAAGGCCATGCGGGACGAACTCGCCAACAATAACGTTACCATCAGCCATAGCCAGGCACTGGAGATCGTGGCGCGCCAGCTTGGGCTGGCCAGCTGGAATATCCTGTCGGCAAAAATCGAGAATGCCGAAAAGCCCGATGCCATCGCCTTCGAGCAGGCCGTGCCCATCGTGCGCATCTTCGATGTGCCCAAGGCGCACGAATTCTATCTCGGCTTTCTTGGCTTCTCGGTGGATTGGGAACATCGCTATGGCGAGCAATTCCCGCTCTATACGCAGATTTCGCGCGGCGGGCTGCGGCTGCATCTGTCCGAACATTCGGGCGACGCCACGCCGGGCGGCAATATGGTGGTCTATATGACGGGGATACGGGCCTTTCACGCCGAGCTCAGCGGCAAGAACTATCGCTATATGAAGCCGGGGCTTGAGGATGAGGGCACGCGGCTCGAAGTGACCGTGATCGATCCGTTCAATAACCGCATCCGGTTTATGGAGCTGAAGGGGTAGGGGTCGACTGCCCCTGCTGAAGACTCACCTCCCTACCGCCGCCTCCCTCGGGCTTGACCCGAGGGTCACTCTCAACACGGCGCAAGTGGCGGATGATCCTCGGGTCAAGCCCGAGGAAGGCGACTGTGTGAGGCGACGTTCGTCCAGCCACAATGTCATTTCCGCGCAGGGCCGCCCTAAAGCCCCGCGCTTGACCCTGGCAGGGCGGCACGGGCTTGGTCGGTGATGGGCGTGGTGGCGCGCAATTCGCCCTGGAACAGGCCGGCCAGGTCGAGCAGTTTGCGGGCGGCGCCGGGCGTCAGGCTGGGTGGGCGTTCGGCGACCGGCTCTTCCGCCTCGGCGGGATCGGCTTCGGCCACGACGGTCTGGGTGGGCACGAAATCGACGCCGAAGACCGGCTTGATATCGATATTGGTATGGGCATAGGCCATGAATTTCTGCCAGGCCATGGCGGGCAGGGTGCCCCCCGTCAGGGTCTTGGTGGGATGGTAGTCGTCATTGCCGAACCAAACGGCGGCCACGTAATTGCCGGTGAAGCCGCAGAACCAGGCATCGCGATAGGACGAGGTCGTGCCCGATTTGCCGACGACGGGAACGCCGGGCACATCGGCGCGGCGGCCGGTGCCGCCGGTGACCACGCCGCGCAGCATGGCATTCATGCCGGCCACCGTGGTTTCGCTGAGCAGGCGCTCGCGGGGCGCATCGATATCGGCCTCGTAGACCAGTTCGCCATTGAGCGTCGACATGCGGGTAATGCCATAGGCCGGGGTCTTGAGCCCGTCATTGGCGAGCACCGCATAGGACGAGGCCATATCGAGCACGGAGACCGAGGCGACGCCCAGCGCCAGCGAGCGGGTAACAGGGTAGTCGGCGCGCAGGCCCATGCGATGGCTGAGCGCGGCGATGGGATCGCGGCCGGTCTTGATCGAGAGGGTCACCGCCACAGTATTGAGCGATTGGGCCAGGGCGCTTTGCAGCGTCACCGTGCCCTTGTAATTGCGGCCGTAATTCTGCGGACACCAGTCGCCGATGCAGACCGGGCGGTCGGTAATGGTATCGGTTGGCTTGAGGCCGAGCTGCTCCATGGCTTCGGCATAGACGAAGACCTTGAAGGCCGAGCCGGGCTGGCGGGTGGAGACGATGGCGCGGTTGAACTGGCTCTTGCCATAATCGGTGCCACCCACCATGGCGCGCACGGCCCCGCCGGTATCGGTGACCACCATGGCGGCCTGCGACACATCATATTGCTCGCCATTTTCGCGCACGGTGGAGGTGACGGCCTCCTCGGCATATTTCTGCAGCGTGGTGTCGATCGTGGTGCGGACGACGAAATTGTTGGAGGCGTGGCGGGTGGTTTCGATGATCTTCTTGGATTCCTCGAACGCCCAATCGAGGAAGTAATTCGGCGAATTGGCATCGGCCGTGCGATCGACCGGGGTGGCTGGATGGCGGCGGGCGGCGGTGACCTGGCCTTCGGTGAGGAAGCCGGCGGCGACCATATTGGAGAGCACGAGATTGGCCCGGCCGCGGGCGGCGGCGAGGTCGACATGGGGGGCATAGCGGGTGGGGGCCTTGAACAGGCCCGAGAGCATGGCCGCTTCGGCCAGGTTAATGTCCTGCACCTTCTTGCCGAAATAGTAGTCGGCCGCGGCCACCACGCCGAAATTGCCGCCGCCCATATAGGCGCGGTCGAAATAGAGCTTGAGGATTTCGTCCTTGGAATAATGCCATTCGAGCCAGACCGCGAGGAAGGCCTCGATGATCTTACGCTCGATGGTGCGTTCCGAGGAAAGGAAGAGGTTCTTGGCCAGCTGCTGGGTGATCGAGGAGCCGCCCTGGGTGGAGGCGTCGCCTGAAGCGTTGCTCATCAGCGCGCGCAGCGTGCCCACCACGTCGATGCCGAAATGATCGTAGAAGCGCCGGTCCTCGGTGGCGAGCGTGGCCTTGACCAGGTAATCGGGCATGTCCTTGAGGGCGACGGAATCGTCCGAACGGATGCCGCGGCGGCCGATCTCGGTGCCGAAACGATCGAGGAAGACGACCGAGTAGTTTTCCGCCTTGTTATACTCGCCCGAAGCGGTGGCGTCGAAGGCGGGCAGGGCCAGCGCCGTCATCAGCACCGCGCCGATGGCGCCGAAGGTAAAGGCATCGGACAAAATTTCGACGAAGAAACGCTTGATACCGCTGACGCGGAACACCGACATGATGTCCTGGTACTTGGTCCAACCGCGGCCCAGCGCCTGCCAGAAGTCGTAAAGCGAGGAATCCAGCCACGCATCGGCCGCCAGGAAGGACGACTTCCTGCGCCGCTTGTCTTTCGTGTAGAACGGATCCTGCACCGCTGAGCGTCCCCTTCTGCCCTGTGGCGGACAATTGTCTGGCCGGCGGGCGGAATGCAACTTAATCGCTGGAATATGATTGCCAATAATGGCGCATAGGAGCGAACCGGCAACAGCGTGCCACAAGTCAGGTTAAGATGGCCTTTTGGGAAGAAAAAACGCTTGAGCAGATGACCGAGGCGGAGTGGGAAGCCCTCTGCGACGGCTGCGGCCGTTGTTGCCTGATCAAGCTTGAGGACGAGGATACCGGCATCCTCATCACCTCCGATGTGCGCTGCCGGCTGCTCGACGGGGATAGCTGCACCTGCACGGACTATCCCGGCCGGCAGGCCAAGGTGCCCGACTGCATCAAGCTGACGCCGCAGAATGTGACCGAGATCAAGTGGATCCCCACCACCTGCGCCTATCGCCGCATCGCTGAGGGCAAGGGCCTGGCCTGGTGGCACCCGCTGGTCTCGGGCGATCCGCAAACGGTGATCGATGTCGGCGTCTCGGTCGCGGGCCGAACCTTCCTCGAAACCGAAGTCGAACCTGACACCTGGGAAGAACACGCGGTGGATTGGCCCGAATGGGAACCGCCGGAGCGGCTTTAAAGTTTTGGCAATACTCGGTTAACCATAAGTATTAACCCCTGGTTAACCATGTTGTGGCCTGATCGCTCCGCTGTTGCAGGGGACAGGGCCGCCATGACCGATGCCGCGATTGCCAAGGATAATTCCGATCATTTCTGGACCCGGGTGCGCCTGGCGCTGGGGGCTTTGCGGCCGGTGCGGCAGGAGCGGGGGCCGGCTTATGGGCAGGCTGCCATAGCGCGCCAGATCGGTGTGCGGCCCAAGCTGGGCGCGCGGATCGAGGAAGAGCTGATCACGGCGTGGGATCGATCGGCGGAGGGGCGGGTCTCGATGAGCCTGCTTGTCATCGAGATCGACCGCTATCGCGAATATTTCAATGCCTATGGCAAGGGCGCGACCGATGATTGCGTGATGACCGTCATGCAGACCATTGCCGATGCGCTGCCCCATGACGACGACACCTGCCTGCGGCTGGGGCGGGCGACCTTCGTGGTGGCCTTGCCGGACGCTCCCGTGCTGATGGCCAAGGCGCTGGCGCAGACGATATTCAAGGCGGTTCGCAGCCAGGGACTGGCGCATAAGGAAAGCCATGCCGGGACGGTGACGGTGAGTATCGGGCTTGCCGTGGTCAATCCGGATGGCGGCTATGACCGCAAGTTCTTCGAGGCGGGCGCCGAGGCGCTGAAAAGGGCGCAGCGCAAGGGCATGGGGCGGCTGGAAATCACCGATCTGCGTCCGGCGCAGGAGCGTAAGCGCGCGGCTTGAGGGCGGGTACCTCTCCAGGCGGATTTTACTCTGGACGCATTCATAAACGCGGTGTCATCCCGGCGCAGGCCGGGATCCATGTTGAAGGCCATCAGCGCCATCCAGTGTGGGGAGAGGGCACAGCATGGATTCCGGCCTGCGCCGGAATGACATCGCGGTGGTGCAGTGTTTAACCGTCCCACTCACCGCGTTTCCCTCGGGCTTGACCCGAGGGCCACTCGCAACATGGCACGAGTGGTGGGAGGTCCTCGGGTCAAGCCCGAGGAAAGCGGCGGTGGGTGGACGCGATCCGCACACATGTCATTGCGGTGAAGAATGGATTCCCGCCTGCGCGGGAATGACGTGGTGGGTGGTCGGGGGACCGCAGCATTCCCGGGGTGGAACGCTGCCCGCGCTTGCGTGGGTGGCCATGACCCTTTAAGAGGGCCGTCCCCTCGCGCTGCCGCTGGCGCACCCCCTCATGACGGACAGCTCCAATGACCATTTCCTGTGGCCTTGATTTCGGCACGTCCAATTCGACCATGGGTTTTGTTGGCGCCGATGGCGTGCCGCGCCTGTTGCCGCTGGAAGATGGCCGGCCCACCATGCCCAGCGTGCTGTTTTTCAGCTTCGAGGATCGTGTCATCTATTTTGGGCGGGCGGCTTTGGCTGAATATGTGGCCGGGGCCGATGGCCGGCTGCTGCGGTCGCTCAAAAGCGTGCTTGGTACGGCCCTGTTCGATGACGGCATAAGGGTTGGCGCGCGGGCCTACCGCTTCGACGACATTCTGGGGATTTTTGTCGCCGGGCTCAAGGCGCGGGGCGAGGCCGAGGCCGGCATGCCGCTGGATGCCGTGGTGGTCGGGCGGCCAGTGCATTTCGTCGATGACGATCCGGAGGCCGATGCCGAGGCGCAGCGACAGCTCGAACTGGCGGTGCGGCGGCAAAACTTTGCCCATGTCGAATTTCAATATGAGCCGATTGCCGCAGCGCTTGATTATGAGCGGCAGGTGACCGATGAACGGCTGGCGCTGATCGTCGACCTGGGGGGCGGCACGTCTGACTTTTCGGTGGTGCGGGTTTCCCCGCTCAGGGCGAAATCGGCGGATCGGGCCGGCGATATTCTCTCTACGGCGGGCGTGCATGTGGGCGGCACCGATTTCGACCGGTTGCTGTCCATGGCCAAGGTCATGCCCGAACTCGGGCTGGGGAGCCAGACCCGAGACGGCAAGCGCTACCTGCCGGTGGCGCCCTATTACGATCTCTCCACCTGGCATCGCATCAACCGGCTCTACACTGCGCAGACACTGCGCGACCTGCGGGGCACGCGCCGGGAAGCGCGGGAGGCCGATAAGGTCGGGATCATGATCGAGCTGATCGAGGACCGGCTGGGCCACCGCCTGGTGGGGGCGGTCGAGGCGGCCAAGATCGAATTGTCCGATGCGGAGGAAACGGCGTTCGGTTTTCCGGTGCGCGAGAGCCAATTGCAAACCACCATGACAATCAAGGATTTGACGGCGGCATTGGAGAATTCGGTGGCGCGTATTGAATCAACGGTTGAAGAGGCATTGCGGCGGGCAGGGGTCGGTGCGGGGGATATCGATAGCCTGATCCTGACGGGTGGTTCGACCCAGGTGCCGGCCATTGCCAGCCGCCTGAGCGCGTTGTTTCCGGCCTCGGACGTGGTGCGGACCGACGTGCTGGGCAGTGTCGGGCTGGGGCTGGCGCTGGATGCGACACGAAAGTTTGGGATGGCTTGAGGGAGGCTCTGGCCGCCTTCAAAACCGCGGTGTCATCCCGGCCTGCGCCGGAATGACATTGTGGGTGGTGTGAGTCTTGGGTGAACGCCCTGGTCAGCCCGCCTCCGCCAAAGAGGCAGGCTGCTTGAGCTGTAGCCCGAGAACCAGCACCGCGCCGATGGCGTAGACCGCGACGACCGAGAGCCAGATGGCGCCGGGCCATTGCGCTCTGACCACGAAATAGAAGCTGGAAAAGCCGAGCGGGGCGGCAATCGAGGCAAGGCTTACGGCCGAGGCCAATACGCCCTGGAACTGGCCCTGCTGGCTTTCATCGACTTGCCTGGTGGCCAGCGATTGCAGCGCCGGCACGCCAATGCCGCCCAGGGCGAAGATGGGCATGATGGCAAAGACCATCCAGGCCTGGTTGGCAAAGGCCATGATTGTGAGGGCGACGCAGACACTGGCAATGCCGGTGAGAATGGCGGCCCGTTCGCCCAAGAGCTTTACGGCCGGACCGGGCAGGAAGGCCTGGGCCAGCGTCTGGCAGAGGCCATAGGCGCCCAGCGAGAGGCCGACCCACAGCCCGTTCCAGCCAAAGGTGTCGCTGCCCCAGAGGGCCCAGCTGGTGCCATAGGCTTCCCCGGACGCGCTGAAGACGAAAAAGATGAAGACGATGGGCAGAAGGCTCTTCATCGACCAAACCCAGCGCAGCGGGCGCAGGGGATTGAGGGCGGCCAGATCGATCTTCTCGTAGGAGGGCGTACGCGACTCGGGCAGCACGAAGAAGGCCAGCAGGAGATTGCAGGTATTGAGCGCCGCCGCGGCGATGAAGGGCAGGCGTAGCCAATAATCGCCCAGGGCACCGCCCAGCACGGGGCCGATGATGAAGCCGATGCCGAACATGGCGTTGAAGAGACCGAAGCGGCGGGCGCGCTTCGCTTCGGGGGTAATGTCGGTGATATAGGCCATGGCCACCGAAATATTGGCGCTGGTGAGGCCAGCAATGGCACGGCCGAGCAGCAGCAGCCAGAGATTGGGCGCAAAGGCGAGGAAGAGGTAGTTGATGGCCGCGCCGGCCAGGGAAATCAGCAGCACGGGACGGCGCCCCAGCCGGTCGCTCAGCGAACCGAGCACCGGCGCGAAGATGAACTGCATGATCGCATAAAGCGCGGTCATGATGCCGATAAAGGGCGCCACGTTTTCGGTGTGGGTCACCTCTGCCAGCAGCGAGGGCAGGATGGGGAAGATGAGGCCGATGCCAACGGCGTCCAGAATGATGGCGGTGAAGATAACAGTGAGTGGTTTGTTCATAGCACGCTCCGGCGCAAGCCTGCGGCGTGAGGCGCCGACAGCTCGCGGTTGTGCCTGACGGGTCAGGCGGGATTGGTTCTGTTTGGAGACGCTGGCCGCCATGCCGGATGGGCATGGTGGCGTGTGCTTGACCGCCTGGACGACAATTCGTCCACCTGTTTACTCACGCCGTTGGCGGATCATGGGAAAGCGGTCGCTTTTCGCGACGGCGGTTTCTTACGCCCCGAATGCGGCGGCAGCAAGCGCTTTTTGACCGGTCAGGTTTGCGCTGACCTATCCAACTTATCCCGCGTCACGCTGGCCCGCTATAGTTCAGGCATGGTCGGAAAAGTGGGGCAACCAAGCCTCAGCCCGGCAGGGCGCCGGCCATGCTGCCTCACGCCATGGCCGAGGCCAGTATCCCGAGCCAGAGCGCGGTCGACAGCAGGTAGATCCGTTCAAACAAGCCAAAAACCCGGCGCAGGGCCGGGATCAGACAGATCACGACGCCACCCAGCGACAATGTGACGGCCCAGCGCAATCCGCTCAGCACCCAGCGCGCCCAATCGGCGACAAGGGGCAGGGCGATGGGGTGCAGGACGTCGATGGCCATATAGGTCAGCGCGAAGCTCGCAATGGCAAAGCCATAGTGCAGCTTTCCGTTGCGCGTCAGCCGCTCGCCCTCGATATCGGTCGGGAAGGCAAGCACGCCGAGCCTGAACGCGGCCATGGCCAACAGGTATAGGCCGCCGCGGACCGGGAATTGCCCGCCTGCCAATATGGCAGCCCCAAGAAGGAGCGCGGCGACAATACCCGCCGACGCATAGGCCGCGAATAGCGACCGGGTCGGCCCGACGCCATAGTCGCTGACGGCGTGCCGGATCGGGCTGTAGCCGCCCCGGACGTGCAGGAGCCCGAAGAGAACCAGCACCGCCAAGTAAAGCAGCGCGGCCAGCAAATACAATATTGCCATGACAAAATCCGCCTCAACGGCCGAACCACAACCGGGTTGACCGCAAGCGACAATACCGGCCAATCGGCGCGCGACAAACGACTATCAGCGGCCATTCGGACCGACTTATCCAACTTATCCTCGCGTCACGGTGGTCAGCTATAGTTCAGGCATGGTCGGAAAAGTGGGTGACGGCGGTGACGCCGGCCCAGCGGGGGCACGGGCGCCATGGCTGACGATGAAGGCGCGGCGCCGAACTGGGCCGCCATCCGTGAGGAATATGAAGCGCGCCGGTTTGTGCCGGCCACGATCTGCAAGCGCTACGGCATCACGCCGGCGCAATTGCGCTATCGGCGGCAGGTCGAGGGTTGGCTCAGTGCCAGCGCCCGGGTAGCGCGGCAGGACGGGCTGGTGGCGCGGATGCTGAAGGTTTTGGACAAGCAGATACGGCGACTGGAGATGGCGGTGAACGAACCGATCGAAAAACAGGCCAATGTGCTCAGCACATCGGTCAAGACACTCGACAAGCTGATCGAGCTGGGCGCGGCGCAGCGCAATGTCGAGCCGGCGACCAAGAAGGACATGACCGACCTGCGCGACAAATTGGCCAAGCGCATTGACCAGTTCAAGAACCGCTGAGACGCTGGCCGAAGTCGCCGCCAAGTCGGACGATGAGGTGGCCGAACACTATTACGATTGGGACCGTTGGGCGCTGGACAAGCAGCGCCCGCCGCAGGGCGACTGGACCACCTGGCTGCTGCTGGGCGGGCGCGGCTCGGGCAAGACGAGGGCCGGGGCCGAATGGGTGCGCGGGCTGGCCGCAAGGCGGATCGGGCCGATTGCCCTGGTGGGCGAAACCATGACCGAGGCCATCTCCATCATGGTGCGGGGCGAGAGCGGCATCCTCAATGTGCATCCCGACGAAGACCGGCCGGTGCTCAAGGGGCAGCGGCTGATCTGGCCGAACGGCATTGAGGCAACCATTCTCTCTGCGTCCGACCCGGACCGGTTCCGGGGGCCGCAATTCGCCGCGGCATGGTGTGACGAGGTAGGCAAATGGCCACGGGCGGAAGAGGCCTGGGACATGCTGCAATTCGGTCTGCGTCTGGGCGAGCGGCCGCAGCAATTGGCAACGACCACGCCCAGGCCGACGCGATTGCTGAAACGCCTGCTCGATGACGCCCATACGGTGGTGACGCGCATGGCGACGGCGGAAAACAAGGCGCATCTGGCGCCGCAGTTTCTCGACGCCATTGTCGGGCGCTATCGCGGCTCGGTGCTGGGGCGGCAGGAGCTGGAGGGCGAGTTGATCGAGGATCGGCCCGACGCGCTGTGGCAACGCGCCATGTTTGCGCCGGTGAGCGGGGTGGTACCCGGGCGGGTGGTGGTGGCGGTCGATCCGCCGGTGACGGGCACGGCGAAATCGGATGCCTGCGGGATTATCGTGGCCGGCCGGGTGGGCGAGGGTGCGGTGGTGCTGGAGGATTGCACGGTCAAGCCGGCGGCGCCCCTGGCCTGGGCGCGGCGGGCGGTGGCGGCGTTTCATGCCCATGGGGCCGATACCATCGTGGTCGAGGTCAATCAGGGCGGGGACCTAGTCCAGTCGGTGATCGAGCAGATCGATGGCAAAGTGCCGGTGCGCGCGGTGCGGGCCAATCGGGGCAAGTGGCTGCGGGCCGAGCCGGTGGCGGCGCTTTATGGCCGCGGGCTGGTGCGGCATGTGGCGGGGCTGACGGCGCTGGAAGACGAAATGTGCAGCTTCGGCCCGGATGGCAAAAGTGATGGCCATTCGCCGGACCGGGTGGATGCGCTTGTGTGGGCGGTGACCGAATTGCTGCTGGAAGAAACGCGGCCGCGGGTGCGGGGGATTTAAGCCCCGACCAGCCCGGAACAAGGACCAAAAACATGCCGAACTGGATCAGCCGCCTGATGGGTGGCGGAGCGAATGCGCCTGCCGAAGCCAAGAATTTTGCCGGGCATACTTTGCTCAGCCTCAGCGCGCTGGGGCCTGCCAATTGGAGCCAGCGGGGCTTTGCGAGCCTGGTCAACCAGGGTTTTGCGAAAAACCCGGTGGTCTATCGCTGTGTGCGGCTGATTGCCGAGGCGGCCAATCGGGTGCCTCTGGTGGTGAGCGAGGATGGCAAGAAACTCGATGAGCATCCGCTGGCCGAATTGCTCAAGCGCCCCAATGGGCGCCAATCGGGCGGGGAAATGCTCGAGGCGGTCTATGCCTATCTGCAGACGGCGGGCAATGCCTATCTGCAGGCGGGGATCGTCGATGGGCAGGTGCGGGGGCTCTTCTGCCTGCGGCCGGACCGGATGAAAGTGGTGGCGGGGGGCGATGGCTGGCCCGTGGCCTACGATTATACGGCCGGCGGGCGAAGCATGCGGCTGCACCAGGACACTGCGCCCGTGCCCTCCGTGCTGCATATGGCGCTGTTTCACCCCATGGATGACCATTATGGCATGGCGCCGCTGGAGGCCGCCCAGACCAGCCTCGATATTCATAATGCCGCTGGCCAATGGAACAAGGCGCTGCTCGACAATGCGGCGAGGCCATCCGGTGCGCTGGTCTATTCGGCGGGCGGCGGGAATTTGACGGAAGATCAGTTCGAACGGCTCAAGAGCGAGCTGGAACAGGGCTTTGCCGGGGCGGCCAATGCCGGGCGGCCCATGGTGCTCGAAGGCGGGCTCGACTGGAAAACCATAGCCCTGACGCCGCGCGACATGGATTTCATCGAGGCCAAGCATGCCGCGGCGCGCGATATCGCACTGGCCTTCGGCGTGCCGCCTATGCTGCTGGGCATTCCGGGCGACAATACCTATGCCAACCTGGCCGAGGCCAACCGCGCGCTGTGGCGGCAAACCCTGGTGCCGCTGGTGGTGCGGGTGGCGGAGGAGCTGAGCAATTGGCTCTCGCCGGCCTTTGGCGGGGCGATTGTCATGCCCGATTTCGACGGGGTGGAAGCCCTGGCGGAGGATCGCGCGGCACTGTGGGAACGCGTGGGTAATGCGGCGTTCCTGAGCGACGCGGAGAAGCGGGCGATGGTGGGGCTTTAGGCGGCACGGGGTTGGCGATGGCCAGCCAGGAGGCCGCGGACGGAGATATCTTCGTCGAGGGTCGGCCAATGGATGCCTTCGCCACGGCCTATAAGGCGCCATTTGGCGCGGTCAGCGTCTGAAGCGTCACGCAGGCGGGGGAACCACTCGAGCGGCACCAACAGCTCGCGACCGTCATCAAGAATGACGCGCAGGACCGTGGCGGTGACAATGACGTCAACGGCCAGCGGTTCTGTCTCAAGCGTCAAAGTGCTCATGCCATGCTTTCAGAAATTCGGTTCGGTGCTCGACCACCAGTCGCCGGACAGAGCCCAGCTCATGGGAGCGCACCCGTTGGGATGATGCCAGTTCTACCGGCTCAAGCCAATACTTGGCGAGTTTGTCGCCGAATTCAACGTGGATATGCGGCGGCTCGTCATTCTCGTTGCTGAAGAAAAAGAACCGGTAGCCGTCGAGGCGAAGGATCGTGGGCATCTGCAACCTCTGCAATCACAGCACTGAAACAGAAAGCCATTCTGAAGTGTCAGAAAAGTTGGACGAAGGATCAGAAAATGGACGAGCTGACCAAAACCGTCGTTGAGCGGGGCGATCTGGCGCATCTGGCGCTGTTTTTGTGGGCGAGCAGTTCGACGGCGATGCTGGTGTGGTGTCTGCGCGAATTGGCCAAGGCCAATCAGCACTTCAACGACTTCGTGCACGAGATCGCCAACCTGAATCGATTGTTCAAGAAGGGAGACTAGCGCCATGGCCAATAAGCAGGATCGCGCGCAGGCGCAGCAGACGTTCCGGCAATTTGCCTGGAACCTGGCGGGCACGCTGACCAGCGCCAAGGCGGGACAGAAACCGGCGTCGCGGCCGGGTAAGCGCTGATGGGGCCGATAGCCATCGATGCCGATGGCCGGTTTTCTGGCTATGCCAGCGTGTTCAACCGGGTCGATGCCGGAGGCGACATCGTCATGCCGGGGGCCTTCGCGGCCTCGCTGCGCAAGCGGGGCGAGCGCATCAGGCTGTTGTTCCAGCATGACCCCAAGGAACCCGTCGGCATCTGGGAGGCCATTGGCGAGAATAGCCACGGGCTGCTCGTGGCCGGGCGGCTGGTGCCCGGCGTCGAACGCGCCGACGCATTGAAGCGCCTGATCGAGAACCGGGCGCTGGATGGGCTCTCCATCGGCTTTCGCACCGTCAAGGCGACGCGCGAACCGGGAACGGGACACCGGCGCCTGCATGAGATCGACCTGTTCGAGATCTCCATCGTGACCTTTCCGATGATGGAGGACGCCCGCATTGCCGGCGCCTCCGGACTTTCGGCTACCGCCGCGATCGTCGCGGCGACGCAAACCATCCGCAACCGATAAGGACATTTCCATGACCAATATGACCGACGGCCTTGAAACCAAGGCCGGCGCGGGGAGCGATATCAGCGCTCTTTTCGCCGAATTCTCTCATGCCTTCGAGGAATTCAAGGCGACCAACAACCAGCGCCTGGGAGAGCTCGAAAAACGCGGCTCGGCCGATGGCTTGCTGGAAGGCAAGCTCGACCGGCTCAACGCTGTGCTCGATGGCCAGAAGGCGGCGATGGATCGCGCGCTGATCGACCGCGCCCGCCCGCTGCTCGATGGCAAGGCGGCTGTGGCCGAGGGCGAATATAAGGACGCCTTCGCCTCCTATGTGAAACGCGGCGAGGAAAAGGCGCTGTCGATCGGCGTCAATGCCGATGGCGGCTATGTGGTGCCCGCCGAGACGGAAACCGAAATTGCGCGGCTGATGACGGCGGTGTCGCCGATCCGCGCCATTGCCGGTATCCGGCAGGTGTCGAGCGCTGTTTATAAACGGCCGATTTCGGTGACCGGCCCGGCCGTGGGCTGGGTGGGTGAAACGGCGGCGCGGCCGGTGACGAACTCGCAGACACTTGCGGAACTGAGCTATCCGACCATGGAACTCTACGCCATGCCGGCGGCGACTTCGGCCTTTCTCGACGATGCGGCGGTGGATGTCGGCCAATGGATTGCCGAGGAGGTGAATGCAGCCTTTGCGGCGCAGGAGACCACGGCTTTCGTGAATGGCGATGGCGTCAACAAGCCCAAGGGGTTTTTGACGGCGACCACTGTGGCGGAAAGCAGCTGGAGCTGGGGCAATCTCGGCTATGTGGCGACGGGGGCGGCCGGCGCTCTGCCAGCCAACAATGCTAGCGACGTTCTGATCGACCTGGTCTATGCGCTCAAGGCCGGCTACCGCCAGAATGCCAGCTGGGTGATGAACCGCAAGGTCCAGGGCGCGCTGCGCAAGCTCAAGGATGCCGACGGCAATTATCTCTGGCAGCCGGCGGCCAGTGCCGATGGCAAAGCGCGGTTCATGGGGTTCGATCTGGTCGAGGCCGAGGACATGCCGAACATGGCGGCCAACTCGCTGTCGGTGGCGTTTGGCGACTTCCGGCGCGGATATCTGATCGTGGATCGCCAGGGGGTGAGCGTGCTGCGCGATCCGTTCAGCAGCAAGCCCTATGTGCTGTTTTATACGACGAAGCGTGTGGGTGGCGGGATTGCGGATTTTGATGCGATCAAGCTGCTCAAATTTGCGGCGAGCTAGGGCCGGACATCGCAGTACCCCCTCCTAACCTCCCCCTGACAGGGGGAGGAACTGCCTGGTGGCTGAAGCGGGAGCGTGCCTCAAACGCGATCTGTCCCTCCCCCTGTCAGGGGGAGGCTAGGAGGGGGGACCCTCACTCCAAACAAAAAGGCAAAAAACATGATTTCCTATCTTCTCGCGGGGCCCGCGCAGGAGCCGATTTCGCTTGGTGAGGCCAAGGCGTTTCTCAAGGTGGATGACACTGCCGAAGATGGCCTGATCGCGACGCTGATCGGGGCGGCGCGGTTGCATGTGGAGGGGGTGACGGGCCGGGCGCTGCTGGCGCAGAGCTGGCGCGTGGTGCTCGATGCCTGGCCGGAGAGCCGGGTGATCAAGCTGCCGGTGAGCCCGTTTATCTCGGTGACTGAAATCAATGCGGTGGATGAGGCGGGGGCGCTGCATGCCATTCCGTTGGCGCAGTTTTTGGGCGAGCCGGACCGGCTGCTTCTGCCGCGCTCGGTGGCGGGCATGCCGCTGCTGCGCGAGCGGCAAGGGATTGAGATCGATTATGTCGCCGGATTCGGGACGGAGCCGGAGGATGTACCGGCCGATATCCGCCAGGCGCTGTTGGTGCTGGTCGGATACTGGTTCGAGCATCGCGACGCGGTGATCGTGGCGGGGTCGGGGGCCGTGGTGCCGTCCGGGTTTGACCGGCTGGTGGCCGGGCACAAGCGGGTGCGGTTATGAATGAGCGCATTCCCCCGATTGGTACGCTGACCGACCGGGTGCAGCTGCGCCGGCGCGAGATGGTGGTCGAGGACGAGGCGGGGCATGGCGTGCTCTATGTGCCGCTGGCCTCAGCCTGGGCGCGGGTGCGGAGCCTGTCGGGACGGCAGGATTCCAGCGCCGACGGGCGTGGCGTGGCGATTTCCCATGTCGTGGTACTGCGGTTTCGCAGTGACATCGGGCCGGGTGACCGGATCGTTTATCGCGGGCGCAATCTCGATGTGGTGGGGGCAGCCGATCTCAATGGGCGGCGGGCCTATCTGAGCTGCACCTGCAGCGAAACCAGTTTTACGGGGTAGGCCATGCATCCGATTGTGGCGCTGCAGGGCGCATTGGTGAGTGCGCTGGGGAGTGATGCTGAACTGGTGGCGATTATCGGGGCCAATGGGGTGTTCGATGCGCCGCCGCGGGGGCGCGCGGCGCCCTATGTGGTGATTGCGCGGCATGATGTGATCCAGCGCGATGGGGACGTTGCGCCGGGGCAGGAGCACCGGATTTTGGTGCATTGCTGGGGCGATCAGCCCAGCCGCAGACGGGCGCTGGCGATTGCCGAGCGGGTGGTGGCGGTGGGGCTCGCCGTTGTTGTTGCGGGGCTGGTGGTGAGCCATGCCGAGCATGTGCGGACCGATACTGTGATTGATCGCGATACCGGGCTGGCGCGGGCGGCGGTGACGCTGCGGTTTTTGAGTGAAGCTGCTGCCTAGCCCCATCAATTCTTGAAAGGACCGAAACATGGCCGCTCAGAGCGGGAAGAATATGTTGCTCAAGCTCGACCAGACGGGGGCGGGGAGCTTTTTGACCGTGGCGGGGCTGCGCACGCGGGCGCTGTCGTTCAATGCCTCGACGGTGGATACGACCGACCAGGAAAGCGCCGGGCGCTGGCGGGAATTGCTGGCGGGGGGCGGGATCAAGCGGGCTTCGGTGTCCGGGGCGGGAGTGTTCAAGGACGCCGCTTCCGATGCGCAGATCAGGGCGCTGTTTTTTGCCGGGACGATCCGGAATTGGCAGTTGATCATTCCCGATTTTGGGACGGTGGCGGGGCCGTTTCAGATCGTGGCGCTGGAGTTCTCGGCCGATCATGCGGGGGAAGTGACGTTCGACCTGGCGCTGGAGAGCGCGGGGGAAGTGACGTTTGTGGTGGTGTGACCGCACATCAAAACCAAAAGGGCAAAAAGACATGGCGATTGCGCAGCGTGGGGAGATTGAGGCGGTTATTGGCGGGGAGCGGCTGACGCTGTGCCTGACGCTGGGGGCGCTGGCCGAATTGGAGGCGCTTTTGCAGGCGGGTGACCTGGTGGGGTTGGCGGAGCGCTTTGCCAATGGCCGGGTTTCGGCGCGGGATCTGACGGCGATCCTGGGGGCGGGGCTGCGGGGCGGAGGCAAAGCAATGAGCGATGACGAGCTGGCGCGGCTGGCTATCGAAGGCGGGGTCAAGGGCGCGGCGGAGATCGCGGTGCGGCTGCTGAAGGCGACGTTTGGAGAGGCGGCGTGACGCCGTTTCCCTGGGAAGCGGCGATGCGGTTCGGGCTGGGTGTGCTGCGGCTGGCGCCGCGCGACTTCTGGGCGATGACGCCGCGCGAACTGGCCTCGGCCTGGGGCGCGGTGATGGGCGACCGCGCCGGGCCGCTGGGGCGGCAGGAACTGGGTGCGATGATGGAGAAATTCCCCGATGGCCGATGAATTATTCCCCGACGGTTTTCGCGATGAACTGACCGATGTGCAGCGGGAGCTGGACCGTATCGAAGACCTCGCCGATGGCGTGGCGCGATCGATCAGCAGTGCTTTTCGCGGCGCGCTGCTGGAGGGCAAGTCGTTCCAATCGATGTTGAGCGATATTGCGCGCAGCTTTGCCGATATCGCGCTCAAGGCGGCGATCAAGCCGCTGGGGGAGCTGGCGGGGGGGCTGATCGAGAACCTGTTCAAGGCAACCAATCCGGTGCTGACGGGCGTGACGCCCTTTGCCAAGGGCGGGGTGATCGCGGCGCCGAGCTATTTTCCGATGAGCACGGGGCTCGGACTGATGGGCGAGGCGGGGCCGGAGGCCATCATGCCTTTGGCGCGCGGACCCGACGGGCGGCTGGGCGTGGCCGGCGGCGGCGGCGCGGTGCATGTGACATTCAATGTGACGGCGAGCGATGCGCGCAGTTTTGCAGCGAGCGAGGCGGAACTGAGCGCGATGCTGCTGCGGGCGGTAAAGCGGGGGACGCGGGGTTCGTGACGCTTGGGCTTCGTGCTGCCGTCCCTCTCCCCTTGAGGGAGAGGGTGCCGAGAGGCGGGTGAGGGGTTGCCGCCGCAAGCATCCAAGCATGGGAGAGCGCAGAACCCCTCACCCTGACCTTCCGCTGAACGCGTCAGGTCTGTCCCTCTCCCTCAAGGGGCGAGGGGAGGCTCGCACTGACATTTGCAATCTAGGAGGCAAAAAGAATGGCCTTTCATCCAATTCGCTTTCCGCTGGATGTGGCGCTCGGTTCACGCGGTGGGCCGGAGCGGCGAACCGATGTGGTGACGCTGGCGGGCGGGGGCGAGCAGCGCAATGGGCGCTGGCAGCATTCGCGGCGGCGTTACAATGCGGGATACGGCGTCAAATCGCGGGCGGATATGCAGGCGGTGCTGGCGTTTTTCGAGGAGCGGCGCGGTCGGCTGCATGGGTTTTTGTGGCGTGATGGGCTCGATCACTCCTCTGGTGGGGCGGTCCCGGGGGTAAGTGATCAGGCCATTGGCGTGGGCGATGGCGTGCGGAAAACCTTTCAGCTGAGCAAGCGCTATGGGGCGAGTTTTGACCCCTATATGCGGCCGATCACGCGGCCGGTGGCGGGAAGTGTGCGCGTGGCAGTGGCCGGCGTCGAGGCGATGAGCGGCTGGAGCGTGGATGTCGGCAATGGCGTGGTGACGTTTGCGGCGGCGCCGGGCGCTGGGGCGGCGGTGACGGCGGGTTTCTTGTTCGATGTGCCGGTGCGGTTCGATACCGATAGGCTCGATATCGAGCTGGCCAGTTTCGATGGGGCCGAGGCGCCGTCCATTCCATTGGTGGAGATCTTGCCATGAGGATTTTGGACGCCGGACTGGCCTCGCATGTGGCGCAGGGGGAGACGACGCTGGCCCATTGCTGGCGGATCCGGCGCAAGGATGGACTGGTGCTGGGATTTACCGACCATGACCGGACGCTGGTATTCGATGGCACGGAGTTTTTGCCCAGCCATGGGCTGGATGGCGGCGAGGTGCCGGCCAGGCTGGGCGGGCAGGTGGAAACCAGCGAAATGCTGGGGGTGATCCATGCCGAGGCGGTCAGCGAGGACGATATTCTGCTTGGCCATTATGACGGGGCGGTGGTGGAAAGCTGGCGGGTTAATTGGACCGATGTGAGCCAAAGGCTGCTGCTGCGGACCGACGCCATTGGCGAGATTGTGCGTGAGGATGGGGTGTTTCGCGCGGAACTGCGGTCGGCGCAGCAGGGGCTCAATGCGACGCGGGGGCGGGTCTATCATGGGCTGTGCGATGCGGAACTGGGGGATGTGCGGTGTGGCGTTGACCTGACGGCGTGGTGGGGCAATGCGACGGTGATTGCTGTGGAGGATGCCTATCGCGTGCGGGTCTCGGGGCTGGGTGGCTTTGCCGATGGCTGGTTTGGCTTTGGCAAGGCGGCGTGGAGCGCGGGGCGGCGCAGCGGGCTGACCGATGGGGTGATGAGCCATGGGCGGGTGGCGGGTGTCGATGTGCTGGGCTTTGCGGTGAAGCTGGGGGATTGGGTGGTGCCGGGCGATACGCTGGTGGTGACGGCGGGGTGTGATCGGCGGTTTGCCACCTGCAAGGCCAAGTTCGCCAATGCAGTCAATTTCCGCGGCTTTCCGCATATTCCGGGCAGCGATTATGTGCTGCGCCATCCGCGCAATGGCGATGCGATGGATGGGCGGGCGGTGGTGAAATGAATTCCGATGCCGTGGTGAGCGCGGCGCGGGACTGGCTGGGCACGCCCTATCGGCATCAGGCGGCGACGCTGGGGGCGGGGTGCGACTGCCTGGGGCTGCTGCGTGGGGTTTGGCGGACGCTGTATGGAGCGGAGCCTGTGGCAGTGCCGCCGTATCGGGCGGATATGCGGGACCCGGCTCATGCTGGGGCGCTGGGGGCGGCGGCGGAGCTGTTGCTGGTGCCGGCCGAAGGGGCGCTTGCGGCGGGGCAGGTGGTGCTGTTTCGGCTGAGCGGGATGGCTGAGGCCAAGCATTGCGGGATTTTGCTGGGGCCGCAGCGGTTTATCCATGCGCAGGAGCGGCTAGGCGTGGTCGAGGCGAATTTGACCGAGGCCTGGGCCCGGCGGGTGAGTGGGCGGTTTTTGTTTCCCGACTAGGGCCCGGCCCACACATCGCGGCCCCCTCACCGTCTCGCCCTGCGGGCGATCCACCGTCTCCCACAAGGGGCGAGGGGGAGCTCTGTGGCTTTCATATACGCTGCCTCCCTTCTCCCCTCGTGCGAGAAGGTGCCCCAAAGGGGCGGATGAGGGGGCCTTCAAACAGGACAGGAACTGAAATGGCAACGCTTGCGCTTTCGCTGGCTGGGCAGTTTGCGGGCGGGCTGGTGGGTGGGCCGTTTGGCGCCACCTTGGGGCGGGCGCTGGGGGCGATGGCGGGGAGTGCCATCGACGGCATGCTGTTTGGCGAGAAGGCCAGTGCGACAGCCAATGATTTGCGGCTGCAGGGTTCGTCCGAGGGCGGGGTGGTGCCGCGGCTTTATGGCTGGAGCCGGCTTTCGGGCAATATCATCTGGGCGCGTGAGCTGGAGCTATTGGGCGATGGCGGCGGGGCCAAGGGGATGGGCCAGCAGCGCGAGGACGAGGTGGGCGCCAGCTTTGCCGTGGCGTTTTGCGAGGGCGAAGTGCAGCGGCTGGGGCGCATCTGGGCCGATGGGCAATTGCTGGATACCGAGGGGCTGACGCTGCGGTTTTATCGCGGCACCGAGGACCAATTGCCCGATGGGTTGATCGAGGCGACGCAGGGCGAGGCGCCGGCCTATCGCGGCATTTGTTATCTCGTGATCGAGCAATTGCCGCTGAGCAAGTTCGGCAATCGCATTCCGCAATTGTCGGTGGAATTGTGCCGGGTCGTAGGAGAGCTGGAGCCCAATATCCGGGCGGTGACGGTGATCCCCGGCGCGACCGAATTTGGCTATGACCCAAGCCCGCGTGTGCAGGTGGTGGGGCCGGGCAAGACCTTGGGAGAGAATACTCATGTCGCCCGGGGTATCAGCAACTGGACTTGCTCGATCGACGAGCTGGTGGCGCTGTGCCCGAACCTGGAACATGTGGCGCTGGTGGTGGCCTGGTTTGGCAGCGATCTGCGGGCGGGCAATTGCGTGGTGGGGCCACGGGTTGAAAGCGCGGCGCGTGATGTGAAGGGGGCGGCGTGGAGCGTGGCAGGGCTGGGGCGGAGCCAGGTGCCGGTGGTGTCGAGGCATGGTGACGGGCCGGCTTATGGCGGCACGCCTTCGGATAGCTCGGTGCTGGCGGCGATTGCCGACCTTAGGGCGCGCGGGCTCAAGGTGACGCTTTATCCGATCATCATGATGGATGTGCCTTCGGGCAATAGCCTGCCTGATCCCTATTCGGGGGTGGCGGGACAGGGGGCCTATCCCTGGCGGGGGCGGATCACTTGTCATCCGGCGCCGGGGCGGGCGGGTTCGCCCGACAAGAGTGCTGTGGCGGCGGCGCAGGTGGCGGCGTTTGTGGCCAATGGCCATCGGCAGATGGTGCTGCACTATGCCGGGATTGCAAAGGCGAGCGGGGCCGATGCACTGCTGATCGGTTCGGAAATGCGTGGGCTGACCACAGTGCGCGCGGCGGGCAATAGCTTTCCGTTTGTCGAGGCGCTGGTGGGGCTGGCGGCGGAGGCGCGGGCCATTGTGGGTTCTGCGACCAAGCTCAGCTATGCGGCCGATTGGAGCGAGTATTCGGGCTATCAGCCGGATGGGGAGAAGTATTTTCATCTCGATCCGCTCTGGGCGAGCCCGCATATCGATGCGGTTGGGATCGACAATTACATGCCGCTGGCCGATTGGCGCGATGGGGCGGGGCATGCGGATGCGGCGTTCTCGGCCAATGGCTATGACCTCGATTATCTCAGGGGCAATATTGCCGGTGGCGAGGGGTTTGACTGGTACTATGCCAGCGATGCCGACCGGGCGGCGGGCGTACGTTCGCCAATCAGTGACGGGACATACGGCGAACCTTGGGTGTGGCGCTTCAAGGATATCCGCAATTGGTGGAGCCAATGGCATCATGATCGGCCGGGTGGCGTACGAAAGGCGACGCCGACGGGTTGGGTGCCGGGTACGAAGCCAATATGGCTCACGGAACTGGGGTGTGGCGCGGTCGATAAGGGGGCCAATCAGCCCAATATTTTTGGAGACGACAAGAGTGCCGAGGGTGGGCGCCCGTATTTTTCGAGTGGGTTGCCCGACCCGTTGATGCAGCGGCAATTTTTGCGGGCGCATCAGGAGCATTGGCGCGATCCGGCCAATAATCCGGCGGGGATGGTTGACGTGTCGCGGGTCTATCTCTGGACCTGGGATGCGCGGCCCTATCCGGCATTTCCGGCACAGGTGGATGTGTGGGCCGATGGCCCCAATCATCGCACCGGGCATTGGCTGACCGGGCGGCTGGGCGGGCTGGCGAGCGATGAATTGGCATCAGCGATTGCGGCTGAGCATGGCGTGGCGCTGACGGCGGAACCGGCGGCGCCCTTTGTGTCGGGCTATGCGCTTGGTACGGCCACGACCGGGCGGGAGGCGCTGGAACCACTGCTTGAGGTGAGCGGGCTGAGCCTGCGCGGCACCGTGGAGGGGCTGCATGCGGGTGTGGCGCGGCGGGTTGAGACCGTGACGCTTGATCCGCTGGAACTGGCGGCCGGGGAGGGGGCGGTGCTCTCGCGCCGGCGCGGCGATGCGGGGGAGGCGCCGGGGCGGCTGGCGCTGAGCTATGTGGATCGGGAGCGCGATTATCTCACCGGCACGGTGACGGCGCTGACCAAGGCCGATGGTCCGCTGGTGGGCGAGGCGGTGGCGCTGGTGCTGGATGGGGCGGCGGCGCGGCTGGCGGCGGAGCGGGTGCTCGATAGCCGGGCGGCGGCGCGGGAGACGCTGGATTTTGCCCTGCCGCCTTCGCTGCTGGCGCTGGAGCCGGGCGATCTGGTGGCCATTGACGGATTGGCCGAGGGGCCGTTTGAGATCGCTGAAATCCGGGATGGGCTGAGCCGGCAAATCAAGGCGCGGACGCTGCCGAACAATACTGCGGTCGCAACG
This sequence comes from Devosia yakushimensis, assembly GCF_030159855.1. Classification (NCBI taxonomy): domain Bacteria; kingdom Pseudomonadati; phylum Pseudomonadota; class Alphaproteobacteria; order Hyphomicrobiales; family Devosiaceae; genus Devosia; species Devosia yakushimensis. The sequence continues at coordinate 2,269,314 of NZ_BSNG01000001.1, read as the reverse complement.
GCTATCGACCGGCAGCTGGCGCCGGGCGGTGGCGAATTTGCCGAAGTGTTGCCGCTGGTCGTGGTGGCGCATCTGCCGCCACTGCCGGACGATCCTGCGCGGTCACGGCTGGTGGTTGGCGGCTATGCGCAGCCATGGCCGGGGCATTTGCGGGTAACCGACGAGGCGACCGGCGCTGTCATTGCCGACCTGACGCGCCGGGCCATGATCGGGGAGACCGTGGCGGCATTCGCGGCGGGGGCGCCCGGCATCTGGGACAATGGCAATGCGGTCGAGCTGAGCCTGGTGACCGGGCATCTGGCCTCCGTGGATGCGCTGGCCGTGCTGGCCGGAAGCAACCGGCTGGCGGTGGAAACCCCGGGTGGTTGGGAAGTCATTGGCTTTGCCGATGTCGAACTGGTCGCGCCCGGCCGGTTCCGGCTCACCCGTCTCCTGCGGGGCCTGGAAGGGACGATCCCGGCGGCGGCTCCGGCCGGGCGGCGGGTGATCGTGCTGGATGGGCGGGCGGCGACGCTGCCGGTCGAGGCGCATCTGCTGGGGGAAGAGCGGACGTTCCGTGTCTATGCCGGCAGCAGCGATGTGAGCGGTACGGCTTGGCCTTTTGCCGCGGCGCCAGCTTCGGCCTTGCCCCTGCCGCCGGTGCATTTGCGGGCCCGGCGGGCGGATGATGGCGGCGTGGTGCTGTCGTGGATCCGGCGCAGCCGGGCCGATGGGGATGGCTGGGGCGCGGTGGAAGCGCCGCTCGAGCATCAGCCCGAAGCCTATCGCATCAGGATTTTGAATGGGTCGGCACTGGTGCGGACATTGGTGAGCACCGCGCCGGCGATGAGCTATGGCGCGGCCGAACAGACTGCCGATTTCGGCGCTCTGCCATCCGGTTTTGGATTCACCGTGGCCCAGATCAGCCCGGTGCTGGGCACAGGACATGCCGCGACAGGAGAGTTCCATGGCTAGGACACGATTCGACATCTGTCTCGACGAGGTGCTGCGGCACGAGGGCGGCTATGTTGACCACCCCAGCGACCCGGGCGGGGCGACCAATATGGGCATCACCCACAAGACGCTGGCGCGGTGGCGCAATATCTCGCCGTGGTGGAAGCTGCCCAAGGCCCAGGTCAAGGCGCTGGGCCGGGCCGAGGCGGCGCGCATCTATCGGGCGAGCTATTGGGATCGCAGCAAGGCAGGAAATATGCCCGCCGGGCTCGATCTGGTGCTGTTCGATTTTGCCGTCAATTCGGGGCCGGACCGGGCCATCCGCACGCTGCAGGCCGAATTGGGCGTGGTGGCGGATGGCCAGGTTGGGCCGCTGACGCTGGCGGCGATTCAGCGGCGAGTCGCGGGCACGAGCGCAGCCGGATTGATTGCTGCCCTTTGTGACCGGCGGCTGGCCTTTCTCAACCGTCTTTCGAGCTTTCCCACCTTCGGCAAAGGCTGGACCAACCGTGTCGCGGCAGTCCGCAAGGCTGCGCTGGCCACGATTGGGGCGGCGACCGCGCCCATTCCTCCTTCTTCAACCTGGAGCACCACAATGGATTTCCTCAACGGCTACAAAACCTATATCGTTGGTTTCATCATGCTGCTGGCAGCTGGTGCGCAATTGCTGGGCGTGGAATTGCCCGCGCTGGATGGCGCTTCGGCCGGTCAGCTGATCATGGAGGCGCTGGCCGTTATCTTCCTGCGCAGGGGATTGAAGGGGGATATCGGCAAGGCGTAATGCCGCAAACTGGACATGATCACCATATTCATGTCCCATTCAGCAACGCCCCCATAGATTGCTCTCATGAAAACCTTGATCATGAAATTGCTGCCTGCCGCCGCGCTCGCCCTGGCCATCGGCTTTGCCGCTACTGGCACGGCCAGTGCCCAGGCCTGCCTGGATAAACGGCAGATTCAGGAGGCGGTCTCGTCTGGCCAGATCATGTCGCTCGACGCCGTTCTGGCCTCTGCGGGGGTGGATTCGAGCGTCGAGGTCCTCAATGTGCAGGTATGTGACCAGGGCGGCAGATTAGTTTATATTATCGGCGTGCTGAGCCGGGACGGACAGGCGCAGAACCTGGTTCTGAGCGCCCAGTAACGGCGCATGCAGGGGGCAATCGATGCGTATTCTCGTTGTCGAAGACGACACCAATCTCAATCGGCAGATCAAGGATGCCTTGACCGAGTCCGGCTATGCGGTCGATGTCGCCTTTGACGGCGAGGAAGGCCATTTCCTCGGCGATACCGAACCTTATGACGCCATCGTCCTCGATATCGGCCTGCCGCGCATGGATGGCCTCAGCGTGCTCGAGGAATGGCGCCGGGCCGGCAAGACCACCCCGGTATTGCTGCTGACCGCGCGTGACCGCTGGAGCGACAAGGTGCAGGGGATCGACGCCGGCGCCGACGATTATGTCGCCAAGCCCTTTCACATGGAAGAAGTGCTGGCCCGCATCCGTGCGCTGGTGCGCCGCGCCGCCGGACTCGCCTCCAACGAAATCGTCGCCGGTTCGGTGCGGCTGGATTCGCGCTCGGGCAAGGTGACGGTCGGTGGCCAGTCGGTGAAACTCACCAGCCATGAACTGCGCCTCCTGAGCTATCTGATGCATCACAAGGGCAAGGTGATCTCGCGGACCGAATTGACCGAGCATCTCTACGATCAGGATTTCGACCGCGACAGCAATACTATCGAGGTGTTTGTCGGCCGCCTGCGCAAGAAGCTGCCGGAAGACTGCATCCAGACGGTAAGGGGCCTGGGCTATCAGATCGCCGAGGATTAATCAGTGCTCGCTGGCCTGATGCGCAAGGGCTCCATTGCGGCATCCCTGTTCTGGTTGTCGGCGGGCTGGCTGGTTCTGGCGCTGGTGGCGACCGGCTTCCTCTTGACGGACCTTTATTCGCGCGCGCTCGATACCTCGCTGTCCCAGACGCTGGAATTCCACGTCGAAAGCCTCACGGGCGCACTGCTCGAGGCGGGCGACCCGGTCAGCCCGGAAATTGCGCTGACCGATCCGCGTTTCGACCGGCCGCGTTCAGGCTGGTACTGGGCCATCCGCGATGCCAATGGCACGCTCTATAATCTCTCGACATCGGTGGTGGGGATCGACCTGCCGGTGGTGACGGGTCCCCCCGATGTGCTGGGCCGCCGGACCGCGGTGATGGACGATGTGTTCGGTACGCGCATGCGCGTGGTGGAACGGGCGGTGACAGTGGCGCCGACCACCTATCAGATCGTGGTCACCGGCAATCTCAGCGAAATTCTCGAACTGGTGGATGATTTCCGCGGTCAGGCCTTCATCGTGCTCGGTGCCGTGGGCGTGATGCTGGCCGTGATGAGCTTTATCGTCGCGCGCTTTGCCATGCGGCCCATTTCGCGGCTGAGCAAGGCCATCGAAAATGTCCGCGAGGGCGAGGCCGGCGAGGTGGCGGGCACCTATCCGCGCGAAATCGCGCCGCTGGCCGAAGAGGTCAACGAATTGCTGCGCTCAAATGCCCAGATCATCGAGCGGGCACGTAACCAGGTAGGCAATCTGGCCCATGGTCTCAAAACGCCCATTGCCGTGCTGCGCAACGAGGCGGGGGCAAAAAAGGGCGTCCTGGCCGATGTGGTGCTGGCCGAAAGCGACAAGATGAGCACCATGGTCGCGACCTATCTGGAGCGCGCCCGGCTGGCGGCGCGTACCTCGGTAGTTGGCAAGCGCGCCGACGCCACCATGATCATGCTGCGGCTGACCCGCGTGATGCATAAGATCCACCCCGACGTGACCGTGGCCTTTCAGCGGCCCGATGCCTCACTGCCCTGGTTCCGCGGCGACGAGGCCGACCTTGAGGAAATGGCGGGCAACCTGCTGGACAATGCCTGCAAATGGTCCAAAGGGCAGGTGGGGGTGCGGCTGGATGCCGAACGCGGCAATACCGGCACTTTGCTGCTGATCCGCATTGACGACAATGGCCCCGGCCTGACCGAGGAAGACGCCCAGAAAGTGTTGCGCCGCGGTGTCAGGCTGGACGAGAAAACGCCCGGCAGCGGGCTGGGACTCGATATCGTCAAGGAACTGGTCGATGTCTATGGCGGCAGTTTGGAGCTGAAACGCTCGGCCTTGGGCGGTCTTCTGGTGGAATTGCGCCTGCCAACGGCCCGGTTGGGCTCAATGGCTAAACCGGTTGCAAGCTGACGCATTTTTGCCGCAATACATTAACATGAGCCACTCACCGACAACGAGAACCAAGATATGAACCGCATCGCTCTTCTCGCTACGCCATTGCTTGCCCTGTCCCTGGCCGCCTGTGCCAGCACGGCACCGTCTGCGCCCATCCAGCAGGCTCCGATCGTGGCGGCCCCGGCGGTTGTCACCCCCAATGTGCCCACCCCGGCCCAGACCACCCAACTGGCCCTGGCGACCACCAGTGTTGCCAATGGGTTCGTCGATGCGGGGGCGCTCTCTGCCATGACCGCCAAGGATTCCGCTGAGGCCAACAGCGCCCAGTTCTATGCGCTGCAGTTCGGCCGCCCGGGCGCACCGCGCCAATGGGCCGGCGACAAGGGCACCACCGGCTCGGTTGCCGTTGGTCCCTATGTTCGCGTCAACAATCTCGATTGCCGCGACTTCACCCACACGGTGAAGGTCAATGGCCAGGACTTCGTCAAGAAGGGCACGGCCTGCCGCGAGCAGAACGGCAACTGGGCCGTGGTGCCTGGCAGCGCCGCCTAATTTTTGGCGCTTCCGGCGGCCGCTGCGAGCGGGTTTTCGTGCCCTCCACAGTGTGAGGCAGGCCCGTCTGACCAACCACGACGTCATTCCCGCGCAGGCGGGAATCCACTCTTTTCCAGCCACTTGGCGAAGGAAGAATGGATTCCCGCCTGCGCGGGAATGACGTCGTGGAGTTGGTGAGTTCTGTTCGAAGGCAAAGCCTGAATTGCCGGGTTGCCCTAACTCGCCCGGGTAAGGATTGTTTACGAAGCCGCGATAGGGTTTGGGGAGATTTGCTTCCCAGACCGACCGCGCGATGTCCCAGACCACCAACCGCCCAGCCGATACTGTCGAGCAGCGCCAATCCATGCGCGCTGGCGCTTCGTCGTCCCAGCCATTTGCCGGGCTGATCGATGCGGTGATCGTGGACGATCCGGTGCCCTTTGCCTTTCCCGGATCGGTTGCCCGCAGTCTGGCGCAGGCCGTCTGGATCTGGGTCAATCGCGATCTCTGCCAGGATATCGATATCAGCGACCTCGAGCAGGTCATGCCCGACGTGCTGGCCCGCATGCGCGAGGCCGTGGACGGCGCCGATGCCGACTACGACAATGGCCGCCGCCTGCGCGCGGCGCTCGGCAATGACGAGGCCCGCGCGGCCCTGCCGGTGATCATGGCGGCGCTGCGCAATCGGGCAGTGCTCGACAAGGCGCAGGCATTCGGCCGCGCCGTCAATACCATTGCCGACGAGGCGGCTTTGGGGACGGCAATCCACTCCATGCCTCTACAGGACCCGCCGCTGGCTGCATTGCTGTTTCATGCCGCTATGGGGCAGGTCGCCAATCCCTCGCGGGTGGTGGGCGCCGTCATCAAGCTATCCGGCAATTCCAATGAAGGCACGGTGGCGCGGGCCGGGTTCGGCCCGGTGATCGACGCCATTCTGGCGCATGCGCAGAACCAGTTGCACTTGCTGCAGCCGAGCGGTCCATTCTCCGATATCGACCTCATGTGCCGTGCGCTGGACCGGTTTCACCGTCTGGTCCGCGCCTTGACCGGCTATGTCGAATTTGCCCGCGGCAGCCGCTGGTCGATGGTGCTGTCGGCCATAACCAAGCAGATTTCCGACCGTATCGAACCGCGCCTCAAGGATGTTGTGCCCGACATCAACCAGGCACTGCGCAAGCCGCGCGAGGGCGCCGACCGGCTGGACAATGACCGGCTGCTGGCCGCGCTCAATGGCGTCTATCTGCTCTCCGCCATCCGGGATAGCCGGGACAGTCTGGCGCTTAATGCCCTGTTTGATCAGGCCTGGAACCAGTCGGGCCAGACGCTGGAAATGCATCTGCAGCGCAATCTCGAATTGCTGCGGCAAAATCCCGACGACAAGATCGTGGGGACGCGGATGGAGGCCGGCATCAAGATGGCCGAAATCCGGTTCAATCCGGAATATGCCGAAACGCTGCGCCGCGCCCGCGCTGCCGCCGAGCGCCGCGGCTAGGCTCATCCCTCAGCCGTATAGGGCGAAACCAGCCGGATTTCGATGGCGCGACCGTGGTCGCGCAGCGAGAGGGTCTGGGGCGGATCGCGGGCAATAAGCGCAATGGCGCCTTGCGCCGTATCGCGCAGGACGACGCCGATTGCCTCGCTTGGGTGGCTTTGTTGCGAAGAGCGGTGGATGAGGCTGCCCGGCTCGAGCCGCCGCGCTTCGGTTGCGGCCACCAGCCACAACCCGGCGTCATCGCCAAAACGGCCCGCCAGAAAAGCCGGCACCAGAGGCAGCTCGCCGGTGTTTTGGATTGGCGCGGGACCGGTGCTGGGCACGGCCATGCCCACCCGTTCTGCCGCGACGATGCCGGCGCTGGCCGCCGGAATGGCGCCCAGTTGCACGCCGGCGGCAATTGCCGCGATATCCAATGGCTGCGGCGTGTCGGCCAGTGACCAGAGCTGCGGCCGTGGCCGCCATAGCGGGCGGCGGGGCCGGGCGGCGATTGCTGGCCGCTCGAGGAGGCGAATGCCGCCATCGAGCATGGCGGGCGCCGCATCGTCGGGCCCGTCCGGGCCGATGGGGCAGGGGGCATCCGCTGTTTCGTGGATCGGGTCGATGACGACCTCATGCACGGGCTTGCGGTCCCGGCCGAGCAACCTGTCCACCGCGTCATCGCCACTGGCGATAGCGGCATGGCGGCTGAGATATCCCGATGCCGCGCCTGCTAGAATGATGCCGCCCGGGCCGTCCAGCGCCTCCAGCCGGCTCGTTGCCGCATTCCATTGGCTGTGTCCTCCTGCCATGTGCCAGAGCGTGAGATCGGGTTGCCAGCCGCCGCAGACGACCAATCGGTCAGCGGCCAGCGGGGTCTCAGGCGTGGTTTGCCGCCCGATGGCAAGATGCGGGGTCAGGGCCATGCCCTGGCCTTTGCGGGCAGTGGCCGAGGCGGGAACCAGGCCGGGCGCCATGGTGATCCCATAGGCCTTGGCAAATTCGATGAAGCGCGATTGCGGCTGGGGGCGGGCATCGAGAATGCGCGTCACCGTCACACCCGCATCGCTGGCCAGCATGGCGAGGCGATAGGCGGCGCTGCTGGCCGTGGCGATCAGCGCCGTCTGACCCGGCCAGATGCCATATCGGTCTGCCAGCTCGAAAGCCTCAAGTGCGCCGGCAACGCCAGGCAGGCGATTGCCGGAGAAAACCGGGAGGCGTTCGACAGCGCCGGTCGCAAGGACGATGCGTGGGGTATGCACGAGCACCACGCGGCCCTCCGGCCCGGTGGCATCGACAATATGAATGCGCACCAGACCAGGCCGCAGCGTGGTCACTTCGGCCCCGAGCCAGATCACGACACCGGCAGCGGCGACGGCCGCCGAGAGGCGCGCAATGCTCTCGTCCGGCGTTTCTTCCCCATCCTGCGTGCCAAAGAGGCGGGAATGGCCGCCCAGGGCCGAGGCGGATTCCGATAGCACGACGGACAGCCCAGCCTTGGCTCCGGCCAGGGCGGCGGCCATTCCCGTCACGCCGCCACCAATGACGAGAAGGTCGCAATGCTGTTCCGCATTCACCGGACTGTCGAGCCAGGGCTGGGCCAGGGCGCCGCCATCGAGCCGCACGCCGAGAGAATGCGCGGGACGCAGCAATCGACCGATGAGGTTGTGGCGCTGGGCCATATCGACAGATGTCAGATAATCCGCACCGTCTGTCGCCGGAACCCTGTGCATGGGCAGTGCGCGCGAGGCGTCTCCGGCCGATCGCGCCGGAAGGATGGGCGGCGCAAAGCGGGTGCCCAGCGCCATCGGCGATTTGGCCCGCAGGCCAATTGTGTCAATGCCGGCCGCAAGAGCGGCGCTCAAGATGCTGTCGCCGGCAAAACCCGAAATGATCCTGCCATCGAGCCGGAATTGCAGCGGCTTGCCGCGGTCGATCAGGCGGCCAGCCAATTGGTGGGGTCCATTGGCCAGGCGATGGGGCTGCGCGGTCATGACAACGCCTCCATGGCCGGGAAATATTCCGCCACGGCCGAGGAGGAGGCTGGGCGATTGACCAGGCGGGCCGAGAGCCATCGATCCTCTTGCGGAGCCGCAATGCCGGCCAGCCAGCGGGCGATTGCGGGCGCAAGGAAGATCCCAACCGCACCGAAGCCCGCCAGGATATCGCAGCCGCTGCCATCGATCCGGCCCACGGCCGGGGCGCCATCGCGCGTGGTGACGATGCCATATTGCGACTGTCCGGCGCGGTGAACCGTCCGCTCACCTCCCAGCAAAGCGCTTACGGCCTCAAGCACACGGTCCATTCGGCCGGGGCCGAAGGCGACAACGCCGCCCTCGGGGCGTTGCCACAAGGTCAGTCCGCTGTCGATTTCCTGCATGACCGGGGCGGCGATCCGTCCGGTCGGTTCGGTGAGAATGGTCGTGCCATATCCCTGGACCAGCAGGTTGGGCCAGCGTTCGGCGGGCAGATGCGACAGTATGGCTGCGTCGTCTGCCAGCACGCATTGCCTGGCCGATATGGCTGCCTGATCCGTGCGGATCACGCCGCTGCCATCATCGCGAATGATGACGTCGCTCTGCGGGCCGCCCAATTGCACCCCCTGCAGCGCCATCCATCGGTCCAACGCCGGTTCGGCTGTGGCCCGGTCGATCAGGATGGCGTCACGGAACAAGACGCCCTCGCGACCCCTCGCCATGGCATCTGGCCGCGGACGTTCGGCGGCGAGGCCGAAACCGCTGGCCATATGCCGGATATGGGCGAGCGCCTGTTGACCTTCACCGCTATCGGCAAACAGCATAGGGTCGAGCCGGGTCCAGCTTTTGCGGCCGGCAATGCGGGTGATGAGCTTTTGCACCTCCGCCCGGCCGGACTGGAGCAGGGCCCAGCTTTCCGGCCTGGTCAGCGGGGCAATCGATAGATCGAGCGCGCGGGGCAGGCGGAAGCCCGATTGGCTTTCGCCCACGAACACCACCGATTTGCCCTGCATGCCGGCCAATAGCCCGGCAATCAGCCGTGCCTGCGGGGTCGCGCCCAATATGGCAAAATCGACGCGGGTTTCGGTCATGCCGGCGAAGGGGCGGGCGTTGTGCGTGCCTGTGGCAATGCGTCCGCCTCAATGATGTGTGTGAGGGTAGCTTTTCGCCGCATTCGGCATATAGATGGCGCGTTCTTGCCGCTGGGCGGCGTCAAGCATTTGGGATCCATGCTTTTCTGGTTTATCGCCATTGCCGTTACCGCCATAGCCTGCGCTGCACTTTTTTACGCGGCGGGTGGACGGACGGTCAATGTGAGCGAGCCGGAATCGGCCGATAGCAACAGCCATTTTCGCCAGGTGCTGGCCGGAATCGATGCTGATCTGGCCGCCGGTAAGCTGGGCGAGGTCGAGGCCAAGGCCGCCAAGAGCGAGCTGGCGCGCGAGATCATCCGGCTCAAGGCGGAAAGCGGCAAGGCCGCTGTTGCGGGCGATCTGGGGCGGACGCCCCTGCTGGTGGGCTTGGCCGGTGTCGCGGTTCTGGCTTTCGCCATTTATGCCGCCTTGGGCCATCCGGACCTGCCGAGCCAGCCGCTGGCTGGCCGCACCGATATTGCGGCCCAATCGCTCAACCTCGATACCGCGGTGTCGCGAATCGAGCAGCAGCTCGCGGCCAATCCCGGCGATGTGCGCGGCTGGGCAGTCATTGCCCCCGCCTACACGGAAATGGGTCGTTTCGCCGATGCGGCCCAGGCCTATCGGCGGGTTATCGAGCTGAGTGGGGTGACACCCAAATTGCAGACCAGCTTGGCCGAAGCGCTGTTGCTGGAGGCCAATGGGGCCGGTTCGGAGGAAGCCATGAGCTTGCTGCGTGCCGCTGCGGATGGCAATCCCGCCGATCCGCTGCCCCGGCTCTATCTTGCGGCCGAGCTGACCCGGACCGGCGACTATGCCGAGGCCGCTCAAGCCTGGCAGAATGCGCTGGCGCTGTCCAAGGGGGGCGAGCCCTGGCTGGCCGCCGCCCAACAGGGACTGGCGGTGGCCCAGAATGACGGTTCCACCGGACCCACTTCCGGCGAATCCGAGATGATTGCCCAAATGGTCGGCGGCCTGGCCGATCGGCTCGCCAGCCAGGGCGGTTCGGTCGAGGAATGGATGCAATTGGTGCGCGCCTATCTCGTTCTCGGCGATAAGGCCAAGGCCCAGGCCGCCTATGACGATGCCGTCGTGGCCTATCCAAAGGCATTCGATCGTGGTGAACTGGATACTATCGCGCTCGACGCCGGACTAACTCTGAAGGGAGCGACCCCATGACCATGCCTGCCGCCATCCGCAAGAAGGGCTGGTCGCGCAAGCAGAAGCGGCTCGCGCTGATCGCCGGGCTTGCCGTGGTCCTCGCCCTGGCGACGACGCTGGTGTTGGTGGCCTTGCGCGACCGGATCGTCTTTTTCTATTCGCCGACCGATGTCGTGGCGCGGGAAGTCGCTGCCGGCCATCCGATCCGCCTGGGTGGGCTGGTCAAGGACGGCTCCTGGACGCGCAGCGGTCAGGACAACACTTTCACCATTACCGATGGTTCAACCGATATCGTCGCGCGCTATGCCGGCATCCTGCCGGACCTGTTCCGCGAGGGGCAGGGCGTGGTCGCCGAAGGCAGCATGACGCCCGAGGGCGGCTTTACCGCGACCAATGTGCTGGCCAAGCACGACGAAAACTACATTCCCAAGGAAGTCGTCGAAGCGCTGAAAGCCCAGGGCGAATGGCGGCCGGAGGGTGGGCAATGATGACGCTCGATACCGAGGCTATGTCCCCATGAGCATCGAACTCGGCCACTTCGCCCTTATCCTCGCCTTTGCCGTCGCCACGGTCTCCACCATTGGCGGCTATATGTTCTGGCGGCGCGGACAGCGGGTTGCGCTGGTGCTGGGCCAGGGCGCAGTGCTGCAATTCGTGCTGGTGGCAGCGGCCTTCGCCGCGCTGATCCAGGCCTTCGTCACCTCCGATTTCAGCCTGGCGCTGGCCGTCAATAATTCGCATTCGCTCAAGCCGTTGATCTTCAAGATCTCCGGCGTCTGGGGTAATCATGAAGGCTCCATGGTGCTCTGGATCCTGATCCTGGTGGCATTTGGCGCCATGGTCGCGACCTTCGGCCGCCGTCTGCCATCCGATCTCATGGCGCTGGTTTTGGCGACGCAGAGCCTGCTTGTTGCGGCCTTTGGCGGGTTCACGCTGTTCACCTCCAATCCCTTTGCCCGCGTCTCGCCGCCTCCGCTTGAGGGGAACGACCTCAATCCGATCCTGCAGGATATCGGCCTCGCCATTCATCCCCCGCTGCTTTACGTCGGCTATGTCGGGTTCTCGATCTGCTTTTCCTTTGCCGTCGCGGCGCTGGTCTCGGGCCGGATCGATCAGGCCTGGGCGCGCTGGGTGCGGCCCTGGACCATGCTGGCCTGGACCTTTCTGACCCTGGGCATCGCCATGGGCTCCTACTGGGCCTATTACGAGCTGGGCTGGGGTGGCTGGTGGTTCTGGGACCCGGTGGAAAATGCCAGCTTCATGCCATGGCTTGCCGGCACCGCGCTGCTGCATTCGGCGCTGGTGATGGAAAAGCGCAATGCGCTCAAGATCTGGACGATCTTTCTGTCCATCATCACCTTTTCCCTGTCGCTGCTCGGCACCTTCCTGGTGCGCTCGGGCATCCTGACCTCGGTTCACACCTTTGCCAGCGACCCGACGCGCGGTCTGGTCATCCTGACGCTGCTGGCGCTGGTTATTGGCGGCGCCTTCTTCCTCTTTGCGCTGCGGGCGTCCTCGCTGCGGCAGGGCGGGCTCTTTGCCCCGGTGAGCCGCGAGGGGGCATTGATCCTCAACAACCTGTTCCTGGCGACTGCGGTCGGCGCCGTGCTGGTCGGCACGCTCTATCCGCTGCTGCTCGATGCCCTGGTGGGAACGACCATTTCGGTGGGCGCACCATTCTTCGACCTGACCTTTGGCGCGCTCATGGCGCCCTTGCTGATCGTCCTGCCCTTTGGCCCTTTCCTCGCCTGGAAGCGGGCCGATGTGATGGCGGCGGCGCAACGGCTGATGGGCGCGGCGGCATTGGCCATCTTCCTCACCATCCTGATTTCGGCGCTGGGCGGCATTTCCATTTCGCTGGCGCCGCTCGGGCTGCTGCTGGGCTTCTGGGTGGCTTTTGGCGCGATCGCCGAACTGGTCGATCGCAGCAAGCTGGGCCGCATTCCGCTCAAGGAAAGCTGGCGGCGTCTCGCCGGGCTGCCGCGCTCGGCATTTTCCACCGCCATCGCCCATTTCGGCATTGGCGTTACCGTGCTCGGCATTGTCGCGACGACTGCCTGGGAAACCGAACTGGTCACCACCCTCAATCCGGGCGAGACGGCGAGCCTCTCCGGCTACACCATCGCATTCGACAGCTTCGGCCAGGTCGCCGGCCAGAACTACGTAGCCGATGAGGGGCATTTCACCATTACCGGGCCCGATGGCGACACGCGCCCCATGGTGGCCGAACGCCGCACCTATGTCGCGACCGGCACGCCCACGACCGAGGCTGCGATTGAAACCTACGGTTTCTCGCAACTCTATCTGCAACTGGGTGAGCCCCTGGACGATACGCATGTGCTGCGCGTCTGGCACAAGCCCTATATCACCCTGATCTGGATCGGGGCGCTGCTGATGGCAGGAGCCGGATTCCTGTCGCTGACCGATCGGCGGATGCGTGTGGGCGTGCCCAAGCGCGCTGCGCAGCCGGCGGCGGAGCCGGCCGAATGATCTGGCTCCGTGCTTTCCTGTTGGGGCTTGCCCTGAGCCTCGCAGCCCCCGCGTTGGCGCTTAGCCCGGCGGAAATCCTGCCCGATCCCGTGCTCGAACAAAGGGCCCGCGATATTTCGGCCGGCCTGCGGTGCCTGGTCTGTCAGAACCAGTCCATCGACGACAGTGATGCCGATCTGGCACGCGATCTGCGTGTTCTCGTGCGTGAACGGCTGGTGGCCGGCGACAGCGATGACCAGGTCCGCCAATACCTGGTCGACCGCTACGGCGAATATGTGCTGCTCAACCCGCGCCTCAACGAGCACACCATCCTGCTCTGGGTCGCCGCACCGCTGCTGCTGGTTGTCGGCCTGACGACGCTGGTGATCGCCGCCCGGCGGCGCAGGAGCACCGGCAGCCTGGATATGGATCAAGACGAGGAGGCCGTGCTGGCCGATCTTCGTGCCGGTGACAAGTCAGCGGACTGAGCATCTTTCGTCGCCGCCGGACTGTGACGAAACCTTGGTAATTCGCCGCCGCATTCCCGCCAGCAACATTGCGAAACCTTAATGTTGGCGCAACATGTTAGAAAGATCGCCTGGCCCATAACCGTCCTCACAAGCTGCTGAGGGCTTGCCGAAGGAGATTGATTTCCATGCGCTCGACTGTTCTCTCACATACCCGCCGTTGGCTTGGGGCTTCGGCTCTGGCGCTGCTGGTGGGCATTGGCGGCGTCAGCACCGCATATGTCCTGACCGGCCAGGCGGCCACCGCCCAGGTTCAGCCGGCAGCGCAGATTGTCGTGCCGCCGACCGCCGTTCCCCAGGCCGGCTTTGCCGACCTTGTCGAAGCGGTAAAGCCCGCCGTGGTCTCCATTCTGGTGGAAGCCGAGGATTCCTCCCGCACCGTGCAGCGCGGTGGTGGCCAGTTCCAGTTCCAATTTCCCGATCTGCCTCCCGATCACCCGTTCCACGATTTCTTCAATCAGTTCGGCAACGGCCAGGGCGGTGGCGGCCAGCAGGGCGCTCCCGAACCCCGCCGTTATATGGCGGCCGGTTCCGGCTTCGTGATTTCCGGTGACGGCTACATCGTCACCAACAATCACGTCGTTGCCGACGCGACCAAGGTAACGGTCGTGTTCGATGACGGTACCGAAAAGGAAGCCCAGATCGTCGGCACCGACGAACGCACCGACATTGCCGTGGTGAAGATCGAGGGCACCGATCTGCCCTTCGTCAAGTTCGATGAGGCCCCGCCGCGCGTTGGCGACTGGGTGGTGGCTATCGGCAACCCGTTCGGTCTTGGCGGCACGGTCACTGCCGGCGTGATCTCGGCGTCCGGCCGCAATATCGGCGGCTCGAACTATGGCGATTTCCTGCAGATCGACGCTGCGGTCAATACCGGTAATTCGGGTGGTCCGGCCTTCAACTCCAAGGGTGAAGTGGTCGGCGTCAATACCGCCATCTATTCGCCCAATGGCGGCAATGTCGGTATCGCCTTTGCCATTCCCGCCGCCACCGTCAAGTCCATCGCCGGCCAGCTGATCGAAAATGGTTCGGTGACACGCGGCTATCTCGGCGTGTCCATCCAGGACGTGACCCGTGACATAGCCGACGGCGTGGGCCTGGCCAATGCCAAGGGCGCCATTGTGCGCGAACCGGCTGCCGATGGCCCGGCCGCTCCGGCTGGCGTCAAGTCCGGTGACATCATCACCGCGGTCGACGGCACCCCGATCGACGATGCGCTCGGCCTCAGCCGCACCATCGCCAACAAGGCTCCCGATTCCACGGTCGAACTGACCATCTGGCGCGAAGGCAAGGAGATCAAGCTTTCGGTGAAGCTCGGCAAGCTCAACGAAGAGGTCGCCGATAACGGCCAGAATGCTCCGACGCCTCCGGCTCCGGTTGCCCCCACGCCATCCAGCGTCGGCATTACCCTGGTGCCGAATTCTGACGGTTCGGGTGGCTTGCTGATCCAGGACATCGATGCGAGCAGCCAGGCTGCTTCCAAGGGCCTCGCCGTTGGTGACTCGATCCTGGAAGTCGACAACAAGCCGGTGTCTTCGGTTCAGGATTTTGAATCGGCACTGGATGCGGTCAAGGCCCGTGGTCTCAATACCGCCCTGGTCAAGGCCAGCCGCGACGGTGAAGCCCGCTTCATCGGCCTGCCGCTCGGCAACTAACCCGGCCGGCCCCGGCATATCGCCGGGGCCGCCTTTCCCCTGCAGGGATGGAGTTCGCGGTGAAAATACTGCTCATCGAGGATGATCGCGAGGCGGCCAGCTATCTTATCCAGGCGCTTGACGAGGCTGGGCACATCACCCACCACGCCGCCGATGGCGAGACCGGCTACGCCATGGCCTCGGGCATGGATTACGACGTGCTGATCGTCGATCGCATGCTGCCCCGCCGTGATGGCCTGTCCATCGTGGAATCCCTCCGCGCGGAGGACGACAAGACCCCTGTCCTCATTCTCTCCGCCCTCGGCGAGGTCGATGACCGTGTTACGGGCCTGCGCGCCGGCGGCGACGACTATCTCACCAAGCCCTATGCCTTTACCGAATTGCTCGCCCGCATCGAGGTGCTGGCGCGCCGCTCCAGCCCGGCGGAAGCCGCCACCAGCT
Source organism: Devosia yakushimensis (assembly GCF_030159855.1). Classification (NCBI taxonomy): domain Bacteria; kingdom Pseudomonadati; phylum Pseudomonadota; class Alphaproteobacteria; order Hyphomicrobiales; family Devosiaceae; genus Devosia; species Devosia yakushimensis. The sequence goes on along the minus strand of NZ_BSNG01000001.1, from coordinate 2,253,811 downwards.
ATGAGGTCTCAGGCCTGACACTGGACCGGCTTTCTCGCAAGGTTGAGCGCGACGGCGAGACCATCCTGCTGCAGCCGCGCGAATTCCGCCTGCTCGAATATCTGATGAAGAATGCCGGCAAGGTGGTGACCCGCACCATGCTGCTCGAAAATGTCTGGGATTATCATTTTGACCCCCAGACCAATGTCATCGATGTGCATATGTCGCGCCTGCGCTCCAAGATCGACAAGGGGCATGCCTCCCCGCTGCTGCATACCGTGCGCGGCGCCGGCTACATGATCCGCGAGTAGAGCTTGAACCGCTTTCTCCAACTCTGGCGCACATCGACGGTCAGGCTGACGGCAACGTTCATCCTGATCTTCGTTATCTTTGCCATCCTGCTGCTGGCCTTTACCGGCTGGCAGTCCAGCGTGCAGATCCAGCGCCAGCAGAGCGATGACATCGACCGCGAGGTGCGCCTGTTCCAGCGCATGGATGCCAATCAGAGCATCCGGTCGCTGGCCTTTGCCGTCGAACGGATTTCCCGCCAGCCGGGCCCCGGCGTCTATTATCTGGGCGATGCCTCGGGGCAATACCTGCTCGGCAACATTACCGATGTCCCGGCCGAAGTGCTGATCAATCCGGGCGTTTACAGCTTCCCCTATGAGCGGGCCAATCCGCTTGCCGGCTCCGGTCTGCCCGATATCCGCCCGCCGCGCTCGGGCTATGCGCTGGTGCGCTCGGTGGAGCTGAGCAACGGCCTGCGCCTGGTGGTAGGGCGCGACGTCGTCGAGCGGCGCGGCTATTCCGCCATTATCGTCCAGAGCTTCCTTGTCGGTGTGCTGGGGATCATTCTGTTTTCGCTGATCGCTGGTGGCATCACGGCCCGCCGCGTCCTGCGGCGCATCGATACCATTCGCGATACCTCCACCAAGATCATGTCAGGCAACCTCTCCGAGCGCATCCCGATCACCAAGCGCCAGGACGAGTTCGATGGCCTGGCTACCAATCTCAACGCCATGCTCGACCGCATCGAGCAATTGCTGCAGGGGCTGAAGGAGGTGACCGACAATGTCGCCCACGATCTCAAGACGCCGCTGACGCGCCTGCGCAACCAGGCCGAGTCGGCCCTGCGCGATGGGGCCAGCGATGCCACCCGCCAGGCCGCGCTCGAAACCACCATTGCTGAGAGTGATCGTCTGATCCAGACCTTCAACGCCTTGCTGATGATCGCCCGGGCCGAAGCCGGCGCGCCCTCCGGCGCCTTCAGCGATGTCGATGTCAGCGCCGTCGTGGCCGATGTGGCCGAGCTTTATGGCCCGGTGGCCGAAGACGAGGGCATCGTCATCGAAACCACGATTGCCGAAGCCGTCCATCTGCGCGCCAATCGCGAACTGATCGGGCAGGCCATGGTCAACCTGCTCGAAAACGCGGTGAAATATGCCAAGCCGGAAAGCGGGGAGGGCACCGGCCGCATCACCATCGGCCTGCGCACCGATGCCGGCCGGGTGCTGATCGAGGTCGCCGACAATGGCCCCGGCATTCCCGAGGAAGACCGCAAACGGGTGCTGGAACGCTTCGTACGGCTGGAAAAGAGCCGCTCGGAAGCCGGGTCCGGCCTGGGCCTGTCACTGGTCGATGCAGTCACCCGCCTGCATGGCGGCACTTTCCGGATTGAAGACAACGCACCAGGCGTCCGCGCCGTGATTGATTTGCCGGGCGCTTAGTCCACCACAAATATCTCCCCAAACTCGGTGTCACCCCGGCGCAGGCCGGGGCCCATCTCGAGATCATGCAACAACCGCAAGGTGCATGTATGAATGGAGCGACCAAATCTGGTGGCGTGCGGCCCTATCTCAGGATGGGCCCCGGCCTGCGCCGGGGTGACATCGTGGGTGGGAATGGCATAGCGCATTACTGCCCTTCTTGCTCTGTCCCACCCGCCAAGCTATCCCTCTTGCATGGTCATGTCGCTCCGCTCCCTGCCGCCGATAGCTCATCCTCGTTTTGATGCCTGGCTCGCCGCGCTTCCGGCCGGTCAGCGCGGCATAATCGGCAATGCCGCCAAGACGCTAGGCCCGTTACTTGAATCAGCGCCCTATCTGCTCGATCTGGCGCAGACCAATGCCGATTGGCTGGCGACTGCCCTTTCCGACACCGCCGACGGGGCCTTTGCCGATATCGTGGCCGAGGTGGAAACCGCCGGGCGCGAAGCGCCTTCAGAGGATGCCCTTTCGCCCGTCCTGCGCATCGCCAAGGGTCGCACGGCTCTCCTCGCCGCCGTCGCCGAAACCGGCGGCACCTGGACCACGGCGCAGGCCACCGCCGCCCTGTCCGACCTGGCCGACGTCGCCCTCGACGCCGCGCTCGATTTCCTGATGCGCCAGGCCGCCGACAAGGGCCTTCTGGCCATCCCACGCGAACAGGCGACAGCAGCGCAATCGGGCCTCGCCATCTTCGCCCTGGGCAAGCATGGCGGGCAGGAGCTGAACTATTCCTCCGATATCGACATCGTTGCCTTCTATGACCCGCAAAAGGGCGTGCTGGCCAATCCGGGCGAGGCGACCAAGGTCTATTCGCGCATGATCCAGAAGCTGGTCGGGCTGATGGAGGAGCGGCGCGAGCATGGCTATGTGTTCCGCACCGATCTGCGCCTGCGGCCCGATCCCGGCTCGACGCCCGTCGCCATCTCGTTCGATGCGGCTTTGGCCTATTACGAAAGCCGCGGCCAGAATTGGGAGCGCGCCGCCTGGATCAAGGCCCGGGCCTGCTCCGGCGACAAGCAGGTGGGCGAAGCGTTTCTGAAGGAACTGGCGCCCTATGTCTGGCGCAAGCACCTCGATTTCGCGACCATTGCCGATATCCAGGCCATGAAACGCCAGATCAACATCGCCAAGAATGTCGGCGATATCCGCGTTGAGGGCCACAATGTCAAACTCGGCCGCGGCGGCATCCGCGAGATCGAATTCTTCACCCAGACCCAGCAGCTGATCGCCGGCGGCCGTGACAAGTCGTTGCGCGTCAAGCCCACGGCCCATGCTCTTGCCGCATTGGCCGACGCCAATTGGATTACCCCCAAGGCTTCGACTGAGTTGACCCAGACCTACTGGTATCTGCGCGCGGTGGAAAATCGCCTGCAGATGCTGCGTGATGAGCAGACCCATGTCATGCCCGCCACTGCCGATGAAGTCGCAATCATCGGCCGGCTGATGGGCGAACCGGACCTGATCGCCTTCGAGAACGGCTATCGGGCCGCGCTGGAGCGGGTGGTCGGCTATTATTCCGAACTCTTCACCGAGGGCGAAACGCTGGGCAGTGGTGAAGGCAATCTCGTCTTCACTGGCAGCGATGACGATCCCAGCACGCTCGAAACCCTCACCGCCATGGGCTTTGCCAATCCGCATAAGGCCATAGAGACCGTGCGCAAATGGCATTATGGCAGCTATCCGGCCACCAGGGCCTCTGCCGCCCGCGCGCATCTGACCGAACTGCTGCCGGCCCTGCTGGCCACCTTGGGCAATGCCGGCAATGCGGATGAAGCCCTGGTCCGGTTCGACAATTTCCTGTCGCGCCTGCCCACCGGCGTTCAGCTCTTTGCCCTGCTGCGCAGCCACCCGCATCTGCGAACACTGCTGGTGCAGCTCATGGCGTCGGCGCCCCGCATGGCCGAGGCCGTGATCCACCGTGCTCATGTGATGGACGGGTTGATCGATCCCGCTTTCGCCAATGACGTGACCCATCGTGACGTGCTGGTGGCCAAGGTCGATGCTTTCCTGGCCGAAGCGCGATCCTATGAAGAGATCATCGACCGCGCCCGCATCATCGGGCAGGAGCAGAAATTCCTCATCGCCGCCGGCCTGCTCTCGGGCACGGTCAGCGCCAGCAGGGCAGGTGAGCAGTTCACGGCCCTTGCCGAAACACTGCTCAATCGCCTGTTCGGCAGCGTGAGGACGGAGTTCGAGCGCCGTCACGGCGCCATGCCCGGCGGGCGCGTGGCGCTGCTCGCCTTTGGCAAGATGGCCAGCCGCGAGATGACGGTAACCTCCGATCTCGACTTCATCCTGCTCTACGAGGCTCCAGATGGTGAATCCACCGGCGAAAAGCCGCTGAGCACCAACCATTACTATACCCGCCTGACGCAGCGGCTCGTGGCCGCCATCACCGCGCCCACCGCCGAGGGCGTGCTTTACGAAGCCGATATGCGGCTGCGGCCGTCGGGTAATGCTGGTCCACTGGCCACTGGGCTTGCCGGCTTTCGCGCCTATCACCGCGACAATGCCTGGACCTGGGAACATCTGGCCCTCAGCCGCGCCCGTGTGATCGCGGCCGATGGCGATTTCGGTCATCAGGTCGATGCCGCAGTGGCCGAGGTCATGGCCCAGCCGCGCAACGCCGCCGCCACCATCGCCGATGTCGTGGCCATGCGGGCGCTCATGGCCAAGGAGCGTCCGGCCCGCCATCCCTTCGATCTCAAGCTCGCCAAGGGCGGGCTGGTGGACCTCGAGTTCATCGCCCAGTCTGCTCAATTGGTCGCCGGCTCAACTGTCGCTTTGCCGCAGGCGCTAACGGCGCAGGTGCTGGCGCGGCTGGGACAGGCCGGGCTCGTGCCGCAGGGCATGCGGCTGGCCGAAATCCATGAAGTCTATTCCACCGTATTGCAGGTGATGAGTTCGGCTCTGGTCAGCCCGTTCAAGGAAGAAGCCTGGACGGCCGCTTTCAAGGAATTGCTGGCCGGCCTCACGCACTATCCCGATTTCGGGCGTCTGGAGCTGGACCTGGCGGCGATGCGAGCCGAAGTGCAGGCCGCGGCGGACGCCTGGTACGAGAAGGCAAAAGCTCTCTAGCAAACCCCAGTGACCTCATGGCTAGCTTGTCGAGCCACGATGCCCCGGCGCAGGCTGGGGTGACATTGTGAGTGGGCCTTATGCAGCCACTTCCAGCATCTGGTTCGCTAATTGTGCGGGCAGCGAAATGGCAACCGTCGTGCCAAGAGACGGGCTGGAATCGATAGCCAAACGCCCCCCACTCAGCTCTGCAATGGCGCGAGCAATCGAAATCCCCAGACCCGGACCGACGCCATCGCGGGTAAAGGTCGCGTCGCCCAGCGCGAAGGGCTGCGACAACGAGGCCAGCCGCTCCTCGTCCATTCCGATGCCGGTATCGGTGATTTCGATGACCACGCCATCGGTGGCTGCAAATGCAGCCAGCGTTATCCGCCCGCGCGCCGGGGTGAAGCGGATAGCGTTTTCGACGATATTGCCCACCATGCGCTGCAATCCAAGCCGATCGCCACTGACGATCGCGCCGCAGCCTTGGCGTAGTGCAAAGGTCAGCCCGGCGCGCTGCGCCTGGCCGCGGAAGCGCTGCACCACGCTATCGAGCAGGGCATCGACGGCTACCGGCTCGCTGCGCAATTCCTTGCGGCCGCCTTCGAGCTCGGCCAGATCGAGAATGGTCGCAAACGAGGCCAGCAGGTGTTCACCCGAGCTTTTGATGGAATTGACGTAGTCGGCATAGCGCGCATCGCCCAGCGGCCCATAGGTCTGGTGCCGCATCAGCTCGGCAAAGCCGATAATATGGTTGAGCGGCGTGCGGATATCGTGGCTGAGATGAGCCAGGAAATTGGTCTTGGCATGGCTGGCGGCTTCCGCGCGCAGCTTTTCTTCATGATAGCGGCGGGCCAGGTGGCGTTGTTCCTCGCGGATGGCGGCAAGCAGCGTATCGGTGCGTTTGCGCTCGGTAATGTCGCTGACCAGCGTCATGAAGGCACCATCGTCCAGCGGTCGTTCATCGATCAACAGGCACGAGCCGTCCTCGCCATGCAGTTCGAGCACCCGGCTGTGCTCGTCCTCGCCGATCAGTTTCATATTGCCCCGCGCGATGAGGCGCTTGACGGCATCGTGGTAGCGCACCTGGGCGCCGGTCAGTTGCAGGCGGTCGCGATAGCGGTCATTGCAGACGATCAATTCGCCCAGCCGGGTCCAGCAGGCGACCCCCATGGGTATAGCACCCGCCAGCGTCTGGTAGTTCTGGCGCTGCAGCAGGTCCGGCATGCCGGCGGGCCGCCGCCTGAACGCCACGAGCAGGGTGAGCAGGCCTGCGAGCGCGAAGGCAATGGAACCACGCGTGGCCATGCCGGTCAGGGCCGGCGTTTGCGCCACTTCAAGGGCCAACGTGCCATGCGTGCCTGCGGGCAGCGTCTCGCGGAACAATGCGGGGGTGATCGCGCCGGCCTCGCCCACAAGGCTCGCCTTGGTGACGGTGGCATAGCGCTGCACGGATGTTTCGAGCGCGAGCTGCGCCGTGTCTGGCGCGGCCTCGGCGATATCGGCCACGACCGCCGCGCCGATGATTTTCAGCTCACGCTGCACGTCATCAAGCGTGCGGGCGCAGTCATAGACAAAAAATAGGCTGGCGGCGACCAGTGAGGTTAGAGCGACCGCGGCAGTAATTGGCGAGAGCTTGAAGCGCGTGGCGAGAGAGAAAGGGGCAGCGGCGCGACCCGCGCGACGGTCATTATCGGACTGTACTTGGCCAATGCCGAATCCTTCGGCACCGGCGCCGGATTGCTCCGCCGACCGCATGGAATTCTCCTTTGTTTAGAAGGGGTTCTGCCCAGAACCTGATTTGCCCTTAACAAATCATGAATCAAGCCGGGGTGCCTTGTCCAGACCCCTTAATCGGGGTCTGGACGCGGTTTGGCAAATTCGAGAGTCGTTTGAATCACTTAGCCCTAGAAGAAAAATTCTTCTATTTTTTGTGGGCCTTACTCGGCCAGCATGCGGGCCAGGACATCGGCCGTATTGCGGCTGAGTTTGCCGCCTTCTTGTAGTGCCGAAAGGGCCACACGAGCTGCTTCGCGCCGCTTGGGCTCCAGCATCTGCCAGATGCGGAAACCGGTCAGCACCCGCGCCGCCACCTGTGGGTTGCGCGTATCCACATCGGCGACGAAATCGGTGACGAAACGGAACGCCGCACCATCGGGTCGGGTGAACTGGGCCGGATTGCTCATAACGAAGGAGCCGAGCAGGGCCCGCAGCCGGTTGGGATTGGACTTGGGGAAGTCGGGCGCGGCCAGGATCGCCTTGATGCGGTCCAGCACGCCTTCGTCCTGGGCCAGCGCCGACACCATCAGCCATTTGTCGAAGACCAGCGGATTGGCGGTGAAGCGGGTACGGAAATCGGCCAGCATGGTCGGCGCCTCCACCGTCCAGGCACTGCCCGAAATACTGAGTGCCGCATAGCGGTCGGTCATATTGCTCGCTTCGGCATATTGCTTTGCGGCCAAGGCCGAGGCGCCTGCCGCCTCGCTGCCAACCAGCAGGGCGAGGATGCGATTGCGCAGTGCCCGGCGTCCGGCGCTCGCGGCATCGGGCGCATAGGGCAGGGTGCTCGAAAGGTTCGTATAGGCCACCAGCAAGTCGCGGCCCAACGGACCAAACACCGCCTTGGTCAATGCGTCGCGCACCGCGTGGATACGCGCGGGGTCGACATTCTTGCCGATGGCGCGGCCGATCAACGCCTCGCCGGGAAGGTTCAATGCCAGGGCTTTGAAGGCGTCGTCGAGGTTCTTGTTGGCCAGTGTGTCGGCCATGGCCCGGCTCAGCCCTTCCACGGTCGCATCCGGCCAGGGCGTGCCGGTGGCCGCGCCCACAGCCAGCTCGGTTGCCACGTCCTGCAGCGCCTGCCAGCGGCCATAGGGATCGCTGTCGTGCTGAGCCAGGAACAAGCGATCGGACTGCGTCAGGTTTGTATCGAGATTGACCGGCGCGGAAAACTCGCGCAACAGCGACGGCACCGGCTTGTTGGCAATGCCCTTGAAAGTGATCTCGGCGCTGGCATCGCGCAGTACGATCAGGTCGTCCCGCACCTCCCCGCCGCTTACCTCGCTCCAGCCCATTGGGCTGCCATTGGGGCCGATCAATCCGAACTTGATGGGCAATACCAGTGCCTGCTTGACCGGCTGGCCCGGTGTCGGCAGCGTTTCCTGGCTGAGCTTGAGCGTATAGGTCTGGCTGGCCGCATCATAGCTGTCGGTCACGCTCAGGCGCGGCGTGCCCGCCTGCAGATACCAGGTCTTGAACTGTTCGAGATCAACGTCATTGGCTTCTGCGAAGACCGCCAGGAACGCCTCAATGGTCGTCGCTTCGCCGTCATGGCGCTCGAAGTAAAGGTCCATACCTCGACGGAATCCGGCCTCGCCCAGTAGCGTCGCCAGCATGCGAACGATCTCGGCGCCCTTCTCGTAGACGGTCGGCGTATAGAAGTTATTGATCTCGCGATACTGATCCGGCCGCGCCGGGTGGGCGAGTGGGCCGCCATCCTCGGGGAATTGCGCCGAGCGGAGCGTCACCACATCGGAGATGCGCTTGACGGCGCGGCTGCGCTCGTCGCTGGTGAATTCCTGGTCGCGATAGACCGTCAGCCCTTCCTTGAGGCAGAGCTGGAACCAGTCCCGGCAAGTGATTCTGTTGCCAGTCCAATTGTGGAAATACTCATGCGCGATGACGCGCTCGATATTCTCGTAATCGGCGTCGGTTGCCGTCGCGGGCTGCGCGAAGACCAGCTTGTCGTTGAAGATGTTGAGCCCCTTGTTCTCCATCGCGCCGAAATTGAAATCGGACACGGCAACGATGTTGAAAATGTCGAGGTCATATTCGCGCCCGAAGCGCTTCTCGTCCCAGGCCATGGAGCGTTTGAGGCTGTCCATGGCCCAATGGCACTGGTCTTCCTTGCCATGTTCACAATAGATGGCGAGGTCCACCTTGCGGCCTGACGCCGTGGTGAAACTGTTGGTGATCGAGCCCAGATCGCCTGCTACCAGCGCAAAGAGATAGGCCGGCTTGGGGTAGGGGTCTTCCCAGACCGCGAAGTGCATGCCTTCCCCGGCGTCGCCCTGACCCACCAGATTGCCATTGGCCAACAGCACCGGCGCCAGATCGTGCGGCGCCGTCATGGTGACCTTGAAGGTCGCGAGATTATCCGGCCGGTCGAGATAATAGGTAATACGGCGGAACCCTTCAGGCTCGCATTGCGTGCACCAGGTGCCGCTGGAGCGATAGAGCCCCATCAGCTTGAGATTGCCCTCAGGCTTGAGCGTGACCTCGGTTTCCAGCACAAACCGGCGCAGCGGCGGCTCCACAATGGTGAGGCCATTATCGTCTGCCACATAAGCGGCCAGCGCCAGCGGCGCGCCGTCGATCGCCACCGAGCCGAGCTTGAGCTCGTCGCCATCCAGCACCAGCGGCGTACCCGGAGCGGTCTCGGCGCGCGGCTCGACCGTCAGCTGCGCGCGCACGCGCGTATGGTCGGCCAGGATGCGGAAATCGAGATCCACCGCGGTAATTTTATAGGGGCTCGGCGCATAGTCTTTGAGGTAAATCGTGTGCTCGGTTTCCGTACGCATGCTTGCATCCAGTCAATGACAGTCTGAGAACGATTGTGTCTGCGCCGCTATAGCAGACTCGGCTCATTCGTGTATCCTAACGGGCTCGCGACTGCATCGGTTCTTTCTTTCTCGCCAAGTGGACGGCATGGGGAAGCAGGCGCCACAAGTCGCGGCACGCAGCTCCTCTGGCCAATTGCGGGCGTATCGAGCGCGGTATTCCAAATTTCCCGGTCGGCTTGTGTGCCATCGGCCAGCTATGCCTTGACCTCAACCATGCTTGCGGTCCTAGAGGCGCCGGCCATGAGCGCTCCGCCTGCGGGCCAAAACTGTGGTGGACGAGAATGTTACGTTGGTTTGAGCGGCGTCTGGACGCCTACCCTTCGGCTGAACCGGTGGAGCCTCCCAAGGGGCTCCTCGCGTTCTGCCTGCATTATAGCGACGGGGCCAAGAAGTGGCTGGCCCTGATGGCCCTCGCCGCCGCGGCGGTGGCTATCGGCGAAATCGTCATTTTCGGCTTTATCGGCGACGTGGTGAACTGGCTCGCGGGTGCTAACCCCGAGACCTTCCTTGAGACTGACGGCTGGAAGCTCGCCTTCATGGGCGCGATGATCGTTATCATCCTGCCGATCTTCGCGCTGATCTCAACCCTGACCATGCACCAGACGCTGCTCGGCAATTTCCCGCAGCGCATCCGCTGGATGAGCCATCGCTACCTCATCCGTCAGTCGATGAGCTACTTCCAGGATGAATTTGCCGGCCGCATCGGCGCCAAGCTGATGCAGACCTCGCTCGCCGTGCGCGAAGTGGTCATGAAGCTGCTCGACATGCTGGTCTATGTCGTCGTCTATTTCACCGGCGCGGTGATCCTTGCCGCCTCGGCCGATTGGCGCCTGGCCATCCCCTTCCTGGTCTGGCTGGCCGCCTATGTGTCGATGATGTTCTACTTCATCCCGCGCATGGGCAAGATTTCCCAGGCGCAGGCCGATGCTCGCTCGATGATGACCGGCCGCATCGTCGATAGCTACACCAACATCGCCACGGTCAAGCTGTTCAGCCATTCCAATCGCGAGGAGCGCTACGCCAAGGAGGCGATGGACGAGTTCCTTGACACCGTCTACCGGCAGATGCGGCTCTTCACCGTGCTCAACATGCTGGTGCTCTGGTCCAATGCCTTGCTGCTCTTTGCGGTGGGTGCGACCGGCATCTGGCTCTGGATGCAAGGCGTGATGAGCCCGGGCGCCTTGGCCGTCTCGCTTGGCCTGGTCATGCGTTTCCAGGGCATGAGCCAATGGGTGATGTGGGAAATGTCGGCCCTGTTCGAAAATATCGGCACGGTCAAGGACGGCATCTCGTCCTTCTCGCTTCCACGCGTCGTGGCCGATGCGAAGGGCGCCGAAGCGATCGGCACCGTCAACGGCGATATCAAGTTTGAGGATGTCTCGTTCCACTACGGCAAGAAGTCGGGCGTGATCGACCACCTCAATCTGCATATCCGCCCCGGCGAGAAGATCGGCCTGGTCGGCCGCTCCGGCGCCGGCAAGTCGACCATCGTCAACCTGCTGCTCCGCTTCTACGATCGCGCCGACGGGCATATCTTTGTCGATGGGCATGACATCGCCAAGGTCACCCAGGATAGCCTGCGGGCCAATATCGGCGTGGTGACGCAGGATACCTCTCTGCTGCACCGCTCGGTGCGCGACAACATCGTCTATGGCCGTCCTGATGCGACCGAGGAGATGATGCGTGAGGCCGCCGATCTTGCCGAGGCGACCGGTTTCATTGAGGGGCTGAGCGACCTGCAGGGCCGCAAGGGCTTCGATGCCCATGTCGGCGAGCGCGGCGTCAAGCTCTCAGGCGGCCAGCGGCAGCGTATCGCCATCGCTCGGGTTCTGCTCAAGAATGCGCCGATCCTGGTTCTCGACGAAGCGACGTCTGCCCTCGACAGCGAAGTGGAAGCGGCAATCCAGGGGCAGTTGCAGCTGCTGATGAAGGGCAAGACGGTGATCGCCATCGCTCACCGGCTCTCCACCATCGCCATGATGGACCGGCTGGTGGTTCTCGATAAGGGCGTGGTGGTCGAGCAGGGCACCCATGCCCAGCTGCTGGAGACCGGCGGTATCTATTCGAGCCTCTGGAACCGCCAGTCCGGCGGCTTCATCGATGCCGACCAGCCCGAAGAGGCTGCGCAATAATCCGGCTCGGCCCCGCCACCTGGTGGTGGGGCCGACCTATGCTCCTGCGCCGAACATCCTGTTGCGGCTGGCCTGCCAACCCGGTTGCGGGCTCGATTGCCGTTCGAGCATCATCTCCTGGCTCATCGGCCTGCCAAACAGATAACCCTGCATAACCGAACCGCCCAGGCCCAGCAGGGCTTCAAGCTGTTCCTCCGTTTCGATGCCCTCGAACACGCAGGACACGCCGAGATTGCGGCAGAGGTCGATCGTCGTCTTGATGATCGCCCGGCTGGTCGCGTCGCTGGTCACGACGGCTACGAAGCTGCGGTCGATCTTGATGCGGTCCAGCGGCAGTTTCTGCACATGGGTCAAGCTCGAATGGCCGGTGCCGAAGTCATCCAGCGCGATCCGCGAGCCCAGCGCCAATAGAGCGAGCAACGCGGCATTGGCCTGCTGCATGTCGCCCATCACCGCCGTCTCGGTGATTTCGAAGTCGATCCGGCACGGCGTTCCCGATTGCCCGATCAAGGCGACGATGCCCTCGATGGCCGTCATCGAGCCGATATCGTGAGCGGAAAGATTGACGGAAAGCCGCATTGGCGGGGGCAATTGATCGATCACCGCCAGCGCCTTGCGCACCACTGCCTGCGTGATTTTAGGAACGATGCCGGTTCGCTCGGCCATGGGGATGAAATCGGCCGGCGACACTTCGCCCAGCACAGGGCTGCGCCAGCGGGCGAGTACCTCATAGCCCGTAACCCGGTCGAGCGAGATATCGAATTGCGGCTGGAACAGCACATAGATTTCTGCATCGAGATCGGCGGTATGCAGGGCGTGTTCCATCGCCCGTACCTTGCTGATTTCCTTTTCATGGCGGTCCGAAAAGACCACGGCCGAGCCCCGCGCCTCACGCTTGGCAACGGAGGTCACATAATCGGCGCGATCAAACAGGGTTTCCGCCCGATCATCGGGCTGCGACATGGCCAGGCCGGCTGATGCCGTGACATGCAAACTCACCTCGGCAAAGACAAAAGGGCGGCGGATGGCCTCGCACAGCATCTCGCCCCAGGCGGCGAGATAGGTCTCGGAGCGCGCTTCATCGCCGATCAGGCCAAACTGGTCATTGTCCAGCCTGGCGATGAACCCGCCAAAGGCCCTGGCCCGGCTGGCGACCTCCTGCAGCACCCGGTCGCCCGCAGCATGCCCGAAAATGTCGTTGACCGATTTGAAGCTGTCGAGATCGAGCCGGGCCACGCTCAGCCGTTTGCCCGCCGCCGCGGCCGCTTCGAGCCTTGTCTGCAATTCGCGATGGAAAGAATGCCGGTTGGGTAACCCGGTCAGGCCGTCGAGGCGCGCCAGTCGCTCGTTTGCCTCATGCAGGTTCTGCGCCTCGTCCTGCCGTCGGGCCGTCTCCGAGCGTGAGGCGACAAGGGCGGCGAAATCGCGCGAATTGCCGGCAACCACCACCAACAGGGCGAGCGTGATGAGCAACAGGTTCAGCGCCAGCACGATGAGGACGCCATTGCCACTGAGGATGAAGTATCCAAAGAACGGGACCAGCACGCATAACCCGGACAATGTCGCTGCTGCGCGCAGGTAACTCAGGCAGAACACGCAGCAGATGCTGGTAATGGCCATGTAGAACACGACATGCGCCTGCTCGAAGCCATTGCCGTGCGGAAACAGCGCCAACGCCCATGCGGAGAATCCAGTCGGCAGTAAAATGGCGACATAGGTGGTGCTGTCCAACAGGCTTTGGGCCTGCTCGCTGGTCAGGTCGCGGTGCCGCTTGCTCCACCACATGGCCAGCCGCGCAATGCATCCGACGATCAGCAGGCAGGGTATGCCATAGCGCAACGGGGCGGGGGCGGACGCTTGCGTTACCGCCAGCAGTACACTGTTGATCACGAGGATCGCATAGAGCACAGGGGCTTGGCGAATGAAGGAGCGCGCCTGGGCTAGCACAAGCTCCGGGTTCTTCGGCCGCGGGGCATGGCGCCCGGCCAATCTCTCAAATATCGGCATGGTCTACGAGCCCCCTCGTCAGGGTAGACTACGCAGCCAACCCCTAACATATCGGTAACCCCTGCTGTCCTAGTTGGCGCCTCTGGCAACGTTGCAAAAAACCGCTTTGGCCCATTGGCGATTCGGTGCGAACAGGCTAAAAACCGTTTCCGAAATCGATTGCATAAGCATTTTCGGAAGACGGGTGCTCCACGCGGCGCCCTGGAGGAGACCTCAATGTCAGTATCGGCCTATTCCGCCCTCGCCCTGGGTGGCGCGTTCAATTTGTCTTCGCCAACCAGCGACATTGCCGTTCCAATCACGCTGCCGGGCGATGTGCACACTGCACTGCTGGAAGCCGATATCCTGCCTGACCCCTATTACGGCGAAAACGAAAAAACCGTCATGTGGGTCGGAGAAACAGCCTGGTCCGTAGAGCGCAATTTTACCGCGGCGGCTTCCGATATCGACGGCCATCTGACCCTCACCCTGGCCGAGGTCGATTGCATTGCCACCATCCTGCTCAATGGCGAGGTGGTCGCTAAAACCCAGAATGCCTTCATCCGCAACGACATCGATGTGACCGGCAAGGTCCGCGAGGGTGAAAACATTCTGCGGATCGAATTCGACATCACGCCCGACGTCGCCAAGGCCCGGGCGGACGCCCATCCTTTCCCGATCCCGTTCACCAAGAACTACCAGACCAATGGGCTCAAGGGCATTCACATGAACTTTGTCCGCAAGGCGGCGTGCCATGCGGGCTGGGACTGGGGCATTTGCCTCATGCCCATCGGCGTCTATGGCACGATGAGCCTGCGTAAGTCGCGGCTCGCCCGCCAGGACAGCGTGCAGGTCGACCAGGCCCATGGCAACAAGACTGTCGAACTGTCGATAAAGACTCGCCTTTTTGCCTTCGCTCACGGTGAAGTGGAACTTGAGCATACCATCGATGGTCAGGTGATCACCGACAAGGTGGTGGTCAACAAGGGCGAGAACGTCTTCACGCACAATCTCACCATCCACGATCCCAAACTGTGGTGGCCAGCCGGGCAGGGCGCCCAGCCGCTCTACGAGCTGGTGACCAATCTCGAAGGCGAAAAGACCACCCGCAAGATCGGTTTGCGCAAGCTCGAATGGGTCATCGAGAAGGACGAGATCGACCACACTTTCAAATGCCGCATCAATGGCCGCGACATCACCATGATGGGCGCCAACTGGATTCCGGCCGACGCCATCCCCAGCCGCATCACCCCCGCCGTCATCCGCGACCTGCTCGACAGCGCCAAGGCCGCCAATATGAACATGCTGCGCATCTGGGGCGGCGGCCAATATGAGCCCGACTATTTCTACGAACTCTGCGACGAACTGGGCATTCTGCTCTGGCACGATTTCATGTTCGCCTGCATGAGTTACCCCTCCGATCGCCCATTCCTCGACAATGTCCGCACCGAAATCACCCAGCAAATCCGCCGCCTCTCCCACCACGCCTCTATCGCGCTGTGGTGCGGCGACAATGAAGTGATCGGCTCGCTCGGCTGGTACGAGGAAACCAAGGCCGCGCCCGAACGCTATGTGGCCAATTATGATCGCCTCAATTCCATGCTCGGCAATATTGTCGAGGACGAAGACCCGGCCCGCCGCTTCTGGCCGTCCTCGCCCTCCATGGGTTATCTCGATTTCTCCGATGGCTGGCACGCCGATACCCGCGGCGACACCCATTATTGGGACGTCTGGCACTCGGCCAAGCCTTTCGAGGCCTACCGCACGGTCAATCCGCGCTTCGCTTCCGAATTCGGCTTCCAGTCCTTCACCTCGATGAATGTCATCGCGACCTTCGCCGAGCCCAAGGACCGCAATCCGTCCTCCCCGGTGATGGAAAATCACCAGCGCAACGCTGGCGGCAATGCGCGCATCCTCGAAACCATGACGCGCTATTTCCGCTTTCCGCGGGATTTCGACCAGATGGTGTTCCTCAGCCAGATCCAGCAGGGCCTGGCCATCAAGACCGCCATCGAATATTGGCGCTCCACCAAGCCGCGCTGCATGGGCACGCTCTATTGGCAGATCAACGACATCTGGCCGGTCGCCAGCTGGTCGAGCCTTGATTACGGCGGGCAGTGGAAGCTGCTGCAATATATGGCCAAGCGCTTCTTCCTGCCGGTCAATGTCGTGGCTGTGCCGGTCCATGACGTGGAGCTCAAGAATTCGCGCGGCACGCCCGTCGAGGGTGCGGCGCCCGATCGTATCGTCTTCAAGGGCATCAATGACACGGCGCGCCCGGTCAGCATTTCCCTCGAAATTCGTGCGGTTAGGATCGGTGGCGGCGACCGCGTCGTGTCATCAACCAATTCGGCCATAGGGCCCGATGCGGCAATCGCACTGGCCCAGATCGACTTTGCCGATCTGAAACCCGACGAGTTCCTCTTCTTCTCCTGGCGCGACGCTTCCGGCAATCTATTGGGCGAAAACGACTATTTCCCCAAGCCCTACAAAGCCTACGAGCTTGTCACGCCGACCGTCACCGCAGAATGGTCGGAGCGCGATGGTGCTCCGCTATTGACGTTGCAAACCGACAATCCCGCGCTGTTCGTCACCGCCACTGTCGATCTGCCGGGCTATTTCTCCGACAATGCGCTGACCCTGCTGCCCGGCCGCAAGACCGAGCTCACGTTCACCCCGCGCCATGGCGCTACCGCTTCGCTCGAGGCGCTGTCCGCCAGCCTCAAGCTGCGAACGCTCGCCGACACGTTCTGAAATCCTGCAGCGCCCGGCCGGAACCATCCGGCCGGGCGAATAATCTTTTGTTCTCATTGACATCGCCCGGCCGATCTTCCAACGCTTGAGAGCTGCCGCGCGCTCCCTGCGCCGCCATCTGGACCTGCCATGTCGACGACCATTGCGCCCATCGAGGAGCGCCGCCTGCTGGGTATTGGGCTCGTGCTCTGTGCCTATTTTCTGTTTACCTGCCTCGACAGCTCGGCCAAATGGCTTGGCCTGGTAGGGTTGCCGGCACTGCAGATCATGTTTGCGCGCTATGTGATCCACCTCGGCATCGTTAGCGCCATCAACCTGCCGCGCCAGGGCGCCGATCTCTGGCGCACGCGCAACCTCAAGATCGAAATCCTTCGCTCCGGCGCGCTGATCGGCTCGACGCTGTGCAATTTTACAGCCGTGCGCTATCTGCCACTGACCGTCACGGGCGCGATAACCTTCACCACGCCTCTCATCATCTGCGTGCTGTCGGTGTTTCTCCTGCGCGAGCAGGTCGGCTGGCGCCGCTGGACCGCCATTGTCGTGGGCTTTGTGGGTGTGCTGATCATCGTTCGCCCCGGCAGCGATACCTTCCACCCCGCCACGCTGCTTTCGCTCGCAGGTGCCGTCTCGTATGGGCTCTATGCCCTGCTGACCCGCAAACTGGCGGGCGTCGATTCCGTGGCCACCCAGCAATTCTATGGCGCGGTTCTCCCCACCATTGCCCTGCTGCCCTTCGCCTTTGTGGTCTGGCAATGGCCGGACGGGCTGTTGCAATGGCTGGTTCTCATCGGTACGGGCGTCATCGGCTTCACCAGCCACCAGTTCATCACCATGGCCCACCGCTTTGCTCCGGCCTCTACCCTGGCGCCGTTTGCCTATGTGCAGATCGTCTTCATCGCCATCATCAGCTGGCTGATCTTCCAGCAGCCACCCGATCTCTGGTTCTATCTGGGCGCCCCGGTGGTCATCCTCAGCGGCTTCTACCTCTGGCTGCGCGAACGCCAACTCGCCAAGCCCCTGACCCCGGTGGCCGAGGAGGGCTAAAAGCCATAAAATGCCATATCGAGCGCGGCACTGATCTCGTCGGCATGTCCGACCAGCGAGCCGATTGACGGCCCAAGCTCAGACGTGCGCACCGCAGAGAGATACTGCGTGACCATTACCATCCGCTCGCCATCGACAACGAATGTGGGATTGAGCCGGCGCGCTGGACTTGGTGCCCGATCAGGCGGCATTAGCGGTACCAGCAGCCGCGTATTGAGACCGGACAGCACGCTTGCCTGTACATCAAGATAGGTCTGCCCATCGGTGTCCCGGCAGATATCGAACCGTGCCATCAAAAGACGCGGTACTTGGCGAGCGGAAGCGCATATTTTTCGACATAGTTGTTGGAGCTTTGAATCGCCTCGGCATTCTCAACCTGCCAAAGCCGTTCCTTCTCCGCGCGTACGGCCGTCTCAATGCCCGCCTCCGCCGCCCGCGATATATTGAGCCCCAGCCCCTTGGCCTCGTCCAGCAGCGCCTGGTCGATCGTCACATTGGTTGCCCGCCGAACTGCATGTGCCATGTCTGCCTCCATCGTACGGCATAAAATATGCGCATGTTCATGCGCATACAATGGCTATTCGCCCTTCGGCACCTGCTTTGCCGCGTCGCCTTGCGTGATCAGCCGGGCGCTGCGTTGCCCGCTAAGATAAATCCACAACCAGCTCATCGCCACGAATAGCCGGTTCTTGGTGTCGATCAGAAAATAGATATGGGCCAGCCCCCATGCCCACCAGGCGATCCAGCCCTTGAGCCGGATCCAGCCGAAATCGATCACCGCTGCCCGCTTGCCGATCGTGGCGATATCGCCCGCATGCTTGTAGCGGAACGGTTTGGCGCTGGTGTCGCCAGCCAGCCTTGCCTTGATGACATTGGCCGCATGCCGGCCGCTCTGCTTGGCCGCGTCGCCCACGCCGGGCACCGGCTTGCCATCCGGCATGGTGATGCTGGCCGTATCCCCCACCACGAAAACATCCGGCAGGCCCGGCACGCTCATATCCGGCTCGACGCGCACCCGGCCCGCGCGATCCGGCTCTACACCCAGCCATTTCGCCGCCGGCGAGGCCTGCACACCTGCTGCCCAAATGACGGTTTTGGCCTCGATCCGCTTATCGCCATAGACGACGCCATCGGCGTCGATGCTGGTGACCGCTGCGCCCAGTTCCACCTCGACGCCCAGCCGACGCAGCGCGCCCAGCGTATACTCCGACAGCTCCGGCTTGAAATTGGCCAGCACCTTCTGCCCGCCCTCGATCAGCACCACGCGGGCCTCTTCCGGAGCGATGGCCCGGAAATTGTCCCTGAGGCTGATCTTGGCCAATTCGATAATGGCGCCAGCCAGTTCCACACCCGTCGGACCCGCCCCGATAATGACGAATGTCATCAGCGCCTGCCGGCGAGCCGGATCGCTCTCGCGCTCTGCCGCTTCGAATGCCAGCAAGAGCTTGCGCCGGATGGTCGTGGCGTCTTCCAGCGTCTTGAGGCCCGGCGCGAATTTCTCCCATTCGTCATGGCCGAAATAAGCGTGCCGAGCCCCGGTGGCGAGGATCAGGCTGTCATAGGGAACGGGCGGGCCGCCCTCGATCTGTACTGTCTTTGCCACCGTATCGACGCCAGTGACAGATGCCAGAAGCGTCCGGACATCGCCGCGCTTGCGCAGAATGCTGCGGATTGGCCAGGCGATTTCAGAAGTGCTGAGCGAGGCCGTGGCCACCTGGTACAACAGGGGCTGGAACAGGTGGTGATTGCGCTGGTCGATCAGCGTTACTTCGGCATCGGCTCCTGCCAGCGTCTGGGCCGCCGACAGGCCGCCAAATCCGCCGCCCACGATGACAACCCTGTGCTTGACCCCGCTCATATCGGTTCTCCTGTGCTGCCCTTGGGCCAATCGACATTCGCTCAGGCTGAGCCGAAAATGGTGGTTTTCGAGAACCGGAGCGCAGCGTACGTTTTGGTACGTGAGCACCGGAAGCGCAGAAAACTGCCATTTGCAGGCCAGCATCAGCTGAATGTCGATTGGCCCTTGAGCTAAGCACGTCGGATCCGATCTACAACAGCGCCGATTGCAGGGCTCATGTGCCTAAAGCTTGGACAACCAGCTTTTCGCATAGGCATCAAAGCCGGTGGCAGCGAGCGGCGCCAGCGGCGCGCTTGCCTTGGCAGTGCCCGTCTGCCCCCCGAACAGCATCGCTGCTCCCAGGCTCGTGCCGGTTGCGTCTCCCGATGCGGTCACCGGCACGCCGGCCAATGTCGCCAGCGCGCGCCCAAACAGCCGATTGCGGGCGAGGGGGCCTTCGATAACGATCTCGCGGCCCAGTCCGGATAGCTCGAGGCATTGCCGCGTTACCAGCGCCAGATAGAGCGCTACGACCGCGCTGCGCTCGCCAATGCTCAACCCTGCCGGATCATGCGTCCAGCGCCCCTCATTATGCGGATAGGGGCCGACGCCCGGTGTGAAACTTGGCAGCGCCTGGATGTCTTCGGCGATCACCTTGGCAATATCGGCCTCGGTCGGCTCGACAGCCCCGGGCGCCAGCATGTCGAATTCGCGCCCCCCCATAAAGCGGGCGGTCGGCACCGGCCGACCATGAGCATCCACATTGGCCAGGCTGTCGCGCTCGGAATCCAGCTTGCTCGTATCTCCACCCACCGTCATGGCAATCGCCCAGGTGCCGGTGGAGAGAATCGTGAAAGGCGCCTGCCGCGTGCCCAGATGGGGCACCAGAGACGCATTGGAATCGTGGATGCCGCAGGTAACCGGCGTCGTCGCCGGAAGCCCCGTCGCCTGCACCAGGTCCGGCAGCAGCGTACCGAGAACCGACGCCGCCGGCCGTACTGCGGGGAACAGTTCGCGCCAGCCTTCATTGTTCACCAGTGACGAAAAATCGGCGCGATCCGGCGCCCAAAGATCGGTGTGACACCCCAGCGACGTCACTTCGCTCGCCGCGATGCCGGTCAGCCGCCAGGCATAATATTGCGGGTAGGTCAGAATCCGGGTGACACGTGCGAACTGCTCGGGAAAGGCCCGGCTCTGCCAGAATATCTGCGCCCCCAGATTGAGCCCGTTTGGCAAGCGTGGGGACAAGGTCTCGCTGAAATCGGGGCGTGCCTCGGCATAGCCGGCCACTTCGCCCGGCGCGCCATGCTCATAATCGAGTACGGGCAGGGCGAGTTCCTCGCCCGCCAGCAGCGCCGCAGTTGCCCCATGCGTCGTTATCGAGATGCCGTCAATGCCATGCTCGGCATGGAGCTCGCTCAGGCTCTGCAGGATGAACGCCCAGAGCCGCTCGACGTCGGCGTGCGGATAGAGCCCGTCACGCTTGACCGTGTTCGGCGTGCTGCGCAAGCCGATCTGGCGCGCATCATCGCGGTCGATCAACACCACTTTGGCATTGGTCTTGCCGATATCGATGACGGCGATGGAACGGGGCGTGGTCATGGGCTGGCGCTCGCTGAAATTTGCAGGGGCAATACTGCAATTCCGCAGCGGGCGCCAGCGCTAACATGTTAGTGCAGCCTTGAGTTATTTGACGACTAGAACCGGAATGGTCGAATGTGCCAGGACCTCGGCGGCCTGGCTGCCTAGCAGCAGCCGTCCCAGCCCGCGCCGGCCATGCGACCCCATGACGATAAGGTTGGCCCCCTGGGTTTTGGCGGTCTCCAATATGCCGTCCGCCGTTTGGCTGTCGGGCAGATGCAGCGTTTCAATGGGCTGTCCGGCCGCTGCGGCAGCCTCTTTCGCCGCGCCCAGAATTCGTACCGCGCTTTCTTCCTTGGCGCGGTTCAATTCGTTGATCACCGTCGTCGTGTTGACCTGCATCATTTCTGCGCCGGATGTGATGATCAGCGAAGGATCGGTCACGGTAAGGGCGATAAGCTTGGCTTTGAGCTGCCCTGCCAGCGCCAGCGCGTGGCGAAAGGCCTTGTCGGAAAGTTCCGAGCCATCGATGGCAACGACGATCCGCTGATACATGTCATGCACTCCTGTTGCTTGCTGACTGTCAGCATAACGCTTATCTGCCACAAATCGTTGATCTAGATCAGCCGGGCCGCGACATTGCCCCGCAGGCCAATTGGCTGTATTTGCACGCTGAAGCACCCGATGCAGGTTCTTATGCAACAGACAGACACCGGCGCGCCCGTTCCGCTCGAACTGGCCCGCCGCTTTTCCGTGGCCCCTATGATGGACTGGACGGATCGGCATTGCCGGTTCCTCCATCGCCAACTGTCGCGCCACGCCCTGTTGTTCACCGAAATGGTCACCAGCGCCGCCATCGTGCATGGCGATGCGCCGCGTCATCTGCGCTTCGACCCCGTCGAGCAGCCCGTGGCCCTGCAGCTGGGCGGCTCCGATCCGGCCGAGCTCGCCGCCGCCACGCGCCTTGCCCATGATGCCGGCTATGCCGAGATCAACCTCAATGTCGGCTGCCCGTCCGATCGCGTGCAGTCCGGCCGCTTTGGCGCCTGCCTCATGGCCGAGCCCGACCTGGTGGCCGAATGCGTCCGCGCCATGCGTGACGTCACCGATCGCCCGGTCACGGTCAAGTGCCGCATCGGCATTGATGATCAGGATACCGAGGAAAGTCTCGATCGCTTTGCCGATATCATGGTCGCGGCGGGGGTGGATGCGCTCTATGTCCATGCCCGCAAGGCCTGGCTCAAGGGCCTCAGCCCCAAGGAAAACCGCACCATTCCGCCGCTCGATTATGAGCGCGTGCATCGCCTGCGCACGCGGCTCGCGCCGCTGCCGGTGATGATCAATGGCGGTATCGAGACGCTGGAGACTGCCGAGGCAGAATTGGTCCATATGGATGGGGTCATGCTGGGCCGCGCCGCCTATCACAACCCTATGCTGCTGGCCGAGGTCGATAACCGCTTTTTCGGAGCGCCCACTGCGCCGGTTACGCTTGAGGCCGTGATGCAGGCCATGGCCGATTATGCCCGGCGCGAAGCCGCCAATGGCACCCGCGTCAACAACGTCACCCGCCATATGCTCGGCCTCGCCAATGGCCTGCCCGGCGCCCGCCAGTTCCGTCAAATCCTGAGCGTCGATGCCTGTAAGCCTGGGGCCGATGCCTCGGTCATTCTGCGCGCCTTTGCGGCGGTGGATCGGCCCGTCCTTGCAGTCGCGAGTTAATCCACCAGCTCCAGCGAGTTCTGCGTCACGCTATAGCGGCTGAGCGTTTCCAGGAACGTCATGCCCAATAGGCTGGTTTCCAACGCTGTCGCTTCGGTGACAAAGGCAACGACGTTTCTGCGGACGATACCGCCGACTTCCAGTTGGTCGAGCTTCACCCGCGCTGCCTGGCCCGTGCCATTGGCCGTGGAAACCGGAACGGTAAAGCGCAGGTCGGCCGTGTCGATGCCGGCCTCCCGCGCATCGGCCAACGTCAGCACCACGGCGCTCGCGCCGGTGTCGAAAATCATCGGCGTGGTATGTCCGTTTATGGTTGCGGCGATTTCGAAATGCCCGCCAATCCCGCGTCGGAAGGTTGCCGTGCCGCGTTCGGTGTCCACCAGGGCTACGCCCGGTTGCAATTCGCCCATGACCCGCCCGGCCATGCCGGTCAATTCGTCGCGATAGGCGTAGCTCAGCATGGCGATGCCGAAAATGCCCGCCCACAGCAGGATGCCGTTGAACAGTTCGGAGAACTTGCGCCGCCGCGTGAAGGCGCCCGCCGCAAAGACGATGAGGATGACCACCAGCGGCACCAGCCGCCCGGTCTGCTCCTGGCTAAGGCCGATCAGGGTGCCGGCATCGGCATTGATCATCACGGTGATGGCAGCCACGATCAGGATGGCGATGCCGATAAAGATCATGCCTGCGCCCCATCCTTGGTCATGCGTTCAGTAACCGATAAAGTCATTGCGTGCGGTAATTTCAAGGCCGTCAGCCCCGCGCGAAGACTAAAAGTCCCGTGAGCGCTGCTATTTCGATCAGCGCGGCCAGGGCTCCGATCAGGTCCCCGGTCTGCCCTCCAACGAGCCGATTGCACAGCGCCGTCCAGCCCCAGGCCACGCCCACGGTCAGCACCATTGCCAGCGCAATCCCCGCTATGCTCGACGCCGGTCCGCCCAGCACGAACAGCAGCAAGCCGGCAAAGACAATGCCCACGGTGAAACTGCGCCAGGACAATTGCCCGGCTGTCGCCGAAGCCCCATCGCGCCGGGCGGGAGCCAGGGCAACGGCCACCCATAGCCCAGCCGATCGTCCGACGATCGTTGCGGCCAGCCAGGCGGCGCCCGCAGCCAGCGGGCTGGTCTCGGCCATCGACCCAATGGCCATTACCCGCATGACGAGAAACAGGCAGAGCGCCGCCACCCCATAGGTGCCGTGCCGGCTGTCCTTCATGATTTCCAGCCGCCGCTCAGGGGTATGCCCGCCAAACAGCCCATCGGCCGCGTCGGCCAGCGCATCTTCGGCCATTGCCCCGCTCGCCAGCA
This sequence comes from Devosia yakushimensis, assembly GCF_030159855.1. Lineage (NCBI taxonomy): Bacteria > Pseudomonadati > Pseudomonadota > Alphaproteobacteria > Hyphomicrobiales > Devosiaceae > Devosia > Devosia yakushimensis. The sequence goes on along the minus strand of NZ_BSNG01000001.1, from coordinate 2,230,024 downwards.
CCATGGCGCCAACCGCCAAAGCGGCCGCGAAATAGCCCGGCAACCCGACCAGTACGCCGCCGATCAGCAACGCCACCGGGCCGATGCCGATCGCCACGCTGGCCAATGGCAGCGCCATGGCGATCCGGCCGAGATCGGGCCTCTGATGCGGCGAAGCGCCCGTTGGCAACCGCGAGAAGAATCGCAGCGCCATGATGAAATCGTCCTTCAGCCCGATCCCGGCCGACGGTTCTGGCGGCCGGCTGGCGTCGCGCGCCGCGTCATCAATCCTGTCGGAAGGCTCCAGGCTTGGCTCGTCGCCGTTCAATTGCTTTTCATCCCGTTCTGCGCAACAAGTCCGCACTTCCTAGCACCCTCCCGCCGGACCTGCCATGCCCACCCTCAGCCCCGCCTATGCCGATGTCCTCGAACTCCTGACCATCGTTCCCGATGGCGATGAAGCGGCCGTCGCCGCGGTGCGCGCGCGTGATTCCCAGCTCACCAAGCCAGCCGGCTCGCTCGGCCAGCTCGAAACCCTGGTCGAGTTCCTCGCCCGTTGGCAGGGGCGTGCCAAGCCCCGTCTCGACAACCCGATGGTCACCATTTTCGCCGGCAATCACGGCGTCACCGATCAAGGCGTCTCCGCCTTTCCGCGTGAAGTCACCGCCCAGATGGTCGCCAATTTCACCAATGGCGGAGCGGCCATCTCCCAGATTTGCGCCCTGCACGAAATCAACCTGCGTGTCTTCGAACTGGCGCTCGAATTACCCACGGGCGACATCACACAGGAGCCGGCGCTGGACGATCGCATGTGCGCCGCCACCATCGCCTATGGCATGGAAGCCATTGCCGGTAAGCCCGACCTGATCTGCATCGGTGAAATGGGCATCGGCAATACCACCGTCGCCGCCGCCATCTTTGCCGCCCTTTATGGCGGTACCGGCGCCGATTGGGTCGGCCGCGGCACTGGCGTCGACGACGCCGGCCTGACCCGTAAGGCCGACGCTGTGGACCGCGCTTTGGCCCGCCACAAGGACGAACTCGATCATCCCCTGGCCATTCTCGCCCGCCTCGGCGGCCGCGAAATCGCCGCCATGCTCGGCGCCTTGCTCGCCGCCCGGCATCAGAAGGTTCCGGTGATCGTCGACGGCTTCGTTGCTACCTCCGCGGCCGCCATCGCCCATGCGGTCAATCCGGCCGCTATCGATCACTGCCTCTTCGCCCATGTTTCCGCCGAGTCCGGCCATGCCCGCGCCCTCGCAGCCATGGGCCAAAAAGGCCTGCTCGACCTTGGCATGCGCCTGGGGGAGGGGAGCGGCGCGGCTCTCGCCGCCGTCCTCGCCAAAACGGCGCTGCACCTGCACAACAACATGGCGACATTCGAAAGCGCAGCCGTCAGCGGCAGGGAAGGCTGACTGGCACACCTTCAACGGCATCAGATTGCTTTTTGTCCCATGGGGTGGTACATAGCCTCATGAGGCGCGCGCAATGATCGTCAGTTTTCGCGACAGCTGGTTGAGGGCGTTCTTTGTGGACGACGCTCGTTCCGCCAGCATTCCACCGGATCTTGAAAGCCGGTTGTTTCGAAAGCTGCAGATGATTGACGACGCCACAACGGATTTGGACCTGCGCATTCCGCCTAGCAACCATTTCGAGAAGCTGCGTGGCAAGCTCGAAGGTTTGCACTCCATTCGAGTCAACAAGCAATGGCGCCTGGTTTTTGAATGGGATTCAGGGCGCGGGGAAGCAACGGGCATCTATCTGGACGACCATAGCTATAAGTGAGCAAGCGATGCTGACGACCAAACGCAAGCCGGCGACCATTGGCGAAATATTGACCGAGGAATTTCTGGCGCCGATGGGGCTTACCCAGGCGGCCCTGGCCGACGCAATGGGTGTGCCGCGCAAACATGTCAACGAGCTCTGCAACGACCGGCGCACGGTTACTGCGCCGACGGCACTCATTCTCGCCCGGGTTTTCGGCAATAGCCCCGATTTCTGGCTGAACGTCCAGCGTCGCTCCGATTTGTGGAACGCGATGCACGATCCCCACGAGCGCCAGCGCGTCGAACGCGCCCATCCACTCGTCAACGCCGCCTAACCAGCCTCGGAGTAAATCTCCAGCCGGCTGCGTTTCTCCACGACCGGTGCCAGCGCATCCATCACCCGGGCGCGCGGGAAGGTGGCGATCACCTCGGTGCCGAAGCGGAGCTTGGAGAACAGATCGAACCGGCCCTGGTGCAGTTCCATGATCTTCTGCACGATCGGCAGGCCCAGGCCCGCGCCCTGTTCGGCAGTCTTCTGGGCCAGCGAGCCCTGGCCGAACGAGGACAGCACGGTGGCGATTTCGTCCTCGGGAATTCCCGGTCCGTTGTCCTTGACCGACACGAGCTGGCCGCCATCGCCACTGCGCGTCACTACCAGTGTCACCTTGCCATTCGGCGGGGTGAACTTGATGGCGTTGGACAGCAGGTTGAGCACGACCTGCCGGATGGCGCGTTCGTCGCCCCAGAGCTTGGGGAGATTATTGCCCACATTATAGGCCAGCTCGATGCCTTTGGATTTGGCACGCAGCTCCATCATCCGCCGGCAATCTTCAGCGATATCGACCAGCGATACGGCTTCCTCGTTGAGGTCGTACTTGCCCGCTTCGATGCGGCTGAGATCGAGCAATTCGTTGATGAGATTGAGCAGGTGCTGGCCGCTGGCGTGGATGTCGCCCGCATATTCCTTGTACTGTGGCACCTGGTGCGTTCCCAGGAGTTCCGATTTCAACACCTCGGAAAAGCCGATAATGGCGTTGAGCGGCGTGCGCAGCTCGTGGCTCATCGTGGCGAGGAATTGCGACTTGGCGATATTGGCCTGTTCGGCATGGCGGCGCGCTTCGTCCGACATCTGCCGGGCTTCCTCGAGCTCGTTGATGAGCGAGTCTTTCTCAGCCTGATGGGTGATGGTTTCGAGCTCGGAGGCATGCAGCTGCCGCGCCAGGTATACGAAGAAGATTTCGCCGCAAACCGCCACGGCGGCCAGCGTATAGTTGAGCGTGCCACCCACGGCGACAAGGTTCGCCGAAACCGTCAGCGTCACCGGCAGCGTGCTCATCAGCGTTGCGGGCGGCAGGGTATTGGTGGTGACGGCATTGGCTGCCACGCTCACCAGCACCATGGCAAACATGACCGGCGTCAGCGTTTCGGCCGGCGCGACCAGCGTGAACAGCGCCAGCAGTGACCAGGACAGGCCATAGATCATCTCGCCGGCGATGAACGTGGTCGTCCAATTGGTGGCGTTGAATTTTGCCGGATCGCTCCGCCGGAAGCGGCTCGCCACCATCACGACAATCAACAGGCCCAACAAGACAGCAGCCGCCCACAGCGTGGTGAAGACGACGGGGACCCAGAGGCTGGCGACAGTGGAAAGGATGACCACGATGGCGGCCATCGGCAGGGCCGCCGAAATACGCGATTGCGCATAGTCGTGCAGCAGCTCGAAATCATAGGACGCCCGCGTCCCCGAGCTCGACATCAAGCGTTGCCGCGCGTCGAGAACGGTTTTCTGCGCCGTGCGCTTGCCGTCGCGCCCCATTTGCGAGCGGACGTCAGCATCGATGACAGCCGACTGCAGCGGCATGAAACTTTTACTCGTTACTAAATGATGCGAACCAGAAACGCATTCGCTACGCTCACGGCCAAACACTAGCGGTGGCGTAGTTAACGGGTGGTGAAATCCTGAGGTCATATAAACGTTGGATGCGACCCTTTCGCGGGCGCTTTGGAGCCGTGCTGGTGGTTGTTCTGCTCGGCTGCGCAGCGGTGATCGCGGCCTGGCTCGATCCTGCGCCGCCACCAATTGCCGGCAATGCCCGCGCCAGCGATGGCGATAGTTTCCGCCTTGGCGATCAGCGCGTCCGTTTGCTCGGCATCGATGCCCCCGAATATGCTCAGACCTGCGACGACGCCCGGGGCAGGCCATGGTCTTGCGGTCGCTCGGCGCGTGATCGAATGGCCCAATTGCTGGGAGCCGGCAAGGTCGATTGCCGCCCCGAGGATCACGATCAATATGGGCGCCTGCTCGCCGTATGCACGGTCGGGGGCAGGGATATCGCCCAGGTCATGGTCGCCGAGGGGCTGGCCATTTCGTCAGGCCGCTACTGGTCCGACGAACAGGCGGCCCGCCGCGACAGCAAGGGCATATGGGCCGGCGGCTTCGAAACGCCGCGCAGCTGGCGCGACGATCATCCGCGTCCGAGCAGTTTCCTGGGTTGGCTCGGCAGCCTGTTGCCCTGGTAATAAAACATGATCATTACGATCAACTTTAAAAGAGCAAGATTATTGCGTTTGACCGCTGGATGTGGCAGTTAATCTGCCAAATTCAGGGCGGAATAGCGTTGTCCTGGAAATCTCATTTCGCGGGGGCGTTTATGGCATTGGATAAGATCGACCGGAAGATTCTCACGCTTCTGCAAAAGGATGCGACCATGCCGGTGGCTGAAATCGGCCGTAAGGTCGGCCTTTCGACCACGCCTTGCTGGCGCCGCATCCAGAAGATGGAAGAAGATGGCGTCATCCAGCGTCGCGTCGCCGTGCTCGATCCAGCCAAGGTCAATGTCGGCGTTACCGTGTTCGTTTCGGTCAAGACCAACGAGCATAATGAAGGCTGGATGCGCAAATTCGCCGGGGTCATCGACGAATTCCCCGAAGTGGTGGAATTCTACCGCATGAGCGGCGATGTCGATTACCTGATGCGCGTCGTCGTGCCCGATATCGGCGCCTACGACACCTTCTATAAGCGCCTGATTTCCAAGATCAATCTCACCGACGTCAGCTCCGCTTTCGCCATGGGGCAGATCAAGTACACCACCGCTCTGCCGCTCGATTTCGCCATCGTCGTCGACGACGACAAGTAATCCCATGCTCGTTGGCTTTGAACATATCGGCGTCACCTCGTCCGATCTGGATCGCACCATTGCCTTCTATTGCGATCAGCTGGGCCTCAAGCTTTTGCTGCGAAAGCAGCAGGCGCGGGGCGAGATGGCGTTTCTCGACGCGGGCGGCGGCATGCTCGAAGTCTTTGCCCCCAACGCGCACATCACCCGGTCCCGCGATGTGCCGCCTCTCGAAGCCGGCATGCGCCACCTGACGCTGGCCGTTACCGACGTCGATGCCTTGATCGCTCAGCTCGAGGCCGGCGGCACCGAAATCGTCGAATATCCTCGTCCCGCCCACAATACCGAAATGTTCAAGCGCGTCGCCTTCTGCCGCGACCCCGATGGCATTGTCATCGAACTGGCGGAAAGGGCGGAGGGGCGCTGACTGTCTCCTAAGGCAAATTTTTCCGCGGTCTGCCGCCCCTAGCGCCATTGGTCCGGCTGGCGGCAACCTTGGCAGCCGACCGTGACTGCCCGCCTCTGCGCTGCCCATCCATGAATTTCGCCGTGCCGAATATTCCTTGCATCAGCCCCGCAATGGTAAAATCGACATCGCGGCTCTCCCAGTGCAAGCCGGTCTCGCCCGCCAGTTCGACCTCGGCGAGTTCTTCGTCACTTGCCTGCTCTAGGCCCTCAAGCGCGCGTGCCGGCACCATCAAGGCCGCGCCATTGTTGAATTCCACCAGGATGCGACCCGATTTCCTGTCGAAGCGTACGGAGGAGGGGACCGGTGCATGCGCGCGTTCATAGGCGCCGCGTTGCGTCGCCGCTTCATATTGACCGTCGTCGAGTTCAAACTCGGCCATGGATTTCACCCCATTTTTCTAAAAACATCTGCTGGTGATCTCGGACAGCTTGCAATGCACGAGCTAGATCACGCTTGCTCATGCCGCGGTTTGATAAAGCCGTCAGCGTCACGATGTCGATGCGGGCTTCGCCGTCTCCATGGACATGTACATGCGCCGGTTCGTGATCGTCGGTGTAAATGACGAACCGCATGCCAGATAAACGGAGCACCGTAACCATGCTCCAAAATAACCTAAGAACTTGGGTTATTCAAGGGCTGAAAGGTTGGCGGCGGCGGGACCTACCCCCCCGTCACGCTCATATGCCGCGCCACCGCCGGCTCGGGATGGCTGCGGTCCAGCACGAAATCGTGCCCCTCGGGCTTGATCAGCATGGCCTGGTCGAGCGCCGCATCCAGCGCTTCGGCGCCGCCCTCGCGCAGGGCATCGCGCAGGTTCACCTGGTCTTCCTGTCCCAGGCACAGGAACAATTGCCCGGTCGCGGTCAGCCGCACGCGATTGCAGCTTTCGCAAAAATTGTGGCTCATCGGCGTGATGAAACCCAGCATGCCGCCGGTCTCGGCCACGCGCGCATAGCGGGCAGGGCCGCCGGTGCGGTGATCGAGCTTTTCCAGCGTGTAGCGCTGGGCCAGCCGGTCGCGCAGTTCGCGCAACGGCAGATAGCTGTCGACCCGGTCAATGCCCACTTCGCCGAGCGGCATGCCTTCGATCAGTGTCAGACCCATGCCGCGCCCATGCGCCCAGGCCATCATCGGCTCGATCTCGTCATCATTGACGCCGCGCATCGCCACCATGTTGATCTTGATCTTGAGCCCTGCCGCCTGCGCCGCGTCGATCCCGCCCAGCACATCCTCGATCCGCCCGCGCCGGGTGATGGCGGTGAAACGCTCCTTGTCGAGCGTATCGAGCGACACATTGATCCGCTTCATACCAGCATCCACCAGCGCTTCGGCATGCTTGGCCAATTGGCTGCCATTGGTGGTCATGGTCAGCTCGTCCAGCCCATGACCGATATGCCGGCCGAGGCTCCGTACCAATTCGATAATATCACGCCGCACCAGCGGCTCCCCACCGGTCAACCGCAACCGGGTTACGCCACGCGTCACGAAAGCGGTGGCGATGGTCTCGATTTCGGCAAAGCTCAAAATCTCCTTTTTGGGGAGAAACGACATATCCTCGGCCATGCAATAGACGCAGCGGAAATCACACCGATCCGTCACCGAAATCCGGAGGTAGGAAATATTCCGCCCGAAGCGGTCGACGAGGGGGCGGGCCGGTGCTGGAACAGTCGTCATGGCGCAAATCTAGTCGTTTCTTGACGGCTTTCAAAGCCACAAGACAAACAAAAAAGCCGCCTCCACAGAGACGGCTTTTCAAGAATGTCTTGGCTGTTAGTGCTTTACGACGATCAGCGAACCAACTCTGACGCGTTCATAGAGGTCGGTGACGTCCTCGTTGGTCAGCCGGATACAGCCCGAAGAAACGGCCTGGCCGATCGACCAGGGTTCGGACGTGCCATGCACGCGATAAAGCGTTGAACCGATATAGAGCGCGCGGGCGCCCAGCGGATTGTCCGGGCCGCCGGGCATATAGGCCGGCAGATCAGGCACGCGCTTGCGCATCGCCGGCGGCGGCGTCCAGCCCGGCCATTCGGCCTTGCGGGTGATGCGGTGGCTGCCCGACCAGGTGAAGCCGTCGCGCCCCACGCCCACGCCATAGCGGATGGCCTTGCCGCCTTCGAGCACGAAATAGAGGCGGCGCTCGCCGGTCTCGATCACGATCGTACCGGGCTTGTAATTGGTCGCATACTCGATCGTTTCACGCTTGATCGGGCTGCCGCCACGGTTGCGCGTCTTGGCGACGCTCGGCTCTTCCCAGGTATTGGTATCCGCGTTGTACACGCGGGCGGCCATGCTGGGCATGACACTAGTCACCGACAAAAGTATCGACAGCCCGATTGCCGCGGCTGCTCTGAATTTGGACATCTGACGACTGGCCTCTGAAAATAGACGGACGCTCGACTCGCCCATCGGATCAATGACAATTTGCTTACGCGGTTTGCAAAACAGCAGAAAGGGCGCTTGCCCCCTTTCCGCCACACTCCGAACATGTTCACCAAATTGTGTTGCCAGCTGGTTACAGAAACTGCTCACCGTTCCGTGAAGCTGCTTCCATCGGCGCATTGACTTAGCCGCTGACGCCCGGCATTTGGGCGGCAATTGACGAGGAGGAAGGCCTTCATGAGCGACGATCTCAAGCGCCAGGCAGCGGCTATGGCGCTGTCCGGGATAAAGCCCGGCCTGCGCCTGGGCCTGGGCACCGGTTCCACCGCCTGGCATTTCGTGGATCTGCTGGGCGCCAAGGTCGCTGAAGGCTTCGACTGCGTCTGCGTGCCAACTTCCGAGGCAACGGCCAGGCAGGCCGAAGCTCTGGGCATCCCGCTCTCAAATCTGGAAACGCTCAATCGGCTCGATATCACCGTCGATGGCGCCGATGAGATCGATCCGGCGCTCAACCTCATCAAGGGGGGCGGGGGGGCGTTGCTGCGCGAAAAGATCGTCGCCGCCGCTTCCGATGTCATGATCGTGATTGCCGATGGCTCAAAGCTCGTCGACACGCTCGGCAGGTTTCCCCTGCCCATCGAGGTCAATCGCTTCGGCCTTGGTGCCACCCAACGCACAGTCGCCGAGGTCATCGCGGCTCATGGCGCCCAAGGCGGGCTCAAACTGCGGGAAACCAAGGATGGAGCCCCCTTTGTCACCGACGGCGGTCACCTGATCCTCGATGCATTTTTTGGCCGTATTTCCCAGCCAGAAGCGCTGTCGCGGGACCTGCTGGATATTGCCGGGGTCGTGCAGCACGGGCTGTTCATCCAGATGTGCGAGAAGGCTTATGTCGCGATGCCGGATGGCGTAAGAACCATTCAGAGATAAATGGGGTGGAATCGAACAGGATGGATATTTCGATGATGACCGGTATGTTGAAGCGCTCGCGGGCGCTGGTGGCAGTTGCTTTGAGCGCAGGCGTGCTCGCGCTGTCGGTGCCTGCCTTTGCGCAGGAAGTGGCGCCCGAGCAATTGGCGCTGGCCCGCAAATATATCGATCTGACCGATCGTGCTGCTGTTTACGAGATCACGCTGGTACAGACGGCCATGGATACCATGCGCCAGATCGTACAGCAGAATCCGGAGCTGACGGAACAGACCGACGCGGCCATCACCAAGACCCTGGAAGAATACAAGGGCCGCAAGGGCGAGCTGCTCGATCAGTTCGCTCGCGTCTATGCGGTCCGCTTCACCGCCGAAGAATTGCAGCAGATCGTTGCCTTCTATGAATCGCCCACCGGCCAGAAGCTGTCGCAGGTCAACGCCGAGGTGAACACCGATATTCAGCGCGTGCTGACCGTGTTCACCAATACGCTGCAGCAGGAATTCTACGCCAAGGTCCGCGCCGACCTGCGCGCCCAGGGCGTCCAGCTCTAATTGCCGCCCTTTGGCGGCCGAATGGGACCCCGCCTTGTGCGGGGTCTTTTTTTATGCGATGCGCCATCCGATATTCATCGGTATCAGACGATATAGCCAACGGAGCCAGCATGTCCGACACTTACGATCTCGTTGTCATTGGTGCCGGCTCCGGGGGCGTGCGCGCCGCCCGCATGGCCGCCACCTATGGCGCCAAAGTCGCGATCGTCGAGGAGTTCCGCGTTGGCGGCACCTGTGTCATTCGCGGTTGCGTGCCCAAAAAGCTCTATGTCTATGCCAGCCGCTTCAGCGACCTGTTCGATGTGGCGTCCAGCTTCGGCTGGCAGGTCGACGCCTCCTTTGATTGGCCGACCCTTGTCGCCGCCAAGGAAAAGGAAATCACCCGCCTTGAGCACGCCTATACCTCGAACCTGGAAAAACCCGGCGTCGAGATCATCAAGGACCGTGCCTTGGTCAAAGGCCCCAACACGGTCCATCTGGTGCAGGGCAATCGCGACCTGACCGCCAAATACATCCTCGTCGCCACCGGCGCCGCCCCCTTCGTGCCGCCCATTCCCGGCGCCGAACTGGCCATCACGTCCAACGAGGCCTTCGACCTGCCGGCCCTGCCGCACTCCATCCTCATCGAGGGCGGCGGCTATATCGCGGTTGAATTCGCCACCATCTTTGCCGGCCTGGGCGTCGATACCACCATCATCTATCGCGGCGACTGCATCCTGCGCGGCTTCGACGACGACATGCGCCGTGGCCTCGAGGCCGGACTGATCGATCGCGGCATCAAGCTGATCTACCAGACCACCATCAAGTCCCTGTTCAAGCATGGCGACGACATCTCCGCCACTTTCAGCGACGGCGTCACCGCCCCCTATGGCGCGGTGATGTTCGCCACCGGCCGCAATCCCAATGTGCACGGCCTTGGCCTCGAAACCGCCGATGTCAAACTGACCCCGGCCGGCGCCATCGCCGTCGACGCCTATTCGCAGACCTCGTGCCCCTCCATCTACGCGGTGGGCGACGTCACCGGCCGCGCCGCGCTGACACCGGTCGCCATCCGCGAAGGCTGGTATTTCGCCGAGACAGTGTTCAACAACAACAGGCTCGCCGTCGATCACTCTCAGGTCCCGACCGCGGTCTTTGCCGAGCCTGAAATCGGCGTCATCGGCCTCACCGAGGGCGAAGCCGCCACCCATGGCGATATCGACGTTTACGTCGCCCGCTTTCGCCCCATGATCAATACGCTTTCCACGCGCACCGAGCGCATGGTGCTCAAGCTGATCACCGAAAAGGACGGCGGCAAGGTCCTGGGCTGCCACATCCTGGGCCCCGGCGCCGCCGAAATGATCCAGCTCATCGCCATCCCCATGGGCATGACCGCCACCAAAGCCGATTTCGACCGCGCCATCGCGCTTCATCCCTCCGCCGCCGAGGAATTGGTGACCTTCAAGGCGCCCAGCTACACCTATCGCAACGGGCAGAAGGTCGGCGGCTGAACTAACGCCCGGCTTCAGACGCTCGGCCCCGCACCACCTTGATCCCTCCCCATGATGGGGGAGTGTTTACTCGGGGCGCATTCAAGAATGCGGTGTCATTCCGGCGAAGGCCGGAATCCATGTCCGCATGCTCCCGCAACCACGGTGTTACGGATGTTTCACAGCATGGATTCCGGCCTTCGCCGTGGGTGGGACTGGTCCAAAGTAAACACGAGGCAATGAGCGTGGGGTGGGGGCCCCGCCCAACCCCCCAACTTATCCCCCTTATCCCCCTGCCAAACCCCCATGGCATACTCCCCCCATCTTCCGGAATACGGGCGGCGCTGCAGCGACCGGCGTCCGGATGCCAGCCGGGGGAGCGGGGGTCGCGCCTTGCTCCGGGATGCGCAGACGGATCAGCGGGCGGGAGGGCTACGGCCACCTGTTGGGATCGCGATGCTGCCTTCCGACCAAGGCCCGGCACCCCGAGGCAAGTTGCGCCTCATACTTATTTACTCACGAGGCGAATCTGGTCTCGGGGTCCGTCCGTCTATCCGACAACCGCGGCACAGGCGGCGCTTGCGCACGTCCTCATACCAAAGCCCACCCCGAATATCCTTGTCCCGCCCCGCCAGCCTTGGTATTCCGCCCGCAACGATGCATAACCCCGCGTGAGCGAGACCCGACATGACCAATTGGACCCCCAATAGCTGGCGCGACAAGCCCATTTCCCAGGTGCCGGCCTATCCCGACGCCGCCGCATTGGCCGAAGCCGAGCGCCAATTGGGCACTTTCCCGCCGCTGGTCTTTGCTGGCGAGGCGCGCGATCTCAAGTCCAAGCTGGCCTCCGTGGCCCGTGGCGACGCCTTCCTGCTGCAGGGGGGCGATTGCGCCGAGAGCTTTGCCGAGCATGGCGCCGATCACATCCGCGACTTCTTCCGCGTCTTCCTGCAAATGGCCGTCGTGCTGACCCATGGCGCCAGTAAGCCCGTGGTCAAGGTCGGCCGCGTCGCCGGCCAATTCGCCAAGCCGCGTTCCGCCGATACCGAAACCATCGATGGCATCGAACTGCCCAGCTATCGCGGCGATATCATCAATTCCATCGAGTTCACCGAAGGCGCCCGTGTCCCTGATCCCGACCGCATGCTGCAGGCCTATCGCCAGTCGGCCGCCACGCTCAATCTGCTGCGCGCCTTCTCCATGGGCGGCTATGCCGAACTGACCCGCATTCATGAATGGACCGTCGGGTTCATGAAGGGCTCCAATTGGTATCCGCGCTACGAGGAAGTCGCGCGCAAGATCGACGACGCCATTACCTTCATGGCCGCCCTCGGCCTCAACCCGGACAACACACCGGCCCTGCGCCAGACCAGTTTCTTCACCAGCCACGAAGCCCTGCTGCTCGGCTATGAAGAAGCCCTGACCCGCCGCGACTCCATCACCAATGACTGGTACGCCACCTCCGGCCACATGCTGTGGATCGGCGACCGCACTCGCCAGCCCGATGCCGCCCATGTCGAATATTTCGCCGGCATCAAGAACCCCATCGGCATCAAATGCGGCCCTACCCTGAGCAGCGACGATCTATTGCGCCTGCTCGACCGCCTCAACCCCACCGATGAGGCCGGCCGCATTACCCTGATCGCCCGCTTCGGCTCCGACAAGGTCCACGATCATCTGCCGCGCCTGATCGAAACCGTGCAGCGCGCTGGCCGCACTGTCGTCTGGTGCTCCGATCCGATGCATGGCAACACCATCAAGGCTTCGACCGGCTATAAGACCCGCCCCTTCGAGCGCGTCCTGTCAGAAGTAAAGAGCTTCTTCGAAATCCACCGTGACATGGGCACCTATGCCGGCGGCGTGCATATCGAAATGACCGGCGATGATGTCACCGAATGCGTCGGCGGCGTCTCGGCCGTCACCGAAGCCTCCCTCTCGGACCGCTACCACACTTATTGCGACCCCCGCCTCAACGCCAGCCAGGCCCTGGAACTGGCCTTCCTCGTCGCCGAAGAAGTCCACGCCCAAAAGCCTCCCCGCGAAACCCGCATCGCCGGCGAATAGGGCAAGGAAGAACCGTGAGCCCTCAGTCTGCGCCTCCCTCCCCTTGATGGGGAGGGATCGAGGGTGGGGTGATGGGAGCCGCGATATTCCTGTGCCCAATCCCCAATCCGCCATTTAGCGGAACATTAACCCTAATGACCCATAAATTTCCTGAACGGCCCAGAATGGGCCTGCGTTCTGGAGATTGTCATGAAGCGCTCCCTTTCCGGCGCCATCGCGATGCTGGCGCTTGCCGCTGCGGCGCCAACCCTGGCCGCCGACTACCCGATGTTCGGAGCGATGCGCCCCTCCTATGACAATGGCTGGGAGCAGAGCACCGAAAACCCTCTCCGGATGGAAGCGGGCCTGCGCTACTGGTATTCGCTCGGTGAGCAGAGCGCCGAAATCGGCGGCAATTCCTACGATACCAATGATCGCAGCCACATCCTGGAAGGCCATCTCCGGATCGACGACGATTATACCTCGACCTTCCTCAAGGGGCAGGCCGGCTACGCCGTCTACACAACTGGCGATCACAACACCAATGTCGGCGTCCCGTCGCCCTTCGAAGGCGGGCAGATCGGCTATGCCGGTGCCGATTTCGGCTATACCCCGTTCGGCAACGAGACGTTCCGCTTCGGCGCCCTGGTCGGCTACCAGTACAACCGGGAATCTCCTGATCGAAATCGCTATGACGTCCAGAATGTCGACGGTCTCAACCTTCATTCGCTGCGTCTGGGTGTCACCGCTCACGCCGATATCAATGAAATGTTCGATATCGACGCTGAAATCGCCGCCATTCCCTACGCCTACGGCTATGGCGCCAGTGCCGAAATCCCCATGGCGGACACTGTCATTCAGGGTGTTACGGTCAACAGAACCCGCACCGAAACAAGCGGTGCCCTTTATGGCGCGAGCGGCCAGATCATGATCGGCTTTCACCCTACCGAGAACCTGACCATACGGGTCGGGGGCCGCGCCTGGCTGCTCGAGGGGCCGAGCAGTTCACGCCAGAAATGGTGGGAAGCATCCACGCCCGATAGCTATATCTACAGCGACCAGTCGCTGAACGGCTTTTCGCTGTTGCGCTATGGCGCCCTGGCCGAACTGACCGGCCGCTTCTAGAACCTCTCAGACTATCCGCCTATCTCGATCCGCTTGCCCTTGCCGGGGCGAGCGGATAAGTCTTGCCCGCGCCGGTTTGCGCCGCTGCGCCGCACCCATTTCTCCAGCATACGGGCAGCATTATCGTGACAGACCGCCTCAGAATTGCGCTTGCCCAGCTCAATCCCAAGGTTGGCGACATCGCCGGCAATCTGGCGCTCGCCCGCCAGGCCCTGAACGATGCCGTCGCCGCCAAGGCCGACATATTGCTGCTGTCCGAACTCTTCCTCACCAGCTATTTCCCTGACGATCTGCTGTTCAAGCCCAAATTCGTCGACGACGCGATCCGCGCCGCGCGCGAACTGGCCGCCGATACGGCCGGCACCGATACCGTGCTGATCCTGCCCACGGTTTGGCGCGACCAGACCGGCCTGCATAATGCGGTTGTGGTGGCCGAACACGGCCAGATCATCGCCGCGCGCCTCAAGCGCGAATTGCCCAATGACGATGTGTTCTATGAGAAGCGCTATTTCGTGCCCGGCGTCCTGCAGGAGCCGGTAACGATCAAGGGCGTCTCGGTCGGCATCCCCATCTGCGAGGATATCTGGCATCCCTGGGTCTGCGGCCATCTCGTCCAGCGTGGCGCCGAAATCCTGCTTTGCCCCAATGGTTCGCCCTATTGGACCAACAAGCAGCACATCCGCAAGGAACTGGTCCGCGCCCGCGTCGCCGAGGATCGCGTGCCGCTGCTCTATCTCAACCAGGTCGGCGGCCAGGACGAGCTGGTGTTCGACGGCGCTTCCTTTGCCATCGAGCCAGGCGACAAACTGGTCTTCCAGGGCAAGTCCTTCGCCAGCGATTTCATCGTGTCCGACTGGGTTGACGGTGAAGACGGCTGGAGCTGCACCAATGGCCATGTCACCGAACTCACCACCACCGACGAAGCGCCCTGGCTCGCCTGCGTGCTCGGCCTGCGCGACTATGTGCACAAGAACGGCTTCAAGCAGGTCGTGCTCGGCCTTTCGGGCGGCATAGATAGCGCCGTGGTCGCCGCCATGGCGGTCGATGCCTTCGGCGCCGAAAACGTTCACTGCCTCATGCTGCCCTATCGCTACACGTCCGAAGACAGCCTCAAGGACGCCAAGGATTGCGCCACCCGCCTCGGCGTGCGCTATGACATCGTCTCCATCGGCAATCCGGTAGATGACGCGCTGATCGAGCTGGCCCCCATCTTCGACAATCGCCCCGCCGATTTGGCCGAGGAGAACATCCAGTCCCGCATGCGCGGCGTGGTGTTGATGGCCGTTTCCAACAAGCTGGGCTCCATGCTGCTCACCACCGGCAACAAGTCGGAAATGGGCGTGGGCTATGCCACCATCTATGGCGACATGAATGGCGGCTATAACCCGCTCAAGGACATGTTCAAGATGGAGGTTTATCGGCTGGCCGCCTGGCGCAATAGTCACGTCCCCGGCGACTGCCTCGGCCCCTCGGGCGAAGTCATTCCCCAGAACATCATCGCCAAGGCCCCCAGCGCCGAACTGCGTCCCAACCAGACCGATCAGGATAGCCTGCCGCCCTATCCCGTGCTCGACGCCATTCTCACCGCCATGGTCGAAGACGAAAAGTCGATTCCCGAGATCGTTCGCATGGGCTATGACGAGGCGCTGGTGCAGCGCATCGAGCGACTGCTCAACATCGCCGAATACAAGCGCCGCCAGTCTGCTCCCGGTCCCAAGCTCACGCCCAAGGCATTCGGGCTGGGCCGCAAATATCCCATTACCAACGGCTACAAGGACCGGACCATCGGATGACCATAGTGCGCTGGGCGCCATCGCCCACTGGCCGCATTCACCTGGGCAATGCCCGCCCGGCCATGCTCAACTGGTTCTTCGCCAAGCGTCATGGCGGCCGCTACGTGCTGCGCATGGACGATACCGACACGGCCCGCTCCACCCGCGAATTTGCTGATGGCGTCGAGGCGGACTTGGCCTGGCTCGGCATCACGCCAGACCTTTTGGTCCGTCAGTCCGACCGCACCACGCTTTATGACGCCGCCCGCGACCGCCTCATCGCCGCCGGCCGGCTCTATCCCTGCTACGAAACCGAAGACGAACTCGACCGCCGCCGCAAGCGCGCCCGCGCCATGGGCAAGCCGCCGATCTACGATCGCGCCGCGCTGAAGCTGACCGATGCAGACCGCGCCAAGCTCGAAGCCGAGGGCCGCAAGCCCCATTGGCGCTTCAAGCTCGATGGCCGCCCCGTCCAGTTCGAAGACCTCATCAAGGGTCCCCAGACCGTCAACACCGCCTCCATGTCCGATCCGGTCCTGGTGCGCGAAGACGGCTCCTATCTCTACACGCTCCCCTCGGTCGTCGACGACATCGACCTTGCCATCACCCATGTCATCCGCGGCGAAGACCACGTTTCCAATACCGGCACCCAGATCGAAATCTTCGAGGCCCTGGGCGGCCCCGTGCCGATCTTCGGTCATCATAACCTTTTGACCGACGCCGAAGGGCAGGGCTTCTCCAAGCGCCTCGGCTCCCAGTCCCTGTCCGATTTCCGCGCCGAGGGCTACGAGCCCCTGGCCATTGCGATCATGGCCAGCATTACCGGCACCAGCCTGCCCATCGAGCCCTATGCCTCGCTGGACGACATCGCCGCCAGGCTCGATTTCTCCATGATCTCCCATGGCGCCGCCCGTTTCGATCCGGTCGAACTGGACAATCTCAACGCTCGCCTGCTGCACACCATGTCCTACGAGGAAGCGCTACCGCGCCTTTCCAGCCTTGGTCTGGAAGGGGAAGCCATCTGGCTGCTGCTGCGCGATAACCTCGCCAAATTCAGCGACATTATCGAATGGTCCAAGCTGGTTCTTGGCCCGGTCGAACCCGTCATTGCCGATGAAGATCGCGATTTCCTGGCGCTGGCCAAGGCGCTGCTGCCGCCCGAGCCATGGTCGCTCGAAACCTGGGGCGAGTGGACCAACGCGCTCAAGGCGGCCACCGGCCGTAAGGGCAAGCCGCTCTTTCTGCCGCTCCGTCTGGCCCTAACCGGCCGTCACGATGGCCCCGAGCTTAAGAGCCTGCTCCCGCTGGTTGGGCGTAAGGCGTGTCTGGACCGACTACCCTGACGACCTTGTCACCGAACTGCACCAATCGCAGCTGACTGTCGCCTGGCGGCGGTGCCACCACACGGGCCACCGTTTCCCCCGGTCCCGCCGGGCGCGGCCGGGGCAGGGGCACGTCGACCAGGCTGGCCGTCTGTACTGCGGCCGCTGCCAGTACAGGCACCTGGCCCCGCGGGTCGCGTAGCGGCAGGGGGAAGGCCACGCCCTGCACATCGATCATTGCCCGCGACTGGCCATCGGCAGTGGTCGCCGTCGTCAGCGTGCCGTCCGACTGCGGTGCCACCTTGCAGCTGGCGCTCATATCGATGGCATTGCGATATTTGAACGCCGTCGGCAGGTCCGTATAGGCCTGGTTGAACATGTTGCGCATCTGCTCGGGCTCTTGGCCCGGATTGTCGTAATAATAGATTTCGACCTGCTCATTCGGACACATGGCTTTGCATTGCCCCATGTCATTGCCGACATAGTCCGGCAGCGTCGAATAGCTGATCGGCCAGAAATAGCCGTCGCTCAGCCGCACACAGACCGTGCGCACCGTCCGATAGCCCTGATAGCCAAAATCGCCGCCATTCACCACCTGGCCATTGGAAAAGTCGCCTTCCGTGGTGGTGCCGAAAATGCGGTCGAACACGTTCTGGCGTTCATTCGAGAACGTCGCGTTCGAGCCGCCATTGGCGTTGCAGCCAAAGCGCGCCAGTTCCTGCAGGATCGCCTCGCGCTGCTGCGCAACCGCGCCGGCGGAATTGACCGATTGCGACACCGCCGCATAGTCCCGGCGCAGCCGCAACACTTCCCGTGCCACCTGCTGGCATTGCGGGCTAAGCGTTTGCCCGGCCTTGGCCGCGTCATTGCACCCGTCGCGGATGTAGCGGCTTTCCGCGTTCTGCACATCGCGCGCCAATTGGCGTGCGGCCTGCGAATTGCCGTCCCGCTGCTGGAAGTCCCCGTTCCGGTCGAACTGGCGCAACTGCCGCTCCAGTCGTGAACAGGCCGACGATTGAGCGTAGGCGGTGTTCACATCGAGCGCGAATAGCACCGTCGCCAGAATCAGGAGCAACAGCGCCCGAATGCTCATTCCGCCCAAATTCACCATGCCGCCCTACTCGTCCGCGCCGCAACGCACGCATATTATCGGCCTTAAGACATCGCTAGGGCCGGTTGCAACAGTATAGTATCGCGACATCAGCCGAGATAGCGCACCCCGGCCACACAAGCGCGAGAATGCACCGATGAATCTAGCCACGCTGAACAATGGCCGTCCGGATGGTCAGCTCGTGGTCCTTTCGCGTGACCGTCTGCGTTACGTCTCCGCCGGCCGGGTCGCGCCCACCTTGCAAGCTGCGCTTGATGATTGGAGCGTGGCCGCTCCCGGTCTATCGGCTCTCGCCACTCAGCTTGACGCCGGCCAGATCTCCGGCCAGGCCTTCGATGCCACCCGCGCCTTGGCTCCCTTGCCCCGCGCCTATCAGTGGATCGACGGCGCCGCCTATCTCAACCACGCCGAGCGCGCCCGCGCCCTCAAGGGCACGCGCGATGCCGAACTGGCCAACCGTCCGGTTCTCTATCAGGGAGGCTCGGATAGCCTTTCTGCGCCCACGGCCCCCATCGTTACGCCCGAAGCCGATCTGGCGCTCGATTTCGAGGCAGAGGTGGCCGTCATCATCGGCTCCGTGCCCATGCGCGCCACAAGCGAACAGGCTGCCGCCGCCATTCGCCTCGTTACCATCTGCAACGACGTTTCCCTGCGCCGCCTCGTTGCCAATGACCTGCAAAACGGCTTCGGCTTCTTCCACGCCAAGCCATCGACCGCCTTCGCACCCATAGTCACGACGCCGGCGGCGTTGGGCTCGGCATGGCGCGACAATCGCCTGCATCTGCCCGTCCGCTGCGAGGTGAATGGCACGCTCTACGGCCAGCCCAATGCCGGTGCCGGCATGTATTTCGATTTCCCCGCCCTCATCGTCGAGGCGGCACGAACGCGCGCCCTTGCTGCCGGCACCATTATTGGCGGCGGTACCATTTCCGTGCCGCACGAGGAAAGCCTACCCATCAAGCCTAACGGCATCGGTTTCGCCTGCATCGTCGAGGCCCGCAATGTCGAAAAGCTCAAATATGGTCGCGCCCGCACACCCTATCTACAACCAGGCGACACCATCCGCATCGGCGCCATTGGCAGCGATGGCCAATCGGTCTTCGGCGACATCGTGCAAACCGTAGAGCTGCTCTGATCCAAGGAGACCTCACGGTAAGCCCCTACGTTGGAAGCGACCATTCTTTCCCCCTTGACCGCCGCCATCACTACAGCCAATGTCTCCGGCATGACGATCGCTGCGATCCAGATTAACGTCTGCATTATTACCTGCTAACCACTCGTTGGCGGCGCGGTCTTCTTCATCCTGATTTTCTGATACCCGAAGAGCCGTCTGCCAGCGCAACTCCGCATGGCCAGGAAGCCTTTTGATGACCTCGGGAACTCCGCTTTCGCTCTACAATACGCTGACCCGCACCAAGGAACCCTTCGTTCCCCTGGATGCGGAAAATGTGCGCATGTATGTCTGCGGCCCCACGGTCTATGACTTCGCCCATATCGGCAACGCGCGGCCGGTCATCGTTTTTGACCTGCTGTTCCGCCTGCTGCGCCACACCTATGGCGCCGGCAAGGTCACCTATGTCCGCAACATCACGGACGTCGACGACAAGATCAACGCCCGCGCCGCCCGCGATTTCCCCACGCTCCCGCTTAACGAAGCGATCCGCCGCGTCACCGAAAAAACCGGCGATCAATTTGCCGCCGACGTCAAGGCGCTGGGCACGCTCGAGCCCACCTATCAGCCCCGCGCCACCGATTTCGTGCTGCCCCGGCCCGATGGCAAGCCCGACATGGTCTCCCTGATCGAGCGTCTCATCGCCAATGGCCACGCCTATGAGGCCAATGGCGAAGTGCTGTTCGACGTCAAATCCATGCCTGATTACGGCCAGCTCTCCGGCCGCAACCTGGAAGACAATCTCGCCGGTGCCCGCATTGCCGTCGACGCCCACAAGAAGAACCCCGCCGATTTCGTGCTCTGGAAACAATCCAGCGCCGAAGAGCCCGGCTGGGAGAGCCCATGGGGCAGGGGGCGTCCCGGCTGGCATATCGAATGCTCGGCCATGAGCGCGGCCTATCTCGGTGAGGTTTTCGACATTCATGGCGGCGGGCTCGATCTGATCTTCCCGCACCACGAAAACGAAATCGCCCAGTCCCGCTGCGCCCATGGTACGCACGAAATGGCCCGCGTCTGGATGCACAACGGCTTCCTCCAGGTCGAAGGACAAAAAATGTCCAAGAGCCTGGGCAATTTCGTCACCATCAATGACCTGCTCGAAACCGGCACCATGGGCGGCCACGCTTGGCATGGCGATGTGCTGCGCCTGGCCATGCTGATGACCCATTATCGCGAGCCCATCGATTTCTCGGTCAAGCGCCTCGAAGAAGCCGAAACCAAACTCCGCGACTGGCAACGCGCCGCCCGCGGCGCCGAATTGGCCAAAGACGACGCCCCCGACGCCTCGGTCGTCGCCGAACTTGCCGACGACCTCAATTTCCACCGCGCCAGCGTCGTGCTCGACGCCATCGCCAAAAAAGCCAATCGCGACGACGCCCGCGCCAGCCATTGCTTGGCCGCCACTCTCAGCTTCCTCGGCTTCAGCCTCGATAGCCTGCTCACCTCCGACGACGGCTGGGAAGAACCACCCCACATCCTCGCCGCCATCGAAAACCGCCTCGCCGCCCTCAATGCCAAAGACTTCGCCAAAGCCGACACCATCCGCAACGAATTGTCCGAACAAGGCATTTCTCTGATGGACTACAAGGACCCCGAAACGGGCGAGCGGAAGACGAAGTGGGAGAGCAAGAGGTGAAGGCCCCGCCTTCAGCATATGCGGAGGCAACCCCTCACCCGGCCGCTGCGCGGCCACCCTCTCCCTCAAGGGGCGAGGGTGACATCGTGCAGCCGGCAGTCGCTGAGCCCGTCCCAACCACCGGCCAACCCTCTCCCCTTGAGGGAGAGGGTGCCCGAAGGGCGGGTGAGGGGTCTGCGCCCCGTCATGCCAGAGCCGAATGGCGTGGCACAAAGCTGCCCAGGCTGCGTGGCTTTGCCAAAGCCATGCGTCACCAACCGACCGAAGCGGAAGCCAAGTGCTGGGTACTCCTCCGCAACAGGCGGCTCGCGGATTTCAAATTCCGCCGCCAATTGCCCATCGGTGATTTCATTGCGGACTTCGTCTGTCTTGAAAGCCATCTCATCATCGAACTCGACGGCAGCCAACACGCCGAATCCACTTACGACGCCCGTCGCGATGCCTATCTGAAAGCCCAAGGCTTCCGCCTTCTCCGCATCTGGAACAACGATATCCTCGCCCGCCCCGATGCGGTACTTGAGGCTGTCTGGGCTGCCCTTCATCAGGAGCAATTGTCATGACCGCCATCATCGACCATGCCGGCTTTGCTGTATCCGATTTCGCGGCAGCCAAGGCCTTCTACACCGCCGTTTTCGCCCCTCTGGGCATAGTCGTCCTCGCCGATTTCACTCATGAAGGCGAACACCATGCCGGCTTCGGCAAGGATAAACCCGATTTCTGGATCGGCACCGGCAAGCCCGCCCTGTCCGGCATGCACCTGGCCTTCACCGCACAATCCCGCGCCGAGGTAGACGCCTTCCATGCCGCCGCGCTCGCCGCCGGTGGCAAGGACAACGGCGCCCCCGGCCTGCGCGCGCATTACCACCCCAATTACTACGGCGCCTTCGTGTTCGATCTCGATGGCAACAATATCGAAGCGGTCTGTCATGCCCCCAAATAGTCCTCATACCGGCGGCTGCCAGTGCGGCGCCGTCCGCTTCAGCGTCACCCGGTTGGGCCGCCCCTCCATCTGCCATTGCCGTATGTGCCAGAAGGCCTTTGGCAGCTTTTTCGGCCCGCTGGTCACCGCTCATAACGCCGCCTGGACCCGGGGCGAGCCCAAATGGTTCCAAAGCTCCAACGCCGCCCGCCGCGCCTTTTGCGGCGATTGCGGCACGCCCCTGGGCTACGAAACCCGCTTCGGCCTCGAACTCGCCATCGGCGCTTTCGATGACCCCAGCGTCGCTGCCCCGCAAATCCAGGTGAACCTGGCCGACAAGCTCCCCTTCTTCGACGGCCTCACCAGCCTGCCCATCGCCACCCATCAAAGCGATGAATGGCGCGATTTCCTCGCCGGCATCCATTCCAACCAGCATCCCGACCACGACACCGATGATTGGCCACCGAAGAGGGAAGAGCCATGAGTGAAGCCTATCGCCACCAGGTCCGCAGCGGCGGCTGTCAATGCGGCGCCATCCGCTTCCACGCCACCGAACTGCGCGACAATCCCCATGTCTGCTATTGCCGCATGTGCCAGAAAGCCATGGGCAATCTCTTTGCCGCCCTGGTCGGCGTGCGCCACCATCACCTCACCTGGACGCGCGGCAAACCCGCAGAATTCATGAGCTCGGACCCGGCTGCGCGCGGTTTCTGCCGCGATTGCGGCACGCCGCTCTACTATCGCACCATCGGTGGCGAACATCTTTCCATGTCCATCGGCGCCTTCGATGAGCCCCACACAATTCCGGTGCTCTACCAATTCGGCATCGAAGGCCGGCACCCCTCCCTGCTGCATCTCGCTGACATCGAAGAGGTGGGCACCACCGAGGCCAACATGCCCGACGAAGTCGGCCCCATCCGCGATACCAATCACCAGCACCCCGACCACGATACTGAGCGCTGGCCATGAGCACGCCCGTCCTCACCGGCGGCTGCCAATGCGGCGCTGTGCGCTACGCCCTCGATCAGCAGCCGCAGAATGTCCATGTCTGCCACTGCCGCATGTGCCAGAAGGCCGTTGGTGGTCCTTTCGCCATCATCTGTCCTGTCTTCAAAACAGCATTCCGCGTTACGCGCGGCACCATCAGCTACTTCCATAGTTCCGACATTGCCCGGCGCGGTTTCTGCAGCGCCTGCGGCACGCCGTTGATTTTCGAATATCCCGATGCCGAGGATCTCGGTGTTCTGGTGGGAACCCTGGACGAGCCAGACCGCGCCCCGCCGGAAAACCAGTATGGCAATGAAAGCCGCGTCGCCTGGTATGGCGGGCTGACGCAGGTTCCCGGTGATCGGCCGACCTATGCCGACAATCCCGACATGCTCCACCGCATCAGCAGCAGCAATCACCAACACCCCGATCACGACACGCTGGTCTGGCCGGACCCCAGTTGAGTACTAAAATGCCCAAAGAACGCCTCTATATCTTCGACACCACTCTGCGCGACGGCGCCCAGACGGCCGGAATCGAGTTCTCGCTCGAGGACAAGATTTCCATTGCCGGCCTGCTGGAACAATTGGGTGTCGACTATATTGAAGGCGGCTATCCCGGCGCCAACCCGGTCGATACCGAGTTCTTCGAAACCCGTCGCACTAAGAAGGCCAAATTCACCGCCTTCGGCATGACCAAGCGGGCAGGGCGCTCCGCCGCCAATGATCCGGGCATTCAGGCTCTCCTCAATTCGCGCGCCGACGCCACCTGCTTTGTTGCCAAAACCTGGGACCACCAGGTCAAGGTCGCGCTCGAAATCAGCCTCGAAGATAATCTCGAAAACCTGCGCGACACCGTCGCCGCCGCCGTCGTCGCCGGCAAGGAAGCGTTGATCGACTGCGAGCACTTCTTCGACGGCTTCAAGGCCAATCCCGATTACGCGCTCTCCTGCGTCAAGACCGCGCTCGATGCCGGCGCGCGCTGGGTCGTGCTCTGCGACACCAATGGCGGCACCATGCCGTCCGAAATCCGCGACATCGTCGGCAAGGTCCTAGCCGTCGCCCCTGGCGACCACCTGGGCATCCATGCCCATGACGATACCGGCCAGGCCGTCGCCAACACGCTCGCCGCCATCGAGGCCGGCGTGCGCCAAATCCAGGGTACGCTGAACGGCATCGGCGAGCGCTGCGGCAATGCCAACCTCATCACCATCATCCCCACGCTGGTGCTGAAACCCCTCTTTGCCGACCGTTTCGAAACCAATATCGATGCGGCCCGCCTCGAACGGCTGACCCAGATTTCCCGCGCTTTCGACGACCGGCTCAACCGTGCTCCGCAGCGCCAATCCCCCTATGTCGGCGCCTCGGCCTTCGCGACCAAAGCGGGCATCCATGCCTCGGCCCTGCTCAAGGATTTTTCCACCTATGAGCATGTCCCGCCTGAAAGCGTGGGCAATGAGCGCTCCATCATGGTCAGCCAGCAGGCCGGCAAATCCAATCTGCTGACCGCCCTGGCCCGGCACGACATCATCCTAGCCAAGGATGATCCGCGCCTCGAAAAGCTCCTCGCCACCGTCAAGGAGCGCGAAGCCCGCGGCTATTCCTATGATGGCGCCGATGCCTCTTTCGCCGTCCTCGCCCATGAAGTGCTGGGAACGCTGCCCAGCTATTTCACCGTCGAAAACTATCGCGCCAGCGTCGAACGCCGCCACAATGCCCAGGGCGAAGAAATCACTGTCACCGAAGCCGTGGTCAAAATCCGCGTCGCTGGCGAATTGCTGATGTCGGTGGCCGAAGGCAATGGCCCGGTCAACGCGCTCGATCTGGCCATGCGCAAAGACCTCGGCAAATATTCGGCCCGCATCGAGGATCTGGAACTGGTCGACTTCAAGGTCCGTATCCTGGACGGCGGCACGGGCGCGGTCACCCGTGTACTGGTAGAAAGCCGCGATGGCACCGGCGAGCGCTGGTATACGATCGGGGTATCCCCCAACATCATTGATGCAAGCTTTGAAGCTCTATATGAATCCATCACATATAAGCTGTTGAAGACTGAAGCGGCGCAGGGGACAACAGAAAAGGTGGCATAGCTTTGGCGGCCCGGTGGCCCCGTATTGGAGGAAAAACTGGCCGATTCCGCACCGAACCAACCTCTTGCTCTCACCCTTGGTGCAGCGGCGGTTACCCTTGTGGTTGTCATCGGCGTCCTGGCGGGTCCATCTTTAGTCGATTGCTTCAACAGCGAAGGCAATATGGGCCAGTGCCTGCGCGGCAAGATGGCCGATGCCGGCATCCTGTCGCGTCCGGCGACTGCCGTAGCCACCCCGGAACAGACCGCCCTGGCCGAGCCACCTGCCATCACGCCAGCGCCGGAACCCGCCGCCACCGAACCTCAGCCTGAAGCTGCCCCGCCCGCGGCGGAAACTCCCGCTGTTCCGGACGATCTGGTCGGCGCCACGTTCGGCCTTTTGCGGGCCGAGCCTGACGGGTCTGTCGTCATCGCCGGCAGCGGCACACCTGGCAGCGAGGTCGAAGTCTTTGCCGATGGCGAATTGCTGGGCAAGACCATTGTTGAGCCCAGCGGCGATTGGGTTCTGGTCCCCGATGCGCCAATCCCGCCAGGCGGCACCGAGATCACCCTAGGCGAATCCGGCAAGGACGGTCAGGCCGCCGAAGCCTTTGTCGTCGTCATCAATCCTGACAAATCCAGCGAACCCCTGGTGGTTGCCAGCACGCCCGGCGCCGCCAGCCAGGTTCTGCAGGGCCTGACGCCGCCGGCGGGTCAGACGACCGCCGTGGCAGCCGCCGAGCCCGCTCCCGCAGCGGCACCTCCGGCCGCACCTGCTCCCGAAGCGGTTCCTGCATCTGAACCTGCGCCCACGTCCGAGCCTGCACCTGAATCGGCTCCCGAGGCTCCCGCAACCGAGGTTCAGCCTGCCTCGGAGCCGGCAAGCGTGCCCGAACCGGCGCCGGCAGCTCCCGCAGCCGGGGCGCCTGCATCGCCGCCCCCTGCGCCCGAAACCAGCGTCGCTGCCGCCGACCCCGCTCCCACAACACCGCCGCCCGTTGCCGCACCTGCCGACAGCGCACCGCCAACCATTGACGCTATCGAGATCGAGGGTAGCCGCACGTTCTTCGCCGGCGGCGGGCCAGAGGGCGCCACCATGCGCCTCTATGTTGACGATGCCTTTATTGCCGATGCCATCGTCTCCG
Organism: Devosia yakushimensis; assembly: GCF_030159855.1. Lineage (NCBI taxonomy): Bacteria > Pseudomonadati > Pseudomonadota > Alphaproteobacteria > Hyphomicrobiales > Devosiaceae > Devosia > Devosia yakushimensis. The sequence goes on along the minus strand of NZ_BSNG01000001.1, from coordinate 2,204,067 downwards.
ATGGCCGGTGGCTGGTTGAGGCCGGCAATGTCCTGACCAAGCCGAGCCAGCGCATCCGCATCGATATGCTGCAGCCCGGCAGCGCCGAGGTTGCCGCGCGTGCTGAAGTCGATTTCGTGGTCGATCTCCCCGAAGCCGAGCCGCCCGTTGCAGTCGCCCAGGCCGAGCCAGCAGCAGCGCCGGAGCCACCCGCCGAGCCGGCGCCGGCTCCTCCTGCCGAAGCCGCGCAGCCCGCTCCGGCATCGAGCCAACCCGCTCCAGCGGCTGGTCGTGAACCGGCGCCAAACGCACCTGCCGAACCCGCACCGGTCCCCGCCGAACCAGCGGCGTTACCTGCTGCGACTACTACTGTCCCGTCCGCCGAACCGCAGCCAGCCACCAGCGACGAAGCCGAAATTCCCACCATGGTCGCCACCGCAGTCGGCGACCCGGAAGCCGCCCGCTTCGCCTCCGGCAAGGCCATCATCCGCACCGGCGACAATCTGTGGACCATTGCCCGCCGGGTCTATGGCGCGGGCATCAAATACACCACCATCTACGAAGCCAATAACGGCCAGATCCGCGACCCCGACCGTATCTATCCGGGCCAGGTTTTCGATCTGCCAAGTGCGGCCGACTAGTCAAGTGTGATGGCCCGCGGAAAAGCGGGCCATTGAACTTGCGCCCGCGAACCCCATCTTCTATCGTAAATCGACGATCAAAAAAGCCGAGCCAATGCGCGACGACGATATTGCCACTCTCCTGCGGGCACTGGGCCATCCGGTGCGCCTCAATATCCTGCGCATCCTGGCGACGCAGCAGCAGGGGCAGTGCTGCTGCGCCGATGTGACCGAATCCCTGCCGCTGGCCCAATCCACCGTGTCCCAGCACATCAAGGTGCTGCTCGATGCGGGTCTGATCACCCGCCAGCCGCGGGGCACCCGCAATTGCTACATCGTCCAGCATGACCGCCTGGCCGAGCTGGGCGCCGCTTATTCCGGCATGCTCGCCGGCCTCACCCCCGCCAGCCCCAAACTGGAAGCAGAGCCGGCTTGATGACGACTGACAGCGCAAACAAGAAGCCGTCCGTTAGCGCGGACGAAGGCTCGGTATTTTCCACGGTCAAGAATCTGTGGGGCTATATGTGGCCCGCCGATCGCCCCGACCTGCGCTGGCGCGTGGTCTGGGCCATTGGCGCGCTGCTGCTCAGCAAGGTCGCCACCACCCTTATCCCCTTCGCCTATAAGGGCATTGTCGACAGTCTCGATGGCACCGCGCCCGATAGCGCGCTGGTCATGGGCCTCGCCATCCCCGTTGTGCTGGTGATCGCCTATGTGCTGGGCAATGTGCTCGATGCCGGCTTCCAGCAATTGCGCGACGTGCTGTTCGCCAGCGTCGGCCAGAATGCCGTGCGCAAGCTTGCGCTCCGCACCTTCCATCACCTGCATCGCATGTCGCTGCGCTTTCACCTGGCGCGGCGCACCGGCGGCCTGAGCCGCGTCATCGAGCGTGGCACCAAGGGCATTGAAACCATTGTGCGTTTCACCATGCTCAACATCGCCCCCACCTTGGTCGAATTTATCATCACCGCCGTCATCTTCGTCTGGATGTTCGGGGTCAGCTATCTCGGCGTCCTGGTGGTGATGATCTGGGGCTATCTCTATTTCACCATCAAGGCCTCCAACTGGCGCATCGCGATCCGTCGCGACATGAACGATTCCGATACCGACGCCAACGGCAAGGCCATCGATTCTCTGCTCAATTTCGAGACGGTGAAATACTTCGCCAACGAGAAGATGGAGGCCGAGCGCTACGACGCGTCCATGGCCGGCTATGAGCGCTCCGCCATCCGCATCTGGACCTCGTTGGGTTTCCTCAATTTCGGTCAGGCCGTCATTTTCTATGCCGGCTTCCTCATCATCTCGGTCATGGCCATTACCGGCGTCATGAACCGGACTCTGACCCTGGGCGATTTCGTCCTGCTCAACACCTTCCTCATGCAGGTCTATCGCCCGCTCAATTTCATCGGCTTCGTCTATCGCGAGCTGCGCCAGGGCCTCACCGATATCGAGGAAATGTTCAAGCTGCTCGACCAGAACCCCGAGATCGAGGACAAGCCCGACGCCAAGCCGCTGGTCATTTCCGGCCCCGTCATCCGCTTCGACAACGTTACCTTCCACTACGATCCCGAGCGCCCCATCCTCAAAGGCGTGAGCTTCGAAGTGCCTGCCGGCAAGACCGTCGCCATTGTCGGCCCCACCGGCGCAGGCAAATCCACCATTTCTCGGCTGCTCTACCGCTTCTATGACGTCACCGGCGGCGCCATCACCATCGACGGCCAGGATCTGCGCGACATCACCCAGGAAAGCCTGCGCTCGGCCATCGGCATGGTTCCGCAGGATACCGTGCTGTTCAACGACACCATTGGCTACAATATCCGCTACGGCCGCCCCGACGCCACCGAGGAAGAAGTCCGCGCCGCCGCGGCCATGGCCCAGGTCGGCCCCTTCATCGAGGCGCTGCCCAAGGGTTATGACACCCCGGTCGGCGAACGCGGTCTCAAGCTCTCCGGCGGCGAGAAACAGCGCGTCGCCATTGCCCGCACCATCCTCAAGTCGCCCTCGCTCCTCATCCTCGATGAAGCGACCTCGGCCCTGGACACCAAGACCGAACGCGACATCCAGTCCGCCCTCGACGTGGTCTCCAAGAACCGCACCTCGGTCGTCATCGCCCACCGGCTCTCCACTGTCGTCAATGCCGACGAAATTCTGGTCCTGCGCGACGGCGTCGTGGCCGAGCGCGGTAACCACATCGCCCTGCTGCAAAAGGCTGGCCTCTACGCCCAGATGTGGAACCGCCAGCGCGAAGCCACCGAGGCCGAAGAACAACTCCTGCGCACCGCCAACGACCCCGACGGCTTCGTCAAACGCGGCCTGCCCGCGGCGGAGTAGGGGGCAGGCCTACCAAGCTCTGGGCACACACCCGGAGAGCCCCAATCCGGTACCTCCCCCTTGATGGGGGAGGCTGGGAGGGGGTGTTGAGAGCCCAAATGCAGCAGTCTGCCTCGGCAAGAAGCGCTCGATCTTGCCGCCTCGTCAGGCCTCGCCCATAGTCCGCCCATGCAGGACACGCCCCCAATCTCCATCGTTCCCGCCACACCGGACCAAAAGCCGGTGGTCGCCAACCTGATCCAGCTCTACCTCCACGACATGACCGAGTTCATGCCATTCCCGGTCGAGCCCGATGGCCGCTTCACCTATGATTTTCTCGACCGCTTCTGGCGCTTCCCCTATCTGATCATGACAGGCAACGAGATCGCCGGCTTCGCCCTGGTCATCGACGAATGCCCACTCACCGGCCGCAGCCCCTGCTTCTTCATGGCCGAGTTCTTCGTCCTCAAAGCCTACCGGGGCAGGGGCACCGGCCGCGCCGCGCTCGCCGCGATCCTTGCCCACCACCCCGGCAACTGGCACATCGCCAGCCCCCTCGCCAACACCGCCGCCCTCGCATTCTGGCAAAAAGCCACAGCGCCCCTGAACGCGACCACAAGTGATATCCAGTTCGAAGGCGACACCTGGCGGCTGAATGCATTCACCACGGTAGCCACCAACCCAACCTGACCTCGCCCCTGAGGGAAGAGGTCGGCGCGCAGCGCCGGGTGAGGGGTGTGATGCCGCCGTGTCCGCCATGGCGTAGCGGGTCATCAAGCCTCCGGCGGCTCGTTCTCCGCTTCCCATTTCGCGAGGGCGCGATAGATAGAGCCGTGCCGCTCCATGCTCGTGGCCATGAGCCGTTCCAACTCCGCTCGGGGGACACGCGCAACAGGGCCGGCAAGCGCCGCATACTGCTCCGGCGACAGCAGAACAGCCACGTCCTTGCCATCGCTCTCGATCTGCACCGGGCCATTGGCCGTCGCTTCTATGGCCTTGTCCAAATCGGCCATAGCCTGTTCTGCAGTCAGGCGCATCGTACCGCTCTCGTCAGATAGGTGTCGCCCACACTATAGCTCAAAACAAAAAGGCCCGCATCACTGCGGGCCTTTCCACTCAATCCCTGGCGCCAGATTACTCCGCCGCCTCGGGCCGGCTGACAATGGTCACGCCGTTCTTGTCCTTTTCGACCAGCCCTTCTTCCTTGCTGACGATGTAGCGCTTGGCGCCATCGGCATCGGCGGGGATTTCGACGGCCATACCATCGAACCCGGCCGGCACCGCGGCCTGCCTGCCACCGCCACGCAGTGCATTGATGCCGCGGCCGATCTGGTGGATGACCCAGCCGATCTGGCCTTTCATCACATGCGGGGCTACCACCATCACTGGCACCATCACCAGGGTGAGAGCGGTCGAGACGAAGAGGCCCGACACCAGGGCCGCCGACAGGTGGATGAACCACGAACCGGCAAGACCTCCCACCACGATTTCGCGGCGGATGAAGTCGAACTCGACGTTGAGCGCCATGGGGATAACGCCCAGCGCCGTCACGGTCGCGGTCAGCAACACCGGGCGGACACGCTGGCTGATGGTCAGCAGCATGGCCTTGATCGGCTCCACATGTTCGTCGCGGTTATAGTGGTTATAGGTGTCGATCAGCACGATGCCGTTCTTCACCACGATACCCGCCAGGGCCACGATGCCCAGGCCCGTCATGATGGCCGAGAAGCTCATCCCGGTCACCAGCATGCCGAGCAGCACCCCGCCCAGTGACATGATCACCGTGGTCAGCGTCACCAGCACCTGCCAGAAGCTGTTATATTCCAGCAGCAGGATGAAGAAGATCAGGAACATGGCGGCGCCGAACGCGGTCACGATGAACGCATTGGTGTCGTCAACCTGCTCTGCCGCACCGCCATAGACGATCTTGACGCCAGCCGGGAACTCCTGGGTCTTTTCCCATTCCTGCACCTGCGTAACCTTGGCCGCGGTATCCAGCCCCGGTTCCAGATTGGCCGCCACATTCATCGAATAAAGGCCATTGCGGCGCGAAATATTCGCCACTTTCGGCACCGCCGTGCGGGTGATGAAATTGGAGACCGGAACCAGGCCCTGCGTCGTCACGATGCGCAACGAATCCAGGGCATCGAAGGTGCGTTCGCTTTCCGGCAACCGGACCTTGATGTCGAGTTCGTCGCTGGTCGTGCCATCGTCCGGGCGATAGGTGCCCAGCGTCACGCCGGAGGTCACGAGCTGCACATAGGGGCTGAGCTCGCGCACGCCGATGCCATATTTGGCCGCTTCGACGCGGTCGATGGTCACCTGCCAGTCGATACCGGGGGCAGGGCGGCCGTCTTCCACGTCAATGGCGCCGCCCAGGTCGTTCTCGATATAGTCGCGCAGCTTGGCCACGGTCGGGGCGATGTCGGCATAGACATTGCCTTCGACACGCAGATTGATCGCCTTGCCGGCCGGAGGGCCGTTTTCCTGTGCGGCGATCTGCACTTCAAGACCGGAAATATCGGCCACGCGGTCGCGGATATTCTGGAAGATTTCTTCCGCCTTGACGCGCTCATTGTAGTTGATCAGCTGCAGGTCGAACGCACCAACCGTGTCGGGCGGTGCCGACGCACTCATGCCATCGCCGCCACCGCCAGTATTGGTGAAGCGCATCACCACGTCCTGGATGCCTTGCACCTGCAGGATTTCGGTCTCCACCTCCATCAGCAGGTCGCGGATTTCGGCCGGCGAGTAATTGCCGCGGGTGATCACGTTGACCGTGCCGAATTCGGGCTCGGAAGCCGGGAAGGCCTCGGTGCCGGTCGGGTTCATCATGTAGGCGACGAACATCGCCGCCACCAGCGAGAAGCCGATGCCCAGCGTCAGGATCGGTTGATGCAGCAGATGCTCCATCGCCCGCACATAATAGCCGGTAATGCCGCCCACCTTCTTGGGGTCGAACTTGTCGGCATACATGACGACGTCGGCGGCTTCCTTGTGCTTCTCGTCGATATGGCTCGAAGCGATGAAGGCGCCGATGATCGGCATGAAGATCAGCGCGGACACGAGCGAAGCCACCATCACCACGATCACGATGATCGGCAGGTAGCTCATGAACTTGCCGATAATGCCCGGCCAGAACAGCAGGGGCACGAAGGCGCCCAGCGTGGTGAAAGTGGCCGAAACCACAGGCACGAACATCTTCTTGGCCGCCAGGATGAAGGCTTCCCGCTTGGAAACACCTTCCTGCAGCTTTCGCTCGGCATATTCCACCACCACGATGGGGTCGTCCACCAGCACGCCCACCGCGAGCACCAGCCCGAACATGATCATCATGTTGATGGTCATGCCCAGCATTTGCACCACCAGGAACGCCATCATGAACGAGATCGGGATCGACATGCCGATCATGATGGCTGCGCGCCAGCCCAGGGTCGCCACGCAGGTGATCAGCACCAGCGCCACGGCGGTTAGCACGGCGGCCTCAAGTGAGCGGAACAGATTCTTGGTGGAGTCTGCCTGGTCGATCAGGAACGAGGTCTGCACGCCCTGCGGCCAGTTGCTGGTGAACTCGGCGGTCACTCGGCGCACTTCATCGGAAACGCTGATGACGTTGGTGCCCAGCTTCTTGGAGACGCCCAGGGTAATGGCCGTCTGCCCGTTCACATGGGCATATTGGGTCGCGTCCTCGAAGGTGCGGGTAATGGTCGCCACGTCGCCGAAGGTCACGACGGTATCGCCCGACGCCTTGAGCGGCAGGGTATAGACGTCTTCGACATTCTTGATCAGGCCCGGCACTTCCACGTTGAACGAGCCGCGCCCGGTGTCGAGCGTGCCGCCGGGAACCACCATGTTGTTCTTGGCCAGGGCGTCCAGCAATTGGCTGGCCGTCAGGTCATAGGCTTCGAGACGATTCTGGTCGATGGTGACTTCCATCATCTCGTCGCGCTGGCCCGAGATCGTTACGGTCTGGGCGTCGGCAATGCCTTCCAGCTCGTCCTGCAGGTCCTTGGCCCGCTGCACCAGTTCGCGTTCGGGCACATTGCCATAAACCGCAACATAGATGACCGGGGTATCGGTGAACGAGATTTCGGTAACGACAGGTTCCTTGGCCTCGGTCGGCAGATCGGCGGACACACCCTCAAGCGCCGCGCGGATATCGTTCAGCGCGGTGTCCTTGTCGGCATTGACGTTGAATTCCAGGAACACCGAGGCATGCCCGGTGGTCGCGGTCGAGGTATAGTTCTCGAGATCGTCGATATCCTTGATCCGGTCCTCGATCGGCTTGACGAGCAATTGCTCGGCGTCGCGGGGCGACACGCCGGTCTGGGTTACCGAAACGTAGAAGTAGGGGATGTCGATGGCCGGGAAGCTCTCCTTTGGCAGGGTGAGATAGGCCGACAGACCCGCGCCAAGGAGCAGCACCATGACGGTGAGCACCACGCGCGGCATCCGCAGGATGCGTTCGAGGAAGTTGATCATGAAGCGGCCCCTCCGGCAGCAACGTTGGTAGCGGCCACGGTCTGGCCCTCAGTCACATATTCCTGGCCGACGGTGATCACGTCGACCGACGCGGGCAGTCCCATCACCCAGATACCGTCGCGCGTGTCGCTGACGATCTGCACGGGATAGAACTTGACCTTCTCGTTCTCCACCGTCCGCACGCCCAGAACGCCATCATCGTTGAGCGTCAGGACAGATTGTGGCAGCAGCTGCGCCGGAGCCGAGCCCATGTTGATGGTGGCCTGGGCAGTGATGCCGTCGCGGATGGCGCCTTCGGGATTGGGGAATTCGATTTCCACCGGGAACGAACGGGTCGCGCTATCGGCGGTCGAGGCGATATAGGTCACCTTGCCGTCGGCCGTCTGGCCGGTCACCGTGTTGATCGAGGCGGTAAGATCCGTCTTGGCCAGCGCGATGCGGGCTTCGGGAACCTGGCCCAGGAACCGCATCGGGTCGAGCTGGACAATAGTGGCGCATGCCGCGCCGGTGGCCAGCATCGCGCCTTCCGACACGATCGGGTCCTGCACCACGCCATTCACCTTGGCGACGATCCGCGTGCGGTCGAGTTCGGCATTGGCGTTATCGAGTGCCGCCTGGGCCGAGCTGACATTGGCCTTGGCCGAAGAGAGCGCCACTTCCACTGTCCGCGCCGTATTGGCGGCCGCAAGGCCGCGATTGCGCAGGCTTTCATTGGTGTCATAGTCGAGCTGGGCCTGGTTCAGCCCGGCATTGGCCTGTGCCAGCCCGGCTTCGGCCTGTGCGACGGCGGCGGCGCGGGTGCCCCGGTCAAGCGTGCAGAGCAGGTCGCCGACCTTGACGGTCTGGCCCTTGACGACATTGACCTCGTCGACGATGCCAGCCGTCTCGGCAACGGCCGAAACACTTGCCTTGGCGGCCGTGCGACCGCGCAGCGGCACTTCGATCGACATTGGCTTGGCCACATAAGTGGTCGTGCGAACCGACTGCAGCTGCGTTGCCGCGCCCATTTCGGCTTCATTGCGCTGGGCAATGGTCAGTTCCGGATCAACTGTAGTGGACGGCTCATGGTGCGCCAGTACTCCGGCATCGGCCAATGTCGTCCCAATCGGGCCGTGTTCCTGACCCTCGACGACCGAAACGATGGACCGTTCGCCCTTGCCTGGGCCGTTCCCGCCCATAACCAGTGTACCGGTTGCCAGCCACAGCCCGACCCCAACCAGGATCAGCGCGGCAAGACCGTAGGACATCAATGCACGCATGAGAATTCGCCCCTTCTACTCAGCCGCTTCTTTTTTCGGCTCGGCTCGCGCCATTGTGATCAGTTCGTGCATATGGGAGCGCAGGTGGTTCTCTGCAACCTCCATCATTGCACGTCCATAATTGATTACCCATGTGTCCGCGGCATTGTTGCCATGTTCTCCAAGAAACCCTTCCAGCGTCTCGCGCTTGGTGGTGAATTCTTTGAGAAAACCGGTAACTCGTTCTTCCACCAATTCTTTCGGCAGAAGATGCGCGTAACACGCGAACAGCAGAAACGGGCTGCGGAACATGCTTGGCCCGAGTGGTTCGGACAATTGATGCACAAAAGCGGCCCGTCCCGCTTCGGTAATAGAGTATATTTTTTTCGCTGGTTTGCCGTCCTGAGTCTCAGTACGGCTGGTCACCAGCCCGTCATTTTCGAGCCGGGCGAGTGCCGGATAGATCGAGCCGAAGCTGGCTTCCACGAAATAGGCGCATTCGCCTTCCGTGCATTGCCGTCGAATCTCGTAACCGGTCGCGTCCTCTCGGTAGAGGATGGAAAGGCATAGGGTTCTGACGTTCATGTCGCTGAGAGCTCCGCCGGCGCATATGCCGGATCGATATATGCCGGGGCTATATATGGCTGATGGCAACAGCGCAAGCGTTTGCAGCGCAGAAGTCGCGCCGAACAGTTAAAGCCCTGCCAATGACAGGGCAATCCGGCCGCCCCAATACTTGCCGCTATGCTTGCCGGAACAATAACTTAGTTCGCGCCGGGTAAAGACATGGCCGCCGGACCTTGCGACAATACGTCCAAGCCAGAAACAGCAGCCGACAGCCCCAATTCACCCCTCCCCCTATTAGGGGGAGGCTGGGAGGGGGTACTCCGATGCCCGCGTCTACCCCAAAATCTCACTCATCTCCGCCGCTGCCCGCCGCGCCAGTTCCAGGCTCGACGCCGCCACGAAATACGGATTGAGAAACCCGATATCGTGCTTGCCATAGCGCATGCGCTCGCCATCCAGCGTCACCACTGCGCCGCCCGCCGCCTCAAGCACAGCCTGCCCAGCCGCCGTGTCCCACTCGCAAGTCGGCGTAAACCGCGGATAAAGCTGCGCATCGCCCCGCGCCAGCAGGCAAAATTTCAGCGACGAGCCAACCGACACATCGCTCTCCACCGCAAAGGTCTCGCACAGGCTCGCCAGCGCCGCATGCCCATGCGAGCGGCTTGCCACCACCCGCATCGGCGCTGCCGTCGCCACCGAAATCACCCGCTTGCCCGTGGCAACCCCGCTCGACGTATCACAGGCAAAGGCCCCGCTCGCGTCGCCGACAAAAGTCTCCCCAGTCACCGGCGCCAGCACCACGCCCATGGTCGGCACGCCATGCTCCACCAGCGCGATATTGACCGTGAACTCGCCATTGCGCTTGATGAATTCCTTGGTCCCGTCCAGCGGATCGACCACGAAATAGCGCTCGCCCAGCACGGGGATAATCCCCGCCGCCACGCTTTCCTCGCCCAGCACAGGAATGCCGGTCGGCCGCAGATAGTCCAAAATCACGGCTTCCGCCGCCGCATCCGCCTCGGTCACCGGCGAGCCATCTGATTTGGTCACTGCCGCAATCGGCCGGCTATAGACGTCCAAAATCACCCGCGCCGCCGCAATGGCTGCATTCAGCGACAATTCCGTCAGCGATTGGTCCACCACAGCCGCCATGCTCATCGGCCAATCTCGACATCAAGCCCCAGATCAAGCGGCACCGCCGCCATGGTGATCTGGCTGGTCGAAATGAAATCGACACCCGTCTCGGCAATCGAGCGCACCCGATCCAGCTTCACCCCGCCCGAAGCTTCCAGCTTCGCCCGGCCTTTGTTCAGCGCCACCGCCTGCCGCAGCAGGTCATTGTCCATATTGTCGAGCAACACGATCCGCGCCCCCGCCGCTAGCGCCTCTTCAAGCTCAGCCAGCGTCTGCACTTCGATTTCGATCGCCACCAGATGCCCGGCAAACGCCTCGGCCGCCTTATAGGCCGCCGTCACACTGCCCGCGACTGCGATATGGTTGTCCTTGATCAGGATCGCATCATCCAGGCTATAGCGATGATTGGCCCCGCCACCGCAGCGCACCGCATATTTCTCGAAGGCCCGCAGCCCCGGCGTCGTCTTGCGCGTATCGCAAATCTGCGCATCCGTGCCCGCCACCGCATCGGCATAAATCCGCGTCAGGCTCGCCACCCCACTCAGATGATTGAGGAAATTGAGCGCCACGCGCTCCGCTGACATCACCAGCCGCGCCGGCCCTGTGACACTTGCCACCAGCCCGCCAGCAGTTACCCGATCGCCATCGGAGAGGGCAGGGGTAAATGTCACCCCATCCCCCACCAGCCGAAACGCCGCCGCCGCCAGATCGAGCCCGGCAATCACCCCCGCCTCACGCGCCGACAGGCTCGCAGTCGCCACCGCATCGGGCGCCAGCGTCGCCTGGCTGGTCAAATCCCCCGCCAGCCCCAAATCCTCTTCCAGCGCAGCGGCAACAGCGCGCTCCACCAACAGACGCGGCAAATGGGCAGGCAGTCGAGAGGTCAGGGACATCACAGCGGTCTCATTTCAATGCGCCTGATGTATGCGCAGCGCACAATCCACGCAACACCATACACCCGCCAGCCTTAAGGTGTTGGGATGCGTGAGCCCCAAGCCTCAGTGGAAAACCTTAGCCGTATGATCAGCCTCGATAATCCCCTTGGTCAGGCTCCCATTGGGCGGATAAAGCGGGATCAAACACGCCTGTAGCGCATGATAAATATCCGGCTTGCCCACAAACAGCCGCGAGGTCGGCGTCAAATCTTCCTTGAGCTCGCTCAGCCACCCGCCGCGCGCATGGTCGATCATGTGATTGTCGGCAAAGTCCCAGAGCTTGCGATACCAGATCTGGAAATAATCATCCCGGTCGTAGGAGGTGAGGAACGACGCCGCCCCGATCCCCTCGGCCAGGGGCCACCACAGCTTCTCGCGCATCACTGGCTTATTGTCCCAGTCCAGCGTGTAGAAGAACCCGCCATGGACCTTGTCCCAGCCCAGATCGATCGCCGAACGGAACAGATGCCGCGCCGCATCGGTCAGCCAATGCAGCCGCTTTTCGCCCAGCACCCAGAGCTGGATCAATAGCCGTGCCCATTCCAGCCAATGGCCCGGCGTCGTGCCGGCCGGGCGGAACATCTCATTGCCCAGATAATTCTTGTCGAGCACCCAATTCTCGTCGAAATGCTCGGCCACCCGATAGCCCAGGGAAGCGGCATGCTCGGCAATGATCAGCTTGGCAATCGCCTCGGCCTTGGCCAGATAATCCTTATTGCCCGTCGCCTCGAACGCCGCCATCAGCGCCTCGGTCATATGCATATTGGCGTTCTGCCCGCGATAGGGCAGCAGCTTGGACCAATCCGAAATATATTCGTCCTTCACCGCGCCCCGGCTCGCATCCCAAAAGCGCGTATTGATCACTTCGGTCACGTCAGCCAGCATCTGGTCGGCCAGCGGATGCCCCACGAGCTTTGCGCTTGAGGCCGCCAGCAGCACGAAAGCATGCCCATAAGCTTGCTTGGACCCGTCCTTAACCCCGTCATTATCCAGCGACCACACATAGCCCCCGCGCCGGGAGTCACGATGCTGGTTCCAGATGTACTGCATGCCATGGTCCAGGATTTCCCCCGAGCCCGGCCGCCCGATCAGGCTGCCAATCGCCGCGCAATGCACCATGCGCGTCGTGCTGTGAATCTGGCGCGTCGAATTGGCAGCATCCAGCGGCTTGCCCGTATCATCCAGCTCGAAAAACCCACCCTTGGGATTGAGCGACGCGGCTTCAAAAAAATCGAACAGATTATTGGCCTGCCGCATCAGCCATTGCCGATGAAACGGACGCGTGCTCCACGGGCCCGAATTGCTCTTGGGAAGGGTATATTGCGCGTCGCTCATGCTGGCTCCCGTCCGGCCACATATCGCCGGTTGCTCTTTCGGCGAAGTGTATACGGGCGGAATAAGAACGTTGCAATTTCGATTGCGCCCATCCCGTTGGCATTGCCCAGGATTGTGACGCTGAGCACCGTCGCAACCACCGGCCCTTCACCTCCCCCTTGATGGGGAGGCCGGGGGCACACGCGCCAGATTGCCCATCAGTTCGCCGCGTAATGCCCCTCGACCCGGCTCACTTCCTCCGCCGAGCCCAAAATCACCGGCACCCGCTGATGAATACCGGTCGGCTGCACATCCAAAATTCGTTCCCGCCCGGTCGTCGATTTGCCGCCCGCGGCTTCCACCAACAACGCCATCGGATTGGCTTCATACAACAGCCGCAGCCGCCCGCCCTTGCTCGTGGTCTCGCTATCGAGCGGATAAAGGAAAATCCCGCCCCGCATCAGAATGCGATGGATATCTGCCACCATCGACCCCACCCAGCGCATATTGTAGCGCTTGCCGGCGGCCCCGGTTTCCCCGGCCACGTTCTCGGTGACATAGGCCAGCGTCGCCTTGTCCCAGAACCGCTCCCGCGCCGTATTGATCGCATATTCCCCCGACGCCACCGGCACTTTGACACTCTCCAGCGTCAGCACGAACTGCCCGCTGCCATCCAGCGTAAACACGCTCGTTCCCGTCCCGAAGGTCAGCACCAGGCTCGTCGCCGGCCCATAGGCCGCATAGCCCGCCGCCAGCTGCGCCGAGCCCTTCTGCAACAGATCGGGCTTGGCCGGATCAACGCCCAGCACCGAAAATATCGTGCCCACGGTGACGTTTACATCCAGGTTCGAAGACCCATCCAGTGGATCGGTCGCCACCATGTAACGACCCTGATTCTCCATGTGAACGGCTTCGTCCAGCTCTTCCGATACCAGAATCGAAACATTGGCATTGGCCTGCAAGTGCCTGAGAACAATGTCATTGCTGACGACATCGAGTTCTTTCTGCGCCTCTCCCTGCACATTGGTATGCCCCGCCAGCCCCGTCTGCCCGGCAATCGGCGCCAGCCGCAGCACCGCCCCAATCTCCGCGCTCGCCGCCGCCATCGACGCGACAACGCTGGCCAGTTCCGGCGCCACCTGCTGCGCAGCAAGCCATTGGGCAAGATCAGTGGTCATGGTGTTCTCGTTGCTGGATTTGGTTGGCGTCAGTGTGGTGATGGCAGGGCCAGAGGCAAGGCCGACTTTCGGCTAGGCACGGCCTCTTCCTTCTCCCCTCGTGGGAGAAGATGCCCGAAGGGTCACCGAATTCGCGTTTGCGAATTCGGTTGGGATGAGGGGGCCTTTCTTAGGCATTGCAGCGTGGGATGGCTCAGTACCCCTCACCCTGATCATTCTGCTGAACGCAGAATGATCTGTCCCTCTCCCACAAGGGGAGAGGGTGGGCATTGAGTATCTTTCACCCTTCCCGAGCCAAATCCGCCAGCAACCCCGCAGCCACGCTCAACCGCGACACCGTCAGCGTCCCCTGCGTCAGCTCTGCCACGGCCCCCGCCGTCCGCGCGATGCCGGCCCGTTCCTCGGTCTTCCACCGCGCCAGCCTATCCGTCACCGCGCCACCGGCCACCTTGAGCACGTCGGCCGTGATGTCGCGCTGCGCCCGCATCACATTGGCTAGCGCCCGGTCCAGCGCCATGCGGTCGAACCGGTCGGCCAGCACGATGGCGCGCCCCTGTTCGATCACCGGCCACAGATTGAACGCCCCGAACACCCCAAAGAATGCCGCTGCCCCATCGGCCACCGACACCCCACAGCGCTCGCTCACCAGCACGATATCGCTGGCATAAGAGAGGATCGGCAGCTCGGCCAGGCCCCGCGCGACGCCCTCAGGCACACCCTGGCCCACCAGGCTCGTCACCCGGGCCGCCACGGCCTCGCCCAGCGTTGGGGGCAGGGTGCTGGCCAGCATCGTCCTCAGCACGGCGACACCGGCCTTGTGCCGCGCCACCAGCGCCTCAAGCCCCTCGGTGACATTGGCATTGCGCAGAAACCACAAGGTCTCCTGCCGCAACAGCTCCGCCACCTCGGCATAGAGGCCCAGCTGCACCGCGCCCGGCACTACGCCATCGAGCCCCTCGATCATGGTATTGAGTTCGGTCAACCCATAGACGTCGCGCGTTGCCGCATAAGCCAGCGCCACTTCGCCCGGATTGGCGCTGGTCGAGCCCATCATTTCGCTGACAAAGGCCGGCCCGCCGCGATTGATCATCGCATTGGCCAAGACCGTGGCGATCACTTCACGCTTGAGCCGATGTTGCGCCACCGCATCGGGATAGCTCGTGTGCAGCGTCTCGGGGAAATAGCGATAAAGTTCCCCCGCCAGATAGGCGTCGTCGATATCCCGCCCTTCGAGCAGATCGGCATAGAGCGTCAGCTTGGCATAGGCCAGGATCACCGCCAGTTCCGGCCGGCTCAGCGCCGCCCCTCGTGCATCCAGCGCCGCGTCACTGGGCAAAAATTCCACCGCCCGGTCCAAAAGGCCCCGCGCCTCCAGCTGCTCGATCAACACCCGATGATCCGGCAATTCCGACAGGCCCGCCCGCTCGGCCAGCGAAATCGCTAGCGTCTGCAGATAATTATTGCGCAGGCACAGCCCCGCCACTTCATCGGTCATGCTGGCGAGGAAACTATTGCGCGCTTCCATATCCAGCGTTCCACCTGCCACCAGCGGAGCCACCGCAATCTTGATATTGACCTCAAGATCGCTCGAATTCACCCCTGCCGAATTGTCGATGGCGTCGGTGTTGATCCGCCCGCCCGCCAGCGCATAATCCACGCGCCCGCGCTGCGTCACACCCAGATTGGCGCCTTCCCCGATCACCTTGGCGCGCACTTCGCCCGCCACCACGCGGATCGCGTCATTGGCCCGGTCGCCCACATCGGCATCCGTTTCCTGCGCCCCGCGCACATAGGTGCCAATGCCGCCAAACCACAGCAGATCCACCTGCGCCCTAAGGATCGCCGACATCACCTCCGCCGGCGTCGCATGCGCCGCCTCGATGCCCAACACAGCCCGCGCCTCCGCACTCAGCGGAATGGATTTGAGGCTGCGCGAAAACACCCCGCCGCCCTTGGAAATCAGGCTCTGGTCATAGTCCTGCCAGCTCGAACGGGGCAGGGCGAATAGCCGCTGCCGCTCCGCCAGACTCTTGGCTGCGTCCGGATGCGGATCGATGAAGATATCGCGGTGGTCAAACGCCGCCACCAGCTCGATTGCCGGGCTCAGCAACATGCCATTGCCGAACACGTCCCCGCTCATATCGCCCACGCCGACCACGGTGAAGGGCTCGCGCTGGATATCGCGGTCCATCTCGCGGAAATGCCGCTTCACGGCCTCCCAGCCGCCCCGCGCCGTAATGCCCATTTTCTTGTGGTCATAGCCGGCCGAGCCGCCCGAGGCGAAGGCATCGCCCAGCCAGAAGCCACGGCTGGTCGCAATCGCATTGGCCGTGTCGGAAAAGCTCGCCGTGCCCTTGTCGGCCGCCACCACGAGATAGGGATCGTCCCCATCCCGCCGCACCACATCGCGCGGCGGCACCACGGCACCCTCGACCAGATTGTCCGTCACATCCAGCAGCGCACCGATGAAAATTCTATACGCCGCCACGCCCTCGGCCAGAAACGCCTCGCGCGCCATGCCCGGCGTCAAAAGCTTGGGCACGAAGCCGCCCTTGGCCCCCACCGGCACGATCACCGCGTTCTTGACCTGCTGCGCCTTGACCAGCCCCAGCACTTCGGTGCGGAAATCCTCCGGCCGATCCGACCAGCGCAAGCCCCCGCGCGCAATCGCGCCAAACCGCAGATGCACGCCCTCTACCCGCGGCGAATAGACCGAAATCTCGCGGAACGGCCGCGGCGCGACCATCCCCTCCACCCGCGCGCTGTTGAACTTGATCGCCAGCGCCGGCATGCGATTGCCATCCGCATCACGCTGGAACGCATTGGTTCGCACCGAGGCTTCCATCAGGTTGAGGAAGCGGCGGACGATAGTGTCCTCGTCCAGCGAAGCCATGGCATCGAGCGCCGCGGCGATATCCTCGCGCGCCTGTTCGGCAGCCACTTCGCGTTCATTAGCCCTGGGGTCGTGCAGCGCATTGAACAATGCGATCAGCGCCGTCGCCGCCCCGGCCTGCTTGACCAGCACGTTCGCAATATAGCGCTGCGAATAGGAGATACCGATCTGCCGCACATAGCGCGATAGCGCGCGCAACAGCGCCACGTCATGCCAGGCCAGACTCGTGCGGCTCACCAGCGCATTGAGCTGGTCGCTCTCTGCCTCGCCATGCCACACCGCCAATAGCCCGTCTTCGACCGCCGCGCCCCGCGTCGCCACGTCGAACCCGGCTTCGGTCGGCTCCAGCACCATATCGTGCAGATACCGCTCCACCCCGTCGCGCGGCACGATCGTATAGGTCCGCTCGTCGATTACCCGGAACCCGAAGGCCTCCAGCATCGGCACTCGGTCGCTCAGCGGAATAGCCGTGCCGCGATGATAGAACCGCAACCCGAGCGAGCCATCCGCGCCCGTCCGGCTGCGCAGCTTGATGGCGACGCCGTCGCCCAGCCCCTGCAGCACGGCAATGTCGGTATGAGCATCTTCTGCCGTGTTGCGCGATTGATAGGCCGCCGAAAACGCCCCGCGATAATCACTGATCGAGGCAGGGTTCTCAGCCGTCGCCGCCAGCGTGTCGCCGAAATTGGAGGTCAGCGCATCCACCCGCGCTTCCAATTCGCCACGGCTCGGCTGCGGCGTCGGCCCGGCAATCCGCCCGATAATCACATGCAGCCGGACCAGCTCACCTTCGGGGAAATTCGGATAGAATGCCGAAACCCGCCCGTCATAAACCTGCGCCAGATAGCGCGTGATCCGCGCCCGTGCTTCCCCGTCATAGCGGTCGCGCGGCACGTAAACCAAGATCGAGACGAAATTGTCGAACCGGTCGATACGCGGCAAAACCCGCACCCGCGGCCGGTCGTAGAGAGCCGAAATCGCGCTGGAAAATTCATAAAGCTGGTCCACCCCGATCTGGAACAGCTCATCGCGGGGATAGGAGTCCAGCGCGCTCAGCAGCGCCCGGCCGTCATGCCCCAGCGGATCGAGCCCCGATTTCCGCATCACCTCGGCAATCTTCCGCCTGATGATCGGCACATCGGTATGCGGCATGGCCAGCGCCTGGGCGGTAAACAGCCCCACAACGCGCAATTCGCCCACCGGCTCGCCATTAGCGCCGAACAGCTTCACGCCCACATAATCCAGATGCACCCGCCGATGCACCCGCGAGCGCACATTGGCCTTGGTCACCAGCAGCGGATCGCCCTCGGCCATGAAGGCGGTGTGCTGCGGCGTCGTTTCCACATAGTCCGCGCCGCTGCGCAGCACCCGAACATCGGGGTCGCGCAAAATGCCCAGCCCGCTGCCGGGGACGGGGGCCAGGGCCTCGCCCTCCACGCCATATTGGCGCAGTCCCAGGAAGGTGAAATTGTGCTCGATCAGCCAGTCGATAAAGGCCAGCGCCTCATCGCGCTGCTGTCCCTTGATGCGCTCCAGGTCCTTGGCCGCACGGCGCAGGCGCTCCAGCATGGGCTGCCAGTCGCGCACCGCATGAGCCACATCGGCCATGGTATTCTGGATTTCCGTCACCAGCCCGTCGACATCGGCCACCGGGTCGCTGTGAATATGCAACAGGCTCAGCGAACGCCCATTAGCCTCGGTCACCTCGCCATTGCCCACATGCACCACCGGGTGGGTGAACAGCCGCACGGAACCGCCCGCCGCCCGCACGGCCGCCAGCGCGCTGTCGACGATGAACGGCATGTCCGGGGAAATGATGTCGAGCACGAGCGCTTCGCCCGCCGCTGCCGGCCGCGCCGCCACGATCCGGCTGTTTTCGCCCTCATAGGCCAGCAGGTGCCCATAGGCCTGCCGCAAGACTGATTCGAACGCGTCGGCCGCCTGGGTGCCGAGGTCTTCGCCGTCGGTCGCCAGGATGGCGGCCTTGAAGAAGCGCCCAAATCCCGGCTCGGCGGCCAATAGAAGTGCTGCCCGCTCCAGCATGATCTGCCGGTTGGACCTGTCTTCGTGCGTCACGTTCAATACTCCCAGTCTCGCGCCGTCATTCTAGGCACCCGGGCGCGCGCTGTCTGCCATCCCTTCGCACAATAGCGCGAGCGCGCGATGTGTGGATGACAGCCAATGACGGTACGCATTTTGCCGCCGGCGCCTATCCCGCCACCCACCAGGGGCAGAGGCCCAATGTTGGCAAAAGGTTGCGATGCCTCCACGATCTGGCTAGCCTCCCGCAACGACCCACGCGGGAGCTGAAGCAATGAAACGCCTGACCAGGATTCTCGCCCTCACGGGCCTAGCCGCATCCCTGGTGCTCGGTTTTGCCGTCACCAGCCACGGCCAGGACCGCACCTTGATCAATGTGAGCTACGATCCGACGCGGGAGCTCTACCAGCAGTTCAACCAGGCCTTTATCGCCCATTGGCAGGAAACCAAGGGCGAGACCGTGGCCGTCCAGACCACCCATGGCGGCTCCGGCGCCCAGGCTCGCACCGTCATCGATGGCCTCGAGGCCGATGTGGTCACCCTGGCGCTGGAAAGCGACATCAACGCCATTGCCGATGCCAATCCGGCCCTGATCCCGGAAAACTGGCGCGGCACCTTCGAGAACAACAACGCCCCCTATACCTCGACCATCGTCTTCCTGGTCCGCAAGGGCAATCCCAAGGGCCTCAACGACTGGGGCGACCTGATCAAGGATGGCGTCGAAGTCATCACCCCCAATCCCAAGACCTCGGGCGGCGCCCGCTGGAACCTGCTGGCGGGCTGGGCCTGGGCCAAGGCGCAGCCGGGCGGGAGCGACGAGACCGCCAAGACCTATATCACCGAGCTCTATAAGCATGTCCCGGTGCTCGATACCGGTGCCCGCGGTTCCACCACCACCTTCGTGCAGCGCGGCATTGGCGACGTGCTGCTGGCCTGGGAAAACGAAGCCTATCTCGCCCTTGAAGAACTGGGTCCGGACGCCTTCGACATCGTGACGCCTTCGGTCTCGATCCTGGCCGAACCGCCGGTGGCTCTGGTGGTGGGCAATGCGGAAAAGAAGGGCAATACCGACCTGGCCACGGCCTACCTCGAATATCTCTATTCCGACGAGGGCCAGGCCATTGCTGCGGCCAATTACTACCGCCCGTTCAAGCCCGAGGCTGCCGCTCCCGAGGACATTGCCCGCTTTGGCGAGGTGAACCTGGTCACCATCGAAGACTTCGGCGGCTGGCGCAAAGCCCAACCCGAATTCTTCGGCGATGGCGGCGTCTTCGACCAGATCTATGCACAATAGGCACCGGCGACCGGCGCTCTACCAATAGACCTAACGGCGATCCCGTCGACATCCCACGACGTCATTCCCGCGCAGGCGGGAATCCACTCTTGTTACGAGGTCTGGAAAGAATGGATTCCCGCCTGCGCGGGAATGACACGGTGGATCGAAGCCGTTCCGCAGGGCAAATCGCTCCACTGGAGCGATTTGAGGTGAGAAGGCCATGAGAGCTGCGCTCGAATGGCGCGCCCTCCCAGCCCTAATGCATCGTCACCGGCTCCACCGGCGACCCCGGGCCATCCCCCACCTTCGGCCCCGCCCAGAACACCACATAGAGCAGCTCCACGCCCGCCGCATCGGTGATCTCGATCGACCGCGGCACCCGCGCATCCCCACCGGTGCTCATCGCGCGATCGATGATCGCCCGGCCCAGCTCGGCAGCATTGTGTTCGGCAGCATCGAGATCGCTGAATTCGCTCCCCGAGGTGTCGCGGATCAGTTCGTCATCGGTGCGGTAATGGAAAAAATAGCGGGGCATGACATCTCCCTCGCTGACAAAACGACCAGCAGCGCCCGAGGGTTGCGCCTGCTGGCCAGCAAATCACCTCACCCAGCTTGGCAGTTTCGGCGCCCTCAGTCGAGGGGGCCGATCCCATGATAGCCATGGCGCTGCCACACCAGCGGATTGCAGCTGGTTGTGGTCTCCGCTTCGATAATGGCCCCGGCAAACAGCACATGCGTGCCCGTTTCCATGGCGCCGATGACCTCGCAATCAAACGCCGTCACCGCGCCCAGCAGCATCGGATTGCCTGATGGCCACCGCGACCAGTCGCCCACCCCGAACCGGTCCGCCGGGTCGAGCCTGCCGGCAAAAGCGTCCGCTATCACCGCCTGGTCGTCGGCCAGCAGGGCCAGCGAAAAACCGCCCGTCTTGGCGATGATATCGGCCATGCGGCTGACGATATCGATTGAGATCAGCAGCGCCGGCGGCGTTGCCGAGAGCGAAAATACCGATGTCGCCGTTCGCCCGATCACTTCATCGCCGCGCCGTGCCGTCACCACGCTCACTGTCGAAGCCATTGCCGCCATGGCCGAGCGGAACTCGGCATTGCCGATTGTCGGCCGGCGCGGCGTCCGCAGCACCATGGTATCGGGCAATTCGAAATCGGCCATTGTTGTCGTCACGATCCTTCTCCCGCACGCTCGGAAAAGAGGTCGCGGAGTTTGTTGGGCACCCCTTCCATCGCCTTGGCATTGGCGGGCGGCGTGCCTTTCTCGATTATGTTCGGCCAGAGCCGGGAATATTTGCGGTTGAGCTCGATCCATTCATCCAGTCCGCTTTCGCTGTCGGACTTGATCGCATCGATCGGGCATTCCGGCTCACACACGCCGCAATCTATGCACTCGTCGGAGTTGATGACCAGCATGTTCTCGCCCTCATAGAAGCAATCCACGGGGCAAACCTCCACGCAATCCATATGCTTGCAGGCAATGCAATCTTCGAGAACGACATAGGTCATGGAATAACTCGGAACAGCCCATCGAACCACGAGGTCGTGGCACAATTTCTCCCACGCACCGCGCCTCCCTCGGGCTCGACCCGAGGGCCACTCTCAACACGGCACCAGCGGCGAAAGGCCCTCGGGTCAAGCCCGAGGGAGCATCAGTGGGTAGCAAGCATTGGGAACTCAGCCCAAATTCGCTTCCGCAAACTCATAGTTCGCCAGCTTATCGAGGAAGTTCGTCACGTAGTCCGGACGGCGATTGCGGAAATCGACATAATAGCTGTGCTCCCACACATCGAGCCCCAGCAGCGGCTTGCCTTCCCCGGTCGCCAGCGGATTGGAGCCGTTCGGCGTCTTGGTCACCTTGAGCTTGCCATCGGTGCCGAGCACCAGCCAGGCCCAGCCCGAACCGAATTGGGTGGTCGCCGCGGTCTTGAACGCATCCTTGAAGGCCTCGACCGACCCCAGATCGCTCACGATCTTGGCTTCAAGCTTGCCACCGAGCGTGCCGCCCTTGGGCGACAGGGCATTCCAGAAATGGATATGGTTCCAATGCTGCCCGGCATTGTTGAACACCGGCGCCAAATCCGCCTTGCCATTGGCAAAAGCAATGATCTCTTCCAGCGATTTCCCGGCGAGATCGGCATTCTTCTCAACGAACCCGTTGAGCGCCGTCACATAGGCCTGGTGGTGCTTGTCATGGTGCAGTTCGAGCGTTTCCTGGCTCATGCCGCGTTCGGCAAGGGCGCTATGGGCATAGGGCAGGGCGGGGAGTTCAAAGGCCATTTTCTGGTTCCTCTTTGGTCATGATACCGGCCCCGCTTGCATTTCGGCGCCGGCCCGTTTAATTTCCAAGCAATGACTTTGAAAACCCATTCGCCCGATATGTCAAGCCAGAGCTTGGAAAATACAGCGTGGTCGCCCCGCAGCCCTTCCGAGCGGGTGCTGATGGCGCTGAAAATGCATGGCGCGCTGTCCTCTTCCGCCCTTGGTGGCCTGCTCGGCACATCAGGCGAAGCCGCGCGCCAGCAATTGGTGCGCCTTGCCGAAGAAGGTCTCGTCGTCGCCACCAGCCAGGCCAGCGGGGTAGGGCGCCCCACCCAAAGCTGGTCGCTGACGCCGGCTGCGCAGTCCCGCTTTCCCGATACCCACGCCGCGCTGACCGTCCAACTGCTCGATATCGTCCGCTCCTCGCTGGGCCCCGACGCGCTCGACACCATCATCGCCGCCCGCGAAGCCGAAACCCGCGCCGCCTACGAAACCGTCATCGCCGACCGTCTCACCCTGCGCGACAAGGTCGCCGCCCTGACGGACCTGCGCTCTGCCGAAGGCTATATGGCCGATTGGCGCGAACAGCCCGATGGTTCGCTCTTGCTGGTCGAAAACCACTGCCCCATCTGCGCCGCCGCCACCGCCTGCCAGGGCTTTTGCCGCGCCGAAATCGACGTCTTCCGGGCGGTGTTGGGGCCGGACATCGAGGTCACGCGCGAGGAGCACATCGTCGCCGGCGGCCGCCGCTGCAGCTATTCCATTCGGGACGCCCAATGACATCAGACAATCCCCGTCCGCCCGCCGGCACGCGCCACCAGCGCGTCGGCTGGGAAACGCCCGCCCAGCTCGATGAAGCCATGATTGCCGCCGTGGTCGCCGCTTTCTATGCCGAAGCCCGCCGCGATCCGGTCATCGGCCCGGTATTCAACCGCGTCATTCCGCCGGACCACTGGCCTGCCCACATCGCCACCATTACCGATTTCTGGAGCTCCATGCTGCTCGGCACCGGCCGCTATGCCGGCCGCCCGATGCCCAAGCACCTGGCTATTCCAGAGCTCTCCGACGCCCATTTCATGCGCTGGTTGCGCCTGTTCCGGCAAACCGCCGAAAAGCTGTGCCCGCCCGACATCGCCGCCCTCTTCACCGAGCGCTCCGAACGCATCGGCAACAGCTTCCGCATGAACATCGCCATGCGCCGCGGCGACGACATCACCCGCATGGGCCCGCTTGAGCGCGAAAAACCGAACTGGACCCCGCCGGAGTAGCAGCACCGCGCTCCCAGTCATCAACCCTCGCCCCTTGTGGGAGAGGGACAGTAATTTCTTCGTCCAGAAGAAATTGCAGGGTGAGGGGTACTGCGCCCTCCCATGCTTCAATGCTTGGTGGACCAACCCCTCATCCGCCCTACGGGCACCTTCTCCCGCAAGGGGAGAAGGGAAGTCCCCACAACACCAATATTCCCCTCATCCCGTCATTCCGCCCCTCAAACCAAACCCAAAATCTCCTACACCCCCCGGTCCGCAGAATTATTTTCCCGAGCGCTGCAACCAAAAGCCAACCCTCCACCTTGAGAAACTCGACTGAAACGGTAGTTTCTCCCCCGCCGAACCGCGTTGAGAGGTCGACATGAACCGTGCCACCAAAACCATTGCTGTCCGGATAGCCGCTTGAGCGCCGCTATGTCCTCCTTGCGCCTTCGCAAGCGCAGCGTGATCCCTGGCTTCGGCCTGACGCTCGGCTTCACGCTGAGTTATTTCTCCCTCATCATCCTCATTCCGCTCGTGGCTTTGGGGCTCCGCTCCGCCGGCCTGGGCTTTGATGGGTTCTGGAAAGCGGCCTCCGATCCGCGCGTGCTCGGCTCGCTCCGCGTCAGCTTCGTCACCGCGCTCATCGCCGCAGCCGTCAATGTCGTCTTCGGTACCCTGATCGCCTGGGTCCTGGTACGCTACCGCTTCCCCGGCCGCCGCATATTCGACGCCATCATCGATCTGCCCTTCGCCTTGCCCACCGCCGTCGCCGGCATCGCGCTCACCGCCATCTACGCGCCCAACGGCACCATTGGCGCGCTTTTCGCCCCCCTGGGCATCCGCATCGCCTACACGCCCATCGGCATCGTCATCGCCATGATCTTTATCGGCCTGCCCTTCGTCGTGCGCACTATCCAGCCCATTCTCGAAGAAGTCAGCCACGAGGTCGAGGAAGCCAGCGCCACCCTGGGCGCCAGCCGCTTCCAGACCGTCACCCGCGTCATCCTGCCCAGCCTCGTCCCCGCCATTCTCACCGGCTTTGCGCTCGCCTTCGCCCGCGCCGTTGGCGAATATGGCTCCATCATCTTCATCGCCGGCAACATTCCTTTCGTCTCGGAAATCGCCCCGTTGCTGATCTATATCCGCCTGCAGGAATTCAATTATGTCGGCGCCACCGTCATCGCCTCGGTCATGCTGCTGCTGTCCTTTGCCATGCTGTTCGCCATCAATCTGATCCAGGCTTGGAGCCGCAGGAGGTATGGCTATGGCGACTAAGCTGCGCGCCCGCCGTCACCGCCGCGTCTCGCCCACCAGCGAAAGCCGCCCCGTCCAGTGGACCCTGATCGGCATTTCGCTCCTGTTCATGGGCGTCATTCTGGTGCTGCCGCTTTACGCGGTCTTCCACGAAGCCTTCGCCAAGGGCATCGGCGCCTTTTTCGCCGCCCTCACTGAGCCCGATGCCCAGGCCTCGATCCGCCTGACCCTGCTGGTCGCGGCCATTGCCGTGCCGCTCAATGTCATCTTCGGCCTGGCCGCCTCCTGGGCCATCGCCAAGTTCGAGTTCAAGGGCAAGGCCTTCCTCATCACCCTGATCGACCTGCCATTCTCGGTCTCCCCGGTCATTTCCGGCCTGGTCTATGTGCTGCTTTTCGGGGCAGGGAGCTTCCTCGGCCCCTTCCTCAAGTCCTATGGCATCGAGGTGCTGTTCGCGCTTCCCGGCATCGTGCTGGCCACTATTTTCGTCACCTTCCCCTTCGTCGCCCGCGAACTGATCCCGCTCATGCAGGATCAGGGCACAGGTGACGAAGAAGCCGCGCTCTCGCTGGGCGCCAATGGCTGGCAAACCTTCTGGCGCGTCACCCTGCCCAATATCAAATGGGGCCTGCTCTACGGCGTGTTGCTGTGTAATGCCCGCGCCATGGGCGAATTCGGCGCCGTCGCCGTGGTCTCGGGCAAAATCCGCGGCCAGACCACCACCATGCCGCTGCAGGTGGAAATGCTTTATAACGAATATAACGCCACCGCCGCCTTCGCGCTGGCTTCGCTTTTGGCCCTCCTGGCCCTGGTGACGCTGGTGCTGAAATCGGTCCTGGAATGGCGCTTTGGCGATGAAATCGCCGCCGCCGAACGGTAATTTGGAGAATCTGGGTTTATGGAAGTTCGCGTAGCCAATGTGCGCAAGGAATTCGACCGGTTCCCCGCGCTCAATGACGTGTCGCTCGATATTCGCTCGGGCGAGCTGATCGCGCTGCTCGGTCCTTCCGGCTCCGGCAAGACCACGCTGTTGCGGCTCATCGCGGGCCTCGAAATGCCCACCGCCGGCAAGATTTTCTTCGGCGATACCGACGCTTCGGAAAAGAGCGTGCAGGAGCGCAATATCGGCTTCGTGTTCCAGCACTATGCCCTGTTCCGACACATGACGATCCTGGAAAACATCTCCTTCGGCCTCAAGGTTCGTCCGCGTTCCACCCGCCCGCCGGCCGGTGAAATCCGCCGCCGCGCCCTCGAATTGCTCGATCTGGTCCAGCTCTCCGGTCTCGAAAAGCGCTATCCCAACCAGCTTTCCGGCGGCCAGCGCCAGCGCGTTGCCCTCGCCCGCGCCCTCGCCATCGAACCCGGCGTGCTGCTGCTCGACGAGCCCTTCGGCGCCCTCGACGCCCAGGTCCGCCGCGAATTGCGCAAATGGCTGCGCGAAATCCATGACCGCACCGGCCACACAACCGTTTTCGTCACCCACGATCAGGAAGAAGCCCTCGAGCTGTCCGACCGTCTCTGCGTCATGAGCCAGGGCAAGATCGAACAGGTCGGTTCCCCCGATCAGGTCTATGACCACCCCACTTCGCCCTTCGTTTTCGGCTTTATCGGCGATTCCAGCGAATTGCCCGTCACCATCGAAAATGGCGAAGTCTGGGTCGGTGGCCGCGCCATCGGCATTCCCGCCCATGACACCCCCGCCGGTGCCGCCCGCCTCTATTTCCGCCCCCACGATGTCGATCTGATCGAGGCCGACGCCTCCATGGCCGGCGTCGTCACCACCAGCCGCCGCGTCGGCGGCACCCGCCGCGTCGAACTCGAAGTGGGTGGCGACGGTCACAAGGTCGAAATCGACCTCCCCTTCGACCACCCCGCCGGCGAAAAAACCCGCCTCTCCTTCCGCCCCAAGCGCTGGAAACTGTTTCCAGCGGCGTGAGGAGAGGCACCTTGCTTCCCCTCGCCCCTTGAGGGAGAGGGACAGATCATTCTTCGTCCAGAAGAATGATCAGGGTGAGGGGTTCTGCGCCCTCCCATGCTTTAATATTCGTGGTCGGATCTGATGAGATACCGAGCATCGTGGGGGGAGAAAATCCGCCCAAAACAATCCCATCGCATAAGTAGTTTATGCAGCCTTTCCCGCCTATACTCCTCCCAGAGTGAACTTGCGGGCGATCAGTGCCGGAATCAGTCACCATAACCGACGCCTTTAACCAGGCGACCCGGCTGCTGCGCTCTGGCGATTGTGCCGGAGCCCTCGCTGCTTTCCGCGATATCTACACCGGCGCTGAAGCCAATAATGACACCCCCGTCATGGCCGCCTGCCTCTGCGAAATGGCCTGGAGCTGCTTCAAGCTGGGGCAGGGCGAGGAGGGGCTGGAATGCGCTACCGGCGCCCATTGGCTGTGGGAACGCCTCGATAATCGGCTCGAGCACGCCCGCGCCATGGCCATCGAGGCCCTGCTCTTGCTCGATGTCGGCCTCAGCGACGCCGCCTTCGAATTGGCCATGGAGGCCTTTGCCCTGGCCGAGGCTGTAGCCGACCCCGCCGTCCTCGCCTTCACCCTCAACGCCAAGGGCATTATTCTCTCCCTCTGTCGCGAGGCCGAACTGGGCGCGGCCCTGCTCGAACGGGCGGTCCAGCTCGCCCAGAACGACGACAACCTCACCGCCGAGGCCTATTACCTGCTCAATCTGGGCTTCTGCCACCTCAAGCGGGCCGAAGAATTCCAGGATATGGGCGATTACGCCGATGCCGACCAGCGCCGCGATCTCGCCCTCGTCATCACCGACCGCGCCATCGGCGCCGCCGAGCATGCCGGCGACGACTGGACCCTGCGCTGCGCCCTCGGCAATGCCGCCGAAACCCTCGCCTTGCGCGGCCAGGTCAACCGCGCCATCGCCTATCTCGAACGCTCCGCCACCATCCCCACCGATCCCGGCCCCAGCCTGCGCATTCATTATCTCTACAGCCTGGGCGATGTGCTCTTTCGTGCCGGCAAGCTCCCCGAGGCCCGTGCCGCCTGCACCCAGGCTTACGACTTGGCCGAGGCCTCCAGCCAGATCGACCACCAGGTCAACACCGCCCAAAAGCTCGCCGAAATCCTCGAAGCCATGGGCGACACCAGCGCCGCGCTCGATCTGCAAAAGCGCTTCCACGCCCTCTATGTCCGCCAATCGGGGGAGGGCGCCCGCCGCCTCGCTCGTGTCGAGGAAATCCGCTCCGAAACCGATCGCCTGCGCACCCGCGCTGCCGCCCTTGCCGATCAGGCCCTGTCCGACCCGCTCACCGGCATCGCCAATCGCCGCAGCTTCGATCAGATTCTCAACCGCCTTGCCGGCACGCCCTTTGCGTTGGCCATTGTCGACCTCGATCACTTCAAATCGATCAATGACCGCCATTCCCATCTCGTCGGCGATGCCGTGCTGCAGCGCGTCGCCCGCGAACTCGTCGCCCAGCTTGGCCGCCACGGCCACGCCGCCCGTCTCGGCGGCGAAGAATTCGCCCTGATCTTCCCCGATGCGTCCGATCTCACGGCCGCCGCCTTCTGCGAGGGCGCCCGCACCGCCATCGCCTCCACCGATTGGTCCGATTTGGGCGCCGATCTGGTGGTGACGGTCAGCATTGGCTTGGCTGCCGGCACTGGTATTGAGCCCGCCGCCGAACTCATGCAGCTCGCCGATACTCGTCTCTATGCCGCAAAATCCGCCGGCCGCGATCGTGTTGTCTCCGCCAGTCCGGCTCTGCTATCCAGCGAAACCGCTGGCGATATCCGCCGCCGTGCCTGACTGGACAGACCCATGACCAATGCCCAAGCCTTCCGCGTTTTCGAAGAGCGCCTCGCCCGCTATACCGACCCCGCCGATACCGGCGCCGCCCTTTACGAGCTGGCCCAGGCCATTATCGGGGTCAAACTCTTCACCCTCACCGCCATCAACATGGCCGCCGGCCACGTCCGCCGGGTCTATTCCTCCAACACCGAGGCCTATCCCCTGCTGGGCACCAAGCCCATCGTCCTCGACCCGTGGTTTGAAGCCATGCGCACCGAGCGCCGCATCACGGTCATCAACACCGCCGCCGGCATGGAAGGCCAATTCCCCGACCTCGCCCTCATCCGCTCCCTGGGCCTCAACGCCTCCATCAGCGTCCCCATCATGGCCGGCAACCAACTCCTCGGCACCATCAACGCGCTGGATGCCGAAGGCCATTACACCGACGACAAGGTCACCGCCGCCGCCGACCTGATCGTCCCCGCCACCGCGGTTTTCCGCATCCTGCGCAACCATTTCGAGCTGTAGGCCGGATACCCCCTACCTAACCTCCCCCTGATAGGGGGAGGAATCTCTCCACTCTTGAAGCTGGATCGCGTCCCAACCACCGACCGGTCCCTCCCCCTATCAGGGGGAGGCTAGGAGGGGGTATCCGCTAAAAAGCTCCCTTCACGGCGAAAGTGGCACCATCCCTCCCACCCAGCGGCCTCACCCTCCCCTCGACGGGGAGGGAAGAGAGGGGGTGACGAGAGCCTCCATCCATCCGCTCCATCGTCTCCCTCCCCCTTGTGGGGAGGGGACAGGGGTGGGGGGCTGCGCCAATCATCTGCCCAGAACCCTCCCCACCCACGGCGTCATCCCGGCGAAGGCCGGGATCCATGTCCGTGGTGTCTCGCACCCATCCAGCGCCAGGATAAGCTTCAGCATGGATTCCGGCCTTCGCCGGAATGACACCATCCCCCAAAACCCCACCACCCCACTTGCGGCAAAATTTTTTTGATGCTGGAATACAAATTATCTCAGGGGCTTACACCACCCCCTCCGCACCAAGAGGTCCATACGGGTGCCCAGCTATATCCTCCAGCGCCTGGCCATGATGCTGGTGACCCTCTTCGCCATCGTCACGCTGACCTTTTTCCTGATGCATGCCGTCCCGGGCGGCCCCTTCGTCTCCGAGCGCATGCTGGCCCCCGAAATCCAGGCCGCGCTGGACGCTAAATATGGCCTCGACCAACCCATCTGGGTGCAATACCTCTCCTATCTCAAGGGCATAGCCACTTTCGACCTCGGCCCCTCGTTCAAATATCCCGGCGTCTCGGTCAATACCATGATTGCCGATGGCCTCCCCGTCACCCTGCGCACGGGCCTGCTCGCCGTCATCTGCGTCATTGCCCTGGGCGTCCCCCTCGGCATCATCGCCGCCCTCAATCGCAACAAGTGGCCCGACACCACGGTGATGCTGATCGCCACCATCGGCGTCGCCATCCCCAGCTATGTCATCGCCACCGTCCTGCTCTATGTCTTCGCGCTGCGTCTGGGCTGGGTGCCCACATTCGGGCTCGATGATTGGCGCGGCTATATCCTGCCGGTCTTTGCCCTGTCCGGCTTCTGGATCAGCTTCGTCGCCCGCCTCACCCGCTCGTCCCTGCTCGAAACCTTCGAGCAGGATTATATGACCACCGCCCGCGCCAAGGGCCTCCGCCCCGGCCAGGTCCTGTTCAAACACGGCTTGCGCAATTCCCTGGTTCCGGTCGTCACCGTGCTCGGCCCGGTCGTCGCCAATCTCATCACCGGCAGCTTCGTCATCGAGCAGATTTTCGCGCTCCCCGGCATTGGCCGCCAGTTCGTGCTCTCCATCACCAATCGCGATTACACCGCCATTATGGGCATCACCATTTTCTACGCCGCCGCCCTCATGGTGATGATCCTCATCGTCGATCTGCTCTATGCCGTGCTCGATCCGCGCATCAAGCTGACGGAGGCCTCCGCATGAGCGACATCGCCCCCGCCATGTGGGAAAAGCTCCCCGCCGGCGAAACCGCCGCAATCGCGTCGGCCCCCAGCCTCACCTATTGGCAGGATGCCCGCCGGCGCCTGTGGGCCAATAAGCCCGCCATGGCCGGCATCACCTTCATCATCCTGCTGATCCTCGCCGCCCTGTTCGGCCCGTTTTTCAGCCCCTTCACCTATTACGATCAGAACCTGAAACTGGCGAACATCCCGCCCGCCTTCGACACCTATACCGTCACAGACGGGCAGGGCGCCTCCACCCGCTTCTTCCTCAACGCCAGTAACTTCAACCTCTACGAAGTCGATAGCGGCGGCCATGTCCTGGGCATCCTGCGCGGCGAGCGCAAGGACATGATCAAGAAGGCCCAACCTTTCAAATTCGGCGACCAGACCGTCACCCTCGACTATTCAAAACTCCCCGCCAAACTGGTCCTCCCCGACGGCGCCGAACTGCGTCCCTCCGGCTGGTCGTGGAACATGACCTACCTGTTCGGCACCGACCAACTCGGCCGCGACGTGCTCGTCCGCCAACTATATGGCGCCCGCATTTCCCTCGCCGTCGCCTTCGTCGCCACGCTGGTCAACTTCTTCATCGGCATCTTCTATGGCGGCATTGCCGGCTATATGGGCGGCAAGACCGACGCGGTCATGATGCGCTTCGTCGAAATCATCTCCACCATCCCGCTGACCCTTTACGTCATCCTGCTCATGGTGGTGCTGAATTCCGGCCTCATCTCCATCGTCATCGCCATTGGCTCAGTCTTCTGGGTCGATATGGCCCGCATCGTGCGCGGCCAGATCCTCAGCCTCAAGCAACAGGATTACGTCGCCGCCGCCCGCACCATGGGCGCCAGCACCTCGCGCATCCTCACGCGCCACCTGCTGCCCAACGCCATCGGCCCCATCATCGTCACCCTCACCATGCTGATCCCCTCGGCCATTTTCATCGAGAGCTTCATGAGCTTCATCGGCCTGGGCGTCACCCCGCCGCTCGCCTCCTGGGGCACGCTCACCTCCGAGGCAGTCGAAACCCTGCGCGCTTATCCGCACCAGCTCTTCTTCCCCGCCGCCGCCATTTCCCTCACCATGTTTGCCTTCAATTTCCTGGGCGATGGCCTGCGCGACGCGCTCGACCCACGGTTTCGCAAATGAGCGCCCCCATCCTCTCCGTCCGCGACCTACGCACCAGCTTCTTCGGCCAGCGCGGCGAAGTCCAAGCC
Source organism: Devosia yakushimensis (assembly GCF_030159855.1). Classification (NCBI taxonomy): domain Bacteria; kingdom Pseudomonadati; phylum Pseudomonadota; class Alphaproteobacteria; order Hyphomicrobiales; family Devosiaceae; genus Devosia; species Devosia yakushimensis. Next base: position 2,172,329 of record NZ_BSNG01000001.1, on the reverse strand, counting down.
GTGCGCGGCGTCAGCTTCGACGTTCACCCCGGCGAAATCCTCGGCATTGTCGGGGAATCCGGCTCCGGCAAATCCATCACCTGCATGTCCATCCTGCGCCTGCTCAAAGCCTCCGGCCGCATCATGGGCGGCGAGGCCCATTTCGACGGCCAGGACCTGATGGCGCTCGATCAAGACGATCTCCGTGACATTCGCGGCAACAAGATCGGCATGATCTTCCAGGACCCGATGACTTCGCTGAACCCCACCCTCACCGTGGGCGAACAGGTCATCGAAACCATCCTGCGCCACCGCAAGGTCACCCGCGCCCAGGCGAGAGCCCGCGCCATCGAACTGTTCGAATTGGTCCGCATCCCCTCCGCCGCCGAACGCCTCAAATCCTACCCGCACGAATTTTCCGGCGGCATGCGCCAACGCGTCATGATCGCCATCGCTTTGAGTTGCGATCCAAAACTGCTCATCGCCGACGAACCCACCACCGCCCTCGACGTCACCATCCAGCGCCAGATTCTGCTGCTGCTCAAAGACCTGCAAAAGCGCCTCGGCATGGCCGTCATCCTCATCACCCACGATCTGGGCGTCATCGCCGAAGTCACCGACCGCATCGTGGTCATGTATGGCGGCCTCGTCATGGAAACCGGCCCCGTCCGCGACCTCTTCGCGACCCCCAAACACCCCTACACGCGTGGCCTCCTCGCCTCCGTCCCCGACCTGCGCGACGACACCCACCGCCGCCTCACCCCCATTCCCGGCTCTCCCCCCGACATGGCCCATCCCCCCGCCGGCTGCCCCTTCACCCCAAGATGCCCCCACGCCATGCACCAATGCGCCGCAGCGCTGCCTCCCCTCTTCGGTGAAGGGCAGGGCGCAAGATGCTGGCTCCACCACCCGGAGGCGCCAAAGGTCACCGGCCTCAACGAGGTGGCGGCATGACCGTTCTTTCGCAGCAGACGAGGCTCTTGCCCTCCCTCCCCCTTGAGGGGAGGGCCGGGGTGGGGGTCCTTGCGGCCCCAGCGCAAAACCCCGCCGACCCCCACCCTAACCCTCCCCTCAAGGGGGAGGGGACGCATGCTGCGGCGGCGGTGATCCACCCATGACCCAACCCCTCGTCTCCATCCGCGCCCTCCACAAACACTTCACCGTGGGCCGCAATCTCTTCGGCCCCAAGCCAATCCTGCGTGCCGTCGACGGCGTTGATCTCGACATCTACCCCGGCGAAACCCTGGGCCTGGTGGGTGAATCCGGCTGCGGAAAATCAACCCTCGCCCGTACCCTGATCCGCCTCTATCAGCCCACTTCCGGCCAGATGCTGTTCGACGGCCAGGACATCGCCACAGCCTCCGAACGCGACCTCACCCCCTTCCGCCGCCGCGTCCAGATGATCTTTCAGGACCCCTATGCCTCCCTCAACGGCCGCATGACCGTCCGCGACCTCATCGCCGAGCCCCTCGAAATCGCTGGCATCGGCACCCCCGAATCCCGCACCGCAAAAGTCCACGACCTGCTCGCCCGCGTGGGCCTGCATGCCGATCACGCCAATCGCTTTGCCCACGAATTCTCCGGCGGCCAGCGCCAGCGCATCGGCATTGCCCGCGCCATCGCGCTCGAGCCCGATCTGGTCATCTGCGACGAACCCATCTCCGCCCTCGACGTCTCCGTGCAGGCGCAGGTGGTCAACATGCTCGAAGACCTGCAGGACCAGCTCGGCCTGACCTATCTCTTCATCACCCATGACCTGTCCATGGTCCGCCACATCTCGGACCGCATCGGCGTCATGTATCTCGGCAAGATCGTCGAGCTGGCCTCCAACACCGATCTCTATCGCCGCCCCAGCCACCCCTACACGCAAGCGCTGCTCGCCTCGATCCCGGTCCCCGATCCAACCGCCACCCGCCCGGCCGATCCCATGCGCGGCGAAATCCCCAGCGCCATGCACCTGCCCAGCGGCTGCCGCTTCCGCACCCGCTGCCCGATAGCGACGGATTTGTGCGCGAGCCAGGAACCGGCCCTCAAAGACCTCGGCGGCGGCCACCTCGCCGCCTGCCACTATGCCGGTGATATCGCGGCGTGATGCATGATCCCGCCATATCCCGCATCTCCCTCGGACTTGATCCGAGGGCCACTATCCGCCTCTACTGCGCTGCGAGGGGCAGCACATTGGCTGGATCGATCACTGAGCTAAAATGGGGCAAAAGCCCCAAAAACAGGAGAGAACGCGAATGACCAAGCATTTCCTGCCGCTGCTGACGGCGGCCTTCCTAGCCTCGACGGCTGGCGCCTTTGCCGCCGGCGAATTGACCTATGTGGTCAACAATGAGAGCGCCAAATACGATCCCGGCACCACCGCCGAAACCTTCGCCGCCCCCATTATCGGCAACACCTTCGAAGGCCTCGTCCGCTTTGATGCCGAGGGCGAAATCGTCCCCGCCCTCGCCGCCAGTTGGGATGTCTCCGAGGATGGCCTGAACTACACCTTCCACCTGCGCGACGCCAAGTGGAGCGACGGCAAGCCCGTCACCGCCGGCGATTTCGAATATGCCTGGAAACGCGTGCTCGATCCCAAGACCGGCGCGATGAACTCCACCATGCTGTTCTCCATCGTTGGTGCCGAGGAAGCCTTCAACGCCCCCACCGAAGTTGCCGGCATCGCCATCTCCGCCACCGACGACAAGACGCTGACCTTCACGCTCAAGGCCCGCGTCCCCTATATGCTGCAACTGCTCACCTATTCGACCTTCTTCCCGGTCCGCGAAGATGTCGTCACCGCCGATCCCGAAGGCTGGACGCGCAAGCCCGATACCTTCATCGGCACCGGCCCCTTCCGCGTCACCGAGTTCAACACCGGCGAATCCGTGGTGTTCGAAAAGAACCCCAATTATTACGACGCCGACGCCGTTTCCCTCGATAAGCTGACCTTCCGCCTGATCCCCGATCCCGCAACGGCCCTCGCCGCCATGGAAGCCGGCCAGGTCGACGGCATCGAAGCCGTTCCCGCCCCCGAAATCCCGCGCCTCTCGGTCGAATCCGACGCCTTCATGGTCGTCCCGGCTTTGGGCACCACCTACGCCTTCTTCAATCCCCACCAGGCCCCGCTCGACAATCTAAAGGTCCGCGAAGCCCTCTCCATGGCCATCGACCGTGAAGATCTGGTCGAATTCGTCCTGCAATCGGCCGATCTGCCCGCCACCGGCCTCGTGCCCCCCGGCATGACCTTTGGCGGCAAGGACTTCACCGAAGGCCGCGATACGTTCGGCCTGGCCCCCACTGCCGAAGTCGATCAGGCCAAGGCGCTGCTGGCCGAAGCCGGCTACCCCAACGGCGAAGGCTTCCCCAAGACGCTGTTCGTCACCTATTCCTCCCCGCCGATCGAAAAGCTCCTCGAAGCCATCCAGCAGATGTGGAAGCAGAACCTCAATATCGACGTAGAAATCCAGGCCACCGAATGGCAGGTTTTCTATCCTGAAGTGCAAAAGGTTCAGTACCAGATCGCCCAGATGGGCTGGGGCGCCGATTATCCGCACCCCATGACCTTCCTCGACAATTTCGTCACGGGCAGCCCGAACAATCTCAACAATTGGTCCAATTCCGACTACGACGCCGCCATCGCCGCGGCCAAGGCCACCGGCGACGAAGCCGAGTCCGTCGCCGACATGCAGAAGGCCGAGGCCATCCTGATGAACGACCACGTCATCCTGCCCCAATACCACCGCTACAATTACATGATGATGAGCCCCAAAGTGACCGGCTTCTGGCGCTCGACGCTCAACGTCCCGTACTTCCGGGATGCGAAGATCGGGGAGTAAGAAGCAAGAATACCCCCACCTAACCTCCCCCTGATAGGGGGAGGAACCGCCCTGGGGCTAAAACTCCATCCCGCCCCAAACGCGGAAAGATCCCTCCCCCTATCAGGGGGAGGCTAGGAGGGGGTACTCCAATCCATCAGTCTGCAAAAACCTCGGGGGAAGGTATATGAGCAGCACAACACCAGCCCGCCGTCTCCGCCTGGACCAAACCCCAGCCGAGCGCCGCTTCTGGGCCATGCTGCACACCTTCCGCCAATCCGGCTGGCATTTCCGCCGCCAAGCCCCCATCGGCCCCTATATCGTCGACTTCGCCTGCAAACGCGCCCGCCTGATCTTCGAGATCGATGGCGACAGCCATTTCTCCGACGCCGGCATCGCCGCCGATCGCATCCGCACCCAATATCTGGAAAGCCGCGGCTATCGCGTGGTCCGCTTCACCAATCATGAGGTGATGACGAGCGGGGATGGGGTGTACATCCTGGTCAGCCAGATTTTGGACAAGGCAGGGGATACCCCCTCCTAGCCTCCCCCTGACAGGGGGAGGGACCGCCTTGTGGTTAGAACTCGATCTAGCCCCAAGAGTGGAGAGATCCCTGCCCCTATCAGGGGGAGGCTAGGAGGGGGTACCCCAACAAAAACTCCCCATCCGCACCTACTCCTCATCCCCCTTAACCGCCTCCATCGACACATGCGTACTCGTATGCGCCACATGGGGCAGCGCCGAAATCTTCTCCCCCAGCACCTCGCGATAATCGGCAATATCCTTGGTCCGCACCTTGAGCAGATAGTCAAAGCTCGACGCGATCATGTGGCATTGCTCCACCTCCTTGATCGCCCGCACCGCCTTGTTGAACGCCGCCAGCGCAGCCGCCCGCGTATCGCTCAGCTTCACCTCGACAAAGGCCACATGCGGCAGCCCCAGCCGCTTGGGGTCGATCACCGCCCGATATCCCAGAATATACCCGGCCTTCTCCAGCCGCCCGATCCGCGCCTGGCACGGCGTCTTGGACAAGTTCACCCGCCGGCTCAGCTCCGCCACGCTGATCCGCCCATCCCGCGCCAACTCGTCCAGTATTTTCCGGTCCGTCTGGTCCAAAGTCTCGTATGTAACGGTTTTCATGGGCGTTTATCCTGTCTTGCGGCCAATCAATAACCTTCCTACGCCGCCAGCGCTACAAAATCAGGCGAAACGTCTATAAAACTCGTGTCATAGAGATGGTCTATCAGTAGACCTCATGGTGCGCCTGTCGAACCACGAGGTCGTGCCCAAGAGCGCCCAAATGACCGACATCGCCGCCGCCCGCCAGTCCCTCCGCGACCGCAACCTCGCCCCCGAGGCCCCCCTGGTCCGCCAGCTCATTGCCGATACCGGCCTCGATGCTGCAGCGCGGCACACCATCTCCGCCCATGCCGAGGCCCTGGTAACCACCGTCCGCACCGGCAATCGCCTCGGCCTGATGGAGAGCTTCCTCGCTGAATATGGCCTCGCCACCGACGAAGGCGTCGCCCTCATGTCGCTGGCCGAAGCCCTGCTGCGCGTGCCCGATGCCGAAACCATCGATGCCCTCATTCACGACAAGGTCGGCGGCTCCAATTGGTCGTCCCATTTCGGCGCCTCCGCCAATCAGCTGGTCAACTTCTCCTCTTGGGCCCTCAGCCTCACCGCCGACGTGCTGGGCGATCCAGAAGTCGGCCCGAAAAACGCCCTGCATCGCGCCATTGCCCGTTTGGGTGAACCCGTCATCCGCACCGCCGTCGGCCAGGCCATGCGCTTGCTCGGCAGCCAATTCGTCTTTGGCCGCACCATTGACGAAGCCATCGTCAACGCCAAAAAGCCCGAATCCATCGGCTACCGCTATTCCTATGACATGCTGGGCGAAGCCGCCCGCACCGGTGCCGACGCCGTTCGTTATTTCGACGCCTATATGTCCGCCATCAAATCCCTGGCGCCCCATTGCACCGCCGCCTCCGTGCGCGACAATCCCGGCATTTCGGTCAAACTCTCCGCGCTCCACCCCCGCTACGAGTTCGCGCAACGCTCCCGCGTCATGACCGAACTTGTTGAAGCGACTCGCCAATTGGCCCTCGCCGCCAAGGCCGCAAACATGGGCTTCAATATCGATGCCGAAGAGGCCGACCGCCTCGATCTCTCCCTCGACATCATCGCCGAAGTCCTCGCCACCCCCGAGCTGGCCGGCTGGGACGGCTTCGGCGTGGTCGTGCAGGCCTATGGCAAGCGCGTCCTGCCGCTGATCGATTGGCTCGACGCCACCGCCACGGCGCTGAACCGCCGCATCATGGTGCGCCTGGTCAAGGGCGCCTATTGGGATGCCGAAATCAAGCGCGCCCAGATCATGGGCCTGCCCGATTACCCGGTCTATACCCGCAAGGCCGCAACCGATATCAGCTACATCGCCGCCGCCAAAAAGCTCTTCACCAAGGCCTCGATCTATCCCCAATTCGCCAGCCACAATGCCCACACGGCCGCCGCCGTGCTGCATCTGGCCGCCGAGGCGGGCAGGGGCCCCGATAGCTACGAATTCCAGCGCCTGCACGGCATGGGCGAACGCCTGCACGAAGTCCTGCGCACCTCCGCCGGCACCCGCACCCGCATCTACGCCCCCGTCGGCGCCCACAAAGACCTGCTCGCCTACCTCGTTCGCCGCCTCCTCGAAAACGGCGCCAACGGCTCCTTCGTCTACCAAATCGCCGACGAAGACATCCCCGCCTCCACCGTGGCCGAAGACCCCATTGGCAAAGCCCTGGCCCTGGGCGACACCATCCCCAACCCCGCCATCCCGGCCCCCCTCGCCATCTTCGCCCCCCGCCGCAACTCCGCCGGCCTAGACCTGACCGACCCCGCCACCTTCCCCGCGATGCAAGCCGCCCGCGAAGCCTTCTTGACGCACCAGTGGCACACCACGCCCCTCATCGCCCCGCAACCACCAGCTAGTCCCTCCCCCTCTCAGGGGGAGGCTAGGAGGGGGTACTCCGATGCAGTAACCCTCACCAACCCCGCCACCCCCACCGACACAATCGGCACCGTCGCCAACGCCACCCCCACCGACGTAACCACCGCCATCACCGCCGCCACCACCTCGCCCTGGCCCCAAACCCCGGCAACCACCCGCGCCAATCTCCTGCGCGCCACCGCCGATCTCTACGAGGCCAACGCCGCCGAATTCTTCGCCCTCCTCGCCCGCGAAGCCGGCAAGTCCTGGGCTGATTCCATCGCCGAACTCCGCGAAGCCGTCGATTTCCTGCGCTATTACGCCGAACAGGCCGAGGCCCAGCCCCTGGCCGCCCCGCGCGGCCCCTTCGCCGCCATCTCGCCGTGGAATTTCCCGCTGGCCATCTTCACCGGCCAGATTGCGGCGGCTCTCGTCGCAGGCAATCCTGTCCTCGCCAAGCCCGCCCCGCAGACCCCGCTCATCGCCCACCGCGCCATCTGTCTGATGCACGAGGCCGGCATTCCGCGTGACGCCATCCAACTCCTCCCCGGCGCTGGCGAAGTGGGCACCGCGCTCACCTCCGACGCCCGCATTGCCGGCGTCGCCTTCACCGGCTCCCTCCCCACCGCCCGCCGTATCGATCGCGCCATGGCGGCAAACCTTGCCCCCGACGCCCCGCTGATCGCCGAAACCGGCGGCCTCAACGCCATGATCGTGGATTCCACCGCGCTGCCCGAACAGGCCGTGCGCGATGTCCTCGCCTCCGCCTTCCAGTCCGCCGGCCAGCGCTGCTCGGCCCTGCGCATCCTCTATGTTCAGGAAGACGTTGCCGACCGCACCATTGAAATGCTCACCGGCGCCATGGACGAACTCACCCTGGGCAATCCCTGGGACCTCGCCAACGATATCGGCCCCGTCATCGACGAAGCCGCCCGCACAAAAATCGAAAACCATGTCGCTGCCTTCACCAAGGCCGGCAAGTTGATTCATCGCTTGAATGCGCCGGGGCAGGGCACTTTCGTTCCCCCCACCGTCCTGCGCGTCACCGGCATCGCGGACATTCCCGAAGAAATCTTCGGCCCGATCCTCCATGTCGCGACCTTCAAGGCCGACGATATCGATGCCGTCATCGCCGCCATCAATGGCTCCGGCTATGGCCTCACCTTCGGCATGCACACCCGCATTTCCTCGCGCGTCCGCGCCGTCTCGGCCCAGGTTCACGCCGGCAATATCTATATCAACCGCAACCAAATCGGCGCCGTCGTCGGCTCCCAGCCCTTTGGCGGCGAGGGCCTGTCCGGCACCGGCCCCAAAGCCGGCGGCCCCCACTATCTGCCGCGCTTCACGAAAGGGTACGCGGATTTGCAATCCGCTGCGCTCCCGCTCCCCGGCCCAACCGGCGAAAGCAACACGCTCACCGTAGCCCCCCGCGGCACACTTCTCTGCCTCGGCCCCAGTGAAGCCGACTACGCCGCCCAGCGCCAGATGGCCGAAGCCACCGGCTGCATCGCCCTTTCCTCCGAACTAGACCTCGACGCCCTGGCCCACGCCACAACCTTCCATTCTATCGCCTATTTCGGCTCCGACCCCAACCTGCACGCGATCCGCATCGCCCTCAGCGCCCGCGACGGCGCCCTCCTGCCGCTGCTCACCTCGGCCGACGACTCCGCCCGCCTGCAACTCGAACGCCACATCTGCATCGACACCACCGCCGCCGGCGGCAATGCCAGCCTGATGGCATCGGCGGGGTAAGGCATACTCGGAGCCAACCCTCTCCCCTTGAGGGAGAGGGACAGACCATTCTGCGTTCAGCAGAATGGTCAGGGTGAGGGGTTCTGCGCCCTCCCATGCTTCGATCCCGCTCCCCCACAATGTCATTCCCGCGAAAGCGGGAACCTCCGTTTTCTTCTCTTCCATCCCGAAACAGAGGTCCCCGCTTTCGCGGGGATGACACCGTGGGTTTGACGGGCACACAGCACAAAAAACGCCCCCGGAGTTCCCTCCCAGGGTGCGAACTTACATCGCGACCAGAAACCTACCCCTTAGCCGCCACCATAGCCGCCAGCTTCGCCGGCACCGCCACATACCGCCGGATCAGCTCCACCCGCTCAGCCGTATAATACCCCGCCACATCCAGCATATTGAGCGTGCCCACCAGCTCCCCGCCCAAAATCACTGGCATGTTGACCACGGATTCACACCCCAGCGACTGGATCAGCGGATAATCCGGAAACACCTCGGCAATCGCCTCGATCGAGTTGGCGATGAAATATTGCCGCGCCTTATGCACCGTGTCGAACCAGTGGTCGTAATGCAGGGGCTTGGTCCCCGAGGTCGGGTAATTCGCCGCGTCGCTGGTATAGACCCGGCGCGACAGCTCGTTTGTCATGTCCACAGTCATGTAGGTGAACAGCTTTGCCCCCACAATCTCCTGCGTCAGCGTCTGCAGCGCCTTGAACGCCTGCTCAGCGCCCTTCGTCTCGGCAATCTCGGCATCAAACCGCGCCACAGCTGCAAAATAGTCAGTCATTCTTTTGGTCCTTGGATCGAAAATTCAACAGGCGAATTACATGCCGCCCCGTCCACCGGGCAGTCCCTCCCCCTATCAGGGGGAGGCTAGGAGGGGGTAACGAGAGCCCCGCTATCCGGCGCCCATCCCCTCATAAACCCTCCCACAAGGGGAGGGCGCAGATCACTCAGCAGCCCGGTTCGCCCCCTCCGTCGCCGCCAGCAATTCCCTGGAATAGGCCTCCACCAGCTGCCCATGCTTGAGCTGCTCCACATCGGCCACTTCCACGATTCCCCCATGCCGCATCACGGCCAGCCGGTCGCACAGAAAGCTCACCACCGGCAGATTGTGCGTCACCAGCAGATAAGTCAGCCCCTGTTCCCGCCGCAGGCGCTTGAGCAGATTCAAAATCTCCGCCTGCACGCTCACATCCAGCGCCGAAGTCGGCTCATCCAGCAGCAACACCTTGGGCTCCAGCATCAGCGCCCGGGCAATCGCCACGCGCTGCCGCTGCCCGCCCGAAAGCTGGTGCGGAAAGCGGAACCGGAAGCGCTGATCCAGCCCCACCGCCTTCAGCATCGCCTCCACGCGTTCGCCCCGATTGCCCAGGCCATGAATGGCCAGCGGCTCGCTTAGCGCCGAGTCGATGGTCTTGCGCGGATGCAGCGATCCATAGGGGTCCTGAAACACCATCTGGCATTGCCGCGCCACCGCGCGATCCACCCCATGGCTGCGCGCCCGCCCCAGCACGGAGATGTCCCCCGTCCAGTCCGGCGCCAGCCCCGCAATGGCCCGCAAAATGGTCGATTTGCCCGACCCGCTCTCGCCCACCAGCGCAAAGCTCTCGCCTTCCGCAATGGTCAGGTTCACCCCATGCACCACCTTGGTGTCGCCATAGGAAATATCGAGATTTTTGAGGTCTATCGCGTTCATGTGCCCGCCCATTGTGTCCGGTCGAGCACCGGCAATTCGTCCCGGCTTTCATTGATGGTCGGCATCGCCGCCAGCAGCCCTCGCGTATAGGGATGCTTGGCATTGGCCAGCTCCCCCGCCGCGCATTCTTCCACCACCACGCCCGAATTCATCACCAGAATCCGGTCGCAATAGCGGCTGACCAGGTTGAGATCATGGCTGATCAGGATCAGCCCCATCCCCTTGCGCGTCACGAGGTCATCGATGATATCGAGCACCTGCGCCTGCACGCTCACATCCAGCGCCGAAGTCGGCTCGTCCGCAATCAGCAGTTCCGGCTCGGGGATCAGCATCATGGCGATCATGATGCGCTGCCCCATGCCGCCCGAAACCTCATGCGGATAAAGCTTGGCCACCCGCTGCGGGTCATTGATCCGCACCGCCTCAAGCATGGAAATGATCCGCGCCTCGATTTCGCGCCGCGGCAGCTTCTGATGCGTCACCAGCGCCTCGGCGATCTGCTCGCCCACCGTCATCACCGGGTTCAGCGAATATTTGGGGTCCTGCATCACCATGGAAATGCGCGCCCCACGCACCGACCGCATCTGCTTTTCGCTCTGCGCGGTCAGGTCGATCCCTTCGAATTCGAGCTTGTCGGCCGTCACCAGCCCCGGCTTGCGGATCAGCTTGAGGATCGCCCGGCCCGTCATCGACTTGCCCGATCCACTCTCCCCCACAATCCCCAGCCGCTCGCGCCCCAGCGCAAACGAAATACCCTTGACCACCTCCACCCGCCCGCGATGGGTGGGGAAGCTGACCCGCAGATTTTCAACCTTCAGGAGCGTGCTCATAAGCCCAACTCCCCAGCGCTTCCGACAACCACCGCATCTCCCTCGGGCTTGACCCGAGGGCCATTCTCAGCCCGGCACGCGCGACGAGCGATCCTCGGGTCAAGCCCGAGGAAGGCGCCGGTGGTTGTGGTGAAGTCATGCGAAAAAACCATCACTTGCCCTCGCTTTTCGGGTCAAGCACATCGCGCAGGCCATCGCCCAGGAAACAGAACCCCAGGCTCACAATGATGATGGCAAAGCCCGGCATGGTCGCCACCCACCATTGATCCAGAATAAACGTACGCCCGCGCGAAATCATCGCGCCCCATTCCGGCAATGGCGGCTGCGCCCCCAGCCCGATAAAGCCCAGGCCCGCCGCAGTCAGGATCACCCCGGCCATATCCAGCGTCACCCGAATGATCATCGAAGAGGTACAGAGCGGCAGAATATGCTGCACGATCACTCGCAGCGGCGACGCGCCCTGCAATTGCACCGCAGCAATGAATTCTGAATGCCTTATCGTCAGCGTCTCCGCCCGCGCAATACGCGCATAGGCCGGCCACGAGGTAATCGCGATGGCGATAATGGCATTATTGATGCCCGGCCCCAGCGCCGCCACGAATGCCAGCGCCAGGATCAGCTTGGGCATGGACAAAAAGATATCCGTGAACCCCATCAGAATGCGATCCACCCAACCCCCGAAATAGCCCGATACCGCCCCTACCAATAGCCCCAGCGGCGCCGAAATCAGCGCCACCAGCCCCACAATAACAAGCGTAATCTGGCTGCCCCAGATCACCCGCGAAAAGATATCGCGGCCCAATTCATCCGTGCCCATCCAGTGCGCTGATGACGGTGCCGCCAGCCGGTTCGCCAAATCCTGCCCGGTGGCAGAGTAGGGGGCCAGCCAAGGCGCAAATATCGCCGTCAGCACCAGCACCAGGATAATCACCCCGCCCACCACCGACAGCGGATTGCGCAGCAACGCCGTAAACACCCTATACGCCCGCCCGGCATTTGCCTGCCAGCGCGAGGAGGGAGAATCTTCAAGCAGCCAGTCACGTGTCGTCATCACCGTGCCCTCGGATCCAGCACCCGGTACAAAACGTCCGAGACCTTGTTGATGAAAATGAACACCGCCCCGATCACCAGCGTTGCGCCGAGCACCGCGTTCATGTCCGCATTGAGCAGCGCCGTGGTTAGGTAATTGCCGATGCCCGGCCAGGAGAACACCGTCTCGATCATCACCGAGCCCTCCAGCAGCGCCGCATAGCTCAGTGCAATCACCGTGATCAGCGGCACCCTGATCGGGTTGAACGCATGCCGCCAGATCACCACCCGCTCCGGCACGCCCTTGACGCGCGCCGTGGTGACGAATTCCTGGCTCAACTGGTCCAGCATGAAGCTGCGCGTCATCCGCGCAATATAGGCCAGGCTAAAGAACCCCAGCACCGAAGCAGGCAGGATCAAGTGATTGACCGCATTCCAGAAAATGTCGATGTCACCTGCGATTAGGCTATCGATCAGTAACAGTCCGGTTGCCGGTGGCACCAGGCCATCGTAGAAAATATCCAGTCGCCCCGGCCCGCCAACCCAGCGCAGCCGCGCGTAAAACAGCGCCAGCCCCACCAGCCCCAGCCAGAAGGCCGGCACCGAATAGCCCAGCAGCCCCACCACGCGGATAATCTGGTCCAACCAACTGCCCTGCCGGCTCGCCGCGATGACGCCGAGCGGCACGCCCATGGCCACCCCGATCAGAATGCCGATCGTCGCCATTTCCAGCGTGGCCGGGAAAAACCGGCTGATATCGGCAATCACCGGCCGCCCGGTCGATACCGACATGCCGAAATTGCCGCTCAGCACATTGCCCACATATTGCACGAACTGCACATAAAGCGGCTGGTCCAGCCCCATGGACACCCGCGCCGCGTCATAAACCGCCTTGCTCGCCCGGTCGCCCACCACAGCCAGCACCGGATCGATCGGGATCACCCGTCCGATGAAGAAGGTGATCGCCAGCAGCCCCAAAAAAGTGAGGAAAATCGTGACGACAAAGCTGGCCACCGCCTGTGCCCGCCGCCCCCAGCGCTTGCCCGCACCAATATCGGGGCTAGGGGAGGGTGGTGCTGTCCCGATCTGCGGCTCCATGCTCAAGCGTCAAATTCCTCCAAGAAAAACAATACAATAGGTCCGCAAGCGGATTCTCTTGCAGACTGTGAAGGGCTTCACATTTCGCTTTCACCATACAGAAAACTTTGCTTATATCAAAAAAATTATGGTGGAGACGGATGGCAGGAACCGCGCTGGCCAAGACTGAAATGGACGGGCACCCCAAGGTGGGCTCGCTCATTCGCGCCCGTCGCCGCCAGCAGCAGCTGACCCTGCAAGAGCTTGGCGCCGCCGCCGAAGTCTCGGTCGGCTATCTGAGCCAAGTCGAGCGCGATCACTCGACGCCTTCCCTGGGCACCCTGGCACAAATCGCCCGTGCCTTGGGCGTCGGCATCGATTATTTCGTCTCCGCCCCCAGCGCCGATAATGCCCTCACCCGCGCCGCCGAGCGCAACCGCTTTTCGGTCGATGGCTCCTCCATCGTCTATGAGCGCTTGGGCGCCGATTTCCCCGGCAATATGCTCTCCAGCTTCATCATGACGGTGCCGCCCGGCTACCGTTCCGAAACCGTGGCGCATGAGGGCGAGGAAATCCTCTATGTGCTCGAAGGCTCCATCACCCAGCGCCTCGAAGGCGAGGAAATGCTGATGAGCGCCGGCGATAGCCTGCATTTTCGCGGCAACCGCCCCCATTCCTGGTCCAACCACACCGACCAGCCCGCGCGCCTGCTCTGGACCGGCACGCTCACCCTCTTCCGCTCGACGGCAAAGCCTTCCCGCCAGCCACCGGCGAAGCCGAAAACCGGCAAATCCAAGCCGGTGAAACAAAAGAAATTGGTCAAATAATAACAGGAGAAACGCTGATGAAACTGCTGACAGCAGCCTTACTTGCTACTGCGCTGACGCTGCCGCTGGCCGGCACCGCTGCCTTCGCTGCCACCCCGGCCGACGCTCTCGTCGTCGCCCAGAATATCGACGATATCGTCGCTATCGATCCGGCCCAGGCCTATGAATTCACCTCGGGCGAACTCAATACCAATCTCTATGATCGCCTCGTGCAATACGACGCCGAGGACACCACCGTTCTGGCGCCGGGCCTGGCCACCGAATGGGTTGCTGACGACGCTGCCAAGACCATCACCTTCACCCTGCGCGATGGCGTCACCTTCTCTTCGGGCAATCCCGTTCGCCCTGAAGACGTGGTGTTCTCCTTCTCCCGCGTTATCAAGCTGAACAAGACCCCGGCCTTCATCCTGGCCCAGCTCGGCTGGACCCCGGAAAACGTGGCCGACATGGTCACCGTGGCCGATGGCAAGCTCGTCGTGAAGTATGACGGCAATTTCTCCTCCGCCTTCGTGCTCAACGTGCTGGCCGCCCGTCCGGCGTCGGTCGTTGATGAAGTCACCGTCATGGCCAATGAGGTCGATGGCGATTTCGGCAATGCCTGGCTCAACACCAATTCGGCCGGTTCCGGCCCCTTCGTGCTGGCCGATTATCGCCCCGCCGAAATCATCCGCCTCACCGCCAATGCCAATTACTTCAAGGGCGCCCCGGCCATGAAGACGGTGATCATCCGTCACGTTGCCGAAGCCGCCACCCAGCAGCTGCTGCTGACCTCGGGTGACGTCGATATCGCCAAGAACCTCACCCCCGACCAGATCGGCAGCCTGCCTGCCGATAGCGTCAAGGTCGAGACCTTCCCCCAGGCGGCCGTCCACTTCCTCTCCTTCAACCAGAAGGACGAAGCTCTGACCCCGCCAGCCGTGTGGGAAGCCGCCCGTTATCTTGTCGATTACGACGGCATGACCCAGTCCTTCCTCAAGGGCCAGATGGAAAAGCACCAGGCCTTCTGGCCCAAGGGCTTCCCCGGCTCCTATGACGAAACGCCCTATGGCCTGGACGTTGAAAAGGCCAAGCAGATCCTGGCCGATGCGGGTGTCGCCACCCCCATCACCGTGACGCTGGACGTGATCAACTCGACTCCGTTCACCGACATTGCCCAATCCCTGCAGGCCAGCTTCGCCGAAGCCGGCATCAATTTCGAAATCCTGCCCGGCACCGGCGCCCAGGTCATCACCAAATACCGTGAACGTACCCACCAGGCCATGCTGCTCTATTGGGGCCCCGATTTCATGGACCCCCATTCCAACGCCAAGGCCTTCGCCTACAACTCGAACAATGCCGACGACGCCTATGCCGCCACCACCACCTGGCGCAACGCCTGGGCGGTCCCCCAGGCCATGAATGACGAAGTCAACGCCGCTCTCGCCGAACCGGACCAGACCAAGCGCAACGAGCTCTATGTCGACCTGCAGAAGCAGGTGCAGGAGACCTCGCCTATCGTCATCATGTTCCAAGCCACCTACCAGGTCGCCATGGGTGCCAATGTCAACGGCTACGTGAACGGCGCCACCTCCGACTTCGTCTACTACCGCCTCGTAACGAAGTAAAAATCCGCAACGGCGCTGCCATGCCGCTTGCCCGGGAGCCGAGCCCCCAAGCCCGGCTCCCAAGTATCCAACCATGATGTCATTCCCGCGAAAGCGGGAACCCTCCGTTTCCTTCTTGAAAATTCAAACAGAGGTCCCCGCTTTCGCTGGGATGACACCGAGGGAGGTACGAGTTCTACACAGTGCCATCAGTCGTCCACCCTCCCCCTTGTGGGCTTCGAACCGTCCCGCAGGGCAAATCGCTCCAGTGGAGCGATTTGAGGAGAGAAGGCCATGAGAGCTATGCTCGAATGGCAAGGAAGCGAGATAGGACTTAGCTTCAGCTAAGTCCGTTGAATCGAGCAGGGTGGGGGTATGCTTCCGCATACTCAACACCCCGGATACCCCCTCCTAGCCTCCCCCTGATAGGGGAGGGATCTCTCCACTCTTGGGACCAAATCGCGTCACAAGCACAGGGCGGTCCCTCCCCCTATCAGGGGGAGGCTAGGAGGGGGTACCCCCACAAAAAACCCAACCAACCGAGCCCAGCATGACCCCCATCCTAACCACCCGCATGGCCAATCTCCGCGCCCGCATGGCCGCCACCAATACCGACCTCGTCGCCATCGGCCCCTCCAGCCACATGCTCTACCTGGCCGATCTCTCCCCCCACGGCGACGAGCGCCCCGTCCTCCTGCTGATCTCGGCCACCTTCGCCGGCTTCCTCATGCCCGCGCTCAATGTCGACAGCGCCCGCCAGCACACCGATCTGCCCTTCTTCCCCTGGACCGACGCCGACGGCCCCAGCGCCGCGCTTGAAGACCTGCTCACCGCCACCGGCATCACCCGCACTGCGCCCTCGATCGTCCTCGACGAAACCATGCGCACCGATTTCGCCCTGCTGCTGCTCGACGCGCTCCCCGGCGCCACCAGACGCTTCACCCAGGACACAGTCGGCTACCTCCGCTCCCGCAAGGACGAGGCCGAATATGTCGCCCTCAAGAAGTCAGCCGTCCTCAACGACGCCGCCATGGCCGCCGGCTTCGCCGCCCTCAAGCCCGGCATCACCGAGCGCGAAATCGCCAGCACTATCCGCGATTTCTACAAGGCCAATGGCGCCATCCCCGAATTCACCAGCGTCTGCTTTGGTCCCAACGGCGCCTTCCCCCATCACCACACCGGGGAAACCCAGCTCAAGGACGGTGACGCTGTCCTCATCGACATTGGCGGCCGCATCTATGGCTACCCCTCCGACATGACCCGCGTCGGCTTCTACGGTTCCGCCCCTGAAGGCTTCGGCCAGATCCACTCCATTCTCGATCACGCCGTCACCGCCGCCATTGCCGCCGCCAAGCCCGGCGTCAAAGCCAGCGAAATCGACAAAGCCGCCCGCGACGTCATCACATCAGCCGGCTACGGCCCTAATTTCCTCCACCGCACCGGCCATGGCCTGGGCATCGATATCCACGAAACGCCCTACATCACCGCCACCAGCGAGACGGTGCTGGAAGAAGGCATGGTCTTTTCCATCGAGCCCGGCATTTACCTGCAAGGCCAATTCGGCCTGCGCCTCGAGGAAATCGTCATCATCCGCAACGGCGCCGCCGAAATCCTCTCCGACATGCCCCGTTCAGCTGTGGCGGCGGGCTAGAAAGAATACCCCCACCTAACCTCCCCCTGAAAAGGGGAGGGAGAGTCTGGTGGGTGAAACGCGATCTAGCTACACACGCCGGCAGATCCCTCCCCCTATCAGGGGGAGGCTAGGAGGGGGTATCCCCACAAAAGAGTCATCTTCGATGCCCCCAATCCTCACCACCGAACGCCTCATCCTGCGCGCCCACACCGCCGCTGACTTCCCCGGTTGCTACACGCTCTGGTCCGATCCAGACGTCACCCGCTTCATCGGCGGCCGCCCCAGCACGCCCGAAGAAGTCTGGTCCCGCATCCTGCGCTATATCGGCCATTGGCAAGTGCTCGATTACGGCTATTTCGTCATCACCGACCGCGAGTCTGGCACCATCATTGGCGAGGTCGGCCTGGCCGACTTCCACCGCGACTGCGACCCGCCGATCGACGCCCCCGAAGCCGGCTGGGTCCTATTGCCCCAGTACCAAGGCCGCGGCCTCGCGCGCGAAGCCCTCACCGCTCTACTCACCTGGGCCGACCAGACCATGCCCCGCACAGTCTGCATGATCGACCCAGACAACGCCCCGTCGCTGAAACTAGCCACCGCGCTCGGCTACACCGAATATGCCCGCCCAACCTATAAGGGCGAACCGACGACTTTGCTGGAGCGGATGGTGCGGAATACCCCCGCCTAACCTCCCGCTGATAGGGGGAGGAATCTCTCCACTCTTGGAACGCGATCGAGTCCCAGCCACAAGGCGGTCCCTCCCCCTATCAGGGGGAGGCTAGGAGGGGGTACTCCGATGCCAAAACCTACGCCAACACCTCCGCACCCACAGGCACATCCCGCTCAAACCCCAACACCCCATCCACCACGCGCAACACCCCCTGATGCACCGCCGTCCGCCGCGCCGCCACATCCGGCGGCCCTGCCGTCTGGCTGGCCTCGTCCCATTCGGGATGGGTGAAATAATAC
Organism: Devosia yakushimensis; assembly: GCF_030159855.1. Classification (NCBI taxonomy): domain Bacteria; kingdom Pseudomonadati; phylum Pseudomonadota; class Alphaproteobacteria; order Hyphomicrobiales; family Devosiaceae; genus Devosia; species Devosia yakushimensis. The sequence goes on along the minus strand of NZ_BSNG01000001.1, from coordinate 2,154,185 downwards.
ATCACGGCCCGGTCCCCCACGATCACCACATCGGCATGCCGCGCAAACCGCCGGTCCATCGCATCGACACCGGGTTCCCCCGCAACAATGCCCTGCCGCGCCCAGCTCCTGGTGTCATCCGAGCGATACACTGCCTGCCCACGCCACTCGTCCACGATCAGCCAATAATATCCGCCCAGCGCGAACACATTGGGCCCCTCATGCGGCGGCGCATCCGGCGAGCCGGCCAGCACCTGCCCCTCCAGCGTCCAATCGAACATATCCGTGCTCGTCGCGCTCCAGGTGCTCGATCCCTGGCCCTCGTCCTTATACCAAAGCCGCCACAGCCCATCGGGGCTCTTGAATACACAGGCATCGATCACATTGGCGCTCGACAGCGCCAGCGGCCCCACCCGCGTCCAGCTTTCCAGGTCCGGGCTGGTGAAATGAGTAATGGTCCGCGGCACACCCCAATGGTCGGGAATCCCGCTGATATAGCTGAGAAACATGTGATACTGCCCCTCGGCAAAGATCACCTCCGGCGCCCAATGCGTATTGCCGCCCGGCACGTCACCGGGCGCATCCAGCCCCTGAACCGTCCCCCGATACTCCCAGCTCGCCCCATCATCCCGGCTCACCGCCACCCCGATAGGCGAGCCATGGATCCAGGTAAATTTCGGCCCCTCCACCCCCGGCCGCCGATTGGTGTAAAACATCCACCACTCATTCGTGCCCTCCTTGCGGATCACCGTCGGATCAGCCGCGCCATCCTCAATCGGATCGCGGAACACAGGTGCAGACATGTTTTGAACTCCTCAGAAAATATCACGGTGATCCCAGACCGCGCCCCACCCCCGGAGCCCTCCCTCGCCCCTTGAGGGAGAGGGACAGTAATTTCTTCGTTCAGAAGAAATTACAGGGTGAGGGGTTCTGCGCCCGCCCATGCTTCAATGCCTGCTGCGGTAGACCCTTCATCCCAACCGAATTCGCAAACGCGAATTCGGTGACCCTTCGGGCACCTTCTCCCTCAAGGAGAGAAGGGAAAAAGCACCGCCGCCTTTGGCCCACCCACAATGTCATTCCCGCGAAAGCGGGAACCTCCGTTTGCAAGATCGTGGCTCCCACCACCCCCTCCCAGCCTCCCCCATCAAAGGGGGAGGTGCCGCCCTGTGAATGTGGCAACATGTTGCCCAGAACTCGATGTCACCCTCCCCTTGATGGGGAGGGCCAGGGAGGGGTGGCGAGAGCCACGATTTCCGACCCTCACCCACCAACCAGCTGCGCCCTTAGCAGGGGCGTGCCCTACACCCCCTCATAAACCCTTACCGACCGCCCATCCGGCCGATCAACCAATCTACCCGCAACCCCCACCAAGCCATTGGCACGATTCAGCATCTCGCGATCCGTCGCGAGCTTCCCATCCCCAGCATCCTCCGTGCTCAACACACTGGCTTTGAGCAGGCGCGAATAGGGATGCTCCGGGTTATCTAAAACCGTGCGCGCATCGCCCATTTCCACGATCCGCCCGCGCTGCATGATGATGATGCGGTTGGAAATGTAATAGGCCGTCGCCAGGTCGTGGGTGATGTAGATCACCGAGACCTTGAGGTCATCCCGCAGGCTCTTGAGCAGATTGACGATGCTCATGCGCAAGCTCGCATCCACCATCGATACCGGCTCGTCCGCAATCAGCAGCGGCGGATTGGGGATCAGCGCCCGCGCAATAGCCGCGCGCTGCAGCTGCCCGCCGCTCATTTCATGCGGATAGCGCCCCTTCACCTCGGCCAGGCTCAGCCCCACCTTCTGCAGCGCCCCGTCCATCGCCCGGTCCAGCTCCGCGCGATCCCGCAGCTTCAAAAACCGCCTTGCCGTGGATTCCAGATACCGATCGATCCGCTTGAGCGGATTGAACGCCTCGAACGGGTTCTGGAACACCGGCTGCACATTGGCCATGAAATCCAGCCGCTCGGCCTTGCTCACTCTGGAGCTCACCGTCTTGCCACGGAAGCTGATCGTGCCGGTACTCGGCAATTCCAGCCCCAGGATCATCCGTGCCAGCGTCGTCTTGCCCGACCCGCTCTCCCCGATAATGGTGAAAATCTCGGGCTTTTCCACGCTCAGCGCAAAGCTCGCGCTCTCCACGGCATTGACCACCTTGCGCGACAACAGCCCGCCCATGGTGAATTGCTTGGAGACTCCATTGATATCCAGCAGCGTACTCATGCCGTCACCTTATGGTTGGCATGGGGCGCCACCAGCGGCTCCACATCCTTCCACCGCCAGCAGGCCGTGCGATGATCCTTGCCCACCGTTTCCATCGGCGGCACCTCACTCTTGCATTTGTCTATCGCCAAGGGACACCGCGGATGAAACCGGCAGCCGCTCGGCGGCGCGGCCAGGCTCGGCGGCCGCCCTTCCAGTGCCGGCCGCTGCGCCGTATCGCCAATGCGCGGCAGGCTCGCCACCAGATGGGCCGTATAGGGATGCTTGGGCGCGAAGAACATTTCGCGCGTCGGCCCTTCCTCCACCAGCCGCCCGGCATAGATAATGCCCACCCGATCGGCCACATTGGCATGCACGCTCATATCGTGAGTCACGAACACCACCGAGGCGCCCATTTCCTTTTGAATGTCGCGGATCAGGCTGAGCACTTCCTTCTGCACCACCACGTCCAGCGCCGTAGTCGGCTCGTCCGCAATGATGAATTCGGGGTGGCACACCGTCGCCAGCCCAATGGTCACGCGCTGCCGCATGCCGCCACTCAGCTCATGCGGATAGGCCCTGAGCACATCCGGCGACAGCTTCAGCCGGTCCAGATGCCCGATCACCCGCTGCTTGAACGCGTCGCCCGATAGCCCCAGCGGCCGCGCGGCAAAATCCTCGAATGTCTTGCCGATCCGGCGCACTGGGTTCAGCACGCTCATCGAGCCCTGCATGATGTAGCTCAGATGCTTCCAGCGCACCGCCTCGATCTGCTTGTCGCTGGCCGAAGCAACATCGATCTGATGCCCCTTGAAGTCATATTTCACCGTTCCGGCCACCACCTCGAAGGGCGGCCGCATCGCGGCGGCGAGCACCTTGATAAAGCTGGTCTTGCCCGACGAGCTTTCGCCCGCAATGCCATAGACCTCGTTTTTCTTGATGCTCATCGTAATGTCATCGACGGCCCGCACTTCGCGCTGCACGCCGAAATAATTCATCCGGTAATAGGCCTTGAGGCCCTCGACAGTCAGGATGTCTTGGGTCATGCGCTGAACTCTCCACGGGCGCCGGACTTTTCCCTCCCCTTGATGGGGAGGTCAGCTTTTTCGCTGCAAGCGAAAAAGCAGGGGGTGGGGTGGGGCCGGGAGCGCAGTGCACCCCCACCCTCGATCCCTCCCCGCAGGGGGGCGGGAGACGACTGCAACACCCCCCTCATGCCCCCATCCTCCGCAACCGGCTGCGCGGGTCGATATATTCGTTCATGCTCACCGCCAGCAGGAACAGCCCGAGGAAGGTCATCACGATCAGGATGACCGGGATCACGATCCACCACCACACGCCCACCACCATGGCCGAGTGATTATTGGCCCAGTACAGCACCGTGCCCACGGTGGGGTTGTTGATATTGGTGAAGCCGAGCACCGCCAGCGTCACTTCCAGCCCGATCGACCACAGCATATTGGCCATGAAGGTCGAGAACACGATCGGCATCACATAGGGCAGGTGCTCTTCCAGCAGCACCTTGCGCGTGCTCATCCCCGCGAAAATCGCATGCCGGGTGAATTCGCGGTGCTTGAGCCCCAGCGCCACCGAGCGGATCAGCCGCGCATCATAGGGCCAGCCGAAACACGCCATGATCAGCGCCAGGGTGAAGCTGTCCATATTGTTGCGCAGCACGAAATAGAACAGCACCAGCACCGGAAAGATCGGCACCGCCACGAAGATGTCGTTGATGAACATCAGTACCCGGTCGACCCAGCCTCCGACATAGCCCGAGGCCAGCCCCACCGTGATGGAGATGATGCGGCTCAGCACCGCCACGGTAATGCCGAACATGATGCTGTTGCGGAAGGCCGCGCTCAATTGCCAGAACAGGTCCTGCCCGCGCGAATTGGTGCCAAACCAATATTGTGCCGAAGGCGGCTGGTCCGGCATGGTCACATAGATGAGCGAGGTGTCCACCGGTGAGACCAGGCTCAACAGGGCGAAGATCACCACCACGCCCACCAGGATCACCCCGATGGCGAATTCGATATTGTAGCGGATCAGGTCTCGAAAGATTGCGAGCATGGCTGTTACTCCGCCCGCACGCGCGGATCGAGAAGGGGATAGAGCAGATCGACGATGAAGATGGCGATGGCCACGGCCGTCACCGATACGGTCGAAACCGCCAGCACCAGCGAATAGTCGCCGGCATTGACCGCATCGATCAGCAGCGACCCCAGGCCCGGATAGTTGAACACCTGCTCGGTGATCACCGTGCCCGAAAACACCCCGCCCAGGGTCATGGCCAGCGCCGTCAGCTGTGGCACCAGCGCATTGCGCATCACATAGCCGCTGACAATGGTCGAGCGCTTCACGCCTGCCAGCTCGGCATAGGTCACGTAATCCTCGGTGACCACATTGGACACCAGCGCCCGCATGCTCAGGAACCAGCCACCGAACCCGACCAGCACCAGCGACAGCGCGGGCAGGGTGGCATGGTGCAGCACCGAGCCGATAAAGGGCCAGTTCCAGCCCTGCGTCACATTCATCGCAAAGCCGCCCGAAATGGGCAGTACCGGCCAGAGAAAGCCGAAAATGATCAGCATGACGAAGGCGACCACATAATAGGGAATGGGCTGGATACCCACCGCCACGATGCCGAAGGCCTTGAGGAATTTGCTGTTCTGGTAATAGCCCGCCAGGCCCCCCAGAATATTGCCGATTGTGAAGGTGATGAGCGTCGCCAGTGCCAGCAGCGCCACGGTCCAGGGCATGGCCCGCATCACCAGGTCCATGGCCGGGGTTGGAAAGGCCAGCATGGAAGGACCCAGATCTCCCCGGAACAGCCGCAGCCAGAAATTGATATATTGGCTGAGCAGGGGCTCGTTGGCGCCGTAGAGTTCGGTCAGCGCCTCGCGCATTGCCACAATGGCTTCGGGCGCGAAATTGGCCCGCGACGTCATGCGCATCAGCGCAGAGTCGACCGGGCTGATCGGCGACAGATGGGTAACGAAAAACGTCGCAGAAACGCCGAAAAACACCACCGCCAGCAATTGCAGCGCGCGTTTTCCGACAAACCAGAGATAACCGTGCATATAAACTCCTTCACCGACCTCTGGAGCGGCCCGTCTCTTGCCCGTTCGCCGGGTCACCCTCGCCCTTGTGGGGAGGGAAGCGAGATAGGACTTAGCCCTTCGCTAAGTCCGTGATCGAGCAGGGTGGGGGTGTGCTGCCGCAAAGCGGTGCATGTTGCTCCGCCCCCACCCAGCCTCCCCCATCAAGGAGGAGGTGCCGTTCGGTGTTCGTGAAAAGCATCGCAGCTTCCACATTATTCCCCATGCGGCCCGGCCCGTGGGCCGAGCCACTGGGGAGGCTCTTACGCGCCCGCAGGCGTGATCTGGGTGAAGATGTATTTCCCGTTCGACCAATTGGTCACCGGGTTGGCATAGTTCTTCTCGGCATTCGGCCAGCCGGTCCAATGGCGGTTCGATTGGATCGAGAACACGTTGTAGGACATGATCGGGATATTCGGCATCTCTTCGAGATGCAGCTTCACGAAGTCATGGCCATATTCGATGCCCTTGGGATCGTTGAAGTCGATGCCGCGGATTTTCTCGATGATTTCGTCGAGCCGCGGATCTTTCCAGCGCATCCAGTTGCGGGCCGGCTGAACCGCGCCGGGGGCCGCCACATATTCGGAATGGTAGCTATCGAGGAAGAAGCTGAGATCGGGGTGACCGCCCCAGGTTTCCACGGCCCAGCCGATATTGACGTCGAAGTCGCCGATATTGTTGCGGTCGTTGCGGTCCATGGCCATGTCGACGCTGGCCTGCACGCCGAATTGCGACCAGGTCTGGGCGATGATCACGGCGAGCCGGTTGATCACGCCTTCCTGCGGGGCCAGCACGCTGAACGCGAATGGCTGCCCGTTCGGCTGCATCCACTGGTTGCCATTTTTCACAAAACCGGCCGCGGTCAGCAATTCTTCGGCTGCCGCAGCGTCCTGCTTCCACCAGCCATAGCCAAAGGCATTGTTGATGGCTGCGTCGTCGGTCGGCACGGCTTCCCCGAATTGCGGGCGCACCATGTCGGCGATCTGCTTGCCGATGGTTGGGTCATAGGGCTTGATCTTGCGCGTGCCGGTGTCCACCTCGAAATTGACGAGATAGTCCTGCAGCGGCGCATGATAGTCGCGCGGATGGGTGCCGGTCGGCGGGATCGAGATGGCCGAAAGCGTGGCCGCGCCACGATAGCTGGCCATCGACATGGCCCGCGCATCGAGCATCAGCGCCAGGGCCCAGCGCACCCGCTTGTCCTGGAACATTTCCTTTTGCAGGTTGAACATGGCCATGGGCAGCGTCGGATCGGGATGGGCATAGGGGAAGCCCGGGAACCAGCCCTGCGTGGTATTGTCCTGCTGCACGATCGAGAACGTGCCTTCCGGCGACAGATCGTGGATCATGTCGAGATTGCCGTTGCGCATCTCGATCAGGCGATTGTCCGTCGAAATATTGTTCCGGTAGATCACATATTTCGGCTTGGGCTCGCCCACCAGCGCGATCGTGGTCTTGTCCCAGTCGGCGCGCTTTTCCCAGATATACCAGGTGCCGTTCGGATCGAACGAATGCAGCTTGTAGGCGCCCAGGCTGACTGGCGGGTTGTAATCGTGGGTCAGGATGTCTTCGACATTTTCCAGGATATGCTTGGGCATGATCCAGGCGGCGTTCCAGCGCACCGAGAAGACGGCGTGGAACCGCGAATTGGGCGCCTTGAGCTTGAAGACGACGGTATATTTGTCGGGCGCCGAAACCTCGGCAACCTGCGTCGAGAACGAGCCGTTCCATTGGGTGCCGGGCGTTGCCGCCTGTTTCTCTACCGTGAAGATCACGTCATCGGCGGTGAATTCGACGCCGTCGCTCCACAGGATGCCCTGGCGCAGCTTGACCGTCATTTCCGTAAAGTCGGCATTATACTGCCAGGGGCCGTCCGCCAGCGAATTGTAGATGGCGTTTTCGCTCACCTCGGGCACGCCCGCATCCGGGTCGATATACCAGAACGTGTCCATGGCCAGCTGCTGCAGCCCGTTCGACCAGCCGCCGCCGCCGCTGACCCACAGGTTGAACCAGCCGGGGTTACGGATCACCCCTTCCGGATTGTGTACGATCACCGTTTCATTGCGCGGAAAATTATTGAGGTCCGGGGCAGTGCCCTCGGCAGCCTCCTGCCCGAAGGCCAGGCCTTTGCTCGCCAGCAGCAATGCGCCGACGGCCGTGCCCATCATAAAGTGACGTCTATCCATTTCTTTCCTCCCTAGTGGCGCGCCCTCCAGCGCGTCGGCCAAAATGCCTCCAGCATTTCAAACCAGCGCCCTCCAGCGCTTGATGGGCATGCTATCCAACGCCCGGACGTTGTCAACGCACTATCTGATGTAAATCCAAAACCATGATACAAAATACAAAGGGGCGCATCGTTGCCGATGCACCCCTTGATGCTGTCAAAAAGCGCTGTTTCCCGCTGAAGATGCTAACAGTCTGTTAGCCGATCGAGCGGGGGTGGTGAACGCGTTTCCAATCAACCAGGTAACGTGCTGGAAGGAACCGCCTTTTCCACAACGTCATTCCCGCGCAGGCGGGAATCCATTCTTCTCCCCACATGCGAATGATGCCGCGAGGGCAAAAGAAGCGAGCGACCCGGCAGAGTTATCCCCACCGGGTCATTCCGCGAAGCGGTCGCCTCCGTCGGGGAGCCCTCAGATCTTCACCCGCACCATCTGGTACGAATAGGGCGGCAGCTTCACGCTCAGCGTGCCATTGGCAATCTTGGCGCCTTCGCCCTTTTTCGGCGCCACTTCATCCTGCTTCTTGGCCGTGTTGACGGCCTTGAGGTTCGGATGCGTCATCACCTGGTGGTCGATGATCGTGCCATTGCCAAAGCCCTGCAGGCTCACTTCGGTCTCGATGCTTTCGCTCGTGTGCCGGTTGACCAGGAAGAAGCTTAGCGTGCCCTCTTCCTCGTTATGCACGCCCGAAATGTCGACAAACGGGGTGTCCTTGGCATGGGTCGTTTCGTAGCCCGGCGAGTTGGTCACCAGCTGCAACGCCGTGCCACGGCCGAATACCGAGGCAAAGAAGTAGGGGTAATAGATCGTCTGCGCCCAGGCCGGGCCGCCCTTTTCCGTCATGATCGGGGCGATGACGTTCACCAGCTGGGCGATGCAGGCGATCTTCACCACATCCGAGCGGCGGATGAAGGTGTTGAGGATCAGCCCGACCATCAGCACGTCTTCGAAATTGTAGATGTCTTCCAGCAAACCCGGTGCATGCGGCCAGCCGCCATTGCCGTCCAGGATTTCCCGGTCCTTCTTGTTGGAATGGTACCAGACATTCCATTCATCGAAGGAGATATAGACGTCCTTCTTGGACTTCTTCTTGGCCTTTACCTGCTTGATGGTCGAGGCGACCGTGTCGATATAGGTCTCCAGCTTGTGGCTGAGGCCGAGATAGTTCGGGGTGTTGTCCTCGCGATTGGCGAAGTACATGTGCAGGCTGATATGATCGACGTGATCATAGGTGTGCTCGAGCACGATGCGCTCCCAATCGGGATAGCTCTTCATGTCCGAATTGGACGAGCCGCACACGATCAGTTCCAGCGATTTGTCGAACATGCGCATGGCCCGTGCCGTATTGGCGGCCAGCTTGCCATATTCCTCGGCATCCTTGTGGCCGACCTGCCAGGGGCCGTCCATCTCGTTGCCGAGACACCACATTTTGACGTTCCACGGCTCCTTGCGGCCGTTCTTGATGCGCAGGTCGCTCCAATAGGAGCCGCCGGGATGGTTCACATATTCCAGGAAATTGCGCGCATCATCGACGCCGCGCGAACCCAGGTTCACCGCCAGCATCATCTCGGTGCCGACAGTGGCGCACCAGTCGGCAAATTCATGCACGCCAACGGCATTGCTTTCCGAAGTGTGCCAGGCCAGATCCAGCCGCGTAGGGCGATCCTTGCGCGGCCCGATGCCGTCTTCCCAATTATAGGCGGAAACAAAGTTGCCCCCGGGGTAGCGAACCACCGGTACATTGAGGTCTTTGACCAGCTTGGCCACATCCCCGCGCATGCCGTCCTTGTCGGCCGTCGGGTGGTCGGGCTCATAAATGCCCTCATAGATCGCCCGGCCGAGATGTTCCAGAAATGCCCCATAGACACGATCATCAATCTTCGAGACCGTAAAATCCTTATGCGCGATAACGGACGCCTTCACGCTATCCTCCCTTCAATACCGATTTTCTGATTTATATCAGTTGTCTCGTTGTAAACGAGGACAGTCGGATCGCGCAAGGGGCCGGGGAAACAAATTCGGCGGGATAAAATCAGCGCTCGGTCTGCAGCCTCAGGATGATGTCCTGATCGTAATTGCCGAAGCCGCGGCCAAAAATATTGATGCCCCCCGGATGTTTAGCATCGGGCTTCACGGCAATGCGCAGCCGGATTGAGTGGTGGTTGGCCAGGTCCAGGTCCACCAGCGATACCGGGGATATCTTGACGCCGTCGACATAGGTGCCGTCCGGCATGACGCGCCAGCTTTTGAGCTTGCCATATTGGCTGCCCTTCAATTTCCACCAATCGGGCGTATAGACCCCGCGCTTATCCCCGAAGTCTCCCGGCGAGGTCCAGGTGCCGATCTCAGTGCCATTGACCGATAGCGTGATGTCGCTGGGCCAGTCCGCCGAAGTGCCGGGCACTTCCGAGCTCAGCTCCAGCGAGAACTCCATCGCCTCGATGCGATTCTGGCTCAGCTTGGCATTGTTGGGGAATTGATATTCGAGATATCCCCGCGTGAACCAGATCAGTCCGGTCTTCATCCGGTCCGGGTCGAGGAACGTATCGGGCACGTCGAGCAGTCCGATAATGCCTTCGGTCGAGCACAGGCCGCAGGGCGCCGAAACTTCGCAACTGGTATAAAGCCCAAGCGGCATGGCCACTTCAATGCTGTTGGACTTGAGCGGCGTGATGTCTTCCTTGAACATCACCAGGACCTCGTCGAACATTGAATGGCAGATCTTCTGATTGCCCTTCCGCGCCTTCTGCGTCTCGGTTCGGATCAGCCCTGCCGCCTCCAGAACCTGGATATTGGTCGAGATTGTCGACTGTGGCAGACCCAGTTTCTCGGCAATGTCATTGCCGTTCATCGACCCTTCGACATGCAAGAGCTTGAGAATGCGGATGCGGATAGTCGACGCCAGCCCCTTGAGCACCTCGATGCCTTCCTCGGGGTCGACGACCAGAAAATTGCGGCTCATGACGGACTTTCGGCGGAGATAAAGTGAATACCCATAACTATCAGGATCGTTGATACAATCAACTACGATACGCCGAGATGGTATTCTTGCCTTCCGGTCTTCTGAGCAGCCCGAAAACGGCTGCTGTCTGCTGTGGGATAAGATTGATACTTATCCGACCGGTTTCCGCTTCGTCCGTGCGGGCGCATCCGGCTCGGCCAAAAAGAGGTTCGTCAGCGGCACATCGCTTTGCCCATGCTGCTCCAGCAGGCGCGTGGACAGTGCCTGCACCGCCGAAGCATCCCGCTCTTCCAGGGCGCGGATCAATGCGCGGAACTGCTCCGGGTCTGCCGCCTCACCCGCTGCATCGTCCGGCGCGAGTTCCCGCAGCAATCGCTGCAAAAACCGGCAACTGAATGCCAGCAGCGGATTGTCCGAATAGCTTGCCAGGACCGCGTGGAAATCGAGTTCGGCCAGGCGCGGGTCGTCGCCGAAATGGTCGACGATCTCACCGAGCCGGCCATAGCCATCCGCATCGATATGGGGCAGAGCAGTCACCGCCGCCATGGGCTCAAGCGCGGCCCGCATCGCCTGGACATGGGCGGTAGTAAGATTTTTGGCGAACAGGAAATTGGAAAGCAGGCTCATCGCCCGCTCCTCCGACATCCGCTCGATTGCCGCGCCGCCCCCCGGTCCCGTGCGAACGCTGACAAGTCCCTGTACTTCCAACGATTTCAGGGCTTCCCGCACCGTGCTTTTGCCGGCGGAGAATTGCGTCATCAGGTCTTTTTCCTGCGGCAGGCGGTCTCCCGGCCCCAGGCCCTGTTCGACGATCATCTGCTTGATCGCATCGACGATCAGGTCCGTGCGTTTGCGCCGTGCAACCGGCACGGATCGACGTTCGCTGGCAGGTTTCTTGGCTGTTGGCATGGGTCATCGTGCTCGGCTCGGCCCTCATGCGACCGGGGCCGTTTTCCACTGCCACCCAGATATATCACCGCCATCAGCTTCGATACGGATTAGGCCCCGGCACCCGTGCGGCTGCTGAACGAATTGCAAAAATCCACAGCAGCTTTTGATCTTTCTCAGATGTGGTCGATCGGGCTTTTTGGCGTTCCGGTCACCTCAAACCAATTGGTCGGCCGCTCCACAAACCGTTGTACGGCGGGCGGTTCGGGTCCTTCATGGAGGGCTCTCACCTTCTCGCCGATCTCGGCATCGGCCTTGGTCATGCGCAGATTGTGCCGCACATATTCCGTCCATGTCGGCGTCTGGTAGCTTTCGGTCCAGAGATTGGGCTGGCCCAGGTCGCGCAGCAGCGTCCAGTGCCGCGCGCCGTCGCGCCGCCGGATTCGCTTGCGCGCATCCATCACCGCCATGAACGCCGTCAGATTTTCCGGCCGGATTTTGTACGATATCTGGATGAGAATCGGCCCGCTGCGCGGCTGCAATTCCGTCTCGAGATGCGGCTCCTGCCAGCGATTGAGCGGATCGAGGTCGATCATGGTCCTCGGCGGCAGTGGAATCCGCAACCCCAGCAGGGCGCCCGCGAGCATCAAGAGGCTTGCCGCGCCGAAGGCAATCGCCAACCCATAACTCTCGGCCATAAGACCCCAGATCCAGCTGCCCAGCGCCATGCCGCCAAATGTCGCCGTTTGGTAGAGCGACAGCGCTCTTCCCACCACCCAGCGCGGTGAGGATAACTGCACCGACACATTGAACAGCGACAGCGCCAGCACCCAGCTTGCGCCACCCAGCATCAGAGCCGGCGAGGTGATCCATACCGAAGGACTGACGCCGGTAATAAAGGCCGCGATGGCGAAGCTGACAAAGGCGATGCGCACCACCGCCTCGCTGCTGAACCGCATGTGCAGCCGGCCACTGAGCAGGGCGCCACCCACCGCGCCCAGCCCGAAACTGCCCAGCATCAAGCCATAGGTCAGTGGACCGCCCGTTAGCTGCGAAGCCGAAACCACCGGCAACAGAGCCATGACCGAGATTGCGGTAAAGCCGAAGATCGAGCCGCGCAGCAGAATACGCAGCAAATTGGGCGACATGGCCACATAGCGCACGCCAGAGAGCATGGCTGGACCGATACCCTCTCGGGGCAGCCTGCTGGTTTCGGCAGGCGGCTTCCAGCGGATCAATACATAAAGCAGACCCAGATAGCTCAGGGCATTGAGCGCGAAGGCGCCCGCGGCGCCGGCCACCGCGACGATGATGCCGCCAATGGCCGGCCCCACGCTGCGCGAAATGTTGAAGCCGATGGAGTTGAGCGTCACCGCCGCAGGCAATTGTTCACGCGGCACCATGTCTCCCACCGAAGCCTGCCAGGATGGGTTGTTGAGCGCAGTGCCGCAGCCGAGCAGGAAGGTGAAGGCCAGCAGCAGCCAGGGTGAGATCAATCCCAGCAGCGCCCCGGCCATCAAAAGGATCGACACCGCCAGCATGAAACACTGCGCCGCCAGCATGACCTGCCGGCGATTGAAACTGTCGGCGATCGCCCCGCCCAATAGCGAGAACATCATGATTGGCAGTGAGGTGGAGGCTTGCACCAGGGCAACCATGTCCACGCTGTCGGCAATCGAGGTCATCAGCCAGGCTGCGCCGACGCCCTGGATCAGCGCGCCGAAACTCGACGCCAGATTGGCGATCCAGATATTACGAAAGGTTCCATTTTCGAGGGGAACCAGCGGGGAAAGGCGCTCAGCCATGGGCAGGTGGATCAATCATATACATGCTGTCTGATTTAGACCCGCTTCCAGGTCCGCGATCAACCATCAAACAAGGCTGGGCGACAGGAATGATGTCGAGCGTGATGCGGGATAAATTACCAATCATGAATTACAAAATAGAACAACATACTTTCATATGGCAATTAAAGGGTATACAATGCTTCAAAGCTGGCGACAGACGAAAGGTGTGATGTGATGGAAGGGTCCCGTGGGTTTGCTTCTGCGGCAGGCGTGGATCGGGCCTGGGCCTGTCGGGCCATTTCCTTGCTGGAGGCCGAGGGACGCCGCTCAGCCGACACACATCTGATTTCTCTGCCCTTTTCCGGCCTGCCGGAGCAATCCTTCTACTTCAAGGATGAATCCGCTCACCCCACCGGTAGCCTCAAGCACCGGCTGGCGCGCTCGCTGTTCCTCTATGGAATCTGCAACGGCAAGATCACCGAGGGTGTCACGCTGACCGAAGCGTCCTCCGGCTCCACCGCTGTAAGCGAGGCCTATTATGCCCGCCTGCTGGGCCTGAGATTTGTCGCCGTGCTGCCGGCCACGACCAGTCACCGCAAGATCGAGGCGATCACCCAGCAGGGCGGCGAGTGCCATTTGGTGGCCGACCCGGCCACCATTTATGATGAGGCTGCCCGCCTCGCCAGGGAAAGCGGTGGGCATTATCTCGATCAGTTCACCTATGCGGAGCGCGCCACCGATTGGCGGGGCAATAACAATATTGCCGAGTCGATCTTTCGGCAGATGGAATCGGAGCCCCATTGCATTCCCAGTTGGATCGTCATGGGCGCCGGTACCGGCGGGACGTCGGCCACGATCGGCCGCTATATCCGCTATCGCAGTTATCCCACCCAGCTTTGCGTTGCCGATGTGGAGCATTCCGCCTTTTATGAAGGCTGGGTTACGGGTAATCCGGACGCCACCTGCGATTGCCCGACCCGTATCGAGGGGGTAGGGCGCCCGCGCGTGGAAAAGTCCTTCGTCCCCGAAGTTGTCGACGAAATGATCAAGGTGCCCGACGCCGCCTCGCTTGCCGCCATGCGCGTTCTGTCACGGCGCCTGTCGCGTCGGGTCGGCGGCTCCACCGGCACCAATTTCTTTGGCATGTGCTGGGCGGCCGCACGAATGAAAACCGCCGCGGAAGCAGGGTCTCTGGTCACGCTGATCTGCGATAGCGGCGAACGGTATGCCGACACCTATTACAGCGACGATTGGCTGGCCGCCAAGGGCATCGATATTGCTCCCTATGTCGCCATGCTCGAAGACTTTCTCGATGGCGGCGCCTTCGTTTCCAGGCCCGTCTAGCACTGTGTCGCCACGATCTCGCCGCATCGTGGCCACAGAGGCTAACCAATTGTGAGCGCTGGAAAACAAGTTGCCGTGAAGTTCATGAACAGCATGAACAAAACGACATCTTGTTGCCGGAGTTTAACTGGAAAGCGGCAGCGGGAAGGCGCACCCTCTGCGCACTAAACAGAGGAGTTGGAAATGAAGAAATTCGCTGCCGCGTTCATTGCTTTGATGGCCATTGCCGGTGTCGCGGCGCCCACATTTGCGGCCACCACCCAGCAGCATCGTTGCGTGTATCTGGACAAGTCCATGTGCCATAGCTCTGATGGGGATGAGAGCATCAGCTCGACCAAGAATAACTGATCGCACATTCCGGTCTATCCCAGAGCGCCGCCCCACCGGGCGGCGCTCTTGTTTTGCGGTGTCGTGCACACCCAAACCCTCTCCGTTTTTATGGCTCGCTTGACTCTCCGGTGCTCCTAAAGCATGTATGACACCGATGTCATGACATCGGTGTCATAGCCGGGACGACATTGTCGAGGAGCAAGCGGCCCAGAGCCGGGCAGGGAGGATCGCCATGGCGACGATCTACGATGTAGCAAAGGCGGCGGGGGTTTCACCCAAGACGGTCAGCCGCGTTCTGAACGGCGATGCGCCCGTCAACGCCAAAACCGCCGACGCAGTCCGTGCCGCCATCGACCAGCTCGCCTATGTGCCCTCAAATGCCGCGCGCTCCATGCGATCGCAGCGCACGGGCCTCATCGGCATGATCACCGGCGCCATCAGCCTCTCGCCTGGTTTCGAGGCGGCCGGCTTGCCGGACATCTATATCGTGCAGGGCGCCCAGCGCGTTTTCGCCGAGCACGGCCTCACCTTGCTCATCGCCGATACCGGCAACCAGGCCTCGCGCATTCCCGAGCTGACCCAGACCTTTCTCGAACATCGCGTCGAGGGGCTGATCCACGTCGCCGAATTCCACCAGCAGATCCAGTTGCCGCCCAATCCCCGCCAGACTCATGTCGTGCTGGCCAATTGCTTTGACGATCAAGGCACGCCCTCGGTGGTGCCCGATGACGAAGGTGGTCAGTTCGAACTGGTCAAGGGTCTGATCGCCCGCGGCCATCGCCGCATTGCCTATCTGATGCTGCCCGAGCGCATGATCGCCCGTGGCTTGCGCCTTTCCGGATATAGCGCCGCCCACAAGGCCGCGGGCCTCCCCATCGATCCCGCGCTCACCATCACTGGCGCCCTCAGCGACCGCGCCCATGAATTCGATCTGCTCTGGGACGCACTGGATCGCCTGCTTTCCCTGCCAGACCGGCCCACCGCCATTTGCTGCGCCAACGACAAAATGGCCATGCGCGTCTATTCCATTCTGCGGGAACGCGGCCTGTCGGTACCCGGCGACATCTCCATCGTCGGTTACGATGATTATCGCATCATCACCGAACATCTCCATCCCACGCTGACGAGCATCGAGCTCGCCTATGCCGCCATGGGAGCGCGCGCCGCCGGCCGGCTGCTGCGCCTCATTGCCGGTACCACCCAATCCGACGAACCCGTGATTGAACGGGTCGCAGGACCCATCACCTGGCGCAACTCGGTTGCCGATTTGAGCCAGGTAGTTACCCCGTTTCAAATGAGGAGGAACGACCAGTGAAGAAACTCGCAGTTCTGGCCGGCATTCTGGCTATGAGCACCGCCCCCGCCTGGGCGCAGACTGAGCTGAGCCTGTGGTATCACGGCGCCGGCAACCCCACCGAGGGCGAAATCCTGAACACCGTCATCAGCGACTTCAATGCGTCGCAGAGTGATTGGGCCGTCAAGCTCGAGCAATTCCCGCAGGGCGCCTACAACGACACCATCGTTGCTGCTGCCGTTGCCGGCAATCTGCCCGACATCATCGACGTCGATGGCCCCAACATGCCCAATTGGGCCTGGGCCGGCTACATGGCGCCGCTCGAGCTGTCGGAAGGCACGCTGGACGGCTTCCTGCCCGGCACCATCGGCACCTGGCAGGACAAGGTCTATTCGGTCGGCCTTTGGGATGCGGCCGTCGCCATGTTCGCGCGCAAATCCGTGCTCGAGGAAAACGGCATCCGTATCCCCACGCTGGAACAGCCCTGGACCGGCGAAGAATTCAACGCCGCCCTCGAAACCCTCAAGGCCAGCGGCAAATTCGAATATGCGCTCGACCTGGGCATGAATGACCGCGGCGAATGGTATCCCTACGCCTATAGCCCGTTCCTGCAGAGCTTCGGCGGCGACATCATTGACCGCACGACTTACACCACCGCCGAAGGCGCCCTGAACGGCGACGCCGCAATCGCGTTCGGCGAATGGTGGCAGAGCCTCTTCACCAATGGCTATGCTCCCGGCACCTCGCAGGACCCGGCAGATCGTGAAACCGGCTTCATTGACGGCAAATATGCCCTGCAATGGAATGGCAATTGGAATGCCCTCAAGGCTCTCGAAGCCTTTGGTGATGATCTGCTGTTCCTGCCGGCACCCGATTTCGGCAATGGCCCCAAGATCGGTGCTGCCTCCTGGCAGTTTGGTGTCTCGGCCACCAGCGAGCACAAGGATGGCGCCAGCGCCTTCATCGAATTCGCGACCCAGGACAAGTATGTCGCCGCCTTCTCCAATGGTCTGGGCCTGATCCCGGCCACGGCTTCGGCTGCCGAACTCACCGAGAACTACAAGCCGGGCGGTCCGCTTGCCGTGTTCTATGATCTCAGCAAGCAGCAGGGCACTTTGCGCCCCGTGACCCCGGGCTATGTCGTGGAAGCGCTCGAATTCATCAAGCTTGCCGCCGATATCGCCAATGGCGCTGATGTTGCCGATACCCTTGATGCCGCTGTCGATGCCATCGACGCCGACATCCAGCGCAACAACAATTACGGCTTCTAAATCCCTCCCGGCCCATGGACCCGTCATGCGGGCCCATGGGCAAATTCTTTCAAGGTGCCGTCCATGAAGCTCACGCCCAACCGATCCCTGCAGAACCACCCTTTGGCGGGTTGGTCCCTTGCCGGTCCGGCGATCTTTCTGATCACCCTGTTCCTGATCGTACCCTTCATCCTGGCCTTCACGCTGTCCTTCACCAATCAGCGCCTGGTCTCGCCCAACCCGACCGAATGGGTCGGCACGCGCAATTTCGAGCAATTGCTGGGCGTCGGCACGTTGGTTCTGGAGCCGGAAAAGGATGAGACAGGCGCTCTGATCCGCGATGACAAGGGCGAATTGAGCTATCCGCGGGTCCGCGAATTTACCCGCAACAATGCCGAATACCCCCAGCTCAGCGGCAAGCGCGAATGGCTGTCCTGGAATTGGGGCGACTCCAGGGTCTATGTGCTGGCCAGCGACGTCGTCTTCATGAAGGCGCTGGGCAATACCTTCCTTTTCGTGCTGTTCGTTGCGCCCATCCAGGCTGGCATTGCCCTGCTCCTGGCCGTGCTGATCAACCAAAAGCTCAAGGGCATCAATATCTTCCGTGCCATCTACTTCATGCCGGTGGTCGTCTCCATCGTCGTCGTGTCGCTGCTCTGGCGCTTCATCTATTCCGGCCAAAGCGGCCTGCTCAACAATATGCTGGGCTTTCTCAGCTTCGGTGCCTTCAAGCCCGTCGATTGGCTCGGCAATCCCGCCACTGCGCTCTGGTCGATCCTGGCCATGTCGGTCTGGCAAGGCGTCGGCTTTCACATGGTCATCTGGCTGTCGGGCCTACAAACCATCCCCGTTTCGCTCTACGAGGCCGCCGATATCGAAGGCGCCACCCCCTGGCAGAAATTCCGCTATGTCACCTGGCCCGGCCTGCGCAACACGGCTGTGCTGATCCTCATCGTCATCACCATGCAGGCCTTCTCCCTGTTTTCCCAGATCGACGTGATGACTGGCGGTGGCCCGGTGGATTCCACCCAGACCATGGTGTTCCAGGCCGTCGAACGCGGCTATGGCCAGCAGAACATCGCGGGTGGCTCGGCCATCTCGGTCATCTTGTTCCTGATCGTTCTCACCATCTCCATGGCCCAACGCTATCTGACCCGGGAGCGCAATCGATGAGCGCCGTCGTTTCACCCAATAATGGCTTCAAGACTGCGCTGCGCTACCTGCTGCTCATCGTCGTGGCGCTGATCTTCGTGTTCCCCATCGTCTTCATGGTGGTGTCCTCGTTCAAGCCCGCCCAGCAATTGCTGCGCGACACCGCCTCCATTGCCGCCTTCCTGCCGGTGGGCGATCTGTCCTTCGACAATTACGCGGCCGCCTTCCGCCGCGCCCCGGTGGCTCTGTTCATCTTCAATTCGGTCTTCGTCACCGTGGTTACCGTCGCCGGCGCGCTGTTCCTCTGCTCCATGGCGGCCTTTTCCTTTGCCTTCCTCGAGTTCAAGGGCAAAGAAGTGGTGCTGGCCATCCTGATCGCCACCCTGATCGTGCCGTTCGAAACCATCGCCATCCCCATGCTGATGCTGGTCAACAATCTCCCCTGGATCGGCGCCAGCGGGGTGCAATTTGGCTGGCTCAATACCTACCACGTGCAGATCGTGCCATTCCTCGCCGATGCGCTCACCATCTTCCTCTTCGTGCAATATTTCCGCGATCTGCCGCGCGAATTGATCGAGGCGGCCCGTCTCGATGGCGCCACCTGGTTCCAGGTCTATACCCGCGTCATCGTGCCGATTTCCGGCCCGGTCTTTGCCACCGCGGCGATCCTCAAATTCCTCGCCATGTACAATCAATATCTCTGGCCGCTGCTGGTCACCCAGTCCGAGCAGTTCCGCCCCGTCATGGTGGGCCTGCAATACTTCTTCCAGCTCAATATCGCCTGGGGCGAAGTGATGGCCTACCTCTCCATCATCACCCTGCCGGTACTCATCTTTTACCTGGTTCTGCAGCGGGCGTTCATCTCGTCCATCGCCTCGACCGGTATCAAAGGCTAACCCCAACTTCGAAAGACGAAAAATTGGTTCTCGCACTTAAAGACAAATGGATTTGGGACTTCTGGATTTACCGCGACGGGGATGATTACCACGCCTATTTCCTGCAGGCCGACAACACCCTGGCCCATCCCGATCTGCGCCACCGCAATGTGAGCCAGGGTCACGCCGTCTCCAAGGACCTGTCCAACTGGACGCATCTGGGCACCACCTTCAAGCCCGCCGACGCTCCCGCCTGGGATGACTGGACCACCTGGACCGGCTCGACCCTGCGCGACGACAATGGCCTCTGGCACCTGTTCTATACCGGCACCGAGCACCCTGAAGAGGGCATGAAGCAGCGCATCGGCCACGCCACCTCCACCGATGGCCACAACTGGCAGCGCGTCGGCAGCGGCCTTGCGCTCGACATTTCCGGCCCCGATTACGAGGAATATACCCCCGGCCATTGGCATGACCGCGCCTTCCGCGATCCATGGGTCATGAAGAACCCCAATGGCGATGGCTGGATCATGTATATGGTCGCCCGCGTGCCCGGCATTGCCGAACCCAATGCCGGTGGCTCCGTTGGCTTTGCAACCTCGCCCGATCTCAACACCTGGACGCTCCAGCCCCCCGTCTATCGTGGTGGTCTGTTCGGCCAGATGGAAGTGCCCCAGGTCTTCAAGGTCGGCGCCAAGTGGTACATGCTGTTCTGCACCGATGGCACGCACTGGTCCGAGGCCTACAAGAAGCTCAACCCGGAAAAGCCGACCCGCGGCACCCACTACCTTATCGCCGACGATCCGCTCGGCCCCTGGGAAGTGGCGCCCGGCGCCTTCTTTGACGGTCACAATGGCCGCCGCTATGCCGGCAAGATCGTTGAGACCGACAATGGCCTGGTCTTCATGGGCTTCATCCACGACGCCGCCGATGGCACGTTTGTGGGCGAAGTTTCCGACCCGATCCCCGTCCGCGTCGATGCCGATGGCCTGCTGCACACCGAACTCGACAAGGTCGCCCCCGGCGCCAAGGTCTAACCAAACCAATGCCTTGCTTCCTCGCCACAGGGTGGGGAAGCACACTCCCAGGAGATTTCCGATGGCCGGATTGAGCCTCACCAATATCCACAAGAGCTACGGCAAGGTCGACGTGATCAAGGGCGTCGATCTGACGATCGAGCACGGCGAATTCGTCGTCTTTGTCGGCCCCTCCGGCTGTGGCAAATCCACCCTGCTGCGCATGATTGCCGGCCTTGAGGACATCACCGCGGGCGAACTCAAGATCGGCGACCGCGTCGTCAATCAGGTCCAGCCGCGCGACCGCGGCGTCGCCATGGTGTTCCAGTCGTATGCGCTCTATCCGCATATGTCAGTCTACGACAATGTCGGTTTCGGCCTGCTGCTCGCCAAGACGCCCAAGGCCGAGCGCGACGCCAAGATCATGGAAGCCGCCCGCATCCTGCAGATGGAGCACCTGCTCGATCGCAAACCGGCCCAGCTCTCCGGCGGCCAGCGCCAGCGCGTCGCCATCGGCCGCGCCATCGTGCGCAAGCCCGACGTTTTCCTGTTCGACGAACCCCTGAGCAATCTCGACGCCTCGCTGCGCCTCGACATGCGCTCGGAAATCTCCAAGCTCCACAACAGCCTTGGCGCCACCATGATCTACGTGACCCACGATCAGGTCGAGGCCATGACCCTGGCCGACAAGATCGTCGTGCTCAATGGCGGCGTGGTGCAGCAGGTCGGCTCCCCGCTCGAGCTTTACCACAAGCCCGCCAATCTCTTCGTCGCCGGCTTTATCGGCTCCCCCAAGATGAACCTGCTGCCCGTCAAGGTTACCGCGCTCTCCGCCGACACCATGACCCTGGCGTCGGACGCGCTCGAACCCATCACCCTGCCGCGCCGTGACGGCATAGGGCAGGGCGACAGCCTCACCCTCGGCGTCCGCCCCCATCAGCTCCTCAAGGACGGCACCAAACGCATCGCCGGCAAGGTCGATCTGGTCGAACGCCTCGGCAACGAAACCATCATCAGCGCCATCCTGCCCACCGGCGAAACCGTCATCGCAGCCCTGGGCGGCGACATCGCCATCGCGCTGAATGACGATATCGCGCTGAACTTCGACCCCAACGAAATCTGCCTTTTCAACGCGGCAGGCAACGCGGTCTAGCTACAAGGCGTATTTGTCTCCAGTCCCGCCCACCCACGGTGTCATTCCGGCGCAGGCCGGAATCCATGTCCGTGGTGCGCCGCTCACATCCAGCGTGGGGATGGCCTTCAGCATGGATTCCGGCCTGCGCCGGAATGACACCATGCGTACAATAACACAGTGGCCATGCGGCTCCATCGCTTCCCCCGCCTGTGGAGGGACCGAGGGTGGGGTGCCACGTCATCACCACGCCGAATGCCTCAGCCCCCACGCAACCCCATTCCACCAACCTCGTTCACTTTAGAACAATTATAGCCTTGTCTAGTGGATCACTAGATTTTATGAACGGACCGATGGCGGCCATGGGGCTGCCCGACCGAATGGCAGAAGCCGATGCTGACCAAAAAGGGCAAATACGGCCTGAAAGCTCTTTCCGCCCTGGCGGAATTGCCGCCGGGTCAGCTCGCCTTCGTGGGCGAGATTGCCACCGCCAACAATATTCCCAAGAAATTCCTCGACGCGATCCTGGCCGAATTGCGCAATGCCGGCTTCGTCTACAGCCGCAAGGGCAAGACCGGCGGCTATAGCCTTGCCCGCCCGCCCGAGGAGATCAAGATCGGGCACGTCGTGCGCGTGCTCGACGGCCCCCTCGCACCCATCCCCTGCGCCAGCAAAACCCGCTTCCAGCCCTGCGACGACTGCGACATGGCCACCTGCCAGGTCCGCCACCTCATGCTCGAAGTTCGCAATGCCATCGCCGAAGTGCTTGATAATACCAGCCTGACCGAGCTGGGCAATTTGGGCCCCATCGAGACGCTTGCCTCCGAGACCACGGCCTCCGAAACGCGCAGCGCCTGATCAGCGCAACTTATCCTCTGCACGCCCGATTGGATGCATCCTGATGGTGCATCTCAAAAAAACACGTCATTTCTTTCGATTAACATACTTGAGTTACGTTAATAGCCCTCCCATAGTCCTGTCATCGAGCTGTCATGCGGGGCCTGCTTGGACCTCGCCGCTGCTCGACTTGGAGAGGAAAGAGAGGAATTGCTATGACGCGAATGAGCCGGCGAACCTTCGTCGCATCCGTGCCCCCATTGTTGATGGCCACGCAAATACCGGCCTGGGCCGCACCCGCTTCGGATTTGGCTTTGATCGCCAGCCAGAAGGGCGAACCGGCAATCGTCAAGCTCTACCGCCAGCTTGAGCGTCTGACCTCGACCGTTACCTTCATGACCACGGGCGCTCATCCCGATGATGAGCCAAGCGGTCTCCTGGCCGCTTTGCGCCACGTCTATGGCATCCGCCCGGTGCTCTATTGCATTACGCGCGGGGAGGGCGGTCAGAACAGCATCGGCCCCGAACGCGGCTCGGTGCTGGGCGTGCTGCGGACGCGGGAAATGCAGGAAGCATCCCGTTCGCTCGACGCTTCGCTTGCCTTCGGTGGCCGTGGTCACAATGACAGCGTGCATGATTTCGGTTTTTCCAAAGATCCCGATGCCACCATCACGCGCTGGGGCCGCGACCGGGTCATCGAGCGCATGACCTGGGCCTTCCGCCACTACAAGCCCGACGTGGTGATGAACTGCTTCCTCGATGTGCCCGGCCAGCATGGCCAGCATCGCGCGGCAACCGTCGCAACCTTCATCACGGCCGACATTTCCGGCAACGAGACCGAATTCCCCGAGCAGATCGCGGCCGGCCTCAAGCCCTGGAACGTGCCCAAAATCTACCTGCCCGCCTATGGCGGCGGCGGTGGCGTCTATGACGATGAAATTCCGCCTCCGCCAACGACGCTTGTGGTCAAGGCCCCGGCGCGCGACCCGATTTCCGGTGCCACCTTCCCGCAAATGGGCGAATGGTCTCGCTCCTGCCACCTGACACAGGGCATGGGCACCTGGCGTCCTGATCCGCAGACCGAATGGCAGCTCAACCTGTCGCGCGTTGCCGAGGGTGAGGCGCCGAGCCAGGAAAATGATATCCGCGACGGTCTCATCGCCACGGTCGGCCATATTGCCGAACTCGATGGCATGCCCGCCTCGGCTGCCGATGCCCTGCGAAACGCCCAGGGCCTGATCGAGGAAGCGATTGCCGATTACGGCGACCCCAAGACCGTGGTTGCCAAGGTTATCGAAATCGGCGCGGCCATTGATGCGGCGCGTGCTCAGCTTCCCGCCGAGCTGGTCGACACGGTTGCCCATCGCCTCGACCGCAAGGTCAAGGAGATCGACCTGGTTCTGGCCACCGCCGCCGGCATGCATGTCCGCGCCTATACCGACGGGGCCGATCTGCGTCCGGGCCAGGAAGTTCTGGTCAAGACCGATGTCGACGCCCCGGAAGATGTCGTGGTCCAGTCCGTTGCGATTATCGGCCGCGATGGTTTGAGCAGCACGGCTGGGGAAGAGGGCGAATTGGTGACTGCCGCGGGCGATGCGGCGCTGACCAATCCCTTGACCGAGCAATTCGATCCGCTTGGCGGCAATGGCGATGCTTTCGTGCGGCTCACCGCCGAAATTGCCGGACGAACCACCGTGCTCGATATCGATCTGGAAGACGCTTTGCGCGTCATCCCCGCCGCCTCGCTCGAGCTCAAGCCCGACGCCGTGGTGTTCAATACCGAGCGGGACATCGCTCCGGTGGAGATGACCGCGGTCGTCGCCAATGCCACCACGGACGACCTGGCCTTCGATCTGCCGGACGGCTGGTCCATGCAGCCGACCGGCGAAACCGGCCGTGAGGCTGGGACGTTCGAGCTGGCTCCGCCGGCCGATCTGGGGACGACGCGTATTGCCATCGAGCCGGTGCTGCTGGGTGAACCGGCCTATGCCATCAACACCTTCTCCTATCCCCATATCGGTAAATCGGTGGTGCCGACGCTGGTATCGGTGCCGGTGCAGTCGGTTGGCGCGGCGCTGCCGGGCAATACCAAGGTGGGCTATGTCAGCGGTGGCAATGACAATGTGCATATCTGGCTGCGTCGCCTCGGCGTCGAGCTGGTCGAGTTGACCCCTGGCGATATCGAGGCCGGGGCCTATCGCGATCTCGATACGCTGGTTGTCGGCATCTTCGCCTTCGGTAAGCGGCCCGATCTGGTCGCGGCTTTGCCCGGTATCCATGAATGGGTGAACAATGGCGGCCATCTGGTGACGCTCTATCATCGTCCCTCCGATGGCTGGAATCCGGAGACGGTTCCGCCTGCCTTCCTCAAGATCGGTTCGCCCTCGATCCGCTATCGGGTGACCGATGCGAATGCGGAAGTGACCGTGCTGGAAGGGGATCATCCCCTGCTCAACTATCCCAATACCTTGACCGAGGAAGACTGGTCGAACTGGGATAAGGAGCGCGGGCTCTACTTCGCCTCGGAATGGGACGAAGTCTATAAGCCATTGCTTTCCATGAGTGATTCCGGCGAGGAGCCGCTGACTGGTTCTCTGCTTTCGGCCGAGATCGGGCAGGGGCGGCATACCCATACCAGCCTTGTGCTGCATCATCAGCTCGACAAACTGGTGCCCGGCGCCTTCCGCCTGTTGGCCAACCTGATCCAGCCGGCACGCCACTAAATGTCATAGCCGGCCTGCGAGACCTCCCTGCAGGCTGGCCCTCCCGGCAAGGCTCCCGATCTCCGGATCGGGAGCCTTGTCAGTTTAGAACTGGCCGAACCGGGCGAGGCTGAAAGCGGAAAGGTCGATGGCCGGGGCGCCGTCCAGAGCCCATTGCGCCAGGCTTTCGCCGATTGCGGCGGAGTGCTTGAAGCCGTGGCCCGAGCAGGGCGAGGCGACGATAATATTGGCCGATGCCGGATGCCTGTCGATGAGGAAAGCGCTGTCCGGCGTTGCGGTATAGATGCAAGTAGCTGTTTTTATTGGTTTATTTGTTAGGCTCGCCAACCGTCCGGCCAGATGGGTCGCATGCATGCGATGCGAGTCTGACTGCGGCACTATGCGGTCTATGGCATTGGGATCGCTGGCGGCGCCATAAAACTCATCCGCCGTTTTGACGCTGATGCCATCAAGGCTGGGGAAGCCGTAGAAGAAGCCATCTTCCTGCTCGCCATGCGGCCACATGAAAACGGGCGAGCTGCGCCATTCCGCCGGTGCGTCCGGCGCGAGGGCAAACCAGTGCATCACCTGGCGCGTCGGCTTCAGCAGCCTCTCGAACGGCGCGCCCAGCAGCTTGCCGGCCCAGGCGCCGGCGGTGACGATGGCCTGACCGGCGTGGATGGTTTCCCCGCCGACCGAAAGGGTGACACCGGAGCCATCTGGAACAATGGCCTCGACGATCTGTCCCAGCTGCAATTCCGCGCCGTGCCGCTTGGCCATCGCCAGATTGGCCGCCACGCATCGCTCAGGCATCAGATAACCGCCACCGGGCTCATAATAGCCAATCTCGTTCTCCCCGGGGATAAGATTGGGAAAGCGGTGGCCGATCTCGGCGGCGTCGAGAATTTCGTGGGGAATATCATAGCGCTGCGCGGCCGCGATGGAGCGGCGGATAAAGCCCGTGCGGCCGGGCCTTTCGACATTGTCATCGGCCTCGGAGATCACAATGCTCCCGACCTCGAACAGCATGGATTGGCCCGTCTCGGCCTCCAGTTCGCGCCAGATTTCATGCGAGCGCATGGCGAGGGGAACATAGGTTTCGCCTTCGCCTATGCCGCGCCTGGTGATGCGGGTTTCGCCATGGGTGGAACCTTCGGCATGGGGCGGGGCGAAACGATCTATGCCGACGGCTCTTATGCCGCGCTTGGCGAGCTGGTAGAGCGCGGCGCTGCCCATGGCGCCAAGGCCGATAACGGCGACATCAAAGCTTTGATTCATCAGGTTTTTTCGGCCAGGTTGGCGAGGATGCGGAAAGCGCCGGGAACCAGTTTGTCGAGCTGGTGATGGAGAACCAGGCTGGTATGGGTATGCCGGCCCTTGCCGATTTCGGCACTGAGCAGGGCGCCAAGCAAGGGCTTTTCGTCCGAATCATGCATGGAGAACAAGGGCTTATAGGCATCGTCCCACTGGGACGCGAAATAGAGCCCGCGTTCCTTGTCCCAGCCTTCGAAATCCCGCTCGGAGAGGCGGTTCGGCATTAGCATCAGGGGGTGATTTGCTAGCAGACTGTTAACCTCTGCGCGCGGATCGGTGACTCGCCAACGCAGCGAGGGCGAGCCGATAGTCAGAGGCCGGGGCGGCGTTACAGCGGGGTCCCAGCCGTCTGAAGGGCGGTGGTAAAGTGTGAGCAGGTTTCCGCCGTTTTCGACCCAGCGATGCAGGCGCTGCGTGGCGCGCGCCAGGTCCGGCCGGGTGCCGAAGGCGAAAATACCGACGACAATGGTGTCGTAGCCGGAAAGATCGCCTTCAAGGGCGGTGGCGTCCAGCTCGGTGACGTCGGCGCCCATGCGCGACAACCAGAGACCGACCCGGTCGCTGCCGCCGCCAATATAGCCGATGCGGGCGCGGGGGAGGACAAGGTCGAGCGCGAGAACGTCGAGCGCCTGCGGCCGGACGAAATGCGTGCGGCCGATATGGGGGTAGGCAATGGGCGTGAGGCTATAGGCCGGAGCACCATCGACCGTGACGGGCATGGTGACGCGGCCCGAGGCGAGGCCGCTATCGGTGCGAAGGGTGAAACCCTTGCCGCTTCTGGCGATATCGAGATGCGGCGCCGAGGTGATGGTCACTGCCGCTTCAGGTGCATCGGAGTGAATGGCGATGGCATATTCGGCAGGTGCGGCGGGCAGGGGGATGATGACGGCATCCGGCGTGAGGCCTATGGCATGGCCCGGGACGATCTGCACCGGCTCCTCGGTGTCGATCAGGATTCTCGCGCTGCCAGGCGTCAGTTCGAGCTGCACAGCGCCATTGCCGCCCAGGCTCGAATAACCCGGTAGATAGGCATTGGCGATGGGCGCGTCTTTTGCCACCGAGAGCGGGAAGGTCGTGACCGGTCCGTCGCGACGGGGCGAATCGGCGGTGAGGTAGGGGGCCAATATCGGCCGAATGCCGGCCTCGCCATTGCCCTGCCAGACCTTGAGCTGCCCCGTGCCACCGGGGACGAGGTTGGCGGGCTCAACCCAGGCGAGGACATCGAGCCCGCTGGCGGCGATCAGGGCCGCATCGATCTCTGCCAGCTTGCGGGCAAGGCGATGGCCGAACAGGGCGGCTTCCGGGACTGTGAGGGCCGCCTGGGCTGCCAATAGCTCGGTCTTGGCAATGTTCAGCGCCTTGGTGACCAGGGACCCGTTCGGGAAGGCGGAGATGGCGTCGGCTATAGCCGCCTCGGCCGCCCGGAGTGGGGCGGATGCCGAGCTGGCGACGAGCGCGGCAATCTCGGTGAGATTGGCCGGCAGGTTGGCGCGGATATCGGTTTCGCTGCCGCCGCCCAGCTTGAGATGGAGCGGCCATTCCGTCTTTGGCTGGGCATGCCAATGACCCATATTCTGGCTGGCGTGATACCAGCGGGAGAATTCGCCCAGCGTATCGTAGCTCGCGCCCGTCGCCGCATCGGCGCCCTGGGCTGTGACGGTCACTGTCGCCGGGGGCGGCGGAACCTCGTCGTCATAAGTGTCGCCGCCACCCGACCAGGCCGGGAGGTAATATTTGGCGATGCTCCAGGGCGTGAGCCCCTGGGCGAAATGCTCGGGATAGGCCGTGGGGTCCTCTGCCAGGGCGATTGCCGTCTCGGCGGCTTCGGTCATGGCGCGGTGATGGCCATGCTGGCCGGGCACGTCGAGAAAGGTCGGGATGACGATATCGGGCCGTTCCTGCCGATAGGCCCGGACCAGGCGCTCGATAATGCGCTCCTTGCCCCAGCGCGAGAGCGTGTCCGGGCCGCTTTTGGAAAAGCCGAAATCGTGTACGGCATCATTGGGGCCGTGGCCGAGCCAGACTATGTCGGCATCCAGCTCGCGAGCCGCTTCTTCCATTTCGCGCGAGCGCAACACGCCCAGCGCGCCGGTGCGCTCGGGACCCAGCGTGTTCTGGCCGCCTTCGCCGCGCGTCGAGCAGGCAATGATGGCGCGCATGCCCATGCCGAACCGCATCAGCGCCAGCATGCCGCTTTGCTCGTCATCGGGATGGGCGCCGGTATTCATCACCGTCAGCGTCGAGGTCAGCCGGCTGAGGGCACGGTGAAGGCCGACAAGGGCGGGACGGGATTTGCGGCGGGCGAGACGGTCGCGGGCGGTCAGCATGGGAGGCCTGGCTGGGTTTGGACGGGATGCGGCACCTCCCCCTTTAGGGAGGAAGTATTTGCTCTGGACGCTTTCAAAAATGCGGTGTCATCCCGGCGAAGGCCGGGATCCAAGCTGAAGACCATCAGCGCCATCCCGTGTGGGGATAGGGCACAGCATGGATTCCGGCCTTCGCCGGAATGACACCGTGGGTGATTTGAGGACCGAGCGAACATTTCACCACAAGCGGGAGGGGGCGCGGTTGGTGGGAAGAAATGCCACCTCACACCGCCGCAGCCGGGCCGGTGGCGGTGCTGAGATGGGGGGAAACGGTGTCGAGCAGGGGCAGGGCGGCCGCGCCAAGGGCGGCGGTCAATTGGCCGGTCTGGCCGCGCAGGACGCGGGGCGTTGTACGCTTCTGCCGCGTGGCGACGGAAACGGGCAGGGGATCGAGCGCCGAGATCACCGCATCGAGCACGGAATCGGGCAGGCCGCCGCCAAAGATGATGGTTTCGGGATCGAAGATGTTTTCGAGCATGCCCACGGTGGGCGCGAGATAATCGGCCGCGCTGGCAATCCAGCCCATCAGATGGGGATTGTTGTCGTCATGCAGGGCCTGGATGTCGTCGACATTGGCGGCATAGATGCCCGCTAGCGCCAATTGCTCACGCAGGGCATAGACGGAGACGAAGCGTTCCAGCGCGCCGGCCGCGCCATAGCTGGTCTTGCCCTTGCGGGGTACCAGCCCGACATGGCCGATTTCGCCCGCATTGCCGAAAGCGCCGCGCAGCGGCCGCCCATCCTGGATCACGCCCAGGCCGAGGCCGACGCCGAAATAGAGATAGCAGAAATTCCCGCTCTGCCGGCCGGCGCCATAAAGACGCTCGCCCACGGCGGCGGCAGTAGCGTCGTTTTCGAGCACCACGCTTTCGCCGGTGGCCTTGGCGATGAGCTTGACGGGATCGGCGCCGGTCCAGCCGGGCAGGGTGGCCGGCCCCACCGAACTCATGCCCTCGATATCGAAGGGACCGGGCATAACCACGCCGACACCGAGCAACCTGGTTTCCTGCGCCGAGGCGCGCAGCTTACCGATCTCTTCGGCCACCTTGCCGGGAATATAATCGGGATCGGTCCGCTCCAATGGGCTGATCGACTGGGCGCGCAAGCCGCCCGACAGGTCGAGCAGCACGGTGACCATGTGATCGGCGGCGATTTCGACGCCTACGGTGACCGGGCCATTGGGATTGACGGCAAACTGGATCGGCGGCTGGCCGCGGCCCGAGCGCATGCGGCCCAGCTCGACCAGCAGGCCTTCGTCCAGCAGTTCTTCGACGATATTGGCGACGGCCTGCGCGGTCAGCTGCGCGCGGCGGGCGATTTCGGTGCGGCCCAGATGGCCATGCAGGCGGATGACCTCCAGGACCACGCGGCGATTATGCGCGCGATTGCGCTCGGGATTGCTGCCGATCGCTACACGCTGGCGCAAATTGCGCTTGTCCTGACTGCTCAAGAACCGCCCTCCTTGATCACGGGTCACCTACCACATCCCCCGGAACGCAGACTAGCCGTGCAGAACAATAACTCAAGTAGATTATTTTATTGACAAGCGCCTGTCACATGGCTGACGCTCAGCCTGGGAATGGCGGGGTTCGCCCTTCTGCAAGGAAAAACGGCCGGCTGAGGAAGAGCGGGCCACTTGGAGGTTATCAATGCGCAATAAGGCAAAACTGGCCGGGCTCGCGGCCGGCATCAGCTTCCTGGCGCTGGGCTCGGCCCAGGCCGTGGAAATCGAATACTGGCAATATGTGTTCGACACCCGCGTTCAGGCCATGGACCAGCTGATTGAGAAATTCGAGGCGGCCAATCCCGACATCACCGTCAAGCAGGTCACCTTCCCCTATGCCGACTACCAGACGCGCGTCGTCGCCGCCAAGGTTGCCGGGCAGGGCCCTGACGTGGTGCAGCTGTTCTATGGCTGGCTCGACAATTTCGTGAATGGCGAGCTGATCCAGCCGCTCGATCCGGCCGTGTTCCCCAGCGCTGAAATCGAAGCCGATTTCTTCCCCATCGTCTCGGCGATGAAGCGTGGCGACAGCTATTATGGCCTGCCGACCGCCGTGCGCTCGCTGGCCCTGTTCTACAACAAGGCGCTGTTCACCGAAGCCGGGCTCGATCCGGCCAATCCGCCGCAGAACCTGGTCGATTTCCTGGCGGCTGCCGAAGCCACCACCAAGCGCGATGGCGGCGGCAACATCACCAGCGCCGGCATCACGCTCGACATGGCCGGCCAGGACCATCACTGGTGGCGCGAAGTGCTGATCCGCCAGAATGGTGGCGTGCCCTACGACGAAGCCGGCAATGTCGCCTATAACGACGCTGCGGGCGCTGCCGCGCTCAAATATTATACCGATCTGCAGACCGCTTCGAAGGTCGGGCAGGTGGGCTTCATGGATGAAGGCCAGGCCGCGTTCCGCGCGGGTCTTGCCGCCATGACCATCGATGGCACCTTCCGCCTCGGCGCCTTTGCCGACAATCCGTTCGAATGGGGTGTCACCGAACTGCCGGCCGATGCCAATGGCCTGCGCTCGAACTATTCGAGCTATTTCGCCAATGCCATCGGCTCCGGCGCCCAAGGCGAAGAGCTAGCGGCTTCCCAGAAGTTCCTGGCCTATATCTCTTCGCCCGAGGCTATGGAAATCTGGCTCGACGTGGTGGGCGAACTGCCGGCCCGCCGCGATGTCGCCCTGACCGAGGCCAACCTGGCCGACCCCATTCTGGGGCCGTTCCTCAAGGGTCTCGAATACGCGCATACCACCAAGTTCTATGACGAAGCCGGGCAGCGCCAGGTCGCCATCGACATGGTCAACCGCGTCCTGCTCGAAGGCCAGTCCATCGAGGATTCGCTTGCCGCGGCCGCCACGGCCGAGCAGGCTATCATCGACGCGGCCACCAAGTAGGATCAGCGCATATGGCGTCGGATACCATCACGGGGGAGGCGGCCCGCGGCCGCCTCTGGGACCGTTTCAGCATCAAGACAAAACGGGTCATCTGGGCCTGGACGTTTCTCGCCCTGCCGATCCTGTTCTATGCAGGCATAAGGTTCTATCCGACGCTGCAGGCATTCTGGCTGTCCCTGACGGATTGGGACTTGCTGCGCCCGGCCAATTTCATCGGCCTGGCCAATTACCAGAAAATGTTTGCCGATCCGGTATTCTGGAAAGTGTTCCAGAATACCTTTCTCTACCTGCTGATCGGCACGCCGCTCAGCCTAGTGCTCTCCTTCACGATCGCCTTCTATCTCGACCGTGTGCGGTTCATGCACGGCTTCATCCGGGCGCTCTATTTCCTGCCCTTCCTCACCACCGCAGCCGCTATGGGCTGGGTGTGGCGCTGGTTCTACCAGCCCGTGCCGATCGGGGTGATCAATGGCCTATTGGGTTCGCTCGGCATCGAGCAGCAGCCCTTCCTGCGCTCGACAGTGCAGGCGCTGCCCACCGTGCTCGTGCCCGCCATCTGGGCCGGGCTGGGCTTCCAGATCATCATCTTCATGGCCGGCCTGCGCGCCATTCCCAGCACTTTCTATGAGGCGGCGCGGATCGACGGGTTGGGCGAATGGGCCATCCTGCGTAAGATTACCATTCCGCTGCTGAAGCCTACCACCGTATTCCTGGTGGTGTTCTCCTCCATCGGGTTCCTCCGCATTTTCGACCAGGTCTACAACATGACCACCAATGATCCCGGCGGGCCGCTCAACGCGACCAAGCCGCTGGTGCTTATGATCTACCAGACCGCGTTTTCGTCCTACCAGATGGGCTATGCCGCCGCCCAAACGGTGGTGCTGTTCTCCATCCTGCTCGTTGTCTCGCTGCTCCAGCTCTGGATCATGAGGGAAAAGAAATGACCGCCATGCCCTCGACCGAGCTGCGCGCCAACCGGCTTGATATCCGCCCCGGTCGGATCATCGCCTGGACCATCCTGCTGATCGGCGGGCTGATCATGATCACCCCGCTGCTGTTCATGTTCTCGACCTCGCTCAAGACGGCCGGGCAGGTCTATGATCTGAGGCTGATCCCGGCGGCGCCGACCTTCGACAATTATCTCAAGGTGCTGGGTGATGGCCGCTTCATGCGGTGGTTCTTCAACTCCACCTTCATCGCGCTCACTGTCACCATCTCCAACGTGTTCTTCGACTCGCTGGTCGGCTACACGCTGGCCAAGTTCGAGTTCCGCGGCCGCTATTTCATTTTCCTGGCCATTCTCTCGACGCTGATGATCCCCACCGAAATGCTGGTGATCCCCTGGTATCTGATGAGCAGCCAGCTCGGTTGGCTCGACAGCTATTGGGGCATCATGTTCCCGGGCATGATGACGGCCTTCGGCACCTTCCTCATGAAGCAGTTCTTCGAAACCGTGCCCAACGATTTCCTCGAAGCCGCACGGGTGGATGGGCTCAACGAATTCACCATCTGGTGGAAGATCGCCATGCCCATGGTCGTCCCCGCCATTTCGGCGCTCGCCATCTTCACATTCCTCGGCAATTGGACGGCCTTTTTCTGGCCGCTGATCGTGACCACGTCCAAGGAGCTTTACACCCTGCCGGTGGGCCTTTCGAGCTTTGCCGTCGAGCAATCCATCAAGTGGGAAATGATCATGACCGGCGCGGCTTTGGCCACGATCCCCACGCTCCTGGTGTTCCTCGTGCTGCAGCGCTTCATCGTGCGCGGCGTCATGCTGGCCGGGCTCAAGGGGTAGACCATGACCGATCCAAGACTTTCCGATAGCTCGGTCTTTCCCGATCCCGTCTATAAGGAAACCGTGCTGTGCCCGCTCTTCGATGGCGCCAAGAACCACCATGTCGCGGCCTTCCGCGCCATCGACCGGGCGCATCTGGTGATGCTGGCCGAAACCGGCATTCTCGATGCCGGCCAGGCGGGCAAGATCGCCGGCGCGCTGGAGGCCATCGACGCCGAGGTGGACCCCTCCACGCTGGTCTATACCGGCGAGGTCGAGGACTTCTTCTTCCTCATCGAAAAGGAATTGAAGAAGCGCCTTGGCCCCGATCTGGCGGGGAGGCTGCATACGGCGCGCTCGCGCAACGATATCGACCACACCCTGTTCAAGCTGGGCCTCAAGGCGCGGCTCGACGTGCTGATCGGCAAAGCCATTGCCCTGCATGGCGCCTTGGTGGCAGCCGCCGAACGGGAAAAGGCCACGCTGATCGTTGCCTATACCCATGGCCAGCCGGCCCAGCCCACCACGTTCGGGCATTACCTTGCGGCCGTGATCGAAGTGCTGGCCCGCGATATCGAACGGCTGTTCGAAGCCTATGCCATTGTCGATCTCTCGCCCATGGGCGCGGCGGCGATCACCACGTCGGGCTTTGCCACCGACCGGGCACGGGTTGCCGAATTGCTGGGCTTTGCCGCCCCGCTGCAGAATTCCTATAGCTGCATCGCAGCGGTGGACTACATCACCTCCACCTATGGCGCGCTTGAGCTGCTGTTCCTCCATCTGGGCCGGCCGATCCAGGATTT
Source organism: Devosia yakushimensis (assembly GCF_030159855.1). Lineage (NCBI taxonomy): Bacteria > Pseudomonadati > Pseudomonadota > Alphaproteobacteria > Hyphomicrobiales > Devosiaceae > Devosia > Devosia yakushimensis. Next base: position 2,119,958 of record NZ_BSNG01000001.1, on the reverse strand, counting down.
GCAATTCTGGACCAGCTTCGAGGTGGGGCAGATCTATGTGCCCAATTCGCTGGTGCAGATCTCCTCGATCATGCCGCAAAAGCGCAATCCGGTGCCGATCGAACACCTGCGCCATCTGGCGAGCCAGACCTTCGGCCGGGCGCGGGCCATGCTCGACATCATGCACAACACGCCCTTCACCGACATGAATGACAGCGAGGGCGAAACCCAGTCCATGGGCTACCAGGCCTTTGACAGTGCCGAGCGCGTGCTTGACCTCCTGGCGGTTTTGGTCGCCCAGATCAAGGTCGATCCGGCGCGGGTGGCGAGCAATATCCGCCGCTCCTGCATCACCATTACCGAACTGGCCGATAGTCTGGTGCGCCGCGAGGGCTTGTCGTTCCGTGAAGGGCACGAAATCGCCGCTGCCGTGGCGCGGGCCGTGGTGGCCAGCGGTGGCGATCTTGTCGCCGATGGCTATGCCCCCTTCCTCGATGCCTTTGAAAAATCCACCGGCCGCAAGACCGCAATCGATGCCGCGACCTTCGCCGAACTGGTCTCGCCGGAATATTTCGTTGCCGTGCGCACCCGCTTCGGCGGACCCGCGCCGGCTCCGCTCGAAGCCGCTCTTGCCGGTTACCAGACGCAGGGCAGGGAATTTGCCGCCCGTCTCCAGACACTCGTGCAGCGCGAAGCCGCAGCTGCGCATCAGCTCAAACAGCGCTTCGACGCATTGAAGGGAAATGCCTGATGGCCAAAATCGAACTTCAGGGCCTGGTCAAGGAATATGGCCGGACCCGCGCCGTCCATGGCATCGACCTCACCATTGAAGATGGCGAATTCGTCGTTTTCGTCGGCCCTTCGGGCTGCGGAAAATCCACCACTTTACGGATGATTGCCGGGCTCGAAGACATTTCCGGCGGCAATCTGCTGATCGGCGACCAGGTGGTAAACCAGCGCGAGCCCAAGCAGCGCAACATCGCCATGGTGTTCCAGAACTACGCCATCTATCCGCATATGACGGTGGGCCAGAATATCGGCTTCGGGCTCTATACGTCCAAGCTCCCCAAGGCCGAAAAGCAGCGGCTGATCGAGGAAGCGGCCAAGGTGCTGGGCCTCGAAAAGCTGCTCGACCGGCGTCCGGCAGCCCTGTCGGGCGGCCAGCGCCAGCGCGTCGCCATCGGCCGGGCCATGGTGCGCGAACCGGCGGCCTTCCTGTTCGATGAGCCGCTCTCCAATCTCGACGCGCAATTGCGCGCCCAGATGCGGCTCGAGATCAAGCGGCTGCATCACCGGCTGGGCACCACCATCGTCTATGTGACCCATGATCAGATCGAAGCCATGACCATGGCCGATAAGATCGTCGTGATGCGCGATGGCCATATCCTGCAGGTCGGCACCCCGACCGATCTCTATGAACACCCGGTCGACATTTTTACCGCCCGCTTCATCGGCAGCCCGTCGATGAACCTGGTTTCCGGCACGCTGAACGGTGGCGGTCTCGCCATCGACGGCGCCAAATGGGATGGCGGCAAGATCGACTTTGCCGATGCCGCCATCAAGGTGGGCGTGCGCCCGCATGACCTCGTGGTGGGCACGGAGGGGCCGGGCCTGACGCTTTCCGGCGAGGTGGTCGCCGTCGAGCCGCTGGGGTCGGAAACACTGGTGCATCTGGCTATAGGCAGCGAAACCGTCATCGCCACCGCACCGGGCCGCGTCGTGCCGGCCGTCGGCAGCACCTTGGCGGCGCGGGCCGAGCCCGGTTCGCTCTACCTGTTCGATGCGGCAACAGAACGGGCGCTGGGCCGGGCATGACCTCCACACAAGTGCGCGGCCGGGCCATGCTGAGCCTGGGCCGCATCTATTGCGACATGGTGTTCAACGGGTTGGACGCCATGCCTGAACTCGGACGTGAGCTGTTTGCGCGCGATTTCACCATCACGCCGGGCGGCGGCGCCTTGATTACCGCGGCCCATGCCGTGGCTTTGGGGCGCCCGACCGCGCTGCTGGCGCGGTTTGGCACCGATGCGGTGTCCAATGCGCTGGAAGGCCAGATTGACGCGCTGGGGATCGACCTGCGCTTTCTTGACCGGCATCCCTCTGCCGGGCCGCAGGTCACGGTCGTCATGGTGCAGCAGGAAGAGCGGGCGTTCCTCTCGCGCCGCGCCGGTCATGCCCAGCCGGCGACGTTCGACGAGGCCATCGGCTGGAGCGAAGCGGGGCATTTGCATATTGCCGAATATGCCACGCTGCACGAAATCCCCAACGCCGTTGCGGCGGCGAAAAAGCGCGGGCTGACCGTTTCGCTCGATCCCAGCTGGGATGCGGAGCTGATCAAGGACCCGATGTTCTTCGAGCGTGCGGCTGGGGTCGATGTCTTCCTGCCCAATCTGGAGGAAGCCCGGGAGCTGACCCATTGCGAGGAGCCCGGAGAAGCGCTGGCGCGCCTGGCGCGGCATTTTCCGGTCGTGGCGCTGAAATGCGGTGGCGATGGCGCCATGCTGAGCATGGATGGACAGGTCATCCGCCGCTCCACGCCGGTCGTGGAGGTAGTCGATACCACCGGCGCTGGCGATGCGTTCAATGCGGGGTTCCTGCATGCATGGCTGGATGGGGCTGCCATGGATGCGTGCCTCGCGGCGGCCATCGAGGCTGGGTCACGTTCGGTGCAGGCGACGGGTGGTACGGGTAGTTTGGGGACTGCGCATCACGTGGCTTGAGGCGAGTCCCCGATAAACTCGGAGTCATTCCCGCGAAAGCGGGAACCTCCGTTTCAGACTGTTTGGAAAGTAAACAGAGGTTCCCGCTTTCGCGGGAATGACCCGGTGGTATGGCGAGGTTTCGGACCTAATCCGGCAGCCGATACCGTGACCCAGCACACCCATTCTCTTTCCAATACTTTGCCACCGGCACATAGCTGCCCGTGGCGAGCATCTGTATCTGGGCGGTATAGGCCATGGCCTGGCATTCGTCGGTGCCGGCGACCACATGCACCATTTCGTGCAGGATGGTGGTTTCGCGCAGCAGATCGGCGCCGGGCGTGAAGAATTGCGGGCAGATGAAGAGATGCGCCGCCTCGCTATTGCTGACCCCAGCGACATAGGCCGCGAATTTGGCGCAGGAGCCTTTCTCGCTATCCTCGATGACAAAGATCACGTCGCGCACATTGCCCGTCCGTGCCGAATGAAAGCGCCGGGCCTTGAGCGCATCGGCATAGGCGGCGTTGTCGACGCCCATCGTGCTGGCGCCCATCTGGGGTAAAGCCCGCTCGAAAGTGCGGGTGGCGGCCGCTATGGCTTTGTCGAGGAGAGCGTTTTGCTGCGCCTGGACGGGCAGGGCGAGCATGGCGAGGAAAAGAGCGCAGAGGAGGCGGATCAAGATAGCGGGACTCTCGTGGAGGGGGGTCTAGCGTGGATTTTGGGGACGGTCACGGTTCGGACATCGTGGCTCTCATCACCCCTCCCTAGCCCTCCCCATCGAGGGGAGGGAGGCGCAGACTGAGGGCCAGCGGTTCCATCGTCTCCCTCCCCCTTGTGGGGAGGGATCAAGGGTGGGGGTGAGTCAAGCGCACAGTAGATCGGGTCTGCCGGTGCTCGGGCGTCTACTCGGCTCCCGGCGTATAGACTTCCACCACGCCCGACTTGCCGCCGCCGACCACCGGGCTGCCGGTCATCGTATAGATTTTGCCCTCAAACGTACCGGCCCCAAATCCATGCCGTGCCGTTGGCAGCGGGGCATGCTCCGTCCAGCTATTGGCGCTGAGGCCATAGGCCTCGACTTCGTTGAAAACCTTCGTATTGCTTTCCCCGCCCATGACATAGACCTCCCCATCGAGCGCGGCAGCCGCGGCGCCGCTGCGGGGCGTGGGCAGGGGCGCGCCTTCCGACCAGCTATCGGTGACCGGGTCGTAGATCTGGTTGACGTCCAGGTTCCGGCCCGGATCGCCATCGACGCGGCCGCCGACCACCACGAGCTTGCCGTCCACCGCCACCACCGAGAGGTGATCGCGCGCGGTGGGCACGGGGGCTGCGGCGGTCCAGCTGTCATCGAGCGGATCATAGACTTCGTGTGCCCTGGTATTGCCGCGCCCTGTCGAGCTGCCGCTGATCACATGGATCTTGCCATCGACAACGGCCGCCGCTGCTGCGCCGCGGGGCGTGGGGATCGAGGCGCGGGGCTCCCAGATGTCCTTATCGGGAATATAGGCCCAGACATTGCTGGAGGCTTCCCAGCCGTTGATGTAGCCGCCGAACACATAGACGATGCCCTTATAGGCCGCCGCTGCCGTATGATGGACGGGATAGGGGAAGGGCGCGCCGACGCTCCAGTGGTCGGAGGCCATGTCGTAGATCAGCAGGTCGGTGGCCCCGTTATAGTCGCCGATCACATAGGCCTTGCCCTCGAATTCGGCCACGGCCACTTCCGAGCGCTCGGCAGGCGCCGCGCTGGCGCCGGCCCAGGCGCCGACCTCATGGCCCAGGGCCGGTGCGACCAGCATGGCCATGGTACCGGCCATGGCCAGCTGCGCTATCGTCTTGTGCATGCCGCTCTCCTAATAGGGACCGGCACTCTAGCCCAAGCGGAAGCCAGGATAAAACCGATCAGGGATGTTTGATCGGGTTGAGCTTGCGCCAGGCTTCGTATTCCTCGCGCGCATCGGCATGGAGCGGATAATAGCGCTGCAGCGGCGCACCCTCCATCAGCTTCATGCGGGAGAAATCCTCCCATTCATGGTGCTCTGCAGACTTGGCAATGACCTCGGGCGCCAGCGCCACCGGCAGCACCACCGCGCCATCGTCATCGGCCACGATGATATCGCCGGGGATCACAGTGACCCCGCCACAGGCAATGGGGATATTGACGGCAAAGGGCATGAGCCCGGTCTGGGTGTGGAAATTGGGTGTCCAGCCGCGCACCCAGAGCGGCAGATCGAGCTTTTTGAGGTTGGGATAGTCGCGCAGGCACCCGTCGATGATCATCCCGGCCCCGCCGCGGCCCTTGAAATAGGTTGACATCATGTCCCCGAATACCCCGGCGGTCATGTCGCCGCGCGCGTCGACGACGACGATATCGCCCTCCTGCACATGGTAGAGCACGTGGCGGTGGAGCTGCTTTTCGGGATCGGCATATTCGCCCTCCCCATAGAGATCCTCACGCTTGGGCATGAATTGCAGGGTGAGCGCGGGGCCGACGATGGACTTGCCCTTGTTCCAGCTCACGGGTCCCTGAATGTGGGGGTTGCGGATGCCCATATGGCCCAGCGTCCCGGCCACGGTGGCCGAGCCGATATGCTGCAATGCGGCGATAATGTCCTTGGATGGCCGCTCAATGCCGGGTGTGTGCGTCACGAAAATCTCCTTTGGCCCGTTGGCCCTACCAATTGGTGACTGAACCGTCATTGCGCCGCAGATGCGGGGCTTCCCAGAATTTGAAAGTCTGTTTTTTCACCGCCTCTTCGTCGACCTCGACGCCAAGGCCGGGCGCGTCGCCGACTTCGTAGACGGCGCCGGTGAGGCGGGGCTGGCCGACGAAAATGCCGGCATCATCGAAGCCGTGATAAAGCTCGCCCGGCGAGGCGCGGGTTTCGAGCCAGGCGAAATTGGGCACTGCGGCGGCAAAGTGGATGGTCGCCGCCGTGCAGATCGGGCCCAAGGGATTGTGCGGCATCATGTCGACGTAATGCGCCTCGCTCCAGCCGGCCACCTTCATGGCCTCGGTCAAGCCGCCGACATTGCAGACGTCGATCCGGTTGAACTGGTGGATGTCGCGCTCGATATAGGGCAGGAACTGCCACTTGCTGGAAAATTCCTCGCCGATGGCGAAGGGCACATCAGTCATTTTCCGCAGCGCTTCATAGGCCTCGGGCGTCTCGTCGCGGATCGGCTCTTCGAGGAAGTCGAGCGTGCCGGAGGGCATTTTCTGGCAATAGCTGGCCGCTTCCGCCACCGAGAGGCGGTGGTGGTAGTCGACGCCGAGCACCACGGCTTCGCCCAGCGCCTCGCGCGTCTTGATGCACCATTTGGCGGTTTCGGCGATGCTCTCGCGCGGCTCGTAGATATTCTTGTTGCCATGTTCGGCCGGGAACAGGCGGATGGCATTCCAGCCCAGCGCCATCAGCTCCTTGGCCTGCTCGATCATTTCGGGCCCGCACGGCCCCTTGGTGGTGGCGAAGGTGGGGATATGGTTGCGCTGCTTGCCGCCCAGCAATTGATAGACCGGCACGCCCAGCGCCTTGCCCTTGATGTCATGCAGGGCGATGTCGATGGCCGAGATCGCGGCGGTGAGCACGCGGCCGCCCTCGAAATACTGGCTGCGATACATTTCCTGCCACAAAGCGCCGATGGCCATGGGATCGCGGCCGATCAGGAATTCGCGATAATGCTCGATGGCGCCGGCCACGGCCTTTTCGCGGCCGGAAAGCCCGCTTTCGCCCCAGCCATAAATGCCCTCGTCGGTCTCCACCTTGACGATGAGCTGGTTCCGCGTGCCGACCCAGGTGGGGTAGGGGGTGATAGAAGTGATTTTCATCGATGATACTCAGGCGGCCTGAAGGGCCATGGTGGTTGCCCCATCGAACAGGTGCAGGCGCTCCTGATCGAATTCGATCCATACCGGTTCGTCCGGCGAGATCGCGACGGATGGGTCGAGGCTGATATTGACCACCGCGCCGCTGATGAAGACCTGGGCGAAGGTGACGTCGCCGGTGGGCTCGACCGTATAGACCTTGCCGGGCACCGCGCCGGGCGCGGCCTCTTTATGCAGCTTGAGCGTCGAATGCCGCGCACCCAGCACCACCTTGCCATTGCTGGAGGCATTAGCCTTTCGGGCATTGAATGCCGAAAGCGGCAGCTCCCAGCCTTCGTCGGGGCTGCGCAGGGATGCCTCGGTGCCCTTGGTGACGACATCGAGCGGGATCAGGCTCATGGCCGGGCTGCCCACAAAGCTGGCGACGAAGGTGTTGACCGGATTGGCGAAGACATTGGCCGGCGAGTCATATTGCTGCAGCAACCCGCCGTTCATCACCGCCATCTTGTCGGCCATGGTGACGGCCTCGAGCTGGTCATGGGTCACATAGACCACGGTGGCATTGAGGTTGTGGTGGAAGCGCTTGATCTCGCTGCGCATCTGCACGCGTAGCTTCGCATCGAGATTGGAGAGCGGTTCATCCATCAGGAACACCGCCGGATCGCGCACCAGGGCGCGGCCCAGCGCGACGCGCTGCTGCTGGCCGCCTGACAGCTCGCGCGGCTTGCGGTCGAGCAGGTGGCTGATGTCGAGCAGCTTGGCCGCGGCGTTCACCTTCTGCTCGATCTCCGCCTTGGGAAGCTTGCGCATCTGCAGGGGGAAGGCCAGGTTCTTGAACACGGTCTTATTGGGGTAAAGCGCGTAATTCTGGAACACCATGGCGATGTCCCGATCCTTGGGATCGAGCTCGTTGACGATGCGGTCGCCAATCGAAATATCGCCGCCCGACATGGGGATCAGCCCCGCGATCAGGTTCAGCGTCGTCGTCTTGCCGCAGCCCGAAGGGCCCACCAGCGCGACGAATTCGCCATGCTCGACGGTGAAGGACACATTGTTGACGGCGTAGACATTGCCGTAGTTTTTCATGACGTCTTTAAGGACCACCTCGGCCATCAGTCTCTCCTAATGTTTGACGGCGCCTTCGGTGAGGGCACGCACGAAATACTTCTGCAGGACCAGGAACAGCACGACGACCGGCACGCTCATCATGAACGTCGCCGCCATCAGCCCCGGCCAGTCGGTGGCAAATTCGGTGAAGAAGCGCTGGATGCCCACCGGCAGCGTCATCTGGCTGTCGCGGGACAGGAAGGTGTAGGCATAGACATATTCGTTCCAGGCGCCGATGAACGAGAAGATGGATGTGGCGATGATGCCCGGCGTCGAGAGCGGCATGACGATCAGCAGGAACGCCTGGAAGCGCGTGGCGCCATCGATGCGCGCCGCCTGTTCGAGCTGGATCGGGATATTGTCGTAGAACCCCTTGAGCAGCCAGATCGAGAGCGGCAGGCCGAAGGTGAGATAGGTCAGGATCAGCGAGCCATGGGTATTGATCAGGCCCATCCAGCGCATCAGCAGGAAGAGCGGCATAAGGAACACCACGGCCGGGAACATGTTGCGCACCAGCACGGCGAAGAACATGAAGTTGCGGCCCGGAAAGCGGAAGCGTGAAAAGGCATAGGCCGCCGGCACCGCTACGACGACGCCCAGGATGGTGGTCAGTAGCGAGACATAAAAGCTGTTCCAGAAGTAGCGCAGGAATTCCGAGCCAACGCGGCTATTGGGGTCGAGCAGCTTGAAATAATTGTTCAGGGTCGGCTCGGTCGGCCACCATTGCGGCGGATATTGCATGGCCGCGAATTGCGACTTGACCGATGTCAGCACCATCCAGGCCATGGGCAGGACGGTGAACAGCAGCAGGAAGGTCAGGAACGCCCGCCCGGCCCAGCGCCACCAATCGATGGGCTTCTTGACCACGGGGCGGATGACATTTTCGGAAATCACAGCCATGGCTCAGCCTCCCGCCCGGTCTTCGTCGCCGCGTGTCAGTGCCTTCACGTAGAAGTAGCCGAACGCCATCATCACGATGAACAGGATCACCGCATAGGCCGAGGCCACGCCCCATTGCTGCCGCCCGAAGGCGAGCTGGTAGATATGGGTGATCCAGATATGGGAGGCATCGGCTGGGCCGCCGCCGGTCATCACGAAGGGGATGATGAACGAATTGAAATTGGCCACCATCAGCAAGAGGATCGTGACCATGGACACGCCCTTGAGATGGGGGAAGGTGACGTGCCAGAACCGATCCCAGGTATTGGCGCCATCGACCTGCGCGGCGCGATGGAGCTGATCGGGCACGGTTTGCAGCCCGGCCATCAGCATCACCATGGCGAAGGAAAATTCCTTCCAGATATTGACCACGATCAGCGAGGCGAGGACCGTCTGGCGGTTATCGAGGAAATTGATCGGTTCGCTGGTAATGCCCAGCTGCACGGCCAATGCGCCGATGACGCCGAAATCGGAATGGTAGAGCCATTTCCACACATAGGATGCTGCCACCGCGCTGATCACATAGGGGATCAGCAGCAGGGCCCGCAGCAGCCCACGGCCGACAAATTCGCGATGCAGCGCCAGCGCTGCGCCCAGGCCGAGCAGGAAGGCGAAGAAGGTGGAGGCCAAGGTCCAGATGATGGTCTGGATGGTGACCTCGTGGAAAACCGAGGAATTGAGAACCGTCGAATAATTGCTGAACCCGGTCCAGATCTTGTCCCGCATCTGCAGGTTGGGCGGCGTGCGGAAGAAGCTCAATTCGATCGTGTAGTAGATGGGGAAGGCGATCACCACCAGCATCACGATCAGCGCCGGCAGCACATAGAGATAGTCGGTTCGATGCGCGATGATGCGGCTTAGTATTCCGCGGCGCTTGCGCGTGATTCCGGCCATGACCGTGGCCTGTCCCGTCGCGATGCTCACAGGGCTCGTCCTTTCATATCAAGGCTAGGAACCGGCGGCAGCTGATGCCGCCGGTTTGAGCTTGGAAGCTAGAGGCCACCGCCGAGCAGGGAATCCACCTTGGCCGCGGCATCGGCCGCCGCTTCCTCGACTGTCATGCGTTCCGTCAGGGCGTTTTGCAGCATGTCGGGAACGATGATGTTCATGATCTCGGTCGCTTCGGGAATGACCGGGAAGGGGATGCCGCTGGGCAGCATGGATGTGGTGACGTCGAGGAACTTGATAGTGTCCAGACGTTCCTTCATCCATTCGGTCTTGAAACCGGCCAGGTTCCCCGGATTGGAGCCCGTCCAGGCCAGCTTGGTCGACCATTCGGGGCTGTTCCAGAAGCAGGCAAAGGCCTTGGCTGCCATCTCATCGAACCCGCCCTCGACATATTCGGGGTTGACGAAATGCATGTTGGAGCCACCGAACACCACCGCGCGGCGGGCCGGGCCTTCGGGGATCAGGCCATAGCGCATATTGGCGACCACCGTATCGGCGATCTCCTTGTCAGCGCCGGTCGCCAGCCCCGCCAGGTCCACCATTTTGGCATATTCGGAGGGGTGCGCGATCATCATGGCCAATTGGCCGGCGATGAACGGCGCCTGGTTCTCGTTCTGCGTATTGGTCAGGGCCGAAGTGGGCACCGACTTGTCGCGGACATACATGTCATAAGCCGCCTGCAGGGCCGCCACCGCGCCTTCATTGTCGAGTTCGGACTCGGCATAGGTCGGCGTCGCCTCGGCTTCGTCGAGCGCGCCGCCGCCAAAGGCCCAGAGCTGGGGCATGAAGCGGAACGGCGTATTGCCGGCATTCTGGCGGGCGACGAGGCCATAGCCGGAAATGCCCAATTCGTCGTGGATCTTCTTGGAATAGGTGACGACATCGTCCCAGGTTGCCGGCGGATTTTCGGGGTCGAGCCCGGCCCGCTTGAAGATGTCGGCATTCCAGATCAGGGCCATGGTTTCGTTATTGGTGGGCACGCCATAGGTCGCCCCGTCCCAGGTCACCGATTTCATGGCGCCCGGCCAGAAATCCGCGGTGGGGTAGCCGATATCCTCGGGCTTGAGCTGCTGGAAATAGCCCTTGGAGGCAAATTCCACCCCGCCCAGGATTTGCAGGCGGATCACCATCGGCCCGGCATTGCCGAGCAGGGTGGTGCGCAGCCGGTCGAGCAGCTGGTTGTAGTCGATGTTCTGCGCATCGGTTTCGATATTGGGATAGGTCTTGGACCAGGCTTCCCAGAAGGCGTTGTTGATGTCGTGCTCGATCTTGGGCGAGGCCTCGGTGGGGCCGGTCCACCAATAGGTGAGGCGCCCGGTATAATCGAGCGGCACCACCTCGGCGCAATGGCCGGCCGTGTCGAACGTCTCGGTGCCCGCGATCGAGCGGATATATTCGGGCGACCACTGGCTGAGGTCCACGCTTTGGGCATAGACCGTGCTCGACATCAGCGATGCGCTGGTCAGCGCCGCCATGGCATAGCCAAGCGCCCGCCGACGATAAAGCGAGCCCTGCGAATTCGTCATTGATAGTCCTCCTCACATGCGGAAGACCGTCCGGCCCCCTCGGCCGAACCTGGGCTTCCCTCGCAGCATCAGCTGCGCCTCCTCATAGTCAGAGCTGGTGCGGGGAACCTGCTTGCTCCGGTGTCTCCGCGCCGTGGGGCCGGTTTCTCCGTGTCTCCCATACAAGACAGTTCCAGACTGAAACTTGTCTGTCAATAATGATTGGATCGTACATTATTTTTAGATTTTGATGTGCAAGACCCCTTGGCTTGTGTAGCGACTGCACATAAACAAGGCAGCCATGGATACTCAGCCTGCCGCCACGATCGATGTCGAACCCGTGCCAGCTTCTATCTACGAGCTGATCCGGGAAGACATCATTTCGGGCAAGCTCGGGCCCAATGAACGCCTCAAGATTGCCGACCTGGCCGAGCGCTACGGCACCTCCACCAATCCCATCCGCGAAGCGCTGCAGCAGCTGCGGGGCGAGGATTTCGTGGTGATGGAGCCCCATCGCGGCGCCCGGGTGCGGCCGATCGACGAGAATTTCGTACGCGACATCATCGAGATCGCCGCATTGATCGAGCCGGCGCTGACGCGCTGGTTCGTCGGCATCGTCACCGAGGCCGATATCGCCCAGCTCGAAGCGGTGCAACGCGAAATCGAGGAGCTGAATTTCGCCGACCCCAGCCGCCACGGCCAGCTCGATACGGTCTTCCACCAGGTCATTTATGACCGGCACTACAATCGCCACGCCGCCGACCTGTGGTGGCGCCACCGCGAGGTGCTGCGCGCCATCAGCCGGCGCTTTCCCACTTCGCTCGGCCGCCGTGCCGCCGTGCTGCGGGAGCACCGCGAGCTGATCGAGGCGATCCGCGCGCAGGACGCCGATCGTGCCGCCGCTGTCATTGCCGCTCATGTCGAGGGGTCGGGCCGCCACATTATCGAGCATATGCGCCTGGCCCGCGCCACGGGAGCACGCAAGCCTTTGACGTAACATCACATTTTCAGAGGAGGGGAATTGATGACGACCACTTTGGAGGCCGCCGAGACTATTGAGAATAATGTTCGCACCAGTTCGCGACCAAGCGAATTGCGGATCACCGATCTGCGCGTCGCCGAGATTGTCGGCGCGCCGTTCACCTCGGCCCTGATCAAGATCTACACCAACCAGGGCATTGTCGGCCTGGGCGAGGTGCGCGATGGCGCCAGCGCGACCTATGCGCTGATGCTCAAGAGCCGGCTGCTGGGGGAAAATCCCTGCGATGTCGACCGGCTATTCCGCCGCATCAAGCAGTTTGGCGGCCATGGCCGGCAGGGCGGGGGCGTATCGGCAGTCGAGATCGCGCTCTGGGACCTGGTGGGCAAGGCCTATGGCGTGCCGATCTACCAGATGCTCGGTGGCAAGTTCCGCGACAGGGTGCGCTGCTATTGCGATACCGATGCCGACAAGCCGAGCGGCACCGAAACCGGTAAGCGGCTGAAGGAACGCATGAATCTTGGATTCACTTTCCTCAAGATGGATCTCGGCCTGATGCAGATCGCCGATGTGCCCGGCGCCGTCGTCGCCCCGGCCGGCTCGCTCGAAGGCTACCGCATCCATCCCGGCCGCGGCCCGGTCAAGACCATGGAAGACCGCCGCGCCCGCAACGCTGTCTATGACACGCATAATGTGCGTCATCCCTTCAGCGGCCTGCATTTCACCGAAAAAGGCATCGATCTGCTCGAGCAGTATATTCACGAGGTGCGCGAGGTCATCGGCTACGAAATTCCGCTGGCCATCGACCATGTCGGCCACATCTCGCTGCAGAACGGCATCCGCCTGGCGCGGCGCATCGAGAAATACGTGCCGGCCTGGCTGGAAGACGTGATCCCCTGGCAATATGCCGACCAGTATCGGCAATTGCAGGAGGCAACCACCGTGCCGATCTGCACGGGTGAGGACATCTACCTCAAGGAAGGCTTCGAGCCGCTGCTGAAATCAGGCATTTCGGTCATCCACCCTGATCTGCTGACCTCGGGCGGCATCCTCGAAACCAAGAAGATCGGCGACGCGGCGCAGGAACATGGCATCGCCATGGCCATCCATATGGCCGAAAGCCCGATCGCCGCCATGGCCGCAGCCCATGTCGCCATCGCCACGGAAAACTTCATGGCGCTCGAATATCACAGCGTCGAAGTGCCCTGGTGGGATGACATCGTCACCGGCCTGCCCAAACCGCTGGTCAAGGATGGTTTCATCACCGTGCCGGACAAGCCGGGCCTGGGCATCGACGACGTCGTCGACGAGGTCATCGCCGGACACCTGCAGGAGGGTGTCACCGGCATCTGGCAGCCCACCGACCGCTGGGATCAGGAATATTCCTGGGACCGCACCTGGAGCTGAGGCTTCACCTCTCCCTATGAGGGAAAGGTGAACAAGGAAGAACCATGATCTACGAACTGAGACTCTACGAGTGCCTCCCCGGCCGCATGCCGGCGCTGCTCAAGCGCTTTAACGACCACACGCTGGGGCTGTGGGACAAGCACGGCATTCGCCAGGCCGGCTTCTTCACCACTGCGGTCGGTGAAAGCAACAATCGGCTGACCTATTTCATCGCCTGGGAAACGCTGGCCGAGCGTGAAGCGAAGTGGACGGCCTTCGTCACCGATCCGGCGTGGCTCAAGGTTCGGGACGATTCCGAGCGCGACGGGCCGATCCTCGCCAATATCTCCAACCAGCTACTAACTCCGACCGCCTTCTCGTCAGTGAAATAGGCAATCCCATGAAAATCACCGATCTGCGCTGTGCCGTCATTGGCAAACATCCAATCGTCCGCATCGTCACCGATGAAGGTCTCTACGGCCTGGGCGAAGTCGAATACACCAAGCCCTACCTAAAACCCTGGGTGCTGCATTTCCGCGAGGCGCTGATTGGGGAGGACCCCACAGACGTCGAGCGCGTCATGCTGAAAATCCGTCAGCGCGGCAGCTTCAAGCCCTATGGCGCGGCCGTCAGCGCCATCGAGCATGCGCTTTGGGACATTGCCGGCAAGGCGGCAAACGTTCCGGCCTATAAGCTGCTCGGCGGCAAGGTTCGCGACAAGGTGCGCGTCTATAACGGCTCGATCCGTCAGAAGCGCACCGGCGACAAGCCGGAAGACTATGCCGCCGACGTCAAATGGATGAAGGAGCGGCCCGAGAATTTCTTCATGGTCAAGCAGGGCATCAGCTTCCACTCCAATATGAAGCGCACCGTGGACGACTTCCACTATGGCGTGACCCAGCCGCCGGCCTATCACGGCGCCATGGACCAGGGGCAGATCAGCGAGCACGCGTTCAACCACATGCTCGAATGCGTCATCGCCATGAAGGAAGTGCTGGGCGACAAGGTGAGCCTGGCGCTCGATTGCGGCCCAGGCTGGTTCCTGCCCGACGCCATCCGCTTTGCCCAGGCGGTGGAGAAATACAACCTGATGTGGCTGGAGGACATGCTGACCGGCGATTATGTGCCGTGGGTCAATTCACAGGCCTATCGCGAACTGACAACGTCTACCTCGACGCCCATCCATACCGGCGAGCAGATCTATCTGCGCCACAATTTCAAGGAACTGATCGAAACCCAGGCGGTGCGCGTCGTTGGCCCCGATCCGGCCGATATCGGGGGCATTGCCGAGCTGAAATGGGTGGCCGAGCACGCCTATATGCATTCCATCATGATGGCCCCGCACGGCACGGCCAATGGACTGCTGGGGCTGGGTGCGCTCATCAATGTCTGCGCTACGCTACCGGCCAATTACATCGCCTTCGAATATCCCAGCGCGTCCGACCCGTGGTGGGAGGATATCGTGACGGGCCTGCCCAGTGGCCGCATCGTCAACAATTCCATGGTCGATCTGCTACCGGGGCCAGGGCTGGGGCTTGATATCGACGCCAAGGCAGCAAAGCCGTATCTGAAGGAAGAGGATGCGGGGTTCTTTGACTGAGGGCAGTAGGACCGATCGGCCCCACTAGACCTCATCCTGAGCCTGCCGAAGGGCCTGCCCGCGCGAAGGCGGGGGACGAGGTCGTGGCACGCCTGCCTCCACTCGCTCGACCTCGTGGTTCGACAAGCTCACCATGAGGTCTCAGCCATCCACAGCGTCATTCCCGCGCAGGCGGGAATCTATTCTTTCCTGCCTCGATGACACGAGAAGAATGGATTCCCGCCTGCGCGGGAATGACGTTGGGGCAGGGACTGGCTGCCGTGGTTACCCCCTCCTAGCCTCCCCTGGGGGAGGGATTTCTCCACTTTTGAAACTGGATCGAGTTTTAGCCGCTGGGCGGTCCCTCCCCCTAATAGGGGGAGGCTAGGAGGGGGTATCCCGAGGAAACTTCCCTCATCCGTCGCACAGCTGTGCAATGTCACCGTACCGTCACCGCAACGCAGTCATTCCGTCAACCACCGAGTCTAGGAGTCGCGCCGCTTTCACGAGCGCAACCCATTCCCGGAGACTCCCAAATGACAAGCAAATGGCTGTTCGGTGCAGCTCTGGCCGCAAGCGCGCTTACCGCCGCAGCGCCAGCTTCTGCCGCGACCAAATTCGAATTCTGGTATGGCCTGAGCGGTGACCTTGGCGAACGCGTGCAAGACGTCTGCAAGGCCTTCAATGCGTCGCAGGCCGATTATGAAATCGTCTGCGTGAGCCAGGAAAACTACGAAAACAACCTGCAGAACACCATTGCGGCCTTCCGCGCCAACAAGCAGCCGACCATCACCCAGATTTCCGATGGCGGCGTTGTCGACCTGATGCTCTCCGGCGCTTTCCTGCCGGTTCGCGAGCTGATGGAGCAGAACGGCTACGAGATCCAGTGGGATAACTATTTCTCGGGTATCGCTTCGTACTTCGCCAATTCCAAGGGCGAAATGCTGGCCATGCCGTTCAACTCCTCGACGGCAATGATCTATTACAACACCGACGCCCTCAAGGCCGTTGGCTTCGAAGGTCTGCCGACCACCTGGGAACAGGTCGAAGACGTTGCCCGCAAGATGAAGGAAGCCGGTTACGATTGCCCCGTAGGCATGGACCCGGCCGGCACCTGGCAGTGGTGGGAACAGTTCATGGTCATCCACAACCAGCCCGTCGCCACGCTTGGCAACGGCTATGGTGGCCTCAATGCCGAAGTCACCTTCAACCAGGGCAAGTTTGTCGATCAGCTGACCTTCTACAAGCGCATGTTCGATGAAGGCCTGTTCGTCAACAAGTCCAAGGCCACCGGCCAGACCGCCAACGAAGCCTTCACCGCCGGCGATTGCCAGGTCACCTCGACCTCGATCGCCGACCACGGCAGCTTCGCCAAGCAGGCCGCTGAAGGCGTGCATTGGGAAGTCGCCATGCTCCCCATCTGGGAAGGTACCGAGCGTCAGAATTCCGTCGTTGGTGGCGCAGCTCTGTGGACCCTCAAGGGCAAGTCGGAAGAAGAATACAAGGGCGCCGCTGCGTTCTACAACTTCATCGCGACCCCGGAACAGGCCCTGTGGTGGTCGACCAATACCGGCTACATCCCGGTTACCAATTCGGGCTTTGACTCGATGAAGTCTTCGGGCTTCTACGACGCTGCTCCCTACAAGGGCCGCGAACTGGCCATTGAATCGCTGACCTATACCCCGCCGGGCGAAAACAGCCGCGGCATCCGCCTGGGCAATTTCGGCGCCGTGCGTCTGGAAGTCGCCAAGGCCATGCAGTCGGTGATCTTTGACGGTGTCGATCCGCAGACCGCGCTCGACGAAGCCGCTGCCCGTTCGAACGAAATCCTGCGCAAGTTCGAGCAGACCTACAAGGGTCAGCAGCTCCCCTGATCGTCCTGATCGAAACGACGCCCGGGCGGCTTACCGCCCGGGCGTATCCGGCTTAGCAAACAAGGAATACGCTCCCCATGGAACGACGCGCGGTATACCGCAACAAGGTGTTGCCCTGGCTGCTGATCGGCCCGCAACTCATCCTGGTGCTGGTGTTCTTCTACTGGCCGACCTCACAGGCGCTCTATTGGGCCTTCACGCTCGAACAGCCCTGGGGCGGCGGCAATGCCTGGGCGGGCTTTGACAATTTCCTCTATATTTTCCGCGACAACCGCTATTGGGCCACCGTGCTGCGCTCGGCGTTCTACGCCCTTGCCGCCACTGGCTTGTCCATGCTCGTCGCGCTGACCCTGGCCAGTTTCGTCGATCGTGCGCTCAAGGGCACCAAGCTCTTCCAGTCAGTCTTCATCTGGCCCTATGCCATTGCGGCTCCGGCGGCAGGCGTCGCCTTCCGCTTCATCTTTTCGCCCGAGGCGGGGCTGATCGGCGGCATCAACACGATATGGCCCGGCATCTGGGACCCTGCGACCAACGCCGCCCATGCCCTGGCCATGGTCATCATCTGCCACGCCTGGCTCGGCATCGGCTATAATTTCGTCTTCTTCCTGGCTGCCCTGCAGATGATCCCCAAATCGCTGAGCGAAGCCGGCGCCATGGATGGTGCCCGTCCGTTCCAGCGCATGATGGATTTGCAGCTGCCGCTGATCGCGCCAACGGCCTTCTTCCTGCTCATCATGAACATCATTTCGAGCTTCACGGACAGCTTCGGCCTCATCGACACCATGACCGAAGGCGGCCCGATCGGGCAGACCGAAGTGATGGTCTACAAGATCTATATCGATGGCTTCAAAGGGCTCGATTACTCGGGCGCCGCGGCGCAGTCGATCATCCTCATGCTCCTCGTCATCTCCCTGACGTTCGTCCAGTTCAAATGGGTCGAACGCCGCGTTCACTACAATTGAGGACCGGCTCATGATCGAACGCTCCCCATTCTTCGACGCGCTCACCTATTTCGCGATGCTTGTCGGCCTCGTCATCGTCGTCCTGCCGTTCTGGATCGTCATCGTGGCCGCCAGCCAGTCCCTGCAGGAAGTCAGCCGCGTGCCGATCAGCTTGCTGCCGAGCGACCAGCTCTGGATCAATCTCCAGGAAGCCTGGGCCCGTGCCGATCTCGGCCCCAAAATGGTCAACAGCTTCATCGTCGCCATCGGGGTGACCGTGGGCAAGATCACGCTGGCGGCCATGTCGGCTTTTGCCATCGTGTTCTTCAACTTCAAGGCGCGCATGATCTGCTTCTGGCTGATCTTCATCACGCTGATGCTGCCGCTCGAAGTGCGTATCGTGCCGACCTATTCCATCGCCGCCAATGCCCTGCTGCCGTTCCAGGTCATCCTCGACACTTTCGGCATCACCTGGCTGGTGCAGCAGCTCTCGGGCATCCAGATCGCGCTCAACTGGAACCTGCTCAATTCCCATGCCGGCCTCATCCTGCCGCTTGTGGCTACTGCGACCGGCACCTTCCTCTACCGCCAGTTCTTCATGACCATTCCGGACGAGCTGGCAGAAGCCAGCAAGATGGATGGCGCCAGCGCCATGGAGTTTTTCTGGGACGTGCTGATCCCGCTGTCGCGCACCAATATGCTGGCGCTCGCCACCATCATGTTCGTGGGCAGCTGGAACTCCTATCTCTGGCCGCTGCTCATCACTACCGACCGCGCCAATTTCGGCACCGTGGTCATGCAGCTCAAGGCCCTCATCCCCAACATGAACGGTACGCCGGACTGGAACGTCACCATGGCCGGCGCCCTCATCATCATGCTGCCCCCGCTCCTGGTCGTTGCCTTCATGCAGCGCTGGTTCGTGCGTGGCCTCATTTCCCGCGACAAGTGATCGGAGACAAGCCTATGTCCCAAATTTCCATCAGGGCCGTAAAGAAGGTCTACCAGAAGAACGAAGTGATCCATGGCGTCGATGCCGAGATCGAAGCGGGTGAGTTCGTCGTCATCCTCGGGCCATCGGGCTGCGGCAAGTCGACATTGCTGCGCATGATTGCCGGGCTCGAAGAGATTTCCGGCGGCGAGATCGCCATCGGCGACCGCGTTGTGAACAAGCTCGAACCGCGTGAGCGCGGCTGCGCCATGGTGTTCCAGAATTATGCGCTCTACCCGCATATGACGGTGCGCCAGAATATCGGCTATTCGCTCAAGGTCGCCAAAATGCCCAAGGCCGCGCGGGAAGAGCGGGTCATGAAGGTCGCCAAATCGGTGAGCCTGGAGCCCTATCTGGACCGCCGTCCTGGCGAGCTCTCCGGTGGCCAGCGCCAGCGCGTCGCCATGGCCCGTGCCATGGTGCGCGAGCCCAAGGTGTTCCTGTTCGACGAACCCTTCTCCAACCTCGATGCCAAGCTGCGCGTGGCCATGCGCGCCGAAGTGCGCAACCTGCATCGCAGCCTCGGCGTCACCTCGGTTTTCGTGACGCATGACCAGACCGAGGCCATGACCCTGGCCGACCGGCTGATCATCATGAATTCGGGCGTGGTCGAGCAGATCGGCAAGCCCTCGGAGGTCTATCACCATCCCGCCAGCCGCTTCGTCGCCGATTTCATCGGCTCGCCGGCCATGAACCTCATCAATGGCTGGTTCGGCGAAGACGGCAATTTCCGCCACGGCAAGGGCGGCATGATCCACCTGCCTGCCATTGCCGGCCACGTAACCAGCCGCGATGTCGCATTGGGCGTGCGTCCTGAATCGGTCCGCCGCGTCGCCGCCGGCACCAAGGGAGCTCTCCCCGCCGTCGTCGACTATATCGAAGAGCTGGGCGCCGCCCGCCTCATCTATGCCGATACCGAAGGCAGCCGTATCGTTGCGGTCGACAATGGCACTGACGCGCTTGGCACTGGCATGCCGGTGCATTTCGCGCTTGCCGAAGCCGACCTGCATCTCTTCGACAATACCACTGGCCGCCGCATCGAGACGCGCCCCGGCCAGCACGCCGCCAATGACCAATTCGCGACCGCCTGAACCAACGGAGACTGACATGAGCAACATTACCGCGACCGGGTTCAATTCCGGCTCCACCGACGGCGAACTCGATAGCCTCGAAGCCGATCTGCGCCGCCTCGCCGATATGGGCGTCGACACTGTCGAGCTGGCCCTGACCGCCATCGATCTGATCAGCGGCGGCCGCATCATCGAGGAACGGGCCGAGCGGCTCGTTTCCCTCACCAAGCAGTTCGACTTCCGCTACACCGTGCACGGCCTGGTCTCGTCCAATTTCATGGACCCGGCCACCCAGCGTTATCAGCTCGACGCCGCCAAGGCGCTGGTGCAGCTCTGTGACCGTGTCGGCTCGGGCATTCTGGTGCAGCATGGCGGCGCCCTGCGCGCCGACCAGCTTGCCGAGCGTGCCGGCGCCGACCAGCGCGAGCGCGAAGCCCTGACCGAACTGGCCGACTTCGCCCGTCCCTACAATGTGCGTATCGCGCTCGAAAACATCTTCACCACCGAGCCCGGCCAATATCGCCAGACGCCGGCCGAGGTCGCCGAGACCGTCAAGGCGGTGAACCACCCCAATGTGGTGGCGCTGATCGACTTCAGCCATGCCTATATCGAAAGCACCTATAAGGGCCTCAATTTCCGCGAGCAGATCGCGGCCATGGCCCCGGTCACCGGGCATCTGCATGTCCATGACAGCTTCGGCCGCCCCCAGGGCTTCTACAAGGCCTTCTTCCCGCAGGAAAATACGGCCATGGGCATTGGCGACCTGCACATGCCGCTGGGCTGGGGCGATATCGACTGGGACAGCATCTTCGCTGAACTCGATTTCCTGCCCGACACGGTGCTGATGATGGAAATCGGCCACCGCTACCGCAATGAGCAGGCTGCCTGCCTTGAACGGGCGCGGAAATTGGCGGGGTTGTCGGGGGCTGAGGCCATCGCTGCGCAGTAAACCGAGGGTAGGGGCTCTCAACACCCCCTCCCAGCCTCCCCCCATCAAGGGGGAGGTGCTGATGCGGCGGGTGTAGCGAGATGCAGGCTCGATCTGTCCCTCTCGACGCTGGCGAGTGTTTCGATTGCTCCCACCCCACAATCGCCTCCCTCGGGCTTGACCGGAGGGCCTTTCTCAGCCCGGCACAAGTGGCGAGTGGCCCTCGGGTCGAGCCCGAGGGAGAGGCAATGGGTGAACGGACTTTTGGGCACAATACCGTTTTACCCACAACGTCATCCCGGCGAAGGCCGGGATCCATGCTGAAGGCTATCCAAACATTGGATGTGGCTGATGGTCTTCAGCATGGATTCCGGCCTACGCCGGAATGACCCGGTGATTATGATAGGGCCCAAGCCCCCTCATACTTCTCCAAGAACCCTTCCGCACCCAGCTTGCGGAAATCCGGTAGCGCCTGGTGCAGCCGTTCGTGGTCCCAGTCCCACCACGCCAGCCGGTCCAGCCGCCCAGCCACATCATCGCTGAACCGCTGCCTGATCGTCCGCGCCGGCACGCCGACGGCAATGGCGAAGTCGGCCACGTCCTTGGTCACCACGGCATTGGAGCCGATGATCGCGCCATTGCCGATTTTGACGCCTGGCATGATCACGGCACCATGCCCGATCCAGGTGTCGTGGCCGATGGTGATGCGGCTGCCCGCCCGCCAGTCGAAGAAATCCTGGTCGTCCTCTTCGCCCTCGAAATACCAGGCCGAGCGATAGGTGAAGTGGTGCAGGGACGCCCGCTCCATCGGGTGCATGCTGGCATAGATGCGCACATGGGCCGCGATATTGGCGAATTTGCCGATATCGCTATAGGCGATCTGGGTATTGCTGACGCAGTAGGAATAATCGCCCAGCGTGGAATGGGACAAGGTGCAGCCCGCGCCCACCTCGGTATAGCGGCCCAGCGTGGATTCCCGCACATGGGCCGTGGCGTGGATATGGGGTTCGATACCCAGCTTGGTCATGCTGCAATCCTCGGAGCAAAAGCGGTGACGTCGACGATGCGGTCCGCTACCTGGTTGCGCACATCCTCATCGTGGAAAATACCCAACAGGGCCGTGCCGGCGGCCTTTTTCCGGGCGATCATCTCAACGACCACGGCCCTGTTAGTCGCGTCCAGCGATGCGGTCGGCTCGTCCAGCAACAGCACCTTGTGGTCGGTTATGAAGCCGCGGGCGATGTTGACGCGCTGCTGCTCGCCGCCCGAAAAGGTCGCCGGGGGCAGGGACCACAGCCGCTCGGGCAGGTTGAGCTGCGCCAGCAAGGCCTTGGCCCGCTCCACCGCCTCGGCCTTGTCCGTGCCCCGGATCACCAGGGGCTCGGCCACGACATCGAGCGCCGATACGCGCGGCACCGTGCGCAGGAACTGGCTGACATAGGCGATGGTGTCACGCCGCAGCGTCAGCACCAGCCGCGGATCGGCTTTTGCCAGGTCGATTTCGGCGCCATCATGGGCCAGCAGGATCGAGCCGCTATCGACGCCGTAATTGCCGTAGACCATCTTGAGAACGGAGCTCTTGCCCGCCCCGGACGGGCCGCCCAGCACCACGCATTCGCCGGCATGGACGTCGAATTCGACATTTTCCACTACCGGCAGGACGACCCCGTCGCGCAGATGCATGGTGAAGGTCTTGGAGAGGTTGCGGATAGAAAGGGCACTCATGATCACACCTGCAAAATCGACGACACGAGCAATTGCGTATAAGGCTCGCGCGGATCGTCGAGCACACGGTCGGTCAACCCCGCTTCGATCACGCGGCCATCCTTCATCACCATCATGCGGTGGCTCAGCAGCCGGGCCACGGCGAGGTCATGGGTGACGATGATGGCGG
Organism: Devosia yakushimensis; assembly: GCF_030159855.1. Taxonomy (NCBI): domain Bacteria; kingdom Pseudomonadati; phylum Pseudomonadota; class Alphaproteobacteria; order Hyphomicrobiales; family Devosiaceae; genus Devosia; species Devosia yakushimensis. The sequence goes on along the minus strand of NZ_BSNG01000001.1, from coordinate 2,097,316 downwards.
CCAGGCCCAGTTCCCCCACCAGCCCGCGCAGCAGATCGAGCAGGCGCGCCTGCACCGATACGTCGAGCCCACCGGTCGGTTCGTCCATGAAGACCAGGCGCGGCGACGTGACGAGGTTCCGGGCGATCTGCAGGCGCTGGCGCATGCCGCCGGAGAAGGAGCGCGGCTGATCATCGATCCGGTCGGCGGCGATTTCCACCCGGCCCAGCCAATCGACTGCCGTCTCGCGAATGTGGCCATAATGCCGGTCGCCCACGGCCATCAGGCGTTCGCCCACATTGGCGCCGGCCGATACCGTCATGCGCAGCCCATCGGCGGGGTTCTGGTGGACAAAACCCCAATCGGTCCGCATCAGGAAACGCCGCTCGGCCTCGCTCAACTCATAGAGATTGCGCCATTGCTCGTCGCGCATGCGATATTCGGCAATGCCGGAGCTGGGCTCCAGATGGGTCGAAAGGCAATTGAGCAAGGTCGTCTTGCCCGAACCGCTTTCGCCCACAATGGCCAGCACTTCGCCGGGCCACAGCTCGAACGACACATCGGTACAACCCAGCCTTGTGCCGTAATATTTGGTGAGGTCCTTGACCCGCAGCAGAGCTTGTTCGCTCATTCCGCTGCCTCCATCGCTTCGCCGCTCAAATGCCCGCGGTGTCCTGCCGCGCGGCGCTCTTCGCAATTGTCGGTGTCCGAGCAGACGAACATGTGCCCGCCATGGTCATCCAGGATCACCTCGTCGAGGTAGACGCCGGTAGCAGCGCATAGCGCGCAGGGCTCGGTAAAGTGCTGGATTTCGAAGGGGTGATCTTCAAAATCGAGGCTCACCACTTCGGTAAATGGCGGGACGGCGTAAATGCGCATTTCGCGCCCGGCGCCGAACAATTGCAGTGCCGGCGACATGTTCATCTTGGGATTGTCGAATTTGGGCGTGGGGGAGGGGTCCATCACATAGCGCCCCTCGACCTTGACCGGATAGGCGAAGGTGGTGGCGATGCGGCCGTGCCGGGAAATGTCCTCGTAGAGCTTCACATGCATCAGCCCATATTCCTCGAGCGCATGCATCTTGCGCGTCTCGGTTTCGCGCGGCTCGAGGAAGCGCAATGGCTCGGGGATCGGAACCTGATAGACCAGAACCTGGCCGGCCTTGAGCGGCCGTTCGGGAATGCGGTGGCGCGTCTGGATGATGGTGGCGTCGGCCGTATGCGTCGTGGTGGCCACATTGGCCACCTTGGCGAAGAAGGCCCGGATCGAGACGGCATTGGTCGTGTCGTCGGCGCCTTGGTCGATCACCTTGAGCACATCGTCGGGACCGATCACCGAAGCCGTGACCTGGACGCCACCGGTGCCCCAGCCATAGGGCATGGGCATTTCGCGGCTGGCGAAAGGCACCTGGTAGCCCGGAATGGCGATGGCCTTGAGGATGGACCGCCGGATCATCCGCTTGGTCTGTTCGTCCAGATAGGCAAAATTGTAGCTCGGGATCAGGCTCATTCCGCCGCCTCCTTCTGTGCATCATGTTCGGCCCGCATGCCTCGCAGCAGGCCCAGCTCCGCCTGGAAATCCACGTAATGGGGGAGCTTGAGATGTTCGACGAAACCGGTCGCCTGCACATTGTCGGAATGGGCGATGACGAATTCCTCGTCCTGGGCGGGAGCCACCACATCCTGGCCGAATTCACGGGCGCGCAGGGCCCGGTCGCAGAGCGACATCGACATGGCCTTACGTTCGGACTGGCCGAAGACCAGGCCATAGCCGCGGGTGAACTGCGGCGGCACCTTGGCCGAGCCCTTGAACTGGTTGACCATCTGGCATTCGGTCACCCGGATGCGTCCCAGGCTGACGGCGAAGCCGAGTTCGGGAATGTCGAACTCCACCTCGACCTCGCCGAGGCGGATTTCCCCGACAAAGGGGTGGGTGCCCGCGTAACCGCGCTGCGTCGAATAGGCCAGCGAAAGCAGGAACCCTTCATCGCCGCGCGCCAGGGCCTGCAGCCGCAGGTCGCGATTGAGCGGATATTGCAGCGGCTCGCGCGTCAGGTCGCCAACCTCGCCGGCTTCGGTTTCGCCATCGGCGCCGAAATCGGGCTCGATCAGCCCTTCATGGGCCAGCAGGTCGGTAACGCGCGGCGCTTTTTCCGGCTCGGCAGGCCGCCGCATAGGCGCAGCGACATCGCTGCCTTCGGCCACGGCCGGATCGAGCAGGCGATGGGTATAGTCAAAGGTCGGGCCCAGCATCTGCCCGCCCGGCAAATCTTTGAACGTCGCGGAAATGCGGCGTTCGATGAGCATATTGCCGGTATCGATCGGCACCGAATAACCGAAGCGGGGCAGGGTGGTGCGATAGGCGCGCACCAGGAAGATCGCTTCGATCAGGTCGCCCCGCGACTGGACGATGGCCAGCGCCGCCAATTCGCGGTCATAGAGCGAGCCCTCAGCCATACAGCGGTCGACGGCGAGACCAAGCTGCTGGATGATCTGTTCGAGACCCAGCGCCGGAACCTGCCGGTCGCCCCGGCGGCGGTCGGCCAGCAAGGCTTGGGCATTGGCAATGGCGGCTTCACCGCCCTTTACGGCCACATACATTCTAGGCGTCCTTTCTCGAAATCCGGGTTGTCCGCGGCAGGCCGATCACGGCGCCACCTGCCACCAGCAGCAGGTCCACGCCGCGCGGAAACAGCGCGCCGTTTTCGGCCCATTGCTGCAGGAAGTCTTCGGGCAGGCCGACGGGCGAAATCTCGATGCTATGCTCGATCCCCGGGCCCTTCAGCACCAGCGTTTCTCCCCCGCTCAGGGCTTCCAGCGCCACGGCCAGCGTCGTCGAGCGATCGGGGTAAAGGTCGGTGCCCAGCGAAAAGGCGTTCAACTGCAGCGCAGCGCCTTGGCCCAGCGCGGCAAAGGCGGCCTCGCCGGGCGCTGTGGTGAGGGGCGAACCGATATGGAAGCGTAGCCAGTTCGTTACCGCTTCGCTCGCCAATGCACCGTCGAGCCACACGGCAGTATCGTGATCGCACAAGGTCAGCAGCACGGCCGCCAGCTCGGGAGAGAGCGGGGCCGGCGGGGTGAGGCCCAGCGCCAGGTCCTGCACTGTTCCCGGATTGGCCAGGGCATTCATCATGGCGCGAAAGCCCTGCTGGGCCTGCATCACCGGATCGGCAAAGCCGCCATCGAGCACCAGATTGTCCATCAGACGTCCCCTCGTACCATGGTGAAGAAGTCGACCTTGGTTGCAGCCGACTCCTCGCGGCGCTGCTGGTCGTTCTGGCTGGCATTGGTCCGCAGGGGAGCCAGCACATCGGCTTCCACGCGCTCGGGTTCCCGCTGGAACAGCGCATCGAACACCGCAATCAGCCGGGCCTTTTCGAGATCGCGACCCAAGCAATAGCCGTGCCCCACTTCCCCGCTTTCGAGGCGGATAGTCGCGCGGCTCACGGTCGCCTCGCCCAGATTGAACGGAGCGCCACCGCCGCCGGCGCGGCCGCGCACCATGACAAGCCCGGTCTCGGGCCCGCGCACGGCCCGGAAATCGGGCTTGCCGGTCCAGTCCGTCCAGCGCTGTGCCAGGGCCGCACCCTCTGCCGCGGCCAGGGCATTCAATGCCAACCGCCTTGCTTCTGTCGTCATCATGCTTGCCTCAACTTGTCTAATAAACTAGACAACATAGAACCTGATTCCGGTCTTAGGCGCCCCGTGTGAATTTGCAATGACAAAAATCATGTCCGCTTCCGATTCCCATCTCAGCGGTGTTGCGCTCTGGCGGCGCATTGCCGACGCCATCCGGCTCGACATCGTTGGCGGCAAGCGCCTGCCGGGGGAAAGGCTTCCCGGGGAGACCGAACTGGCCGAGCGCTTTTCGGCCAATAGGCACACCGTCCGCCGGGCGCTCGCGGCTCTGCAGGCCGAAGGCGTCATCCGCACCGAACAGGGCAGGGGCAGCTTTGTCGACCGGGCCCGGCGCGTCAGCTATCGCATCGGCAAGCGCACCCGCTTTTCGGAGAACCTTGCCGGGCAGGCCAATACGATCTCCCGCATCATGCTGTCGTCGCGGCTCGAAAACGCGGCCGCCAATGTCGCATCGGCATTGGGCCTGCGGGCCGGCAGCAAGGTGACGCGCATCGAGACGGTGGCATTGGCGGACGACCGGCCAATGTCCCGCGCCACCCTCTGGCTGGGCTATGCGGCCTTTCCCGATTTCGCCACGCGCTTTGCCGAAACGCCCTCGGTCACCAAGGTTCTGGCCAGCTACGGCATAGCCGACTATGCCCGCGCCAGCACGCGCATATCGGCCCGCCACGCCGATGCCGACGAAACCGCGGCGCTGAAACTGGCTCCCGGCGCCATCCTGCTGGTGTCGGAAGCCGTCGATACCGACCTCGCCGGAAAGCCGCTGCTTTACGCGCTGACCCGCTTCCCGGCGGATTTGATGGAGCTGGTGGTTTAGGTCTAGGCAAACCCGTCCATATCCACGACGTCATTCCCGCGCAGGCGGGAATCCACTCTTCAAACTGTGACGGAAGAGAAAGAATGGATTCCCGCCTGCGCGGGAATGACGTTGTGGTTTAGACCCGCTCCACCAGGGCTTGCCGAAGCAGGCCGACAAATCGCTCGCCGGCGTCCTGCAGGGGGCCGGAATTGTCGATCTGCCAGCTTTCGACATCGGGATGGGCGGCATCGACCTGGCGGGCCAGGCGCTGGCGGATGGCCTGCCCGTCCTCGCGGCCGCGCGCGGCCAGGCGCCGGGCGATGATATCGGGCGTGGCCGAGATGGTCGCTACCATCACCCGCCGATAGCGGGCCACTGCCTCCCCGATCACCTGGCGGGACACATTGGCAATGACGACGCGTCCGGCCGCAATATCCTCATCAATGGCGCGGGGCAGGCCATAGCGCAGGCCATGGGCATGCCAATGCAGGGCCAGTCCGCCGGCCTGAGCGAGCGCTTCGAATTGCTGCTCGCTCAGGCTGTCATGATCCTCTGCCGCGCGGTCGGCCGGGCGGGTGACGACGCGGCGGACAAAGGTGAACTCGCCGCTTTCGGCAAGCCGCTGGCGCGCAAATTCGATCAGCGAATCCTTGCCCGACCCGCTGGGGCCGACGACGGCGACGAAGGCGCCGCTACCAGAAGCGTCCGAGGTCATATGACGCGGTTTCCTTCGCGCCACACCGTGCGCACGATGGGAACGCCATCCTGCACGCGCACGCGCACCAGATCGGCCCGCTTGCCCTGGGCAATCTCGCCCCGGTCATGCAGGCTTGCCGCTTCCGCCGGATGCTTGGACACCAGCCGCACGGCATGGGGCAGGGTGATGGCGTCGACGCTGTCGCCCAGCGAGAAGGCGGCCTGCAACAGGCTGAACGGAATGTAGTCGGACGACAAAATGTCGAGCAGGCCCGCTTCGGCCAGCTCGCGCGCCGAAACATTGCCCGAATGCGAGGAACCACGCACCACATTGGGCGCGCCCATCAGCACCGCCATGCCCGCCTGGTGCGAGGCGCGGGCGGCTTCGACCGTAGTGGGAAATTCGGCGACATCGATGCCCTGCGCAATGGCTTCGTCGACATGGCCGAGCGTGGCGTCGTCATGGCTGGCCAGCACAATACCATTGGCCTGGCAGAACTGCGAGATAGCCGCACGATGCGGCCCGGCATGCATTTCGGAATCGCGAATGCGGCGTGCCGAAAAGTCGGCCAGCGCCTGATCGCTCATCTTGAGCTTGCCTTGGTAGTAAACCCGATAGGCATCGAGATTGGCGAATTGCCGTTGCCCCGGTGCGTGATCCATCAGCGAGGCCAGCCGCACCAGCGGATGGCTCTGCAGCCGCTGGAAGCCATCGAGGCAATCGGGCGCCGAAACCTCGCAGCGCAGGTGAATGAAGTGGTCGGCACGCAGCCGGTCCGATGCCTTGCCGGCGGCGATGGCCTCGGCCAGCACCAGCATTTCGGTGTCACCCATATCGGCCTGCTCGTCGGTGCCGACGCGCAGGGCATCAAAGACCGTGGTGATGCCGGAGGCGGCAACCTGCGCGTCATGCGCCTGCACGGCGGCAATGGCGTTCCACCGCACCTTGGGGCGCGGCGCATAATGGTTCTCGAGATGATCGGTATGGAGTTCCACAAGGCCGGGGATGATGTGGTCCCCATCCATATCCTCGCCATGCGCCGAAGCCGGGCTGATATCGGCAATGACGCCGTCGCGCAGCAGGATCGCGCCCTGGATGACCTCGTCGGCCAGGACGATCCTGGCATTGGTGAGAACGGTTTCGGCAGTGGAATTCATAGTCATTGATCAAGCAATCTTGCGTCGGCGTTGCGGGGTGAACTGGTGGCAGGAATGGACGAAGAACGGAGCATTGGGCTCCGGCTCCACGAAGAGGGCGACTTGCCCGATATGCAGCGGCGCATTGGCAAGGTCGCCGAAATGGCGGCGCAATACCAGCGCGACGTGATCACGTTCCATCTCATCGATGGGGCCGGTGAGCGTCATATGGAAGCGGAACTGGTCGAACACATTGGGATGGCCCCAATTGCGCAGATTGTCGAATTGCTGCCCGTTGAAGCGCCCGATATCGCCCCGCGCCAGATCGAGATCGGTCATCGGGCTGCGATAGATATCGAAGGCGGTGACGAAATCGGCGGCGAGATCATTGAGTTCGGGCAGCGGCACTTCGGGCACCAGCGCGAAGGCATTCTGGATCGGCACGATCCGCATGGCCGGAATGGTGACCGAGGGAATGCGCCGGCAGAACCGGTCGAGCGCGGACTGCAACTCGCCGATTTCATAATCGGGCGAGAGGCGGAACGGGGCTTTCAGCGTGCCGTGAAAACCAAAGCGGCGCGGCACAGCAGTCAGGAAGGCATGGTCGGTTTCCACCAATCCTTCCACCGGCCAGCTGACGCGCGCACCCGTATAGGGGTCGCGCCGAAGCCATTGCGCCGCGGCAATCTGCAGCGGATCATCGGCCGGAGGGATAAAATAGATCGCACAACGCATGGTGGGCCCATAGTGACACCGATGGGTTACCTGAACTCTGTGACAGTTCAGCAAATGTCTAGTTTAGTGCACAAGTTCTTTTGGGGAGAAATCGCCGGAAAACCGGCATTGACCATGATTGGTACCCGTTGATCACGCAGGAATGATACGCATCCGCCGCCGCGGCCCTGCCACGCAAAGACAAGGTGCGCTATCGCGCGCTTTGTGCCATCACACCGCAAGGATGCGTGCCCAATGCTGAAGTTCTGACGATGAGCGATTCCCCGGCCCAAATTGCAAAGGACATGGCGCCAGCCAATGGCCGGCGGCCGGACGATATTGCCCTGCTGTTCGAGGGCGTCTCCATGGTCTTTCCCGATGGAACCCAGGCGCTGGACCGGGTCGATCTGGCGATCAGGCCGGGCGAATTCGTCTCGCTTGTCGGCCCCTCCGGCTGCGGTAAATCGACCTTGCTGAGGCTCGCCGCGGGCCTTGAAACCCAGACCGCGGGCGATATCTGGGTCGACCGCGACAGCCTCGGCTACACCTTCCAGGATGCAACGCTCCTGCCATGGCGCAAGGTTCTGCCCAATGTCGAACTGCTGATGGAATTGCGCGGGTTCGATCCCGCCGAGCGCCGCCGTATTGCGCAGGAACAGATCGAACTGGTGGGCCTCACCGGCTTTGAAAACCACTATCCGCGCCGCCTGTCCGGCGGCATGAAGATGCGCGCTTCGCTGGCCCGCTCGCTCGCGCTCAACCCCGCGGTCTTCCTGTTCGACGAACCCTTCGGCGCGCTCGACGAAATCACCCGCGAGCGGCTCAATGACGAATTGATCGCGCTCTATATCAGGCAGCAATTCACCGGCCTCTTCGTCACCCATTCCATTCCGGAGGCGGTCTATCTCTCCAGCCGGGTCGTGGTCATGTCCCGGCGTCCCGGCCATATCGTCGCCAGCTTCGACATTGCCTTCCCCGAGCCGCGCGGGCCCGAGCTGCGTTACACCAGCCGGTTTGCCGAAATCTGCGGGGAAATCTCGCTGGCGCTGCGCAAGGCGATGGAGGGCTAGGCCATGTCCCGGAACAAACCCGCCATCGAACGCCATGGCGCCAGACCCCGGACGGCCCCGCCGGGGACGCTATCGCGCCTTGCCGCATCCCTGCTGCCGCCATTCGCCATGGGCGTGCTCGTCATCCTCGCCTATATCTGGACGCGCTCCGGCCTCGAACCCCACCGGCAATTCCTGATGCCCACATTGGAGGGCCTCTGGACCCAGGCATTCAGCCGGCCCGAAGTGCTGGGCCAATTGTTCAATGCGGCTGTTACTACCCTGTCGATTGCCCTGGCGGGCCTTGCCGTCTCCATTCCCATCGGGCTCTTGCTGGGCGTGGTCATGTTCCGCTTCCACATCATGGAAAAGGCCATTTTCCCCTATCTGGTAGCGCTGCAATCCATCCCGATCCTGGCGATCATTCCGCTGCTGCAATCGGCCCTGGGCTTCGGTTTTCTGCCCAAGGTGCTGATCGTGGCGCTCTTCACCTTCTTTTCCGTGCCCACCACGCTCCTGCTCGGCCTCAGAAGCGTCGATCGCAGTATTATCGATCTGTTCCGCCTGCAAAAAGCCGGCTGGCCGACAATGCTCATCAAGGCCGGCTTCCCCTCGGCGGCACCCACGCTGTTTGCCGGCCTGCGCATTTCCGCCGGGCTGGCTGTGGTCGGCGCCATCGTTTCGGAACTGTTTTTCCTCTCCGGCCCCGGTGGGCTGGGGCAGATGCTGATCAACGCCAAGGTCGATTTCAAATACGAACAGATGTATGCCGCATTGCTGGTGTCGTCAGTGCTCTCGATATCAGTCTACCTGCTCTTCGCCTGGCTCGGAAATCGGCTGTTTTCGGGATGGCACGAGTCGGCAGGGCAATAGGCCGCGAAAGGGCCGCCGCGCCGGAATTTCAGATGGAACAGAAATCGATGCATCTCAGGACAATCTTGCTCGCCGTGACCGCGCTGGCCAGCACCGGCCACACGGCCTATGCCGCCGAGCCGGGCACCTTCGCCAAGGCGCACTACACCACGCCCTTGGTCAATGTGTGCCCCAATCCCTTCATCATCCAGAAGGATTGGCTGGCCCAGGCCGAGCATGGCGGGCTCTATCAGATGATCGGGGCAGGGGGCAAAATGTCCCAGGGCAAATATCAGGGCCCGCTGGGCACGACCGGGATCGACCTGGTGATCCTTGAAGGCGGTGGCGGCGTCGGGCTGGGCGATGGCGAGACCGCCTATTCGGCGCTTTATATGGGCAATTCCAAGGCCGGCATGGTCCCCCATCTCGGCTTCCAGGAACTGGATAACGCCTTTATTTTCTCCAAGCAGTTTCCAGTAGTCGGCGTCGTCACCCCGCTCGACAAATCCCCTACGGCCCTGTTCTGGGACCGGGCAACCTATCCCGATGGCTTCAAGACCATCGACGATCTCAAGGCCTTCGCCGCTTCGGGCAAGGGCAAGATCTATGTCTCGACCATCAAGCGCACCTTCGGCAAATATCTCGTCGATCAGGGCGTGCCCGCCGATGTCTTCATCGAAGGCTATCGCGGCGATGGCGAGAATTTCGTCGTCAATAACGGCACCTGGCTCAACCAGGGCTTCGTCACCGGCGAAGTCTACAAATTCACCCACGGCAATAATTGGGCCAAGCCCATCGATTACCTGCTGATGTCAGATGTGGGCTATGTGAACTATACCGGCATGCTCTCGGTGGCCACCAATCGCCTGGAAGAACTGGCGCCATGCCTCGAAAAGCTGGTGCCCATCATCCAGCAGGCCGAGGTCGATTACGTGACCGATCCGGCCGAGGTGAACGGGCTGATCACCGCCTTCAACGAGGCCGGCAATAGCGCTGGCTATTGGAAGACCGATGCTGGTCTGATGGCCTATGCCACCAAGGCGCTGGTCGACTCCGGCGTCATCTCCAATGGCAGCAATGACACGCTGGGTGATTTCGACATGGCGCGGGTCGCAACGCTGTTCGACCTGGTCAAGGGCGGGCTCGATGAGCGCGCCGACCCGGCCGTAACGCCGGAAAGCGTCGTCACCAACCGCTTCATTGATCCCTCGATCGGCCTCAAATAATGGCCCAGGCCATCCTGCTCGATGGCGACGCACTCGCCGCGCGCCTGCGGAGCGAGATGAAGACCGATGCCGCGCAACTCATCGCGCGCGGCATCCAGCCGAAAATGGCCACTGTGCTGGTCGGGGACGACCCGGCCAGTGCCAGCTATATCGCGCGCAAACACGCCGATTGCGCCGAAATCGGCATCGTCGTCGAGGACATACGGCTGCCCGCCACGATCGGCCCGGCCGATCTCCTGGCGCAGATCGCCGCCCTCAATGCCGACCCGTCCGTCCACGGCTTCATGGTCCAGCTGCCCCTGCCATCAGGGCTCGACGAAGCCACCATGCTCGAAGCCATCCACCCCGACAAGGATATCGACGGCCTCCACCCCCTCAATCTCGGCCGTCTCCTGGCCGGCCGCCCCGGCCTTCTCCCCTGCACCCCCGCCGCCATCCTGACCCTGCTGCAGGCCCATGACATCAACCTGGCCGGAGCGGACGTAACGATCATCGGCCGCGGCCCCCTCGTCGGCCGGCCCCTGGCCACGCTGCTCTCCCAACGCGGCATCGACGCCAACATAACCCTCCTCCACAGCCGCTCCGGCGACCTAAGCGCCGCCACCCGCCACGCCGATGTGATTATCGCCGCAGCAGGCGTGCCAAATCTGATCACGCCGGAAATGGTCAGGCCGGGGGCAGCGGTTGTTGGGGTAGGGATCAGCTATGTGGACGGGGCAATGGTTTCGGACATAGCCCCGGGCGTCGCGGACGTGGCGGGGTGGGTCACGCCAACCGATGGTTCAGTTGGAGCACTGACGCGGGCGATGTTGCTGGGGAATGTGCTGAGGATAGTCAGTAGCGCCAACGGTTAGGCGGCGTCCTGCCAGATGGGCTGATTCAGGGCCGTGGAGCCATGAAGACCCATCATGTGGTTCGACGTGTTTCGAACCATCGCCAATCACTGACTTTTTGAGAAAATTTGGCTGGGGAACCTGGATCTCCCGGTAGAACGATACCTATAGCAATTTCAAATGGTTATCAAGATTTTTGGCTAAGAAAGTGGACCAAAGTGGATCACCTAAATGGGCTCTCGCTGGTTCAGGTAATCCGGTTGATCCAGTGTTGTGGGTCTGAACTGTGACCATACTTGCGATACACCCTGAACAAGAACGACCACCTGATGAATTGCTGGTTCTTTCTCATGTCGAATTTCTTGATGGTGAATATGACCAGCATGAGTGGCGCAATCATACACAGTATAGATATCAGGTTCACAAGTTGACCCATGAAGGCGAAGTTTGGCCTCGTGTAGAATGCGATAATGTGCGTGAATTGCGAGACGTATATCGCTAAGTATACGAGACCGATAGGGAGGGCGATGAACGCTCCGGCGAGACCGATCCCGAAGTTATAGGACGCAACTGGTTTCAGTGCGTCGAAGCGGGTGTTAAACACTGATCCCCAAGCGCTCGACGAGGCTTGCGGTGTCATCCAGACTGTAATTGGCGGGAAGCGCCCCGCGAAGCGTTGTGCAGCGACGTTCTGATATCCTTGCAGGAGACCAGCAGATATCATTTCGAGAATGCTCATGCCCGTGAGCAGGCTTGTCAGGAAGACCAGATAAACCTTCGGAATCGATATCTCAAGAAGTGGAGTTTTGACCTGAATAGAAAGGTCTAGGCCGGATATCGATAGCACGACAAAAAGAAGCACAGACCATCCAAAGTAGGAGCCAAACTGCTTCTCGCGCGCAACTCTTTGTTCAGTAAGGGCTTTGAAGAATTCATAGTCCGTCATGCCGGGCGGAGCCTTTCGGAAGGTCTTACGAAACTCATGAATTGCTAGGCGAAAAGGCGATGTTCTGTAGCGAACGCGTCCGGCCATTTTCTGTGTCCCTTCTTTGTTTCACTTGGCCCAATGTGAATAATATTCGCAATCCCCTCTGAACGCGGATTCACATTTTGTTCCCGCTCAGGCATATGCGGTAGCATGATACCGCATGAGTGGGACGTTTGCCCTTTACCGACTTCTTTCTCGGCCTCTTCCGAAAAGCCGATCCTGAGCCTACCGGTGATGCACAAACAGCCGGAAAGTGGATCACTAAAGTGGATCAGTTGGCGACGAAAAAAGCCCTGCAAAAGCAGTAACTTATAACGAAACCAAAGACTTAAGGAGGATTGGCTGGGGAACCTGGATTCGCAGCAAGACTAGCGGTAGCCCGCAGAGCACCGGAAACGTTAGAGTCCCCAGTGACCAGCTTTCTACCTTGGACCATCGTGGTGGCCAAGCGTCAAGCCCACCGGCTCTCGAGTTGGCATTGAGTTGCGGTGGGAAAGTTGGTTAACCAATCCTGAATTGTCTGCGTGTCACATGGGTGCGAATCCAAGAGTGGTCGCGTCATGAATGTTCAACTTCACAATCAGCTGAAAACCGACATCTGGGAGATCGCTAACCGCCTGCGCGGCCCATACCGTCCGCCGCAATACCGGTTGGTCATGCTGCCGATGGTCGTGCTGCGCCGACTGGATTGCGTTCTCGAGTCGACCAAGGACGCAGTGCTCAGGGAACACGCCAAACTCACGGCACAGAACATGCCGGAAAACGCGATGGAGAAGCTTCTCAGTAAGGCGGCCGACCCCAAGCGCAAGAAAACGCGGCTCTATAATACCAGCCCGTTTACGTTCAAGCGGCTGCTCGGCGATGCCGAGAACATCGCCCCCAATCTCGTCGCCTACATCAACGGCTTCTCTCCCACCGCCCGCGCCATCTTCGAGAAGTTCAAGTTTACCGACCAGATCGAAAAGCTCGACGCCAGCAACCGGTTGTTCACCATCGTCAAGGCGATGGCAGAGGTGCCGCTGCACCCTGACCACGTTGATAACCTGCAGATGGGCTATCTGTTCGAGCATCTTGTGATGCGCTTCAACGAGCAGGCCAACGAAGAGGCCGGCGACCACTTCACCCCGCGCGAGGTTATCCGCCTGATGGCGAACCTAGTCTACACGGGCGAGAAGGACGTCTACACCCCCGGCATTTTCCGCACGATCTATGATCCCGCCTGCGGCACCGGCGGGATGCTGTCGGAATCGGAGAAGTTCATCCTCGGCCAGAATGACCGCGCCGAGCTTGCCCTTTTCGGGCAGGAATACAATGACGAGTCCTGGGCTATCTGTTGTTCGGATATGCTCATCAAGGACGAGGACACCAGTAGCATCGTGCTTGGAGACACGCTCGGCGACGGCAAGACCCGCGATGGCTTCGAGGGGAGGCAGTTCCATTATCTGCTCGCCAACCCGCCCTTCGGCGTGGAGTGGAAGGACCAGCAGAAGGTCGTCGAGAAGGAGCACAAGGAATTGGGCTTCTCCGGCCGCTTCGGCGCTGGCCTGCCCGCGATCAATGATGGATCGCTGCTGTTCCTCCAGCACATGATTTCCAAGAAACACCCCTACAAGGAAGGGGACGAAAACGCCGTCGGCTCCAAGATCGCCATTGTCTTCAACGGCTCGCCACTGTTCTCAGGCGATGCCGGTTCCGGCCCGTCGAACATCCGCCGCTGGATCATCGAAAATGATTGGCTCGACGCCATCGTGGCGCTGCCCGATCAGCTCTTCTACAATACCGGCATCTTCACCTATGTCTGGCTCGTCACCAATCGCAAGGCTCCCGAGCGGCGCGGCAAGGTGCAATTGATCGATGGCACCCGCTTTTCGGAGCGGATGACTAAGAGCCTGAACAACAAGCGCAACGAGATCAGCGAACATCAGATAAACGACCTCACCCGCATCTATGGCAATTTCCAGGATGGCGAGACGGCCGAAGTCGTCATGGATCACAAGACGGGCGAGAAAGAGGTTCGCACCGTCTCCCGCATCTTCGAGAACCGTGAATTCGGCTTCCTCAAGGTGACGGTGGAGCGCCCGCTGCGCATGAGCTTCGAGGCGACCCCGGAGCGCATGGCTAAGCTGGACGGCCAGAGCGCCTTCATCAATCTCGCCACCTCGAAAAAGCGAAAAGACGACAAGGCTGCCGCGCGCGAGATCGAGGAAGGGCGCGAGCAACAGGCAGCCATCCGCGCCGCGCTGAAAATGCTCGAAGGCAAGGGCCGCTATATGGATCGTGAGTTGTTCGAGGCCGACATCGATAACGCCGCCAAGCGCGCGGGGATCAAAGTTCCTGCGCCGGTCAAGAAGGCCATCTTCACAGCACTTGGCGAACGCGACCCGGATGCAGAGATTTGCCGCGACGGCAAGGGTCGGCCGGAGCCTGACAGCGAATTGCGCGACACCGAAAACATCCCGCTACCCGAGGCATTCGAGATGCCAAAAGCATTTCTGGACGCAGTGAACAGGGACGAGAACGCTGCCCACAAGGGCGCGAAGCTGCCCATGTTCTTTGGACCGGATAAGCCAAGCGAACATCTTGTCACGGCGATGACGCCGGCGATCGATGCCTATATGGCGCGCGAAGTTCTGCCGCATGTCCGCGATGCCTGGGTGGACTACGACAAGACCAAGATCGGCTACGAAATCCCCATCAACCGGCATTTCTACGTCTACAAGCCACCGCGCCCGCTGGACGACATTGAAGCCGACATCACGTCGCTGGAAAGCGAAATTGCTGGACAGCTGAAAGGGCTGGTCGCATGAGCGAACATGCCCTTCCAGACGGCTGGTCCTCCAAGCGCTTGAAGTATGTCGCGACCTATAACGATGAGGTGCTTCCAGAAGGCACCGACGAAGATCAGGAAATTGATTACGTCGAAATCTCGGGAGTATCGCTGGCTCGTGGCATTGAGGAAGTCCAGCGCGTGACGTTCGGCCAAGCCCCATCGCGGGCGAGGAGAAAAGTGCGGACCGGCGATATTCTGGTCTCCACAGTACGGACCTATCTTCGAGCGATAGCCAAGGTCGATGAAGCATCGCCCGACCTAATTGCCTCTACCGGGTTTTGTGTTGTCCGTCCCGGCGATGATGTTGACAATGGCTTCATCGGCTGGGCCGCAAAGTCAGAGCCATTCGTGACCCAGGTCGTCGCGCGCTCCGTTGGTGTCAGCTATCCGGCCATCAACGCGAGTGAACTCGTCAACATTCAGGTCCCGCTCCCACCCCTCGAAACCCAACAACGCATTGCGCGATTTCTGGATGAAAAGACGGCGCGGATCGACGGGCTGGTTGAAAAGAAGCGGGCGCTTCTGGAGCGGCTGGCTGAAAAGCGTCAGGCCCTCATCACCCGCGCCGTCACCAAGGGTTTGAAACCCAACGCTGCCATGAAACCCTCTGGCATCGACTGGCTCGGCGACATCCCGGCGCATTGGGAGGTGTTGCCCCTCAAGCGAGTGTTGCGCAGTTCTACTTATGGCGTCTCGGCTTCTCTCGAACCCACTGGAGTAGTCGCAGTGCTCCGTATGGGCAATCTCGTTGATGGGGAAGTCGACCTTGGTGATTTGCGGTTTCTCGATGAGGTAGATGAAAATCTGCTTCTAGAGGCCGGCGACGTTGTCTTCAACCGGACCAACAGCCTTGATCTGGTCGGAAAGGCCTCAATTTTTCGAGGGGGAGTAGATTTCCCCGTGTCGCTCGCGTCCTATCTGGTGCGCTTTCGTTTCTCCGATAGATACCTCCCCGAGTACGCCAATTTTGTCATGGGTACGGAGGTGCTGCTAGCTTTGGCTCGCACCCTCGCTCTGCCTAGCATCGGTCAGGCAAATCTCAATCCATCGAGGTACGCGCAGATAGAATTTCCGATTCCACCCATCGCCGAGCAAGCTGCGATAGTGGACTATCTCATAGAACAGGCAAGCAGGATTGAGACCGTTTGGGATCGCATCGACAGATCGCGGCAGCAACTGGCCGATTATCGGGCAGCCCTTGTCACCGCTGCCGTCACTGGTCAGATCGTAGAATTAGCATGACACTCGACGCCTCCAGTTACTTCGACCATATCAAGGCTTACATTAGCGACGAATATATTGTTCATCGCGGCGACGGAGGCGAGATCGTCCTTCGCGAAAAGTACTTTCGCGAGGGCGAAACCAAAAAGACCACGCGCGTGGTCCGGCTGCCCTACAAGGGCAAGGCCTTTGCCATCAAGCTAGACGGCCGTAATGACCCACTCTTCCACTTCCTTGATAATAACGGCAAGGAGTGGTCGAAGCGGTGCGATTTTGTCGTTTTTCAATGCGTTAACCGCAAGGTCGTCGCCTACCTCTTCGAGTTCAAAACGAAGAGCCTCGATGCAGGATCGATCATCGATCAACTTAAGTCTGGAGCACATTGGTGTGCATGCCTCCGCAAGGTGGTCGAACAGTATACTGGCGACAACAGACCGCTTAGAACCAAGAAATTCGTTCTTACAGAGAACAACAATCCGGACGCCTATCTGGATGAGGCCAAGAAATATCTCGCGCGCGATCCTTCCGTTCGTCACTATCACTATGATGAGATTGAAACGCTTGCGCTTGATGATCTTGAGAATGACTCTGTGAATACGGTTTGAGGATAATATGCCGGGGCACACCGAACTCGACTTTGAGATAGCGATAGAGGCCGGTCTGATCGGTGCGGGCGGTTATGCCAAGCGCCCGCCGACCGCCTATGACGAGGCCCTGGCGCTTTTTCCCGACGACGTGACCGGCTTCCTGAAAGACAGCCAAGCGACAAAATGGGGGCAGCTTTTCGCTCTGCTCGGGGCCAAGACAGAAGAGACCGTTCTCGACAGTCTCGCCAAGGAACTCGACATAAAGGGCACGCTGCACGTCCTGCGCCACGGCTTCAAATGCTACGGCAAGACTTTCCGGCTGGCCTATTTTCGCCCTAACTCCAGCATGAACCCCGGCGCCGCCGCGTGCTATGCCGCCAACCGGCTGACCATCACGCGACAGGTGGCCTTCACCTCAGCAATGAAAAAGGCGGATGGCAAGAACCGGCGCTGCATCATTGACGTGACCTTGGCCGTCAACGGCCTGCCGGTGGCGACGGCGGAACTGAAGAACCCGTTGACCAATCAGCGCGCGGCCGATGCCGTTCGCCAGTATTGCGAAGCGCGCGACGAGCGCGATTTGCTGTTCGCCTTCAAGAAACGCGCGCTTGTGCATTTCGCGGTGGACCCTGACGAGGTGTGGATGTCCACGCGCCTCAAGGGCAAGGAAACGGTGTTCCTGCCCTTCAACCGGGGCAACAATCACGGCGCTGGCAACCCGCCCGTCGAAGGCAACTGGAAGACCCATTACCTCTGGGATGAGGTTCTGCAACCCGATAGTCTCTTGGACATTCTACAGCGCTTCATGCACCTGGAAGTGAAGGAGCGTCAGGTCAAGACCGACAAGGGCGCACGTACCATCACCAAGGAAACGATGGTCTTCCCGCGCTATCATCAGCTAGACGCGGTGCGCAAGCTTGTCTCTCATGCTCACGCCAACGGCTCGGGGCGCAACTACCTTGTCCAGCATTCGGCGGGTTCGGGCAAATCCAACTCCATCGCATGGCTGGCGCACCGGCTATCGAGCCTTCATGACGCCAATGACGAGAAGGTGTTTCATTCGGTGATCGTCGTCACCGACCGGCGCGTTCTCGACCAGCAATTGCAGAACACGATCTATCAGTTCGAGCACAAGACCGGCGTGGTCGAAAAGATCGACGAGGATACCCAGCAGCTTGCTCGCGCGCTGTCGAGCGGCACACCCATCGTCATCACCACGATCCAGAAATTCCCCTTCATCGCGCAGGCGCTGTCCACGCTTGAAAAGAAGGGCAGCGGCGTGAAGATCGACACGGCAGGCAAGCGCTTCGCGGTGATCGTCGACGAGGCGCATTCCTCGCAAAGCGGCGAGACGGCGACCGCGCTGCGCGGGATGCTCAACAGGGACGGCATCGAGGCGGCGATTGCCGCGCAGATGTCGCACGAAGAGGATGACGACCTGTCCGAGGTGGCCAAGGCGACCATCCTGCGCGATTCTCTGAAGCGGGCGCGTCAGCCGAACCTTTCCTTCTTCGCCTTTACCGCCACGCCAAAGTTCAAGACCAAGGTGCTGTTCGACGAGCCGGGACCGTCGGGCACATCGCCGTTCCACGAGTACACCATGCGGCAAGCCATCGAAGAAGGCTTCATCATGGACGTGCTCTTGAACTACACGACCTACAAGCGCTTCTTCGGCCTCATCAAGCAGGTGGAGAATGACCCCGAGGTGCCGCGCAAACAGGCGGCGAAGGCGCTGACCCGGTATCTCGAACTGCATCCGGTCAATATAGAACAGGTTGTTTCGGTAATCGTGGAGCACTTCCGGCTCTACGTCATGCACGAGCTTGGCGGGCGGGCCAAGGCGATGGTTGTCACGGGCTCGCGCCTTGCCGCCGTCAAATACAAGCTGGCGTTCGACCGCTACATCAAGGCCAACGGCTATTCCGGCATCCGCTCGCTGGTCGCCTTCTCCGGCAGTGTGGAAGACCCGGAAGACCCCGGCTCGTCCTATACCGAAGTTTCGATGAACGACGGCTTAGCGGAAAGCGAACTGCCGGAAGCCTTCGAGCGCGACGACTATCGGGTGCTGCTGGTCGCCGAGAAGTACCAGACGGGCTTCGACCAGCCGCTTTTGCAGACGATGTATGTGGTCAAGCGCCTCGCCGGCGTGCAAGCGGTACAGACGCTGTCTCGCCTCAACCGCATGGCTCCGGGAAAGGCACGTACCTTCGTGCTCGATTTCGCCAACGAGGAAGACGACATCTACAAGGCGTTTAAGCCCTATTACGAGGCGACGCCCATCGGCGAGAATGCCGATCCGCACCGTCTATCGGAATTGCAGCATAAACTCCTGGAGTGGGCGATCTTCTCACCCAACGACGTCAACGCCTTCGCCGAGGTTTGGTATCGGGGCAAGCGCGATCATTCCGCCACCGACCATCGGTTGATGAACGCGGCACTCGACATCGTGGTGCAACGGTTCGGCGATAGGGACGAGGGCGAGCAGGACGAATTTCGCGGCCAGCTCACCGCCTACCGCAACCTTTACGCCTTTCTCTCACAGGTCATCCCGTATCAGGACAGCGAGCTTGAAAAGCTCTATGCCTTCGTTCGCAACCTGATTGCCAAGCTGCCACCGCCCGGCGATGGGCAGGCGTTCGCGCTGGACGACGAAGTTGCGCTACGCTTCTTCCGGCTCCAGCAGATGACCGAGGGCTCGATCGATCTGGATTATGGCGAGGCCGATCCCCTGAAAGGCCCGACCGACGTGGGGACAGGGGGGCTCTCGGAAGATGGAATGACGCTCTCCTCCTTGGTTTCGAAGTTGAACGAACGCTTCGGGACCGATTTCACCGGAGCCGATCAGCTGTTCTTCGACCAGATACGGGCCAGCGCGGAAGAGGACGAAAAGATCGTAGAGGCGGCTAAGGCCAACAACCTGGCCAATTTTTCATCTTATCTGGAGCGGATGCTTGATGAGCTTTTCATCGACCGCATGGAAGGAAACGAGGAGATCTTTTCGCGGGTTATGACTGACAAAGACTTCCGGTCGGCCGCACACGAGCAGCTCGCGTTAGAAATCTTTAGACGGGTCCGAGATAGTAAATCGGCCGAGTGATAAGGTTTCCGCAAGCCCAAAACCAAAATCGCCGGAGGCACCATGAGCGACATTAAGCTTTTTCGCACTGACGTCGCGTCGGTCACAGAGCTTCGCGGCAGCGCGGTTGCGCTGGAAAAGTCGCTGCAGACCCTCATTGAAAGCAACATGGAAGCGTTTCTCGGCGTGCGGTTCTTGGCCTCCGAGTTTCCGACGACCAACGGCGGGCGCATGGACTCGCTCGGCATTGACGAAAATGGTTCACCGGTCATCGTCGAGTATAAGCGTGCCAGCAACGAGAACGTCATCAATCAGGGCCTGTTCTATCTCGACTGGCTCATGGACCACCGCCGCGATTTCGAATGGCTTGTGCTGGAGCGCTTCGGGGCCGAACAGGCAAAGGCGGTTGATTGGGGAACGCCTCGCCTGGTGTGCATTGCCGGGGACTTCACAAAATACGATGCTCATGCGGTCAACCAAATGAATCGGAACATCGCGCTGGTTCGCTATCGCCGGTTTGGCGAGGAACTGTTGCTTTTCGAACTGTTGACATCGGCATCGGAGCGCCCCATTCGCGAAATTCCCGTCGGCGTCGACGCTCTAGGCGAGCCTGTGGCGGCGCGACCACGCTCCCGCCAGAAGACGGTTACGCAATATCTCGCGGACGCGGACCAGGACCTTGTGGACCTCTATGAGGCGACGAAGGCGTACCTGTTAGCGCTGGGCGATGATGTCGAATTGAAGACCCTGGACAACTACGTCGCGTTCCGCCGCCTAAAGAACTTCGCGTGCGTCGAGGTTAAACCGCAGATCAGGCACCTCAAGGTTTTCCTGAAGGTCGATCCAGACACCATCGAACTTGAGCCCGGTTTTACCCGCGACGTGCGCAACATCGGCCATTTCGGCACTGGCGACCTTGAAGTCATCATCACTGATGTCGCCAAGCTGGACAAAGCCAAGCCACTGATGGACCGCAGCTATGACGGTGCATGAGTTGTTTCGGTATGGCCCCCGCCACATCGAAGACAAGGTATCGGCGGACGAGCGCGAATCAGATTAATGTTCGTAGCGGTACGGAGATTTGAATTGCAACAGAAAATGCGCGCTTATACATTACATCCGTAATGTGCGCGTCCTCATCTGGGCAATGCCCCGGCCGGACGGCTTCCCCGTTCGACTTTTGCAAGTCGAAGCGAGAGAGCTACGCACTCCCTCGCGCTCCTGGCGCCAGCATTGTGCATGCTGGACAGCTAGGGGAGATCAGGCAGGTGTTGTGGCGATATATCGTTTGTCTGCCCAGATTATGTCACGGGGATCGGGCCGCTCTGTTACAGCCGCTGCGGCATATCGCGCTGGCGGCCGCATTGCCGATGAGCACACCAACCAAATCTTCGACTATGCTCGTCGCAAGGGCGTTGTGCACACTGAAATCATGGCCCCGCAGGGGTCGCCGCTTTGGATGCTGGATAGAGAGAAGCTGTGGAACGCAGTTGAGCGCGCAGAGCGGCGAAAGGATGCACAACTCTGCAGAGAGGTTCAGCTTGCGCTGCCGCATGAGCTTGACCGCGATTCACAACTGACCTTGGTTCGGACTTTCGTTAGTGAGGAATTCGTCAGCGTAGGCATGATTGCCGATATCGCCGTGCATGTTAGCCATAAGAAAGGCGATCCGCGTAACGATCATGCGCACGTCATGCTCACACTCAGGGAACTAACCGGTGAAGGGTTCGGCAACAAGTGCCGAGATTGGAATGAGCGTACTCTGCTGGTGCATTGGCGAGAGGCATGGGCCGACCAGGTTAACCGCGCGCTTGAGACAGCGGGCCAATTAGATCGAGTTGATCACCGGACTTTAGAAGCTCAGCGTATCGACCTGTCTAACCAAGCGGCCATGGCGCGTGCGGCCAATGACAACGAACTGGCTCAAGCGTTAGACATCGAAGTCGTTATTCTGGATCGTGAGCCCGAACCAAAAATCGGTCACAAGGCAAGTGCATTGGAGCGTCGCGGTGTTCGCACGGAGCGTGGAAATCGCTGGAGGGAAGTGGTCGCAAGAAACCTCAAGCGCATGCAATCCTGGCTACTTCATCAGCGGCTCAGGCTTGGGGAGTGCTGGGAGAGGCTACTCGTTGCCGTGGACGGCAAGTCGACGAGTGATCCTGAAAATAGGTCGAGGTTGCCTAATGCTGGATTGCCTTTGCGCGAAAATGCCAATTCTGAGGCAGCCAGGCCCCGCCAATCCTTGAAATTAGCTAAGCGAGCCCTCAAAAAACCACCTCAAGGCCGTCAAACGCCAAAAAGTCGACGACCCTAGGGAAAATCTTTCTAGTACTTTGGAAGGATAGTTGCGTCGTTTTTCAAGGATTGGTTCCGCTACCGCTTACACCGAGTAAGGATAGGAGGCATTGGGCAAGGATTAGGGGAACTATCCCATGCTAGCTCCAGGGATTACTAAAGCGATTTCAACGACTTAAGTTGGGTCCTGGCAATAGCGCCACTATAGGAGAACCCAATGCTTAGGGTCAAGCACCACCGCCAGATCGTCACCAAGAACTCCGGCACGCGTCAGGAGTTCGATTTGGCGGCCACGGCCAGCGCAGACAATATGGAGGTCATCCATCTTGTCGCCGAGGCCATCGAATCCGTTCGCCCGTGCCGTGAGGACCTCAAGCACAATGGGGACTACACGAAGGAGAATGTTCCTGGCTACTTTAAGCTGCATTTAACCAGCGGTGAGGAACTGAACGTCAACGCTGAGACTGCCAAAGCCATCGTTGCCAACCTGGGCGTCAGCCTCTAACTGGCACGCTTTGCCATCAACACTCGTGACGGGGCGCTCCGCTACTCGCGGCTTCGCGCCCCGTCCAAGGAGATCACGGTACCGACACCACCTATCCAGGTTGATCGAGGATAGTTACGGCAAGGCGTTCTGCCGGGTTCTAATAGAGTCCGCCCACCCTGCAAGCGTTTGGATGTCCGCGTAAACTTCATTGGGTGGCGGAACCGCGCCGTCCCGTGCGCGGGATGGGTCGTGGGCATCCACGAGGTCGCTGCACTTCTTGAAGTTCTTCCGAAATGTCTCGACATCCGAGTCTACGATAACCGTCACCCGTTTCAGGTTTTTGGTGTCGATGTAGTCCCGGTGACGATGGATGACGCCGGCAAAGGCGATATCCTCCAGACCGCGCTCCCACGTGGCTCGCAGCCGGTCATAGATTTTCACGGCCGCGTCCCGGTATCTTTCTTCGTCGTTCGCATCGTAAAGCTTGCGCGCGTCCCGCGCCGCCTTTTCCAGCTTGTCGATCCGGTCGCGGACACCGGCGTGCTGCCAGGGCAAGCCGTCCGTGACCATGCCCGTGCCGGCAGGCCCGCGCGACAGGCTGACCTGCTTCATCGGAACGCCCTCCCGGATTGCCTTGTCATGAAGGTCGTTTACGAACACCATGTCATGGGTGAAGACGATGATCTGGCGCGTGGCGGATTCCTCCACCAGCCGCTCCGCCACCCTTTCCCGCCAGCGATGATCGAGCGATGTCACCGGGTCGTCGAAAACCAGCGCGGATTTATGATGGGCCGTCGCCAGTTCCGTGAGGAACGCGGCGAGCGCCACACAGGTTTGCTCCCCCTCGCTCAGAACCATATGGACCTTGGCTTTTGGGTTGGCGAAGAGGCGCACCTGGTAGATGGGGGAGCCGTACCGCCCGCCCGCGCGCACGATTTCCACGCGCACTTTCTCCGCTGCGAGATGGACGATCTCCGACTGAAACTGGTCGCGCATTTTCGGGGTGATAACATTGTCGGCGATATCGTTCCCGAGCTTGGTGATGGCATTGGTCGTCGTGTCCGCGATGCAGGCGTGGACCATGCGCAGCTCATCGAGGCGATTGACCTCCTTCTTTGCTGTTTCCAGTAGGTCGGAAACCGCGGCCCGGCCTCTCAAGGAATCGCGTTCGAAGATCAGCCGGTCTCGGCCCTCAGCGTCGGCCGCCTCGTCGAGTTCTACGGCATAGGATTCCAGCGCACTCGCCAGCGCCTCCAGTTCTGGTTTTGGCGACGGCGAGAACGGTGGCAGCACCAGCGCATCGGCCGTCGAAAGGGCGTGATGGCATTTCAGGCGCCGCAAATCCGCGCTGGCAAACAGCCGCAGTGCCTTTCGGGCGAGGCTGGGATTCTGGAGCGCAATGCGCTTCCGCGCCTGCGCGATCACGCGCACGTCCGGTTTCCGGACCTTGAAGGCAGCAAGCGCCTCGGAATAGTCTTGCTCCGCTCGCGCCGCCTGTGATTCCGCATCCGCGCGGACGAAGGTCTCGAAGCTCCCCAGTCGGTCCTGGGCATCCGCGCCCAGCGCCTGATGGCATAGGACGCAGGACTTGTCTCCTGAGGGCGGGAAGGGTGCACTCGGATACGCCGTTTGCTCGGAATAGCGGCGAGCGGCTTCCCACAGCGCCCGCCACGTTTCCCCGCCGACACCGGGAACGGCAAGGCCATCGAATGTCTCGCGCGCAGCAAGATCGGCAGCCGCCCGCTTGTGCCGCGCCGCGTCCGCCAGCGCTTTCAACCATGTTAGCTTCTCGTCGTCATAGGACGTGGTAATCCGGTCCAGGGTGGCGATCAGTTGCCTCACATTTCCGGCAAACAACCTCTGCTCGGCGGCCGCATCAGCCGGATTCTTGAGCAGGTCCTCTTCAAGGCGCGCCAGCCGTGCCCGTTCATCGGCGGTCATGTCGCCGTGCTTCTCGAAAGCGACCAGGTCGGTATCGTGACTAAGCGCCGACATGATCGCGCCTACCGGCGTGGCGGCATTCCATGTCGGCTTCTCGAACACCGGGTCCCGGAGGGCAGTGAGCTGCGACTCTTCTGCATCCAGCTTCTGCTTGAGCGCCTGGCAGACGCCCGCGAGGTCGTCGGGAATATCCAGTCCGAAGGGCCTGAACGCCACCTCGTTTTTTTCCTGCACATGCACTGATCCGCAATCTCGGTCAAAGACGCTGACGGCCGACAGCACCGGGTCCGGTTTGCCGTCGTCGGTCCAGTTGATGGGCGGCGCCGCAACACCGTCCTTGAGAATCGCGAAGATACCCGTCGCTTTGCCGGCAGGCGGCGGGTTGTACGCGTCGGGCATGATCTCGCCCGCCTTGCGCGCGCGGCAGGCGCGCTTGAGCACCCGACCGTAGCCGGATTTGCCGGACCCGTTAGGTCCGTAAACAATGGTGAGCCCGGCCGCTTCAAACGGCAGCGTCTGGCCGGGAGCAAGCTGGTTCACGCCGGCAATGTCCCCGACGCTGGCCAGCGCTATGGACTCGCCATCGGCGGGAGCGGCCGGCAAGTGCGCCGCTTCGAGGGCTACCGGCTTTGACGCGATGCCTTCGGCTCCGTGCTCCTTTTTGCAAAGAGCCAAAATCTCGCTCACAGCCGCTTCATTGGGCGTTCCACCGGTCACGATCCGGCGTAGCGTATCCCTCTGCCAAAGAGGGCGGTCAGTCGACCAGTCGAGTATGGTTTCAAGGACAGTCTTGTTTGCGTTTCTGGTCACTCTGCGCCCACCCATTGGCAATCTATCTCAGCACCGGCTAAGTTATATGGCACCACGCAGGCAAATACTGGCGGTATTTTCTATTCGTCGAATGCTACTTCATTCCATTTGCGATTTAGGTCGTCTACATCAACTGGTATGTCCAGCATGTTGATCGTATCGCGCAGTACCTTGAGATAAATCTCGTCGGTGTATCTTCGTCTCTCGCTCTTGCGGTCCTTTGAAGAGTGGCCAGAAAGGGCGTCGATGATCCCGCCTTTGACGTCATGGGCGTTTTCGAGCTGCGTAATGCCATGATGGCGGAATGGATGAAGCGCGCCATCCGCCTCTGAAGCGTCGACGCGGACCAGCTTGATGCCCAGGGAGTCCACCATTCGGCCGACGCGTTTGCCGACAGCATCGCTGAACGAGCCCTTGGCACTGGGTGACAGCTCCGGAAACAATAGTTCATCCGGATCGCGACCCAAGACGACTTCTTTTAGAAACCCCAGCTGGATGATCGCATCGTGCAGCGGCACCCGACGCCTGGAGGAGCCACGCTTAACCTTGACCTCGCGGTGCATCAGGTCGAAGAACCAGATGCCTTGCTCCTCGCGAACATGCTTGACCTTAAGCTGGCAGATTTCTTCGCGCCGCATCAGCTCATAGGCCGCCAAAAGGGGAAGCCAATAGAGGGCATCTCTGACGATGACCTGCCCAGGATCATTGTAAAAGTAGACGCGCTTCCGGCCCGTATAGACCGGATGGCTGAAAAAGAGCTCGACTTGGTCGCGGGTATATCCGGGTCTCTCCTCGTGCTCCTCCAGACCGCTGACTTCACTGCCGGTTTCCAGATAGAGGCCTTCGGCATAGCTTGGCAAAGACCGGTCAATCACCCCGATAGTCTTTGCCGCCTCGAAGACGCTGTTCATGTTGGAGATGTGCTTATTCACCGTTTTCGGCGACACTCGCACATAGTCCTGCCCCTCGGCGGCCGCCTCGACGATTACCTGCAAAATGGTCTTTTCCTGCTCAGCCTTAGACCGCCAATAGACCTTGGGAATGTCGATCAGCATGCTGCGATATTCTGACATGTGCTGAGGTGAATAGGCACGGATGTCCACGTCGCCACAGATTTGCAGCCATAGCCGCAAGGAGGGGCCGAGGTTGGTCACGGCATCTGGCCCGACCTGTTTCGCCTTTACGCGCTCACCCACAACGTAAGGGGCTTGCGTCGAAAAGGTCGCGCCTGCCTCTCGGTCGAACTTGGTCGAGACGGTGCTGGGGGGAGCCGAGGATTGAACGACCGGCATTGCCGCAGGCGCATGCACGGCCGGTGCCGGGCGGGCAGGCGGACGCTCATCTGACTTGGCCGGATCATCCGCATCGCGGTAGGGCGCTAGAAGCCGCTCCGCGCGGTCTTCCCATTGTTGGGCGGGCAGCTTGCGGAAGCCACGGTCGTCGCCATTCTGTCGGGCCAGTGCTACTGCCGTGTCGAGGAAGTGTGCTGCCATGCCGGCCGTCAGCACGTTACCAGCGAGCCGCAACGTGACCGGGTCTTGCGGTGCCGCGATGCCGGCGGCGGCGAGCTTCTGGGCAATGAAGTCGTCATCAACAACCGGAAAGCCGTCACCTTGCTGGCGCAACAGACCATCGGCGAGAGAAGCCATGGTTTTGGCCTGTTCGCGGGTCGACACCAGCGGCACGGGAATTGGCTGCACAGTGGCGCGCCAGTCCGCCAGTGCGGCTCCCAGCAGTGCAGTCAGGTCAGGTGATGACAACATCTTGTCCCTACGCGCAGATACATAAAACGCATCGACCGCAACGGCCAGGCGCCGCCCGAGCTGCACTGCCGAATCCCTGTCGATAACACCCAGTCTGAAGCAGATTTCGGTTGACGCAAGTCGACTCATCAACTCGCTAGGAATCTTGCGTCGGAAGTAGGTGGTGCGCCCCTTGAGGCGCAGGAAGCTATCCGTAGCCATGACTGTCTCCGTCATGACCGGTTCGCTGCGTAGCGGGTGCGAAGCGGTAGCGTCCAGATTCGGACGCGTTTCGCAGCCGTGCAGACGAGTCCGGTGGCCAATCTGGTGGCCAAAACGGTGGGAAAACCCACGATTTGGCCGGCTAGAGCTGGCTGAAACCTGCGGAAAACCTGGAGTTTTGCTGAGAGTGTGGCTGGGGAACCTGGATTCGAACCAAGATTGACGGAGTCAGAGTCCGCTGTTCTACCGTTGAACTATTCCCCAGCATGAGCCGGAAGGCCGGTAAGCGCGGGCGGTGGGCGGGCCATCTCGTCGGCGCGGGGTCTGCATAGACAATGGTGAGGGAGATTGCAAGCGCCTGTAATGGGTCTTTGCCCTGCTATCGTTTGGATTGCGCTTGTGCCCCCCTTGCTCTACCGTCATCGGTGACACGCAATGACAGTGCGTTCGGGCGCGATCGGCCAGTCCGGTTCCGCGACCGCGCACGCTAGGAGACCATAGTGACCGATGCTGATCGGTCCGTTGCCACGGTTTCGTCGCTGGACGAACAGGTGGCAGTCCGAGCCCCGTCCGGCCCTGCGCCGACGGGAAGGGCAGGGGGGGCGGCGCCCCCAGGGCCCGGAGCGGACCAGCGGACAAAGCCCGCCCCAAATCCGTCCCGCAAGCACCGCGGCCCCATCTATGCCGCGCTCGATCTCGGCACTAATAATTGCCGCCTGCTGATTGCCCGCCCGCATGATCATGGCTTTCGCGTGCTCGATGGCTTTACCCGCATCGTGCGGCTGGGCGAGGGCGTTTCGGTCACCGGGCGCCTGTCCGATGCGGCCATGGAACGCACCATGGAAGCGCTGCGCCAATGCCGCAACAAGCTGCGCGAGCACCAGCCCGCTCGCATGCGGCTGATCGCCACCGAAGCCTGCCGCGCCGCCGAAAATGGCCCCGCTTTCCTCGCGCGGGTGAAGGACGAATTGGGGCTCGACCTCGAAATCGTCGACCGCCGTACCGAGGCCGAACTGGCGGTGACCGGCTGCGCCGACCTCATCGAAGGCACGGCGCAGGGCGCGCTGATGTTCGATATCGGCGGTGGTTCCTCCGAACTGGCCTGGCTCGATTTTCGCGGCGGCAGGCCGAAATCGCAGGGCCGCATGTCGGCCTCGATTCGCTCCTGGCAATCGCTGCCTGTCGGGGTGGTCTCCATTGCCGAAAAATTCGGCGGCGTCGATGTAACGGCCGAGATCTTCGAGGCCATGGTCAACCACGTGTCCGAGCATTTGCGCCAGTTTCGCGGTCGCGAAAAGCTGCGCCAGATGATCGGCACCCATCCTGTGCATCTGATCGGCACTTCGGGCACGGTGACGACGCTGGCCGGGCTCCATCTGGGCCTTGAACGCTATGAGCGGCAGAAGGTCGATGGCCTGTGGATGAAGCGCGGCGAGGTCGATGACACGATGAAGGTGCTGCTCGGCATGCCCTTCGAGCGCCGCGTCGCCCATCCCTGCATCGGCAAGGACAGGGCCGACCTGGTGCTGCCCGGCTGCGCCATTTTCGAGGCCATCCGGCGCGAATGGCCCACCGAACGCGTGCGCGTGGCCGACCGCGGCCTGCGCGAGGGCATTCTGATCTCGCTCATGGATGCCGATCGCAGCCGCAATCGCGCATCGTCGCGGAGGAATGGCAATGGTTGACAAGGCTCTCGGCACGGGCGGCCGCAAATCCGACAAGGATCTCAAGATCCGGGTGAAATCGGCCAAGGGCCGCAAGGTATCGTCCACCAAATGGCTCGAACGCCAGTTGAACGACCCCTATGTGGCGCGCGCCCGCGCCGAGGGGTATCGCTCGCGCGCCGCCTTCAAGATCAAGGAAATGGACGAAAAGCATAAGCTTTTCCGCAAGGGCATGCGCGTCGTCGACCTCGGCGCGGCGCCCGGCGGCTGGAGCCAGGTGGCGGCCAAGGCCACCGGCTCCACCGATGCCAATCCGCTGATCGTGGGTATCGATTATCTCGAAATGGACCCCATTCCCGGCGTCATCCTGCTCAAGAAGGATTTCACCGAGGATGATGCGCCCGCCATGCTGATCGAGGCCATGGGCGGCAAGAAAGCCGATATCGTCATGTCCGACATGGCCTGGCCGACCACGGGCCACCGCGGCACCGACCATATCCGCATCATCCATCTCATTGAGATCGCTGCCGATTTCGCGCTGGATGTGCTGGCGCCGGGCGGCGTGTTCATTGCCAAGGTGTTCCAGGGCGGCACCGAGCATGAGCTGCTGCACATGCTCAAGCGCCATTTCAAAACCACCATGCACGCCAAGCCGCCCGCCAGCCGTTCGGATTCGGCCGAGGCCTATCTGATCGCCAAGGGCTTCAAGGGGCGGGATGAGGATGGGGACGACGCCGAGGTCTAGGGGACGATTTGTCCCCGCGGCCATAGGCTGCTAGGCTTTGTCTCATGGCCGCCTCGGGAGAACCTGCCTTGCTCAAGCCCTTTGGTTCCGGCATCTGGGTTCATGACGGCGCGGAAATCATGGGGGCCATGGGCTTCCACTATCCGACGCGCATGGTCGCCATTCGCCTGTCCCATGGCGGCGTATGGGTTTGCTCACCCACCCAGCTGACCGCCGAGCTCAAGGCGGCAATCGACAATCTGGGCCCGGTCGTAGCGCTGATCGCGCCCAATACGCTGCACCACACATTCATCGCCGAATGGCAGTCCGCCTATCCCGCTGCCGCCTTGTTCGCGCTGCCCCAATTGCAGGCGAAGCGCCCAGACCTGAACCCGGATGGCGAAATCGGCAACGAGCCTGCCGGGCTTTGGGCAGGAGAGATCGATCAGGTCGTCGTCACCGGTAACGCCATGCTCACCGAAGCGGTGTTCTTCCACCGCGCCAGCGGCGTGGTGCTGTTCACCGATCTGCTGCAAAATCTGCCAAAAGACTGGTATTCCGGCTGGCGCCGGATCATCGCCCGGCTCGATCTGATGCTGGCGCCCGAGCCGACTGTCCCACGAAAATTCCGCATGGCCTTCCGGGACCGTCAGGCAGCAAGAGCCGCGATCGCGCGTATTCTGGACTGGCCGGTGGAGCAGGTGCTCATGGCACATGGAAGGCCGGTGACCAGCAATGGGCAGGCATTCCTGCGGCGGGCCTTTGCCTGGCTTCTGCTTTAGCCGGGGTTCAATGCAGATGCGCGCTGCCCAGCAATTGGTGGCCCGCATTCTTGGGCAGGCGCAGGAACAGCAGGGTGGAGACGCCGCATACGGCCGCCACCACATAGAAGGCGACGTGGAAATCCGATAGCGCCAGCTCGCCCCCACCGCGCAGCTTATGCGCCAGCTCCAGCATGCCGCCGCCCAGAGCCACGCCCATCGCAAACATGAGCTGGCCCCAGACCTGGCTGATCACATTGGCCTGGCCGGCATCCTTGTCTTCGATATCGGCGAAGACGAAGGCATTGGAGCCGGTCCAGAATGTCGATTGCCAGAAGCCCACAAAGACCAGGATCGCCAGGATCAGCGGAATCCAGGTATCGGGCTGGTAGAAACCCATGGCCAGGATCCCCAGCGTCGAAATCGCCGTGGAGGCGACGAGCGGATATTTGAAGCCGAAGCGGGCGAAAATCCAGTTGGCGACGAATTTGGCGGCCAGCGCGCCGATCGCCCCGGCAAAGGTCACCATGCCGGATTCGAACGGCGTCATGCCGAAATTGAGCTGCAGCATCAGCGGGAAAAGAAACGGGGTTGCGCCCTGGCCGAGCCGGAAGAAGGTTCCGGCCACTACGGCGACCCGGAAATTGGGAAAGGCCAATAGGCGCAGGTCAAGCAGCGGGAACTCCGTCTTCAGCGCATGCCGGGCATAGACCAGGCCCAGCCCGATCCCGGCGGCCGCGGCGATTGCGCCATAGATGGGCGGCAGGGCAGGCAGGCTCACCACCGAACAGCCAAAGGCGAAAAGGGCGAAGGCCGAGCCCGCCAGCACGAAGCCTTTCCCATCGATCCGGCGTGGCGCATTGCGCTGCTCATTGGGCAGCACCAGCCCCACCAGGATCATGCCCATAATGCCGATCGGCACATTGATGATGAAAATCCAGTGCCAGGAGAAATAGGTGGTGAGAAAACCGCCAAAGGGCGGCCCGACAATGGGGCCGATCAGCGCCGGAATGGTCAGCCAGGCCATGGCGTCGACCAATTGATGCCGCGGAGTTGCCCGCACCAGCACCAGCCGGGCCACCGGTCCCATCATGGCGCCGCCCATGCCCTGCACGAACCGCGCCCCGACAAAGGCGGTGAGGGAACTCGAAAAGGCGCAGGCCACCGAGCCGACCATGAAAACCAGCATGGCAATGCGGAACACATTGCGTGCCCCGAAGCGGTCGGCCATCCAGCTCGAAATCGGAATGAAAATGGCCAGCGCCACCAGATAGGCCGTCAGCGCCAGCTTGAGCGAAATCGGATCAGTGCCGATATCGGCGGCAATCGCCGCCAGGGATGTGGCAATGACAGTCGAATCCATGTTCTCCATGAACAGCGCGGTGGCGAGGATGAGCGGTGTAATGCGCGACAATTGTTGACCGCCGGGCCAAACGCCCGGCTACTCCTTGCTGGCGGCGATAGCCCCATGGCCTGAAACATTGCTGCCTGCATCGGGCGGCAGCCTGAAATAAACAATGCTGGCAAGCGCGCTGGCTATGCCCACCACGAAAAACGCGATCTGGAAATCGACCAGCGACAGCGTGTGGCCGTGCAGCCTTGTGCTCAGCTCAAGCAACCCGCCGGCCACCGCCACGCCGAAGGCCACGCTCAATTGCTGCGCCACCGCGACAATGGCCGTGGCCTGGCTGGCTTCGTCATCGCTGATATCGGCATAGCCCAGCGCATTGCTGCCGGTGAAAAACACCGAGCGCAGCACGCCGCCCAGCAGCAAGACGCCCATCACCACCGGCACCCAGGTATCGGGGGTGAATAGCCCCTGGGCGGCGATCAACAGCCCGCCCAATAGCGAGGCCCAGCCCAGGGCACGGGGGAAACCGAAACGCTTATAGACGCGCTCGGCAATGAACTTGCTGGCAATGGCGCCGATGGCCGAGACGAAGGTGATGGCCCCCGACTGGAAAGGGTTCAGCCCAAAACCGAGCTGCAACATCAGCGGCAGGAGGAAAGGCACCGCGCCCACGCCGATGCGGAACATCGAACCCGCGGTGATCGAGCTGCGAAACAGCTTGTGCCGCAGCAAGGCCGGGTCGAGCAGCGGAAACTCGGTGCGCTTGGCATGCAGCAGATAGAGAATGCCCGAAGTCACGCCAACGGCCAGGGTCAGATAGCCATAGATCAGCGGCAGGGCCGGCAGGCTGACGACCGAGAGCCCGAAGACGGTGCCGGCAAAGGCAATGCTGGCCAGCACGAAGCCCACGAAATCGATGGGCCGCGGATTGCGCCCATTGGGCACCTTGAGAAAAATCCCGGCCAGGATAATGCCGGCAATGCCGATGGGAATATTGACCCAGAAAATCCAGTGCCAGCTGAGATAGGTGGTGAGGAACCCGCCGATCAGCGGCCCCGTCACCGGCCCCAGCAGGGCAGGCACGGTGAGCCAGGCCATGGCATTGACCAGCTCGTTGCGCGGCGTCGAGCGCACCAGCAGCAGGCGCCCCACCGGCGTCATCATCGACGAGCCTATGCCCTGGAAGAACCGCGACACCACGAAGGTCTCGAGCGAGAACGAGAAGGAGCAGGCGAGCGACCCCAGCATGAAGACGAAAATGGCCAGCCGGAAAATATT
The DNA here is from genome assembly GCF_030159855.1 of Devosia yakushimensis. Classification (NCBI taxonomy): domain Bacteria; kingdom Pseudomonadati; phylum Pseudomonadota; class Alphaproteobacteria; order Hyphomicrobiales; family Devosiaceae; genus Devosia; species Devosia yakushimensis. Next base: position 2,064,416 of record NZ_BSNG01000001.1, on the reverse strand, counting down.
CTTGGCGCCGAATCGGTCCGCCATCCACCCGCTGATCGGGATGAAGATGGCCAGCGCCACGAAATAGGAGGTGAGTGCCAGCTTGAGCGAAATCGGTTCGGTACCGATATCGGCGGCAATCGCAGGCAGCGACGTTGCGATGACGGTCGAGTCCATCTGTTCCATGAACAGGGCGACCGCCAGGATGAGCGGGGTAACGCGAAGGACGGGCATTGCACCGGGGGAATCTTGTATGGCTGAGATCCAGCCACGAATGACTATGAACGGCTAGGCGTCCGCTGCAAAGCCCGGATGCGTGTTTTTTGTTGTCGCCAGAGGGATATGATTGCCCCAGCGGCATTCGAGCCATGCGTCAGCCCGCTGCTGCACCCCCTATGCAAGCCCGGCAGCGGGTGCTATTGACCCTCGCCAACCTGAACCCGGCGCCAGTCTCTCGCCCGGTTCGCACTCCTTCATCTCTGTGCTCCACAGAAGTCCGGAAAGGTCTGGCCTTGGCGAAGATTATTACCACCATCACCGGCGATGCTGCGCTGACCTTCGACGACGTGCTGCTGCAGCCTGCGCGTTCCGATGTCCTTCCCACCGAGACGGACATTTCCACCTATGTCACCAAGGACATAGCGCTCAATCTTCCCATCCTGTCCTCGGCCATGGACACGGTCACCGAAAGCGCCATGGCCATCGCCATGGCCCAGGCGGGCGGCCTCGGGGTCATTCACAAGAACCTCACCGCCGAGCAGCAGGCCGAGCAGGTCCGCCAGGTCAAGAGCTTCGAATCCGGCATGGTGGTCAATCCCATCACCATTGGCCCCGAAGCCACCCTGGCCGATGCGCTGGCGCTGATGCAGGTCAACCGCATTTCAGGCATTCCCGTGGTCGAAAACGGCGGCAAGGGCGGCCGCATGATCGGCAAGCTGGTCGGTATCCTCACCAATCGCGACGTGCGCTTCGCCTCCAGCCCCGCCCAGCCCATCGCCGAGCTGATGACCAAGGACAATCTGGTCACCGTTCGCGAAGGCGTCTCCAAGGACGAGGCCAAGGTGCTGCTGCACCGCCACCGCATCGAAAAGCTGCTCGTGGTCGACAACGACGGCCGCTGCATCGGCCTCATCACCGTCAAGGATATCGAAAAGGCCCAGCTCAATCCCAATGCGGTCAAGGATGCCCAAGGCCGCCTGCGCGTCGCCGCCGCCTCCACCGTAGGCGATCAGGGTTTTGAGCGCTCGCTTCAGCTGATCGATGCCGGCGTCGACCTGCTCGTCATCGACACCGCCCATGGCCATTCGGTTCGGGTGGCCGAGGCGGTCGAGCGCGTCAAGCGCGAGAGCAATTCCACCCGCATCGTGGCCGGCAATGTCGCCACCGCCGAGGCCACCAAGGCGCTGATCGATGCCGGTGCGGATTCGGTCAAGGTCGGCATCGGCCCAGGCTCGATCTGCACCACCCGCATTGTCGCTGGCGTCGGCGTGCCGCAGCTGGCCGCCGTCATGGCCTGCGCCGAGGAAGGCGCCAAGCAGGGCGTTCCGGTCATCGCCGATGGCGGAATCAAATTCTCAGGCGATATGGCTAAGGCCTTGGCGGCAGGGGCTTCCTGCGTCATGGTCGGCTCGCTCCTGGCCGGCACCGACGAGGCTCCCGGCGAGGTCTATCTCTACCAGGGCCGCTCCTACAAATCCTACCGCGGCATGGGCTCTGTCGGGGCGATGGGCTCCGGCTCTGCCGACCGCTATTTCCAGCAGGATGTGCGCGACCAGATGAAGCTGGTGCCCGAAGGCATTGAAGGCCAGGTGCCCTATAAGGGTGCCGCCGGCGCCGTGCTCCACCAGCTCGCGGGGGGCCTGCGCGCCTCCATGGGCTATACCGGGGCGCATAATCTCAAGGACTTCCGCGAAAACTCGGTCTTCGTCAAAATCTCCGGCGCGGCTCTCAGCGAGAGCCACGTCCACGACGTGACCATCACGCGCGAAGCACCGAACTACCGCAGCGGGCGGTAAGGCATTGGGGGGAGGGCCGCGGTCCTCCCGCTTCGTGCAGCTCACCGCCGCCACCCCACTCACAGTGTCATTCCCGCGAAAGCGGGAATCCACTCTTTCTTTCGGCACCCCGGCAGGCAGAATGGATTCCCGCCTGCGCGGGAATGACGTTGTGGGTTGGATGGGCAACGGATGCCATCCCATCCACAATCGCCTTCCTCGGGCTCGACCCGAGGACCGCTCGCCGCTTGTGCCGAATTGAGAGCGGCCCTCGGGTCAAGCCCGAGGGAAGCGGCTATGTGATGGAAGGAATGGGTGCGGGAGAGCCGTGGTCGTGGGGCAATATCGAGTCCCACCCGCCAGACAGTCCCTCCCCCTATCAGGGGGAGGCTAGGAGGGGGTAACCTTACTTTCTCTCCATCTTATCCCCGCCCCAAAACCCCATGCCATCATACCTCCATTCCCACCAGTTACGCGGTCCCGACGCAGGGCCGGGTGGGGAGGCCGTGGGACGGGGGCGCCTGTCCAGTGGGGTTGGAAACTCGGCAGCCGGACCTGCAATAATGGTACCGCCTGAACCGGACCTTGCGCAAAAGCGGATCGTAACGGGCGGCCATTGGTCCACTCTTTAGTCTTCGGAAGGCCCAATGGCCGCCCGTTACCGTATAACCGCGACGCCACACCGGCCGGGCGGCGCTTTTGCATGCCGCCGAAAACTGATTCCGCTACAAGTCGTTACTGCGGGACGCGGACTCTGAATCGGAACTTCAACATGCCCCTCACCGAAAAACTGCTGATCTTGGCGATGGCCGCGCAGGTCCTGCTCACCCTGCTTGTGCTCATCCTCATGGGGCGCGAGCGCGTGCCCCGCGTCATGTCGGGCGAAATCGCCATGGCCGATATTGCCGTGGACCGTGCCGCTTACCCGCTCAAGGCGCGCCTGCTGTCGAACAATTTCGACAACCAGTTCCAGCTTCCGGTGCTGTTCTATGCCGCAGTGCTGCTCGCGCTTTGGGCGGGCAGCGTCGGCTGGCTCGAACTGCTCCTCGCCTGGGCCTTCGTCATCCTGCGTTATGCCCATGCCGCAATCCACATCACCACCAACCGGGTCGAGCAGCGCTTTGTCGCCTACACGGCCGGACTTGCGGTTCTCGGCGCGCTATGGCTATGGCTGATCCTACGTCTTGTTGTTCTCGTCCCAGGTATCTAGAGACCGCTTGAGAATTCGCTCTGGTGAGGTAGATGGAGTGGGTTTTCGAGAACCGGAGCGGAACGTACTAAAGTACGTGAGCACCGGACGCGCAGAAAATACGCTCCAGATGCCCACCAGAGTAGAATTCTCAGAGGTCTCTTCATGCGCCTGCCAGGCCGTCTCTCCGCCGCTATCGATGTGCTGACCGATGTGGAGACCCGCAAGCGTCCGGTTTCCGAAGCGCTCAAGGCCTGGGGACTCAATAATCGCTTTGCCGGTGCCGGCGACCGTGCCGCCATCGGCAATCTGGTCTATGACGCCCTGCGCCGCCGTGCCTCCCACGCCGCGCTGATGGGCGACGATAGTCCGCGTGCCCTCGTGCTCGCTGTGGCTGTCCGCGATTGGAACGAAGATCCGGCCGCCCTGAGCGACAGCTTTGCCGCCGATAGCCACGCCCCCGATCCGCTCACCGAAGACGAGCGTGCTCGCGCCGTCGGCCAATTGCCCGACGATACGGCGCCGCATGTCCTGGCTGACGTCCCGGAATGGCTCGCGCCCTCTATCGAACGGGCCTTTGGCGACAACTGGATTGCCGAAGGGCAGGACATGGCCGGGCGCCCCTCGCTCGACCTGCGCGTCAACACGCTCAAATCCAGCCGCGATCGTGTGATGAAGTCGCTTGAGCGTTTCCATCCGCGCCTGACAGCCATCTCGCCCATCGGCGTCACCATGCCGGCCGGTCCGCGCGACGCCCGCACGCCCAATGTCACCACCGACGAAGGCTATCTCAAGGGCTGGTTCGAGGTGCAGGACCAGGGCAGCCAGATCGTCGCCGCGCTGGCCAATGCCCAGCCCGGCGAACAGGTGCTCGATCTCTGCGCCGGGGCAGGGGGCAAGACGCTCGCCCTCGCCGCGGCCATGGGCAACAAGGGCCAGGTCTTCGCCTATGACAGCGACCGCAACCGCCTCGCGCCAATCTATGATCGCCTCAAGCGCAACGGCGCCCGCAATGTGCAGGTGCGTGCGCCCCATCCCGGCGCGCTGGACGATCTCGCGGGCAAGATGGACCGCGTCGTCATCGACGCGCCCTGCACCGGCACGGGCACATGGCGGCGCCGTCCCGACACCAAGTGGAAACTGACCCCGGAACTGCTGGCGCAGCGCACCGGCGAACAGGCCGCAATTCTGCTGGAGGGCGCCCGCTACCTCAAGCCCGGCGGCACGCTGGTCTACATCACCTGCTCGATCCTGCCCGAGGAAAATGACGATCAGGTCGCCACCTTCCGCAAGGCGCATCCCGATTTTGTCTCGCTGCCACCGGCCGAACTCTGGCAATCCGTCTTTGGCGCCGAAATCCACCCCGATGTGGAAACGGCCCAATCGGGCATAGCGCTGACCCCGCGCCTCACCGGCACAGACGGATTCTATTTCAACGCCTTGCGCCGGGTTTCCTGATTCAAAGCATCAGCGCGGATTTTCCGCCAGTTCCCGCTGTGGCACCCGGCGCGGCCGCCCTTCCAGGCCACGCGCCCAATTCACCACGGGGCGTTCCAGCAGCCGGAAGCTGAGCGTTGCAACACCGAAACTGATGACAATGGTGGCGGCACTGGAGGCCAGCCAGATATTCCAGCCATTCTCCCCGCTGGTCTCGAAAGCCGGCGGCACCAGCCGTCCCAGCAGCCCGATCACCAGGAAATGCCAGATATAGACGCCGAAGGAGATCTCGGCGACATAGCGGGCAAAGCGATTATCCAGCAGCCGCCCCGCCAGCACCGACGAGGGCAGGGTGGCCAGGGCCACCGCGATGGCCAGCGGCATAAAGGGGAAGCCATAGGGCACGCCCAGCCAGCCAAAACCCTCATTGAGCTCGCCGATATGGGTCGCCATCACCCAGCCCGCCGCGATTACGCCGGCAAGCCCGACCAGGTCGAACAGATACGAACGCATCGCCGCCAGCTTGACCTGAATGCCCGCCGCCAGCGCGCCAACTGCAAAAATGGCGAAGAACCCGATCGGGTTGAAGCGCGGCATCCAGGCTTTGGCCCCGCCGATCAGCCCATATCTCCAGCCGCGCTCGACCTCGTCGATCGGCGCCCATTGCACCACCATCCAATGCAGCGCCAGCACGGCGCCGATCACCGCGACCCAGCCGACACGAGCCGGCCAGCCCCTGAGCCGCAACGCAAAAAGCACGGCCAGGAAAAACGGCAACAGTACATAGGAGGTGATTTCAAAGCCGATCGACCACAATGGCCCATTATTGTTGACCGGAAACAGCGTCACCCAGTGCCAGTCGCTGACCAGGAAAAACCCTGCCAGAAACCGGACGATCTCCTCCCGCCCAAACTCATAGCCATAGAGGGTGACGCCCAGCACAAGGCTCACCACCAGCGCCAGCCAGAAGCCTGGCAGGATGCGGGCCGCCCGCCGCAGCGCATAAATCCCCAGCGACGGCATGGCCTCGCCGCGATCCAGCGCCACCCAGAATGGCCGCGCCAGCAGGAAACCGCTCAGCACGAAGAAGACCGCGACGCCGAAACTGCCCATCACGGCAAAGTCGACCAGCCCCTTGACCGGCGCCGGCACATTATCGCCATCCATGCGAAAGGCCAGGTGATGCAGCAGCACCATCAGACACGCGGCAGCGCGCAGGAAATCGGCGCCGAGCAGTCGCTGTTGGGTCAAGGCTCATCCTCCATGGGGTCCCGGCCCAACGCGTGCCTCATCAATTCGTTGCGATTGTGGCCATGACGGCAAAGCTGGCCTGCAACTTACGCCCTTGCGGAATCTGCGGCGTGGCGATATGGCCTCGCCATGAAAACCCCAGACACTGCCGCCCCCGACGCAATCCTCATCGTGGACTTCGGTTCGCAGGTCACCCAGTTGATCGCGCGCCGCATTCGCGAAACCGGGGTTTATTGCGAAATCCACCCTTTCCAGAGCGCCAAAGCCGCCATGGCCGCGCTCAAGCCCAAGGGTGTCGTGCTGTCGGGCGGCCCGGCCTCCACGCTAGATGAAAATGCGCCGACCATCGATCCGGCCATTCTCGACGCCGGGGTGCCGATCCTGGGCATTTGCTATGGCCAGCAGGCGCTCTGCATGGCCCTGGGCGGCAAGGTCGAGGCCGGCCATCACCGCGAATTCGGCCGCGCCGAGGTCAAGGTGCAAAAGCTCTCGGCGCTCTATGACGGCGTCTGGGACCTCGGCACCGAACACCAGGTCTGGATGAGCCACGGCGATCGCGTTGTCGCTCTCCCCGAGGGTTTTGAAGTAGTCGGCACCTCGGCCAATGCGCCCTTCGCCATGATTGCCAACGAAAACAGACGCATCTGGGCCGTGCAGTTCCATCCCGAAGTGGTGCACACTCCCGATGGCGCCAAGCTCTATGCCAATTTCGTGCACAAGATCTGCGGCATCGCCTCGACCTGGACCATGGCCGCCTATCGCCAGAAGATGATCGAGAAAATCCGCGAACAGGTCGGCACCGGCAAGGTGATCTGCGGCCTCTCCGGCGGCGTCGATTCCTCGGTGGCTGCCGTGCTGATCCACGAGGCCATCGGCGACCAGCTCACCTGTATCTATGTCGATCACGGCCTGATGCGGCTCAATGAGAGCGAACAGGTCGTCACCATGTTCCGCGACCAGTACAATATCCCGCTGGTGCATGTGGATGCCTCCAAGGTCTTCCTCAAGGAACTGGACGGCCAGTCCGATCCCGAGACCAAGCGCAAGATCATCGGGCGTCTCTTCATCGAAACCTTCGAGGCCGAGGCCAAAAAGCTCGGTGGCGCGCAATTCCTGGCGCAGGGCACGCTTTACCCCGACGTCATCGAATCCGTCTCCTTCACCGGAGGCCCCTCGGTCACGATCAAGTCGCACCACAATGTCGGCGGCCTGCCCGAGCGCATGAATATGCAGCTCGTCGAGCCGCTGCGCGAATTGTTCAAGGACGAAGTGCGCGTTCTCGGTCGCGAACTGGGCCTGCCCGAAAGCTTCATCGGCCGCCACCCATTCCCCGGCCCAGGCCTTGCCATCCGTTGCCCCGGCGGCATCACGCCGGAAAAGCTCGATATCCTGCGCCAGGCCGATGCCATCTATCTCGATGAAATCCGCAAGTCCGGCCAATACGACAAGATTTGGCAAGCCTTCGCCGTGCTGCTCCCCGTCCAGACCGTCGGCGTCATGGGCGATGGCCGCACCTATGAATTCGTCTGCGCCCTGCGCGCCGTGACGTCCGTCGATGGCATGACCGCCGATTTCTACCAGTTCGACATGAACTTCCTCGGCAAAACCGCCACCCGCATCATCAACGAAGTCCGCGGCATCAACCGCGTCGTCTACGACGTCACCAGCAAGCCGCCCGGCACGATCGAGTGGGAATGATTCAGGCCCGGAGCCGGCATCGCTGCTGCCCGCCGTGCAATAGCCTGGGACTGGCCGTCCGCTGCTGCCGAGGCGTGAAAACCGGGCGTTGCGGGTTTGGCTGAAAACCGCTTGCAAAACGCAACCGGATTGCACTAGCCTGCAGGGTGAGCGGATTTTCCGCGATACGTCACGTTAGCAGGAGCTGCTAAGCATGAAGTATCTTCTCACCTCCGGCGGCATCAGCAATCCGAGCATTGCCGATACACTCGTTGACCTGCTGGGAAAGCCGATAGCCGAATCCAGCGCTCTTTTTATCCCCACCGCTCTCTACCCCTTTTCCGTTGGCCCGGTGATGGCGTGGCGGGCCATCTCGGGCAGGGGGCCGAACCCGCTATGCGAATTGGGGTGGAAGTCCCTGGGCGTGCTGGAACTCACCGCGCTGCCGACGATCCGGAAGGAAAATTGGGCCCCGGCCGTCCGGGAGGTCGATGCCTTGCTCGTCGGGGGCGGTAATGTGCTCTATCTCACCTATTGGATGCGCCAATCAGGCCTCGCGGATATTCTGCCCTCGCTGGCTGACATGCTCTATGTCGGCGTGAGCGCCGGCAGCATCGCCGTCACTCCCCACAATTGCGACGCCGAATTCGATTTGCAGTTTTTACCCGATGGCCGCAGCGACATGGCGGAGGGGGCCGACAAGGCGCTCGGACTGGTGGATTTCACCTTGTATCCCCATCTCGATCACCCCGAGATGCCGGATACGACGCTGGCCAACATTGAGAAATGGGCGTCGGGGATACCTGCCCCGACCTACGCCATAGATGACGGCACGGCCATCAAAGTGGTCGACGGCCGCGCGAGCGTCATTTCCGAAGGCAATTGGCGGCTGTTCAACGGCTGAAACCCGCGCGGGCAGCATGTCCGGCCGGAAGGGAGACTGGTACTATGGCGAAGCTCATCTATGGAATGAACCAATCGTTGGACGGCTATGTCGACCACGACAAATTTGACCCCGATCCCACCCTGTTTCGCCACTTCATCGAACAGGCGCGGGGCCTGAGCGGCAGTCTCTATGGCCGTCGTCTCTATGAGATCATGGCCTATTGGGACGAGGAGCAACCGGATTGGACTCCGGACCTGCACGAGTTCGCTGCAGCATGGCGGAGCAAGCCGAAATGGGTCGTGTCGCGCAGCCTCAAGTCGGTCGGCCCCAATGCTACCCTGATCGAAGGAGACCTTGAGGCCGCTATCCGCAAGCTCAAGGATGAAGTGTCGGGCGACATCGAAGTTGGTGGGACGGTGCTCGCGCAGGGCCTGGGTGATCTTGGTCTGATCGATGAATATCAAATCTATCTCCACCCCGTCGTACTTGGCGGAGGCAAGCCATTTTTCGCCGCTCCCCGCCCGCCGCTGCGCCTTGTGTCGACCGAGCGGATTGGCGGGGACGTGATCAAGCTGACTTACGCTCCGGCCTAGTCGGTTGTGTTTTATCCGCTGGCGGCATTGACCGGCCCGTTCTGTCGTTCTAAAAAAGAACAAATAGAGAACGAATGGCGGGTCAAAATGGATATGCAGCTTGATCTGTTTGGTGGCGGCGCGCCCATGCTGGCGCAGCCCGGACGGTCGTTTCCGACGCATCGCTGGTATTTCACGCTCCTGCCGCCGCCGGCACTGGCGCAGGATATGGAATACTTCGCTTTGCGCATGTCGCGTCGCCATGGCGCAAGACGGCCCGTCCGGGCAGGGCGAATACATGCCTCGCTCAATGGACTGGGGGAGGGCGAGGAGGGGTCGTTCGACGATCTCGATACCGCGCTCGAAATTGGCGATGCCATCCGTCACCCGCGATTTGATGTGTCTTTCGATAGGCTCATCACATGGGGTCGGCAGACGGGACGTGGTGACCGGCGCCAGCGGCCGACGGTTCTGACCTGCACGACGGGGCAGCGCGAGGTCGTGGCGCTCCATGCCAGCCTCCGCCGCGAAATCTTGCGGCACGGCCTCAAGGCCGGCGCCTCGAGCACTGTGCCGCATGTCACCTTGTGGTATGGCACCGGCAGCGTTTCCGAGCTCCTGTTAACCCGGCCTTTCCGTTGGAGCGTGCGGCAATTCTGGCTGGTCCGGACCACTTTGGGCGAGCCCAGGCCGGAATGTCTTGGGGAATGGCAGCTCGGCCGCTAGTAGCCAAGACAACCGCGCATTTGCATTCCCCCGGCACCGTGCTAAACGTGCGCCCCAATTCATATGTGACGTCAGGCCATCCATGTCTCAGGACAACATTTTCCGCGAAGTCGACGAGGAGCTCCGCTCCGATCGCATGCGCGCCTTCTGGCGCCGCTTCGCGCCCTATGTCATCGGCGCCGCTGTGGCTGTTGTTGTCCTGGTCGCCGTGAACGAAGGCTGGAGCTGGTATCATTCCAACAATGCCGCGCAGTCCTCGGATGAGCTTTATGCGGCATTCGATCTGATCGAGGGCGGCGACCTGCCTGCAGCGCAGACTGCGCTCGACAAAGTCATCGCCGATGGTTCGGGCCGCTATCCGATGCTGGCCGAGTTCCGCAAGGCCGGCGTGCTCGCCAAGGAAGGCAAGACGGCCGAGGCCGTGGCTGCCTATGATGCGCTTTCGAGCTCGCTGGACAATGTCCGGCTGCGCGAGCTGGCGCTGGTTCTTGCCGGCAATCTGCTGATCGACAGCGGTTCGCTGGCCGACGTGCAGTCGCGCATCGAAACCATTGCCACCGAAGGAAACCCGCTGCGCAACGCCGCCCGTGAGGCCTTGGGACTGGCGCAATATAAGGCCGGCGACTTTGCCGCCGCGCAGGCAAGCTTCGAGGCGGTCGTCAACGATCCTCTGTCGCAGAGCACCACGCGCAATCGCATGGGCTATTATCTGGCCCAATTGCTGTCGGAAGGCGCCATCACCGCACCTGGCGCGGCCGAGAACGCCGCCACCGCCATCGACCAAATCGTCAGCGAGGATGCTCCGGCCACCGCGGCCGAGCCCGCCGCTGCACCGGCAGCAACGCCTGCGCCCGCGGCGCCGGCCGAGCCCGCCGCCACCAACGAGACCGAACCTGCCCTTGAATAGGGCCGGCCGGATTCTGCCTGATCGGAACACGCTGTCATGACGGTTACCGTTGCCATTGTCGGTCGCCCAAATGTCGGCAAATCGACCCTTTTCAACCGCCTGGTCGGTCGCAAGATCGCGCTGGTCGATGACACGCCCGGCGTGACCCGCGACCGTCGCGAGGCCGAGGGGCGCATTGCCGATCTCACCTTCCGTATCCTCGATACGGCCGGTTACGAGGACGTCACCGATGGCAGCCTCGAAGACCGCATGCGCCAGCAGACCGAGCTGGCGATCAAGGAAGCCGACGTCATTCTGTTCATGATCGACGCCCGCGCCGGCGTGGTGCCGCTGGACCAGCGTTTCGCGCAGGTGCTGCGCAAGGCCGGCAAGGATGTGCATCTGGTGGGCAACAAGGCGGAAAGCAGCGCCGCCGAGGCAGGGCTGGTCGAGGCCTTCAAGCTCGGCTTCGGCGAGCCGATCCCGCTATCGGCCGAACATGGCCTGGGCCTGTCCGAACTCTATTCCATCGTCTCCAAGGCGATCGACGTGGCCGAGGCCAACAAGGAAGCCGAGGCGATCGCCGATCTCGACGAGATGCCCGAGGTCGATGTCGACATCACCGAGGACATGCTTGAGGGCGAAGGCGAGGAAGCGACGCTCCGCTGGAATCCCAGGCGCTACCTCAACGTCGCCATTGTCGGCCGCCCCAATGCCGGCAAATCCACCCTGATCAACCGCATGGTGGGCGAAGAGCGCGTGCTTGTCGGCCCCGAGGCCGGCATCACCCGCGACAGCATTCTGGTGCCCTGGGAATGGGAAGGCCGGACGATCAACCTCGTGGACACGGCTGGCATCCGCCGCCGTTCTCGGGTTACCGAGAAGCTGGAAAAGCTGGCGGTGGGCGATAGTCTGCGCTCCATCCAATATGCCGAAGTCGTCGTGCTGATGCTCGACGCTACCATTCCCTTCGAAAAGCAGGACCTGGCCCTGGCCGATCTCGTCGAGCGCGAGGGCCGCGCCTTGGTCATTGCGGTCAATAAATGGGATCTGGTCGAGGACAAGAACACCGCGCTGGCCTCGCTCAAGGAGGCCTGTGAGCGCCTGCTGCCGCAATTGCGCGGCGTGCCGCTGGTCACCCTGTCCGGACTGACTGGCCGCAATATCGACAAGCTGATGGACGCCATCTTCAAGATCGAGCGCAGCTGGAACTCCCATGTCTCCACTGCCCGCCTCAATCGCTGGCTGACCGGCATGGTCGAAAGCCATCCGCCTCCGGCCGTGTCGGGCCGCCGCCTCAAGCTGCGCTACATGACGCAGGCCAAGACAAGGCCACCGAGCTTCATCCTCTTTGCCTCGCGCCCCGAGGCACTGCCGATGGCCTATCAGCGTTATCTGGTCAACGGCCTGCGCGAAGCCTTCGACATTCAAGGCACCCCGATTCGTCTCTGGGTGCGCTCGGGCGGCGACAATCCCTATAACGACAAGACCAAGCGCAAGATCGGATAGGCCCGGTGCGGGCGGCGTTTTGGCCGCCTAGCGACATTTTGTCCGGCGCCATGGCGCATCGCACGCGATTGCCGCTATATTGCCGATCCTTAAGCGACCCGATGCTGAGTGCGGGGCCGCATCCATTGTTGAGATCTTGTTCGCAGAAATATTGATCGTCGTCGTTCTCACTATCGTCAACGGCGTGTTGGCGATGTCCGAACTGGCAGTCGTTTCGTCCCGGCCCGCGCGCCTGCGCGCCATGGCCGATCAGGGTAACAAGGGGGCCGCCACGGCCATCCGCCTCGCCGAAGACCCCGGCAAATTCCTGTCCTCGGTCCAGATCGGCATTACGCTGGTCGGCATTCTCTCCGGCGCCTTCTCCGGCGCCACGCTTGGCCTGCGCCTCACCGAATGGCTGCGCGATATCGGCGTCGCCGGCAGCGTGGCCGATGTGCTGGGCGTTGGCGTCGTGGTCGTCGTCATCACCTATATCTCGCTGATCCTGGGCGAACTGGTGCCCAAGCAGATCGCCCTGCGCGATCCGGAAGGCGTCGCGTCGCGCGTGGCGCCTGGCATGAAGCTGCTGGCCGCCATCGGTTCGCCCATCGTCTTCATCCTCGATGTGTCGGGCAAGGCCGTGCTGGCTCTGCTGGGTCAGGGCCAGGAATCCGAAGAGAAGGTGACCGAGGAAGAGGTCAAGACCATCATCGCCGAGGCGGCTACGACCGGTATTATCGAAAGCGACGAGCACTCGATGATTTCGGGCGTCATGCGCCTGGCCGACCGTTCGGCCCGGGGTCTGATGACGCCGCGTCTCGATGTCGACGTGATCGACCTGGCCGATGACAGCGATGAAATCCGCAAGACCATCCTGAGCACCCACCGCTCGCGCCTATTGGTGCAGGATGGCGATGCCGACTCCATTATCGGCGTCGTGGCGATCAAGGATATCATCAGCGTCTTTGCCAATGGACAGCCGCTGGACGTGCGCAAATTCGTCCAGCCCGTGCCTGTTGTGATGGACCATGCCGATGCGCTCGATGTGGTCCGGGCCATCCGCAATGCCACCGTGCATATGGCCCTGGTGGTCGATGAATACGGGCACTTTGAGGGTATCGTGACCTCGGCCGACATTCTCGAGGTCATTACCGGCGTCTTCCAGGAAGAAACCGGCGACGATCCGGCCCTGGTCCGGCGCGAGGACGGTTCCTGGCTGGTGGCCGGCTGGATGCCGGTCGACGAGTTCAGCGAAAAGCTCAAAGTCAGCATCCCCAAGGATGCCAAGTTCGAAACGGTCGCGGGTTATGTACTCTCGATCATCAACCGCCTGCCGGCGGTGGGTGAGACCTTCGAGCACAATGGCTGGAAATTCGAGGTGCTCGACCTCGATGGCCGCCGCATCGACAAGATATTGATGACGCAGCTGGACTAGCAACGGCCGGCATAAAAACCAAGGGCGCCTCGCGGCGCCCTTTTTGTTTGGCTCTGTGCCGGCCCTCAAATCTCCTCGAAGGCGCCGGTGCTCATATCGAACAGCTTGCCATTCTGCTTGAGAGCCGGGCTCAGCAGATCAACCAGCTTGGGCGCGATATCGGCGGGTGCGGGCAGCGTTGCCGGATCTTCGCCCGGCATGGCCTTGGCTCGCATCGCCGTGCGCACGGCGCCGGGATAGAACACATTGACCCGAACCTTGGTCTGCTCGACCTCGCCGGCATAGGATTTGACCATGGCGTCCACGGCCGCCTTGCTGGCTGCATAAAGGCCCCAATAGGGCCGCGCGGAACGGGCCGACGAAGACGAAACGAAAACCGCGCGCCCGGCATCGGCCTGCCGCAGCAACAGATCGCAGGAGCGCAACAGACGGTAATTGGCCGTCACATTGACCGCCATCACCTTCTCGAAATCTTCCGGCGACACATGGGGCAGGGGACTCAGTACGCCGAGTTGGCCAGCATTGGCGACGAGCCCGTCCAGCGCGCCCCAACGCTCGAAAATGGCAGCGCCGAGCCGGTCGATGGCGTCGCCATCGCGCAGGTCGAGCGGAACCAGGGTGGTCGATGAGCCCAGGTCCTGGATTTCGTCGTCCAGCTCTTCCAGGCCCCCCACGGTGCGGGCGACCGCAACCACATGGGCGCCGCGCCGGGCCGCTTCGATGGCGCTTGCATAGCCGATGCCACGCGAGGCACCGGTGACGAGGATGACCTTGCCGGCAAGGTCATTGGATACAGCCATTAACCGGCCTCTTTAAGCAGGGAGATATGTTTCGGCTCGTTCTTGGCGCGGCCATTGAGATCGGTCAACTGTGTCGGATAGTCGCCGGTAAAATAATGATCGGTGAATTGCGGCGCCTGGGGATTGCGCGGCTCGCCGCCCACGGCGTCGTAGAGGCCGTCAATGGACAGGAACGCCAGCGAATCCGCGCCGATGAATTTGCACATCGATTCCAGATTGTCGTGCTGGTTGGCGAGGAGCTTTTCCGGGTCGGGTGTGTCGATGCCGTAATAGTCCGAAAAGAAGATCATCGGGCTGGCAACCCGTAGATGCACCTCGGTCGCCCCGGCATCGCGGATCATCTGCACGATCTTGAGCGAAGTCGTGCCGCGCACGATCGAATCGTCGACCAGGATGACGCGCTTGCCCTCGATTTCGGCGCGATTGGCCGAATGCTTGAGCTTGACGCCGAAGGCGCGGATCGACTGGGTCGGCTCGATAAAGGTGCGGCCCACATAATGGTTGCGGATGATGCCAAGCTCGAACGGGATACCGCTCTGCTGGGCATAGCCGATAGCCGCCGGCGTGCCGCCATCGGGCACCGGCACCACGACATCGGCCTCGACCGGCGCCTCCTTGGCGAGGTTGATGCCCATGCGCTTGCGCGCCGAATAGACGTTGCGCCCCGCCACGACCGAATCCGGACGGGCGAAATAGACATATTCGAACAGGCACGGCCGCTCGGGGGCCGGGCGGGCCTGCTTGCGTGCATCCACGCTGATCGAGCCATCCGGCTGGATTTCGCAGATGATGACTTCGCCATTTTCCACGTCGCGGATATATTTGGCACCGATCATGTCCAGCGCGCAGGTTTCCGAGCAGAAAATCGGCTTGCCATCGAGTTCGCCCATCACCAGCGGACGAATGCCCACCGGATCGCGCGCGGCGATCAGCTTGGTGCGGGTCATGGCCAGCATGGCATAGCCGCCTTCCATCTGCCGGATGGCGTCGATGAAGCGGTCCGTCGTCGAGGAATGGCGCGAGCGAGCCACCAGATGCAGCACCACTTCGGTATCCGAGGTGGATTGGCAGATGGCGCCGGTAGCGATGATCTGCCGGCGCAGCGTCAGCCCATTGGTGAAATTGCCGTTATGGGCAATGGCGATCCCGCCCGCCTCGAGCTCGGCAAACAGCGGCTGCACATTGCGCAGGGCGACTTCCCCGGTGGTCGAATAGCGCGTATGGCCGATGGCGATGGCGCCGGGCAGCCGGGCCAAGAGTGCCGGGTCGGTATAATGGTCACCCACCAGGCCCATGCGTTTTTCGGTATAGAACTGCTTGCCGTCGAAGCTGACTATACCAGCCGCTTCCTGGCCGCGATGCTGCAAGGCATGCAGGCCCAGCGCGGTCAGCGTCGAGGCATCATTGTGCCCCAAAATGCCAAACACGCCGCACTCTTCATGCAGCGTGTCGCCATTGAGATCGAAAGAATCGTCGCTCGGATGGTTCACCGGGCTCTCCATGCCAATGCTGCCTCAACCGCAGAACTGTCGTCGCCAATGGCGACAGGGCCGTGCATAGCGCGATATCGGCCTACGCCTTAGCCCAAATTGGTGTTCCCGACCATTGTCGTTACAAAGGGTCAGGGTTGTGGCGAGCGCCATGCGCTCACCGGAAAATGATCAATCCGTCACGCGCCGGGCGCAACAGGAGCAGGCGGAACGGCCGGCTCAGTCGACGGAATGCTGCCATCTTCGGTCGCATCCGTGCCCTCATCCACCGGCGCAGGCGCCGACTCGGGATCCTCGGTCAGCCCCGTGCCGCCCTTGAGAATCTCGGTGACCTGCTGCTCAAGCCCTTCGGGCAGCATGGAAATCAGCGTGTTGCCCATATTTTGCAGATGCGGCAGCGATTGCGACTGTGCGGCCCAGGGCGGCAGATTGTTGGGCAGCAGCCAGGTGCCGAAAATGGTGATGACAATGGCGATCAGGATGCCGCGCAGCACGCCGAAGGCAAAACCCAAAGTACGGTCGATCGGGCCAACGCGGCTGTCGACCACGAAATCGGCGATACGCATGGTCAGAAGATGCAGCACGATCAGCGCGACGATGAAAGTGACGACTACCGTGGCGATATCGGCAACGATCTGCTCGGCAATATATTGCCGGGCGATTTCGGGATGGTACTGCCACATATAGATGGCGATGGCGGCCGAACCGGCCCAGGTCGCCAGCGACAGGACTTCGCGGGTCAGGCCCCGCGCGGTGGCCAGAATTGCCGAAATCAGCACCAGCACACCAACACCAACGTCGAACGCTGTCAGCATATGTCTTCGCTTAGCTCCAGTTGCCGCCCCGGCTTCTTGGGCTTCGTTTAGCCGCTTTGTGTTGCAAAGCCAAGGCTTACGGCACTCGGCATGTGCGATCTTCCCAGAAAGCCGTGAACTGTCGCGCCCCTACCACTGCTCCGGCTCGTCCGTGCGCGGCTTGCCATTGGCCGCAATACGGCCCACCAGGTCCGCCAATGCGGTAAATTCGGAAACCTCGAGCCCACTATTGCGGTCCGCATTGCCAAGTCGGCCGGTCGAGACTGCCTTGAAGCCCAGCTTGCCCGCTTCGCGCAACCTGAGCGAGCCATGGGCAACCGGGCGTACTCCGCCGGCCAATGAAATTTCGCCGAAATAAACCGAATCCTTGGGCAGCGGAGAACCGGTCAGCGATGAGATAAGCGCCGCGGCCACCGCCAAGTCGGCCGCGGGCTCGTTGATCTTCAGCCCACCCGCCACATTGAGATAGATATCGTTGGCGCCGATGCGGACCCCGCACCGCGTCTCGAGCACCGCCAGCACCATGGAGAGGCGCGAGCTGTCCCAGCCCACTACAGCCCGGCGCGGCGTGCCGAGCGGGGAGGGCGCCACCAGCGCCTGGATTTCGATCAGCAGGGGGCGCGTGCCCTCCATGCCGGCAAAAACGGCCGAACCCGCCGCGCCTTCGTCGCGCTGATCGAGAAAGAGCGCCGAGGGGTTGGCGACCTGCTCCAGCCCCAGTTCGGTCATGGCGAAGACGCCGATTTCGTCGGTGGCGCCGTAGCGATTCTTGACGCCGCGCAGAATGCGGAATGTGTGGCTGGTGTCACCCTCGAAATAGAGCACGGCATCGACCATGTGCTCGACGACACGCGGGCCGGCAATCTGCCCATCCTTGGTGACATGGCCGACCAGCACCACCGCCGCGCCGCTTTTCTTGGCAAAGCGGGTGAGCGCCTGCGCCGAGGTCCGCACCTGGGTTACGGTGCCCGGTGCGCTATCGACGCGGTCGGTCCACAGCGTCTGGATCGAATCGATGATGACAAGATCGGGGGCGGGGCCATTTTCTAGCGTCGCCAGGATGATTTCGACATTGGTTTCGGCCGCCAGCAGCACTTCGGCCTCGCCCAGGCCCAGCCGCTGCGCCCGCAGCCGCACCTGCGCCACCGCTTCTTCACCCGAGACATAGACGACACGCTTGCCCCTATTGGCCAGTGCCGCCGCCGATTGCAGCAGGAGCGTCGATTTGCCGATGCCGGGATCGCCACCCACCAGCAGCGCCGAGCCCATGACGAAACCGCCACCGGTCACCCGGTCCAGTTCGGCAATGCCGGTGACGACGCGCGCGGCGCTTTCGGTTTCCCCCGATAGCGGCACCAGATTGGTCGGCTTGCCATTGGCCTTGGCCGATTTGGGACCGGCGCCGACGCCGCTATCGGTCAGCTCCTCGACAATGCTGTTCCATTCGCCGCAGGAATCGCAGCGCCCCTGCCACCGGGTCGAAACGGCACCACAGGCCTGGCAGATGAACGAGGAACGGGACTTGGCCAATGGGAACTCACGATTGCGCAATAAGCCGGAAGGCTAGCTGCAAACTGCATCGCTCGCAAGAACAAATAGCGAACGACCTAGCCCGGCAGGTTTCCGTCCCCGACATAGCTTCGATTGTAGCGGCCCTGCCGGAGCGAGGTGAGGATTTCGTAGCCGATAGTGCCAGCGGCATCAGCCTGGTCGTCTGCCCCGATCAGATTGCCCAGCACTTCGGCACCTTCCCCGGGAGAGGGCAGGTCCGAGCCGAGCTCGGTAATATCCACGATGGAGATATCCATCGAAATCCGTCCGATCACCGGGCATACCTTGCCGCGAATGGCCACCTTGCCGCCGGGCCGCGAATTGGTGCCCGATAGCGAGCGCAGGAAGCCATCGGCATAGCCATGCGCGATAATGGCCAGCTTGCTGTTGCGCGACAGCGAATAGGTTGCGCCATAGCCCACGCTCTCGCCGGTGCGGGCCTCAACCACTTGCAGGATCGGCACATGCAGGGTCGCAACGGCCGCCATCGGGTTCTTGCGGCCATTGACGGCGCGGCCGCCATAAAGCGCAATGCCGGGCCGCACCATCTGGAAATGATAATCGCGCCCCGTCATCAGCCCGGCCGAATTGGCGAGCGAAGCGGGAATGCCGGGGAATTGGTTGAGCAGCGAGCTGAACAGCGCCAGTTGCGTACGATTCTTTTCGTGGTTGGGCACATCGGCGCAGGCGAGATGGCTCATCACCATTTGCGGCGCATAGCCGAGCGTCTCGATCTGCTGGCGCACCACGCTTGCTTCATTGAGCCGGAAGCCCAGCCGGTTCATGCCGGTATCGAAATGGAAGGCGGAGGGATAGGCCTCGTTGCGCTCGACGCATTTGGCCAGCCATTCCTCGAGCATGGCCATCGAGGAAATGACCGGCATCAGGTTCTGCCGCACATAGAGATTGGCAGCGCCCGGATAGAGCCCGTTGAGCACGAAGATATGGGCGTCGGGTACAGCCGCGCGCACGGCCATGCCCTCATCGGGCGTTGCCGTGAAGAAGAATCGCGCCCCGGCGGCATGCAGGGCCTTGCTGGCCATGGTGATGCCGGTGCCATAGGCATCGGCCTTCACCACCGCGGCCGTCAGCGCGCCGGCGCTCACGCGGTCCAGCGCACGCCAGTTGCGGGCCAATGCGCCCAGATCAATGCTCAGTTGGCCCCCAAGGCCCGAAGTCAGCGCCATGCCTATTCCATGCGCTCGGGAAGATAATCGGCCCGAGCCAGATTGCCGAAGCGGGTATATTGCGCCTCAAAGCTTAATTGCACTGTACCAGTAGGACCATGACGTTGCTTGGCGATGATGACTTCGGCCTTGCCGTGCACTTTTTCCATTTCGCTCTGCCAGGTCATGTGTTCCGGCGTGCCTTCTTTGGGCTCTTTGTTCTTGAGGTAGTATTCTTCGCGATACACGAACAACACCACGTCAGCGTCCTGCTCGATAGAGCCCGATTCGCGCAAATCCGCCAGCTGTGGATGCTTGTCATCGCGCGCTTCCACCTGTCGCGATAGCTGCGAGAGGGCGATGATCGGCACTTCCAGCTCCTTGGCCAGCGCCTTGAGCGTGGTGGTGATCTCGGTCAGTTCCTGCACGCGATTCTGGCTGGAGGCCTTGGAGGAGCCGGACAGGAGCTGCAGATAGTCCACGATCATGAAATCGAGACCCTTCTGCCGCTTGAGCCGCCGCGCCCGGGCCGCCAGCTGCGCCACCGAGATGCCGCCGGTGTCGTCGATATAAAGTGGCATCTGCGCCATCATATTGGAGACATCAACCAGCTTGGTGAATTGGCTGTCGTGGATCTTGCCGCGCCTGATGTCGGAGGAGGAAATTTCGGCCTGCTCGGCCAGGATACGCGTCGCGAGCTGTTCCGAGCTCATTTCGAGACTGAAAAAGCCAACCACGCCGCCATTGACCGTCTTTGCATGGCCATCGGGTTGCACCTCGCTCTTCCACGCCTTGGCGACGTTGAAGGCGATATTGGTCACCAGCGATGTCTTGCCCATGGCGGGGCGTCCGGCCAGGATGATCAAGTCGCTGCGTTGCAGCCCGCCCATCTGCCGGTCGAGATCGTCCAGGGCCGTTGCAATGCCCGACAGGCCCCCATCGCGCTGATAGGCTTCGCCGGCCATGCGGATAGAGGCCTGCAGGGCCGTGCCGAATGATTGGAAGCCGCCGTCATAGCGACCCTTCTCGGCCAATTGGAAGAGGGCGCCTTCCACCTTTTCGATCTGCTTGACCGGTGTCATTTCGACATCCGATTCATAGGCTTCCGACACCATTTCCTCACCGACGAGGATAAGGCTGCGGCGAATGGCGAGATCGTAGATGGCCTGCCCGTAGTCGGCCGCGTTGATGACGGTGGTGGCCTCAGCCGCCATGCGCGCCAGATATTGCGCCATGGTCATCTCAGGCAGCAACTGGTCGGGCAGGTGGGTCTTGATGGTGGTGGGGTCGGCCGATTTGCCGGCGCGGATGATCTTGCCTACCAGCTCATAGATGTCGCGGTGGATAGGCTCGTAGAAATGCTCGGGCTCGAGAAAGTCCGACACACGATAGAAGGCGTCATTGTTGAGCAGAATGGCGCCCAGCAGGGCCTGCTCAGCCTCCACATTGTGCGGAGCGAGACGGAAGGATTTCTCCTCTGGCGTATGCAGCCGCGCTATCTCTGCCAATATAGCCTCCCCAAAAGACGTTAACCTTTCTTAACCACGCGACTCAGGCGGGAGTCTCGACCTACCGGACGAGAGGTTAACGCGTCCTGACCCCGTCCTGTGAACACTGGGGACAACGGGGAAGCCGGACACTAGTCCTTGCATGAGAACAAGGCGGGAACAAGACGAGTCGCGGTACGGGGCTCTCGTCCTCTCCCGGCCTCTGCCGGAATGACGCCGTGGTTGATGGGAGATATCAGTGGTCCTCCACCTTTTATTTCCCTTCCACCGTCGCTTCCCTCGGGCTTGACCCGAGGGCCACTCTCAACACGGCACAAACGACGAGAGGCCCTCGGGTCAAGCCCGAGGGAAGCGACGGTGATGTACGGGGATGGTGCAAAACTGCTTCCGCTAGCCCCAAGAACAAAAAAAGCCGGGCACAAGGCCCGGCTTTCAGTTCATCGCAGAAGCGAACCCTTAGACTTCGTCGTCGAAACGGTCGTCCTGGGCAGCGTCCTTCTGGCCGGCGGCGAAGTCGCCTTCTTCGTCGGCATCGTACTGGGTGACGGTCACGTCTTCACCAGCGCTCTGGCGGGCCGCTTCGTCTTCCGAACGGGCGACGTTGACCGAGATCGACACGGCAACTTCGGCATGCAGGTTCAGCGGCACGGTATGCACGCCAACCGACTTGATCGGGTCGGCCAGGTCGACCTGCGAACGCTGCACGGTGAAGCCGTCATTGGCCAGGGCCTCGACGATGTCGCGCGAAGCGACCGAACCGTAGAGCTGGCCGGTTTCGCCGGCCTGGCGGATGATCACGACGACCTTGCCGTCAAGACCTTCGGCAATGCCGGCAGCCGACTTGCGGCGGTCTTCATTGCGCTGTTCGATATGGGCGCGCTCGGCCTCGAACTTCTGGCGATTGGCGGCAGTGGCGCGCAGCGCCTTGCCCTGCGGCAGCAGGAAGTTACGGGCAAAGCCGTCCTTCACGCTGACTTCGTCGCCGATGGTGCCGGTGCGGCCAATGCGCTCGAGCAGAATAACTTTCATGGGAATATTCCTTTGGGCTGTCCCGTCTCTCGGACGGTTAGGAGCCACGGACCATCCGCAACCCCAACGATGTGCTCCGTAAGGGGCACAGGTAGTCTGGCACTTACGCGGACAAGAAGCCGTTGGGACGGCGATCTGGTAGCGATCGCCGTCCCAGTGAGCTTATTGGACAGCGTAAGGCATGATGCCGATGAAGCGGGCACGCTTGATGGCCTGGGCCAGTTCGCGCTGCTTCTTGGCCGAAACGGCGGTGATGCGGCTCGGCACGATCTTGCCGCGCTCGGAAACATAGCGGCTCAGCAGGCGCACGTCCTTGTAGTCGATCTTGGGCGCGCCCTCGCCCGAAAACGGGCAGGTCTTGCGGCGGCGCTGGAACGGACGGCGGGCCTGGGCAGTGGTCAGGTCTTTGATAGCCATAGCTTTTCGGTCCTTATCTTAGAAACGGCGGGGACGGCGTTCGCCGCCGGCAAAGCCACCGCGCTCACCACCACGATCCGGACGGGTGCCGTCACGGTCGTCGCGATCGCGCTTCTGCATCATGGCGGACGGGCCTTCTTCCAGCTCGTCGACGCGCACGGTCATGAAGCGCAGGATGTCTTCATTGATGCGCATCTGGCGTTCCATTTCGGCAACGGCGGGAGCCGGAGCGTCGATGTTCATCAGCGTATAGTGAGCCTTGCGGTTCTTGCGGATGCGGTAGGAGAGACCCTTGAGGCCCCAATATTCGTTCTTGGTGACCTTGCCGCCGCCAGAAGCGAGGATTTCGGTCAGAGCAGTGGTCAGTTCTTCGACCTGCTGCTGCGATACGTCCTGGCGCGCCAGGAAGATATGCTCGTAAAGGGCCATGAATGCGCCTTCCTTCGTGGTTTAACACACATGCAATGTCTGGCGCGGAGCCTCCTTGAAGCCGGAAAGGCGTCAAAGCAGTCTTGCAAAGAGCGGGAACACGGGAGGCCGGGCATCAGCCCTATTCGTCATTCTTTCAAACGACAAACCCTCCGTTCAGCCCCCGGCCAAACGAATTGCTGGCGTCCCAATAGGGGGAAACCGGGCTGAGATCAAGCAGAAACAGGCTTTGCCACGAACCGGGCAGGTCGAACGCATGCCCGGCTCACTTGCTGGGGCCTAGTTGGGTTCGTCGCCGACAGCCAGGATATTGCCTTCCGAATCCTTGAACCAGGCGGCGTGGAATTTGCCCATCGTCGCAATGCCATCGACCGTCTTGAGGCCGGGCATGTCGTAATCTTCGAACATGACGCCATGCTGGCGCAGGTCGCGCACTTCGGCTTCCACGTCGTCGGTGGTGAAGGACAGCAGGGTATTGGGCGCCTTGCCGGCATTGGGCGTGGGGTAAAGCAGGAAGCTGGTGCCGCCGCCGACCTTGTACATGCACCCCATGTCATCTTCCATTGCCGGGGTGAGGCCGAGTTTGTCGCGATACCAGGTCTTTGCGCGCGCCATGTCTGCAGCTGGGATGGTTGCGTAGGCACGATGATCTGTGAGCATAACTTCCTCCCTTTCTGAGAGCCTGTCACAACCGATAAAATACGCCTGTGGCGCCTGGGTGTAAACGCGATCACGCAGGCATTCGCGCGCCTTGCGAAGTGCTTTCGCCGCCCTTGCCGCCTTGACTCTGCCACACACTCCCGGCAAACGCCGCCTGACTGGACATACCGCATGCGGTTTGTCTAACTGCATCGCCATAGGGGACATCATGACCAAGCGCGCTTTCACATTTCCCGGCCAGGGCAGCCAGGTCGTCGGCATGGGCAAGGATCTTGCAGCCGCCTATCCCGAAGCCCGTGCCGTATTTCAGGAAGTCGACGAGGCACTCAATCAGCGTCTTTCGGCCATCATGTTCGAAGGCCCTGACGATATCTTGCGTCTCACTGAGAACGCCCAGCCGGCTTTGATGGCGGTCAGCCTCGCCGTTGTTCGCGTTCTCGAATCCAAAGGCATCAAGCTCGCCGACCACGCGGCCTATGTCGCCGGTCACTCGCTTGGCGAATATTCCGCGCTTTGCGCCGCCGGCACATTCTCGCTGTCCGACACCGCCCGCCTGCTCAAGACGCGCGGCCAGGCCATGCAGAAGGCCGTCCCCGTCGGGCACGGCGCCATGGCCGCGCTGCTGGGCCTCGATTTCGAAACCGCCCGCGCCGTTGCCGAAGAAGCTGCGCAGGGCGAGGTCTGCGATCTCGCCAATGACAATGCTCCCGGTCAGGTCGTCGTCTCCGGCAATATCGCCGCGGTGGAACGCGCCGTGGAAATCGCCAAGGCAAAGGGCGCCAAGCGCGCTCTGCTGTTGCCCGTCAGCGCGCCCTTCCATTGCTCGCTGATGCAGCCCGCCGCCGAGGCCATGGAAAGCGCCCTGGCCGAGGTCGAAATGCGCGCGCCCGTCGTGCCCGTGGTCGCCAATGTGCTGGCCGCCCCGATTTCTGATCCCGCCGAAATCCGCCGCCGCCTGGTCGAGCAGGTCACCGGCGACGTCAAATGGTCCGAAAGCGTCACCTGGCTCACCACCGAGGCTGGCGTGACCCATCTGCATGAACTGGGCACTGGCAAGGTTCTGACCGGCCTTGCCAAGCGCATCAATGCCGAAGCCATCGCCAACGCGGTCGGTACTCCGGCCGATATCGACGCTTTCGTCGCTGAACTCACTGCCTGACACCTTGAATCAAGCCATGAAGCGCTTGAATCACTTTCTCCGTGGAGGAGGACTAAATGTTTGATTTGACTGGTAAGCGCGCCCTCGTGACCGGCGCCAGCGGCGGCATCGGCCGCGAGATCGCCAAGGCCCTGGCCGAGGCCGGCGCCACTGTCGCCCTCAGCGGCACCCGGGTCGGTGCGCTCGAAGACGTGGCCAAGGAGATCGGCAAGGACAGCCCGGTTCTGCCCTGCAATCTCTCCCAGCTCGACGATGTCGATAAGCTGGTGCCTGCGGCGGAAGCGGCCATGGGTGGCATCGATATCCTGGTCAACAATGCCGGCATGACGCGCGACAATCTCTTCATGCGCATGAAGAATGAAGAATGGGACGAGGTGCTGGCGGTCAATCTCACCGCTGCCTTCCACCTGACCCGCGCCGTGCTGCGCGGAATGATGAAGCAGCGCTTCGGCCGCATCATCGGCATTTCCTCGGTCGTCGGTGTCACCGGCAATCCGGGGCAGGGCAATTATGCCGCCTCCAAGGCTGGCCTGATCGGCATGAACAAGGCGCTGGCCCATGAAGTGGCCTCGCGCGGGATCACGGTCAACTCCATCGCCCCCGGTTTCATCGCTTCGGCCATGACCGATGAGCTCAACGACAAGCAGCGCGAGGCCATTCTGGGGACGATTCCGGCGGCCCGTTTGGGTACTGCACAGGAAATCGCAGGCTGCGCCGTCTTCCTTGCGAGCGACGCTGCCGCCTATATCACCGGCCATACGTTGAACGTAAATGGCGGCATGGCGATGATCTGATCTGCGGAAAAGCCCGGTTTTTGGGGGGTGCGCCTTATGGCTAACCTCGAAAAAACGTGCTAACCCGCCCCGCGGTAACCTCTGCCGGTCCGTCTTGCGAGCGCCGGAAAGGCCGCTTACATTGCCTCTGTGCAGGCCAAAACCATGCTTGAAGATTTGGCATTGCGCCAATAAGAAGCGAAACGAAACGTCGATTTCTAAAAGGGAAGTCAAATATGAGCGATGTCGCTGATCGGGTCCGCAAGATCGTTGTGGAACACCTCAATGTGGATGCCGAGAAAGTGGTCGAAAAGGCCAGCTTCATCGACGATCTGGGCGCTGACTCGCTCGATCAGGTCGAACTGGTGATGGCTTTCGAAGAAGAATTCTCGGTCGAAATTCCTGATGATGCCGCCGAGTCGATCCAGACTTTCGGTGATGCTGTTTCCTTCCTCACCAAGGCCGTCGGCTAAGCCCCTTCGGGCCAGCTGGGATAGGCAGGTAGAGTATGGAATTGCGCCGCGTCGTCGTCACCGGGATGGGCCTTGTTACGCCCCTCGGCTGCGGAGTTGAAGCCACCTGGGCCAATATCTTGGCCGGCAAAAGCGGCGCCAAGCGCATCGACGACTTCCAGGTCGATGATATCGCTTGCCAGATTGCCCATCGCTTGCCGCTCGGCGACTATGCCGACGGCAAGTACAATCCCGACGACTGGATGGAGGTCAAAGAGCAGCGCAAGGTAGACGCCTTCATTGTCTACGCCATGGCTGCCGCGACCCAGGCCATCCAGGATGCCGGTGTCGAACCCAAGACCAAGGAAGATCAGGAGCGCACTGGCGTCCTGATCGGCTCTGGCATTGGCGGGGTAGGGGGCATCTATGAAGCCTCCATCACCCTGCACGAAAAGGGTCCGCGCCGCATCAGCCCCTTCTTCATTCCGGGCCGCCTTATCAATCTGGCCTCCGGCCAGGTTTCCATCCGTTTCGGTCTCAAGGGCCCCAACCACTCCGTGGTCACGGCCTGCTCGACCGGCGCTCACGCCATTGGCGATGCGGCCCGGCTGATCGCCCTGGGCGATGCTGACGTCATGGTCGCCGGCGGCACCGAAAGCTGCGTCAATCGCCTCGCCATGGCTGGCTTTGCCGCCTGCCGTGCGCTTTCCACCGGTTTCAACGACAATCCGACCGCCGCTTCCCGTCCCTATGACAAGGACCGCGATGGTTTCGTCATGGGCGAAGGCGCCGGGATTGTCGTGCTCGAGGATTATGAGCGGGCCAAGGCCCGCGGCGCCAAGATCTATGGCGAAATCATCGGCTACGGCCTTTCGGGCGATGCCTATCACATCACCGCTCCCTCCGAGGACGGCGACGGCGGTTTCCGCTGCATGTCCGCCGCCATCAAGCGGGCCGGTATCGCGCCGTCCGAAATCGACTATATCAACGCGCATGGCACCTCGACGCCGCTTGGCGACGAGATCGAGCTTGGCTCGGTTACCCGTGTGCTGGGCGATGCGGCTTCCACCGTCGCCATGAGCTCGACCAAGTCCGCCGTCGGCCACCTGCTGGGTGCTGCCGGTTCGGTCGAAGCCATCTTCTCGCTGTTGGCCATGCGCGACAATATCGCCCCGCCAACGCTCAATCTCGACAATCCCTCGGTCGATACGGTCATCAATCTTGTGCCCAAAAAGGCGTTCAAGAAGGAGATCAATGTGGCGCTGTCCAACTCGTTCGGGTTCGGCGGCACCAATGCGACCCTGGTGATGCGCAAGGTCCACTGACCGCATCAACGGTACAAAGACGTTCACATCGCGGGCCATCCGCGGTGTGGCCTCTTGCCTTTGCACGGGGGCATGCGAACAATGCGCCCGGCCATGCCAGCCAAGCGCTTTGGCGCCAAATCGTTGACAAGACCCGGCGCAGTCGTGCGAACGGGCCCCGAGGGTGACGCATCACGATGAATGAACGCAAGGCCAGACGGCCAAGACGCCGCTCCAGCAACGGTTTCATCGATATTCTCAACGGCTTCCTGACCCTGCTTGTGCTCGGCCTTCTGGTGGCCGGCGGCGTGCTGCTGTACGGCGCCTCCCAGTTCTATGGCGACGGGCCGGCACACGAAGACACCACTTTCCGCGTCGAATCGGGCAGCGGGCTGGCCTCGACGGCACAGCGCCTCGAAGAGCAGGGGCTGATTTCCAACCGCTTCATCTTCCAGGCGGGCGGTCGTGCGCTCGAGCGCCAGGCCGCGATCAAGGCCGGCGATTTCCGCATTCCGGCTGGCGCCAGCATGGCCGATATCCTCAAGGAAATTACCGAGGGCAACCCGATCCGCTATGCGGTGACCATTCCCGAAGGCTGGACCTCATGGGATGCCATCCAGCGGCTTAATGCCGATAGCAATCTGGTTGGCGAGGTCACGAGCCTGCCGGCTGAAGGCTCGATCCTGCCGGGCAGCTATGATTATGTGCCCGGCGATACGCGCCAGTCCGTGCTCGACAAGATGCAGACGGCCATGACCACCCAATTGGCCGAGATCTGGGCCGGCCGCCAGGACGATCTGCCGCTCGAAACCCCCGAGCAGATGCTGGTTCTGGCCTCGATCGTCGAAAAGGAAACCGGCGTCGCCAGTGAGCGGCCGCAGGTTGCGGCAGTCTTCGTCAATCGCCTGCGTGAAAGTATGCGGCTGCAATCCGATCCCACCATCATCTATGGCATCACCAAGGGGCAGTCCAACCTTGGCCGTGGCCTGCGGCGGTCGGAAATCGAGGCGCAGACGCCCTATAATACCTATCAGATTGACGGGCTCCCCCCCACGCCGATTGCCAATCCGGGCGTCGAAGCGCTCAAGGCCGTGGCCCATCCCGATAGTCACGACTATCTCTACTTCGTCGCCAAGGGCGCCACCCCCTCCGAGGGGCACGTCTTCGCCGAGACCTATGCCGAGCATCAGCAGAACGTGGCGCGCTATCGCGAGATTGCCCGCGCCGCTGCGGAGCAGGCCGAGGCCGACGCGGAAGCTGCCCGGCAGGCACTGGAAGCCGAGGAGGCCGAGGGCGCCGGTGGCGAAGCGGCTCCGGCCAATCCGTGAGCCGATCGCTCGCCAGCATGACGGGCTATGCCCGCGCCGCCGGCGCGGTGCCTGGCGCGTCCTTCACCTGCGAGATCAAGTCCGTCAATGGGCGCGGCCTCGACATGCGGATGCGCCTCGCCCCTGGTTTCGATGCGCTTGAAGGCGATATCCGCCAGCTTATCGGCAAGACGCTGTCGCGCGGTTCGATCACCTTCACCCTGACCGTCGAGCGCGATGGGGCAGGGGGCGACCTGCTGGTCAATCCGCAGGCGCTCGCCACCGTTCTGGCGGCGCTATCCGACCTGTCGGGCAGGGTCGATGCCGACCGCCCCCGGCTCGATGGCATTCTGGGTCTCAAGGGCGTGCTCGAACAGCGCGACCGGCCCATGGATCCCGCAGCCGAAGAGGCCCTTGCCACGGCCATCCTCGAAGGCGTGGCGCAGGTTCTCGTCGATCTGGTGCTGGCCCGCCGGCAGGAGGGCTCTCATATCGCCGCCGTGCTGCTCGAACGCCTGGACGAGATCGAGACGCTTGTCGCCCGCGCCGAGACCCATCCGGCACGCAGCCGCGAGGCCATTCTGGCGCGTCTGCGCCAGCAGCTGGCCGATATCACGGCCGACATCGCCGTGCCGGACGACCGGCTTGCCCAGGAGGCGCTGCTGCTGGCGACCAAGGCCGATATCCGCGAGGAACTCGACCGCCTGGCCGCTCACATTGTCAGTGCCCGGCAGCTTATTGCTGGCGGCGAACCAGCAGGGCGCCGCCTTGATTTCCTGGCCCAGGAATTCAATCGCGAGGCCAATACGCTATGCGCCAAAGCCAATGCCGTGGAGCTCACCGGCATCGGTCTTGACCTCAAGGCGGCGATCGATCAACTACGCGAGCAAGTGCAGAACATCGAATAGGATCTGGCGATGGAATTTCAGCGCCGCGGCGTCATGTTGGTCATCGCCTCGCCTTCGGGGGCCGGGAAATCGTCGATTTCGCGCGCGCTGTTCGGGGCCGATCCCAATATCCGGCTATCCGTATCGGTAACGACCCGCGCTCGCCGCACCGATGAGGTCGATGGCAAGCACTATCACTTCATCGACGTGCCTACCTTCAAGCGCATGCAGGCCGATGGCGAATTGCTGGAATCGGCCGAGGTCCACGGCAATTTCTACGGCACGCCGCGGGCCCATGTCGAAGAGCAACTGGCCGCAGGCAACGATATCCTCTTTGACATCGACTATCAGGGTACGCTCCAGCTCTATCGCAATAGCCGCAAGGACATGGTGACAGTGTTCATCCTGCCGCCCTCCATCAAGGAGCTGCGCGCCCGGCTTGAGCGCCGCGCCCAGGACAGCGTGGGCACCATCGAAAAGCGACTCCAGAACGCCCGCGACGAGATGGATCACTTCCATGAATATGACTATGTGATCGTCAACGAAGACCTGGAAGCCTCGACCCAGCGCGTCCGCTCCATTCTTGTTTCGGCTCGCCTGGAGCGCAACCGCCAGCTCAATTTATCCAGCTTCGTCAAGGATTTGCAGAGCCAGATCGATTCTCTTTGAGAGGTTGATCTGCGGGAGTACGCGAAGGGTTATGCTTGTCCACCGCAAGAGTAAATGGCAGCGGACATGAGTAGCGGGTTACCGACCACCATCAAACGCGGCACCCCGGCCTTTCGGCGGGCCAACATCGCCTTCTTCCTCTCCGCCTTCGCCATCTTTGCTTCGCTTTATTCGGTTCAGCCCCTGCTTCCGATCTTTGCCGAGGAGTTCGGACTGGATGCGGGCGCCAGTTCACTCGCGCTCTCGGCAACCACCGCCACGCTCGCCATCGCCCTTTTGCTGGCCAGTTGGGTTTCCGACCGTCTCGGCCGTCGCACGCTCATGGTCTGGGCCATCGTGCTGACGGCGGGCCTGGGCCTGCTGCTGCCGCTGGCGCCCAATTGGACCACGCTCCTCGCCATCCGCACCCTGATCGGCCTGACGCTGTCGGGGCTTCCCGCCGTCGCCATGGTCTATCTGGCCGAGGAGATGGACCCCGATGCCCTGGGCTTTTCCATGGGCCTTTATATTGGCGGAACCGCCATTGGCGGCATGGCGGGCCGGCTGGTTTCGGGCATCCTTGCCGATTGGCTGGGCTGGCGGCCCGCGCTCGCCATTCTGGGCGCGGCTATCGCGGTGGCGGCATTGGTCGTCATCGTGCTGCTGCCACGACCGCACAACTCGGCCCGCAACAGGCTGTCGGCAGGCGATCTGGTCAGGCTCATAGTCCTGCAGTTCCGCGACAAGGGCCTGCCCTGGCTCTTCCTTTCAGCCTTTCTGCTGATGGGCTCATTCGTCACGCTCTACAATTATGCCGGGTTCCGGCTGGCTCTGCCGCCATTCTCCCTCAGCCACACGGCCATCTCGGCCATTTTCGTGGTCTATCTGCTGGGTAGCTTCAGCTCGGCCTGGGCTGGCGGGCTGGCCCAGCGCCTCGGCCGCCGCAAGGTCTTCTGGGCCATGGTGCTCACCATGGGCATTGGCGTCTTCCTCACCATCGTGCCATCGACGCCGGTCATCATTGCCGGGCTGGCCATCGCCACCATGGGCTATTTCGCCGCCCATGGCATTGCCAGCGCCTGGGTTGCTCGGCGGGCCCTGGTTGGCCGCGCACAAGCCTCGGCCATCTATCTCTTTGCTTATTACCTGGGTTCGTCCGTGCTGGGCACCTTGGGTGGCTATGCCTGGGTCGCCTGGGGCTGGACCGGCGTCATGCTGGTCAGTGGCGGCGCAATCGTCGCTGCCATGCTCGTCGCCATCCGCCTCATGGCCCTGCCGCCTTTGCCCATAGCCGAGAAACCCGCGGCACCACCCGCCGGCGTCTGATCAGCGCTTGAGCCCAGGCAGGGCGCGGGCCATGGCGAGAAAGGTGTCGACCGGCAATTCCTCGGCTCGCTCGTCGCCTTTGAGACCCCCCGCCGCCAGCAGCGCTTCCACCGGAACGCCAGTCGCCTTAAGGCTCTGCCGCACCATCTTGCGGCGCTGCCCGAAAGCGGCCCGCGTCACCTGCTCCAGATCCTTCACCGCCACGTCGCCGCTAATGGGTTTGGGTACCAGATGCACCACGGCCGAAGTGACATTGGGCGGTGGTACAAAGGCCTGGCGTCCCACATTGAAGGCAATCCGCGCATCGGTCCGCCAGCCTGCCAGCACACCCAACCGGCCATAGGCATCGTCACCGGCTCCGGCGCAAATGCGCTCGGCCACCTCGCGCTGGAACATCAGCGTCAGGCTCTCGAAATAGGGTGGCCACGGATCGCTCGTCAGCCAACCGGTCAGCAGTGGCGTTGCGATATTATAGGGCAGGTTGGCAATGATCCGCGTCGGTCCATCGGCCAGCACGCGATAGTCCATCTCCATCGCGTCGCCACTGATCACGGTCAGCCGGCCCGGATAGGCCTCGGCGATCTGCGCCAGCGCGGGCAGGGCGCGTGCATCGCGTTCAATGGCGATGACTTCCTTGGCGCCTTCCGCCAGCAGGGCTCGCGTCAATCCACCGGGGCCCGGGCCCACCTCGATGACGCGCACCCCTTCGAGCGAGCCGCCGACCCGCGCAATGCGCGCAGTGAGGTTGAGATCGAGCAGGAAGTTCTGTCCGAGTTCCTTCTTGGCGCGCAGGCCATGCTCGGCGATGACTTCGCGCAGCGGCGGCAGGTCGTCGATCTGGCTCATGATGCCTGCGCCGTCATCGCGTCGGCCATCCTGATCGCGGCCAGCATGCTCTTGTCCGACCCTCGCCCGGTTCCCGCCAGGTCGAATGCCGTGCCGTGATCGGGCGACGTCCGCACGATTGGCAGGCCAAGCGTCAGGTTGACCGCATCCTCAAAGGCAACGGTCTTGATCGGGATCAGCGCCTGATCGTGATACATGGCGAGAACGGCATCATATTGCGCCCAATGCGCGGGGTAAAACAGCGTATCCGCG
The DNA here is from genome assembly GCF_030159855.1 of Devosia yakushimensis. NCBI lineage: Bacteria > Pseudomonadati > Pseudomonadota > Alphaproteobacteria > Hyphomicrobiales > Devosiaceae > Devosia > Devosia yakushimensis. Next base: position 2,032,077 of record NZ_BSNG01000001.1, on the reverse strand, counting down.
GGAAGGGGGCCGATAGCCTCGATCCCCTCGAACTGCAGTTCGGCCACGGCCGGCGCCACGATTTCGAGGTCTTCCCGGCCGATCGCCCCGCCTTCGCCAGCATGGGGATTGAGACCCGCTATGGCGATCCGGGGATTGGCGATGCCGAAGCGCTGCTTGAAATCATGCGCAACGATCCGGCCGGTATCCACGATCAATTCCTTGGTCAGCAAGCCGGGCACATCCTTGATAGGCACGTGGATGGTCACCGGCACGGCCCTGAGCTTGCCATGCGCCAGCATCATCACGGGCAGCTTGGCCACCCCGCCGCGAGCGCAGAGTTCGGCAAGAAACTCCGTATGGCCCGGATGCTTGAAACCGGCGTGATAAAGGCTCGCCTTGCTGATCGGTGCTGTCACCAGCCCCCGGCAGCCGCCCGATAGTACGGCTTCCACCGCCCCGGCGATCGACTGGATGACGGCGTGCGCAGCCAGCGGACTGGCCTTGCCGGGATGGTCCGCCACGAGCCCTTCAACCGGCACGACCGGTAGCGCGGATGGAAACACGATCGCGGCCTCTGCTGGCGTGGCCGCCGCGATATCGAGGCTGAGGCCGAGCCGCTGGGCCCTTGCCTTCAGGAATTCGACATGTCCGAAAACGCAGAACGGCGGCAGGTCCAGCTCGGCGCGGCGTGCATAGAGCGAGAGGATGAGATCGGGGCCAATGCCCGCTGGCTCACCCATGCTGATGGCCAGCGGCTTGCTCATTTTGCCCTCGTCGATCACTCCCTGCCCGCTGCCGGGCAGCGAGCCTTAGTTATAGATGATCTTGGCGCGGCTGCGCAGGTCGGCCAGGTAGTTGGCCGTCTGCTGCTGCAAGGCGCCCATGCCGGCCTCGGCCTCCAGATTGCCCTTGATGAAGGTCAGATCTTCGGCCTGGGTCTTCTGGCAGATCGCCAGCATCGAGACGCCGGTATCGACCACGCGCGGCTTGGTGATGCCGCCGACATTGAGCCCGGCCAGTTCCTTGGCAATGGCCTCGGGAAGCTGTGTGGCATGGCGGCGGCCGACATCGATCACCGCGGCATCGGTATAGCTCAGCGACAATTGCACTGCATTGTCGCAACCGGCAAAGCTCGAACGGTAGCGATTGGCCTGGGCCGTACGGCCGCCTGCACCCTGGCCGCCAGGCGCCACGAAGATGACTTCCTTGAGGATGTAGTCATAATTCTGCCAGGCCGCGACCTGGCCGGCTGCTTTCTGGTCGAGTTCCAGATCGGAAATCTGCACCTGCGGCATGATGGCCTGCTCGGTCACAGCGTTCCAGGCAATGGCGGCGCGCAGCCGGTCGCGCAGCGTCTCGACGCCAACGCCGTTCTGCTGCAACAGCTGGATCAGCTTGTCCTGGCTGATCTTGATGTTGCGCGATACCTGCTGCAGGCCCTCATCGATCTGCGCATTGGAGACGGTGATGCCGAGCCGCTTGGCCTCGTCCATCTGCAATGCTTCCTCAATGAGCTGATCGGTCGCGCCCTTGCGGCCGGTCTTGTTGCCTTCCATGCTGAAAAGGCGCAGGCGCTGATCCACCTGCACGTCGGTAATCGGCGTGCCATTGACGGTCACAACGGTCGCCGCCAGGCTTGGCGCGGCCATAGCCACGGTCATGACCAGGCCAACCATCGCTGCGCTCGCCGCGCGTCCCCAGTGTCCGAATGCCATCATCGTCGTTCGCCTGTCCAAGAATATGTGCCCGCTCTCAATGCGGCGGGAAAACTGCGCTGTCAATTGCCCGATGATTGCGGCCAAAATCCGCAAGGCACACTCTTACTGGGTGGTCCTGCCCATAAGTCCGAAGTCGAGACCTGCCGGGGTCTTGAGCCGGAAGTTGGCGGTAAACCTGGTATCGTCGGGGCTGGTATGGGTCGGGCCGGTGCGCAGGGCGGTCGCGCCGATCACCACATAGCCGTCATCATAGGTTAGACCCGCGCCCACCTGTAGCCAGCTGCTATTGGTGATATCCCAATAGGTATTGCCGGTCATCCGCCAGTAATCCATCAGCGGCACGCCCAGTTCCACGCCCACTTCCTGCTGCGGATCGAGAACGCCGGCATCCGCATTGGCTGCGATGTAATTGTAGTCCAGCTTCGCCGAATACCCTGAATTGGCATAGCTGACGCCCAGGCCGGTGCGCGTCAGTAGCCAATCGTCAGTGTTTATCTGCACTTTGCCGCCGACCTTGAAGCCGGGTGCGAACATGCCGTAAGCGCCCAGAACCGCGTAAGAAGTCTCGTCCTCCAGCCCGCCGCCGACACCCGTTTGCGCCTGGTCCGGCGAGGCAAAGGCATTGGTCCCTGCCAGGTGGAACGACTGCCCGCCGAGTAGTTCGAGATACGAGCCATCGACGAAATTGGCCTGGTAGCGACCACCGATATTGGCGCGCAGCCCTGTCTCCTGCCGATCACTGCCAGTGAAGCGGTTATAGCTGAACAAATTTGTGTCATCGAAGACGAAGCTCTGCGCATCGTCATTGGTGATGCCCACAGCTGTCGTATCGGAGCCCCGATAGACCAATTGGCCGATCGGCTCGATCAGATGCACCGTCGAGCCATCGCTGGCTGCCATCGGGAAGCGGACATCCATCGCCGCAATCGGCGTAGCGCTCCACAGCGTCGTTTCACCCGGCGCGCTCACTGCCGTGCTAGTTCCATCGTAATAGGCCACGTCAGCCCGGCCACCCAGATAGGGCGTCGCGACAAACCCGCCCGCACCAATCCACTGGTTCTGCCATCCGGCCTGGAACACCGCATGGGTCTTCTCGCCTGAATAGCCAAAATTGTAGGGCACGCCGTTCCGGGGTGAAATAGTCGCATCCTCGTCCCGCCGCACGCCCAGCAGTCGTCCGCTGATCTCCAGCCGCCCCATGCCCGGCGCCAATTCCATGAAATGCTCGAACCGTGCATTGGGCAGGGCCTTGCCCTGGCGGTTCTGGCTGGCCTCGGTCACATTGCCCAGCAGGTTAAACTGCTGCATCCGGATGTCGATATAGGTGTCTCGAGTCAGATTGGTGGCATAGACCTCGTTCACCGACGATTTGGCCTCGGTCATTCGATAGTCTCGAAGATAGCCTGCATCGGTGAACTTGGTATAGGACCAGCCCACTTTCCAATCGGCGATCGGCCGGAATTCGCCCGAGGTCTGCAGCGCCCCGCGCCATTCCTTCTGCGCCTCCGAAAAGCTGAAAGCGCCCGGATTGAACTGATAAAGCCCCGAGCCCTTGATGCTGAACGAGCCATTGTTGAAGCGCTGGATCCATTCCGCGCCCATCAGGAACCCCTGGCCGGTCAGCAGGGTAGGGGTCAGGATGACGTCGGTCCAACGGCTCGAATAGACCGCCACGGGCACTTCGACCTTGAGCCCGATCTCTTCGCTATAATCGAACGACGGCGTGCGCAGGCCGGCAACCGCGCCCTGGCTCGTGTCGGGCAGCCACAGATAGGGCAGCCAGGCCACCGGCACGCCCAATACCGCAAGGCTTGGTTGTTCAAGCGCGAGGGAGCCGTCTTCCCGGTTCTGCGTGACCCGGTTGGCATGCATCGACCAGCCGATGCGCCGGCCCTTGCTGTCGATGCATTCCCCGCATGGCGAATAGGTCGCGTTATTCAAAATTGTCCGCAGCGCTTCATCATAGTCAGCGCTGTCGGCCGTGATCCGTGCGCCATCATAGCTGGTGATGGTCAGCGCATCGAGCAGCGCCTGTTTCATCCCGCCGGTCAGCTGCAGGTCCTCGGTTTCCGTCACATTGTTGGACGGATCGCGGATCGTCACCGCGCCGACGAAATGTGCATCGCTGGTCAACCGGTTATAAACCAGACGCTGGCCGGTCACAGTGTAGCCGCCGCGCGTCACCACGACATTGCCGGTGGCGGTGATGATATTGGTATTGCCGTCAACCGACAGGTTATCGGCCTCGACGCCAGTGGGCGCGCCGGGGGCGACTCGGGCGGTGAAAAAATCTGTGGGAACCAGTCCCTGCGCCATGGCGCCGCCTGCCAGAGCAATACCCATCGCCGCGCCGGCAATGGCCAGGCGCAATGACGATCGAATCTGTGCGCCCCAGCCCTTACTCACGTACGCCCGTCTTCCTTATGCAGCAGCACCGTTACACCGATGACGATAGCAACGAACGCCGGTCCGACTGCGGCAAACGCGGGGTCGAGAACGCCGGTCGACCCGGCCCGGTCGGCCATCTCGGTAATCACAAACACAACTAACCCAAGCACGATCCCATAGAGAACCGCGGGACCAAAATTAGACGACCTTCGATAACCTGCGGTAAACGCAAAAGCAATGAACAGCGAACCCGTTAGCAGCAGCGGCAGAGCCAGAAGTTTGATCAGCCGCATGGTCGCGGCGCTGCGTATCGCGCTATCGGTAACACCCGATTGCAACAACTGCGCTAACTCGAAAAAAGTCATGTCCTCGGTGGAGGCAAGCCGCAGATTGATTTCGGCCGGGGTGGATGTCGTGGGCAGCCTGTAGTTGAAAACCTCGTGCGGCTGCGTATCGGGATTGCGCACAATGGCGCTGGGCAGCACCCAGTGGCCGTCCTGCAGAAATGCCTCTGGCGCCTCGATTCGATGGTCGGAAGCATTGGCGAGATTGAAGATGGTGACATTGCCCAAAACCGAACCGCCCGGCCGCATATCGGTCGCTAGCATCACATAGCGCGTATCGCCCGAGCGCTGCTCGAGCCAGATTTCCCCTGGCGGCGTCAACAGGGACGCCTCGCCCGGCGGGGTGGGGTTCAGCTCGCGATTGATCTGTGTGCTGATGGTTTCTGCCCCCAGCGCAATCACAAAACTGATCAGCATGAGCGCAATCGTGGGGGCCCGTACAATGCGCCAGATCGATAGGCCGCTGCTCTTGATCACGGTCAATTCGTGCCGCGCCTTGAGATCGATAAAGCCGATAATGGCCCCCATCAGCACTGTCACCGGCAGGGTCTTGATGGTCCAGCGCACCCCGCTCATCGCCACCATGACAAGGGCCATGCCGATGCCGCGGTTCTCGGCGACGAAGTTGAAACGTCCCGTATCGAGCGATTCCACCAGGGTGATCAGCCCGTAGAAGACGAATACGGTCGCGCCGATGCGGCTGCCCAGGCGCGACAAAACCAGCCAATCGATCCGTGTCATACCGGCACCACGGCGCCGGGAGTGCGCGGTCGCGCCCGGATCAACAAGGTTATCCCACCGACAACCATCATCAGCAGGGCCCCGGTCGCCGGTCCGATCGGGCTATAGGCGCTGACGCCCAGTTCGACAAAGGCCAGCAGCATGACCACCACTTCCATGGGCAGAGCAAGCCGGGTGCGCCTTCCGCTGGGAAAGCCGCACATCGCCAGAACCAGCATGCAGATGCCGACCACCTTGAGGCCCTCGAACATGCGTTTGGCGAGCTCGGAGACCACTTCCGGCGGCCAGGTGCCGCTGGCCAGCGAAGCGCTCACCAGCGAAAAGCTGTCCGTCTCGTTGAGCCAGTTGACCGCGCCCGTGGCCTGGGAGAGCCGTTCGACATTGAGATCGTAGCGGCTGAACGAAATCTCCGAAAACTGACCGGTTTTCGACGTATATTGCAGCGAGCCGTTGTAAAGCTCGATGACATAGCCCTGGCCGTCCGAAGAGACGCGGGCCGTATCGGCCATATAGGTGTGCCGCATTTCCGGATCTCTGCGGTCGTCGGCAAAAAATTCGGTGATTTCACCATTGCCCGCGCGGCCCCCGATCAGCAGCAGCGCCCCTGGCGTTACCTGCGTAAAGCGCTTCGGCTTGAGTGTGGTGCTGATCAGGTCGGCGGCAACGCTGGCCGAAAGGATATTGAGGCGCTTATTGGCCATGGGCGAAAGCACATTGGAGAGCAGCAGCACGGCAAGAACACCGGCTACCGCCACCACACCGGTTGCCCGCCACAGCGAGGGCAGGCCATAGCTGGTGTGGATGATATGCAGTTCACGGCTGTTCTGCAGGGCCTGCAGGGCTCGCGCCAGGCCGATGCCCACGCAGACATAGAAGAATGTCAGCGCCAGCGGCGGCATGGTCAGCAGGGCCTGCTGCGCCAGCGTCACCAGCCCTTGCCCTTTCACCGACACCACATCGAACGAGCGCAGGCAATTGACCAGCCACAGCAAGATGCACACCACGCCGAACAGGATCAGCGCGTCGATAACGAACAGGCGTGCGAGATAGGCGGTCAGTCGCTTCATTCATTACCCATGGCGTCCACAAGCGCCGCTTTTATGTCCTGTTCGGAGCGGCGTCGACAGTGGGATAGATGCGATTTACACACAAGCTGGGGACAGTCCGCAGGCCGATTTGCCCGGTCAGTGTTGCGGGATTGACGCGGCAGGCAATCCCCTCAATGCTCGGGGCAAATCTTTCTTGCATGGCGCCCGCCATGCTTTTCAAGGCCGACCAATGCCCCAGAAACTCTCCATCCAAACGGCAGCTTTCGCTGCTGCTTCCGCTCCTCTGACCATCATCTATGCGGCCGAAGGCGAAGCGCCCGCTGGCGCAGGCGCCGCCATCTGGTCCGCAACGGGTCTCGATTGGCAAGCCGCCAGTGCATCGGCGGCTTTCAAGGGCAAGCAAGGCCAGGCGCTTGATATCATCGGGCAGGGCGCTGGCCGTTTGATCGTTCTGGGCAAGGGCAAGTCCGAAGGAGACGTGCCCCTCAATGCCTGGACCGATCGCGGTGGTTCGCTCCTAGCCAAGATCGCGGCCGCGCGGGCCGAGTCGGTCGCCGTCGTCATCGACGAAGCCGGAGCCACGCCCGCGGCCATTGCCGAACTCGCCGCTGGCCTGCGCCTGCGGCACTATAAGTTCGACAAATACAAGACCGCCCGGCCCGACGACCCCGCTGCCGATATCGCCATCACCCTCCATGTCGCCGATCCCGCCGCCACCGATACGGCAATTGCCGATCGTGACGCGGTGGTCGAGGGCACGCTGCTGGCCCGCAATCTGATCAACGAACCGGCCAATGTTCTCGGCCCGGTCGAGTTCGCCGCCAAGGCGGCCGAATTGTCCGATCTCGGTGTCGATGTCGAAATTCTCGAACCCGCCCAGCTCGAAAAGCTCGGCATGGGTTCGCTCCTCTGTGTGGCTCAGGGGTCGGAGCGGCCCGCCCGCCTCGTCGTCATGCAATGGCGCGGCGGCGACGTCGGCGATGCCCCGCTGGCCTTTGTCGGCAAGGGCGTGGTCTTCGACACCGGTGGCATTTCCATCAAGCCCGCCGCCAATATGGAGGAAATGAAGGGCGATATGGGCGGCGCTGCTGCCGTTACCGGCCTCATGCGCGCCCTGGCCGGACGCAAGGCGCCGGTCAATGCCGTGGGCGTCATTGGCCTCGTCGAAAACATGCCCTCGGGCAACGCGGTGCGTCCTGGCGATATCGTCAAGGCCATGAGCGGCACGACGATCGAGGTGATCAATACCGATGCCGAAGGCCGTCTCGTGCTGGCCGACGCGCTCTGGTACACGCAGGATCGCTTCAAGCCCCGCTTCATGATCAACCTGGCCACGTTGACCGGCGCGATCATCGTGGCGTTGGGCCATGAACATGCCGGCCTTTTCTCCAACAATGACGAGCTGGCCATCCGGCTGCTCAATGCCGGCATAACGGCCAATGAGAAGCTCTGGCGCATGCCGCTGAGCCCCGCTTACGACAAGCTGATCGAATCCAAGTTTGCCGATATCCGCAACTCGGTCGGCCGCCCGGCCGGCTCGATCACGGCGGCCCAGTTCCTGCAGCGCTTCGTCAACAATGTGCCCTGGGCGCATCTGGATATTGCCGGCACGGCATTCGGCGCCGCCGCCACCGAAACCAACGCCTCCTGGTCCGCCGGCTTCGGTGTCGCGCTGCTCGACCGGCTGGTCAGGGATTATTACGAGGGATAGGCTGTCTTCTTCCCCTCTCCCCTTGTGGGAGAGGGATAGGAAATCCGCGTTCAGCGGATTTTCGAGGGTGAGGGGTTCTGCGCCATCCCATGCTTCGGGCCTCGCAGACGCCACAGAACCCCCTCATCCGCCCTCCGGGCACCTTCTCCCACAAGGGGAGAAGGCCACCACTTCGGCTCGTCGCGCACCGATTCAGTCTTCCACCCACCAGCCTCTCGCGCTTAAGTAGGCCATGCCCGACATCCTCTTCTACCATCTGGAAGGCCGCCCGCTTGAAGCGGTCATTCCGCTGCTGCTGGAAAAGACCATCGAGCGGGGCTGGCGCGCCGTGGTCGAAGTCGGCTCCACCGAGCGTGCCGAAGCGCTCGATGCCCACCTCTGGACCTATCGTGAGGATAGCTTCCTTGCCCATGGGCTGGCGGGGGAAGAAACCGATGCGCTCCAGCCCGTCCTCATCACCACCGGGCCGGACAATCCCAATGGTGCGGCGTGCCGCTTCTTTGTCGATCGCGCCGTGCCGCAATCGGCCGAAGGCTATGAGCGCATCGTCTACATGTTTTCCGGCCACGATCCCGATGCGGTAGCCGAAGCCCGGCTCGCCTGGAAAGCCCTGCGCGACGGCAATACGGTGACCTATTGGCAGCAGGAAGCCAATGGCCGCTGGGTCAAGAAGGCATGACGCCCGATCTCTCCACGCCAAGCCGCCACCAGCTACACGAAGACATTTTCGCCATCCTGATCGGCACCACGCTGGTTTCGCTCGGCATTGTCTTTTACGCGCAAGTCACCCTGATCACCGGCAGCACGGCCGGCGTCGCCCTGCTGCTGCAATATGCCACCGGCATACCCTTCGGCTGGCTATTCTTCGGCATCAATCTGCCATTCTATGTGCTGGCCGTGCTGCGCATGGGCTGGCCCTTCGCCATCAAGACTTTCGTCAGCGTTGGCCTGGTCTCGTGGCTCTCGGTTCACGTCCCCGACTGGCTCGGCATCTCCAGCATTCATCCGCTCTTTGCCGCCCTTGTTGGCGGCGGACTGATCGGGCTGGGCATTCTTTCGCTGTTCCGCCACAAGGCCAGCGTGGGCGGCATCAATATCCTCGCCCTGTTCCTGCAGGACAATTTCGGCATCCGCGCCGGCTATTTCCAGCTCGGCGTCGATGCGGTCATCCTGTTGATCGCCTTTTTCGTGCTGCCCTTCGACCGGGTGCTCTATTCGGTCCTCGGCGCGCTGGTGCTCAACCTGATCGTCGCCCTCAATCACAAGCCGGGCCGTTACGTCGGATTCAGCTAAGACGGCTTGTCCTTGTCCTTCTGCCGGCTTGTCTGCGATGCCTCGGCCTGGCTGGTCAGGTCGTCCTGATAGAGGTCCATATAGTCCTGCATCAGCTCGTAGCAGAAGATGATCTCGACCGTCTCGGGATCATAAAAGGCATTGGCCTCGCCGCAGCGCTTGGCATTGAACTGCACCGTCTGGCGCACATTGTAGCGGCTGCGCAATTCGTCGGCGACCTGGTCGAACACGCCGCTCGATTTGAATGCTGCGGCGGCATCCTTCAGCCGGCCCCCGGCATCGTGATAGGTCACATTGACCTTGGTGCCGCTGCCATTCTTGTTGGCGCGGGTGCCCAATAGGCCCTCAAAGCTCCGCTTGACCAATTCGTAGTCGAAATAGCAGGTGTCCTGCCGGTCGCGATCCAGCGCGTAATCGTTGGCAATGGGCTGGAACGCCTTGTCATCGCTCCCCACCATCAGGCAGACGATCTGATAGGCGCGTTGCTTGTCCAGCGTATGGGCGGCCGCGTAATCGCTTTCTGTCCCGCCGCTGTCATAGGCGACGCCCGACAGAATCCAGCCCTTGGCGGCATCGGCCAGCGCCTGCTCGGCATCGCGCGTATGCTTGCTGAGCAGCGTCCAGGTGGCCATGTTGTCGGCGGCGTCTTCCTCACGCCCCAGCACCGGCAGGTTGAGCTGGTCGACCAGGAGATGGGCGACCTCATGATAGAGCACGAAGAGGCTATTATTGGCCGCAAAGCGCCGCATTTCCGCGCGCTGCGCCTTGGTGAGATCCGCTGCGGCCGTCCCCTGTAACGCCATCGCGCACAAACCGATCAAAAGGACGATGCCACGATAGAATGTGCGCATGACTGACTCTCGCAGTTTTCGTGCTGCCAGCAAATTGCACGGGCGGTTTGGTGTCAACTCACAGAGCCGAACGGACTTAACCGTTTCCGGGCGCCCAGTTCTTGTCCGCCAGCTCGAATCCGGAAAACTGGAATCCGGGTGCCACCGTGCAGCCTACCAGGGTCCATTCTCCCGTGCTTTCCGCGGCCTGCCAGGCCTCGCGCGGTACCACGATCTGCGGTCGCTCACCGCCATTGAGATCGGCCCCCAGCGCATATTCATCCACCGAGCGGCCGTCCGATATGCGCAGCTTTAGCGGCGCACCGGCGTAGAAATGCCACACTTCCACCGCGTCCACGCGATGCCAATGGGATTGGTCACCCGCTTCGAGCAGGTAATAGATGGCGGTGGATTTCGCCCGCCCGTCGCTGCTGACACTGTCCTCGAAGGTGCGCGCATACCAGCCGCCCTCGGGATGGCGTTCCATCCCAAGCGTGAAAATCACGTCCTTGGCGGCCAGCTTTCTCATGCGCGCTCGGCACTCTCAAGTTCGGCGCTCAGCGCCAGCCAGGTTTCTTCGGTGGTCTCGAGATCGGCAGCTAGACGCGCCTTGTCCTTGCCCAGCGCAATCAGGCGTTCGGGAGCCCCGTTATAGATTTTAGGGTCTTCCAGTTGGGTAGCGATTTTGTCGATTTCCACCTTCAAACGGGCAATCTTGGTTTCCGCATCCTTAATTGATGCCTTGATCGGCGCGATCTCGGCCCGCTTGGCTGCGGCTTCCTGCTTGGAGAGCTTGCCGCTACCGCCGCCCTTGCCACCGGCGCCCTTGCTCTCCTTGTTGGACGTGATCGAGCGCTGGTAGCTGTCGAGGTCCTCATCCAGCTCGCGGATGGTGCCGCCCTCGGCAATCCACAGCGTGTCGCAGGTCGCTTCGATCAGGTGGCGGTCGTGGCTGATGATCAGCACGGCGCCCTCATAATCGTTGAGCGCATGCACCAGCGCATCGCGGCTATCGATATCAAGATGGTTGGTTGGTTCGTCGAGGATCATCATCCCCGGGCCGCCAAAGGTGATCAGGCCCATCAACAGCCGCGCCCGCTCGCCACCCGACAGGTTCTTGGCCAGCGTGTCCATGCGCGATTTGGTCAGGCCCATCTGGCTCAGCCGCGAGCGGCGCTTGGCTTCGCTCTCGGTAGGCATCAGCTCCACGACATGCTCGAACGGCGTCCAGTCGGGCTTGAGCTTGTCCATCTGGTGCTGCGCGAAATGCGCGATTTCCAGCTTCTTGCCCTTGCCGAAACTGCCGCCCATCGGCTTGATATCGCCGGCCAGCAGCTTCGCAAAGGTCGACTTGCCGTTACCATTGACGCCGATCAGCGCGATACGATCACCCGGATCGATGCGCATATTGATGTGCCGCAGAATGGTCTTGTCGCCATAGCCGGCAGACACGCCATCCAGCGTGATCATCGGCGTCGCCTGCTCGGCCTTGGGCTGCTGGAAGGTGAACGGTGCCGCATACTCGTCGAACATCGCTGCCGGCGGCCTCAGCTTCTCGATCATCTTCATGCGCGATTGGGCCTGCTTGGCCTTGGTCGCCTTGGCCTTGAAGCGATCGACGAATTTCTGCAGGTGGGCGATCTGGTCCAGCGACTTCTCGCGGCCCTTGTTGTTCAGCTCCATCTGCATTCGGCGCGTCGTCTCGAACGTGTCGTAATTGCCTTTGTAGAAGGTCAGCTTTTTGTGTTCGAGATGGATGATCGAATTGACCGACTTGTTAAGCAGGTCGCGATCATGGCTGATCATGAAGACCGTATAGGGATAGGTGGCCAGATATTTTTCTAGCCACAGCGTGCCTTCGAGATCGAGATAGTTGGTTGGCTCGTCCAGCAGCAGCAGATCAGGCTGGGAAAACAGCACGCCCGCCAGCGCCACGCGCATGCGCCAGCCGCCCGACAATTCATGCGTCGGGGCGTTCTGCCGGTCCTGCTCGAAGCCTAGGCCCTTGAGGATGGACGAGGCGCGGGCATCGGCCGAATAGGCGTCGATATCGGCCAGCCGCGTGTAAATCTCGCTGATCCGGTCGGGGTCCGTGGCAGTGTCTGCCTCCGCCATCAGTGCGGTGCGTTCCTTGTCGGCGGCCAGCACCACGTCGAGCACGCTTTCATTGCCCGCCGGGGCTTCCTGCGCCACCGCGCCGATCCGCGCCTTCTTGTTCAGCTCGACATTGCCCGCATCGGCCGCGATATGGCCCTGCAGCAAATGGAACAGGGTGGTCTTGCCCGTGCCGTTCTTGCCGACGAACCCGGTCTTGGAGCCGGTGGGCAACACCACCGAGGCGTCCTCGAACAATTCGCGGCCCTGGATGCGGTAGGTGAGGTTATTGATGGTAAGCATGGCAACGGCAATCTGGTGAGGAGGGCAAGGTCCGAGCGGCATGCGGCGCCAATGCGGCAACGGCCCTGCGAAAAAGTGTTGGCTGCTGGATAAAGTTAAGAACCCCTTATGGCAACCGCCATTGCGGCATAGTTGACACGCCCGCGCCAAACTCGCCATCTAGCCTTCTCGAAAAAGGAGGCCCGCATGCGCCAATTCGCCCTCGCCACGATCCTTGCTCTCGGCACCACTGCCGCCTTTGCCGATGCCCCGTTCGCGCCCATGCCCGAACCTTCGCCAAACGAAGGCCCCGCCTTCTCGGAATATTCGGCCACCCGCCTCAGCGGCGATCAGGTCCAGCTCACGCTGACCTTCGAGGGCGGCGCCTGCCAGGCGGTCGACGAGCCAGTTCTGGGCGAAGTCTCCGGCGATACGCTGGCAGTCTCCATCCCCACCCACGACACCTCCGAAATGTGCACCATGCAGATCGTGCAGATCCCGGTGGACGTCACGATCTCCGCCGACTCCGCGGTTTCCGTGCTCGACGTCACGGTGCTGGCGCCCAATGGCGAGCCGCAGGTGAGCGGCCCGATCAGCATCTCCCAATAGTCAAAGTGTCGCAGCCTATTGATAACGCTGCGCTAATAAGTTGACTTTTTGAGTCATAAATAATACTCGCGGAGTAATCGGGGCAGGGCAAGGGCCCGCTCCGGATTATCTTCGAGCGAGAATTTCAATGCACCGCATCTCCTGGCTTGCCCTCTTGGCGGCCATGGGCGCCTTTGCGCCTGTTTCTGCCTATGCCCAATCCGCCTTGCCCCGCGTCGAGCTGGAGCTCCGCGCCGGCGACGGGTCCGCTGTCTCGGGCGGCGTCTTCGTGCCCTTTGTCCTCGGCGATGGCACGGTATTGTTCGGCGACGGCTGGGTCAGTTACCAGGATGGCGGCCCGGTCTATGGCTCGGTCGGCGGCGGCGTGCGCCATCAGTTTGGCGATTGGGTCCTGGGCGCCAATGCCACGCTCGACTTTGCCAATTCGCCCTACGACTTTTCCTACCAGCAGCTCTCGGCCGGACTTGAGGCGCTGGGCAGCCAGTTCGAGTTCCGTATCAATGCCTTTGCGCCGCTGGGCGACACGGCAAATGCCGTGGACGGGCTCTCGACCATTGCAGTGCGCAACGGCAGCTTTGTCGCCAATCAGGGCTATGAAGTCGCGCTTTATGGTGTCGATGCCGAGGCCGGCATTCGCCTGCCCGTTTTCGACCAGGATAGCGCTAACGCCCTCAAGCTTTTTGCAGGTGCATTCGCGCAAAGATCGGACCTCACCGGCACGATTTCGGGCCTGACGGCCCGCACCGAGCTAACACTCGGGCTCGATCAATACCTGCCCGGGGCCAATATGGCGCTGGGCGCCGGTCTGCGCTACGACAGCCAGGACCAGCTTTCGGCAAGCGTCAGCATCCGCCTTTCCGCGCCCATTGGCGGCTCCCCGGCCCAGGCCGCGGCTACGTCGCCGCTCTACCAGCGCATCGAGCGCAACCGCGCCATCAGCACCTTGGCCGGCAATTTCGGGGCCGATGAGGCCGCCTTTGCCAGCAATGGCTCCAGCCAGGTGTTGCAGCTTTCATCAGCCAATGGCCCGGCATCCGATCTGAACGCGCTGATTGCTGCGGCCGGCGAGGGGACCATCATCCTGGCATCAGGCGATATCGTGGTCGATGAAACGCTGGCCCTGGTGGCCAACCAGATGTTCATCGGCGGCGGCGGCGTCATCGACCTGCATACCGCCGATGGACAAATGTTCAGCTATGCCAATCCCGGTGACCGCACGACGCTGGTCGCCGCCGCAGGCGCATCACGTCTGGCAGCTCCGGTGGCTGTCGATGGCATCACCCTGGCCGATGGCACGACGCTCTCGACCCTCTCCATCACCGGTGCCGAAAACGCCATCGTCGCCCGGGACGCTGCCAATATCACCATCGACAACGTCACTATCGACGGCGTTACCGGCAATGGCATCGTCCTCAACCGCGTGGACAATGCCGTCATCCGCAACAGCCGGATTTCCAACACCACGATCTGTCTCAGCAATTCCGATTGCGAATTCTCCATCTTCGATCCCACATTCGTGCCGAATGCGGCAGTCAACGCTGTCGGCGTGCAGAACCTGACCATTGCCGGCCTCGATATTGCCGATGTCACCTATGGCATCTTCATCGCGCCCGATATCGACGACAGCGGCTGGCCTTCCGTGGTGACCTCGGAGGCAGAAAATATCGACATCTCCAATGTCCGCATCACCAATAGCCGCCGTGAAGCCCTGATGACCGTGGGTGCCCATGACATCACCATCGATAACCTCCATGTCGATAACTCCGCCCTGGAGCGCGACATGGATTTGGTGGTCTTCCAGACCAGCAACGACATCACCCTCACCAATTCCACCCTCAATGGTGGCGTCAATGGACTGATGTTCGCCTATTATTCGGGGATCCCGGGCGTCAATCCGGCCAATATCTCGGTCTCCAATGTGGCCATTTCCAATACCTCGCGAGCCGGCATTTTCATCAATCCTTCCAATAATCTGAGCTTCACCGACGTCACCATCACCAATGCCGGAAGCTACGGCATCTACATGTATGGCGATAACTGGGGCTTCATGGGCGGACCGGTGCGCGATATCGCCTTCAGCAATGTCGCCATCAATGGCGCTGCCGACGCCGCGGTCTATCTCACCGGGCCCATCGCCAATGTGCAGGGCGCTGTTTCGACCGATGCCGCTACCCCGGCATGCGAAGCCACCAGTGGTCCCTGGAGCGGCACGACCCTGACACAGGATGCGGGCTATGCCTTCACCATAGCGGGCATGGAATTGACCGGCGCCAATCTGGGCATGGTCTGCGGGCAATAGACGAAGCGGGGCAGTCCTGCGCTGCCCCGTCTTGTCTCCGTCGCAGTCTGCGGCTACAAGGCCGCACCTTTCTCAGCCCTTTCACAATAAGGACCAGTTCAATGGCGATCGAACGCACTTTCTCCATCATCAAGCCCGATGCCGTCCGTCGTAACCTCATCGGCAAGATCCTGACCAAGTTCGAAGACGCCGGCCTGCGTCCGATCGCGCTCAAGAAGATCCACATGACCCGCGCCCAGGCCGAAGGCTTCTACGCGGTCCATAAGGAACGCCCCTTCTTCGGCGAGCTGGTCGAGCAGATGATCGCCTCTCCAGTCGTCGTGCAGGTTCTGGAAGGCGAAGGCGCCATCCTCAAGAACCGTGACGTCATGGGCGCGACCAACCCGGCAAATGCCGCCGAGGGCACCATCCGCAAGGACTTCGCCCTCTCGATCGGCGAAAACTCCGTGCACGGCTCGGACGCTCCCGAGACCGCTGCCGAAGAAATCAAGTTCTTCTTCAACGACGACGAACTGGTCGGCTAATGCCCTTCATCAGCGTTCGCATTCTCGAAGGTGCCACCCCGGAACAGAAATCCGAGGTCATCGCCGGCATTACGGACGTGATGGTCAAGGTGCTTGGCAAGAGCCCGGAAACCACCCACATCGTCATTGAGGATGTGCCGTTGGAAAACTGGGGCCACAAGGGCAAATCGGTCGCCGAACTGCGCAAGCAGCCCAAGGCCTGACCCCTCGACGCCTCCGAAAATACGAGGCCGCCCGCCGGGCGGCCTTTTTTGCTTGTTTGTGCTATGATGCACCAAAATCTGAACTCCTTCGCTTCCTCCCGACCATTAAGGGGAGGGCCGGGTGGGGGTTCTCACCCATCCGAAAGTCTCCCATTGTCCCTGCCTGAAACCATTCTTGCTCCGCTCGCCCGTGCCCTTGCCGCCAAGGGGTACGAGACGCTGACGCCCGTGCAAGCCGCCATCATCGAAGATGAAACCGCTGGCCGCGATCTGCTCGTCTCCGCTCAAACCGGCTCCGGCAAGACCGTCGCCTTCGGCATGGCCATTGCCCCAACCCTGCTGGGTGATGCCGAGCGCTTCACCGAAGTCGGCGCCCCTCTGGCGCTGGTCATCGCCCCCACCCGCGAACTCGCCCTCCAGGTGCAGCGCGAACTCGATTGGCTCTATGCCGAAGCCGGCGCCCGCACCGCCTCCTGCGTTGGCGGCATGGATGCCCGCACCGAGCGTCGCGCGCTTGAACGTGGCGCCCATATCGTCGTCGGCACCCCCGGCCGCCTGCGTGACCACATCACCCGTGGCGCCCTCGACATGTCCGCGCTCCGCGCCGTCGTGCTCGACGAAGCCGACGAAATGCTCGACCTGGGCTTCCGCGAAGACCTCGAATTCATCCTCGACGCCGCCCCCGAAGACCGCCGCACGCTGCTCTTCTCCGCAACCGTACCGCGGCCCATCGCCCAGCTCGCCAAGACCTTCCAGCGCGATGCCCTGCGCGTCGCCGCCACCAGCGCCAATGAGCAGCACGCCGATATCGACTACAAGCTGATGCTGGTCCCCGCCGCCGAGCGCGAAAACGCCATCATCAACACGCTGCTCTATTTCGAAGCGGTCAACACCATCGTCTTCGCCTCCACCCGCGAAGGCGTCAAACACCTCTCCGCGCGCCTGCATAATCGCGGCTTTGACGTCGTGACCCTGTCCGGCGAACTCTCCCAGTCCGAGCGCACCAATGCGCTGCAGGCCATGCGCGATGGCCGCGCCCATATCTGCGTTGCCACCGACGTCGCCGCCCGCGGCATCGATTTGCCCGGACTCGACCTGGTGATCCACGCCGACCTACCGACCAACCCGGATACGCTGCTGCACCGTTCGGGCCGCACTGGCCGGGCAGGGCGCAAGGGCACCTGCGTCATCATCGCGCCCATGCATCGCCGCAACGTCGCCCAGCGCATTCTCAAATTTGCCAAGCTCGACGTCTCCATGATGCGGCCGCCCACCGCGGCCGAAATCGACGCCCGCTACCGCGAAGGCATCCTCTCCAATGCCGCGCTTAGCGCGCCGGTCGCCGAGGAAGAGGCCGAGTTCGTTGGCCAGCTCCTCGCCCGTTACACACCCGAAGCCATCGCCGCCGCCTATCTGCGCAAGCAGCTCGCTGCCCGTCCTGCCCCCGAGGACGTCACCGAAAACGCCATGCCCGATAAGCCCGGCGACAAGGACCCGCGCACCCGCGAAAAATTCGAGGGTGGCACCTGGTTCAAGGTCAATCTGGGCCGCAAGCACAAGGCCGAGCCGCGTTGGGTCCTGCCCATGCTGTGCAAGGCTGGCAATGTGACCAAGGCAGCCATCGGCTCGATCCGCATTTTCGACACCGAAACCCATTTCGAAGTGGCCGCCGGCAAGGCCGATGCCTTTGCCGCCACCATCGAGCGCAATGGCTCAGGCGAACGCGGCGTCACCATTTCGCCCATCGATGGCCCCGGTGAACGCCCCTCCGGTCCGCGTCCGTCGGCCAAAAGGCCGCCCGGCCCGGTCGAACGCTATGATCCGGCCGCCCCCCGCCCCGAGCGCGCCGACCGCAAGCAGCGTTATGGCTCGTCTGGTCTGGGCGCCGATGATTTCCGCGCCGAACCGGCCGAGGCTCCCCGTCCGCCCCGCAAGGAATTCGACAAGCCCCGCGCCCCCAAGGCACCGGCCAAGGACAAGGGCAAACCGAAATGGGCCGGAAAATCCGATGCGGCCGCGCATCCCAAAAAGGATAAGCCCGCCGGCAAGGATCACAAACCCAAGCGCAAGCCGCAGATCTAGTCGGGTTGACGAAAGGGGCCTTCGCCCCTTTCACCGCGGCCCCGGCGATTGCCTCACAACTGCGGCGGCAACCGCCTCGGGCGGCAATAGCCGCGTATTGATCGCCATGCGATCCCGCTTCGGATCGGCCGCCGTCCAATGCGTCGTGCAGCCGCACACTGTGCAGAAATGGAACCGTGTCCTTTTCACGCCCCAGCTATAGGTGGAAAAGGACCCGGTCACGCTAACGTCCCGGGGACTGTAATAAGCCCAGAGCACGCCCCGCTTCTGGCAATGGCTGCATTGGCAATCGTTGATATCTGTCGGCGCGTAAGCGGCCTCGAACTGCACCGCGCCACAATGGCAACTGCCTGAGACCGTCATTACTTCCTCGTCTTCGTCTCGATCTCCGGCTTTGCCACGGCCGTCCCGCTTGTCACCGAGTTCGCCAGACCATCGAGCGTGCCGCCTGACAGGCCCAGCTCGCTCATCAACGCATCGATCAACGGAGCCTGGCTGCGATAGCGCAAGGCAGCAGCCACAGCCTGGTCAGCCAAGCCACCACCATTTGCCGCCGCGCCTTCGCCTGCCGCTGCCTGGCTGGGGCCATTGAGCCCGTCCACATGCAGAATCTTGATGCCATCGATATTCTGCATCGGCTTGACGCTTTCCGCGATGATCTGGGGCAGGGCCTCGATCAGCTTGATGCGCACCTGCATGGCGATCTGCTCGGGCGAGAGCGTATTGCTGGCCTCGTTCACCGAGCGCTTGCCTTCCGCCTCCACCTTGTAGGTCGCAGCGGCAGCCTCTGCCTTGAGCTTTTCGGCATCGGCCGAACCCTTGGCATTGAGGCGCGCCATTTCCGCGTCGGCTTCCGCGGCAATCCGTAGCGCCTCGGCGCGGTCCTGTGCGGCCGCCTTCTCCGCTTCGGCGGCGACGGTGATCGAAATGGCCTGCTGCTCAGCCGCCTTGCGCGCCTCGATCAGCTGAATGGCCTTTTCGCGTTCGGCAATGGCGGTCTGGCGCGAGGTCGTCACTTCTTCGGCAGCCTTGGCGGCCACGGCCCGCGCCTCGTCGGCCGCCGCATCAGCCTGCGATTTTTCCTTGCTCTTGATCGACACGGCGATATCGCGTGCCTGCTCGGCCAGGGCGATCTGCTTGGCCTTGTCCACTGCCGCCGCCTCGACCGCCAGGGCCGTGGCGATTTCACGCTCCTGGACGATCTGCCCCGATGCGATATCGGCCTGCCGCACCTGCTGCGCCGCCAGAATCCGGGCCTCCTCGGCCTCCCGCTCGCGCTCGGACTGCTGCTGCTTGATCAGCGCCGACTGCTCGGCCATCCGCACCTGGATTTCGCGCTCCTGCTCGAGCCGGGCGAATTCCTTGTCACGCGCGATCTGGAATTTCTGTGCTTCCGCTTCCAGGTTCTTGCGCTCGATCAGCACCTGGGTTTCCTGCTCGATGTCATTGCGCGTCTTGCGCCGCTCTTCGATCGCCTGCGTCAGCTTGGTCAGGCCTTCCGCGTCGAAGGCATTGTCCGGGTTGAAGAATTCGCGATTGGTCTGGTCCAGCCCGGTGAGCGACACCGATTCCAGCTCCAGCCCGTTCTTGAGAATGTCCTCCGACACCGCCGCCTGCACTTTCTGCACGAAGCTGACACGCTGCTCATGCAGTTCCTCCATCGCCATTTCGGCGGCCACGGCACGCAGGGCGTCGACGAACTTGCCTTCCACCAATTCCTTGAGCGCCGATGGCTCCATGGTCCGGCGGCCCAGTGTCTGGGCAGCATTGGCGATGGATTCCACCACCGGCTGCACCCGCACATAGAACTCGGCCTGCACATCGACCCGCATGCGATCCTTGGTGATCAGCGCCTGGTCGGCCGCGCGGCGCACTTCGAGCCGCAGCGTGTTCATATTGACCGGGATCTGCTCATGCAGCACCGGAAACACCAGCGCGCCACCATTCATGATCACCTTCTGCCCGCCAAAGCCGGTGCGCACGAAGCTCACCTCCTTGGACGAGCGGCGGTAGAGCCGGGAAAACACCAGGCCGATCGCAAACAGCGCGACCAGGATGACGGCAAGGATGGTCAGGATATCGAAAAGCGATTGGGGCACGGGGCTGGTCTCCTGCGGGGCCAACGGCGTTGGCGGGTTTTCTGTCAATGTGCCCATGGGTGTGGGCGAAGGCTGGTTAGGCTGTGGAACTGCCGGCGATCCGGCGGCGTCCGGCATATCTTTGACGTTTGCCGGCGTCTTGACCTTTGGTGGCATTATTCGATTGGTTTGAGCCGGGTAATCGCGCGATAGACCGGCCCCTCCTGCCGGATGATCACCACTTCCGAACCTTCCGGCATATCCACTTCGCCCGCATCGGGCTCGATCAGCAGGTAATGCGTCTTGCCGTGAATATCGACGAGCTTTGCTTCAGCCGGATGTCCGACGCGGGCAATGCCGCGAAACACCGTCGCCACCCGGCCCACAAAGGCCTTGGTGCTGACAGCCTCGGTCTCCTCCTTGGGCATGATCCGGGCGAGACCCAGCCCCAGATGGCGCGTGGCAAAAGCCGCCGCTATGGCCGCTGGGATACTCGCCACCCATGGGTCGAGCGCAAAGCCCAGCGTGCGCCGCAGCACTTCCTGCCCGGCAAAGCCGATCAGCCCGAAACTCGCGGTAAAAAGAATGATGACCACCAGCGCCGGCAGCTTGCCGAAGCTGAGCCAGCTCAGCGTCTGGCTCAGCGGCCCCAGTTCGATCTCGCCGACATCGGCATCGAAGTCAGGCAGGGCGCTGTCCACCGCCGCCGACGGCTGGGCGCCCAGCAGCAGGCCGGCAAGCTCGATAATCGCAATGGCGCAGGTCAGGCCCAGTGCAACGGCAAATGGCGCGGTTTCGTTTGCGAAAATGTCTATCGGCTAGCCCCCCGCTGGTCGATTGGGCCCATGCGCCCGGCGCCTTCCGGCCTTTTATGGACTGTATATTGAGGCCGCCTGCCACCGGGTCAAGCTCTGCATTGCCGGACCATCCGATGGTCCGGGAGAGCACTTCACCTTTCGATCCCGTTCCCCTATATGTCTCAAACGCGTGGACGACCTCGCATTTCCAAATTTTCCGGCCGGGACGACCCGCCATAGCTAGGAGTAAATCCCATGGCTTGGGTCTATCTTGCCATTGCCGGCGTCTTTGAAATGGGTTGGGCCATCGGCCTCAAATATACCGAGGGCTTCACCCGCCCCATGCCGACCATTCTGACTGTCGGCGCCATGATCATCAGTATCGCCCTGTTGGGCATTGCCCTGCGCGACCTGCCGGTCGGCACCGGCTACGCCGTCTGGACCGGTATCGGCACGGTCGGCACCGCCATCCTGGGCATGTATCTGTTCGGCGACCCGGCCACCGTGGCCCGCCTCGCCTCGATCGGCCTGATCATCGCGGGCATTGCCGGCCTCAAACTATTGTCCTGATTTTTCAGATGCTTGCGGCGCTGGCATGACTCAATCTGCCAGCGCCTTGAATCGCTGCATGAGCTTTTCCGCTGCCTGACTTGTGGCAAAAAAGCCGAAGCCATGCCGCCGCAGGGCCGCTTCCCGAAAATGTTAATGGTCAAATCCGCGATCCTTGCTAGATTCGCGGTGGAATTGCCGATCTCGCGTCGCCGGCCCCCAGTTTTGGAGAGCAATAGTGCCCTTGCGTTGGCAGGAAGTGGCAATGCCACTTGTCGTGATCGTCGTCCTTCTTTTCCTCAAACATGTTCCCGCCGCCGCCAACCTGCCGCTCGCCCGCGCCGCCGGAGTTGTCGCTTTCGGCTACGCCGCCTTCCTGGCGCTCCGCCTGGTGCAGGGCGAAGAGGCCGCCAGCATCGATGGCTGGTCCGAATTGCGCCCCTCGATGGTTGAATATTTCGCCTGTTACGGCGCCGCTGCACTGGCCGTGGTGCTCATGTCCGCCGTCATCTTCGTCGGCAGCATTCGCATCGTCGATCCCACGCAGATGATCGCGGCCTTCGCCGCCGCCGTGCTGCTGGGGGCAGGGGCCTTCGGCATTGGCGTGGGGGGCCTCTTCACCAAGGTCCGCTGGAACAATACCCTGCTCGAGCACCAGACCGCGTTCGGCAGGCAGACCAGCCTTGCCTGGTCCGATGTCCGTTCGGTGCGCCCCAATTGGCGCGGCATCACCATTGCCACTCATGACGCCCGCAAGGTCACATTCTCCCAGTTCCATTCCGGCGCCGCCCAATTGGCCAAACACGCCACCAACCGCGCCCGCCGCAACGCCGAAACCGCCACCAAGGCCTTCGCGACGCTGTGACGGGGTTACCCCCACCTAACCTCCCCCTGATAGGGGGAGGGACCGCCTGGTGATAAAAACTCGATCCAGTCCCAAGAGTGGAGAGGTCCCGCCCCCTATCAGGGGGAGGCTAGGAGGGGGTAACGAGAGCCCCAATCTATCCCTCTTATCGCCCACCCCCGCCACCGCCCCCATACTCCCCCCATCTTCCGGAATACGGGCGGCGCTGCAGCGACGAGCGTCCGGGAGCCAGCCGGGGGAGTGGAGGTCGCGCTCTGCTCCGGGTCGAGCGGACGAAACATTTCGGGCGAGGCGCTACGGCAATCCGCTGGGGTTTGCGATCTCGCCGTCCGATAAAGTCCCGGCACCCCGAGGCGGCATCCGTCTCTTTTTTACTCATCACGAGGCGAATGCCGTCTCGGGGTCCGTCCGTCTTTTCGAAAACCGCAGCCAGGCGGCGCTTCCGCACGCCCATCACGCCCCTTGATCCCCCATCAAAACAATCGCTTTGATGCCGCTTCGCCCCTGCGCTATTTTGCCCCTATGAACAAGCCCGTCGCCCTTCGCACCGCCCGTTCGGTCTGCCCGCATGATTGCCCGTCCGCCTGCGCGCTGGACGTAGACATCATCGATATCAGCACCATCGGCCGCGTCCGTGGCGCCAAGGACGATCCCTACACCGCTGGCGTCATCTGCGAAAAAGTCGCCCGCTACGCCGAGCGCATCCACCACCCCGACCGCTTGACCCACCCCCTGCGCCGCATCGGCCCCAAGGGCAGCGGCCAGTGGCAACAGATCAGCTGGGACGAAGCCCTCGACGAGATCGCCGCCCGCTTCGCCCAAATCGAAGCCGAACACGGCGCCGAGGCCATTTGGCCTTATTACTATGCCGGCACGATGGGCCATGTGCAGCGCGACGGCATCGACCGTCTTCGCGCCGCCAAAGGCTATTCCCGCCAATACGACACCATCTGCACCGGCACCGCCTGGCCTGGCTATATCGCCGGAACCGGCATGCTGGGCGGCGTCAATCCCGAACAGATGGCCGAAAGCGATTGCGTCGTCATCTGGGGCACCAATGCCGTGCACACCCAGGTCAATGTCATGACCCACGCCATGCGTGCCAAAAAGGAGCGCGGCGCCAAGGTCGTTGTCATCGACATCTACGAAACCGCCACCATGGCCCAGGCCGATCTAGGCCTCGTCCTGCGCCCCGGCACCGATGGCGCCCTGGCCGTGGCCGTCATGCACGTCCTGCTGCGCGACAATCTAGCCGACCGCGCCTATATGGCTGATTACACCGATTTCGGCCCGGATTTTGAAGCCCATCTGGCGACAAAAACCCCAGAATGGGCCGCCGAAATCACCGGCCTGACGGTCGAGCAAATCACCGCCTTCGCCCATCTCGTCGGCACCACCCCGCGCTCCTATTTCCGCCTCGGCTATGGCTTCACCCGCCAGCGCAATGGCGCCACGGCCATGCACGCCGCCCTCTGCATTCCCGCCATGACCGGCGCCTGGCAGCATCGCGGTGGCGGCGCTTTCCACTCCAATTCGGGCACCTGGCAGCTCGACAAATCCCGCATCACCGGCCCCCATCTGCAAAAGGGCGATCCGCGCTGGCTCGACATGTCCGAGATCGGTCCGATCCTCACCGGCGACGCCAAGGCGCTCAAAAACGGCGGTCCGGTCATGGCCATGATCGTACAGAACACCAATCCTGCTTCGGTCGCCCCCGACCAGACCCTGGCCCGCAAGGGGCTTTCCCGCGAAGACCTGTTCCTCGTCGTCCACGAGCAGTTCATGACCGAAACGGCCGAATTGGCCGATATCGTCCTGCCCGCCACCATGTTCCTCGAGCACAACGATTATTACACCCGCGGCGGTCATACCCGCGTGCTCTATGGTCCGGCTGTCATCGAGCGCCCCGGCGAAACCCGCTCCAACCACGAAGTCATCAACGCCCTGGCGCTGCGCCTCGGCCTCGACGACGTGACATTCAAAACCGGCGACCGCGACCTCGTCGCCGAAACCTTCCGCCGCTCCAATTACGGCGATCTCGACGAGATCGAAAAGACCGGCTTCGTCGATCGCGAACGCCCCGACGCCGTCGCGCGCTACGCCGATGGTTTCGCCTGGCCCGACAAGCGCTTCCGCTTCGCCCCCAATTGGCAAGGCACTGCCGACAAAAAGGGCTACCTCTGGACCTGCGACCCCGCTGACATGCCGCGCTTTGCCGACCATTGGGACGTCACCGAAAAGACCGACGCCGAACACCCGTTCCGCCTCGCCACCAGCCCCGCCCGCGCGTTCCTCAATTCATCCTTCAACGAAACCCCCGGCAGCCAGAAGCGCGAAGGCGTCCCCTCGGTCTTCATCCATCCCGATGACGCAACCCGTCTCAACATCGAAGAAGGCCAATTCGTCACCCTGGGCAATCGCCGCGGCAGCGTCCACCTCACCGCCCGCATCCGCACCGGCCTGCCCACCGGCGTGCTCATCGCCGAAGGCCTGCACCAAAACAAATCCCATCGCGGGGGCAGGGGCATCAACACGCTCACCAACGCCACCCCAGCCCCACCCTTCGGCGGCGCCACATTCCACGACGCAGCCGTCTGGATCAGACCACTTCCCCTCTCCCCTTGAGGGAGAGGGATAGAAAATCTGCGTCCAGCAGATTTTCGAGGGTGAGGGGTTCTGCGCTCCCCCATCGCTTCAATGCTTGCTGAGGCAACCCCTCATCCCAACCGAATTCGCAAACGCGAATTCGGTGACCCTTCGGGCACCTTCTCCCACAAGGGGAGAAGGAAGAGCTCAGGTATAAGCCCCCCAAAAGAAATACCCGGTCATAAACACCCCATATACAATCACTGCTGCCCGGATCACCCCGGTCGGCACGTGATGGGCATTGCGCGCCGCCAGATATCCGCCCACCGTCACCCCAACCAGCGCAATGGAGCCGTGATACCAGTCGATCGATCCATTCAGCGCAAACCGGGCCACGGCCACAATGGCCACCACCGACGAGATCCAGAGCTTGAGCCCGTTCATCGCATGGATATCGCTTAGCCCCGCCGTGGCGAGGAAAGCCAGCAGCAATATGCCCAGCCCGGCATTGAAAAACCCGCCATAGACGCAGACGCCGGCCAGGAAAACCGTCAGCAAAACCGTGCCGACCAACTTCATCCCCCGCCGTCCCCCGCTATGGGCGGCCACGAAGGCATTGAGCTGGTTGCCGAACGCAAACAACAGCACGGCAAACAGCATCAGCCAGGGGACGACCTTGGAAAACTGCTCGTCCGACACCACCAGCAGCAATTCGGCGCCGATCCAGCCGAACACCAAAGCGATGATGGTGTAGAGCACGAGCCGGTTCTTGTGCTGGGCCATGGCATGCCAATAGCCGACCGCGCCGCTGACATAGCCGGGCATGGCCGCATAAGTATTGGAGGCATTGGCAATCACCGGCGGCACGCCCACCGCGAGCAGGGCAGGAAACACGATGAACGATCCGCCCCCAGCCAGCGAGTTCAAAGCCCCGCCCACCAGCCCGGCAATCAGCAGCAATATTTCAAACACAAACTTATCCCCCGACACTCCAGATAGCCCTAGACTGATCAAACGCCATTGCCCAATGCATTTGTCTGATCCGCCTATCACCTCGATTGATGCCGCATCCCTGCCATGCAGTTGACAAATCGGCCCTCTGGCCTCATTTAGCCGCAAGGTTACTGGCACCCGCCGCTCGCCGGAAAGCGTTTTCCGATGGTGAAGCCAGCTCGTTGAGCAAGACATCCGGGCAACTGGTTCATCTTTGCGAGGCGCTTCATGGCAAGGCGAGCACCCATGATTTGAGCAGCCTCATGCAAATGAGAGGACCTTTCATGTCTTTTTCGCTCGATACCCCAAGCATTCAGACGCTGAAATCCGAGGCCAAGGCCTATCGCGAGGAACGTGCTCGCGTTGGCGAAACCATCACCCATGGTGCCGCTCTCGAAACCGTGGCGCGCGCCCATGGCTATCGCGATTGGAACACCGCCCGCGCCATGTTGCCCGAGCGCGTTGCCACCCCTGTTCAGGTCGGCAACCGCGTCAAGGGTACCTATCTGGGCCAGAATTTCCGTGGCCTGGTCATCGGCGTGCAATTGCTGAGCAATATGCGGCACTACCAGGTGACGATTAACTTCGACGAACCCGTCGACGTGGTCACCTCCGAGCTGTTCTCGGCCTATCGCCAGCGCGTCACCACCACCGTGGATATCAACGGCATATCGCCGGCCCATACCGGCAATGGCCAACCCCAGATGCGGTTGATGCGGGAATAGCAATGTCGGCGCTTGTGGATGGCAGGGCTGCTCGCCGCGGCCTTGCCATCCATCGTCTCCCGCCGATATATCTGACCATCCTCCACCAACGGGACGAGCCATGACCACCCAGACCAAGCCCATCGAAGCCTATTCGCTGCCCACCCCGAACGGGCAAAAACTCCACATCATGCTTGAGGAACTGGGCGTCCCCTATACCTATCACCGCATCGATATCGGCAAGGGCGAGCAATTCGCGCCCGACTTCTTGGCCATCTCGCCAAACAACAAAATCCCCGCCATCATCGATCCCGAAGGGCCCGGCGGCGAGCCGATCTCCATCTTTGAATCCGGCGCCATCCTCAAATATCTCGCCCTCAAATTCGGCAAGTTCTACCCCACCGATCCGCGGGCCCAGGTCAAGGTCGATGAGTGGCTGTTCTGGCAGGTCGGCGGCTTCGGGCCCATGCTGGGCCAAAACCATCATTTCAATCTCTATGCGCCCGAAAAGCTGCCCTATGCCCAAAAGCGCTATATCGATGAGACCCGTCGCCTCTATGGCGTGCTGAACAAGCAGCTTGAAGGCCGCGACTACATTGCCGGCGACTATTCCATCGCCGATATCGCCTCCATTGGCTGGGCCCAGGGTTGGAAAGGCCAGAGCCAGGACATCGAGGAATTCCCCAATGTAAAGGCCTGGATGGAGCGCATGGCTGCCCGTCCCGCCGTTGCCAAGGGCCTGCTCGTCGGCAAGTAAGCCGCATGGCGCCGTCCTCCTGGGCGGCGCCATTTCGTCATGCCTGCCGGGCCATTGGCGTGCCCGCCACGATCTTCCACACCCTTCGGCAGAAACCGCTTGCCATAGAGGAACGCGCCCGCTATCCACCCCTTGCCGGAGAGGTGGCCGAGTGGTCGAAGGCACACCCCTGCTAAGGGTGCAGATGGGCAACTGTCTCGAGGGTTCGAATCCCTTCCTCTCCGCCATCGCCTCTCATGTGCGATTTTGTGCGCTCCCATTGCGCAGTCACCCCCCTCAAGGATTGATCTCATGGCGTCGCTGCATATCCGTCGCGCATCGCCGGAATCGAATATGTCGACAGCGGCCGCATCCGCATAGATATCGGTGCAACCGGCCACCACCGCGAAAACGGCACCTTCAAAGCCGGCGGCCGGCTTGTCCCGATGGACTATTGGGAAGGCGAAGACATCGACAAAAGCTGACCGCGTGCTTGTGTCTTTATGCGCCGACTCCACTTGCCGGAATATAGATTCCCTGATTAGTTTTCGGACGTTAATTGGGGGACTTCAAATGATTAGGACTACTTTGGGCGCCATTGTCATGGCGCTGTTTTTGTTCGGCTGTACATCAACCACCTTGACGACATCATTCGACCCGAAGCAGGCCGCCTTTATCAATACGCAGGGCAGCGCGTCGATAACCGGCCAGGCGTTTCTTCGCCGCAATGACGGAATTGTTGTCTATGCTGCTGGCAGCGAAGTGACGCTGATACCCAAGACGCCATACAGCGATGAGCGCATCGCAGCGATATATGGCGGCGGGAAAATCAGCTATTTTGGCGCGAATTTCAAAAACGATGCTCAAGAATACTATCAGTACACGAGGAAGACCGTGGCCGATGGTGAAGGGCGCTTCACCTTCAACGACGTCGCCGCCGGATCGTATTATGTGACGACCTCGGTCATATGGATGGTTCAATACGTTCAGCAGGGCGGCGCCCTGATGGAGCGCGTGACTGTTTCGAACGGCCAAAAGGCCAGCATTATCATGAGCGGTCGGTAGTGTTCGGACGGCGGCCGCACCGGCAGTGACATCGGCGCCTCGCCACAGTTGGGCGAGGCGCCTGGCCGTAGTGCTAGCTTCGATGGAGCATCTTCAGCGCATCGAACAGGATGCGGGGATCATGCTGGCCTTTGTAGAAGGGAGAAACTTCGCGGGCGAGGCCGAGCAACCCAAAAACGGCGATCTGTGCGGACCGCACTGAATATTCGACGGTGAACACAACATCGTCGGGGACTTCGGCATATTGGCCAATGAAGGCAAGGTTTCGTGATCCTGCCGGAATGACCTGTGGGCGGTCCGTTCCGGTACGCGGCATGAACTGGCTGGTAATGTATGGCATCATCGCCGGGATGACGATCGACGTGTCGCGAATGTGCTCCAACTTTTCGGCGAAGCGCAGGTGGAGCAGGATTTCTTCGAGGATTTCCCGGCCCGTGCAGTCCGACATTTTCTTTTGCACAAAATTGCCCACCTTGTCGGGAAACAGGCCGTAGCCCCACCAGACCCAGGTGTCCTTCGGCTGCTCGTAATAGTGTGGCTGGTGGTTGAGCACGACGGTCAGCAGCCAGTTGGAATCCTTGATGGTGACAAGCCCGCCTTTGCCCGCTTCGCTGCCGGAAAAAGCTTCGAGCAGATCGAAGAAAGTCGAGTCATGGGCTGTGACAGTAATGGACTCCCACTTCGATTTCTCGATATCCGAGCAGAATGCCGCTGGGTGGCCGAAGTCCGGTGATTTCGCTGCCAACCGCTGCCACAGTTTCCAGGCGCCGCCGTGTTTTTCCGTTTCCAGAACCGGGGCAGTCGTGGACGAACCATATGTGGTGTCGGACGTCATGCTGCCATTGGTGACGAAGATAAGGTCGTCTGCCCCCAGGCCGATATCGCCCTCCTTGCCTTCCGCGACGTAACGGATCCGGGTGGCCCGCTTTTCGGCGCCGTCGAAGGCCACATCGATATCCGTCACCTCGGTCCGCGGCCGGAAGATGACGCCTCGTTCCTTAAGCCAACCGACAATGGGGCGCACCATGGCGTCATATTGGTTGAACTGGGTTCGGTAGATACCGGCCATCGTATCGATGGTGGAGAACAGGTGGGTAAAGCGCAGGCAATAGCGTTTGAATTCCACCGCGCTGTGCCACGGCTCGAAGGCGAATGTCGTACACCAGATGAACCAGAAATTGCTGCGGAAGAAATCGGGTTGGAACCAATCCTGGATCGTCCTGGTGCCAAGCGCCGCCTCGGGCGTGGCGCAGAGGTTGACGAGATCGAGCCGGTCGCGTTCGCTGAATCCCAGATTGGCCACGTCGACGATGCGGCCCTCCGCCACGAGCCTCGCCCTGTCGTTCCAGAAAAACTCCTGATGAAACTCCATCAGTTCATCTTTGGCCGACTTCTTGGGATCGCTGATGGCCGGGATGAACGATAGCAGGTCGTAAGTGCAGTTGAACTTTTCTTCGAACATGCGCCCGCCGCGCATAGAATAGCCATCCTGCGCATTGCCCCGCGCGTCGAGGCTGCCTCCATAGCCCTCGTCCTGCTCGAATATGGTGATGTTCGGGCCGGGAAGTCCGCCTTCCTTGACGAGATAGGCCGCGGCGGCAAGCGAGGCTATGCCGCTGCCGACCAGGTATGCTTTCCTATCGATATTGCCAGCTGATCTTTGGGCTGTTGTGCTGTCGCTCATCAGTCGATCCTTCCTGTTGCCGTTCCCCGACAGGCTCGCAAGCCTTTGGGAGTTACGGAAAAATTGGCGTGATCAACTTATCGCTTCCAGGCAGCGGATAAACCGCAAGTCGGCCGCAAAGCGCAGGCTTCCTTAATCCCACCTTTCGGCAGAACCTGGCATCTACGCTCTTTTTTCGATCAAATCGAAGCCCGGACAAGCTGACCCCGGGCAGATTGCTCGGGGTCCAGTGTGAGGGATCGGTCAGCGCGCAACAGCGCGGCCGATTGCGATGATGATGCAAGCGCCGATGAAGCCGGCGATCAGGTAGCCGATCCATCCGCCGAACGAGATGCCCAATAGACCGAGCACCAGGCTTGCGACAATGGCGCCGACAATACCCAGGATGATGTTCATCAGCAGGCCGGTATTGGTCTGCATGAACTGCTTGGCAAGCCATCCGGCAACACCGCCGATAATGATGGCCGCAAGCCAGCCTACACCGTCAAAACCCATTGCTTTTCCTCCTCAAGAAAAGGGACTCGACAATCGGAAGCCTGACAGAATGCGCGCAGAAGGCAAGCGATCGTCCGCCAGGCCCGCACGGACCGATCAGATTCGCTTGACCAGCTCTTCGAGCTGATCGGTGCACTGACCCCATCCTTCGTGAAAACCCATTTCCTCATGGGTCTTGCGATCTTCTGCCGTCCAGTGGTGGACAATGGCCGTGTAGCGCGTCTTGCCCGCTTCCGGCGTGAAGGTCAGCACCACCGTCATGAACGGCTTGGCCGAAGGCGCCCAGTCGCCGATATAGGCATCGGTAAAGACCAGCTTCTCATTGGGCACGACTTCCAGATATTGCCCGGGATTGGGATATTCCGTGCCGTTTTCGTCGGCCATGGTCACCACGCTTGCCCCACCGACGCGCACGTCGAGCACGGCCTTGGGCGTCGACCAGGGCTTGGGAGCGAACCATTGCGTCAGCAGCTCCGGCTGGGTCCATGCCGCATAAAGCTTTTCGCGCGGCGCATCGATCAAACGAGTCAGCACCAGGTCACGGTCGGTGTTCTGGGCGGCATTGTCTTGGGTCGTCATCTGGAAATCCTCCATGTTGCGGTTTCATCCAGTCAACGAACCGCATCAGGCATTTTCGACAAGCCTTGCTCATTTTCTTGGTTTTTTCGTGCGGCTGTTTTGTGCATCGCCGCGTAATGCCAAAAAAATACCACTTACCATCTTCACTGCTCTGGCGTGCCAATACCGGCAGCGTTTCCTGGAATTGGTAGGGATTTATCCCGTTATGCCCGGCCAATCCACACCGGGACTCATTTTTGGCTTGGTGAATGGTATTTTATTGGTATCTTACGTCGGGCGAAGCGATAGCGTCTTATGCGGGGGAGCCGTGGCTGACCTGACCAATAGTCTGTTTTTCGAGGGCCCGGTGGTTTTGCCCACTGGTGGTCCGCTCTATCTCCAACTCAAGCGCTGGATCGAGGATGCCATCAACAAGGGCGTCATCAGCCCAGGCGATGCGCTGCCCTCCGAGCGTGACCTGGCGCTCAAGGTCGATGTGTCGCGTGTCACCGTGCGCAAGGCCGTCCTCCAGCTGGTCCAGGATGGAATTCTGGTGCAGCGCCATGGCTCGGGCACGTTCGTTGCTCCCCAGCCGCAGCGGGTCGAGCAATCGCTGTCCCAGCTCACCTCCTTCACCGAGGATATGGCCCGGCGCGGCATGGCGGTGCGCTCCGAATGGCTCGATCGCGGCCTTTACCTTCCCTCGCCGGAGGAAACCGTGATTCTCGGCCTGTCACCCGGCGAGCACGTGTCGCGCATTTCCCGCCTTCGCCTCACCGGCGATACGCCCCTTGCCATCGAGCGGGCCAGCCTTTCCGCCCGCGTACTGCCCGATCCGCAGGTGGTCACGGATTCGCTCTACAGGCTGCTGGAGCGGTCCGGTAACCGGCCCATCCGCGCCATCCAGCGCATCCGGGCGGCCAATCTGGGCATTGAGGATGCTGATCTGCTGCAGGTGCCGGTTGGCTCCGCAAGCCTCAATATCGAGCGCACATCCTATCTGGCGTCCGGCCGGGTTATCGAGTTCACCCGCTCCATCTATCGGGGCGATACCTATGACTTCGTCGCCGAATTGCGTATCGGGGACACGCCGTCGAGTGGAGGCCCCAAGCCATGACGTCCAGCAACCAGACCCATATG
The DNA here is from genome assembly GCF_030159855.1 of Devosia yakushimensis. NCBI lineage: Bacteria > Pseudomonadati > Pseudomonadota > Alphaproteobacteria > Hyphomicrobiales > Devosiaceae > Devosia > Devosia yakushimensis. The sequence goes on along the minus strand of NZ_BSNG01000001.1, from coordinate 1,999,678 downwards.
CGCCGTGAGATCGACGAGATTCCGGGCGCGGTGGCAAACTTCCTCGACAAGAGCGCGCCGGTGATAGCCGAAGCCGCGCTTGCCTTGCGGAGCAGCGATCCCTCCCTGGTCGCCACAGTGGCCCGTGGTTCCTCCGACCACGCCTCCACTTATTTGAAATACGCCATCGAGCTGACCCTTGGACTGCCCGTGGCATCCATCGGGCCCTCGATCGCTTCAATCTATAATAAGCAGCTGCGGCTCGACCGCGCCGTGACCATCGCGATTTCCCAATCCGGCAAGAGCCCCGACATTGTCGGCATGGCTCAATCCGCCAAGCGCGGTGGCGCCACCACCATCGCCATCACCAATACGGCCGGTTCGCCCTTGGCCGAAAGCGCCGATTTCACCATTGATCTGCATGCCGGCCTCGAAAAGTCGGTTGCCGCCACCAAGACGTTCGCCACCTCGATCGTGGCGGGGCTGGCCCTGCTAGCCGAGTGGAGCGACGACGCGGACCTGTCTCGCGCCGTCCACGCCTTGCCGGAGTCCCTGGCGGCCGCGGTCGCCTGCGATTGGTCTGAACTGATCGGTGCGCTCGATGGCCACAATGCGCTCTATGTTCTGGGACGTGGACCCGGTTGGGCCATCGCCAATGAAGCAGCTCTCAAGTTCAAGGAAACCTGCGGCGTGCAGGCCGAGTCCTATAGCTCCGCCGAAGTCATGCATGGCCCGGTCTCCATCGTAACGCCCGGCTATCCCGTGCTGGCGCTGGCCGCCCGCGACGCGGCAGAGCCCTCGGTTGCCGAAATGGCCCATAAGTTGGCGGGGCAGGGTGCCCTGGCTTTCCTCACCAGCGACCGCCCGGGTCCCGCCACGCGCCTGCCCTTCGCGCCCACCGGCCATCCCATCACCGATCCTCTCGCCCTCATCGTCTCCTTCTATGGTTTCGTCGAGGCCCTGGCGCGCCATCGCGGCCTCAACCCCGATGAGCCACGCCTGCTCAAAAAGGTCACCGAAACGGTATGAGCGACCTCCTCGCGGTAACCGGCGCCCGCATCTTCGACGGCTACGACTGGCAGGATGATGCCGCCTTGCTGATTGAATTCGGCCAGGTCAGCGGTATCGTCCAGGCGGGCGCGGTGCCCGCCAATGCGGAAAGAGTGCAGCTTGCCGGCGGCATGCTCGTGCCCGGCTTCATCGACCTGCAGGTCAATGGCGGCGGCGGCATATTGTTCAACAATGCGCCCACGGTCGAAAGCATCCGCACTATCTGCGCCGTCCACGCCCAGTTTGGCACGACGGCGCTGCTGCCGACGCTGATCACCGATACCGTCGAGGTCAATATTCAGGCCATCGCCGCAGGCGAGGCTGCGGCCAAGCAAGGCGTTCCGGGTTTTCTCGGACTGCATCTCGAAGGTCCCCACCTCTCGGTGGCGCGCAAGGGGACGCATGATCCGGCCCTGATCCGCCCGATGGACGAGGACGATTTGGCCCGCCTGCTGGCCGCCCGCCAGCATCTGCCCAATCTGCTGTGCACCGTCGCGGCGGAAACGGTTACTCCGGCGCAGATTGCGGCGCTGTCCGATGCCGGCATCATTGTCAGTATCGGGCATTCCGACGCGTCTGCCGATGACGCCGCTGCCGCTTTCGCTTCCGGCGCCAGCATGGCCACCCATCTCTTCAACGCCATGAGCCAGTTGGGCAATCGCGAGCCTGGCGTCGTGGGTGCCGTGCTCGGTCACGATACGGTCTTTGCGGGCCTGATTGCCGATGGCATCCACGTCCATCCCGGCTCCATCGACATTGCCCTGCGCGCCAAATCCGGTCCCGGCCGCATTTTTCTCGTCACCGACGCCATGTCGCAGACCGGTACTGACATCAAGACACTGACGCTCAACGGCCGCACCATTACCCGCGCCGATGGCGCCCTGCGCCTCGCCGATGGCACCCTGGCCGGCGCCGATCTCGACATGATCGACGCGGTGGAATTCATGCATAGCCGTATCGGCCTGGCGCTTGAGGAGGCGCTGCGCATGGCCTCGCTCTATCCGGCACAAGCAATGAATCTCGCTGCTGATCACGGCCATCTGCGACCCGGCGCGATAGCCAGTTTCGTCCATCTCGATACCGGCCGTAGGGTACTCTCCACCTGGATTGCCGGCCGCGAGGTTTACCAGGCAGGGCGGGGCTAGCCGCGTCCGATATAGGGCATGGTCGTCGCCATCACGGTCATGAACTGCACGTTGGCGCCGAGCGGCAGGCCGCTCATGTAAAGCAATGCGTCCACCACATGGGCCACATCGAATGTCGGCTCGGGCATGATTGTGCCATTGGCCTGCAGCGATCCCGAGTTCATCTGGCTGGTCATGTCGGTCGCCGCATTGCCAATATCAATCTGCCCGCAAGCGATGTTGAAAGCTCGCCCATCCAGCGAGATCGCCTTGGTCAGCCCGGTAATGGCGTGCTTGGACGTGGTATAGCTCGCCGCGCCCGGCCGGGGGGCATGGGCTGAGATGGAGCCGTTATTGATAATCCGGCCGCCCTGCGGGTCCTGATCCCGCATCGCGCGAAACGCCTCGCGCGCGACATAAAAAGCGCCGTTGAGATTGGTATCGATCATTTCGCGCCAGGTCGGAACATCGATATCGCCGAAGGGAAGGGCAGGAGCAAACCGTCCCGCATTGTTGAAGACGACATCGATGCGCGGATGCTGTGTCCTCAGCCCCGTAAAGAAATGTGCCACTTGCGCTGGGTCCGTCACATCGCAGGCCGCCCAATAGGCATCGGTCTCCGCCGCAACCGCCTGGAGCGCCTCGGCGCGCCGCCCGCAAATGGCCACCTGGTAGCCCGCTCTGGCAAAGCCGATAGCCGCCGCTCGCCCGATTCCTGAGCCGCCTCCGGTAATTACTGCCACTTTGCCTTGCTGTGTCATGCTTTGTCCCTCGTATCCCGGCGGTGTGCCCGCTGCCCTAATGCTTTCGGATTCCCGGCACATTTCCGCCACTTCATTGCGGCGGCCTTATGGGCGCTTTCCAGTGCCGGCAGAAAGTGTCGCGCTGCCCGAAAGCCGCGTTACCTCCCGTTAACCCCTTAGAAACATAGAAAATTTAACCCCGGATTCACCCGGATTAATGAGTGATTACCGTCTGTGTGCTGAATCTGCAACATCAGGGGTGCAACCATATTGTGGCGGGCCCAAAACCGGCTTTGTTCGATTGCGTCGGAAATTTGCATGCGTAGAGTGGGTCTTGCGAATCCATGCATGGGATCGTTTGTCGGTCGCAACGCGACGGCAACACACTGCACCACGATAGTGTGGTCGCGTTTCGGCAAACGCTGGGTAACCGGCACCAAGAATGACTGACTTTGGAGGTCAAATAATGAAACTCAAGAGCCTTATCCTCGGTTCTATTGCCGCTGCTGGTCTCTCGACCGCTGGCTATGCAGCCGATCTGGGCGTGCTGACGTCGCTGGACGTCTGCGACTCGCTCGGCATCTCGGGCCTGACGATCTCGTCGGACACCAACTGCCTGCAGATCTCGGGCGGCGTGAAGTATGAATTCTACTGGGGCGACTACAAGGATGAGCCGACCCTCGGCGTTGTTGGTCTGACCGACAGCATCCTCGGCAACGGTGGCCCGATCAACATCATCGGCGCTGGCACCGATCCCGTCACCGGCGGTGAGCTGGATTGGCGTTCGAAGACTTCCGCTTGGCTGAAGTTTGTTGGTTCGGCCGACAGTGATTTCGGTACCGCCAAGGCTGTGTTGAAGTTGCAGCTCAATGATCGCTATGACGTTCGGAACGAAGGTGCTGTCGTTGCGCACGGCGACAACCTGAACGAAGACGCTAGCAAGCTGATCGACGAAGCCTACGTTTCGGTTGGCGACACGACCGTCCTGATGGCCGGTAAGAAGAGCACCATTGGTAACTTTGGCGACTCGCAGCCCTTCAACTTCCTGCGTACCTTTGGCTACAACGAAGTTGACAACGGCATCCTGCTTGAAGGCGACGAAGACGGCTTTGGCGGTCACGTCATCCAGGTCGTTTCCGATCTCGGCAACGGCGTGTCGGTTGGTGTTGGCCTTGAAAATCTCGACGGCAGCTGGGGCGTGTCTTATGATCTCGACGGTGACGGTGTTACCGACGCGGTCACCACTCCGACGCAGCTCGCCGGCACTCTCGTTGGCGTTGTTAGCTATGCTGGCGAAAACCTCACAGCGCACCTGACCGGTTTCACCGGTGGTATCCTTGATGGCGAAGCCGATTTCTACGGCATCCATGCTGGCGCAACCGGCACCTTCGAGCAGTTCAAGGTCCGTGCGGCCCTTGGTTATCTCCAGAACGAGTTCCTTGACGACTCCAAGCTCCACGCGCTGGTCTCGGCAGAAGCCGGCTTCGATATGTTCACCGTCGCCCTGTCGGGTGAATATGTTGATGCTTATGGCCGTGAAGGCTACGGTCTGGGTGGCTCGGTTGGCTTTGCTGTCACCGAAGGCATCAAGATCAACCTCGGCAGCCGCTGGTTCCACTCCGACGCCTTCGGTGCTGCCGGCGAGCGTGATGTTGTTCAGGTTGCGGCTCAGCTCGTTGCTGCCGTCACCGAAACCATCGAAGTCACCGGTGAAGTTGGTGGCTACTTCGGTTCTGGTGTCGAAAACTCCGACGACTACGCTTGGGGTCTGGGCGCTGGTACCGACAGCGTTGGCTACGGTGCTCTGGGTCTGAAGTGGGCTCCTGGCGGCGGCTTCACTTCGAGCCTGAAGGGCGAAGTGACCACCGAAAGCGCCTACAAGGTGTCGTTCACTGCCGAGAAGACCTTCGACTAATCGTCGATCCTTCTTATGGATTGGGAAAGGCCCGGCTCCGCCGGGCCTTTCTTTTTTCAACAGCGACGTAGCAATCCTCCCGCAAAGTCAGTCCGCGAAATCTGGAACCTCCGTTTCGTCCGGCCCCTCCCAACAGCGATTCGGTGTATGACCGGCATCAACGATCCAGGCGCTGCTGTCGCTCACGCTTCCGCCTTTGAAACCAATGGCTTAGCGCGTGCATTTTCATTCCAAATGCCGATGGAAATATTCTAGTTTGGACAGCAATTGCGGACGTCTTCTTGGAATTGGCATGACCAAAAATTTCTTCAAATGGCATGCGTCAGGGCTGACCATGGCTCTGGCGGCGACGGCCATTTGTTTCGCCGGCCCAAACGCCATCGCCAAAGATGCGCTCGCAGGGCAGGGGAGCCCTCGAAATGCGCCCGCCTCGACAATGCTGTTGGCCCAAGCCCAGCCCGGCGGCAGCATCATCACCCTCGATGCGCCCCGGATTACTGATTATTGGATGAGCGCCACGCTACAGCCGGGCGGCGTCATCGTTTTTGACGGTTATGTGCCAGACGATGCCACACGTCAGGCCCTGCGGCAGTTTCAGGGCGCGGATATTTCCTGGCTCAAACTGGGAAGCGGCGCGCCCCAGCACTACCGCCCGGCGGTGGATTTTGGCCTTTCGGTTCTCGCTCGCCTCGACGAAGGGCGCTTCGCGCTGCGCCAAAATGTCATGACCATCAGTGGCATAGCGCGCAGCAGCGCCGAATATCAGGCACTGCGCAACGATCTTTCCACCCGGGTGCCGCAAGGCCTCGTTCTCGCCCAGAGCGAGATTGCTCCGCCATATGCCGCCGACTTTGCCTGGATGGCGACCAAGTCCGCCGATGGCACGATTCTGCTGTCAGGCGCGGTACCCAGCCCCGATGACGAGGCCGCCTTGCTGGCCAAGGCGGGATCAGCGGCACGCACCGGCATGACCTATGCTTCCGGCGCCCCAAATGGCTTTGGTGGCTCGGCCCAAACAGGCTTGGCCCTGTTGCAGCACATGACGGAAGGCAAAGTCAGTCTCTCCGGCGCCGCCTGGACCCTCACGGGCACCGCAAGTTCCGCTGCCGACAAGGCCGCCATCGAAACGGAATTTGCCACGCGGCAATTGGCGGCGGCCGGCTGGTCCATGGCCATTGGCGAGCCCCTGGCTGCGCCGCCACCGGCGCCTTATCTCTGGTCCGCCCAGAAAGCCGCCGACGGAACCATCACCCTGACTGGATTGGTGCCCACTGATGCCCTCAAGCGGTTCCTCGCTGTGCGGGCAGGGGACAACGCCGTGGACCGTACGGAACTCGACCCCGCCGCGCCCGCCGGCTTTGTCGAAGACGCCGTCGCGGCCGTCGACGCGCTGGCGGCCTTGAGTGAAGGTAGCGCCATGTTCGACGGAACGGCATGGCGCATCGAGGGGCGGGCGCGTGACAGCAATGGCGGCGATATCGTTGCTCAGGCTCTGGCCACGGCCACGACGCCCGCTGATCGATGGGCCCTTGCCCTTGCGGAGCCGGCACCTAACGTTGTCGAAGCCGAAACTACCACCAATCCTGAACCTCAGCCCGCAACTATCGATCCGGCCTATACTTTTTCTGCCACCCGTGCCGAGGGCCGAACCGTTCTGGGCGGGCAGGTTCCCACCGATGCGGATCTACAGACGCTCGCGAACCAGGCGGATAGCTCCATCGATGCGCTTTCCGTGGCGCCGGGCGCTCCCGCCGATTTTGTCGCCAATGCTAAGCTTGGCCTGCAGCAATTGGCGCGGTTGAGTGATGGAAGCTTGAAATATGCGGCTGGCGTCTGGGTCCTGTCCGGCACAGCGCCCGACAGCGTCACCGGCGATGCCATCAAAGCGGCCGTCGCTGCAGCGGGCATTCCCGCCGAATGGACGGTCACGGTAGCGGTCCCCGAACCCGTTGCGCCTCCGGCTGTCGCTGCGGCTCCCTCCACGCCACCACCCGGCTTCGCCAACTGCGCCACCACCCTGGCTGATTTCTCCGCCCGCAATGCCATTCTCTACCAATCGGGCGCGGCCGTTATCACTGCCGAGTCCGAACCCGCGCTCGATGAATTGGCCGTTGATCTGGCGGCCTGCCCCGATGCCGTCGTTCACATCGAAGGCCATACCGATGCCGATGGTGACGAGGCGTCCAATCTCGCCCTGTCCGTGGCCCGGGCCGAGGCCGTTATCGATGCCCTGGTCACCCGCGGCGTCAATCCGGCCCGGCTCTATGCCCTGGGCTACGGCGAATCCAGCCCCATCGCCGATAACGAAACCCCCGCCGGCAAACGTCTCAATCGGCGCATCGTGGTGACAGTGCTCGACGAGCACTTCTAGGCTGAGCGATAGGCGAAAAAGCAGACTTCCCTCCCCTCTGGGGGAGGGCAAGGGGCGAGGCCCTCGGCCGGGTCAGGAAACTGAATGCCGATTGCGCCTAGGCGGCTCGTCCCAACGCTGCCTTGCTGGTGCGTATGACGAATTCCGCCACCGCCTCAATCTCCTCGCGCTGATCGAAAAGAGCCGGGGAGCCTTGCCCGGCAATGGTGAGCGCAACGGCGTCCGGGCGGCGGCGGCGCATCTCGTCAAAGGTCTCGCGGCGCAATTGATCGGTCAGCTGGGTGCGCAGCAGCATGAGCGGCGCACAGCTCAGCGCGTCGAAAAGTGGCCACTGCGCAATGAGCACGTCGTCGAAATTGATGTTGCCCAGCGCATCGATGAGCCGCGGATCATAAAGCGGCCGTGCCCTGCCGCGCCGGTCGATCATATGGCTGCGCCCCATCAGCGCATCGAGCCTCGCCTCGGGCAACCCCGGATAATCCCCGCCCAGCATCCGGCGGAATCCGGCGGTAACGAACTTGCTGCCGCGCAGGCTTTCCACGTGCTGAATATTGTTTCGCAGTCGCACAATGCCGCGCGAATCCGCCACCGGCCCGGAGTCCAGCAATACTGTACCGGCGACCAGCAGCGGATGGTCCATGGCCAGGGCCATCGCCACCTGTCCGCCATGGCCTTGCCCCAGGATCACCGCCTGTTCGATGCCTAGTGCCGGCAGCAGGGCGGCGACATCCCGCGCATCGGCCAGCGATCCATAATGTTCCGCCTTCGCGCGGTCGTCCGAGCGCCCGCGACCCGGCAGGTCCAGCAGTACGACGGGCCAATTGCCCCCGCCCATGCGTTGAAAATAGGCGGCGAATTCAGTGAAGTCGCTCATATTGCGCTGGTAACCGGGGATGCACACCACCGGCAGCCGCCGGCCCGAGAGCCGACCGGAAACGTGAACGGCCGCTCGCAAATGTCCCGCCGGCAGGCTGATCCGGGTTACCGGCAGCGGCGCGAAAGCGGGATGGTCGTCGGGAATTGTGCGTCTGGGGGCCATGGCCATCATTTAGGGAAGGGTGGGCAGTGGTCTCAAGCGAAATCGGCGCCTGTCACCGGATTGTCCGCAGCGCCTGCTGCAGCGTTAGCCCGCCATCCCCCAGCCGCTCGCGATAGACCAGATAATTGCCCAGCACCCGCTGAACATATTTCCGCGTCTCCTGGAACGGGATCAGTTCAACCCAGATCACCGGATCGACATTGTCGGCCCGTGGATCGCCATAGGCGGCAATCCACTTATTGGCATTGCCCGGCCCCGCATTATAGGCCGCTGCCGCCAGTACCAGCGAGCCATCATAGCGCTCGAGCTGCGTGCCCAGATAAGTCGAGCCCAGCAAAGCATTATAGGCGGCGTCGCTCACCAGCCGGCTGGGCGAATAATCGACCCCCACCTTGCCGGCCACTTCCTTGGCCGTTCCCGGCATGAGCTGCATCAGCCCGCGTGCTCCCGCCGACGAGATCGCGTCGATTTGGAACCGCGATTCCTGCCGGGCAATGGCATAGACGGCCGCCCGGTCCGCGGCCAGCTGCGCGTCACCGGGCAGTCCATCCTTGGGAAAGCTGAACAGGTCGAGCGGAATACCCAGTTTGTCTGCCGTCTCGGCGATCGAGATGGCCACATTATGAGCCCCGATCTCCTGCGCCAGCCGCGCCGCCAGCAGCAGCTCGCCGCCGCTCTTGAGGCCCTCGCCATAGTGCTGCAACAGCGGAACGGCCAAGCTCTGCTTGCCATTTGCCGCCAAAAGACGAATGGCGCGCACGATTTGGTTGCTGTTGAACAGGCTTTCGCTGTCCTGCCAGCCGGGCAGGGGGCGCATGTCGACCCCCTTATGCCCCAGCTCCGCCCGCGCCAATTGCCCATAGTAAACCGTGCCATAGCGCGCCGCGGTTTCGTACGCAGCCTTTGCCGCCGCCTCGTCACCCAGCTTTTGATTGGCCCGCGCCAGCCAGTAATTGGCCTGCGTAATCGTGTCTGGCAGCGTTGCCAGGGCCTTCTGCGCGGTGAAATGCGCCTTGGCCGCCGAAGGGTCGTTAAGGAACGACAAGGCAATCCAGCCGGCATGAAACTGCGCCTCGACCACGCGGCCATCCGGGCCTTTGGTGTAGCCAGCGGCCGCTTGATAGGCGAGTTTGGGCTGCCCCATATTGAGCAATTGGCGGACCAGCGTGCGCCGCTCATACCACCACTCGGCCGCATCGGGCAGCTCGGCCGGCGCCTTGTTGAGCCAGTCGACGGCGCTCTGCCACAGCTCGAACTGCCGCGCCCGCTGCGCCCGCGAAAATATGAAGACCGGGTTGGACTGCATTGATGGGTCGACACTGTCGAGCTGCTTTTTGGCATCCGCATCGTTGCGTGACACTGCTGCCCGCGCCACCACCAGCGATTTTTGCGCATCGCTCAGAAAGCCCAGCAAGCGCTCGCTGCCCCGCGCGCGATCGTGCATCATCAGATGCATCGCCCGCGCCCAATGCGCATCGCGATCAAGCAGGGTCCCGAGCTTGTCCAGCACCACCTTTTCCTGCTCTTCGGTCAGGAAATTGTCGACCCAGATGCTCCGGGCGATGTGGGCCGCCCGCTCTTTCTGCCCCTCCGCCAGATAGGCGGATGCAAGCATCACCTGGGCGTCGATCGTATTGGGTGTGGCTCCGCCCAGTGCCGCTATGACGTCGCTATCGCCTGGTTCCGCCTTGATCAGCGCCTGTTCAATCCGCGTACGATAAATGGCGCTGGAGGCAAAGTCGGGCGCGTCGGCCGCAAAGCGCTGGACTGTGTGATAGTCGATCTTGCCGGGATTGAAATAGATCGCCGCCCATTGCACTACCCGCCGCTCCACGGCATCGGGCAAGGCCCGCGCCGCCTGGTATGCGCCAGCCGGATCATCTTCGCCCAACAGATCGAGCGCTGCGCGAAAGGCTGCCGACCCCCTGGTGTCGGCTGCAGGCGCGACGGCTCCATCACCGATCGAGCCGGTTACCACCGGGTCGACGATGTCATTAGCCACGATTACATCGGTCACGGGGGCTGTACTCAGAACACCCAGCGCCGCTGCAATGAGGCCCGCTCGAAAGCCGTGTCTCATCTGCCGTCCTGCTGCAACACTCAATCGTCCGGCAGGAACCCCCATCCCTGCGGTTAACCCGAGGTTACCCTTGCTTGGGTAAACATGAAGTTGCCGCGCCGATGCAGGTCATGTCGCTGCCGCCTTGTGATGACATCCAATAAAAACTATGGTGCGCCACTCAAATCAGCCGTCACCATGCGGCTATGACACCCCGCCACGGCCGAACTGTGGCATCCATCAAACCGAGGAATACCAGGCAAATGCTCAGAGGATCGATTACGGCACTCATCACCCCCTTCGTCAATGGGGCCGTGGATGAGAAAGCCTTCTCGAGCTTTGTGGATTGGCAGATTGCCGAGGGCACGCACGGCCTGGTTCCTGTCGGCACCACGGGCGAAAGCCCCACTGTCAGCCACGAGGAACACCGTCGGGTGGTGGAGATCTGTGTCGAGGTCGCCAATAAGCGCGTCCCGGTGATTGCGGGCGCCGGCTCCAATTCCACGGCTGAAGCTGTTTCGCTGGCCCGTTTTGCCGAAGAAACCGGCGCCGACGCGGTACTCTCCGTTGTGCCCTATTACAACCGACCCAACCAGGAAGGCTTGTTTCAGCATTTCTCGGCCGTGGCCAGCGCCGTGGGCATTCCGGTCATTCTCTATAGCGTGCCGGGCCGCACCGTGGTTGATCTTACCGTCGACACCATCGCGCGCCTTGCAGAGGCGCATGATAATATCATCGGCGTGAAGGACGCGACCGCCGATATGGGCCGCGCCAGCCTGCAGCGGGTCAAACTCGGTCCCGATTTCATCCTGCTTTCGGGCGAAGACATGACCGCCCTCGGCTTCAATGCCCATGGCGGCCATGGTTGCATCTCGGTCACCTCCAATGTGGCGCCGCGCCTCTGTGCCCAGATGCAGGAACTGTCGCTGGCCGGTGACTTCAAGGGGGCACTCGCCATTCAGGACAAGCTGGCTCTCCTGCACAAGAATCTCTTCCTCGAGCCCAATCCCACCGCAGTCAAATATGCCGCCAACCGGCTCAACCTTTGCGCCAATGAGCTGCGCTTGCCTCTTGTCCCCGTTTCCAAGGCAACCGAAGAGGCGGTGGACTTTGCATTGGCGCATGCAGGTCTTATCTAAGCTTTTATGGCCAGCAAGAACGACAAATCCAAGAACGGTGTGATCAGCCACGGCCTCGTGGCTGAAAACCGTCGCGCGCGTTACGACTACGAAATCATCGACACCCTCGAGGCGGGCATCGTGCTCAGCGGCACCGAGGTCAAATCGTTGCGCCTGGGCAAGGCGCAGATCACCGAATCCTACGCTTCCCCCGAAAAGGGCGAGCTTTGGCTGATCAATGCCCACATCCCCGAATATCTGCAGGCCAACCGCTTCAATCACGAAGAAAAGCGTCCGCGGAAGCTCCTGGTGTCGCGCAAGCAATTGGCCCGCCTCGACAGCGAAGTCTCCCGCGCCGGCAATACCATCGTGCCGCTCAAGCTCTTCTTCAACGACCAGGGCCGCGCCAAGCTGCTGATCGGCCTAGGCAAGGGCAAGAAGAACTATGACAAGCGCGAAACCGAGCGCAATCGCGACTGGAATCGCGACAAATCCCGTATCATGAAGGAAGGCGGGCGGGGCTGAACGCTCGCGGTCCTACGGAGACGTCAGCGCCTCCGCTGCCGCATGGCTTGCCCGTAAGATTTCGGCGACGTCGCTTGGCGTATCGTCCTTCAACAGGAAATCCACCTGGTAGAAAATGCCATTGGCCAGTGAGGCGCTGTGGCGGCAGTCCAGCGCCCAGCCCGGCTCGCTGGTCGGCGAGCAACTGGCAGCCAGGCGGCTCCCGGCATGGAGCGTTTCGACATAGGTCCAGCCCGGTTGATCATAAGTCTGGATCTCTCCCTCCGTATCGGCAGCGGAAAGACCGGCAGGGCGCAGCATCTGCGTTCCCACCCCGGCAACACTGCCCGATCGAAGCACCATCTGCACAATCTGTGCTGGGTCACTGCCCCGGCGGCTCTCGCAGGCCCGGATCAGAAACGTATCGCCGCTGCACTCTTCCGCGGCCAGGTAGAACAGGTACCGGAGTTGAACCACCGGCAAGACGCCCGGATTCTTCTCAAAAAAGCTCTCGCGGCGTTTGCTTATTTCGGGATCGGCGTTGAATCCCATCGGCACGATTTGCCCGCCGACGTCAAAATCCAACACCAGATAGTCAACGATCGGCACCGATATGGGGAGCTGGTTTATCGTCACCGCCAGCTCTGCGGCAATCGTTCCGGCGCCTGATGCTGGCACCAGCAAAAGTGCCCCGAGCAGGGCGGCTATGCTGCGGCGAAAATGGAGCAGTCTTTGCAATGTCGGCGGCTCTCGCTAAAATCAACCAACCCCGAAAATCTATCTAGGGCAGAACTGTTGCGTTTTCATGCCCTTTCATCGGGTCTCGCCTTGGCGGCACTGCTGGTCACGACAAGTTGGGCCCGGGCGCATCCGCATATCTTTGTGGACGCTGAAGTCGCTGTTACATTCGATAATGCCGGCAATGTGGCAGCCATCGAACACCACTGGTCCTTCGACAGGGCGTTTTCCGCCTGGCAGATTCAGGGCCTCGACACAAATGGCGACGGCGCTTTCAGTAGTGACGAACTGTCGTCGCTGACGCGTGCCAGCATGCAGGATCTGACCCAGCACGAGTTCTACACCTTTGCCGGGGAGGGGGCTCACGATCTCTCCTTCGCGCCTGGGCCGGACAGCCGGATGTCCTATACCGGAGGGCGGGTGGTTCTGAACTTCAGCGTCAACCCCACGCGGCCCTACCGCATCGGCAACGAACTCGAAATCGCCATCTACGATCCGGAATACTATATCGCGCTCGGGCTCGACGACATCGCGGCGGTGACCCTGATAAATGCTCCTACCGGCTGCAGTGCCAGTCTGCGGCCGCCCAAGGAGCTGCCATCCGAGCTCGTCGATCAGCTCAATGCGCTTCCCGCGCAGGTAACCAAGCTGCCGCCCGAACTCGCTGCTGTCTTGCGCGGCATGCAGGGCGCCATAGTCGTTCGATGCGATGAGAACGCACCGCCAAATACCGATTTTGACCGGGTTCCGGTGGGCCTGCCATTTGGCCGGCCGGCGCACTAGTCCACGCAGCGCGCTACTCTTCTTCGGCCGGTGCCTCTACTACCGGCGTCACCGCAGGTCGCGTGCTAGGCGGGCGCCCAACGGTCTTGGCCAGCTCGGCAACGTCGAGGAAGAAGTCGGCCTGACGCCGCAAGTCATCCGAGATCATCGGGGTAGAGGTAGTCAGGGTCGAAACCACCGTCACCCGCTTGCCCTTGCGTTGCAGCGCCGCCACCAGCGCGGTGAAGTCGCCATCGCCTGAGAACAGAACCATGTGGTCGTAATAGGGGGCCAGCTCCAGCGCGTCGACGCAGAGCTCGATGTCCATATTACCCTTGATCTTGCGGCGGCCGGCGGCATCGGTGAATTCCTTGGCCGGCTTGGTCACCACCGTAAAGCCGTTATAGTCCAGCCAATCTATCAACGGGCGGATTGAGGAATATTCCTGATCCTCGACCAGCGCGGTATAGTAATTGGCGCGCAGTAAATAGGCCTTGGAGCTGAATTCGGCTAGGAGCCGCCGATAGTCTATATCCACGCCGACGGCTTTGGATGTTGCATAGAGATTTGCGCCGTCGATGAACAATACGATCTTCTCGCGCGGATCAATGGGCATGATGAACTCCTGTACCCGGCAGCAAGCTGCGAAAATCAGTAGCGCCCGTCTTGGGGGCAAAAAGATGTTAATTAAATTCCGCGGCCAAACTTATCTTTGAACTGCTTTCGCATGTTTCACCACGCCCATGCAAGCATTCTGCGGTCACGCTTGCGCCACTGGCATCGGCACTCTGCCCACGCACAAGCGCGTGCAAACCTTGTATCCTGATAACCTCTCGTGTATGGGAGGCGTTCATTCCATAAGTTTTGGAGACGTTCGTGGCCCGCGTCACCGTTGAAGACTGCATTGAAAAGATCGAGAACCGCTTCGATCTCGTCCTCATGGCTGCGCATCGTGCGCGCATGATTTCCTCCGGCGCTCAGATCACCGTAGCCCGCGATAACGACAAGAATCCGGTCGTTGCCCTGCGTGAAATCGGCGACGGCGCCATTTCGCCGGAAGACCTGCGTGAAGACCTGATCCATTCGCTGCAGAAATATGTCGAGGTCGACGAGCCCGAGCAGCATGCTGCCCCGCTTATCGAGAGCAATGGCGACGACGACTCGATCAATTTCGACACCATCAGTGAAGAAGAATTGCTGCGCGGCATCGAAAGCCTGGCGCCGCCGGAACGTCGCGACGATTGATCTGGCTTCAAGCTATCGTATAGGAGAGGGCGTTCGGATCACCGGGCGCCCTTTTCATTTTCATTACAACCGCTAAGCTCCCCATGCGGGTGAGGCGACTACAGTCATGATGCGTCAGTATGAGCTCGTCGAGCGCGTTCAGGCCTACAACCCGAACGCCGATGAGCAGCTTTTGAACAAGGCCTATGTCTATGCCATGCAGAAGCATGGCTCGCAAAAACGCGCGTCCGGCGATCCCTATTTCAATCACCCGCTTGAAGTCGCCGCTATCCTGACCGAGCTCAAGCTCGACGATGCCTCCATCGCCGTGGGCCTGCTGCACGACACGATCGAGGATACCGACGCCACCCGCGCCGAGATCGACCAGCTCTTCGGCTCGGAAATCGGCGCCATTGTCGATGGCCTCACCAAGATCGAGCGGCTCAATCTCGTGTCACGCGAGGAAGCCCAGGCCGAAAACCTGCGCAAGCTCCTGCTCGCCATCAGCCAGGATGTTCGCGTCCTCCTGGTGAAGCTCGCCGATCGCCTGCACAATATGCGCACCCTGCAATACATGCCGCCCGAAAAGCGCACCCGTATTGCCCAGGAGACCATGGATATCTATGCCCCGCTCGCCGGCCGCATGGGTATGCAGGATATGCGCAATGAGCTGGAAGACATCTCCTTCAAGATTCTCCAGCCCGAGCACTACAACGCCATTACCGAGCGTCTCAACGAGATGCAGGCCGAATATCGCGAGACGATTTCGACCATTTCCACTGAGCTGAGCGAGCGCCTGGCCGCCGAAGGCATTGCCGCCCGCGTCAAGGCGCGCGTCAAATCGCCTTATTCGATTTTCTCCAAGATCGAGCGCAAGTCGATTGCGCTGGAACAGCTCTCCGACATGATCGGCTTCCGCGTCATCGTGAACTCCATCGAGGAGTGCTACCACACGGTGGGCGTTGTCCATACCAAGTGGAAGGTCGTGCCCGGACGCTTCAAGGACTATATTTCGGTCCCCAAGCACAACGACTACCAATCCATTCACACCACCATTGTCGGCCCCGGCCGCCAGCGTGCGGAGCTGCAAATCCGCACCGAGGAAATGGACCGCATCGCCGAATTCGGCATCGCGGCCCACGCCCTCTACAAGGATGGCGCCTCGGCCGATATGGGCCGTATCGAGATCGAGTCCCAGGCCTATGGCTCGCTCCGACAGACCATCGGCCACCTGACCCAGGGCCTCTCGACCGAAGATTTCGTCGAATATACCAAGCTGGAGCTGTTCCAGGATCAGGTGTTCTGCTTCACTCCGCGCGGGCGCCTCATCGCCCTGCCGCGCGGCGCGACGCCCATCGATTTCGCCTATGCCCTGCATACCGATATCGGCGATACCTGCGTCGGCGCCAAGATCAACGGCGCCATCCTGCCGCTGGTCACCCAGCTGCGCAGCGGCGACGAAGTCGAGATCATCCGCGACCAGAACCACCTCCCGCCCGCCAACTGGATCGGTATTGCCGCAACCGGCAAGGCCCGCGCCGCCATTCGCCGCGCCGTGCGCCACGCCGCCTCTCAGCGCGCCTTTGCCCTGGGCGAGCACGTCCTCAAGATGATGCTCGAGCGCGAAGGCGTCATGCTCGATGACAGCGAAGCAAAGGCGCTGGCCGAAGCGCTCGGCTCCCCATCCAAGCGCGATCTGCTGATCGCCGTGGGCGAGGGCAAGATCGGCTCCGAGCCCCTGGCCGCCGAACTCGCCCGCATCAAGGGCCTCCGCAAGCGCCGCCGCAAGCTCGATCTGCCCGTGGCCGACACGGCAGATGGCTGGTTCGCCCTGCGCGCCACCGATCTGTTCCGCTTCCGCGTGCCGGGCGGCCAGCGTTCCGGCCACCGCGCCAAGGCGGCTTTGGCCCAGCTCGATTTCCATATGCCCGTCACCATTTCGGGGGAGGGGGTCGTGCCCGGCGATCGGCTCGTGGGTATTCTCCAGCCCGATGCGCCCATGCTGGTCTATCCCATCCATTCCGATGCGCTGATGAACCTGCATGACAGTGACGTCGCCTGGGTCGATGTGCGCTGGAATCTATCTGGCAAGGAAGACCTCTATCCCACGGTCATTTCGATGGAATCGGTCAATCGCCCCGGCTCTCTGGCGCAGATTTCCTCGGCCATCGCGGCCTGCGATGCCAATATCAACAATCTGGTCATGCGGATGATTTCGCCCGATTTTCACCAGATGATCTTCGAAATCGAAGTGCGCGACCTTGCGCAACTGACCGATGTTCTGGCAACGCTCAAGCGCAGCCCGGGCCTTTCCTCCGTCCAGCGCGCGGGCATGCGGGAAGCCAGCATGATTTCGACGCTGGAATGGGACGGTAGTGTCGACCGGAGAAATGACGATGACTAAGGATGAAGTGCTGGCGATCTTCCGCGAATGTGGCGCCATGCTCGAGGGCCATTTCATCCTGTCCTCGGGCTTGCGTTCACCCATCTTCCTGCAAAAGGCTCGCGTCTTCCAATATCCGCACCAGACCGAAAAGCTCTGCAAGGCACTGGCCGCCAAGATCCATGCCGAAGGCTTCGGCTCTGCCACCAAGATCGTTTCGCCCGCCATTGGCGGCATCATCCCCGGCTACGAAACGGCCCGCCACATGAACCTGCCCGCCCTCTATACCGAGCGCGTCGAAGGCAAGTTCGAGCTGCGCCGCGGCTTCGAAATCGCCCCGGATGACAAGGTCATCGTGGTCGAAGACATCGTCTCCACGGGCCTCTCCATCCGCGAATGCGTCGAGGCCCTGCGCAATATCGGCGCCAATGTCATTGCCGCTGCCTGCCTCATCGACCGCTCCGGCGGGGAAGCCGATGTCGGCGTGCCGCTGGTCAAGCTCATCGATTTCAAAGTCCCCGCTTACCCCGCCGACCAACTCCCCCCCGAGCTCGCCGCGCTCCCCGCCGTAAAACCCGGCAGCCGCGGCATTCAGGGGGTGAAGTGAGTAGGCCAAAAAAATGATCATCGGCCTGGGCTCGGACCTTATTCAAATCCACCGCGTTGCGCAGACTCTGGAAAAATACGGCGAGCGCTTCACCCATCGCTGCTTCACCGAGATCGAGCGCCGTAAGTCTGATCGCCGCGCCATGCGCGCCGCGTCCTACGCCAAGCGTTTCGCCGCCAAGGAGGCCTGCTCCAAGGCCCTGGGTACTGGCCTTAGTTTCGGCGTTTATTGGCGCGACATGGGCGTGGTGAACCTGCCATCGGGCAAACCGACCATGCATTTGACCAATGGGGCGGCCAAGGCATTGGCCCGTCTTGTCCCGCCCGGACATGTTCCCCACATCCACCTCACCATCACCGATGACGCCGGGCTTGCTCAAGCCTTCGTCATTATCGAGGCGCTGCCGGCCAACTCCGTTGACCCGGTGGAAACAAACGCCTAACGCTTCGGCACCGCATTTCCGGGGAAGTCCATGAGCCAGCCCGCCGACAAAACCACCAAGAAATCCGCCGCCAGCGAATGGTGGGAAACCATTGTGGTCGTCGTCGAGGCGCTGCTGATCGCCATTGTGCTGCGCTCTTTTCTCTATCAGCCCTTTTCCATCCCCACGGCCTCAATGCAGCAGACGCTGATGATCGGCGACTATTTCGTCGCCAACAAATTCGTCTGGGGCTATGGCAAGCATTCCTTCTCGCTGGGCCGCTACGGCGATTTCAGCCTGCTCGATTTCGAGCTGCCGATCTCCAACCGCATCTTTGGCCGCGAGCCCAATCGTGGTGACGTCGCCGTGTTCCGTCCGGTGCCGCAGAATATCGAATATATCAAGCGCGTCGTCGGCCTGCCGGGCGATCGCATCCAGATGAAGGAAGGCCGGCTCTACATTAACGGCACCATGGTCGAACGCGAAAAGCTCGGCACGGCCCAAGACACCGATAGCGAAGGCGATACCCGCGAGGTCACTGTCTATCGCGAGACTTTCCCCGAGGGCACTACCCACATCATCCAGGAAATTTCCGACAACGCCTCGCTCGACAATACCCAGGAATATGTCGTTCCCGCCGGCCATTATTTCATGATGGGCGACAATCGCGACCGCTCCGCCGATAGCCGCGTGCTGAGCCAGGTCGGCTATGTTCCTGCCGTCAACCTGATCGCCAAGGCCGAAGCCCGCTTCTTCTCCATCAAGGACAATCTGCCACCCTGGCAGATCTGGCAGTGGCCAGCCAATGTGCGGTGGGATCGGATGTTCCAGTCCGTCTCCAGCGATCAGCCGTACGACACCACGGCTGCACCGTGAGTCGAGGCGCGCGTAGTCATGAAAAGCTCCAGTTCCGGCTAGGCTACCGCTTTGCCGATCCGGATTTGCTCGACCGCGCGCTGACCCATTCCAGCGCCATTTCGCCTGCCAAACGCATTGAGCGCTCCTATCAGCGCCTCGAATTCCTCGGTGATCGTGTCCTGGGCCTTGCCGTGGCCGACATGCTTTATCGCCGCTATCCCAAGGCCAATGAGGGCGAGCTGAGCCGCACCCTCAATACCCTGGTGCGCAAGGAAACCTGCGCCATCATCGCCCGCCAGCTCGATCTGGGCCGCGAAATGAACCTGGGCGACAGTGAAGCGCGTACCGGCGGCGCCGAGAAGGATGCCATTCTGGGCGACGTCACCGAAGCGGTCATCGGCGCCATCTATTGCGATGGCGGCCTCGAAAAGGCCTACGAATTCGTCGAGCGCATGTTCGAGGAATTTTTGGTCGATGGTTCCGCCAACAAGGCCGATGCCAAGACTACGCTCCAGGAATGGGCGCAGGCCCGTGGCCTCGAGCCGCCCACCTATATCCAGACCGAACGCACCGGTCCCGACCACGCCCCCCAATTCACCATCTCCGTCTCTCTGGGTGATTATGAAACGCTGAGCGCCACCGGCCCTTCCAAGAAGATTGCCGAACACAAGGCTGCCGAGCTGTTCCTCATCCACCAGAAAGTCTGGAAGGAGCCTGTATGACCACACTCCCCGAACTCACCGACACATCCTGTGGCTTCATCGCCCTTGTCGGCGCCCCCAATGCGGGCAAATCGACCCTGCTCAATTCTCTGGTTGGCACCAAGGTCTCCATCGTCACCCACAAGGCTCAGACCACGCGCAGCCAGGTCCGTGGCGTGGTGACGCTCGATAAGGCCCAGCTCGTTTTCATCGACACGCCCGGCATTTTCGCGCCCAAGCGTCGGCTCGACCGCGCCATGGTCGAAAGCGCCTGGGGCGGGGCAGGGGATGCCGATCTGGTCGCCTTTATCGTTGATGCCGAAAGGGGGATAACCCCCGATCTTGAATCGCTGATTGAAGGGCTGGCCAATATCAACCACCCCAAAATCCTGATCCTGAACAAGATCGACACCATCAAGAACGAGGCCCTGCTGGCCCTGTCGCAGACCCTCAACGAAAAGCTGCGCTTTGAGGCCACTTTCATGATCTCGGCCCTCAAGGGCTATGGCGTGCAGGACTTCATGGATTGGTGCGTCAAGCACATCCCGCCTGGTCCCTGGCACTTCCCCGAAGATCACCTGACCGATCTCACCATGGCCATCACCGCCGCCGAGATCACGCGCGAAAAGCTGTTCCTGCGCGTCCATGACGAGATTCCCTATAACTGCACGGTCGAAACCGAGAGCTTCAAGATCCAGAAGGACGGCTCCTACAAGATCGACCAGGTCGTCTACGTCACCCGCGACAGCCACAAGAAAATCGTCCTCGGCGCCGGCGGCCAGACCATCAAGGCCATCGGCGCCGAATCCCGCAAGGAACTGATGGAGATGTACGAGGTGCCAATCCACCTCTTCCTCTTCGTCAAAGTCCGCGAAAAATGGGGTGACGACCCCGAACGCTACCGCGAAATGGGGCTCGAATACCCCCACGGCAAGGGCTAGCCGCCCTTCTTCCCCTCTCCCCTTGAGGGAGAGGGACGGCATTTCTGCGTTCAGCAGAAATGACAGGGTGAGGGGTTCTGCGCCATCCCATGCTTCCATGCCGCTGATGGCACAGAACCCCTCATCCCGACCGAATTCGCAAACGCGAATTCGGGGACCTTCGGGCACCTTCTCCCTCAAGGGGAGAAGGAAGGGAAGAAAGATGGAATGGACCGGCGAAGCCCTGCTGATCGGTGTGCGCCGCCACGGCGAGAGCAGCGTCATTGCCGAAGCCATGGTGGCCGGTCGTGGCCGGCATCTGGGCCTGGTGCGCGGCGGCCGCAGCCGGCGCCTCGCCGCAGTCCTGCAACCCGGCAACACCATCCAGCTCACCTGGCGCGCCCGCCTCGAAGACCAGCTCGGCCAGTTCACCGTCGAATTGCTCCAGGCTCGCGCCGCCCAGCTCATAGATGACCGCGCCCGCCTCTACATGAGCCAGTTGATCTGCGATCATCTGCGCCTGCTGCCCGAGCGCGACCCGCATGATCGCCTGCTCGGCATGGCCCTCAACCTGCTCGATCACGCCCCCGACGGGGCCGCGCTCGCTCGCTTCGAGCTCGCCATCCTCGACGACCTCGGCTACGGCCTCGATCTCACCACCTGCGCCGTCACCGGCACAAGTGCCGACCTCACCCACGTCTCCCCCAAATCCGGCCGCGCTGTCTCCCGTGCCGCCGCCCAGCCCTATCTCGATCGCCTGCTGCCGCTGCCCAGCTTCCTCGCCAATCGCGGCAACGCCGCCCCCTCCGACGTCGCCGCCGCCTTCCGCCTCACCGGCCATTTCCTGCAAGACCACGTCTGGGGCCCCCGCGACCTCGCCCCATCTCCGACCCGCGACATCCTCATCGGCCTGCTCTCGCGCGACCACGACGACTAAGCCAAAGTGGTAGGCTGAATCGACATGCACAAAATACTGCTCGTCAGCGTCTCCGCTCATCCATGCCGCCTAATCCCCAATATCTCAGTCGTCACCCTCCCCCTCGCGGGGAGGGATCGAGGGTGGGGGTTCTGTATTCTCCACCAGCATTGAGTTTGTTGAGGCCACAGAACCCCCTCCTAACCTCCCCCTGATAGGGGGAGGACCGTCTTGTGATTGTCACTCGATCTCATTCCAAGAGTGGCGCCATCCCTCCCCCTATCAGGGGGAGGCTAGGAGGGGGTAACGAGAGCCCCAATCTATCCCCCTTATCCCCCTCTTAAAATCCCGTGGCATCATCCCCCCATCATCTGGAACACGGACGGCGCTGCAGCGACCGGCGTCCTGGTGACAGCCGGGGGAGTGGGGGTCGCGCCTCGCTCCGGGATGAGCGGACGGATCAGCGGGCAGGATGACTACGGTCACCTGCTGGGGTCGCGATGCCGCCTTCCGATCAAGGCCCGGCGCCCCGAGGCGGTTCTCGTCTCACTTTTTACCACTACGAGGCGAAAGCCGTCTCGGGGTCCGTCCGTCTATCCGGCAACCGCTGCACAAGCGGCGCACCCGCTCGCCCATAACCCGTGCAAAAACCCCAGCAAATCTGCGACTTTGCTCGCCCGCCAGCTATAATCGTTTCCTGATTCGTTCTCCCGGAAACTGTGCCTATGTCCGACGCTGATACCCTCCCGCCCGCCGATGACCAGCGCGTCGTCGATTTGCGGCAGGCGCTCGAAGAGCGGTATCTGTCCTACGCGCTCTCGACCATTACCCAGCGTGCGCTGCCCGATGCGCGGGACGGCCTCAAGCCCGTCCATCGCCGCATCATCCATGCCATGCGCCTGCTCAAGCTCGATCCCAATCAGGGCTACAAGAAATCCGCCCGTATCGTCGGCGACGTGATCGGTAAGTTCCACCCCCATGGCGATCAGTCGATCTATGACGCCCTGGTGCGCCTGGCGCAGGATTTTGCCATGCGCTACCCGCTGGTCGATGGCCAGGGCAATTTCGGCAATATCGACGGCGATAGCGCCGCTGCCATGCGATATACCGAATCCCGCATGACGGACGTGGCCACGCGCCTGCTCGAAGGCATCACCGAAAATGCCATCGATTTCAAACCCACCTATGACGGGGAAGACGAAGAGCCGGCCGTCCTGCCGTCCAATTTCCCGAACCTGTTGGCCAATGGCTCGATGGGCATTGCCGTGGGCATGGCGACCTCCGTGCCCCCGCACAACGTGCTCGAGCTGTGCAATGCCGCCCTCAAGCTCATCTACAATCCAACTGCGACCACCGAAGAACTGATTCATCAGGATTTGGGCGCGCCGCCCTCCAGCGATGATCTGGTGCGCGGCCCCGATTTCCCCACTGGCGGACACCTGGTCGATGCTCGCGCCAGCATCGTCAACGCTTACGAAACCGGCCGCGGTGCTTTCCGCGTTCGCGCTGTCTGGGAAAAGGAGGAAAAGGGCAGGGGCGTCTATCAGATCGTCGTCACCCAGATTCCCTATGGCGTGCAAAAGTCCCGGCTAGTCGAAAAGATCGCCGAATTGTTGCTCGCCAAGCGCCTGCCTTTGCTTAAGGACGTGCGCGACGAAAGCGCCGACGATATCCGCCTCGTGCTCGAACCGCGCGCCGGCACGGTCGATCCGGTCATCCTGATGGAGCAGCTCTACAAACTCTCCGATCTCGAACAGCGTTTCCCGCTCAATCTCAACGTGCTCGACAAGGGCACGCTGCCCCGCGTCATGAGCCTGGCCGATGCGCTCAAGGCCTGGCTCGACCACCGCAAGATCGTGCTGGTCCGCCGCAGCGAACATCGCCTCGAGCAGATCGCCAACCGCCTCGAAGTGCTCGAAGGCTATATCGTCGCCTATCTCAATCTCGACGAGGTGATCCGCATCATCCGCGAGGAAGACGACGCCAAGGCCTCCCTGATCGCTACGTTCTCGCTCACCGACAATCAGGCCGAAGCCATTCTCAACATGCGCTTGCGGTCCTTGCGCAAGCTCGAGGAAATGGAGCTGCGCGAGGAGCATACCAAGCTCACCGAAGAAAAAGGCCGGCTCGAAAGCCTGCTCTCCTCCGACAAGCGGCAATGGGGCGAGATCGCCAAGCAGGTCGAAGCGCTCAAAAAGGCCTATCCGCTCTTCGAGGCCGATGGCACCACGCCCCATGCGCTGGGCGCTCGCCGGTCCCTTTTCAGCGACGCGCCCGATGCCGACCACGCCGAAGTCACCACCGCGCTGATCGAGCGCGAGCCGATCACCGTCATCCTCTCCGAGAAAGGCTGGATTCGTGCGCTCAGGGGCCATACCGACGAGATCGACGAAAAGGGTTTCAAAACCGGTGACCGGCTGAAGCTCTCCATCAAGGCCGAAACCACCGACAAGCTGCTCATGCTGACCACGGGCGGCAAGGTCTATACCCTGGGGGGCGACAAGCTCCCCGGCGGCCGCGGCCAGGGCGAGCCCGTGCGCATCATGGTCGATATGGAAGAGGGGCAGGACATCGTCAGCCTCTTCGTCCACCGGCCCGGTCAGAAACGCGTCATCGCGTCATCTGCCGGTTACGGATTTATCGTTGCCGAAGACGACATGATCGCCAATACTCGCAAGGGCAAGCAGATCCTCAACGTCACCACACCCGACGAAGCCCGCCTGCTCGTACCCATGGTGGGCGATCGCGTCGCCGTCATCGGACAAAACCGCAAACTCCTGGTTTTCCCCGTGGCGCAATTGGCCGAAATGGGCCGCGGCAAGGGCGTGCGCCTGCAGCGCTACAAGGATGGCGGCATTTCCGACCTCAAGACCTTCTATGCCGCCGATGGCCTCACCTGGATGGACAGTTCCGGCCGCACCTTCACCAAGCCCATGGAAGAGCTCACCGACTGGCTCGGCGACCGCGCCGCCGCCGGCCGCCAGCCCCCAAATGGCTTCCCGCGCAACAACAGGTTCGTGGGGTGATCACAATGCTCCCCTCTCCCCTTGAGGGAGAGGGACGGCATTTCTGCGTTCAGCAGAAATGACAGGGTGAGGGGTTCTGCGTCATCCTATGCCAGAGCCATAGAAAGGAGCCCATCATTCCACCGAAAAGCTGAACACCACCGGCAGGTGATCGCTCGCCGTGGGCCGCCCGGCATGCAGGTCATGCACCACGATCCCGCCTCGCGTCATCACATGGTCGAGTGGCAAAAAGGGCAGGGTGTCCCGCCAGGCTCCGAGATAAAACCAGCTCAGCGGATAGGTCAGCAGGTTCACCGTTTCCCGCACCAGCCCGTTCCGGCTGACGAAATTGCGCAGCGCATAAGACCATGGCGTCGAATTGAAATCCCCCGCCAGGATCATCGGCCCCTCGATCGTGTCCAGCACGGCCGATAGCCTGCCGAGCTGGTCCTGTTGCCGCTGCATCGGAATGGGCCAGTCCATATGCGTCGTAACAACCGAAAAACTCTTGCCGTCCGGCGTATGGAATTTGGCCAGGATATGCGCCGTCCGCTCGGTCACATAGGCGTTGTCCGGGCAGGCGCCATCCTCCACCTGCTCGAACGGAATACGCGAATAGAGCCCCAGATTGGCCCGCTTCCCGCCCCGGCACCGCGCATAATAGGGATAGCGTGCGGCCAGCAGTGGATGCAGTTCGCTCGCTTGTTCGCCGAAATACTCCTGGAGCACGATGATATCGAGGTCCTCGGCGAAAATTGCCGCGGTGACCTTTTCCATCTCATAATTCATGCCGAAAAGATTATGCGTCATCATCCGCACCACGCCCGTTGCGGGCGCTGCCGGCCGCGCCTGGGTCGAGGCGATGAATTCGGGCACCATGACATTGGCCGAGGCCGCCACGCCTACAAAGACATAAATCATCGCCGCGCTGCGCCAGTTTCCGCGTAACAGCACGGTCACCAGAAACAGCCCGATCAGCGTCGCCGGCAGCAGCAGGATTTGCGCATGGTTGAGCAGGTCGAATACGGGCACGGCAAAACCGAACAGCGCCAATATTGACCATGTGGCGGCGCCCAGGGCGCCCAGCAGCAGCCCCAGCCGGACCAGGAAAAACAGCAATGACATAAGCGATCCGGAAGCAAGCGACAGCAATTCCGCCGTCTCGCCCAGCCTTATGGCTCAAACAAGGCGCAGGTCAAACCCAGCGCAGCCCTTTTGGCGCAGACCGTGGCTCTCAAATCTACTTGATGAATGGCGGGAGGGCGAAACCTACTCCAGCGGGCACCAGCCCAGCGTGCCGCGCTGCACTTCCAGCGGCCGGTATTGCGCCTTATAGGCCATTTTCGGGGAATCTTTCACCCAATAGCCCAGATACACATAGCTCAGCCCCGCCGAGCGGACCTGCGCGATATGATCGAGAATGAGGAAAGTCCCCAAGCTCCGATGCGCCAGGTCCGGGTCATAAAAACTATAGACCATGGATAGCCCGTCCGGCATCACATCTGTCAGCGCTACCGCGACCAGGGGGTGGGCCGGATGGTCGCGCAGTCTATATTCCACCAGCACGGACTGCACCGGCGTATCCTCGACCATATACTCATAGTCGACAAAGCTCATCTGGTTCATGCCGCCACCGGCATGGCGCGACTCCAGATAGCGCTTGAACAGGTCATATTGTTCGCTGGTCGCCGTTGTCGGTCGCACATCGACCGACAGGTCGGCATTGTTGCGCAGCACCCGGCGGAAGCGCGAAGAGGCCTCGAACGCCCCGGCAACGATCCGCACCGATTGGCAGGCATTGCAGCCCTCGCAGGCCGGCCGATAAATTAGGTTCTGGCTGCGCCGGAAGCCGTTTTCGCTCAACAGATGATGCAGGCTCGAAGCCCGCCGCCCGGTCAGGTGCGTGAACAGCTTGCGCTCCTGCTTGCCCGGCAAATAGGGGCACGGCATCGCGGCTGTCAAAAACAACTGAGTGGTTTCAGGCGTGTGGTCGGTCATCCATGACCCTTGGGTGCAATCAGAGGAGTGTAAACCTCTGCTCTACCCCAGGCAACGCCTCAATAAGCCCCTTGGCTCCGGCTGTCATAGGCCTGCCAATGCCGGATCATCGGCGAGCGGCGCACCATCAGCGTGCCGGTAATCAAGTCATGGATCATTTGCCGCCGCGGCGTGAACAGCGCGAACAGCAGCGAAACCGGCCAGCAAATCCCCACCGTGATCCAGAACACGGCGGCATGGATGATCGCCATCCAGCCATCGAGCGGCTGCCCGCGCGTCGGCGTCAGCACCAGATCCATCATCCGCATGCCCAGCGTCGCCCGGCTATGCGAGCCCAGCGTGGCGCCATAATAGACCAGCACCGTCGCCGGCACGAGAAACAGCAGCGCCAGCCAAGCCAGCCCAAATGTCAGAAATCCGGCGATGAAACCGACCACGCCAAAGACCATCATAAGCATGCCCATGATCGTCAGGTCGATGAGAAAGGCCCAGACGCGGCGCGTCAGCACGCCATCGAACAGCTCGGGCGCGGTTTCCGGGTCGGGCAACAGGGGGCGGGCAGTTTGTGTCTGGCTCATGCACGAAACATTGTCATGCATCGGGCAGGGTACAAGAGGCAGGGCACTAAAATGTGCCTTGGGCGATGCTGTGGATCGTCGCTGACCTATCGTACCACAATCGCCTCCCTCGGGCTTGACCCGAGGGCCACTATCCTCGCCACCACTTCAGTGCCGAGCCCCGGGGCAAAATCGGTGGTTATTTGCCGGCGCGAGCCTTCTCGGAGTTACCGCCCCAATTCCCGCGCCACTTCCAGCGCAAAATAGGTCAGCACCCCATTGGCCCCGGCGCGCTTAAACGCATAAAGGCTCTCAAGGATCGCCCGCTTGCGATCCAGCGCTCCCGCAGCGGCCGCGAACTCGATCATCGCGTATTCCCCGCTCACCTGGTAGGCGTAGATCGGAATATTGAAATTGTCCTTGGCCCGCCGCACGATATCGAGATATGGCAGGCCGGGCTTGACCATGATGCTGTCTGCGCCTTCCTCGATGTCCTGCGCAATTTCCCGCAACGCCTCGTCGGAATTGGCGAAATCCATCTGATAGGTCCGCTTGTCGCCCCGCAGCCGGCTGCCCGTGCCCACCGCCTCGCGGAACGGCCCATAATAGCATGAGGCATATTTGGCCGCGTAGGACATGATCTGGACCTGGTCGAACCCCTCGCCGTCCAGCACCCCGCGGATCGCTGCCACGCGCCCGTCCATCATGTCGGATGGCGCGATAATGTCGGCGCCGGCCTTGGACTGCACCAGCGCCGAGCGCGCCATGACGGTGATGGTCTCGTCATTGAGGATTTCCCCGTCGCGCACCAGCCCGTCCTGGCCGTCGCTTGAATATTCGTCCAATGCAACATCCGCGATCAGCCCGATTTCCGGCACCGCGCTCTTGATGGCGCTCAGCGCCCGGCACATCAGATTGTCCGGGTTATAGGCCTCGGCCGCATTTTCGCTGCGCAGATGATCGGGCGTATTGGGAAACAGCGCCAGCGCCGGAATCCCCGCATCGCGCGCCGCTCGCGCCGCCTCGACGCACAGATCGACGCTCAGCCGCTCCACCCCTGGCATGGTCTTGATCCCGGTCTTTTCGTTCTGCCCTTCGATGACGAAAAGCGGCCAGATCAGGTCGTCCGGCGTCAGCACCGTCTCGCGCACCATGGCCCGGCTCCACTCGGTCCGGCGGCTGCGTCGCAAGCGGCGGCCGCCGAGGAATTCCATATCGTGCTTGGTCCAGTACTCGGCCATCGTCTGCTCCTATTTGCCTCTCGTCTATCAAAGGCGGGGGAGGGCTCCAAGCTCCGGCTTGTCGCATCTATCGGCAGGGGCTAGAAACCCGGCATGGATTTCAACGCGCCCGCCCTTGGCATCTTCGTCCGCATTATCGCCATTGTCAGCCTTTTGCTCGGGCTCAACGATGCCGCGCGCCTGCTTGGCGTCAATGCGGGCGCCGTTAGTCCCTTGGCGACGCTGGGCACAGCCGGCTTTGTCTATCTCACCGTTTTTTGCCTCGCCCGCCTTTTTGCTGCCGTCGGCCTGTGGATTAGGGCCAGTTGGGGCGGTGTTCTGCTCGCCGGCGCCACGGCGATCGAACTGGCGCTCTATCTCTCGGGCAATCCCGATGTGCAGATGACCGCTTTCGGCTTCGGCCTGCGGCTGGCGCTGGTAGCGGCGATCCTCGCCGTCTTCGTCCTCCGGGTCCGTCAGCGCCGCGCCCGCGCCAGCGACTGAGACCGTTCAGGCCGGGTGAAACTGCTCGATCATGATCTCTTCGGCCAGCGCATCCTGCGGTGCGCCGAAAGTCGTGACCGTGGTGAACCAGCGCGTCGTAACACCATTTATCGTGACGACCACCGGCAGTAGGACGGTGCCCGCGCCGCCATGAACCTGCGCCAATTGCTCCACGCCGGGCTGCTGCCGCGCGCGTCTTAAGACCTGCGCTATCTCCGATTGTGGTCCCCGCATCCGCACCCCCTCGCGCATCCGGTGCATGAGATAATTTGCCACCTCCGGCCAGTTGACGATGCTTTCGCGCAACGGCCCAGGGACGAATACCAGGTCAACCAGGTTGATCTTGCCGCCGCCAAGACCACCCAGCAGCGCCGCCCCCGCCTCATTGGCGTCAAGCACCGTGAACGCGGCATCCAGCACCAGCGCAGGATGAGGAGCATGCGCAGCAAGGATCAGCCCCGCCGCGCGCCGTATCTCCACCATCTGTTCGCTATGCCAATCGCTTTCGCCATATTGCGGCGCAAAGCCGGCGGCGATCAGCATCGCATTGCGCTCCCGCAACGGCATGGCAAGTGCCTCGGCCAGTCGCAGCACCATGTCCGCGCTGGGCCTCGCCCTCCCGGATTCCATGAACGAGACGTGCCGCGACGACACATCCGCCGTCAGCGCCAGCTCCATCTGGCTCATCCCCCGCAGGCCGCGCCAATCGCGCAATATCTGGCCGATCATCCCATTCTCCTGTGCCGCTGCATAAAACCGCCAAGCGAGCTGCAATTCCATTACCTACAAGGTAATTGAGGTCATTACCTCCCCGGGCCAGTCTCATGTCCATCGAAAACACCGACACGGAGATCCCCGATGACTGCTCTTGCCAACGCCCTCAAGCTGCACCCCCGCATGATCTATTTCGCCGATGCCGCAGCCTGCCTCATTCTCGGCGCGGTTCTTGCTGCCGCGGCCGCGCCGCTTACCGCACTCCTGGCCTGGCCCCTGCCAAATGCCTTGCTGATTGCCTCCGGCCTCATCCTACTGCCCTGGGCCGCGTTCAACTTATTGACAGCGCGGGCCCGGCAGCTGACCCCGGCCATGCTCGCCATCCACGTGGCCGGCGACGCGCTCTGGGGCATTGGCAGCGTTGCGCTGGCCGCTATTCATGCCGGCCAGATGAGCGAACTGGGACTATTTTTACTGTTGGCGCAGGCCCTTGCGGTGGCCGGCATGCTGGCGCTCAAGCTCGCCTTCGCCAGGCCATTCCTCACTATCGCCTAGCTTGGCCGGGCGTGAGCGTCTAATCTCGCTCATGCCCGTCACACCTCGGTAAGGTTACAATTTTATCACCAGGTGATACGAAGAATTAAGCCAAATTCTCATTGTATTCCAGTAAGATAGTTTTAAGCGTGTGGCTTAGGGCGATCTTAGTCGGGGCGCCGTAGTTTGGCCTCATGAGATGCGAAAAATCGCACGGACTGATAAACAGTGAGGCACAAATGGCAATCAAATCCAACGCCGCCGAGGCAATGGTTCCGGGCCGGACCGAAAGCCTGAAGCCGCTCTATCTCGAAGCCGTTTCGCGCGTCGAGCGTCTTCACCGCCGCCTGCTCGATCTCATCAAGGATGAGTTCGACCGCATGGGTTGGGACGACATCAACCCTGTCCAGGCGCTGCTGATGTTCAATATCGGCGATGCCGAACTGACAGCCGGCGAGCTGCGGTCTCGGGGCTATTATCTGGGCTCCAAC
Organism: Devosia yakushimensis; assembly: GCF_030159855.1. NCBI lineage: Bacteria > Pseudomonadati > Pseudomonadota > Alphaproteobacteria > Hyphomicrobiales > Devosiaceae > Devosia > Devosia yakushimensis. The sequence continues at coordinate 1,969,223 of NZ_BSNG01000001.1, read as the reverse complement.
GTCTCGTACAATCTCAAGAAGCTTGTCGAAACCGGCTATATCTTCCAGGAACGCTCCCGTTCCGACCGCCGCTCGGTTCGCATCAAGCTGACCCCCAAGGGCGAGGAAGTGGCCGAAGTCATCGACGAGCTCTATGATCGCCACCTCAAGTCGATCGATAAGGTCGGCGGCCTGGGCGATGATGAATTCGACGGCCTCAACAAGGCGCTGGCCCGTCTCGAGCGCTTCTGGGTCGATCAGATCCTCTATAAACTCTAAATAGAAGACAGGCCGGGCAGGGGATTTGTTGCCTGCCAGCCACACCATCAAGCAAACGCCAGCCTCAGCGCTGGCGTTTCTTATTTCAGCCGCAAATGGCCAGCATTTGCCTCGTTACGTGGTTTGAAACCATTTCCCGTCTATTCTTGGTTTATGAAGTCCAAAGTTCACACTCGCTTGACCGCGTTGTGACGGGCGGGACGCGATGGTAAAGCCGGTTTCATCCGGCGGGCTGGATATTTCGGGTGACTTGATGCGATTGAATCGTCGTTCTCTTCTGCAATCCATGGCTGTGAGTGGCGCTGCCTTGGCCATGCCTTCCGTGGTGCGGGCCCAGGACTCCTTCTGGGACATGTTCGACCGCAACCGCGTGCTGCGTAATGTCGACCAAAACGGCAATACCGCTGCCGCCCAGGCACTGATCGCTACGAATGAGCCGATCCTGTCCTATGACACGGCTTACAATCTGCAATTGGCCATTTCTCAATACGAGCCCTTCGTGGCCGCCGGCGGCTGGGAAGAGACACCCCAGGAAGCCTATGGCCTCAAGCTCGGCGAGTCGCGCAAAGCCGTCGTCGCCCTCAAGCGCCGCCTAATCTCCTCGGGCGATATGGCAATGGTCGAAAATGTCAGCGACATGATCGACGCTCCCGCCGATGCTGGCATTCGTGCCTTTCAGGCCCGTCATGGCCTTGTCGTCACCGGTCAGGTCGATGAAGCCACCTGGTATGCGCTCTCGGTTCCGGCCCAGACGCGGCTCAACCAGCTCTATCTCAACGCCCAGCGCGTTCAGACCATGGCGTCAAACCTCAGCGAACGCTATGTCGTGGTCAATATCCCCGCTGCGACCATCGAGGCGGTGAATGGTGGCATGGTCGAACAGCGCCATACCGCAGTGGTTGGTCGCGTCGATCGCGCCACCCCGATCATGGCCAGCAAGGTCAGCCAGATCAATTTCAATCCCTATTGGCATGTGCCCAAGTCGCTGGTCGAGCGCGACTTGACCAAGTACATGCTGGAAAATCCCAACTACCTGGCCGAACAGAACATCCATATCTACGATGGCAGCGGCACCGAAATTTCGCCCGCGTCGATCGATTGGAACAATCTCGGCAACGCGATCAATTACATGTATCGCCAGGAGCCGGGTGCGGCCAATTCCATGGGCCATTGTAAGATCAACTTCTACAATCCCTACGATTGCTACCTGCACGATACCCCGACCAAGGCGCTGTTCGGCGAAAACGCCCGCTTCCACTCCTCGGGCTGCGTGCGCGTCGAGGGCGTCAACCAGCTGGTCAACTGGCTGCTGCGCGACAATGGCGATTGGGATCAGAACAAGGTCGATATGACCTTCGAATCCCTGCAGCGCCTCGATGTCGAGTGCAAGGCCCGCGTGCCGCTGCACACCACCTACATCACGGCCTGGGCCAATAAGCAGGGCACTGTCAGCTTCCGCGACGACGTCTACAATTTCGACGCCCAGGGCAAGGTCACCTTCGAGGCCTAATGCCGGCGTTGGCGCCTCACGGCCCGCAGGCTGGGTGAGGGGGCTTTCTCCAAAGCCATGACAACGCAAAACGCCCTCCATCCGGAGGGCGTTTTTGTTTTGTCATGGAATCGGGCACCATGCGCCCAAACCAGAGGAACGCAGCCATGGCCCAAGGTGAAGTTCTGTTTGAGTTCGTCCAGCTCGGCCAACAGATGCGTGTCGCCGCCATAGACAGCGCCAGCGGTACCGAGGTCGTGGTCATCACACCCGTTTCCGCCACTCGCAACCAGATGCAGCAACTCGCCCTGGCAAAGCTACGCCGGAAACTCCAGACGGAGCCACCGGCGCAGGAAAAACGCTTATTCTAGCGGCCTTATCTACAGCATGCAGCGGCGGCGGATGCCGTCATAGCCCATGAAGGTATCGGTCTCTTCGTCATAAGAGCGGTAGCGCGCATAGCAGGCGTTCACATGCGCCCGGTAAGAGCCGCCGCCATAGACCGGCTGCCCGCCATAATTATTGTTGTTCTGGCCGGCAAGCGCGCCGCCCAACAGGGCGCCGAAGCCGAAGCCGAAGAGGCCCGCGGCAATGCCGTCTAGCGAGTTGCGGCGGCTACGGTAGAAGGTGTCGTAATCCCGGTCACGCCAGCCGCCGCCATAATAGCCGCGGCAATCGCGGTCCCGCGGGTTGCGGTCGCAATAGCTCATGATCACCCGGTCGCGTTGCGACCAGTTGCCATTGCCGCCGCCCTGCGGATTCATCATCACGCCGCCCTGCGCAAATGCCGGTACCACGCCGGTCAGCGCCACGGTTCCCGCAATTACCGCCGCGGCAAGTTTTCCAAATTTCGTCTTCATGTCGAATTCTCCAAAACCACCCCGCCGGCCGGGGGTCACCGGCCCTATGCAAACAGAAATGCGCAAGCGCGCTCGACGGTTGCCTGCCAATTGAGAAATTACTGTGGCAACGCATGGATTGAAGGCGCGGATCGTGCTAGAGGCTGCGCCCGTACCATCCTTCCGACACCACATGTTGGGATCGCCCTGGAGTTGAGCCCATGAGCGCTGCGACCTCTCTTTCGCCTTTTCCGAAGTTCTTTTCCGCAAATCTTGCCGAGACCGATCCTGAGATCGCCGGCGCGATCAGTGATGAACTCGGTCGCCAGCAGCACGAAATCGAGCTGATTGCGTCCGAAAACATCGTGTCCCGCGCGGTGCTTGAAGCGCAGGGCTCGATCATGACCAACAAATATGCGGAAGGTTATCCGGGTAAGCGCTATTATGGTGGTTGCCAGTTCGTCGACGTGGCTGAAACCCTCGCCATCGAACGCGCCAAGCAGCTCTTCGACGCCAAATTCGCCAATGTGCAACCCAATTCGGGCAGCCAGATGAATCAGGCCGTCTTCCTGGCGCTGCTGCAGCCGGGCGATACCTTTATGGGGCTCGATCTGAATTCCGGTGGCCATCTCACCCATGGTTCGCCGGTCAACATGTCCGGCAAGTGGTTCAACGTCGTTTCCTATGGTGTGCGCCGCGACGATCACCTGCTCGATATGGACGAAGTCGAACGCCTCGCCCATGAGCACAAGCCCAAGCTGATCCTGGCCGGCGGCACCGCCTATTCCCGCATCTGGGATTGGAAGCGTTTTCGCGAGATCGCTGATTCCGTCGGCGCCTATCTCATGGTCGATATGGCCCATATCGCTGGGCTGGTTGCCGGCGGCGTGCATCCTTCGCCGGTCCCGCATGCCCATGTCACCACTACCACCACGCATAAATCCTTGCGCGGCCCGCGTGGTGGCATGATCCTCTCCAACGACGAGGATATCGCCAAGAAGATCAATTCGGCCGTCTTCCCGGGCCTGCAGGGCGGGCCGCTGATGCATGTCATCGCCGCCAAGGCCGTCGCCTTCAAGGAAGCGCTGCAGCCCGAATTCAAGGTCTATGCCCGCCAGGTGGTGGACAATGCCCGTGCCTTGGCCGAAACGCTCAAGTCGCACGGCCTCGACGTCGTCTCCGGCGGCACCGACAACCATCTGATGCTGGTCGACCTGCGTCCCAAGAACGCCACCGGCAAGCGCGCCGAGCAGGGCCTGGGCCGTGCCTTCATCACCTGCAACAAGAACGGCATTCCCTACGATCCGGAAAAGCCCTTCGTCACCTCCGGTATTCGTCTGGGCACTCCTGCCGGCACCACCCGCGGCTTCGGCGTTGCCGAATTCCAGGAAATCGGCAGCCTGATCGTCGAAGTGCTCGATGGTCTGCGCGAGGCCAATTCCGACGAGGGTAATGCCGCTGTCGAAGCTGCCGTGCGTGACAAGGTCAAGGCGCTCACCGCGCGCTTCCCGATCTACGCCAGCTAAAAGAGCCAAGCATGCGCTGTCCCTATTGCGGCAACGACGATACGCAGGTCAAGGACAGCCGTCCCACCGAGGATTCCGGTGCCATCCGGCGCCGCCGCGTCTGCAATGGCTGCGGCGGCCGCTTTACCACTTTCGAGCGGGTGCAGCTGCGCGATCTGATCGTGGTCAAGAAGTCCGGCCGCAAGGTCCCGTTCGATCGCGAAAAGCTCTCGCGTTCGGTCTATACCGCGCTACGCAAGCGCTCGGTCGATCCCGATCGCACCGAGCGCATGATATCAGGCATTGTCCGCCAGCTCGAAAGCCTGGGCGAAGTCGAAGTCACCTCCGATCAGATCGGTGAATATGTCATGGAAGGCCTCAAGGGCCTCGATGACGTCGCCTTCGTCCGCTTCGCCTCGGTCTACAAGAATTTCTCCGCCGCCGACGATTTCCGGTCTTTCCTCAGCGAACTCGCCAGCGGCAAGGATATCGTTCAGGATCAGGACGATTGAGCGGGCCGGGCCCCGAGGATATCCGCTGGCTCGATGCGGCCGTGCGCTATGCCTCCGCCTATCTCGGCACCACCGCCGATAATCCCACTGTCGCCGCGCTCGTCGTCGACCCCGTCACTCAAACGCTGATTTCCCGTGCCGTCACCGCCAAGGGCGGCCGCCCGCATGCCGAGTCGCAGGCGCTCGAAGCGGCCGGCTTCGAAGCATCGGGGCGCACGCTCTATGTCACGCTCGAGCCCTGCCATCATTGGGGCCGCACGCCGCCTTGCGTCGATGCCGTCGTCCGCTCCGGCGTGCTGCGCGTTGTCATCGGCACGGGCGATCCTGATCCGCGCACATCAGGCGAGAGCATCCGGCGCCTCGAATCGGCGGGCATCGAGGTCATCCTGGCCGACCACGCCCCCTCCCGCGCCCTCCATGCCGGTCATGCCCTGCGTCACGGGGCAGGGCGCCCCTTCGTCACGGCTAAGCTCGCGGTCTCCGCCGATGGCATGATCGGCCGCAAGGGCCAGGGCAATGTCGCCATTACCGGCGATGGCGCCCGCGACTGGACCCATATGCAGCGCGCCCGCTCCGAAGCCATACTGATCGGCGCCTCCACCGCCCGGCTCGATGATCCCCAGCTCACCGTCCGCCTGCCGGGCCTCGAGAACCGCACGCCGCTCCGCGTCGTGCTCGCCGGCGCCAAGGGCATCGACCGCAAGGTGAATCTGATTGATCGCTTCTCCGCCCATCGCCTTGCAATCATTGCGGAAACCGACGCCCCGGTCGAAGCGCCGCCATCTGTGGAAATCCTCCGCGTCGAGGGCAAAAAGGGACGTCCCGACTTGGCCCTGGCCTTTGGCGCGCTGGCCCGCAAGGGCATCCAGCATCTGCTCGTCGAACCCGGCGCCCGCCTCACCGCTGCCTTGCTCGATGCCGGCCTTGTCGATCGCTTTGCCCTACTGACCAGCCCGGTGACGATAGGCAAGGGCGGTCTACCCGCCCGCGCCGGCCAATCCCTGGCTGATCGGCTCGCCGCCGCGGGCCTGGTGGAGGCCGATAGTCAACCGCTTGGCGATGATCTGGTCACCATCTTCGAACGGCATGCCAGCATTTCTCAGTAGCCGCCGGCGCTCGCGCCTCGCTATATCAATAGTCTCACGACACTTCAGGAATAGTCCATGTTCACCGGTATCGTCACCGACGTCGGCAAATTGCTCAGGGTTGAAGACCGCAATGACGGGCGCCTGCTGCGCATCGGCACGGCCTATGATGCCGCCGGCATCGACATGGGCGCCTCCATCACCAATGATGGCATCTGCCTCACGGTGACCGACAAGGGCATCGATAACGGTCAGAACTGGTTCGAAGTCTTCGCGGCCCTCGAAACCCTTGCCGTCACTCAAGTCGGCAAATGGCAGCTCGGCCGACGGGTCAATCTGGAGCGCTCCCTCAAGATCGGCGACGAGCTGGGCGGACACATCGTCTCCGGCCATATCGATGGCATGGCTGAAATCGTCGACAAAAAGCAGACTGGCGACCAGATCACCTATACGTTCGCCGTGTCCGACGCCGTCGCCCCCTTCATCGCCAAAAAGGGCAGCGTGGCCCTCAATGGCACTTCGCTCACCGTCAACGATGTCGAAGCCAACCGCTTCTCGGTCCATTTGATCCCCTATACGGTTGAAGTTACCTCCTGGGGCGATTATGGGGTTGGCGACAGCGTCAATATCGAGGTCGACCCTATGGCGCGCTACGCGGCGCGCCTGTTTGAAACCCTTGGCGACTTCCGCAAATAAGGACTGCCCCATGGCCTCTCACGGCGCCAATTTCCCCATCGAGCCCGGCTCCGCCGATGGCCAGCACTTCCTCATCGTCGAGGCCCGTTACTATACCGAGCTGGCCGACGAGCTCCTGGCCGGCGCTTCCGCTGCCATCACGGCCGCCGGCGCAACCTTTGATGTAGTGACCGTTCCCGGCGCCCTCGAAATCCCCGCCGCCATTGCCATGGCGCTGGAGGCCGGCGATTATGATGGCTTCGTTGCCCTGGGCACCGTCATCCGCGGCGAAACCACCCATTACGAGATCGTCTCCAATGAAAGCGCCCGCGCGCTGATGGAAATCTCCGTCGTTGACGCCCTGCCGCTGGGCAATGGCATCCTCACCGTCGAGAACGAGGATCAGGCCTGGGCCCGCGCCCGCGTGTCCGAACAGGACAAGGGCGGCGGCGCCGCCCGCGCCGCTCTGGCCATGGCCGCCCTCAAGACCCGGCTGAACGCATAAAATGGCCGACGCTCCCAAACGCGACCCGCAATCCACCCGCACCGCCAATCAGCGCGGTGCTGCTCGCCTCGCCGCCGTTCAGGCGCTCTACCAGATGGATGTGGGCCGCGCGACGCTTGAAGATACCCTTGCCCAGTTCGGCAGCTTCCATCTTGGCCGCGAGATCGAGGGCGAACAATATCTGCCGGCCGATGCCGATTTCTTCCGCCAGATCGTCTCGGGAGTCGCCAAGCATCAGCTCGCCATCGATCCAGCCGTCGATCGCGCCCTGGCCAATGGCTGGCCGGTCGAACGGATCGACGCCACCCTTCGCGCCATTCTGCGCGCCGCCGCTTTCGAACTGCTCCGCCGCAAGGACATTCCGCCGCGCGTCGTGATCACCGAATATATCGATGTCGCCCGCGCCTTCTACGAAGATGACGCCACCGGCATGGTCAACGCTGCCCTCGACGCCATCGCCCGCGAAGCCGGCGCTGACATGAGCGGCACGAAGTAGCCACCACAATGTCATCCCCGCGAAAGCGGGGACCTCCGTTTGAAAAACAAAAAGCCCCGGAAACCCGGGGCTTTTTTCATATCGCGTCCGCCCAGCCTTACCCGCCGAACGACTGCAAAATCTGCTGGATAAACGTCCGGTCCTCGCCAAACGACGGCGTGCGGCGGCTTTCCACGGTTACGGTCTTGCCATCGGCCGCCGTATAGACCGCCTTGTCGATGACCTTCTTGTTCTTGTCGAAATAGATCGCGAGCACCGTGCGCGACTTGATCGACGTCACGCCGAACGCGGTTTGCTGCACCTTGGTCTCGACATAATAATAAGCCGATTGGTCGCCAAATGTATTGGTGGATTGCGGCGAGCCCAGCACGATGGTCACCAGTTCCTGGCTCTGGCCGGGGCGAATCTGGGCCATCGCCCCTTCGGAGATTTCATAGCCCTGGGTGCGCTCGCTCACCAACTGGACACCGCTGCTGCTGCAGCCCGCCAAAACGACGGCGATCGCTGCGATTGCGGCAATGGAACCTGAAACACGACGCAGAGGCATGAATTTGACTTCCTCGATGGCTCTCTATTATAGGCACGACGACAAGGCTGCAGCCTGTTCCGGCCGCCGGAATGTGTAGCCGCCAACGTGTCCGTCTGGCAAGCTGACATTGCCCGGCTGAGTGTCTTGTTAGAACGATCGAGCCATTGAGCGCAATCCCATGATCTTGTCACTATTTCGCAAGAACACTGCCACCGAGCCGGTTTACGCCATCTATAGCGCCATTGTGGCGCAATCCCGGCAGCCGGTCTTCTATGCCGATTGGAATGTGCCCGATACCGTTACCGGCCGTTTTGACATGATCAGCCTCCACATGGCGCTGCTGTTCCGGCGTCTGCGGGCAGAGCAGGGCGGCCAGAAAGCCTTCAGCCAGGCGGTGTTCGATCTGTTTTTCAAGGATATGGATCGCTCCTTGCGCGAAATGGGCGTCACCGATCTCGGTGTTCCCAAGAAGATCCAGAAAATGGGCAATATCTTTTTCGGCCTGCTCGCCGCCATCAATGAAGCCATGGATCGCCGCGATTCCGCCGCGCTTGGCGCTGTTCTCGTTCGCAACATCTTTGACGATGCGAATGGCGATCACGTCGTCGCGCTTGCAGCCTATCTGCTGGCCCAGGACGATGCCCTTGCAGCCCAGTCCGCCGAAGCCATCATGGCCGGCAGCATCACGTTCGAGGCCACTGCATGACCCACAAGGACACCCCCTTGCTGGATGCCATTGTCCGCATCGACCGGCTCCCTGCCACCGGTCGCGCCATTGCCGTTGCGCCCGATGAGGCGGCCCGCCAGAAACTGGCCGATGCGCTCAAGCTCAGCGCCGTCGAAGCCTTCAGCGCCGATCTCGTCGTCGTGCCCCTGCGCGGCGGCATTCGCGCTCAGGGCCGGCTCACCGCGCGAATCGTGCAGCCCTCCGTCGTCACCTTCGAGCCGGTCTCCCAGGATATTGACGAACCCATCGATCGGGTTTTCCTGCCCGAAGGGCATAGCCACAAGCCGGCCCCCGGCGCCGAAATTTTCGTCGATCTGGAAGATGACGACTTTCCCGACCACATCGATGGGCCCGAAGTCGATCTCAGTGCCTTGCTGATCGAAACTCTGGCTTTGGCGATAGACCCTTACCCCCGCCAGCCGGGGGAAAGCCTCGATAGTCTTGGCCTGGCTCCAGACGACGCCGATGCGGGGCCTTTTGCCAGCCTCAAAAAGCTCAAGCCGGGCCCTGAAAAGGCCTGATCTGGCCACAGGGAAGCCCCTTTCTCACGTCATCAAGCCGCATTACTGTGCGGGCTTGCACCCTCCCTGTGATGGGATATGTTGCGGCACCGCCCCCTGTGGGGTCGATTTACGGGCAAATATGACCGACACGATTACAATCTCAGTGGACGCCATGGGCGGGGATAACGCGCCACGGGCGGTGATCCACGGAGCCTATCTGGCGCTGCGTGAGCGCAAGAATACGAGATTCATCTTCCATGGCCGTCAGGAGCAGATTGCTCCACTGCTCGAAGAATTCCCGGCGCTCAAGCCGGCCTCCACCGTGCGCCATTGCGATGTCGTCATCGCCATGGATGAAAAGCCCAGCCAAGCCCTGCGCAAGGGCCGTGGCACATCCTCGATGTGGATGGCCATCCAGGCCGTCAAGGATGGCGAGGCCGATGTCGCCGTATCGGGCGGCAATACCGGCGCGCTGATGGCCATGGCCACCTTCTGCCTGCGCCCCATGGAAGGCATCTCCCGCCCCGGCATCGCGGCCATCTGGCCCACCTTGCGCAGCGATATCATCGTGCTCGACATGGGCGCCACGATTGGCGCCGATGCCCAGCAATTGGTGGATTACGCCATTCTTGGCTCGGCGCTCGCGCGCTGCCTGTTCGACGATGACATGCCCAGCGTGGGCCTGCTCAATGTCGGCACCGAAGAGGTCAAGGGCCTCGATTCGATCAAGGATGCGGGCAAGATTCTCGCCCAGGCCAGCGGCGCCGGCTTCACCTATCATGGCTTTGTCGAAGGCGACGATATCGGCAAGGGCACTGTCGATGTCGTGGTCACCGAGGGCTTTGTCGGCAATATCGCCCTCAAGACCGCCGAAGGCACCGCCCGCCAGGTGGGGCGCTACCTGTCCTCCGCCCTCAAATCCAATCTGATGAGCCGCATCGGCGCCTTCTTTGCCATGTCGGCGCTCAATGCCCTGCGCCGCAAGATGGACCCGCGCACCGTCAATGGCGGGGTATTCATGGGGCTCAATGGTATTGTGATCAAATCGCACGGCGGCACTGACGAAATTGGCTATAAAAGTGCCCTGGGCCTGTCCTATGAAATGGCGCGCAGCCACCTGATCGACAAGATCGGGGAGACAATGAAGCGCTTTCCCGTCCAAGCGGTCCAGGCCGCTCCCGTGACCGAATCTGAGGCGAAACCGGCGTGACCAAGACGCGTTCCATCATCCGCGGTGTCGGCGGCTATCTTCCTGAGCGAATCCTCACCAACGCCGAACTGGCGACCATGGTCGATACATCCGACGAATGGATCCAGCAGCGTGTCGGCATCAAGGAGCGCCACATAGCGGCCGAAGGGCAGTTCACCTCTGACCTTGCCGTCGAGGCGGCCCGCCAGGCCATGGCCAATGCCGGCGTCACGCCGGACGATATCGATCTCATCATCGTCGCCACCACCACACCCGACTATACCTTCCCGGCCGCTGCTACCCTCGTGCAAATGAAGCTGGGCATGCATCATGGCATGGCCTTCGATATCCAGGCGGTCTGTTCCGGTTTCGTCTATGCCGTGGCCACCGCCGACAGTTATCTCAAGAATGGCCTCGCCAATCGTGCCCTGGTTATCGGCGCCGAGACGTTCTCGCGCCTGCTCGATTGGACCGATCGCTCGACCTGCGTTCTTTTCGGCGATGGCGCCGGCGCTGCCATCATGGAGCGAATTGAACTGGCCGACGATGCCCCCGAACGCGGCGTGCTGGCCTCGGCCTTGCGGTCCGATGGCCACTATTGGGACAAGCTCTACGTCGATGGCGGCCCGTCCTCCACCGGCACCACCGGCCATGTCCATATGCAGGGCCCCGAAGTCTTCCGCCACGCCGTGGGCAAGATCACCGACGTCGTCTACGCCGCGCTGGAGAAATCGGGCTACACCGTGGCCGATCTCGACTGGTTCGTGCCCCACCAGGCCAATCGGCGCATTATCGATGGGGCAGGGGCCAAGCTTGGCCTGCCACCCGAAAAGGTTATCGTCACTGTCGACCGTCACGCCAATACGTCCGCCGCCTCCGTGCCGTTGGCGCTGAGCGCCGCGGTGGCCGATGGCCGGATCAAGCCGGGCGATCTGGTCATGCTTGAGGCCATGGGGGGCGGTTTCACCTGGGGCGCCTCGCTTATTCGCTGGTAACAGGCCAAAGGCCGCATTGACCTCAGCCGTTTCAAGGCGTTAGTGTCCATGCCGTCGGAGGAACCCCGCGCAGAAATCTGCCCGTTTTTTGGGCTGGCAGGAAGCGCCGGGGCGTAGGGAAGGATCCCGCTGTGTGGCGCTGCCCGTAACAGGCCGTGCCGGAACAAGTGTATCAGGGACGCCATTGCTGCTGTCCCAGCCTGGGGATTTTGCCCTGTTGGCAACACGGGGGTGCGAATGACGCAGAAGACGGTAACGCGGGCAGATCTTGCCGAAGCAGTTTACGGCACCGTTGGACTTTCTAGAACCGAGTCGGCCGAATTGGTGGAACGTGTGCTTGAGTTGATCGGCGATGCCCTGATCACCGGCGCCAACGTCAAATTGTCATCTTTCGGCTCGTTTCAGGTGCGTTCCAAGAACGAGCGCATCGGCCGGAATCCCAAGACCGGCGAGGAGGTTCCTATCCTTCCGCGGCAGGTTCTTGTGTTCAAACCCAGCAACGTGTTGAAGTCCAAGATCAACAAGTCTATGGTCGGCGCTGGAAAATAAGGCATTTCAGCGAGTCTATGGCCAACCGTGGATAAGTCACCCGACGCATTCCGGACCATCTCTGAAGCAGCCGAAGAGCTCGACCTGCCACAGCATGTCCTGCGCTTCTGGGAAACTCGCTTTGCCACCATCAAGCCGCTGAAGCGCGGCGGCGGCCGCCGTTACTACCGCCCAGAAGACGTGCTTCTGCTCCGCGGCATCCGCCATCTGCTCTATGATCAGGGTTTCACCATCAAGGGCGTCCAGCGCATCCTCAAGGATCAGGGCAGCCGCTACGTCATCGCCGTGGGTGAAGGCCGCCCCGTCGAAGAGCTGCTCCCCCTGATCGAAATGGCCGAGGAAGCCGGCGACGAGGCGGAAGTCGAAGAAGCCGTCATGCACGCCAGCCCCGCCCTCGACCGCGAATCCCGCGACAAACTCTCCGACGTCCTGCGCGAACTCCTCGAATGCAAACGCATCCTGGAACGCGCACGAGAGACCTGATCGGGCACAATGCCAACCCCACCCCACCGGGCTCACCCTCCCCTTGATGGGGAAGAGGGGTGGAGGAGGGCGCCCCGAGAGTAAGCCCTACTCCGCCACCGCCACCTGCGGTCCCGGCTCAGTCGCATGCTGCTCCAGCTTCTTGTTCTCGATGAACGCCGCGCAGATCAGCCCCACGGCAAACAACCCCGCGCCAAAATAAAACACCGACCCAAACGCAGTCGCAAACACCTCCACCACCTCCTGCGCCGCCGCAGCGGGCAGAGTAGCAATCGCTGCCGGCGTCATCTCGCTCATCGTGCCCGGCATCAAAGCCAACGTCTCCGCCGATATCCCGGCCTGTCCCCGCGCCAGCCCCGCAGTCAAAATCCCGCCATTGGCCGCCAGCCCCAGCGAAGCCCCGATCATCCGCGCCAGTGTCAGTGTCCCCGTGGCCGCGCCCACATCCCGCCGTGGCGCCGAGGATTGCACGGCCACCATCAGCGTCTGCATCTGCAGTCCGATCGAAAACGAGAAGAAGAACATCAAAATTCCGATCACCCAGATCGGCGTCGTCGCATGCACCGTGGCAAAGGCCAGCATCACCAGCACACCCAGCGCCATCGCTGCCACTGGAAACGGCTTGTACCGCCCCGTCCGCGCGACGATAAACCCTGTCCCGATCGAGGCCACCAGCGACCCCACCGACGAGGGCAGGAACAATAGCCCCGCATAGGCAGGCGGCAGCCCGGTTACCGTCTGCAGGAACAGCGCGAAATAATTGAGCATGCCCAGCGTCGCCACGCCCGAAATCACCGAAATCGCCAGCGACAGCGCAATGGTCCGGTTCCCCAGCACATGCAGCGGCACAATGGGCTCCACCGCCCGCCTTTCCACCAGCACGAAGCCGATGATAGCGGCAATGGCGATCACCGGCAGCAGGTAAACCATCACCCCGCCATAGCCGCCGCCCAGCGCTTCCTCGGCCCAGAACACCGTCGCCGTCACCGCGCCCGCCAACAGCAAGCCACCCGGATAATCAATGCTCGGCTGCCGCCCCGTCTCGAAGCTGGGCATCACGAAAGCCAGCACCGCAATCACCGCAATGCCGATCGGCAGATTGATCAGGAAGATATATTCCCACCCAATCGCCTGGCTGATAATCCCGCCCGCCACCGGCCCGATTAGTCCCGACAGCGTAAACACCGCCGAGCTATAGCCTTGGTACTTCGCCCGCTCGCGCGGCTCGAACAGGTCCGCAATGATGCCGAAAGCCGAGGTCATCAGCCCACCGCCGCCCAGCCCCTGCAGCACGCGCGCCGCAATCAGGCTTTCCATCGACCAGGCAAAACCGCACGCCACCGAGCCGATGACGAACAGCCCGATCGCTACCATGAACACCTTCTTGCGCCCGAACAGATCGCCCAGCTTGCCGTAGAATGGCGTCACCGCCGCTGTCGCGAGCAGATAGGCCGCGCCCACCCAGCCGAACAATTCCAGCTTCCCCAGATCAGCCGCGATAGTGGGCAGCGCCGTCGCCACGATCTGCATATCGAGCGAGGCCATGAACATACCCACCAGCACCGAGACATAAATCGCTATTTTTCGGCGTTGCGTGAGGGCGGGAGCGGTTTCTGTCATGGCGGCACCTGTTGAATTTGCGCCAAAATGTGCTAGAGTCAATTATATGTCAATAGCACATATATGACAAACGCAACGGAATAATATGGCCAAGTCTGAGAGCGACGCCCGCGCAAGCCACCTTGCACACCTCATCGAGCTGGGTCTGACGCCCGCCGCCGCGCAGGCGACGATGGATATCGACCATGTCATGATCCATATCCGCCGCTCCATGCAGCGCCGCGAAATGGGACGCATGGCGCTGCGCGACCTCAAGCTCGATATCGATGTCGCTGATCTCGAAATCCTGAGCGCCCTGGAACTCTGCGCCATCGAGGGCGGCGAGGCCACCGTCGGCCTCATCGCCGAGCGCCTCAATGTCGACCCTTCGCGCGCCAGCCGGGTCGTGGCCGACGCCGTGGAAAAAGGCATCGTGCGCCGGGTCGCCTCGCAATCCGATGCCCGCCGCATCGGTCTCGAACTTACCGAGCGCGGCCAGCAATACGCCACCGCCATCCGCACCTATAAATGGCGCATCTTCGCCGAAGCCCTGGGCGGCTGGCCCGAAGAAGACCTCGTCACCTTCGCCCGCCTCTTCCAACGCTTCAGTGGCTGGATGGCCGAAGCCAAGGCAAAAGCGGGGAAGGGGTAGCGTCGGCCTCAGCACCGGGCTGTCAGTCGGCTCACCCTCCCCCTTGTGGGGAGGGAAGCGAGATAGGACTTAGCCTTAGCTAAGTCCGTTGAAGCGAGCAGGGTGGGGGTATGCTTCCGCATATTCGATATCAGAGGATACCCCACCTAACCTCCCCCTGATAGGAGGAGGGACCGCCTTGTGGTTGGAACTCGATCTCACTCCAAGAGTGGAGAGATCCCTCCCCTGTCAGGGGGAGGCTAGGAGGGGGTATCCCCTAAAAACCTCACGCCGCCGCCAACAACCCCTTCAACTTCACCCCTGCATCCCCCAGCGCCGCCACATCCGGCCGCGCGCCCTTCCCAATCAGCATCTCCGCCAGCCGAATATCCCGCGCCACCGCATTCCCCACACCCAGCCCGCTCGCCGCCACCAGCCGCCCATCGGCGCTGAGATGAAACAAAATGCTCGCCCCATCCCCCAATTCCCGCCGGACTATCGTCGCTCCCTCGTCACTCAGCCCCGCAATCTGCAAGGTCAGCTCATACTGATCCGACCAAAACCACGGCACGCTGGAAACCGCTTCACCGGCCCCCAGCATATTCCGCGCCGCCAAATTGCCCTGGTCCTGCGCATTGCGCCAACTTTCCAGCCGCACCCGCCGCCCGCCATAAATCTCCAGCGGAAACGAGCAGCAATCCCCCGCCGCAAAGATATCGGCATCCCCCGTTGCCAAATGCCGGTCCACCGCAATCCCATTTTCGACGGCCAGCCCAGCCCCCTCCGCCAGCGCCACATTGGGCACAGCCCCGATCCCCACCAGCACCAGATCGGCCTCAATCCGCCGCCCGCTCGCCAACGTCACCACCGCGCTCTCCGCCCCGCTGGCAATTCCGGCAATGCCATCGCCAAACACCAGCGCCACGCCACCCGCTAGATGCCGCGCCTCAATCTGCCGCGCCATCGCCTCGGGCACCCCGCGCGACAACAACCGGGGCAGGGCCTCGATCAGCGTCACCTCCGCGCCGCGCTGCCGCGCACTCGCTGCCAGCTCCAGCCCAATGAACCCGCCGCCAATGACAGCCAAATGCCTGCCCACGCCCAGCGCCCCACGCAGTCGCAGCGCATCCTCAATCGTTCTTAGATAAACGATCCGCTCGCCCTCAACCCCCGGCAAACGCCGCGGCGCCGCCCCGGTCGCCAACAGCAATTTGTCATAGCCAATGGCGCGCCCATCCACGCCCTCGAGCCGCTTGCCCGCCCGGTCGATGCCGGCAACAGAAAAGCCACCACGAAACGCAATGCCCGCCTCAGCCAGGTTCTCCGCCGTCGCAATCGTCTTGGCGGCAAACAGCTCGGCCAGCATGCCCTCCTTGCTCAGCGGCGGTCGCTCATAGGGCAGGTGGCTCTCCCCACCCACCAGCGTCACATCGCCATCAAAACCCTGCTCCCGCAGGGCAACAGCCGCCCGCGCCCCGGCCTCTCCGGCGCCAACGATTACGAAATGCTGGCTCATAGTCTCATCCCCAATAACCCGAGAGCCCGATTCAATTCCCTGCCCGCAAGGGGGAAGGAGGGCAGATCGCGCCTAAACCTCGATAAACACCGCCCCGCCTTCAACCTTCACCGGGTAGGTCCGCAGATTCACACACACCGGCGCGCCCTTGGCCTCGCCCGTCTTGTAATTGAACCGTCCATTGTGCTTGGGGCATTCGATGATGTCGTCCATCACCAGCCCATCGGCCAGGCTGATCTGCTCATGCGTACACAGCCCGTCCGTGGCGAAATAGATGTCCTCGAGGCTGCGATAAATCGCATAAACCCGCCCCCCATGGTCAAAGCGGATCACATCCTCCTCGTCCACATCGTCGATTCCACAAGCCTCAATCCACTCGGTCATTCCGTGTCCTCAAACGCTCGATCCGTTTCGACGCCCGCCCACCCACCGCGGCATTCCCGCGAAAGCGAGAATGACGCTGCGACAGGCGTCACTAGTGTGAGGGGCTCCCCTCACGCCGCCGCCACCCCATTATGCAACTCCTCCCGATACGGCTTGGCCGTCGCCGGTAGCTCACGCTTCAGGAAGTAGTCCTCATTCCGCAATTGCCGCAGGAAGGCCGGCACCATCTCGCGATAGCCATCCAAAATTGAAGCATTGGGCGCCGGCAGGTCATGCTTGATCAGCTCGTGCAGCTGCGGCAGGGCGTGATAGGGGATCATGGGAAACATGTGGTGCTCCACATGGTAGTTCATGTTCCAATAGATGAACCGGCTCACCGGATTCATCAGCACCGAGCGGGAATTGAGCCGGTGATCGGTCACGTTGTCGGCTAGCCCGCCATGCTGGAGCAGGCCGGTTAACACATGGTGCCAGGCGCCATAAAGCCGGGGCAGGCCGATCAGCATCAGCGGCAGGATGGACCCCATCCAGACTGAAAGCGCTATTGTTGCCAGATAGATAGCCAACCAGATGCGCGCCACGCGGATCACTTTGGAATGCTCCATTTCGGGGATGAAGCTCTTTTCCTCCGGCGTCACCACGCCTGCCGCGTTGCGCACCATGTCGAGCATGGCGTAGCCGGCATCGAGAATGCCGAAGAAATTGAGGATCACCCGGAACAGATCAGGCGGCCGCATCACCGCGATTTCCGGGTCGCGGCCAACAATCACGGTGTCGGTATGGTGCCGGGCATGGCTCCAGCGCCAGGTCACCGGATTGCGCATGATCATGAAGCAGGCCATCTGGTAGACCGCATTGTTCATCCAGCGCGTCTTGAATGCCGTGCCATGCCCGCATTCATGCCAGCGCGAGTCCGAGGCTGAGCCGTAAAGTACTCCATAACCAAGGAAAAATGGCACGGCCCACCAGCTGCCCCAGAAATAAATGCCGCCCGCCGCCAGCACCAGCATGGCTCCCAGCCAGATGACGGTATCGCGGATTGCCGGCCCGTCCGAGCGCTGCATCAGCGCCTTCATCTGCTTGCGGTCGACATCGGTGTGATACCACTCGGCGGCCGCCAAACCGTTGGCCACGGCGGCTTCCGAGCTGGGGCCGAGCAGGCTGTAGTCGCGTTTTGCGCTCATTGGCGTCCTCCCTGGCTCTGCGGCGTCTCACCTTCATGGCAAACTTGCGATTTTTCGGCAATCGGCGCATGATGGTTTCTATCATTTGCATCATCATCATGTGTGCCATGATGATGGGAACTTGCAGGAGCCCGCCTTGGCCCGCCGCCCGACTGTTGCCGATATTGCCCGCATTGCCGATCTGAGCGTCGCCACGGTCGATCGGGTGCTCAATGGCCGCTTGCCGGTGCGCCAGGAAACCGCGCAGCGGGTCTTCGATGCCGCCGAGCAGATCGGCTATCACGGCTCCGGACTTATCCGCCGGCGGCTCGAGCAGAACCTGCCGCATTACCGGTTGGGCTTTCTGCTGCAACGGCCGGATCAATTATTCTATCAGGATGTCGCCACGGCCCTGCAACAGGCCTGCGCCGCGCCGACGCAGTTCCGCGCCACGCCCCATATCGCCTTCCTCGCCAACCAGACCCCGCCCGAAATCGCTGCCCGCCTGGCGGAAATGGCGCCGCGCGTCGATGCCATTGCCATGGTGGCCGTGGATCATCCCGCCGTCACCGCCGCGGTGCAGGAGATTGAGGCCATGGGAAAACCGGTCTTTTCCCTGCTGTCCGATTTCGCCAGCGGTGTGCGCCGGGGCTATATCGGCACCAATAATCGTAAGGTCGGCCGCACCGCCGGCTGGCTGATCGCCCGCTCGTCGAAAGCGCCGGGCAAGGTTGTGGTCTTTGTCGGCAGTCACCGCTTTCACGGCCACGAAATGCGCGAAATCGGCTTCCGCTCCTATCTGCGCGAGACCGCGCCGGATCTCTCCATCGTCGACACCCAGGTCAGCCTGGAAGATGGTGCGCTTGCCCATGAAGCAACGCTCGATCTGCTGCGCCGCCACCCTGATCTGACGGCAATCTATGTGGCGGGCGGCGGCACCGAAGGCGTCATCAGCGCCCTGCGCGAAGAGGGCATGGCCGGCCGCATCGCCCTGGTCTGCAACGAACTCAATCCCGTGACCCACGCCGCCCTGGCCGACAATATCGCTACGGCTGTCATCGGTACTCCCCTGGCCGCACTGGGCCCCAGCACTGTGAGCCTCATGGCATCAGCGCTGGCTCACCCCGCCGCCGATTCCCCCGGCCAGACCTTCTTGCCGTTCGATATTTTTGTGTCGGAGAACATTTAGAGGCGTGGGTACCCCCTCCTAGCCTCCCCCTGATAGGGGGAGGGACCGCCTTGTGGTTGGGACTTGATCGCGTTCCAAGAGTGGAGAGATCCCTCCCCCTATCAGGGGGAGGTTAGGAGGGGGTACCCCAATCTCTCCATCTAGCGCCACCGCCTGAAACGTTTGCAGTCGTACGAATATTCCGTTTGATCGCGGTTTAGGCCGTCCATTCTGTCATATTTTGGAATGAACATTCCGCATTGACAATAGAACAGAACCAGTATTTCATTTGTGACAATGAAGATCGGGTCGAATGCCCGGCGATCCAGGGAGTATCGGCGTGCCGACCAGCCAGGCGATGGATTTTGCCATCAACCACATGACCGCGCCGCAGCTCCGGCTGTCCGAATTCTTCGCGCTGGCCCGTCAATTGGGCGCGCCCCGAGTCGAAATCCGCAACGATATTGCCGGCAACGCCATCCTCGACGGCACAACGGCAGCCGAGGTGCGGGCACTTGCGGAAGGCAATGATGTGACCATCATTTCCATCAACGCCCTGCAAAAATTCAATCAATGGTCCGACACCCGCCTGGCCGAAGCCGAAGCCCTGGCCGACTATGCCGCAGCCGCCGGCGCACAGGCCCTGGTGCTGGTCGCGGCCAATGACGGCGCCATCGCAGAGGCCAGCCAGCGGATAGAAAATGCTAGCAGACTGTTAGCATCTATCGCGCCAATCTTGCGCGAACGGGGACTTATCGGCCTGGTCGAGTGCCTGGGCTTTGAATCCTGCTCGCTGCGCTCCAAACGCGAGGCTGTCACCGCCATCGAAAATGCCAATGGCCGCGACGTCTTCCGGCTGACCCACGACACCTTCCACCACCATCTGGCCGGCGAGCCTGACCTGTTCCCGGACCGGACCGGGCTCATCCATATTTCCGGCGTCGACGACCCAGCCATCGCTATTGCTGACATGCGCGATAGCCACCGCTTGCTGGTCGGTCCCAGGGACCGGCTCGGCAATCTCGAACAGATCGCCGCGCTGCGGGCAGGGGGCTACAGTGGCCCGCTCTCGTTCGAACCCTTTGCCGAGGAGCTGCGCCATCTGCCCGATCCGGCCGCTGCATTGCGTCAGAGCATGAATTTCATCGTCTCGGGGCTCAAGGAGAGGGCCGCCTGACCAAACAATTCCCGAAAAGGGAACATCCGGAACATCGGGGGCGAAACCGGACGCCCGGCTCTCTTGGAGGAGAAAGAGCAATGAAGAAAATCGTAATGGCCGCCTTGGCGACCACCATGCTGACCGGCTTTACCGGCGCTGCCATGGCCGAAACCGTCGGGGTCACCATGGCCGCCTTCGACGACAATTTCCTGACCGTGCTGCGCAATGGCATGAGCGACTATGCCGGCACGCTGGAAGGCGTCGAGCTGCAAGTCGAGGACGCGCAGAATGACGTGTCCAAGCAGATGAGCCAGATCCAGAATTTCATCGCTTCGGGCGTCGATGCCATCATCGTCAATGCCGTGGATACCGACGCGACGGCGCCGATGTCCCAGCTGGCCGCCGATGCGGGCATTCCGCTGGTCTATGTCAATCGCCAGCCTGTCAATCTCGATACCCTGCCCGAAAAGCAGGCTTTCGTGGCGTCCAACGAAGTCGATTCCGGCACGCTCGAGACCAAGGAAGTCTGCCGCCTCCTGACCGAAGCGGGCAAGACCGAAGCCAATATCGTAGTGATGATGGGCGAACTGTCCAACCAGGCCGCCCGCCAGCGCACCCAGGACGTGCATGACGTGATCGCCACGCCCGAATGCTCCTTCATGAAGATCGCTGAAGAGCAGACGGCAAACTGGTCCCGCCAGCAGGGCGCCGACCTGATGGCCAACTGGCTCTCTGCCGGCATCCAGTTCGATGCCGTGGTGGCCAATAATGACGAAATGGCCATCGGCGCCATCCAGGCGCTCAAGGCCGCCGGTGTCGATATGGGCACCATGATCGTGGGCGGCGTCGACGCCACCCAGGACGCCCTGGCCGCCATGGAAGCGGGCGATCTCGATGTGACCGTGTTCCAGAATGCTGCGGGGCAGGGGCAGGGCGCGCTGGACGCGGCTCTCGCTTTGTCGCGCGGCGAAGCCGTGGAGCGCGAAGTCTGGGTGCCGTTCGAGCTGGTGACCCCGGCCAATCTGGCGGATTATCAGAGCAAGAACTGAGGGCTCGATGCGGCGGTTCTATCCTTCCCTCCCCCTTGAGGGGAGGGCTGGGGGTGGGGGTGGCTTAGTGTTCACCGGTGGACCCCCACCCCCGGCCCCTCCCCTCAAGGGGGAGGGGAGCACCAGAGCCGCTTCATGAGCACCCACCGGGTCATTCCCGCGAAAGCGGGAACCTCCGTTGGCGATGCGGGGTCAGTAAACAGAGGTTCCCGCTTTCGCGGGAATGACATTGTGGAAATTGCTCTCTTCGGAGCAAATAGGGGAGGCAGCAATGGTCAGTCCGCAGACAATGCGTGCGGTGCGCGAGAGCGGGGCGGTGCCCAATGCGCCGCTGCTGCTGGAAATCTCCAATGCGCGCAAGGAATTCCCCGGCGTCGTGGCGCTCGACGATGTGTCGCTGAAACTCCGCCCCGGTACGGTTCATGCCCTGATGGGCGAGAACGGCGCCGGCAAATCCACGCTGATGAAGATCATCGCCGGCATCTACACCCCCGATAGCGGTGAGGTGAAGCTGCGCGGCATGGACATAAGGCTCAAATCGCCGCTCGATGCGCTCGAAAACGGCATTGCCATGATCCATCAGGAACTCAACCTGATGCCCTATATGAGCGTGGCGGAAAACATCTGGATCAGGCGCGAGCCACTGACCCGCTTCGGCTTTGTCGATCACGGCCAGCTCAATCGCCAGACGGCCGAGCTGTTCAAGCGGCTCAATATCGATATCGATCCCGAAGTGCAGGTTTCCACGCTCTCCGTTGCCAATAGGCAGATGGTCGAAATCGCCAAGGCCGTGTCCTATGAGAGCGATGTGCTCATCATGGACGAGCCCACGTCGGCCCTGACCGAAACCGAGGTGGCGCACCTCTTCGCGATCATTCGCGACCTGCGCGGTCAGGGCAAGGGCATCATCTACATCACCCATAAGATGAACGAGCTGTTCGAGATCGCCGACGAGTTCTCGGTGTTTCGCGACGGCCGCTATATCGGCACCCATGCCTCGACCGATGTGACGCGCGACGACATCATCCGCATGATGGTGGGGCGCGAAATTACCCAGATGTTCCCCAAGGAAGAGGTGCCGATTGGCGATGTGGTGCTGTCGGTCAAGGATTTGAGCCTCAAGGGCGTCTTCTCCGACATTACATTCGACGTGCGGGCCGGGGAAATTCTGGGCATTGCCGGGCTGGTCGGTTCGGGCCGCTCCAATGTGGCCGAGACCCTGTTCGGCGTGACGCCGGCCAGCAGCGGCTCCATCGCCATCAATGGCCGGCCGGTCTCCATCGATACGCCCACCGTGGCCATTCAGCATGGCATGGCCTTCATCACCGAAGACCGCAAGGAAACCGGGTGCCTCTTGGCGCTCGATATCCAGGAAAACATGCAGCTCGCAGTGCTGCAGGATGGCTATACGCGGTTCGGCTTCGTCACCCAAAGCGAGCTGTCGCGCACCTGCGAGGAGATGAGCCAGAAGCTGCGCGTCAAGACGCCAAGCCTCGATGAACGGGTGGAAAACCTCTCCGGCGGCAACCAGCAAAAGGTGCTGATCGGCCGCTGGCTGCTGACCAATCCGAAAATCCTCATCCTCGACGAACCGACCCGCGGCATCGACGTCGGCGCCAAGGCGGAAATTCACAAGCTCGTCACCCAGCTCGCCCGCCAGGGCGTGGCGGTGATCATGATTTCCTCGGAAATGCCTGAAGTGCTGGGCATGAGCGATCGCATCATGGTGATGCACCATGGCCGCGCGACGGGTTTTTTGGATCGTGCCGAGGCCGACCAGGTCAAGATCATGGATTTGGCGGCACGATGATGACGCTGGTTTCGGAAGCATCGGCATACTTCACCTCTCCCTTTGGGGGAGAGGTCGGCCAAAGGCCGGGTGAGGGGGCCTTCCCCTCGCACCGCCTCAAGAAAAGGCCCCCTCACCCGCCCCTAAGAAGGGTCGACCTCTCCCCCGGAGGGAGAGGTGAAGGCGCGCCAATACAAGACACATCGACTGCCGGGAGGACCCAGCCATGACCATGACATCAGATACTCTCGCAGCCCCGCGGCCGCGCCGGCGCAAATTGCCCACCGAGCTGTCCATCCTGCTCGTGCTGGCCGGCATTGCGCTGACTTTCGAGCTGCTCGGCTGGATTTTCATCGGCCAGTCCTTCCTGCTCAATCAGCAGCGGCTGACCATCATGATCCTGCAGGTCTCGGTGGTCGGCATTATCGCGGTGGGCGTCACTCAGGTGATCATCACCGGCGGCATCGACCTCAGCTCCGGCTCCGTCGTAGGCATGACGGCCATGATTGCCGCCAGCTTTGCGCAGTCAGCCGATTGGGCCCGCCCAGTCTATCCGGCGCTGGTCGGCCTGCCGGTCGTCATCCCGCTGGTCATCGGTCTCGCTATCGGCACATTGGCCGGCATTATCAATGGTTCGCTGATTTCCTACACCAAAATCCCGCCCTTCATTGCCACTTTGGGCATGATGGTGTCGGCCCGCGGCGTCGCCAAATGGTACACCAAGGGGCAGCCGGTTTCCGGTCTCACGCCCGAATTCACCTTCATTGGCATGGGAATCTGGCCGGTGGTGATCTTCCTTGTGGTGGCGCTGATCTTTCACATCGCCCTGCGCTACACCCGCTATGGCAAATTCACCTATGCCATCGGCGCCAATCCGCAGGCGGCTCGCGTTTCGGGCATCAATATCGAAAAGCACCTGATCAAGGTCTATGCCATTGCCGGCATGCTGGCCGGCCTTGCGGGGCTCGTGACCGCCGCCCGCGCCCAGACGGCACAGGCCGGCATGGGCGTGATGTATGAGCTCGACGCCATCGCTGCCGCCGTCATCGGGGGCACCTCGCTGGCGGGCGGGCAGGGGCGCATCACCGGCACGGTCATCGGCACCATTATTCTGGGGACCATGACCTCCGGCTTCACCTTCCTGCGTGTCGACGCCTACTATCAGGAGATCATCAAGGGCATGATCATCGTCGCCGCCGTGGTCGCCGACCAATACCGGCAAAGGAAGCGGAAGAAGGTTTGATTTGCCGTTCCTCCATGCCAAAACCACCACCGCGCCTCCCTCGGGCCTGACCCGAGGGCCGCTTCCAGCATGGCATAAGCGGCGAGTGATCCTCGGGTCAGGCCCGAGGAAGGCGCGGTGGATGGGAAGCCTCGGATAACCGCCCAGGCATTTTGTTAACGCATCGCGCCACCTCCCGGCGCCACTACCCGGAGACTATCAAATGACTGTTCGTTTCGGCCTGCTCGGCGCCGGCCGCATCGGCAAGGTGCATGCCAAGGCCATCTCGTCCAATCCAACCGCCCAGCTGGTGGCCGTGGCCGACGCTTTCGAAAAGGCCGCCACCGATATCGCCGGCCAATATGGCTGCGAAGTCCGCACCATCGAGCAAATCCTGTCCTCAGCCGACATCGACGCCGTGGTCATTTGCACCCCCACCGACACCCATGCCGATCTGATCGAGCAGTTCTCGCGCGCCGGCAAGGCCATCTTCTGCGAGAAGCCGATCGACCTCAATGTCGAGCGCGTCAAAGCCTGCCTTAAGGTGGTCGATGCCGAAGGCGCCACTCTCATGGTCGGCTTCAACCGCCGCTTTGACCCCCATTTCATGGCCGTGCATGATGTGATCGCCAAGGGCGAGATCGGTGACGTCGAAATGGTCACCATCGTCTCGCGCGACCCCGGCGCCCCGCCGGTCGACTACATCAAGCGCTCGGGCGGCATTTTCCGCGACATGACCATCCACGATTTCGACATGGCCCGCTTCCTGCTCGGCGAAGAGATCGACACCGTCACCGCCCAGGCCTCCGTGCTGGTCGATCCGGCCATTGGCGCGGCCGGCGATTATGACAGCGTCTCGGTGATGCTCTCGACCGCCTCGGGCAAGCACGCCACCATCTCCAATTCGCGCCGCGCCACCTATGGCTATGACCAGCGCATCGAAGTGCACGGCTCCAAAGGCGCCGTCTCGGCCGAAAACCAGCGCCCGGTCTCCATCGAAGTCGCCAACGCCACCGGCTATACCCGCCCGCCACTGCACGACTTCTTCATGACCCGCTATACCGACGCTTATGCGCGTGAAATCAGCACCTTCGTGGATGCCGTTGAATCAAAATCTCCGGCTTCGCCGAGTGGTTTGGATGGTTTGATTGCACTGGCGCTGGCGGATGCTGCGCTGAAGTCGGTCAAGGAAGGCCGGGCTGTGAAGGTCAGCGAAGTGCTTGGGGTGTTGGCGGATACGTCGACGTTCCAGGGGCGCTAGGGGATCGGAGTACCCCCACCTAACCTCCCCCTGATAGGGGGAGGGATCTCTCCACACTTGGAGCTGGATCGCGTTCTAACCACAAGGCGGTCCCTCCCCCTATCAGGGGGAGGCTAGGAGGGGGTATCCCCTTACTTCAACAGCCACTCATGTTCCGGCGCATTGTGGAACTTCCACACCCGCTTGGGCCCAGCCATCACATTGAGATAATAGAGGTCATAACCCGCCGTGGTCGCCACCGGGTGATAGCCCTTGGGCACTAGCGTCACGTCGCCATCCTCGATCACCAGCGCCTCATCAAGGCTGCGGTCATCGGTATAAACCCGCTGCATGGCAAAGCCCTGCGGTGGATTGAGCCGGTGGAAATAGGTCTCTTCCAGCAGGCTCTCATGGGGCAAATTGTCCTGATCATGCTTATGCGGCGGATAGGACGAGGTATTGCCCTGCGGGGTGATTACTTCCACCACCAGCAGAGAATGGGCCGCGCCGTCATCCTCGGGCATGATATTGTAGACATGCCTGATATTGGCGCCCTTGCCGCGGTGCAGCTGCGGATGGGTGCCCGGCGCAATCACGCGCGTCTTGAAGTCCCCGCCACCCGGCGCGGCGCATACCGCCAGTTCCAGCGCCGTGGTCGCGTCCGCTACCCACTCGCTGCCCATGGGCACATAAACCGCCCAGGGCGCGCCCTCGAACGGGGTCATGCGCTCGCCCAATTCCCCCAGATCGACGCCATCGACCGAAATCCGCGCCTTGCCGCTGACCAGCACCAGGCACAATTCCTGTGTTCCGGCCTCGCCGCCGGCAACTTCGCCTTCGGCCAGCTTGTGCAGGGCAAAGCCCACATAGGTCCAGCCGGCCGAAGCCGGATTTACATCATGAACCAGGCCCGTCTTCGCTTTCGGGCGGACGCGCAGATTGGGTTTGCTCATCGAGGGGCTCCTCCTTGGGGAAGGCGTAAAAGAAATTGTAGAGCGAATAGAGCAAAGCCGCGCCCACCAGCACGCCCCAGAATGGCTCCTGATTGAAGATCCATTCCCAGGCGCACCACACCGCCAGAAACCCGGTGATGGCAACGCGCCGCCACAGGGGCTTGAACCATTTAAGGTCGTCTGCTTTCAAAACCGATCCGCCTTGTTTTTAAGAAATCTGACCAGCCTTTAGCATATCGCGGCGCGAAAACTCACCCCTTGGGAAAGCCCTCGGTTTCGACGGTGTAGCCGGCGGCTGTCATCACGCGCATCAGCTCCTTATGGCCCACCTGCGCCATGCGCAGCGGCGGATTGGCCTTGGGGTCCTGCTCGGCCTCGACGACAAACCAGCCTTCATAGCCATAATCGGCAAATTTCTGCACGATGGCGGCGAAATCCAGCGAGCCATCGCCCGGCACGGTGAAGGCGCCCAGCGCCACCGCATCGAGAAAACTCTGCTTGGTGCGATCCAGCCCATCCACCACTGAACGGCGAATGTCCTTCACATGCACATGGCTGATCCGGGCATGATGATTGTCTATGGCCCGCAATACATCGCCGCCGGCAAAAGCCAGATGCCCCGCATCGAGTAGCAGCGGAATGCCCGCGCCCGACGCCTTCATAAAGGCATCCAGCTCGGGCTCGGTCTCGACCACGGCGGCCATATGGTGGTGATAGGCCAGCGGCATGCCCTGATCGGCACACCATTCGCCAAACTCGGTGACCTTTTTGGCATAGGCCACCATCTCGGCGTCGCCCAGCTTGGCCTTCTGCGCCAGCGGGATTTCGCGCTTGCCCTGAATGGAGCGGCCCACTTCGCCATAAACGATGCAGGGGGCATTGACCGCCTTGAACAGCTCGATCATCGGCTGAATGCGCGCCTTATTGGCGGCCAGTTCCTCATCGACCAGCGTGCCGGAAAACCAGCCACCACAGAGGGTTACGTCAGCTGCCCGCAGGATGGGCAGCATCACATCGGGATCGTCGGGAAAGCGGCGGCCCTTTTCCATGCCGGTAAACCCGGCCGAGCGCGACTGGCGCAGGCATTCTTCCAGCGACACGTCATCGCTGAGTTCCACCAGATCGTCGTTCCACCACGCGATGGGCGACATGCCGAGTTTGGCTTTCAATTCGTCTCTCCTGCGCATTCGCGCCTAGTACCCCCTCCTAGCCTCCCCCTGATAGGGGGAGGGACAGATTGGGGCCTTCGTAAATCTTTCAACACCCACCATGCGGTTCCTCCCCCTATCAGGGGGAGGCTAGGAGGGGGTACTCCGATCTCGGGATTACCCCGCCCGCTGCGCCTTAAGCGCCTTCACATAACCCTCGCGAGCAGCATTGACCTGCGGCCGGTCGGATACTTCCGGCACCGCCACATCCCACCAATAGCCACCTTCATCGGTGGTAATCAGCGCATCGGTATCGATCACGATCACCGTGGTCCGCTCGACGCTTTCGGTCTCCTGCAGCGCTGTTTCCAGCTCGGCAATCGAACTCACCTTGCGCGACACGGCGCCCATCGCGGCGGCATGGGCGGCAAAATCGATTCCTGGCAGAGTGACATGGTGGGTGTCCTTCAACAGATTGTTGAAGTTGGCGCCGCCCGTGGCCATTTGCAGCCGGTTGATGCAGCCATAGCCGGCATTGTCGAGCAGCACGATGGTGAGCTTGGCGCCCAGCATGATCGAAGAAGCGATCTCGGAATTGAGCATCATATAGCTGCCATCGCCCACCATGACGATCACATCGTCCTGGGGCCGCGCCAGCTTCACGCCCAGCCCGCCGGCAATCTCATAGCCCATGGTCGAAAAACCATATTCGAGATGATAGCTGCCCGGCCGATTGGCCTTCCAGAGCTTGTGCAATTCGCCCGGCAGGCCGCCGGCGGCGCAGACCACGATGGCGTTTTCCCGCGCCCGCTGCACCGCGCCGATCACCTGCGCGTCCGAAGGCAATTCGGCATTGGTCGTCGCGGTCGCCTTGTCGGCGGCAACAAGCCATTCCTCCTTGCCGGCCTCGGCCTTTTCGGTCCAGTCGGCATCGACAATCCAGCCGGGCAGGGCGGCATGAAGCGCATCGAGCCCCACCTTGGCATCGGCTACCAGCGGCAGGCCATTATGCTTGTGTGCGTCAAAGGGCTGCACATTGAGCCCGATAACCTTGAGGTCCGGGTTCTGGAATAGCGCCCAGGAACCGGTGGTGAAATCCTGCAGCCGCGTACCCACCGCCAGCACCACATCGGCTTCGCCGGCCAAGATGTTGGACGCCGATGAACCGGTAACGCCAACCGAACCCATATTGAGGCGATGGTCATGGGGCAGGGCGCTTTTTCCGCCCTGTGTCTCCATCACCGGAATGCCATGCCCCTCGGCAAAAACGCGCAGCGCTTCGGTCGCCTGCGAGTAGAGTACGCCGCCGCCAGCGATAATGACCGGCTTCTTGGCCATGCGTAGCGCCGCAGCGGCCGCAGCGAATTCCTCGGCATCGGGCATCACCCGACGGGGCACCCACACCTTTTCGGCAAAAAAGCTCTCGGGATAATCATAGGCTTCCGCCTGCACATCCTGGCACAGCGAGAGCGTCACCGGGCCGCATTCGGCCGGATCGGTCAGCACCTGCATGGCGCGGCGCAAAGCGGGAATGATCTGCTCGGGCCGCGTGATGCGGTCGAAATAGCGGCTGACGGGCTTGAAGCAATCATTGGCCGAAATCGAACCATCGCCCCAATCTTCCACCTGCTGCAACACCGGGTCGGGCAGGCGATTGGCAAACACATCGCCGGGCAGCAGCAGCACCGGCAGGCGGTTCACATGTGCCAGCGCGGCCGCCGTCACCATGTTCAGCGCGCCCGGCCCGATCGAAGAGGTACACGCCATGAAGCGCTGGCGGAAACTGGCCTTGGCAAAGGCAATCGCCGCATTGGCCATGCCCTGTTCATTCTGCGCCCGATAGGTCGGCAACGTGTCCTTGATGCCATGCAGCGCCTCACCCACCCCGGCCACATTGCCATGCCCGAAAATGGCGAACACCCCGCCAAAAATCGGCACTGTCTCGCCATCAATCACGGTCTTCTGCATCGTCAGAAACCGCGCAACGGCCTGCGCCATGGTTAGTCGGATCGTGTTCTGGCTCATGGGCCCTGTTCCTCAAAAGTCCACCGGTTTCGCCCGGCTAGTGTATATCGCGGCGTCGCTCAGGGCGAAGGCTATGCCGCCTTCGTCTCTCCCAGCCGCTCCCAAATTTCCACCAGAGCGCCGAACCGCCGCGCCATATCGGCCACGGCTTCCTCGTCACCGATCTCGCCCAGCAGCCATTTCCTCGCCGCCTCGGCAAAAATCGTGCGACCTACGGCAAATCCCTTGACCGTGCGCGATGACCGCGCCGCCGCAAATCCGGCCTCCAGCGCCGCCTGCGGAGCCTCAAGGCCCAGTAGCACCACGCCCCGGCAGAACGGGTCGCGCGCTTCGATCACCGCATCCACTGCGGCCCATGCCGTCCGGTCAGCCTGCGGCTCGAGCTTCCACCAATCGGGCTTCAAACCCGCATCATAAAGCTCGGTTAGCGCCCGCGCCGTTGTATCGGCTTTGAGCTCGCCATGCTTGCTGGCGATGATTTCGATCAGGATATCGCGGCCGATCTTGCGAGCGGCGTCCTGAGCAGCCTGCAGCTTGTCGATCTGCTCGGCCTTGAGCGCGGCGGGATCGTCGGGATGGAAAAAGCACAGCACCTTGAGGCAATGCTCCACCGGCCAGTCGAGCAGGCGCGAACCCAGGTCTTGCGAAAATTCAAAGCGCAGCGGGCGCGATCCGGGCAATTCGACCGGCCGGGCGAGCCAAAAGCCCTTGGCTTCGGCGGCGAACAGCGCCTTGCGGCCATGCTTGTCATCCAGCAGCATGCCGAAACCTGGCCGCCCATTGGCAACGCGCGCGGCGGCCTCCACGGCCAGCACCTTGAAGGCGGCTATGGACTCTTCCTTCGCGCCCGGCATGTCTTCGAGCTGGCTGCGATGGTCGATCGCCAGTGCCATCAGCTTGGGCCAGTCGCGGCGGCGATTGGTGGCCCAATGGATGTGGTTGAGATTGTCGTCATTGCGCAAAGCGCGCTTGGGGCTGCCCTTGCTGAGGAAGCTCTCAAGCTCGGTCCAGCTCGGATATTCCGGCGAACACATCAGGCGCGACACCGCAAAAGCGCCGCAGGCATTGGCCCAGGTCGCCGCTGTCTTGAGGTCTTCGCCCTTGAGCCAGCCGCGCAGGAAGCCCGACATGAAAGCGTCGCCGGCCCCCAACACATTATAGACCTCGATGGGGAAGCCCGCGCCGACAATGCCGTCTTCCAGATCATCGGGAATGGCGCCGTCATAGACGATGCAGCCCATGGCGCCGCGCTTGAGCACGATGGTCGCTGCGGTCAGCGAGCGGATGGTTTTCAGTGCCGCTGGCAGATCGGCCTCGCCCGAGGCGATCAGCACTTCTTCTTCGGTGCCCACCACCAGATCGCAATCAGGCAGCACGGACTTGTATTTCTGCGACACATGATCGGAGGCGACATAGCGCTCAAACCCGGCCTCATGCCCTGCCAGGCCCCATAGATTGGGGCGGTAATCGATATCGAACACCACCTTGCCGCCATGCGCCTTGGCAAAGCGGATCGCTTTTTTCTGCGCCGCCTCGCTATTAGGCCTCGAAAAATGCGTGCCGGTGACCACGATGGCGCGGGAAGAGGCGATATGGTCTTCCGCAATATCGTCTTCCGACAGCGCCATATCAGCGCAATCGGTGCGGTAGAAAATCATCGGGGAGACGCCCTCGGCCTCGACTGAGAGCAGTACCAGCGCGGTCAGGCGCTCCTTGTCGGTAGCGATACCGGCCGTGTCGACGCCTTCGCGCACCAGCTGTTCGCGGATGAAGCGCCCCATCTGCTCATTGCCGACGCGGGTGATCAGCGCGGATTTCAGCCCCAGCCGGGCCGTGCCGATGGCGATATTGGCCGGGCATCCGCCAACCGACTTGGCAAAGCTGCCAATATCTTCAAGCTTGGTGCCGATCTGCTGGCCATACAGGTCCACCGAGGCCCGGCCGATGGTGATGACGTCGAGCGGCTGCTGCCCTTGGCCTGGCTGCGCATTCGTCAATCCGGTCCTCCCCTCGGCTTGCGCCGGTCTCTGATATTTCACGCCTATTGTTGGTGAATATGAAACATGGGTTCCGGCAATTCGTCAATGTGGAATGTTCATTCCAAACGCGGTTTCCGGCATTCCAGTTCAGAATGCGTTCATTAGCGTGGCAAAATCGCGGCATCAGCGCCGTCGCCGCTTCTCCGCGATAGAAACAGTGAGGGCCATGGCAAAGGCCATGCTGGCCGAAAGCGAGCGGAACCCGGCATGGTCGGCCTCGACCACCTCAAACCATTCGCGCGAGCACTCGGCCAGCGGTGAAAATGCCGAATCGGTCAGCGACACGACGGGAATCCCCCGTGCTGCCATCGCCCGGGCCTGGGTGGCGCTTTCAGAGGCATAGGGCGAAAAGCTGATGGCAAAGGCGGCATCACGCGGGGTCGCCATGGCCAGCATGTCATCGTCGATCCCGGCCGCCGTGCCGACCAGCTGATAGCGCACCTTCAGCTTGCCAAAGGCATAGGCCATATAGCTGCTGATCGGGTAGGAGCGGCGCTTGGCGATCAGATAAATCGTCTCGGCATTGGCCAGCAAAGTCACGCTGCGCTCGAAGGCATCGGGGTCCACCGCCGCCGTCAGTGCATCCACCGAACGATGCGCCGCCGCCGCGAAACCGTTGAAAATCGTGGTGCTCTCGGCCAAGGCCGCACCATTCTGCTCCAGCGTCCTTAAGCGGTCTTCATAAGACGACGTGCGTTCGCGCAGGCGCGCCCGAAACAGCAATTGCAGCCCCGAGAATCCCTCAAAGCCAAAATGCTGCGCGAACCGCACCAGTGTCGAAGGCTGCACATCGGCGGATTCGGCAATGCTCGCCGCGGTGCCAAAGGCGATCTCGTCAGGATGGTCCAGCGCATAAGCCGCCACCTGCGTCAGCCGCTTGGGCAACTCGCCTTTGCGTTCCAGAATCGCTCCCCGCAGCGCATCAAAATCCCCCGGCGGCTGCATCTTCTCAACCATCCTATCCCCCTTTTCGCCCCCCATAATCCCCAATCCACCCCACCAATCAAGTGTTATTAGAAAGTCTATTCCGAAAATGGAACAAATGGCATATCCATTTCGACAGGAGTGGAGGACGGAATGAAATCATCGATTGGCGTGGGATTGATCGGCACCGGCTATATGGGCAAGTGCCATGCATTGGCCTGGAACAGCGTCAAACCGGTGTTTGGCAGCGGAGCACAGCCGCGCCTCGTGCATCTGGCGGAAGTGAATGCCGAGATCGCGCGGACCAAGGCCGACGAGTTCGGCTCTGCCAAGGCGACGGGCGATTGGCGCGAATTGATCGCGGACCCGGAGGTTGATGTCGTTTCAGTCACCACGCCCAATGCCTTCCACGCCGAAATGGCCATTGCCGCGCTCGAGGCGGGCAAGCATGTGTGGTGCGAAAAACCCATGGCGGTGGCGCTGGCCGATGCCGAGCGCATGGCGATGGTAGCCAAGGCATCGGGCAAGGTCGCGGTGCTGGGCTATAATTACATCCAGAATCCGCTGGTGCGTCATATCGGAGCGCTGCTGGAGCAGGGGGCCATCGGCGCGGTCAATCACGTCCGGTTGGAAATGGACGAGGACTTCATGGCCGACCCCGAGGCGCTGTTCTATTGGAAAAGCGAGGCCAGCTCCGGTTATGGCGCGCTGGACGATTTCGGCGTGCATCCGCTCAGCCTGCTGCAGGTGCTGTTTGGCTCGGTTATCCGGGTCTTCGCGCATCTGGCCAAGCCTTATGCGACCCGGCCCACCAAGGAAGGCACGGCACGGGCGGTGGAGACGTTCGACATTGCCAGCGTGTTGTTTGAACTGGGCGGGGGCATCAGTGGCGTCATGGCGCTCAACCGTTCGGCCTGGGGGCGCAAGGGGCGCATTGCGCTGCAGATTTTCGGTTCCAAAGGCTCGATCGTCTACGACCAGGAGCGGATGAACGAATTGCAGCTCTATACAGCCGAGGGACCGGGCACCGAGCGGGGCTATCGGACTATTCTCACCGCACCGCAGCACGCGCCTTATGATCGCTTCATCCCGGCGCCGGGGCATGGATTGGGTTTCAACGATCTCAAGATCATCGAATGCCACGAATTGCTCAAGGCCATTGCCGGGGAGCCGGCGCGGGTGATCGATTTTGCGACCGGGCTGGGTATCGAGCGGGCCGTGCATGCCATGGCGCGGAGCCATAGCGAGCAGCGGTGGGTGGAGGTCTAATTCCCACCCCACGTGCGAACGATATTGCGGATGTCGCGAGATCGCCCCGCCCCACAATCGCCTCCCTCGGGCTTGACCCGAGGGCCACTCTTAGCTCGGCACGCGTTGTGAATGGTCCTCGGGTCAAGCCCGAGGAAAGTGGCGGTGGGGTGGGGGATGACACTGTGAGTGGGGAACCCGCAGCGCGATCTGCGGGCTCAATCACCTAAGCCACGCTCAACGTCTGGCGTTTCTCCGTCTCGCTCCACAGGATGAACGTCGACGCTCCCAGGATCAGCAGCGCGCCGGGCCAGAACCAGAGGGCGGGCACTTGCGACAGAACGATCCAGCCGAGCAGGGTATTGAGCGGCAGTTTCAGATCGTCGAAGGGCTGCAGATAGGTGGCATCGGCCACGCGATAGGCCAGGCTGAAAAAGTATTGCGCGCCGGCCGTAACGGCGCCGAGCAGCACGATCAGCCACAAGGCATCCCCGCCCGGCAGGACGAAATCGAAGCCCGTCGCGAGACTGGCCGGCAGCATCCCGGCGGGGAGCACGGCCACCGCGATACCCAGCAGCAGGCCGATCAGGAAGTGGTTCGGCGTGATCAGCACCAGCATGTAAAGGGTGAGGGATTCCGGGGTCTCGTCGCGGCTGAGATATTTAGTGATGACCGAAACCGTGCCCCAGCATGCGGCCGCCAGGATGGGCAGCAGCGAGGCAAGGGTGAACTGTTCGGAGCCGATCTGGGTCACCATCAGGGCGCCGAGAAAGCCGACACTGGTGGCGCCCAGGCGCCGCATTGTGAGCTTTTCGCCCAGGAACAGCGTGGCCCCGGTGATGATGAAGAACGGGCCGGTCATCGACAGGGCCACCATCTGCCAGACGGGGACACCGCTGGCAAAACCGAAGGCGAAGAATTGCACACCCAGCGCCGAAAGAAAGGCGCGAGCCTCATGCCAGCCCGGATGGCGGGTCTTGAGCGCGCCGAGCCCGATACGGAAGATCAGGGGCAGGGCGATCACGGTGGCAATGACATATTGCCAGAACACGACGGCCGTGGACGGCACGCCCATCTGCCAGGTGATGATCGGGGTGAGGATATTGGTGATGGCGAAGGTAATACCCGCGCCGAGCATGAACAGCGCCCCGAGCACCGGGGCATTGTGCGAAGAGGAAACCTGGCTCATCTAAAGTCCTTTCCGTAACCAGTTTCCTCAGGGTTACGGGAGGCGACGCAGCAGCAAGCGTCTGGCCAAAGAAGCGCAGACGCCGGCAAGCCAGCGTTTGTCCCGTTCTCTTTCATCCGGACTATGACCGTCGGCTCCGGAATCACACCGGATCTGCTGACCCTTGCATGTGGCAAGGCGCTCGCGGGCTTGAGGTTTCCCCCTTACCGCCGGTGGGGAATTACACCCCGCCCTGAGAACGAATGCGAGAACCATCGTCTCGCAACGATGAAGATAGGGCAGTGCATTGATGCGGGCAAGAAGACACACGCATGATACTGGATGGCTTTTGCGAACAGTGCGGAAAAGTTTTGCGCGGAGAAGGGCTTGGGTGGGATGGTCCACGATTGGGCCGCCACCCGTTTATCCCCGCGTCATTCCCGCATAGAATGGCAGATGACCGACCCCAGGAGGAGAGCCATGTCGGAAGCGGTCGACGATGTCATGCGGGAACTCGCCGCGCTCGAAAACCCCGCAATGCGGGCGGCCAATGAATTGCGCGGCGACGATCACGGGGTGAACCTGTCGCAGCTGCGGGCGCTCGCCAAGCGGCTCAAGATACAGCACGAACTGGCGCTGGAGCTATGGAGCACGGGCGACACCGCGGCGCGGTTGCTGGCGACGCTGGTCTGCCGCCCCAAGCTGTTTTCGGCCGATGAACTGGACCGCATGGTCCGGGAAATCGGCTCGCCCAAATTGCTCGATTGGTTCATCGTCAATGTGGTCAAGCCCGGCCGTCATGCCGAAGAATTGCGGCTGCGCTGGAAAGACGATGACGATCTTGTCGGCCGGGCAGGGTGGAGCCTGACCACTGACCGCGTTGTCAAGAATGCCGATGGGCTGGACCTGAAGGGGCTGCTCGACCAGATCGAGCGGGAGCTGCGGCAGACGCCGGAACTCAAGCAATGGCCGATGAACCATTGCCTGGCCGAAATCGGCATCCACCACCCGCAATGGCGCAAGCGCGCTATCGCGATTGGCGAAGAACTCAAAGTGCTGATCGATTATCCGGCTTCACCCGGCTGCACGCCGCCCTATGTCCCGCTCTGGATCGCCGAGATGGTGCGGCGTCGGGAGGAGGCGTGATCTAGGCAGCGAAGGGCCCCATTTGGGGCCCTCCATTTTTTGCGATAGGCTGTGCCTAGCCGTTTTCCAGCCACTTCACCTGGTCAGGCGTCAGCTTGATGTCGAAGGCCTTGAGGCTGTCTTCGAGCTCGACCAGCCGGCGTGGGCCGATCAGCGGGACGCTGGGGAAGGACTGGGCCAGCACATAGGCCAGCGCCACATGGATCGGGGAGTGGCCGAGCTGCTTGCCCAGCTCGATCGCCCGGTCGCGGCGGCCGAAGTTCTGCTCATTGTACCAGACGCGGACCAGTTCCTCATTGTCGCGTTTGTCCCGGCCGGCCAGATCGGTGAAGAAGCCGCGGGCCTGGCTGGACCAGGAGAAGTTGGTGACCTGCCGGTCAATCAGCCATTGCTTGAAATCGGGCGTGGATGCGGTGACGCAACCGGCCCAGATCGGGTCGAGCATTTCGGCCAGGGCAAAGTTGTTGGAAAGCGCCTTGGGCGGCGTCTTGCCATTGGCCTTGGCATAGTCGATGGCCTGGTCCATGCGCTCCTTGGTCCAGTTCGACCCGCCATAGGGGCCACGAATACGGCCGGCCTTGACCTCGGCATCCATGGCGTCGACGAATTCGCCCACCGGGACGTCGGTATTGTCGCGGTGCATGAAATAGACGTCGACATAGTCGGTCTGCAGCCGGTCGAGCGACTGGGTGAGCTGCTTGGCAATGACATCGGGATAGACGAGCGGGGAATGCGCGCCCTTGCCGATCAGCACGGCCTGTTCGCGCACGCCGCTGCGCTTCTGCCATTCGCCGAACAGTTTTTCGGTATAGCCCGCGCCATAGACATAGGCGGTGTCGAACAGATTGCCGCCCTTTTCCCAGAAGGCGTCGAGCAGGATGGCGCCCGAAGCAAAGCTCTTGAAATCTTCAAAGCCCAGAGCCACGGCCGAAGCCTGCTTGTCGAGACCGGGGATCGAGCGCTTGGGAATGACGCCGCTATTGGCGCCCAGCGGACGATTGGCCAGGGTGTTGACGCGCTTGGCCGGCTTTTCGACCGAATATTCGATCC
This sequence comes from Devosia yakushimensis, assembly GCF_030159855.1. Taxonomy (NCBI): domain Bacteria; kingdom Pseudomonadati; phylum Pseudomonadota; class Alphaproteobacteria; order Hyphomicrobiales; family Devosiaceae; genus Devosia; species Devosia yakushimensis. The sequence continues at coordinate 1,932,263 of NZ_BSNG01000001.1, read as the reverse complement.
CGGCATCCTTGCGCCAGGCGTCGAGCACGCGGGCATTGCCCAGGCTATCGGCCCAGGTCATGCCCGGCGCGGCCAATTCCTGGCGCTTGGCGAAGATCGCCTCGGCTGCGGCATCGGCTTCGAAGGAATAGACATGGCGTTCTTCGCCCACGCTGATGGTTTCGCGGCTGCCATCCTTGCGGACGATGTCGATCTTGCCCTCGCCCTTGTCGCGATTGCCGCCAGCGAACCAGAAATCTGGCACTTCGATACGGCCTTCGGAGCCGTGGATGCGCAGCACATTGTCCAGATTGACCATCACCGCGCAGGAGACCTGGGCGACAATACCATTCTCGAAGGTGAGGACGGCGGCTGCCCAATCATCGGTGCCTTCGGCATTGAGCTTGGCCGTGCCCGAAACCTTGATCGGATCGGCAAAGGGCTTGCCCAGGGCCGCGCCGGCAATGAAGCGCGACATGGAGACGGGATAGCCGCCCACATCGAGAATGCCGCCGCCGGCCAGGTCCGAGGCGAACAGGCGGTGCTGCGGCTGGAACTTGCCCATGGAGAAGCCGAAGCTCGACTGGATCATGCGGACTTCGCCGATGACGCCGGAGCGGATGAGTTCACCCAGCTTGGCCGTCTGCGGATGCAGGCGATACATGAAGGCTTCGCCCGCAAACGTGCCGGCCTTGCGGTGGGCATGAAATACCGCGTCGATCTCGAAGGCCGAGAGCGCCAGGGGCTTTTCGATCAGCACATGCTTGCCGGCCTCGGCCGCCTTGATGGCCCATTCGGCGTGGCCCGTGTGGGGCACGGCGATATAGACGGCATCGATGTCCGGATCGGCCAGCAGGGCATCATAGCCGTGCACGATCTTGGCGCCGGGGAAGTCGGTGCTGAGGTTTGGCTTATTGGGATCACGCGTCGCGATGGCCGCCAGAACCCCGTGTTTGGAGCCGGCAACACCGCCCTGAAATGCCTTGGCAATGCTGCCTGGCCCGATAATGCCCCAGCGGATCTTTTGGTCGGTCATTTGAAATATCGTCCTTGGTTTTAAATCTCGGCGTCATCCCCGCGAAGGCGGGGATCCATTCTTGCTGCGATGAAGAGTGGATTCCCGCCTTCGCGGGAATGACGCAGTGGGTAATGGCGGGGTCAGCGCAGGCGCTGGCCCCCGCTGTCGAAGAGGTAGACCCGGTCGCGGGGGATCGCGATCGAGAGCGAGCCATGGGTCTCGTGGCGCGATTCCTCGCGCTCGACGATCAGCGGCTCGCCGGTTCGGGTATTGGCGTAGACATAGCTGGTCGAGCCCAGATGCTCGGCCACGTCGATATCGACGGTAATGTCGGCAATGCCGCTTCCCGCCGGTTCGAAATGCTCGGGACGAATGCCCAAAGTGACCTTGTCGCCAATAGCGGGCAGGGGGCCGGTCAGCGGCAGGGTGACGCTGGCCTTGCCCTGATGGGGCAATTCAAGCGTAACCGAGCCGTTGCCGGATGCGGTGACCGTACCGGCCAGCAGATTCATCTTGGGCGAGCCGATGAACCCGGCGACGAACTGGTTGGCCGGATCGTCATAGAGGTCGAGCGGGCGCCCGACCTGTTCGATGACGCCATCGCGCAGCACCACGATCACGTCGGCCAGCGTCATGGCCTCAACCTGATCATGCGTCACATAGATGATCGTGGTCTGCAATTCCTTGTGCAGCCGCGCGATTTCGATGCGCATATGCACGCGCAATTCGGCATCGAGATTGCTCAGCGGCTCGTCGAACAGGAAGACTTCCGGCTGGCGCACAATGGCCCGGCCGATGGCAACGCGCTGGCGCTGGCCGCCCGAAAGCTGCTTGGGATAGCGATCCAGCAGCGGCTCAAGCGCGAGGATGCGGGCGGCCGCATCCACCTGTTTGGCGATCTGATCCTTGGGCACGCGGGCAAAGCGCAGCGCAAAGCCCATATTTTCGCGCACGGTCATATGCGGATAAAGCGCATAGGACTGGAACACCATGGCGATGCCGCGCCGGGACGGATCGACATCGTTCATGCGCTGGCCGCCGATTTCGAGGTCGCCAGCCGTGATCGCCTCGAGGCCCGCGATCATCCGCAGCAATGTCGATTTTCCGCAGCCGGAAGGGCCGACAAAGACCACGAACTGCTTGCTCTCGATATCGAGGTCGACGCCCTTGATGACTTCGTGGGACCCGAACGACTTACGCACGCCCCTAAGTTGCAGGTTGCTCATTGTTGCACCTATTTGACCGCGCCCAGCATGCCTTCGACGAAGCGGCGCTGGAGCAGGAAGAAAATGATGAGGGTGGGCAGGGTGGCTGCGATTGCGCCGACCATGATGACGCCGAAATCGGGCGTGTAGCCGGCAGCCAGCGTCGCCACCGCGAGGGTGAGCGTTTTCATCTCGTTGGTCTGCAGCACGATCAGCGGCCAGAGGTAGCTGTTCCAGTTGTTCATGAACACGATGATCGTTGCCGCCGCATAGGTTGAGCGCATCACCGGCATGTAGACATAGAGAAAGATCTGCCACTCCTTGAGGCCATCGATCTTTGCCGCATCGCGCAGCTCGCTCGGAAAGGCCTTACTGGCCTGCCGGAAGTAGAAAATGATGAAGATCGAGGCGATGCCGGGCAGGATGACGGCCTGGTAGGTGTTGATGATCTTGAAGTTCGCCATCAGCATGAAGAGCGGGATCATCAGCGCGGCAAAGGGGATGGAGAGCATCAGCAGCAGCCCGCCAAAGATCTTCTCCCGGAACCGCGAGCGGAACATTTCAAAGCCATAGCCCGCCATGGAGGCGATCAGCAGCGTCAGCGCCGTGCCCAGCCCCGCGATCAGGAACGAGTTGAACAACACTCGCACCATGTCGAAGGAATTGACGAATTTGGCGATGTTGTCGAACAGCGCCCCGCCGGGCGAGGACTTGCCGCGAATGATGTCGGCGGAGGTATTGCTGGCCCCCACGATCATCCAGAAGAAGGGGAAGATCGAAATGAAGGCCGCTACCGATAGCAGCAGATAGGTCGCGAAGCGGCCGATCAAGGCAAGGGGTGTCATGCGCGGCGATCCCTTGCTGCTACGAACTGGATGAAGCTCAGAATGCCGACCAGCACCACGATGACATAGCTGACCGTGGCCGCGTAGCCGAAGCTGGGCATGAACTTGAAGCTCAGATTGTAGATGTAGAGCGACAGGGTCAGCGTGGCATCGGATGGGCCGCCCATGGTCAGCAGGTTGACCTCATCGAAGAGCTGGAGCGTGCCAATCGTGGAAATGACGGAGGTGAACAGGATCACCGGTTTCAACATGGGTACGGTGATGTACCAGAACCGGGCCCAGGCGGGCACGCCGTCGATCTTGGCCGCTTCATAGATCGAGCGGTCGATATTCTGCATCGCCGCCAGATAGAAAATCATGTTGTAGCCGGTCCAGCGCCAGGTAATGGCCAGGATCACCACGACACGGGCGTAGAAGGGATCGGACAGCCAATTGATCGGATCGGCGATCAGGTGCAGCGCCAAAAGGGTCTGGTTGGCGATGCCGTCGATCGCGAAGATCGACTTGAAAATCACCGAATAGGCGACCAGCGAGGTAACGCAGGGCAGGAAGATCGCCGTGCGGAAGAAGCCTCGTCCCCATAATTTGCTGTCGTTGAGCGCATTGGCGAACAGCAGCGCCAGCACCAGCATGACAGGCACCTGCACCGCCAGGAACAGCAGCGTATTGGTTAGCGCCCGGATGAAGACGGTATCCTGCGTCAGCCGGATGATATTGGCCAAGCCGCCGAAACTGAAATTCATCCCCCGGCCGACCTGGAAACTCATCCAGAGGGACCAAAGGATTGGATAGACCATAAAGATACCGAGCAGGACCAGCGCGGGCATGACGAATGCCCAACCGTTGATCTGCTCGTTGCGTACCAAACTTGAACGCGCCACTAGCCGCCTCTGCTTACCGTTTTCACCAAGTCGGGGCCAACGACCCTGCGCCCATGGGGCGCAGGGCCGCGGGAGGCCGGGGATCGGACTGCGCCGCCCCCGGTTTCTCGGGACTTACTGGGTCTGCTGACGGACCTGGGCATCAATGGCGGCGATGATCTCGTCGACATTGCCGCCGCTGGTGATGGCCGGAATCTGTGCCACCGTGGCGCTATCGGCCTCCTCGGTGAAGATGCCGTAATTGACCGCCGGAATTTCGGCCAGCCAGGTGGAGAAGTTCTGCCAGACCGGTTCGCCACCGAAGAAGTCGTCGCTGGCCTTGAACGCTTCGCCTTCGCGCGCCGGCAGATAGGTGCCCAGGGCGCCCTGGTTGACCAGGATCTTCTGGTAGAAATCGACGTCCTTGGCCCAGACACTGGTCAGGAAGTCGATGGCCTTTTCCTTTTCGGGGGCCGACGAGAGGACATACCAGCTCGAGCCACCCAGGTTGGAGGCATTGCCGGCGCCTTCAACGCCATCGAGACGCGGCGAGGGGGCAACGCCCCATTTGCCGGACTGGTCGGCATTGGCCTTGATGGTCGCGGTCATCCACACGCCCGAGAAGGTCGAGACGGACTTACCGGAGGTGAACGAGCCGGTATATTCCGTCCAGCCGGAAACCGGGGTGGTGATGCCAGCGGCCAGCAGGCGCTGGTAGGTCTCGATCGCGGCCTTGAACACCGGATTGTCCTTGATGGTCACATTGCCATCGGCATCGAAATACCAGCTGCCGGCCGATTGCAGCATGATGCGCATCCAGTCCGAACCGGTGGGGTCGATCGGCAGCAGAGGCAGCCCGGTCTTTTCCTTGACGGCCTTGCCGATCTCGATCAGCTGATCCCAGGTGATGTCGTTGAGCTGGTCCGGGGTGATGCCGGCTTCAGCCAGCAAGTCCGAGCGATAGAAATAGCCGGTGACGCCGGAATCGAAGGGGATCGAATAGGTCTGGCCGTTCAGGGTCGCCAGTTCGACCTTGTAGGGCGCGAAGGTCGAATAATCGACATGGCTGGTGAGCGGCTCGAAGGCGCTGGTAAAGGACTGCAGGTATTTCTGCGCGCGATAGTCCTCGATCAGCACGATATCTGGCAGGCCGTCGGTGGCACCCGATGCAAGCTGGGCCTGCAGCTTCTGCTCCATAGCGGCCTTGTCGAAGATCACCACATTGATGGTGTCGTCCGGGTTATTGGCCTTGTAGCGCGAAAATGCCTCCTCCATCGTCGCGCCATTGAAGTTGGGGTCCCAGCACCACACGGTGATTTCGGCGGCCTGGGCGGCTGCGACGCTAAACATGCTGATGCCGGTCAGAGCGACGGCAAGCGTATTGCGCCACCGCGAGGTAATGCGATTCATAGAAGTCCTCCCTTTTCATTTGCTCTTATGCAGAGCGCTTCCTAAGCTAGTTGGAAAAAAGGGAACGTCCCTCTCATCGGGAATGTGGAGTCGGCGGAAAGTAAGATGGAGCAAAGGGTCTATTATGTGCCTGGCCCCGGCGGAGTCGAAGGTCTGCCGACCGCGCTCAGCATGTTCTACAACACGCCATTGGTGATGCTCGCGCCCCATTGGCACGCCCAGGTCGAAGTCAATTATATCGTGCGCGGCTGGGCGCATTACCGCATGAGCGGCCATCAGGTGCGGTTCGAGGCCGGTGACCTGGTCCTGTTCTGGGGCGGGTTGCCCCACATGCTCGATGATTGCTCGGATGATCTCATCTATGCGGGCGGTCATTTGCCACTGGTGCATTTTTTCCGGCTGCGCCTGTCGCAATCGGTGCAGACCGCGCTGATGCGCGGTGCGGCGCTGGTCAGCAAGGCGAGCGACGCCTCGGACGCCCTCAATTTCGAGCGCTGGAGCCGCTATGTCCGGTCGGGCGATCCGATGAAGGCGGGCATGGCCATCGACGAATTGCTGCTGCGGATCGAGCGCATCCGTTTCGACCCCTATGTCCTGCTGCCGCAGAATGAGGATGCGCTGCCGGTTTCGGGCGGCATAGATCACCACACCTCCCCGATCGTGGTGCGCATCTGCGATTTCATCGCCGACAATTTCCGCGAGGACATCGATTCGACCGACATTGCCGCCGCCGCCGATGTGCATCCGAAATATGCGATGAACGTCTTCAAGAAATCGACCGGCATGACGCTCAACGACTATGTGAGCCTGATGCGCCTGAGCTATGCCCAGGCCCTGCTGATGCAGGATGAGGTCAATGTTCTGCAGGTGGCCATGGATAGCGGTTTCGGTTCGCTCAGCGCATTCAACAAATGCTTCCGCAAGACGACCGGCATGTCGCCCACCGATTTCCGCCGCGACACCAGAACGCGGCCGGAGCCGGCGGGCCTCAAGCAATTGCATATGCAAGCCCGCTACAACTAGGCCTGCATCATGTGGAAGCGGCGTCTGTCGGCACTGGTCTTCGGCGCCGTCATCGTCGCCTTGCTGGTGGCGCTGCGCATCAGCGATCCCTATCCGGTGCAGGTGGCGCGCGAGACCGCATTCGATACATTCCAGCAATTGCGGCCTCGTCCGGCGCCGGCCGACCTGCCGGTCCGCATCATCGATATCGATGAGGATTCCCTGGCCCGGATCGGCCAATGGCCATGGTCGCGCCGGACCATGGCTGATATTGCCACCCGCCTCACCGAGCTGGGCGCCGCCGCCATTGCCTTCGATGTGCTGTTTCCCGAGCCTGACCGGCTGTCGCCATCGTCGATCGTGCCCGGCGGCGCGGATTATGATGCCGAATTCGCCGCAGCCCTGGCGGCGGGGCCGAGCATTCTGAGCCTGACGCGCAGCGAGAAGAGCCGGGCCGCGCTGCCATCACCCAAATCGGGATTTGCCGTGACCGGCACCGACCCGCTGGCCAGTCTTCCGCCATTGGCCGGGGCGGCCTCGCCGCTCCCCGTGCTGGAGCAGGCAGCCAAGGGACTGGGCGTTGCCAGCCTCGACAGGGGCGGGGCAGGAATTGCCCGCCGCCTGCCATTGCTGTGGTCCAATGGCACCGCGCCCTTGCCGACGCTGGCGGTAGATGCGCTGCGCGTGGCACAGGGCGTTTCCACCCTTGTCGTGCTGGGCGACAGTGCCGGCACCGTCGAAAGCCTGCGCATCGGCGATTTTGTCGTGCCCACAGGTCCCACTGGCGAAATGTGGCTCTATTACCGGCATCTCGATCCCGCCATCGACATTCCGGCGGCGGACCTGCTGGCCGATGATTACGCCACCCTCGCGCCGCTGATCGCCGGGCACATCGTCTTTGTGGGCGCCTCGGCCAGCGGCCTGCTCGATATCCGCGCCAATGCGCTGGGCGAGGCCGTGGCGGGCGTCTCCATCCATGCGCAGGCGCTGGAGCAGATTTTGACCGGCACGTTTCTCAATCGCGCCGATTGGGTCGCGGGCCTCGAAATCCTCGCCTTGGCGATCAGCGGGCTGGCCATCGTCATTGTGCTGCTGCTGAGCGGGCCGATGGTCGGACTGCTGTTTTCGGTGATGGTCGCGGCCCTGATGCTGGCCGGAAGCTGGTTCGCCTTCAGCCAATATGGGCTGCTGATCGATCCCAGCTTTGCCTTGTTCGGTACGGTGCTGACTTATGCCGCCATGGCCTTCTTCCAGTTCGCGGTGACCGATGCCGACAAGCGCCGCATCCGCCGGGCCTTCGCCCATTATGTCGAGCCGACCCTGCTGGATCGGCTCGACAGGGATGCGAGCCTCTTGAAGCTCGGCGGCGACCTGCGGGAATTGACCGTGATGTTCTCCGACGTGCGCAATTTCTCCGCGCTCAGCGAACGCACCGCGCCGGCCGAAGTGGTCGCCATCCTCAACCGGGTCTTTGCCGCCCTGGGCTCCGCGATTATCGGGCAGCATGGCACGATCGACAAATTCATGGGCGATGCGGTCATGGCATTCTGGAACGCTCCCGCCGCGCTCGATCGCCACCCGCTCCATGCCTGCCGCGCCGCCCTTGCCATGCGGGCGGCATTGCAGCGGCTCAACGAGGCGCAGGCAGAATCGATCGCCATTGGCATCGGGATCGCCACGGGCCCCGCTCTCGTCGGCAATATGGGGTTTGAGACGCGATTCGATTATTCCTGCGTCGGTGACACGGTCAATGTGGCCAGCCGCCTGGAAGGAGCCTGCAAGAGCGTGGGCTACGATATCCTGGTGACGGCGGAGACCCGTGCCGCGGCGCCCGAACTGGCTTTTCTGCCCGCGGGCGCAGTGGCCCTGCGCGGCATGAGCCAGCGCGAGCAGGTCTATCTGCTGCTGGGCGACGAGACGTTCGCGGCCAATCCCTCATTCGCGACACTGGCCTCGGCTCATGCCGAGCTCGTCCATGCACTGGGCCTGCAGGGTACGGCGGAGCGGGAAATGGCGCGGTGCACGGCGCTTGGCAGCACAATCGACCCGCGGCTCGTCGCCTTCTACGCGGCATGCCTCAGCCGCCGCGACGACTTCACGCTGGCAATTCCCGCCGCCGGATAAGGAAAGACCCCGGTCCTGTGCATGGGCCGGGGTCCCGACATGACGTCATTGGAGGTCACAGGGGCAAACCTGCGCAAAGATAACGCCCGCCACGCCACTCGGTTGCATGGGTAATTATCTGGCATTCATATAAAATATCGCGGTACGCCAGACGCCTGGCGCGCTATGATGGCTGTGACCAAATCGGGTTTATGCCATTTTCTCCAAAATCACCTCTTGCATCAAAACCACCCTTTCCGTATGTCTCCGCGCAGTCGGGGCGTAGCGCAGCCTGGTAGCGCATTTGTCTGGGGGACAAAGGGTCGTCGGTTCAAATCCGGCCGCTCCGACCATCTTCCCTCCTCATTGCTGTCCGTTCTGGTGCCTTTCGGGGCGCATTCCAATCTGGAGACAGACTGATGCCGCTTAGCCCGCGCGACATTGAGCCCGCATTGTCGCTGTGGCCCGAACTGGCCGGGGGCAGGGCCAGACTGATCAATCATTCCGAAAACCAGACTTTCTTGGTCGAAACCGAGCGGCGCGGCCGTTTCACCTTGCGCATCCACCGGCCGGGTTATCAGTCGCGCCCGGCGATCGAGAGCGAACTGGCCTGGATGGCGGCACTGCGCCGCGATACCGATGTGCCCATTCCCGAGCCGCTGCCCGGGGCCGATGGCCGGCTGCTGCAATCCTTCGAGACCGATGAGGAGGAGGCGCGCCATGCCGTGCTCTTCCGCTTTGTCCAAGGCTCCGAGCCAAGTCCCGACAGCAATATGGGCGAGCTTTTCCTGACGCTTGGCCGCTATGCGGCGCAATTGCATCTGCATGCCATGCAATGGCAGCGGCCCGCCGGCTTTGAACGCCAGGTGTGGCAGGCGGCAACGATTCTCGATGCCGATGGCCTCTGGGGCGATTGGCGCGTCGCGCCCGGTGTCGACAAGGCGATCCGCAGCATTCTCGACCGGGCCGATGCCGCGCTCTGGCGGCGACTGGGCGAATATGGCCTGGCCGAGGACCGGTTCGGGCTGATTCACGCCGATATGCGGCTGGGTAATCTGCTGGTCGATGGCCCCGGCATCACGCTGATCGATTTCGACGATTCAGGCTTCTGCTGGTTCGTCTACGACTTTGCGGCGGCGATCTCGTTCCACGAGACCAATGCGGTCGTTCCAGGATTGCGCACGGCATGGATCGAGGGCTACCGCTCGGTGCGGCCGCTGGGCGAGGAGCATGTCCAGGCCATCGATTCCATGGTGATGCTGCGCCGCATGGCGCTTCTGGCCTGGATCGGCTCGCATGCCGAAACGCGCCTGGCGCAGACCCATACAAGCGGCTTTGCCGCTGGAACGGCGCAATTGGCCGAGCGCTATCTGCGCGGCCCGATGTTTCCCTAGATCACCATCTGCTCGCGTGGCGCCTTGGTGCGTGGGCTGTTGCGGATGGCGGTCGATATTCCCCAGATCATGCCGGCAATCAGGAAATAATGCCGCCAATGGTCGGAATCGATGATGGCTGACTCGCCGGCCAGCATGGTGAAGGTACTGATCAGCGGAATCATGATCAGCCTGTAGGGGGAAGGCCGCGCCAGCGCGGAAAAACCGCGCCACAGCGTCAGGATCACCAGCATGTAGTAGAAAAAGCCGCCGCCCCAGCCATAGACGTGGAGGACCGCGGCATAGACATTGTGCGGGTCCTCGGCGATCTTGAGATTGCGGAATTCCTTGGGGCCGATGCCCCAGGGGTGTTCCAGCGCCAGATCGAAAGCATAGCCCTGCCGGCCGAACCGGCCCGTTTCACCCTGGTCGTAGGCCTGCCCGGCAGCGCGTTGCTCGAACAGCGAGGAAACGGCCGGGATGCTGAGCAATCCGCCAAGCGCCACGCCGAGCATGACCAACCCGACCAGCGACATGATCATGATACGGACCTTGTCGCGCGCGGCCCCCTCCAGCCAGAAAACCAGCACCAGGACCATCAGCGAGGACAGGGCGAAATGCCCCCAGGCCGCGCGCGAGAAGCTGGCGAACACGCCGACAAACAGCACCGTGTAGATCGCGCCGGCAATCAGCGCCGCCCGCCCCTTGAGCAGCAGCACGCGCTGTAGCGCGAACATGGCCGGCAGGACGAGGAATGGCCCGAAAACATTGGGGTCCTTGAAGGTGCCCTTGGCGCGGCCATAGAGCACGAAGAGATCGGCGCCCGGAATGACGCCGAGATAGGCCAGCGCGCCGACAAGGGCGACGAGAACCGCTGCGGCCGTATAGGCCGTCATCACGAGGCGGGTGCGCCTTGTCGTGTCTTCAGCCAGATAATTGGCGATGAAATAGCTGGTGAGCAGCAGGAAGATGGTGACGATTGTAAAGATCAGCGCTTCATCGAGCGGCGTGAAGCGCACCTGGAAAACGGCGATCAGCGCAAAGGGCGTAAAGCCGACCAGAATAGCGAAGAGCCCGAAGGTGGACCGGTAAAGGCCCATGCCGGCAAAAATCGCTACCGGCAGCACGGCCAGGAAGGTCAGCTCATAGGGCGAAGGCTCGAACAGCACGAAGCCGCCGGAAAAGATCCAGAAGCCGACAAGAATGTCGAGCAGTCGCCCCGCCTTGGACCGCAAGACGGCCAGGGCGAAGCCCCTGGATTGCGCCCTGAGATCGGCGTTATCGGCCCCGATGCTGCTCAATATGCGTTCTCGTTCTTGGACACGAGCGACACCGGGGTCAGCAAGACGATGTAGAGATCGAACAGCAGCGACCAGTGCTCGATATAATAGAGGTCGTGGTTCACCCGCTGCATGATCTTGTCGACCGTGTCGGTTTCCCCGCGCCAGCCATTGACCTGCGCCCATCCCGTCATGCCCGGCTTGACTCGGTGGCGGGCGAAATAGCCCTCGACGGCCTCGTAATAGAGCTTGTTATCGGCCTTGGCCTGCAGGGCATGCGGGCGCGGCCCGACAATGGAAAGCTCGCCCTTGAGCACGTTGAACAGCTGCGGCAGCTCGTCGATCGAGGTCTTGCGGATGATCTTGCCGACTTTGGTGACGCGCGGATCGTCCTTGGTCACCAGCTTGCTGGCCGACACGTCGAGCATGTCGGTGCGCATGGAGCGGAATTTATAGACCTTGATCAGCTCGTTATTGAAGCCATGCCGGTTCTGCATGAAGAAGACCGGCCCCTTGCTCTCAAGCTTGATGGCAATGGCGGTGATGAGCATGACCGGCGACAGCAGGATCAAGGCGAGCAGCGCGACAGCCTTGTCGAACAGCCACTTGAACACCAGGTTCCAGTCCGAAATCGGCCGGTCGGCCATGTCGAAAACGGCGATGTCCCCGACATAGGAATAGGCCCGGTCGGTGAATTTGAGCTTGCTCATATGCGCCGACAGGCGAATGTCGACCGGCAGCACCCAGAGCTGGGTCAGCATTTCCAGCACGCGCTTTTCCGCCGAAAGCGGCATGGAGACGATAACCAGGTCGATGGGCGTGCGACGGGCGAATTCGATCAGGTCGGCAACCTTGCCCAGCTTGGGCGAACCGGCCACCTGGTCGGGCGAACGCGCATCCACCCGGTCATCGAACAGGCCCAGCAGGCGAATATCATTATTGGCGCTGGCATGGATCTGATCGATCAACACTTCGGCATCCTTGCCGCCGCCCACGATGACGGTGCGGCGGCGCAGCCGCCCGGCGGCCGTCCAGCGCATCACCAGGGCGCGCAGCAAAAGGCGATAGGCGATCAGCAGCACCGCGCCACCGGCAAACCAGCTGATGAGCCAGAGGCGCGAAAACAGATCGGCCGCCTTGAAGAAGAAAATGCCCACCGCAACGACGGTGACAACCAGCGTCCAGCCCACCAGCACGCGGCTGATCTGGCTGAAAATGGTGCGATAGGCTGCGATACGGTGCGTGCGCCCTGCATTGAACAGCACATTTGCCAAAAGGGACGACGCCAGAATCACCGGCACGTAAAAGCCTGCCTGGCCGATCTCCACCACGGTTTCAAAGATGAAATAGCCGAGCACCGCAAGCAGCACGGCCTCAACCACCTGGGCGATGCCGACGACTACGGCGCCCGAAAGTGTCCGCTCCACCGGCGCGGCGATGATCGCCTCCGCCTGGGGCGAAAGCTGACGCTCCCCCGCCGCACCTTGCTTGGACACATGGTCCAGCACGGCCTGTTTTGCATCGACACGATACATTCTGACGCCACCGATATTCTAAATCCGGTCGTCATCTTCCGTTCAAGGAATGAAAACTCGGTGAAACCGGCCGGCTAAGTCTTTAGCAACAGCGATTGATAGAGCTCTTCTATTTGCCCGGCCATGCTGGCGAGGGAGAACGAGCTTTCAATTCTGGTGAGGCGGACCGCCATTTCGGCCTGCGCGCTTTGCGGGTCGTCCAATATTCGCTGCATGGCCTGTTGCAGCGCCGGGGCGTCGCCTGGCAGAATGAGGCTCCCGGCGGTTCCACTGAAGATTTCGGGGATGCCGCCGACATTGGTCGCGATGACCGGCAGCTGCGCCGCTGCCGCTTCCAGCACGATATAGGGCAGGGATTCGGCCAGCGAGGGCACGACGATGCAGCGGCCGCGCGCAAACATGGCCCGCGCCGGCTGCGCGCCGGGCAGGGTGATCCGGTCGGTCAGGCCCAGCTTGCCGATTTGCTCGACCAGCGTTGCCCGATGAGGGCCATCGCCCGCCAGGGTTAGCGTCGCGCGCTGCCCATCGGGCCGGGTGACGCCGGCCAGGGCCTCGACAAGCACATAAATGCCCTTGAGATCACGCAATTCGCCGACAAAGACGAAATCGCTGGCATCCGCATCGGGTGGCACGGGCACGAATTCATCGGGCGTGAGCCCATTGTGGATGATCCGCGTGGGGCAGGTGGGTTCACCGATCAGCGCTGAATAGGTCTTTTGTGCATAGGCGCTTTCGAAGACGATGGCGCCGGTCTGGCCCATCAGCATACGCTCAAGCCGGTGGAAGATACGGCCCGATCGGGAGGCACGCGAAAAATGCAGCACCCCGCCATGCGGCGTATAGACGGCGGCGGCCCTGCCGCCACCGATCTTGGCGAGCCGGGCATAGAAACCGCCCTTGGCGCCGTGCCCATGCAGCACATCGACATTGAGCGACCTGGCGAGTTTGCGCACGCCCAGCGGCGTCACGAGGTCCCCGCGCCCCAGCACACGCGGCATGGCGAAACGGTGTATGCCCAGGCTTGCATAAGGCAGCAAGGCTGCCAGCTTGCCTTCGGTCTGGGCGTCATTGGCAAGGCTGTCGACCACGAGGCCAACATCATGCCCCATATCGGAGAGTGCGCGTGTGAGATCGGCAACATGCCGGAACAGGCCACCCACGGGAGCGCGCATCACTTGCAGGATGCGCAGCTTGGGTTCGGCCATCTATCGCTCCGTCAGAACCATCTTTCCTGGATGACGATGGTATCGCCCGGGAAGATCGGGAAGTCGAGCCCGACAACGCCCTTGGCCATCTCATTCCCTTGCCTACGGTAAACGACGGCCTCGTCGCGGTTCGCCGTGTCAGAGAAACCGCCGGCCGTGCTGATCGCCGCCCGCACCGTCATGCCGTAGACATAGGGGAACTGCCCGGCATTGGTGATTTCGCCCTGAATGAAGAAGGGGCGATATTCCGCCACCTCGACCGCGACGTCGGGATTGCGCATATAGCCATTGGCCAGCGCGGCGGCGAGCCGTGCGGCTGCGCCTGTCGTCGTCGTGCCGCGGACCTGCACCGGGCCGACCAGCGGGAAGGCGATGGCTCCGCTATCGCCCACGCGATAGGTCGAGCTCAGTTCGGTATCGCCGTAAACCGTGACGCGAACCGCGTCGCCCGTGTCGAGCTGATAGGGTCCCTTGGTCTCCACCAGATAGGTGGCCGGGCTCGTGGTGGCGCAACCCGCCAGAGGCGATGCAAGAGCGACGATGAGAATTGGCAACCAGCGCATCAGAATCTCGCGCATTTCAAGATAGCGCCAATGTCATCCGGCTATGGTTAAGAATTCCCTTAAAGCGGCATCGTACTATTGCGATCTGCAAGAAGTTTAACGGATTGCTTACTACGTTGCGGCGATAAAACCTGGCAACAAGCGAGGGAATGCGATGGCCTATGAGTCGCCGGCTGTGCGCGATGCGCGAATAGATGTGGGAGCGGTGTTCGGCGCCGTCTTCAAACGTCTGCCGCGGATCATTGTCGTTACGCTGCTGTTGTTGGCGGCCGCTTTCGCATTCCTGATGTTCCAGCCGCGCCTTTATGAATCCACGGCTTCGATCCTCGTCGAACAGCGCGACAATGTTTATACCCGCGCCTCCAACGAGGCTCCGTCCTCCAATCCGACCGATGCCAGCGTGGTCTCCAGTCAGATCGAGCTGTTGAAGTCGCGCGATACGCTGCTGGCAGTCGTCGATCAGCTCGATCTGCGCTCGGTGCCGGAATTCAATGGTTCTGCCGGCGGCGGTTTCTCGCCCATGGCGCTTGTCTCGCAGATGCTGGGGCGCAAATCGGCGCCCGTCAGCGTCGATGAAACGGTGCTCAACACGCTTTATGACCGCATGACAGTGGTGCAGGAGCGCGACTCGCGCATCATTTCGGTGCAGGTCCGCTCGACCAATCCGCAACTGGCCGCCGATATCGCCAATGCCGTCGCCAATGCCCATGTCACGCGCCGCGCCCAGCTCTCGCTTTCCGACACGGCCGAGGCCTCGACCTGGCTGCGCGACGAAATCGACAAGCTGCGGGTCCGGGTGACTGATGCCGAGCGCGCCGTCGCCGACTTCAAGGTGAACAACGATCTGTTCACCGGCGGCAATAATACGAGCCTGGTCGATCAGCAGCTCTCCACCATTGCCACCCAGATCAGCGCCGCCCAGGAACGCAAGAACACGGCCCTGTCGCGTGCCGCCGTCATTCGCGGCCTGCTTGATCGCGGCCAGCCCATCGACAGCCTCAACGATGTGCGCCAGACCCCCGTCATCCAGCAGCTCAGCGAGGAAAAGGCTCGGTTGCAGGGCGAAAAGGCCCAGCGCTCGGCGACCCTGCTGGCCAATCACCCTACGATTCAGGCGTTGAACGCCCAGATCGCCGAGCTGAACAACCAGATCTCGCTGGAAGGTCGCCGTGTGGCCGACGCCCTTGAGGCCGAGGCCCAGGTCGAAGCCGATGTCGAAGCCTCGCTCCAGGCCGATCTCACCCGCGTCAAATCTTCCGCTTCTACCGCCACCCAGGATACGGTGACGCTCGATAGCCTGCAGCGCGAGGCCAAGGCTCAGCGCGACCTGCTCGAAGGCTATCTGCAGCGCTACAATGAAGCGGTTTCGCGCACCGACTCCAATTCGGCCCTGCCGGACGTGCGTGTGATCAGCGTGGCGGCGCCCTCCGTAACGCCGGCCTCGCCGCGCACCCAGATGGTGCTCTTGGCCGTCGGCATAGTCTCGGTGGCGCTGCAGACCGGCCTCGTCATCTTTTCTGAACTGATCTCGGGCCGAGCCATTGTTCCCGGCGCCCGCCCGCAGGATGAGCTTGAGGAAGTCCCCTTCTCGGAAGACGAACTCGAGCCCGACCAGCGCTGGGAAGAACCGGCCGCGGCCGAAGCCGTTGCCGAGCCCGCGCCTGAATCAAAGCCTGATCCGGAGCGGGTCGAACCCGTTATGGCAGCAAAGGAAGAGCCTCCGGTTCTGGCGCCAAAGCAGACGCCGGTTGAGCCTGTCCAGCCGCTCATGGCCGAGCCTCTCGCCGTTGCCGAGGCGAAAGCGGAAATCGCCGCCGAGCCCATGGCCGAACCTGCCACCGAGCCGGCAAAGGCCTCTGCCTTGCCGCACGCCATCAGCTACAGCCAGCTTGCATCCGATCTTGTGCTGGGGCGCACCCATCTGGTCATCCTGGCCGGACACAATGCCAATGACGAATGCGAGGATCTTGCCGAGGAATTGGTGGGCGACGCGCTGGCCAAGGGGCTGAGCGTTGCCCTGGTCGACGCCGGCAGTGGCCGCCTGTCCGAAGAACCGGGTCTGACCGATCTCAGCGTAGAGGCCGTGAGCTTCGGCGATGTCGTGCACAAGTCCGCCGATAACAGCTTCGCCGAAATCCCATGGGGGCAGGGGGCTGCCATCGACCGGCGCTCCACCAAGCCGATCACCCTGATCGAGGCCCTGGGCGATATCTACGAGGTGGTCGTGATCATGACCGGCCCGGTGGGCATTGCCTCGACGCTCTCCATGTTCGGCGGGCTGGATGGCCGCATTCTGCTGGTTGCTGGCAAGGAAGATGGCTTCGAAGCCATCGAACAAACCCGCAATCAATTGACCTCGGCCGGATTTGGCCCGGTCGAGATCGCCGCCGCCCCCGAGCGCGTTGCCGCCTGACCGGAGACGACAATGTCCCTGAAATATACCGCCATCAGGGCCATGTTCGAGGCGCTGTGGCTGTCGCGTTTGCCTGGCCTCTTGCGGACGCTCTCGGCATCGCGCGGCGTCATCTTCACCCTGCACCGGGTTTTGCCCGGCGAACCAGCGGCCTTTTCGCCCAATGCGATTCTGCAGGTACGCCCGGATTTCCTCGACTATGTCATCGAGCGGATTCGCGAACTCGATATCGATATCGTGAGCCTCGACGAGGCCATTGAGCGCCTCAAGGCCACCGAAAAGGGCCGATCTTTCGTCGTCCTCACCTTTGACGATGGCTATAAGGACAATCTGCAATACGGCCTGCCGATTCTCCGCCGCCACGAGGCGCCATTCACCCTCTATGTGCCGACCGCCCTGGTCGATGGCACCGGCGAAATCTGGTGGCAGGCCATCGAGGATATCATTACCCGCCAGGAGGCAATCGCCCTCAGCGATGGCGGGGAAACCGACTATATCGACACCCGCACCACGGCCGAAAAGCAGCAGGCCTATGACACGCTGTATTGGCGCATGCGCAAAATGCCCGAGGCCGAGCGCGTCGAGCTGATGCGCAGCTTTGCCCGCAATTACGGCTACGACCTGGCCCAGCAATGCCGCGACCTGATCATGGACTGGCAGGAACTGCACCAATTGGCCGATGATCCGCTCTGCACCATCGGCGCCCATACCGTCCATCACTACGAACTGGCCAAGCTCGATGCCGATCAGGCTCGCTCCGAAATGCAGCAATCGGCCGAAGTGCTGCTCGCCCAATTCGGCAAGCGCCCGGCCCATATTTCCTATCCCATCGGCGGCCCGGCCTCGGCCGGCCAGCGCGAATTCGACCTGGCGCGCGAACTCGGCTTCGTCAGCGGCGTAACGACACGCCCCGGCGGCCTCTACGCCCACCACGCGCAAACCTTGCATGCCCTGCCGCGCATATCGCTAAACGGTTACTTCCAAAACCGCCGCTATGTCGATGTATTCGCAACCGGAGTGGTGTTTTCGACCATGGGTCGGATCACGGGTTAGCGGATTTGAGAGTGGCGGTCGCAGGACCTGATCTCTCCTCCCCACAATCGCTTTCCTCGGGCTTGACCCGAGGACCTTTCGCCGCTTGTGCCGCGTTGTGACTGACCCTCGGGTCAAGCCCGAGGGAGGCGATTGTGGGTGGGGTAATGCTTGCGCCGGTTCCTAACCCCGCGCATCCGGCCGCGCCATCCACCTGATGATCGCCATGGAGGGCAACAGCCACCCCATTCCCGCGATGATGAAATAGATGATCAGCACCCAGCCGGGCAGTCCGGGCGGTAGCAGCAGATAGATCGCGGTGCCCAGCGCCGCCCAGAGCACGATGGAAACCAGCGTCAGGACGGCGCCGATCAACTTGCGGTGGCTCTGGGTCATGTGCGGCATCGATGCTCTTGCGGGATAGGTGTGGGGGGCATACCACTCCCTTGCCCCAACCGATACCGGGAAACCGCCGTGACTTCGACCCTTGCGCCCGCCCTCAGCCAGACCAGCTATCCCGCCGACCGTCTGCGTCCGGTGCGCATCTGGCTCTATGTCATGGCCGCTTTCGTGCTGCTGATGGTCATCGTCGGCGGCATTACCCGCCTCACCGAATCCGGGCTTTCCATCACCAGCTGGAAGCCGATCTCAGGCATTATTCCCCCGCTCAACGACGCTCAGTGGCAGGCCGAATTCGACGCCTACAAACAGATCCCGCAATACCAGGTCAACAATACCTGGATGAGCGTGGAAGACTTCAAGATGATCTTCTTCTGGGAATGGTTCCATCGCCTGTTGGGCCGGTTCCTCGGCGTGCTGTTCATCGTGCCCTTCCTGGTCTTCCTGGCGCAGAAGCGCTTCACCCCGCAGCTGGCCTGGCCGCTGTTCGGCCTCTTCCTGCTCGGCGGTTTCCAGGGCGTGCTGGGCTGGTGGATGGTGTCTTCGGGCCTGACCGAACTCACATCGGTCTCGCAATATCGCCTTGCCGCGCATCTGACCGCGGCGGCAATCCTCTTCATCGCCCTGGTCTATGTGCCGCGGAGCCTCCATCCCGCCCGTATCGAGGGCGGGGCGCGGCCGGTGCATTTCTGGACCGCCGGACTGTTCGTAGCCCTCGTCATCTTGCAGATCGCGGCAGGCGCCTTCGTCGCCGGCATCGATGCAGGCATGGGCTACAATACCTGGCCGCTGATGGATGGGGCGCTGATTCCGCAGGGCCTGGGCCGCATGGAGCCGCTCTGGCGCAATTTCTTCGAAAACGGCCTCACCGTGCAGTTCATCCACCGCTGTATTGCCTATGCCATCGTCATCTATCTCGGCCTGCTGATCTGGCGTCAGGCCCGCAATGGCGGCTTTTCGGGCGCCAATGTCTGGCTGCCGCGGCTGGCTGTCATGGTGCTGATCCAGGTGGGCCTGGGCATTGCGACCCTGCTGAGCATGGTGCAGATCGATCTGGCCGTCGCCCACCAGGGCATGGCCTTCCTCCTGGCCGGGGCAGGCATGCTCTATCTGGCCGACCTGATCCGGGCAAAGCGCGCGGTATCATAATACCGCAAAGATAAGTGATTGAAATCGCTTGTCTTTATTAAGGCCCTTGACGGCCTTCTGTTTCCCCCATACACGGGCGGCCGAACATGCCGCTTTCCTCCTTGGATGAACGCCGGCAAGCCCGAACTCTAAGGAATTCAACGATGAGCACTTACTCGGCAAAACCGAGCGAGATCGAAAAGAAGTGGGTCCTGATCGACGCCGAAGGGCTGGTCGTGGGCCGTGTCGCTTCGATCATCGCTTCGCGCCTGCGCGGCAAGCACAAGCCGACCTTCACCCCCCACATGGACATGGGCGACAATATCATTGTCATCAATGCCGACAAGGTGAAGCTGACCGGCCGCAAGCTCGACCAGCACCGCTTCTACTGGCACACCGGCTATCCCGGTGGCATCAAGGACCGTACCGCTCGTGAACTGCTGGAAGGCCGTTTCCCCGAGCGCGTTCTGGAAAACGCCGTTCGCCGCATGATGCCTGGCGGTCCGCTGACCCGCGCCCAGCTCAAGAACCTGCGCGTCTATTCCGGCGCCGAGCATCCCCATGAAGCGCAGAACCCGGCCAAGCTGGATGTTGCTGCGATGAACTCCAAGAATGTGCGGGTGAAGTAATATGGCCGACACCATCAACTCCCTCGAAGACCTCGGCACCACTTCGGTCGCTCCGGTCGTCAACACCGCCCCCATCCATGAGCAGAAGCTGGATTCGCTCGGCCGCGCCTATGCCACCGGCAAGCGCAAGAACGCCGTTGCTCGCGTCTGGATCAAGCCGGGCAAGGGTACCGTGACCGTCAATGGCCGCGAATTCGCGACCTATTTCGCTCGCCCCGTTCTGCAGCTGATCGTCAAGCAGCCGATCGTCGCCACCGAACGCAATGACCAGTACGACGTCGTCGTCACCGTTGCCGGTGGTGGTCTCAGCGGTCAGGCCGGTGCCGTTCGTCACGGCATTTCCAAGGCTCTGAACTATTTCGAGCCGGCCCTGCGCCCCATCCTCAAGAAGGGTGGCTTCCTGACCCGCGACAGCCGCGTCGTCGAACGCAAGAAGTACGGCAAGGCCAAGGCCCGTCGTTCGTTCCAGTTCTCCAAGCGCTAAGCCTGGATTTATCGATTTTGCGAAAGGGCCGGGAAACCGGCCCTTTTGTTTTGGGGAGGATGCCATGTTCAGCCACGTCACAGTCGGCGCCAGCGATCTCGAGCGGGCAGGGCGCTTTTATGATGCCGTGCTGCTGCCGCTGGGCCTCAAGCGCCGTCTGGTCGAGCCCGATGGTGGCCCCCCAGCGCTGTGCTGGGTCGGCGAAACCAGCTTTCCGCGTTTTTACGTCTATAGCCCTTTCAATGGCGAAGCGGCCAGCGCCGGCAATGGCGCCATGACGGCCTTCAACGCCCCCTCCAGCGCGGCAATCGAGATCGCTCATGCGGCAGGCCTTGCCGCCGGCGGCTCCAACGAAGGCGCGCCAGGACCTCGCCCGCATTATTCGCCCGGCTATTACGGCGCCTATCTGCGCGACCCCGATGGCAATAAATTGCATCTGGTTTTCCGCAGCGACCTCCCCATCTAAGGCGCTATGACCAGCCTCGTTACCCGCTTCCACCTGCTGCTGCTCACCGTCACCGTCGCCATTACCGGCGTTGGTTTCTTCCGCATTCCCGCCGATTTCGCCTATGCGGCCCATTGGTCGGGGAGCTTGGCCGACTGGGTCTGGCCGCGCGATGTCGCCCTGCCGGTCGCGCCGCTGTTCGAAGTGCTGATCATCGCTGCCTTCTTCCTGCTTGGGCGGCAACTGACCAGGAACCACCTGGCCAAGGTCCAGCATATTCTCGACCCGGCACTGACCCTGCTGCTCGCTGTGGTGACGGCGATCCAGCTCGGGCTGCTGGTCATCGGTATTGGTTCGGATATCGACCTCGTGCGCCTGACCGGGGCAGGGCTGGGCATCGTCCTGCTGATCCTGGGCATCGTGTTCTTCGAGGCCGAGCGGAACACCTATGCCGGCCTGCGCATGCCCTGGCCGATTGTCTCGGACCGCGCCTGGAAACTGGTGCATCGGGTAACTGGCATTGCCAGCGGCCTGGCCGGGGTGACCCTGCTGGCGCTGGCCTGGTTCGATCCGGGGCTGGGCGTGCTGGTACTGGCCTATCTGGCCGTTCTCGTGGCGCTGCCGCTCATTGCGGGCGCTACGACGCTACTGTCCCGCCGCCTCTGATTACGCATCAGGATTGCCGCTTTAGCCCTTTGCCCAAGAAGAATTTTCTTTCCCTTGGCAGCAAACGGAAAACGATGCGCAGAAAAAAGCCTGTCACCGGCCTATCTTGTGATTAATTTCGAGGCGCTTCGCTCAATTGGTGTGCGATTCCTCGGTGCTTCACAGGTTTGACATGTCCCCAACCACTGTTTCTGCCGCGCGCCCGGCGCGCGCACCCAAGCCGTTCTATCGTTCGTTCGGCTTCCAGGTGCTCGCCGCCATGGTCATCGGCCTTATCCTGGGCTTCATCGCCCGCAATATGGGCCCCGATGCGGCCGGCAATGCCAATTGGCTGACCCAGACGCTGTCGACCGTCGGCTCGTCCTTCGTCTCGCTGCTGCGCGCTTTGGTACCGGTGCTGGTCTTCACCGCCATCGTGGCGTCCATCGCCAATCTGCGCGAACTCAACAATGCCGCCAAGCTGGTCTGGCAGACCCTGCTCTGGTTCGCCATCACCGCGCTGATCGCCGTGGCCATCGGCATTGCGCTCGGCCTGATCATCCAGCCCGGCCTCAACACCGCCGTTGCAGCCGAAGCCGCCAAGGCGCCGTCGTCCACCGGTTCGTGGCTCGATTTCCTCAAGGGTCTCATCCCTTCGAACATTCTGGGCCTCACCGCCTCGACCCGCGTGACCGATGGTTCGGCCTCCACCAGCCTCAGCTTCAACGTGCTGCAGATCCTGGTCGTGTCGATTGCCGTCGGCGTCGCCGCGCTGCGTGTCGGCCCCGCCGCCGATCCGTTCCTGGCTTTCAACCGATCCTTCCTCAAGGTCGTGCACAAGATCCTGTGGTGGGTCATCCGCCTCACCCCCATCGGCACGATCGGCCTGCTCGGCAATGCCGTGGCCGTCTATGGCTGGGACGCGCTGGCCCAGCTCGGCTGGTACTCGGCCGCCATCTATATCGGCCTCGCCCTGGTGCTGTTCGTAGTTTACCCGGTGCTGTTGCAGGCCCATGGCCTCAACCCCATCCGCTATTTCCAGAGCGCCTGGCCGGCCATTCAGCTCGCCTTCGTGTCGCGTTCCTCCATCGGCACCCTGCCGGTTACCGAACGCATCACCGAGCAGAACCTGGGCGTACCGCGTGAATATGCCGCCTTCGCCGTGCCGCTCGGCGCCACCACCAAGATGGACGGTTGCGCGGCGATCTATCCGGCGATCTCGGCTATCTTCGTGGCCCAGTTCTTCGGCGTGCCGCTGGGCATCGAGCATTATCTGCTGATCGTCTTCGTCTCGGTGATCGGCTCGGCCGCCACCGCCGGCCTCACCGGCGCCACCGTCATGCTGACGCTGACCCTCTCCACCCTGGGCCTGCCGCTCGAAGGCGTGGGCCTCCTGCTCGCAGTCGACCCGATCCTCGACATGGGCCGCACCGCGGTCAACGTCGCGGGGCAGGCTCTGGTGCCCACCATCGTCGCCAAGCGCGAGGGCCTGCTCGACCAGGCGGTCTATGATCGCGGCGAAAGCATCGAAGCGCTCGATGAAGCGGCCGTACCGGCCCAATAGGGCAGGGAATATCGTGAGGAATACGAGGGGGAGGCGAAAGCCTCCCCTTTTTGTTATCTGCTATTTCGTCTTGACGCTAATTAGTTGATATACTAATTAGTCTGTAGACGAAATAAGGACACCCTGTGGGGATCAACACCGTATTCGAAGCGCTTTCGCACCCGGTGCGCCGCAAGGTGCTCGCCTTGCTCAAGGCAGGGCCGATGAGCGCTGGTGATCTGGCGCTTCACTTCGAGATCAGCCGGCCGACGCTTTCGGTTCACCTGGCCAAGCTGAAGGAGGCCGAGCTGGTGGTCGTCGAGCGGCGGGGCACCAGCCTGATCTACCACCTCAATGCCAGTATTCTGGAGGCGGCCCTGGCCGGTCTCCTCTCGCTCAAGGATGACGACCAATGACAGGCCTCCGCGTCTTCACGCCCCTCAATCATTTGCTCCTGTCGCTGATCGCCGTGACCACCATCGCGGGATTTGTCAGCATCCCGGCCGATGCGATGCTGCCGGTGCATTTCGATATCCATGGCCAGCCCGATCGTTTCGCCGGGCGCGACAATGCGCTGCTCCTGATGCCGGCCTTCGGTGTGTCGCTGCTCGCGCTCTTTTGGGTCATCGGAAAATTTGCCAGCTCGGAACGGCTGGCCGGTGGCCGGCACGTCGTCGAGGCAATCCTGCCGGTCATGCTCGCCATGTTCCTGGCATTTCAGACCGTGTTGGTATTCCAGTTCGATTTTGCCGTGGCGCGCGTGGCCGCCTGGAGCGTCGCGGCACTGCTGGTCGTGCTCGGCAATGTCCTGCCAAAGTCCCAGCCCAATCGATATGGCGGCATCCGGCTCCGGAGCACGCTGGCCGATCCGGCCAATTGGGCGGCAACGCACCGCTTCACCGGCCTTGCCATGATGGCCGCCGGTGGCCTGCTGGTGATCCTGACGCTGCTGACCGGCGAAGGCCTCATCCTCATCCTGGGGGCGATCACGGCGATTGTCTTGCCCGTCGTGCTAGGCGTGGCCTACAGCCTCCGGCTGGCGCAGCGCAACGCCTAGCCAACCAGCTTCAGCGCCGGCTTCCTGGCCTTCTTCACCTTGGGCGTGTGCGGCAGGACATAATTGTCCATCACCCGCTCGATGATCTTGATGGCCTTGTCCGTACCGTTCTCGGCATGCAGCTTTTCGGCGATATCAGCAGCGTTGCGGCGATAGTCTTCGTTGGTCGAGAGATCAGCCAGTGCACCAGCGAGGATTTCCGAGGTCAGCTTGCGCAGGCGGACCGGCTTGGGACCGCAGCCCAGCTCATAGACTCGGCGGCCCCAATAGGGCTGGTCCACCGTCTGCGGCACGACGAAGGTCGGCCGGCCCAGATGCAGGCCTGCCGATGTCGTGCCGGCGCCCCCATGATGGACGACCGCCGAGACATATTTGAACAGCTTGTCGTGCGGCGCCTTTTCGATGGCGAAAATGCTGTCCGGCAGATCCTGCGGATTGATGCCGCCCCAGCCGCGCGCCACGACGGCGCGGCCGCCCCACATGCCCACGGCTTCCTTCAAAATCTTGGTATTGCGCTCAGCGCCAAAGGGCATCGAGCCAAAGCCGATATAGACCGGCGCTTCGCCTTCCGAGAGGAATTTCTGGAACGCTTCGGACGGCTGCCAGTCGGTGCGGTCTTTGAGCTGCCAATAGCCGGTGACGATAGCGCTTTTCGGCCAATCGCGCGGGCGCGGCGAAATCACCGGCGAATAGGGGTAGAGCGTGGTGAGCGGTGTTCCGTCCGTATTGCGGAAGAAGCCACCCTTCTTGCGCGAATCCAGCCCCATCAGCTCCCGGCGCAGCTTGTTGCGCGGCAGATTGTAGTAAATCTGCTGCACGGTCATGGCCGTATAGGTCAGCTTGTTGAAGGCCGGGCCGAAATCGGCGCCGTAATAGATGCAGAGCGGGAATTCGCTGGTCGAATTCAGCGGTTGCAGGGCCACCATGACCGCCGGAATATGCAGCGCCTCGGCAATATCGATGCCAAAGCTGGTATTCATGTTGAGGATCAGCATGTCGGCGCCCTGGCACATGTTCCAGGCATGGCGCGCCGCCGTGTCCACGATCTGCTGGCCTTGCCGCAGCAAGGACGGCCCATTGATGAGCATGGACTGGCTCATCGCATTCTCGAATCGCTGTTGCAGCAGGAAAGCCTGGATGGAGGGGCCCAGCGTATGGAACTCCACGCCATAGCCTTCCACCATGTCCTGGAATTCTTCCGAGGCACCCAACACGACCGAATAGCCGCGCTCCTTGAGCGCTATGGCCAAGGCTAGATAGGGTTGAACGTCGCCTTGTGTACCGATCGTGACAAGGGCAATCCGCTTCAAGATATTACCTCACATACGCCGTTCTGGTCTCGAAGGTTGGCGTCCTCCGGACCATTTACAATACCCTGACGAGGATTTATGAACGGCCTTATCGATAGCTGGTTTCATTACAAAAAACGCTTCTGAAGGGCAAGAGATATGCCGTCCCTGTACACATTTGCATTGGTTGGAGCTTCGCTCGCCGGCAATTTCGTGTCGGCGGCCGCCCTCGCTGCGGCGGGCGCGAACGCCCGCTAGCTCTTCCCGCGTGGCCCGATGGGGCCGGGAAGAGCCGAATATTGCGAAAAGCGCCGCACCCGGCGCTGTTTAACCCGTTCACAACCATAATTCCGCGATAATCACGGCCTTCAAGAGAGGCGTGGCGCCCGGTGCGCGTCGCGAGCCACAGGCCCCAGCCGGGCCGCCGAGGACAATATGAGCGAAGATTTCCATCGCATCCGCCGCCTGCCGCCCTATGTGTTTGCCCATATCGACCCGATCAAGGCCAAGGCGCGCGCCGAAGGCGTCGACATCATCGATCTGGGCATGGGCAATCCCGATATGCCCACCCCCCAGCATATCGTTGAAAAGCTGCAGGAAACCGTCAAGGATCCGCGCACCCACCGCTATTCCACCTCGCGCGGCATTCCCGGCCTGCGCAAGGCCCAGGCCAGCTATTATGGCCGCCGCTTCGGCGTGAAGCTCAATCCCGATACGCAGATCGTGGCGACGCTGGGCTCCAAGGAAGGCTTTGCCAATATGGCCTCGGCCATCACCGCCCCGGGCGATGTGGTGCTGGTGCCCAACCCGACCTATCCCATCCACTCCTTCGGCTTCATCATGTCCGGCGGCGTCGTGCGCTCCATGCCGGCCGATCCGAACGAGGATTTCCTCCGCTCGCTGGATCGCGCCGTGCGGCACTCGATCCCCAAGCCGATCGCGCTGGTGCTCAACTATCCGGCCAACCCGACCGCCTATACGGCTGATCTCGATTTTTACACCGAGGTCGTCAAATATTGTAAGGCCAACGACATCTTCATCCTGTCCGATCTCGCCTATTCCGAGATCTATTTCGACGAAGATGCGCCCCCGCCATCGGTCTTGCAGGTGCCCGGCGCCATCGACATTTCGGTCGAATTCACCTCCATGTCCAAGACCTATTCCATGCCCGGCTGGCGCGTGGGCTTTGCCGTGGGCAATGAACGGCTGATCGCGGCTTTGGCGCGCGTGAAGTCCTATCTCGATTACGGCGCCTTCACCCCCATCCAGGTGGCCGCGACCGCCGCGCTCAACGGCTCGGACGACGTGATCGAAGAGGTTCGCAAGATCTACAAATACCGCCGCGACGTGCTGGTCGAAAGCTTCGGCCGCTCCGGCTGGGACATTCCGGTGCCCAAGGCCACCATGTTCGCCTGGGCGCCCATCCCGGCGCAATTCGCCCATCTGGGCTCGCTCGAATTCGCCAAGCTGCTGATCAAGGAAACCGGCGTGGGCGTCGCCCCCGGCGTGGGTTTCGGCGAATATGGCGACCAATATATCCGCCTGGCCTTCGTCGAAAACGAACAGCGCATCCGCCAGGCCGCCCGCAACATCAAGAAGCTGCTCGGCTCCAAGGCCAGCGGCGGCAATGTCGTGCCGCTGGTAGGGTAGGGGTCTCCCCTCTCTCAACGTACGATGTCATCCCGGCGCAGGCCGGGATCCATGCTGAAGGCCATCAGCACTGTCCAGCGCGGGGATAGGGCATAGCTTGGATTCCGGCCGGAGCCTGTCCTCGGGCGCGGAGCGTCCCGGGGGCCGGAATGACACCGTGATTTGCGGGAACATCTCGCCTCCATCCCCCCCCCGCCGCCTCCCTCGGGCTTGACCCGAGGGCCTTTCTCAACCCGGCACAAGTGGCGAGTGGCCCTCGGGTCAAGCCCGAGGGAAGCGATTGTGGTGTGTGGAGATGCTGCAAATTTCTGAGCCCACGATGTCATTCCGGAGCGGGATGAGAGCCCCTATCCCTGAGCCTCCCACCAAATAATACATGACAACATAAATCACCTTTCGTATGGAGAACCACCTCCACGAAAATGGTGCGTCATGTCCGCTCGCTCTGTCGTCCTCGCATTTCCTTTTGCACTGGTCATGGTCGCGGGAGCCGCTGCCCAGCATTTTCCCGTCACGCTCGAGCATGTCTACGGTTCCACCACGATCGAGGCAGCGCCCAAGCGCATCGTCACCTGGGGCTGGGGCAATGAAGATGCGGTGCTTGCCCTTGGCGTGGTTCCGGTGGGCATTCCCTTCCAGTCCTATGGTGGCGGGGAAGACGGCATTCAGCCCTGGCTGGAAGAAGTCCTGGCCGCCGCGGGCGGCGAGCCGCCAACGGTTCTGCCCAACACCGGCGAGCCGCCCTTCGAGCAGATTGCGGCGCTTGAGCCCGATCTGATCATCGCGGCCTTTTCCGGCATCACGCAGGATCAATATGCGCTGCTTTCCGGCATTGCTCCCACCATCGCCTATTCCGGCGACGCCTATTCGGCCACCTGGCAGGAGGTGACCACCACTGTCGGCGCCGCCCTTGGCAAACCGGACGAGGCCGCTGCACTCATCGCCGAAACCGGGCAATTCCTCGCCGATGAGGTCGCCAAATATCCGGACGTTCCCGGCACGACCTTTGCCGGTTTCAATGATTTTGATGGCGCCATCGCGGTCTACGACGCGCTCGATGCGCGCATGAAGTTCCTCACCGGGCTTGGCCTCGTGCTGGCACCCAGCGTTGAAGAGCTCTCCCCGCATGATGGCAAGTTCATCTTTTCGCTGAGCTACGAGGTTTTCGACACGCTCACCAGCGATATCCTACTCACCTATTACGAAGACCAGGCGCCACTCGACGAGTTCCTGACTCGCCCTTACGTCAAGGCCATGCCGCAGATCGAAAAGGGCGCTCTGGCCGCCCTGGTCGGCACGGAAAATGTCGCCGCCGTTTCCCCGCCCAGCGCCTTGTCGCTGCGCTGGGGCTTTCCGCAATATATCG
The DNA here is from genome assembly GCF_030159855.1 of Devosia yakushimensis. Lineage (NCBI taxonomy): Bacteria > Pseudomonadati > Pseudomonadota > Alphaproteobacteria > Hyphomicrobiales > Devosiaceae > Devosia > Devosia yakushimensis. Next base: position 1,903,805 of record NZ_BSNG01000001.1, on the reverse strand, counting down.
ATGTCATCGCCAAGGCCGCCAGCGCGGCCAAGGCCCAGTAATCCGGGGACAACCATGACCATCAAATTCTCGGCCATTGCGCTCGCCGCCATGGCCTTTGCCGGCGGCGTCCATGCCGAGGACAGCTTTCCGGTGACGATCACCACCGCCCTGGGCGATGCGGTCATTCCCGCCAAGCCGCAGCGCGTAGTCACCTGGGGCTGGTCGGCGCAGGATGTGGTGCTCGATCTGGGCATTGTGCCAGTCGGCATGCCCTTTTTCCGCTACGGCGGGGGCGATGATGGCGTGCTGCCCTGGACCGCGGAGGCCGTCGCCAAGCTCGGCGCTGAAATGCCGGTCATCCTGCCCGATTCCGCCGAGCCACCCATCGAAGCCATCGCGGCGCTGCAGCCCGACGTGATCATCGCGCCCTATTCGGGCCTGACCCCGGATGAATTCGCGCTGCTGAGTAACATCGCCCCGGTCGTAGCCTATCCCGAAACGCCCTGGTTTGCCTCCTGGCAGCAGGTGGTCGATCTGACGGGCAAGGCTCTCGGCCTCAGCGCCGAAGCCAAGGCGCTCAAGCAGCAGACCCAGGCCTTCATGCAGGCTGAAGCCGACAAATACCCTGCCATCCAGGGCACCGTCTTTGCCAATGTCATCAACCGCCCGGACGGTTCGGTCGCTGTGCGCATGGAAGAGGACCCGCGCGTCCGCCTGCTGGTCGATCTGGGCATGAAAGCCGCGCCCATGACCCCCGGCGGCCTCATGGTCTCCACCGGCATTTCCTATACGCTGAGCTACGAGACCTTCGACCAGATCGCTGCTGAAATGCTGGTGACCTTCTTCGACAACCAGCAGAGCGCCGACGACTTCCTCAACCTCTCCTATATCAAGCTGGCCCCGCTGGTACAGAAGCACGCCATGGCCATGATCGTGGGCGAGGAAACCATCATGGCCGTCGGCGGCGCCATCACCCCGGCATCCCTGCGCTGGGCCTTTGCCGATTTCATCAAGACCGTCGGTGAAACCGCCGCGGTGGCCAAGGGGCAGTAGCTGAAACCAGGGAGCCGCAATGCAATCCCCTCCCCCTTGAGGGGAGGGCTAGGGTGGGGGTGTCGTGGCCTCCGCGAACTCCATGCTTGTGGATAGCTCGACACCCCCACCCTCAATCCCTCCCCTCAAGGGGGAGGGAGGCCGATCGTGCCGCGCTGGACGCCAGATTCACCCTCCTCACACACTCCTATTGACGGCTAGGCAATTTCCTATGCACATGGCGCCACCATGAGTGATATCGCTTCGTTCCGCCAAACCGTTGAATCCTTTATCGCCGCACGCGGTTGGACGCCGACCCGCTTCGGCCGCACCGTCGCGGGCGATCCGCTCTTCGTGTTCGACCTGCGCGAAGGGCGCGAGCCGCGCTCCGATACGCGGGCGCGTATCCTCAAGGCCATGCAGGACTTTGGCGATGGCGAAACGCTGCCACCGCTGCGCGTGGGCGTTGCGGGCCTTGGCAATGTCGGCGCGACTTTGGTGCGTATCCTGCAGAAAGACGCGGCCGAGCTGACGCGAAAACTGGGCCGCCAATTGGTGGTGACTGCCGTTGCCGCGCGTTCGCGTTCCCGCGACCGCGGCATTGATATTTCCGGGCTCGACTGGTTCGACGATCCGGTGGCCCTGGCCAAATCCGAAGGCATCGATCTCTTCGTCGAACTGATCGGCGGGGAAGACGGTCCGGCCTTCGCGGCGGTCAAAGCCGCCCTCGAAATCGGCCGCCCCGTGGTGACGGCCAACAAGGCCTTGCTCGCCAAACATGGCGTGGGCCTAGCCAAGCTCGCCGAGGAATCCGGCGCTCAGCTCGGCTTCGAGGCCGCAGTGGCCGGTGGCATCCCCGTCATCAAGACCCTGCGCGAAGGCCTCGGCTCGGCCCGCATCGCCAAGGTGTTCGGCATCATGAACGGCACCTGCAATTACATCCTGACGCGCATGGGCAATGAGGACATCTCCTTTGCCGACTGCCTCAAGGATGCTCAGGCGCTCGGCTATGCCGAAGCCGATCCGACCTTCGACGTCGAGGGGTTCGATACCGCCCACAAGCTCTCGATCCTGGCCACGCTCTGCTTCGGTTATGAAATCGCCCCCGATAAGATCCGCGTCGAAGGCATTTCCAAGATCAGCCAGCACGACATCAAGGTCGCGGCCGAGCTCGGCTACAAGATCAAGCTGCTCGGCATCGCCCAGCGCACTGACGATGGCATTGAGCAGCGCGTCCACCCCACTTTCGTGCCCAAGGGCTCGGCCATTGCCGGCGTCGATGGCGTGATGAATGCCGTGGCGCTCGAAACCGACCATGTGCACGAGCTTCTGCTGGCCGGCCCCGGCGCGGGTGGTCCGCCCACCGCATCCTCGGTGCTGTCCGACATTCTCGATATTGCCCGGGGTACCCGCGTGCCGCCGCTCGGCGTGCCCAGCGAAGAGCTGATGCCCTATCGCGAAGCGCCCATGCGCGCCCATCAGGGCGGCTATTATATCCGCCTCAACGCCAAGGACGTGCCCGGCGCCTTGGCTGCTATCGCCACCCGCATGGGTGAGCGCGGCATTTCCATCGATTCCGTCATCCAGCGGTCGGACTTGAGCGCTAAAGCAGTCGCGCCGGACGGCTCGCCGACCCGCACCGTGGTCATGATCACGCAGCAGACTTTGGAATCAGACGTGCGGGACTCGCTTGCGCAGATCGCCGCCGACGGGTTCATAGTGGGCGAACCGCAATTGATCCGGATCGAAACGCTCTGATACCCCTTCGCGGGCAAGTCGGAGCCCGGGGGAGACAGAATGAGACTTTCGAAAGTCGAGGGTGACAGAAATCCCGCCCATCTGCATCGCAGCCTGACGCTGGAATTGGTGCGCGTCACCGAGCGCGCCGCCATCGCCGCCGCCGAATGGCGCGGCAAGGGCGATGAAAAGGCTGCCGACGACGCCGCCGTGCACGCCATGAAGGCCGAGCTGGACCGCGTCGCTATTTCCGGCCGCGTCGTCATCGGCGAGGGCGAAGAGCATGAATGCGATGAATTGTTCATCGGCCAGCCGGTGGGCGCGGGGCAGGGACCCGAGGTCGATATCGCCGTCGATCCGCTCGAAGGGGTAACCCTCTGCGCCAAGAACCAGCCCGATTCCATCGTGGTCCTGGCCATGGCCGAGCGCGGCGGCCTGCTCAATGTCGCCCGCAACGTCTATATGCACAAGATCGCCATCGGCGCCGAATATCCGGCAGGCACGGTCAATATCGAATGGTCGGCCACCGAGAACGTCAAGGCGCTGGCCGGCGTCAAGGGCGTGCCGCTGAGCGAGATCACCGCCATCGTGCTGGATCGCCCCCGCCATGCCGGGCTGATCGAAGAACTGCGCACCGCCGGCGTTGCCGTCAAGCTCATCAGCGATGGCGACATTGCTGGGGTCATCCACGCCGTCAACACCGAGGATACCGGCGTCGATATCTATCTGGGTTCCGGCGGCGCGCCCGAGGGGGTCCTGGCCGCTGCCGCCCTGCGCTGCATTGGCGGCCAGATGCAGGGCAAGCTGATCCTTGATAGCCCGGCCAAGCGCGATCGCGCCCATGCCATGGGCATCACCGACCCCAACCGCATCTACGACGTCACCGACCTGGCCTCCGGCGACGTGCTCTTCGCCGCCACTGGCGTCACCGACGGCACCCTGCTCGAAGGCATCCGCCTGCGCCGCGATTCGGTTGAGACCAACACCATCGTCATGCGCTCCTGGAGCCAGACAGTGCGTTGGATCAGGGCACAGCACGCGCGGTGAACTGCTGATCGGAAAACCACAGCACCACCCCACCCACAATCGTCTCCCTCGGGCTCGACCCGAGGGCCACCCGCAATCCGGCACAATCGGCGAGCGATCCTCGGGTCAAGCCCGAGGAAAGCGGCGGTGAAGGTTGCACTTCAGGCGCTCCTATCACTTCCCCCTCGACCGCCCCCCTCAAATCGCCTACCTCTCGCCCATGCTCGAAGCGCCACGCCCCTTTCTCGACGTCAGCCGTTCGGTCACCGGCCGCGCCTGGATGGATCGTCTGGATGCCAACGCGACCCGCATGGCCGGGGCAATTGCCCAGCGCAGCGGCATCTCGGAAATCCTGGCCCGCATCATCGCAGCGCGCGAGATCACGCTGGAGGATGCCGAAAAGCATCTCGATCCCACCATTCGCGGCCTGATGCCCGATCCCTCGACGCTCACCGCCATGGATGCCCTGGCCGATCGGCTTGCCAAGGCCATCACCGACAATGAAACCATCGCCCTGTTCGGCGACTACGACGTCGACGGCGCCTGTTCCTGCGCTCTCATGGCACGCTATCTGCGCCATTTCGGCATCGACCCACAGGTGCATATCCCCGACCGCATCTTTGAAGGCTATGGCCCCAATAGCGCGGCCATGGACAAGCTGATCGACGGTGGCGCCAGCCTCATCATCACGCTCGATTGCGGCACCACCAGCGATGGCCCCATCGCCCATGCCCGTTCGCGCGGCGCCGATGTCCTGGTCATCGACCACCACCTCTCCGACCACGACCTGCCCAATGCCAATGCGCTGGTCAATCCCAACCGGCCCGACGACATTTCCGGCCTCGGCTATCTCTGCGCCGCCGGCGTCACCTTCATGGTGCTGGTCGCCGTAAACCGCGCCCTGCGCCAGCGCGGCGATACCGGTCTGCCCGATCTGCTGAAACTGCTCGATCTGGTCGCGCTTGCCACCGTCTGCGACGTTGTCCCGCTGGTCGGCCTCAACCGCGCCTTCGTCGTTCGCGGCCTCGAGGTTGCCCGCCGCGGCGATAACAAGGGCATTGCCGCCTTGGCGCTGGCCGCCCGCATCAGCGGCCCGATCAACCCATATCACCTGGGCTTTCTCATCGGCCCGCGCATCAATGCCGGCGGCCGCATCGGCAATGCCGCCATGGGCACCGAATTGCTGACGGTCGATGACGAGCACCATGCGCTCGCCATCGCCGCCCGGCTCGACGAACTCAATTCCGAGCGGCAGCGCATCGAAGTCGAAGCGGTGGAGGAGGCGGCCGCCGTCGCCGAAATGGAGATCGGCAGCGGGGAGGGGCCCCCGGTCCTGGTGCTGGCTTCGGCCAATTGGCATCCCGGCGTCGTCGGTCTCATCGCCGCGCGCCTGCGCGAGCGCTTCGAGCGTCCCACCTTTGCCATCGCTCTCCAGCCCGATGGCACCGGCACCGGCTCGGGCCGTTCCATGCCGGGCGTCGATCTGGGCCGGGCGGTCATCGAGGCGGTAGAATCGGGTCTCATCGCCAAGGGCGGTGGCCACGCCATGGCGGCCGGCGTCACCATCAAGTCGGGCCAACTCGGTCCCTTCCGCTCGTTCCTGGCCGAATCGCTTTCGGTCGATGTCTCCGCCGCCCGCGCCATGACCGCGCTCAAGATCGACGCGGCCCTGACCGCGCGGGGCGCCACGGTCGACCTGATTCACGATATCGAACGCGCCGGGCCCTATGGCTCGGGCAACCCCAATCCGGTCTTCGCCTTCCCCGCCCACAAGGCCAAATTCGCCCAGATCGTGGGCAAGGGCGGCCATGTCAGCTTCACCCTGACTTCGGGCGATGGCGCGCGCCTCAAGGCCATTGCTTTCCGAGCCGCCAACACCGCCATTGGCGATGCCCTGCTGCGCGAAACCGACACCGCCTTCCACTTTGCCGGCGGCCTTTCCATCGATCATTACCAGGGCCGCGAGCAGGTTCAGTTCCGCCTGACAGACCTCGCCCGGCCCAAGGGCTGACCGCTGGATTTCCAGCATTCTCAGCCCTTTGGCGAGCACTGCGGCACCCATAAGCGATTGAAACTGCTGCTTGCATATCCATTTATGACAGCTAAACTAGTCATGGGCATGCATCTGGTCAGCACTGGTTTTGTCGCTCACCTGCATGCCGTCGACGCTTGAATTCAGGCGACAGCTCAGAAGCCGCCGCCATTGCTTTGCGATATTTGGACCCGGCGGCTCGATGACCAAAACAGCAGTTGAGAAAAGCGGTCCCGGCACCACGCCGTGGACGAATTTTGCATCCTGGGTTGTGGAGCGCATCGGCGTAGCGCTGATCGGGCATCCCCGCCACGGCGCCGTCACCGTCATTTTCCCCAATGGCCGGACCCGCACGGTCGGCAACCCGGCAACGGGCGAGCATGCCGTGCTGCGGCTCAACAATTTCAAAGTCCTGTCCGAGGCCATGCAGCGCGGCACGGTCGGCTTTGCCGCAGCCTATATGCGCGGCGATATCGAGGTCGATGACCTGACGGCCCTGTTCCGCTTCTTCCTGCAGAATCGCGACATGTTCGAAAGCGCCAATCCCGGCTTCTTCCGCCGCGCCGCGGGCGATCTGCACTATCATCTCTCGCGCCGCAATACGCTGGAAGGCTCCAAGAAGAACATTGCCGAGCATTATGACCTGGGCAACGACTTCTACGGCATGTGGCTGGACCCCTCGATGACCTATTCGTCGGCGGTCTTCACCTCCGGCGACCAGAGTCTTGAGGAAGCCCAACTCGCCAAATATCAGCGCGTCGCCGACATGGCCGGCATCACCGAGGGCTCCTCGGTGCTCGAGATCGGCTGTGGTTGGGGCGGTTTCGCCGAAACCGTCGCCCGCGATTACCGGGCCAACCTCCGCGGCATCACCCTTTCCGCCGAACAGCTCAAATATGGTCAGGAGCGTCTTGCCCGCCAGGGGCTGGACAAGCTCGCCACCCTTGTCTTCGAGGATTATCGCCATACCGAGGGCCAGTTCGACCATATCGGTTCCATCGAGATGATCGAGGCCGTGGGCGAGGACAATTGGCCCAGCTATTTCCAGACCGTGCATGACCGGCTCAAGCCGGGTGGCACCGCCGCCATCCAGGCCATCACTATCAATGAGGCCGATTTCGACGGCTATCGGTCTGGTCCCGATTTCATTCAGCGCTACATCTTCCCCGGCGGCATGCTGCTGACCAAGACGGTGATGCGTGAATTCGGGGACAAGGTCGGGCTGGTGCTCGAAAATGTCGAGAATTTCCGCCTGTCCTATGCCAAGACGCTAAAACTCTGGCGCGAGCGGTTCCTCGAGCGCTGGCCCATGATCGCGCCCCTCGGCTATGACGAGGAATTCAAGCGCAAATGGGTCTATTACCTCAGCTATTGCGAGGCCGGCTTCACCGAAGGCTCCATCGACGTCGGCATCTATCAATACCGCAAGCCAGCCTGATCGGCCCGGCTCCTGGCGCCGCCTCACCTCTCCCTTGTGGGGGCGGCGCCGAGGGTGCGGGTGATGCGCGGATGTAAGCTCTGCCCCCGTGTTGGGGGGCAGAACCCACCCACCCACCGTGTCATCCCGGCGCAGGCCGGGATCCATGCTGAAGGCTATCAGCGCCATCCAGTGTGAAGACAGAGCATGGATGACATCGTGGGCGGATTCGAGCTCGCGGAGGAGGGGGGGAGGCGTCGAGGTCTCCGATCCCCGGTAGACCACAGGGTCAAGGGCCGCAACGGGCCAAATGCCAATCCCCTCCAAACATGACTTGACCTCTCAGGTTTGCCCCCGTTAGGTAGCCCCGTTTCGCTTCAAGCGACGGAGCTGCCGACCATGATCAGAACCTTCTCGCGGCTTGTGCTGTCGGCGCTGTTCGTTTCCCTGTCCGCTGCCGCCTTTGCCGCTGGCTGGACCTATACGGACGGCTCCGGCCAGACCGTGACGCTCGATGCGCCACCCGCGCGCATCATTGCCAGCCAGGATGCGGCCGCCGGCCTCATTCCACTCGGCATCCGCCCCGTCGGCATCTATGCCGATAGCCCCGTTGCCGACGCCAAGGCCTTGCAGGGCCTCGATCTCACTGGCATCACCATTATCGGCGAGGCCTGGGGCGAGATCGATATCGAAAAGGCCGCCGCGCTCGAGCCCGACCTGATCATTGCCGAGTATTGGCCCGTCTCCCAGGAATGGAGCGGGGGCAACAAGCTCACCGGCCCCGATAGCCCCTTCAGCACCCTGGCGCCGATCACCGGCGTCACCGTGGGCGATTCCATCATCGCCGTGGTCGAGGAATATGAAGAGCTGGCGCAAAGCCTTGGCGCCGATCTCGCCAAGCCGGAAATCGCCGCCGAAAAGGCCCGTTTCGAGACTTCCCGCGAAGCCTTCAGCGCTGCCGTCGCCGACAAGCCTGATCTCACCGCCATGGCGGTCTTTGCCGGCAATGACGCCCTCTATGTCGCAACGCCCGTGGGCAGTTCCGAGCTGTCTGATTTCCGCGCCTGGGGCCTCGATATCATCGTGCCCGACGCCGTCGATCAGCACGGCTATTTCGAGAATATCAGCTGGGAAAATGCCGACAAATACCAGCCCGATCTGCTCATGCTCGACAATCGCACCAGCACGCAATTGCAGATCGCCCAGGCCCAGCCCACCTGGACACTGATGAAGGCGGCCGCGGCCGGCGCCGTCACCGAATGGCCTGCCTATTGGCTGCGCAATTACGGCGCCTATGCTGGGGCGCTCGACAAGCTGACCGCCGCCATTCAGGCCACCGACGCAGATCTTTCGGAGTAAGCGATGCACGCCGCGCTCAAGACCACGCTCCTCGCCGCCTTTGCCATTCTGCCGGCATTCGCCCAGGCCGAGCCCTGGACCTATACCGATGGCGCGGGCGAGACGATCACGCTCGAACAGGTGCCCACCCGCATCATCGCTACCGAGGACGCGGCCGCCGCGCTGATCCCGCTGGGCATCCGGCCCGTCGGCATTATCGGCAATAGCCTGCCCGAAGACTCCAAGGCCCTACAGGGCCTCGATCTCGCGGGGATTGAAATGGTGGGCGTGACCCACAACGAGATCGATCTCGAAAAGGCCGCCATCCTGCAGCCCGATCTGGTCATTGCCGAATATTGGCCGCTGGACAAGGAATGGGGCGGTGGCGCCGCCGTTACCGGTCCGGGCAGCCCGCTGCGCGAACTGGCGCCTGTAACTGGCCCGGCCCAGCTCGATAGTGTCGTCGGCCTGATCGAGGAATATGAGGCGCTTGCCGCCAGCCTCGGCGCCGATCTGTCCGCTCCCGCCATTGCCGAGGCCAAGGCCGAATTCGAACGCGCCCGCGACGCCTTCTCCGCCGCCGCACAGGCCAAGCCGAACCTGACGGCTCTTGCCGTCTGGGCCGGCAATGATGGCCTCTGGGTCGCCGCGCCCGAAGGCGCCGCCGAATTGATGGATTTGCAGCGCTGGGGCCTCGATTTCCTCAAGACCGACCTCAACCCCGATAGCGGTTATTGGGAAACGGTGAGCTGGGAACGCTCCGACAAATATCAGCCCGATATCATCCTCATAGACAATCGCGTCGCCACCAATCGCGCCAATGCCGAGGCCAAGCCCACCTGGACCGCCATCAAGGCCGCGGCCGACGGTTCCGTCGGTGAATGGCCCGCCTATTGGCTGCGCAATTATCGCGCCTATGCCGGGGAGCTGGACAAGCTCACTGCCGTCGTCGAGGCGGCCGACGAGAATCTGACCAGCGAACAATGACTTTTGCCGAGCCCATAGCCGGCGTTCGCCGGCAGGTGCCATTGCTGGCCGGCCTTATCGGTCTGGCGGTGATCGTGCTGGCCATCGCCTTCCTGTCGATCACCGTCGGCGCGCGCCCGGTGACGCTTGACACCGTCTGGGCGGCGCTCACCGCCTATGATCCCAATTCCACCGATCACCGCATCATCTGGGAGCTGCGGCTGCCGCGTACGGTCGTCGGACTGCTGGTTGGCGCTGCACTCGGACTGGCTGGGGCTGTGCTGCAAGGCGCCACGCGCAATCCGCTGGCCGACCCATCCATTCTGGGCATCCATGCCGGCGCCGCGCTTTTCGTCGTGCTGGGCGTGGCCGTCCTGGGCATCAGCCAGCTCAGCCTCTATGTCTGGCTGGCCTTTGCCGGGGCAGGGGCCGCCATGCTGGCCGTCTACGCCATCGCCTCGGTTGGCCGCGAAGGCGCCACGCCCATCAAGCTGGCGCTGGCCGGTTCGGCCATGACAGCGGCGCTGCAATCGATCGTCAGCGCGATCCTGCTCACCAGCCCGCGCACGCTCGACGAAGTCCGCTTCTGGCAGGTCGGCTCCCTGGCCGGCCGCAGCATGGATGTCGTCGTGCAGGTCGCGCCGTTCCTCGCTATCGGCATTGTGCTGGCCCTGGCCTCGGGCCGCATGCTCGATGGGCTTTCCATGGGCGAAGACGTGGCGCGTGCCCTGGGCCAGAATGTCAGGCGCTCGCGAGCCATTGCCGGACTTGCCGCCGTCATTCTCGCCGGCGCCTCCACCGCCGCCGCCGGCCCCATCGCCTTTGTCGGCCTCACCGTGCCCCATGTGGCGCGCGCCATAACCGGCCCGAACTATCGCTGGATTCTGCCCTATTCCATGCTGCTGGCGCCCATCCTGCTGCTCGGCGCCGACATATTGGGCCGCATCATCGCGCCTCCCGGCGAAGTGCAGGTGGGCATCGTCACCGCTTTCCTCGGCGCGCCCTTCTTCATCGCGCTGGTGCGCCGCCGCAAGCTGGCTACGCTATGACCCTGGCTCTTGATCAATCAGCCATTGTCCGGTCCATTCGCGGCCGCCTCGCTCTGCGCCGGCGGGGCGTCACGCTCGGTCTGGCCCTGGCATTGGCACTGGCCTTCGCGCTGTCGCTCTATCTCGGCGATTATCCCGTTGCGCCGGCCGATGTGCTGCGCTCGCTCTTTTCCCCGCTGACGGGCGAGATCAACAAGGGCGTCGATTTCATCGTGCTCAATGTGCGCGTGCCGCGTGCCGTCCTTGCTGTCCTCACGGGCATGTCCTTCGCCCTGTCCGGAATCACTTTCCAAACATTGTTGCGTAACCCCTTGGCCAGCCCCGATATTATCGGCATTTCCCATGGCGCCAGCGCCTCTGCCGTGTTCTGCATCATCGTCTTCGGCATGTCTGGCCTCTGGGTCTCCTTCGGCGCCTTTGCCGGCGCCATCCTCACGGCCCTGGCCATTTATGGCCTGGCCTGGCGCAATGGCGTCACCGCCTATCGCGTCGTGCTGATCGGCATCGGCATGGCGGCGATCATGAGCGCGGTCATGTCCTATCTCTTCACTCGCGCCCGGCTTTTCGAAGTGCAACAGGCCCTGGCCTGGTTGATCGGCAGCCTTAATGCCGCCAATGCCGCGGATATCTATCCGCTCGCTTTGGCCCTCGTCGTGCTGATCCCGCTGACCATCGCCCTGGTCCGCACGCTCGATGCCATGCAATTGGGCGACGATACGGCCACCGCACTGGGCGCCCGCGTCGAATTCTCCCGCCTGGGGCTGATCCTTGCTGCGGTCGGCTACGCCGCCTTTGCCACAGCCGCCGTTGGCCCTGTCGGCTTTGTCGCTTTCGTCGCCGGCCCGATCGCCCGCCGCCTCCTCAATGGCGCCGGCAATGGCTTTCTGCAGGCCGCGCTGGTTGGCGCTCTGGTCATGCTCGGTTCCGATATGGTGGCGCAGCATGCGCTGCCATCCATTCAATTGCCCGTGGGCGTCGTTACCGGCGTCTTCGGTGCGCTCTTCCTGCTCTGGTTGCTGATGGCATCCAATCGGGCAGGGCGGGTCAACTAGGGGAGGGCAGCCATGTCCGCCAATCACCAGCTTATCGCCGCCGGCATGGATCTGGGCTATGGCGACCGCCAGGTCGTCGCCGATTTCAACCTGACCGTGCCGCCAGGCAAGCTCACCGTCATTGTCGGCGCCAATGCCTGCGGCAAGTCAACCGTACTGCGTGGCATGGCGCGGCTGCTGGCGCCCACGCGCGGCGCGGTCTATCTCGATGGCAAGCCCATCCACACCATGCCGACGCGCGAAGTCGCGACCGTTCTCGGCGTCCTGCCGCAATCCCCCATTGCGCCCGACGCCATCGTCGTTGCCGACCTGGTCGGCCGCGGCCGCTATCCGCATCAAGGCTGGTTCCGCCGCTGGACCCCGGAAGACGATGAAGCCGTGGCCGAGGCCCTGCGCGCCACCGACACGCTCGAGCTGGCCGACCGGCCCGTCGACGAGCTCTCGGGCGGCCAGCGCCAACGCGTTTGGATCGCCATGGCCCTGGCCCAGCAGACCGATCTGCTGCTGCTCGACGAGCCGACCACTTTCCTCGATATCAATCATCAGGTCGAAGTCCTCGACCTGTTGACCGACCTGGTCCGCAACAATGGCCGCACGGTCGTCGTCGTACTGCACGATCTCAACCTGGCCTGTCGGTATGCCGACCACATCGTCGCCATGAAAGCCGGACGTCTCGTTGCCGAGGGCAAGCCGTCGGAGGTGATGACCGAAGCCATCGTCGCCGACGTCTTCGGCATGGCCTCGCGCGTCGTGATCGACCCCATCTCGGACACCCCCATGATCGTCCCCATCGGCCGCCACCATGTCGGCGCGGCAGCGCTGGCTTAGCCCCTAAAGAACGCCGGTCTGCCTGGCTATGGCCACGCCCGTCACCAGCAGCACGGCGAACAGGGCGAGAAAGCCAAGCGCAATGGTCAATGCCGCGGTGAGATGCGCGCGGCCGGCGGCCATTCCACCATCCTGCATCAGCCAGGCCGCTTCCGTGCGGACATACCAGGCAAGGCCCAGCACGAGGATGGCGATCCCAGCCAGAATTGCCGCCGGATTGCCATGCTGACCGACGATCAGCGCCAGATTGATGGTGAGAATGAACGGCGCCGCCGCATAGCACTGGCTGTAGAACACCGGCTGCAGCGTTTTGCGCGTCAGCCGCGCCCCCCGCCGCCGCACATCGCGCAGCGCCAGCAACAGCGGAAAGAGGCTGAAGGCTATGGCCCTGAAAAACAGCAGATTGCGCTCATCGGCAAACACATCGGGTAGGACAACCGTGGATTGCACGCCAAATTGCAGCCCGACGAGATGGGCGATGAACAGCGTCAGCAGCAGAAAAATCGGCGGGCTCAACGCATCGTCATACCGTTCCGCATCGCTGTCGCTGAGTTCGGTCCCGGCATAGGTCATCATCTGAAGAGGCCGCCGGATGCAGCGCCACAGGGTCAGCGGATAGAACAAGATCCAGGTGACGAGTTCGTAGAGCAATTCCTCCACGGACTTGAGAAGGCGCATGAAGTCCAAGCCGATCCCTCCGTCGCTGCAGCCGCTTAGCTATGCGATGGCCGGGGGTCTCAGGCAATGGGAAATAGCCCATCCGCAAGCCGGCGTCATTTGATTCAAATCGGCGCACGGACCTTAAAGACTCGGAAACCAGATACCGGCACCCTATCCGTGCGGCTACCTATGAAAGAGGCCGCCATGATCAAGAATTCCCTTCCCGATCCCCGCTATGAATGCGTCCGCGACCATCTTGAGCAGGCGCTGGCTATTGCCCCCAAGGTCCTCGATGCTGCGCCGCTGCGCGCCCATATCGAAATCGCCGTGGAAGCCGCCATCGAGCTGGCCTATCGGGCTGGCGCCGAAGACGGCACGTTGCCGCTTTTCGAGGCTGACCGGGCAATTCGCGACTGATGTCGCCCGCCCTGCGTGCCGAAAAGCCTGTCGGCGCAACATTTTACTTGATCGAGAAGTCTAAGTATTTGCAGTATGGACTATTACTGCGATTATCGTTCGTCCGTTCTTGATGGAGGATCAGAAACAGGCGTCGATATATTGGCGCAATTGCTGCCTATACGATGCTTCTCCCGGCATCTCATGGACGCCGGAAATCTCGTGCATGATGCCGCGCCGCGTGCCGATGAGCTGGCGCTGAGAATACCAGTGTTCTTACGGGCGCCTTGCTGTCCGTTCGGCGTTTTATTCAGCGAGGTTCAAATGTCCCTGAGAGCTGGACGTCTGGAATATGTCGAAACGATCCGTGGTCTTGCCTGCCTGCTGCTGGTTTCTTTCCACGTTACGGGCGCCGACGTCACCGATGGACTGGGGCTGGATCAGTGGCATCCGCTACGCATCGTCAATGACGCGCTCGACAATTCGCGCATGCCGATTTTCTCCTTCATCTCGGGTTTTGTGCTGAGTGCTGTCATTGTCAGCCTCAGCCAGTGGCAAGGGGCCATAACCAGCAAGGTCAAGCGCCTGCTGCTGCCCATGGTGACGGCAAGCATCATCTTTTACGTCTTGCGCGCCGCCGCGGGTTATGACCAGCAGCCATTCCTCTCCATTTTCTTCGTGCAATACGCCCATTTCTGGTTCCTGCAGGCCACCTTCGTGCTCACGGCGCTGCTGCTCACCCTGAGTTTCCTGCTCAAGGGGCGCAGCGACCTGGCCGCCATTATCCTGATCGTGTTCTTTGTGCCGGTATTCATCTTTGCCGAGCGCTGGGACCCCAACATCATGTCCATGTACCAGGGGTGCTACCTGGCGCCATTTTTCTATGCCGGCCATCTCTTCGCCTATTATCTGCGCCGCCGGGCGCAGGAGGGGGAGGGCGATATCACGCCCTGGATGACCATGGCGCTTGGCGTTGTGCTGGCCTTGCTGCTGGCCATCAATATCGCGCTGATCCTAAGCCTTATTCAGGTGCCCCGCCCGATCGAGCATATCCACCAGATCATCCTCGGGCTCGGCAGCGCGCTATTCCTGTTCCTGCTCAAGCCGCGTTCCAGGATATTGCTGTTTTTTGGCCCCTACACCTACGCCATCTTCCTCTACCACGTGACCTTTACGGGAACGACGCGGGAGGTAATCCAGAAAATCTGGCCCAGCATCGCCCCCGAACTGATCTTCCTGCCCGCATTTCTCATGGGCGTCTTCGCCCCCATCCTGGTTGAAAAGCTGGCGCTCAAAAACGATCTGACGGCGCTCTTCCTGCTGGGAATCGATCTCAAGGCGCAACGCCGCAAGGCCGCCCGCCGCGCCAATGAGGAAACCCAGGCCGCAAAAGGCACTTGGCTCCCACCCTCCGCCCCCGGAGAAAAGATCAGCGGCCTCAGCGGCCCATAGGGTAGGCGCGGGGCTGTTCGCCCCTACCTCGGCGCCAGCCTTTGCGAGCGCATGAAGGCAAGCCTGGCCGCGATGACGATGATTGTCGGCAGCAAAAGCGTCACCGCCGTATCCAGGATCGTCCCGCGGACCTCAATTCCGTTGCGGCGCGGCAGGTCTCCGATAGCGTCGGATATCTCATTGGCCGATTGCAGGGCCAGCACGGCAAGCCAGGGCCACCAGCTGCGTAGCGGGGCCCGGAATATCAGGATACAGAGGAAATAGACCAGCAGGCCCAACAGAACGTGCAATGCCACATCGGGAATACCCGTCGCGGTGCGAATAACGTCTTTGGCGGCCTCGATCATCGACAAGTCGCTCCGGACTTAAGAAGATTACCTTTGCTGGCGGGCGCCGTTGCCCGCTGCGAATCCATGCCTGCATAGCAAGCATATTTGCCTGGAAGGGAACGAGGCCTGACCCGCTTGTACTGGTACGCCCAAGGGGAATCGAACCCCTGTTCCCGCCGTGAGAGGGCGGTGTCCTGACCGCTAGACGATGGGCGCGGAGCAAGGATCTCAGTGTTAGCTACTTGGCCAAACTTCAGCAAGAAGAATGGTACGCCCTAGGGGAATCGAACCCCTCTCTCCACCGTGAAAGGGTGGCGTCCTGACCGATAGACGAAGGGCGCCTAAGCGCTGGGTTCGTATAGTTGGGCATCTCGTGATGCGCAACCCATTTGACGACATGAAAGTGACTTTTTTCAACAGCCTGAAAAAGTCACCGGGCGATTGTAGCCGCGCGGCCGGTCGCGCACATCGACATGGATGAACTGGCGTCCCGGATAGCAGCCCAGCCCGCCCACGCCATCGACCTGCATGGCAAAGGCGATCAGTTCCTGCTTGGGCACGCCCGGGATATAGAAATCGGCCGCCATGCACTTGGTGTGGTACGAACTATCCGCGCCGCCGGCCGCAGCATTATGCTGTCCGTCCCGATAGCCGGAATTCATGATGACCTTGCGCCCGAACCGCCCTTCGAATTCCCAGATGACGAATCTGAGCTTGGGCGTGATGCAGAGGGCATTGACTTCGCGGCTCGCGACGATCGTGCCCCAGTCATTGCGCTTGCCGGCATAGGCCGAGCCGCTCGAGCTGGCGAACATGGCCATGGGCATGCAGGCGCCCAGGGCGAGCGAGCAGACAATGGCAGCGGCGATGGGGCGGATGAGGGGATGCATGGCGACTTCCTCGGACTGGTCTGTTGCAAATCGGCAACAGGCAATGCTCGGTCCTGTGAAGTCTTTAAAATACGATCGGTTTCGCTAACCTCGGGCTAACCGAAATGGTTAGCGAAACCTTAGCTTTGGCGCCGTCAATGCTAACAGTCTGTTACCACTTTCCGGTATTGGGCATCGAAAGCCAGGGCTCCTGCGGGGGCAGGGTGCTCTCCTGGATTAGCTCCACCGAAATCCCGTCCGGCGAGCGCACAAAGGCCATATGGCCGTCGCGCGGCGGGCGGTTGATGATGACGCCCATATCGCTAAGATGCTGGCAGAGCTGGTAAATATCCTTCACGCGGTACGCCAGGTGCCCGAAATTGCGGCCCCCGGTATAGTCTTCCGGGTCCCAGTTATAAGTCAGCTCCACTTCACCGCCCGCATCGCCCGGCGCGCGCAGGAAAATCAGCGTATAGCGGCCCTTTTCATTCTCCGTCCGCCGCACTTCCTCCAGGCCAAGTCCTTGACAATAAAAGCGAAGGCTCTCCTCGACATTGGTCACGCGAACCATGGTGTGCAGATATTGCATTGCATTCTCCTTGGCAAAAACCGTCGGCCATGGCCTAGCAAGCCATGCCCGCCGCCGCAACCAATGCCATGTCGCACAGCCGCTAAACAAAATCGCAACATCTTCTTAACTTTTGCCGTTGAATCGGCCAGAGTAGTCCAGTCTTGTGGGAGTACCTCGCAGAAGCGGGGCGAGTATTAAAGGGCTTTGGGACTATGGGGGCCAAGTTCAGTGGTGACGGCGATCAGCCGGCGACCCAACCAGGTGAAATGGGCGCGGTGAGCCGTACCGATGCGTCCGCCCAGCCTGGCGATGCCGGGCTCGATACCATTGAAATCGCTGGCGCAATCAAGTGGTTCGATGCCGGTAAGGGCTTCGGTTTCATCATTCCCGACAATGGCATGGCCGATGTGCTGCTGCACGTGACCTGCCTGCGCCGCGACGGCTACCAGACCGCCCATGAAGGCGCGCGGATCGTGGTGGAAGCGCTCAACCGCCCCGGTGGCCTACAGGCTTTCCGCATCATTTCCATGGATGACTCCACCGCTCGCCATCCCGCGCAAATGCCCGCGCCGCGGACCCATGTCGTGGTCGAGCCGACCTCTGGCATGGTGCGGCTCGAAGTAAAGTGGTTCAACCGCATTCGCGGCTTTGGCTTTCTGTCGGCCGGCGAGGGCACGCCCGATATTTTCGTGCATATGGAAACGCTGCGCCGCTTCGGCATTACCGAATTGCGACCCGGCCAATTCGTACTGGTCCGCTACGGTAATGGTCCCAAGGGCCTTATGGTCGCCGAAATCCGGCCCGATGGTTGGGGCGACGCACCGTCTTCGCATTAGGAATTCCAGTATGACCCTGTCTGTCCAGCGGATCGGCTCCACCCTGCGCCGGGCAGGAATAGCCATGGCCGTGCTCCTCGCGGCCGCGCCCTTGGCGGCCTGCAGTGACGAGGGCAAGCTGGTGCTGCATTCGGCGACCGGGGACTACAATTTCAATGTCGAGGTGGTCGACACGCCCGAAAGCCGCGCGCAAGGCCTGATGTATCGCCAGGAACTCGCCGACGATACGGGCATGCTGTTCGACTTCAAGGGCGAACAGCCGGTTTCGTTCTGGATGCGCAACACCTTCATTCCTCTCGACATGATTTTCGTTGATGCCAAGGGCGTGGTGAAGAATATCCATGTCAACGCGCGGCCGCACGATCCCACCGGCATCCCCTCCGATGGACCGGTGCAGTTCGTGCTGGAAATTCCGGGTGGCCGCTCGGTCGAGATCGGGCTCAAGCCCGGCGACACCATGGAGCATGACAGGGTTGGGGCGCCAGCCGCCAATTAGAGCCGTTGGATCACCATGCAGTCGAGCACGGCCCATAGATGCAGGCTTGCGCCGGTGACGACGAAGACATGCCAGAGCACATTCTGAAATTTCAGTCGTTCCCAAAGGTGGAAGATAATCCCCGCCGAATAGACCACGCCACCCGCCAGCAGCAGCCACATTGTGCTCATGGGCAGGGTCTGCGCCAGCGACTGGAAAACCAGAACGCCGCTCCAGCCGATCGCGAGATAGAGCAGGATGGCCAGCCGGCCGAAGCGTCGCGGCACGATCAGCTTGAGCGCCACGCCAACGAGGGACGCACCCCACACAAAGCTGGTCATCACCAAGCCTGTTGCCGTGCCGCCGATAACAGCAAGGAATGGTGTATAAGTTCCTGCGATAAAAAGAAAAATCGCTGCCTGGTCAAAGCGCGCCAGCACCGCTTTGACCGGTGAAACCGGCCACATATTGTAGGCGAGGGATACACCCAATACGGCGATCAGCGTACCGATATAGAGCGATAGAGCCGGGACCGCCTCCGGCGCGGTATCGATCGTTGCCAGGGTTAAAAGGATCGAGCCCAGGGCGATGGCAACCACCAGTCCCAGGATGTGGACGGCACAATCTGCCACCAGCTCCGCAACCGAGTACGGCCGCTGCCGGCGGCTCCACCATGTGCGGGAAACCGGTTCTGGATGTTGCTGCACGCGCGAAATTCCTTTGGCTTCCAGCCGCCCCCGGCCGACCCTCGAATAGCCCCTATACGGGGCCACTTCGTGGCATTGCCAGCAAAGCGGCGATTGTTCCGGTGAACAAGCTTTTTTATCAGGCACTTCCGGCTTGACGGGTAACGCATGGGTTACTTAGAGGGGCTCCGGTATCGAGAGTGTCATGGCCCCTGTTTCCATCTTCATCGCATTGGCGGACCCGACCCGCTGCCGGATCGTCGAATTGCTGCAGGCGGGACCGTCACCGGTCCACCGGCTGGCTGCCAAATTCGACATCAGCCGCCCAGCCATTTCCCGCCATCTGCGTGTACTGCGCGAGGCGGGGTTGATCCGCGAGGAAAAGTCCGGCCGCGAAAACCATTACGCGCTGCAGGCCAAGCGCCTAGTCCCGATCCGCAAATGGCTGGACAAAATCGCTCCGTCACCAGTGCCGAAATCCGCACCCGCTCCGGTCATTGTCCCCGAGCCCGTTCCGCTCCCTGAACCGGTGGCTGAGATGGCTGCGCCCGTCCAGCCCAAGCAGCGTAAGGCCGCGCCGGTGTCGCAGATGGGCTTCGACTTCTAGGCCGCTGCGCCAAAAAGGCTCGATCCGGCCGGTATTTGATGATTTGTTCGGAGGCGAAGCGCCGCCTGAGGAGGGGCGCCCGTGAGTCGCGATGCGCCGGGTTTCGGCATGACCATCGCCGGCCCGCGTCATGCTGCAACTTTTGAACAAGGCCTTTTCCGACATGAACCAGATCGATTTGCATGGCCAGGTCGCCGTGATCACCGGCGGCGCCCAGGGCTTGGGTTTTGCCATGGCCCACCGCATCCTGGCCTCGGGTGCCAAAGTCAGCCTTTGGGATCGCGATCCCACCGTTTTGGCCACGGCCGTTGCGGCTTTGGGCGAGGGCGCTTCCAGCCAGATCGTTGATATTACCGATCTCGATGGCCTTATTGCCGCGCATGCCGATGTGGAGGCGGAAATCGGCCCGGTGTCGATATTGGTGAATTCGGCCGGCATAGCCGGCTCCAATGCCAGCCTCGAAGATTATGATCCCGAAGAGTGGCGGCGCGTCGTCGAGATCAATCTCAACGGCACGTTCTACGTCAACAAGGTGGTTATCCCCTCGATGAAGGCGCGCAATTACGGCCGCATCGTCAATATCTCCTCGGTGGCCGGCAAGGAGGGAAATCCCAATCTCTCCGCCTATTCCGCCGCCAAGGCAGGGGTGATCGGTCTCACCAAATCCCTGGGCAAGGAGCTGGCCAAGTTCGACATTGCCGTCAACGCCATCACCCCCGCTACCGCCAAGACCCGCATCCTGGATACGCTGACCCAGGAATTCATCGACTATATGCTGGTTCGCATCCCCCGTGGCCGCTTCCTCGAGGTCGAAGAAGCGGCCGCCATGGTGGCCTGGCTGGTCAGCAAGGACAATTCCTTCACCACCGCTAGTGTTTTCGACCTGTCCGGCGGCCGGACCACATATTAGGTCGGCGTGAGGCCGCAATGGGCCATCTATGTCGCGAGGTGCGTATCGAGGGCTCGTCTGACAGCACCCGCGATCGGCCGGCGGTCTCTCCTGGAAAGCTAGCGAGAATTGCCGTCTTCTCGCACGTTGTCAAAACAGCGACTTGAGGTAGCGGGTCGAGGTGGGGAAGTCGTCGAGATGGTGCGGCTTGCAGGCCGCTTCGAGCACAAGGGTGCCGGCATAGCCGTCATCCTTGAGCGCCTGAATCTGGCCTCTTACGTCTGTGACGCCTTCGCCGTAGCGCTTCCAGACCATTTGGCCATGGACGAAAGCGCCGTCCTTGAGGTGAACGTTGCGGATATAGGGCTTGAGCTTTTCGTAGCCGGTGCGGAAATGGGTTTGCTCCGCCTCAAAGAGATTGCCGGTATCCCATACATAGCCGAATTCGGGGCGATTGACGGCCTGGAGCAGAGCGAGGCAGGCATCGCTGGTGTCGGCCCAACTGCCGGGCAGGTTTTCGAGCTGCATGGTGAAACCCTCGGCCGCGGCCTTGTCGACCGCCGCGCCGAGCAGATCGACGACCCGATTGAACTCACCGGCTTGCTTGCTTGCGCTGCGGTTTGGGGCGAAGACGATCATCGTATTGACGTCGACCGATGCCGCCAGCTTAAGGCTCATGGGAAGGAGGTGGTCAAGGTGGAGAGGCAGGAATTCACTGTCGAGACCGGCCTTGAACAGACCGGGTGACGCGGCGGTGAAACGCACGCCATAGTCGTTCGCAAGCCTTTTTAGCCGAACCCATGAATCGGCGTCATAGGCAGGGAAACGGCGGCTTTCCACGATGCGCAGTTCGAAATGCCTGATCCCGGCATCGGCGGCGCGGGCGAATATCCTGGGAAGCGAATCCGCGGAGGCATCGGGATAGACTTCATTGGTAACGGCTGTGACGATCATGATTGTTCCTGTGCGTGTTTGAGGCAAAGAAAAACCTGCGGCGCGAGCGGGCTCGCAACCGTTCTCAGGCTCGGGACGAATTGGGCTATCGGCTCAGAGAAGAGACCGCAGGTAGCGCAGTGAGTTCGGGAAATCCTCGTCCATCTGCGGTTCGCATTTGGCCTCGACGGTCAGGGTTCCCGCATAGCCATCGGCCTTGAGCGTTTCGATCTGCCCGCGGATATCGGTGAGGCCCTGGCCGAATTGCTGCCAGATCATGCGGCCGTTTTCGATCCGGCCGTCCTTGAGATGCACGTTGCGGATATAGGGCTTGAGCTTCTGGTAGCCGGGGCGGAAATCGCCAGGCTCGGCCTCATAAAGATTGCCCACGTCCCAGATATAGCCGAAGGCCGGATGGTCGACCGCCTTGAGGAGCGCCAGGCAATTGTCGGCAGTGTCGGCCCAGGTATGGGGCAGGTTTTCGAGTTGCACCGTGAAGCCGCGAACCGCCGCGGCTTCAGCGGTCTTGCGCAGCAGATCGACGACACGGCCGAAGGCATCGGCGCCATCACGCGGATCGCGCAGCACGCCAAACGTCACCAGTGTCTTGACGCCGATCCGTTCGGCCAGATCCATGCTCATGGCAGCCAGATGATTGCTGTGCGGTAGCATCAGGTCGCTATGCAAGCTGGTCTTGAAGAGGCCCGGCGACACGCTGGTATAGGTAATGCCGAACTCCCTGGAATAGTGCAGCAGCCGGTCCCAGGCCTCGGATTCAACGATAGGAAAACGCTTGGCCTCGACCATGCGGATTTCGAAAGTGCTGACGCCCTGCTCGGCGGCGGTGCGGAATATCCGCGGAAAGGCGCCGTGGGAGCGGTCGGGCAGCACTTCGTCGGTAACGGTGGACAAAATCATATCGGTCACAATCCTGTTGGGTTGCGGAGCGGCAAGTTGAAGGGGGAGGGCGCTATCCCTTGATCGCGCCCGAAGTGATGCCGCGAACCAGCGAGTTCTGCAGCAGGAGGTAAACGATCAGGCTGGGGATCAGGGCGAGGAACGCGCCCGCGAGCAATACGCCGGTGCCCACTTGCACATCCGCCCGCAGGCTCGCCAGCGCAACGGTGATCATATAATCCGAGGTGCGGTTGGCGGCGATGATCGGCAGTAGATACTGATCCCAGATGCCGATGAAGCCGAAGATGGCAACGACGCCGAGCGCCGGCTTGCACATGGGCAGGATGATCTCGATGAGGATACGCATTTCGCTGGCGCCGTCGATGGTGGCGGCCTCCACGATCTCGTCGGGAATGTCGCGCATGAAGGCGGCCATGACCAGGATCGAGAAGGCGGAGGCGGCCACCGGCAGGATCACGGCGAAAATCGTGCCGCGCAGGCTGATGCCGACCAGCGGAAGGTCCCCAAGGACGACCGCGAGTGGCACGGCAACTACCTCTTCTGGCAGCATCATCGTGGCGAGGAATATGCCCAGCACGATGGCCTGTCCGCGAAATTTCCGGCGCGCCAGGGCATAGCCGGCGGTGACAGCGACGATGATCTGCAGCAGCAGGCCAAAACCGGCGATCAGCAGCGAATTCCAGAAGAAGCCCCAGATGCCGCGCTGCGTGGCGACCGCGAAGTTTTCGAGGCTTGGATTGCGCGGGATCAAGGTGAGGCGCGTCGGGTCGGGATTGAGATCGAAGGCACCGGCAATGATGGTGAGGATCGGGCCGGCAAAGACGAAGAGGATGATGGCGCAGACCGCGGCGCGCAACAGGGTCGTAGCGGTCCTGCCCGGTTGCCATCCCAGGGCGGTGTCGAAGCTGCTGCTATTGACCTGGGGGCGCTTGGGGCGTGGCCGGCTCGAAGCTTTAGCGATGCTCATGATCATTTCTCCGCGCGCTTGCGGGTGATCAGCAGGGCGAGTGCCGTCAGGGCAATGCTGGCGATCAGCAACAGAATGGAGGCAGCGGAGGCAATGCCCATCTGGTTGCGTTCAAAGCCAAGCGAGTAGATGCGTGTCATCCACACATCGGTTGCTCCCGCCGGACCGCCGCCAGTCAGCACCCAGACGTCGGTGAAGACGCGCAGGCTGCGAACCGCGGCAAGGACGAGCACGATGGTCATTGCAGGGCGCAACGCCGGCAGCGTCACGTACCAGAGGCGGTGGCGCAGCTTGGCGCCGTCTATGGCCGAGGCCTCGTAGAGCGAGCGGTCGACGCCGGCCAGGCCCGCAAGGAAGATCACCATATTGTAGGGCGCGCCCTGCCAGATGCCGACGGCCATGACCGAATAGAGCGCAACGGCGGGATCTTCGAGCCAGCGCACCGGATCCAGCCCCAGCGAGCCGATAGCGGAATTGAGAAAGCCATTGGGCGCCGGAAAATAGATGATGCGCCAGACTTCGCCGATAACGGCTGTGGCTGTAACCACAGGCAGGAACGCGGCCGTCCGAACGAACCAGAGGGTCTTGCTGGCGCCTTCGAGCAGCAAGGCCAGCACGAGGCCTCCTATGACGGCGCCGATGGATTGTCCGAAACCCAGGATCAGGGTGTGGACGATGGCGTCATGGAAGCGGGAATCGTTGAGGACCGCAGCATAGTTCGACCAGCCAACCCATTCATTGCCAAGGAAGGGGCGTACTTTTTGGAAGCTCATCTGGATGCCGGCAAACATCGGGATGAACTTGAAATAGAGGAACAGCAACAGCGCCGGCAAAAGGAACAGCCAGACCGTCCACCAACGGGATTGAGGCCTGACCCGCCGTCGCAAGCTGGCGGCAGGCGGGCGAGATGCCGCATTTTTTACCAAAGGCGTCATTGCCTCGCCCGCCTGGTCGGTCATTGCAGGGCGTTCTGTTGCGATAGCTCGTCGGAAATGCGTCCGGCGAGGCCATCGAGCTGCCCTTGAATGTCGCTCGTGCATTGCGAGAACATCGACTGGAAGGTCTCGGCAATGTCCAGGCGAGCGGTGGTGAAATCGACATCGGATGGCATCAATTGCGAATCCGTCAGTTGATCGGCAACCACGGCCCAGCGGTCGTCACCATAGATTTCGGCCGCGTTGAGAGTGGTATTGACGGGGAGGCGGACAACGGGCTGGCCGGGCGCTGTCATGCCCAGTGATTGGGCCTCCGGGCTGATCAGGAATTCGGCCAGGGCCTTCTGCTGATCGGGTTTGCTCGAGGTGGCGCCGAAATAGATGCTGGTGCGCTCGGTCAGGGTCGTCTTGCCACCCGGACCGGCCGGGGCAATGATGATTTCGTACTTGTCCTTGCCCGGCGCCTTGTCGAAATTGGCGATGGCATAGGGCCCGGTCTGGTAGATGCCGGCATGGTTTTCGGCAAAGAATGGGGTGGCGCTGGCATTGGTCAGCGCGCCGGGCTGGACCAGGCTGGGCGTGCCGCAGAACAGGTTCTGAATCCATTCCACAGCAGCGACGCTGTCCGGCGTGTTCACGGTCACCGTGTACTTGCCTTCGCCACCAGTGACGAAAGAGCCGCCACGCTGCATCATGTAGGAGGACAGCCACCAGGTGAAGAAACCGCGATCGGTCGTGCCTGGCACGGCCATGCCATAGGTGTCGCCATCCACGCCATTGCCGTCGGGGTCTTGCGTGGCGAAGGCTGTGGCGAGTGCCGACAGGTCGTCATGTGTCTGCGGGACGTCAAAGCCAAGCTTCTCGCGCCAGTCGCTGCGAATGAAGGTCACCTGCGCGTGCTGGCTGAACGGGACGCCGTAATAGCCGCCATCGGCCATGCGAACGGAGTCCCACGACGCTTCGCTGAGTTGGTCGTGGCCAGCTAGGTCCTCGGGGACGACAGGAAGGATCATGCCGGCATTGGCGTAGGAGGCCATGCTGGCCTGATCATAGATCAGAACGTCAGGCAGATCCCGGGCGGCGGCGCGGGCCTGAAGCTGGGTTTCGAACTCGACGGTGGCCAGATACTCCACCGGAATGCCGGTCTTCTCGGTAAAGGCAGCAAAGACAGCCTTGTAAGTTTCGGCGGCCTGCGGGCCACTGCGTGACCACACTTCCAGGGCGTCCTGGGCCATCGCCGTCGAGCTGCACAGCGCGGCCGCCAGAAAGGCGAGGCCCCGGATGGCATTGCCCGCCTTGTTTGGGTTCTCGAACAAATGTTCCTCCATTGTCGCGTACGTGCTGCCGATCTCGGCCGCTACGTATTCCCTCGCATGCCCGAGATTGGCACCGGCATCAGTGCCTCACAAAGACTTTGTCGGTCTGTAGTGATAACGGCACATTATGGATAGGCCCGGTTTTCAGACCAAACGGCTATGAGCGGCGCAAGGGCCGCTCAGATGCATGTTGCCATATGGAAGGCCGGCGCTAGGGGAGTAATGCGCTGCCTTCACCGTCGAAAAGCACCGCCTTGGAGCCATCAAAGGCAAACTTCACCGAACTACCGATATCGAGAGGCCGGTCGCCTTCGAGAACCGCCAGGATCGCCTTGCCATCGGCGAGATCCGCATTGACGATAGTCTCGCTGCCAAGCCGTTCCAGCACAGTTACATTGCCGGTAATCGGGCCGTCGGGCTCCAGTTTCAGCTCTTGCGGCCTGATCCCCAGGGTCAATCGGTCGCCGGCCTTGACGTTGCCGGTCGCAGCCGGCACTTCGCATTCGGATATATCGGGCGATTTGACCTTTAGGCCTCCTTGGCCGACATCTGAGACTTCGACGGAAATGAAGTTCATCTTCGGGCTGCCGATGAAGCCTGCCACGAAAAGATTTGCCGGCCGCTGATAAAGCTCGATCGGCGTGCCTACCTGTTGGACGACCCCGCCATTGAGCACGACGATCTTGTCCGCCAAGGTCATGGCTTCCACCTGATCGTGGGTGACGTAGATCATCGTTGCGCCCAGGTCCCGATGCAGCTTTGCCAATTCCATGCGGGTATCGACCCGCAAGGCCGCATCGAGGTTGGACAGGGGCTCGTCGAACAAGAATACCCTAGGTTCGCGCACGATGGCCCGGCCGATCGCCACGCGCTGACGCTGGCCGCCGGAAAGCTGCGAAGGCTTGCGCTCGAGCAGGTGTTCCATCTGAAGGATGCGAGCGGCATTCTTGATCTTGCTGTCGCGAACCTCGCGTGGCGTGCCGGTCACCCTCATGTTGAAGCCGATATTGTCGTAGACGCTCATATGCGGATAGAGCGCGTAGGATTGGAACACCATGGCAATGCCGCGGTCGCCCGGATGGACGTCATTGCACAATTCGTCGCCGATCCAGAGTTCGCCGCTCGAAATGGTCTCGAGGCCAGCGATCATGCGCAGGAGGGTGGACTTACCGCAGCCTGATGGACCGACGAAGACGACAAATTCTCCGTGCTCGATGTCGAGGTCGATGCCGGTGATGACGTCCGTCTGGTTGAAGGATTTGTAGACGTCCTTGAGTTGAAGCCGTGCCATGTGATCCCTCCTGCAGAAACGCGCCGAACTAGCCCCGGGTGGACGGGAATTCCGTTCTTGTGCCGGTGCGCAGTCCTCCGGGAACCTGCAATGTCGGCATGATCTCGATCATCCCTACGTTGACATAGTGTGGCGCAGCAATCGCGAAGGCCACGGCGTCAGCAATGTCCTCCGGCTTGGGGCATTCGAAATCGGCGAAGAAGCGCTTGTGAGCCTCTGCCGGATCGAGTTTCTGCACCTTGGCGAAGATGTCGGTTTCGATGCGGCCGGGACAGATCTCGGTCACCCGGACATCCTTGCCATAGGCGTCGACACGCAATTGCCGCGACACGGTATGCAGGGCGGCCTTGGTCGCGTGATAGACGGTGTGCCCGCCGAATTCGTAATGACCGGCGATCGAGGTGATATTGACGATGTGGCCGCGATTGCGCGCCATCATGCCGGGCAGGGTGAGGCGCGCCAGCTGCAGTGCCGCGCGCAAGTTGACGTCGATCTGTTCGTCGATGTCGAATTCGTTCGAGCTGAGGATATTGCCGGCGCGGGAAACGCCCGCATTGTTGACGAGAATATCGACTTCAAGACCCGATACCAGCTCGGTCAACGCTGCGGTGTCGCTGACATCGACCACGTGGGGAATGGCGCCGCAGGCATCCGCCAGCTTCTGAAGACCTTCGACATTGCGCCCAACGCCATGGACGGTGACACCCTCCCGTGCCAGCCGTTCCGCGATCGCATAGCCCATGCCGGTGGATGCGCCAGTTACCAGGGCGGTCTTGTAGTCTGAGAATGGCATTCTGGGTCCTTTCGAAATATGGCTGGACGGTAGCCGTGCGCTCTTTGCGGCGCCAAGGCGGTCTCGGTCTGATGAGATAACCGTTCGCTATGATTGCTGGAGCAGCTCCGATAGCGGCGTTATGACCCCGCCGGCGCCGGTAATGGCCGAGCGGATCGCCCGCGCCATTTCGATGGCGCCCGGAGTGTCTGAGTGGACAAGGATAGATTGGACTTCGATGCGGAGAATCTGGCCGTCAATGGTGACGAGCGTGCCATCGTCGAGAAGCCGCATGATCCGCTCCGTCGAGGTCTTGCTGTCCTTGATCACGGCTCCAGGCAGGTTTCTGGGCGCGAGCTGGCCGTTCGCCAGATAGGCGCGGTCGGCAAGGAACAGATTGATCGTTTGCCGGCCTGCCGAGCGCGCCGCCGTTTCGAGCTCCGTACCGGTCAACACCAGATAGGCAATCTCGGGATCGAAGGCGCTGATGGCACGGACAAGGGCATCGGCCACTGCACGGTCGGCACAGGCCAGATTGCCCAGGGCACCGTGAGGATTCATATGGCTGATCTTGCGCCCATAGGGCCTGGCCAGGCCCTCAAGGGCACCCAATTGGTAGATGACGTGCTTTTCGAGTTCCGCCAAATCCATCGACATCGGGCGGCGGCCAAAACCCATCCTGTCGGGGTAACCGACATGGGCGCCAATATCGACGCCTGCGGCTTTGGCGAGCCCGATAGTGCGGTCCATGATCACCGGATCGCCGGCATGATAGCCGCAGGCCAGGTTTGCCGAGGTGATGATGTCCATGATCCCGGCATCATCGGCAATGATATAGGGGCCAAAACCCTCGCCGAGGTCTGAATTGAGATCGATCCGCATCTAGGCGCTCTCTTCCACGGTAAAAACATGCGAGCCGAAGCCGAGCAGGTCTCCATCGGCAGCGATCACTTCGGACAGGGTGCCGGAGACCGGCGAGACGATCGCCGTCAATGTGGCGCCGGCCTCGAGGTAGCCGAGGGCCATGCCCTTGGACACATCGTCGCCGGGTTTGATCGCACCTGCCGGGCGGCGGGGGTGAGCGGCCCGAAAGGTGCCGATGCTCTCGGTGCGCACCGGCACGGGCTTGCTCGCGGAGCCTGCCGGAATCACTGCGCCCAACCGCATGACAACGCGGACCCCGCCCTGTTGCACTGCAAGCTCGCTGAGCCCTGCAGTCAGCATGCGGTCGAGGAGATCGTCGAGAACAGCAATGTCGATCATGACCGCCATCCCAATGCGGCGCGACGCTGGCGCTGGGCTGAGCCGCGAACGTCCGCGATATAGCGGTCAAGCTCCGCCTGGGCGGACAAAGCTGCTTGCAGATCAACCTCGACGAAGCGGATGGAAGTGCCCGGCCTTGCCTGGGCCAACCGCCACTGATCGGGTTCGATGACAGTGCCCAGCTTGGGATAGCCGCCCATGGTGGCAGCATCGGCTAACTGGATGATCGGTTGCCCACCCATGGGCACCTGGATGACACCCGGAACCACGCCATGGGACCGCAATTCACTATTGTCCTTCATGGCGAGGACGGGCCCGGATAGCCGATAGCCCGTGCGGTTGCTTTGCGCTGTAATCTGCCATTCCGCGCGCCAGAAACTGTGCTGGGATTCTGCTGTGAAGCGATCATACTCGGCTGCGGGCAGGACGCGCACGACCAGCCCGTCTGCGCTGAACCGGCCTAATGGCGACGCGCCGAGCCCGCCATGCGGCAAGCCGACCGATGTGCCAAGCGCCTTGAGCCGGTCGCCCTTTGTAAGCATCCGGCCAAGATACC
The DNA here is from genome assembly GCF_030159855.1 of Devosia yakushimensis. Classification (NCBI taxonomy): domain Bacteria; kingdom Pseudomonadati; phylum Pseudomonadota; class Alphaproteobacteria; order Hyphomicrobiales; family Devosiaceae; genus Devosia; species Devosia yakushimensis. The sequence goes on along the minus strand of NZ_BSNG01000001.1, from coordinate 1,874,625 downwards.
CACCGAAGGCCTCGCGCAATTGCGTGCTGCGGGAGCCCAGAACCTCGGGCACCTCCACGCCTCCTGCAACGCAGACATAGGCCCTGCAGCCTTCGCGGATGGCCGACAGGGTCAGCACCTGGCCGCTTCTTACCGAAAAGGCCCAATCGGGGGGGAGCGGGGTCTCGTCGAGCCAGGCTTCGCAGTCCGCGCCGGTAACCGCGACGTCCAGGTCTTCCTCAAAGCGCAGCTTGAAGGGCAGGAGGGGGATTTCGATTGCCGCTGCATTGGCGTCATTGCCCAAGAGGGCATTGCCGATGGCCAGCGCAATGCCATCCATAGCCCCGGAACGGCCAACGCCGTCGCGATAATGGCCGAAGCGCCCCAAATCCTGGATCGTGGCAAGCGGCGTCGTGCTCAGCACTTCCATCACACTATTACCTTTTCAGGATGGAAACGAATGGTATCGCCAGGGGCAAGCAGGGCAGGCGGTGTGCGATGCGGGTCAAAAAACACCGTTGTCGCTGAACCGATCGTGTGCCAGCCGCTGGGGCCGGTTGATGCGGAGACGCCTGTCTGGCGTCCGGCAATCGATAGGGAGCCCTCAGGAATCGAGAGGAGCGGCACGGCGCGACGCGGTAGGAAAAGCCGCTCGTCGAGACCACCCAGATAGCAATAGCCGGCATGGCTACCCACGGCATAAACCGAATAGAGCGGGGCGCTATGGATGGCCACGACCTCGTCCGCGCTCATGCCGGTCATCTCTGCGACCTCAACAAGATGCGGACCGCCCGCGCCGCCATAGACGATCGGAATATCGAGGGTTCGCCCATCGACGTCCTTGCTGACGCCACTATTCCAAAGCGCAACCAATTCACCGCCAAAGTCATAGGGGTCCGCCGGAGGCCGGTGAAACAGCACTGAAAGATTGGTCATGCCGGCCACGGCTTCGCGTACATCCGGCCAGGTCGCGACGATATCCGCCATGGCCCAGATGCGCCGTTGATGATCGAGGTCAAAGGCGCCCGGCGCTTCGAAGATGATCGCGGACATGCCCAGCAGACTGAAGCGCGGGAGATCGGCAATGGCTGCGATGACCTGCAGGTTCATGCGACGCGCCTTTCCTTCAACCAGTGTTCAAGGTGATGGATATTGACGCCGCCCTGGGTGAACCCCACCTCGGCCAGGAGTTCAACCTGGAGCGGAATATTGGTGGCAATGCCGCCGATATCGAAATTGGCAAGCGCCTCGCGCATACGCGCCAGTGCTTGCTCGCGGGTCGCGCCGTGGACGATCAGCTTGGCAATCAGGGAATCGTAGGTGGAGGGTACGGTGTAGCCGGCCCTGAGATGGGTATCGACGCGGACGCCCTCGCCTCCGGGGAGATCGAGCGCTGCGACAAGGCCGGGAGAAGGAAGGAACGTGAAGGGGTCTTCAGCATTGATGCGGCATTCGATGGCGTGACCACTGGTCACAACGTCCTCCTGGCCGATGGAGAAGCGCTCGCCCCTGGCGGCGCGCATTTGCATGGCCACGATATCGATGCCGGTGACCATCTCGGTAACGGGATGCTCTACCTGGACGCGCGTATTCATCTCGATGAAGTAGAATTCCCCGTCTTCGTAGAGGAATTCGAACGTGCCGGCGCCGGCATAGCCAATCTGGCGGCAGGCATTGGCACAGCGTTCGCCGATCGCGGCAATGATGGCGCGATCTATTCCGGGTGCCGGGGCTTCTTCGATAACCTTCTGGTGACGCCGTTGCATGGAGCAATCGCGGTCGCCGAGCCAGAGCGCATTGCCATGGCTGTCGCAGAGCACCTGAATTTCGATGTGGCGGGGGCGTTCGAGAAATTTCTCAACATAAATGTCGGCATTGCCGAAGAAGCGGAGCGCCTCTTCACGGGTCAGATCGACCGCCTCCCTGAGATCCCGCTCGGAGCGGACGACCCGCATGCCGCGCCCGCCGCCGCCGCCCGCTGCCTTGATGATGACGGGATAGCCGATGCCGGTGACAATATCGGCAACCAGGCCGAAATCGGCGGGCAGGGCGCTGTCCGGGCCGGGAACACAGGGAACGCCGGCTGCGATCATGGCCCGCTTGGCGGCGACCTTGTCCCCCATGGTGCGGATCGCCTCCGCCGATGGTCCAACAAACACCAGGCCGGCTGCGGTCACGGCTTCAGCGAAGGCCGCGTTTTCCGAGAGAAAGCCGTAGCCCGGATGGATAGCGCCGGCACCGGTGGCAAGCGCGGCCAAAATGATGGCCTCGCCATTGAGGTAGCTGCGGCGGGAGGCCGAGGGGCCGATGCAAATGGCCTGGTCGGCCGTTTCGATATAGGGCGCGTCCGCGTCGCCCTCGGAATAGACGGCAACTGTCTTGATCCCGAGATCGCGGCAGGCGCGTTGGATGCGAACGGCGATTTCCCCGCGATTGGCAATGAGCAGCTTGTCGAACATCGCTTAGTCCAGCCGGAAAATAGGTTGGTTGGCGGAGACTTCCGCGCCGCCGGCGACCAGGATGGCGGTGATCGTACCGGCACGATCGCTTTCGACGGGCGAGAAGACTTTCATCGCCTCGATGATGCAGAGTGTCTGTCCGGCCTCGACGCGGGATCCTGTTGTAACGAAAGGCTCGGTATCGGGGGTGGGCGAGAGGTGAACGATGCCGAAGCTAGGTGCCGTAATTTCGACGCCTGGAAGGGTCTGCTCAGCGGCCGTGATGGGCTCGATACCTGCCCCGCCGCGGATAAGATGCGCCTTGAAATCACCGTCCGCTATTTCAAGTTCCTGCAGCGGCGAGTGCCGCATCCAGTCGATGATTTTCTGCAGTCTTTCCACGTCCATCGGGACTCATCCGCTCGGCGGTTCAAAGAACAGTCGCGCTACCGCCTTTCGTAGCTGGAAAACGGCTAACATAGCCGTGCGGTGATGAGGTCAGACCATTGCGTGATGACCGCGCCATCATCGCGGTTCCTTATTGCGTAAGACCGAACCCGTTCTGGATGCGGGCGGTGGCGCTCGCCTAGATTGGTCATGAGGAGCACTCCGCCATATGGGCGGGATGTGCAGTGTGACCAGGATATCCAATGACAAGCTTCACCCCCGCCGCGCGGGTTGCGCGCATCAAGCCGTCACCCAGCGTCGCCGCGGCGGCTCGCGCCAAGGAATTGCGTGCTGCCGGGGCCGATCTGGTTGATATGACCGTCGGTGAACCCGATTTCGATACGCCCGACGCGGTTAAGGAGGTCGGTATCGCTGCCATTCGTGATGGCGATACCAAATATACGCCGGTCAACGGCACGCCGGCGCTGCGCAAGGCCATTCGCGCGCGCATGCTGGACCGCGCGGGCGTCAGTTACGGTGACGATCAGATCTCGGTCGGCGGCGGCGCCAAGCAGGTCATCTTCCTGGCACTGATGGCGTCTGTCGATGACGAGGCCGAGGTGATCATCCCCGCGCCCTATTGGGTGTCCTATCCCGATATGGTGCTGGCCAATGAGGGGCTGCCCGTCATCGTGGAATGCCCCGAAAGTGCCGGGTTCAAGCTGACACCCGAAGCTCTCGAGAGCGCGATAACCACGAAGACGCGCTGGTTGATCCTCAACGCGCCGTCCAACCCGACCGGGGCCGCCTATTCCGAGGCGGAGCTGGCTGCGCTCGCCGCCGTGCTGGACCGGCATCCCCATGTCTGGATACTCACCGACGAAATCTACGATGAGATCTGGTTCGAAGCGGGCAGGGTGCCCAGCATCGTCAAGGTCGCGCCGCACCTGGCGGACCGGACCTTTGTCGTCAATGGCGTGTCCAAAAGTTACGCGATGACCGGCTGGCGGATCGGCTACGGCGTCGGACCGGCGCCGCTAGTTGGCGCCATCAACAAGCTCCAGTCGCAGATGTCTTCCTGCCCCGCCTCGATGAGCCAGGCTGCGGCGGCCGCGGCGATGGCGGGCGATCAGTCCTTCATCGCCGAAACGGTGGCCGTCTATAAGCAGCGGCGCGACATTGCGGTAGCGGCCATCAACAAAATCGATGGTCTATCCTGTGCGACCCCATCCGGCGCCTTCTACCTTTATCCCAATTGTGCCGGCGTGATCGGCAAGACCACGCCCGAAGGCACGCGGATCGAAAACGACCTCGATTTCGTCCTCTACCTGCTCGATCGAGGGGTCGCAGCCATTCATGGCGCTGCCTACGGCCTTTCCCCGCATTTCCGCATTTCGACCGCCACATCGACCGATCTGGTCGAGGAAGCGTGTCGCCGTATCGCAGCCGCCGTTGCGGCACTGCACTGATTTAGGAGGAGACAGAATTGGTCCACGTCAAAACGAAAATAGAACGTCCCGATTCCGCATTGGTCGCGGAACTGGCGAAATATGGTTCGGCAACGATCCACGAAGCGCAGGGCCGGCTTGGCGCCTTGAGTTCACGCCTCAAGCCTGTCGAGCGCTCGATGTCGCTTTGCGGCCCGGCCTTTACGGTCAAATGCGCCCCGCGCGACAATATCATGCTGCAGGTCGCGATCTCCTATGCCAAGCCGGGTGACGTGATCGTGGTGTCGGCCGGCGAATATGAAGAGGCGGGCTCGTTTGGCGACGTTCTGGCAAATGCCTGCCTTGCAAAGGGCATTGCCGGCCTTGTGACCGATACCGGTGTTCGCGATACCGCGGAGTTGATCAAGCTCGGCTTTCCCGTGTTTTCGCTCAGCCACTGCATCAAGGGAACCGTCAAGGAAACGCTCGGTCAGGTCAATGACCCGGTCATCATTGGAGGCGAGGTCATCAATCCGGGCGATATCATTCGGGGCGATGCCGATGGCCTGGTCGTCGTGCGTCGCCAGGACGCTGCCTTCGCCGCGGAAAAATCCAGGGCGCGCGAAGAAGCGGAGGCCGGCTACATCGCCGCCTACAAGGCCGGCAAGAGCGTGATCGAGGTGTCCAATCTTGCAGGCATACTGGCCGCCAAGGGCCTGACCACCGACGAGTGAAACCGACCTGGCATTCCAAGGAAGGGCGCTGCTTGTGCGGCGCCCTTTTTGTATCCAGGGGTTAAAAGAAAAGGCCCGGTGGAACCGGGCCTTTTCATAACCGCACAGCAGCTCTGGGAGTCAGGAGCCAAGGAGCAGGCGCGGGCCGATCAGGACAATGTCGGGAAACAGCGCCAGCAGGATGGTGAAGCCCATCATGATGAGCAGATAGGGCATTGTTACCTTGGCGATGTAGCCGGTGCTGCGCTTGGTGATGTTCTGGATAACAGCGAAGTTGAAGGCGACCGGCGGGGTGATCTGCGCCATTTCGACGACCAGCACGATGAAGATACCGAACCAGACCTTGTCAAAGCCGGCGGCCTCGACGATGGGCAGCACCACGGGCAGGGTGGTCGCGATCATCGAGAAGCCCTCAAGTGCGGTGCCCAGGATCAGGTACAGCACCATGAGCGCCACGATCAGCATGATCGGCGAGAGATTCCAGCCATCCACCACACCGGCAACAGCCTCCGGCACGCCCAGGATGGCGGTAACATTGCCGAGCACTGATGCACCCAGAATGATAATGCCCATGACCGAGCAGGTCTGCACGGCACCCAGGGCGATATCCCGCAGTGACGACCAGGTCAGCGCGCGTTGGCTGAGCGCCACGATAAGGGCTCCGACAACACCCAGCGCCGCTGCTTCCGATGGCGTAGCCAGCCCGCCATACATTGAGCCGAGCACGCAAAGGATGAGAAACATCGCCGGCCAGAGGTCCTTGAGGGCCGCCAGGCGCTGACGAAACGGCATGTGCCGCAATTCGCGCTCGCTTTCGGGAACCATATCCTTGTTCAGGGAGGTATGGATCATGATCCAGCCGCTGAACACGGCTGCCAGCAGCACGCCGGGCAGGAAACCCGCAGTGAAAAGGCGCAGCACGGATTCTTCGGCCAGCACGCCATACATGATCATCACCGTCGAAGGCGGGATCAGGAAACCGAGCGTGCCCGCGCCCGCCAGGCTGCCAATGGCAACGTCGGGGGAATAGCCGCGGCGGAGCAATTCCTTGAGCGTCATGCGGCCCACGACCTGGGTTGTGGCGGCCGACGAGCCCGAGATGGCGGCAAAGATCGAGCAGCCGATAACGTTGACATGCAACAGGCGGCCCGGCAGCAGGCCGGCCCAGGGCGCCAGGCCCGAGAACAATGCGGCTGAGAGCTTGGTGCGGAACAGAAACTCTCCCATCAGCACGAAAAGCGGGAGCGCCACCAGGTCCGGCGTCGTCATGATGTTGAAGACATATTGGGGCAGCAGACGATCCATGGGGATGGTCGTGAACAGCCAGCCGAGGCTGATGGCGGTTGCCAGAAGGGCGATGCCAATCCACATGCCGACCGACAGAAACCCGAACAGGAGGCCGAAAAGGCCGGTAAGTACAGCGGTCATGATCAGCCCTCGATTTGTGTGGCTGCGCCCAATTCGGGTCGGTCGAGTTGGCCACTGGTCAGGCTGATAATCGTGCGGACGATCATCTGCAGCGCCAGCACAGTGGCGCCGATGCTAAGGCCGACCTGCGGAATCCAGAGCGGAGTGAAGCTGTCCTGGGATACTTCGCCGCTCAGGAAGGTGCGGTAGGTAAACTGGACAAGAGTTATGGCCAGGAACACCGTGATGACCGAGCCAAGCAAGGCCGAAGCTATTTCTAGATAGCGCGCATATCGGCCATTCCTGGCGCGGAGCAGGAGTTCCACGCGAATCTGCTGGCCGGCGCGAAGCGTCATGCCGGACCCCAGCAGGAAAGCGCCACCCATCAGATAGGCGCTATACTCCCAACCGATGCCGATACCGGACGGCACTGCGGGTATGAAGCGGGCGAGAAGCGCGACGACGATTTCCGCAAGAATGAGGCCGGTGAGTGCCACGATGCAGGCGGCGGCGAGAAAGGCTGCGATCAGGGAGAGCCAGTCCGCGACGCTTTCCAGCGTCGCGGTGATGCCCTTCGACACGCTCAGGGTCGAAGCGGCGCCCATTATTGTGTCGCCTTGTACTGGTCGACGATCGGGCCGGCATCGGGGACGCGCGCAACGAAGTCGGCCTGCAATTGCTGGGCCCTCTCCACCATCTGCGTGCGCAGTTCGTCGGAAATGGTCGCAAGCTCCATGCCGTTTTCCTGCATGATCTTGATGCTGTCGATATCCCCCTGGCGCGACACTTCCCAGAATTCAGGCTCCAGCCGGCTGGCTACTTCCTCGATTGCTGCCTGCTGATCGGCAGACAAGCGGTTCCAGGAATCGAGGTTGATCGTCACCATGTTCGACCCCCAAGTGTGGTTGGTCGGGTAAATGTACTTCATGAATTCCCAGAACTTGCCGTCGACGCCGGATGTGGCGGAGGTCGCCACGCCTTCGACGCGGCCCGACGCGAGGGCAGGGATCAGCTCGCCCCATGGCATTGCCACACCGGCCATGCCGATCGCGCTGACCACGTCGACGGTGTTCTTGTCGGCGCCACGGACGGGGATGCCGCTGAAGTCATCGATACTGTCTACGGGTACCTTCAGATAGACGTATTGGGCCGGCGAGGGCACCATGTAGAGCAGCTTCTGATTGTTCTCCTCCGCGATCTTCACAAAAGCCGGGCGGACGAATTCATGATATTTCTTGAGCTCGTCCATGGAGGACACCAGAAACGGCACGCCCTCGACGCCAAACAGCGGATTTACGCCGACCTGCTGGCTGATATTGATGTCGGCCATGTCGACCAGTCCATCACGCACGGCGGTCAACTGGTCGGGCCCCTTGAAGCCCAGAGAGCCGCCGGCCTTGATCGAAATGGTAACCTGACCATCGGTTGCCGCACTGACTTCCTGTGCGAAATGTGCGGCGTTCTGCACCATGAAGTTGGTTTCGGGCAGAACGTCCGAAAGGTTGAGTGTGGTTTGCGCCAATGCCGGCAATGCCGAGAACAATGCGCCGGCAAGGCCGAGCATAGCAACGACCCTTCCTGCTCGTGCGTGGGTGAGCATGAGTGATTTCCTTTCCCTCTGATCCGCCGGAAGGAACTCCCTCAGCTCGGTTCCGCGGACGGGCATTGCCCTGCCGTCATGCAGGATGTTTTTTCGCATCCGGCCAAGTGTGACGATCTGGTTACGCTACTGCGCAGCCGCTGACGGAAGGAAATTGCAGCTAGCTCTGATGTGATCGGGAATTGTTATATGTCGTGTTTCTGTCATTTTTGGCAGGCCCGGCATCTTTACAGGCGCGAACTATAAAATAACCTGATCACATCCGCCTCAAGCAGAGCCGATCATTATGGATACTCGCCGCCTGCATGCCTTCGTTAAGATCGTCGACATTGGCAGCCTGACGCGTGCTGCCGCGATCCTGCATATCGCGCAGCCTGCCTTGAGCCAGCAGATCGTCGCTCTCGAGACCCATTTCGGCCGGCAATTACTCGTCCGCTCCAAACGCGGGGTTATTCCAACCGAGGCGGGCAAGGCCCTCTACCGGCATGCCCAGGTGATGCTGCGTCAATTGGACCAGGCGCAGATAGATATCGAAAATACCGGGACGATGATTGCCGGGCAGGTCAATGTCGGCCTGGCGCCCTTGAGTACGGCCACGACGCTGGCGCTGCCGCTGCTCAAGGCCGTCCGTGAGCGCTATCCCGGCATCGTATTGCAGATTAACGAGAATATCGGCGGGGTGATCAGCGAGATGATCATGACCGGCAAGATGGACCTGGCCTTCATCTACGATCCGGGCACAATTCGCGGCGTCAAGTTCGAGCCGATCCTGACCGAGGATCTGTTCCTTGTCGCGCCCAAGCCTCTCTTGGAATCTGGCAATGTCGAGCGTGGCGAGATCGCGGCCGAGGACGTCGCCCGGCTCGATCTGGTCCTGCCGACCAAGATTCACACCGTGCGCCAATTGGTCGATCTGACCTTCCGCAGGGTTGGTGTCGACGCGCGGGTGATTGCAGAGATCGAATCCGTGCCCACCATAGCCCGCGCTGTCTGGGCGGGGCTCGGCGCGACCATTCTGCCATGGTCATCCGCCAATGCGATCGCTTCGGGCAATGACGATGTCGCCGTGCAGCGGATCACCTCGCCATCGATGCAGATGAAGGTCTCGCTATGCACGTCGGATCAGTGGCCCCTGTCCGAACCGGCGCAGGTAGTGAACGATCTGCTTGCCGATATCGCCCATGCCTATGCCGCCGAGCATCAGGCCGATGGCCTCAAGCCCATGGGCCGCAAGGAGCGCAAGCGGAAGGCGGCATAGCCCCGCGATCATAGGGTTTTCTCTATCACCGCATAGGGACTTTCTGCAGGGGTTTCGGCGCCGCCGGGCCGTGCTGTCTCAACTCAATGAGAGCTTGCCTTGATGCCATGACCGAGTGCCGCTCGCCTGGAGCTAGAAGCGCGGACATCCCGTGCTGACACCGATTACCCAAATTATTGCCGGAGATGACGATTGCCAAAGCTTCGCACCTAACTTATGACATATGACTTATGTCATAAGTGGAGGCTGGGTAGCTTTGTCGGACCTGTTTAGCGTCGAAGGAAAGATTGCGGTTGTAACCGGCGGGTTGGGGCAGTTGGGGCGCGAGTTTGCGAGCTCGCTGGCCAAGGCTGGCGCCAAGGTGGCAATTTATAGCCGCCGGCCGGTGGGGCAGGACAAGCTTGCCGAGCTGTTTCCGGGGCTGCAGGATTCCATTCGCGTCTATGAGGCCAGCGTCTCGGACAAGGCGGCGCTGGAGGCGGCGACCGACCAGCTGATCGCCGATTGGGGTGTGCCACATATTCTGGTCAACAATGCCGGCATCGATTCCAAGCCTGATGGGCAGGCCGACCAGAATGGGCCTTTCGAGACCTATCCGCAGAAATATTGGGACGACATTATCGATGTGAACCTGACCGGCGTGATGCTGTGTAGCCAGGTGATCGGTGCCAAGATGGCCGAGGCCGGGCGTGGCAGCATCATCAATGTGGGCTCGATCTATGGCATCGTCTCGCCCAATCAGGCGCTCTATGCCTATCGCGAAAAGCGCGACGGCGTGCCGTTCTTCAAGGCGGTGTCCTATGCCGCGTCCAAATCGGGCCTGGTTAATCTGACCCGCTATGTCGCCACCTATTGGGCCGAGCAGAATGTGCGCTGCAATTTGATCTCGTTCGGCGGGGTCAAGACCGGCAGCTTCGACAAGGAATTCGTCGACAATTTCCTCGAGCGCGTGCCGATGCGCCGCCAGGCCGAGAAGGACGAATATAACGGGGTCATCCAGTTCCTGGCTTCCGATGCGTCCTCTTACATGACCGGCTCCAATGTGGTGGTCGATGGGGGCTTTACCGCGTGGTGAACCCCCAAGCACCCGATCGCGACCGGCTCTATGTCTCGGTGGTTTCGGCCATCGAGGCGCAGATCCTGTCGGGCGAACTCAAGGTCGGCGAACGGCTTCCCTCGGAGGCCGAGATCGGCCGACAATTTTCGATCAGCACGCGCTCGGTGCGCGAGGGACTGCAAATCCTTGAGACCAAAGGGCTGGTGCGCCGCCGCCATGGCGAGCGGGCCGAGGTGGTGCGCGACGATGTCGAGCAGTTCCTGGGATCGCTGGCAACGACGGTGCGCGGGCTTTTTGCCAAAGACCCCAGCTATCTGGTGCAGCTGATGGATGTGCGCCGCATGTTCGAGCTGGAAGTGGTCGGGCGGCTGGCAGCGGGCGAGGGGAGCCTGTCCGGCGAGGTCGACACGGCTCTGGCCGATCTCGCGGCAGCCAAGGATTTTGCCCAATATGCCCAGTCCGATGCGGATTTTCATAAGGCTTTGGTGCAGTCGTTGGGCAATGAAATCCTCTCCAGCGTCTATGGCAATCTCTATGGTCTGATCACCGATGTCATCCGGCTGACCAGCCGGGCTGCGAGCAAGACCCAGGCCGATGGCGTGGCCGAACACCAGGCTATCTATGCCGCCATCCGCGCCGGCGATGTCGAGGGCAGCCGGGCGCTGATGCGCGAGCATATCGACAATTCCACCACCTATCTCCAACAGGCGATCACAGCCGCAAAACAGCAGGGACGGACGAGCTAATGGCCGTATACGACTACAACCAGACCGATTGGGCAGCGATCAAGCGCCTGTCGCAATGGTATTCGGACGATATTCACGACGTGCTCGATGGCCGCGGGCCCTATGGCTATCTCAAGGGCATCAGCCAGTTCGGCGTGTTGCATCCCGGCCAGGTGATCTGTGGTCCGGTATCGACTGTGCGCTATGAACCCAGCACCCGTATTGGCCAGCCCCAGGATGTCTATCACGGTGCCATCGATGCGGTGGTCAAGGGCGGGATTCTACTGGTCGATTCCTCCTGTGCCGAGGGCTCGGGCACGGGCGAATTGATGTCGAGCGGCGCCAAGACCAAGGGCGCGGCGGCCACGGTGGTCAATGGCACGGTGCGGGACCTGGCTGAAGTGCGCAAGCTCGATTACCCGCTCTTTGCCAAGGGCATGAGCCCGGTGGGCGTGTCGGGCCGCATGGAAGCGACCCATTATCAGGTCGAACTGGATATCGACGGCGTCAAAGTGCGGCCGGGCGATGTGATTTTCGCCGATGTCACCGGCGTGGTCGTCATTCCGGCCAATCTGGTGAGCGTGATTGCCGACGCGGCCGATGCCAATGGCGAGGCGGAAATCCGCTGCCGCAAGCGCATCCTGGCCGGCGAGAACCTGCGCGACATCTGGCCGGTCGGCTCCAGCGGTCCCGTCTGACAACACAGCCGGCCCTGCGGGGCCGGCTCTCACCATTCAGCCACTCGGGGAGGAGGGGCCGATGCACCGATCAGCGTATATAGCCCAGCCGCTGCGAGATGAGGTTGGCGTGGTAGATCACCACCTTGTTGAGCTCATCCACCTCGGCCATGGGCAATTGCCAGGACGGGGCGCTGACACTGATGCCGGCGAAAATGGCGCCGGACTGGTTGCGGATCGGCGCCCCGACGCAGCGCAGGCCCGGCTGGTGCTCGCCATTGTCGATGGCAAAGCCGCGCTGCCGGGTGAGCTCGAGCTCGGCCTGCAATGCGGTGGGATCGGTGATCGTGGTTTCGGTGAAGCGCTCAAGCCCCGCATCGATGACGCGCTGCACGATTTCGGCGGGCTGATAGGCCAGGATGGCCTTGCCGACGCTGGTGCAATAGGCCGGCGAGTTCTCGACCATGGTATTGGACAGCATGGGCTCGGCCTCGGTGCGCTGGATGACCACTGCGCGCAGACCGTCGAACACGGCCAGATGCACGGGCCGGCTGGTCAGGCGATGCAAGGCGTCGACAATGGCGCGGCCCTCGCGATGCAGCTCCAGATTGGCCAGCACGACATTGCCCAATTCGAACAGCCGCAGCCCCAGGCGATAGAAGTCGCGTTCGCGGTCCTGCTCGACAAAGCCCACTTCGCGCATGGCCGCCAGCAGGCGATGGGTGGTGGAGCGCGGATAGCCGGTGCGGGCGCAGATATCGGCCAGGCTCAGCGAACGCTGGCTGGTGGTGAAGCAATCGAGCACCCGCGACACCTTGGTCAGCGACTTGAGGCTTTCATCGCCCCGCGCCGGTTTGGCGGCGGCAGTTGCGTCAACAGGATCGGTCATCGCCTTGGCCTCAATACTTCAATCGATCCGGTGACGCGTTTTGCAGTTTCGGTTCAAACCCATAATTCACTTGCCGGTTCACCTCAAGCAAGCGTGGTGCCGGCATGATGCTGACCCGCGATCGCCCAGACCAGTTCTGCCAGGGCCAGCATGCCCGGATCGTCGAGGCCAATGCTTTTCTCGGCGAATATGCGGGCGCGGCCCATGGTGCAGGGGCGCGGGCGGAATTGGTCGAGCACGGCACGCATGGCGTCGCCAGCGGCGATGGCGATGGCTCGAGGATCGTCCTTGCCTTCGGTGGCGCTGGCCAGGGCGTCGAGCCCGTCAATAATGGTCTTGGCGCCGAGCTCGGCCTTGCCTCGCGCCATGGCGGCAAAGCGGATGGAGGCGAGCAGGGCGCCCAGCCGGTCCCAGCCGATCGATCGCTGGCCGGCACTGGCCTTGCCCGCCGTCATCATTGCGGTGATCACAAGCGTGCCCAGGCTCGATCCGGTGGAGGCCGCGCCGGCTTTGGCAAGGGCCATGAAGGCCGCGCCAAGGTCGGGCGCAGAACGGACATCCACCGCGGCAAAGGTGGCTATGAGGCGCGCCAGCATGGTGCCGGTATCGCCATCGCCAAGTTTGGCATCGGCGGCATTGAGCGTGTCGGTCAGGCTCGCCATGCGGGCGTGAGCGCGGTCGAGGGCCGTCGCCAGGGTTTCCTGCGTGATCGCCATGGTTCAATCCACTCGCCAGAAGGGACAATCGGCCGGAGCGGCCAGCAGGGCTTCGATCTCCTCGTCGAGGAAACAGAGGCTGATCGATGCGCCACCCATTTCCATGGAAGTGACATAGGGGCCGACAAGGGGGCGAACCACGGCGAGACCGGCGGCATGCAGCTGCCGGGCGGCGCGGCGGTAGAGGATGAACAATTCCTCGAACGGGGTCGAGCCGAGGCTGTTGACCAGCACCGATACGCGGCGCGTGCCCTGGGGGCGTTCGGCCAGCAGCATGGCGATCATCTCGTCGACCAGTTCATCGGCCGGGCGGATCTTCTTGCGCCAGATACCGGGCTCGCCATGAATGCCCATGCCCATTTCGATCTCGTCGTGGGCAATGGTGAAATTGGGGCCCGCTGCGCCCGGAATCTGGCAGGAGGACAGGGCGACGCCAATGGTGCGGGTGCGATCGACGGTCTTCTGCGCGATGGCGGCTACGGCGTCGAGATCGCCACCCTGCGCGGCGAGGGCGCCGGCGGTTTTGTAGGCGTAGATCAGGCCGGCCACGCCGCGGCGTTTATGGGCCTCCTGGGGGCTGGCGCTGGCAATGTCATCGGTGCCGAGCACGGTGCGGGTTTCGACATTGTCCATGGCGGCAAATTCGCTCGCCATTTCAAAATTCATCTTGTCGCCGCCGTAATTGCCAAAGAGGCACAGCACGCCCGCCCCGCCATTGGCGGCAGCGATCGCGTCCTGGCAGGCATTGATGGTGGGGCCCTCAAAGACATTGCCGATGGCACAGGCATCGAGCAGGCCCTCGCCGACATAGCCGGTGAACAGGGGCAGGTGGCCCGAGCCACCACCCGAGACCAGGCCAACCTTGCCCTGGGCCATGGGCGTGGCCCGCGCAATGGCGCGGCGATCCTCGCCGATACGGACCAGGCCCGGATGGGCCAGGCACAGGCCATCGAGCATTTCCTCGACATAATCGGCGGGGTCGTTGATCAGCTTTTTCAGTTCGTCCTCCCTGGGCGTTTCATGGGGCCGGACCGGCCGCGGTTGGCTCCGCGGCCGGTGGATGCAGGCTTAGGCGGCCGAGCGGGCGCGCACGTCGACAAGTTCGAGCACCGGGCCGAGCGCGGCGTCGATTTGCTGCTTCTGGGCCTCGCTGACGCGCTCCATCGGGGCGCGGGGGTGGAACAGCGGCAGGCCCTGGCGATGCTGCACATATTTGACACAGGCCGGCAGGTTGTCATGGCGCATGGCATTCCACAACGCATTGAGGCGGAAGTGGATGTCCCTGGCGGTCTCGTAGTCCTTGGCCTGCACGGCATTGTAGAGTTTGACCGTCACGCCGGGCACGGCGCAGGTCAGCGCGCTGATGGCGCCATGGGCACCCAGGGCAAAGCTGGGATAGAGCAGGGCATCAATGCCGGTCAGGATGACGTTTTCCGGCTTGGCGCGCAGCACCAGGTCAGACACCGATTTCACGTCGCCCGAGGACTGCTTCATGCCCACAACGCCGGGCACCGCTTCCATGATGGCCAGCATGTCATCGACGCTGAGATAGTTCCAGGGAATGACGTTATAGATCAGGACCGGAACCTTGGTCTCTTCATAGATGGCGCGGAAGTGCTCGATCGTGGCTTCGAGGCCTGGCTTGAACAGGTAATGGACCGGGGTGACCTGAAGCGCGGCGATCTTCATATCGCCCAGCGCCTTGACGCGGTCGATGGCTTCGCGCGTCGATTGCACGATCAGCCCGGCCACGAACGGCACGCGGCCGGCAGTGGCCTCATAGGCTTCGGTCATGGCTTCGACGAATTCGCTGGTCGAGAGCGTGTGGCCCTCGCCGGTCGAGCCACCGACAACCACGGCGCGCACGCCCGACTCGATCATGAAATCGACCTGCGCCTTGAGCGCGCCCTTCACCAGATTGCCCTTTTCGTCGAACGGCATCGACAGCGGGGGCAGGATGCCGGTGAGCGTCTGGCGCACCGACTGGGCAATTGGGTTCGACATGTTTTTCCTCCAGGGGGCGGGCATGCCCATGCATGGGGGCGCTGCCTGCGGATTCGTTCAACTGACCACCGGGACGGGTTTGCAACAGCAGGCCCGGCATTTTCAGAATTCCATATTGTGGAATGAAATCCCGTTTATGTTGTACGGGCAATTTTTGGTATGTGTCAACGCCGTAGCCGATAATCTCTGCTTATGCTGGCACAATGAGGGCGATATGGTGCGCTACAATGACCTGTTGCCTCGCCAATCGGCTCGTGGTAATTCCGAAATGTGGTACAAACTTTCGCGATACGGTGTAATCGCTCAATTTGCCGGCAAGCCAGCCGGCCTCAAGGGAGGACTTTGATGAAAGTCGTTAAGACGCTCGCGCTCGCTTTCGCCGCGACGATCATGGTGGCCGGTTCGGCCATGGCGCAATATCCGGATCGGCCGATCGAGCTGATCATTCCGTGGTCCGCCGGCGGCGGCACCGATGCGACCGGGCGCATCATCGCCACCATGCTGGAAGCCAAGCTGGGCCAGCCCATCACCATCAATAACCGTACTGGCGGCGGCGGCATTGTCGGGCATGAGGCCATCAAGGCGGCCAATCCCGATGGCTATACGCTGGGGATCATCACCACCGAATTGTCCATGTATAAAGCGGTCGGCTCGGCCGATATGACCTACGAGGATTTCACCCTGATCGGCCTGTTCAATGCGGACCCTTCGGCGGTATTCGTGCGCGCTGACTCGCCCTATCAGACCATGCAGGATCTGGCCGCAGCCGTGAAAGCCGATCCGCAGGCGGTCAAGGCCAGCGGCGCCAATTTCGGCGGACTCAATCACCTGTCATGGGTGAGCTTGGTGCAATTGCTCGGCGCTCCGGCCGACAAGGCCTTCTGGGTGCCCACCGATGGGGCGACCCCGTCGCTGCAATTGCTGGCGGCGGGCGCCATCGACGTTGCCGTCTCCCAATTCCCCGAAGCCCAGTCGCTGGTCGATGCCGGCGAAATCCGGCCGCTCGGGTTCCTGGGCAATGACGTCAATCCCAAGCAGCCCGACGTGCCCCCGATCACCAAAGCGCTCGGCCTCGAATTCTCGATTGCCGGCTGGCGCGGCCTGGGCGGACCCAAGGGCATGCCCGAGGATGTCGTCGCCAAGCTTGCCGTTGCGCTGGACGAGATCGTCAACAGCGCCGAATTCGCCGCCTTCATGGATGGCCGCAATTACGGCGTGGTCTGGGAAGGCGGCCCCCATTTCGAAGCCTATCTCAAACGGCGTGGCGAGGCCTTTGCCGCCGCTATCTCGACGGCCGGCATCACCGCTCAATAATGAATTGCTCCCGGCCGTTCGCGGCCGGGACGACCTCGTGGAGGAGGGTCAGTTGAAAACAAGAAACTATCAGGACATAGCCCTGGGCGGGATTTTCGCCGCAGGCGGTCTGCTCATCCTGAGCCAGGCCCTGACCATTCACTCCATGCCGGGACTGCCCGTCGGGCCAGGCCTGTTCCCGACCCTGACCGGCGCCGCCATGGCATTTTTCGGCGCCGTCCTGGCGGTGCAGGGCTGGTTGACGGCGCCGGATGAGGACGTTCCCCTGCTGCCGGAGGAAGGCTCGGGGGAAACGGCAATTCTCTATGCGCCGCCCAAATTCTTCAGCCCCTTTGTTCTGGGTATTCTGGGCTCGACGCTGGCCAGCATTGTGCTGATGCCGGTGCTCGGCTTTCTCGTTACGGGCCTGCTGTTCACCTTCGCGGTGGTGCTGCTGAGCGGGGGCAAGTTGCGGGCTGCCCTGATTTTCAGCCCCATCGCCACCGGCGTGATCTATGCCGTTTTCGCCTATGGCTTTCGGGTGCCGCTGCCCCGTGGATTGGTGGGTTAGGTCATGGACGCGTTTCTTCTGGCGCTTGGCCTCGTCTTCAATGTCGAGACCCTGCTTGTCATCACCGCCTCGGCCATTTTCGGCCTGTTTGTCGGCGCCTTGCCGGGCCTGACGGCCACTATGGCGACCGCATTGCTGGTGCCGGTCACCTTCTATATGGCGCCGATCCCCGCCATTGCGGCGATTATTTCCTGCACGGCCATGGCCATTACCGCGGGCGATCTGCCGGGCACGCTGCTGCGCATTCCGGGCACGCCCGCTTCGGCCGCCTATGTCGAGGATTCCTATCGCATGGCCCAGAAAGGGCAGGCGGGACTGGCCATTGGCATCGGCGTGATCGGCTCGGTACTGGGCGGGCTGTTCGGCTTTGTCTTTCTGATGCTGACGGCGCCGGCATTGGCGAAATTCGCGCTGGGCTTTTCCAGCTTTGAATATTTCTGGCTGGCCGTGCTCGGCCTCAGCTGTGCCGCGCTGATCTCCTCGGGCGGCATGGCCAAGGGCGCATTGTCGCTGCTGCTCGGCCTGTTCATCGCCCAGGTGGGCCTTGATCCGCTGATGGGCTCGCAGCGCTTCACCTTCGGGCTGACCGAATTGTCCGGCGGCATCAGCTTCATTCCGGCCATGATCGGCATGTTTGCTTTGGCCGAGATCATGCGGGCAGGCCGCACCGGCGCGCCGGCCGTGGTGCAGGACAATGGGCGCAACCCGTTCAAGGGGACGCTCAAGGTTCTGTGGAAATACCGCAAGAACCAGATCCGCGGCTCGGTTGTCGGCAGCCTGCTCGGTGCCTTGCCGGGCGTTGGTGGCGACTTGGCCGCCTGGGTCACCTATTCCCTGGCCAAGCGCACCTCCAAAACCCCCGAACTCTTTGGCAAGGGACATCCCGAGGGCCTGGTCGAGGCCGGCGCCACCAACAATGCTGCGCTGAGTGCATCGTGGATTCCGGCCATGGTGTTCGGCATTCCCGGCGACGCCGTCACCGCGATTGCCGTCGGCGTGCTGGTGATGAAGGGGCTCGACCCCGGTCCGCAATTGCTGACCGTGCATCCCGAAAACTTCTATGCCGTGATGCTGGTCTTCGTCATCGCCAACATCCTCATGCTACCGCTCGGCTATGTCGCTGCCCGCACCGCACGCTGGATATTCGAGGTGCCGCGTGCCCTGCTCAACGCGGCAATCCTGCTGTTCTGCATCGTTGGCTCGTTCTCGATCAACAATACCATGTTCGGCGTCGGCATCATGCTGGTGCTCGGTATTGTGGCCTATGTGCTGGAGTCCCGCCGCTTTGCCATCGCCCCGATCATCCTGGGCATCGTGCTGGGGCCATTGGTGGAAACCAACTTCACCACCTCGATGATCATCACCAGCGGCAATTTCGTCGGCTTCTTCGGCCGCCCGATCGCGGCGGTGCTGGGCGCAGCCACCGTCCTCATCTGGGGATTTGCCATTTTCGGCACCGTAAGACGCATGATGATCGACCGAGCGGAACGCAAAACATTAACGCTGCATGTGGCCGATCATGCATAATTCAAACTGCTCGACCGCCGCATCCATCCGGTGGTCGAGCAAAACGGCATAGCGCGCCAGCGCCCTTCAACGACTGCCTCGATCCCCCATGGCATGGTAACGCGCATTTCTTCGCTGGCGAACCGCTTGAACAAAATGTCTTGCCGCCCCAGCGCTTTTAGCTGTGCCTTGCGAGGAATTGTAACAAACAGAAAAACCTTGCTGAACATCAGCGCGTGGGCTTCGTAGGGTATTAATCTACAGAATTAATAGACTTATAGTTCCCGTCGCAAAGTCCGCATCCGGCAGGGAATTTTATGAGCTACGCATTGAGCGTGCTGGACAAGAGTCCGGTGCTTCGTGAGGAAACACCGAGCCAGGCCCTCCAGCGCACTGTGTCGCTGGCCCGGCGGGGCCGAGGCGCTGGGCTATCACCGTTTCTGGGTCGCCGAACACCACAATACGCCCGAGCTTGCCAGCTCTTCTCCCGAGGTGCTGCTGGCGCACCTGGCGGCGCGGACTGACAGCATTCGCATCGGCTCGGGCGGGGTCATGCTGCAGCATTACAGCCCCTATAAGGTCGCGGAGAATTTCAACCTGCTGCAGGCGCTGGCGCCGGGCCGCATCGATATCGGCATCGGTAAGGCGCCTGGCGGGCTGCCGCTATCGACGCGCGCGCTGCAGGCCGGCCGCGACCCTGCGCGTAAGCCAGACTTCCGGGCCCAGTTGACCGAGCTAGACAGTTTTCTCACCACAGACGCCGGCCGCCGCCCGGAAGGGCTCGATGCTACACCGCGCCCGACAGGGGCTGGCGAACGTCATCTGCTCGGCGCCAGCGTCGAGAGCGCCGCCCTGGCGGCCGAACTGGGCTGGAATTTCGTCTTCGCGCGCCACCTCAATGGCGATGATGCGACGCTGTCGGCAGCCATTTCGACCTATCGTGATGCCAGCGGCCGGACGCCAATCGTGGCGCTGGCCGCGGTGGTGGCGCGGTCGGCCGCTGAGGCAAAGGCGACAGCCGATCTCTTTACGCCCTACCGCGTGCATATTGCCGGCGCGCAGAGCGTGACCGTGGGCAGCGAGGCCCAGGCGGCCGAGTATGCGCGCCAGGCCGGGGTGACCGACTATACGGTCGAGCGCCGCGTTTCGACCGTGTTGGCCGGCAATGGCGAGGACATTGTCGCAGCGCTCGACGCATTGGCCGGCCAGCACGGCATCGCCGAATTCATCATCGATTTCGCCAATGCCGGCGACAGTCGCATAGAAGCGATCGAACTGCTGGCGGCGGCACGCCAACCGGCGCGCCCCACCGCCCTTTCAGCATAGAGACGAGGTCTCCAAATGAGCCAGAAACGCATTCCCTTCGGCATCATGCTGCACGGCCCTGGCGGCCATATGAACGCCTGGAAGCATCCCAGCGTGCCGGCCGATGCCAGCGTTAATTTCGATTTCATCCTAGAAACGGCGCGCCGTGCCGAGGCCGCCGGCATCGCCTTCGCCTTCGTTGCTGATGGCCTTTACATCAATGAACAGTCGATCCCGCACTTCCTCAACCGTTTCGAGCCCATCGCGCTGCTGTCGGCGCTGACCGCGGTAACCAGCAAGATCGGCCTGGTAGGGACACTATCCACCTCCTATAGCGATCCGTTTACCGTGGCGCGGCAGTTTGCGTCCATCGACCTGCTCAGCAAGGGCAGGGCCGGCTGGAATGCGGTGACGTCGCCGCTCGAAGGCTCGGCCAAGAATTACGGTCGCGCCAGCCACCCCGATCATGCCTTGCGCTACGAAATTGCCGCCGAGCATATCGAGATCGTCAAGGGATTGTGGGACAGCTGGGACGACGACGCCTTCCTGCGAGATCGCAGCACGGGCCAGTTTGCCGACTTCAGCAAGCTGCACCGGCTCAACTTCAAGGGCAAGTTTCATTCCGCCGAGGGGCCACTCAACATCCAGCGCTCGCCGCAGGGTCAGACAGTGCTGTTCCAGGCCGGTGGTTCCGATGCCGGGATCGAATTGGCGGGGCGCCATGCTGATGCGGTATTTGCCAATTCGGCCTCGATTGCCGAAAATCGCGAGCTCACCAGCAAGCTCAAGCAGAGCGCGGTGGCGCATGGCCGGGGCGCCGATGCCATCAAGGTCTTGCCGGGCATCGGGCCCATTATCGGCTCGACCGAGGCGGAGGCCGAGCGCAAATATGGGGAAATCCGCGACCTGGTGAATATCGGGGAAGCCCTGGCCTATCTCGGCCGCTTCTTCGACCACCACGATTTCAGCCAGTATGACGTGGATGCGCCATTCCCCGAACTGGGTGATCTGGGGCAGAACAATTTCCGCTCTGGAACCGACCGCATCAAGCGTATCGCCAGGGAGAAGGGGCTGACCCTGCGTGAAGTGGCGCTGGACTCGGCCACCCCGCGCAGCGAGTTTATTGGTACGCCCGAGCAGGTCGCCGACCGCATCGAGGAATGGGTCGATAGTGGCGCCTCCGATGGCTTCGTGCTGGGCTTTCCGGTGCAGGGCCAGGGGCTTGAAGATTTCGACACTCTGGTCCTGCCGATCCTTGAGCAGCGTGGGCGCCATTCGCGCGAGCAGGTGGGTTCGACCTTGCGCGATCATCTCGGGCTGCCGTTCCGCGAAAGTCGCTATGCGCTGGCCGATACGAAGGCTGCCGGCTGATGAGCGCCTGGACGCCGGCTACGGGCGAAGACTTCGTCGCGCTCCGCCGTCGGCTGCATGCCGCGCCGGAACTGGCCTATGAGGAGCACGAAACCAGTGCTCTCGTGGCGGGCTATTTGCGCGAATGGGGTTACGTGGTGGAGACGGGCATAGGCCAGACCGGCGTGGTGGGCACGCTGCGCCGAGGCGCTGGCGAACGGTCGATCGGCATCCGCGCCGATATGGATGCCCTGCCGATCGAGGAGACGACAGGCCTCGACTATGCCAGCCGCAATCCGGGCAAGATGCATGCCTGCGGCCATGACGGGCACACGACAATCCTGCTTTGGGCGGCGCGGCAATTGGCGGAGTCGCAGGAGCTTTCCGGCACGCTACAGGTCATTTTCCAGCCGGCGGAAGAGAATAATAGCGGCGCACGCGCCATGATCGAGGATGGGCTGTTCGAGCGATTTCCGGTCGACGCCGTCTTCGGGCTGCATAATTGGCCAGGGGTGCCGACCGGGCAATTCGCCTTTATCGAAGGACCGGCCATGGCCTCGGTCGACCTCGTTATCATCAAGATTCAAGGCAAGGGCGGGCACGGCGCCAAGCCGCAGCAGACGGTCGATCCGGTCGTGGTCAGCGCCAGCCTGGTCATGGCCTTGCAGACCCTGGTGTCGCGCAATGTCGATCCGCTGGAAATGGCGGTGGTGACGGTGGGCTCGATCCATGGCGGCAATGCCCCCAATGTCATTCCCGACAGTGTCGAATTGCAGCTCACCGTGCGAACCTTCAATGCCCAGCTGCGCGAGCAGATTCGCCACCGGCTGACGGCACTTGCGGAAGCGCAGGCGGCAAGCTTCGGCGCCCAGGCGCAGGTCCATTATCCACGCGGCTATCCCGTGCTGGTCAACCATGCGGGAGAAACCGGCTTCGCCCGTGACGTGGCGCGACGGCATTTCGGCGAAGCGCGCATCCACACCGCGCTGAAGCCAATCACTGCCAGCGAGGACTTTGCCTTCATGCTGGAACAGCGCCCCGGCAGCTATTTGTTCCTGGGCAATGGCGATAGCGCGGATCTGCACAATCCCAATTACGATTTCAACGACGCCATCCTGCCTGATGCCGCCCGATATTGGGTGCGGCTGGTCGAGGACTATCTCTCGACCAATGCGGCAGCCTGAGCTTTTCCGGAGTGTCCGAGATGACCGATAGTTTTCTTTACACCTCGCCTTCCGCCGACATCTCCCGCCCGCTGGTCGAGCAGCTGACGGCCGAGTATCACGATCGATATGGCGAATATTTCGGCGAGCCGGCCTCGGCGGAAATGAACCGTTACCCGGCGGAACGCTTTGCCGCTCCAGACGGCGCCTTTGTGCTGCTGCTGCGGGGTGGCACGCCGATCGCCGGTGGCGCCTTCATGCGCTACGACGACACGACCGCCGAAATGAAGCGGATCTGGACCGACGTCAATCACCGCCGGCAGGGCCTGGCGCGCCGTATTCTGGTGGAGCTGGAGGAGCAGGCGGGGCGGCAGGGTTATAGCCGTATCTATCTTACGACAGGTTTCCGCCAGCCCGAGGCACGCGATCTCTATCTCTCCAGTGGCTATGCCGCGCTGTTCGATGTTTCCGCCGACCCGGAAATCTACGGCGCTCTTCCGTTCGAAAAGTTCCTTGCCGGTCCGCCTCCGGGATATGTGCCGGCTTTGGTGACGCCGCCCGAGGGCGGTTGGAAAGCCGCACGGCAGGCGCAGCTCGCCAAGCACGCTTAGCGCGAACCGGCCGGGAGGGAGACAAATCAACTCTCGGGCGGTCAATCTACGGAATGTCGCTGCATTGACTTAGCGCGTCGTAATAAATCTACTATTTCTGTAGACAAAATATGGAGTCCCATTGTGGCCAGCACCGATATCGACACCAGGTATACTGGTGTGCCGGACGAAAGCATCGGGGACGGTTACAAGATCGTGCCGGCGCGACATCCCTGGCGGTTGGTCGGGAGTATTGTGGCAGCGGCACTGATCGCCATCACCCTCAACTCCATATTGACCAACCCTCGCTGGGGATGGGGTGTCTTTGTAGAGTTCTTCTTCTAGTGGGGCTGGGACGCACACTCTGGCTGACGGGCCTGGCCAGTGTCGTGGGTTTCCTGATCGGCGGGTTGCTTGCCTTTGCGCGGGTTTCCAAATCCAGGCTGCTGTCGAGCCTGGCCTGGGCCTATATCTGGCTGCTGCGCTCGATCCCCCTGATCGTGCTGCTGCTGGTGCTGAACAATCTGGGCTACCTTTACCCGACGCTGAATATCGGCGTGCCGTTCACCGATATCCTGTTCCTGCAATATTCGATGACCTCGGTACTCAGCGTCTTCGCCGTTGCCGTCATCGGGCTCAGCCTTAACCAGGCGGCTTTTTCCGCCGAGATCATCCGGGGCGGCATTCTCTCCATCGACCAGGGCCAGCAGGAAGCTGCCGCGGCCCTGGGACTGTCCTGGCGGCGCCAGTCTCTCCACATCATCCTGCCGCAGGCGATGCGCGCCATTATCCCATCGGGCTTCAACGAGATCATCGGCTTGGCCAAGGCGACCTCGATCGTCTACGTGCTCGCGCTTCCCGAACTGTTTTACACAGTTCAGGTGATCTACAAGCGGAACCTGGAAGTCATTCCGCTGCTGATGGTGGCGACGGTCTGGTATCTCATCATCATGAGCGTGCTGTCGCTCTTCCAGGTCGGTATCGAGCGTTATTTCGGCCGTGGCGCGACCCGCGATGGCAAGGTTTCGGCGCTGGACCGGGCGATTAAGTTCATCACCGGCGACGCCACGTCCAGGGCCATTCTTACCGCCCGGAAAAGTCCGGCAATCGCCAATACGGACGGTGCGGTGCGTCAGGGCGGCCGCGTCGAAATCCGCCATGTGTCCAAGCACTTCGATACATTCCACGCGCTCGGTAATGTGAGCCTGACGATAGAGCCGGGCGAAGTCACCGCCATTATCGGCCCATCCGGCGCCGGCAAGTCGACATTGCTGCGTACCATCAATCATCTGGAGCGCGCCGACGAGGGATATGTCGCCATCGATGGCGAGCTGATCGGCTATGAGCGCCGCGGCAACCTGCTCTATGAGCTGAAGGATCGCGCCATTCGTCAGCGCAGGGCCAGCGTCGGCATGGTGTTCCAGAATTTCAACCTGTTTCCACACCTGACCGTCGTCGAGAATATCATCGAGGCCCCCATGGCCGTGCAGGGGCTGGGACGCCTAGAAGCGGTGTCGCTGGCGCTGGATTTGCTCGCCCGCGTTGGTCTTTCGGATAAGGCCGGTGCCTATCCCCGCCATCTGTCGGGTGGCCAGCAGCAGCGCGTGGCCATTGCCAGGGCATTGGCCCTCAAGCCCAAGGTCCTGCTGTTTGATGAGCCCACATCGGCGCTTGATCCGGAGCTGGTCGGCGAAGTGCTCGACGTGATCAAGGAACTGGCGACGTCGGGCACGACCCTTGTCATCGTGACGCATGAAATCGGCTTTGCGCGCGAAGTGGCCGACAAGGTTGTGTTCATGGAAGGCGGCAAGGTCGTCGAGGTCGGGCCACCGGCCCGCCTCTTCACCGAGGCGACGCATGCCCGCACGCGGGAGTTCCTCGCCAAGGTCCTCTAGTTCCCGAAGTTTCCCAAGAATTCCGGCGAGGCTGCGAAGCGCCGGCCTTCTGTCGTCCGTCGGGACGACGGCAGAACGTCTTCGCTCAAATTTTTGATGAAGGTTTCTCGATGCGACTGCTCAAACCCACCCTTGCCGCCGGGCTTCTGGCCGCGACCCTGTTCACATCCGCCTCCGTTTTTGCCCAGAGCACTTTCGACCTTTCCCCCGAGCAGGCCAACCGGGTCCGCGCCGAAAAGAATGATGCGGCGGCCGCCCTGGTTTCTCCGGATTTCAAGTTCGTCAAGGACGGCACCTTTACCGTTGCCCTGACGGTTGGCGATCCTCCGCTCAGCACCTATGCCGACGATTCCAAGACCCCGGTCGGCGCCGAAGAGGACACGGCGCAGATTATTGCCGACGCCCTGGGGCTCGAGCTCGAACTGGTACCCGTCGCCTGGCCCGATTGGCCGTTAGGGCTGGAATCCGGACGGTTCGATGCCGTTATCAGCAATGTGACCGTGACCGAGGAACGCAAGGAAAAGTTCGATTTTTCGACCTATCGCCTCGACGTTCTCGGCTTCTACGTGACGACCGAAAACCCGATCACAGAGATCAGCGAGCCCGCTGACCTTGCCGGGCTCAAGGTTATCGTTGGCGCTGGTACGAACCAGGAAAAGATCCTGCTCGATTGGGATGCACAAAACGTCGCTGCCGGGCTCGCGCCGATCGAGTTCCAATATTACGATGACACGGCCGCCAGCCAGCTGGCGCTGCAATCGGGCCGCGCCGATGTGGAATTCAACCCCAATGCCCAGCTCGCCTATCGCGCCGCCATCAATGGCAATACAAAGCTGGTCGGTATCGTCAATGGCGGCTGGCCGCTGACGGCGGAAATCGCCGTGACAACGCGCAAGGATAGCGGCCTGGCCGAGGCTGTCACCGCGGCGATCAACGGATTGATTGCCGATGGCAAATATCTCGACACGCTCACGCGTTGGGGCCTCGAGGCCGAAGCGCTGACGGAATCGCGCACCAATCCTCCGGGCCTGCCCAAGAGCTGATGGCGCTTGCCGCCGCCGTCTCTCTACCGGCGTCGCGCCCAAGGGGCGCGGCGGCCTACGCGATGTAGAAGTCGGCGCTCCTCAGGGAGCTGACTTCCAGCGGAGCCTTGCGTCGAGCGCGAGGGACAGGGTTTCCATTGTTCCGCTGTGTCCGTTTGCCAAGGCGCAGATCAATCGTCACCCAGAGTGGCAGGACGTTCTGGGGCGCCTTAGCTATTCAAACGCCAACCTCATGCAGTTTGGAATTTTCCTGGAAGCGAGGCAGCGCACAGCGAAAAGTATCTGTTCTGAACGCCGCCTACTAACCCTTGAGGTGCAAGCTCACCAATACGCGGGTGCTAACGCTCTTCTTCATGGACACAGCAAGCCGTAGCCAGCCGCCAAAATGGGCGACGCGGGCACAGACGACATCGCCGGGCGATGACGGCAGATCAAAGCGCGTGCCCTCGTCACACCAGTGAATTCCGTCGGGGGAGAGTTGTACGCGCACTTGCGCGGGATACTGGTGCTCCGCCGGTGCGAGGACCTGCACGAACAAAATTGCCTCTTTTGCCCAGCCGACCTCGTAGGGCTCGCTTGCGGCTTCGCCTTCCCAGGTTGTGTTTCGTTCGACAACGATATGTGCGCTTTCTCTCATCATTTAAAACTCGGCAGAAATACAAACGGAATCGACATAGAGAAAGGCGCGCTTGTCGCTGTCGGTCTCGACCAGGAAGCCGAAATTCAGCATGCCCCAAAGGTTCTTCATCGCGGGCATGCGAATGCTTCCGATGGCATCTGGAGCGAAGACCTTCTCATTGCATTGGAAATGGAGCGGCGTCATGCTTTCGAGATCGAAATCGAGCCGCAGATAGGTCCAGTTCAACTTGGTGGGGAGCTCGTTGTAGCACAGGCTATCCTCGCCACCGGGCAGGTCCTCCCACCCTTCAGGCGACAGGTGATAATGGCTTACCGTGTCGCCGGTATCGCCAATCGCGACGAAAGCGGTCTCGTTGCGCTTGGTCTGCCAGGTCTGGTGCAGTTTGCCGTCGCTGGCATTGAGATAGCGCAGATGCGGCATCACCCGCTCCGCGGCCGGTCCAGTCGAGGCCATGCTCTGCAAATCCAGAAATATGCCGAATGAGCGCACATCCGTTGCGGACAACAGCAGTTCGTTGGCTTCCGGTTTGGCCGCGACATAGGCTTCGACGCGGATCGGTCCTGCCTTGCGGAACGTCATGCGCTTGATGGCGCAATTTTGGGCACCCTTGCTGGGACGTGTCGCGATCTTGAGGGCGTAGGTCCCATCTATCCCGCCATGACTGCCAGCATCCCAATGCGGGATGCTGGACAGCATCGGCTGGCTATGCTGGGCATAGCCGGGAAGCATGGCGTCGAGCGTGTGCTCGTAATTTCCGACCAATTGCCCCCAGCCACAGAAGCCGCGATCGAAATCGTCGAAGGACAGGATACGGGACATGGGGTCGAAGCGGCTGAGCTTCGGATCAGCATCGAGCATGGCGCGTCGAAACGCTGATGGATCAATTCGTTCCATCGCAGTCATCCTTTGGTAGCGCCAGCGGTCAGGCCGGCGACGAGATATTTCTGGGTCATGATGATGAAGAGCAGGATCGGCACGAGCTGAACCGAGGCCGCGGCAAAGACCACGCCCCACTGCACGCCATCGAAAGAGTCGTTGAGTTCGGCCAGTGCCAGCGGCGCCGTCTTGGCAAAGGAGCTGGTGAAGATGAAGGCGAACAGAAACTCGTTCCACGCGTAGACGATGATAAAGACGGCAACGGCGACAATGCCCTGGGCGGAAAGCGGCAGGATCACCTTGCTGATCACCTGCAGGCGCGAGGCGCCATCGATGATCGCCGCCTCGTCAAGCTCGCGCGGGATCTGGTCGATGAAGGTGCGCATGACGAAGGTGCCCAGCGACACGAAAAACGCTGTGTAGAGAATGATCAGGATGAAATGGGTGTCGTTGAGGCCCAATGCATTCACCGCCGGGAACAGCGGAATGGTGATGACGATGGGCGGAATCAACCTGATCGCGATCAGGAAGAAGGCGCTGACCGAAAGCCACCGGCTGCGATACCTGGAATAGGCATAGGCCGCCAGAAGGCTCACCAGCACGGCTAGCGACATCGTGCCGATGGTCACGATCAGGCTGTTGAACAGGCCCTGAAAGATATTGCCAGCTTCCGCCCAGAGGCGGGCGTAGTTGTCGAAGGTGGGGGTGAAGAACAGCGATGGCGGCGAGGCGAAGATGTCCCGCGGCAGCTTGAGCGACGAGATGAAAATCAGCGCGATGGGCAGACCAGACCAGACGCAGACGGCCAGCATGGCCAAGGCCTTGAAGAGGCTGGATATGCGAAGTGACTTACGCTTGGCCACGGAACATCTCCTTGTAGATGCTGCGCAGGTAGACATAGGCCAGGCCGAAAGATGCCAGCACGAGCAGCCAGCCGGTGGCCGATGCCGTTCCGAACGAGTGATAGCGGAACGCTTCGAGATAGAGGTAAACCGCCGACACTTCGGTCGTTCGCGCCGGGCCGCCGCCTGTCAGCAGCCAGACCTCGGAGAACAGGCGGAAGGCAAAGATGTAGCGGAACAGCATGGCGATCAGCATTGCCGGCAAAAGCAGGGGCAGGGTGAGCCGCCGGAACTGTTGCCAGGGTGTCGCGCCATCGATAGCGCCGGCCTCGTAAAGGTCGGTGGGAATGGCTAGCCGGGCCGCGTAGAGAATGATGAAGGTGAATGGCAGATGCAGCCACACCGAAAGCAGGGCAACCATGATGAGCCCATGCATGGGCTCGACCGCCCATTCCAGCGTCGGCAGGCCCAGCGCTGTAAGAGCCTGGCCTACGGCACCCATCTGCGGCTCGAACAGGAAACGCCAGATCACCACGGCCGATGCTTCGGTGACGGCGTAGGGCGCCAGGATAATCGCCAGAAGCGCCGGCCGCCAGCGGGTCCAGCTTGCCAGCAGCAGAGCCATGCCGAGCCCGATCACGATTTCTAGGTGAACCACGATCAAGATGATGATGACCGTATTGGTCAGCGCCCGCCAGAAATAGCCGTCGCTGAGAATGGCGACGTAATTTTGCAGCCCGACAAAGATCGGCGCCTGGCCGAATGACGATGTGTGAAACGACAGAAACAGCACATAGAGCGCCGGAACGAAGATAAGCGCGATCACCAACAGCTGTGCTGGTGCGATCAGAACATAGGGCGCAATGGCGATGCGATTGCCTTTCACTGCGGGCTCCTCAGATAAGAACGACACACACTTGACAGCTTATATGCTAAGTTGCAAGCTAGCAAACATAGCAAGCGGGAAGGTTTTACCGTGATGGTCGACGACGAGTTCGAATTACCCAGCGCCGAGGCGGCTTCCGTGCGCCTCGGAGGGGTGGTGCTTGAGTGGCTGAGTCAGGCAATTCTCGATGGCCGGCTGAAAGTCGGTGACCCATTGCCGGCCGAGTCGCGCCTGGCCGCCGCCTTTGGCGTCAGCAAGCCCGTGGTGCGAGAGGCCGTGCGTGAACTGGTCGCGCTCGGCGTCGTCCATATCCAGCAAGGGAAGGTGGCGCGGGTACGAGCCGTGGATGCCGCCCCCCTGGTGCAGTTTTTCCGCTTTGCCGTCAGCGAAAATGATCACGGGCTCGCCGACGCCAATGAATTGCGAAAGCTGATCGAGCCCCAGGCGGCCGTGCTGGCGGCCCGGCGCGGCACGGCAGCCGATCAGGCCCGGCTGACCCAGACGATCGCCGCCATTGAAAATAGCGTGGGCCGTCCGGAAGCCTTTACCGACGCCGATATCGCTTTCCACGAAGCCATCGCGGCAATGACCGGCAACCGGCTGCTGTCGCTTCAGATGCAGGGTTTGCGGTCGGTCATTCGCGGCGTGAGCCAGATACTCACCATGCGGCCCGCTCGCACTACCCAGGAATGGGATGCGACCGTGCAACGCCACCGCGCCATCTATGAAGCGATCATCGCCCGGGACGAGGCGCGTGCCTCAAGCGCGATGCTGGAGCACTTCGGTGCAGCCGATGCTGCAATCGATCAATTGGCGGCTTCGTGGCGCAGTCAACGCGGCGAGACATCCGCGGCCTGACGCCAACAAATTCCAGGGAGGAAACCATGACGAAACCAACTATGGCGCTCACCAGGCGCCACGCAATGGCGCTACTCGGCGCGACAACAGCGGGAACGCTGCTTGGCGGCCGCGCCTTTGGCCAGCAGACCACGCTGGATATTTTCGGCCACCGCGTGCACCAGAATGCCGCCACTACGGGCAATGGCGGCGATCTGATCGGTCCATTCACAACCCAAACCGGTATCGGGGTGAACTGGACGGTGCTGGGCGACAACAATGCGATCCACGAGCGCCTGCTGCGCGAGGTTTCGCTGTCCTCGGGCGGTATCGATGTGGGCTATATGCTCAACCGCTATGCGACCCCGCAGAACCTGTCGCTGTTCGAGCCACTCGACGAATTCATGGCCGAAAAGCCCGTCGAGGCTTTCGATGATTTCAGCCCAGGCCTCTTGGCCCCGGTGCAGCACGAAGGCAAGCTCTACGGCTTGCCGGTGCGTCACGCGACGAACACTGTGGTCTACAACGAGAAAATTCTCGAAGAACGCGGCATTGCCGTGCCCACGACCTTCGAGGAATTCCTGGCAGCGGCGCGGCAGGGCACCTTCAAGCGCGACAATGGGCAGGACGTGTTCGGTCTTGCCTTCAGCGGCATGCAATTGTCCTTCTTCGTGAGCATGGCTCGCGCCTATGGCGGCGACTACATGACGGCCGATGGCAAGATCACGGCCAATGAGGAACCTATCATCCGCGCTCTGACTGCCCTGGCCGAACTCTATGCCGAAGGCGTCATCCCAAGGGGGTTCACCGCCGACAGCGGCGATGACTCGACCGTTCTGAGCAACCAGGGCCGCGCCCTCTTTACCCTGTCAAACTATGCGGGCCTGGTGCGACGCAATTCGCCCGAGGAAAGCGGCGAATATGCCGGCTCGTTCAAACCGCTGCACCTGCCTATGGCCGCAGACTTTCAAGCAGCAGGGCCCTATGCTGGGACGATCGAATTCTGGTCGATCATGATCCCACGCAATGGCACCAAGAAGCAGGCCGCCTACGATCTGATTCATACGCTGACAACGCCGGACGCTCAGGTCGCCATGGCGCTCAATGGCAATGGCCCAACGCGCTGGTCTGTCTATGCCCGGCCCGAGATTCAGCAATTGCTGCCCTTTGCCGACCACGAGGCAGCAGCGCTCGCTTCTGCCCGTCCGCACCTGCCGGCCTTCAACGAAGTGGCCCGCGTCCAGGATATCTTCCTCGAGGAAAGCCAGGCCGCTGTCCTTGGGCACAAGGCGCCTGAACAGGCCATGGCCGATGCCGTACGCCGCGCCGAACCGCTGGTCGGCGCCGGCTGATCACCACCCCCGGGCTGCCCGCGAGAGCAGCCCGACTCTTCGTTTCAGTTCGAGGTATTCGATGCTTCCGCCCAGCGTAACAGCTGCCGACGTCAAGATCACCGACGTCATCGCCCATCCCATGCTGCATGAGGCTCCCAGCTCGGGCGGCACCTCATGGAAAAATACCGATCGCATGTCGATCGTGATCATCGAAATTCGCACCGATGCCGGCATTGTCGGCATTGGCGAATGCCTGGGCCGCTTTGGCTCGACGGCCTATGCCGAAGCGGTGCGCCAGCTTTTCCTGCCCAAGCTGTTGGGCAAGTCGCCATTTGCGGCGGTGGATCTGCAGCTCGACATGCGCCGGGCGCATTCGGGCCGTGCCGGGGGCATGACGGGCGAATGCATGTCCGGCATCGACATCGCGCTTTGGGATATTATGGGCAAGGTCGCAGGCCTGCCCATCTCCGCCCTGCTCGGCGGCGGCATCGGCAAGAAGGTGCCCTGTTATGGCTGCTCTGTGCCGTGGACGGAGGATGAGAGCAAGATCAAGGACATCGTCGACCGGGCCAAGGCCAGAGGCTTTTCCATGATCAAGGTCAAGTTTGGCGGTCCGTTGAAGGAAGGCGTGCGTCACCTTGAACTGGTGCGCAAACTGGCCGGCGAGGACATGCAGCTCTCGGCCGACGCCAACTGGGACTTTTCGCTCGCCGACGCTGTGCCGCTGGGCAATGCCATGGCAGCACTTGGCTATGTCTGGCTGGAAGAACCGCTGCCGCCCGAGGACATTGACGGCTATCGCAAGCTGGCCGAGCGAGTGTCAGTTCCATTGGCTGCGGGAGAAAGCGACTATAATGGCTGGCACGCCGCGCAACTGATCGGATCGCGCGCCATCGGCTTTATCCAACCCAACGTCACCCGATCGGGCGGCATTACCGAAACCCGGCGCATCTACGATCTCGCCCATCTCCACCACGTCGCCTATGCCCCCCATAATGGTGGCAGCGGCATTGTCTGCGACGTCGCGACCCTGCATCTGGCCGCAGCTGCACCCAACCTCTACATGGTCGAGTCGGTTTGGAGCGATGATCCGTTCAAGTCCGATCTCGGCTCGATCAAGCGTTCCAGTGACCGCCTCAGCAATGGCATGGTTTCGGTGCCGGACGGACCGGGCCTCGGTCTGGAGCTGGATTGGGACCTGGTTCGTCGCAGCGCTCCCAAGGACTAGGCGCGGTGTTCAAAGCTTTTGACCTCACCGGCCGGCGTGCCTTGATCACCGGTGCCGATAGCGGCATCGGTCAGGCCATCGCGCTTGGCTTGGCCGCGCACGGTGCCGATCTTGTGCTGCACTATCTCAACAATAGTACAGGCGCCGAGCAGCTTGCCGGTGAAATCCGGGCGCTGGGCCGGCGAGCTGAGTGCATCGCTCAGGATCTGACCTCGCCAGGTGGTATTGATACTCTGGCCGCGTCTGCCGGCGTGGTCGACATATTGGTGCTGAATGCGGGCGTCGAGCGGCGCAAGCCCTGGACCGAGGTCACCCCGGCCGATTTCGAGCAGGGAACGGAGGTCAACCTGCTCGCCAATGTACGATTGCTGCAGCTTTTTGTTCCCCCGATGCAGGAGCGCGGTTGGGGACGGGTGCTGAGCATTGGCAGTATCCAGCAGCAGCGGCCGCATCTGGAATCTCTCGTCTACGCCAGCACGAAAACGGCAATGCTGCATATCATGCGCAACCTGGCCCGGCATGCGGCGCCCCATGGCGTAACGCTCAACAATCTGGCGCCGGGTGCCACCCGCACCCCCAAAAGCGATGCCCGTTACGAGGACGCGGCGTTCCGGGACAGGGTTATTCAGAAAATTCCGGCGGCGCGCGAAGGTCGTCCGGAAGACCTTGTGGGCGCGGCAATCCTGCTCTGCTCTGACGCTGGCGCCTACATTACCGGGGCGGACCTGTTCGTCGATGGCGGCCGGAGCCTCTTCGATGGAAGCTAGCAATCCCGGCTCAGCTTTTTCAGCCGTACCGCTCGATGGCCCGCGATCATTGTTTGGCGAGAGCCCATTTTTCGATCCGCGCGATGGCTCGATTATCCATGTCGATACTTTGGGACAGATTATTCAACATCGGCCAGACGGCAGCTGGATAATCTGGGAGACCCAAGAGGACATTTCCTTTGCCATCCCCTCGGTGCTCGGCGGCTTCCTCGTGGGGCTGGCCGAACGCGGGATTTGCCGTTTCAAGCCAGACGACAATTCCTTCGAGCCGCTAGACACCGCGCTACCTGCAGGCCACCAAAGCAACGACGCCACGCTAGATGCCATAGGCCGGGTCATATTCGGCACGCGCTCCCAGGATAAGCGCGCTTTTGATGGCACATTGATCGTCCACGATGCGCAAGGCAGCCGGATCGTTGCCGATGGTTTCGGTCTGATCAATGGCCTTGCTGTTGACGCGGCAGCAGGCCGCCTCTGGGTTGCCGACACACATCCCGACATACAGAAGGTTTGGACCTACGAATACGATCTCGCTACCGGCGCGCTTGGCGCGCGGCATTTGATATTTGACTTCCACGAGCGCCGCGGCCGCCCGGACGGCGCAGCCCTTGATGCTGACGGCAACCTCTGGCTGGCCGAGATCGGCGGCAGCGCCCTGGTCTGCCTGTCGCCAGAGGGCCCTGTCCTGCAGGACATAACCCTGCCGGTCAGCATGCCAACCAAACCTTGTTTCGACGGACGCGGACGCCTCGTGGTGACGACCGCGTCACGGGGCATCGACCTCGCCCAGGAACAAGCCGCCGGCCATCTGCTCTCGCTCGACATAGCAGGCACACCAATAACCGCCATTGCGGCAGTCTAGACATCAAGGAGAAGCATCATGGCCAAGGTTCTGATCGACAAGGTCACCAAGTCATTTGGGGCGGTGAACGTTATTCGGGGTGTCTCGGTCGACATCGAGGACGGCCAGTTCGTCGCTCTCGTGGGACCATCAGGTTGCGGGAAATCCACCTTGCTGCGGATGGTCGCCGGCCTCGAGGACATAACCGGCGGCGAGATCAGGATCGGGGATCGGGTGGTCAACGATCTGCCGCCCAAAAAGCGCGACATCGCCATGGTGTTCCAAAGCTATGCGCTCTACCCGCACATGACCGTTGCGTCCAATATGGCTTTTTCGCTCGACCTGGCAAAAGTCGACAAGGCCGAGCGCGACCGCAAGGTGAACGCCGCTGCCGACATGCTCGGCCTGACGCCGCTGCTCGACCGATACCCCCGCCAGCTCTCCGGCGGCCAGCGTCAACGTGTCGCCATGGGCCGCGCCCTGGTCCGGGCGCCAGCGGTCTTTCTGTTCGACGAGCCCCTGTCCAATCTCGATGCCAAGCTGCGCGTCCAGATGCGCGCCGAACTCAAGGAGCTGCATCAACGCGTCCGCACCACCACCGTCTATGTCACCCATGATCAGGTGGAGGCCATGACCATGGCGGACAAGATCGTGGTCATGCGGGACGGAGTGATCGAACAGATCGGCTCCCCACTCGAACTCTATGACCAGCCGGCTAACCTGTTTGTCGCCGGGTTCATTGGCTCCCCGTCCATGAACTTCATAACGGGACGGATGGACGATAATGGATTTACCTCGGACGGCGGCGTCCCGCTCACCGGTCTCACGGGCCCGAGCCATGCAACGACCTTCGGCATTCGACCCGAGCATATCCAGCTCGGCGGCGACATCGAGCTGCGCGTCTCCGTGGTCGAACCGATGGGTTCGGAAACGGTGATCATCGGCAAGCTGGCTGGCCACCAGATGATGGCAGTCTTCCGC
Organism: Devosia yakushimensis; assembly: GCF_030159855.1. Taxonomy (NCBI): domain Bacteria; kingdom Pseudomonadati; phylum Pseudomonadota; class Alphaproteobacteria; order Hyphomicrobiales; family Devosiaceae; genus Devosia; species Devosia yakushimensis. Next base: position 1,839,379 of record NZ_BSNG01000001.1, on the reverse strand, counting down.
GAGCGCGTCGCCATAGCGCCAGGCGACACGATCGGCGTGACGCTCTCCTATGCCCAAGGTCACTTCTTCGACAGCGATGGCCGCCGCATACTGCCGCCGGCAACCAACTGACTTCCGCTTCCGATGGGATCGCTGCTGCTCAGTGGCGTCTGCGGGTCATCGAACGCATCCGGTGGAGGGGAAAGCCACCGATCCTGCCGATAGTGGGCGGATGAAATATTTGGCGATCCCGGGAGGACTCGAACCTCCGACCAACAGCTTAGAAGGCTGCTGCTCTATCCAGCTGAGCTACGGGACCAGCGCGACACACCCTTTAGCCTATCATTGGGCCGCGGAAAACCGCTTTGCGCGCATTGCCCAAAGCTAGATCAAGCCGGTGGCGCGGACGTGCTGGTGCGAATGACGAGCTCGGATTTGAGCACGTGCCGTATCGGCGGCCGCTCGCCCGCCGGGCCCTCAAGAATGTCGAGCAACAGCGCGGTCGCAACCTTGCCCATCTGGTGGCGCGGCTGCCGCATGGTGGTGAGGGCAGGGGAGAGATGCTCGGCCACCGCGATATCGTCAAAGCCGATGACCGACACATCGCGCGGGCACTCGACCCCCGCCCGGCGCAGTCGCGAAATAAAGCCGATCGCCGTCTCGTCATTGCCGCAAAACAGCGCGGTGGGGCGCTCGTCCAGCGCCAGCCACGATTCGGCCGCCGCTATGCCGCCGGCAATGGCGTGATCGCCCTGCCAGACCCATTCCTGCCGGATCGGCAGGCCCGCGCGCTGCATGGCCAGCTCGAAACCGGCATGGCGCTCGCTGGGCACATTGGGTGTGGTGCGGCTGCGCACCGTGCCGATTTTCGTATGGCCCAGCCCGATCAGATGCTGCACGGCCGTTTCCACGGCTTCCCTGTTATCGGTCATCACCATGTCCAGCGGCGCATCGGGAATGTCGTCGCAGGAGAGCACGAGTGGCCTGTTGCCCCGCACCAGCGGCAGATCCTGCAGCGCCTCAAGGTCCAATGAGGCATCGAACAGCAAGAGGCCGTCCGCGCGGTTGGAATAGAAATAGTCCTTGAGCCCGCGCGTCGGATCGCCGCCGAGCCTGTTGGCCACCAGCACGCCATAGCCGCGCTCGGCCGCATCCTGCACCACGGCATCGAGAATCGTCGAATAGAACGGATTGCCGATATTGGGGATGGCGATAAGGATGGTTTTGGCCGCGCGCAGCCGCAGCGAGCGCGCCATCTGGTTCACCGTATAGCCGGTCGCGAGCACAGCCTCGGTTATGCGCTCCCGCGTCGCCTCCGAAACACGCTCAGGTGAGGTCAGTGCGCGGCTCACCGTTGCCGACGAAACCTGGGCTACGCGCGCAACATCTTGAATTGTCGGCGTTTTTTTAAATTCGTTCATCGCCGTTCGCACCCCTCCCGTGCTGTATCAGACTTTGGTCTAATTCGATCTTGACAGGGACGCAACAAGTAGCCGAAGGTTATTATATCGATTGCACCCCGTCTGAGGATATGACGATGCAATCGATTACATGCGGCCGGTCCGCACATCTTGAGGAAGATGCACCGCGGTCGGCGGCTTCGCGGGGGCGCCATGCTCCATGAGGACGTTGGGAGGATTATTTATGAAGAAATTTGCCGTGGCTGCCACTCTGGCGGCCGCCTTGATGTGTTCGGCTGCGCCGCAGGCTGCTGAGCTCGAAGTTACGCATTGGTGGACGTCAGGCGGTGAATCCGCTGCCGTTGCCGAATTTGCCCGCCTGTTCGATGCCACCGGCAACAAGTGGGTCGATAGCGCGCTGGCCGGCTCCGGCACTGGCGCCAATCCGGTCATCATCAGCCGCATTCTGGGCGGCAATCCGATGGGCGCCACCCAGATGAATACCGGCCGTGACGCCGAAGAACTCATCAAGGCCGGTCTGATCAGGGACCTGACCCCGATTGCCCAGGAAGAGGGCTGGGCCGACTTCTTCGCCGACCAGAAACTGCTCGATGCCTGCACCTATGACGGCAAGATTTACTGCGTGCCGATCAACATCCACTCCTGGCACTGGCTCTGGCTGAGCGACACCGCCTACAAGAATGCGGGTCTCGAAACGCCCAAGGACTGGAACGAATATGTCGCTTCCTTCCCCGCTTTGCGCGAAAAGGGCATCATTCCCTTCGGTCTGGCCGCCGGCTGGCCGCTGAACGGCATTCCGGGCGTGTTGCTGGCTGACGTTGGCGGCGCCGATCTCTACCTCAAGGTCAACCAGGATCACGATGCCGAGGCTGTCCGCAGCCCCGAATTCCGCAAGGTTGCCGAAGCCTGGGCCGCTGTCCGTGACGTGGTCGATCCCGCCGAAGTGGTGCCGCAATTCGCCGACGTGGCCAACCAGCTGATCGCTGGCGAAGCCGCCGGCAATATCCATGGCGACTGGATCCAGGGCGAATTCGCGCTGGCCGGCGCCGTCCCCGGCACCGATTATGAATGCCTGCCGGGCCTGGGCCTTTCCAACCGCATCGAAGGCGGTGGCGACGCATTCTACTTCCCGCAACTGCCAGAAGGCACGGCGCAGGACGTTCTGGACGCACAGGTGACGCTGGCCAAGCTGCTGGTCTCGCCGGAAGCCCAGGTTGCCTTCAACCTCAAGAAGGGCTCCATGCCGATCCGTACCGACATCGACATGTCGTCGGCCAACGATTGCATGAAGAAGGCCATCGACATCCTCAAGGGACCGGACGGCCTGCTGCCCGGTGGCGAAACCCTGAATTCGAGCGATACCCAGGCGCAGCTGGACGACCTCAACCAGGAATTCTTCGCCGACAAGTCCTACCCGATCGATGACTATATCGAGGCTTACGCCCAGATCATCGAGTCCGCCGACTAAGCGCGACGCCGGGGCGGCCCCAAGCGGGCTGCCCCACTTTCGCCCAACGCTTTTTAGCCGGAGTAGACAAGACCCATGACCGAAGCCCAGTCCCTGCGCGGGGCGACTGTACTGGAGCGGACCCGTCCGCCCGGTCTGTTGTACAATTTGTTCGTGCGCAATATCAGCGCCAAGATCGCTGCCAGCCCGATGGTTGCCATCGTGCTCATCGTCTTTATCGGCTGCACGCTGTGGACCATCTGGTTTTCCTTTACCGATTCCCGTGCATTGCCCAATGGCGCCTTTATCGGCTTCGATCAGTATGAGCGCCTGTTCAACACGCGCCGCTGGCGCATTTCGGCGACCAACCTGCTGACCTACGGCATGTTCTCGCTCGTCTTCACCATGGTGGTGGGCTTTGTGCTCGCCGTGCTCATGGATCAGCGCATCCGCTTCGAAGACGGTTTCCGCACCATTTTTCTTTATCCATTCGCCCTGTCCGGCATCGTGACCGGTCTGGTCTGGCAGTGGATCATGAACCCCACTTTGGGCCTGCAATCGACCATGCGCGGCCTGGGCTGGACCAATTTTACCTTCGACTGGATCACCAATACCGACATGGTGCTTTACGCACTGCTCATCGCCGGCCTCTGGCACGGCACGGGCTTTGTCATGGTGCTCATGCTAGCCGGCCTGCGCAGCGTCGATGGTGAAATCTGGAAAGCCGCCCGCGTTGACGGCATTCCCACCTGGCGCACCTATCTGCAGATCGTGCTGCCCATGATGCGCGGCGTCGTCGTGACCACCCTGGTGATCGTCTGTTCGGGCATTGTCCGCACTTATGACCTGGTGGTGGCGCTCACCAATGGCGGCCCCGGTCTCTCCTCCGAAGTGCCCGCCAAATATGTCATCAACTACATGTTTGCCGCCGGCAATCTCGGCCAGGCGCTCGCCGCATCCACCGTGATGCTGCTGACCGTCTTCGTCCTTCTCATCCCGTGGTTCATCGTCGAATTCGGCCCCAAGAAGAACGCGTAGGAAGGACCCGGCAATGACCATAAATGCAGAAGCCAGCGGACCCCGCCCGCGCTCATTCTTTACCCCCACGCGGATCATCACCTACGGCATCATTATCGTGGCAGCGCTCTACTATCTGCTGCCGCTCTACGTGATGATCACTACCTCGCTCAAGGGCCTGCCTGAAATCCGTTGGGGCAACATCTTCGCCCCGCCCCTCGAAGTCACATTCGAGCCCTGGGTCAAGGCCTGGACCAGCGCCTGTACGGGCCTGACCTGTAACGGTCTGGCGCCCGGGTTCTGGAACTCGGTCAAGATCACGCTGCCCTCCACCGTCGTCTCGGTGTTCGTTGCCGCCGTCAGCGGCTATGCGCTGGTCAATTGGCGGTTCAAGGGCTCCGAATTTTTCTTCACCGTGCTGCTGCTCGGCTCGTTCATTCCCTACCAGGTAATGCTCTATCCTCTGGTGATGATCACCGCGCAGATGAAGATTTTCGGCACGCTCTGGGCCGTCATCCTGATCCACACCATTTTCGGCATGCCGATCCTGACCCTGCTGTTCCGCAATTATTTTGCGTCCCTGCCGCAGGAATTGTTCAAGGCGGCACGTGTCGATGGGGCAGGGTTCTGGCGGATTTTCTTCCAGATCATGGTCCCCATGTCGCTGCCGATCTTTGCGGTGGCCATCATCCTGCAGGTCACTGGCATCTGGAACGACTTCCTGTTCGGCGTCGTCTTCGCCGGCACGCAGAACTATCCGATGACCGTCCAGCTCAACAATATCGTCAACTCCGTCCAGGGCGTACGCGAATACAACGTCAACATGGCCGCCACCATTCTCACGGCCGCCGTTCCGCTGATCGTCTACTTCGTTTCTGGCAAATGGTTCGTGCGCGGCATCGCCGCTGGCGCGGTGAAGGGATAAGCCCATGCAATCCAGCGTTTCCGTCAAAGATCTGTCGCTTAATTTCGGCTCGGTCCAGGTTCTCAAAAGCCTCAATCTCGACGTCAAGCAGGGCGAGTTCATCGTGCTGCTTGGCCCCTCGGGCTGCGGCAAGTCCACTTTGCTGAACTGCATCGCCGGCCTGCTCGATGTGTCCGAGGGGCAGATTTTCATCGGTGGTAAGAACGTCACCTGGTCCGAGCCCAAGGATCGCGGCATCGGCATGGTGTTCCAGTCCTATGCGCTCTATCCGCAGATGACGGTCGAAAAGAACCTCTCCTTCGGCCTGCGCGTTGCCGGTATGAAGCGCGACGAGATCGATCGTCGCGTTGGACGCGCCGCCGAAATCCTGCAGATTGAACCTCTCCTCCAGCGCAAGCCTGCCAACCTTTCCGGCGGTCAGCGCCAGCGCGTGGCCATTGGCCGTGCCCTGGTGCGTGACGTGGATGTGTTCCTCTTCGATGAGCCTCTGTCCAACCTCGATGCCAAGCTGCGTAGCGACCTGCGCGTCGAGATCAAGCGGCTGCACCAGCGGCTCAAGAACACCATGATCTACGTCACCCATGACCAGATCGAGGCTCTGACCCTGGCCGATCGCATCGCCATCATGAAGAATGGCGAAATCCAGCAGCTGTCCGATCCGCACACGATCTATAACAAGCCCGTCAATCTCTACGTGGCCGGCTTTATCGGTTCGCCCTCGATGAACTTCTTCAACGGCACGTTGGCCGGCGGGGCAGAGCCTGCCTTTACCACCGAGGATGGCGTCGTCGTCCCCGTGGGCCGCTATGTCTTCGATACGGTCCCTGCCGGTTCGAGCCAGGCCGTGCTCGGCGTTCGCCCGGAACATATCGAGCTTGGCGACGCGGCCCGGAATATGCCGTTCTCCACCGAGGTCGAGATCGAAATCGTCGAGCCTATGGGGTCCGATACCCTGGCCTGGACCAAGATCGGCAAGCAGGCCGTTACCTTCCGGGCCGACAGCGATGTGCATCTCGAGGTCGGCCAGAAAGTTTTGATCGGCTTCGATCCCGCTCGCGGCTCGCTGTTCGATTCTGCTTCGACCAACCGGCTCTAAGACCAAATCATCGAGTGTCGCGCTACCGGCGCGGCACTTTTTCACCGCCGTCATCGCGGCACATTACTTTTGGGGCGGATTGCCTGCCGTTGCGGCAGGACAGCGCGCCATAAACTGACTACCTCCTTCGCCCGTATTCCGGGCAACAGCCCAAATTATTGAAGAGGCCCCCATGACTGAACTGTCATTCCAGCTTTACAGCGCCCGCAATTACCCCTCGCTCGAGGAATTTCTGGGTAAGCTCGCCGCGCTCGGCTACACCCAGGTTGAAGGCTTTGGTGGCCTTTATGGCAATGTCGCCGATGCCACGACCCTGGCCGGCAATCTCAAGAAGCATGGCCTGACCATTCCGACCGGCCATTTCGGTCCCGCCCAGGTTCAGGATACCGATACCACGGTCAAGACCGCCGAAATCCTTGGCATCAAGCGCATTTATTGCCCCCATATCGGCGCCGAAGGCCGCAGCGAAGACGAGTCCAAATGGCTCGAGCTGGCCGAATTCCTGGCCAAGGCCGCCGAGACGTACACCAAGGAAGGTTACGGCTTCGGCTGGCACAACCACGATTTCGAATTCAAGCCGACCACTTCGGGCCGTACGCCCATGGAAATCATCCTGGAAACTGCTCCCAAGATCGAATGGGAAGCCGACGTGGCCTGGATCGTGCGCGGCAAGGCCGACCCCATCGCCTGGTTCGAAAAATATGGCGACCGCATCAGCGCTGTCCACGTCAAGGACATCGCTCCGGCCGGCGAGAACACCGATGAAGATGGCTGGGCCGATGTCGGCTACGGCACTCTGGGTTGGGACAACCTCATCAACCAGGTGAAGAGCAAGACCAAGGCGCAGTATTTCGTCGCCGAACACGACAAGCCCTCCGATCCCGAGCGTTTCGCAACCCGCTCGATCGCGACCGCCAAGAAGTGGAAGTAAGCTAAAATGGCAAAGACTTACGGCGTCGGCATCATGGGTGCCGGCAATATTTCCTCGGCCTATCTGCGCCTCGCGCCCCTGTTCAAGGGGCTCGAGGTTCGCGCCGTGGCAGACATTCTGCCCGCTGCCGCTCAGAAGCGTGCCGAAGAGTTCGGCGTTGCCGCCCAGACCCCCGACGAGCTGCTGAAAAACAGCGAACTCGACGTCATCGTGAACCTGACCATCCCGGCCACCCATTATTCGGTGTCCATGGATATCGTCTCGTCCGGCAAGCACGCCTATTCCGAAAAGCCTTTCGTGCTGACCCTCGAAGAGGGCATGGCCCTCAAGAAGGCCGCCGATGACCGCAACCTCAAGGTCGGCTCGGCTCCCGATACCTTCCTGGGCGGCGCCCATCAGCAGGCCCGCGATATCATCGACTCGGGCAAGCTCGGTAAGATCATGAGCGGCACCACGCACGTCATGAGCCGCGGTATGGAGCACTGGCACCCCAATCCGGATTTCTTCTTCCAGGTTGGCGCCGGCCCAATCCTCGATATCGGGCCCTATTACGTCACCGATCTCATCCACCTGCTCGGCGCGGTAAAGCGCGTTTCCGCCTTCACCAACATGGCGCGCGCAGAGCGTGAAGTGACCGCCGAAGGCCCCTTCAAGGGCACCTTCGTCAAGGTCGGCACGCCCACCACGATCCATGGCGTGATGGAATTCCATTCCGGCGCCATCATCACCATCGGCGCCAGCTGGGATGTGGCGAGCCACGGCCACCACAATATCGAGCTCTACGGCACCGAGGGCTCGCTCTATGTGCCCGATCCGAACTTCTTCGGCGGCGACCTCGTCACCACCGATATCGCAGGCACCAAGACGCCGGTCACCCCGTGGGATCACCCCTTCGGCAAGGCCAACCAGGATCTCGACAAGCCCAATGCGCGCGCCAATTACCGCACGGCGGGCCTAGCTGACATGATCGCCTCGATCGATGGCGGCTATAATGCCCGCTGCGGCCTCGATGTGGCCCTCCATGCCGTCGATGTCATGACCAGCCTGCTCAAGGCCGGTGAGAGCGGCCAGGTGCTCACGCTATCGACTACTTGCGAGCGTCCGCTGGCCCTCAGCCCCGCTGATGCACAGGCCCTTTTGAAGGCTTGAGGTTCGTACCTCATTGACAGGCCCACGGGCCTGTCGAACAATGACCGGAAAGTGGACCTCGCCCTGCGATAAGCTCGGGGTGAGGTCTACTGTTGAATAGCAAAAGACCACGGCGCCCGAGCGCCTCACGAGGAGAGATTTCATGCGCACCATCAAGGGTCCCGCAGTCTTCCTGGCGCAATTCGCCGGAGATAAGCCGCCATTCAATTCCTTCGACGCCATTTGCGGCTGGGCCGCCAATTACGGCTATAAGGGCGTCCAGATCCCCACCTGGGTCTCCAGCCTGATCGATCTGGAAAAGGCCGCCACCTCCAAGACCTATGCCGACGAGCTGACCGGCACCGCCGCCAAGCATGGCCTCGCCATCACCGAGCTATCAACCCACCTCCAGGGCCAACTCGTTGCCGCGCATCCGGTCTACGACACCATGCTCGATGGCTTCGCCCCGGCATCGGTGCATAACAATCCCAAGGCCCGCCAGGAATGGGCCGTCCAGCAACTGCATTGGGCTGCCAAGGCATCCAAGAATCTGGGCCTCACCGAGCACGCGACCTTCTCGGGCGCGCTGGCCTGGCCCTTCCTCTACCCGTTCCCCCAGCGTCCCGCCGGCCTTGTCGAAGAAGCCTTTGACGAACTGGCCCGCCGCTGGACGCCCATTCTCAATGCCTTCGACGAAAACGGCGTCGATGTCGGCTATGAACTCCATCCCGGCGAAGACCTGTTCGACGGCGTCACCTTCGAGATGTTCCTCGACCGCGTGAAAAATCATCCGCGCGCCAACATCCTCTACGATCCCAGCCATATGGTGCTGCAGCAGCTCGATTATCTCGAATTCATCGATATCTATCACGAGCGCATCAAGCTGTTCCACGTCAAGGACGCCGAGTTCAACCCCACCGGCCGCCAGGGCGTTTACTCGGGCTATCAGAGCTGGATCAACCGGGCAGGGCGCTTCCGCTCGCTGGGCGACGGCCAGGTCGATTTCGCCTCGATCTTCTCCAAGATGGCGCAATACGACTTTGCCGGCTGGGCCGTGCTCGAATGGGAATGCGCCATCAAGCACCCCGAAGATGGCGCGCGTGAAGGCGCCGAGTTCATCAAGAACCACATCATCCACGTCACCGAACACGCCTTCGACGATTTCGCCTCGGCCGGTACGGACGCTGCGGCGAATAGGAAGATTTTGGGGCTCTCGTAGTCGAGCAAGATATCTAGTACGCCGTCATTGCCCGGCTTGTCCGGGCAATCCATGGACCACCTGGACAAGCCGGGTGGTGACGATGGATCGGGCGGCGGTTCAATAGGGAGACAAAAATGGCTGAAAACGGCGCAAAGCGCATTCGCCTGGGCATGGTTGGCGGCGGCACGGGAGCCTTTATCGGCTATGTGCACCGCGTGGCCGCCCGCATCGACGGAGACTACGATCTGGTGGCCGGCGCCCTGTCGTCGCGCCCCGAAGTGGCCAAGGAATCCGGCCGCAATCTCGGCTTTGCCGAAGACCGCATCTATACCAGCTACGAGGACATGGCCCGCGCCGAAGCCGCGCGCCCCGATGGCATCGAGGCTGTAGCCATCGTCACGCCCAATCACATGCATTATGGCCCCGCCAAGGCCTTCCTTGAGGCCGGTATCCACGTCATCTGCGACAAGCCGATCACCTCGACCATTGAAGACGCCCGCAAGCTGGCCGAGATCAAGCCAAAGAACGGCGCCAAATTCCTGCTGACGCATAATTACACCGGCTATCCGCTGATCCGGCAGGCCCGCGAAATGGTCGAATCCGGCCGTCTCGGCAAAATCCGCGTCATCCAGGCCGAATATCCGCAGGATTGGCTGGCCGAAGCCACCGATGACGACAACAAGCAGGCCGCCTGGCGCACCGATCCGGCCCGCTCCGGCGCCGGCGGCGCCATCGGTGATATCGGCACCCACGCCTACAACCTGCTGCGCTTTGTCACCGGCCTCAAGACGGACTCCGTCTCGGCCGATCTGACCAGCTTCGTCCCCGGCCGCAAGCTGGACGACAATGTCCACATCATGCTGCGCTTCGAAGGCGGGGCCAAGGGCATGCTCTGGGCCAGCCAGGTGGCCGTCGGCTGCGAAAATGGCCTCCAGCTCCGCATCTATGGCGAAAAGGGAGGCCTCGAATGGCGCCAGGACAATCCCAATTACATGTGGTTCACCGAATTCGGTAAGCCCAAGCAATTGCTGACCCGTGGCGGCGCCATCTCCGGCAATGCCGCCTCGACCATGAATGTCCGCATCCCCTCCGGCCACCCCGAAGGGTATCTGGAAGCCTTCGCCACGCTCTACAGCCAGTTCGCCGCCGTCATCCGCGGCGAAGGCGCCGCTTACGAAGGCCTGCTGCCCACTCTGGCCGATGGCGTCGAGGGCATGCAGTTCATCATGGCATCGGTGGCCTCGAGCCAGGCCGATGGCAAGTGGACCAAGCTCAGCGCGGTCTGAGTTTTACTGAAGACGCCGGACCTCAAGCCCGGCGTCTTCAAGCAATGCCTGAACACCGCGGTCGCCGACCATATGGCCGGCACCCACCACGATCAGCGCCTCCTTGTTCTCCGCCAACAGGCCTTCGATCGTAACGGCCCATCGCTCGTTGCGCTGATAGATGATGCGATCCAGCATCGAGGTCTGCGGGCCGCTCATTTCAGCCAGGAAATAGGGCGCGAATTTTTCGGGCGTGCCTTCCCGCCAGGCCGAAATCATCTTGCTCAGCATCTTGCTCGTGCTGCCAACCTGTTCCAGCGTCGAAATCAGCATGGCGGTTTGATCCTCGTCCGAGGCATTGGCCAGAAAACCGAGCTGCTCTTCCCCAGTTTCGAAATAGGCCTGCCGCTCCGCTGGTATCTCCCGCTGCAGCAGAATGTCGACGCCGCTATTGGGGTCGAGCCCGGCCTGCTGGGCTATGCTCGCCGTCAGCGTCAATTCCGCCAGCCAGGGCTTGAGCGTATTGAGCAGCGGCATGGGCACGGCATATTGCGCCGAAACCGAGCGCAGCAGATCGGCATCTTCCGGGTCGAGCACCTGGGCCAGGAACTTGCCATCGTCGCGCAGGCCCAATTCGAAACTGCGTGCGCCCAGTGTCGCCTGCGCGGCAGGGCCGACATCGGTTTCGAAGTAGACCACATCGGCCTTTTCCAAAGTCTCGTCGAACAGCTCGGTCCGCCACTCCAGGCTCGGCGGCAGCAGATGGAACGAACCGAACAGCCAGACCGTGCTGTCCTCATCGCTGATGGACCATAGCGCGGGCGCAGCCTGGACAGGTGCGACAGTCAGCGCCAGCAGAAGGGCAGGGAGAGCAAAACAGGATTTGGTCATGCAAATATTCCTTTGTGCGCACACTGCCAGAATATCGCCCGCGCCTGAACCCGCAAAACATCACATCCAGGTGGCGGCGCTACCCCAGATCAGCGATACGCCCGAAACCAGCAGCAGGCTGAGAATCAACCGGCGGAACGCGATCGCGTTAAGCCGGCGGAACAGCAGCACGCCCATAATCGCCGGCAGGGCGAGAGCGGGGCCGATCCAGGCAAACATGGTCAGTGTCTGCGCCGTTATCACGCCCGAAAACCCATAAACCGTGAGTGTCGACACATGCATGGCGATGTTGAACGCCTGCATCACGCCCCGTTGCGTGTCCTTGTCCCAGCCGCGGACGGTCGTCCACAAGGCCGGCACGGCGCCGGACATGCCGCCAATGCCGCCCAGCACCCCGCCGATCAGCCCCGAGGCGCCATCGGCAAGACGCCCGCCATGCGGCCAGGTATATCCCGCGGGCAACAGGAGCAGCAGCGGACAATAGACCAGCAAGAACAGCCCAAGACCGAACTTGAACAAGGTGGGGTCGAGCCATTGCAGCAGCAAAACCCCCACCGGCACCCCGATCAAGCCGCCGATCAGCAGCGGCCAGAGCCGTTTCGGATCGAACCCGCGCCACACCCAGGGCAGGGTTACCAATTGCCCCGCCAGCGCGCCGAACACCGCCATCGGCGCTGCCAGTTGCGGCTCCACGGTCCAGGCCCAGAACGACAAGGCAACAAGCGAGAAGGCAAAGCCGGAAACGCCTTGCGCGAAACCGGCCGCGGCCGCGCCGCACAACACGATCAGCAGACCGGTATCCAGTTCAATGCCTCCAAAAACAAAAGCGCCACAATGGCTTGCGGCGCTTTATCGATTCAGGATGTCACGCCTCGCTAATGCGTCCAGGGCGTCTTGCGATCGGCCCGGAAATTGTCGGGATAGCTCACCCGCTTGGGCGTCGCGTCATGCGCGGGCTGCACCGAATAGGCAATGCCGTTCTTCTGCGCATAGGCTTCGGCCAGTTCCAGCGTATCGAAGCTGAGCTTGATCTGCTGGCGCGTATCGGTGGAGGTCGTATAGCCCATCAGCGGGTCGATCTCGCGCGGCGCGGCCGGTTCATGCACCAGAACCCAGCTCTTGGATTTGCCTTTTCCCGACTGCATGGCGTTGCGGGCAGGGCGGTAGATGCGGGCGGTCATGCAAAGTCCTCAACACGATGCGCATAACAAGGCCAATAGGCGCCTTGCGATAATAACCTCGCCGGAACGGCTGATGTGATGGTCGGAGTACAAAGATTCGAACTTTGGACCCCCGGTTCCCAAAACCGGTGCTCTACCAGGCTGAGCTACACTCCGAGATCACCGCTTTCCGTTAGCCTGTTCGGTTGCAAAGGGCAAGCGTAACCAAGCCGATATCACACCGTTGACGGATTGCTCGCTCTTGGTCAAAAACGCCTCATGCCAAATTTGAACGCACGCTGGCCCCTGGGCCTCAATCGCAAGAACTGGCCGAATTTCGCAACGGCGCTGGTCGCCGTGCTGTTCGTGCTGATGTTTTTCGATGCCTATGTCTCGCAGAGCTTGATGGCTTGGCCCGACGTGTGGCGTGCGCCCTATTATTTCATCACCGATTTCGGCCTCAGCGACTGGGTGCTGATCCCATCGCTGGCGGTTATGATTCTCGCGCTGATTGGCCGTTTCGTGCTGCCGGCGGGCTATTATCGCCGCGCCAGCTATGAATTGGCCATGGTCGCCAGCTTCATTTTCGTCGGCGTCGGCGCTCCGGGGCTTTTGGCCAATGGGCTCAAGCGCCTGTTCGGTCGGGGCCGACCGGCAGAATTTCTCGAACACGGCGCTTTCGCCTTTCGGCGGGTCCTCAATGATTCGACCTTTCAGAGCTTCCCTTCGGGCCATTCCACCACAGCCATGGCAACGGCTCTGGTCATTGGCTTCATCGCACCGAAATTCTTCCGGCTCTTCCTGCTGATTGCGGTGATGACGGGCTTTTCGCGCATCGTCATCGGCATGCATTATCCCACCGACGTCGTCGCCGGATTCGCCCTGGGCACCATTGGCGCCTATGCCGTGCGCAATTTCTTCGCCGCCCGGCGCTGGCTCTTCGCCAAATTGCCGGACGGGACGATCAGGTTCCGGGGCGTGCCCAATCTGCGCCGCGTCTGGCGCCTGCTGTTTCAGCGCTCCCGCGCATAGCGCTCCATTGCCGCCGCGAGGTCCGCTTTGAGGTCCTCGACGCCCTCCAGCCCGATATGCAGCCGGAAGAGATTGCCCTCATCCGTCCACGGCTTGGCCGTGCGGTTCTTGCCCAGCTTCACCGGTAGCAACAGGCTTTCATAGCCGCCCCAGGAATAGCCCATGGTGAAAAGCTCGAGCCCGTCGACAAAAGCAGCCACCGCAGCACGCTGCGCCGGCTTCAGCACCAGCCCGAACAGGCTCCCCGAGCCGGTAAAGTCGCGCTTGAACAGGGCATGGTCCGGATGGCTGGGCAGGGCAGGGTGCAGCACCGAGGCAACCGCCGGCTGCGCCTCCAGCCAGCGCGCAATTTCCAGCGCCCGCTCCTGATGCTCCTTCATGCGGATGGCCAGCGTCTTGAGCCCGCGCGCCACGAGGAAGGCCTCGTCCCCCGAGGTAAAGAATCCCAGCAGCGTCCGCGTGGTCTCCACATCCTTCCAGGCCGCCTCGGTGGTCGAGATCGTGCCACCAAAGGCGTCGGAGTGGCCGATAAACATCTTGGTGGCCGAATGCACTACCAGGTCGGCGCCCAGCGCCAGCGGCTTGTGATAGAGCGGGCTCGCCCAGCTATTGTCGACGATCAGCCTTGCGCCACCCGCCTTGGCGACCCGCGCCAACGCCGGAATATCCTGTAGCTCGAATGTCAGCGAACCCGGGCTTTCCGCCAGGATGGCTTTAGTATTGGGCTGCATCAATTCGGCCAGCCCTTCGCCAAGCCGCGGATCGAAATAGCGCGCGGTCACCCCCATCCGCTCGAGAAATCCATCGGCGAATTTGCGACCCGGTTCATAGGCGCTGTCGCTGATCAGCACATCGTCGCCTGCCTTGACGCAGCTCAATACCGCAATCGTGATCGCCGCCAGTCCCGAGGGCACCAGCTTGGTGCGATAGGCGCCCTCCAGTTCGGTCACCACCGCCTCGACGCTTTCGGTCGTCGGATTGCCCGCGCGGCCGTAGAGAAAGCGCTGTTCCTGCGCCTCCAGATCCGCCAGGGTTTTGAAGAGAACAGTCGAGCCGCGATAGACCGGCGTATTGACGAATCCGAATTGATCCTCGGGCTGTCGTCCATGATGAGTCAGGATTGTCTCGACGGACGGCCGTGCGGCATTGCCGCTTTTCTTCTCATTCATACTAGGCTCGATGCTCAAAATCGCGTCAAATCTGGAAAGCTGTCTAATAAAGCGACAGGATGGCTGTCCCAACCGGCCAACGACCCTTGACGCAACGGTCAATTGACGCTTGCATGCTTAGCAGCATCATAACCGTCATTGAAAGGGCGGTGGTGCCACCGAAGCCACGGCGTTCGCGCCAAAAGAGCTTTCGGGACACAGGTCAGGAAACCAAAGGCAAAATCAATGCAAAAAACGCTCGTAACGATCGCTCTTGCGGCCTCTCTGGGCCTCGGCGCGACGGCTGCGCACGCTGATACGCTCAGCGACGTAAAGGCAAAAGGTTATATTCAATGCGGCGTCACCGGCGGCGTCGCCGGCTTCTCCGCTCCCGATGCCAACAATGTGTGGGCCGGCCTCGAAGTCGACTTCTGCCGTGCAGTGGCTGCCGCCGTCTTCAACAATGCCGATTCCGTCCGCTACACGCCGCTGACGTCCCAGGAACGTTTCGCCGCGCTCTCCGCTGGTGAAATCGACATTCTCTCGCGCACTACCACCTGGACCATGAGCCGAGATACCGATCTGGGCATCAGCTTCGTCGGCACCATGTATTATGACGGCCAGGGCTTCATGGTCCGCAAGGCCGATGGCATCGA
This sequence comes from Devosia yakushimensis, assembly GCF_030159855.1. Lineage (NCBI taxonomy): Bacteria > Pseudomonadati > Pseudomonadota > Alphaproteobacteria > Hyphomicrobiales > Devosiaceae > Devosia > Devosia yakushimensis. The sequence continues at coordinate 1,824,082 of NZ_BSNG01000001.1, read as the reverse complement.
ATCCGCCCTCGATCTCAGCGGCGCCGCTATCTGCATCGAGTCGGGCACCACGACCGAGCTGAACGCCGCCGACTATTTCGCCGCCAACAATCTCGAATTCAACACCGTCGTCTTCGTGGACCAGGACGAAGTGGTGAAGGCCTATGAAGATGGCCGCTGCGACGTCTACACCACCGACGCCTCGGCCCTGGCTGCCGAACGCTCCAAGTTCGCCGTGCCGGATGATCACGAAATCCTGCCCGAAATCATCTCCAAGGAGCCCCTGGGCCCCGTGGTCCGTCAGGGCGACGATCTGTGGTTCAAGATCAATCGCTGGGCCTATTATGCTCTGCTCGAAGCTGAAGAGCTGGGCGTAACCTCCGCCAATGTCGATGAAATGCTTGGTTCCGACAATCCGGCCGTCAAGCGCCTGCTCGGCGTTGAAGGCGATTTCGGCGCCCCGATTGGGCTGACCAAGGACTGGGCTTACCAGATCATCAAGCTGGTCGGTAACTATGGCGAAGCCTTCGAGCGCAATGTCGGTCCCTCGACCGATATCGGGCTGGAACGCGGCCTGAACGCGCTGTGGACCAATGGCGGTCTGCAATACGCTCCGCCGATCCGCTAGTCGCAACCGCAAGCCCGGCGCTCCTCCAAAGGGAGCGCCGGTTTTGGTTTTGAACCGGCGACCTCGAACATCGAACATCACCAGCCGGGCTGGTGGCGGCGGGATTTGTTGATCCCAGCGATGGCGAAGCCATGTCCGATCGATGCTCCGTTCGCAGCGGCGCCACGGTTCACAGCAAAGGAATGCATGCCCCATGGCCGTGCAAGATAATATCGGTAGCAGCGCCCCGCGCACCTCGCTGCTGAATGACCCGGTGGTCCGTGGTATTCTCTACCAGATCATCGTCGGCGGGCTGGTCGTCGCCTTCTTTTACTGGATCATCGTCAACACCGCCCAGAATCTGGCGGCGCAAAACAAGACGACCGGTTTCGATTTCCTGTTCCGCACCGCGGGCTTCGACATCAGCTTCACGCTTTTCCCCTGGAGCCGGACGTCATTCTACTGGCAGGCATTTCTCGCCGGTCTGCTCAATACGCTGCTGGTCGCGGTCATAGGCATTTTCTTCGCGACGCTGCTCGGCTTTGCCCTGGGTATAGCGCGCCTGTCCTCCAATTGGCTGATCGCCCGCGTCGCCACCGTCTATATCGAGACCATCCGCAATATCCCGCTGCTATTGCAGCTCTTCTTCTGGTACTTCGCCGTGCTCAAGGCCATGCCGGCCGTCCGCGCATCGTTCGAGTTGCCGCTGGAGATTTTCATCAACCAGCGCGGCCTCATGGTGCCCCGGCCCATGCCCGATGCCGAATTCACCTGGGTGCTCGTGGCCATCGTGCTCAGTCTCATCGCGGCCATTGCCGTCGGCATCTGGGCAACCCGCGTGCGCACCGCGACCGGCCGTTACCCGCCCCGCGTGGTCCAGGCCGCAAAAATCGCCGATGCCGTCGTATCCTTTCTGGTTGCGGCCCTGGCCTTTTCCCTCCTGGCCCAATACGTGCCCGCTCTGGCCAATGCTTCCCCGCTCATCTGGGCCGCTGCGGTCATCGTCGCCGCCGCTTCGCTCTCCCGTTTCGCGCCTTACGCCCGAGCGATCGTGGCTTTCGCACTCACCTTCGTCATTCTCGCCACCCTGCTGCGGGCCATGTTCCCCGTCTGGCACACCGCCGCCATCGATATCGGCGCAGCCATTGCCGGCGTTGTCATGGGCTGGATTCTGCTCGAAGGCACGCGCAATCGCCCGCCCAGCGAAGGCCGCTTCCCCATTGCCCTGCTGATCCTGATTGCCGCCGGCATTCCGGCACTGGTCTATATCGTCACCGGCGCGCAGCTGGCCTTTGAAGTGCCGGTGCTCGAACGCTTCAACTTCAAGGGTGGCGTGCAATTGCCGCCCGAACTGGTGGCCCTGGTCTTCGGCCTCACCGTCTATACCGCCGCTTTCATCGCCGAAAATGTCCGCGGCGGCATCCGCTCGGTCAACAAGGGCCAGACCGAAGCGGCCCAGTCCCTGGGCCTCAAGGAAGGCGACCGGCTGCGGCTGGTCATCGTGCCCCAGGCCATGCGCGTCATCGTGCCACCGCTCACTAGCCAATATCTCAACCTCACCAAGAATTCGTCCCTTGGCGCGGCTATCGGCTATCCCGAGCTGGTCAACGTGTTTACCGGCACCACGCTCAATCAGACCGGCAAGGCCATCGAGGTTATCGCCCTCACCATGGCGGTCTACCTCACCTTCTCGCTGCTGACCTCAGCCTTCATGAATTGGTACAATGGCCGCGTGGCCATGGTGGAGCGCTAGAACATGGCCATGGATCACGTCTTCATCCGCCAGGAAATGGTCGAAGCCCGTCAGCCGCCGCGCGGCACCGACGGCCCCATCGCCTGGCTTCGCCGCAGCCTTTTCGCATCGCCTTCCGATGCGCTGCTGACCATTCTGGGCCTGCTCTTCCTGCTCTGGGCCATCCCGCCGATCTATAATTTCCTGATCGGCCATGCGGTCATGCCCGGCGGCACCGTCGAGGAATGCCGCGCCGAAGGGGCAGGGGCCTGCTGGGCCTATATCTATGCCCGCTTCAATTTCTTCATCTATGGCTTCTACCCCATCGATCAGTATTGGCGGCCCAATATCGTCTTCATCATGGGGGCGGCGCTCATCATCCCGCTGCTCATCCCCTCGGCGCCGTTCAAGCGCATCAATGCCTTGCTGTTCTTCGTCGTCTTCCCGGTGGTGACCTTCTACCTGCTCAATGGCGGCGTCTTCGGCATGCGCCATGTGCCCACCGAGCAATGGGGAGGGCTCCTGGTCACCCTGATCATCTCGCTGGTCGGCATCATCTGCTCGATTCCCATCGGCATCCTCCTGGCCCTCGGCCGCCAGTCCAAACTGCCGATCATCAAGACGCTCAGCGTCATGTTCATCGAGCTGTGGCGCGCCGTGCCGCTGATCACCGTGCTGTTCATGGCCTCGATCATGCTACCGCTCTTCATGCCCACGGGCACCACGGTCGATAAGCTCTTGCGGGCCTTGGTCGGCGTCACCCTGTTCTCGTCCGCCTATCTCGCCGAAACCGTGCGCGGGGGCCTGCAAGCCTTGCCACGCGGCCAGTATGAGGCGGGGGCATCCCTTGGCCTGGGCTATTGGAAGCGCACCTATTTCATCATCCTGCCCCAGGCGCTGAAGCATGTGATCCCGGGCATCGTCAACAACTTCATCGCCCTGTTCAAGGACACCTCGCTCGTGTCCATTGTCGGCATTTTCGACCTGCTCAATACCGTGCAATCGGCCAGCTCCGACATCAATTGGTCATCCCCCACCCAGGCGGTGACCGGCTATGTCTTTGCAGCAGCCGTCTTCTGGATTTTCTGTTTCGCCATGTCCCGCTATTCGCTCTGGATGGAGCGGCGGCTGGATACCGGGCACAAGAGGTAAGATCATGAGCCAAGTTTCCGAAACCACCGTCGAGCGCACCATTGACACTTCGCAGATGACCGTGTCATCCACCGATGTGGCCATCGACGTGATCGGCATGCACAAATGGTATGGCGACTTCCACGTGCTGCGCGACATCAATCTGCGCGTCATGCGCGGCGAACGCATCGTCATTGCCGGCCCCTCGGGCTCCGGCAAATCCACGCTCATCCGTTGCATCAACCGCCTCGAAGAGCACCAGGAAGGCCAGATCATCGTCAATGGCACCGAACTGACCGCCGATCTCAAGCGCATCGATGAAGTGCGCCGCGAAGTGGGCATGGTGTTCCAGCATTTCAATCTCTTCCCCCACCTCACCATCCTGCAAAATCTCACACTGGCCCCCATCTGGGTGCGCGGCATTCCCAAGGCCGAGGCCGAGGCGACCGCCATGCACTATCTGGAGCGGGTCAAGATCCCCGAGCAGGCCAACAAGTTCCCCGGCCAGCTTTCGGGCGGTCAGCAGCAGCGTGTGGCCATTGCCCGCTCGCTCTGCATGCAGCCCAAGATCATGCTGTTCGATGAGCCGACTTCCGCGCTCGATCCCGAAATGGTCAAGGAAGTGCTCGAAGTCATGATCAACCTGGCCGAAGACGGCATGACCATGATCTGCGTGACCCACGAAATGGGCTTCGCCCGCCAGGTGGCCAATCGCGTCATCTTCATGGATCAGGGCCAGATCATCGAGCAGAACGATCCGGAGACCTTCTTCTCCAATCCGCAGCACGAGCGCACCAAACTGTTCCTCAGCCAGATTCTGCACTAACGGCGGGACCCCACCGGCCAGCACGGACAGCACCACCAACCACGACGTCATTCCCGCGCAGGCGGGAATGGCGCCATGAATGCCATCATCCCCACGCAAAGCCCTGTCGAAAAGCGGCAGGGCACACCTTTCCGTGGCTTGACCACCGGGGGGCGCCTGCCAATATGGGCGTCGAAAGGCGGCCGGATTTGACCCGTTTTATTGCGCAATTGCTGTCTGCCGCTATGGGCCTTGCCTGCGCCTTGACGCTTGCCGTCGCGCCGGTCATGGCTCAGTCGACTTTGCAAACCGTTCGCGATCGTGGCTTCCTCATTTGCGGCGCTACCAGCCAGCTTCCCGGCTTCGCCCAGCAGGATGCCGAAGGCCGCTGGTCGGGCTTCGATGTCGATCTCTGCCGCGGCATCGCCGCCGCTGTCTTCGGCGATCCCAACCTGATCGAATTCCGTCCCCTGCGTGGGGACAGCCGCTTCGCCCCGCTACAAACCGGCGCCGTCGACGTGCTGACCCGCAACGGCCCCTGGACTGAGCGGCGCGACACCCTCTATGGCGCCAGCTATGTCGGTACCGCCTTTTTCGACGGCCAGGCCTTCATGGTCCCGCAATCGCTGGGCGTGGTCTCGGCCTTCGAGCTGGATGATATCAGCGTCTGCGTCATCGATGGTGGCGAGGATCTGGCCCGCCTGCAGGAATTCTTCTTCGCCAATCAGGCCAGCTATACCGAAGTTCCCTATGAGGATGTGGCCGATCTCTCGCAGGCCTACCAGGCCGGCCTCTGCCAGGCCATTTCCGCTTCCGGCCGCCAATTGCAGGCCATCCGCCGCGGCCTGCCCGATCCGGCCAGCCACCGCATCCTGCCCGAACGCATCTCCAAGGAATTGCTCGGCCCGGTCGTGCGCGAGGGCGACAATCAATGGTTCAACATCGTCCGTTGGACCCTGTTCACCTTGATCGATGCCGAAGAGGTTGGCATCACTGCCCTCAATATAGAATCCCTCTCCGCCGCCCGAACCCCCGCCGTGCGTCGCATCCTGGGTGTCGAGGGTGATTTCGGCGCGCCGCTCGGCCTCAAAAGGACCTTCATGGCCGATGTCATCCGCGCCGTCGGCAATTACGCCGAACTTTATGACCGCCATTTCGGCCCCCAAACCGGCGCCGCCCTCCTGCGCGGGCAGAACTCCCTCTGGACCAATGGCGGCCGCCTCTACGCCCCGCCCATTCGCTAGCCTAAAGCACCGGCGACAATAGCCGCGCCGCCTGGGTCAGGAACCGCATATACCAGGAGCGGGACTTGGCTTCCTCCAGCCCCACCTGCCGGCAGCTCTTGAAATCCTCCACCAGCATGGCTTCCACCCCGTCGATCGCCTTGCGGTCGGTGAACCACAGCGTGATTTCGAAATTGATGGCAAAGGAGCGGTTGTCGAAATTGACGCTGCCGACCGTCGCGATCTGGTCATCCATCAACACCACCTTCTGGTGCAGGAAGCCGTCAGTATAGCGATAGACCGATATGCCGTGCTCGATCATCGCATCGGCATGGGCAATGCTGGCCAGCCAGACCAGCTTGTGGTCCGGTTCGTCCGGCAGCATCACCCGCACATCCACCCCGCGCAATTGCGCGGCGAACAGCGCCGTGCGGATATCGGTATCCGGCACGAAATAGGGGCTGACGATCCACAGCCGCTCCCGCGCACGCCCGATCAGGTCGGTATAGGCAATGGCGCATTCTTCCAGCTTGTCGGCCGGCCCGCTGCCCATCACCAGCACCGATTGATCGCCCGGCGTTGCCACCGTTTCCGGCGGGGCCGAGGGCAGCACCTCGCCCGTCGCCCATTGCCAGTCCTCGCGGAACAATAGCGCGCAGCCCAGCGCTGCCGGCCCCGACACCCGCACATGGGTATCGCGCCAGCGGCCGAATTTGGGGTCCAGCCCCAGATATTCGACCCCTACATTGTGCCCGCCGACCCAGGCATGCTCGCCGTCCACCACCACGATCTTGCGATGGTTGCGATAATTGATCCGCGTCGGCCCGTAAAAGCGCAGGAATTTATGGCGCTGGTTGAACCCGGCCACCTTGATCCCCGCCTCGCGCAATTGCGTGCGATAGCGCTTGGGCATGCCCGTGCTGCCTACATCGTCATAGAGCAGATAGACTTTCACCCCGGCCCGCGCCCGCTCGACCAGCCGCTCCGCCAGTTCCTGACCCAACGCGTCGTCGCGCACGATATAGAACTGCACCAGCAGATAGTCCTTGGCCTTGGCAATGCCCTCGAAGATGGAATCGAACGTCGCCCGCCCGTCCACCAGCAATTCCACATCATTGCCGGTGAGAAACGGCACCTCCGACACCTTGGTCTGCACCGGCCAGAGATGGCTGGTTTCCTGGTCGATCAGCGCCAAATCCTTGGCCCGCAACGGGCGCGCGGCACGGCCATTGCGGATGCGGTCGGTGGCATAGTCGTCAAACGCCTTCCACCCGAAGATCAGATACAAAAATGCCGTCGGAAAGGGCAGGGCGGCCAGCGACAGCAGCCAGGCAATCGAGCCCTGCGACGTCCGCGAATTCATGATTTCCCGAATGGCACAGACCAGCGCCAGCAGATAGATCGCCGCCGTTATGGCCGCAAAAATATGCAGATCGGCGATGATGATGCGCAGAATATATTCAATGCCGACCAATGGACCCGCCCGGACTCGTGGCCGGGCAGTGTATCAGCCGGGCAGCATTGGACAATGGCGCGGTTGACAAGGTCCAGCAGGTGCCTATTCTCGGTCCTTGGCCAGTGTAGCCTGCCGCTCGCACCCACAAGGGACGGTGAATGCACGAATGACAAGACTGGTTTGACCCCTTGTTTGGGCAAGCCGTCAGCAATGCGAGCACTGACCTAAGATTTGCCCAACGAGAAGGATCGAACCATGCACACGTTCATGGACGCCAAACTCATGGCCAAACTGCTGCGCAAGGCTCTAGCCGAACGCAGTATCGAACTCTCCCACAGCGATTGTCTGGAACTGGTCGCTCGGCAATTCGGCGTGTCGGACTGGAACATTCTGAGTGCCAGGATCGAGGCCAATACCGAACCGTCGTTGTCGCTGCCGCAGGGATGGATGCGCTCCGGCAGCAAGCCCCGCCTTTACCGCTCCGGTCTGGATCCGGCAACCGGCAACGCGCTGATTGAAAGCCGGCTCGATAGCGGAACCATAAGCGCCAGTGACTTCTGCACCTTGATGCAGAGCATCGCTGCCGCCCCCTACATCGGCAAACGCATCCGTCTGACGGGAGAAATTCGCACTGAGAATGCTGCAGACGGAGGCACCATTTTCATGCGTATTGACGGCGAGACGGCAACCAGCCTGCGATTTGACAATCTAAATACCCGGGAGACCGACGGAGCAGTCACCGGAACTTCGGATTGGCAGACGCGAAACATCGTTTTCGACGTACCGGAAGAAGCCGTTAGTGTTCACTTCGGCTTTTTCCTCGCCGGTAACGGACGGTGCTGGGCCCGTCAGTTTACGCTGGAAACGGTTGATAGCTCTGTGCCGACCAGCATAAGGCAATTGCGCTATCTGCGGGAGCCAACCAACCTGGACTTCCGCAGCTCACAACCAAACTAAGGCCCCTGATGGGCCGTGTTTAGAGTCTGCGCCTCCCTCCCCTTGATGGGGAGGGAATGAGGGTGGGTGATGGGGGCCACAAAGGCCAAGGGTGTGAGTATTGCCCTTGATTTGGGACAGGAACGAGCCCTTAGTTCAGTGCGCTAAGCCTCAATCACCCCCGAGATATCGATCCCCTTCCGCTCCTCCAGCCAGCGCGGCACGGGCAGGCCCTTGCCGCGCAGGAATTCCGGGTTGAAAAGCTTCGACTGATAGCGGTTGCCATAGTCGCAGAGCACGGTGACGATGGTCTTGCCCGGCCCCAGGTCGCGTGCCATGCGCACGGCGCCGGCAATGTTGATCGCGCTCGATCCACCCAGGCACAGGCCCTCATGCTCGAGCAGGTCGAACACATAGGGCAGGGCCTCGGCATCGGAAATCTGGTAGGGATTGTCGATGGTCAGCCCCTCGAGATTGGCCGTGATCCGGCCCTGGCCGATGCCCTCGGTGATCGAATTGCCCGAGGATTTGAGCTCCCCATGGGCGTAAAAATTGTAGAGCGCCGCCCCTTCCGGGTCCGCCAGCCCGATCCGCACATCCTTGCTGCGCGCCCGCAGCGCCTCGGCCACCCCGGCTAGCGTGCCGCCCGAACCCACCGCGCAGATAAAGCCATCAATCCGGCCATTGGTCTGCTGCCAGATTTCCGGCCCTGTGGTTTCCACATGTGCGCGCTTATTGGAAACATTGTCGAACTGGTTGGCCCAGATCGCACCCTCCGGCAGCTCTTTGTTGAGCTTTTCGGCCAGCCGCCCCGAAATCTTGATGTAATTATTGGGGTCCTTATAGGGCTTGGCCGGAACCTCGATCAGCTCGGCGCCATAGAGCCGCAGCGCGTCCTTCTTTTCCTGGCTTTGCGTCTCGGGAATGACGATCACCGATTTGAAGCCCAGCGAATTGGCCACCAGCGTCAGCCCGATGCCGGTATTGCCCGCCGTACCCTCGACAATCGTGCCGCCCGGTTTCAGCGCCCCTGATTTCACCGCATCATGGATGATGAACAGTGCTGCCCGATCCTTGACCGATTGCCCCGGATTGAGAAATTCCGCCTTGCCCCAGATTTCGCAGCCAGTCAGCGCCGAGACGCGGTTGAGACGGATCAGCGGCGTATTGCCGATCGCGGAAATCAGGTCTTCGTGCTTGGCCATGGATCGACAATCTCTGGATGACGGTCTGCGACCCTAAGTGGCGCCGCGATGAGCCGCAAGCCTCGCGCTGGGGATTGGCATGGCATTCCGCCGCAAGCCTTTGCTGGGAAAGGCAATTTGGCGGGCAGCGTCAAGCCCGCAATATCATTCCCGCTCGCCTTATTCCAGAACTTCGGCCAGCGCCTCCAGCGCCGAATTCCAGGCTTCCATCGAGAAAATCCGCGATTCCGGATCGGCATGCGCCAGGCCCCGCTCGGTGATCGTTACCCGGGTCTGGTCCGCGTTCAGCGCTTTGAAGCCGATATCCAGCACGAAGATCATCTCCTCGCCGTCCTCGTCCTCATCCTTGGCCACCCAGGACAGCACCAGCTTCTCGTTCTCAACGAATTGCAGCACTTCCCCGCTGACCACATGCTCGTCCGGGTCCTCGTCGTCGCCAAACGTCACGAAACGGTATTCACCGCCCTCGAATGCATCGAATTCGGCCTCGTCCGCCTGCCATTGCTCGATCAGCGCCGGGTCGGTCCAGGCCGAGAACACATCGTCGATATGCGCGTCGATCGTGCGGCTGAGGGTGATCTGGCTTTCGCCATCGATATCGCTGCCATTGCTGCTCATGAAAGCCGCCTTTCTACTATTGGCGTCCTCCTAAACCCGGGTCTCCGGCGAGGCAAGCGCCCGGGCGCAGCGGCAAGACAAAAAGCGCGGTCGAGACAGTGGGGCGCTCCGGTTAGTTATGCGTTCACTTTTGTTCTACGGCTATTGGCGGAGTGTTATTTGAAGGAATAAAATAATTCTTGGAGATGTGGAATATTGCGACCTTGGGCTTCGTATATCCAGCATGACAAGTTCAGAAACAAACATAGATATATTGGCGCAACTCCCGCATTTGCGTCGCTATGCCTTGTCGCTGACCCGGCATCCGTCCGATGCCGAAGATCTCGTGCATGATACGGTGCTGCGCGCCTATGAACGGCGCTCGGCCTTCCGCGCCGGCAGCGCCTTGCGGCCCTGGCTCATGTCCATCCTGCACAATACCTGGGTCGACGGGGTCCGCTCCCGTCGTTCCGAGCGCGAGCGGATCAATCGCGCCTTCGAGGTCATGGAGGATCACGAACCGGGTCGCCAGGACATGTCCTTGCGCCTTTCTGAAGTGCGGCGCGCCTTTCTCAGTCTGCCCGACGAGCAGCGGGCGGCCCTGCATCTGGTGATGATCGAGGACCTGTCCTACCAGGAGACCGCCGACATTCTCGCTGTGACGATTGGCACGGTCATGTCCCGCATTGCCCGGGCCAGGGAGAAGCTGCGGTTGATCGATGAAGCCGGTCCCGCTGCAGGCAAGCTCAGGCTGGTGAGGGATTCGCAATGATGACCCATGATGTCAGCGACGCCGATCTCCACGCCTATCTCGATGATGAACTCGATCCGCTGCATAGCCTCGCGGTCGAAGCCTATCTGGCGCGCCACCCGTCGGCGGCGGCGCAATTGATGGCCGATAGGCGCCTGCGGACCGAATTGCGCCTGGCGCTTGCTCCCGAAGAGGCACTTCGCCCCGTGCCGACCGAACAGGCGGCCACGCGATTGGCGAACGCATTGAACCGGGCAAAATGGCAGGGATGGCGCCGCTCCGTTCCCTTGGCGGGCCTATTGCTGGCATGCGGCTGGCTCGCCCATGAGGCCGCAATCCTGCCCGATGTCATGTCGGTAGTCGGCGTTCCCGACTATGTGGATGTTGCCATCGAGGCTCACCGCGATACCAGCGTGCATCCGCCGCTCTACCCCCAGATCCAGGGCTATAACCGTCGCCAATTGCTCTCGGCCACGGCCATCGCCATGCCCCACTTGCCGCCCGATTGGAAGGTTGTGGATGTGCAGGCCTACCCCTCCCAATATGGCCCCAGCGTCGAAGTGCTGGTCGCGGCCCCGGGCATGGGAGCGGTCTCCTTCTTTGCCACCCGGCCGGGAAACTCGGCGATGGTGGAGGTCAACAGCGATCGCGTCGATGGCGTCGCCACCGCCAATTGGCAGGTGGGCGATGTCGCCTACGCTTTGGTGGGAGATACCGATCTTCCGCGCATCGAACGCGCGGCGGAGGACCTGACCGGGCGGTTCTGACGAAGGCCCGGGCGGATCAAAACAAGCAAGAAAACGTAACAGGCGGCGGAAACAGGGATGAAGGGAGAAGGCTATGTTCAGCAGATACGATATTCGGCCCGAATGCGAGGTCACCTACACCGTCTATGACATCGATACCGGTCAGCCCGCCGTGTTTCAGGGGCGCACCCTGGCGGGCATAGGCATCCAGGAGGCCGACGAGATCGCCGATCTCCTCAACGGCCTCGATGAGGGGCTGGAAAAAGTGCTTGGCGAAACCGGGGCTCTCCCCGCGCGCGGCATTGCCAGCGCCTGACAATTCCAGGTTCGGTTTGCGGCAATTGGCGAGGTTCTAAATGGCCCTGAGGTCTGGACGGCTGGAATATGTCGAAACCATCCGCGGCATCGTCTGCATCTTGCTGGTGACGTTCCACGTCACTGGCTCCGCCTCCACCGAGGGCCTCGGCCTCGACCTTTGGCATCCGCTGCGCATCATCAACGACGGGCTGGACAATTCCCGCATGCCGATCTTCGCTTTCATCTCGGGCTTTGTGCTGAGCGCGGCGATTGTCACCGTCACCCAATGGCGGACGGCTATGTTCAGCAAGGTCAAGCGCCTGCTCGTGCCCATGGTCGTGGTGAGCGTAATCTTCTATGCCTTGCGGGCCGCCGCCGGTTACGACCAGCAACCGTTCTTCTCGATCTTTTTTGTCCAATACGCCCATTACTGGTTTCTGCAGGCCATCTTCGTGCTCATCCTGCTGCTGGTCACCCTCAGCCTGCTGCTCAAGGGCCGCAGCGATGTGGCGGCCATGATTCTGTTTGTGGTCTTCGTGCCGATCTACATTTTCGTCGATCGCTGGAGCCCAAACATCATGTCCATGTATCAGGGCGCCTATCTGGCGCCGTTCTTCTACGCGGGCCACCTGTTCGCCTATCATCTGCGCCACCGGGCGCAGGCCGAGGAAGGGAACCTGCCGGCCTGGTTGACTGTGGCTTCCGGCGTGCTGCTGGCGCTGCTGCTCGTCTTCAATGTCACGCTGACCCTGGAACTGGTCGAGCTGCCCCGCCAGGTCGTCAATTTCCACAAGGTGATCCTGGGGCTGTGCAGCGCCCTGTTTCTGTTCCTGCTCAGGCCGCGGTCCCGGATATTGCTGTTCTTCGGCACCTACACCTACGCCATCTTCCTGTTCCATGTGATTTTCACCGGAGGGATGCGGGAGGTGATGTGGAAAATCTGGCCGAGCCTGCCCCCAGAGCTGATTTTCGTGCCGGCCTGCATCGCGGGGCTGTTCGGCCCCATCCTGGTGGAAAAGCTGGCGCTGAAAAACGACCTGGCAGCGCTGCTCCTGCTCGGCGTCGACCTCAAGGCGCAACGCAGAAAGGCCGCTCGCCGCAAGGAGGAAGCCCTGCAAGGCAACCAGCCCGGTTTGACACCGGCTGCGTCCAGCTAGGTTCTCCGGCCGGAAAGAGAGGTCGGCCCTTCGACCGCGACAAAACCAGGCCGGCGGCCATCCACCACCTGCGCATCCAAACGTTCTTTGCTGGGTGAGAAAAGGAACTGCGTTCCTTTGAAACGAATGGCTCCGCGAGTAGGACTCGAACCTACGACCCAGCGGTTAACAGCCGCTTGCTCTACCAACTGAGCTATCGCGGAAGACATTCGGTGGCCTTCTCTGCGAAGGCGAGGTCCGTGTACCGAACTTGATTTGCTTTGCCAAGCCCTCTTTGCATGCCTGTGTGAATAACTTCACATCCCTGTCACAAGCCACGCGCTCTGCGCTGCAGGCTCGTCAGGTCCGCCAGCGTATTGAGATTGGCAAATGGATCGCGCTCATACCCTGCGGTCCAGTCAAGCCTGGTCCCCTTTAGGCGCCCATACAGGGCCTTGAGGCTGTTGGGCGCGGTTCCATCGCGAACCTGGCCGGGCAGGGCGCTGAGCGCCTCTATGCGCCAGGCCGCATTGGGCGGGTAGAAGGCCTCCCCCCAGGCCGCATAAATCGCGTCCGCATCCCCCAGCGCCGCGGCCATCGCATCGCCGAATCCCGCTGGCAGGAAGGGCGTATCGACAGCCGCCGAAACCACAATGCCTTGGTGAATGCCCCGGCGCTGCAGCGCCTCGATTGCCGCCGCCAACCCCGCCAAGGGACCGCCGACGGGGCCGTCGAGATCAGCAATCGCCAGCATGCCATCGTCGAGCACCGGAGCCTCACCCGGCCCCGTGGCCACCAATACCGGCGGGTTCACCGCGCCAAGCGCCTGCCGCACCCGTTCGATCAGCCTGATCCCACCAATCCTGATATCGCGCTTGCGCACCCCGCCCAGCCGCTGGCCCTGTCCGCCGGCAATGATGACGGCATAGGGCGCGCTCACTTGGCGCCCGGCCCTTTCGGCAAGGCGATCCCCAGCCGCAACAGGATCAATATGGCGATGCCGCCCACCAGCCCCCAGAACGGTGCCCCGACCCCGACAATGGTAATGCCGGATGCGGTGGTGACAAAGGTGAAGATCGCCGGCAACCGTGATTCCTCGATCACCAATGCCCCCGAAAGCGCCGCCGCCAGGCTCGACAGCAGCGCCAATCCCGCCACCGCCTGGATCAGTAGGGGCGGGGAGGCTGCGATAAAGGCGGCAGCCAGGCTCGCTGCCGCACCGAGAAAGAGATAACAGACCCCCGCCGCCACCGGTGCTGGCCATCTCTTGCTCTTTTCCGGATGCGCTTCCGGTCCCGCGCAAATCGCGGCGGTAATCGCGGCAAGATTGCTGGTATGGCCGCCGAAAAATGCCGTTACTGCACTGGCCAATCCCGTCATCACAAAGAGTGGCGCCGGCGCCAGCTCGAAGCCATTGGCTTTCATCACGGCCAGCCCCGGCAGGTTCTGCGACGCCATGGTCACCACATAAAGCGGCAGGCCGATGCGGATAATGGCGTCCAGCGTGAACACCGGCATCACCGGAACCAGGCTCGGCCAGGTGCCGTCCAGCGTTCCGGGCGGTAGATGCGTCGTCGTCGCCAGCACGATTCCCGTCACCACCACCGCAATCGGCACCGCATAACGCTTGGCAAACCGCAGCCCGATCACCCAGGCCAGCAGAATTGGCAGCGCCAGCAACGGCATTTCCGCCACCGCGTTGATGGGCGCCAGGCACAGCGTCAGCAACATGCCCGCCAGCATGGCATTGGCGATCGCCGCCGGAATCGCCGCGATCAGCCGGGCCAGCGGCTTGATCAGTCCCGTCAGCACAATCAGCCCCGCGGCCACCAGAAACGCCCCCGCCACCGCAGGAAATCCGCCCGTCGGCTCGCCCACGGTCAAAAGAAAAGCCACGCCCGGCGTCGACCAGGCAAAACTCACCGGCAGCTTGAGCCGCGAACTGACCACGATATTGAGCACGCCAATGGCCAGGCACACCGAAAACAGCCCCGACCCCGCCTGTTGCGGCGAAGCCCCCGCCGCTGTCAGCGCTGCAAGCACCAGCGTAAACGTGCTGGCATAGCCCACCACGGCCGCCAATGCGCCCGCCATGATCGGCTGCAGAAACTCGCGCCGGCCAACGGCAAGGGTGGCCTCAGTCTGCATCACGGCATTCTCCCGGGGGACAAACAGATATGCCTCGAAAAAGCCAAGGCCGGGCAAACCTATGCAAGCTGTGCGCGCGGGTGAAGCCACAAAGTGAGCCCCGGCGCCCACGGCCCTTTGGATAAAATTGCTGCCATTAAGGTGAACAAGCGGTTTCGCTGGCGTTCAGCCGGGAAAGCCTACACAACACACGGGAGCCCGGATGAGCCGGGAACGCCCACGAGAGAGCGGTTCCCCGCCGCAACAGAGCCGCTCTCTCGGTCACCTCTCGCGCCGATGGCCGCCAATCCTCACACGAAAAATAGCGACACGCCGGGCCTTTTGGCTCGTCGCATACTGCTGCAATTTGGGGATGTTCTGGAGGCCACGCCCGGAATTGAACCGGGGTACGCGGATTTGCAATCCGCTGCGTCACCACTCCGCCACGTGGCCTCTAGGCGCCGGGTTCTAAGTCAGCGCCATGCCATATGCAAGATGGCAGGTTTCCAAACTGTTATTTTGCCATAGGTTGCGTTCCGGCCATTGCAATCCCCTGTTCATATTGTCACGCCATAATAAGTGTGCTTGCCATTGTTAGGGGCGAGGAATATTCACGTCCGGCATATGGTTTGATCCGGCAGGGCCTTGTTGAATGGTGGACTACGAGCGCGCGCGCCGCTTCATGGTGGACAATCAACTGCGCACCAGCCACATCACCGACCGTCGGATTCTGGCGGAGATGGGGCGGCTGCCCCGTGAACAGTTTCTGCCCGAACCCCGCCGCCCTCTCGCCTACATAGATGACGTGCAGCCCCTGGGCCCGGCCGGTTCGGCCCGGTTCATGCCGGCGCCGGCAACCTTTGCCAAGCTGTTGCAGCTGGCCGATATCGCCGCCACCGATCGGGTGCTCGATCTGGGGGCAGGGGCAGGCTATTCCACCGCTGTCATCGCCGGTCTCTGCCAGGCCGTCCTTGGTCTTGAGGAAGACGCGCAATTGGCCGCGGCCGCCACCGGAAATCTGGCTGCGCTGGGGCTCGCCAATGCCGCCATGCGCGCCGGCACGGCCGCGGACGTGGCTGGTCAGCGCTATGATGTCATAATGGTGGAGGGTGCGGTTGATAGCGTGCCCGAAGCCCTGTTTGCTCTGCTCGAAGAAGATGGGCGGCTGGTCGCCCTGGTTCGCGGGGGCGGCGTTGCCGTTGCCCATGTCTTCGTCAAATCTCATGGAAGCGTTGCGGCGCGGGCGGAATTCAACGCTACGCTGCCTCCGCTTTATGCCGGGCCGCGTCCGGTAGAGTTCGTATTCTGAGGACACGCAAGGCGCGGGGGGTGTTGCTCCCCGATCACGCCGAGATATTAATCGTGTCTTAAATTTTGGTAGGGCTTGCCGCAGAAGGTTGTGTACCCACATCTGCGGCGCAATAGTGTTGAGTGTCTGGAGGCCGGGGCGATGATGATGCGTAAAAATTTGGTCGCAAGTGTGCTGGCCCTGAGTTTGGCGGCCTGGAGCGTCGGCGGCGCACAGGCGCAATCGATTACACAGGCGCTGACCGCCGCCTATAATTATGCACCCGAGCTGGCTTCTGCCCAGCTGGCGGCCAAGTCCTCCGCCGAGAATATTGCCCTGGCAAAGGCCGGCAAGCTCCCAACCATCGGCGCCTCGATCGGCGGCACCTATGATTTTTCGACCGCCGGCTCGTTCACCGACTCCGCCGCGCTGAACGCGGGCCTGTCCTACAGCCAGACCATCTTCGACAACTACAAGACCGATGCGCAGATTGAAGCGGCCCGCGCTGGCGCTGAAGCTGCCGAATACCAAATCCGCAATACCGAGCAGAATGTGCTGCTTGCCGTCGTTCAGGCCTATATGGATGTGCTGAGCAATCGCCAGCTCGTTGCCCTGCGGCAGGAAAACGTCAATTTCTATCAGGCTCAGCTGCAGTCCGCCAAGGACCGGCTGGATGTCGGCGAGGGCACGCGTATCGATGTTGCCCAGGCCGAGGCGCGTCTGGCCCAGGGCGATGCGACCTATCGTGCCTCCCAGGCGAGCCTGGAAATCAGCCAGGCGACCTTTGCTCGCTATGTTGGCGCGCCGCCGCAAAGTCTCGACGCCTCGCACAATTATGGCCGCCTGATCCCCAATAGCCTGCAGGGCGCTCTGTCCGAGGCCGAGACCGGCCACCCGGCAATCATGCTGGCCAAGGCGGCCATTCGCGCGGCCCAGGCCAGCAGCGACGCCGCGTCCGCGGCATTCGGGCCTACCGCGTCGGTTTCGGGCCGCATCGGTACCAGCGTGTCCGATCCGGGTGGCATGGCCGCAGGCGTCAGCGGCCAGCTTGGCTTCTCGATCACCGTGCCGATCTATGCTGGCGGCGCCATCGGCGCCGGCGTGCGCCAGGCCAATCTCGATCAGATCAAGTCCGAAGTTGACGCGATGGGCGCCTATGATCAGATCCGCGCCGCTGTTATCGCCGCCTGGGCCGGCATCCAGAGTGCCGACGCGCAGATTTCCGCCGCGCAGGCCGCCGTGTCCGCTGGTCGCGAAGTGCTCGAAGGCACCATTCAGGAGCGCGATCTTGGCACCAGCACCACGCTGGACGTGCTCAACTCCCAGGCCGAGCTGACCACCGCCCGTGAATCGCTGATCAACGCCCAGACCAACAAGGTCATCGCCACTTTCTCGCTGCTCTCGTCCATGGGCCGCTTGACGGCCGGCAATCTGGGCCTCCCCGTCGAGGTCAAGACTGCGGTTCAGTACAACCAGGCCGTCGAAGACGTCTGGCAGGAATTGCGCACCGTCGCCGAGTAGTTCTTTCGTCAGCGTGGAGCCTATTTGGTGGCCGGGCAATGCCCGGCCACAACTTTTAGTGGAAGACCGCAAATCGGCCCGGTACCCCGATTCCTTATTGCGCGGGCTGGCGTTAAGGTGATGGCAACGAATCGGGCAGGCGACTTCGGCGGAGAGTCCCCGATTTGGTTCAAGCGCATGAGTAAGAGGCACTGATGAACAAGCCGGCAGCCAAAGAACCTTCCATGGACGAGATTCTGTCGTCCATCCGGCAGATCATCGCCGATGATGACGCCGCCGGGGTGCCACGGCGGCCTGCAATCCAGGCAGCGCCCCCGCCCATGCAGGCTGCCCCCGCGCGTCCGACGTCAAGTTCACTTGATCGTCCGACGTCAAGCTCGCTTGATCGTCCTGCGCCCGAACCGCTCGATCGCGACCTCAGCGACATGCTCGACGATATCGAGCCGCTTGCTCTTTCGTCGGCCCAGATCGTGGACGACGCCGAAGAGGACGAGGGCGGCCTGAGCTTCGATGACATTCTGGCTGACACCGAGGCTGACACTGTCACCCCGCTTGCTGCCGACCCGCTGGTCGAGCCCGACGACGTGGCATTCGTGACCGAGGAACCACCTGTCCCCGAATTGCCCGCCTTCAATCCGCCGCCGCTGGCCCGCGCCCCCTTTGTCCCTGAGCCGGAACCTGAGCCCGAGCCCGAGCCGCTTCGTCCGCGCCCGCCTGTGGCCCAGGCCGCGCCGCTACCCGATCCGACCCTGACCAGAGATATTGCCGAAGAACTGCTCGAACCGGCCACCAAGGCCGCCGTACGCAGCTCGATCACCCGCCTCAACGGCATCGGCCTGGGCAATTCGGGCGCCACTATCGAATCCCTGATGCGCGACATGCTGCGCCCCATGCTCAAGGAATGGCTGGACGAAAACCTGCCCGCCGTTGTCGAGCGCATGGTCGAAAAAGAAATCGGCCGCATCTCCCGCGGCGACTGAGCTAACGCCCACACCAACCACGGTGTCATTCCGGCGAAGGCCGGAATCTATGTCCGCATCTGCTCTCGACCACCGGCTCAGTCGCGTGGTCCACAGCATGGATCCCGGCCTTCGCCGGGATGACACAGTGTTTTATGACTGCACCAGGGCAGACACTGCTCGATGTCTCAGTCGGTTCACCCTCCCCCTTGTGGGGAGGGAAGCGAGATAGGACTTAGCTTGCTAAGTCCGTGATCGAGCAGGGTGTGGGGTATGCTTCCGCAAATTCGATGGCCGGGATACCCCCTCCCTTGATCGGGAGGGTGTCGACTGCATCAGCAGTGCCAACAATACCCTCCACCCACAACGTCATTCCCGCGTAGGCGGGAATCCACTCTATCCACTCCAGCGCCGCCCACCGAAAGCCACGCACCCCAGCCATTCATGCGCTTTCAGTTGACCCCGCACCGCGCTTTTGCTTGAAGTCTGCCAAACCCTATATTCGGCCCGCCCGGTATCCGTTGGCGGGTCGTTGCTGTTGCGAGTGACCTGATGCTTGAAAAGACCTATGAGCCCGGCGCCGTCGAGGCGCGCATTTCTGCCGACTGGCTCGAGGCCAATGCTTTTGCGGCCGGGGCAGGGGCCAAGCCCGGTGCCGAGCCCTTCACCATCGTCATCCCGCCGCCCAACGTCACGGGCTCGCTCCATATCGGCCACGCGCTCAACAATACGATCCAGGACATTCTGGTTCGCTTCAATCGCATGCTGAAGAAGGACGTGCTGTGGCAGCCGGGCATGGACCATGCCGGCATTGCCACCCAGATGATCGTCGAGCGCCAGCTCATGGAACGCCAGCAGCCCGGCCGCCGCGCCATGGGCCGCGAGAAATTCGTCGAGCGCGTCTGGGAATGGAAAGGCGAGAGCGGCGGCGCCATCATGAACCAGCTCAAGCGTCTCGGCGCTTCGGCTGATTTTAGCCGCGAACGCTTCACCATGGGCGACAATGGCGCCGCCGACGATCAGATGGTCCGCGCCGTCACCAAGGTCTTTGTCGAGCTGCACAAGCGCGGCCTGATCTATCGCGCCAAGCGCCTGGTCAATTGGCATCCGGGTCTCGAAACCGCCATTTCCGATCTCGAAGTCGAGAACATCGAGATCAAGGGCCATATGTGGCACCTGCGCTATCCGCTGGCCGATGGCGTGACCTATCAGTTCCCCGTCGCCCATGACGAGGAGGGCAAGCCCACCGAGTGGGAAACCCGCGACTACATCATCGTCGCCACCACGCGCCCCGAAACCATGCTGGGCGACAGCGGCGTCGCCGTGCACCCCGATGATCCGCGCTACGCCTCGCTGGTCGGCAAGTTCATCGACCTGCCGCTGGTCGGCCGTCGCATTCCGGTGGTTGCCGACGAATATGCCGATCCCACTTTGGGCACCGGCGCAGTCAAGGTCACCCCGGCGCATGATTTCAACGACTTCGAGGTCGGCGTCCGCAACAATCTCGAACAGATCAACGTCTTCACCACGCGTGGCGAAATCGTCTCCGACGAATTCATCCCGGCCACCTATCGCGGCATGGATCGCTTCGTCGCGCGCAAGGCCATCGTTGCCGATCTGACCGCTTTGGCTGAGGAAGACCCCACGCGCGGCCTCGACCATATCGAAGACAAGAAGATCATGGTGCCGCATGACGAGAAGTCCAAACTCGTCGTCATCGAGCCCTTCCTGACCGACCAATGGTGGGTCAAGGCCGATGTGCTGGCCCAGCCGGCCATGGCCTCGGTGCGTGAAGGCCGCATGAAATTCGTGCCCCAGCAATACGAAAACACCTATTTCGCTTGGCTCGAAAACATCAAGCCCTGGTGCATCAGCCGCCAGCTCTGGTGGGGCCACCAGATTCCGGCCTGGTACGGCCCGGATAATGAGGCATTCGTCGCCTATGACGAGGCGGAGGCGCAGGCTTTGGCCGATGACCATTACGGCAAGCCAACCCCGCTCAAGCGCGACGATGACGTGCTCGACACCTGGTTCTCCTCGGCCCTCTGGCCCTTCTCGACCCTGGGCTGGCCCGATGAGACGCCCGAGCTCAAGCGCTACTATCCCACCAGCGTCCTGGTCACCGGCTTCGACATCATTTTCTTCTGGGTTGCCAGAATGATGATGATGGGTCTTGAATTCTTGGATGAAGAGCCGTTCCACACGGTCTACATGCACGCCCTGGTCCGCGATGAAAAGGGCCAGAAGATGAGCAAGACCAAGGGTAATGTCATCGACCCGCTCGAGCTTATCGACCAATATGGCGCCGACGCCACCCGCTTCACCCTGGCCGCCATGGCTGCGCAGGGCCGCGATATCCGTCTGGCCATCAACCGCGTCGAGGGCTACCGCAACTTCGTCACCAAAATCTGGAATGCCGCCCGCTTCCTCGAAATGAACGAGTGCCGCCGCGTCGAGGGCTATGACCCCAAGGCCAACAAGCTCCCGCTCAATCGCTGGATCGTCGGCGCCACGGCGCGCGGTGCTGCCGCCGTCACCCAGGGCATTGTCGATTACAAGTTCAACGAAGCCGCCAACGCCGCCTATGACTTCGTCTGGGGCACCTTCTGCGACTGGTATGTCGAATTTGCCAAGCCCGTCTTCAACGGCACTGATGAAGCCGCCAAGGCCGAAACCCGCGCCACCGCCGCCTGGGCACTCGACCAGATCCTGACGATCCTGCACCCCTTCATGCCCTTCGTCACCGAAGAGCTCTGGGCGGAAACCGGCAAGTTCGGCCCGGCGCGCGAGAGCATGCTGATCCTGACCGAGTGGCCCGACCTGACCGGCCTCGAAGACCCGGCAGCCGATGCCGAGTTGACCTGGCTGATTGACGTGATCACCAATGTCCGCTCCATCCGCAGCGAAATGAACGTGCCCGCCGGCGCCAAGCTGCCCATGGTGGTGGTCGGGGCAGGGGAGACCACGCTCGCCCGCCTCGTCGCCGGCACCTCGCTGATCACCCGCCTGGCCCGCCTTGAGGAAATCTCGCCCCAGGGCAATGTGCCCGGCGGCTCCGCCCAATTCGTCGTCGGCGAAGCCACCTGGGCCCTGCCGCTGGCCGAGTTCATCGATATCCCCACCGAAAAGCTGCGTCTCGAAAAGGAGATCGGCAAGCTCGACGGCGAAGTCGCCCAGATCGACAAGAAGCTCGGCAACGAGCAATTTGTCGCCAAGGCGCCCGAAGAAGTCATCGAGGAACAGAAGGCCCGTCGCGAAGCTGCCATCGATCGGCGCGATCGTATCGCCGAGGCCCTCAAGCGCCTGAGCTAATTGTCGAGACCCGCCATGGATGACATTCCGCGCCAGCCGCCCGCCCGCCACGTGTTCAACGGCATGGTGGGCATTGGCGCGCTCCTGGTCTTCGATGGCAAGGGCGGCGTCACGCGCCACGAACCGACGGCCGCCGCGCCCTCGGTTCCGGCGCGGGGCTTCAAGCTCATCGTGGGCAATTCCAAATCGCCCGAATTCAAGGTCTGGCTGCGCGACGAGCTGGGCGCCTTCAACGCCGACCTCTTGACCGCCCCCTCCACCCGCGCCCGCTGCACGGTGATGGAGGACAAGGCCCTGGTCATGCTCCGCGTTGCCCGCCCCGGCGCCGCCCCCGACGATGTCGGCCGCCAGTTGCTCACCCTCTGGATTGAGAAGGGCCGCGTCATCATCGCGACCGAACTCAACATTCTCGATTTCCTCGGCCTGCCGCGTTGGGAGCAATCCCACCACGCCCCCGTTTCGCCCGCCGATCTGGTGGCGCGCCTGGGCCTGCGCGCCGCCGACCGCCTCGAACCGCTGATCGAAATGCTGGGCGATGGCCTCGACGAGATCGAGGAAGCCCTGATTCTCAAGAATCACACCAAGGCCCAGGACAATCTCGAGCATCTCCGCCGCACGCTGATCAATTTCCGCCGCCTGGTCTGGCCGCAGCGCGACGTGCTCAACACGCTCGAAATCGAGGACCTGTCCTTCTTCACCGCCAAGGATCGCCTGCGCCTGCGCGAAGCCTCCGCCCGCTCGGCCCGCATGGGCGATGAGCTGCAGGCCCTCTCCGAACGCGCCGTCCTCGTCCACGAACAGATGATCGACGACCGCGCCGAGCAGATGAACCGCATCATGCTCGTGCTCGCCGCCGTCACCGTGGTCTTCATGCCGCTGACCCTGATCACCGGCGCCCTGGGCATGAATGTCGCCGGCATTCCCTTTGCCGATCACGACAGCGCCTTCTGGATCGTCTGTCTGGGCCTCGTGGCCTTTGCCATCGGCATCATCTGGTGGATGCGCGGCCGCCACTGGCTCTAAGAGGCCCGCGCCTGCGTCAAAATGTGACGATTCAGCAACATTGCCCGCGATTCACTTTGTCGCACACCGCCGTCAACACTTTCGCGATGTTTCCCGCCACAATCTCACCCTAAACGAGACGACATAGGCATCTGGGGGCGGATGGTCTGTGGCGATGGCGTGGATGCGCCCGCCTATGCATTCCTCCTCCCGTGCCGGAACCGGCCAGTGATTATTTGCGCCCTGACGCCAAAAAGGTCAGCAAGCGCCGATATTTGAGCCGGGGAGGGGTGAGACTTTGGACGTGATTGACCTGGCCGCGACTGTTTCTGCCGATTTCCGGTCCGCCGAGCGCCGACTTGTGATCGGTTCGGCTGGAATCCGGTCACAAACTGGGTTTACCAAAACATTAACGCCTGCTTTCCACGCCGCCTCAAGTGGCAGAAAATGGCTGAAACCAATAAGGGACGCCGCCGGCATGTCTGGCGCGCCCGCCACGAGCCCGGAAATCCGGGCCGCGCAAGAAACGCCCGCCTGCCCGCCGGCAGGCAAAAGGAGTATGATGCGGACTATTAGGGGTACCTCCCTGATCTCCGCTGCGACGGCACTGGCGCTCGCCTTGGCGATGCATACCGTGCCTGCGTATGCGCAGACCGCGGCCGATGCCGCGCTGGATATGGCCAATATGCTCGATGGGGCAGGTGGTGGCGTGTCCGGCGACGATCTCCTCGCTGCCCTTGAGGATGCCGCCGAGGCCGGCCAGCCCATGGCCATGTGGCAGCTCGGTACCATGTATGAAAATGGCGAAGGCGTCGCCAAGGACCCGGCCAAGGCTTTCGGCTATTTCGCCCAGATCGCCAATCAGCACGCCGATGCCGCCCCCAAGGGCGTCGAATCCGACATTGTGGCGCAGTCCTTCGTCAAGGTCGGCGAATATTACCGCGAAGGCCTCCCCGACGCCGGCATTCCCGCCGATGCGGAGCGCTCGCACGCCCTGCTGCTGCACGCCGCCACCTATTTTGGCGACGCCGATGCGCAATATCGCGTGGGCCTGCTGTATCTCAACGAGGACGAACTCGGCGTCAATCCGCTGCAAAGCGCCCGTTGGTTCTCGCTGGCCGCCCGCAAGGGCCATTGCGGGGCCCAGGCCCAGCTCGGCCGCCTGCTGTTCAACGGCGTCGATGGCATTGCCGCCCAGCCCGTCGAGGGCCTGATGTGGCTCAACCTGGCCCAGCAACGCTGCGTCGGCACGGCTGACGCCGCATGGATCAACGACCTGATCAACCAGGCCAATTCCATCGCCTCGCCCGACCAGCAAGCTGAAGCCACCAAACTCGCCACCAGCATAGCGCCGCAATTCGCCGGCTTCTAAAACGCTGAACGGCCAACGCGGCGCCTTTCCACCCACAATGTCATTCCGGCGCAGGCCGGAACCTCTGCGCGCGGGACTCCGGCACGTGCCGCGGAGACTCACCAAACCCACCGCCGCTTCCCTCGGGCTCGACCCGAGGGCCACTCTCAACGCGGCACAAGCGGCGAATGATCCTCGGGTCAAGCCCGAGGAAGGCGACTGTGGTTATGACGTGAAGTTCGCCCCACCCACAGCGTCATTCCGGCGAAAGCCGGAATCCATGCTAAAGGCTCACCTCCCCACCGCCGCCTCCCTCGGGCTTGACCCGAGGGCCACCCTCAACACGGCACAAGCGGCGAATGATCCTCGGGTCAAGCCCGAGGAAGGCGACTGTGGTTATGACGCGAAATCCGCCCACCCACGGTGTCATCCTCGCGTAGGCAGGAATCCACTCTTCGTGCATGCGGCAGAGTGCTCACTCCACCGACTTGATCACCAACGCCGCGGTCTCCGCCGACAGCGCCCGCACGGCCTTGTCCGCTTCACCCGGCAAGTCCTCAAGGCTGCATCCAAACGGCACGGGCAGCGACAGGCGCTTGTCAGGCTCATCGTCCCACACCAGCAGCACGTGAGACTTCTTGGTCCGGAAATCGTGGTTGATCCCGACAATCGTCGCCGCTGCCATGGCTGCCTCCCTAAAAACTGAACCGTCCTTCGACCGGCACGTGATCGCTCGGCTTGTCCCAGCCGCGCACGTCCTTATGCACCGTCACCCCATCCAGCCGGTCGGCCGCTTGCGCCGACAGCATCAGGTGATCGATTCGAATCCCCGCATTGCGCCGCCACGCCCCCGCCTGGAAATCCCAGAACGTATAGGCCGGCTCGGCCGTCGTGGCGCGCAGTGCATCGGTCAGCCCCAGATTGCTCAGCGTACGGAACCGCTCAAGGCTCTCCGGCCGGTAAAGCGCATCGCCCCACCAGGCCGCCGGATCATGCGCATCGATCGGCGCCGGAATGAGGTTGAAGTCGCCCAGCAGCACGAAGGGCTCTTCCAGCGTCAGCCGCTCTTCCACAAATTTGGTCAGCCGGTCCATCCAGGCCAGCTTATAGGGGAATTTCTCGCTATCGACCGGATTGCCATTGGGCAGGTAAATATTGCACACCCGCACCGCCCCGGTTTCCACCGAGAACACGCCCTCGATCAGCCGCGCCTGCTCGTCGCTATCGTCGCCCGGCAGGCCCCGCGTCACCTCGTCGAATTTCAGCAGCGACAGGATGGCGACGCCGTTCCAGCTCTTCTGGCCATGCGTTTCCACATTATAGCCCAGCGCCTCGATTTCGGCCCGCGGAAAGCCCTCATCGACCGTCTTGATTTCCTGGAGGCAGACGATGTCCGGCTTTTCCTGCGCCAGCCAGGTCAGCAGGATTTCCAGCCGCGCCTTGATGCCATTGATATTCCAGGTCGCAATACGCATCGGGCAGTCTCCATTCACCGCAAGGGTAGTGTCCGCCGGAGCAGGGCGCAACCACCCGGCGCCCTCCACCCACAATCGCTTCCCTCGGGCTTGACCCGAGGGCCTTTCTCAACCCGGCACAAGCGGCGAATTACCCTCGGGTCAAGCCCGAGGGAGGCGGCGGTAGGGTGTGGAGAGGGTGCAAAACTATCGGCTCACCACGAAGCCCCTCACCGCAACCCCGCATAAATCGCATCGCGCACTTCCAGCGGATAGGCGCGATCACAACCCTCGAGCCCCGTATTGGTCATCGAAACCACACTGAGCCCGGCTGTCGGATCGATGAACCAGGTATGCCCATAAATCCCACCCCAGCGCGATGTCCCCACATTGGCTGGCGACTCGGCAAGCTTGGGATCCGCCAGCCATGCGCCGAAGAACCCGAACTGCCAGCCCGGCGACACCGATTGGGCCAGTTGCGGCGTCTGGTTGGCAAGGCCCAGTCCCACCGTTTCCGGCTTGAGCACCGCTCCGCCGCCTGTCCGCAAGGTTTCGAGCAGCGTCATATAATCCCGCGCCGTTCCCGCCATGCCGCCTCCGCCGGCATGATAGGCTTTGGCATCCAAAATCCGCCCGGGCGAATAGGTCGTAACCCCGCCCCATGGGCTGGGCACGCTATGCGGATCGCCCATCAGCACAGGCTCATCGGCCCCATCGGCATAGGCCGCGGCCAGCCGTGCCCTGTCGGTGGCGTGGAATGCCGTATCCACCATCCGCAATGGGCCGGTTACATATTTCTCGACGGCATCACCCAGCGTGCCGCCAACCAGCCTGCCGGCCACGGCGCCCAGCACATCGATGGCCGGAGAATAGGCCCACCCCGTTCCTGGCGCGAACAGCAGCGGCATGCTGGCCAGCCGCTCCATGTTCTCGTCCAGCGACAGGTGCCAGCGATCGAAATCGGGTGCCTGCTTCTCGGCCTCCGACAACGGGATATCCCCGCCGAGCCCGGCCGTATGCGTCAGCAAATGCCTGATGGTGATTGTGGGCGTGCTGCCGTCTTCCAGGCGCGGCGTGAAATAGGGCAGGTAGTCCGTCACCGCATTGTCGAGCCCGATCATGCCGGCATCCACCATGGCCAGGATCGTCGTTGCGACGATGGGCTTGGTCAGCGATGACAGGCGGAAGATTGCATCGGCCTGCATCGGGCGTCCCGCTTCCCGGTCGGCCAGGCCATATGCCGCTTCATGGATCAGCTCGCCATTGCGCCGAACCAGCAGCACTGCGCCAACGATGCGCTTTTCGTCTAGCGCCTTGCCGACCGCAGCATTGACCAATTGTTCCAGGCTCATGTCAGATCCTTTCCGCCGTAGACGGCGCGCAAGATGTCGTCGCGGAAGGGGCCGTTGCAGCCCTCGAATGTGGTATTGGTGCAGACCGCAATGGTAATCCGGTTGATCGGGTCGACCACCCAATTGTGCCCCCAGGCTCCGCCCCAGTCGACCGTGCCCTGGGGGCTTGGATTGTTGGCCGCCACCGGGTCGGCAAGCACCGCCCCGAGAAAGCTGAACCGCTTGCCCGCATCATGTTCGCGCCGCGGCAAATCGCCGATCTGGTTGGTCAGCGCCAGCGCCACGGTTTCCGGCGCCAGCAGGCCCGGCCGGCCATTATAGGCTTCGAGCATTTTCATGATGTCGTCGGTCGTGCCGGCCATGCCCGCGCCGCCATTCTGTGGTGCTGCGGGATTGAAGATGCGGCCAGGCGAAAATGTCGTGCCATGGCCTTCCGCATCCAGGATCACATGCGGCTCGCCCATGCGCACCGGCGGCGTGCCATCGGCATAAGCCGTGCTTAGCCGGGCCGGGTCGGTCACATGGAAATGGGTATCCACCATCCCCAGCGGCCCGGTCACATAGCGGCCCAGTGCATCTTCGACATTGGAGCCGTTGATAGCGGCCAGAACCCCGCCTAGCACATCGATGCTGGTGCCATAAGCCCAACCCGTGCCCGGCGCGAAGGCCAGCGGCACTCGGGCGATATTGGTCAGCGTCTCGGTCAGCGAATTGATCGGTCCCGACAGCCCGCCGCTGGCATCGGCCGGCACCCGTTCATAGGCCAGTCCCGATGTGTGGTTCAGCAAATGCCGGATGCGGATATCGGCCGGGCTGCCATCGGGATTGGCCGGCGTGAACCAGGGCAGGTAGCGCGTGACGCGATCGTTGAGCCCGATCAGCCCCAGATCGACCAGCCGCAGCACGGCCGTCGCGACGATCGGTTTGGTGACCGAGGCCAGCCGGAAAATCGCGTCCCGCCGCAGCGGCACATTGGCCTCGCGGTCGGCCAGACCGGCGGCCCGGGCATAGATTTCCTGCCCATCCTTGTTGATGATGATGACGCAGCCGACAATGCGCTGCACCAGCGCGGCATCAATCGCCGCGTCAACCCGTTCCACCAGCCCCATAAAATCCTCCGCTAGTTGCGGCGGAGACTATGGCGTGATTCTGCAGAGAACAATTGGTTTAGACGGCGAAACTCGTGCCGCAGCCGCAGGAAGCAACCGCATTCGGATTCTTGATCTGGAAGGCCTGGCCGATCAGATCGTCGACGAAGTCGATTTCCGAGCCGCCCATGAATTCGAGACTCATCGAATCGATCAGCACCACCGCATCGCCCTTTTGCAGAACGATATCGTCGCTGGCCGCCTTTTCCTGTACGAGGTTGTATTCATACTGAAATCCGGAGCAACCGCCCCCGGCCACCGAAATGCGCAACACCGTGCCCTCCGGCTCCTTGGACAGGATGCGGGAGACGCGCTTGGCAGCGCGGTCGGTCAGAACCACTTCGGTCGGGGCGAGCACAGCTTCGGTCATTTGCAATCCATGCCGTTCGTAATGTCATAACGGTCAGGCTAAAATAGTAACTCTGCCGGCCGTTGAAAAGGGCCAAAAAACATGGACCGCGATCACCGATGAGCGATACTGCTCCCTATGCCAGCAAACCCGAACACTCGCTCGGCCGTCTGTATGGCACCGGCCCCAGTCCCACGCGCTCCGAATTCCAGCGCGACCGTGACCGCATCATCCATTCCACCGCTTTCCGCCGCCTGCAGCACAAGACGCAGGTTTTCCTGCATCACGAAGGCCGCCACTTCCGTAACCGGCTGACCCACACGCTCGAAGTCAGCCAGATGGCCCGCTCCATCGCCCGCGCCCTGCTTCTCGACGAAGACCTGGCAGAAGCCGTCGCCCTCAGCCACGATCTGGGCCATACCCCCTTCGGCCATGCCGGCGAACGCGCACTGCACCATGTCATGGCGCCCTATGGCGGCTTCGACCACAATATCCAGGCCATCCGCGTCGTCACCCGCCTCGAAAACCGCTATGCCGAGCATGACGGGCTCAACCTCACCTGGGAAACCCTCGAAGGCATCCTCAAGCACAATGGCCCGCTGATCCACGCCGACGGCGCCCCCTATGGCCGCTACGCCCGCGAAGGCCTCCCAACCGGCCTCGACGACATCCCCGCCAGTGCCGATCTGCGCCTTTCCACCCACGCCTCGCTCGAAGCCCAGGCCGCCGCGATTGCCGACGACGTCGCCTACAATGCCCACGATATCGACGACGCCCTGCGCGCCGGCCTCATCGTCCTCGCCGATCTCGCCGACGTGCCCCTGGCCGGCCCCGTGGTCCGCGAAGTCCTCGCCCGCTACCCCGATATCGCCCCCAAGCGTCAGGCCCACGAAGTCCAGCGGCGCCTCATCACCCGCTCCATCGAAGACGTCATCGCCACCTCCGCCGCCAATATTGCCTCTGCCGGCGTCAAGACTGCTGAGGATGTCCGCACTGCCGGCCGTACCCTCGTCACCTTCTCGCCCGCCACCGCCGAAGCCGAACGCGGCCTCAAGCAATTCCTCTTCGATCGCGTCTATCGCCACGAGTCGGTGATGGTCCCCGTGCGCCAGAGCGAGGCGGTCGTCGCCGACCTCTTCGCCCGCTACATGCAGACCCGCGACATGCCCGGCCGCTGGGGCCTCGCCGCCGCCAATGCCCCAGACGACAATGCTCTCGCCCGCATCGTCGCCGATTTCATCGCCGGCATGACCGATCCCTATGCCCTCGATGAATATGCCCGGCTGTTTGACGCTAAGGTGGAATTCCGCTAACCCCGGCGCTCCTATACTTTCAGGTTTGTCATGGACGTTTTCGCCCTTTTTGCTGCGCGCGTTTCCAACGCTCTCTCGGTTCTTTACCCCGAAGCCGGTGCCGATCTCCTGGCCCGCATCGTGGTCGAGCCCCCGCGAGATAGCGCCCATGGCGATCTCTCCACCAATGCGGCCATGATCGTCGCCAAGCCCCTGGGCAAGAACCCGCGCGAAGTTGCCGCCACACTGGCCGAGCATTTCGGCAAGGACTCGGACGTGACCTCCGTGGAGGTCGCCGGCCCCGGCTTCATCAATTTCCGCCTCGCCACGCCCATCTGGCATCAGGTCCTGCGCGCCATCGCCCATCAGGGCGATGATTACGGCCGCTCGACGCTAGGGCAGGGGGAAGCGGTCAATATCGAATATGTGTCGGCCAATCCCACCGGCCCCATGCATGTCGGCCACACCCGCGGCGCCGTGTTCGGCGACACGCTTGCCGCGCTGATGGCCTATTCCGGCTACGAGGTCAGCCGCGAATACTACATCAATGATGCCGGCAGCCAGATCGATACGCTCGCCCGCTCCACTTTCCTGCGCTACCGCGAGGCCCTGGGCGAAACCATCGAGATTCCGTCCGGCTTCTATCCCGGCGATTACCTGATCCCGGTCGGCCAGGCGCTCAAGGCCGAGTTCGGCACCAGCCTGCTCGACAAGCCCGAGCCTGAAACCCTGGCCCTGGTCAAGGATCGGGTGCTGGCCGCCATGCTCGAATTGATCAAGGCCGACCTCGCCAAGCTCAATATCCATCACGATGTCTTCTTCTCCGAACGCACCCTGCACGGGCAGGGCGGCGCCATCGACACCACGCTCGATTGGCTGCGCCAGGAAGGCATGATCTATGAAGGCCGCCTCGAGCCCCCCAAGGGCAAGACCCCCGACGAGTGGGAAGATCGCGAGCAGACCCTGTTCCGCGCCACCGACTATGGCGACGATGTCGATCGCCCCCTGATCAAGTCGGATGGCACCTACACCTATTTCGCCGCTGATATCGCCTATCACCGCAACAAATATCTGCGCGGCTTCAAGCACATGATCAACGTGCTCGGCGCCGACCACTCGGGCTATGTCAAGCGCCTGCAGGCCGCCACCAAGGCCGTCTCGCTCAATGCCGCCGACATGGACGTGCGCATCTGCCAGCTCGTCCGGCTGATGAAGAACGGCGAGCCGTTCAAAATGTCAAAACGCTCCGGTGACTTGGTCACGTTGGCTGACGTTGTGGATGAAGTGGGCGCCGATGTTACCCGTTTCATGCTGCTGTTCCGGCGCAATGACGCCGCCATGGATTTCGACTTTGCCCTGGTCAAGGAACAGACGCGGGATAATCCCGTATTCTATGTCCAGTACGCGCATGCCCGCGCTTACTCGATCTTCAAGACCGCCAATCGCGATCTGCCAGCCCTCGATCTATCGCCCGAAGCCCTGGCCCTGGCCGAGATCGAACGCATCCAGACCCCTGAAGAACTCGACCTCGTGCGGGTTCTCGCCGCTTGGCCGCGCACCGTCGCTGCCGCCGCCGTGGCCCACGAACCGCATCGTATTGCCTTCTACGTGCATGACCTGGCCAGCGCCTTCCATAGCTTCTGGGCAAAAGGCAAGGATGATGTATCTTTGCGGTTTGTTAACGCTGACGATCCAAAGCTGACATTGGCTCGACTCGCGCTCGTCGACGCCGTCCGTCAGGTTTTGGTGAATGGCCTAGCAATTCTGGGCGTCTCCGCCCCGACTGAGCTTTCATAATTCGGGCGCATTACTGTGATGACTCGCGGCAAAATGCCTATACTGGGCGCCGTTGCAGTAACCAAGAAGGCGCTGCTTGATGACAACAGCGAAACCGGAGCCAATGGCCGGACAATCTGACGCCGACGACCTGATCGCCGAACTCGCCAAGCTGATGGCGCAGGATGCGCGCACCGATACGCCCGCGCCGTCCACCCCGCCGCCCGCTGCCGCCCAGCCTGTTGCTCCTCAGCCCCAGCCCACGCCATTCCCGGTTCGCATTCCGGGCGGCGATGCGCCGGCTGCCGCCAGTCCCGCGCCCGTGCCGCGTTTTGATTTCAACCGTCCTGCCGAAGCGCCCGCCGCGCAGCAGGCGGCAACCTCGCGTCGCGATCCCGAACCGGCTCCGGCCACGCCCGTCGCTCCTGCCGCCCCGGCTTCCACCCCGGTTGAGCCCAAGCGGTCCGACGATGCCTTCAATTTCGATCTGGATTTCGCGCCCAAATCCTCGCCTGTCAGCTCGCCCGTGCCGCAGGCCGCCAAGCCTGCCGAGCCGGCGCCTGTCGCCGTTCCGCCTGCCGCCACGCCGCAGCCGCCGGCAACACCCGCCAGCAGTGACTATGACAGCATTGCCGATCTGATTGCCGCCGAACTGCTGGCCGATACACCGGCCGAGCCGGAGGTAGCTCCGGCCCCCGTCAGCCCGCCGGTCGTTGCGGCCGCTACCCCGCAGGTGGGTCGCCCGGTCGTGTCGGGCGGTCAGGTTATCGGGCAGGAAGAGCGCGCCGAGCGCCGCCCGCCTAGCTTTGACGCTCCCGCACCCAAGCCGGAGGGGGACAGCTTCAAGATTCCGCCGGTCTTCGGGCTGGGCGGCCGTCCCGCAGCAAGCTCGACCTCCGCTGCATCCGAATCCGTCGCGCCCGTGCCCACGACCGAGCCGCGTGTCGAAACCCCGCCAGCGGCAGAAATTCCGGCCAAGGACGGCGACACGCTGGGCACCGACCCCATCGATGAGATCGAAAACCTCATCGGCCGCGCCGTCCGCGTCGATATGGAGCCTCCCGTCCAGGCCCGGCCCGCCGGTGAAAGACCCGTTGCGAGCCCCGCGCTGCGCAGCCTGGCTACGCCCACGCTGCAAGCGCAGCCCGAGCCTGCCGCAAGGGCGCCCCGTCCGGTATCGGATGTCGACGAAACCATTTTGGCCGCCGCTGCTGCGACCGGCGCCGATATCGGCTGGGTCGAGGCGCCCGATTCCGTCGAGGCCAAGCCCGGCAAGCGACGCGTAAAGGCTGATCGCGCCCCGCGCGCGCCGCGCAGCTTCAATTTCTCCCGTGCGCTGGCCGGCCCGGTCGTCGCCATCGTTCTGCTGGCCGCCGCAGGTCTCGGTCTCTATTGGGTCCTGGGCATGGGTGGCGGCGAAAGCGGTCCGCCGCCGGTGCTGACGGCCGATGCCACGCCCGTCAAGGAAACGCCGGCTGCCGAGCCGGCTGCTGCCAGCACGCCGCAATCGGTGGTTTTCAATGAAATCGATGGCGTGCAGCCGGGCAGCGAAGAACAATTGGTTTCCCGCGATCAGGCCGATGTCAACGAAGTCACCCAGGTCGCAACGCCTTCGGTGAGCGAGGAAGGCCTCGCCAACCGCAAGGTTCGCACCGTCACTGTCCGTCCCGACGGCACCATTGTCAGCGGCGACGAAACCGTCGCCGGTTCGGCCATGCTGCCGGTGGATCGCCCGACAGTGCCGGACGTCCCGGGTGCTGAAACGGCGAGCCCCGAGCTTGTCGCTGCCGCCCAGCCGCAGCCCGAACCCACGCCGCCCGCCCAGCCTGTCACCCCGCCCGTGACGCCGGTAACCCCAGGCGCGACCGTTCCCGCCGTCGATGCTGCGGGCAATCCGATTGCCGGCAAGACCGCGGTCGTGCCCCGTCTGCGTCCGGCGACATTTGCCCAGGCTGCCGCGGCGGCTCCCGCAGCGGCCGCGCCCAATACGGTGAACGCCATCATCGAGGCGGCAACGCCACCTGCCGCCGCGCCCACACCGGCACAGCAGCCGGCGCCCGGCCAGCCATCGATAACCGTGCCCGGCGCTACCGAGGTTGAAGCTCTGGGCAATGATGCGCCGGCCTATGTGCAGCTTGCCTCCCAGCGCAGCGAGGCCGAGGCCCGCCAGACGGCACAGGCCATGGTCAACCGCTTCGGTCCGCTCTTCGGCGGCGCCAATATGGAAGTGCAACGCGTCGATCTGGGCGCCCGCGGCATCTACTACCGCGTCCGCGTCCCGGCCACCTCCATGCAATCCGCCAACGAGATGTGCACCCAGGTCAAGGCCGCCGGCGGCGACTGCTTCACCATGTAGCCCCTGCACCTCTCCCTTTGGGGGAGAGGTCGGCCCGAATGGGCCGGGTGAGGGGGCCTTGCATTGTCCTCGACCTGACGGTCCCATCGCCTCCCTCCCCCTTGAGGGGAGGGATTGAGGGTGGGGGTTCTGAATTTTCCGTCGGCATGGAGTTTGTGGAGACCACAGCCCCCCACCCTGGCCCTCCCCTCAAGGGGGAGGGGACCGCGCGGTGGCTCTCGACCTCACAGTTGACGCATCCTGCCCAAAACCTGGCCCCCATAAAACCTCATAGAAACCGGCCCAGCGCTTGACGCTGCCCGGCCCAACCGCCAAGGATTGCAAGCATATCTTGCAAGGCGGCCACCGACTGACATGACGAGCCCACAGACCGATTGGTTCGATACGCCGGCGGCGCCAGCCGACGAAGACGTCATGTATGTCGATGTCGATGGCTATGAAGGCCCGCTCGATCTGCTGCTCGATCTCGCCCGCCGCCAGAAGGTCGATCTGGCAGCCATTTCCGTCCTGGCCCTGGCCGAGCAATATCTCCAGTTCATCGAAACGGTGCGCGAGAAGCGCATCGAGGTCGCTGCCGATTACCTCGTCATGGCCGCCTGGCTGGCCTATCTCAAAAGCCGCCTCATGGTGCCCCAGGCATCCACGGACGAAGAGCCCTCCGGCGAGATGCTCGCCGCTATGCTGCAATTCCGCCTCAAGCGGCTTGAAGCCATGCGCCGTGCCGCCAGTCAATTGATGAACCGGCCCCGCCTGGGTTTCCAGATTTACGCCCGCGGTGAGCCCGAACCGATTGAAATCAATCGCAAAAGTCTGTGGGAAGCCTCGCTTTACGATCTGCTCAAGGCCTATGCCGGCCAGCGCGAACGGGGCGCTACCACCGAATACACCCCCATTCACCGCACCGTCTGGTCGCTGCAGGACGCGCGAGATATCCTCCAGCGTCTGATCGGTGATAGTTTTGAATGGATCGCCATGGACACCTACCTGGCCGAATACCTGGCGACGCCAACCGAGCGCGCCACCGTTCGGGCCTCCACCTTCGCCTCCAGCCTTGAACTGGTGCGCCTGGGCCAGATCGATCTCCGCCAGACCGAGACTTTCGGGCCGCTTTTCATGCGCCGCCGCAAGGATGACACGCCGTGAGCGAGGTCACCGAGCGCCATTTGCGCATTCTCGAAGCGCTACTTTTTGCGTCCAGGGAGCCTCTGGATGCTAACAGTCTGCTAGCATATCTGGGGGAGGGGGCAGACATTGGCGCCCTCCTGCTAACGCTGCAATCGCGCTATGCCAGCCATGGTGTGAACCTGGTGCGCCGCGCCGACAAATGGGCCTTCCGCACCGCTGAAGACCTCGGTTTCCTGCTCCGCCGCGAAGAGCAGGAAACCCGCCCACTCTCCCGCGCCGCCCTCGAAACCCTCGCCATCATCGCCTACCACCAGCCCGCCACCCGCGCCGAAATCGAAGAAGTCCGCGGCGTCGCCACCGGCAAGGGCACCATCGATCTGCTGCTCGAAGCCGGCTGGATTCGCATGCGCGGCCGCCGCCGCACCCCCGGACGCCCCGTAACCTACGGAACTACCGAAGCTTTTCTCGATCACTTCGGCCTCGAAGCGCTGAGCGATCTCCCCGGTCTCGACGAACTCAAGGGCTCCGGCCTCCTCTCTAATCGGCTGCCGCCCACCCTGCAGATACCGCTCCCCTTCGACGGCGCCCTGCGCGACGACGAAGACCCGCTCGAACCCGGTGACATCGACGACGCCGAAGAAATCGAGGACAATTCATAGTGCCCAACACCGCCGAACTGCGCAGCTGGGGCGCGCGCGGCACCGCCGGCGTCAGCTTCGCCGCCACCCTCGAATTCGCCGCCGTCACCGTTCACCTCGGGGGCAGGGTGGTGCTCGACCAGTTCTCCCTCCGCCTCGAGCCCGGCGAGATCGTCTGCCTGCTCGGCGAATCCGGCTCCGGCAAATCCACGGCTCTCCGCGTTGCCGCCGGCATCCAGCCGGTCCATGCCGGCGCCTTGCTGATCAACGGCCAGACCATGTCCGCCCCAGGCGCCAATGTGTCGCCCGACAAGCGCGGAATTGGCCTGATGTTTCAAGACTTTGCGCTCTTCCCCCATCTCACCGTATTGCAGAATGTGCTGTTCGGCCTGCGCCGTCTCGGCCGCACCGCGGCCTTGTCCCAGGCTCGCGCCGCCCTCCACCGTGTCGGCCTCGGCGCCCGCGAAGCCGATTATCCTCACATGCTTTCCGGCGGCCAGCAGCAGCGTCTTGCCCTCGCCCGCAGCGTCGCACCGCGTCCGGCCGTGCTCCTCCTCGACGAGCCCTTCTCCAGTCTCGATGCACGATTGCGTGAAACCGTGCGCGAAGAAACCCTCGCCGTTTTGCGCGAAACCCATGCCACCAGCCTCATCGTCACCCATGACCCTGAGGAGGCCATGGTCATGGGCGATCGCGTCGCGCTGCTTCGCCATGGCCGCATCGCCCAGATCGGCACTGCCGCCGAAATCTACCGCCATCCCGTCGATCTCAGCGCTGCCCGCTTCTTTTCTCCGCTCAGCGAAATCGACTCCATCGCCGTCAACGGCCACGCCCCCACGCCCCTGGGCGCGGTGCCTACGCCCGGCCTGCCTGACGGCGCCGCCGTCACCATAGCTATCCGGCCCACCGGCGGGGCGGATTTGTCGACCACGGGGCCAGGCACACCAGGCCGGCTCGTCGCCAAGCGCGACGCCATCGGGGTCGATATCTGCGAGGTCAAAGTCGATGGCATTGAAGCGCCGCTGGTTCTTCGCCAGCCGGCGCGAACCGATATTGCTGTGGGCCAAGACGTCTTCGTGAAGCTCAACCGGGAACACGTTCTTGTGTTTGGCCGAGATTAAACCTATTTCTCGCTATATCTATCGCGTGTCACGCGTCTGAAAAGTCTAGGGAGTTCAATATGCACGCGCCAGGAATTTGGGGCATTCTCGTTATCGCCGTCGTTGTCGTGCTGCTGTTCGGCCGCGGCAAGATTTCCGGCATGATGGGTGAAGTCGCCTCCGGTATCAAAGCCTTCCAGAAGGGCATGCGCGATGAAGAGACCAAGCCGGTGGATCGGGTGACCACCAGTGCCGAAGTCGATGCTCGCGAAGTAGACCGCAGCAAGGACGCTTGATCGCGCCTGGCTCGCCACGGCCCTGGGCCGCGCCGTCTCTAAGGAATAGAACGCTATGCTCGGCTTGAGCTGGACAGAGATGCTGGTCATCGGTCTTGCGGCGCTGATTTTCATCGGCCCCAAGGAATTGCCCGCCGTGATGAATCGCGTCGGTAAGGTGATTGGTCAGATCAGGCGCATGGGCAATGAGTTCCAGCGCGAAATCAACAAGACCACCGGCCTCGACGAAGTGCGCAACCTGCGCAATTCGCTCACCAGCCCGCTCAAGAAGACGGCTGACGAGATTCGCCGCGAGTTCAACACCATCACTCCGACCGGCCAGAAGCCGAGCGGCATTATCAAGCCCGCCGATCCCAAGGTCGAAAGCGTGGTGGACGAAATCAAGGCCGCCGCCGGCATGCCAGCAAGCGCCGCCGCTGCCGCCGCACCACTGATGACATCAGCGCCGGCGGCAGCCGCCAAGGCCCCTGCCGCCAAAGCCCCGGCCAAGCCCAAGGCTCCCGTCAAAGCCAAGGCTGCGCCGACCCGTCCGGTCGTCACCACCCAGCTCGCACCGCTGCCCGAAGAGGCCGCCAAGCCTGCCGCTGCGAAAAAGCCCGCCGCGCGCAAAGCTACCGCGACCAAGTCCGCGGAAGCACCCGCCGAGCCCAAGTCCGCTCCGCGCAAGCGCGCCGCCGCCAAACCTGCTGCCGCAAAGCCCATTGCGGCCAAGGCGAAAGCGGCTGCCAAGCCCAAAGCCGCGGCCAAGCCTAAGCCGCCCGCCACCGAAACCGCTGCGAAAGCCGGAAACGAATAAACATGGCCGACGCAAATCCGCAGATCGAAGACAAGAGCAAGCCGGTTGAGGACGAACTGGCCGGTAGCGAAGCGCCATTGCTCGAACACCTGATCGAGCTGCGCAAGCGGCTGATCTATTCGGCGGTCGCGCTGATCATTCTCATGGTGATCTGCTTCATTTTCGCGCGGAACATCTATGACGCGCTGCTCGTCCCCTATCTGCGGGCCGTGCCCAGCGCCGAGCTGATCTATACCGCGCCCCAGGAACTCTTCTTCACCTACCTGAATGTGGCCCTGTTTGGCGCCATTTTCCTTGGTTTCCCGGTCGTTGCCAGCCAGATCTACATGTTCGTGGCGCCCGGCCTCTATAAGCACGAGCGCAAGGCGTTCATTCCCTATCTCGTCGCCACGCCGATCTTCTTCATCGCGGGGGCGTGCCTGGTCTATTTCGCCGTGCTGCCCATGGCGCTGCATTTCTTCGCCAGCATGCAGACCGACGACATCAAGATGCTGACCAGCGTTTCCGAATATCTGGGGCTGGCCATGCTGCTGATCCTGGCTTTCGGCGCCTGTTTCCAGTTGCCCGTGGTGCTGACCTTGCTGGCCCAGATCGATCTTGTGCATGTCGACCTGCTCAAAAAGGGGCGCCGCTACGCCATTGTGGGCATCCTGATCTTTGCCGCGCTCATCACGCCGCCCGATCCGATTTCCCAGATCGGCCTTGCCGTGCCCATGTACCTGCTCTACGAACTCTCGATCCTGTCCGTGCGAATGGTCGAGCGTCGGCGCGCCGCGTCCCTTGCGGCCGAAGCGGCGTCGACGGACGAGCAGTCGTCCTAGCGCATTAGTTTCTGGACCTCGTCCTGCGCGTTGCGACGGAGGAGGTCGTGGCAAGGTTTTGCCATGTCCTGATGGTTTCTTGGGCGCGCCATCAGGCCCCAATCATCCAGCCCGTGCAACCAGAGAGGCGGGCAGCGTCCCGTACCAACCGATGTTTGATATCAAGTGGATCCGTGCCAACGCCGAAGCATTCGATGCCGCCATTTCGCGGCGCAAGGGTGTATCGGTGCGCTCCTCCGATCTGCTTGCCATCGATGACCGCCGCCGCGACATCATCGTGCGTCTCAACGAGGCTCAGGAAAAGCGCAACGCGCTATCCAAGCAGATCGGCCGGGCCAAGGCCCAGAAGGATGAGGCCAAGGCGCAGCAATTGATGGCCGAGGTCGCCGCCCTCAAGGACTTCATCCCCCAGGGCGAGGCCGACGAGCGCGCCATCGAGCAGGAGCTGCGCAACGCCCTGTCGGTCATCCCCAACCTGGCCTTCGAAGATGTGCCCGATGGCGTCGATGAAAACGACAATGTCGAATATTTCGGCCCCAACGGTTCGCCCGCCACTGCCGCCAAGGCCCGCGCGCCCAAGCCCAGCTTCTCGTTTGCCCCCAAGGAGCATTACGAGATCGGCGAAGCCATGGGCCAGATGGATTTCGAAACCGCCGCCAAACTGTCGGGCAGCCGCTTCGTCGTGCTCAAAGGGCAGGTCGCCCGCCTTGAACGTGCCCTCGGCCAGTTCATGCTCGACGTTCACACGACGGAGCACGGCTATACCGAAGTTCAGCCCCCATTGCTGGTGCGCGACGAGGCGCTTTACGGCACCAATCAGCTCCCCAAATTCGAGGAAGACCTGTTCTTCACGCCGCATGGCGACTCGCGCCTGGCGCTGATCCCCACCGCCGAGGTCCCCCTCACCAATCTCGTTCGCGAATCCATCCTTGCCGAAGAAGCATTGCCCATGCGCCTCACCGCGCTCACACCCTGCTTCCGTTCCGAAGCCGGTTCGGCTGGCCGTGACACCCGCGGCATGCTGCGCCAGCATCAGTTCAACAAGGTCGAGATGGTGTCCATCACTACGCCCGAGACTGCGGTGGACGAGCATGAGCGCATGCTGACCTGTGCCGAAACCGTGCTGCAAAAGCTGGGCCTGCACTATCGCGTCATGACCCTGTGCACCGGCGATATGGGCTTTGGTGCCAAGAAGACTTACGACCTCGAAGTCTGGCTCCCCGGCCAGGACACCTATCGCGAAATCTCCTCGGTCTCGGTCTGCGGCGATTTCCAGGCCCGCCGCATGGATGCGCGCTATCGTCCCGCCGGCGAAAAGCAGGCGCCGCGCTTCGTCCATACCCTCAACGGCTCGGGCACGGCGGTCGGTCGCTGCCTCATCGCCGTCATGGAAAACTACCAGCAGGAAGACGGCTCCGTCCTCGTGCCCGAAGTGCTGCGCCCCTATATGGGTGGCCTCACCACGATCGGCGCCCGCTAATGGCCCTGCGCATCCTCCTCACCAATGATGATGGCGTGGATGCGCCGGGCCTTGCCGTGCTGGCCGATATCGCCCGCGCCATCAGTGACGATGTCTGGATCGTCGCGCCCGATGGCAATCAAAGCGGGGCAGGGCACCGCTTTACCCTGGGCCGTGAGCTGCATTACGAGCAGCGCGCCGCCCGCACTTTCACCGTAATCGGCGGCTCTCCCGCCGATTGCGTCGTCACCGGCATGACCCATTTGCTGGACCGTCCCGCCGATCTGGTCCTCTCCGGCGTCAATGCCGGTCAGAATCTGGGCGATGTCATCAATTGCTCGGGCACGGCCGCCGGCGCGCGGGAAGGGGCCTTGCAGGGCGCCATCGCCATCGCCATGAGCCAGGCCAATAATTACGAGCATGGCCGCGCGGTCGATTGGGCCAATGCCACCCGCTACGGCGCCGCTACTGTGCGCGCCATCCTGGCCGCCGTCGAGGGCCGACAAACCTATTACAACGTCAACTTCCCCTGGTGCCCGCCCGAGGAAGTCTCCGGCATCTCGGTCGTCCAGCACCAGCGCTTCTCGCGCTCGCCCTTCCGCTATTACCCCAGCGACAATGCCGGCAAATTCTTCGTCGCCGTCCCCGAAACGCCGCTGCCGCTCGATCCCACCCACGATTTCGAGGTCCTGCGCCAGGACAAGGCCATCACGGTAACGCCGCTATTGCTGCAGCAGACAGACTTGGCCACGACTGAGCGCCTCCAGGGCAAGCTGGCGCTGTAGAGCCACGGAATCATCAGTCGACTCACCCTCTCCCTTGTGGGGGAGGGAAGCGAGATAGGACTTAGCCTCAGCTAAGTCCCCCGCCTCTTAACCTTACCCAATCCAGAATCCACCCCATCCGATTTTGCTCAAATCGCATCGGCTTTAAACTCGTCTTTACCTTACCGGCTTAGTCTCAAACTCGTGTTGAGTACCTGCGTACGAGTGAGCTGATGAGTATCCGCGTATCCCGTCGGGCACCGAAAGGTGCAGTTGCGATGGTTGGCCTGATGGCCGCCGCATTTGCCCTTTCCGGTTGTTCCAGTCTGGGTAGCCGTACGTTCGGCGATCAGACGACGACCGCCTCCGTGCCGCAGAACGCTCCTTCCAGTTATACCCAGCCCATGCCGTCGAGCCTCGGTGCGCCCCAGGTCGCCGAAAATCAGTTCCTGCCGCCCGCCAATGTGGGTGGTGGCTGGAACGGCTCCCCGGTTCAGACGGGCTACGCTCCGCCGCTTGCGCCCATGGCGCCAGTTGCCGCACAGGGCTCCATGCCCACCGTGCAGTCCCAAGACCTTCCTGTATTGAGTTCCTCGTCTCCAATGGGATCCCAGCCAGCCATGCAAGCTCAGCCCGCCTTCGCTGCGGCGGCCCCGATGCCGTCGCCTGCCACTCTTGGCGCTCTGCCCACCAATAGCGCCGTTCCAACCGTCGCGCCCGCCACCACTGGCGGCACGTTCACGCACACCATCGCCAGCGGCGAGTCGCTCTATACCATCGCCCGCCGCTATGACGTGACGACGCAGGCCCTGGTCCAGGCCAATGGCCTGTCTTCGCCCGACAAGATCGTCGTGGGCCAGAAGGTCATTATTCCGGGCCGCGCCGATCTGCTGGCCACCAAGGCGCCCGCGCCAGTCCAGGTCGCTTCGACCGGCCCCGCCGCGACGCCGGCTCCGCAGCCGACCCTGCCTGCCGCAGCGCCCAATACCCTGCAAACGGCAGCGACGCCCACGCTGGCTCCGCCACAAGCCGCCGCGGCTCAGCCTGCGCCGACCCAGGTCGCCAATGTTCCGGCCGCCGAACCTGCCATGTCGGGCAACACCAAGTTCCGCTGGCCCGTCAGCGGTCGCGTCTTGACCGACTTCGCCTCCTCGCGCGGCACGGGCATCAATATCGAAGCGTCCGAGGGCAGCGCCATCAAGGCCGCCGAAAATGGCACCGTCATCTATGTCGGCTCGGGCGTCGAGGGTTACGGCAATCTGATCCTGATCCGCCATCCCAATGGCTATGTCTCGGCCTATGCCCACCTCAAGTCGATGAGCGTGGCCAAGGGTGCGGTTGTCAGCCGCGGCGACACCATCGGCGCCGCCGGCATGACCGGCTCGGTCACCCAGCCGCAGCTCCACTTCGAACTGCGCAAGGGCGCTACCCCGGTTGATCCCATGCCGTTGCTGGCGAGCTGAAATCGGCGCTCCAGTCGTAAAATCCCCGCTTCGGCGGGGATTTTTGTTTGAGGGCAGAATAGCCAGGCCAAGCCGTTCTCGGGAGGAAAGCCATGCGACGTTCTTTGATCATGCTCGGCGGCGCATTTGCCATGTGCAGCGCCGGCTCCGCATGGGCATGCGAGGTGTCCGACCTCTATGGACTGGATAATTTTCCCGTTCCCGTTGTCAGTGCTGACGCAAGCCGGCTGCATTTCCTCGCCCCGGCTTCGAATGACAAGCCGGGCTGTCCGGCAGCGAGCGAGCAATGCACGCTCCCGACCTATCTGGTCGCCGGCGATGAGGTGCTGATAACCGATTTCGCCGAGGGCGAGGATGGTCTGGTCTGCGCGCACTACATTTCCCCGGCGGGGAAGGTCACGAGCGGCTGGCTGGACAATTCGGCCCTGACCTACCGGGGCGACAGCATGGTGCGGTTCGATAGCACCGATGCCTATGGCGACTGGGTGAGCGGCCTGCAGGATGCCTCAATCTCCATCGGTCCCGCCGAAACACCCGATAGTGACTATGTCCTGGTGTCAGGCGATGCCACCCGCGGCCCACCCTCTTACAACACGGGAAGTTTTGCCGGCCCCGCCTATATGACGGACAATAACTGGCTCGCCGGCTATGACAGCGATCAGTATCGGGGCGATGAACCCGCCAGCAGCACGAAAACGCTTTCGGACGGCTGCCGGATTCGATTTCGTTTCGCCGGGCATTACCTGCTGGTCGACGACAATATGATCTGCGGCGGACTTGGTGTGACCTTTTCAGGCGTCTACGCTAAGAAAAACGGTCCCTAGACAGCCTTACCCAATTCCCCCGCCAACGTCCGCACCAGTTGGATCGCGACGCGTCCAGATCGCGCCCCGCGTGTTGCCGCCCATTCGATGGCTCGCGCCCGCAGCGTTTCCTCGTCCAGCCCCAGCTCGTAATGGTCGGCATAGGCCTCGACCATGGTGAGGAATGTCGGCTGGTCGCAATTGTGAAAGCCCAGCCACAGGCCGAACCGGTCCGATAGCGACACCTTTTCTTCTACTGCCTCGCCGGGATTGATCGCTGTCGAACGCTCGTTCTCGATCATGTCACGCGGCATCAAATGGCGGCGATTGGATGTGGCGTAGAACAGCACATTGTCCGGCCGCCCCTCGAGCCCGCCATCGAGGATCGTCTTGAGCGATTTGTAGCTGGTCTCGCCGCTATCAAAGCTCAGATCGTCACAGAACACGATAAAGCGCGCCTCTTCCTTGCCGATCAGCCGCATCAGGGCCGGAAGGGTTTCCAGGTCCTCCCGCGCAATCTCGATCAGCACCAACCGCTCAAATCCATCCCGCGCTACGATATCGCCATGGATCGCCTTGACCAGCGAGCTCTTGCCCATGCCCCGCGCGCCCCACAGCAGCGCATTGTTGGCGCCATGGCCGCGGGCGAACTGCTCGGTATTCTTGAGCAGGATATCCTGCACCCGATCGATTCCCTTGAGCATGCCCAATGGCACTCGGCTGACCTTTGGCACAGCCATCAAGATTCCGGCATCGCCATCCCAATGATAGGCATCAGCGCTGCCAAGCGTTGGGGCAGGGGTGGCCGCAGGCGGAGCAAGCGCCTCCAGCGAACGGGCTATCTGCGCCAAGGATGCAGCAATTTCAGTGAGTTGGTCTTTGGTCTTCAAGTCTTTTTCCTTGTCGTCGGCGCGGCAATTGGCGTCGCCCCGAATGCCTTTGCAATCGCAGGGGTGCAAATGTATAGTCCGCCCGATTTTGACCGGGGCGCAAGTGCAGTCAGGCCCATATGCGTCCACTGCATCGTAGAACGATGCCGGTTTCTGGCGCCGACCCCTCCACAGCCAAGAAGAAAAGATAAGGAGCACGCTTCATGTTTGTAACGCCCGCTTATGCACAGGCAGCCGGGGCCCCCGCCGGTGGCGGTATGACCGATATTTTTATCCAGCTTATGCCGATCCTGCTGCTGGTGGTGATTTTCTGGCTGCTGATCTTCCGTCCGCAGCAGAAGCGTCTCAAGGCTCAGCAGGCCATGCTGTCGGCCATCCGCCGCGGCGACACGGTCGTCACCACTGGCGGCATTGTTGGCAAGGTCACCAAGGCCGTCGATGGCGAAGACCTCGAAGTCGAGATCGCCACAGGCGTCAAGGTTAAGCTGGTGCGCGGCATGATTTCCGATGTGCGCTCCAAGGCCGAACCGGTCAACGACA
Source organism: Devosia yakushimensis (assembly GCF_030159855.1). Taxonomy (NCBI): domain Bacteria; kingdom Pseudomonadati; phylum Pseudomonadota; class Alphaproteobacteria; order Hyphomicrobiales; family Devosiaceae; genus Devosia; species Devosia yakushimensis. Next base: position 1,779,499 of record NZ_BSNG01000001.1, on the reverse strand, counting down.
ACAAGCCTGCGTAAGCAGCTTATTCTGTGCCGGAGCCCAAGGGCTCCGGCTTTTCTGCCTCTAGGACTGCACAGATGCAATTTTCGCCGATCCGAACCGCTGTCATAGCCATCGTTGCTTTGCTGGGCGTGCTTTTCGCCGTTCCCAGCTTCCTTCCCCAGGATGTGCGCGATGCCTGGCCGAGCTTCCTGCCCAAGCAGACGGTGGTTCTGGGTCTCGATCTGCAGGGCGGCTCGCACCTGCTGCTGCAGGTCAGTGAAGAAGGCATCGTGTCCGAGCGCTTGCAAAGCGTGCGCCGCGACGCCCGCAATATCCTGGCGGGCCAGAACGGCATCGGCAATCTGATCACCACCGATCCGGCAACCAATTCCATCGCCATCGAGTTGACCGATCCGACCCAGAAGGATCAGGCCAGGACGCTTATCGAAAGCCTGCAGAACACCGTTTCCAACGGTATGTTCGCGGTCGGCGGCGTCAATGAATTCGCCTATGGCGAAACGCCCGATGGCAAGCTGACCATCACCCTCACCCCCGAGGGCATCAGCCAGCGCACCTCCGCCCTGGTCGCGCAATCCATCGAAGTCATCCGCAACCGTATCGACGAGCTTGGCACCACCGAGCCGTCCATCCAGCGCCAGGGGACCAATCGCATTCTGGTGCAGGTGCCCGGCTTCGGCGATTCCACCCGCCTCAAGGACATTATCTCCCGCACTGCGCGCCTGACCTTCCACATGGTCTATCCCGGCATGTCGGCCGCAACGGCGGAGGCCCAGGGCCTCCCGGCCGGGACCATGATCCTGCCCAGCCAGGATGGCGGCAGCGAGCTGCTTTATGAAGACGTGGCGCTTGGCGGCGAATCCCTCGTCGATGCCCAGCCCAGCTATGACCAGCAGCGCGCCATGCCCGTGGTCAGCTTCCGCTTCGATACGCGTGGCGCGGTCACCTTCGGCCAGATCACTTCGGCCAATGTCGGCCAGCGCTTCGCCATCGTGCTCGACAATACCGTCATTACCGCGCCGGTCATCCAGCAGCCCATCACCCAGGGCACCGGCCAGATCAGCGGCAATTTCACCACGCAATCGGCCAATGACCTTGCCGTGCTGCTGCGCGCCGGCGCACTGCCGGCCAGCCTTGATATCGTCGAGGAGCGCACCGTCGACGCCAGCCTTGGCGCGGATTCCATCCGCTCGGGCCTCACCGCCGGCGTGGTCGCCAGCGTGCTGGTCATCGCCTTCATGGTCATCGCCTATGGCGTCTGGGGCGTCTTCGCCAATATCTCGCTGATCCTCAACATCGTCCTGATCTTCGGCGCCCTCTCCATGCTCGGCGCCACCCTGACACTGCCCGGCATCGCCGGCATCGTGCTCACCATCGGCATGGCCGTGGACGCCAACGTGCTGATCTACGAACGCATGCGTGAAGAACAGCGCGCCGGCAAATCGCCGCTGCAATCGATCAATGCAGGCTTCGAGCGCGCTTGGGGCACTATCGTCGACTCCCACCTGACCCAGCTCATCACCGCCATCGTGCTCTATTTCCTGGGTTCCGGCCCGGTGCAGGGCTTCGCCGTGACCCTGGCGCTCGGCATCCTCACCTCGCTCTTCACCTCCTATACCGTCACCAATTATCTGGTCGGCCTCTGGTATCGCGCCGTGCGCCCCAAGGTCCTCAAGATCCAGCATTTCCGCTTCATCCCGGACGGCACCAAGATCCCGTTCATGAAGATATCGCGTTATGTGATCGTCTTCTCGATCGTGATGTCCGTGCTCTCGATCGGCTCGGCCTTCGTCAAGGGCTTCAACCTCGGCATTGACTTCGTCGGCGGTACCGCCATCGAAGTGCAGCATGTCGGCGGCCCAGCCGATGTCGGCGTGGTGCGCGGCCTGCTGGACGGGCTCGAACTGGGCGAAGTGCAGGTGCAGGGCTTCGGCACCCCCGAAGACGTGCTGGTCCGCGTTCAGGCGCAGGAGGGTGGGCAGGATGCCGATCAGGCCGCCGTCGCCAAGGTGCGCGATGCGCTTGCCACCGAGAATTACGAAATCCGCCGCACCGAGGCCGTCAGCGGCACCGTGTCGGGCGAACTGGCCTGGGCTGGCACTATCGCCGTCCTGGTCGCGCTCGGCGCCATCCTGATCTACATCTGGTTCCGCTTCGAATGGCAGTTCGCGCTGTCCGCGGTCACCACCACGACCCATGACGTGATCATGACTATAGGTCTGTTCTCGATAACCGGGCTCGAGTTCAACCTCACCTCGATCGCGGCCGTGCTGACTCTTGTGGGTCTGTCATTGAACGAAACCGTCGTTATTTCCGACCGAATACGTGAGAATCTGCGCAAGCATCGCAAGATGCCATTGCCTGAATTGATCGACCTGTCGATCAACCAGACCATTGTGCGCACCTCGCTTACCCAGTTCACTGTGTTCCTAGCCTTGGTACCGCTGGTGCTGTTCGGTGGCGAAGTCATCCGCAGCTTCACCATCGCCATGACCTTCGGCTCGCTGGTGGGCATGTATTCCTCGATCATCGTCAGCGGCCCGATCCTGATCAATTTCGGCCTCAAATCGCGCGCCGAAAACGACGAGACCGACAAAAAGGGCAAGCCCGCCGACGGCGCGGCTGTCTAAAGAGCGGAACTAAGACGGCGACCCATCAGCCATCGTCTCCCTCCCCCTTGTGGGGAGGGATCAAGGGTGAAGGTGCTCTCAACACGCTCGAACGTTTAGTCGAAAGCCAGGACTGCAGGAGACAGCGTTGAACGAAACGGGACACTATCCCGAACAGGTCGGCCTCGACGCCTATGGCAATGGCGGCTTCCGTTTCGCCGGCCTCTCCCATCGCGGTTCGCTGCTCTGCCTGCCTACCGGCATGCACGCCTGGGATGTGACCTCGCTCGCCGAATTGACCCTCGAAAGCCTCGCGCCGGTCCTCGCCGTGGCCGACGACATCGACGTGCTGTTTATCGGCCTTGGCCACGACATCGCCGCGCTCGATCCCACGATCCGCCAGGCCTTCCGTGAGCGCAATGTCATCGTCGAGGCCATCGGCACCGGCGGCGCCGTTCGCACCTATAATGTTCTGTTCGGCGAACAACGCGCCGTCGCCGCGGCCCTTATCGCCGTCGATCGGGCCCGCTGATGGCCGTCGAAAGCTTCGCCCATGCCGCGGCAGATCTCCGCGCCAATGATCGCGACCGCTACCTCGCCACGCTCGTATTGAGCGGGGCAGGGCGCGACGCCATCACCGCGCTCTACGCCTTCAATGCCGACGTCGCCTCGGTGCGCGACCGCGTCAGCAACCCGGCTCCCGGCGAAATCCGCCTGCAATGGTGGGCCGACGCTGTCGGCGGGCAGGGCCATGGCGATGTCAGGCAAAACCCCGTGGCCGATGCACTGCTCGGCACCATGGAGCGCTACCGCATTCCCGCCGGTACCCTGCAGCGCCTGATCGCGGCCCGCCGTTTCGATCTCTATGACGATCCCATGCCCGATCTAGAAAGTTTCGAGGGCTATGCGGGGGAGACGGCCTCGACCCTCTACCAGCTCGCCGCCATGGTCCTCAATGAAGGCGAACCCGTTGAAACCGGCGACGCTGCCGGCCATCTGGGCGTCGCCCACGCCATGGTCGGCCATCTGCGCGCCTTCGGTTACACCGCCTCCCAAGGCCGCATCATGCTCCCCTGGTCCATCTTCGCCGCCAACGGCGTCACGGAACGCGAAATCTTCTCCGGCCAGGAGAGCGAAGGCGTGATCGAGGCTTTGGGCCAGATTACCGAACTGGCGACGGGCCATCTCGCCAAGGCCGATGCTGCCATTAGCGCGCTGCCCGGCAGGCTAAAGCCCGCCTTTGCGGCGATTGCAGTGCTCAAGGCGCAACTGGCGCTGCTTGATACGCCACGCAATGCCTTCGCATCGGCGCCCGACGAGGCCGACTGGCGCAAGATCACGCGTCTTGTATGGTGGTCGTTGCGCAATCGGTAGAGGGGCAGGGCGCTTACGCCCAGCCCTTCAGATCTTCAAGTGCCCGCGAAGTGATCGCCTTGCGCTTGGCAATGGTCTTGTCATTGCCTCGCCAGCGGCCCACGCCTTCGGGCTTGGTGATCGTCACCTCGGGAAACAACCCGAAATTGACATTCATCGGCTGGAAGCTGCGCGCCCCGCTATAGCCTTCCGCCTCGATATGCCCGCCGGTGATATGCGCCACCAGCGCGCCAAGCGCCGTCGTCAGCGGCGGCGTTGCCAGGCTCTCGCCGCGGCTTTCCGCCGCGGCCAGCCGCCCGGTGATCAGCCCCACCGCCGCGCTTTCAACATAGCCCTCGACGCCCGTAACCTGCCCGGCAAAGCGAATGCGCGGATCGGCCTTGAGCTTGAGGTCCGGCCCCAGCACCTTGGGCGAATTAAGGAATGTATTGCGATGCAACCCGCCCAGCCGGGCAAATTGCGCATTCTCCAGGCCCGGGATCATGCGGAAGATTTCCGCCTGAATGCCGTAGCGCATCTTGGTCTGGAAGCCGACCATGTTCCACAGCGTGCCCAGCGCATTGTCCTGCCGCAGCTGCACAATGGCATAGCTCTTGACCAGTGGATCGCGCGGATTGGTCAGCCCCACCGGCTTCATCGGGCCGTGCCGCAGCGTTTCGACGCCGCGTTCCGCCATGACTTCGATCGGCAGGCAGCCGTCGAAATAGGGTACCTTTTCCCAATCCTTGAACTCATGCAGCGGCGCGGCGATTAGTGCCTCGACAAAGGCATAGTATTGATCCCGGTTCATCGGGCAGTTGAGATAATCCGCGCCTGTTCCGCCGGGCCCCGCCTTGTCATAGCGCGACTGCGCCCAGGCAATGTCCATATTGATGCTGTCGCGATGCACAATCGGCGCAATGGCGTCGAAAAACGCCAAAGAATCCTCGCCCGTCTTGGCAAGGATGGCATCGGCCAGCGCCGGGGAGGTGAGGGGGCCGGTGGCAATGATGACATTCTTCCAGTCCTCTGGCGGCCAGCCGGCAATCTCTTCGCGCACCACTGTGATATTGGCGTGGTTGTGGATGGCGCGGGTGACTTCGTCGGAAAAGCCGTGCCGGTCCACAGCCAGCGCGCCGCCCGCCGGCAGCTTGTGCAGGTCGGCGGCTCGCATGATCAGCGAGCCGCGGCGCCGCATTTCTTCGTGCAGCAGACCAACGGCATTCTGTTCGTGGTCGTCGGAGCGGAAGCTATTGGAGCAGACCAGCTCGGCAAAGCTGTCGGTGCTATGCGCGTCGGTGCTGCGCACGCCGCGCATTTCGTGGACGATAACCGTGGCGCCCGCTTCGGCCGCCTGCCACGCAGCTTCAGACCCGGCGAGCCCGCCGCCGATGATATGAATAGGTTCGTTTTGCATGGCCGTCAGGTAGCAAGCAGCAAGGCCGAGCGCAACAACTGTAGCTGGGAGATTATCATGCCGCTCAAGGGGCGGGGATAAGTTGGGTAAGCTGCCGGTCCAATTTCATCGGGTGAATTGCCGGCCAAAAAGCAAAACACCCGCGTCTCAGAGAGAGGCGGGTGTTCGATTTGCGTAGTCTGAAAATTCAGTGCAGCAAATCTTAGAGCGAGCTGGCATGGTCACGAGCAATCCGATTGATGTCGGTGCGCGAAATACCAAGGTCATTCAGCTGACGATTGTCGAGAGCGGCAAGCTCACGGACGGTCTGCTGGTAGGCGGCCCACTTCTTGAAGGTTTTACGGATGTCCATTTGGTAGTCTCCTTTCGTTTACGAGGCTATATTTAGGGCAGCGCCTGCCGAATGAGCAGTGGGAGATTGGTCAAACGAGCTATGCATTCTGCGCGGGGCATTAACCGGGCTCGTTCATTTCCGGTTAAGCGATGCGGCAGGCGGAAGGCCGCCGGGTGGCGAACCGGCGGCCGCCTCTGCCACCAGCGGCATGGCTGGGATCAGCGGTCGAACAGGCCCTTGGTCATCTTGGAGAAGTCGGGGCCGGAGATCCCCAGCAGGTCGGCGTCTCGCGTGGATGGCACGTCCGTCTCACGCAAAGTCTGCTTCAAATCCACCAGGCGCTTGAGGCGCCATACAGCACGCACGAACATCGGTCAGGTCCTCCATGAAGATCTGCGACGCTTAGGAAGATGATCCTGTTCGCTAGGAAGCGCCATGGCTCAAACTACAAATGCATCATGCAGCGAGCGCATGGCCGAATCCGCGCTTTGTCATAATGGTGTTAGACTTAGGTATGATGTGGCGGGATTGGCCGGCTGTTGGCACGTGGCGGAGATCGGCTAACAGACTGTTAGCATCCAGCGCGGCGTTTTGTGGCACGGGGGTGTTGAGGCTCTCAACCATCCGCGGGCTTATCAGTGGAGCACCGGTTGCTGCACAATCGCAATCGCCCTCGGGTCGAGCCCGAGGGCGATTGTGGTGGGGAGTCGTCGGCGCACCACCGATACACGCGCAAACGCCCCAACCACCTCGCGCTCAAGCCTACTCCGCTGCCTGGCTGGCCCGCATGGGGCGGCGGGCCATGACTTCCTTGAGGAAGGTGCCGGTGTGGGAATGCGGATTGGCCGCGATGTCCTCGGGCGTGCCGACGCCGACGATCTCTCCGCCGCCATCGCCGCCCTCTGGGCCCAGATCGATGATCCAGTCCGCCGTCTTGATGACTTCGAGATTATGCTCGATGACGATCACCGTATTGCCGCCCTCGACCAGCTCATGCAGCACTTCGAGCAGCTTGGCCACGTCGTGGAAATGCAGGCCCGTGGTCGGCTCGTCCAGCATGTAGAGCGTGCGGCCGGTGGCGCGCTTGGACAGCTCCTTGGAAAGCTTGACGCGCTGCGCCTCGCCACCCGAAAGGGTGGTGGCCGGCTGGCCGACCTTGACATAGCCCAGCCCCACCCGCTGCAGGGTGGCAAACTTGTCGCGGATGACCGGCACGGCCGAGAAGAAATCGACGGCCTCGTCAATGGTCATGTCCAGGATGTCGGAAATCGACTTGCCCTTGAACTGCACCTCGAGCGTTTCGCGATTGTAGCGCTTGCCCTTGCAGACATCGCAGGTGACGTAGACATCCGGCAGGAAGTGCATCTCGATCTTGAGCACGCCGTCGCCTTCGCACTTCTCGCAACGGCCGCCCTTGATATTGAAGCTGAACCGGCCCGGGCCATAGCCGCGTGCCTTGGCCTCGGGCAGGCCGGCAAACCATTCGCGCAGCGGCGTGAAGGCGCCGGTATAGGTGGCCGGGTTGGAGCGCGGCGTGCGGCCGATCGGGCTCTGGTCGATATCGATGACCTTGTCGAGGAATTCGAGGCCGGTGAGGCTTTCATGCGGGGCAGGGACCACGCGGGCGCCATTCAGCCGCCGGGCAATGGCCTGGTACATGGTATCGATCATCAACGTCGACTTGCCGCCGCCCGATACGCCGGTAATGGCGACGAACATGCCTAGCGGCACATCCACCGAGACATTCTTGAGATTGTTGCCCGTCGCGCCTTTGACGCTGAGCGCCTTACCCTTCTTGGCCACGCGCCGTTCCGCCGGCAGCGGAATGCCCATGCGGCCCGACAGATATTTGCCCGTCAAGGAATCGGGGTGATTGAGAATGTCCTGCGGCGTGCCCTCGGCCACGATATGGCCGCCATGCACGCCCGCACCCGGCCCGATATCGAGCACGTAATCGGCGGAGAGGATGGCATCCTCATCGTGTTCGACAACGATCACCGTATTGCCCAGATCGCGCAGCCGCCGCAGCGTATCGAGCAACCGCGCATTGTCGCGTTGATGGAGGCCAATGGAGGGCTCGTCCAGCACATAGAGCACGCCTGTCAGCCCCGAGCCGATCTGGCTGGCAAGGCGAATGCGCTGGCTTTCCCCGCCCGACAGGGTGCCCGAATTGCGCGACATGGAGAGATATTCCAGCCCCACATCGTTCAAAAAGTTCAGCCGCTCGGTGATCTCCTTGAGGATGCGTTCGCCGATCTGCTTCTGGGTCGGGGTGAAGCGCTCGGGCAGGGCGGTAAACCACTTCGAGACATTGCGGATCGACTGCTCGGTAACCTGGCCGATATGCAGGCCATCGATCTTGACGGCCAGCGCCTCGGGCTTGAGCCGGTAGCCATTGCAGGCCACGCACGGCTTGGCCGACATGTATTTCTCGATTTCCTCGCGCATGCCGGCGCTTTCGGTTTCCTTGTACCGGCGCTCGAGATTGCCGATCACCCCTTCAAAAGGCTTGGTCGTCTTGTATTGGCGCAGGCCATCGTCATAGACGAAATTGATCGGTGTCTTGTCGGTGCCAAAGAGCACGGCATGCTGCACCTCGAAGGGCAGGTCGGACCAGGCTGTGCCAGTCGAGGCGCCGAAATGCTTCACCACAGCCGAGAGGGTCTGCAGATAATAAGGTGCGCTGGTCTTGGACCAGGGCAGGATGGCGCCGTCGCGCAGCGAGAGCGAGGTATCCGGCACGATCTGGTCCGGATCGATCTTCTGTTCGGTTCCAAGCCCGTCGCAGACGGGGCAGGCCCCGAAGGGATTGTTGAACGAGAACAGCCGCGGCTCGATTTCGGTAATGGTGAAGCCGCTCACCGGGCAGGCGAATTTCTCCGAGAACGTAGTCTGGCGCGGCGTGCCATCCTCGTTCTTCTCATCGGCATATTCGATCAGCGCAATGCCATCGGCCAGTTTCAGCGCCGTCTCGAAACTCTCGGCCAGCCGGCCGGCAATATCGGGCCCCACCACCACACGGTCGACCACCACTTCGATATCGTGCTTGAACTTCTTGTCGAGGGCTGGCGCATCCTCGATCTCGTGATATTCGCCATCGATCTTGACGCGCTGGAAGCCCTTGCGCATCAGATCGGCCAGTTCCTTCTTGTATTCGCCCTTGCGGCCGCGCGCGATGGGCGCCAGCAGATAGAGCCGCGTGCCCTCGGGCAGCTCCAGCGTGCGATCCACCATCTGGCTGACGGTCTGGCTTTCGATGGGCAGGCCCGTGGCCGGGGAATAGGGAATGCCCACGCGCGCATAGAGCAGACGCAGGTAATCATAGATCTCGGTGACGGTGCCAACGGTAGAGCGCGGGTTACGCGATGTGGTCTTCTGCTCGATGGAAATGGCGGGGGAGAGGCCCTCGATATGCTCCACGTCGGGCTTCTGCATCATTTCGAGGAATTGCCGCGCATAGGCGCTGAGCGACTCCACATAGCGCCGCTGCCCCTCGGCATAGATGGTGTCGAAGGCCAGCGACGACTTGCCCGAGCCGGAAAGCCCCGTCATCACGATCAGGCTGTCGCGCGGCAGCCGGACATCGATGCCCTTGAGATTGTGCTCGCGGGCGCCGCGCACGACGATCTCTCGGTTCTGGCTGGGCTTTTGCATCATTGTCGAAGTCCATGGCTGGCTGCGCCGTGTCAGGCACAGGCGGCATATAAAGTACGGGTCATATTGGCTGGCAAGTGCAGAGATAGGAGCCAACCGTCTTGGCCGCAAGCGGCCATCTTACCGGGCCTTGCGCCCCGGCGTCACCTTATCGTGTCAGGGCAGGGTTGCGCAAAACGCCTTTCACTGTCGCATATGGAACATAAAAGGAACAAACTGGATTCGGTCAAGCCCCGACATGACCGAATATCCCATGCCAGGCGGCGAAGGCGGCTGCCAGGATGAACAGCACGCCCGCGCCACGGCCGATCCATTGCGTAACCTGCGGGTTGCCGATCAGGGCGTCGCGTGCCCTTGCGGCGGCGAGCCCAAGCCCGCCATAGATCAGCAATTGCATCGAGATGGTCATGATGCCCAGGACCAATGCCTGCTGCCAAACCGGGCCGAATTCCGGTCGGATGAATTGCGGAAACACGGCTATGACGAACATATAGGCCTTGGGATTGAGCAGATTGGTGATGGTGCCTTGCCGGAACGCCACCCAGCCCGACCGGCTCTGGGCCTTGCCGATATGGTCGACCGTGATCGAACTGCGCACCAGCGTATAGCCGATCCAGGCCATATAGGCCGCGCCGACCAGGATCATGGTGCGGAAAACCTCGACCGGCAATTGCGTCAGCACGCCCACGGCCAGCGCCCCGAAGAGAGTATGCACCACCGCGCCCAGCATGATCCCCGCCGTGGCGGCGAGCCCGGCGCGCCGTCCACCCGTCAGCGCATTGGCCAGCACGAAAAACATGTCCATGCCGGGCACGATGATGATGCCGAACAACAGCACGAGATAAAGCCAGAGAGCCTGAGCATAATCCAATCATGATCTCGCAACGGATGGGTGGAGTGCCGCTGGCTTGGCCGAGCCCTGCTGACAAACTGTGTCAGCAGCGGGCTTGACCTGCGTTAAGAATTGGAACATATAGAGAACAATTGTGCAAGGGCCCGTCACTTCTGTTCAAAACGCCAAGTTTGGCGCGCGGGACGGGGCAGGGCGGAGTAAGGTCCGGCGACCAAGGGGCCGCTGGCCCCGGCAATGCAATATGTGAGCGTCCCGGCGGCCGGAAAGGCCCGGGACTGAATTGAAAGGATTTTGCTATGGCAGGCAGCGTCAACAAGGTGATCCTCGTCGGCAATCTGGGTGCCGATCCCGAAGTGCGCAATCTGCCCAGCGGCGGCAAGGTGGTGAACCTGTCCATCGCCACTTCGGAGCGCTGGAAGGATCGCAATAGCGGCGAACAGCGCGAAAAGACCGAGTGGCACCGCGTGGTGATCTTCTCGGAAGGCCTGACCCGCGTGGCCGAAAGCTATCTGCGCAAGGGTTCCAAGGTCTATATCGAGGGCCAGTTGCAGACCCGCAAATGGCAGGACCAGTCCGGCCAGGATAAATATTCCACCGAAATCGTGTTGCAGGGCTTCAATTCCAACCTGACGCTGCTCGATGGCCGTGGCGACGGCGACAATGCCGGCGGCGGCGATGGCGGTTTCCGCAGCGCCGACAATGGCGGCGGCTTCCGCGGTGCGCGCCCGGCCGGTGGTGGCGGCGGCCAGCGCCCATCCTCCAACGCCCCGGCCTTCGAGCCCGGCGGCATGGATGATGATATCCCGTTTTGAGGCGGGGACCAGACGTTGAAAGGAGGCCGCCGGCCTCCTTTTTTGTGCGGGTCGTGGCGTTATATCCTGGGATACCCCCTCCTAGCCTCCCCCTGATAGGGGGAGGGATCTCTCCACTCTTGGGCAAGATCGCGTCCTAAACCACCAGACGGTCCCTCCCCCTATCAGGGGGAGGTTAGGAGGGGGTACCGCGAGCCTCAGAAGCTAATTCACCGTGTGCTGCGGCCCCGCATGGAATGTCCGGCTGGTGTTCCGTCCGGCGGCCTTGGCCGCATAAAGCGCGGTATCCGCGCGCTTGAAGAGATCGGGAGCCGGGCTGCCGTCGGGGTAGGCCACGCCCACCGAGGCACCCAGGGTCAGCATCTGTCCCAGCCGCATGAACGGCTTGCCGATTTCCGCCACGATGCGTTCGGCCACGGCCTCGATTTGCCCCGGCGTCGTCTCATGCCCCAACAGAACCGCGAATTCATCGCCCCCGATCCGGGCGACCAGCTCGGCGGCCGGGCAGGCATCGCGCAGGCGGGCGGCAGCCTCCTTGAGGCATTCGTCGCCAAGCGCATGGCCATAGGTGTCGTTGATCTGCTTGAAATTATCGAGATCGGCCAGCAGCAAGGCGCCGATCGGCCTGGTGTCGAGCTCGGCCAGCCGCGCCTGGAACTGGCTGCGATTGGCCAGCCCCGTCATCACGTCGAATTCGGCCAGATAGCGCGTGCGGTCGGCCAGCAGCTTTTCCTCGGTAATGTCCTGCTTCATGCCGAAAATGCGGGTGGCGACGCCATTGCGCGTCTCGACCGTACCGGTCAGCCGCATCCAGCGGCGGCGGCCTTTGACGGTGGTGATCTCGGCATCGAGGCTGAAATCGCTGCATTCAGCGATGGCCTTGGCGCGGGCCCGCTCCATGGCCTCGCGCGATGCGTCCGAATAGCAGCGCAGGGTTTCCTCGCGCGTCACCACCGAGCCCACCGGGAATTCGAACAGGTCATAGACCCCGTTGCTCCAGGTCAGGCTATTGTCGCTGAGGTCGCATTCCCAGACCCCGATCCGGGCCGTCTTGGAGGCGCGCTCGAACAGCTCGAGCTGCCGCCGGCGCGTGGCCAGCAGGTCGGCAATGGCTTGCTCGCGCTCGGCAAGCTCGGATTCGAGCCGGACGATCATGGCCTGGCTGCGCTGCTCGCTATCCCCGCCAAACACCTCCTGCGCCAGAATGCCCAGCTGGCCCGCCATGGCTGCGCTCCGCGGCCTGGCATCGAACAGGCTGAGCAAAAGCGGCTCGCCCTCGCCAAACGTCACCGGAATACCTGCATAAAAGCGGACGGCGCCGCGGCCGGTATCGGCAATGACAAGCGGCCCGGTGCCTTGCGCGGCATGGGCATGCAATTCGGCCAGGTCTTTGGCGATCTGGCCGCTGACGCCGGCCTGCCACAGGATCTGCATGGCCTGGCTGCCGGCAAAAGCCAGCGCCGCGCCATCCACGCCAAGCAATTGCCGGACCCGGTCGAGCCGCGCATCAAGCGCCGCAGGCCTTGCCTCGCCCGAAGGCGGGTGGCCCAGAAAGGCGGCGGATGACTGCATGGGGCGCACTGGCGCTCGTCCTAGGAGTTCGATTGTCCGAACGCTAGCGCAGCACAGTTAAGACTTCATGATTTCAAGGAGTTGCCGACTACTTGTTGAACGGCACCTGGGCGCGGATATATTCGCCGGTCGCAATATACATGACCTCGAAATTGACATCGATGGCGCCGCCATTGAGCGCGATCTGCGCCGTGATGCCGATTTCCTTGCCCTCTTCGTCCTGGTCGCGCTCGCGCAGATTGAAGATCAGCCCGCCGCCGCGCTTCTGCCCAACCGCAAGGCCGGTAAAGGCGACATTGGAGGTCATGGCCGCTTCATAGCGCTTGCTGGCCTCGATATAGGCGATCGTGCCATTCATCGAGAGCTGGCTGCCCGCCACGGTGCAGCGGCCGGTGTAATTGACCTTGTCCTGATTGCCCGGCTTGAGCGAGAGCCGGCAGACCACGGTCTCCGAATTCGCCCCGGTCACGGTGCCGCGCCCGCGCCATTCCCCGATATAGGATTTGAGCAATTCCACATCGGCCGGTGCGGCGGCAGCCGGTAGGGCGCCGAAAACCGCCGAAAAGAGCAGGCCCGTCAGTGCTGCGGCACGCGACAAAGGTCCGAGAAAAGTCATTGCACCAGGGCTCCACGGCGAACGCGCCGAATCATCGTCCTATTCTTGTAATGGGGCGGCAAATTTTCGCGCAAGCGGGCTCCCTATGTCGTGCTGGGATTAGAACGGATAATTTCAGTCGCCGCCTCGCCGGTGGGATCGTCCGGCGTCGGATCGTGATCGGCCATGCGCACGCGGATACGGCCCAGGGGCTGAAAGAACCTGCCGCCCGCCGCTAGCAGCGCCGGGAGGATGAAGAGGTCCCCGATCAGGGCAAAGCCCAGCGTCGAGACGAAGAGCGTGCCGAACAGAGCCACCTGCGGCATGTCGGAAAAGACCACGATGACCATGCCCGAACAGAGGATAATGGTGGTGCCGACAATGGCGCCGCCAATCCGCTCGAGCGTGTGCTTGATCGCCTCCATATGCGTGCGGCCTTCCTCACGCCGGCCATGCAGATAGTGGGAGAGGAAATGCACCGTATCGTCCACCGCAATGCCGAAGGCGATGGTGAGGGCGATGACCGTGGTGAGCTGCAGTCCCGCTCCGCTGAAATAAAGCCAGGCCTCGGTGCCCAGCACGGGAAAGAGATTGGGAATGGCCGAAGCCAGCGCCACCCGGAAGGACTGGAAGGCAAAGCCGATCAGCGCCAGATTGACCAGCACGCTCAGCGTCAGGTCGAGCTGCAGCCCGCGCACGATCTGGTCGGTGGCATAGGTGGTGAGAATGCGGAAGCCGCCGATCTCGGCATTTTCCACCCCGGCCGCCGCCAGTTCCCGATCGACATCCTCCACCAATTGCTTGAGGGCATCGGAATCCACGATGGTCGGCATGAAGCCGGTGATGAGCGCCTGCGAGCCATCGTCGGTGACGAAGCGGTGGCGCATGAACGGGCCGACCGATTCCAGCACCTCGGCGCGGCTGAAACCGCTCTCGATGTAATTGCTGGCGCTGGCCGCCGAGATGACCTTGTTCTGCCCCAGATGCCGCTCGAGAATCTGGTGGGCGGCCTTGATCGTCTCGAAATCGGCGTCCCCGACATCGGGATCGTTCTGCTTGAGCGGCACCCTTATATAGATCGGCGCCACCCCGCCCACGCCGCTATCGATTTCAGCCGCCGTCGCCAGGGCGCTGGAATCGCGGGCCACGAAATCCTCGAAGGAAAAATGCGGCTGGATCAGGCCATAGGGAATGAACAGCAATAGGGTGACAGCTATGGCCAGAATGGATAGCGGCCGCCCGAACCGGCTGGCCAGGAACCAGCTCAGCGGCAGTGGCGCGGTCAGCACCAGGCTCGGCCGCCCCGGCGCCTTGAAGCCGATGCGCAAGGCCGCCTTCAGCATCAGCGGCATGAAGGTCATGAGGCAGACAAACAGCAGGGCCGAGCCGATGGCCCCGGCAATCGAGAATTCGCGAATGCCCTGGCCGGGTGTCAGCGCCAGCGAGGCAAAGCTCACCAGCGTCGTCAGCATGGTCAGCGCCGTGGCGGGGCCGACCAGCTTGACCGTGGCATCGACCGCCTTGTTGGGCTCCATCCCGGCACGCCAATAGGCCAGCCAGTTGAAGACGAAGAACATGGACTCGGCAAAGGAGATCACCAATACCAGCGTCGTGACGATGATGGTGAGGAAGGAGAACGATCCGAAAAGCAGGATCACCATGCCCATGGTCCACATGACGGCCACGAAGGGTGTAGCAGCCACCATCAGCGCACCGGGCACCGAGCGCAGCGCCAAGAGCGCAATCAACGTGCCCAGTCCAAAGCCCCAAAGCGTGAACTTGATCTGGTCTGATACCGCCGCATTGACCATTTCGGTGGTCCAGATGGGCGGGCCGGTCAGCTCCACATCGATGTCGCTATCGGCATAATAGGCGATGGTGTCGCGCACCGAGGCGATCATTGCCTTCGTGCCATGCTCGCGCACCATGTCCTGATTGGGGAACATGATCAGCACCACGCCAGTGAGGTCCGGCGTGATGAGATTGCGCATCATCGGATCGTTCTGCTGCAACTGGCTCAGCGCCAGGGCGACCTGGGCGAAATCGGTCATCCCCTCGGGCACGGCCGGCACGGATGTTCCGCCGCCATCGGGCTTGCGCAGGGTGAAGGGCGACATGGTGCCGACGGCGAATTCGTTAAGCTCGAGATCGAAGGCCAGCTCACGCACCTGCTCCAGCGTTTCGGGCTGGGTCAGCGTGGGCGAACTGACCAGCAGGTAAAGGTCGTTCTCGAAGGTGCCGAACGTGTCGGAGAGGTGCTCATAGGCATCGTAATAATGCCCGGAATGGGCATAGATGCGCAGCAGGTCGCCATCGACCCAGGCGCGGGGAATCTGGGTGGCGCAGACTATGCTGAAGGCCAGCACGGCCAGCGCAATGGCGCGCGGATAGCGCAAGGCGGCCAGCCCGATATGCTCAAGACCGAAACCGATCGAGCGGTCGTACACCAACCGCGCCCAGAGACGCCTGAACCACGAACCAGCCAAAGGATACCGACTCCGCAACGCGCACGACGCTGGCGCAGTCCTACCGGGTTTGGTGGTGAGCCGTCCAGCGGGGAGGGATGGAGCTCAATTCAATAACACCCGCTGCGCTTCCCTCGGGCTCGACCCGAGGGCCACTCGCCGCTTGTGCCGGGTTGGGAGAGGCCCTCGGGTCAGGCTCGAGGGAGGCGATTGTGGGTGGGGGAGGGATGGTGCCCAAAAGATGTGTTAAGCCCTCGCCCTCGACGACCACCCTATTACCCCCAAAAAGCGACAAGCGATGTTCGACATCTATTTCGTCCCTTCTTCGTGCTCCGCCATGCCGGAGGACCCACGCGGATTGGAGCATGCGGGTTCCATCGACCTCGCTGCGCATCGCTCCCTGGCTCCTGTCTTGGACCAATGCAGGCAAGCGGGAGCAGACCTCAGCTATTTCGACGACACGCTACTGCGGCCGGACCAGGTTTTGACGATGCTGGGCGTGTTCAACGCGAATGCCGACACGCTCGGCGCTGAGCGTGGGCCGCGTGCCGCGTTCGAGACGATGCACGGGATGCTTGCTCGCGCCGCGAAACAAGGCATGGGGCTTGCGGCATTCTGCGACTGATGCGGGGAAGGGCGCGGATAGCGTAGCAGGGGCAGCGCTGGTTCAACCTCCGCCGCTTCCCTTGGGCTTGACCCGAGGGGCACTCGCCGCTTGCGCCGGGTTGGGAGAGGCCCTCGGGTCAAGCCCGAGCGAGGCGATTGAGGTTGGGGAGGGATATGCTTTCGGCCCCACCAGGGGACAAAAACCTCGCGCTTTCGCGGGAATGACACCGTGGAGGAAAAACGACCTCTGGCAAGCAGGCGGGTAGCGCGGCACCATTCGGGCGCCGCGCTGCGATATTACCCCGCCAGAGCCCCACGATTGGCCGCCAGAAATGCCTCCAGCGCTTCCGGCTTGCGGTTGGTGAACTGCTCCACCGTATCGGTGACGATGGCATGATAGCCGCCAGCCGCGTCGATATCGAAGGCCACCATCACATCGGCCATGCCGGCCGGCAGGCCGGCGGCGACCAGGCCTCCGCGCAGCTGGTCGGTGGTGAGGCCCACGCGCGCCACCGGCTTGCCGCTCAGCTTGGCGAATTCGGTGGCGAGCGCTTCCTGGGTCACGGCGGCGGGGCCGGTGACGTCGAGGATGAGCTGGCCTTCGGCGGTCAGCAGGGCACCTGCGGCGGTATCGGCCGCGTCCTTGCGCGCCACATAGGAGCGGCCACCGCCATTGGTGGCGTCATAGAGCTGGCCCGAACCGATGGCCGAACCGGCGCCCAGCAGGGTGATTTCGGCATAGATGTGATTGCGCAGGAAGGTGAAGTCGAGCCCCGCAGCGGCGATGGCGACCTCGGTCCAGTAATGCTCGGGGGAAACCCCGGTGCCGGGATTGGGCCGCGGATTGGGCGCCGAGGTATAGACAATGTGCTTGACCCCGGCAGCCTTGGCGGCGGCAACGGCATTGCGCTGCTGCTCGATGCGGCTGCCGACCGCGTCGGTGCTGATCAGCAGCACGCGCTCGGCCCCGGCAAAGCCGGCTTCAAGGCTCGCCTTGTCGTTGAAGTCCAGCTTGCGCACCTCAACGCCCTTGGCGGCCAGATCGGCCAGCTTGGACGGATCGCGCGTGCCGGCGATGATCTTGGTGGCGCCGCGCGCCAGCAGGGCCTCGACCGCCAGGCGCCCGAAATGTCCTGAAGCCCCGGTGACGAGCAGGGCGCTGTTCTTGAAATCTGCCATTTGTCTCTCCTTGGTTGGCACCGCTCCCTTGCAGCAGATGCGCCGAGAGAGTAGGTATCGATTAGAGAGTGCCTATCTAGGATGCCATTTGGCGCGGCGAAAGGAGGCACTTTCTCGGGACAACGTCACCTGGAGGTAACTCACGTGCGAACCTTGCAAGAGGAAGCCAGCCATTATGTCGAAAAGTGGAGCAGCAATGCCGGGCCGATCGGCAATTGCCCGGTGCGCGGCGTGCTCGACAAGATTGGCGACAAATGGAGCATGCTGCTGATATTGACGCTGGCGGCCGGCCCCCGGCGCTTTAACCAGCTGCGCCGCGAAATTCCCGATATTTCCCAGAAGATGCTGACCCAGACCCTGCGCGAATTGCAGCGGGACGGGCTGATTTCGCGTCATGTCTTCGATACCAAGCCGCCTTCGGTCGAGTATCGGCTGACCGCTTTGGGCGGTTCGCTGACGGAGCCGCTCAGCTATCTGATCCGCTGGGCCGACCAGCATTACGGCCAGATCGATCGCTCCCGCACCGATTTCGACAAGGCGGCCTGATTTTTTCTTCGGCGAATAGTCGAAGCCTTGTGCAGCCAAGCGTCGCGGAGATGACCGGATGCCGGTCACTCAGCAACAAGGAGCAAATCCATGCGTTTGGATGCCATCGAAGTCGTTACGCTATTCGTCGAGGATATCGGCGCCGCCAAGGCCTTTTACCAAAAGGTCTTCAACCCGGAAGTTCTCGGCGAGGACGAAGCCTCGGCGCTGCTCAAATTTTCGGGCGCCATGATCAACCTGCTGCGGGCCAGTCAAGCGCCCATGCTGGTCACGCCATCGCCCGTCGGCGCGGCGGATTCAGGGCCGCGCATGCTGTTTACCGTGCGGGTCGACGATGTCGATGCGGCCTATGCCGAGCTGCAAGGCAAGGGCGTCACATTCCTCAACGGCCCCATCAACCGGCCTTGGGGCCGCCGCACCGCCACCTTCGCCGACCCGGCCGGCCATGCCTGGGAACTGGCGCAGGTCATTGGCTGAGGACTCGTATCACCCACGGTGTCATTCCGGCCTGCGCCGGGATGACGCCCGCAGTGAGGTCGATCGGGGGCTAGGCTTCGTCCGGATAATGGCCCTTGGTCTGCCCGACCATTTTGGCCAGCTCGGCAAACGAGGCGATACTGGTTTCCGATGCGCTGTTATTGGCCAGTTGCAGCAGCCGGGCAGGGAAAGCCACGGCGTCGCGGCCGGACGGGTTCATTTCCTCGGTCAGCCGCTCGTCGCCCAGGGCGGTCTGCTCGGCGCGCCGCAGGGCGGTGTCCACCTCCTGGCGCGTCAGCACGCCTTTGGCGACCAGCGCATTGTTGATGGACGCAACGGCCAGATAGAGCCCCTGTAGCTGAAGGTTCGAGACGTTCATCATTCCTCCCGGATGCTTGTGTCACTTGCAGAGAAAATGTCCGATAGGGCCGCGGAGTTGCGTCGTCAGGCCACTCCCGCCTCCAGAATAGTGAGCCGCCCGGCGGCACAATCGATCCGCACCCTGGCGCCATAGGGCAGGGTGAGCATGGGCTGGGTATGGCCGAAATCGAGGCCCGACAACACCGGCAGGTCGGCGCGCCCGGCTTCGCCCAACGCGGTCAGCAGCGCCTGCTCCTGCCTCTCGCGATAATGGGCGTCGCCCTTGGGATCGGGCCGCGCCAGGATAATGCCGTTCAGCACGCCCAGAATGCCTTGCGCCGCATAATTGCGCAGCCAATAGCGCAGAAATTCGACAGGCGGCGCCTCTTCGGAGGTTTCGATGAAGAGGATCGCGCCGCGCCATGCCTCGAGCGGCGGCCACCATGCCGTGCCCTTGACCATTTCCAGCACCTCGGCGCAGCCTCCCAGCAAATGCCCCTCCGCAATGCCGTGGCCCTGCAGCACAAGCGGCGCATCGGCCGGTTGCAGGCGCCGCCGCTGCTGCTGCAAGGCCGGATCGCCCCATTCCAGGCGCTCGGCCGTCCAGCCCTCGGTATTGAGCGGCACCGGGCCCGCCGGTTCGCTGCTGAACAGCACCCGCCGCACGCCATCGGCAGTATAGCGGTGCATGCCGCCATTCTCGGCAAAGCCGGCCATGATGCTGGGACCATAGAATGAGGTAATCCCCGCCGCGTAGCAGGCTAGGTGCAGGCTCGTCGTATCGGAAAAGCCGAGGAACACTTTCGGATTCTGCCGGAGGACCTCGAGATCGAGATAGGGCAGCAGCCGGATGCAGTCGTCCCCACCGATCGAGCTGAATATGCCGGCGATGGATTCGTCGGCAAAGGCCGCCATCAGATCCTCGGCGCGGGCCTGGGGATTGGCCGAAAGCCAAGCCGCATCCGCTCTGGCATGTGCCATGTCGATCACCGTGACGCCGAACTCCGCCTCGAGCTGCCGCTTGCCGGCCTCATAGCGCTGCGGAAAAATGCCCGGCCCGCCCCAGGACGGGCTCACCACGGCAATCCGGTCGCCGGCCGCAAGGGCTCGCGGTTTTAGCAGCGTCATCGTCGTCTCCCCCGGCGGCTTTTTCGCTCAACTCAGCTTTAGCCGCTCGATCGTCTGCAACCAACCGGCTTCGATGCCCAGCGCGAACCATTCACGCGCTTTTTCGTCGCTGACATGGGGCGGGACCTCAAGCCGGCAGATCATTTCCGTGCCGCCGCCCGGCATGGGGTTGAACAGCAGTGTAACGAGCAGGGCATCGTCCAGCCCGCCGGCGAGATCGGGCCAGCCGCCCACGGCGCCGAAATTGAAGACCAGCTTCCTCGGCGGGTCGATCTCGCGATAAATCCCGCCCGTCACATAGGACTTGCCGGGATGCTCGACCATGAGCTGCCGCCAGGCGCCGCCAACCCGCAGGTCGACCTCGGGCGCCTGTTCGACCGGCATGCCGGGATTGAAGAACCAGCCCAGCAGATCGGGCTCGGTCCAGGCGGCAAAGACGGCCTGGGGCGGCACCGGATAGGTGCGGGTGACAGTGAAACCGCGCTTTTGAGGCTGGCCATTCATGACGCGTCTCCTTTGGGCTTGAGCATGGTGTTCAATTGGTCTCCGAGCCGGTCGAACCGCTCACCGAAAAAGGCCCGGTATTGGCCAATCCACTGATCGGCGGCCTCGAGCGGAGCCGTTTCGAGCCGGCAGGGCCGGTATTGTGCGGACCGCTCCTTGACGACCAGCCCCGCCTCCTCGAGCACCTTGAGATGCCGGGAAATCGTCGGCAGGGTGGTGGCGAACGGCTCGGCCAGTTCATTGACAGTGGCCGGCCCTTCCGTCAGCCGGGCAAGGATGGCCCGCCGTGTCGGATCGGCCAAGGCGGCGAAGGTAATGGTGAGCTGGTCCTGCATATTTGCTCATATACGTAATTACGTTGTTGAGTAAATACAAAGCCAGGAGCACCGAGTCAAGCCGGTCCATTCAGACGGCGCGCCGTGCTCTCCACAGCTTCCCCCGGCTAAAATTAGCAATTCCGGGCGAAATCGCTTACATATTGGCTAGTTCGAACAAGCAAGAATCACCCAGTGACCGATACGCCTGACAACGGAACCGGCGCGCCGCAGCCGTCCGATATCTCCCTGATCTCGATCACCGACGAGATGCGCAAATCCTATCTCGATTACGCCATGAGCGTGATCGTGAGCCGGGCGCTGCCCGATGTGCGGGACGGCTTGAAGCCGGTGCATCGCCGTATCCTGTTCTCGATGAACGAGAATGGCTACGAGTACAACAAGCCCTATCGCAAATCGGCCCGCGTGGTCGGCGACGTTATCGGTAAATACCACCCGCACGGCGATCAGTCGGTCTATATGGCCCTGGTTCGCATGGCCCAGGATTTTTCCATGGGCGAATTGCTGGTGGAAGGGCAGGGCAATTTCGGCTCGGTCGATGGCGATATGCCCGCCGCCATGCGTTACACCGAAGTGCGCATGCAGAAGATCACCAATTCCCTGCTCGATGATCTCGACAAGGACACGGTCGACTTCAAGGAAAACTATGACGGCTCCGAAAAGGAGCCGACCGTGCTGCCGGCGCGCTTTCCCAATATGCTGGTCAATGGCGGCGGCGGCATCGCGGTGGGCATGGCCACCAATATTCCCACCCATAATCTGGGCGAAACCATCAGCGCAGCCCTGCTGCTGCTCGACAATGAGAACGCCACGACCGAAGAACTGCTCGAAGTGCTGCCCGGGCCCGATTTCCCCACCGGGGGCATTATCCTGGGTCGCGCCGGCATCCGCTCGGCCTACGAGACCGGGCGTGGCTCCGTGTTGGTGCGCGGGCGCGTTGCGGTTGAGGAAGTGCGCAAGGAGCGCGAGGCGCTCATCATCACTGAGCTGCCTTATCAGGTGAACAAGGCCGCGCTGGTCGAAAAGATCGCCGAACTGGTGCGCGACAAGCGCATCGAGGGCATTGCCGACATGCGCGACGAATCCTCGCGCGAGGGCATGCGCGTCGTCGTCGAAATCAAGCGCGATGCGCTGGCCGATGTCGTGCTCAACCAGCTCTACCGCTTCACTGCGCTGCAATCCTCCTTCGGCTGCAATTTCGTCGCGCTCAATGG
The DNA here is from genome assembly GCF_030159855.1 of Devosia yakushimensis. NCBI lineage: Bacteria > Pseudomonadati > Pseudomonadota > Alphaproteobacteria > Hyphomicrobiales > Devosiaceae > Devosia > Devosia yakushimensis. The sequence goes on along the minus strand of NZ_BSNG01000001.1, from coordinate 1,757,489 downwards.
CGGCAAGCCGCAGCTGATGAACCTCAAGGAAATCCTCGGCGCCTTCATCGATTTCCGTCACGAGGTGGTTACCCGTCGCGCCCGGTTCCTCCTCAACAAGGCCCGCGACCGCGCCCATATCCTGGTGGGCCTGGCCGTGGCCGTGGCCAATATCGACGAAGTTATCGCCCTGATCCGCACCGCGCCCGATCCGGCAACGGCGCGCGAGCAACTGATGACCCGCCGCTGGCCGGCGGCCGATGTGGAGCCGCTGATCAAGCTGATCGACGATCCGCGTCACCGCATCAATGATGACGGCACGTTCAATCTGTCCGAGGAACAGGCCCGCGCCATCCTCGAGCTGCGCCTGGCCCGCCTGACGGCGCTGGGCCGCGATGAAATCGGCGATGAACTCAACGGCCTGGGCGCGGAAATCGAGGACTATCTCGATATCCTGCGGTCGCGCGAACGGGTGATCGAGATCATCCGCACCGAACTCACCGAGATCAAGGAACAGTTCGCCACCCCGCGCCGCACCGAAATTTCCGACGTTGTTGGCGATTTCGACGACGAGGACCTGATTGCCCGCGAGGACATGGTGGTGACCATTTCCCACGAGGGTTACATCAAGCGCGTGCCGCTCTCGACCTATCGGGCGCAGAACCGTGGCGGCAAGGGCCGCTCGGGCATGGCCACCCGCGAGGAAGATTTCGTTTCCCGGCTCTTTGTCGCCAATACCCATACCCCGGTGCTGTTCTTCACCAATCGGGGCATTGCCTACAAGCTCAAGGTGTGGCGTCTGCCGCTGGCGGCCGCCAATGCGCGCGGCAAGGCATTGATCAATATCCTGCCACTGGAACAGGGCGAACGGCTGACCACCATCATGCCGCTGCCCGAGGACGAGACCAGCTGGGCCAATCTCGACATCATGTTTGCCACGACGCGCGGTACCGTGCGCCGCAACTCGCTGGCCGACTTCGTCGAAGTGCGCCAGAACGGCAAGATCGCCATGAAGCTCGATGAGGGCGATGCGATCGTGGGCGTCGAGACGGCCACCGCCAATAATGACGTGCTGCTGACCACGGCGCTGGGGCAGGCCATTCGCTTCCAGGTGGATGATGTGCGCGTGTTCAAGGGCCGCGACTCCATGGGTGTGCGCGGCATCGCGTTGGCCAAGGACGATACGGTCATCTCCATGGCTGTTATCAACCACTCCGATGCCAGCGCCGAAGAACGCGCCGCCTATCTCAAGATGAGCCGCGCCGTGCGTGGCGAGGGTGAAAGCGAAGAAAACGGCTCGGACGAGGGCGATGTGGTTGCCGGCGAACTGAGCCAGGAACGCTATGCCCAGATGAGCGCGGTCGAGCAGTTCATCCTCACCATCTCCGAAAACGGCTATGGCAAGCGCACCTCCAGCCACGAATACCGGATCACCGGCCGTGGCGGTAAGGGCATCGTCGCCATGGCGGTCAACAAGCGCAATGGCAACCTCGTCGCCAGCTTCCCCGTGGCCGATGACGACCAGATCATGCTGATCAGCGACGGCGGCCAGACCATCCGCCTGCCGGTGGGCGGCGACAAGCCCATCCGTATCGTCTCGCGCGGCAGCCAGGGCGTCATCGTCTTCGACACCGCCGAAGACGAGAAGGTCGTCTCGGTCGAGCATATCAGCGAGCCCGAGGAAGATGAGGAAACTCCGGACAGCCCGGAAGCCCCGGACGGCCCGGAAGCTCCAGAGGCGCCGGAAACACCTCCTAGCGAATAAGAAAAAGGGCGCTTCGGCGCCCTTTTTTGTTTTCCTGGGTGTTGGGGGGCTCTGCCACGACCTCGTCCCACACAGCGCCATTCCCGCGTAGGCGGGAATCCATTCTTCGCTCCGAGGAACTTGGAAGATGGATTCCCGCCTACGCGGGGAATGACGTCGGGGAGAAGAAACGGTCTATGGGTCGCCGGCCGAGATTATCTCCCGATTCACCTCACCCTCTATCGCTTCCCTCGGGCTTGACCCGAGGGCCACCCGCCGCTTGCGCCGGGTTGAGAGAGACCCTCGGGTCAAGCCCGAGGGAAGCGATGGTGATTGTTGCGAGACGTGTATCCACCCCCGGCAACTGCAACCCACGCACCCCCTTGCACTTTCCCCCACACAATGGCTTGCTCACCCTCGGTAGGAGTCCATCACCGGCTCCTGTAAGGAGCCACCATGATCGACCCCGCAATCATTCTGCCTTACATCCTGGCCTGCCTGCTGTTCTCCATCATTCCCGGGCCGTCGGTATCGGTGGTGATCGCCAATTCGCTAGCGGGCGGCACTAAAGCGGGGCTCTTCACCATTTTGGGGACCGAATTGAGCATGCTCAGCATGGTCTTCATCGTCGCCATTGGCCTTGAGGCCGTGATGAACGTCGTCTCCGGTGCCTTCGAAATCATCAAACTGGTCGGCGCCGCCTATCTGATCTGGATCGGCTGGAAAATGTTCCGCTCTTCCGGCCGGCTCAATTTCGCCGATGGCGCGCGCCTGCCGATCGGCCGCTATATCTGGCAGGGTGCCCTGACCAATTGGTCCAATCCCAAAACCCTGCTGTTCCTCAGCGCCTTCCTACCCCAATTCATCGATGTGAGCCGGCCCGCCTTTGGCCAGATCATGATCCTGGGCCTCATCGTCATGGCCGTCGCTACCGCCAGCGATTGCCTCTATGCCGTGGCAGCCGGGCAGGCCCGGCACCTGCTGACCGCGGCCCGTGTACGGCTGGTCAACCGGGTTTCGGGCGTCATCCTGATGATGGGCGGCGTGTGGCTGGCTCTGCAGAAACGCGCCTGATGGCCGATCCGCAATCGTCCGGTTACCGGTCGCTCATGGCGCTGCCGGCGCCACGCTGGCTGGCCGCGGCGAGCCTGCCGGCCGATTTCGCCGATTGGCTGGACTATGCCGCCGTGGTGGCGCTGCTGGTCTTTGTGTGGGGCGAGGGGCCTTTCGTCATGGCGCTCTTCGCCCTGGCATTGACGCTACCCTATGTAACGGCCGGCCCGCTGCTCTCGATGGTTGTCGACCGCTCGCCTTTGGGGCGCGTGCTTTTTCTCAGCAATCTGGGCCGGGGCGTGGTTACCCTGGCGCTGCTCTTCGCGCCCAATACGGCGATCGTGCTGATCCTGGTCTTTGTGCGCGGCTGCGTTGATTCTGCCTTCAATCCGGCTCGCCAGGCGGCCATCCAGGCCACGACCCCGCCGGAAATGCTCTCGGCCGCCAATGGCCTGCACCAAGCCATCAACCAGACCTCCAAGATCGCGGGACCCGCGCTGGGCGGCCTTTTGCTGGCGGTCATGCCGGCCCAGGGCGTGTTCGGCATTAATGCCGTGCTCTCCCTTGTCGCCGCCGCCATTGTCCTGCGGCTCAACCTGCCGGCCCGGCCACCATCGGAACCGCAGGGCGATTTCCGCTCCGAACTTCTGGCCGGCGCCGCCGAATTCCGCCGCAGCCGCCTGCTGCTGGCCGCGCTGGTGTTCTCGGCCATCGCCTATTTCGCCTTCTTCCTCTACGACACGCTGATCGCCCTGCTGGCCGACGAATTCGGCTATGGCCCGACAGCCTTCGGCCTTTCCATCGCCGCCTCCGGCGCCGGTGGCCTCTTTGCCGCCATGCTGGCCGGGCGGGTCACCGCCAAAAATCCCATTGGCGGCATGATCACCGGCGCATTCGTCGCCGGCATCATTGCCTGCCTCATCGCCGCAGCGGCCATAACGGACCTCAAGCCACCTGTCCTGCTCTTCTTCCTCACCATGGCCATCGCCGCCGGCTCCACCACCTTCATGCTCGTGCCCTACCGCACCATCATCCAGGCCGAAGCCCCGCCTGACCGCATTGCCCGCGTCTTCGCCGCCGGGGAGGCCGTCACCATGGCCGTCATGCTCTCGGCCCCCTTTATCGGCAGCGTCATCGCCACCGCCTACGGCACCGGCATGGCCTTCCTGGCGGGTGGCGTCGTGCTGCTGGTGCTGGCATCGGCAGCCCTCATCGTGCAGCGCAGCGGCGCAATCCGATGAAGATTCTGGATCTGAACGACACCCCCGATCTCAAACCCATCGTCGCCGACCGAATCTGGCAGGCATTTTGGCGCCCATACGGCGCCGCGCTCAGCGATGTCGAAACAGCCCTGGCCGACGTTCTGGCAGGCGGACCATTCCGCTTCAGTCTCGTCGCGACCGATGGCGAGCAGTTCCTCGGCACCGCGACAGCCATAGAATCCGACCTGGCCGCCCGGCCGCTTCTTTCCCCCTGGATCGCGGCCCTCTGGGTCGAGCCCGAAATGCGCGGGCAGGGGATTGCCGAAGCCCTGCTCAAAGTCGCCACGGCAAGGCTCTTCGAACAGGGCATGTCGCCGGTCTATCTCTGCGCCAAGCCGCATATGCAGGGCTTCTATCAGCGGCTCGGCTGGAGCCTGATGGAGCAGGATGTCGGGCCCGACAGGCTCGACGTGTTCACGCGCCACGCGGTTCAGCGCTTGCATTCAGTCATCAACCCATGACACAAACCGCGCCAAACAGGGGGAGGGCCCTATGACCAAGCTCGTCGGATTTTATCCTGGCTCGTTCGATCCTTTGACCAATGGGCATCTCGATGTCATCGAGCGGGCCTGCAAGCTGGTCGATACGCTCGTCGTCGCGGTTGGCATCAATGCCGGCAAGAAGACGCCGCTTTTTGCCCATTCCGACCGGCTGGAGATTCTGCAGCAGGTGCTGGCCCCGGTCGGCAAGCGCACCGATACCGAATTCAGAATCGTCGATTTCTCCGGCCTCATGGTCAATGCGGCGCGCGAGCACGGCGCCAAGCTGATCATCCGCGGCCTGCGCGACACCACCGATTACAATTACGAAATGCAGATGGTGGGGATGAACGCCCAGATGGCGCCCGATCTGCAGACCGTGTTCCTGCCCTCCAGCCCGCCTGTGCGGCATATCTCGGCCACATTGGTGCGCCAGATCGCCGAGATGGGCGGCGATATTTCCGCCTTTGTCCCGCAAATCGTACTCAAGGCCCTGAAATCGAAATGATCGCCTTTACCCGCCGCTTTGCCCTGGTTGCCGCCGCTGTTCTGGCCGCCACCTTCGCCGCTCCCGCCTTCGCCCAGACCGGCACGCCGCATCTGATTCTCACCCTCGAAGGCGGCGACGTCGATATCGAGCTGCTGCCCGAGCTGGCCCCCAAGCATGTCGAGCGCATCGTGACGCTCACCAATGAAGGCTTCTACAATGGCGTGGTCTTCCACCGCGTCATCGACGGCTTCATGGCCCAGACGGGCGACCCGACCGGCACCGGCATGGGCGGCTCCGAGCTGCCCGATCTGGCCGCTGAATTCACCGACAAGGAAAGCTTCCAGCGCGGCGTGCTCGGCATGGCTCGCGCGCAGGACCCGAACTCGGCCAATTCGCAATTCTTCATCACCTATGCCGATGCCAGCTTCCTCGATGGCCAATACACTGTCTTCGGCAAGGTGGTTTCCGGCATGGAATATGTCGATGCGCTGCCCAAGGGCACCGACCAGTCCGGCATGGTGCAGAACCCCGGCAAGATCGTCTCGGCCAAGATCGAATATAAGTAGGCCAATGGCGCGACCTGCTTGGGTTGCGCCAAACGCCAACATTCCTTACATGCGGGGCACAAATCCCCCCAACACGAAAGTTGCAAGACCATGGCCGAGATCACCGATCCCGAAAACACCCTCGTCATCGAAACCACCAAGGGCAAGGTTGTTATCGCCATGCGCCCCGACCTGGCGCCCAATCACGTCGCCCATATCAAGAAGCTGGCGCGCGAAGGCTTTTACGACGGCATCGTGTTCCATCGCGTGATCGATGGCTTCATGGCCCAGACCGGCTGCCCCCAGGGCCGCGGCACCGGCGGTTCGAAGTATCCGGACCTCAAGCAGGAATTCAACGCCGAGCCGCATGTCCGCGGCACCGCCTCGATGGCCCGCGCGCAGAATCCCGACAGCGCCAATTCGCAGTTCTTCATCTGCTTCGACGATGCGCCTTTCCTCAACAAGCAGTACACCGTCTGGGGCAAGGTCATCGAAGGCATGGAATTCGTCGACCAGATCAAGCGCGGCGAGCCCGTCATCAACCCCGACAAGATGATCTCGGTCAAAGTCGCCGCCGATATCGCCGCCTAAAGGCCGATCACGAATCTTCCCCTCTCCCCTTGCGGGAGAGGGGCACGGAGCCTTCCTCCCCCTCTTGGGAGAAGGTGCCCGAGGGGCTTACGCCTCCCACAATGTCATCCCCGCGGAAGCGGGGACCTCCGTTTTCTTTCCTGCATCGCACAACAGAGGTTCCCGCTTTCGCGGGAATGACACCGATATTCTCAACGGGCCTCATCGCGCGTATGCCGTCTCGCGAGCTTCGCCCACCCAAACCACGATACGATAGATGAAAATGGATACTCTCCTCTGGGCGCTGATGGGCGTCGTCGCTGGCGCCTGCATTGCCACGCAAGCCCCGATCAACGCCCAGCTCGGCAAGGGCCTTGGCCTGCCGATCGCCGCGGCCGGCGTGTCCTTCGTCGCAGGCGCCATCGTGCTGTGGGCCATCGCGCTGATCTTCGTGCAGACCAAGGGCGCCACCATCAATTTCGGCGCCCCCGCCCCCTGGACCTTCGTGGCAGGCGGCGTACTCGGGGCTTTCTACGTCTTTTCCAATATCATGCTGACGCCCATGATCGGCGCCGCCGCCGTCATGGCTCTCTCTGTAACCGGTCAATTGCTGGCGGGCCTGGCGCTCGACAAGGTCGGCTTCATGGGCATGGCGGTGCGGGAAATCTCGCTCGGCCGCGTGGCGGGCGCGGTTATGCTTGTTGCGGGCGCAGTGATGATCCGGGCGTTTTGATCGGTCGCTCCGCCAAACTCTCCAACTGCCCACGGCGTTATTTACTCCACAGCATCATCCGCCTCCACGATGTCATCCCCGCGAAAGCGGGGACCTCCGTTTCCCTGCCGAACCGTCCAAAACAGAGGTTCCCGCTTTCGCGGGAATGACTCGGTGGGTGGCGCATTCCCCCATAGGCCCACCCGTGCTAGGGAGCCCTCATGCGTGTTTCCGATTTTGACTTCGACCTGCCCGAAAAGCTGATTGCCCTGCACCCCGCCGAGCCGCGCGACAGTGCGCGGCTGCTGGTCGTCGATCCGGTCAAGGGCCTGAGCGACCGCCATATCCCCGATCTGCTGACGCTGCTGCAGCCTGGCGACGTGCTCGTCGTCAACGACACGCGCGTCCTGCCGGCCGAGTTGCGCGGCAGCCGCATTCGCGGGGAAAACCGGGCTTCGGTGTCCTTCAACCTGCATAAGCGCGTCGATGCCCATACCTGGCGGGCCTTTGCCCGGCCGGCCAAGCGCCTCGCCGTGCTCGACCGGCTTGAGCTGGGCAATGGCCAGGCCGATGCGCTGACCGCCCGCGTCGCCGGCAAGGGCGATACCGGCGAGATAACCCTGGAATTCGATCTCGGCGGCGCTGAGCTTGATGAAGCCATCAAATCCCACGGCGCCATGCCGCTGCCGCCCTATATCGGCGCCAAGCGCGGCATCGAGGAGCGCGACAAGACCGATTACCAGACGGTCTATGCCGCCGAAGACGGCGCCGTGGCCGCACCCACGGCGGGCCTGCATTTCACGGAAACCTTGCTGCAGCAATTGACCGAGCGCGGCGTCACCATCGAGCGGGTGACGCTGCATGTGGGGGCAGGGACCTTCCTCCCCATGAAGGTGGACGACACCGACGATCACGTCATGCATGCCGAATGGGGCGAGCTCGACCAGGCCACGGTCGAACGCATCCGGGCCAAAAAGGCGCTGGGTGGTCGCGTGATCGCCGTGGGCACCACCAGCCTGCGCCTGCTGGAGACCGCGGCCCGTGCCACCGGCACGCTACAACCCTTTATCGGCGACACCGACATCTTCATCACCCCCGGCTTCCGCTTCCGCGCAGTGGATGTGCTGATGACCAATTTCCACCTGCCCAAATCCACCCTCTTCATGCTGGTCAGCGCCTTTGCCGGCATGGACACCATGCGTGGCGCCTATGAGCACGCCATCGCCGAAGGGTATCGGTTTTACTCCTATGGGGATTCTTCACTGCTGATCCGGGCGGAGTGAGGGCGATCGGAGGAGCGAGAGGGCGCGGCGAACGCCCCAAGTTCGTCACCCTCGGGCTTGACCCGAGGGTTCTTACTTAATGATTTCATACCAGAGATCATTCCACTCCGGATTGTTCTCCTCGATCAGCGCTATTTTCCACGCGCGCACCCAATGCTTTAGATTTTTCTCACGCTGGATGGCTAAGGGCACGGTGGCATGAACGTCGAAATGCACCAACTGCTTGATATTGTGCTTTTTCGTGTAGCCTTCGGCCAATCCTTCTCGATGCTCATAGACACGTCGTACGAGATCATTCGTCACGCCGACATAGAGTTTGCCGCGCGGGTGGTTTGCTAAAATATAGGTGTAACCGGCCATCTCGCGACGGTTAAGAAAAAGAGCCCTCGGGTCAAGCCCGAGGGTGACGATCGAGGATGAGGGTGACGATCGGGGATAGTGTCCCCACTGCCGCCACATTGCCCCGGCTTGCTCCCCGACGCCTGCATTCGCCTCTTCGGGAGAAAGTAAATTGTTTATTACCAAGAAGATAGCCGCGCCGCTGGCGTTGGCTGCCGCCACCACCTGTCTGTCATCCATCGCCGTGCTTGCAGATGACGCACCCGAGGCGATCGCCGCTGCGGTGGATGCCGCTTTCCAGCCGCTGCTGGAGGAACATGACGTGCCCGGTCTCGCGGTCGGGGTGACAATTGGCGGTCAGCACTATTTCTTCAACTATGGCCTTGCCGCCAAGGATACCAAGGCGCCGGTCAGCGAGAATACGCTGTTCGAGCTGGGCTCGGTCAGCAAGACCTTCACGGCCACCCTGGGAGCATCCGCCGTCGTCATTGGTGGAATGTCGCTGGCCGATCACCCGTCCAAATATATGCCGGAGCTGGAGGGGAAGGGCGTCGACAAGGCGACCCTGCTCAATCTGGCGACCTATACCGCCGGCGGCTTGCCATTGCAGTTTCCCGACGCCCCGGGCATGGAAGCCTATTTCCAGCAATGGACGCCCGATGCGGCGCCGGGCGAGCAACGGCGCTATTCCAATCCCAGCATCGGCCTATTCGGCTACCTCGGCGCCCGGGCACTCGATGGCGACTTCACCGACCTGATGGAAAAAGCCATTATTCCGGGCCTTGGTCTCACCAGCACATATATGCGCGTTCCCGAGGAAGCGATGGACAATTACGCCTGGGGTTACAACCGGGACGGTAAACCCACGCGGGTCAATCCGGGCTGGCTGGCTGCCGAGGCCTATGGCGTAAAATCCTCTACCGCCGACATGCTGCGATTCATCGACGCCAATATCGCGCCTGAAACCCTGGAGCCAGAGCTGCGGCAGGCAGTCGAAGGCACCCATATCGGCTATTTCCGGGTGGGCGAAATGGTGCAGGGGCTCGGATGGGAGCAATATCCCTTCCCGGTATCGCTGGAGCGCCTCCTGGCCGGCAATGCGGCGACCATGGCCATGGAACCCAATCCCGCGACCGAACTGACGCCGCCGGTTAGCCCGACGGAACCGACGCTGTACAACAAGACCGGCTCCACCAATGGCTTCGGCGCCTATGTCGCCTTCGTGCCGGAGGAGAAGATCGGCGTCGTGATGCTGGCCAACAAGAACTTCCCGATCCCGGCACGGATCACGGCGACGCATGCGGTGCTGGAGGCGTTGGCGGGGGAGTGGGCCAAGCGCGCTGAGTGACGAAAGCCCCGATGCAGTTCCCTCCCCTCAAGGGGGAGGGAGGCGATCGCGAACCTCAGTTGATCGCGTTCACATTCAGCAACTGGCCGGTAAAGCCGCAGGCAGCGCCGTGATAGCTGATGCAACCGTTGCGTTCTTCGAGGTTGAGGAAGCCGTCCTCGTCGAAGGTCACGCCGATTTCGCAATAGCGCTCGCGGGTCATCGGGCTGGTCGAGCCCTGTTCGTAGAATTCGTTCTCGACGAAGAAATTGCCGCCGGTCTCCGTCATGATCATTTCGCCATCGATGCCGCCGCCGCAGCCGGGAATGTCGTTTTCCATCGGTACGGTCGTGGTGATGGAAATGGCATAGACGTCGTTCTGCAGATGAGTGATCTCGGCGCTCAGCTCGCCCTCGCCGGAGCCGACATATTCGCCCACCCGATCACCAAGCGGACCATTGTCCTGGGCCAGGGCAGGGATGGCAGTGAAGGCCAGAGTTGCAGCAAGGATAGACAGTCGGATCATCAGGTCACCGGGAAATCGAGTTGGACACTTTCGTTAGACGCCACTGCGCCATCAAACCTTTGGCAGAAATCTGACAAATCGTACTTTCGCCGGCCTGATCGAGATGCATTGTCGCGCGCGTGGCAATTGTCTAGAACCTGCGCCCATGAAACAAGTCACTTTCACCCTTTCCGCCACCGATGGCATGGCCCGGCGTGGCCGCATTGACATGCCGCGCGGCGATATCCAGACGCCCGCCTTCATGCCGGTGGGCACAGCCGGCACCGTCAAGGCCATGTATCCCGAACAGGTCCGCGCCACCGGCGCCGATATCCTGCTGGGCAATACCTATCACCTGATGCTGCGCCCCGGCGCCGAGCGCGTCGCCTCGCTGGGTGGTCTGCACACATTCATGGATTGGGAACGGCCAATTCTCACCGATAGCGGCGGCTTCCAGGTCATGTCGCTGGCGCAATTGCGCAAGCTCACCGAGCGCGGCGTCACCTTCAAGTCCCATATCGATGGCTCCTCGCACGAGCTGACGCCCGAGCGCTCCATCGAAATCCAGACCTTGCTCGATAGCGACATCATCATGCAGCTCGACGAGTGCATTGCACTTCCCGCCGAGCGCAAGGAAATCGAGCGTGCCATGGAGCTGTCGCTCCGCTGGGCCGACCGCTCCAAGACTGCCTTCAACAATCAGCTCAACCGTGCCCTGTTCGGCATCGTGCAGGGCGGCGACGACGCCGAGCTGCGCGCCCGCTCGGCCCAGGGGCTCAAATCCATCGGTTTTGATGGTTATGCCGTCGGCGGCCTCGCCGTGGGCGAGCCGCAGGACGTGATGTTCCGCGTCATCGAGGACATTACCCCCGAGCTGCCGACCGACCGGCCGCGCTACCTCATGGGCGTCGGCAAGCCCGACGACATTCTGGGCGCCATCGGGCGGGGCATCGACATGTTCGATTGCGTTCACCCCACTCGCGCAGGGCGCCACGGCCACGTCTATACGCGCTTCGGCGTCATCAACCTGAAAAATGCCCGGCATAAGGATGATCATCGTCCGATCGACGAGGCCTCGCCCAATCCAAATTGCCGCCGCTTTTCGCGCGCCTATCTCCATCACCTCGTTAAGACTGAAGAGATTTTGGGCGCGATGGTCCTTTCCCAGATCAACCTGCACTACTATCAAGAGCTGGTTCAGGGCTGCCGGACCGCAATCGAGGCCGGGCGGTTCACCGATTTTGCGGCAGAAACGCGCGCGGCATGGGCCGCCGGCGATCTGCCTGTTCTTTAGCGTCAGAAAAGGGTTCATCTACATGGCAAAATCGGGGCGCAAGGCGGGTTTCGAAGCCCTTGGCAAGCTCAAGAAGCGCCTGGCTGAACAGCCAATGCGCGTGCAGTTCGCAGTCGATCCCAACCGGTTCAAGCGTTATTCGGCGACCGGGGCAGGGATCCTGCTGGACTATTCCAAGAACCGCATCGACGAAGACGTCATGGCCGCCCTGTTCGACCTGGCCCGTGCTGCCGGAGTCGAGGAACGCCGCGACGCGATGTGCGAAGGCGAACATATCAACATCACCGAGGATCGCGCGGTGATGCATATGGCTTTGAGATATCAGGGAGATCATCCGGTGCCGGTCGACGGCAAGGATGTCATGCCCGATATCCGCGCTGTGCTGTCGCATATCGAAAGCTTCACCAATGCCGTCCGCAATGGCGAAATCCGCGGCCAGACCGGCGAGCAATTCACCGATATCGTCAATATCGGCATTGGCGGCTCCGACCTTGGTCCCGCCATGGTGACGCTGGCGCTCGAGCCCTATACCCGCCCCGACCTGCGCGCCCACTACGTCTCCAATGTCGACGGCGCCCATATCCACGATATCCTCAAGCGCCTCGACCCCAGGAAGACGCTGTTTATCGTTGCCTCAAAGACCTTTACGACCGACGAGACGATGACCAATGCGGGTTCTGCCCGCAAGTGGATCGCCGATGCGCTGGGCGACGGGGCAGTGGCCGACCACTTCGCTGCGGTCTCGACCAACATCCCCGCCTGCCAGAAATTCGGCATCCGCGAAGACCGCATTTTCGGTTTCTGGGACTGGGTCGGCGGCCGTTACTCGGTCTGGTCGGCGATCGGCCTGCCGATCGCACTGGCCGTGGGCTACGACAATTTCGCCGCCTTCCTTAGGGGTGCCGACGCCATGGACCGGCACTTCCTCAGCGCCCCGCTCGAGGAAAACCTGCCTGTTATCATGGGCTTGCTGGGCGTCTGGTATCGTAATGTCTGGGGCTTTTCGACCCATGCCGTGCTGCCCTATGACCAGCGCCTGAGCCGCTTTGCCGCCTATCTGCAGCAGCAGGATATGGAATCGAACGGCAAGTCGGTGACGCTGGCCGGCAAGCCCGTCGCTTGGTCGACCGGCCCCATCGTCTGGGGCGAGCCGGGCACCAATGGCCAGCACGCTTTCTACCAGCTGATCCATCAGGGCACCGACATTATCCCCGCCGATTTCCTGATCGCCGCCCGGCCGCATGAATCGCTGCCGCCGCATCACGACAAGCTGGTCGCCAACGTTTTGGCCCAGTCTGAAGCGCTGATGCTGGGCAAGACCGAGGAAGAGGTTGTCGCCGAACTCAAGGCCCAGGGCCTCGACAAAGCCGCGATCAAGGAACTGGCGCCGCACAAGGTATTCCCCGGCAACCGGCCGTCCAATACGCTGTTTTATCAGCAGCTTACGCCCGAAACGCTGGGTTCGCTCGTCGCGCTCTACGAGCATAAGGTGTTCACGCAGGGCGTCATCTGGAACGTCAATTCCTATGACCAATGGGGCGTGGAACTGGGCAAGCAACTCGCCAAGGCGCTGCTGCCCAAGGTCGAAGGCAAGGAAAGCGGGGAGGGGCATGACAGCTCCACCCAGGGCCTGCTGGCCTATTACCTCGCCAACAAGGGTTGAACGCGTGACCATCACCACTGAAGAGCAGCTCGAAAAGCTTAGGGAAATCGGCCGCATCTGCGCCATTACCCGCGATGCCATGGCGGCCGCCATGCGGCCCGGCATGACCACTGCCGAACTCAACGAGATCGGCGCGCGGCTGCTGGCCGAGCATGGTGCGCGCTCGGCGCCGGTGATCACTTATGACTTTCCCGGCGAAACCTGCATCTCGGTGAACGAGGAAATCGCCCATGGCATTCCGGGCGACCGGGTGCTGCATGAGGGCGATCTGGTCAATATCGACGTCTCGGCCGAAAAGCATGGTGTCTTCGCCGATACCGGCGCCTCCTATGTGCTGGGTATCGGCGACAAGCGGCTGGATGCGCTCTGCCGCGACGGCAAGAAGGCCATGTGGACCGGCATCCGTGCGGTCAAGGCCGGCGCGCCACTGGCCGATATCGGCGAGGCCATCGGCAAGTTCGCCAAGAAGGGCGGCTATACGCTGATCCGCAATCTCGCCAGCCACGGCGTGGGCGATAGCCTCCATGACGAGCCAGGCGAAATCGCCACCTGGCCCGACAGGACCGAGCGCCGCCGCATGACCAATGGCCTGGTCTTCACCATCGAGCCCTTCCTGTCCCTGGGGGGGCGCATGGCCGATCAGAAGTCACCAGACGACGAATGGACGCTGATCAGCACGCCTTCGGCACCGTGTGTGCAGTATGAGCATACGGTGGTGGCCACCCCGCGCGGAGCCGTCGTGGTGACACTGGCTGCTTAAGTGGGGGCATTTCCACAATAGGTCTCTCCCCACAGAGTCATTCCCGCGAAAGCGGGAGCCTCTGTTCAGGGTGCTGGAGAAGTAAACGGAGGTTCCCGCTTTCGCGGGAATGACACCGTGGAGAATGGGATTCGCGCTAAAGCGCCACCAGCACCATCGGTCCCAGCAGCACCAAAGCCACTGCCACAACAAAACGCAGATTGCCCAATTGGCGCAGCGTCGGCACGCTGAGCAGGGTCGAGAGCAGCCAGAAGCCGACCAGTACGATGAGGACCGGCGTCAACGGCGACAGCGCGAAGGCCGTGCCTTCGGTGATCTGCAGAAAGGCCATGTGGCCACCGACGAAGCCAAGCAGGGCGGTGATCACCACCGTCACCGCCTTGGATACGATCAGCAGGCCCATATCGATCGTATTGCTGGTGATCAGCAAGGCCAGGCCCGACACGGTGACATGGACGGCCGCAAGTGTCGTGAACAGCCGGTTGTCGGCCAGCAGCGGCACCATTTCCGGCGGCGCGCTCAGCGGCAGCGACCCGATCATCGGCAGATTTGCGCCGTAACGGGCCAGCAGCAGTATGACATAGAGCATCACCAGCGTGCCGACCGCGAAGGTCAGGGCGGTCACGGCCAGCACCTTGAGCAGACCAAGACTACCTTGCGACACGGTCACGATCCCGATGATGAAGGGAGATGGTATGCCGGGAGGGGGTCGAACCCTCGACCATTCGATTAAAAGTCGAATGCTCTACCACTGAGCTACCGGCACAGACCGAAACGGCCAACGCTATTGGCGTTGCGGCGGAACATAGCCAGACAAGTTCGGCTGTCAACCGCAATTGCGCCTCTTGCTGCCTCAGTTGGGGAGAGGGATGCCGGTAAACGGCATCGGCGTGCAGGAAATCGATACGCTTTCAAGTCGGTTGCACAAGGCTCTCGCCTGAGAAATCTCCGCTATCGGGCCCACCACGATGCGCTTGCCATCGCCTTCGAGCTGGTCGGCCAGGCGGGGCGCAAGGCCAAGCAGCAAGGGGCCAACCTTGGTGGAGATGTCATTCCAGGCCAATCCCGCGTCCGCGGCTGCAATTTCAGGACCGACAGCGACGCCGAACGCCAGCGCGGCCGGGGTCTCATCTATACTGGCAGTTTCGACCGGATCGGGCAGGGGCTGGTTGTCCGGAGCCGACGGGAGCGCCTGCGGCATGGGCTGCTGGCTCACCTTGACGCTGCCCCCCTCGGCCGCAAAAACCACCGCCTCGCCATTGCCTATGGATGAGGTCAGAATGCTGCGGTCGATTTCGGCGCTGTCGGGAACCGCCTCAAGCAGGCGCGGCAGACTGACTTCAAGCGCCCCAACCCGCCGCGTCACCTCTCCGCCCGACTGTTCCTGCAGGGCAAAACGGGTCAGCAGCGTCGTATTCTCGTTTTTGAGGCGGAGCGTTTCCTTGCGAAGCTCGGAGACATCGAGCCGCAATTGCTCGACCGAAGCGCCCTCAAGGCGGGTCTTGTGCAAGCCCGCCAGCAAGCTCGGCGGGACGATCGCGGATACATTGGCGCTGAAAACGGCAATGCCGCCCACAATCAGCGCCACTAGACCCCATAGGGTGACGTCCGATTGCCGGAATTGTTCCGATGCGTTAGCCAATGACGCCACCCCGCGGCGCAGTCGAATCAAGTCTTGCGCCCGTTAATACAATGCCGCCGCTGTTATCGGTTCGCCAACTCTTGCGTGCCATAAATTTGTGAAAATCGGCGACGAGAAGATCGCCGCTCGGAGAACGCCTCATGACTGAATTGCTGTCGATCATTCTTGCCGCGGGCGAAGGCACCCGCATGCGATCGACAACGCCGAAAGTCCTGCATCCGGTGGGCGGCATGCCCATTGTCGGTCACGTGGCGCGCGCCGCACGCGAGGCGGGCTCGACCCGCATTGCGCTGGTGACTGGCCCGCGGCACGACCAGATCCGCAAGACGGTGTCCGCATTGGACCCCGCAATCGAGCATTTCGAGCAGTCTATCGCCAAGGGTACGGCGCATGCCGCCTCGATGGCACGCGCGGCCTTCGAGACGGCCAAAGGCTATATTGCCGTGGTCTATGGCGACCACCCGCTGCTGCGCGGCAGTAATTTTCGCGCGGTGCTGGACCGGCTGGACGCCGGACTGGACGTCGCCATTCTCGGGTTCGAGCCGGAAGACCCGACTGGCTATGGCCGGTTCATCACCGATGGCGAGCGGCTGCTAGCCATTCGCGAGCACAAGGATGCGAGCGAGGAAGAACGGCGCATCGGGCTGTGCAATGCCTGTATTTTGGCGTTCCGCGCCGAAGTCTTCCGCGACCTGATCGACCAGGTCGGCAACAATAATGCGCAGGGTGAATACTATCTGGGTGACCTGGTTGAACTGGCCAATGCCGCCGGCAAGAAGGTTGGCTATGGCGTGGCGCCGGAAAACGACGTCATGGGCGTCAACGATCGCAGCCAGCTGGCACGGGCCGAGGGCCTGTTCCAGGACGTGCGGCGCGAGGATTTCATGAAAGCGGGCGTGACGCTCAAGGATCCCCGAAGCGTCTGGTTTTCCTATGACACCGAGATCGCCAGCGACGTCACCATCGAACCCAATGTGGTGTTCGGCCCGGGCGTGGTGATCGAGAAGGGCGCTGTGATCCACGCTTTCAGCCATCTCGAAGGGGCCCATGTGGGCGCCAATGCATCGGTCGGGCCGTTTGCGCGGCTGCGGCCCGAGGCCAATCTGGGCGAAGGCGCCAAGGTGGGCAATTTCGTCGAGGTCAAGAAGGCTGAAATCGGCAAGGGTGCCAAGATCAGCCATCTCAGCTATATCGGCGACGCGACGATCGGCGCCGAGGTCAATATCGGCGCGGGTGTCATCACCGTGAATTATGACGGCTACAACAAGCACCAGACCATTGTTGGCGACGGGGCCTTTATTGGCTCGAACTCGTCGCTAGTGGCGCCGGTCACGGTGGGCAAGGGCGCGCTGGTTGCCAGCGGCAGCGTGATCACCGAGGACGTGGCCGACGACGCGCTGGCCCTGGGCCGGGCCCGCCAGGTGGCCAAGCCCGGACGGGCAAAAGAGATTTTCGCCAAGGCTGCGGCCAAGAAGCAGTCGAAGAAGGGATAAGACCATGTGCGGCATTGTGGGTATCGTTGGCAGTGAGCCGGTCGCCGGGCGTCTCGTCGATGCGCTGAAGCGCCTCGAATATCGCGGCTATGACAGCGCGGGCGTGGCAACGCTTGAACATGGCGCCATCAACCGCCGCCGGGCCGAGGGCAAGCTGGGCAATCTGGCGCAGAAGCTGGCTTTCGAGCCGCTCGATGGGCGGATCGGCATCGGCCATACCCGTTGGGCCACGCATGGCGCGCCGACCGAGCTGAACGCCCATCCGCACGCCACCGAGCGGGTAGCGGTGGTGCATAACGGCATTATCGAGAATTTCCGCGAAATGCTGGCCGATCTCGCCAAGGACGGCTACCTGCCACAGACGCAGACCGATACGGAATCTGTCGTTCTTTGGGTCAGCCGCGAACTGGCCAATGGCGCCGACCCGGAACTGGCGGTGGCGCGCACGCTCAAGAAGCTCAAGGGGGCCTTTGCCCTGGCATTCCTGTTCAGGGATCAGGAAGGACTGCTGATTGCGGCCCGCCATGGTGCGCCGCTGGCCGTGGGCTATGGCACGACCGAAATGTATCTGGGCTCGGACGCCATGGCGCTGGCCCCGTTCACGTCGCGCCTGACCTATCTCGAGGACGGCGACTGGGCGGTGATCACACCCAACGGCGTCACCATCCGCGACGGCATGGACGCGATCGTCCACCGCGAGCAGCAGATTTCGCAGGCCTCGGCACTATTGGTGGACAAGGGTAACCACCGCCATTTCATGGCCAAGGAAATCTACGAACAGCCCGAGACCATCTCCCATACCCTGAGCCATTATGTGGATATGGGCGCCGAGCGGGTCGCCCTGCGCGAAACGCTGCCCTTCGATTTCTCCGATCTGAGCCGGCTGACGGTCAGCGCTTGTGGCACGGCCTATTTTGCTGGCGCCGTAGCAAAATACTGGTTCGAGCGCTATGCGCGCCTGCCGGTGGATATCGATGTGGCGTCCGAATTCCGCTATCGCGAGCCGCCACTGGAAAAGGGCGGGCTATCGCTGTTCATCTCCCAATCCGGCGAGACGGCCGACACGCTTGCAGCGCTACGCTATTGCGCCAGCCAGGGCCAGCATGTGGCCTCGCTGGTCAATACGCTCGAATCCACCATTGCCCGCGAATCCGGCGTGGTCTTTCCCATTCTCTGCGGACCGGAAATCGGTGTCGCCTCGACCAAGGCATTGACGGCACAACTCACCGCGCTGGCCAGTCTGGCCATTGCGGCCGGGCGTGCCCGTGGCGTGCTGAGCGTCGACCGGGAAGCCGAACTGGTGCGCGCGCTGGTCGAATTGCCGGCGGCCGTATCGGCGGCACTGGGCGCCGAGGGGCAGATCATGGACATTGCCAAGCGGCTGTCCAAGGCCAAGGATGTGCTCTATCTCGGCCGTGGCCCGATGTTCCCCATCGCCATGGAAGGTGCGCTGAAGCTCAAGGAAATCAGCTACATCCACGCCGAAGGTTATGCAGCAGGTGAACTCAAGCATGGCCCGATCGCGTTGGTGGATGAAGCCATGCCGGTGATCGTGGTTGCGCCGTCCGACGAGCTGGTCGACAAGACGCTGTCCAACATGCAGGAAGTCGCCGCCCGCGGCGGCAAGATCATCCTGATCACCGATGCCGAAGGTGCCGCAACCGTCGGGCATGGCGTTGCCGATGTCATCGTCATCCCGCACGTGCACAATTTCGTCGCGCCGATCCTGGCGACGATCCCGGTGCAATTGCTGGCCTATCACACAGCGGTCTTCATGGGCACGGACGTCGATCAGCCACGGAATCTGGCGAAGTCGGTGACGGTGGAATAGTCACCCCGCCCGGATCAGCGGGATGGCGAGGTCTTTCCGGAACAGATAGAGCGCGGTGCGCGCGGCTTCGCCGTCCGGTCCTGAGAGGCCGGGATTGCGGGCCAATAGCGCCTTGGCGTCGTCATGGGCGAAATCGATGAGGTGGCGGTGGACATCAGCCACGGCCAGGCGATATCCGGGCATGCCGGATTGCCTCGTGCCCAGCACATCGCCTTGGCCGCGCAATTCAAGGTCGCGTTCGGCGATTTCAAAGCCGTCTTCGGTGGATTTGATGGTGTCGAGCCGCGCCTTGGCGGTTTCGCTGAGCGGGTCCTTGTAGAGCAAGAGACACGCTGAGCGCACCGAGCCGCGCCCGACCCGGCCGCGGAGCTGGTGGAGCTGCGCCAGGCCGAAACGCTCGGCATGTTCGATGATCATGATCGAGGCATTGGGCACGTCGACGCCCACTTCGATGACGGTGGTGGCAACCAAGAGCTTCAATTCATTGGCGGCAAACCGCTGCATGACCTCCTGCTTGGCGGCGGCGCTCATGCGGCCGTGCACAAGCGCGACCTGATCCCCGAACACCTTCTGCAATTCGGCGAAGCGGTCCTCGGCGGAAATCACATCGAGATGCTCGCTTTCTTCAACCAGCGGGCAGACCCAAAAGGCCTGCGCACCTTCGGAGAGGCGCGCCTGGAGGCGGGAGATGACGCGGGCATAATCGCCAATCGACAGGACGGCGGTGTCGATCGGCTGACGCCCGCGCGGCTTTTCTCGCAAGACGCTGACCGCCATGTCGCCGAAATGGGTGAGGACCAGCGTGCGAGGAATGGGCGTCGCGGTCATCACCAGAAGATCGGTGTGACGGCCCTTGTCGGAGAGGGCGAGCCGCTGATGCACGCCGAAGCGGTGCTGCTCGTCGACGACGGTCAGGCCCAGATTGTGAAACTCGACCCCGCTCTGGAACAAGGCGTGCGTACCCACAACGATATCGGTCTGCCCATTCGCAATGCCCGCCAGAATGGCGCGGCGCTCGGCGGCGGGCATCTTGCCGGTCAGCAATTCGCAGCCCAGCCCAGCCTTGTCGCAGAGGGGTTTCAGCGTTTTGAAATGCTGTGTGGCGAGGATTTCGGTGGGCGCCATCAATGTCGATTGCGCACCACCCTCGGCAACGGCCGCCATGGCCATCAGCGCGACCACGGTTTTACCGGAGCCGACATCGCCCTGCAGCAGCCGGGACATGCGGTCGGGGGAGGCGAGGTCGGCGCGGATTTCCGCAACAGCCTGTTGCTGGCCCTCGGTCAGCGAAAAGGGCAGGGCCTCGGCCACCCGCGCGGTGATCTCGCCCGTGAAGACGCGGGCAATGCCGCGCGCAGCGGTCATGGTGGAGCGGATCAACTGCAAGGTGAGCTGGCCGGCGAAATATTCGTCATAAGCCAGCCGCATGCGGGCAGGGCCCCAAAGCTCTGCTTCGACAGGGTTTTCGGGCAGGTGGACTGACTGCATGGCTTGAGCAAAGCCGGGCCATTTGTGCTTGGCCAGCGTTTCGGGGCCGATCCATTCGGGCAGGTCGGGCACGCTATCCACCACCTGGCGTACCAGCTTGGCGAGCGCCTTGGAGCTGAGCCCTTGGGTCAGCGGGTAAACCGGCTCGACCAGCGGCAGGGTGGCGAATTTATCCGGCTCCACCACATAATCGGGATGAGTGATCTGCTTTTCACCGTTGAAAAAGCCGATCTGCCCGGAAACAAAGCGCTCCTCGCCCACGGGCAGGGCCTTTTCCACCCAGCCGCCCTGGGCGCGGAAGAATACCAGCTGGATATCGCCGGTATCGTCATGGGCGAAGACCCGATGCGGCACATGCAGCTTGCCACGCGGCGGCGGCTGGTGGCGGTCGACATGCAGGCGCAGCGTCACGATCTGGTTGAGATAGGCCTCGGCAATGCCAACCTGCCGGCGCCGGTCCACGACACCGCTAGGCATATGCATCAGAATGTCGAGCGCGATGGCTTCCTGGCCTTCGGGGGCGCCGAAAAAGCGGGTCAGTAATGCAGCCAGTTTGTCGCCGACACCCTTGATGGAATGTAGCGAACGGAACAGCGGCGACAGGCTTTCAGGGCGTGACACGATTCGATGGGCCTCTCTCGGTCCCGAAACTAGCGCCCGGCGACAGCCTCGTCACCCCGGGGCCATTGATGGCTGACAAGCCGGCACAATCCGCGTAAACAGGGGGAACAAATCAGGAAGTTCGGAATCATGGCGCAGCAAAACGCAGCCGGTGAAGACATTGCTATGCGCCGGAAGAAAATCCGCTATCGGGCATGGCACCGCGGCACACGGGAAATGGACCTCGTATTGGGGCCGTTCGCCGATGCGCATACCGAAGCCATGGAAGCAGCGGAACTGGATCGGCTCGAGGCCCTTATGGCCGAGGAAGACCCACATTTGCTCAAATGGGTGATGGGGCAGGAAGTGCCGCCTGACACTGTCGATGTCGCGCTGCTCGAGCAGGTGATCGCGGACCATAAGGCGCGCGTTTCCAAATGAACGAAGTCATGCCGCAACGGCCCACGCGCACCATCTCCAATGTGCCCGATGGCATGCAGCCCATGGTGCTGTCGCGCCTGGTCGAGCAACGCCTGAGCGCTGCCCCAGACGACGCTGCCAGCGTGGTCTTTGTGGCGCGCGACGGCCGCCGGCTGCAGCGCATCGCCGATATCCTGACCGCGATGCTGCCCGGCCACACCATCCTGACGCTACCGGCCTGGGACTGTCTGCCCTATGACCGGGTATCGCCCAATAATGTCACCATTGCCGCGCGAATGAATACGCTTGCGGCATTGACCTCGGGCGCGGCCAAGGGTGCCGTGGTGCTGACGGCGGTCAACGCGCTGATCCAGAAAGTGCCGCCCCGCGATGTGGTGGAAACCATGTCGTTTTCGGCCGCGGCCGGGCGGGTGGTCGATAGCGAGAAGCTGATCGGCTGGGCCTCGCGCAATGGCTATCTGCGCGTGCCGACCGTGCGGGAATCGGGCGAATATGCCGTGCGCGGCGGGCTGGTCGATCTCTTTCCAGCCAGCGCCGAGTCGCCGCTGCGCTTCGATTTCTTCGGTAGCCAGCTCGAATCGATCCGCACTTTCGATCCCGATAGCCAGCGGACCACCGGCACGCTGAAGCGCGTCGACCTGACGCCGATGAGCGAAGTCGTGCTCAATGAGGAAACGATCCGCCGTTTCCGGCAGAATTACACCGCAGCCTTTGGCGGCAATACGGTCGATGACACGCTCTATGCCTCGGTCAGCGGCGGTTCGCGCTATTCGGGCACAGAACATTGGCTGCCGTTCTTTTACGACCATCTCGATAGCCTTGCCGACTATGTCGGTGACGCGCCCTTCGTGTTCGACGACCAGGCCGCTGAGGCCTATGCCGAACGCGCGACCCAGATCAGAGACTATTACGAGGCCCGCGAAGCGGCGCGGCTCGCGCCGGTGGTGGCGGGGGCAGGGGCACCGTATAAGCCGGTAAAGCCCGAACTGCTTTATGATATCGACGCCCATCCCTATGGGCTCGCGGGTGCGTCGGTTGTGCAATTCTCGCCCTTCATGGCGCCCGGCGCCAAAGCGTCGGACGATGCCGGGGGGCATATCGCGCCCAGCTTTGCCGCCGAACGGCAGGCCACCGACACCAATCTCTTCCAGGCCGTTGTCGACCGGCTGCTGGCCGAACGCCGCAATGGCCGGCGCAGCATTGTCGCCTGCTGGAGCGTGGGGACGCGCGACCGCATGGTACAGGTGCTCAAGGATCACGGCCTGACCAATCCGCGGCTGGCCGAGAACTGGCGCGATGCCGAGACCACCAGCGCGGCAACGACCTCGCTGGTCGTGCTGCCGCTTGAGACCGGATTCGAGACCAAAGATCTGCTCGTGCTCAGCGAGCAGGACATTCTGGGCGAGCGCATCCTGCGGCCGCAGCGCAAGAAGAAGGCCAGCGATGCCCTGACCGAGGCGGCGAGCTTGGCCGCCGGCGATCTGGTCGTCCATGTCGATCACGGTATCGGCCGTTTCCTCGGCCTCAAGGTGATCGAAGCGGGCGGGGCGCCGCATGAATGCGTCGAGCTTGAATATGGCGGCGATACCAAGCTCTATCTGCCGGTCGAAAATATCGAGCTGCTGACCCGCTACGGGGCCGACGATTCCAATGTAACGCTCGATAAGCTGGGCGGCGTTGCCTGGCAGGCCAAGAAGGGCCGGCTCAAGAAGCGCATCCGCGAAATGGCGGAACAGCTCATCAAGATCGCGGCGGCACGCCTGCTCACCCGGGCCGATGTGGTTGAGATCAGCCCCGGCGCCTATGACGAGTTCGCCGCGCGCTTCCCCTATGAGGAAACCGAAGATCAGATGGCCGCCATCGAGGCGGTGTTCGATGACGTGACCTCCGGCCGCGTCATGGACCGGCTGGTCTGTGGCGATGTGGGCTTCGGCAAGACTGAAGTGGCGCTGCGCGCAGCCTTTGCCATTGCCTTGTCGGGTAAGCAGGTGGCCGTGGTGGTGCCGACGACATTGCTGGCTCGCCAGCATTTCAAGACCTTCTCGGAGCGTTTTGCCGGCCTGCCGGTGCGGGTGCGGCATGCATCGCGCATGGTGAGCGCCGCTGAACTCAAAGCCACAAAGGAAGGCCTTGCCGATGGCCAGGTCGATATCGTGGTGGGTACCCACGCGCTGCTCAGCAAGACCATCAAATTCAAGGATCTGGGCCTGCTGATCATCGACGAAGAGCAGCATTTCGGCGTGGGCCACAAGGAGCGCCTCAAGGAACTCAAGGCCAATGTGCATGTGCTGACGCTGACCGCGACGCCGATTCCGCGCACGCTGCAACTGGCATTGACCGGCGTGCGCGATCTTTCGCTGCTGGCGACGCCACCCGTCGACCGTCTGGCCATCCGCACCTTCATCTCGCCCTTCGATCCGCTCTCGGTTCGCGAGGCGCTGCTGCGCGAAAAATATCGTGGTGGCCAGAGTTTCTACGTGGTTCCTCGCATCAAGGATCAGCACGAGATTGCTGAATTCCTCAAGGCGCAAGTGCCCGAAGTGTCGTTTGTCGTCGCCAATGGCCAGATGCCGCCGGGCGAGCTTGATGACATCATGAATGCCTTCTACGACAATAAATTCGATGTGCTGGTCGCCACGACGATCGTGGAATCGGGCCTCGATATCCCCAATGCCAATACGCTGATCGTGCATCGCGCCGACCATTTCGGACTGGCTCAGCTTTACCAGATCCGTGGCCGCATCGGCCGGGCCAAGGCCCGCGCCTATGCCCTGTTCACCGTGCCCGCCGACAAGAAGCTGACCGACACGGCCGAACGGCGGCTGGGCGTGCTGCAATCGCTCGAAAGCCTGGGCGCCGGGTTCCAATTGGCCAGCCATGACCTCGATATCCGCGGGGCAGGGAACCTGCTCGGCGACGAGCAATCGGGCCATATCCGCGAAGTCGGCTACGAGCTTTACCAGGCCATGCTGGAGGAAGCGGTCGCCAATCTCAAGAATGGCGACGAGGAATACGAGGACCGCAACGAGTGGAGCCCGCAGATTTCGCTGGGCATGCCAGTGATGATTCCCGAGCATTACGTGCCGGACCTGCAATTGCGCATGCAACTTTACCGGCGCCTGGGCGATCTGACCGAAATTCGCGATATCGACGCCGCCGGCGCCGAATTGATCGATCGTTTCGGCCCATTGCCGGAAGAAGTCGAGGCGCTGCTCAAGGTGATCCTGGTCAAGGCTTTGTGCCGCCAGGCCAATGTCGAAAAGGTCGATGCCGGCCCCAAGGGGGCTGTTATCACCCTGCGCAACAACGAATTTCCCAATCCCGCCGCCCTCGTGCGGCTGGTGTCGGACCCCGCCAATCAGGTTCGTATCAAGCCGGATCAGAAATTGGTTTTCGCCCGTAACTGGCCGACGCCGGAGGCGCGTCTCAAGGGAACGGCGGCCATCCTGTCGCGCATGGCGAAACTGGCCGAAAATGCGGCCTGATCAAGTCCTTGTTATGAGGGGCGGCCATAATGCTTTGGCAAGGACCATCGGTCATGTTATTGCCCGATTTCAGCACTTGAAGGGCAGTTCAATTCTCGTGGTGACAGGACGTCACCGGGACCGCCAAGGAAGCCAAGGATATTCTATGAAATTCAGGAAACCCCTCGTCGCCGGTTTTGCGGTGGCCGCGCTGATGCTGTCCCCCCTGTCGGCCTTTGCCCAGGAAACCACGCCACCAGCCGCGCCCGCTGCGGAAACCCCGGCCCCGGCGCCTGCCGAAGGGGCTGCGGCTCCCGCCGCCGCGACGCCAGGCGTGGCAAGCCAGAACTGGCTCAAAGTGTGCGATCCGCTGCCCGATGGTCAGAAGGCCTGCATCATGCGGCAGGTGGTGCTGGCCAATGGTCAGTTCCTCGGTTCGTTCCTGCTCCGTGACGATCCGGGCCAAGAAAGCCGCCTGCTCGCCGTTGCCGCCGTTCCGCTCGGCGTGCTGCTGCCGTTCGGGCTGACCTGGCAGATCGACGGCGCCAAGCCGATTCGCGTGCCCTACATGCTGTGCGACCCCACCTCCTGCGCCACGCAGCTGGTGATCAACGAGCAGTATGTGAACTCGCTCAAGAAGGGCGGCACGCTGAAGCTGACTGCCAAGAACCGCCAGAACGAAGATCTCACCATCGAGATCAACCTGGCCGGCTTCACCGCCACCTATGATGGCGATGCTGCGCTGACCTTCGACCAGTTCCGTCAGGAAACCAGCGGCTCGAACGCTCTCGAGCAGGTGCTGCAGGATCGCGCCGAAGAACTGCGCAAGCAGCTCAATGGCGAGGCCGCACCGGCTGAAGGCGCTGCTCCCGCAACGCCGTAAAAGCGAATACAGCTTTGAGTTTAAGAAAGGGCGCGGGAAACCGCGCCCTTTGTCTATTCAGCGATTGCCCATGCCGATGCCGAAGGCCTGCTTGCGCAAGCCGGGCAGCAGGCGAAGCGCCCACAACCCGCCGGCTCTAAGGCCTTGGGCGGGCAGCATATCGGCGAGCAGCGAACGGAACAGGGCATCGACCATGGTTCCGGTACGAGCCAGGTCTGCCGCGCGCAAATCGGCATAGCGCTGGCTGACGCGTCCGGCCCAGTCGGGCTGCGAGCGATCCGCGCTGCCGAGCACCGTGGCGAGATCGGCCACATCGCGCAGCCCCAGATTGAGGCCCTGCGCACCGATGGGCGGGAAGGCATGCGCCGCCTCGCCCACCAAGACCACGCCCTGCTTGCCCGGCCGTGCGACGCTCAGCGTGCTGAGCGGGAAAACGTGGCTGGGCGTTACCGGCAGGATCGTGCCGAAGAGCCGTTGCGATTTATCGGCAAATATCTTCGCCAGCGCCTCTGGCCCCTGGCTGCGGGCCGCCTCCAGCACGGACCGCTCATCGATCCAGACCAGGTTGGCCCGCTTGTCGCCGGCAGGCACCAGGGTAAAGGGGCCATTGGGATAGTGAAACTCGATGGACGCGCCGCCGATGGCGCGGCCGAGATCGAGATCGCAGACCAAGGCCGCCTGCTCGAACTGGTTTTCGTGGACGGGAAAGCCCGCGGCAGAACGGATGAGCGAGGATTTGCCATCCGCTCCGACGATCAGCGGTGCTGAGATCGTGTTGCCATCGGCCAGTGTGAGGGTGCCCCCGGAACCGTCAGCCGCAAAGGCAGTGGCCCCCATGTCGCGGATGTCCAGCTTGCCAAGCGTGGCCGCCACACTATGGAAGCGCTCCAAGAGACGGCTATTGGCAAAATTCCAGCCAAAGGCCGCTAGTCCCGCCTCGTTCGCATCGAACAAGGTTTCTGGCGCCCGAATAAGCCGCTGTGTCGCATCGATGATGCGGATCTGGGTCAGTGGGTGGCCGACATTGGCGGGGTCATCGATCAATCCGGCCGCAACCAGAAAGTCGACGCTGGGCATCATGAGCGCCGACGTGCGGCGATCCGGCGGCCCGGCGGGTGCGAGATGGATGGTCTGAAGCCCGGCCTTGGCGACGGCAATTGCCGTGGCGACGCCGACCAGGCCGCCACCGACAATGATCGCATCGGCAGTGCGCATGCTCATGGCGTCACCACCGTCTGTGCGGGCGTCAGACGCGGCATGACAAAGCGGCCTACCCAGGAGCCGATGGCCATGGTCACCAGAAATATCCAGAGACTGTCGGGCATGAAGGCAATCAGCGAAATGGCCGGGCCGGGGCAAATGCCGGACATGCCCCAGCCGAGCCCGAACAGCGCCGCGCCGCCAACCAGCGGGCCGTCGATCGCTTTGGATGCCGGCTCGTGGAATTTATCATCGAACAACGGAGCCTGCCGCCGCTTGCCGATGCGAATGGCGATGAACATGACCGCAATGGCCGGTACGATGACGAAGGCAAGGCTCGGATCCCAGCCGCCTTGGGGAATGGCTGTGAAATCGAGGAAGCGCAGTATTTTGAGCGGATCGACCATTTGAGAAATGTAGAGCCCGGAGCCAAACAGGGCGCCGCTGAGCGCCGCTGTCGCCAAAAACGGCAATTTGAAACCGGACATCAGACGATCCCCGTAATGGTGACGGTGAGGATGGCGACCACGAAAAACACGGCCACCGCCACCAGCGAGCGCACCGACAGCCGAGCCAGCCCGCATACGCCGTGGCCCGATGTGCAGCCATTGCCAATTCTCGTGCCGAGGCCGGTCAGCAGCCCCGCCGCGGCAAGCCAGACCGGGGTCGGTATGCTCCAGTCCGCCGGCGCTTCAACCAGCCGGATGGGTTCGCCGCCGCCCAGGCCGGGCAGCAAGCGGGAAGCGGCGAACGTGCCGAGTACCAGGCAGACGAGGAACACCAGCCGCCACAATGCATTGCGCGATGCAGGCAGCAGATTTCCAAATATGCCGGCTATTCCAGCGATACGGCCATTGCCCAGCCAAAGCAGTGCTGCGGCCAGGCCAATAAGCGTCCCGCCAATGGCGGCTGTAAGCGGGGTGAAAGAATCCATGCCGATGTCTCGCAAAGCGTGTTGGCGGGGAGACTATCATCGTGCTCGCAAGGGATACCAGCGCGGCCAATCAGGCTTTCTGCCGCAGGCGGAGAAATAATGCTGCCTTTCCCGCGGCCCAGACACCGCATAAGTATAGTGCCATCAAAGACTCGGAACGGAGCCGGAAATGCTTGAGCTATTGGCCGATCCCAATGTGTGGATCGCCTTTGCAACCCTGACGGTCATGGAGATCGTGCTGGGCATCGACAATATCGTATTCATTTCCGTGCTGGTTTCGCGCCTGCCGCGCGAACAGGCCGAATTTGCCCGCAAGCTGGGCATCGGGCTGGCCCTGGTGTTCCGCATCGTGCTGCTGCTGTTGATCAGCGTGATCGTGCAATTGCAGGACCCCGTGGTCACCCTGTTCGGGCTCGCACTGTCCTGGAAGGACCTCATCCTCATCGCCGGTGGCGCTTTCCTGATCTACAAAGCCACCCACGAAATGCATGCGGCCATCGAAGAGCCACATGAATTGGACCTCAAGGAGAAGGCCAAGGCGACCCTGCAGGCGATCATCCTGCAGATCGTGGTGATCGACATGGTGTTCTCCATCGACTCGATCATTACCGCCGTTGGCATGGTGCCGGCCGATCAGGTGATCGTGATGGTTGCCGCCGTATTGGTCGCCGTTGCAGTGATGTTCGTCGCCTCCGGTCCCATCGCCAAATTCGTGGCCGACCACCCCACCACCAAGATGCTGGCTCTGGCCTTCCTGCTGCTGATCGGCGTGACGCTGGTGGCCGATGGCTTGGGCTTCCATATTCCCAAGGGCTATATCTATTCGGCCATGGCCTTCTCGGTGCTGGTCGAGGCGGTCAATATTTTCGCCAAGCAACGCCGGCTGAACAAGGGCGGCCATGCCGTCGCCAAGCCCGCGGCGGCCCTTGCCGGGGCTGCTGTCCAGGCTGACGCCACGCCGCCCAAGCCCCGCGCCAAGACAAGTGCGACCGCTCGCGCGCAGGCCCGTCCCAAATCGGCGCCCCGCAAGCCACGGACGCCCAAGCCATGAGCAGGGCAATCGTCGTCCACCAAACCGGTGGGCCGGAGGTTCTGAGCTATGAGGAGTGGCCACTGGCCGCTCCTGGCCCGGGGCAGGTCGCCGTGCGGCAGACCGCGATTGGCCTCAATTTCATCGATACCTATCAGCGTTCTGGTCTTTACCCGCAAAAGCTGCCCTTTGTTGCGGGCAACGAGGGCGCTGGTATCGTGACCGCGCTGGGCGAAGGCGTTACCCATTTCGCCGTCGGTGACCGTGTCGCCTATCAGGGGCAGATCGGCGCCTATGCAACCGACCGGCTGCTCAATGCCGAGCGCATCGTCGCCATCCCCGATGGCGTGGATGACAAGATCGCTGCTGCGATCATGCTCAAAGGCCTTACCGCCTATTACCTGCTGTTCAAAACCTGGCCGCTCGCGGCTGGCGAGACCATTTTGTGGCATGCGGCTGCCGGGGGCGTCGGCGCTATCGCCACGCAATGGGCCAAATCCCTGGGGGCCAGGGTCATCGGCACGGTGGGCAGTGACGAGAAGGCCGCGCTGGCGCTCGAAAACGGCTGCGATGCCGTGATCAATTATTCCAAGGAAGACTTCGTCGAGCGGGTTAAACAGCTGACTGAGGGCAGGGGCGTCGATGTCGTCTATGACGGGGTGGGCAAGGCCACGTTCGACAAATCGCTCGATTGCCTGCGGCCGCGCGGGCTGATGGTGAGCTTCGGCAATGCCTCGGGCGTGGTTTCCATTCCCGATCTCACGGTGCTGTCACGCAAGGGCTCGCTTTACGTGACCCGTCCCACCACCGCTCACTATGTGATGGAACGTTCGGCGCTCGAGGTCGCGGCTGCTGCCCTGTTCGAGGCCGTTGCCAGCGGCAAGATCAAGGTTGCGATCAACCAGACCTTCCCGCTGAAGGATGCGGCCGAAGCCCACCGGGCACTGGAGAGCCGGCAGACCACGGGATCGGTAGTGCTGTTGCCTTAGGCGCACTGGACAGGTTTGCGATCAACCGCTAAACGCTGACGTCCAACGGGTAGGTGGCAGAGCGGTTGATTGCTCCGGTCTTGAAAACCGGCGAACGTGCAAGCGTTCCGGGGGTTCGAATCCCTCCCTACCCGCCAAAACTCGCCGGCCTCATTCCGCAATCACGGCGTGCATCTTCTGGGTTGCTATGCTGGGTGTCGACCTCAGGGTAAGTGCCCAGAAAATGATGGTCACGAGGCTGATCGCTGCGCCGGTGACGCAGACGCCCGTCCATCCGGCCCAGGCGTAGACAATCGTTGAAGTCGACGACCCGATGGCACTGCCAATCGAATAGAACACCATATAGGCGGCTGTCAGGCGGCTTTGCGCCTCCGGCCTGACGCGGTAGATCATCGCCTGATTGGTGACGTGGGTCGCCTGCAATCCGAAGTCGATGACCAGCACGCCGGCAATCAGCCACAAGATCGAGTGATCCAGCAACGAAATCGGCAACCATGCGGCCAGCATCAGCCCGAGCGCGATGCCGGTTGTTCGCTGGCCATGCCCAGCATCGGTCCACCGTCCGGCACGTATGGCCGCCAACGCGCCGGCGGCTCCGGCGAAGCCGAACAGCCCGATTTCGGTATGGGACAGGGAAAATGGCGGTGCGCTCAATGGCAGGACCAGGGGCGCGAGCAAGGTCGTGATATTGGCAAAGATCAGCATGGCAATGACGGCGCGGATGCGCAGCACCGGTTCCTCAATCAGGAGCGTCGCGAGGGATTTGATGAGACC
The DNA here is from genome assembly GCF_030159855.1 of Devosia yakushimensis. Classification (NCBI taxonomy): domain Bacteria; kingdom Pseudomonadati; phylum Pseudomonadota; class Alphaproteobacteria; order Hyphomicrobiales; family Devosiaceae; genus Devosia; species Devosia yakushimensis. The sequence goes on along the minus strand of NZ_BSNG01000001.1, from coordinate 1,726,715 downwards.
CGGATAAGATAGTCCGGTTGGTGGTCTTTCCTGCTGCGGGAGCGTCCGCCACAGCAGCAGCGCGACTGCTGACGTCATTGCGGCGGAAACGAGATAGACCGTGCGCCATCCGGAGAGATCGGTCAGGATGCCTGCAACGCTTCGCGCAAGCAGAATGCCGAGCACAATCCCGCCAGTGACCATGCCGACCACATGGCCGCGCTCGGAAGGGTGCGCAAGGCTGGCGGCATAGGCGACCAGAGCCTGCGTCACGACCGCCAACAATCCGACAATCGCGATGGAGGCCAGGAGCATGGTCGCGGAGGTCGAAAAGCCAACGCAGATCAATGCCACAACGGACAGAAACGACTGCGCGATGATGAGCTTGCGCCGATCGATGAGATCACCCAGCGGCACCAGCAGCACAAGACCCAAGCCGTAACCGAGCTGCGTAATACCCGCGATGAGGCCAGCGCTGGCGCGGGAAAGTCCCAGATCGTCGGCCATCACGTCGAGCAGCGGGTGCGCGAAATACACATTGGCCACCGCAAGGCCGCTGGCCAGGGCGAACAGGAAGACCCTGGCGCGGGTGAGCGGGGATGGTTCCGCGGATGGCGTAGTGGCGCCGGTTGCGCGCGCAGGCGTCCTCGTTCGTGGCGCCCGCAGGCGCCGCGAGTTCGTCAGAAACATTGCAGACTCCAGATTGATGGTTTAATAATGAAACCATCAATCGAGTACGGAATTTGGTTTAATAATGCAACCAATTTTTCCGAGGGCTGATGGAACACGGAGTTGCCTATGGTCGCGCGAAAGAGCCTCAAGCAGGATTTCTGCCCCAGCGCGCGCGCGCTCGACGTCATTGGTGATTGGTGGTCACTGTTGATCGTGCGCGATGCCTTTGACGGGCTGACGCGCTTTGGCGAGTTTCAGAAGAGCCTCGGCATTGCCCGGAACATCCTGACCGAGCGTTTGCGCAGGCTGATAGCGAGCGGCATTCTGGAGTCGGTTGCCGCCAGTGAAGGCGGCGCCCGCATGGAATACCGGCTGACCGCGAAGGGAAAGGACCTGTTCCCGGTCGTCGTTGCGCTCAGGCAATTTGGCGAACGCCATCTCTTCGCACCCGAGGAGGCGCATTCGCATTTGCTCGAACGCGCAACCGGTCAGCCCATCCGGCTCGAGGTTCGGACCCAAAGCGGCCAACTTGTCGGTCCTGACGAGGCGGTCATCGTCAAAGTGCCGGAACCAGAATAACGCGGCCACAACCTTGCTGCCCTGTGCAGCGCAGAAGCGGCGGTCTGAGGCGCCGCTTCCGGACCATCAACCGTCACATATTGCCATTTGGCCCCAACCGCCTTTATGAGGAGGTCCGGCGCGCGAGCTGTTGCGCCACCAAGCAGAAGGTCTGAACAGTGAGCCGCAAGGAATTCGAGGCATCGCGAATGCGCCGCATGAAGCGGCTTGCAGGGCGCTACGGCCTGACCATCCTGACGGCGGAAAAGCTCACGGCCAAGCAGGGCAAGGGTGGCCACGCCATCCGCGACGATGAGAGCTTCAAGGTCGTCTATGGCCATAGCCCGCTGCCGTTTTCGGCAACGCTGGACGATATCGAATCTTATCTGGAGAAGCTCGAAGCGGGCGAAGAGTAAGCGCCGCTGTCGTTTCTGGCAATTGCCCACCTGACGGGCAGTAACAGATTTCCATTATTCAATCTGAAAGGGGAATCGCGTCACAATCCCTCCATTGGCTACTTTGGAGGCGCGTTATTGTGTTTACTCTGATTAACGCCGACGCTGAAGACGACGACGCCGAAATCACCGATCCCCAGGAAATCGCGGAACTGTTCGCTGCCATAGCGGCGGTCGCCATCGAGGCGATCGGCGCTGGACAGGCCCGGCTCTTGTTTGATGCCGTGGTCGAACAGGACGGCAGGGATCCGAACTGACCAGTAAGCCTGGCCGGTCATATCTGGCTGGCGCTTTCGGGCGCCGGCGTGAACAAACGGTCTTCCGGGGCAAGCAGAGCCTTCGCACCCATTGACCGGGTTGACCCATAAGGGCAGGTCCGACAGGACTAGGGCTCATGCATGAATCAGCCGAGGAGGCTGTGCCATGGCCAGCCCGGCCTCACGAGAGCTGTTAGCGTCGCCCATATTGCAGCCTTTGGGCGATGCAGCTCTGCTGATCCGCTTCGCAACCACGCTGACCGACCCGGCAAACCGCGCGGCGATTGCCTGCGCGCAGACATTCGTCCGCGATCCCGTTCCGGGCGTGGTCGAGGTCGTGCCGAGCCTTGTTTCCGTGCTGTTGCGCTACGATCCGCGGCGCGCGGCGCTGAATACGCTGATGGGCGAGGTGCGTCTGCGCCTGTTCGGGCTTTCGGTCGAGGATGTGGCGCCCCCGGTGGAGCGATCCATTCCAGCCAGATTCGGTGGCGCGGCCGGGCCCGACGTTGATGAGGTCGCCCAAATGCTGGGCATGGCGCCGGAAGCGTTTGTGGCGGCGCATAATGCCACCACGCTGCGGGTCCTCGCCACCGGCTTTGCGCCGGGCTTTGTCTATTGTGGCTTCCATCCGGCCGAGCTGCTGCTGCCCCGTCGCAGCGTGGTGCGCTCATCCGTGCCCAAGGGGAGCATCTTGTTTGCCGCGGGCCAAACGGCGATTGCGGCGACGGAAATCCCCACCGGCTGGCACGTCATCGGCCATACCGATTTTGCCAATTTCGACGCCACGGCGATGCCACCCACAACACTTATCCCCGGCGATCGCCTGATATTCGAGGCGCTGATATGAGCGCACTTCTGACCATTACCCGCGCCGCCCCGCTCAGCACCATTCAGGATGCTGGACGCTTCGGCATGCTCTCGCATGGCATCAGTGCCTCGGGAGCCATGGATGGCAGCGCCTACCACGTGGCGGGGATATTGGCTGGCGCGCAGAGCAATGGCGCCATCGAGTTCACTACGGCGGGCATCGACGTCGCTGTGAGCGGCGGACGCTGCAGTGCCGGCGTGGCGGGAGGCGATTTCAAGGCCTTGCACAACGGCGCGCCAATCGCCTGGCCTGGCCGGGTCGATCTGAGGGCCGGCGACCGCCTCTCCATCACGCCGGGTGCAAGGGGCAATTACGGCTATCTGCGATTCGAGCGAAATTTCGATCTACCATTGGTGATGGGAAGCCTCTCGACCAGCACGCGAGCCATGATTGGTGGCCTTGATGGCCGTGCGCTAAGAGCCGGTGACACCTTGGCATTGGGAAATACCGGACCGGCCGCGACGGGGAATATTGTCGAACCAAAGCAGGATGATGCGCCCATTCGCGTCGTCTGGGGCCTGCACGCCGACATGTTCGGCAACGCGCTGCGCCAGCGCTTTCTGGACAGCAATTTCACGATCGCCGCGCAGATGGACCGCATGGGGGTGCGGCTGGGCGATTCTGCCGGGGTTTTCGCCGCCACCAAGGCGCTTTCGCTTGTGTCGGACGCGGTTGTGCCCGGCGATATTCAGATCATGGGTGACGGCACGCCCGTCGTTCTGATGCGCGACCATCAACCCACGGGCGGCTATCCGCGCATTGCGACCATCGCAAGCGTCGATTTCGACAGGTTTGCGCAAATGCGGCCCGGCAGCCCGGTTGCTTTCCAGTCCATCACCGTGGAGCATGCCCTCCACTTACTGAGGAGCGGCCAGCCATGACGACGATCGATCTCAATGCCGACCTCGGAGAGGGCATGGGGACCGATGACGACCTGTTGTCCGTCGTATCGAGCGCCTCCATCGCCTGTGGCGGCCACGCCGGCGATGCCCCGACCATCCGGCATATTCTGAGGACCTGCAAGGCGCGCGGTGTGCGGGCAGGGGCCCATCCCGGCTATGCCGATCCCAAGCGGTTTGGACGCTTTCGCGTCGTCATGCCGCTCGATCAATTGCTGGGGCAGATTCGCTCGCAACTATTCCTGGTTCGCTTCATCGCCGACGAGGTGGGCGTGCCGCTGGCCTATGTGAAGCTACATGGCGCTTTGGCCAACCAGACGGCCGAAGAACTGGCTTTTGCGGTCGGGATATTCTCCACGATCCAGGCCATGAACCCCAAAATGGCTGTGTTGGCGCTGGACAATAGCCAGCAGGTGCGGGCGGCGAAGGCCGTGGGCATGCCCCTGATCCGGGAGGCCTATGCCGACCGCGCGTATACGGCTGAAGGCCTGCTGGTGCCGCGCAACCAGGAAGGCGCGGTGCTGCATGACACCGATATGGTGATCGAGCGCTGCCTGCGCCTGGCCCAGAAGGGCGAATTGGTTGCAATCGACGGAACGGTGCTGAAATCGTCGGCCCGCTCGATCTGTCTCCATGGCGACACGCCCGGCGCAGTCGACCTGGTGCGGGAAGTGCGCGATGCCCTGGAAGGCGAAGGGATCGAGATTGCGGCGCAGCCGCCAGAACCGCCGACGGCGTGAGTTTACCCTGGGCCTCCCGATGGGAGAGGTGAAATCGGCGGAATGCCTTTGAGTCGAAAGACCCAGGGTAGAACGAACGGCCTTGCGGCCGAAATCAGATCGCCAGATATTCGTGGCGCAGGTCGGTGTTATCCAGAACCTCCTTGGCGGTACCGGAAAAGGCGACTTCGCCGGTATCCAGGATGACCGCCCGGTCGGCCAGCTTGAGCGCGGCGACGGCATTTTGCTCGACAATGATGGTGGTGATGCCCAGCGGCTTGATTGAATGCAGAATACGTTCGATTTCCTGGACGATCACCGGCGCCAGCCCCTCATAGGGCTCGTCGAGCAGGAGGAGCTTGAGATCGCGCGCCAAGGCCCGGGCAATGGCGAGCATCTGCTGCTCACCACCCGATAGCGTGACGCCCTCCTGCTTGCGCCGCTCGGCCAGCCGCGGAAAGCTCTGGTAGATCTGCTCAAGGCTCCAGCCATTGCCGGGGGCGACCTTGGCGAGTGTGATATTCTCCTCGACGGTCAAGCCGGCAATGATGCGCCGGTCTTCGGGAACGAGCTGGATGCCGGCGCGCGCGGCCTCAAAACTCTTCATCTGGTGGACAGGTTTGCCATCGAGCCAGATTTCGCCCTGCCGCATCTGTGGGTCGTCGGTGCGGGCGATGGTGCGCAGGGTGGAGGTCTTGCCGGCGCCATTGCGGCCGAGCAGAGCCAGGATTTCGCCCTGCCGCACATCGAGCGACACGCCCTGCACGATGTAGCTCTCGCCGTAATAGGCATGCATGTCGCGCACGGAGAAGAATGGTCTTGTCGTTTCGATGCTGGCGGCTTGGCTGTTGCTGACGATTTGGGTCTCCATGGCGATTGCGCTCATCAATGGGTCCCTCCGAGATAGGCTTCCTGCACCTTGGGATTGCCTCGCACCTGGTCGGGCGTGCCATCGGCGATGATCCGCCCCTGCGCCAGCACCGAGATCTTGTCGGCCAGCGAGAACACCACATGCATGTCGTGCTCGATGATCACCTTGGTCATGCCGCGGCTCTTGATCTTCTTGAGCAATTCGATGGTGGTATTGGTGTCATGGCGGCTCATGCCGGCTGTTGGCTCGTCGAGCAGCAGCAGGCGCGGATGCTGGATCAGGCACATGGCCAGTTCCATCCGCCGCTTGTCGCCGCGGCTCAGACTGCCCGCCGCCATATCGCGACGGCTGGTCATGCCCACATCCTCCAGCATGTCCTGCGCCTCGGCGCGAATGCCGGTTTCGCTGTCGAGCGAGCGCAGCATATTGAGCTTGAACGCGCCATCGCGCTTGGCCAGCGCCGGGATCATCACATTGTGCAGCACGCTGAGATCGGAGAAGATTTCCGGCGTCTGGAACACCCGGGCGATGCCGAGCTGGTTGATTTCGAACGGCTTGCGGCCGGTCAGCACCGCGCCGTCGAATACCACCGTGCCACTGGTTGGCGCGAGCTTGCCGATAATGACGTTGAGCAGGGTCGATTTGCCCGCCCCATTGGGGCCGATAATGGCGTGGGTCTGGCCTTCTTCCACCTGCAGGTCGATATCGGCCAGGGCATGCAGCCCGCCGAAGCGCTTGTGAACGTCGGCAACATGCAGAACGACATTTGGAATGGTCATTTTGGCTCTTCCTATTCTGCAGGCTGCACTTGGGCGGGCGTGTGCCGCGGCGTTTTGTTGGTGCGGTTGAACAATGCCGCGATCCGCCGCACGCCTTCCATGATGCCGCCGGGCAGGAAGACGACGATCAGCACAAAGACCAGGCCCAGCGTGAGGAACCAGCCTTCGCCGACGAATTTGCTCACGATCTTTACCGCGACATGATCGGCCCCTTCCGGCAGGAAGGCGAAAAAGCGGGTGAGGATGCTGTCGTTGATGGCCGAGAAGATGTTCTCGAAATATTTGATCAGCCAGGCCCCGATCACCGGGCCCACGAGCGTTCCTGCGCCGCCCAGGATGGTCATGAGCACCACTTCGCCCGAAGCGGTCCATTGCATGCGTTCGGCGCCGGCAAGCGGGTCGGTAATGGCGAGCAGGGCACCGGCAAGGCCCGCATACATGCCCGAAATGACGAAGGCTGCCAGGGTATAGGGCTTGGTGTTGAAGCCGGTATAGTTCATCCGCGTCTGATTGGACTTGATACCCTTGAGCATCATGCCGAAGGGCGAGCCGGTGATGCGCTGGGCAATGAAGAAGGCGATGATCAGGAAGCCGGCACAGAAATAGAAGCCGGCATAGCCCGTAAGCGGAGCCCCAAACAGCGTGGGTGAGGGCAGTCCCGCCGGGGCGGCCGAGAAAGCTCGATCGAGATACCGCGGGTCGGCAAGGGTGAGCTGCAAGCCGGTCTCGCCGTTGGTGATCGGCGTCAGCACCGAATAGGCGAGATTGTAGCTCATCTGCGCAAAGGCCAGCGTCAGGATGGAAAAGTAGATTCCCGAGCGCCGCAGGCTGACATAGCCAATGGCCAGGGCAAAAATGCCCGAGACCACGATGGCAAAGATCATGGCCGGAACGGCATCCATGCTGAGCAGCTTGAACGACCAGACCGCCGCATAGGAGCCGACGCCGAAAAAGGCCGCATGGCCGAAGCTCAGATAGCCGGTCAGCCCGAAGAGAATGTTGAAGCCGACCGCGAAGATGGCAAAGATCGTGAAGCGGTTCAGCAGGTCGGGATAGGCGGCGCCGAATGGCTGCAGCCAGATCGGCATGGCCAGCACGACAATGGCAAAGCCGAGAAACAGCAGCATATCCTTGCGAGGCATGGCCAACATGCTAGGCCTCCATCACGCCGCGCCGGCCGAACAGGCCACGCGGACGCACCAGTAGAACAATGACGGCGACCAGGTAGATGATGATCTGGTCGATGCCGGGAATGAGCGCCTTGACCTGCGTCAGCGAGGCGAACGATTGCAAAATACCCAGCAGGAACCCCGCCGCGACCGCGCCGGGCAACGAACCCATGCCGCCCACGACCACGACGACGAAGCTCAGGACCAGGAAGTCCATGCCGATGTGATAATTGGGCGGGAGCAGGGGCGTATACATGACGCCCGCCATGCCCGCGACCACGGCGGCCAGGCCGAACATGATGGTGAAGCGCCGGTCTATATTGATGCCGAGCAGCCCAACGGTTTCCCGATCGGCCATGCCCGCGCGCACCACCATGCCGAATGTGGTGAATTGCAGGAAGGCGAAAACTCCACCGATGATGACGGCGGCGAACAGGAAATAGACCAGCCGCCAGATGGGGTAGGTGATGACTCCCGCCTGCATGCCCAGCCACGCGCCGATATCGGCCGCGCCGCGCAGGTCGGCCGGCATGGGCTGCGGGATGGGATTGGGCCCGAAGACCGATTTGATGACTTCTTGAGCCACAATGGCGAGGCCAAAAGTCACAAGAATCTGTTCGGCATGCGGGCGTTTGTAGAAGTGCTTGATGATGCCGCGTTCCAGCGCAACACCAACCAGCAGCATGATCGGAATGGTGATGAGCAGCGACACGGGGACCGAGTAATTTACCAGCACGGCGCCCCAGTCTCCGAACCAGGCCTGCACCAGCGGTTCGCGCACTTCGAGTGGCGAACCCCAGGGTGATAGCTTCTCCGGATCGATGGTGACGGTTTCAAGCGTCAGGAACTGCCGCACCATGACGGCACAGAACGCCCCGAGCATGAACAGCGCGCCATGCGCGAAATTGACGACGCCCAGTGTGCCGAACACCAGGGTCAGCCCCAGCGCGATCAGGGCATAGGCGCCGCCCTTGTCCAGTCCGTTGAGGAACTGCAGGAAAATGACTTCGAACATGTTCTGCTTCCCAAGCAAGACAGCGGCCCGCCCGGTTTAGGGCGGGCCGCTATCGATCAGCACATGGGCACGGGTTCTGCCGGGCCGAGATCGCCGCCGAACATGGCCGGGTCATAGGCCACTTCTTCACGCGGGATTTCCTGCACGATGTTGAGCACGTCGAACTCGCTGGTCGGGCTCTCATTGCCCCGGACGACCAGAACGTTCTTGATGCACTGGTGATCTTCGGCGCGGTACAGCGTGGGGCCATTACCCATGCCGTCGAATTCGAAGCCTTCCAGCGCCTTGATGACCTCGGGTGGATAGAAGGTGCCTGCGCGCTCGACGGCGTCGGCATAGAGCAGGGCCTGCACATAGGCGGTGTGGGCTGCCTGGGAGGGCGGAGTGCCATAGGCTGCGCCGAAGGACTTGGTGAAAGCCACCGTGCCGGCGTCCTGCAGGTTCCAATGCCAGTTCGACGTGCCGAAAATGCCCTTCACGTTGTCGCCGGCACCCTTGGCCATCAACTCGGAGATGAGCGGGGTGACAATCTGGAAGTCCTTGCCGTTCGCCTGGCGGTCACGCATGCCGAACTGCACGGCCTGGGTCAGCGAATTGACCATGTCGGTGCCGTAGTGATTGAGGATCAGCACGTCGGCGCCCGAATTAAGGATCGGCGTCAGATATTGCGAGAAATCGGCCGCGCCCAGTGGCGTGCGGACAGCCTGCACGGTCTCCCAGCCGAGCTTTTCCGTCGCCGCCTTCATCGACTCTTCCTGGGTCCAGCCCCAGGTATAGTCGGCGGTGAGGTGATAGGCCCGGCGGTCGGCGCCATATTCGTTGACGATGGCGGGGGCCAGGCCAATGCCGGACTGATAGGCATTGAAGAAGTGGCGGAAGCCGTAGCGTTTCTTGTCCTTGCCGGTCGTATCGTTGGAATGGGTGAGGCCCGCCATGAAGATGACGCCCATTTCCTGGCACAGGCCCTGCACGGCAATAGCCTCGGCGGATGAGGAACCGCCCGTGATCATCACCGCGCCATCGCGCTCGATCATGCGGGTGGCGCCGGCACGAGCAACGTCGGCCTTGGTCTGGCTGTCGGAGGTCACAAAGGCGACCTTCTTGCCCAGCACGCCATTGCCCTTGAGTGCGGTGGGAGTCAGCACGCTGATCAGCCCGCCATCGCCCTCGCCATTGAGATGCTGGATGGCCAGCTGATAGGCCTTCTGCTCGTCGGCGCCTTCTTCGGCATAGGCGCCGGTCAGCGGCAGGTTGAGGCCGAAGGTAACGGTGTCGCCGGTGGGGTTGTTGCAGAATTCCTGCGCCCAGGCGCCGCGGCTGAAGATAAGCGGCGCCACGCCGGTCGCGAGAATGCCGGCCATGCCGGTTTGCAGCACACGGCGACGGCTGATGCCGCGCTTGATAACTGTCATCGATTTCCTCCTTTTGGCGCGGGGCATCGGTACATGGCCGAACGCTCACCGCATGCGAAAGTATTTGTCAGGACAGCAAATGCTGGCAATACAGCATTGTAATTGCAGCAATATTCTGTAAATAATTGAACTGCCATGGCCAAATAATAGTCAATTCATTGACAGGTGCCGGGCAGGGAGGGGAGCCCGTATGCGCGCGCCAATCGGCTTTCGCATCAGCAGCCGCCGGAAATCATTGAAGATTTCGCAGGCCGCATTGGCGCGCCTGATCGGCATTTCGCCGAGCTATCTCAACCTGATCGAGAACAATAAGCGCGATATCGGTGGGGCGCTGCTCAACCGTGTCGCACAGCATCTGCACATCGATATCGACGAACTGGCCGGCCGCGCCGAGCAGAAACTGCTGCAGGACCTCGAAGAGGCCTTTGCCGATCCCATGGTTGAGTCGCTGCCCTTCCGGCCCGACGAGCGGCGTGAATTGGTGGCGCAATATCCGGCCAGCGCGGCCGCCCTGGCGCGCATGCATCGCGCCTATAGCGGGGCGCAGATCAGCGCAGATGCCTATGCCGACCGCCTGCGCTCGGACCCGATATTGTCGCAGTTCTTGCATCAGATATTGTCGGGCGTCACGGCGATCCGCTCCAGTGCGGAAATCCTCGCCGATGTTCCCGATCTGGCCGAGGAGGAGCGCCAGCAATTCCTCTCCGCTATCGGTCGAGAAACGCTGGCGTTGACCGATGTGGCCCGCAATCTGATCGGCCAGTTCGACATTGCCCGCCGCGACAGAAGCGACATCTCCCCGGCGCGCGAGATCGACGACCTGCTCATCGAGCAGAACAATTACTTTCCCGCGCTTGAGACGGCCGCTGACACGCTGCGAAGCGAGGCCGAGCAACTGGGCCCCTTTGGCATGGCAACGCTCGTGCAGATGCTCGGCGAACGCTTTGGCGTCACGGTCAAAGTCGGCGGTACGGCGCTGGAAGGGTTTCCAGGGCAATATCGCTTCGATAGCGAGCAACGCACAATGTGGCTGCAAGGCTCTACGAGACTGGCGACCCGCCAGTTCCAGCTGGCGCGACTGTTCGGAGAATTGGCGGCGCCCGATATCATCGCGCAGCAATTGGCCAGTGCGCGGTTGTCTTCGCCAGTCGCCCGACGGCTGGCCTCCCGTGCGCTTGGTTCCTATCTGGCCGGGGCCATGATCCTGCCCTATGGCCGCTTCCGCGGGGATGCCGAGGTGGCCGCCTATGATATCGACCACCTCTGCCAGATTTATCACGCCAGCTACGAGCAGGTGGCCCAGCGGCTGGTTACTCTGCGGCGCCCGGGGGAGGAGGGCGTGCCATTCGGCTTTCTGCGTTCAGATCCGGCGGGGCGCTTGACCAAGCATTTTCCTCTGCCCGGGCTGCTCTTGCCCAATAGCGGCCATGCCTGCCCGCTCTGGGCCATCTATGGCGCCTTCCGCACGCCCGAAGCGGCGGTGCGGCAGGTGGTCCGCTTTTCCGATGGTTCTCGCTATCTCTTCCTGGCGCGCACGGTGCAGCGCCGCACAGCTTCTTTCCATGAACATGCCCCCACGGCGTCGATCATGTTGGCCTGCGATGTGCTGCACGCCGATCGCACCATTTACGGCGCGGGCCTCGATCTCTCCGACTTGTCCTCCGACGTCCCGGTGGGGCCGAGTTGCCGGCTCTGCACGCGGCACGATTGTTCGAGCCGGCAGGAGGAAGCATTGTCTCCCGCTGGCTCTGGTGGAGAAATCCGGGCGCCGCTGCTGCCGCCGGGATTTCAGCTTGGCGATTTGGCGTGATTGCGCTTTAGTGGAGCGATCCGCGGAGGGGAGACTGCGGATCGAGGGGGGATTTTGGCAATCGACATACTCATTGCCGAGGATGAGCCGAGCATTCTTGAATCGCTCGATTTCATTCTGCGGCGCGCCGGCTGGACGATCGGCTCGGTTACCGACGGCGAAGCCGTGATCGACGGCGTACGTCGGCTGCAGCCGCGCGTGTTGGTACTCGATGTCATGCTGCCCAAGCGCAGCGGCTTTGATGTGCTCAAAACGATCAGGGCCAATGCCGATACCCGGCTGCTGCCAGTGCTGATCCTGACGGCCAAGGGCCAGCAACAGGATAGGCGCATCGCCGAGGAACTGGGGGCGAACGAATTCGTCACCAAGCCCTATGCCAATGCCGATGTGGTCGGCGCGGTGCGGCGATTGCTGGGCGATCATGGTCGAGCGGCGTAGGCTCGAAGCGGCAATGCTGGTGCTGACCGGGCTCGGCACGCTGCTGATTCTGCCGCCGCTGACCTATATCTTTGGCCAGCCGATCAGCCATTTCGGCGTACCGCAGGTCGTCATCTACCTTTTCGCCTGGTGGGCGCTGGTGATTGCGGGCACGGCAATATTGACCCATTGGATGCCGCGCGACAGCACTGGCGACGAGGAGCCGGACTGATGCTGTCGGCCGATTTCGTCATTGCAACGGCCGTGGCCTATGTCGGCCTGCTTTTCGTGCTCGCCTTTTTCGGCGACCGGAGGGCCCGGGAGCGAAAGTCGTCCTTCCTCCATTCTCCCGCCGTCTATACGCTCTCCATCTCGGTCTATTGCACCAGTTGGACCTTCTATGGCGCCGTGGGCAACGCCGCGCGCAGCGGGCTCGAATTCCTCACCATCTATCTGGGGCCGACCATTGTTTTTGTTGGCTGGTATTTCGTGCTGCGGCGGCTGGTGCGGATCAGCCACCTGCAGCGCATCACCTCGGTCGCCGATCTGCTCTCGTCCCGCTTCGGCAAATCGAGCCGCCTGGCCGTCTTGGTCACCTGCATCGCCGTAATCGGCATCGCACCCTATATCGCCCTGCAGCTCAAGGCGGTGACATCATCGATTCAGGCGGTTGCCGGCGCATCCGAATTCGGCCAGGGGAGCCTGGCTGGCATTGACGATGTGGGGCTCGCACTGGGTGTTGCCGCGGCCATGGCGCTTTTCACCATTCTCTTCGGCACGCGGCATGTCGATGCCAAGGAGCAGCATCACGGCGTCGTGGCGGCCATTGCCTTCGAGGCCGTGGTGAAGCTCGCCGCGCTGCTTGCCGTCGGCGTTTTCGTGGTTTTTATCGGCGGGGGCTTCGAGGAGATCTTCAGCAATGCGGCCGCGCGCGGCTTTACGCTCGACACCGAAAATACCTTCAATGATCGCTGGGTGACGACGCTCGTCCTATCCATCGCCGCCATCGTCTGCCTGCCGCGGCAGTTCCAGGTCACGGTGGTCGAAAACTCCAATGAAAATCACCTGCGCGTGGCCGGCTGGGCTTTTCCGGCCTACATGATGCTGATGAGCATCTTCATCCTGCCCATCGCGCTTTATGGGCTGACGACGATGCCCGCCGGCGCCAATCCCGACATGTTCGCGCTGACCCTACCTATGGCGGCGGGGCAGGATGGGCTGGCGCTCTTCGCCTTTATCGGCGGCTTTTCCTCGGCGACATCGATGATCATCCTGGAATCGATTGCGCTCTCGATCATGGTCTCCAACCATATCGTCATGCCGATCGTGCTGCGCTTCACCAGCGGCGGCCGGGACGGGCAGGGGGTCAGCCATTTGCTGCTGGTAGCGCGGCGCTTCTCCATCGTGCTCATCCTGTCGCTGGGTTTCTTCTATTTCTTCTTCACCCGCGACTCCGATGCCCTCGCGCCCATCGGCCTGATTTCCTTCACGGCCATTGCCCAGTTCTTTCCCGCCGTGCTCGCCGCCCTGTTCTGGCGCGACGCCTCACTCAAGGCCGCGACAGCCGCTATTGCGGCGGGCTTCGTGATCTGGGTCTGGAGCAGCTTCTTGCCTTCCTTCGCCTCTGTCTCGCCGCAGGTTGCCCAACTGGTGCTGGAGGGGCCATGGGGCATTTCGTGGTTGCGGCCGGAAGCCTTGTTCGGATTGGACGATTTCGACCCGCTGACCCACGCGGTGCTGTGGAGCCTCTCCATCAACATCGTCGTCCTGATCGTGGGTTCGCTCCTGGCGACCCAATCGACGCTGGAGCGTATCCAGGCCAACCTCTTTGTCGATGTGTTCCGGCGCGGCAACGTGGCCCCGCGCAACTTCATGCGCGGCGCGGCGACAGCCAACGATCTCTATTTCGTGGCCGAACGCGTGCTGGGCGAACGCCGTGCCGCAGCCCTGTTCGAGACTGCCGCGCGTGAAAGCGGCGTAGCGCCGGCCATGCTCGATCCCTCGCCCGAATTCATCGGACGGCTCGAACGCGAACTGGCGGGTTCGATCGGCGCCGCCTCGGCTCACGTCATGCTCTCCAAGGTGGTGTCGGGCGTGGAGGTCTCCCTGGAGGAGGTCATGCAGATGGCCGACGAAACCCAGCAGGTCATCGAATATTCCCAGCAATTGGAAAAAACCTCGGCCGAACTGCGCTCCACGGCCCGCCAGCTTGAAGATGCCAATGCCCAGCTTCGCGTGCTCGATGGCCAGAAGGACGATTTTCTGAGCCAGGTGAGCCACGAAGTGCGCACGCCCATGACCTCGATCCGTTCGTTTTCCGAAATCCTGCTCGATCAGGGCGCGCTCGACGAACAGCAGCGCCATCGCTTCGTCTCCACCATCCATCAGGAAAGCCTGCGGCTAACCCGGTTGCTCGATGAAATCCTCGACCTCAGCGCGCTCGAGCGCGGCGAACGTACCTGGGAGAATGTGCCCATCGATGCCGAAGCGGCATTGGAGCGGGCGCTGACGGTTTGCGGCGCGCTGCTGAGCCAGCGCGGCATGCGGGTGGAATTCGGCGGCCGCGCGCGCCCGACAATGGTGGAGGGCGACAGCGACCGGCTCTGCCAGGTCTTCATCAATGTCATTTCCAACGCCGTGAAATACAACGACAGCGAACGCCCGCTATTGCACGTCACCTCCGCAGTCCGGGCTGGCAGCTATGTGGTCGAGATCGCCGACAACGGCCCCGGCATAGCCAAGGCCGAACGCAAACTGATCTTCGAGAAGTTCTCGCGCGGCCAGCGTGGGGCCGCCGACCAGAGCGGCGCCGGACTGGGTCTGGCCATCAGCCGGCAGATCGTGGCCCGCATGAATGGCTCGCTCGACCTTGTGACAGGACCGCTTCCCGGGGCTTGTTTCCGTGTGCGACTGGCCGTGCTTCGCTAGTCGTGGCCGTGGTCGGGAATATTGAGAATGTGACCGCAGGCCTTGCAATGGACGGCATCCGGTTCGTGCTTCTGCAACCCGCATTGCGGGCAGGGGAAATGCACCTTGTAGGGCCGGAAGATCGACTGGGCCAGGCGCACGAACAGCGATATGCCGATGATCATGATGACAATCGAGGCCAGCTTACCCCACGGCCCCGGCAGGGTGATGTCGCCGAATCCGGTCGTGGTGACGGTGGCCACCGTGAAATAGAGCGCGTCGATATAACCGGCTATGCCGGATTCCTCACTGACAAAGGCGGTGTAGACGAAGCCGGTGACAACGAACAGGAACACGGCCAGGTTGATGACCGCCTGAACCGTGGGCTGGTATGAACTGAGCCCATGTTTGCGCAGTGGCCGCCAGAACGTATTGGACCGCGTCAGCGTCCAAAGCCGCATGATCCGCAGGAAGCCCAGATTGACCAGCCAGGTCGGCGCCAGCAGCGTCAGCAGGATGAAAATGTCGATGACAACCGGGAATTGCCGCATCCAGCGCAAAACGTCGGTAGATGCCAGGGCGCGCGCGATCAGGTCGGCTGCCAGGAGGGCCGCGATCGAATAGTCGATCCAGAGGAATGACGCGTCGTCGCGCAGCAGCGGCGTGGCGATGAAAAAGACGATAATCGCCAGATCGACAATCAGCGCCGCAGCCTGGAAGCGCTGCGCCGTGGCAGACTGACCGTGATAGAGCAGACGCAGGGTCGACCGTAGCCGGGTAAAGCGGCCCTCCGGGGCCTCGTCGGTCGTCTTGCTCATGCTTCCTCAAACTAACATGCCGATGACGCTACCAGCTTGTCACGCCAAATTGGTTGGCGCACAAGAAAGTTCCCGTTTCGGGAAGAGACAAGCAGGATAACTTCTATGACCATCTCGATGTACGGCATGACGGTGCCGTTCTTTACGCGCATGCTGACCAATCTGCTGGCAATCATGGACAAGGCCGACGCCAATGCGGCCGAGCGCAATTTCGATACCGGCGTGCTTGTCACATCCCGCCTGGCGCCTGACATGCTGCCGTTCCGCAGCCAGATTCAGATCGCGACCGACCACGCCAAGGGCTGTGTCTCGCGCCTTGCCGGCCAGCCTGTTCCGTCATGGCCGGACGACGAAACGACCTTCGACGAATTGCGCGCTCGCCTGAACAAGACGCTGGATCTGTTGGCGACCGTCAAGCCGACCGATCTCGATGGCTCCGATACGAGACCAGTGACGCTCAAGCTCCGCAGCGGCGATGTCACGTTGTCCGGCGAGGACTATATTGTGCAGCGCGCCTTGCCCAATTTCTTCTTCCACGTCACCACGGCCTACGCCATCCTCCGGCACAACGGCGTCCCGGTCGGCAAGAGCGACTTCCTCGGCTGACTTCACTCACGGCACAGTTGGCGAATTCGGCCCGCCTGGCGTTGTGGGCGTAGTCGGATTCGTCGGCGTGGTGGGTGTTGTCGGTGTATTGGGCGTTGTCGGCGTCGTGGGAGTATTGGGCGTGTTGTCGTCATCGTCCGACATGTCCGGCGACTCACCCAGGCTATTGATCGACTCGGCCCCGCTTGAGTTGGCATTCTGACAGCTATTGGCGCCGCCGACCCGGAACTTCGGCAATAGCGCCCGCTGTATCCGCGAATACCGGAAGCCCCCGACCACCTGTGGTCGCCGGGGGTCCTGCAGCGACAGCGTGGCTACCCCACCAGACGAGGAATACCCAATGGCGCAGCGCTCCGCCAACTGGACGCAGCGGCCCCCGCCACGGCACAATTGCAAGGCGCCCTCATAGAGCATGACCAGCGTTTGCTGTTGGGTGACGATCAGATCGAAGGCCGTACCGCGCACGGCGATTGCTGCGGTCGGTGTCTGGATCGAATAGGCCGATTTGGGGCTATTGCCGGAAATAAAGCGGAAGCTGCCGCTCAGCGCGTTGACGGCCAGCTTCTGCACACTATTGGGACCCGACAGCAGATAATCTTCGATAAGCAGCGCGCTGCCCGGGCCAACTACCAGCCGCGTGGCATCGTGGAAGACAATCTGAACCTGGCCGGAGCCTCCGGTAACGATCAGCTCGCCCACCGATACGTCGCTGCCAACCTTGAGGACGCGATCTGCCGAACTGATCCGCGCCACAGCGTCCGGATTGACGCCGACGGCCGTTCCTTCGCCCGCCGCATGAGCCGGGACAATAAGGAGCAGGGCGATGCTCAATGCAACAAAACAATGCAGTATTTTGCGGATGATCATTGCGCGATCTTTCGGTCAACCTGAGCTGAGGAAGTAAATCTGCACCGCACACAGATTACCGATAGCAGACAATTCCCGGCCGGGAAATGTGCCATGGCGCCAGACTGATGTGCAAAGAGCCGGAAAACATTGCCGTAACCCGCTGTAGAGGCTATTGGCAGATTTCCGCGGCCCGGCCGCGCCAACACGAGGCATCCATGAAACTGGCATTCGTCATCCCGGCGTATAATGAAGAAGCGCTGATCGGCAAATGCCTGCAATCGGTAGTTGATGAGATAGCGCGCTCGGGCGCCGATGCCGATATCGTCGTCGTCAACAATGCTTCGACCGACCGCACCGGCGAAATCGCCCGCAGCTTTCCCACCGTCCGCGTCGTCGATGAACCTAAAAAGGGCTTGGTCAATGCCCGCGACGCAGGCTTTGCCGCGACCGAAGGGTTCGATCTGGTTGCCAATATCGATAGCGATACTGTCGTTCCGGCTGGCTGGCTCGACACCGTGATGTCCGAATTCGCCAAGGACCCCAAGCTGGTCTGCCTCAGCGGCCCCTATGTCTATTACGACATGAGCCGCTTCAACCGCATTCTGGTGGGCATGTTCTATGGCTTGACCTACCTGATCTACGTGTTCAACCGCTTCATCCTGCGGGTCGGCTCAGTGGTGCAGGGGGGCAATTTCGTCTTCAAGCGCGCCGCCTGGGAACAGGTTGGCGGCTACGATCGCTCCATCGAATTCTTTGGCGAGGATACCGATGTCGCCGTGCGCCTGTCCAAGGTTGGTGGCGTCAAATGGACCTTCGCGCTCAAGATGAAGACCTCGGGCCGCCGCCTTGAGCAGGAAGGCGTATTCCGCACTGCGGGCACCTACACGCTCAACTTTTTCTGGGTCACATTTCGCGGCAAGCCGGCCACCAAGAACTATACCGATATCCGCCCGCACTAGCCTCTTCACCGATCGCTAAGCGGCCCGTGCCATTTAACTGCGGCTTTGCGATTCCTCTGCTAGGGTCTCGCATCAGGCCGCATGGGGCGGCGGAGGCGCGGGCGGTCCATGCCTATTTCCTCGCAGTTTCCGGCGCCGGCCGTTCCCACACGTGGTGGCGCGCTCGAGGCTTTGGCCCTCCAGGCCGGACAGGTCATTTCCGCCAAGGTCATCGGCCCGGCGCCCAATGGCGGCACGCAGGTACAAATCGGCGATCACCTGCTGAATCTGGTATTGCCGGTTCCGGTCAAGCCTGGCGCGGTCCTGCAGATGGAAGTGGCCGGCAGTGGTAGCCAACTGCGCCTCATACTCCAGCCGCAACAAGCAGCCGCGGCCACTCCACAGCCCGTGCAGACCGGCGCTCCGCTTTCAGGCATTCCCACGCCTAGCGTAACACCACAGCCGGCAACGGGCGCGCCGGCGCAAATGCCTGTATCCCTCCCGCCCGTCGCCGCGCCACAGACAGTTTTGATGTCCACGCCGCCGCAGCCGGCTGTTCAGCAGGCGTTATCTACGCCGCTCCGGGCCCAACTGCCGGCGGCACAGCCGGCCGCGGCTACGTTGCCAACGGTCTCGTACGCAGCCGCTACGCCGTCTGCAGCGGCACCGCAGCAGGCGGTTCCTGTTCCCTTGCCACCTACCCAGCACCCGCAGGCAACGACGCCCGCCAATATGGGCCGTGTAGCGGCGGGACCGACCGTACAAATGGCTCCACCGCCCTCAACCGGCACAGTGCCATCCGCGCCGCCGCGGCCGCCCGCCACGCCGGAGAGCGCGCTGGCGCAGATGGTGCAGACCTCGGTGCAGCGACAGGGCAGCTTGGCAGCGCTCACCTCGGCCCTGGCGTCCATTGCGGGGAAGGTCACGCTGCCCGAGCCGGTGGCGCGCGCCGCCCAGCAGGTAATGGCCGGACGCGTGTCGCTGAACACGCCCATTGATGGGGCGATGCTACAGAAGGCGGTGCTAACCTCGGGCATATTTCAGGAAACGGCGCTGAAAAGCGGCCAGACGCCAGCCCAGACCGATCTGAAATCGGCGCTGCTGACCCTGCGCCAAACGCTTTCCAGCTGGCTGGGCTCGCAAGCCGCACCCGTGCAGCCGGCGCCTATGGCGCCCCCGGTTCGCGGTGGTGTGCTCCGCGCCCGTGCCATGCAGGAAGCCGGCGGCATCGATCCGGCGTCGACCACAGCCGAAGAAGCCGGAAAAATCCTTCTCGACCTCACCGAGGCGGCCTTGTCGCGGATCAGGCTGCACCAGCATGCCTCTTTGCCCGACCCCACCGGCAAGCAGGGGGGCGACTGGAGCCTCGACTTGCCGGTGCTGGTTGGAAATCATCAGACGCTGCTGCAAATGCAAATCCATCGCGACGGACGAAGCGGTGGGGAGCAGGAGAACGAGCCGGGTTGGCAGATGCGCTTCGCGCTCAACCTGCCAGCGCTGGGTGAGGTGGGGGCACAGGTATCGTTGCGAGGCGGAGCGACGGGTATCATGCTCTGGGCGGGTGAGCCCGAAACCGCTGCGCTGCTTGAAAGTGAATTGCCCGAACTCCGTACCGCCCTGGCCGCCACGGGCCTGCGTGCCGGCTCAATTGTCGTTCGCCGGGGCGAGCCGTCTGCCGCGCAAGCGCCATCGGGTCACTTTCTGGATGCACAGACATGAGCAGGGAGAGCAAGCCGCGCGCTTTGGCTGTCGCGCTGCAATATGAAAAAGGCACGAGCGAAGCGCCGCGCGTCGTCGCCAAGGGCAGGGGGCTTATTGCCGAACGCATCATTGCCATGGCCGCCGAACACGACGTGGTCATCGAAGCAAATCCGGTGCTTGCCGAGGCGCTGAGCGCGGTCGAACTGGACGAAACCATTCCCATCGAACTCTATGAGTCGATCGCCGTGGTCATCGGCTATGTCCTGCGCATTGCGGCAAAGAAATAGCCCCGCAACCGAAGTTGCGGGGCTGAATAGTCAGCTCGAAGCTTTACGTTCTTATTGAACGCCAAACATCTGCTTGGCAGCCTGTTCAGCCATGTCGGCAGCCTGCTTGACCTGATCGTCGCTCAGGCCCTGGGCCTTGGCCGCATCTTCAGCAGCCTTGCGGGCGGTCGCGATTGCTTCGTTCTTCTGCTCGGGCGTCATGTTTGCCGCCTGTGCCTGAACGGCCTGCATGGCCTGCTCGGGCGTCATGGTGGCAGCGCCGGCGGCGGGAGCTGCGGGAGCAGCTGCCGGTGCGGCGGCAGGCGCCGCGGCGGGTGCAGCAGGTGCCGGCTCGGCAGGCGCTGCGGCCGGAGCAGTGGTCTCGGTCGAAGCGGCGGGCTCGGCCGGGGTCTGCGGATCACTGCATGCGGCCAGCGCAAACATCGAAAGAGCAGCCAGCGGCAGCAGGAACTTGGAATTCATCGACAATCTCCCATAAATTTTATGATGTTAGGTATGCAGATCACCGCTTCGTTACCGCACGAAGCTGGACGAAATTTGGTCAACTTTGCGGCTTCTTCGCGGCAACAAGAACTCTTTGCATCGCTCTTGGTTCCGCGCGGTTGCAACCGGTGCCGATGTTTCCCATTTTCTTGCTACGACCAGATGTCAGGGAGCCGGAAATGTTGAACCAGCAGGAACGTGACGCCATAAACGACCTGTTCGACCGAATCGAAGCGGCGGCTCGCAAAAGCCCGCCACGGGAAGCAGAGGCCGAGGCTCTGCTCCAACAGCGCCTGCGGGCCTATCCGCCATCGCCATACTATATGGCCCAGACCATTCTGGTGCAGGAGCAGGCCCTCCGTTCCGCGCGCGAACGCATTGAGGAACTCGAAGCGCGACAGCAATCGGGCGGCGGTTTTCTCGGTGGGCTCTTTGGCGGCGAGGAGCCGGTCCAGCAAGGGCGGCGGACTCGTGGCCCCTGGGATCGGCGCGACGATAACGACACTGCACGAGGGCAGGGCGGCGGCTTCCTCGCCGGCGCTGCCCAGACCGCATTGGGCGTGACTGGCGGCCTGTTGCTCGGCTCGGCCATCGCAGGAATGCTCAGCGGTGGCGCCGAAGCCTCCGAATATGAGCCGGACGCCCCTCAGGAGCCCGCCGAGGACATGCAGAGCGGCGACGCCGATTTTGGCGACGACGACTTCGACATGGGCGGCGATTTCTAGGCCTGGGCCAGTCCAGTACCAGGCTGCGGCCGCAGTGTTCTCACTAGGCGCATCGCCCTGCAATTGACGCGCGAGGCGATGCTACGCACTAGCACGCTATTATTTGGCATAAGGATCGTTTTATCGCATTTTTGCGTTGTCGCCCGATGAGGTTGAAGCGATTGCGCTTTCAAGCCTCACATTCGCGCTGAAACCCCTGTTCGATGACCCGGTCGTCGGACGAAACGGAGGATAAGTTGATGGCGGAAGATTGGGCCCTGAATGTAAGAAAATACGCGCCTCAAGCCGACCCCGATATCATTGCCGGAATCATTCGTCATTGCGGCATCGCCCTGCAAAGCCGCGACGCTTCATTGGTCTCGTTCACCGATAAGGCCGAAACGGACCGCGTTCGGGAAAGCTTCTTGAAAAAGAAGCTCGGCGTGATGGAGGCCGACGAGCAGTTGGACAATTCGATCACTGCCGTAGGCGAGAAAATGAAAGGCGAGTCTTTCAGGCACCGCGTTACGGTCTACTACCTGCTCGCTGACCATTATGGGAAGCTGGAGGTGTTCAGGAAGTCCCCCGCCCATGCCGGCGACGCCCATGCCAATGGCTCGCATGGTGCCGAGCCACCTGCCGCTCAGGCGCGGCACGTTTCCGAAACATTCCGGGCGGCTGAAGCGCCACATATCGCCGAAGTGCCCCGTCCGGTCGAAGCGCCAGATGCACCGGCGACCCATAGCGCCGAACCTCTTGCGGCCGCTGCCTACAAATCAGCCGATCCCGGCGACACCGCAAGGTCCGGAGCTGCCAGCCTCGGCAGTTTCGGTGCAGTTGGTGCCGCCGCCGGAGTGGCCGGCGTCGGAGCGGGTGGTGCGGCGATCAAGGGCACGCTTGGCGCTGGCGGAGGCCATGGATATGGCGCCCCCACGTCAAGCGCCGGCGGCAGTGCAGAAGGCAGCGCGGCACAGGCCTTTGTCGGCTCAAGCGCGGTAGAGGAACCGGCAACCCGGTCCGGCGGCATACATTGGCTGCTTTGGCTCGTTCTCGCCATCGCCGTCGTGCTGCTGGTGCTGTACCTGCTGGGCTACCGCCTCTAGGCGTCGCGATCCCTTACCCGCTCTTGGGGGAAGGTCAGTATTTCTCGTAGAACTCGTTGCCGCCCGCTTCGAGCACATAGTGCATATTGTTATAGGGGAAGCGCAGCCCGGCCGTGTGGAAGTGCTGCGCGTTCTGCACGCCCGGATGGCGCGCACCGGCCAGCACCTGGTCGGCCATCTGTGCGGCAAGCACCGCGCCGCTATCGGTCATCTTCTTGCTGAGCACGCCCTGGGCGAACTGGTTCTTCTGCCCCACGACACCGCAGACCGATTTGGGATAGCGCGGATCGTTGAGCCGGTTCATCACCACCGTCCCCACCGCCAGCATGCCTTCTGAGCTCGAGCGGTTCGATTCAAAATACATGGCGCGCATCAGGCATTCTTTTTCGCTGAGCTGGGCCATGCCGAAATTGAGGCCCATGAAGCTGCAGCCGCCCAGACTGGTGGCGACGACAGCCAGCGCGGCGACGCGCAAAAGCGCCTTCGACGAAAAGTGCATGAGTCATCTCCGGTCTGTTGCTGTGCTGCAAGTTTGACCGAAAATGACTCTGTACGATTAAGGAAACGGTGACCAGGGTGGTTAGCAAAAAGCTAACGCTGCTAGTCGCGGCGGAAAACCAGCGCGGAGATGAGGGCGATGGTGCCCAGTGCAATGATTACCGGCACCGGGTTTTGCTGAACGGCACGCGTCGCGACCCCGGCCTGACGGCCGACCTGGCGGGCAACGACCGCGCCCTGGTGGCGCACTTCATTGGCCAATGCCACCGCATTGTGCTGCACGTCATGCAGGCGATGCCCGCCATAATCTCCGACCGCGTCCGCTATTGTCGCGATCTCCTTGCGCAGAGCCGCAACCTGGTGGATGAGGTTGTCCGAGATATCGTCGCCGGTCTCTTCAATCTGTTTGATAGCTCGTCGTGCTGAAGTTGCCATCATGACGCTCCCATGGTTTGTGTTGCCTCCGATCAACTCGGCCTTGGCCCAATGGTTCCGGCGGTGGGGCAATTGGTCATTGGGATTGAACGGGAAATTGACTGGCCGGTCTTGGAACAGCCAGATTGAATGACCAGTTATAGTTCAACGCCAGACCAGCAAGGGATAGTGCATGCGAACCAAGAGCCACGCCCGCCTCAACCGCCAGTTCGACCGGCTGCAACGCCGCGTTCCGGAGTTTGCCGCAGGTTGGCTGGAACGCGTCCGCCGCCCCGAGGCCCGCTGGGTCCGCATTCCGCTCGGCATACTGCTGGTGCTGGGCGGCATATTCAGCTTCCTGCCCGTCCTGGGTATCTGGATGCTTCCGCTGGGGCTGCTCTTGCTGGCGCTCGATTTGGTTTTTCTGCAGGGGCCTGTCAATCACGCCATCGTCCGCGGCACCCGCAAATGGTCGACCTGGCAGCGGGCGCGCCGCGACAAGAAGGCCCGCACCAGCAATTAAAGCCGGGTTTTCTGCCCATAGGCTGCTTCGATGATGTCGACCGCGGCAGCCAGCTTTTCGTCGACGACATGCAGGTAGCGCGTCCAGTCGGCCAAGTGGCTGAGATCCGCCACGCCGTCGGAAATGCCTCTCAGGGCCAGCAGGGGCACGCCATAACTCTGGCAGGCGCGCAGGATCGCATAGGTTTCCATATCCACCATTTCGGCGTCGATGGCGTCATAGGCCGCGCCCGAAACGACATTCGCGCCGGTCGACAGGCTCGCGCCCTTCAATCCATCCAGCAACGGCGATAGCGGCAGCACCGCGGGCAGATCGAGCAGTGGCGTCCGGCCTTTCTCGAAGCCGAGCGCCGAGGCATCCATGTCGCGATAGCTCACTGAATGGGCCTGATAGACTTCGCACTGCTCAAGCGTCCGCGAGCCTGCCGATCCCAGCGAAACGACCAGATCGGGCAACGCATCGATGGCCTTTGCCTCGGCAAGCGCCCGCGTCATCACCACCGCTGCTTCTACCGGGCCTATCCCTGTCATCAAGGGAGAAATGCGCGCCTGCAGATGAGGGCCATATTCGGCCGGAGCGGCCATCACGTAGAGAATCGACATGGCGCGAAATTAACACGCGACTGGTACCAGCCAAGCGAATTGGCGTTACCGCTTCGGTAATAGAGCCATGACAATATGATGACATTCGGCGGTGGCGATCATGCCGCGCCTTGTTTGTATTGAGTTTTGAAGTGCGTTTCGCAGTAGTCGAAAACAGCCGGGCTCCTGTCTCGGTGGAAGATGTCGAAGCCGAAGCCAGGCGGCGCCTGCGATACCTCAAGCTCGATGAGTGGCGCACGCGCGAATTCATCACCGGGCGGCCCATGCCCGAGGTCATCCAGCATCTTGTGCAGCAGATCGATCTGGCGTCGCGAGCGCTGTCGCGCATGTCGCCGATCCCGCACGACTATTTCGACGACGTCTATTGGCCACGCATGTGGGAAGTCGAATTCGGGCCGATATAAGCCGCCCGCGCTGGTTCTGCTACAAAACTGAAGTACGCCTTTGCTATCGCGACGCTATGGCCGGATCTTTACGCGGCGCGTCCTTGAGCTTGTCGATCAGATAGGCATGCGTCGCCTTGTTGGCGACGATGACGCAGCCGGTCTTCTCATAGAATTCCGGCCCGCGGCCCCACCAATCCGTAACGACGCCACCGGCTTCCTGCACCAGCAGCACGCCGACGGCCCAATCGACCAGGCCCGATTCCTCGTAATAGCCGGTCAGCCGGCCCAGCGCGACATAGGCGCAGGAATTGGCGGAGCTGCCCACAATACGTACCGAGCTGATCGGATCTCGGATCTGTTCTAGCCGCTGATAGAAGCCGGGGAAGGTGAACAGGCGAGACGTGGCGAGGCCCGTGCCGACATTCATCAGGCCGATATCGCTCTGCTCGCTGACCTTGAGAGGCTCGCCATTCATAAAGGCGCCTTCTCCCTTGATGGCGGTGAACATCTCGTCGGACACCGGATTGTAGAGCGCGCCGCAGACCGTCTCATTGCCCCGGCGTAGGGCGATCGAAATGGTGTAATGCATGCCATTGATGAAATTGGTCGTGCCATCGATGGGATCGACCAGCCAGCGATATTCCGGGTCCGTGCCCGTCACCGGGGCGAATTCCTCACCGGTAAAGCTCCAATTCGGATAGCGCTCGAACAGAAATTTGCGGATGAGCTTTTCGGATTCCATATCGGCTTCGGAAACAAAGTCTGCTGGTCCCTTGATGCCGATTTCGAGATCGCGGAAGCGCTTGAAATACCCCAGCGTCAGGGCGCCTGCTTCGCGGGCAATGGCGACCATATCGGCGAGCACGGCATCGTAGGACTGCATATCTATCTCCAGGCCGCTGTGGCCATATCGTCTCAGGAGCCCACCCGGCTCACACTGGGCGGCCTAAATTATTCCGCAACGAGGGCCACAAGGCCCTCGGGATCGTCAGTGGTGATCTGGTCCACCTTGAGCGCCAGCAGCCGTTCGACCGCCGCGCGGGAATCCGCATTTGCCGCCTTGATCGTATAGCTGTCTACGCGCCGGGCATGCTGGTGAAAGGCTTCGATGAGATCGAAGCCCTGCCGATCCGCCGCAAGCACCAGCGGATAGGCCAGATAGATCATTTCCGCCTTCGGGGACGCGGCAATGGCATCAGCGACGAAACCGGCATAATCGCGCGAAACGGCAAGCCGCTCCAGCGCCCCGTCATGGCAGGGATCGTAGCCGATCCGCATTCCCTCGACCCCCTCGCTCAGCAAGCGCACCGAGTCCGCGTCGCCCGACGACAGGATCATATGCCGCGCCACCGGGCCGACACTGTCCTTGAAGGTGCGGATGGCGCGGTCGTCGAGCACCTTAGCATCTTCCTTATAGTCCAGTTGCAGCAGCGCATCGGGATGGGCGCCGCTTTCCGCCAGCAGCGCGGCCAGATCTTCCAGCAGCATGACCGGCTGGTCGAGCGGCTTGCCGTCTTCATCGCGCAGATAGAACGAGCGCAATTGTGCCGCCGTGAGTTCCGCCACTTTGCCGGTGCCGGTGGTTTCCCGCTCGACGCTCAGATCGTGCAGCACGGCGTAGCCGCGATCGGCATGCACGACCAGATCGACCTCGACACTGGCACCCAGCCGCATACCCTCAAGAATCCGCTGCCCGGTGAAAGCCGGATCACCGGCACGGCGGCGGCCACGGTGCCACTTCAACCAGGTCTTGTGGCCGTTGCGGACGATAGTGATGGGGTCGGTCATATCAGCTTCGATGAATAAGGGCGTGGTTGCGATAACAGGCGATGGCCCGAGGCGTCAGGGTAACCGCCTGGCCGGTCTTGAACAGGTCGGGATGGGCAACCGAGGCCTTGAGGCGCGTCGCATCCGGCAGTTCCAGATCGACCAGCCCATGGGTGCCATAATCGGTGACGCGGTGCACCTTGGCCTGGCCGTTTTCAGCGACCGCGGCAAGGTCCAGCGCCTCGGGGCGAATAGCCAGCGTGGCGGGGCCATCGGCGACCGGCAGCGGAAAGCTGAAGCCGGAGCGACTGAAAACGCCGTTGGAAACGCTGCCTTCCAGCAGGTTCATCGTGCCGATAAAACCAGCGACGAAGGGAGTTTTGGGCTCGCGATAGACCACGTCGGGGCGGTCGGCCTGTTCGATCTTGCCATCGCGCATGACCACAATGCGGTCGGCCATGGACAGCGCCTCATCCT
The DNA here is from genome assembly GCF_030159855.1 of Devosia yakushimensis. Lineage (NCBI taxonomy): Bacteria > Pseudomonadati > Pseudomonadota > Alphaproteobacteria > Hyphomicrobiales > Devosiaceae > Devosia > Devosia yakushimensis. The sequence continues at coordinate 1,699,772 of NZ_BSNG01000001.1, read as the reverse complement.
GGCCATGGGTCACGAACAGCGTTGTGATCTTGAGGCGCTGCTGGATATCGCGCACTTCCTCGCGCAGCCGCTCACGCAGATGCTGGTCGAGGCTGGCAAAGGGCTCGTCGAGCAACAAAATCTTGGGTTCCAGGACCAGCGAACGCGCCAGGGCCACGCGCTGTTGCTGGCCACCGGAGAGTTGGGTGACATGACGCGTGCCATAGCCACCCAGGCCAACCAGCTCCAATACGCCTTCCACCCGGCGCTTGATCTCATCGGCCGGCAGGCGGCGCAGCTTGAGGCCGAAGGCGAGGTTCTTGAAGACGTTCATATGCGTCCACAGCGCGTGGCTCTGGAACACCATGCCGGTGGGTCGTTTCTCGGGCGGAAGGTGGGTGATTTCCTGCCCGTCGATGGTGATGAGGCCACTCGAAGGCCGCTCAAACCCGCCAACCATGCGCAGCAGGGTGGATTTGCCTGATCCCGATGGGCCGAGCAGGCAGACCAGCTCGCCATCGGCGACATCGAGGGAGAACGAATCCACGGCACGCGTGGTGCTGAAGACCTTGGAAACGTCGGAGATATTGAGAACGGACATGAGACTTCCTAGCCGCCGAAACCGCGGGCGAACGATCCCGAATTGACCACGCGGCGCGCGAACAGCAGGGCAATGAAACTGGGCACCCAGAGCAACACCGACAACACGGCGCCATATTGGATGACCGGCTGGTTGTTGATGAACGAAATCATCAGCACGGGCAGGGTGCGGACTTGCGGCGCGCCGATCAGCCAGGCGCCCTCGGTTTCGTAGAACGTACCGACGAAGGAGAGCAGGATGGCCGCGGCAATGGTCGGTCCGGCCTGGGGCAGGGTAATCGACCAGAACACCCGGAACGGTGAAGCGCCGACGTCGCGGGCGGCCTCCTCCATGCGCCGGTCAACGGCCTGGAAAGCCGCAACGGGAATCCAGATCATGAACAGCAGCGTGCCCACGAGCTGGATCAACACAACGCCCCAGAATGTGCCGATCAGGTTGAGTTGCAAAAAGATACCGGCAATGGCGACCAGAAGGCCGAATTTGGGAAAGGCGTGCCCGGCAAGGAACGAGAAGAACAGCAGGTTCCGTCCCGGGAAATCCATTCTGGCAAAGGCGTAGGCCGCCGGCAGGCAGATCAGTGCCGACAAAAAGGTCACCGTTGCCGCCAGCGTCAGGCTCATCGTGATCGAGCTCCAGACGTCGGCACGGGCCAATGTCTGGTTCCAGAATTTGAGGCCGAATTCCTGCGGAATGACCGAGGGGTAGCGCCAGACATTGGTGAATGCCCAGGTTCCCACCACCACTAGCGGAACGACAATGACGATTGTCAGGACAACGGCAAGGACGATGCCGGTCCAGTCTATTTTGGGTCGGACGAGAGCGGCGGCCATCAGGGCGTCCTGTTCTTGGCGACGGAGCGCACATAAAAGAGCCCGAACACGATGCAGAACCCGAAGGTGACCACGGCCTGCGTAATCGCATTGGTCGGATCGAACAATTCGCGGAACGTGCGCTGCATGAACGGCCCCATCATTTCCGGCGCCGCCGGACCCAGCACATAGGGCAGCGTGAAGGCTGAGAAAATGCCCAGCACCGCGAAGGAAATGGCGACCAGGATGGAATTGGAAATGCGCGGCAGGATAATGTGCCAGAGAAGCGCAAGGCGCCCGGCACCTACATCGCGCGCCGCTTCGATGGACTGATTGGACACATTGCCCAGACCGGACAGCAGGATCAGCACCGTCAACGGGATATTGTCCCAGACCAGGCCGATGACCGGCCCCCAGGGGGTCAGATAGGGCGTGCGGATCTTGGGCAGGCCCACGGCATTGAATAGCAGGTCGACGGTGCCGTTCGGACCGAGCACGCGGATAAACGCGAAGCTCAGGATGATCGAGGGCACGAACATCGGGAAAATGGCGAGGCCCTGCACATAGGCGGCCACGCGGCTGTCGGAAAAGCGCAGATAGAGCGCGATCGGCAGGCAGACCACCAGCAGCAGGATGGCGCAGACCATGGTGGTCCACAGCGTCAGCGACAGGTTGGAAAGGCTATAGGGATCGCTGAAGAAGAAGCGATAGGTCTCCACCGAGAAGGCCGTGCCTTCGGGCGTTTTCACCCAAAGCGTGGTGATGACGGCGGAGATGATCGGCCAGATCACCAGCCAGATCACCATCAACACGGGAATGGCGACGAGCAAGAGGCCAATTGGCCTCTTGCGACTTGGTTCCACGGCCGCGATCGGGCCGGACGTGACCGCTGTCACGAATTGGGATCCACATTCGGAGCCACGGCGCGATACCAGCCGTCATTAACGGCCTTTTCCCAATCGCCACCCGGGAAAACCGGGATCGAGGTCGGGATGATATCCTTGAACTTCTCACGCAGATCGGCAGCGACATAATCCCAGGAAACGCCGGGGAAGCCGCCCAGTTCAGTCAGCACGGCCGACTGGATTTCTTCGCTGAGCACGAAATCGGCAAGCTTGAGCGAAGCGTCCTTGTTCACGCCATTGGTCAGCACGGCGATCTTGGTGAAGCCGCCCGGCAGGCCGAGATCGGAGAGCTGAACCAGGCCGGTGGTTTCCGGCAGCACGCCCTGGGCGATGGCCGACAGGGCCTGATCCGACCAGGTCGGGATCATGGTCACGGCCGACTGGCCCAGCAGCTGCAGCGACTGGGTATTGCCCGAAGTATAGGCGCCGCCGTCGAACATGGACGGAGCCAGGTCCTTGAGGATATCCCAGGCCGGGTTCAGCGCGGCATCGCCGAATTCCTGCGTGTAATTGTCGACGGTGAACTTGCTCGGGTCCTTGCCGTTTGCCTCGAGGATGGCGCGGCGCACGAAATTGCCGCCCGAACCGCCCTTGTTGGGACGATTGTAGATGAACTGGCCGGGATTGGCCTTGATCCAGGCAACCAGGTCAGGCCAGGTCTTGGGCGCATTGGCCGGGTCGAGCTTGGTGGTGTCGTAAGCCAGCAGAACCTGCGAGCCGCGATAGGGCAGGTTGGTCGGCGTATCGAAAGCCAGCGGATTGATCTTGGAATAATTGCTGAGACCGGCCTTCTCGAAATCGACATAGAGGCCCTTGGCAATGCCGTCGACCGTTACGCGGGTGTCGAAGCCCTCGAAAATGTCGGCCTGTGGATCAGCGCCAGTGGCCATGGCGGCCAGGGCGCGGTCGCCGATCGCAGCGACGCCGGCACCATCGCCGCCATCGACCAGGTTCAGCACCAGGCCGGGATTGGCGGCCTCGAATTTCGGCTTCACCACATTGGTCCAGAAGTCGAGCACGTTCTGGTCCGAGCTGGTGTACCAGTCGATAGTGCCCTCGGCACCAAACGACATACGGGGCAGCATAAGGGCGCCGGCAGCAGTACCGGCAGCGAGCATGAAATCACGCCGTTTCATTGTTGTCTCCCAAAGTCCGTTTTCGAACGGATGTTCCACTCGACGGTTTGTTCCGCCCGCAGATTTCATCGGTCTTGTGCCAATGCTGGAAGCAAGACTAACTACCCATTGCGAGCGTGTGCAAGCGGAAACCCGCCACCGGACACATAGTCACGGCGATTGCGTTGTAATCATAAGATTGCGACGGTCTTGTAACAGCGCCTTTTCCGGGCGGATTGGGCGGGTGGGCACAGCTATTGGCCGCCGCGGGCAACGGCTGCACGCGTGATCGATTCCAGTGCAAAAATATGGACGTAGGCGCTTCGAAGTTCGCACGCGGCGTGTCGGAACAGGATTTTCGCGACCTGTCATGATGAAACGGATGTTCTGAAATTCGGCCATGACAATACCCCGGCCTGCCTTCGCATGAAGCGCTTCGGAACGACTCTGGCGGGGGAGGGAGTGGTGCAGTTTCGAGCCCATTCGATTTGTGTTGCCCGGGCCAGTGCGCGGCGTATCATCCCGGCCGCGGCAAACATGGAGAGAACCCATGCCAACAAGTGTCAAGGAATTGATGGCCGCCGCCAATGCGGTCGTGCCGAAAATCTCGCCCGAAGAGGCCCGCAAATTGATCGCCGAGCGCAATGCCCTGGTCATCGATGTGCGCGACGCACCGGAAGTCGCCGCCAGTGGCAAGGTGCCGGGCGCAATCAATATCTCGCGCGGCATGCTGGATTTCCGCGCCGAAGCCGACACACCCTACCACAATGCCGAATTGACCAAGGATCGCCCCATCATCGTCTATTGCGCCTCCGGCGGCCGCTCCGCCCTCAGCGGCAAGCTGCTCAAGGACATGGGCTATGGCGAAGTGTTCAACCTTGGCGGTTTCAAGGACTGGACCGAAGCCGGCGGGGCCGTGGAGAAGGTGGGATAAGATCACAGAAAGGGCGGGGCAACTCACCCCCGCCCTTTGTTGCTTCTAGGCGGATGCTCCGCGATATTTTGCGAGCTTCGTACGGGCATTCTCGCTTCGAGCAAGATCTGCCAATTCCGCCGGCACGACGCGTCGGCCCACAGGCCATAACGATATACCGGCAAGCTTGAACGACTGCAGTCCGAACGGAATGCCTATCAATGTGAGGCAACACAAAACGCCAGCCAAAAGATAGGCAAAGAACAACACGATACCGAAGGTGCAGGCCCAGATTACGTTGACGATAAAGCCGACGGTGCCCGTAACCGCCGTTGTTGCACTTAAGCCTTTGCCATCAAGCTCTCGGATATGAACCACGTCCTTGCCGAATGGCCACGCGGACAGTCGCGCCATTTGTAGCGCTGCAATAGTGAGTGGAATGCCGACGATTGATATCGCGAATACTGCTGCGCCGAGCAGCCAAATTAGGGCGGTGTACCACCCGCCCAAGACAAACCAGATTACGTTTCCTGCAAACCGCATATTTCCCCCAAAGCGTCATTTTGACATCCATCTCCTTTATTCAGAGTTCAGCATTTTTAGAATTGGAATTTGGGAGCCTAAGTAATCGGCGCGAAGGGTAGAGCACTCCCTTGGTAAGGGAGTGGCTAAATCATCGCCATCGTTCTGTCACATGCATGCGAAACCCGCGGGCTATCACCAGTGGCAGCGTGTCGGAGGATGTGATGACGGAAAGCGCCACGGCCCATCAGTTGAAAGACGCATGCGAGCAATTGCTCAGCGATGCGCAAAATCCCGATGATGTCACGGTGCGGCGCATTACCGAGCTGGCGCGGACCAATGTCGGGGCGGTGAACTACCATTTCGGCAGTCTCGAGCGGTTGATCCTTTCGGTGGGCGAGCGGGTCTATCTGCGGCTCAATGCGGAGCGGCTGACGCTGCTGGCGCAGGCGGTGGCGCGCAATCAGCCCCAGCCCGCTGATGCCGCCTCGCTGATCGCCGCATTGGTCGGTCCCTCGATCCGCTGGAGCCTCGATCCGAAATCGAGCTATCGCGTGCTCAAGCATATGACGACGATTGCCCAGGCCAGCCATCACCCGGAAATCTTCAATCCGATCGTGGAAGATGTGGAGCACCACCGCACGTTCATTCCCCATTTCCGGCTGGTCGCGCCCTGGCTGAGCGATGTCGATGTCGGGTTCCGGATCAGTTGCATACTGGGTGTACGCTCGCAGATCATCCGGAGCCGGCACCGCACCGAAATGTTGACGAGCAATGCCATCGATCTGGGCAATCCCCAGGTCGTGCTGGAGCAGGTTGTGGCCGCCACGGCGCCCATGTTCACCGTTCCGCCACAGCCCTATCCAAACGGCGTTTCAATTCCGTCACGGCACTGAGACGCCGCCGCGCTACCTGCTGCTCCGACCTTAAGCGGAGCATAGAGCATGGCCGGCGAGACCACCTTCATTCACCTGACCGATCTGCATATCGGCAACCCGGACGTTACCGATCCGCACCTGTTCAGCGACACCTCGGCGACGCTGCGGACGATTCTCGATCTGGTGGAAGCGGTCTCGCCCCGTCCCAGTTTCATCGTCGCCAGCGGGGACCTCACCAACCAGGGCGATCCCGGCAGCTATCGCCAGCTCAAGGCGCTGATGGCGGCAACCTCCCTGCCGGTCATCTATGCGCTGGGCAATCACGATACCCGCGAAGGGTTCTATCGCGGCATGCTGGATCGCGAGACCGATCTGGAAGCAACTCTGGACCACCAACAGGTGATCGCCGGTGTCCATGTCATCACCCTGGACACCAGCACACCCGGCCAGATCGGCGGCACCATCGAGCCCGAACAATTCGCCTGGCTCGAGGAGGCGCTGGATAGCAACCCAGAACTGCCCAAGCTGATTGTCGCCCATCATCCGCCCGCCTTGGGCGATGAGCCGGACTGGGCGCATTGGCGCACCGTGGAATTCTCGCAGTCGCAGCGCCTGGCCGAACTGCTCAAGGGCCGCAATATCCTCGGCATCCTGAGCGGTCATATTCATCACGACCGCCTGTCTGTGTGGCATGGCATCCCGGTAGTCGTGGGCATGGGCCAGCACGCCGCCACCGATATCCTCCAGGCCGAAGTGCTGCGCATGGTCAATGGCGCCTCCTTCGGCATTGGCACCATCAGGCGCTCGGGCCTCACCATGGCATTGGTGCCGTTGCCCTCCGACCGCGCCGAACTCAACCGCTATTCGCTGCAAATGCTGCGCGACCGCCAGGAAGCGGCGCTCGCGGCTGCCGGCTGACCCCTTCTCTCCCAGAGGACTATTCGATGATCAGACGACACATTCTCAAGCTGCTCGCTGCCACCGGCCTTGGCTTCACCGCGCTTTCAGGCCTGGCCTTCGCGCAGATGGCCGCCTCGGTCGACGCGCCCGTGACCATCACCTTCTACAATTACAACCTCGCCACGGCGAGCGCGGGCGCCGATGCGACGCGGGAGCTGATCGCCGAATTCGAGGCGGCCAATCCCAATATCAAGATCGAACCGATCGGCGTGCCCTCCAACGAGATCATCACGCGGCTCCAGGCCGACATGGCCGCCGGCCAGCAGCCCGACGTGGCGCAATTGGTGTTCCGCGACCTGATCTACATTGCCAGCGATCTTGGTGCGAATGCGCTTGAGGATATGGCGGGGCAGGAGGGTTACGACGCCCTCGTGGACGGATTGATCCCGCGTGGCGTGGATCTCGGCCGCATCGATGGCAAGACCTATGGCCTGGCCTATACCTTCTCGACGCCGATCCTCTATTACAACGCCGATCTCTTCCGCGCCGCCGGGCTCGATCCGGACCAGCCCCCGCGCACCTGGGCCGAGGTGAAGACCGCCGCCGACGCCATCGTCGCCAAGACCGATGCCGAGGGGTTCTTCCCCGGCGCCTATGGTCCGGCCGACGGCACCTTCGTCTATCAGGCGATCCTCATGTCCAATGGCGGCAATGTCCGCGATGGCAACACGCTGAGCTTCGCCAATCCCGAAGGCATCGAAGCGGTGCAGATGCTGCGCGACATGGTCGATAGCGGCGGCCATGGCCGGCTCGACCCCGCCAATCCCAGCGACAGTATGGCGAGCGGCACGCTGGGCATGTTCCTCTATACCAGCGCCTTGCAGAACACGCTCTCCAAGGCCGCCGAAGGCAAATGGGATCTGCGCGTCGCGCCGATGCCGGCCTTTGGCGACAAGCCGACCGCGCCGACCAATTCGGGCAGTGCGCTCTTCACCTTCTCCAAGGACCCGGTCAAGCAGCGGGCTTCCTACGAGCTGATGAAGTTCCTGACCTCCAAGCATGGCTACACCATCATCACCAGCAAGATCGGCTATTTGCCGCTGCGCCTCGATATCGTGGATGACCCGGAATTCCTGGGCCCCTGGACCGAGGCTCACCCGCTGATCCGGCCGAACCTCGAGCAGCTCGATCGTCTCACGCCCAATGTCGCTTTCCCGGGCCCGAACTACCGCCAGGCCGAAGGCATGATGAAGGAAGCCGTGACCGAGGCCGTATTCGGGGAAGGGGACGTCACCCAGGTGCTGACCTCTGCCCAGGAAACGGCACAGACCCTGATGCCGCAGGACTGACGACAGATCGGGGCGCTACGGCGCCCCGCACGTTTCCAAACCGATGAGATCCAGCAATGTCGATTGCCTTCGACCGGCACATGCCGCTTGCCGACACCCACAATATTCGCGATCTGGGCGGCTATGCCCGCGCCGATGGCGGCAGCACGCAATGGCGGCGCATCCTGCGGGGAGATTCGCTCTCCCACCTGCGCGAGGCGGGCCGCGCACACCTGCTGGCCCAGGGATTGTCGACGGTGATCGATCTGCGCGGTCCGCACGAGACGGCCGGGGAGCCCAACCCGTTCCAGGGCCATGCTAGCGTCGACTATCGCAACATCGCCCTCTTCGATGCACTCGCGCCGATTGCCGCCGGCGACGCGGGTTTCGACATGGGCGCCCGCTATCGCGAGGCGCTGGATCGCTGTGGGGACCGGCTGGCGGAGGTGTTGCGCGCCATTGCCGCAGCGCCACAGGGCATCGTGCTGTTCCACTGCACCGCCGGCAAGGATCGCACCGGCATTGTCTCCGCCATGCTGCTGCTACTCTCCGGAGTGAGCGAAGCGGACGTGGCCAAGGACTATACGCTCACCGCCACACTGGCCGACCCGCTTATCGCCCGGCTGCGCCTGGTGGCGCAGGCGAGGGGGCTCGACGACGCCCATATCGACCGCGTGCTCTCGAGCGACGCGGCCACGATGATGGACATGCTGCAGTATTTGCGCCTGCAGCACGGCGGCATCGCGGCCTATGGCACGGCGATCGGTCTCGCGCGAACTGACATCGACACCTTGGTCAGCCGGCTATGCGACTAGCCATGCACCGCAATCGCGTCCCAGCACATGCCGGCGATCTGCTCCCGCTCCAATACGGTGAGCGGGGCGGGATTGGTCCGGCGGCGCTTGAGCGTATTGCGGATGGCGCCGCGCACGAAGCTGGCCATGAGCGAAGCGGGCCCCTCGCGCACGCTGCCCTCGCGTTGGCCGGCCTCCAGCATGGCGGAGGAGTGGTCGACGAAGGGGCTGAAGATCGCGCCGGCTTCGTTGATCGTCATCAGCGGGTTGTTGTCGAGATATTCGAAGAGCCGCGCTCGCAGCGGGTCCTCCCAGATGAAGTCGATATAGTCGGCGATATAGCGGCGGATGCGGTCTCTATGCGAAATGCCCGCTTCCGGCTCGGCCGCCAGCCGCCCGGTCATCACCTCGGCCACCCGGCCATAGACTCCGCGGACCAGATCTTCCTTGGATTTGAAGTAGTTGTAGAGCGAACCAGTCGCGACCCCGGCCTCCACGGCAATAGCCGACATGGAGCATTGCAGACCGTTCTGCACGATCAGCTTGGAAGCCGCTTGAAGAATGCGCTCGCGCTTGTCGGGACTAACATCCATAAACTGAATGAACCTTCATTCACCTGTCATGCTGCGAGGCTACCCATGCCCTCGTCCTCACGCAAGAGCCAATCGCCAGCTTTAACGAACGGCCCGTGAACGCATCATTCGAACCGGTCGCCCCAAGGGCCGGTCTGCAACAGGAAGGCGCCACCAATGTCCGAACATCTCACCTTCATCCACCTCACCGACCTGCATATTGGCAACCCCGAGGTGCAGGACGATCACCTCTATTCCGATACCGCGACCACGCTGACCAGGATCCTGGCCGAGGTGAAATCGCTGGTGCCGCAGCCCAAATTCATTGTCGCCAGCGGCGATCTGACCAATCGCGGCGATGCCGGCAGCTACGAACAGCTCAGGCGCATCATCGCCGAATCCGGCCTCGACATGCCCATCCTCTATGCCCTGGGCAACCATGACCGCCGCGACGGCTTCTACCCCGCCATGCTCGGCCAGACCGAAAATGTCGATGCGCCCTATGACCATTCCCAGGTGATCGACGGCGTCCACGTCATTGTGCTGGATTCCAGCGTGCCCGGCAAAGTCGGCGGCCATTTCGAGCCCGGTCAGATCGATTGGCTCAAGTCTGAGCTCGACCAGCATGGCGACCTGCCCAAGCTGCTCGTTATGCACCACGCGCCGGCCCTCGATACCGACCGGCCCGACATGGAATGGGAATCGCTCACCATCGCCGACACTGAAGCCCTGCGCGAAGCCGTCGAAGGCTATGACGTGATCGGCATCCTCTCCGGCCATATCCATTTCGACCGCGTGTCCAACTGGTACGGCATTCCGGTCGTCGTCGGCATCGGCCAGCATGCCGCAACCGACGTGCTGTGGCTGCATGAAGGCCTGCGCATGCTGTCGGGCGCCTCCTTCGCCATCGGCACACTGCGCCCCTCCGGCCTCAGCATCACCTTCGCGCCCCAGCCCGCCGAGCGTCGTGAACTGCACAGCTTCACCTTCGCGGGCATGGCCGAAATGCTCAAGAAATACGAAGCCAGCGCCCCCGTTGCGGCCGAATGAACCGAAAGCCGATGCAGATGAACCGCAAGACGTTTCTCGCCCGCGCCCTGGCCTTGCTGGCCGCCGGCCTCTCGCTGCCCGCTTTGGCCCAATCGATCCCCGCAAGTGTCGATGAGCCGGTGACCATCACCTTCTACAATTACAACCTGGCCACCGCAGGCATTGGCGGCGACGCCACGCGCAAGATGATCGCCGAATTCATGGCGGCCAATCCGAATATCACGGTGGAAGGCGTTCCCTATTCCAGCGCCGACGCCAGCCGCATCCAGGCTGACCTTGCCGCCGGCCTGCCGGTCGATCTGGTGCAAACCGTGTTCAGCGATCTCGATTTCGCCGTCACCAATTTCGGCGCCCAGGCGCTGGAAGACCTTGTGCCGGCCGAAGAACTGGCCGCCCATTTCGAGGGCATGTCGCCCAATGGGCTCAAACTGGGCGTGCTCAACGGCAAGACCTATGGCCTGGCCTATACTTTCTCGACGCCGGTCCTGTTCTATAATGCCGACCTGTTCAAGGCTGCCGGGCTCGACCCCGACCAGCCGCCCAAGACCTGGGAAGCGTTGAAGGCCGCAGCCCTCGCCATCCAGGACAAGACCGACGCAGCGGGCTTTGCCGCCGGCATCACCGGCCCGACCGCCGCAGACTGGCTGTTCCAGGGCGTCGTGCGCTCCAATGGGGGCGAGGTGATCTCGCGCGACCGTACCACGCTCAAATTCGCCGAGCCCGAAGCGGTCGAGGCCGTGGCCATGCTGCGCGATCTCGCCGATGCGGGCGTCTATGAGAACGCCGATATCAATGGCGCACTCGAGGGCATGGCGGCCGGCAATATCGGCATGTACCTGCAGACCAGCGCCATCCAGGGCTCGCTGGTGGCCGGCGCGACCGGCAATTACGAGCTGCGCGCCTCCACCATGCCCAGCTTCGGCGACAAGCCGGTGCGGCCCAACAATTCGGGCAGCGCGCTGACCATCCACACCACCGATCCGCTGAAGCAGCGGGCCGCCTGGGAGCTGATGAAGTTCCTGACTTCGGAACATGGCTACACCATCATCACCTCCGAAATCGGTTACCTGCCGCTGCGCCCGGCCATCGTCAACGACCCGCAATATCTGGGCGAATGGATCAAGGAACATCCGCTGGTGCAGCCCAACCTGGACCAGCTCGCCGTGCTTGAGCCCTGGGACCCGATGCCCGGCCCCAACTACCGCCAGATCGTCAAGACCATGATGGACGCAGTCGAAATGGCCGTGTTCGGCGGCGCCGATCCTGCCGAGACGATGAAATCGGCGCAGGACACCGCGCAGAGCTTCATGCCGTGAATAATAGCCGCCCCACATACGGTGTCACCCCGGCGAAGGCCGGAATGACACCGAGGGTGGGGCGGTCTTCGAATATCAACGAGAGGTCAGCATGACCGATGCAACCCTATCCACCCGCCGGATTGCCGCGCCCCGCAAGCGCTCGGGGCTTTGGCGCGTTTCGCCCTGGCTCTACCTGGCCCCGGCCATCATCACGCTGATCATCTGGATCTATTGGCCGCTGGTCGATGCCCTGCGGCTGAGCTTTTTCCAATGGAACATGCTGCCCAATTCGCCGCGCACCTTTGTTGGCTGGGACAATTACACCAAGATTTTCGCCCTGCCGAAATTCTGGCTGGCGCTGCGCAATACCGGCATCTATGTCGCCGGGCTCCTGCCCATCGCCGTGCTCATTCCGCTGGCCATCGCCATCTACACCCATGATCTGCCGGCCCGCTGGCGCAATATCTACCGCGCCATCATCTTCGTGCCGATGATCATCGCGCCCGTCGTGGCCGCCGCCGTGTGGCGCTGGCTGCTCGATCCGGGCTACGGCATGGTCAATCTGGTCATCAAGTGGTTCGGCTTCGACCCGGTCAAATTCCTCAGCGATCCCAAGGTCGCCATCTGGACCATTATCGTTATCACCGGCTGGAAGCTGATCGGCTTTTCGACGCTGATCCTGTCGGCGGCCAATGCCAATATCAATCCATCGCTGATCGAGGCGGCCCGCATGGATGGCGCCAGCAAATGGGAAGTCATCCGCGATATCCGCCTGCCGCTGCTCAGCTCGTCGGTGCTGTTCCTGGTGATGATGACCATCCTGCTCGGCGCGCAATGGAGCTTCACCTATATCAATGTGCTGACCGGCGGCGGCCCGCTTGGGGCCACCACCAATATCTATTTCCTGCTGTGGGATTTCGGCTTTTCCAGCATGTCGGTGGGCTGGAGTTCGGCCTCTGCCGTCATCCTGTTCCTCGGCTTCGGGGCCATCGCCTTCTTCCTGTTCCGCCTCATCGACAGGTATTCCTTCCATGACAATTGAAGCCGTTTCGCGCCCTCTGGTCGCCGCAAAGCCACGACTTCGCCGCACCGCCCGGACCCGCTCGCGCCTCGATGGCGCGGTGGGACACCTGGTCATGGTCGTGCTGTCGATCTTCTGCCTCTTCCCGGTCTATTGGATGGTCGTCACCTCGCTGCGACCCGCCAACGCAATCTTCGAGACGAGCCTCTGGCCCTCATCGATCTCGCTAGACAATTATGCCTATGCGCTCAACGCCATTCCCATCGTGCATATGCTGGGCAATACCCTGCTGATCTCCGCCGTGGTGACCGTGATCCAGCTTTTTACCGGCCTTTTGGCTGCCTATGCCTTTGCCCGCTGGCGGTTCCGCTTCGATACATTGGTCTATTCGCTCGTCGCGCTGACCTGGCTGGTGCCGTTCCAGGTGGTGATGATCCCCAATTATCTGCTGGTGGCGCAACTGGGCCTGCTCGACAGCATCACCGCGCTCATTCTGCCGCATTTCGCCTCGGCGCTGGCCATTCTGCTGCTGGCCCAATCCATGCGCAGCTTCCCCAAGGAGGTCATCGAGGCCGCCCGCATGGATGGCGCGCGCAGCTGGCGGATTCTCTGGGAAGTGATGATGCCCAATCTGCGCGGCACCATCGCCTCGCTGGCCATCCTGATCTTCATTTCCACCTGGAATGAATATTTCTGGCCGCTGCTGCTCTCCCGCACACCGGAAAACAGCGTCATCCAGATCGGCATCCAGATGTTCATGACGGCCGAGGGCACCCAATGGGGCCCGCTCATGGCGGCCTCGACCATGGCCAGCCTGCCGATCCTGCTCATCTACATCGTCCTGCAACGGCAGGTCATCCAGTCCTTCATGAAATCGGGAATTCGCTGATGCAAACCCAGTTCACGCGCCACCTGCCGGTCAGGGGCACCTATAATATCCGCGACCTGGGCGGCTACCTTACCGCCGACGGCGAGACGCGCTGGCGCCGCATATTGCGGGCCGATGGCCTGCATCGCCTCGATGCCGAAGGCATGGCGGCGCTGGTGGGCGAGGGGGTAACCACCGTCATCGACCTGCGCCATCCCGGCGAATTGGTCAGCCACCCCAATCCGTTCGGCGACAATCCTGCCGTGCGCTATCACAATGTCTCGCTGTTCGAACAATTGGCACCGGATGCAGGGCAGGGCGGCGATGTGCTGCTCGAACTCTATAAGCTCGCCCTGGCCAAGCGGCAGGACGCCATCCGCGACGTGTTGACCATCATTGCCGACGCCCCTGAGGGCGTGGTGCTGTTCCACTGCACCGCCGGCAAGGACCGCACCGGCATCGTCGCTGCGCTGCTGCTGGCGCTGGCCGGTGTCGAAGCGGCACTGATCGTCGAGGACTATGCCCAGACCGGCACCATGATCGCCCCCATGGTCGAAGAGATCATCGCCGACGCTGTGGCGCGCGGCGCCGATATCGAGGCCTTCCGCCCCATGCTGGCTGCCGACCCCGCCACCATGGCGGCCACCATCGCCCATATCGTGGAAGCCCACGGCTCGGTGCGGGATTATCTGCAAGCCATTGGTCTTGGCGATGCCGCCATCGATCGCCTCAAGAACCGTCTCGCGGGAGAAGCATGATGGGTGAACTGGCCCTTTCCGCCCTCAAAAAGACCTATGAAGGCAAGCAGGTGCTGCATGGCATCGATGTCGAGATTGCCGATGGCCAGTTCGTGGTCATTGTCGGCCCCTCCGGCTGCGGCAAGTCCACCTTGCTGCGCATGATCGCCGGCCTCGAGGACATTACCGAGGGCACTATCACCATCGACGGTACGGTGATGAACGACATCGACCCGGCCGATCGCGGCTGCGCCATGGTGTTCCAGAATTATGCGCTTTATCCGCATATGACGGTGCGCCAGAACATGGCCTATCCGCTCCGCATTGCCGGCCTGCCGCAGGCGGAGCGCGACCGCAAGGTGGAGGAGGCGGCCGCCATTCTCAGCCTCACCGACTACCTCGATCGTCGCCCCGCGCAATTGTCCGGTGGGCAGCGTCAGCGCGTCGCCATGGGCCGCGCCATTGTGCGCGAACCTTCGGTGTTCCTGTTCGACGAACCCCTATCCAATCTCGATGCCACGCTGCGCGTGCAGATGCGCATCGAGATCAAGCGGCTGCACAAGCGGCTCAAAGCCACTTCGATCTTCGTGACCCATGACCAGGTGGAAGCCATGACCCTGGCCGATCTGCTGATCGTGATGAATGGCGGCCGGGTCGAGCAGGTCGGCACGCCTGCCGCGGTTTATCGCAACCCCGCCTCAACCTTCGTGGCCGGCTTCATGGGCGCGCCGGCGATGAACTTGATGCCGGCCTCAGTCGGGGCCAATGGCGCTGTTACCCTCGATATCGCCCCGCAACTACCCTTGCTGGAGGTGCCCGAACTGGCCGCAGGCACGCTCGTCACACTCGGCATCCGCCCCGAGGCCATCGGCATTTCGTTCGATTCCACACGCGGCTTGCCCGCGACAGTGGACCTGGTCGAGGAATTGGGCGGCTCGCGCGTCGCCTATTGCGCGGTCAAATCCCTGGAACTGGCCATCGTGCTGCCTCCGGGCGACGAGAGCTACGAGGGCCGCCAGGTCTTCCTCGATTTCGGCAAAGCCTGGCACATCTTCGACCGCCTGACCGGCAAGCGGATCGAAACGGCAGCACGCGAAGCTCGCGGTGGTGTGGGGCAGTCCCGGCTGATCGAGGCCTGAGGCTCAGTCCCAGCCCGACAGCATGGCAGCTTCCACATAGTCCAGATGCCCGCTCATCGCGGCGCGCGCCGCGGTGGCATCGGCATTGATGATGGCGCCGACGATCTTCTCGTGATCGTCCAGAATATGCTCGCGCACCTCGCGGATGTCGGCCAGATGCTGGTGGAAAGCCGCGTCGAGCTCTTCGCCGCGCGAATTCCACAGACCATCTAGGATTTCCCGCAGCACGGCATTGGCGCAACCATCGGCAATGGTCATGTGCAGGGCCCGGTCGCTCTCGGATGACCATTGGTCGGCGGCGGTCTCCGCGCGCATGGTCTCGATGATCCGCAAGAGCCGCGCCTTGCCTTCTTCCCCGATATTCTGCGAGGCCAGGGCCCCCACTTCCGGCTCGATGAGGCGGCGGGCCCGCATGATTTCGATGGGCGAATGGTTGAGCTCGGGCAGGGCGTCATCGTGCTCGCGCTGGCCCCTGACAAAGGCGCCGACACCGACGCGGACTTCCACCAGCCCCGCCACCTCCAGCGCGATCAGCGCCTCGCGCACCGTCGGCCGGGAGACCCCCAGGCTGATGGCCAAATCGCGCTCGGACGGCAATTGCTGGCCCGGCGTGGCGGCTCCCGAAACGATCTGCTCGCGAATCTGGTCGGCGATCTGGACATAAAGTTTCCGGTTGGAAACGACCTGCAGTTTCATGCTTTCCCCAAAAATTCCGCCGCTCGGCCGCTCCGGCATCGTGTTGGAACTGCCTCTTCTTAGCGGGCAAGCCCGCACTTGTCCACACTGGTATGACCACTTGACAGCCTGGCGGATTTACCATTAGCTCCATGCCACGAACGAGCCGACGCTTCTGAGGAGGGGCGCCAAGCCCGCGGTCCGCTGGGACTGCGCACTGCCACATGGCGGTGGAGGAATTTGCATACCAATCGCGCAACCGGGGCGATCTCTGCTGGAGAGCGGATGGCTCCTTGCGCCCTTAGTCAGCCAAGAATTTAGGGAAGAGACTGATGAACGAGCAGATTGCGGTGAAAGATTTGGTCCTGGCTCAGGACAAGAAGGACTGGTTCGTTGCGGACCGCTTCGGGATGTTCATCCATTGGGGCCTCTATGCCCTGGGCGCACGCCACGAATGGCTCAAGAACCGCGAAGAAATCACGACTGCCGACTATCAGAAGTATTTCGACAATTTCGATCCCGATCTCTACGACCCCAAGGAATGGGCCCGCCGGGCACGCGAAGCCGGCATGAAATATGTGGTGCTGACCACCAAGCACCATGAAGGCTTCTGCCTCTGGGACAGCAAGGTCACCGACTACAAGGCCCCCAACACGCCCTATGGCAAGGACCTGCTCAAGCCCTTCGTCGACGCTTTCCGGGCCGAGGGCCTCAAGATCGGCTTCTATTATTCGCTGATCGATTGGCACCACAAGGATTTCGGCGTGGATGTGCACCATCCCCAGCGCAATGCCGACGATGCGGCGGCGATGAATGTGGGCCGCAATATCTCCAATTACGCCTCCTATATGCGCGATCAGGTGCGCGAACTCCTCACCGGTTACGGCAAGATCGACGTCATCTGGTTCGATTTCAGCTATCCCAACCGCACCTATCGCAACCTGCCCGGCAAGGGCCGGCAGGATTGGCAGAGCGAGGAATTGCTGGCCATGGTGCGCCAGCTGCAGCCCGATATCATCGTCAATAATCGGCTCGATCTGATCGGGCAGGAAGGCTATCTGCCCGATATCACCACGCCCGAGCAGTATACCCCGCGCGCCGCCCCCAGGATCAATGGCCAGGCCGTGACCTGGGAGGCCTGCCACACCTTCAGCGGCTCCTGGGGCTATTACCGCGACGAGGAAACCTGGAAGAACCCCGAGCAACTGATCAAGCTGCTGGTCGATACCGTTTCGCTCGGCGGCAATCTGTTGATGAATGTCGGGCCCACCGGTCGCGGCACCTTCGACAGCCGCGCCAATGACGCGCTGGCTGTCTATGGCGAATGGATGCGGCTCAATTCCCGCTCCATCTATGGCGCTGGACCCAGTACGTTCCAGGCGCCCAAGGATTGCCGCCTGACGCAGAAGGGCAACCGCCTCTACTTGCACATCTACAGCTGGCCGTTCCGCCACATCCATATCGATGGGCTCGGGGACAAGCTCAAATATGCGCAGTTCCTGCACGACGCCAGCGAGGTGCGCTGGCTGACGCCCGAACCCACTGTGGACAGCAATATCGGCGTCGCGGTGCCGCAGGGCTCGATCACGCTCGAACTGCCGGTCAAGCAGCCCAACGTCACGGTCCCCGTGATCGAGCTGATCCTGAACGACTGACATCAAGCCAGGGATGGCCCGGCGCTGGAGGGATGTCGGGTCATTCGGACATGAACCAGGGATAGAGGAGGAAAATCCCATGAAGACGTTGAAGCATCTGGCGGCCATCGCCGTGATGAGCACGAGTTTCGTTGCATCCGCATTTGCCCAGGATCAGGTGAACCTGACCTGGCAGATGTGGGGCAGCAATGAAAACGACATCGCCGCCTGGCAGCACCTGGCCGATATGGTCACCGAGGTGCATCCCGAGATCAAGGTGACGCTGCAGACCTCGGCCTGGAACGATTACTGGACCAAGCTGCCGGTGCTGGCGGCCTCGGGCCAGCTGGGCGACATCGTAGCCATGCAGTCGCTGCGCATGCCTAATTTCTACGCCATCCTCGAGCCGCTCAATGCGCGCATCGAGACCGATAAATTCGATATCGGCGCGTTCGACGGTTCGATTATCGGCGGCATGTCGGCCAATGACGAGGTGTATGGCCTGCCTTACGACGTAGGCCCGTGGATGATGTTCTATAACAAGGACATGTTCGATGCCGCCGGCGTCGAATACCCCAAGCCCGGCTGGACCTTCGATGATTATGTAGCGACCGCCAAGGCTCTCACCAAGGACGGCAATTACGGCGCAGGCCTCACGCCGCAGAATTTCTCGCTCTTCTCGGCCGCGCTGGGCGCCAGCTACATCAATGCCGATGGCCAGCTCGATCTGGCCAATCCCGACGCAGTGGCCGTCGCGGCGCGCATGATCGATCTGGTGGTTACCGACAAGGCCGCCCCGGTGGTCGCTTCGGGTGCCGATCCCGGCGCCTTCATTTCCGGCCGCTTCGACGCCGGCAATATCGGCATGTATGTCGATGGCCCCTGGGCCATGATCGGCAAGATCGACACCGTCAAGTTCCAGATCGGCCTCGCCCCGCTGCCGCGCGGTACCGAGGAACTGGCCGCGGTGACGGCCGGCTCTGGCTTCGGCATCGCCGCCTCCAGCCAGAATAAGGACGCTGCCTGGAAGGCAATCCAGGTGCTGACCGGCCCGGACGCCCTGACATTCCTGGCCTCCGAAGGCCGCGCTCTGCCTGCCCGCACGGCCCAGCAAGGCACCTGGTACGATGTCGCCGCTGCCGATGTGGCCGGGGCGCGCGAGGCCCTCGAATACTCGTTGGCCCATTCGGCGACCTACCGGATCACCAACAACTGGAACGCGGTGGAAAATCTGTTCAACCAGTATTTCCCGCTGGCCTTTGCCGGCAGCGCCACGGCCGAGCAGACCATGCAGAACATCCAGAGCCTGGCCGCCAGCCAGTAAGCGAAACCTCCCTGTGGCGGCGGGCCTCCGGGTCCGCCGTCCGCATGAGCCACCCGCGAGGACCAATGGCCGATATCGTCTCGACCCAAGCCAAGACCGCCCCGCGCCCCAGGCGCCGGAACAAGATCTCTGCCTATGAGACGCGCACCGCGTTTCTCTTCCTGCTGCCCAGCCTGCTCGGGTTTCTGGCTTTCATGCTGATCCCGATCATCGCTTCGTTCGGGCTAAGTTTCACCAATTGGCAATTGCTGGCGCCGCCGCAATTCGTTGGCCTCTCCAACTATATCCGCCTGCTGACCACCGATCCGGCCTTCTTCAACGTCCTGGGCAATACCCTGTTCTTCACGGTCGAATATCTGGTGCTCAATATTGTGATCTCGCTGACCCTGGCGGTATGGATTTCGAGCCTCAAACGCGGCCAGCGCTGGTTCCGGGTGATTTTCTTCATCCCCACCTTCACGCCCACCATCGCCGTTTCGATCGTCTGGCTGCTGATCTTCACGCCCGGCGGGGTCATGGACTATCTGTTCCAGACCCTGGCACTGACCGTTCCCAACCTGTTGCTCGATAGCAAGCTTGCCATGCAGGCGGTGATCATCGTCACCCTCTGGGCCGGCGTGGGTTACAATATGGTGCTGTTCAACGCAGCGCTCGATCTGGTGCCGCAGAGCTATCTCGAGGCCGCCAAGATCGACGGCGCCTCCGCCTGGGACCGGTTCTGGAAAATCCGCCTGCCGCTGATTTCTCCCACCGTGTTTTTCGGCACGGTGATGACGGCGATCACTTCGCTCCAGGTCTTCGACCAGATCTATGTGATCACCCGCGGCGGTCCGGGCTCATCCACGGCAACGCTCGGCTTTGCCATCTACACCAATGGGTTCCAGAACTATCAGATGGGTTTTGCCTCATCGCTGGCCTGGGTGATGTTCGTCATGATCATGGCGCTCACCGGCTTCCAGTTCTGGCTGCAGCGCAAATGGGTGCACTATGACAGCTAGAGTTCGCACGCCACGCAAACCACCGCATCAAACCCGCACGCTGGTGCTCGACACCATCAGCCATGCCGGATTGACGCTGGTCGCACTGCTCTTCCTTTTTCCATTCTTCTGGATGGTCTCCAATGCCGTGCGCGGCAACAACGAAGTGTTGGCGGTGCCGCCACGCTTCCTTCCGACAGAATATCAATGGGGCAATTTCGCCGAGGCCTGGCTGCGCCTGCCATTCGGCAAGTTCTTCCTCAATAGCTTCATTGTGGCGGGCAGCGTTACGGTGATCACTATCATCGTCTCGTCGCTGGCCGCCTATGCCTTTGCCCGGCTGAAATTCCCAGGGCGCGAAAGCATATTGGTAGCCTATCTTGGCACGCTGATGATCCCCCAGGTCATGCTGGTCATCCCGCTATTCCTGATCGTCAGCCGCCTGGGCCTGATCAATACCTATCAGGGCATGATCCTGCCCATGGCGTTCAGCTCGTTCGGCGCTTTCCTGCTACGGCAGTTCTTCCTTTCCATCCCCAAGGAGCTGGAAGAAGCCGCGCTGATCGACGGGGCCTCGCGCCTGCGCATACTGATTTCGATCATCATCCCGCTCTCGCTGCCGGCCATTGGCCTCTTGTCGCTGTTCACCTTTATCGGGCAGTGGAACAATTTCCTGTGGCCGCTGATCGTGGTCAACGGCATGGACCATGCGACCCTGCCGCTGGGCCTCACCATGTTCCAGACCCAGCAGGGCACCTCGTGGAACTACATCATGGCGGGCGCGACCCTTTCGATGATCCCCGGCATCGTCCTCGCCATCATTCTCCAGCAGCTCATCTACAAAGGCATCACCGTCGGCTCCGGCTTCGGCGGCCGCTGATATCAATGCAAAGGAAACCAGGCTCATGGCCAGCGTAGACCTGATCGATGTGGTCAAATTCTATGGTTCGCTCGAAATCCTGCACGGCATCGATCTCAGCGTTGCCGATGGCGAATTCGTCGTGCTCGTCGGCCCCTCGGGCTGCGGGAAATCGACCCTGCTGCGCATGATTGCCGGGCTCGAAACCATCTCGGATGGCGACATCCGCATCGGCAGCACGATCGTCAACGACCTCCAGCCCAAGGAGCGCGACATTGCCATGGTGTTCCAGAATTATGCGCTCTATCCGCATATGAAGGTGCGCGACAACATGGCCTTCTCGCTCAAGCTCTCCAAGCGCAGCCGCGACGAGATCGAGGCAACCATCCAGCGCGCCGCCGATATTCTCGATCTCGGCCATCTGCTCGACCGCTATCCGCGCGAACTGTCGGGCGGCCAGCGCCAGCGCGTCGCCATGGGCCGGGCCATCGTGCGGGATCCGGCGGTGTTCCTGTTCGACGAGCCGCTGTCCAATCTCGATGCCAAGCTGCGCGTCGCCATGCGCGGGGAAATCAAGGCACTGCACCAGCGCCTCAAGGCCACGACCATCTATGTGACGCATGACCAGATCGAGGCCATGACTATGGCCGATCGGATCGTCGTTATGCGGGACGGCTACGTGGAGCAGGTCGGCAGCCCGCTCGAACTCTACGACACCCCCGCCAATGTCTTCGTCGCCGGCTTTATCGGCTCGCCGGCCATGAACCTGATTCACGGCACCGTATCGGGGCAGGGCGTGGAAACCGCGGGGGGCACCGTCTGGCCCTTGCCGCCAAAGGCGCCGGTAGAGCAGGGGCAGGAGGTCATTGTCGGCTTGCGGCCCGAGCATCTGGCGGTAACGGAGGAGGGGCTCGACGCGCTGGTCACGCTGGTCGAGCCCACGGGCTCGGAAACCCATATCGTGCTCGATATCTCGGGCGAAGCCGTAACTGCGGCGTTACGCGAACGTATCGTTGCCGTGCCCGGATCGCGCCTCACCGTGTCGCCAATGCTGGGCAGCATGCACCTGTTCGACAAGGCCAGCGGCAAGCGTATCGCTTTCTGATTCAAACCATTTTTGAAGCCCATGACAAAGATCACGTCCCTCTCCACGCACGATCTGCGCTTTCCAACTTCTGCTTCGCTCGACGGTTCGGACGCGATGAATCCCGACCCCGATTATTCTGCCGCCTATGTCATCCTGGGCACTGATGGTCCTCATGAGGGTCATGGGCTGACCTTCACTATCGGGCGCGGCAATGAGGTGGTCTGCGCCGCCATCATGGCGCTGCATGACCGCGTGGTCGGGCTCGATCTCGATTGGATCGCCGAAAATCCCGGCCGCTTCTGGCGGCACGTGACCGGCGATAGCCAATTGCGCTGGATCGGCCCCGACAAGGGCGCCATGCATCTGGCAACCGGCGCCGTGGTCAATGCCGTCTGGGACCTCTGGGGCAAGGTCGCAGGCAAGCCGGTCTGGCAGCTCGTGGCCGAGATGACGCCGGAACAGCTCGTCGCCATCATCGACTTCCGCTACCTCACCGACGCCATCACGCCCGAGGAGGCCCTGGAAATCTTCCGCAAAGCCGAGCCCGGCAAGGCCAGCCGCATCGCCACGCTCCGAGCCGAGGGCTATCAATGCTACACCACCAGCGCCGGCTGGCTGGGCTATTCCAACGAAAAGCTGACCCGCCTGGCTACCGAAGCGGTGGAGCAGGGCTTCCGCCACATCAAGATGAAGGTGGGCCGCGATCTCGACGACGACATAAGGCGCCTCGAAATCGTGCGCTCCATCATGGGCCCCGATCGCCTGCTGATGATCGACGCCAACCAGGTCTGGGAAGTCGGCCAGGCCATCGACTGGGTCAAGGCGCTATCCCGCTTCAATCCCTATTTCATCGAGGAGCCCACTAGCCCCGACGACATCTCCGGCCACCGCGCCATTCGGCAGGCCATAGCGCCGGTCAAGGTCGCCACCGGCGAAATGTGCCAGAACCGCATCCTGTTCAAGCAGTTCATCAAGGATGGCGCCATCGACATCGTCCAGATCGACGCCTGCCGCATCGGCGGGCTCAACGAAGTGCTCTCCGTCCTCCTGATATCAGCCAAATATGGGCTGCCCGTCTGGCCTCATGCTGGCGGCGTTGGCCTCTGCGAATATGTCCAGCACCTCTCGATGATCGATTATCTGGTGGTCTCCGGCACCAAGGAGGGCCGGGTGATCGAATATGTCGATCACCTGCACGAGCATTTCATCGATCCCTGCCTGATCCAGAACGCCGCATACATGCCGCCTGTACGTCCGGGCTTCTCCATCGAAATGAAGCCGGAATCGATCCGCGCGAATACCTTCGCCGGCTAGTCCCTCAGCTCGATCCACGCCGGCGCATGGTCGCTGGCGTGCTCGGCGCCGCGCACGTCCCGGTCGACACCGGCATCGGCCAGCCGGCGCACCAGCGGCTTGCTCAGCAGCAAATGGTCGAGCCTCAGCCCGGCATTGCGGGGCCAACGGTTCCGCATATAGTCCCAGAAGGTGTAGACCGTCTCGTCCGGATGCACCTTACGAAGCGCGTCGGTCCAGCCCTGATCCAGCAGCCGCGCAAAGAGCGCCCGGCTTTCTGGCTGCACCAGCGCATTGTCGCGATAGGACGTAGTCTCGTAGATATCGCGCGGTTCCGGCACGATATTGTAGTCCCCCGCCAGCACCACCGGCAGCCCGGTGCCGAACAGCTCGGCCGCATGGTCGAGCAGCCGCTCGGTCCAGGCCAGCTTATAGGCGAATTTCGGCCCTGGCTGCGGATTGCCATTGGGCGCATAGAGCGAGGTCACGATCACCCCATTGACCGCCGCTTCGATATAGCGCGCCTGCTTGTCATCCTCATTGCCCGGCAGTCCGGTGCGCGTCAGCACGGGCTCCACCCCGCGGGCCAGGATAGCCACGCCGTTCCAGACCGATTCCCCCAGGAAAACCGAGCCATAGCCCGCATCGGCCAGCGCACCGGCCGGAAACTGCCGCTCGCTGGCCTTGAGTTCCTGCAGGCACACCACATCGGGCGCAGCATCGGCCAGCCAATCCATCAGATTGGCCAGCCGGGTATTGATGCCATTGATATTGTAGGTGGCGATCTTCAGGGCGCGATCCGCCCGGCCCAGGCCTCGATTGTCTCGACCATGGTTTTCATATGGTCCGCGGCCGAAAAGCCCGACACCGCCTTGCGCGGTTTGAGATCATGGTCGCCGTCTTCGAGGAATTTCACCTCAATCGTCGGCGGCAACCCATAGGTGGCCACTTCCTCCGGCGTGCCGAACGGATCGCGTGTTCCCTGGACGATCAGTGCTGGCGCCTGCAGCTCGATCAGGTGCTTGGTCCGCAGCTGGTCCGGCTTGGCCGGCGGATGGAAGGGATAGCCCAGGCAGACCAGCCCCGCGATCCGTTTGGCGGCAAACAGGGGATCGGCAACCATGCTGGCCACCCGTCCGCCCATGGATTTGCCGCCAATGATCAGCGGGCCATTGGTCGGGCCGAGATCGTCCACGGCCGCGATGAATTCCGGCATCACCTTCTCGGCGCGGGGCGGCGGCTTGCTGCCCGCTTCAGTGCGGCGGCTGGCCATATAGCCAAATTCGAAGCGCGCAACGCGCAGGCCCCGGGCAGCCAATAATGCGGCCGCATTCGCCATCCACGGGGAATCCATCGGCGCCCCGGCCCCATGGGCGAGGAGCAGCGTGATCCGGGCATCTTCCGGCCCGTCAAAGAGAAAGTCCGTTGCCATCTAGCCCGCCGATTTCCGTAAGTGTTGATCCGCCACCACTATGCCGGCCCGCGCCCGTTTGGCCCAATCCGAGGTGGCATCGAGTTCGAGATAGCGCCGCCAATATTGCCGCGCCGCCGCCAGGTCATCCCCATCATAGGCAATCGCCGCCAGATTATAGACCGCGTCAGCATAATCCGGATCGAGCTCGACCGCCTTGGTCAGATGCTGGCGCGCCGCCTTGAGCTTGCCCGCGTCGCGCAGCAGGCCGCCATAGTTGAACCAGGCCTCGACAAAGCCGGGATCGCGCTTGAGCGCCGTCGCATAGGCCAATGCGGCCTCCTCGGCATGGTTGAGCGCACGCAGGCAATTGCCCAGATTGAACGGCGCCGTGGCGTCGCTGGGGTCGATGGAGGAGCAATGGGCATAGAGCGTGGCGGCCTCCGCCAGCAGGCCCGCCGCCTCGGCGGTCTCCGCCAGCCCAAAATAGTCCTCCGCCTCGTCATCGCCTTCGGGCAGGGCGAGAAGACGCTGCCCATCCAGCTCGGCAAAGGAATGAGCGTCGAGGCTGACGATCTTCTCCGTCCCCGCCGGATGCAGCGTGAGGGCCGTCAGCGAGCCCACCGGCCCGATCTGGTGCACCGATCGCGCCACCGCGCTCCATGCCGCGCCGCTTGCCAATAGGCCGGCATATTTCTTGGCAAGGATCACATCGCGAAACGAGAATGGCTCGGCATGATGTTCGAAAGCGTCGAACAGCGCCAGCATGTCAAAAACCGGCCCCGCCAATCCCGATTGCTCGAGTATCGATTGCCGGCTGATATTAGCGGCGGGAACCGGGGGCAGTGAGCCCAGCAGGCGCAGAAACCCATTTTCGCTGAGGGCTCGGGCATTGGGCGGCACGCCCCCAACCCGGCGTTCGATTTCGGCTTCGTCCTGCCGCGCGAGCAGCGTGCGGCCGAAAACGACGCAGGTTGTCGCGCGGGTCACATTGCGGTGCAGCCGTCCGCCATGGCTTTCGACACGTCTGGCGGCAAGGCGCAGCGGGAAGGCCTGCAGGGCGCCGACGACGCCAAAGCTCTCCCCGCGCAATTGCATGATTTAGGCCTTCTTCTTCGGTGCCGCCTTTGGTGCCGCAGCCTTGGACGCTTCCAGCGCCGCCTTCAGCGATGCCTTGACCGGCGATTCCTTGGGGACCGCCTTGGGCTTGCTCTTGGCGGCCGGCTTGGCTTCGCCAAGGCTGGCCTTGAGCGCATCCATCAGGTTGATGACATTACCCCGTTCGGGCGCCGCCGCAATGATCGGATTGTGGCCCTTGAGCTTCTCGCGGATCATGGCCATCAGCGCCTGCTCATAGCGGTCCTCGTAATCCTTGGGATTGAAGGTCGTCACCTTCTGCTCGATCAGCTTTTGCGCCAGATCGAGCATTTCCTGGTCCGGCTTGCCGACGGGAATATTGTCGAAATATTCGGCAGTGCCGCGCACTTCGTTCGGGTTGCGCAGCGTGGTCACGAACATGCCGGTTTCGCGGGCGCCAATGGTCACCACGCGCTCGCGACTGGTCAGCACCAGCCGCGCAATCGCGACCTTGCCGCTTTTGCGTAGCGCTTCGCGCAGCACGATAAAGGTTTCCTCGGCCATGGCCCCGTCGGGCGCCAGGTAATAGGGCGTGTCCTGATAGAGCACGTCCACCTCGCCGGCATCGACAAAGGCCTCGATGTTCATCGTGTGGTTGGATTCGATGCGCACGGCGTCGAGATCGGCATCATCGATGATGATATATTGCTTGGGCTCGTATTCGTAGCCGCGCACCAGGTCGCTCCGCTCGACCAGACCCAATTCGGGGTCCACCGCCTTCATGTTGATGCGGTTATGCGTGTCCTTGTGCAATTGGTTGAAGCTGATGCGCTCCGAGGCGCTGGTCGCCGGAAACAGCTTTACCTGACAGCTCACCAGGCTCAGCCGAAGCTGGCCCTTCCAACTTGCTCTCGCGGCCATTCTTGCCTCCTACGCGCGAACTACTTCCTCACCACAAGAAATCATGCGGGCAAATCCCGTGCGGACTCGTTAATTTCGGCCCAGGGGTCGCCTGACGTGGTTAATAGACCCGGAAGTGAAGAATAATTGAGGTCCAGCGGAGAGTCGATGGACTCCAGATCCCGCCAATCAATTGGCGTTGATGCTGGCAGATGGGGCCGCGCCCGCAAGGAATAGGCGGCGACAGCCGTGGCGCTACGCGCATTGCGATAGAAATCGATGAAGATGCGGCCCTTGCGGTTCTCGGCACCCATCAGGGTGACGAATGTATCGCGCCCCGTCGCCGCCAGCCGGCTGGCAATGGCCGAAGATGCCTGGTGCACCTGTTTCCAGCCCAGCTTTTGCTTGATCGGCACGACGATATGCACGCCGCGCCCGCCCGAGGTCTTGACGAAGGGAGCGAGCCCCATGCCCTCCAGCTCGCCCCGCAGATGCACCGCCGCATTGACCACGTCGCGCCATTCCACGCCCTCACCGGGGTCGAGGTCGAAAATCACCCGGTCAGGCTTGTCCAGATGGCGTTCATGGGTGCCCCAGACGTGGAATTCGACCACACCGAACTGCGCCAGCGCCAGATAGCCCTTGGCGTCCTCGACCGAGATATAGGTTCGCGTCTCGTCATCCGAATTCTTGGTCTCGAACACCTTTATGGTCGGGGGCATGCCGGTAAAGGCGTGGCGCTGGAAGAAGCAATCCTTGGTGCTGCCGCTGGGGCAGCGGAACAGCGACACCGGCCGGTTGAACAGGTGGGGCAGCATGTAGTCGCCCACGGCGGCGTAATAGACTGCGATATCAAGCTTGGTCGGGCCGGATTTGCCGAATAGCCGCCGCGTCGGGTTGGTCACCCAGATGCCGGCTAGGTCGGCATCCGAGATAATGCGCTTGCGGGGCTGGGTTGCCGGCGTTGTCAGCTCCACCTCGCGCAGTCCCTTGAACACCGAATGGCGCAGCAGGCCATCGGTGGTCATCGTGGCATATTGAATGCGTGCCGTGAGGGTAGGGCGCACGGGCAGCACATCGGGTGGCGCGCCATCCAGCTTGTCGGCAATGCGCATGGGCGCGAGCCGCTTGAGCAGCGCACGCATGGTGCTCGCGTCAAACCCCGTGCCGACCTTGCCGCGATAATGCAATTCGCCATCGACCCATTCGGCCAGGCCCAGAGCGCCAATGCCGCCTGCATCTTCGGAATCGGTGTAGCCGGCGATGACGAAATCGCCCGTCTTGAGCGCCTTGACCTTGAGCCACCCCGGGGAACGGCCCCCTTGATAGGTGCCCTTGGCGCGCTTGGCGACGATACCCTCAAGACCCTTCTCCGATGCCAGGCCGTAAAGCGGGCCGGCATCGCCCTCCATATGATCGCTGTAATGCAGGGCAGAGCGAGCATTGATATGCCCCGCCAGGAGCTGCGCCAGTAGCGTCTTGCGCTTGGTGAGTTCGACGCCGCGCAGGTCCCAACCGTCGAGATAGAGCAGGTCGAAGGCATAAAAGACCAGCTTGTGGCTGGCCCCTTCGGCAAGCGCATCCTGCAGCTTGCCGAAGCGGCTGATCCCATCGTCATCCAGCACGACGATTTCGCCGTCGATAACCGCCTGTTTGCAATCGAGCGCCGCAAAGGCCTCGGGCAGGTCGCCATAGCGGCGGGTCCAATCAAGGCCACCGCGGGTGATCAGCCGTGTCTTGCCGGCCTCGATGAACGCCAATGTCCGGTAGCCGTCGAACTTGATCTCATGCAGCCAGCCGCTGGCATCCTTCGGCGGTGCCTCGGCGGCCGTGGCCAATTGCAGGTCGACCTTGTCGGGCATCGGCCCCTTGATCGCCCCGGCTGCCTTGCCCGGCATGATTTTGACCCGTTTAACGGGGGCAGGGGGCGCAACCAGCTCCTCGATGCGCCGGCCGCTTTTGACGCTTTCCGGTCGTTCCTTGAGAATATCGACCTCGGTATCCATTGCCGGGTCGCGTTCCTTGAACAGCAGCCAATTGTCCCGGCCCTTGTCCTCGGGCTTGCCCTTGAGCCGGGTCAGCATCCAGCCGCCATTGAGCTTCTCCCCAGCCAGGCGAAACTTGAAACTACCCTTTTCCAGATCGGCATGCGGATCGCCCATCGGCGCCCAGACACCCCAATCCCAGACGATCATGGGCCCGCCGCCATATTCACCCTCGGGGATCACGCCCTCGAAATCGAAATAGTCGAGCGGATGGTCTTCCGTCGCCGCTGCCAGCCGCTTGTCGGCCGGGTTCAGCGACGGGCCCTTGGGCACCGCCCAGCTTTTGAGCACGCCATCGAGTTCGAGCCGCAGGTCGTAATGGTCGGAGGACGCCGAATGCTTGTGCACGACAAATCGATTGCCGGTCTCGTTGCCCGCGCCGACCGGCTCTGTGGTCTTGGAGAAATCGCGTTTCCGGCGGTAGGTCTGGAGTTTTTCGCTGGCCATGCCGAAAAGCTACACGGGAGCAGCCCAAATGCCAGCCCAATGTTAACAGTCTGCTAGCATTAGCTCGCCAAACAAGCCCTTGACGTGAATCACGATGAGGAACACAACATATGGTGTGTCGTGGTCACGCGGGTCGCAAGGACGTGTGATAATAGGGAAGCCGGTGCGGGCCTTGGGCCCCAGTCCGGCGCTGCCCCCGCAACTGTGAAAGCGTGCCCTGGCACGCCAGCCAGATACCTGCCGCGACAGGTTAGAACGTCCACGGGCGGGGTGTCCCGGTTGGTCGCCAGCGGAGCTTTGCCGGCACATCCGGAACCCGCGCGCGCCCATTCGCCCCCGCCATCCAGCTAAGGACTATGGGGGTCCAATGTCACAGACTGAAACGCTTCTCCGCTCCGAAACCCTTGCGCCACCGGCCTTTTCTGCGCCCGGTCACGCCACCGCCGAGCCGGGCTATTCGCTCATCAAACGTAATGGCGGCACCGTGCCGTTCGATCAATCCAAGATCGCCGTGGCGCTGACCAGGGCCTTCCTCGCTGTCGAAGGCAACAAGGCGGCCGCCTCGCGCCGCGTACATGAAATCGTCGAAGGCCTCACCGCCGAAGTCTTCGCCGCCCTGACCCGCCGCGCCAAGGACGGCCGCGTCTTCCACATCGAAGACGTGCAGGACCAGGTGGAACTGGCCCTGATGCGCGGCGAACACCAGAAGGTGGCCCGAGCCTATGTGCTTTATCGCGAAGAGCATGCCCGGGCCCGCGGCGCGGCAAAGGTGCCTGAAACGGTAACCGCCGTGTTGCGGATGAAGTTGACAGATGGTGCTCTTGTCCCGTTGGACGAGGCACGGCTGGCGACGGTGATCGCCGAGGCTTGCGATGGCCTGGAAGGGACTGCGTCAGCAACGATTCTGGAAGAAACCCGCCGCAATCTCTACGACGGCATTTCCCTCGACGAGCTGGCGCTGGCGCCGATCCTGGCTGCCCGCACGCTGGTCGAAACCGAACCGAACTATGCCTATGTCTCGGCCCGCCTGCTGCTCGATAAGCTGCGGCGCGAGGCCCTGAGCTACGTGTCGGGGCGGCCCGAACAGGCAACGCAGGCCGATATGGCGACGCGTTATGCCGACTATTTCCCGGACTATCTGAGCACGGGCATTGCCGCCGAGCTGATCGACCCCGAACTACAGCGCTTCGATATCAAGCGCATCGCCGCCGCGATCAAGCCGGAGCGGGATACCCAGTTCCAGTATCTGGGGCTACAGACGCTGTACGACCGCTACTTTTTGCACGTCCAGCGCAATGTGTTCGAGCTGCCGCAGGCCTTTTTCATGCGGGTCGCCATGGGGCTGGCGGTGCGCGAGATCGACCGCGAGGCGCGGGCTATCGAGTTTTACGACCTGCTGTCGAGCTTCGACTTCATGGCCTCGACGCCGACCCTGTTCAATTCGGGCACGCTGCGGCCGCAGCTATCGTCCTGCTTCCTGACCACCGTCGCCGACGACCTCGACGGCATCTTCAAGGCGGTGAAGGACAATGCACTGCTCGCCAAATATTCTGGCGGGTTGGGCAATGACTGGACGCCCGTGCGGGGCTTGGGCGCTCACATCAAGGGCACCAATGGCGAGAGTCAGGGCGTCGTGCCCTTCCTCAAGGTCGCCAATGACACCGCTATTGCCGTCAATCAGGGCGGCAAGCGCAAGGGCGCAGTCTGCGCGTATCTTGAAACCTGGCATGTCGACATCGAGGAATTCCTCGACCTGCGCAAGAATACCGGCGACGACCGCCGCCGCACGCATGACATGAACACGGCCAATTGGGTGCCGGATCTGTTCATGGAGCGCGTCGAGGCAGGCGGCGACTGGACACTGTTCTCGCCCGATGAGGCGCCGGACCTGCACGACCTTTATGGCCCGGCTTTCAAGACGGCCTATGAGGCTTATGAAGCCAAGGCAGCCGCGGGTGGGCTCAAGGTGCATCGTACGGTCAAGGCGCTCGATCTGTGGCGCAAGATGCTGACCATGCTGTTCGAGACGGGGCATCCCTGGATCACCTTCAAGGACCCCTGCAATATCCGCTCGCCGCAACAGCATGTCGGCGTGGTGCATTCGTCCAATCTCTGCACCGAAATCACGCTCAATACGAACAAGGACGAGGTTGCGGTTTGCAATCTCGGCTCGATCAACCTGCTTGCTCATATCGGGCCGAATGAGCTCGATCTGGTGCGGCTCAAGCGCACAGTCGATGTCGCCATGCGCATGCTGGACAATGTGGTGGATATCAACTTCTACACCATCCCCGAGGCGCGGAAATCCAATCTGCGGCATCGTCCGGTAGGGCTGGGGCTGATGGGCTTTGCCGATGCACTGCAGGCCCAGGGCATTGCCTATGCCTCGGATGCGGCCGTCGATTTTGCCGACATCTCTATGGAGGCCATCAGCTATTTCGCCATTTCGGCCTCGACCGATCTGGCCGAAGAGCGCGGCGCTTATGCGTCGTTCCAGGGCTCACTGTGGAGCCAGGGCGTATTGCCGATCGATAGCCAGGAATTGCTGGCCAAGACGCGCAGCGAGATCAATATCGACCGCAGCCAGCGGCTTGATTGGGAGACGCTGCGGGCTCGCGTCAAGACCGTGGGCATGCGCAATTCCAACACCATGGCCATCGCCCCAACGGCAACAATTTCCAACATTTGCGGCGTCAGCCAGTCGATCGAGCCGGGCTATCAGAACCTCTATGTGAAATCGAACATGTCTGGCGATTTCACCGTGGTGAATGCGCAGCTTGTTCGCGATCTCAAGGCGCGGGGCCTGTGGGACGAGGTGATGATCTCGGACCTCAAATATTTCGACGGTTCGGTGGGGCAGATCGACCGGGTGCCGGACGATCTCAAGGCGATCTATGCGACGGCCTTCGAAATGGATGCGCGCTGGCTGATCGATGCCGCCTCGCGCCGGCAGAAGTGGATCGACCAGTCGCAATCGCTGAACCTCTATCTCGCGAACCCCTCGGGCAAGGCGCTGGATCAACTCTATCGCTCGGCATGGAAGGCGGGGCTCAAGACGACCTATTACCTGCGCTCGCGCTCGGCGACCCATGTCGAGAAATCGACACTCAAGGGCACGGATGGCAAGCTCAATGCTGTGGCGGTGAGCGCGCCGGTCGCGGCGGCCCCGGTTGTCGAAGCGGCCCCGGTGCGGACTGCACTGGTGATGCCGGCGTTGGATGGCCCGGCTTGCCTGATCGACGATCCTGACTGCGAAGCCTGCCAGTAAGACCACGCATCGCCGACCGATGTGACCAGCACTCATCTCCTCGCACCGTCATTGCCCGGCTCGTCCGGGCAATCCACCGCTCCGCATACGCTGAACATGGATCACCGGGACAAGCCCCGTGATGACGGGGTGGAGAGATCGCCCTCCGGTCAACACATCTCCAAAATTCAAGGAATCCCAAAATGTCTCTCGATTGGTCCTCCGACGCCGCCAAGCCTGCGCCTATCCCCACCAGCGAAGCCCGTATTGACCGCGACGGCGGCCGCGTCTCCGTCGACGACAAGGCGATGATCAATTGCCGCGCCGATGTGAACCAGCTGCTGCCGCTCAAATACAAATGGGCCTGGGAAAAATACCTCAATGGCTGCAACAACCATTGGATGCCCACCGAGGTCTCCATGCAGGCCGATATCGCACTGTGGAAGTCCAAGGACGGGCTGACCGACGATGAGCGCCATACGCTCAAGCGCAATCTTGGCTTCTTTGCAGCCTCGGAAAGCCTGGTGGCCAACAATATCGTGCTAGCGATCTATCGCCATCTGACCAATCCCGAATGCCGGCAATATCTGCTGCGACAAGCCTTTGAGGAGGCAGTGCATACGCACACCTTCCAGTACATCGTGGAAAGTCTTGGCCTTGATGAGGGCGAGCTGTTCAACATGTATCGCGAAGTGCCCTCGATCACCGACAAAGCGGCCTGGGCGCTGAATTTCACCCAGCACCTGGACGATCCCGATTTCACCACCGGCACGCCGGACACCGACCGCGCCTTCGTGCGCGACCTGGTGGCGTTCTACGTCATCTTCGAGGGCATGTGGTTCTATACCGGCTTCGCGCAAATCCTCTCGCTGGGCCGCCGCAACAAGATGGTTGGCATTGCCGAGCAGTACCAATACATCCTGCGCGACGAGTCCATTCACCTCAATTTCGGCATCGACGTCATCAACCAGATCAAGGCCGAGAACCCCCATGTCTGGATCAAGGAGTTCCAGGAGGAGGTTCGCGGCATGATCAAGACGGCTGCCGAATTGGAAGCGGCCTATGGCCGGGACACCATGCCGCGCGGTTTCCTGGGGCTCAATGCGGCGCTGTGCGAGCAATATATGCACTTCATCGCCAACCGCCGCTGTGCGCAGTTGGGGCTGGCGGCGGTTTTCCCCGAAACCGAAAATCCATTCCCCTGGATGAGCGAGGCGATGGATTTGAAGAAGGAGAAGAACTTCTTCGAGACGCGCGTTATCGAATACCAGAACGGCGGCGCGCTCAGCTGGGATTGACGGCGTTCTGCTCGTGCCGGGCCCGTCGGCAGGCGGGCCCAGTCAATCTTCGTTCTTGAGGTAATTGTTGCCGTCGATCACCAGCAGCCCATCCGAACCGGCATCGGGCAAGAACAGGCTGAGCGTCTTCTCGCTGCCATCCGAGCCGGTCAACTTCAGGGTATAGCCATCCACTTCGTAGCGGCCGCTCATATTGGGACGATTGCTGGAAGCGGTGACGGAGGTGCTGGTGTCGCCGCTGGCATTGGACGACATGACGCCGGACCATCCGGTCATCTCAAAACGCCCGTCCGGCGTCATTGTCAGCAGGCGCTCGCTGGATACCCCGCCCGATGACGTCGCGGTCATCCCGCTGGACGCCCCAGAAATAGCGCCAGCTACCGTCAAGCTGTGTGCCCCGCGGCAGGGGCGGAATGCGGCGGTAGTCATCCTCATCGATGACGAGGTTGTCGCCATCGCGCGAGAAGGTCTCCGTCTCCGTTTCGACGATGCCGTAATCGTTGCTCATCTGCGCCAACTCGATGCTGTCGGCCCCGCCAAACCAGCCGCCGCCGCGCAAGGCATAGGTGCCGCAGCTCTTGAGCCGTGCCGTGCAATGATCCTGCATGCTGACCCCGGCAGCGGGAATCTCGCTGCTATAGAGCCCCGAAGGATCGAAGGCCAGGATCACGCTCTCGGCGGTGAAATCCATCCCGCCGAACAGATTGGGCATCAGACTGGTTTGCAGACTGGTATAGACGCCTTCAAGACCGCCAGCCCCCTCGGCCGGGGTGAGAACAGCCGGCGTTTCCTCGTTCTTGCTGCGCACCGACCGTATGGCGAAAGCGAATTCTTCTTCCAGCGCCCGCCGCTCGTCGGAGTCGAGATTGATCATTACCAGCACCAGGAAATACTGGGCATCGGGCCGCTGCATGCCGACCGCTATGGACGCCACCAGGATGTCGTCACGATAGCCGCAACAAACATCGCTGAGCATGACGGGGTACCCGTCCATCGTGGTCCCGGTGCGTTCGATGACCGGGTCTTCGTCGCGCAGCTCGGGCAGGATGGCCGCCATAGCGGCGAAATTGTCGGCAAAGGCGCCTTGGCTGGTCGGAGACGGAACCTGGATGAACGCGCCGCCTTTGCCACCGTCATCGGTGTTGACGGCCTTGACCAGGGCCAAGCTGCCGCCTTCGCCTTCCTGGACTTTCCAGCCCCGCGCTTTCCCCGGCAAGTCGAATCGGATGTCGCCAATTGTGTAGGACGCGGCCAGGGCTGGCGCCGCTCCGAACGAAATCACGGCAAGCGCAATCGCCCCGAGGCCCACCAGGGAAGACCATGAACATCTCCAAAAACCCGGCATTTATTGGCCCCCGGCGGTATGTGCACACCAAATAGTCGATGCTCTCTGCGGCGGCATGATGACAATTCAGCGTTGGTCGCAGCCCTGTCGCATTTGCTGGCCACCTTGGTGCCTGACAGAGGAGAAGCACGATGGGCCTGTTTGATAAACTGCGCGAGCTGCTGACGGGACAGACCGGGAAGGGCGCAAGCAAGCCGGTAGCAGCCGAACCTGCGCCGGCAGCCATGACCCCGGCGGCCAGCAGCGTGGACAATGAACAGGCGTTCGAGGAAACATTGCGCCGGCGGCATGAATACTGGGCGGGGGTAGGGGAGGTCGAAGACGATGTCCTGACCCATTTGATCAGCCCGACTTTTACCGGTGGCCCCGCCTGGCCCTCGACGCGTCAGGCCTTCCGCATCGTGCGGCGGCCGCATGGCATCGTCCTGGCAACCGATGGTCTTTCCGACCCGTTCGATGGTGTTGCAGGCGCAGGCAACGGCTTCGAGCTGGAGCTCTTCGTGGAGACCGCCGACATCGACCCCGACCTGGCTGGGGCAGCGGGCGATGTGGGCGGATTGAGCAAGAGCTGGGCATTCGAGCTGCTGAACCAGGTGGCAGGAACCATTGCCGGTGCCGGTGGCATCAGCGGACAACTGGCGCGCTACAAGGTGCTATCCATGGAAATCCCCGGCGTCAGCCGGAGCTACGCCATCGCCGCGCAGCTGCCGCCAGGTTTCACGACCGATGATGACAGCGTAGGCGTACTGATCGGTGCGCCGGAACCGGATTTTCCGACGCGGATCGACGATACCCCGCTCTCGCCCGTGACGATCGTGCCGTTGGTGCTGTTGCGCGCCGAGGAATTGCAGCAATTGCGCCAGGGCGGTGCTGAAGCGCGCCAGGCGCTTGCAGCCCGGTTGGCCGCATCGCCCACGCGGCACCGCAGCAGCCTGACGCGCCCGGCGCTGATTTAGCGCCGGGCTACCGGCAGGGTGAGGATTTCGCCGCGCCGGGAACCGAGATCGAACCGTGTCATGGCGACGCGGTCATTATCGAGCCAGACCAGGTTCTCGATTTCGCCGCTGCGGGTGGGAAGCCGCTGGATCAGGTCCAGCGACTGGACGTCCCAGATCAGCAGGGCCGAGGTATCCTTGCCCCAGACCGATGCGCCATCGAAGGAGGCCGCAACGTAACGGCCGTCGGGGCTGAACCAGATCCAGGGCAATAATTGCATGCGCCAGGCGCCCAGCGGCGCGGTCAGCAATTGCCCCGACCAGCTCTGGAAGGCAGCGTCGGCCAGCCGCAGGGCCACGACGCCGCTATCGCCACGGGTTTCGACATGCTGGGCAAGCAATGTCCCATCCGGCGAGAAAGCTTGCGAGACCCCTCCGGTGTAGATGAGTTTGGCGGCACCATCGGTCAGCTGCCCCAATGCGCTGCCGTCGCGAGCGGAAAACACCTGTGCGGCAATATCCGGCGGATGTTCGGAACTGATTTCGCCGCGGTCGATCAGCACCCGGTCCTCACCGTCAAAACCCACCAGTCCGACCGAATAGGGCGGAAATTGCGTGGTGACCTTACCGCTCGCGCGATCGATCACCGCCGTTTGCTGATCCAGCATGGTGGCGGCCAATTGCGCGCCAGCTGGCGACACTGCCGCATTCATCCAACTGGCGCCTGGCGGCAGGCCGGTAATCGCGGTTTCCGACAATACCGCGCCGTTTTCCGGATCGAGTTCGAGCAGGCGTTGAAGTTCGGTGGGGTCGGGGCCGTCCTGCCGGGCGACGGTCAGCAAATTGCCATTGGGCAGCTTGAGCAGCGCCTGTAGCTGGCTGGCATCGAAGGTCGTCACGATGCGGCAATCGCTGGTTCTAACGATGCGATCCACGGGTCCGCAGGGATAGAAGAAGCCAATACCCCAACCATAGATTGCCCCTGCGGCCGCGATGATCGCGACCAGGCCGGCCCATATCCGCATCGTTACCCCCAAAATGTCCCCTCGAAATTGTGCAGCCAATTATGTCGGGAATATTTCGATGATGGCGGCAGCTTCGATGTCGATGGCAAGTGCATTCACACTGCCGTTGATTTGCGAACCGGGTTCCTCATTGCGAACCTTGGGCTACCGGCTCAGCTCTGCCGAGCCACCAGCAGATTGAAGTTGGGATCGCCGAACTTGCCGAACAGGCGCATCCACATCGGCACCAGGTCTTCCATGGCGCGACAGGCGGTGAGATCACCCAGATCCAGGATGGAGCGCCAGCCAAAACTGCGCAGCAGCGCCTCGACCTCGCCCTTGGCGCCAGCGTCATCGCCAGCGACGAACACCGTGTGATCCGCGCCCAGGCTGGCCGGATCGACCATGAGATGGGCGCTGACGCTGTTGAGAGTCTTGACGAGCCGCGCCGTCGGAAACGCCGCCTGGAGCGCGAGGCCCAGGGGCGTGGCGATCGGACCGTGGACGATCGCTTCGTAATTGCCGATATCGACAAGTATCTTGCCGGCGAGGGCGCAACCGGTGAGCGTCGCAATGGCTTGTTCGCCCGGCAAGGCATTGACTATCCACTCGCCATGCGCGGCCGCGTCCTGATGACTGGCAACCGGGATGCCCGTTTCCGCGCTTAGCTGCCGGGCCTTGTCGCTGCCCGGCGATCGCGAGCCGAAAACCACCTCATGTCCCAGAGCGTGCAACTTGCCGCCGACTGTCGAGCCGACTTCTCCGGTTCCCATTACGCCTATTTTCATGGCCGACCTCCATCTTGCTTATGGCAAGGTGAGCGCGAAGCCACGATGGCGCAAGGGGGTGGTGCTAGAGCTCGATCGGTTCCTGGGTGAGGACCACGCCGAACCGCTCCTCTACGGCGTGTTTGATCGTCGAGGCGAGCTTGTGAACATCCCCATATGTGGCGCCGCCGCGGTTCACGATGATCAGGGCATGATCCTTATGAACGGCCGCTTGGCCTTCCTGGTACCCCTTGAGGCCGCAGGCATCGATAAGCCATGCCGCCGAGAGTTTGACCCTTCCGTCCGGTTGCGGATAGCGGGGGACGCCCGCAATGCCGTCAGCGACTGCGGGCTGGACCACGGGATTGTGAAAGAATGAGCCCGCATTGCCCAGCACGTGCCAGTCGGGGAGTTTCGAGCGCCGGATGGCAAGCACACGCTCCATGACGGCGGCGGCATCGACATCAGCCGGCAAATTGTCCAGCCCCGCATAGGAGAGCACCGGCACCCATTCCTGCGGCAGGGCAAGGGTTACGTCGAGAACGATAAAGCGCCCGCCGGCCTGCTTGAAGAGGCTCTGCCGATAGGAGAACTGGCATTCGTCCCGCTCGAAAACGCGCTCCTTGTGGTCGACGCTGTCCCATGCGGTCAGCGACTGAAACCGGTCTGCCAGCTCGAGCCCATAGGCCCCGATATTCTGTATGGGCGCCGCGCCGACCGTGCCCGGTATGCCCGCCAGGTTTTCTAGGCCCCCGATGCCCTGCGACACCGTCCAGCCGACGAATTCCGACCAATCCTCGCCCGCCTGTGCCGTCACGATTACAGTTCCATCGGGGCCGCGTTCGATATTGCGGCCCTTGATCGCCATTACGCCGACAATGGCAGCCAGTTCATCCCGCAGCACGAGATTGCTGCCGCCGCCGATGAAGTGAGCGGGCAAACCAGACGATGTGGCGAAGCGCGCCACCTCATCGACCTGTCTGCGCTCGGCGATCACTGCGCCAAACTGGGCATGTGAAACCAGGCCCATCGTATTGAATGCGGAGAGATCGAAGTGTTGCGTCAGGTGCATGGTGTCGAGCGGTGCCTTCGGAGTCGTGACGCGGTTTAGCATGATTTGGCGGGGGAGAATAACCGGCGCGCAGGGGCGGCGATTGTGCCTTGAGCCAGGACGCTGGGCCAGAAAGGCGCTGCGTGGGTTTTAAGACTCGGCTACATCAAGCCTCTATGCAGCTGAACCCCCAACAAGCTTGATGGCCGAGACCGATCTTTACCTTCCCCTGAAGGCTTTCATGGAAGGCGCCGGTTACGCCGTCAAAGGCGAGATCAACGGCTGCGATCTGGTGGGCGTCAAAGAGGGCGAGCCGCCGGTCGTCATCGTTTGCGAGATGAAGCTGGCCTTCAATCTCGAACTGGTCATGCAGGGGGTCAAGCGGGCGGCATTTTGCGACGAAGTCTGGCTTGCCGCGTGCGCCTCCAAGACCGGAAAGGGCCGCGAGCACGACGCACGTTTCCGCAATCTGTGCCGGCGTCTTGGCTTTGGCCTCGTGACCGTTTCGGCCTCCGGCGTGGTGGATGTCATCGTCGCGCCTTTCGCTGTAGCACCGCGCCGGGATGCCAAACGGCGCTCTCGACTGCTCGATGAGCACAGGCGCCGGGTCGGCGACCCGCAGAAGGGCGGGGGACGCGGCAAGCCGATCATGACCGCATACCGCCAGGACTGCATATTATGCGCGACCTCCCTGCTGACCGGCCCACAAAGCCCCAAGCAGCTGAAAGCGCTGGTTGCGAGGGCCCCGACAATTCTCAGAAGCAACGTCTATGGCTGGTTCGTGCGGGAAAGCCGAGGCATCTACGGCCTGACCGAACTCGGCAGAGCCGCGGTCGCGCCGCCGCAAGGCTGAACGGTCGTTCGCCCATTTGCCGTAGGGCGCTGGCCGAACAGCCGAAATTGCCGCCCGGCCCGGAGGCGTCGCGGTTATACGGTAACGGGCGGCCATTGGGCCTTCCGAAATCTAAAGAACGGACCAATGGCCGCCCGTTACGATCCGCTTTTGCGCAAGGTCCGGTTCAGGCGGTACCATTATTGCAGGCCCGGCTGCCGAGTTTCCAACCCCACTGGAAAGGCGCCCCTCTCCCACGGTCTCCCCACCCGGCCCTGCGTCGGGACCGCGTAACTGGCGGGGATGGGGGTATGATGGCATGGGGTTTGGGGGCGGGGATAAGTTTTTTGCATTGGCCGGTTTCGACCCCATTGCGGTCGTTCCCGCCGTGATCGAAACTTCTTGATAGCTGTCATGCATGGGCGCTCACGGGGTGAGCCAATGGGTCCCATCTCCCATCGTTTGGGTGGGTACTACCTTTTCCCAAGAGCTGCCGTTCACTTGGCCGAAAGTGAACAGTAATCAGGTTTTCTATTCCCGTCTCATCCGTCCTCCGCCGGTAACCAACAATCACGTCACAGACAACTTGGCGTGGGAACGAGTTATCGCCGCGATATGGAGAATCATCGCCACCGAGCGGACGATCAGGCAGGTTGGATCTGGCCAACCGCGTCGTTGAGGTTGTTCTTCCTCGCAACCGTCAAGGGAAATCCGGTCAGGTTAAAAATTTTCGAGCGAAGTTCGACGCGCACCGCAGGCTCGTTGGCCTTCGTAGCGTTGTGAAAGTTGAAAAGTCCTTCGATTGCAGGCAGTACCGAGATCGCCATCGCTTCGATCTGCGCGTCGGTCGAGCCGGGTTCCATAGACTGGAAAATGGCGCCCAGCGCCGCTGCTAGCTTGGCGCGGAGGAGTACGCTTTCGTCGATGTTGCGCCCGGGTGAAGCGCAGCGCAGCGCGCGGACGAGTTCGGGATACTCGGCGGCCAATTGTACGCGCGTCAGCGCTGCGAGGCGATCGGCCTCGGTGCTCGCGCGCGCGGGCTTGCCCGCGCCGCTTGATGTGTCGGCATAGTAGTTCTCGATCGCGCCGCGGCGGAGAAAGAAGCAACCGAGCTGTTCGAGCCCGTCGAGCAGCACGCCGTAGCGGGTGGCTAGCGCTGTCATTTTAGCCCCGAGCTCACCAGTGAACGCGGTCGGGTCGGTTAGGAGCTGCGCTAGCGTGCAGCGACGACGCTTCACATCGGGGTCTTGCTTGTCCGACCAGTAGGGATAGGCCCCCACCGCCCCGTCGATCGCTGCGGCGTTCGCGGTGATGAGCCCGGCAAGTTCGGATCGCAGTTTGCTGTCGAGGTCGATGAGCGAGGGATGGCCGATAGCGTTGGCGATCGCAATCGCCCCGTCCGCTCCGCTGAAGTCATTCACGAGGCGGTTGTCGTCGGCGAGGGCATCGAGATCGGCAAGCACTGTCACCCGCATGCCGATTTCGGTGAAGAGCTTCCTCGCCTCGCGAAATTCCCCCTTGCCGAGCGCAGGGAGAATCTGGGTGTTTCGGGCCTCGATCTTGAGGCCGAGAAGCCGGGCGGTGCGTGCCGCGACGATCTCGTCGCTCGGCCCTTCGACGAGTAGGATACGCTCGGCGAACAGCGCCTGCCGGTGGGACAGGCTAATGCGCGCGACGAAATCTCCGAGCTTCGACGATAGGAGCAGGCCGTCGGCGGGATCGATTTGGCGGCAATCGACGTCGCCGCCAAAGAAGACGACGCCGGGAAGGTCGGCGAGCGAACGGAGGGGCAGGAACGACGGCGAGTGGGTCGAGATCAGAATACGCTTTTTGCCAGGATCGGCCCAGTCGCCCGCGACCATTTCCATCTCCTCGAGGATGAACGCCTGGAGCTGTGGGTGGAGCGAGATCTCGGGCTCGTCGACGATGAGAGTTCGTATTGTGTCGTCGTAAATCGCGGCGAGCAACGAAACAAGTTGGGTGATCCCGCTCGCCTCGAGCCCGGAGTGATAGCGAGCGTTGCCTGACATGGCGGTGAAGGACATTGCGAGCCCACCCTGACTCCACTGGAAGTCGATTCCCCGTCCGAAAAGCTGTTGCAGCCTCGTTTCGACCTTGATCCGCAGATCAGAGCGCTGATCGAGATTCATCACGTCGCCCACAACGCTCTCGATTTCGTGCCATTGGGAACGATAACTTATGTGTCCGTAAAACGCCTCGCCTTGATTTGATCCCACCCCAGGAGAATCGGTGGCCGCTCGGTACCGCTCGACCGGTCCGGTTCGACCTGCGGGGAGAAAACGGACATAGGCGGCCTCCGCGCCGCGATTTCGAAGCGCCTGCTGGATGGACCGCAACGCCCGCGTCTTGCCGCTGCCGTTGGGCCCGACGAGGGTGGTGATGCCGGGGCGGATCGTAACCGTGCCGCCGGGCTTTCCCGCTATGACGCCGAGCGGAATTGCAACGTCGGTGGCCGGAGCTGCCACAGCGGCGGTCGAAGGGACATGGATTGCGGGATCGTCGGACACGGGAACCTCTTGGGATCGAAGTCTGCTTTTAGCACTCGTCGCAGCGATGTGTTACGACCGCAATAGTATCGATAGTAGAATCGCAGATTTCGTAGTCTGGTCGCTCAAAAACCGGACGGTAAACTTGCGGCCCGGTCTATGCCGGATCGACGACGTCCGCTTTTACAGCAGACCGCCCGAAACCTGCCAATCCGCTTTCCACCCATCTCTGCCATAGAAGCTAGCTTTGGAACGGCAGCTTTTGGCGATTGATCAGCACGCCTATCCGGACCAGCAACGGCAAAGACAGCCCGGTTTCCCGGGCTGTCTTGTTTTGCATACCAATTCTATGCGCAGCTACGGATAGTCTATTCGATCACGAGCACCCAGTCGTCGTCCCGCAATCCTCGCAGACCATGCAGTGACCGCTGACTTTCATCCGCATGGAATTGCAATTGCTGCACTGGTCGCCGGTATAGCCCTTCATCTGGGCTTCGGCGCGGAGCTGGTTTTTGTCCGTCGAGGGCGGCGGGGAGGGGATGGGGGCGATCTCGGCGGCGTTGAGGGCCGTCGGGGTCGGGTCGATCTTGAGGGCGGTGGCCGAGCGCAGGGCGGTCACGGTCGAGGTCTGCATGGCCTGGACCGGGTTGAACTGCTGATCGCCGGAAACGATCATCAGGCTCTTATTGGCCACCTTGCCGCGGGTCATGCCGCGGGAGACAAAGCGCTCAGCGGGCACCGGGGCCGATGCGCTGGCCTGCGGCCGCACACCTTGCTCCTCGGCAACGCCCTTGCTGAGCGAAGTCGGACTATCCGGATTGACATGGGCGAGGTCGTTCCGGTCGAGATAGCTGACGGCCAGTTCGCGGAACACATAGTCGAGGATCGACGTGGCGTTCTTGATCCGGTCATTGCCCATCACCATGCCGGCGGGCTCGAAGCGGGTGAAGGTGAAGGCCTCCACGAACTCGTCCAGCGGCACGCCATATTGC
Source organism: Devosia yakushimensis (assembly GCF_030159855.1). Lineage (NCBI taxonomy): Bacteria > Pseudomonadati > Pseudomonadota > Alphaproteobacteria > Hyphomicrobiales > Devosiaceae > Devosia > Devosia yakushimensis. The sequence continues at coordinate 1,656,636 of NZ_BSNG01000001.1, read as the reverse complement.
AGGCCAAGCGAGATGGCGATGGCGAAATTGTTCATCATCGCGCGGAAGGCGGCGCCTTCCTTGTGCATGTCGATGAAGATTTCGCCGAGACGGCCATCGTCATATTCGCCGGTCCGCAGATAGACCTTGTGGCCACCGACCACGGCTTTCTGGGTATAGCCCTTGCGGCGGTCCGGCATCTTCTCGCGGTTGCGGACTTCCACTTCCCGCTCAATGATGCGTTCGACGATCTTCTCGGCAATGGCCGGCGCGCGGGCGGCGGCATTCATCGAGACCAATTCTTCGACGGCGTCCTCGTCTTCCTCGTCATCGGCCGCGGCGAGCACGGACGAATTGAGCGGCTGGCTGAGCTTGGAGCCATCGCGATAGAGCGCGTTCGCCTTGAGCGCCAGGCGCCAGGACAGCATATAGGCTTCCTTGGCGTCTTCGACCGTGGCGTCGTTGGGCATGTTGATGGTCTTGGAGATCGCGCCCGAGATGAAGGGCTGCGCAGCAGCCATCATCAGGATATGCGAGTCGACCGAGAGGTACCGCTTGCCGATCTTGCCGCAGGGGGTGGCGCAATCGAACACCGGGAGATGCTCGGCCTTGAGATGGGGCGCGCCCTCCAGGGTCATGGCGCCGCAAACATGGATATTGGCGGCTTCGATGTCCTTCTTGGAGAAGCCCAGGAAGGGCAGCAGCTCGAAGGAGAAATCGGCCATCTGCGCATCGGTAACGCCCAGCGACTTCAGGAAATCGGCACCCAGCGTCCACTGGTTGAAGACGAACTTGATGTCGAAGGCCGAAGCCATGCCCTTGTTGAGGGCCTCGATCTTGTCGTCGGTAAAGCCCTTGGCGCGCAGGGTGGACGGGTTGACTGATGGAGCCTGGTTCAGATTGCCATGGCCGACCGCATAGGCCTCCATCTCGGCAATCTGGGCTTCCGAATAGCCCAGGGTACGCAGGGCCGGGGGCACGGCGCGATTGATGATCTTGAAGTAACCGCCACCGGCGAGCTTCTTGAACTTCACCAGGGCGAAATCGGGCTCGATGCCGGTCGTGTCGCAATCCATGACCAGGCCGATGGTGCCGGTCGGGGCGATCACCGAGACCTGGGCATTGCGGTAGCCATGCTGCTCACCGAGGGCGAGAGCATTGTCCCAGGCGATCTTGGCGCGTTTGGAAAGGTTCGCGTCGATCAGCGAGCCATGGTCGAGCGGAACCGGGTTGATCGAGAGCTCTTCATAACCGGTCGCATTGCCATGGGCGGCGTTGCGATGGTTGCGGATGACGCGCAGCATATGCTTGGCGTTGCGCTTGTAATCCTTGAAGGGGCCGAGTTCCTTGGCCATTTCGGCCGAGGTGGCATAGGAAACGCCGGTCATGATGGCGGTAACGGCACCGGCAATGGCGCGGCCTTCCTCGGAGTCATAGGGAATGCCCGAGGTCATCAGCAGGCCACCGATATTGGCGTAGCCGATACCCAGCGTGCGGTATTCATAGGAACGTTCGGCAATGGCACGGCTCGGGAACTGGGCCATCATCACCGAGACTTCGAGCACGATGGTCCAGAGGCGGACAGTGTGCTCATAGGCGGCGGTGTTGAAAGTGCCGTCCTGGTTGCGATAGGGCAGCAGGTTCACCGAGGCCAAGTTACAGGCCGTATCGTCGAGGAACATATATTCCGAGCAGGGGTTCGACGCATTGATCGGACCGGCTGCGGGGGAAGTATGCCACTCGTTGATTGTGGTGTGATACTGGATGCCCGGATCCGCCGAGGCCCAGGCGGCATAGCCGACCTGTTCCCACAGATCGCGTGCCTTGAGCGTCTTGGTGACCTTGCCGGACTGGCGGGCGGTCAGGTTCCAATCGCCATCATTCTCGACAGCCCTGAGGAAATCGTCGGCGACGCGGACGGAATTGTTCGAATTCTGGCCGGACACGGTGAGATAGGCTTCGCTATCCCAATCGGTGTCATAGATGGGGAATTCGAGATCGGTATAGCCTTGCTTGGCGAACTGGATGACGCGGTAGATGTAGTTCTCCGGCACCAGCGCCTTTTTGGCAGCGCGCACTTCGCGCTTGAGGGCCGGGTTCTTGGCCACGTCGAAGCAATCATCGCCCGTGCCTTCGCAATTCACGGCGGCTTTCATGATCGCCTTGAGATGCTTGGAGACGACCTTGGAGCCGGTCACAAGGGCAGCGACCTTCTGCTCTTCCTTGACCTTCCAGTTGATATATTCCTCGATATCGGGGTGATCGATATCGATGACGACCATCTTGGCGGCGCGACGCGTGGTGCCGCCCGACTTGATGGCGCCGGCAGCGCGATCGCCGATCTTGAGGAAGCTCATCAGGCCGGAGGACTTGCCGCCGCCCGAGAGCTTTTCGCCCGAGCCGCGCAGGGCCGAGAAATTGGTGCCGGTGCCCGAACCATATTTGAACAGGCGTGCCTCGCGGACCCAGAGGTCCATAATGCCGTTTTCATTGACCAGATCGTCATTGACCGACTGGATGAAGCAGGCATGGGGCTGGGGATGCTCGTAGCTCGATTTGGACGAGACCAGCTTGTGGGTGAAGGGGTCGACGTAGAAATGGCCCTGGCCGGGGCCATCAATGCCATAGGCCCAGTGCAGGCCCGTATTGAACCATTGTGGGCTGTTCGGCGCGACGCGCTGGCTAGCCAGCATGTAGCAAAGCTCGTCGAAGAACGCCTTGGCGTCTTCCTCGGAGTCGAAATAGCCGCCCTTCCAGCCCCAATAGGTCCAGGTGCCGGCGAGCCGGTCGAAGACCTGGCGGGAATCCATTTCCGAGCCGTAGCGTTCGGCTTCCGGCAGCTTGGCGAGCGCAGCTTCGTCGGGGACGGAGCGCCACAGCCAGGAGGGAACGGAATTCTCCTCGACCTTCTTGAGCGCCTTGGCGACGCCGGCCTTGCGGAAATATTTCTGCGCAATGATATCGGCCGCGACCTGGCTCCAGGTGGCGGGAACGGCAATGTCCTCGAGCTTGAACACGACCGAACCATCGGGATTGCGAATCTCGCTCGTAGCCGAGCGGAATTCGAGGGACCCGTAACGGTCCTGGCCTTCTGTCGTAAAGCGGCGTTCAATGCGCATTGTCGTCGTAATCCCCAATGTAGCAGGCACACAAATGCCCGCGAGCCGAACCCCGGCTTCTCATCCAAATCTGTTTTGACGCTACCAACCCGGCGCCCGGTAGCCCGGACTGCCGAAACTTGCCCCGTGCCCGGACTAGGCGACGGTCTTGGTGCCGCCGCTCGCCTCCGGGTCTTGCCCGCAACTTGTATGCTGCGGCCCGTCGAAAACACTCTGCCGATTCAAACCCAGCGTCAACGGCAGAAAAACTAATTGTAGTAGTGGGGCGCTGGGCCAGAACTAACTCTAGTGGGTGTAATATGTGGATTGCGGGGAAAATCTGCAAGGCAAAATGGACCCTGCACGGGGCCGGAAGTGACTAATTTTACCCTCCCGGAAACCTTCTGCCGAAAGTCCAAAACAGCGCTCTAAAGGGGCATAGAATCTGGCACTTCAGGCGCCGCTCCGACGCCTTAATTGGCACAATTAACCATGCCGGCAGATGCGCCGAATCACGTCACAATTTAAGTCAAGTTCATTATTCCGCGGCCTGTTGGCGGTGTGGACATCCACTAGCTGTTGATCGGACGCCAGGGCTAGGCGCAAGGGCAGGTGCGTGGTACACCCCAACCACATTGCAACGCCGTTCGCGGCACGAACTTGGTTAGCGGCATGAAGGACTTCCTGCTCGAAATCTTCCGGTGGTGGCATGGCCAGACCTGGGGGACGCGCCTGTGGATCTGGCGCCACGGCGATTTGGTGGGCACCGACGAATTCGGCAACAAGTACTACCAGGACAAGAAGGCCAACCGGCGCTACGTGACCTATAACGGCCCGGCCGATGCCTCGGCGATTCCGCCCGGCTGGCATGGCTGGATGCATTTCCGGACCGATGTGGTGCCGACCGAGGCAAACTATGTGGCGCGCGCCTGGCAAAAGCCGCATGAGCCGAATTTGACCGGCACGGCTGCGGCCTACCGGCCGGATGGCAGCATGCTCAACAAGGGCGAACGTCCGCGGGTAACCGGCGACTACGACGCGTGGTCTCCCGAGTGAGAAGGCCGGCGATTTGCGCCTGACCACGTTTTCCATTCCGATGTCAGCCAAAGCGCTAGTGCCCCTTGCGGCATTGGCGCTTTTGGCTTTCACATCCCCCGGTATCGCACAGCCGATTGCCAATCCGGTCGCTACCTTTGCCGGCCTCGATAAAATCACCGGCCGCATCACCCAGTTCGATGTTTATATCGATGAGACGGTGCTTTTCGGCGCACTCGAGATCACGCCTCGCGCCTGCTACAATCGGGCGGCAACCGAAACGCAGCGGATCTCGGCGTTTCTGGAGGTCGATCAGCGAAGCCTGACAGGCACTTCCAAGCGAATCTTCACTGGCTGGATGTTCGCCGACAGCCCGGCGCTCAACGCCGTCGATCACGCCGTCTATGACGTCTGGCTGATCGATTGTAAGACGAGTTCCGAGGTTCCGCCGCCCGAGGCGCGGAACGCGCCCTGATCTATCCCTGTTTGCTTTGAATTTTTTCGGCGCCCATGTCGAAGGCGCCCAGCCCTGTTCGTCGTGACCATGCCGGGTGGCTTTGCCACCCGATCGCGAGGAGGGCGCAATGTTGCTTGGGACAAAAACGGCAGTCATTTATGGCGGAAGCGGAGCGGTTGGCGGAGCCGTGGCGAAAGCCTTTGCGCGCGAGGGTGCGCGGGTCTTCCTGGCCGCAAGGACATTGGAAGGGCTGCAGGCGGTAGCGGATGAAATCCGTGCACTGGGCGGCGAGGTAGCGGTTGCGTCCGTGGACGCCACAGACCGCGCCGCCGTCGAGCAGCACCTGGCCGCCATCGTCCGGGCAACGGGCAGGGTGCATGTCATGTTCAATGCCATCGACTGGGGCGATACCCAGGGCGCCGTGCTGACCGACATGGCGCTCGAAACCATGCTTCGCCCGGTCTATACTGCGTTGACCACCTGGTTCCACACCGGGACCGTTTATGCCAGCCACATGGCCGAAAATGGCGGCGGGGTGATTGTTGGGATTACGGCCAACGCCGCCCGTGAGGCCTATAGCCATGTTGGCGGCTTTGGCATTGCCTGCGCGGCCGTGGAGCATTTCTTGCGGCAATTGGCCGTCGAAAACGGCCCCTTCGGCGTGCGCGCCTGCTGGGTCCGCTCTCCCGGTTCACCGGATGCTCCTGGCGTACGCGCCGCCTGGCAATTGCGCGCCGACGAACAAGGCGTGACCTTCGAGGATATTTCCCGTGAATTCGGCAAGCACACGCCGCTGCGCAAAGTGACGGCCCTGGCCCAGGTCGCCGATGCGGCCGTGCTGCTGGCGAGCGATCTGGCCGCCGGAATGACCGCCACCGTGGCAAATGCCACCGGTGGAGCCCAGGTCGACTGACTAAAGGTTCAACAGGAGGAAAACACGCATGCTTACCCTACCCGAAATTGTCGACCGTCCGGCCCAGCCTTACGCCTTCATCACGTTCACCGTGCGGATGGATCAGATGACCGAGCCGGCCGATAAGGGCTTTCCTGCCCTTTTTGCCTGGCTGGGACAGCACGGCATCGAACCGGTCGGCGCCCCATTCTACAATTACCGCCGGATCAACATGAGCAAGACGCTCGATGTCGAGGCCGGCATCCCCATTGCCAGACTGATTGCTGGCGAAGGGCAGGTCGAAACCGGAACCTTGCCCGCCGGCAAATTCGTCACGCTCGACTGGATCGGCCACTATGACGGGCTCATGGGCGCAACCACCATGCTGATTGGCTGGGTGCGGCTGACCCAGGTCGAGCTGGACATGACCACGCAGGGCGAAGACGATCATTTTGCTTGCCGGCTCGAAATCTATGAGACTGACCCGAGTGCGGAGCCGGATGTGGAGAAATGGCGGACGCAGCTGGCGTTCAAGATCAAGAATTGACGGAGATCGGAGTACCCCCTCCTAGCCTCCCCCTGACAGGGGGAGGATCTCTCCACTCTTAAGGCTGGATCCGAGTTCAAACCACAAGGCGATCCCTCCCCCTATCAGGGGGAGGCTAGGAGGGGGTACTCCGATGCCCGGTCAAAACAGCTCGTCCAGCATCCTGTAATAAGCCATTCGTTCGCGGTCCGGCGCGGATACGCCATAGGCGTCGAGAAAGGCATCGGCCGCAGCGGCGTCGAGATTGTAGACGAGGCTGCGATGGGCCAGGGCCAAATCCTGGTAGCGGTCGGCTATGCCCAGCCGGCCGCAATCGATAAAGCCGGTAAAGACGCCGTTTTCCGCCAGAAGATTGGGCAGGCAGGCATCGCCGTGGCAGACGACGAGGTCCTCGCCGGAAGGCGTGGTTTGCTGCAGCGCGTCAAAGACGGCGGCGGCAGTCCAGCCCGAGCGGCTGTCATCGAAATCGTCCTCATCGACCAGGCCCGCCGCGACCCGCGCTGCGCCGAGTGTCAATTTCCGTTCCAGACGAAGATCGAAGGGGCAATCGGCGATATCGATAGCATGCAGCCGGCGCAGTGCCTCGGCGTAGAGCTGGATCAGGCGATCGGGCGCGATCGGGCCGGATGCGAGATCATGCCCCGGCAGGGCACTCATGAGCAGCCATTGCCATTCCGCATGCTCGGTAACATCGATTATGCGCGGACAGGGAACGCCGTGCTGCGCCATCCACGCCAGGCGCGCAATTTCGCCCGGTAGCTCAGCCAGCGGAGCCTGCCGCTCGCCTTTGAGGAACAGCGGGGTTTGGTCCGGCGGCGAGAGCCGGTAGACCACAGCGCTGGACTGGCCAATCGTCTGGCGTTGCCAGCGGGCGCCTCCATAATGGGCGGCCCAGGCCGGTGGTATGTCTTGCGGCGTCATCGCTCGTCATTGTCCCAGGCGTGCCAATCGCCCTTCATTTCCAGGGCTTCGGCCAACCGCTCTTCATATTCCGCGCGGGGAATTTCGATGCCGCCCAGGGAAACAAGGTGATCGGTGACGAATTGGGTGTCGAGCAGCACGAAACCGCCGGCATTGAGGCGCTCCACCAGATGGGCCATCGCCATTTTGCTGGCATTGGTGGCGCGGTGAAACATGGATTCCCCAAAAAATGCACCACCAATTGCCAGGCCATAAAGGCCACCCACCAGATCTGGACCGTCCCAGACCTCGACGGTGTGGGCAATGCCGCGGCGGAACAGCTCGCCATAGACGGAGCGGATCGTTGCATTGATCCAGGTGGAGTGCCGGTCCTTGCCAACCGTGGCACAGCCTTCGATCACCGCCGGGAAGTCGGTATCGACGCGAATGGCAAAAGAACTTTTGCGCATCGCCTTGCGCAGGCTGGTGCTGAGCTGGAAGCCATCAAGCGGAATGATGCCGCGCTGCTCCGGGCTGACCCAGAACAAATCCTCGTCTGCGGCATCTTCGGCCATGGGAAAAATGCCGGCGCGATAGGCGCGCACGATCAATTCCGGCGTAATCTCGACATCGAAGGGATTGGGCCGCGACATGGACGATCCTTGAAACAGAAAGGGCGCCGCAGCGCCCCCTCCATCAAACTTTGTTCTCGGCCAGATACTTTTCAAGCCAGTGAATGTCGTAATTGCCCGCCAGGATATCGGGTTCCTTGATGAGACGCTGGAACAGGGGCAGGGTGGTCTTGACCCCGTCGACCACGAATTCATCGACCGCGCGGCGCAGGCGCTGCAGGCACTCTTCGCGAGTGCGGCCATAGACGATGAGCTTGCCGATCAGCGAGTCGTAATAGGGCGGGATTTTGTAGCCCTGATAGACGGCGGAATCGACACGCACCCCGACGCCACCCGCAGGGTGATAAAAGGTGATCGTGCCCGGCGAGGGCGCAAAGGTCTGTGGGTCTTCCGCATTGATGCGCACCTCGATGGCATGGCCATAGAATTGCACATTGTCCTGCGTCAGCGAGAGCTTCTCGCCCGAGGCCACGCGGATCTGCTCGTAGACGATATCGATGCCGGTGATGCGCTCGGTGACCGGGTGCTCCACCTGCAGGCGCGTGTTCATTTCGATGAAATAGAACTCGCCATTCTCGTAGAGGAATTCGATCGTGCCGGCACCCGAATAGGAGAGCTTGCGCATCGCGGCGGCGCAGATTTCGCCGATCTTGTCGCGTTCTTCCGGCAGAATCGTCGGGCCACCGGCCTCTTCCCAGACCTTCTGGTGGCGGCGCTGCAGCGAGCAGTCGCGTACGCCCAGATGCACGGCATTGCCCTGGCCATCGCCCAGCACCTGCACCTCGATATGGCGCGGCTTGCCGAGATACTTTTCCATATAGACGGAATCGTTGCCGAATGCGGCCTTGGCTTCCGAACGCGCCGTCGACCAGGCGATCAGCAGGTCCTTTTCGGTCAGCGCGACCTTCATGCCGCGCCCGCCGCCGCCGGCCGTCGCCTTGATCAGCACCGGATAGCCGATTTCCTTGGCGGTCCGCAGCGCATCCTGCTCCGTATCGACGGCGCCGGCCGATCCGGGAACCACCGGAATGCCGAGTTCGACGGCAGTCTTCTTGGCGGTGATCTTGTCGCCCATAATCTCGATATGGTGCGCCGACGGGCCGATGAAGGTAACGTTGTGCTCGGTCAGTATTTTGGCGAAACGGGCATTCTCGGACAAAAAGCCATAGCCCGGATGCACGGCGTCGGCACCAGTGATCTCGCAGGCCGCCATGATGGCGGGGATGTTGAGATAGCTGTCCTTGGCCGCATTGGGGCCGATGCAGACGCTTTCGTCAGCCAGGCGCACATGCATGGCATTGGCGTCGGCGGTGGAATGCACCGCCACGGTCTGGATGCCGAGCTCCTTGCACGCGCGCAGGATACGCAGCGCAATCTCGCCGCGATTGGCGATGAGGACCTTCTGGAACATGGAAGTTCCCCCTTACTCGATGACGACGAGCGGCTCGCCATATTCGACGGGCTGTGCATCATCGACCAGAATGCGGGTGACGGTGCCCGAGCGATGCGCCGGAATCTGGTTCATGGTCTTCATCGCCTCGATGATCAGCACGGTCTGACCTTCGGAGACCTTGGTGCCGATATCGGCGAAAGGCGGCTTGCCGGGCTCAGGCGAGCGATAGGCGGTGCCGACCATGGGGGAGGTGAGGGTGCCCGGATTGGACGAAAGGTCTTCGACCGCGGGCGCTGCGGCAGCCGGCACCGAGCCGGCAGGAGCAATCGAGGCCGGGCCCGGGGCCGGCTGCGCATAATGCACCGGCGGGGCCGCGTAGGTCACGCCTTCATTGGCGTAGGAGCGGGTGACGCGGACCCGGAAGTCCTCCTGCTCGATCTCGATCTCGGCGAGGTTTTCCTTGTTGAGCAGTTCGGCAATGGATCGGATCAGATCCTGATCCACTTGCGATGACTTGGTCATTCTTTTCGGTCTCCCGCGTTTTCCGCGTCGAAGCGTTATTTGAGTTTTTCGGCCAAAGCGTGGAGCGCCAGTTTATACCCCGCCGCCCCGAAGCCGCAAATGACGCCATAGGCGACGGCCGAGACATAGGAGTGATGCCGGAATGGCTCACGCTGATGGATGTTGGACAGATGCACTTCGGCGACCGGCAGGCCAACCGCCTTGAGGGCATCGTGAATGGCGACAGAAGTATGCGAATAGGCGGCCGGATTGATCAGGATCGCATCGGCGCCGTTGCGGGCCTCTTGAATCCAGGTGACCAGTTCGCCCTCATGATTGGACTGGCGGAAATCGACCGCAAGGCGCAGCTCATCTCCTGCCGACCGGCAGAGGGCCTCGATATCGCTGAGCGTGGTGCGCCCATAGATTTCAGGCTCGCGCATGCCGAGCAGATTGAGGTTCGGGCCGTTGAGGACGAGAACGCGCTTTGCCATTATTTTTGCCTTGTGCACCGGCCATTCCGGCCGACGCAAGGCCGGTTACACGAAATGCACCGAAAAGGCAAAAAACCTGCGCTTTCTGGAAAGCTCACCCTTGGCACTGCGCCTCGCCGCATTCGCGTATATTGGCGATCCTCGAACGCAGCTCATCGATGCCGATGGCGCCCGGAATGATCTCATTGCCGATGATATATGTCGGTGTGCCGGTGATATTGAGCGCCTTGGCAATCTCGTAGGAGGTCTGGATGGCCTGCGAAACGCGGGGCTCGCCCATCTGCATCTCGAGGTTTACCGGGCTCAGGCCCAGTTCGCTTGCCGCGGCGAGCGCCACGCCCTTGTCGACCTGGCCGCGGCTCGAAAACAGCGCTTCGTGAAAGCTCCAGTAGTCAACATCGGCCTTGCCCACCAAGACCGCGATCCGCGCGGCGTCGATGGATTCGTTGGAGAGAATGGGAAATTCCTTGAGTACCACGCGCAGGTTCGGGTCCTCGGCCAACAGGGTTGCCAGATCGGGCAGGGCGCTGCGGCAATAGCCGCAATTATAGTCGAAGAACTCGACCAGCGTCACATCGCCATCGGGATTGCCGAGCACGACCTGGTCGGGATCGTTGAAAATCTTGTCGCGCATGGAGGCAATGGCCGTAGTGGCCTGCTGGCGTTGCTCGCCTTGCAGCGTGCTGTCGAGCGCTACGGACATGCGCTGCAGGATTTTGGGGTCGCTCATCAGATAGTCTTCGATGAGCGGATTGAGTTCCGCCGGGTCGATGGCCGCCACAGCCTGCGCCGGTTCGGCCGCGGCCCGTGCTGCCAATGCCTCATCCACAATTGCCCGAACCGCCACCGCATCGGTCTGTGGTGCGGGCTTGTTGAAGACCGAATAGCCAAGCGCTCCCGCCAGAATGCCCACAAGGGCGACAAGGGCAAGGGTAACGCGCGACATAGGGCTGGCTCCGGCTAGTTGGTTTTCTGCCTTCTAGCAGAGGTTTGCGCAGAATAGCAGCCGGGGATGAAGAGACCGTTCGCCTCATCACCAATTGTTGTTGAGACGCAACGCTGTTCGGGCTAGGCCGGATGCAACACTGGAGCCCGTTATGACCGAAGCGCCCGCCGATGGCCTCATGCCATTCCATGCCATGGAAATATTGAAGCGCGCCAAGGCGATCGAGGCGTCCGGACGCATGGTGTGTCATCTCGAAGTCGGCGAGCCCGGCGCTCCGCCGGCCCCGAAGGTGATCGAGGCGGTGCGCCGCGTGTTGCCCGATGCCCATGGCTATACCAATGCCAAGGGGCTGGGCGAACTGCGCGAGGGACTGACGGCCTACTATTCCGCCCAGCACGCTGTTTCGGTCGACCCCGATTCGATTATCTGCACGATGGGTTCATCGGCAGGCTTCATCCTGGCCTTCCATACCGCGTTCCGGCCCGGCGCCCGCATCGCCATCACCCGGCCCGGCTATCCGGCCTATGTGAACACGCTTCTGGGGCTTGGCTTCGGCATTGCCGAAATCCCGCTGACAGCCGCCAATGGCTGGCGCCTGACCGGCGCCGATATTGCGGCCGCTCATGCGCGAGAACCCTTTGACGGGCTGCTGTTTGCCAGTCCCGCCAATCCAACCGGCGCCAGCGTCGACGGGGCAGGGCTCGCTGATATCGTCGTGACCTGCAAGCGGCTGGGCGTAAGGCTGATTTCCGACGAGATCTACCATGGGCTCGACTATCGCGGCCCCTCAGTCAGCGCGCTCGAGCTGACGCGCGACGCCATCATCATCAACAGCTTCTCGAAATATTACTGCATGACCGGCTGGCGCATTGGCTGGATGGTGCTGCCGGACGAGCTGATCCGCCGTGCGGAGATTCTGCAGCAGAACCTGTTCATTTCGGCACCGACGCTGAGCCAGATCGCGGCAACGGCTGCCCTGGCCGAGCGAGATTATGCCGAGGAGCAAAAGGCGGGCTATGCGGTCAACCGGGCGCTGCTGGATGCAGGGCTGCATGATCTGGGCTTTGAGATCGGCAGTCCCTCGGATGGCGCTTTCTACGCCTATGCCGGAATTGGCAGGTTTTCCAACGACTCCATGGCGTTTTGTGAATCGATGCTTGAGGCCGCCGGCGTAGCCATAACCCCCGGCATCGACTTCGACAGGACCGACGGCAATGGCTATGTCCGGTTCTCCTATGCCGGCAAACGTGAGAGCATCGAAGTGGCGTTGGAGCGGATGCGGAAGTTTCTCGCTTAAATGACCGTCAAAACCGGGTGGAGATTCGCCGCGGGCTTTGCCGAGCCGGTCGGTATGTAACCAGACAAGGATCAGCAATGTCGCAGACCGCCAAAGCCAGTCAGTTCGCCAGCCTGCACGTGCCGGGCAACCCGCTGGTCATCTACAACGCATGGGATGCCGGCAGCGCCATCGCCATTGCGGCGGCGGGTGCCAAGGCTATCGGCACCGGAAGTTGGTCGGTGGCAGCCGCGCAGGGCTATCAGGACGGCCAGGCCCTGCCATTGGCTCTTCTCGAACAGGTTGCTGGACGCATCGTGGCCAGTGTCGATCTGCCGGTGAGCATCGACTTCGAAGGCGCCTATGCGGAAGCGCCGCAAGAGGCGGCCGCGAATGTCATGCGGCTGATTGCATTAGGTGTCGTCGGCATCAATTTCGAGGACCAGGTCGTCGACAGGGGCGACGCCGTCTATCCCATTACCGACCAGCAGGCGCGGATCGATGCGATCCGGACTGCCGCCAGCACAGTGCTGCCGGACTTCTTTATCAATGCGCGAACCGATCTGTTCCTGCAGGCGCCGGCCGATCGCCACGCCGGTTTGGTGGGCGAGGCGATCGAGCGCGGCAAGGCCTATAAGGCTGCGGGCGCCAGTGGGTTCTTCGTTCCAGGATTGGCTGATCCCGGGCTGATTGGCACGGTGTGCCGCGAGGTGGCTTTGCCGGTCAATGTTATGAAGTCATCCGGCGTGCCCGGACATTCCGAGCTCGGAGCATTGGGCGTCGCCCGCATCAGCTACGGGCCAGGGCCCTATCGTAAGGCCATGACCGAGCTGACCAGGCAGGCCGCAGACGTCTTTGCCTAGCGCGGATTTTCCGCCCGGCTGAAGACACGCAGCACATAGCCATCTGGATCACGCGCGGCGAAGGTAAAGCCGAAATCCATATCGGTGGGCTCCTGCACGATGGTAGCGCCGCGCTGCTTCCATGTCGCGTAGGTGGCGCTGACGGCGTCCTTGTCGGGTTCGCTGAACGTCACCTCGACGCCGCCGGGGGGCAGGGGCCGGGGCACCATCTCGTCCTTGATCCACAGCCCTAATTTGATGCCATTGGGCAGCACGTAGAGCACAAAGGTCGGTGCTTTCTGCACAGGCTCCTGGCCCAGCAGGCGCGAATAGAACGTCTCGCTCTTGGGCGGATCGGCAACGGCCAGCAGCAGATAGTTCAATGTGGTCATCACGACCTCCTTTTCTGATGGAGGTCAGTCTAGGGCCATGGACTGTCAGTTTTCGGCAGTGGTCCTAGGGCCAATCGACATTCAGCTGATGCTAGCCTGAGTGAATGTCGATTGGCCCTAGAGGTGCTTGCCGGTGTAGATGGCACGCCATTCCCGCAGCATGACGGCCCGGCGCTTGGGATAGCGTTCGGCCAGCCGCTCGATGTTTTCGATCAGGTCGATGCGGAAATGCCGATAGTCCTGGCGCAGTTCGCACCAACCCGCAACGATCCTGGCGTCCTCAAAGAAACCGATCAGGAACGGCCAGATCGTCCTGGTCGAGAGGTCGCCGCCCAGACTGCGATAGCGGATGCGCAGCTTGTATTCGCCACGAATTGCCAGCCGGATTTCCGCGGCGTCGATGCGATCTGCATTGCTGCTACGGCGCACCAACAAGTTCGTCGCCTCGACGCGGTCGCGTAAATCGGCAGGCAATACCGCCGTGATCTTGCTGAGGGCCTGCTGGGCAGAAGCGCTGAGCCGGCCATCCGACGAGCGCGCAGCCACCCATCGAGACCCCAGGACCAAAGCCTCGATCTCGTCGGCGCTGAACATCAGCGGCGGCAGGGTAAAGCCGGGCCGCAATATATAGCCCAGCCCCGGTTCGCCCTGAATATCAGCGCCTTGCGCCTGCAGGGTCGCTATATCGCGATAGAATGTACGAATGGAAATGCCCAGCTCGGCGGCGAGGTCCTGACCACTCACCGGCACGGTGCGGTTGCGCAGGGCCTGCAACAGATCGAGCAATCGGGCGGCGCGAGACATGTTTCAAAGCCCAGGAAAACGAAAGGCGGCATGAATGCCGCCTTTCTAAAGCTTATGACTGGCTTCGCCTAGCCGAGGCCGAGGCGGCGCTGCCACCAGCCGACCTTCTTCTTTTCCGGCTCCTCTGGCGTCTCGCCTTCGGCCTTGGGCGTGCTTGATGACACCACGATGCCTTCAGCAGGCAGTTCCTTCTTCACCCGGCGCGGCTTGGGCGCTTCGGCCGCAGGTTCGGGCGCAGCGGCAGCCGGAGCTGCTGCAACCGGAGCGGCTTCCGCCACGGTCGCGGCCGGTGCAGCCTCGGCCGGCGCGGCTTCCGCTACCTCAGCCTTGGGCTTGCGGGCGCGCGGCTTCCGCTTGGGTTTCTCGTCGGCTACCGGGGTTTCCTCCGGTGCTGCTTCAACAACAGCGACCTCAGCCACGGCTATCTCGGCAGGCACTTCGGCGGTCTTGCGGGGCCGGCGGGTCCGCTTCGGCTTCTCGGCCGGTGCTTCGGCGACAGGCTCAGCCTCTACCGCGACGGGCTCAGGAGCGGGAGCAGGTGCGGCCTCGGCCACAGTCTCGCTAGCGGCTTCGACGGGCTCGGCATCGCCGGCAGTCGCGGGCGAAGTCTCGCTGCCCTCGGTGCCTTCCTCGCCATCGCGACGATTGCGGCGGCCGCCACGGCGACCGCGACGGCGGCGCTTGCGCGGCTCGTCATCGGCACGGGCATCCGAAGATGCGGAAGCGGCGGTCTCGTCGCCCTCTTCACCCTCATCGTCGCCTTCTTCGGCGTCGCTCTCGGCTGCTGGCTGCTGGGCTGCACGCTGCTGCGGCGGGCGCTGACCACCGTCGTCACCACGCTCGCCACCACGACGGCGGCGGCGACGGCGGCGACGGCCTTCGCCCGTTTCCGAAGCCTGCTTTTCGCCGGCCTCGGCCGTTGCTTCTTCCTCCTCGTCCTCGACGATATCGTCATCGGCGCTGTCATCGATGACCGCACTGTCGACACGGACATGTTCGGCCACGCGCTGATCGGCATAGGCCGAGACGCGGGCCTCACCCTTTTCGATGGCGAACTGGTGACCGGTCATCTTGCCGTCGGCAGTGATGGTGATCGAGAGATGGTTGCGGATTTCCAGCGCCGTCAACGTGTCGCGCTTGAAGTTGAGGATATAGAGCGCGACATCGATCGGCACGCGCACATTGATCGACTGCCCCTGGCGGCGCAGCACGTGATCCTCGATATGGCGCATGATCATCAGCGCCAGGGATTCGGTGGAACGCACCAGGCCCGTGCCATCGCAGATCGGGCACTTATGGGTGGAGCTTTCGACGACGCCAAAGCGGATGCGCTGGCGGCTCATTTCCATCAGGCCGAAATGGCTGATGCGGCCAACCTGGATGCGGGCGCGGTCGTCCTTGAGGCAATCCTTGAGCTTGCGCTCGACGGCGCGGTTGCTCCGGTTCTCCATCATGTCGATGAAGTCGATGACGATCAGGCCGGCCAGATCGCGCAGGCGGAGCTGGCGGCTGACTTCCTCGGCGGCTTCCAGATTGGTCTGGAGCGCGGTGTCCTCGATATTGTGCTCCTTGGTGGAGCGGCCCGAGTTCACGTCGATGGAAACGAGCGCTTCGGTCGGATTGATCACGATATAGCCGCCCGAGGGCAGGGTGACCGTGGGGGAGAACATCGAGTCGAGCTGGGCTTCGATGCCATATTTGGAGAACAGCGGCTGATCTTCCTTGTAGAGCTGCACGTTTTTGGCGTGGCTCGGCATGATCATCCGCATGAAGTCCTTGGCCTCGCGATAGGCGTCATCGCCCGCGACCTGAACTTCGTCGATGTCCTTGTTGTAGAGATCGCGAATGGTGCGCTTGATCAGCGAGCCTTCCTCATAGACCAGGCACGGCGCCTGGCTCTTGAGGGTCAGTTCGCGCACGCTTTCCCAGAGGCGCATCAGATATTCGAAGTCGCGCTTGACCTCGGCCTTGGTGCGCGAAGCGCCGGCCGTGCGCAGAATGACGCCCATGCCCTGCGGCACCTCGAGATCGCTGGTGATCTCCTTGAGGCGCTTGCGGTCGGCGGCATTGGTGATCTTGCGGGAAATGCCGCCGCCACGGGCGGTATTGGGCATCAGCACCGAATAGCGGCCGGCCAGCGACAGATAGGTCGTCAGAGCCGCGCCCTTATTGCCGCGCTCTTCCTTGACCACCTGCACCAGCATGACCTGACGGCGCTTGATCACTTCCTGGATCTTGTAGTGACGGCGATTCTGGCTCTGGCGGCGGCGCTCGGGAACTTCCTCAAGCGCATCCGCCCCGCCGATCGACTCGACAGGTTCGGTATTGGCCGGGGCCTGCTCGATATGGCTGGCGCCTTCCATGTCCTGGGTATCGGTATCAGCGTCCGGCTCGGTCACGCCTTCGGGCAGGGAAATATGCTCCTCACCCGCCTCGTCATGGTGATCGTCGTCCTCGTGCTCTTCGCGCAGCAGGGCTTCGCGGTCGGCAACGGGGATCTGGTAATAATCGGGGTGGATTTCGCTGAAAGCGAGGAAGCCGTGGCGGTTGCCGCCGTATTCGATGAAAGCGGCCTGCAGCGAGGGCTCTACGCGCGTAACCTTGGCGAGGTAGATATTGCCCCGCAACTGGCGGCGGGTCGCCGATTCGAAATCGAACTCCTCGAGCCTGTTACCCGCTGTGACGACAATCCGTGTTTCTTCCGGGTGGATGGCATCCACCAGCATTCTCTTGGTAGCCATAGTAAACTCCGCGCGCTCGCGCGCCGACAAGAGGCCGCCGGTCAACCGGCATCCTTCTCATGGTGCTGTGCGAGGCGAATGGTTTGAAGGTAAAGGCGCGCGAAACGGAGGTGTCGGGCGCGCCGGCATAAATGGTCATGGCCGGAAGATGCAGCGTGGCAAAACGGCAATCGTTCACGTCGATCGCGTCGCGTTTTGTCCGCATGCGGGCCATCTGACCTCTTCCTATTGGGCCGCTCGCATCCATAAAATGCCAGCAGCCGTCCGGTCCGAGCGGACCGAAATTTGTCGAGAAGCGCAGGATTTGCCGCTTCTGAACCAGCCTCCGGGAAGTCTCTTCGCCCCGGTGCCGGCCCACTTCCTGTCCCAATGTCGTCAGCCTCTAGCCAACGCGAACTGGTGCCGCAGGAAGCTTGCGCCTCATCTATAGCGTGTAGGGGTGTTGCAACAGATTGGCAACAGGAAAGTCAAAAAGCGCATGCCGCCTACTTTTCGAACACCCTTTATTGGCCGCCTCGGCAAATCATCGCATAAGTGCCTCAGCGCCGCAGAATCGCCCGATCTTTCTGGCACTGCGGCAGCCATGACATAGGGGCCGTTCCGCACTTGTTCAAATTCCTCCGCTCGATCCAATGGCTGGTGATCGCCCTGCTGGCTTTCGCGGCACTTTTGCCTGCAAGAGCACAGGACGCGACCCCGCTGCCCGCGCTGCCCAATGTGATGGACGTCCGCGTATCGGACACGCCCGAGCGGGCACGGTTGATCGTCGACCTCGCCGCCAAGACCGAATTTGCCCTGGTTTCGCTCGATGGGCCCAACCGGCTGGCCATCGATGTGCGCGCCGCCACCTTCTCTGTCCCTGACCCGACGGGCGAGCCGGCCGGGGAGGGGATCGTCTCGGGATACCAGATCGAACAGGCCGCGCCCGACCGGGTCCGCACCATATTGACGCTGTCCCAGCCCGCCCAGGTGCAACAGGCCTATGTGCTTGATCCCTTCGAGGATCAGCCCGCGCGGCTGGTGGTTGATATCATTCCTGCAACGCCCGAGGACTTTGCCGCCAATGTCGCCAAGGACAAGGCTGCTTCCAGCGATATCGCGGCGGCGCCGGCGCAGTCCACTCCGGCCGGCGGCTCGGAACTGCCCAGCGCTACCCGTCCGCTGGTTGTGATTGATCCGGGCCATGGCGGCATCGATAGTGGCGCCGAAGCGGCCAACGGCATCAAGGAAAAGGACATCGTCCTCGCCTTCGCCCTCAAGTTGCAGCAATTGCTGGTCGAGTCGGGGCGCTTTGACGTCGCGCTGACCCGCGAAGATGACACTTTCCTGCGCCTGGAAGAGCGCGTTGCCCTGGCCCGCGCCAACAAGGCTGACCTCTTTATCTCGCTGCATGCTGATAGCTTCCAACAGCCGGAAATCCGCGGCGCCAGCGTCTATACGCGCGACGAGAACGCCACCGACGTGCTCGACAAGGTGCTGGCCGACAATGAGAACAAGACCGACGTGATCGCCGGCTTTGCCGTGCCGCGAATGGCCCCTGAAGTTGTCGATATCCTGATGGACCTGATGCGCCGCGAGATGCGCATGCAATCCTACATGGCCGCCCAGGCTATCGTGCATCAGCTCGAACCCAGCGTGGAGCTGCGCCGCTTCCCGGTGCGCCAGGCCGATTTCTTTGTGCTGCAGGCCCCTGACGTGCCTTCACTGCTGATCGAGCTGGGCTTTCTTTCCAACGCCACCGATATTGCCAACCTCATGCAGAGCGATTGGCAGGATCGCACGGCCAACGCCCTGGCGCGGGGCATCTCGACCTATTTCGACAGCCTCAAGCCCGGAGAGTGATGTGACAAATCCGTCACGCCAGCGGCCAACGGCACGAGCCCGGCTCAACGCGTTGACTTCCAGTCTACATTTTCAACGCGCTCTGCTATGATTCCGCCTAATATTGACAGGGTGCACCAACGCGGTGTCGGTCACGTTATGCGGGCGTGCCGGCGACCGGGCGGTGTGCCGTGGAGAGACCGACTATATGCTGCGTTTGCTCGGCTGGATTTTTGGCTTTGGAATGTTCTTGGCGCTGGCCGGCGTGGCTGGCGGCGCTTTCTACCTGACGACGGTTTCGGCCGCGCTGCCGGACTACACCGTTCTCAAGGACTACCAGCCTCCGGTGACGACCCGCGTTCACGCTGCCGACGGTACGCTGCTGGCCGAGTTCGCGCGCGAACGGCGCCTGTTCCAGCCGATCGAAACCGTGCCGCCGCTGGTTGTCCAGGCTTTCCTCTCGGCCGAAGACAAGGACTTCTATAGCCACGGTGGCATCGCCGTCGACGGTGTGTTCCGGGCTGTCCGTGACAATCTCATGGCACGGATGGACGGTAACTCGGCGATTCAAGGTGGCGGTTCATCCATTACCCAGCAAGTGGCCAAGAACTTCCTGCTGACCACCGAGCAGACCTGGGATCGTAAGATCCAGGAAGCCCTGCTGGCGGTCCGCATTGAATCCACCTTCTCCAAGGACCGGATTCTGGAGCTCTATCTCAACGAGATTTTCCTCGGGCTCAACTCCTATGGCGTTGCCGCCGCGGCGCTCAACTATTTCGACAAGGCGCTCTACCAGCTCGATCTGGCCGAAGCCGCCTATATCGCGGCGCTTCCCAAGGGCCCCAATAATTACCACCCGTTCCGCCGCCCGCAGGCCGCCATCGAGCGCCGCAACTGGGTGATCGATCGCATGGTTGAAAATGGCTATGCGACTGCCGAAGAGGCGGCCCTGGCCAAGGAAGAGCCGCTCAATGTCGTGCCCCGCGCCGGCGGCAGCCAGCTCTATGCCGCCGAATATTTTACCGAGGAAGTCCGCCGCGAACTGGCCAAGCTTTATGGCGAAGACCAGCTCTATGGCGGCGGCCTTTCGGTGCGCACCACATTGGACCCCAAGCTGCAGGAATATGCCCGCCGCTCGCTGATGGATGGGCTGATCGCCTATGATCATACCCGGGGCTTCCGCGAGCCGGTGGCCAGCATCGAGATCGGGGAGGATTGGGGCGTCGACGTTTCCAAGATCAGGCCGCTCAGCGATGTGCCCGAATGGCAATTGGCCGTTGTGCTGGAGATGAATGGCAACGAGGCCCATATCGGTCTTCGGCCCGCGTCTGCCGTCGATGGCGCCGTTGGCCAGGACCGCGTTGAGGGAACCCTTTCAGGCCCCGAAGTCAAATGGGTCTCCAGGTCGCTGTCGGACATCCTCAAAGTGGGCGACGTGGTCTATGTATCGCCGGTCAGCGGCAAGACGGGCATTTATACCCTGGAACAGGTTCCCGAAATCGAGGGCGCCCTGGTTGCCATGGACCCGCGCACCGGTCGCGTTCTGGCCATGGTGGGGGGCTTCTCCTTCGCCGAATCCGAGTTCAACCGGGCGACCCAGGCGCTGCGCCAGCCCGGCTCATCCTTCAAGCCGATCGTTTACGCTGCCGCGCTCGACAACGGCTATACCCCGGCCTCGGTGGTGCTCGACGCGCCCGTCGAAATCCGCAATGCCGATGGCTCCATCTGGCGGCCGGAAAACTATGCCCAGCAATTCTATGGTCCGCAAACCCTGCGGCGCGGCATCGAGCGCAGCCGCAACGTGATGACGGTGCGGCTTGCCAAGGATATCGGCATGCCGCTGGTGGCCGAATATGCCCGGCTGTTCGGCGTCTATGACAGCATGCAGCCTGTGCTGGCCATGGCGCTCGGTGCCGGCGAAACCACCGATATGCGGATGACGGCGGCCTATGCCACCATCGCCAATGGCGGCCGCAAGATCGTGCCGACCTTGATCGACCGCATCCAGGATCGCTATGGCGTTACGGTCTATCGCCACGATCAGCGGATCTGCGAGGGCTGCGTTGCCGACGCCTGGCAGGGGCAGGGCGAACCTCGCATCGTCGATAACCGCGAGCAGGTGCTCGACCCGATGACCGCCTATCAGATCACCTCGATGATGGAAGGCGTGGTGCAGCGGGGCACCGGCACCGCCGCCAAGGTGCTCAACCGCCCGGTCGCTGGCAAAACCGGCACCACCAATGATTATAAGGACGCCTGGTTTGTCGGCTTCACGCCGGAACTCGCCGTGGGCGTCTATGTCGGTTACGACCAGCCGCGTTCCATGGGCAGTTCCGTCACCGGCGGCACGTTCGCAACCCCGATCTTCACCGAATTCATGCAAAAGGCCCTGGCCGGAACGCCGGCGACGCCGTTCAATGTGCCCCCAGGCATGACGACGGCATGGATCAATCCCAATTCCGGTGTGCAGGCCTATAGCGGTGAAGGCGGGGGTATTGAAGAATCCTTCAAGCCCGGCACCGGACCCAATCTGGCAACCTCGGTAATCGGGCTGGGCGTCAATGCCGCCGATGCCGTCCAGCGGCAGCAACAGATGCAGCAGCAATACGGCAGCGGCTACATGGCCCAGCCGACAGCCGATAACGCCTATGTTGACCCTAATGCCGGACGTGGCGGCCTGTTCTAGGACCAATCGACATTCAACTGATGCAGGCCGTGCCCGATTTCGTTGTCTATCCGCATGCCGCACTGAACCGGCCGGCCAAGCCCCGCCCGGTCGATGGGGCTATGCTGCAAGCAGGCCAGCGCTTGTTGGCGGCAGCAAAGGATGCCTTGGCCTATGGTCTTGCGGCGGCCCATCTCGGCGAGACCGAGCCTCTCGTCGTCATCTCCATGACGGACGATCCGGCGCAGCGCGACTATCGCGTTCTGTTTAATCCGCAAGTCGTTGCCGTTGCTGAAGAAACGGCGAGCGGCGTGGAAGGCTCCGTGTCCCTTCCGGGCATCGAGCTGGCGGTTACACGTCCAGTCGACGCCGAAATTGCCTATGACGACCCCGATGGTGTCAGCCACCGTCTCCACCTCGACGGCTTTGTCGCGCGGGTGGCCCTGCATGAAATTGACCAGATGAACGGCGTTTTCTTCCTCGCGCGCGTTTCGCGGCTCAAGCGCGACGCTGCGTTGCGCAAGTTCGAGAAGAGCCGGCGGGCATAATTGCTGCCACAAGGTTGATCCTCAACCCGCTCTCCGTTACACGGGGCGCCAGTTTTGAAGGAACAAACCATGCGTACGGAAATCGAAAAGACCGTCGCCGAAATCGAGCAGGTTCTGACCCTGCTGAGGAGGCATCTTTGACTGGGATACTGCAGAAGTCCGTCTCGACGCGCTGAATGCGCAAACTGAATCCCCCGATTTCTGGAATGATCCGGAAAAAGCCCGCACTGCCATGCGCGAGCGCGACGAGCTCGACGTTGCCGTCAAGGCCGTGCGTGAGCTCGAAGCCGGAATTCGCGACAATTCCGAGCTGATCGAAATGGGTGAGGCCGAAGGCGACGCCGGTATCGTCAAGGACGCCGAAGACTCGCTGATCGAGCTCAAGCAGACGGCTCGCCGCCGGCAGATCGAAACGCTGCTATCGGGCGAAGTCGACGCCAATGACTGCTATGTCGAAATCCACTCCGGCGCCGGTGGCACCGAGAGCCAGGATTGGGCGAATATGCTGCTGCGCATGTATACGCGCTGGGCCGAACGGCGGAAGATGAAGGTCGAAGTGCTCGAAATGCATGACGGCGAAGAAGCCGGCATCAAGTCCGCCACCATCCTGGTCAAGGGGCACAATGCCTATGGCTGGCTCAAGACCGAGAGTGGCGTGCACCGGCTGGTCCGCATCAGCCCCTATGACTCGGCTGCCCGCCGGCATACGAGCTTTTCGAGCTGCTGGGTCTATCCCGTGGTCGATGATTCCATCGAGATCGAGATTCGCGAGTCCGATCTCAAGATCGACACCTATAGGGCCTCGGGCGCCGGTGGCCAGCACGTCAATACGACCGACTCGGCCATCCGCATTACGCACATGCCGTCCGGCATCATCGTGGCCTGTCAGCAGGAACGCAGCCAGCACAAGAACCGCGCCACCGCCATGGCCATGCTGAAATCGCGTCTCTACGAAGCCGAGTTGCAGAAGCGCGAAGAGGCGGCCAATGCCCAGGCGGCCAGCAAGACCGATATCGGCTGGGGTCACCAGATCCGCTCCTACGTGCTGCAGCCCTACCAGATGGTCAAGGACCTGCGCACCGGCGTCGAAAGCGGCCAGCCCTCCGTCGTGCTGGATGGCGATCTCGACGAGTTCATGGAAGCAGCCCTGGCCCAGCGCGTCGGTGTCGCCACCGACGTAGCGGAAGCCGAATAAGCTGACGGCCCTGCGGGCAATCAGCCGAGCAGGGCCGTCAGCCGCTTGCCCGCCTCGATAAAGGTCTTGGGATTGATGGCCATGTCGTCCCGGCGCACTTCGAAATGCAGGTGCGGGCCGGTCGAGCGGCCGGTAGAGCCCACTTTGGCGATCGGGCTGCCGGTGTTCACCCGCTGCCCGACCTCGCTCAGAAAGCCCGACAAATGGGCGTAGCGGGTAATGAGCCCATTGGCATGGGTCACCTCCACCACATTGCCATAGCCTGACTGCTGCCCGACAAAGCTGACGACGCCGGCGCCCGCACTCAAGACGATGGTGCCGCTGGTCGCGGCAAAGTCGAGACCCGAATGAAACGCCCGCCGGCCAGTAAAGGGATCGGTGCGATTGCCGAAGCCCGAACTCTGCCGGAAACTGCCTGAAATCGGCATGTGGACCGGTGCGGTATCGATGGTGTCGCGGGCTGCCTTGTAGCGCACCAGCGCGGCCATCACCGCGTTTGCATCGTCGATCATTGGCGAAGAAGCGTCGGCGCCATCCACCGCCGCCAGAAGCGGGCCGCCAACCCCGTCTGCGTCCTCGCTGGGCAAGTCCACGCGAATGCCCAACCCCGTCAGCTCGGTCACGATATTGCGCGTCCGCTGCGTTGCCGTTTCGGCAATCGAGGTCATGGCGAACTGGGTTTCGCCCATCATCTGCGAGATCGCCGTGGCTGTCGCATCGATTTCGGCATTGCCGCTGTTCATCGCCAGGGGCGCGATGTCCGGGGCACCGGTCGCTGTGGGTAGCGCTGCGCTATCGATTCCCAATTGCCCGGCCTTATCGACCAGAACCTTCACCAGCTGATGCTGCTCGAGCAGCACTTCCTGCTGCTGCGACAATTCCTGCAACTGAAGATTGATATCACCCGCCTGCGCGTAACTGCGCGAATGCAGGCGGTCGACCTCGACGCGCAATTGCGCGATGCGGTCCTCATAGGCTGCGACAACCTGGTCGTCCTGCCGGTTCCACAGTTTGGCGATGTCACTCGAAAACACAAAGGCGGTAGCCGTCAGCGCATTGGCACAGAGCAGGGTGGCGAACATGCCGTAGAAAAGGGCAGGGCGGACACCCTGGCGCGGCGCCGGAGCGGGAGTGGCGGGACCGCCAAAACTGGCTGAATAACGCAACGCAACACACCTCGCGACACCAACAACATGGTGAGCAAATTATGGCGAGGCATGGTTAATAAAGGCAAAAGCCGCGCTACTTTGCGGCGAGATGGGCGTCCAGCGCTTCCAGCATTTTTTGCGCATGCCCTACGATCCGCGTCGCACGGATGATCCGGGCGATGCGACCGTCGGCGCCGATGATGAACGAGGTGCGGATCAGCCCCATAAACTCGCGTCCATAGAGTTTTTTCAGCTTCCACAGCCCGAAAGCCTCGATGGCCTTGTGCTCGGGGTCCGCCGCCAAGGGTACGGCCAGGTCATACTTGGCGCGAAACTTGACATGACTGGCCAGATCGTCTGGCGATATGCCCACTAAAACCGCGCCGCGCTTGGTAAATTCAGGGGACAGCGCCGAAAATTCTTGGTTCTCATTGACGCACCCGCCCGAGTCGTCTTCAGGATAAAAATAGAGGACAACAGGCCTGCCGGCATGGCGCGCCAGATCGAAGGTCGAACCATCATCCACTGGCAAAGTAAAAGTTGGTGCGAGGTCGCCCTCTTGCAGTTCGGTCATCGTGGGAACTCCTGGCCTTTCCGGCTGGGTGCTATTGTAGGTGTCAGCGCCATATTACAGCCGGTATCATCAGGCACTAGACCGCATTCTGCGGTTGATTCTCAGGGGTGCCAGCAGATACCGGCCGAGTTTCGATCTGGAAGCAAGTGAGCGCGTCACCTTTACCCGCAGACACGCCAACTTTATCGCCTGCCGCGGGCGGGCGGCATCCCGTGCGCCATGCAGCCAAAGTCTGCGTCTGGGTGCTGGGCATTCCTGCCGTCCTGTCGCTGTTGCTCTACATGGTCCTGCTGATCACGCCGATCCGGCTGCCCTTCGGCGGCGATGCCGTGCGCGCCCTGGCGCAATCGGCCTTCCCGCCGACAGCCGATCTGCAACTGGGGCAGATGGCGCTGGCCCTCGAAAATGGCGTCTGGCCCGTCATTCAACTTTCGCCCGTCATGCTCACCGACGCCAAGACGGGGGCGAAGGTATCGATCGAGGCCTTTGAGGTCGGCTTCTCGCCGGCCCGGGCGGTCTTCGGCCAGCCTGGCGCCACCGTTACGCTGGTTCGTCCCCACGTGCAGGTGGTGCAGGACCTGTTCGGGCCGCGTGTAACCAGCTTTGATCTGGTGGATGACCCCGATGGCGGCCCCCCCATCGTGCGGGTCAACGAGGGGGAAGATGCTTTCCCTGCCGTCGATATTTCCCAGCAGGGCATCGATCTGCGCGGCGCCGCGCAACCGGTGCAGATGCGCTCGGACAATGATTGGCTGATCTACAATCTGGAAGCCAGCGAGAAGGGCATTGCCGACATTGTCGAGCACGCGGCGCAAGGACGGTTCTCCAAGCTCGTAATCCGCGACGGCACCGTGGATATGAGCGATAGCGTCTATGGCCTTTTCCGGCGTTTCGAAAACATCAATCTCGAAATCGGCCCCACGCCCGACCGCCGCAATACCCATGGCCGGTTTTCCGCCACGCTGGGCGGGCGCACCATGTCGGGCAGCTTGTCCCGAACGCTGGATGACGCCGGCGGGGCACGGCTCGAGGCAGATGTCACCAATATCGACTTTGCCGCCGTGCTGCCCTTTATCGACGACCCATCCAGCCTGGCGGCCATCCGTGGCGCCGGGGCGCTGTCTTTTGATGTGCAGTTTGCGCCGGAAGGCAAGCTGATCGACGGCAATTTCAAGATCGACGCAACCGGTCTCGACCTGCGCATTGCCGATTCTTACTTTCCTATTGCCAGCTCCATCATGAATATCAACTGGGCGCCGGAAAAGGGGCAGTTCACCCTCGAAGAAAGCGCTTTGCAGATCGGGCAGAGCTCGGCGCGCGTCTCGGGCGTCTTCGCTCTTGGCCTGGATTCCAAATTCGGTCCAACCACCGGCATAGCCCTCAAGGCCACCGATGTCCGTATCCAGCCCGGCGATATGGAAGCGCCGGCCGAACCATTCGACAGCATGGAATTTTCCGGCTGGTCGGCGCCGCTCTACGGGGCATTGGGCATAGATCGCCTCATCGCCCGCAAAGGCGCCGCGACGATCGAAACGACCGGCCGGCTCGACATGCTGCAAAAGGGGCTGGGTGTCGATTTGACACTGGCCGGGCAGGGCGTCAGCGCCGACGATGTGAAACGGCTCTGGCCCTATATAATGAATACGGAGAGCCGCGACTGGTTCGTCGCCAATGTCACCGGCGGTACGGTCAAGAACGCCCGCATGCGTTTCAACTTCCCCGTCGGCACCATGTCGCTGGAGGGGGAAGACAAGCCGATCCCCAAGGACGCGCTGCAAATCGATATGGTTGGGGAGGGGGTCACGGTCACGCCCACCGCCGAGATGGCTCCGATCGCCCTGGAAGGGGAAACCCGGCTGCAGATCGACGACAGCAATGTCACCATATCGGCCGGCGGCGGCCAGATCGCCACGGCTTCCGGCGCCCTCAAGGTGACCAATCCGGCCCTGGTCATGGACAATTCCGTGTTGTCGGAACGCATAATCGAGGTCTCCGGCGACCTTGATGGCTCCATTCCGGCGCTGTTGGCCCTCACCCGGGAACAACAGCCCCAGGCCATCGAGAATACGCCGCTGCCGCTCGATCTCGATGCGCTGAGCGGCACTGTCGATGCCGGGCTGGTCGTAACGGTCAAATTGCCCGACGAGGACAGCGGCCGGCCATTGAATATCGACTACGTGCTCAATGGCACTGTAGCCGGCTTTGCCAGCGCGCAGCCCATCAAGGGGCATCAGATCGGCAACGGCCAATTGGCTTTCAGTGCGTCCCAGGCCGGTTACCAGGTTGGCGGCACGGCCGAGGTCAACGGCATGAAGGTTGACGTTGAGATATTGGGGACGCTGGAGAGCCAGCCCGCCTTCCGCCTCTCGACAATCGTAACCGCCGAGGATCTGGCCAAGCTGGGCTTCGATGCTTCGCAATTCCTGGGCGGCTCGGTGCGCATCGTCGGCCAGCCCATGCCCGATGACTCGATCCAGGTCGCAGCCGATCTGCAGGATGCCCGGCTCACCATCAAGGATATCGGCATCAGCAAGGCGGCGGGGACACCGGGGACCCTGCACGCCAACGTCAAGCAGAACGGCGAGGTCACCGAACTGGGCGGCATCGATCTGTCATTCGGCTCGGTGCATCTGCAGGGGGGCGTCAAATACCACGCCACCGAGGGCCTCCAATCGGCCAATTTCGAGCAATTCGCGCTTAGTGCAGGCGATAATGCGCAACTGGCACTGGCGCCGCGCGATGGCGGATATTCCGTACAGATACGGGGGGCTCAGCTCGATCTGCGGCCGATGCTCAAGCAGTTCTTCGGGTTGGGCGAGGGCACCGGCGGCGTGCAATCCACCTTCAATCAAACGATCGCGCTCGACGCGCGGCTGGATCGCGCCCTCGGCTATTATGCGACCACGGCCTTTAACATGAATCTTGATCTGCTGCTGCGCGGCAGTGACCTGCGCCGCGTCGGCATGTCGGCTCAGTTCAGCGACGGCAACGCTGTGTCTGTCACGACCAATCCGACGCCGGACGGCCGCACCATGTCGGTGGCCTTCAACGACGCCGGCACGATATTGCGCCTTTTGGGCGTTTATTCACAGCTGGCGGGCGGGGAGGGCAGCCTGGTCCTCAATACTTTCAATCAGCAGAAGCTTGATGTCGGACAGCTATTGATGCGCCGCTTTGCCATTGTCGACGAAGCCAATGTGGCCCAGGTGCTCGGCAATCACTCGGACTCCCGCGCCGCGATCGCGCGGCAGAACCGGCTCGATTTCGACAATGCCAAGGTGGATTTCGTTCGCCGCTCCGACCGCGTCGAAGTGACGAACGCCGTGCTGAGCGGCAGCACGGTTGGCGGCACCCTGCGCGGCTTCATCTATACCCAGCAGCGTCAATATGATCTGACGGGAACCTATGTGCCCCTGTTCGGCCTCAACAGCGCTTTTCAGAAGATTCCGATTATCGGCCCGCTCCTGGGCGGCCGGGAGGGCGAAGGGCTGCTGGGGGTGACGTTCTCCGTCACCGGCGCGCTATCCAGCCCGGTATTCCGTATCAATCCCCTGTCGGCCCTGGCGCCCGGAGCACTGCGTGAACTCTTCGAGTTCCGCGCCAACGAACAGCCTCGCGTGGAATAGAAAAGGCGCCGCGAACGGCGCCTTTCAGTTTTCCGGTAGACCTCACATCCCGAGCTTGTCGGGGAGGTCCGCTCTGGGCTCGTTTATACCGGCTTGATCAGCGCATGGCGCTTCTTGCCCACGGAAAGCTTGATGACACCCTCAGGCAGCAGGGCATTGCCGCCAATGCTGAGCTTGTCGTCTTCGATCACGGCATCATTGACCCGCACGGCGCCCGACTGGACATGCCGGCGCGCTTCGCCATTGGAGCCGGCAAGGCCAGCGGTCACCAGGGCGGCGAGAATACCGATACCATCGGCCAGATCGGCCTGCGATACCGTCGCCGTCGGCAATGATAGATCGATGCCGCCGGTCTCGAACGTTGCCGCGGCGGTCGATGCCGCCTGCTCGGCCGCCGCCCGCCCGTGGACGATCGCGGTGACCTCGGTCGCCAGCACCTTCTTGGCCTCGTTGATTTCATTGCCGCCCAAGGCCTCGAGCTTGGCGATTTCGCTCAGCGGCAGGCGGGTGAAGATCTTGAGGAATTTGCCGACATCGGCGTCTTCCGTATTGCGGAAATATTGCCAGAAATCATAGGGGCTGAAGAGGTCGCCATTGAGCCAGACGGCGCCGGAGGCCGACTTGCCCATCTTCTCGCCCGATGCCTTGGTCAAAAGCGGGGTGGTCAGCGCATAGAGCTGCTCGCCGCCCATGCGGTGATTGAGGTCGACACCATTGATGATGTTGCCCCACTGGTCCGACCCGCCCATCTGCAACACGGTGCCATAGCGCCGGTTCAGCTCGGTGAAATCATAACCCTGCATGATCATGTAGTTGAATTCGAGAAAGCTCAGCGACTGCTCGCGATCGAGCCGCAGCTTGACTGAGTCGAAGCTCAGCATGCGATTGACCGAAAAGTGGCGGCCCACATCGCGCAGGAATTCGACATAGTTGAGCTTGAGCAGCCAATCGGCATTGTTGACCATGATGGCCGGATTGGAGCCCTCGTAGTTCAGGATATTGCCGTAGACCTTCTTGATGCTGGCAATATTGGTCTCGATCTGCTCGACCGTCAGCAGCTTGCGCTGATCGTCGCGGAACGAGGGATCGCCCACCATCGAGGTACCGCCGCCCATCAGGCTGATCGCCTTGTGGCCGGTTTCCTGCAGCCAGTAGAGCATGGTGACGGTGATCAGATTGCCGATATGGATCGAGGTCGCCGTCGCGTCATAGCCGACATAGCCTGATATCGGGCCCTTGAGCGCGAGCGCGTCGAGCCCCTCGGGATCGGAAATCTGGTGAATGAAGCCGCGCTCGTCGAGCACGCGCAGGAAATCGGATTTGAACTTGGTCATCTGGTGCGATCCGGTCTGGATAGGTGCTGCGCCATTCCCTTGCCCGGCGTCATCCCCGCCCTGCGCGGGGATGACGCCGTGATAAGGACGGCGGGTGGAACTTGATCGCGGTGTGTGCGCTCGAAACTAGCGCCCGCCGCCGGCGGCGATCTCCTGCCGGCGACGGTCGAGATAGTCGGCACAGCGGGTGGTCAGTTCGTCGATCTTGCCCTCGAAGAAGTGGTTGGCGCCATCCACGATCTGCTGCTCGATGGTGATGCCCTTCTGCGTTTTGAGCTTGTCCACCAGCTTCTGAACCGAGGTGGGCGGGGCCACCCGATCCTTGTCGCCATGGATGATCAGGCCCGAAGAAGGGCAGGGGGCCAGGAACGAGAAGTCATAGAGGTTTTCCGGCGGGGCCACCGAAATGAAGCCTTCGACTTCCGGACGGCGCATCAAAAGCTGCATGCCGATCCAGGCGCCGAAGGAAAAGCCGGCAATCCAGCAACCGCGGCTTTCGCGATTGATGATCTGCAGCCAATCCAGCGCCGCGGCAGCATCGGAGAGCTCGCCAATGCCATGATCGAACATGCCCTGGCTGCGGCCGACACCGCGCGAATTGAAGCGCAGCACGGCAAAACCGCGCTCGGCAAACATATAGAAGAGATTGTAGACGATCTGGTTATTCATCGTCCCACCGAACTGGGGGTGGGGGTGCAACACGATGGCAATGGGAGCATTGGGCTCCTTGCCCGGCTGGTAGCGGCCTTCCAGACGGCCCTCGGGCCCGTTGAAAATCACTTCTGGCATGGTCTTGTTCTTCCGGCCATTCGGCTCTGTTGGCGTGGGTCTTTTCAACCTTCGGTTTGACGGCTCTGCGGCTTGACTAAGCGCGCCTTGCTGCCTAAAACATGGGTCGAAAAATCCAGTTTAGAATTATTCGAAACTTGGTTTTTGGCCGCAAAGCGGCCTGTGAGAGCGCCCCTTGTAATGAAGTTGGGCGGCAAATTTCAAGAAGTGTTTGGATTCGGCGGCACATCGGCGCCCCGGGCCGGGCATGGAAGCCATGAGCGGCGCGCATGCGCCACGGAAATTCGATGACGCGAGCGGCGATCTATCTCGATCATAATGCTTCCGCGCCGCTTCTGCCGGAAGCGCGGGCGGCGCTGCTTGCCGCGCTCGATCTTACGGGCAATCCCTCATCGGTGCATGGCCATGGCCGGGCCCTGCGGCATGCGGTCGATAATGCCCGCGCGCAGGTGGCTGCCCTGGCTGGCGCCGAGCACAAGCAGGTTGTGTTCACCGGCTCGGCCACCGAAGCGATTACCCAGGCCATCATCGGCGGGGCTCGCGTGTTTGGCAGCGATGCTGTTGTCATCAGCGCGGGCGAACATGCGGCAGTCTCCAAGGCCGCCGAAGCAACCGGTCTTCCGGTCCGCACCATTGGCCTTCTGGCCGATGGCAGCATTGATCTCGATCAACTGGCTGCGCTTCTGGCCGATGCCGACGCCAATGGCCGCACCTTCCTCGTGGCCTTTCACTGGGTCAACAATGAAACGGGAGTCGTGCAGCCGATCGGCCGCATCAACGCCCTGGTCGGCCCCACCCGTCACACGCTTTTCATCGATGCGGTCCAGGCCTTCGGCAAGCTGCCCCTCGAATTTGCCGCTTCGGCACCCGATATGATGGCTATCAGCGGTCACAAGATCGGCGCGCCTGCCGGCGTCGGAGCGCTTCTGGTAAAAGCTCATGCCGATACCGTCCGCCTCATCCCGGGCGGTGGCCAGGAGCAGGGGCGACGCGGCGGCACCGAGCCAGCTGGCCTGATTGCGGCCTTCGGCGCTGCTGCCGCGGCTTTCGCGGGGCGTTATGAGGCCGCTGACGTGGCTGATCTGATCGACCGGCTCGAGACGGGGCTGCGGGCCATGGCCGATGATGTGGTGATTTTCGGCGGCCAGCGGCTTGGCAACGTGACCAATTTCGCCGTGCCCGGCATCAAGAATACCACGGCCATGATGGGCCTGGACCTGGCGGGGCTATCGGTGTCCTCGGGTTCGGCCTGTTCGTCCGGCAAGGTCGGGCCGAGCCACGTATTGGCCGCCATGGGCGTTGCGCCCGAACTGGCCGAATGCGCCTTGCGGGTCAGCCTCGGCTGGTCCTCGACCGCGGAGGACGTTGATGCGTTCCTCGCCGGTTACCAATCCATCCTGTCGCGCCACCGCGCCCGGCAGGGACAGGCGGCCTAGGCCGCAGAGATTTTACTGAGAGGCTCGCGGCGACCTTAACTCGCCGAGGGGCACATAGGAGAAGCCACATGGCTGATTACGATATCCCGACGCTCAAGGAAAACATCGACCGCGAAACGGTGGAGTCGGTGCTGGCGCTCGACGTCGACAAGTACAAATACGGCTTCGAGACCGATATCGAATCCGATGTCGCGCCTGTCGGCCTCAACGAGGATGTCGTTCGCCTGATCTCGGCCAAGAAGGAAGAGCCCGAATGGATGCTCAATTGGCGGCTTGAGGCTTTCCGCCGTTGGGAGACCATGGTCGAGCCGACCTGGGCCAAGGTCCACTATCCCAAGATCGACTTCCAGGCGATCAGCTATTATGCGGCCCCCAAGTCCTTCAAGGGCCCCAAGAGCCTGGACGAGGTCGATCCCGAGCTGCTCCGCACCTATGAGAAGCTGGGCATTCCGCTCAAGGAACAGGCTATCCTGGCTGGCGTTGAAGGCGCTGGCGAGCCGACCGGCACCCCGTTCAGCGGCAATGTGGCGGTGGATGCGGTGTTCGACTCCGTTTCGGTGGTCACCACCTTCCGCACCGAATTGGCCAAGCACGGCATCATCTTCTGCTCGATTTCCGAAGCCATCCGTGAATATCCCGAGCTGGTGCAGAAGTACCTGGCTTCGGTGGTTCCCGTTTCGGACAACTACTATGCGACGCTGAATTCAGCCGTCTTCACCGATGGGTCCTTCGTCTACATCCCCAAGGGCGTGCGTTGTCCCATGGAGCTGTCGACCTATTTCCGCATCAACGAGAAGAAGACCGGCCAGTTCGAGCGCACGCTGATCATCGCCGATGACGATAGCTATGTGAGCTATCTCGAGGGCTGCACGGCTCCTTCGCGCGACGAAAACCAGCTCCATGCTGCCGTCGTCGAGCTGGTCGCGCTCGAAAATGCCGAGATCAAGTACTCGACGGTCCAGAACTGGTATCCCGGCGACAAGGATGGCAAGGGCGGCATCTATAACTTCGTCACCAAGCGTGGCGATTGCCGCGGCAACAATTCCAAGATCTCCTGGACCCAGGTGGAAACCGGTTCGGCCATCACCTGGAAATATCCGAGCTGCATCCTGCGCGGCGACGGTTCGCGCGGCGAATTCTATTCCATCGCCATCTCGAA
Source organism: Devosia yakushimensis (assembly GCF_030159855.1). Lineage (NCBI taxonomy): Bacteria > Pseudomonadati > Pseudomonadota > Alphaproteobacteria > Hyphomicrobiales > Devosiaceae > Devosia > Devosia yakushimensis. Next base: position 1,623,412 of record NZ_BSNG01000001.1, on the reverse strand, counting down.
CGGTCACCAGCAGGTCGACAGCGGCACCAAGATGCTGCATCTGGGCAAGAACACGTCCAGCCGTATCATCGCCAAGGGCATTGCCGCCGGTTTCTCGGACAATACTTATCGCGGCCAGGTCTCGGCGCATGCCAAGGCCAAGAATGCCCGCAACTTTACCCAGTGCGACAGCCTGCTGATCGGCGACAAGTGCGGCGCCCACACCGTGCCCTATATCGAAAGCCGCAACGGTACGGCCGTGTTCGAGCACGAAGCCACCACGTCCAAGATTTCCGATGACCAGATGTTCTATTGCCAGCAGCGCGGCCTCAATGAGGAAGAAGCTGTGGCGCTGATCGTCAACGGCTTCGTGCGCGACGTGCTGCAGCATCTGCCCATGGAATTCATGGTCGAAACCCAGAAGCTGATCTCGATCAGCCTCGAAGGCAGCGTTGGCTAAACCTGTAACCAGTTCATTGCCGATTGGCGCCCGTCCGGCGACGTCGGCCCCTTACTTTCGGAGACGACTATGACCACCCCAATTCTTGAAATCCGCAACCTGCATGCCCGCATCGAGGAGCGCGAAATCCTCAAGGGCGTGAACCTCACCATTCCCGCCGGCCAGGTCCATGCCATCATGGGCCGCAACGGCTCGGGCAAGTCGACGCTGAGCTATGTGCTGGCCGGCAAGGAGGACTATGAGGTCACCGAGGGCGAAATCCTGCTCAATGGCGAAAACGTCCTTGAGATGGAGCCCTCCGAGCGCGCCGTCGCGGGCATCTTCCTGGCCTTCCAATACCCCATCGAAATCCCCGGCGTCGCCACCATGACCTTCCTTAAGGCCGCTCTCAATGCCCAGCGCAAGGCGCGCGGCGAGGGCGAGCTGTCGACGCCCGATTTCATGCGCGCGGTCAAGGAAGCCGGTTCCCAGCTCAATATCGATGCCGATATGCTCAAGCGCCCGCTCAATGTCGGCTTCTCGGGTGGCGAGAAGAAGCGCGCCGAAATCCTGCAGATGGCATTGCTCAAGCCCGCGCTTTGCGTGCTCGACGAAACCGATTCCGGCCTCGATATCGATGCGCTCCAGGTGGTCTCCAAGGGCGTCAACGCCCTGCGCGATGCCAAGCGCTCCATGCTGGTCATCACCCACTATCAGCGCCTGCTGAATCACATCGTGCCCGACGTGGTGCATGTGTTTTCTGATGGCCGGATCGTGGAAAGCGGCGACAAGGACCTCGCCCTGCAGCTCGAAGCCAAGGGCTATGCCGACTTCGACGCGACGGCGGCCTGATCATGCGTCAAACCATGCCAGTCCGGCTCAATGCAGCCGAAGAAACCCTGATCGCGCAGCTCAAGAGCGTCGGCGCCGAGGCGGATGCCGAACGCATCAGCGTCGCCGGCCTGCCGACCCGTCGCGTCGAGAGTTATCACTATACCGACCTCAAGATGCTGCTGAAGGCCGTGCCGCCCCTGGCCCAGGCCGCCAACCAGGCCAGCGCCCCTGCGCTGCGCGTTCCTGGCGCTTACCAGCTGATGATCGCCAATGGCGTGGTGCAGACCGGCAGCACGGCTCCGGCCGGCATCATTGTCGGCACGGCACAGGGTTCTGCCCTCTCCACGCGTGACGACGTATTGGTGCATCTCAACACCGCGCTCGCCAAGAACAGCCTGACGCTGACACTGGAAAACAGCGTCGACCCGGTGATCCAGATCGACCATCGCAGCGAGGGTGAAGCCGCCCACGTCGCCGACTCGGTCAAGATTTTCGTGGCCGACGGCGCTTCGGCGACCATTCTCGAGACTTTCTCGGGCTCGGACGCCGCGCACGTCAACAATCACGCCACCTATCTGGCGCTCGGCAAGGATGCCGTGGTCACCCACATCACGGTCGATCTTTCGGGCCGCGCGACCTCGCATTTCGCCACCAATGAATATCACGTGGGCGAGGGCGCCAAGCTCCGGACCCTGGTGATCCATGCCGGCGCGGGCCTCAGCCGCACCCAGCTCTTCCCGCGCTATGAGGGCGCCGGCGCCCATGGCGACATTACCGGCCTCAATCTGGTGTCGGATGGCCAGCACAGCGACATCACCATGGATGCCAGCCATGCCGTGCCGCACACCACCAGCCAGCCGCTGTTCAAGTCTATCGCCCGCGGCCATGGCAAGGCCATCGTCCAGGGCCGGCTGGTCGTTGCCCGCGATGCCCAGAAGACCGACGCCAAGCTGATGAGCCAGGGGCTTATGCTCTCCGACGAGGCCGAAATCCTCAGCAAGCCGGAACTCGAAATCTATGCCGACGACGTCGTCTGCGGCCATGGTTCGACCTGCGGCAAGCTCGACGAGGATAGCCTCTTCTACCTCGTCAGCCGCGGCATTCCCAAGGCCGAAGCCGAAACCATGCTGGTCCGCGGCTTTATCGAGGAACTCATCGACTCCGTCGAAGACGAAGCGCTGGCCGAAGCCCTGCACGAAGTCGTCGACGGCTGGCTGCTGGGCAAGTAGCCCAAGGCTGCTTTAGGCACCATTGTGCCACAACCACTGAGCGGCACCTCCCCCTCGACGGGGGAGGTTGGGAGGGGTGCGAGAGCCCAAATATATGGGCTCACGCACCCCTCCCTGACCCTCCCCGCAAAGGGGGAGGGTGACGACTGAGAAATTGGGGACGTGCATGACCTTCGATCTCGAAAAAGTCCGCGCCGATTTTCCGATCCTGTCGGAACAGATCCACGGCAATCGGCTGGTCTATCTCGATAGCGGCGCATCGGCCCAGAAGCCGGTGCAGGTGCTGGACCGGATGGATTATGCCTTCCGCCACGAATACGCCAATGTCCATCGCGGCCTCCACACGCTGGCCAATCGCGCGACCGAGGCCTATGAGGGCGGCCGCCATGCGGTGCAACATTTCCTCAACGCATCGCGGCCCGAAGAAATCATCTTTACCCGCTCGGCCACCGAGGCGATCAACCTGGTCGCTTCCTCCTTCGCCGGTCCGCGCATCGGGGCAGGCGACGAAATCGTCACCACGATCATGGAGCACCACTCCAATATCGTGCCCTGGCATTTCCATCGCGAACGCAAGGGCGCGGTGATCAAATGGGTCGATGTGCGCGACGACGGCAGCTTCGATATCGACGCCTTCGAGGCCGCCCTGACCGACCGCACCCGTATCGTTGCGGTTACCCATATGAGCAATGTGCTAGGCACCGTCACCCCGATCAAGGACGTGATTGCCATCGCCCATGCGCGCGGCATTCCCGTGCTGATCGACGGCAGCCAGGGCGCGGTTCACACCAAGGTCGACGTCCGCGATCTCGACGCCGATTTCTACGTCATGACCGGCCACAAGCTCTATGGCCCGACCGGAATCGGCGTGCTCTATGGCAAGCATGACCTGCTCGCCGAGATGCAGCCCTATCAGGGCGGCGGCGAAATGATCGATGTCGTGACCATGGAAACGGTAACCTACAACGAACCGCCGCATCGCTTCGAAGCCGGCACCCCGCCCATCGTCCAGGCCATCGGGCTGGGCGCGGCCATCAAATACATGGACGATCTGGGCCGCGAGGCCATTGCCGCCCATGAAGCCGATGTGGCCGCCTATGCTCATGAACGGCTGAGCCGCATCAATTCGCTGCGCCTCATCGGCACGGCGCCGGGCAAGGGCGGCATTTTCTCATTCGAGGTCAAGGGCGCCCACGCCCACGACATGGCCACCATTCTCGACCGCTACGGCATTGCCGTGCGCGCCGGCACGCATTGCGCCATGCCATTGCTCAAACGTTTCGGTGTCACCTCTACCTGTCGCGCCTCCTTCGCCCTATATAACGGCAAGGACGACGTGGACGCGCTGGTGGACGGCATCGAACGCGCCCAGAAATTCTTTGCCTGATTGGTATCGCTATGACTGACGAACCAGAAATCGCTCCGGCGCCTGTTATTCCCGAGCCCCGCATCACCCCCAATGTTTCCGGCGGCTTGCCGGAGGCGGAGGTTGAACGCATCACCACCGACCTGATCGGCGCGCTCAAGACCGTCTATGACCCGGAAATCCCGGTCGACATCTATGAGTTGGGCCTGATCTACAAGGTCGATCTCGATGATGACCGCAAGCTGGTCATCGACATGACGCTGACCGCGCCTGGCTGCCCGGTGGCCGGCGAAATGCCCGGTTGGGTCGAGAACGCCGCCCGCGGCGTCGAAGGCATCCAGGATGTCGAGGTCAACATGGTGTTCGATCCCCCCTGGGACGCCTCGCGCATGAGCGAAGAAGCCCAGGTGGCCCTCAACTGGTGGTGAGGTGAACCGTCCGCCGCTGCAGGGCCTGGTCGAAACCTGCCTCTACGTCTCCGACGTGGTGCGCAGCCGCGACTTTTACGTCAGGATTTTCGGCTTCGAGCCAATGGGCGGCGACGAACGCATCCAGCCGCTCAGGGTCGGGGAGGGGCAGGTCCTGATTCTCTTCCGCCGCGGCGCCACGCTGAAACCAATTCCCGTCGGTGGTGGTTTCATCCCACCCCATGACGGCGCCGGAGAACAGCATTTCGCCTTCGGCATAGCTGCCGAGAGCTTCGAGGATTGGAAAATCTACCTTGAAGGTCTACATATAGAGTTGGAAAGCGAAGTTGGCTGGCCGCAGGGCGGCCGCAGCATCTATTTCCGCGATCCGGACCGCCTGGTGGTCGAATTGATCACCCGGGGCGTCTGGCCGAATTACTAGAAGGATATGGCTCCATGGCCTTCAAGATCATGTCGCTGACCGATGCTGCCGCCGAGCGCATCACCGAAATCATCGAGGATTCCGACAAGCCGGTCATCGGCCTGCGCGTTGGCATCAAGAATTCCGGCTGCGCCGGCGTGGCCTATACCATGGACTATGTCAGCGAGCCGGTTAAGGGCGACGACCATGTCAGTGACAAGGGCGTCGACGTCTATGTCGACCCCAAGGCCACCATGTTCCTGCTCGGTACGGTCATGGATTTCGAGCAATCCAAGATGAGCGCTGGCTTCACCTTCACCAATCCCAACCAGACCGGTGCCTGTGGCTGCGGTGAGAGCGTGACGCTCAAGGCCGCCGATCTCAAGGCCATTGCCGACGCTCGTGCTATTGCCTGAACGTCCCGTTGCGCCTGCCCGATATTTGCCCTAACAGGCAGGAGCAATCTGGCTCCAGCCTTTAGAGTATGTCCATGACCGGCCTGCCTCCGGCTCTCACCGTCATCCCGCCCAATCATCCGCTGGTCGGCCGGGTTTCGCCTCCGGGTTCCAAATCCATCACCAATCGCGCTCTGCTGCTGGCCGCCCTGGCCAATGGCACGAGCCGCCTGTCCGGCGCGCTCAAGAGCAAGGATACCGTGCTGATGGCCGCCGCCCTGCGCCAGATGGGCGTTACGGTCGAGGAACCCGACGCCACCAGCTTTGTGGTAACCAGCACCGGCCGCCTGCAACAGCCCGATAGCCCGCTCTTTCTGGGCAATGCCGGCACGGCCACGCGCTTCCTGACCGCTGCGGTCGCAACCGTCGACGGTGAAGTCATCGTCGATGGCGACGAGGAGATGCGCCTGCGCCCCATCGGTCCGCTGGTCACCGCATTGCAGTCGCTTGGCATCGAGGCTTCCAGCCCCACCGGTTGCCCACCGGTTACCATCCGCGGCAAGGGCAGCTTCGGGGAGGGCCGGGTCGAGATCGATGGCGGGCTTTCCAGCCAATATGTATCGGCGCTGCTGATGGCGGCCCCGCTAGGCGATGGTCCGATTACCGTGGCCCTCAGCGGCAATGACATCGGCGCGCGCGGCTATGTTGATTTGACCCTCGCCGCCATGCGCAGCTTCGGCGCCGATGTCGAGCAGATCGATGCCGGTTCCTGGCTCGTCCAGCCCACGGGCTACCAGGCCGCCGATCTGCTGGTCGAGCCCGATGCCTCCGCCGCAACCTATCTCTGGGGCGCCGCGGCGTTGACCGGCGGCAAGATCGATCTCGGCGTCGCCGCCGACGCTTTCACCCAGCCCGATGCTGCCGCACAGGCCATTATCGCACAATTCCCGAACATGCCGGCCGCCATCGATGGCTCGCAGATGCAGGATGCCGTGCCGACCATCGCGGTTCTCGCCGCCTTCAACAACCATCCGGTGCGTTTTGTCGGCATCGCCAATCTGCGGGTCAAGGAAACCGACCGTATTCGCGCAGTTGCCAATGAACTGAACCGGATCTTGCCTGGCCTGGGAACCGAAGAGGGCGATGATCTGCTGGTCGCTTCCGACCCCAACCTGGCCAAAAAGCTGGCCGGGCGAAACGCGCTCACCCGCATCGAGACCTATCACGATCACCGCATCGCCATGAGCTTTGCTCTGGCTGGACTAAAGCTGACCGGGATCACCATTCTCGACCCCGCCTGCACCGGCAAAACCTACCCGCAATATTGGGATATGCTGGCCGGCCTGGGCGTCAAGCTCGTCCCCACAGCCTGAAGTCAGGCGGCCGATATACCGCTGCCGGCCGCCTGCATTTCGGCCAGCTCCGTCTCGCTGACCACCCTGTTGCGGCCGGCATGCTTGGCCGCATAAAGGCAGCGATCGGCGCGTTCCAGCAGCGATGATGGGGTGTCGCCCGAACGAAACGCCGCGACGCCGAACGACGCCGTGATCCGGCCGAGCTTTTCATTGGTCGAACGCTTGAGCAATTCCTTGGCCTGGATCGCCTTGCGCACGTTTTCGGCGACAATGACCGCGCCATCGAGGTCGGTAGAGGGCAGGATGGCGACAAACTCCTCGCCGCCATAGCGAGCCGCCAGGTCCTTGCCCTTGATATTGGACCTTATGGTCATGGCGACCAGCCGCAACACCTGGTCGCCGGTTTGGTGACCATAGGTATCGTTGAACGTCTTGAAGTGATCGATATCGGCGATCATCAGGCAAAGCGGTTGATCACCGATATTTGCCTCGGCAACCGCAGCCTCCAGCCCCTCGTCAAAGCTTTTGCGATTGGCGATCTTGGTCAGCGGGTCCAGCATGGACTCGCGCCGCACATCGTCGAGGTCGCGCTGCAGGGCCGCGATGTCGTCGCGTGAGGCCTCCAGCTTCTGCTCCAGCGCCTGGTTGGTCTCCTGCATGACGCGGGTTTCCAGCAGCAGCCGGTTGGCCAGCGATTTCAGCGTCTCGACAGTGATGTCCTGTTGCAGATCGCCGCTGGCGGCCTGCAGTGAGCCGGAATAGGCATTGGCCGTGGTCATCGCGCTGTCGATGGCGTCATGCACCGCCTCGATGCGCGCATGCATGCGCTCCGAGACATCGCTGATGCGGTCATTGACGTCCGACTTCAGAAATTCATTGTAGAGCGCTTCGGCCAGATCGACCGAAGGCGACGATCCCTCGCGGAAAATCGCGTTGATCCGGTTGTTCAACGACGGATTGACACCCGTGGCATAGGTGTAAAGCAGCTCATAGAACTGCGGATAGGGCGGAATTCCACTCCGCTTGAGCAGCTCGAAAGCCGCGTTGGCATAGCCAAGCGCCCGTTTGAATTCTTGTCCGGACACCGCTTCCCTCGCGCTCCGTTACCCGCATTCGGCTCTCGCGTCCCCAAGAAAACCGAATCTATGCAGATAGATACAGTCCCTCTTCCTCTAAGTACAACCGCTAGGCCAATTTTTTCTTGGCCATCTGTCTAGTCAACCGCTTAACCCGATCAGGACGGGGTCCGCGTGGACCGCAGCAGAAAGGCCGGTATGGGGCCATCATTGCCGAAAGGCGAGCTGGGGTCGATGCCCGATTCATCCGCTCGGGATTCGGCCGGACGGCGGCCGCGCCCGCGCGGCGGCTTGGCCTCCTCGCTGCGCTGCGGTTTTGCCGGCTGGGCCTCGACTGCTTCCGTCTGCTCGGCAGCCGGCCGCGCTCCTCTCCCGGGAGATTTGGGCGCGGGCTCGGCGCTTTCCACATCCGGGTTCGCCGCGGCTTTCTCGGCCGCCGGGCGTGGGCCACCGCGGCGCGAGCGGGCAGGGCGCTTCGGCTTGCTGTCCTCCGGCGCCTCTTCGGCCGCAGCAGGCGCCGCCCCGCCAGCAACCTCAAGCCATTCGATCGGCTTCTGGATCAGCTTGACGATGGCATCCAGGTGCTTGCCATCGGCCGGTCCCACCAGCGTATAGGCGACACCAGACCGGCCAGCACGGCCGGTGCGGCCAATGCGGTGCACATAGTCTTCGGCATGCACGGGCACGTCGAAATTGAACACATGGCTCACCGCGGGAATGTCGAGACCACGCGCAGCCACGTCGCTGGCCACCATCAGGGTCAGCTTATTGGCCCGGAAGGCATCGAGCGTTTCGGTGCGGCTCTTCTGGTCCATGTCGCCATGCAGCGCACCCACGCTATAGCCATGCCGCTCCAGCGAACGGGCGAGGGTCGCCACATCGCGCTTGCGATTGCAGAAGATAATGGCATTGGTCAGCCCCTCGGCCGCGTCGATCCGCGCCCGCAGCGCTTCGCGCTTGTCCTCGGGCTTGGACGACACCTTGACCAGTTTCTGATCGATCGTGTCGGCCGTCGAATTCTGCCGCGCCACTTCCAGCCGGATCGGGTCGCGCAGGAACTGGTTGACCAGCTTCTGCACTTCCGGCGGCATGGTGGCCGAGAACAGCAGCGTCTGCCGGCGCGCCGGCAAGAGACTGCAAATCTTCTTGATGTCGTCGATAAAGCCCATGTCCAGCATACGGTCGGCTTCGTCGATCACCAGGATGTCGACGCCGGTCAGCAGGATACGGCCACGGCCGAACAGGTCGAGCATGCGGCCGGGCGTGGCGATCAGCACATCGACGCCGCGATCCAGCTTCTTGATCTGGTCATCGAACGACACGCCGCCGATCAACAGCGCCATGCTCAGCTTATGGTTCTTGCCATATTTCTCGAAATTCTCGGCCACCTGCGCGGCAAGTTCCCGCGTCGGCTCCAGAATAAGAGTGCGCGGCATGCGTGCACGAGCGCGGCCGCTTTCCAGCAGCGTCAGCATCGGCAGCACGAACGACGCGGTCTTGCCCGTGCCAGTCTGGGCAATGCCGATAATGTCCTTCTTCTGCAGGACATGAGGAATGGCCTGCGCCTGGATTTCGGTAGGCTTGGTGTAACCCGCAGCCACCACCGCCTCGGTAACTTTGCTCGAAAGGCCCAGCCCGGAAAATTCGTCGGTCAAATTCAGTCGTTCCACTCAAAGCTGTTGCCCGATGCAGGATCCGCTCGAAACATTCAAGGCGGCGCACCGGGAAGAAGACCGCAAGGGACGCATGTCAGATCATGCGGTTTGCGTCAGCGGCGGGCTGGGAAGGCAATCACACAGACAGTCCGCACACGAGGCGGCCACGATACGCGAGAGCAACAAGTGCTGGTCGGCAAGAGTGGCCCTGAGGCACCTTCAGCAAAGGCGGACTGTGTCAGTAAAACCAGCCGTCAAGCCGGAAATGCTCCAGCGGCGCGGACCATAGCGCAAAGACCTTTCAAGTCAACGGCCTTGCAGGATTTAGCCTTAACTGCCCGCTTTGCAGCCGCATCCTAAATATCGAGATCGGTCACGAAGGCCGCATTCTCCTGGATGAACTCGAACCGGGCCTCCGGCCGGTTGCCCATCAGCCGGTCGACACTGATCTTGGTCGCATCGACCTCATCCAGAACCTTCACCTGCAATAGCGTCCGCGTCTTGGGCGACATGGTGGTTTCGCGCAAATGCGCATAGGGCATTTCGCCCAAGCCCTTGAAGCGGGTGATATCCACCTTGCTCTTGCCAGTGAATTCGGTCTCCATAAGCTCGTTCTTATGCGCATCGTCGCGGGCATAGAGCGTCTTGGGGCCCTGCGAAATGCGGTAGAGCGGCGGCAATGCCAGGAACAAATGCCCGCCATCGATGAGCTTGGGCATTTCCTGGAAAAAGAAGGTGATGAGCAGCGACGCGATATGGGCCCCGTCCACATCGGCGTCGGTCATGATGATGATCTTGTCATAGCGCAGATCGTCTTCGCGATAGCGGTCGCGCGTGCCGCAGCCCAGCGCCTGGATCATGTCGGCGATCAACTGGCTGGCCGCCATCTTCTCCCGGCTGGCGCCGGCGACATTGAGGATTTTGCCGCGCAGTGGCAGCACGGCCTGGCTGGCGCGGTTGCGCGCCTGCTTGGCGGAGCCACCGGCCGAGTCGCCTTCGACGATGAACAATTCCGCGCCCTGCGCCGCGCCCTGCGTGCAGTCGGCCAGCTTGCCCGGCAGCCGCAGCTTGCGCGTGGCGCTGGCCCGGTCGATCTCTTTTTCCTTGCGGCGCCGCAGGCGCTCCTCGGCCCGTTCGATCGCCCAGTCCAGAAGCTTCCCTGCCTGGTTGGGGGAGGCGGCCAGCCAATGATCGAAAGCGTCGCGCAGGGCTGTATCGACAATACGGGTCGCTTCGCCCGAAGCCAGCTTGTCCTTGGTCTGCCCGACAAATTCGGGCTCGCGTACAAAGACCGACAGCATGGCGCTGCAGCTGGCGAAGACGTCTTCGGCGGTCAGCGTCGCCGCCGCCTTGTTCTTGGTCAGCTCGGCATAATTCTTGAGGCCGCGCAGAATGGCCGTGCGCAAGCCCGTTTCATGCGTTCCACCATCAGGCGTCGGCACCGTATTGCAATAGGACGAGACCCCGCCATCGCCCAGCGTCCAGGCGATTGCCCATTCCACCGCGCCATGCGAACCAGCCTTGCCGCTATTGCCCGAAAAGATATCGTCGACAATGCGCGTCTCGCCATCGATCCGCGCGGTCATGAAGTCCCGCAGGCCATCGGGGTAGTGGAACACCGCCTTGGCCGGCGTTTCGTCGCTGGCAAGGCTGTCGTCACAGCTCCAGCGCAGCTCGACACCACCGAAGAGATAGGCTTTCGCCCGTGTCATGCGGAACAGGCGTGCCGCTGAGAACTTGGCCGTCTCGCCGAAGATCTGCGGATCGGGGTGGAAACGGGTGGTCGTGCCACGGCGATTGTTGACGCGGCCCAGCGCCACGATATCGCCCTGCGGAATGCCGCGCGAGAAGGTCATGCGGTAGAGCTGCTGCTCCCGCGCCACTTCCACCACCATGTCGTCCGATAGCGCATTGACCACCGAAACGCCCACGCCATGCAGGCCGCCAGAGGTTTCATAGGCCTTGGAATCGAACTTTCCGCCGGCGTGCAGGACAGTGTGGACGATCTCCAGGGTGGAGCGATTGGGGAATTTGGGGTGCTTTTCGACCGGAATGCCGCGGCCGTTATCGGTAACGGTAATGTAGCCGTCTTCACCCAGATGCACTTCGATGCGGCTGGCGTGGCCAGCAATGGCCTCGTCCATCGAATTGTCGATGACTTCGGCAAACAGGTGATGCAGCGCATTGATATCGGTGCCCCCGATATACATGCCCGGACGGCGGCGGACTGGCTCAAGTCCCTCCAGAACCTCAATATCTGCAGCCGAATAGCTCCCCGCCACCGGTGCCGCGGCGGGCGCGGGTTTGGGCGTTTCGGGCTTGCGAACGGGTTCGATGGGGCCGCCGAAAAGGTCGTCTGCCTGGGACAATGCACTACCTGTCTTAAAGCCCGAATCGGGCGATTTGCGCCTTTTAGCATATCTGATCGAAGCCGCATGCTCGTGCGGCATCGCTTGATTTGCCTTGAAATTCCACATGTCTGAACGGATTATGAATGGCGAGTTCGGTGCCGGTTCAGCCCAGTGCGCCTATGGCGGATCCGCTGGCGCGATCGCCGCGAACCGCAGGAGATGACCATGCGCAAGGTTGGGTTAGCCCTGCTTTCTGTCTTATTCATGGCCGGCGGATTGAGTGGCGCGGCCAATGCCCAGCCATCTTTCGGCTTCGGCATTCATTTCGGCGACGGCCCGGAGGATTTCCTGCCCGAGCGCCGGCTGTGCCAGACCGACCGGCAAATTCGCAATACCATCGCCGCCGCCGGCTATACCGATATCTCGCTCAACGTCCCCAATGACGAGTTGATCAAGGTGCGCGCCACCCGTGACGGCTGGGTCTATCAGCTCAATTACAATTATTGCCGCGCCTATATCAAAGAATGGATCAGGCTGCGGCCCGCCCGCTAAGCAAGATATCGGGACAAAACCGTCCCAAGATCGGGCGCTGGATTTACGTTCCGTTTGCTTCTTGAAAGCACTTTCTTAAACGCCCGCTGCTAAAACAGTGGACATACGGTTTTTGTTTGGAGTTGCCGTATGCGAGCCGACCGGGATCGTCGTTCTGCGTATCAAGCGAACCCAGCCGGCTCATCTATCGGCGTTTGGCCGCAAGCCGGATTTTCAGGTATTGCGTACCGGCTGGCCAGGCTGTCTGTCCCGCGTTTTGGGGCATTGACCATCGTTTCCGCCTTGTTTTATCTCATCTGACCGCCGCGAATTGATTTTTGCGGCGGCCGGGACTATTTGTCCCTTCAGTGTTCAACACCAGCGCCAAGGAGGGCTGCATGACATATTCGCGTCCGCATCGTCAGCGCGGCCCCGTCCAGGCCCTGTGGCATAAGCTGCAGGGCTGACCAGCGACTGGTTCTGACACTTCTTCCTGTCTCCCATTCTGGTTTGCCCTTCATGGCGGCGCGTTCAACGCGGCCGCGACGTGAATGCAAAAGGCGCGTATCCAATCCGGCGCCAGACCAGTGAGACGAAAATGGGCTCGATCAGCCTCCGCAATGCCGGCCTTACGGCAACCGACACACTCTTCAGCAAACTCGATGTCGTCATCGCCGATGGCGACCGCGTCGGTCTCGTAGCCGGCAACGGCAAGGGCAAGACCACGCTGCTGCGCGCCATAGCCGGGCAGGGGGAACTCACCGAGGGCGAAATCATCTGCTCGCGCGGCCTGCGCATCGGCTATGTCGAGCAGGACGTGCCCAAGGACATGCTGGATGTATCGCTCTACGACGCCGTGCTTGCCGTCCTGCCCGAGGGCGATCGCACGAGCGACAGCTGGCGCGTCGATGTGGTGCTGGCCGATCTCGAAGTGCCCGACGACCTCTGGCAAAAGCCCGTGCGCGAACTGAGCGGGGGCTGGCAGCGCATCGTACTTATTGCCCGTTGCTGGATCGCCGAGCCCGATGCCCTGCTGCTCGACGAGCCGACCAACCATCTCGATCTCGGCAAATTGCTGCTGCTGGAGAACTGGCTGGACCGGGCGGCCCGTAACATCCCGGTTATCATTGCCAGCCACGACCGGGCCTTTCTCGACGCCACCACCAATCGGACCCTGTTCCTGCGCCCGGGCACATCAGCCTATTTCCCGCTGCCCTACGGCAAGGCGCGGGCGGCGCTCGACGAGCTGGATGCCGCGGCCGAACTCAAGCGCGAACGCGACCTCAAGGAAGTCGACCGCCTGCGCCGGCAGGCTGCCAAGCTCACCAATATCGGCATCAATTCGGGCAGCGACCTGCTGACGGTCAAATCCAAATATCTGCGCGAGCGGGCCAGCAAGATCGAGGACAATCTCAACGAGCTGCACAAGGAACGCTCAGGCGATATCAAGCTCTCCAATAGCGGCACGCCGGCGCGGGTACTGCTGGCCATCGAAAATTTCGATGTGACCACGCCCGATGGCCGAAAACTGTTCCGCATCGACAAGCTGCATATCTTCCAGGGCGACCGCATAGTGCTGCTGGGGCGCAATGGCACGGGCAAATCGCAACTGATGGGACATCTCTATCGCGCCATGATTGGCGAGGAGGTGCCGGGCATTCGGGTCAGCCCGCAATTGAGCGTGGGCTATATCGATCAGGCCATGTCGCACCTGCCCAACAAGCTCTCCCCGCTCGCCTTCATCACCGGCCAATTCGACAATGGCGACCAGCGCAGCAAGAGCCTGCTGGCCGCCGCGGGCTTTCCGGTCGAAAAGCAGGACAAGCCGATCGCAACCCTGTCCTTCGGCCAGCGCACCCGGCTGGGCCTGCTGGCGCTCCGCCTGCGCCAGCCCAATTTCTACCTGCTGGACGAACCCACCAACCACGTGGACATCACCGGCCAGGAACAGCTCGAAAGCGAAATCCTGACCCATGGCGCGACCTGTATCCTGGTTTCGCACGATCGCAGTTTCGTCCGGGCGCTTGGCAGCCGCTTCCTGCAGATCGAGGGCAAACGGCTCAGGGAAGTGGATGACCCGGAGGGCTTTTTCGCTGCAACTGTGGCGGGGTAGGTGGCGGTTGGGTTGATGGACCCGGAGCACCTCCCCCTTTGATTGGGGGAGTGTTTACTTCGGACTTCTGCGGCTCCCATCACCCCACGCCTGCTTTTTCGCTGCAACGAAAAAGCTGACCTCCCTATCATGGGGAGGGAGGCGCAGGCTGAGGGCCCACGGCTCTTTCGTCTCCCTCCCCCTTGTGGGGATAAAGGGTGGGGACACATGCGCCCAAGATGGACCCTCTTGATGAGGGGGCCGTGAGTGTTTTGCTCCGACGCCATTTTTGTCCACGACGTCATTCCCGCGCAGGCGGGAATCCACTCTTCTGCACACGGACCATCGAAAGAATGGATTCCCGCCTGCGCGGGAATGACGTCGTGGGACATTGCAAAGTGACCCGGACCAGCCTCCTCGCAAGGGGAGCGATTGGTAGCTGGCCCTTCACCTTTCTCCCCCGCAGGCTCAGCTCAACACCACCACGTCATAGGCGTCGAGCTGGGGCAGCGTGAAGGACGTGTAGCCATTGCTTTTGAGGAGCGGCAGGCTGCGCCCACTGCTGGCAAGCCTGGCCGTGTCGAATTCCCCATGCAGCTCCACCCGGATCGCGCCCATGGGAATGGCGGGATGGAAGGCGACCTGCGCCGCGCCCGACAGGTTTACGAAATGCACCAATGTACGGTTGGCATGCGCCTGTTTTTGCAGCGTCAACTGCACCATGGGGTGGGCATTGGTGCGGATCTGCCGGCCGGCGGGCAGCAGATCGTCGATCAGGTCGGCGACGAGGCCCGAATGGAAGGCGTTGCTGGCGCGATAATAGAGGTCGCCGATGTCCCAGGGAATATAGGTCAGCCGGCCCTTGCCATAGCTGGCGCGATAGAGGCCGGGCTTGGCGGTATCGGTCAGCCCTTCCCCCACCATTTCCATCGGGTTGACCTTGGTGCGCGGCACGAGGGTCAGCGGCGCATCGTCATTGGCCTCAAGCTCCAGATAATCGCCATAGAAGAACAGGAGATCGGCATCCCTCAGCGAAGGCAGCAGGTTGCGGTCCCGCACGCGCCAATAGGAGGCCAGCGTCTCCTTGCGCGGCCATTGCCGCACGATTGCCGGCAGGTCGAGTTCCGGCTTTTCCGCACCGGCCGCCAATACCCGCCCGCCACCGCGCAGATAGGCGTCGAGCTGGGCCGGTGCCCGCCGGCTTGAAATCACCAGGTCGTAACGCCCCGGATCGGTATCGATCCAGCCGAGGTCGCGCGACAGCACGAAGGGAATATGGTTTTCCGTGAGCATCCGGAAAAAGCCGGCCATGGCCGTATTGCTGTTTTCCGGGCCGCTGCCCAATTCCAGGCTGTCGCGATAGCCGAAACCACCATTGCCCGGCGCCGTGCCATCAACCACCTTGCCCTGTCCGAACCGGAACAGCATCCGCGCCAGCGAGGGGCCGGGTTCATCAAGCAGCATGATGCGCGCCGCATTCTCCTGCCGCACATAGAGTTCGGCATTGGCCTTGTGGAATTTGAAAGCCGGGCGGGCACCGTTTTCGCCATTGCGGTCGAATTGCTCGTGATTGCCATTGACGAAGAGATAGGGGCCGGCGCCATTGGCCATGTTCTGGTAAGCGCGTGCCTCGCCATCGGGGGCCGAGCGATGCGCATAGCGCCAGCGGCCGTCGAGGAATGCGGCGTCATTGTTGAACTGCATGCGATCGGGATGCGCCGCCCGGGCCCTGTTGACGGTTTCACTGGCATCGTACAGCCAGAAGGCATGGGCTTCGGCTATGGGCGCGCTATGGGTTTCCGAATTGGTGGAATCGGCGTCCTTGCCCACCATGAAGTTGAAATTATGCGGCTTCTTGGCCTTGGCGAAGGCACGGATCTTGCTGGCCAATTGCCCGGCGCAGTCATTCATGAAGTCGATATATTGCGCGTCCGGCGTAAGGGGCAGCTCGGCGCCATATTTGTCCTTATAGAGCCGCTTGCAATTGTCGCACTGGCAGGGGCCGAAGGCATTGCGCTGGCCGCCGCCATAGTTGAAGAACATGCCATCGAGCGGATAACGCGTCAGCGCTTCGTCCATGATCTTGAAGATATGCTCCTGCATATAGCCGCCGTTGACGCACATCAGATGCGTGTCGTTCCAGAGCGGGGAATTGCCCTGGCTGTCGCGCTGCACCCAATCGGGGTGGGCCTCGATGATCGACTTGTCCTGGTTCACCGTCCATTCAAAGCGCGCCACGACATAGATGTCCCGGGCATGGGCCTTTTCGACGATCTCACCCACCAGATCACGGCCGGGCGGCAGCGAGGGCGCGCGGACATGAAAGGGGACTTCGGTGGGATAAAATGCGCCGATGCCGCCGGTAGGCAGGATGACGGCATTGACCTCCAGATCGACCAGTTTCTGCACAAAGGCATCGGTATCGACCGGCGCCTGATATTGATTGTAGAGAAACAGCGCCATGCGGATCGGCTCGTCGATCCACCACTGGCTGTTCTTGTCCGTCGCACGCTCGCTCATGTCACTTCCCACAGGTTTTTCCTGAGTTTCGAATGACAACTTTTACAAGTCAATGGGAAGTAGCGGGAAGTTGTTTTATTTATGCCGCGATAGCGCGAGCACGGTGCCGCCCGCGGCGATGACCAGGCATCCGGCAATGACGCCGGCCGTGGGCAATTGGCCAAAGAACCACCATCCCCAAAGGGCGGCGAAGACCAGCGAGGAATAGCCGACCGGCGCGAGCAGGCTGACGCTGGCGGCCATATAGCCCCGGATATTGAGATATTGTCCCAGAATGGCGAACGGCCCGAGGCAGAGCAGGGCGGCATTGACGGGGCCGGTGGAACGCCAGGTCAGCAGCGCGGGAATGAGCAGCAGGATGGCGCCGAAGAAATTGGCATGCGCCAGCGTAACCAGCGGCCGGTCGGACATGGCCAATATCTTGATGAAGACATGCTCGGTGGCCAGCAGGAGCGCGCCAACCGCCACGATGGAAGCGGGAAACAGGTAGCTGGCATCCAGCGTCGTGAAGGCCCCGCGGGCGGCCATGACAATGGCAGCGCCCGCAATGCAGGCCAGGGCGCCCGCGATACCCGGGCCGGGCAGGCGGTCGCGAAAGACGATATAGCCCAGGCCCAGGGTGAAAACCCCGCTCAACAGGCCGATCGCATTGGCGTCGACCAGCGGCATATGCGCATTGCCGAAGATGATGGCCGCACCGCCCAGCCCACCCGCCAATGCCCGCAAAGCCTGGCTCACGCGGTGTTCGCTCTGCATGCTGGCCCAGTTTCTGCCATTGAGCCCCGCGATGGCGCAGACCGTCAGCAGGCCACCGCAATAGCGCAGAAACATGATTTGCAGCGGCGAGGCCAGATCGCCGACGACGCGGCCTGATATGAAAATGAGCGAGAAAATTGCCGTTGCGGCAAGGACGCAAAGCACTGCGACGACATTGGTCCAGTCGCGCCGGCTCAGGGATGGGGATATGGACGTCATTGCACGCGCCCGCATTGTGCGCCAGGCCGCGCCCGCCCCATCCGATCCATGATCTATCTCCAGACTGTCACCAGGCCGCACTATGGGGAAAGCGTGCCGCCAAGACAAGTTTCACATCTTGAACAACTTGTTGTCGCAGCCACCTGGCGCATGCTAGATTGTTGCATAGACCGGTCGATGGAGGAAGAATGGCGATCGAGGAGCGCCCCCCTTATGTGCTTGAGCGAGGCCAGAGCCTGGCGGATGTCGTGCATGGCCAGATGCTGGCCTTGATCGACGATGGCAGCTGGTCGCCGCGCTCGCGCCTACCTTCGGAAACCGAACTGGCCCGGCGCTTCGGCATGTCGCGCCCGGTGATCCGGCAGGCCTTGGCCATGCTGCGCGACGCCGGGCTCATCCAGTCGCGCCAGGGCTCGGGCAGTTTCGTCATCGGCCCGCCCGATGCTGTCGAACAGCCACCCGAGCAGGTGCTGTTTCCGGCCATTGGCAGCATTGCCGATATCACCGCCTTCGTCTCCTTCCGCGAAGGCATGGAGGGGGAAATCGCGGCTACGGCGGCGCTCAACCGCAGCAAGGAGCAATTGGCGACGATCCTGGGCGTATTGGGACGCTTCCGGGAGAAGCGCGCGCTGGGGGAACGGCCGCAGGACGATTTTGCCTTCCACCTGTCGATTGCCCAGGCCACGGGCAATCCGTTTTACGTCAACAGCCTCACCTCGCTGCGCGAGCAGATGACGATGGGCATGGCGTTGATCTGGAATTTTTCGGCCGATCGGCCGGATTTCCGCGCCGTGGTGGCGGATCACCACGAGGCGATCTATGATGCCATCCGCCTTCAGGATGCCGAGGCGGCGCGCGATGCCATGCGGCGGCATCTCCGCTGGGCGGGCGCGCGGATTCTGCGCGGCGATGATGCGGAGGCGAACAAGATTTAAGCCCTGGCGGTCCCCGGACCGGCAGGTGCAGAAGTTCCCGTCACGGCGTCTGAAGAGGAGCAGCGTCATGATTCAGTCAAGCACCGATTGGCCGACATCTGGCCACCATTGCTTCGAATTCCGCATGGGGATCGAGGGCGAGGCGGCTGCGGCTGCCGCGCGGCATCGAACCGCCGACGATCTGATCCAGCTGGCCGACGTGGTCAGCAAGCTCGAAACGCTCGATGCCAGCAAGGAGCCCGGGCTGGAGGAGGATTACAATTTCCACCTCTGCGTCGCCCGGGCCTCGCAGAACAGCTTCTATTCCAGTGTCATCCAGGCCATTCGCGGCAATATTTTCGGTGGCATGCTGCTGGCGCGAACGACGTCCGGGCTGCGGACGGCCGAGAAGGTCGCTGCCATCAATGAGCAGCATCGCGCGATCTATGAAGCCATTGTCGCCAGCGACGCCGATCGCGCCCGCCAGGCCATGCGACACCATCTGCTGGCCTGCCGCAAATCGACCCGCCATTGGGACGCACGGGTCGGGTAACGGACCGGCACTGCCCGGAAGGCCGGGCAATGCCGATATCCATGCTTAGTCCTGCAATTGCACGATCACGAGATCGCGTTGCGGAATCGACACCGTGCCGGTGCCTGATGCCTTGCCCCAATAGGCCTTGCCATAGACGGCCGGCCTGCCGTCGACGGCAATATCGACGCTCGCCGCTTCGCGCAGCGGATTGAGCACCCACAGAACCTTGCGGCCATCGGCCTCGTGCAACCTGGCCTGCAGGCGATTGTCCGAGATCGAAACGCGTTGCTTTTTGCCGGCCCAGGCGAGAATGGCGGCGAAATAGGCTTTGCCGGTGTCTTCGCTTTTCTGGAAATAGCCGATGCCCGGATGGGTGCCGACCAATAATGTACGTCCGGAACCATGCCTATGTTCGGCAATGGCGATACGGCCATCGGCGAAGCGCCCGCGTTCGGTCGCCCCTTCAAGCGTATAGGATTGGAGGAACCCCCCGCCGCGTATCGTTTTGCCCTCGAAGTCAAAGGCGATCTTGTCGCCCAGATCGGGCATGAACTCGACCTCGTGCTCCCTGACGCCGAAAACCGCGTCGAGCCCGTTATGCGGCTGGACCGTGCCGACCTTGCCGCGATCGCCGAAATAGCCTGGCGTGGCTTCGCTGATCAGCGTGCCGCCCCCTGCCACCCAGGCGGCGATGGCCTTGGCCGTCTCGGTGGTCATCGAAATGGGGTAGGGCGCGTACAAGGAATTGTACTTGGCAATATCCTCGATATGCACCCAATCGGCCTGGATGCCATTGTCGAAGAAGCCGCGATAGACGCCCCACATGGCCTGGCGATAGGTTTCGGGCATATGGTTGCGATTGAGCAGATAGTCCCAGGCCTGCGCTTCGGGAATGACCAGAATGCCGATATCGCCTTGCACCGGCCGGGCCTCGAACAGGCTCTGCTGGGCATCGTCATTGGCCCATTTGGCGATGGCACTGGCCATGTCCGAACGCGGCGTGCGGCTGCCATCCATGCCATAGGAGCCGAAAGCGCCGAACAGCGGTCCGTCAAGCAGCGGCCGGTAGCGCAGGTTCAATACACCCGTGGCGCCTGCGGCAAAGGAAGTCATGGTCAGTAGCCGCACATCCTCGGGTTCCATCACCCGGCCGTCTTCCTTTTCGTGGCCGAGCACCTGCGGCTGCATCCACAGTGGACCGCCCGGGCGTTCGGCATGCCACCATTTTTTGCCGCGCGAGGCCGAGCGGGTCAGGTCCGGCCCGAAAAAATTCTGCCAGGGCTTGAAGCCGCGGCGGCTCGGCACCCAGGTCAGCCCGTAGAGTTCAACCTTGGAGGCGGCCAGCCAGTCGTCGCTGCCGTGCGACGACATATGCTGGATGGCGCCGGCCACGCCATGGGCGGCGATCAGGCAATCCTTGTCGACGGCGCGGATCGTGTCGATCTTCCACTGCATGTCGCCGTAATAATGCTGGCGCTTGAATTCCAGCCAATCGAGGTTTTCGGGGTAGGGGCCCACGTCATGGGGCGGCTCGACATCGTCCCATTCAGCGTGGGAATAGCGATACCAGGCCTGGCTCAACGCTTCGAGATCACCATATTTGGCCTTGAGCCAGGTGCGGAACGCGGCCTTGGTATAGTCGTTGAAGTCGATATCCTCGGCATAATTGACCTCGTTCCAGATGTCATAGCCGAGCAGGCCCGGATGCCCCTTGTAGCGCGTCGCCATGGTGGTGAGGAAAGCCCCGACGGCTTGCTTCACCTCGGGACAATTATAGGTGAGCGCGCCGCTGCCGGCGCCGTTATGAGAGAATCCCCCGGTTGCCGAGCTGCCACCCATGATGGTCGTCATGACCGAGCCATCGGCCCGGATCTGGCGGGCATGAGCGAATTTGCGATAGGCCCAGTCCGGCGTGGTCTGGGTCATTTCGGCGATGACGGTCACCATGCCGTTCTTGGCTGCAAGGTCGAGCTGGCGGTCGAATTCGTCCCATTCATAATAGCCCGGCCGCCGCTCGATTGCGGACCACATGAACCAGTGGCGGAAGACATTGAGCCCGTCTTCGGCGGCGATGCCATAGTCCCGCTCCCAATCCGGCTTGGGCGGGTTGGACTTGCGGAAATACACGGCGCCATAGGGCACTTTGGGCAATCTATCGAGTGGCATTGTTGTTCCTCCAGACAAAATGAGACTGCATGGCGCCGCGGCGGCGCCATTGAAAATGCTGATATTTATCGCCGCTTAGGCTGTGGCGCTGGACAGTGCTTCGAGCGTGCGGATCAGCCCGGAATGGTCCTTGTCGCCATCGCCCTGGGCCAGGGCCGCCGACATCAGCTGCGCGGTTGTGGCGGTATTGGGCAAAGCCAGTTCGAGGCTTTTGGCGGCGTCGAGCGCCAGCGCCAGGTCTTTGCGATGCAGGCGGATGCGGAAGCCGGGATCGAAGGTGCGATTGTTCATGCGCTCGCCATGCACTTCGAGAATGCGTGAGGCGGCAAACCCACCCATCAGCGCCTCGCGCACCTTGACCGGATCGGCGCCGGCGCGGGTGGCGAACAGCAGGGCCTCGGCCACAGCCTGAATGGTGAGACCGACAATGATCTGGTTGGCGACCTTGGCGGTTTGGCCGTCGCCGACCTCGCCGACCCGGTTGATGTTCTTGCCCATCAGCTCGAAAAGCGGTCTCGCCCGCTCGAATGCCTCCTGGCTACCACCGACCATGATGGTCAGCGCGGCATTTTTTGCGCCCACTTCGCCGCCCGAGACCGGCGCATCGAGATAGTCGCCACCCTTGGCTTTGACGCGGGCGGCGAAGTCCTTGGTGGATACCGGGGAAATGGAGCTCATGTCGATGACCAGCGCGCCCGGCGCGATAGCTTCGGCAATGCCACCCTGGCCAAATAGCACGGCCTCGACATCGGGCGTGTCGGGCAGCATGAGGATAACGATTTCGGCGCCTTTGACGGCCTCCTGTGCCGTCGCGGCGGCGCGCGCTCCGGCATCGACAAGATGCTGGGAGATTGGCTTGACGCGATTGACCGCGACGTCGTGTCCGGCAGCGATCAAGTGTGCGGCCATGGGGCGCCCCATGACGCCCAGTCCGATAAAGCCGATCTTCATGGCCTAGTTCTCCTTGCGGTAGGGATTCATCCAGCCCAGGCCCTGGCTTGTGCCGGCGCTCGGCTTGTATTCGCAGCCGACCCAGCCGGCATAGCCGAGCCGGTCCAGCGCCGCGAAGATGAAGGGGTAGTTGATTTCGCCCGTACCCGGCTCGTTGCGGCCGGGATTGTCGGCGATCTGCACATGGCCGATCCGATTCTTGAGCCGCTCGAAGGTCGGGATCAGGTCACCCTGCATGATCTGCATGTGGTAGAAATCGTACTGGATCTTGAGATTGTCCGACGTCACCTTGGCCATGATCCGCTCGGCATGCTCGGTCGTGGACAGGTGGAAGGTTGGCATGTCGCGGCGATTGATCGGCTCGATGACCAGCGCGATCCCGGCATCGGCCAGCCTTGGGGCGGCATAGGCGAGATTGTCGATAAACGTCCAATCCAGGTGATTGGGATCGCTGCCAGCGGGCGCAAGGCCAGCGAGGCAATTCACCGTCGGGCAATCGAGAGCCTTGGCGTAGTCGATGGCGGTATCGATCCCCAGGCGGAACTCGTCGACGCGGTCCGGCAGGCAGCCGATACCACGCTCGCCAGCGGCCCAATTGCCGGCAGGCAGGTTGAACAGCGCCTGGGCAATGCCTGCCTGCTTGAGCGCGGCGGCAATCTCCTGCTTGTCATATTCGTATGGCGACACATATTCGACCGCCCCGAAGCCATCCCGGGCGGCCTGTGCGATCCGCTCGAGAAAGGGCAGGTCCTGATACAGAAACGATAGATTGGCGGCAAACCTGGGCACGAAACAGTCCTCTTAACCTGTGAAGCGCGTGCGGTGCAGCATGCGCTTATTGCGGGGGTCGGGGTTGGGAACGGCGGAGATGAGGCTCTGCGTATACGCCTGTTTGGGCGTGGTGCAGATCTCCTCGGTGGGGCCGATTTCAACCAGCTTGCCCCGGTGCATCACGCCCACACGGTCGCAGAAATAGCGGACAACCGAAATGTCGTGCGAGATGAAGATGAAACTCAGCCCCAGCCGCTTCTGAATGTCGAGCAGCAGATCGAGCACCTGGCTGCGGATCGACACATCCAGCGCCGCCGTCGCCTCGTCGGCAATGATGATCTTGGGGTCGAGCGCCAGCGCCCGGGCAATGCCGATGCGCTGCCGCTGGCCGCCCGAAAAGGCGTGCGGATAGCGTTCGCGCGTCGCCGGATCGAGCCCCACCAGTTCGAGCAGTTCGCAAACCCGCTGATCGATGGCCTTGCCATTCATGGTGCCGGAAACCACCAGCGGATCGCCCACAATGTCCCGCACCGTCATGCGCGGATTGAGCGAGGCAAAAGGGTCCTGAAAGACCAGCCGCACCTGGCGGTGAAACGTCCGCAATTGCGATTTGGAGAGTGCAGTCACCTCCATCGGGCGCTTCTCGTCATTGAAGCTCACAGTGCCCGAACTGGGCTCGACGATGCGCAACAGCATGCGCCCAAGCGTGGTCTTGCCCGAGCCGCTTTCCCCCACAATGCCGAGATTTTCGCCGGCCCGCAGATCAAAGCTCACATCATCGACAGCCTTGATCGCGAAATTATTGCCGCCGAACCAGGCGGTGGATGCACCATAGACCTTGGTGAGATTGCGCGCGGAGAGCAGCACCGGCGCTTCCGGGCGCGTTTCGCGGCTTGCCGACCGGCGGTTCTGTTCCAGCTTGACCGTGGAATTGAGCAGGCGCCGCGTATAGGCGTGCTTGGGGTCATGGAAGATGTCATCCACGCTGCCGAATTCGACGATCCGGCCGTAATGCATCACCGCCACGTCGTCGGCCACCTCGGCCACCACGCCCATATCGTGGGTGATCAGCAGCATGGCCATACCGCGGCTGACCTGCAGGCGCTTGATGAGATCGAGAATTTCGGCCTGGGTGGTCACGTCCAGCGCCGTGGTCGGCTCGTCCGCGATCAGGATTTCCGGATCGGCCGCCAAGGCCATGGCGATCATTGCGCGCTGGCGCATGCCGCCGGAGAATTCAAACGTATAGCGGTCGATCATCTTGTCGGGATTGGGAATTTCGACCTGCCGCAACAAGTCGATGGTCTCGGCCCGCGCCTCGGCCTTGCTCATCTTGCGATGGAGCCGCAGCGCCTCGACGATTTGCGAGCCGATGGTGTGGACCGGGGAAAGCGAACTCATCGGCTCCTGAAAGATCAGACCAATGCGGCCGCCGCGAATGGCCAGCAATTGGCGGCTGCGCTCATCGAGGCCGGCAATATCGATCGGCCCCTTGGGATCGTCGAGCAGGATGCGGCCACCGGCAATGCTGCCATTGCCGTCGATGATGTGCATGAGGGCGCGAGCCGTGACGCTCTTGCCTGACCCGCTTTCGCCCACAAGGCACAATGTCTTGCCGCGTCGCAGCTGGAAGCTGACATTGCGGGCCGCATGCAGCACCTCGGTCCGCAGGCGAAAATCGAGACTGAGGTCCTGCACATCGAGCACGATGTCGCTCTTGTCCATATCGTCACTTGCTGGATTGAGCATCAGATCAACTTTCATAGGGGTCAGCGGCATCGCGCATGCCGTCTCCGAGGAAGTTGTAGGCAAGCACGGTGATCACCACGGCGCCGGCCGGCCAGATCAATTGCCAGGGCGCATTGGCGATGGTGCGGACATTCTGCGCCTCCTGCAGCAGCACGCCCCAGCTGACGATCGGCGCCTTGAGCCCGATGCCGAGAAAGCTGAGAGCGGTCTCCGCAACGATCATGGTGGGCAGGGCCAGCGTCACCACGGCCAGGATATGGCTGGTGAGCGAGGGCAGGATATGGCGGAAGATGACGCGCCGCTCGGTCGAGCCGTCGAGCTTGGCGGCCGTCACGAAATCCTCGCCGCGCAGGGCATAGAAGCGGCCACGTACCTCGCGCGCCAGGCCCGTCCAGCCGAACAGCGACACGATCAATGTGATGACAAAGTAGACGGTCAATGGCGACCAGGTGAGCGGGATCGCCGCCGCGAGGCCCAGCCAGAGCGGAATGGTGGGCATGGAGGATATGACCTCGATGACGCGGGCAATCAGCGCATCGACCGCGCCGCCGTAAAAGCCGGCCAGCGAGCCCAGGGTGACGCCCAGGCAGAGGCTAATGCAGACGCCAAGCAGCC
This sequence comes from Devosia yakushimensis, assembly GCF_030159855.1. Lineage (NCBI taxonomy): Bacteria > Pseudomonadati > Pseudomonadota > Alphaproteobacteria > Hyphomicrobiales > Devosiaceae > Devosia > Devosia yakushimensis. The sequence goes on along the minus strand of NZ_BSNG01000001.1, from coordinate 1,598,086 downwards.
CGATCGACATGGAAATGCGCGTGCCATGGATCAACCGGCTCAGCAGGTCGCGGCCAAGCCGGTCGGTGCCCAATAGATACATGGTGTCGGTGGATTTGAGCGGTCCGACCAGGTGACGGTCGGCGGGGATCAGGCCCCACAGCTTATAGGCCGGACCCTTGACGAAGAATCCCACCGGCACGACGACACTTTCGTCGGGCACATAGCTGCGCCGCAGGGAAGCAGGGTCGACCTCCATCGTATAGCCCGTCACATGCGGCTGGAAGCTGCTGGTGCCGTCCTCATTGGTCGTGAACAGCCGCAATTGCTGCGGCGGCGCATTGGTGAATTGCGGCTTGGACGTATCGGGCAGGGCAGGAGCCAGGAATTCGGCAAAGAGCCCGATCAGCGCCATGATGATGATCACCATGCCCGAGGCGAGCGCCAGTTTGTTGCGGGCGAATTTGTGCCAGATCAGGTTCCACTGTCCGGCCACCGCCAGCTGGCTATTGTCGCGCCTGGCCTTGATGGGCGTTACGGCTGGCCCGGTTTCGGGGTCGCCATCGATGAAGGTATGGACTGTCATCAGGTAAACCGGATTCGAGGATCGAGAAGGGCGAGCAGCAGGTCCGATACCAGCATGCCGATGAGGGTGAGCACGCCCATGAGCAGGATGAAGCTGCCGGCCAGGTACATGTCCTGGCTGACCAGCGCCCGCAGCAGCAGCGGCCCGGCAGTGGGCAGATTGAGCACGATGGCGGTGATGGTGACCCCCGAAACCAGTTCAGGCAGCACCCAGCCGATGGCTGAGACGAAGGGGTTGAGCGCGATGCGCACCGGATATTTGATCACCGCCCGATGCTCGGGCAGGCCCTTGGCCTTGGCGGTGATCACATAAGGCTTGCGCAATTCGTCGCTGAGATTGGCGCGCAGCACGCGGATCATGGCGGCCGTGCCCGAGGTACCGATCACGATGATGGGGATCCACAAATGGCTGAGCAGGTCCACGAACTTGCCCCAGCTCCAGGGCGCATCGACATATTGCTGGCTGAACAGCCCACCCACGCTCTGGCCGAAATAGCGGTAGCTCAGATACATCAGGGTCAGCGCCAGGATGAAGCTGGGCACGGCAAGGCCGATAAAGCCGATAAAGGTGAAGACATAATCGCCCACCGAATGGCGGCGCATGGCCGAATAGATGCCGATGGGCAGCGAGACGGCCCAGACAAAGAGCAGCGACGCAACCGAGATACCCAGGGTTGAACCCATGCGATCCCAGATCAGCTCAGAGACCGGCCGGTTCCATTCGAAGGAATGGCCGAAATCGCCGCGGAACAGGATGCCTCCGATCCATTTGAGATATTGCAGCCATACCGGGTCGTTGAAGCCATAGGCTTCGCGCAGACGCTCGATCTGGCGCGGATCCACATTGGCGCCCGAATCCTGCATGGAGGCGATCATTGAGGTCACATAGTCCCCGGGCGGCAATTGGATGATCAGGAAGGCGATCAGGGACAACCCGAACAGTGTCGGGATCATGTAGAGCAGCCGCTTGATGATATATTGGAGCATGGCAGGCTCAGCTCCAATCGATCTGGATAGCGTCCAGCGTTGCCAGTTCCGCCAGCGTTACCGTGACTCGCCCACCGGCGCTTTGATGCCTCATGCTTTCACCAGTCGAGCCCAGCCGCACCTGATCGACGGAGCGTCCCTGGGGAATGGCGATGGAGAGCGTGATGGGGCCGATGGGGAAGACCTCGCGGATCGGCCCTTTCATCATCATCGGATTGGTCAGGTTGTTGACCAGAACGACTAGCCTGTCCTCGCTCTTGCGCAGAGCGATATCGATGACGCCCTTGGCCTCCACCTCCACATCGACCCGCTTGCCGAGCGCCCAGTGCACGCTATTGGCGATCAACCGGCCATGGTCGCCGGCCAGCACTTGCCAGAAGGTGGCCCCGATATTCCAGGGAATATAGACCGTGCGCCCGCCACCCTCGTGCTGGCGTGCAATGACCGCGGCGCCGCGCGGTTCCTCGCGCGGATAGACCTCCTCCATCGGCAGGTCGGGGAAATCAGGCACATAAAGGAAGGGTTGCTCGGCGCCGTTTAGGGCTTCGACGCCCATGAGATGGGTGCCCCCGATAATGCGCTCGGCGCCATCATAGCCCTGGTTGATGGGATGCTCGCCATTGAGCGAGACATAGGTATTTTTGACCGGACCACGCGCCGGACTGGTGACGCGATAGCCCAGCAGGTCCGCCAAAGCAGGCGTTGCGCGGGGGCTGTTGTCCGCCTGGCGCGTGCCCGTTTCGAAAGCGGCCACCAGCGAACCACCACGGGCGACAAAGCCCTTGAGCATGTCGACCTGTTCGTCGGAAAGGCAGGTCGAATTGCACAGGACCAGCACCTTGAACTGGTCGAGCCGCTCCGGCGTCATCTGCGCGTCCGACACCATTTCAAAGGGTAGTCGCGCCTCGACAAGGGCGTGGTAGAAGCCCAGTTCATGGCTCTCTGCTTCCTTGCGTGACCACATATCGTGGTGGCGCAGGCTGGTAGTGGGATCGAGTATGGCGATCTCGGCATCCGGCTGCGTGCTCAAAACCAGGGGTTCGAGCTTTTCCTGCAAATGGAAGCTGTCGATGATCGGCTGCACCCAGCGCTGGTCCGGCACCACGCCATTGAACTTGGTGAACCAAGGCAGCATGCCATGCACCGTGCCACTATTGGTCCAGGCCTCGATTTCGGGGCCCAACGTCACGCTGTCCTTCCAGCGATAGACCTCCTCCGGCCCGATCGAGGTGATCAGCACGGCCGGCCGGTCGGGGAAGGTGGCGCGCATGCGCTTGCCGTTGCGGCCCGACATCCAGACCGGCTCGGTGCCGCGGCGCCCCTGATCGTCGACGCACAGAAAGGGGCAATAGGTCTTGATGATTTCCTGGTCGAAATCCATCAGCGACACGCCGCCCATATTGGGAATGAAACTGGTATGGGGCTTGATCGCCTTCATCACCGCGTCCCATTCCACGACGAGGCGGGTCAGCACATCGCGGCGCCAGTCGTTCCAGGCGCGCCAGGATGGATCCTCGCTGTCGCTCGAGCGCGGCAGGTCATGGCCCGATGCGGCCTTGAAATTGCTCTTACAGGCCTCGCAATAGCAGATGCCATGGCCCTGCCAGCGATTGGCGAAGATCGCGTCGATATCGTAATTGGCGGTGATTTCCCGCAGTACGTCGGGCATGAATTTGAAATTGTAGTCCGAATAGGCGCAGGTCACCCAGACATCGGAAAAGGCCCAGTGCCGCATCGGCGCGCCGTCCTTGTCGACCATGACCCATTCGGGATGAGCGTCCGCGGCGTCCTGGTGGATGGCGTGCGGATCGACGCGCGCCATGACATGCATGCCCAATTGCCGTGCCCCATCGACAAGCTGACCAAAGGGGTCGGTGTCGCCGAGATGCTTGCTGACATAGTGATAGGGAACCTTGCTGGGGTAATAGGCGATATAGCCTCCCGCGCTCAGACAGGTTGCGTTCGAATGCGTCCGCTTGAAGATGTCGATCCAGTACTCGGGGTCGAAACGGATCGGATCGTCCTCGACCAGGGTGAGCTGGGTCCAGCGCGTGGCGGACTTATACCAGGTCGAGCTTCTGAGGTCGGGCGTGGATTTGGCGTCGAGGTGTAACATCATCGTCTCGCGGTGCGCGTTTCACGGGACGCAGGCCCGGGGGCCCGCGTCTGGGAAGCATCATCAATGGCTGCGGCCTAGGCCTTGAAATACTGTTCTGGCCGGGTCGGAGCGGGCGTGGGCCAGCCGAAGGAGTTCGGCATGGTCTTTTGCACATTGACCATGTCGTTCTTGACGATGCCGTAGCCATCGGCGGGCAGGCTGACGCCGAAGGTGAAGAAGAGATCGGCCGCGTTTTGCAGGATTTGCGTCATGATCTCGGCCTGCCTTTCCGGAGCCGGGGTGGCGGTCAGTTCGCGATACAGCGCCTGCTGCGCCTTGACCGGCTCCGGCGGCTCGATGGCGGCCGCGTTGTCGGGCTGGCTGTAGTAGAGTGACCAGCCCGGCGCATAGAGGCAATTGCTGTTGATTGGCACGTAGAAACGGGGATCGAGCATGGCCGCAATGCCCGAATTGGCGCCGAACTGATGCGCCGTTGCGTCGAATTCGCGGCCATTGCGCACGCGTTCTTCCCAGAGCGAGCGGTCCATGGAGCGCAATTGTGCGTCGATACCGACAGCCTGGAACATGGGAATGGCCAGCTGGAACATATCGAGGAAGGTGGTGCGCGTCTGGTCGATCTCGAAAATGATCGTCATGCGGCGCCCCTGGGAGTCCAGGCGGTATCCCTCCCCGTCACGCTCGGGCATGAGGGCGTCGAGCATGGTATTGGCAGTATCGGGATCGTATTCGGTGAACTGTTTGGACAATTGCTCGTTATAGAGGGGATCGGTCTCGATCATGGAGGGTTGGGCCGGCGCGCCCTGACCAATAAACACGGCGTCGATCAGAGCCTGGCGATCAATGGACAATGACAGCGCCTGGCGGAATTCGATCGTGTTGAATAGCGCGTTCTTGACCTCGTCGAGATGGTTGAGGTTGAGCTGGAAGGCCATGACGTTGGCCGCTGTCTCCTTGAGCGTATAGAAGCTGTAATTGCCGGTCTGCTGGCCATCAAACAGCGTCGGTCGATTGGCTGGCGTCGCGATATACTGGTCCATCATGTCGATTTCGCCCTGCAGGGTCTTGAGCAGCAGGACTTCGGGATCGGCCACCATCTGATAGACGATGCGGTCGAAATAGGGGAGCTGAGTGCCCTCGGTATCGACCTTGAAATAATAGGGATTGCGGGCGGCCAGGGTCTGCTCGGTATTCTGGCCCGGGGGCAGGGTGAAGTACCAGGCGTTCAGCGTCGGACGATTGCCGTTCTGGTAATAGGTATTGGTATCGTCAAAGCCGATTTCGCGCTGGAATAGAGCTATCCAGCTGCCGAGCCCCGCGTCCTGCGCCAGCTTTTCCGCATCCGGGTTGTAGCGGATGTGGAATTTTTCCAGATAATGCTTGGGGCAGCGCACCAGCTGATCCTGGTCGGCCCAGGCCATTTGCTGCAGGAAAAAGCCATTGGGGCTGGCGAAAGTGACCTTGAAGGTCGTCTTGTCTATGACCTCGAGCTTGGCCTTGCTGCCGCCGATCTCCCAGAAGGACTGGACGCCCAGATTGGTTTCGGCATCGGTGAAATAGGCGTCATACCAGAACTGCACGTCATCGGTGGTGAAGGGCTCGCCATCGGACCATTTATGGCCCTCGCGCAGCTTGAACGTATATTCGGTGCCGTCTTCGCTGACCTCGTAGCTTTCGGCCACATTGGGAATGACGCCCTTCCATTCGGGATCGAAGCGCACCAGCGGATCATAGGCCTGGTAACGCACAATCATGGAGAGCGAGCCGCCGCCCACCAGGGCATGGCGCCAATCGCCGCCCTGTTGTCCGGGCCGCTCCAGCGGCGTCACGACAAGCGGATTGACCGGCAGGCGCTCGGCCACCGGCGGCAGGTTGCCGGCATCCACCTCGGCTTGCAGGAATGCCGATTCAGGGGTGGCTTGCCCATAGGCCCAGCGCGGCAACAGGCCCACGCCGGTAGCCGCCGCAGTGGCAGTGATGAAGGTTCTTCTGCTGATGGTTGACATCATATCCTCCCAGGCATCGCAGATGCATGCGGCCCACAGGCCGCGCTCCAGTCCCTGACCCGACCTCCCTCCTCAAGGCGCCCGGGCAAGACCAATGCCCCTATGGTTAGATTATTTGTCCATGTTGTCAATGTTGTAAAATACAACTTTGGCAGGAGGGGCCGCCTGATCTGGCATTCAGGGGGTTGAAACGAACCGTACCGTACGGTACACCGCGCCAGTCCGGTCCTCCCGCCGGACTGGCAAAGATCGTCCGGGCGCCCGCGAGATTTGCCGGCCGGCCCGGCTGGCCCAGCATTCAAACGCGCCAGGATATCGCCATGACCATCGCCACGGACGCCGCCAACGGCGCCCCCGTGCCATCGACCAATTCCGCTCGCCGCATCCTTGCCGCGAGCATGGTCGGCACCACCATCGAATTCTTCGATTTCTACATCTACGCCACCGCCGCGGTGATCGTATTCCCGCATCTGTTCTTCCCGGCAGGCGACGAGACCTCAGCGCTGCTGTCCTCGCTCGCCACCTTCGCCATTGCCTTTTTCGCACGCCCGATCGGTGCTGCGTTCTTCGGCCATTTCGGCGACAAGATCGGCCGCAAGGCGACGCTGGTTGCGGCGCTGCTGACCATGGGCATTTCGACCGTGCTGATCGGCGTGCTGCCGACCTATGGCCAGATCGGCGTCATGGCGCCGCTGCTGCTGGCATTGTGCCGGCTGGGGCAGGGGCTTGGCCTGGGTGGCGAATGGGGCGGCGCGGTGCTGCTGGCCACCGAGAATGCGCCGGAAGGCAAGAAGGCCTGGTACGGCATGTTCCCGCAATTGGGCGCTCCGGTCGGCTTCTTCTTCGCGACGACGATTTTCCTGGTGCTGGCCCATTTCATGGGCGAAGAAGCCTTCATGAGCTGGGGCTGGCGCGTGCCGTTCCTGGCCAGCGCGCTGCTGGTCATCTTCGGCCTCTTCATCCGCCTCAAGATCACCGAGACGCCCGAATTCGCCAAGGCCATCGAAAAGGCTGAGCGCGTGGAGGTGCCGTTCCTCGACGTGTTCAAGCACCACAAGCTGAGCCTGCTGCTCGGCACCATGGCGGCGCTGGCCACCTTCGTCCTGTTCTACCTGATGACGGTGTTCTCGCTGAGCTGGGGCACATCGGCCCTGGGCTATACCCGCGAGGAATTCCTCATCCTGCAGATGGTGGGCGTCGTGTTTTTCGGCCTCTTCATCCCGCTCTCGGCCGTGCTGGCCGACCGCTATGGCATGCGCCGGGTGATGGTCGGGGTCTCGCTCGCCATCGCCATTTTCGGCCTGCTGATCGCCCCGCTTTTCGGCTCGGGCAGTGTGGTGGGCGTGCTGGGCTTCCTCTGCATCGGCCTCGCACTGATGGGGCTGACCTATGGTCCGCTCGGCACCGCCTTGGCCGCGCCATTCCCGACCGCCGTGCGCTATACCGGTGCCTCGCTGACCTTCAATCTGGGCGGCATTTTCGGCGCCTCGCTGGCCCCCTATGCCGCGACGTACCTCGCCACCAATTTCGGCCTCCACGCCGTGGGCTATTACATGATCCTGGCCGCAGTGATCACGCTGCTGGCCTTCGGGTTCATCCGGCAGACCTCCGACTGACACTAGGCGAGGTTGGCGTCCCGACCTCGCCACACCACCTGTTCTCCCTCGGGCTCGACCCGAGGGCCACTCTCAATACGGCACAAGCGGGGAATGGTCCTCGGGTCAAGCCCGAGGAAAGGCCCGGCGGACTTTGCGGCCACCGGAAATCCATTCGCCGCTGCGGGAGATGCCGCGCCGCGCGATATTTTCTCCGGCCCCCCCTTTTCCTTGTCACATCGAGCGTCTAGGAAAGCGGCCATATCGAGCAAACCCCAACGGGAGAGGGCTTTTCCATGTCGTCAATTATCCACGTCCAAGGCCGCCAGATCTATGACAGCCGCGGTAACCCGACCGTCGAAGTGGACGTGGTGCTCGATGACGGCAGTTTCGGCCGCGCCGCGGTCCCCTCGGGCGCCTCGACCGGTGCCCATGAGGCGGTGGAGCTGCGCGACGGCGGCAAGAAATATTCCGGCAAGGGCGTCCTGCAGGCCGTCGAGAATGTCAATTCGGCCATTTTCGATGAAATCCAGGGTATGGATGCACTCGATCAGCTGGCCGTCGACAAGGCCATGATCGAGCTGGACGGCACCCCCAACAAGTCGAGGCTCGGCGCCAATGCCATTCTCGGCGTGTCGCTCGCCGTGGCCAAGGCTGCTGCCGAATCCAGCGAATTGCCGTTCTACCGCTATATCGGCGGCCCGAACGCCCATGTCCTGCCGGTGCCGATGATGAATATCATCAATGGCGGCCAGCATGCCGACAATCCCATCGACATGCAGGAATTCATGATCCTGCCGGCCGGCGCGGAAAGCCTCAGCGATGCCGTCCGCATCGGCTCGGAAATCTTCCACACCCTCAAAAAGGGTCTGGCTGCCGATGGCCACAATACCAATGTGGGCGATGAAGGCGGCTTTGCGCCCAACCTCAAATCGGCTGACGAAGCGCTGGGCTTCATCATGAAGTCGATCGAAAAGGCCGGCTACCGGCCGGGCGAGGATGTGTTCCTGGGCCTCGATTGCGCCTCGACCGAATATTACAAGGGCGGCAAATACGCCATGGAAGGCGAGGGCAAGACCCTGTCGTCCGACGACAATGCACGCTTCCTCGAGGACCTGGTGTCCCGCTTCCCGATCATCTCCATCGAAGACGGCATGGCCGAGGACGATTGGGAGGGCTGGAAGGCGCTGACCGACGCCATCGGCAAGAAGGTGCAGCTGGTCGGCGACGATCTCTTCGTCACCAATACCGAACGCCTCGTTTCGGGCATCAAGATGGGCGTGGCCAATTCGATCCTGGTCAAGGTCAACCAGATCGGTTCGCTCTCCGAGACCCTCAATGCCGTCGATACCGCGCACCGCGCCAGTTATACGTCGGTCATGTCGCACCGCTCGGGCGAAACCGAAGATTCCACCATTTCCGATCTCGCCGTGGCGCTGAACTGCGGTCAGATCAAGACCGGCTCGCTGAGCCGTTCGGATCGTCTGGCCAAATACAACCAGCTCATCCGCATCGAAGAGCAGCTCGGCACATCGGCCAAGTATGCGGGCTTCTCGGTGGTCAAGGGCCGCTAGGCCCATGACCAAGATGCGGGCCCTGGTCTACGACTCCTATGGCCCGCCAGAATCCTTGCGGTTGGAGAGCATTCCCCAACCGCAGCCCGGTCCCGGCGAGGTGGTGGTGCGCATCCGCGCCGTCGCCCTCAACTCCTGGGATTGGGACCTGATGGTCGGCACCACTATGGGCCGCATCACCAACCCCTTTAAACCTCCCCGCAAAATCCTTGGTGCTGACATTGCCGGCACCGTTGAGGCCGTAGGCGAAGGCGTCACGGAATTCGCGCCAGGGGACCGGGTCTTCGGCGATCTCTCGGAGGGCAACTGGTCCGGATTGGCCGAGTTCGCGCGTGCGAAAGCCGGTCACCTGGCCCCGCTTCCGCAGGGCCTCAGCTGGATTGACGCGGCGGCTCTGCCGCAGGCCGGCAGTCTCGCGCTGCAGTCAATGCGCAAGCGGCCTCAACTGGGACCTGGTGAGCATCTGCTTATCAACGGTGCCGGTGGTGGTGTCGGCACCTTTGCCTTGCAGATGGGAAAGGCCCTGGGTGCGCGAGTCACGGCGGTCGATCGGGCGGAGAAGCGTGACGCGCTTATGTCCTTGGGGGCGGACGCTTTCGTCGACTATCGCACCACAGACTTCGCCGCTGGTGCAGACCGCTTCGACATGATCATCGACGTGGTGGCCAATCGATCGATTGCAACCTTCTCGCATGCCCTCAACGATGGCGGCACGCTCGTTGTCGTCGGCGGTACCGTGGGCAGCCTGCTGCAGGCAGCGGCCCTTGGCTGGCTGGTTGGCCGCAGGCGGCGGCAGAATCTCGGTGTGCTGGTGTATCGCGCCAACCCTTCCGACAGTACCGAATTGGCGGCGCGCTGCCTTTCCGGGGCCATGCGCCCAGTTATCGACGGTGTCTACCCGCTGGAGCTGGGCGCACAGGCCATGCGCCGCCTCGGTGAGGGCATGGCGATCGGCAAAGTCGTGGTTTCACCTGACGCATAGCCCACTATCCCGCACAGCAGAGGATGGCGGTGGCGGCGCGCGGATATCCAGCGTCCTTGCGGACAGATCAAACCGACTCGCTGAGCCGTCCCGATCGTCTGGCCAATACAACCAGCTCATCCGCATCGAAGAGCAGCTTGGCGCCTCTGCCAAGTATGCGGGCCTCTCGCTGGTCAAGGGCCGCCAAATCACAAGCAGAGACCAAGAAGGGGCCGGCACGGTTACATCGCATCGGCCCCTTCTTTTTGCGCGTTTTCCGGTAACGTTTTGGAGAGTATGATGTTTACGGCGAATCATGAGGAGGGCTCAAATTGATTCAACGACTGTCTGCTGAAGCATTTGGTACGTTCTGGCTGGTCTTTGGTGGCTGCGGTGCAGCTGTTCTTGCGGCGGGCGTGCCCGACGTTGGTATTGGTTATCTTGGCGTGGCATTCGCCTTCGGTTTGACTGTTTTGACCATGGCTTATGCTGTCGGCAATATTTCGGGCGGGCATTTCAACCCGGCCGTTTCGCTCGGTTTGGCGATTGCCGGCAAGTTCGAATACAAGGATCTGGTGCCCTATTGGGTCGCACAATTGGTCGGCGGCATCCTTGGCGCGGCGGTGCTCTTCGTCATCGCTTCGGGAACGGCCGGCTTTACCGCTGGTGGCTTTGCTTCCAACGGCTATGACGCATTGTCGCCTGGCGGTTACGGGCTGGTCGCGGCCCTGGTGGCCGAAATCGTGCTGACCGCCTTCTTCCTGATCGTGATCCTGGGCTCCACGTCCAAGCTCGCACCGGCCGGCTTTGCGCCGATCGCCATCGGTCTGGGCCTGACGTTGATCCACCTGATCTCCATCCCAGTGACCAATACGTCGGTCAACCCGGCCCGCTCGATCGCTGCTGCCATCTTTGCGCAGAATGGCGCTCTGGGTCAGGTCTGGCTCTTCATCGTCGCTCCGCTGATCGGTGCGGCCTTGGGCGCCATCATCTGGAAGGCCCTGCTGAGCCGCGACGACGCCTGATCGGATATTCCGCGAATGAAAAGCCCGGCAGTGATGCCGGGCTTTTTGTTATCCGCGATGCCATTCCACCCACGGTGTCATTCCGGCGCAGGCCGGAATCCATGCTGAAGGCTATCCCAGCGCTGGATGTGCGGGCAGCCTTCAGCATAGATTCCAGCGATGGGGAGACAAGGTGGTGTGCACTATCTTGCCAAAATCACCGCTCTTCCTCGGGCTTGACCCGAGGACCATTCGCCGCTTGCGCCGTATTGAGAGCGGCCCTCGGGTCAAGCCCGAGGGAAGCGCGGTGAGGAGGAGGGACGGAGGTATTTGCACGCAGGCTCGCTCAACCACCTGCAGCGCCATTCCGGCCTGGGATATCGCAACACCCCGCTAGATGGCCTCGCGAGGGCCACCCGTTCACACATCTTGCGGCTGTAGCCGCATCTCGATATGGGCCGTTGCCCGCGCCGGGGTGACACTGAGTGTAGGCGCAGCCCTACTGAAACGCCGTCTCCGCGAAACTGCGCAGCTTGCGTGAATGCAGCCGTTCCGCCGGTTGATCCCGCAAAATCTCCATCGCCCGCAGGCCGATCTGCAGATGCCGGTTCACCTGGGTGCGGTAGAAGTCCGAAGCCATGCCGGGGAGCTTCAGCTCGCCATGCAACGGCTTGTCGGAGACGCAGAGCAGGGTGCCGTAGGGCACGCGGAAGCGGAAGCCATTGGCGGCAATTGTCGCGCTTTCCATATCCAGAGCGACGGCGCGCGATTGGCTGAGCTGCCGGGTGATTTCCACCTGGTCGCGCAGTTCCCAATTGCGGTTGTCGAAGGTTGCGACCGTACCGGTACGCATGATGCGCTTGGTTTCGAGCCCTTCGGTCTGGGTGATTTCCTCCACTGCCTGCTCGAGCGCCACCTGCACTTCGGCCAGGGCCGGGATCGGCACCGAAACCGGCAGGTCGGCATCCAGCACATGGTCTTCACGCACATAGGCATGGGCCAGCACATAATCGCCCAGCTCCTGCGAATTGCGCAGGCCCGCGCAATGCCCCAGCATGATCCAGGCATGGGGGCGTAGCACCGCGATATGGTCGGTAATGGTCTTGGCGTTGGAAGGACCGACGCCGATATTGACCATGGTGATGCCGCGACCGCGCGCCGCCGTCAGGTGATAGGCCGGCATTTGCGGGCTGCGCACCGGCGCCGTGCCGCTGATGCCGCCGCCACGCAGGGCATTGTCGGTCATCACATTGCCGGGCTCGATAAAGCTCTCATAATGGCTGTGGCCGGTGCGCATATGCTCCTTGGCTACCCGGCAGAACTCGTCGATGTAGAACTGGTAATTGGTGAAGATCACGAAGTTCTGGAAATGCGCCGCATCCGTGCCGGTATAGTGGCTCAGCCGGAACAGCGAATAGTCCACGCGCGGCGCCGTAAAGGCCGAAAGCGGATAGGGGCCACCCTTGGGGGGTACGAAAGTCCCATTGGCGATTTCGTCGTCGGTATTGGTCAGGTCGGGCGCGTCGAACAGGTCGCGCAGCGGGATATTGAGCGCGTTGAGCGCTTCGCCATCGATCCGCTCATTGGCAGCAACAGCAAAATGCAACGGGATCGGAGTGTCGGATTCCCCGATATCGATCGTGCCGCCATGGTTCTTGAGAATGACGGTGAACTGTTCCTGGAAATAGGTGCGGAACAGGTCCGGCGCGGTCACCGTGGTCCGGTAGATGCCCGGCGTATGCAGATAGCCATAGGGCAGGGTGCTCTCGCCCTTGCCGAAGCTGGTGGAGCGCACTTCCACCTGCGGATAGCAGGCGCGCACCCGGCCTTCGGGCACCACGCCCTTGGCGAGCGCGCTCAAATGCTCACGGATGAAGCTGGTATTGCGGCGATAGATTTCCGCCAGATGCGCCCAGGCTTTTTCAGGGTCGGTAAAAGATTGTTTTTCGAGGCGCGGCGGGCTGATCGTGGTCATACTTGTCTCTTGGTTTGCCGGCCCCGGATTGGGCCGAGCCGTCTAGCGGAATCGCTGGGCTTTATCGTGCAATGCCTATTCTTCTGGCATGACAGCTTCTCGACCGCGCTTCAACCGGCGGGCCAAAACACAAAATCTTTCACAACCGAGTGAAGGGCACTTTTCTTGCCGCATTTCGACACCATCTTCATGGGCAGTTCACTGGCACGGCAAGCGACCCATGCAAAACCGGTGAGCGAGGAATGTTGCGCAGGCCGCTTGTCCCCCAAGCCCTCAACAGCGCGGCAGGCAGACATTCCATAGGGCTGCGACGGCAGAAATGCCTCGCAGCCCTTTTCATGTTCGGCCCGGATAGGTCCGGCGCAGCGTCTCCACCGAAATGCCGGCCAATTGCCGCAGGATTTCGAGATCGATGTCGCTCAGCCGTTTCACATAGAGACATGCCTTGCCCATGCGATGTTTGCCGAGCCTTGCCAGCAACCGGTCGCGGCGCTGCGTTTCCTCGGGAAGATAGGTTCCCATCAGATAGATGCTGAATTCGGTCTTGCGCGGGGCGAAGCCGACGAGAAAGGCATCGCCCTCGTGCCCGCTGGCATATTTGTAATGGTATCGGCCAAATCCGATCATCGTGCCCCACAGCACGGGCGGCTCGCCCGATACCTCCTGCAGCAGTCTGGCCATGGCATGGCTATCGGCGCGCCGGGCCGGATCCTCGATCTGCGCCAGAAAGGCATCGACCGAGCCGGTGTCCGGCATGGTTTTCTGTCCGGCCATGGCCTGTTTCGCCTCAGCTATAGCGGCGGGCCGTGAAGGTCACCGGCCGGTATTGCGGCACGCTGGGCGAATAGGTGCAGCGCAGCGACCCGATATTGGGGATGCCCGGCACGACGACGAAGCCGATAATGCCGCCGAGCAGGCCCGCGCTGCGGCAGGTCATGCGGTCGGCGCTCCAGGCGACGCCATTGCCGCAGGAGGTGCGGCGCAGCTGGACGTTGATATCACGCCCCGACACCCGCCAATCGAGCCGGCCATTGCAGGTTATTCCGCCGCCGGTCACCTGATAGACGCCGCGCTGTTGCAGACAGAATGTGAGCCGGTAAGGCCCATAGAGACGGGCATTGACCCGATAGCAGCCACCAAAGGCCGCGCCACCGGGATAGTCGGGCACAACGACGCGCGGTTCGTTCTGGGCAAAGGCGCCATTGGGCGCGAACGTGGTCAGGCAGAGCAGAATGGCAACGACAATACGTTTCAACATGGTCTCATCCCTCCTGAGGCGCACGCCGAAATGGCGTCGAGTCTCGCGCCTTGCTGCAGCATGGCTATCGCATGAACCCGCCGTCAAGCTGTTGATACTGCGGGGGATGGACGAAGCGGGCGGCATTTTCTATTGCAGTGAACGAAGCGTGCAGCCCCAGCCAATCATTTCTTCACAGGAGCCACCATGACCGCCCGGATCATCGACGGAAAAAGCTATGCGGAAAACTTGCGCACCCGCATTGCCGGTCACGTGGCGCGCCTCAAGGCCGAACATGGCATCACGCCGGGCCTGGCCGTGGTTATTGTCGGCCACGATCCGGCCAGCGAGATCTATGTGAGCAGCAAGGCCAAGCAGACCGCTGAGGTCGGCATGGTCTCGTTCAAGTATGAGCTGCCCGAAGATACCAGTGAGGCCGAATTGCTGGAGCTGGTGCGTCGTCTCAATAATGACGACCAAGTCCATGGTATTCTTGTTCAAATGCCGGTTCCGAAACAGATCGATCCGGTCAAGGTGATCGAGGCGATCGCGCCGTCCAAGGATGTCGATTGCTTCACCCCGGCCAATGTCGGCAAGGTGCAGATCGGCCTGCCCGGGCCGGTTTCCTGCACCCCGCTGGGCTGCCTGATGCTGCTGCGCGACCAGCTGGGCTCGCTGGCCGGACTCCATGCCGTCATCGTCGGCCGCTCCAATCTGGTCGGCAAGCCGATGATGCAATTGCTGCTGCGCGAGAACTGCACCATCACCGTCGCCCATTCCAAGACCCGCGATCTGGCCGATGTGGTGCGCCGCGCCGATATCGTCGTGGCCGCGGTCGGCCGTCCCGAAATGATCAAGGGCGACTGGATCAAGCCGGGCGCCACCGTGCTCGATGTCGGCGTCAACCGCATTCCGGCGCCGGAGCGCGGCGAAGGCAAGACGCGGCTGGTGGGCGATGTCGCCTTTGCCGAGGCCAAGGAAATTGCCGGCGCCATCAGCCCGGTTCCGGGCGGCGTTGGGCCGATGACCATTGCTTGCCTGCTCGCCAATACCATCACCACGGCCTCGCTGATCAACGGGCTGGTGCCGCCAAGCGATCTCACCGCATGAATGACGGAGCCGGCCACGACCCCGGCGGCAAGGTGCGCCTGCCGCTGATGGCGGGCGTCAAGGGCGACGCCAGATTCAGCGCCGACGGCCGCTATCGCCAGCTGATGCGCCGCTGGACCGGGGAGGCTTTCCCGGACCGCTATATCCTGTTCATCGGCATGAACCCGAGTACGGCCGATGCGACGGTCAATGACCCCACCTGTGCCCGCGAATGGACCTTTGCGCAGCGCGAAGGCTATTCGGCCATGACCAAGGCCAATGTGGGCGATTACCGCGCCACCGACCCCAAGATGCTATTGGCGCCGGGCGTGGTCGCGGTGTCGGAAGCGAACCTGCCGGCGATCCGTGCGGCCGCGGCGGATGCGGATTTCGTCGTCCTCTGCCACGGCAAGCTCAACAAGGCCCTGGCCGCCTCCGGCAAGGCGATCGTTGAAGCGCTGAAAGCCGATGGCATCGAGCTCTGGTGCTTCGGCACCAATGGCGACGGCAGCCCCAAACATCCACTCTATCTGCGGCTGGATACCCCACTGGTACGGTTCGAGGGGTAGGGTTTGATCTAGACCTAACTCAACGCCGGCTTGCTTGGCACCAAGCCTTCCCCAATCACCGCGCTTCCCTCGGGCTTGACCCGAGGGCCATTCGCCGCTTGTGCCGTGTTGAGAGTGGCCCTCGGGTCAGGCCCGAGGAAGCGATCGTGGGGGGATTAGTTTGTGGTTCTCACAGGCATCAAATCACCCACCGGGTCATTCCGGCGCAGGCCGGAATCTATTCTGTGAACTCTCCGTCATCGCTGTTTTCGGATGGCCTTCAGCATGGATCCCGGCCTGCGCCGGGATGACATCGTGGGGAGTTGCGGTCTCGGTGGGCTACCCCGCCAGATAAAACAACCGCGCCACAGTATGATCCCGCATTGCCTGGGCCGGCAGTTTGCCCGTCAGCGCAGCCACGACCACTGACGGATCGGGCACAGCGCTCGCATCCACCACGACGCGCTTGAACGCCGGCCGCAGCCCCTGTTTGGCCCCTTCCAGCAGGTCGAACAGCATCGCCCGCACATCGCTGCGTCCGGCACAGGCAATGCAATAGTCGCCGTCGGCATGGCCGTGGCCGCTATTGGCGGGCAGGCGCAACAACGCCGTGTCCGGGCCCAGCGCCAAAAGGCGCGAGGGCTCGGTCACCAGCGTCACCGGAATGGGATCGATCCGGCCCATGGCATCACTCCGCCGCCACGATGGCGGGGCCCGGAATATAGTTGAGGATCGGCCCGAGCCAGCGCTCGACATCGCCCACCGCCATGCCCTTGCGCTGCGCATAATCCAGAACCTGGTCGCGCTCTACCTTGGCCACGCCGAAATAATAGGAATCCGGGTGGCTGAAATAGAGGCCGGAAACCGATGAGCCAGGCCACATGGCGTAGCTTTCCGTCAGCGTCACCCCGGCATTTTTTTCGGCGTCGAGCAGCCGGAACAGCGTCGTCTTTTCGGTATGGTCGGGCTGCGCCGGATAGCCCGGGGCAGGGCGGATGCCCTGGTAGGGTTCCCCGATCAGCTCGTCAGGCGCAAAGGTTTCGCCCGAGCCATAGCCCCAGAATTCACGGCGCACCCGCTCATGCATGGCCTCGGCAAAGGCCTCGGCGAAGCGGTCGGCCAGCGCCTTGACCAGAATGGACGAATAATCGTCGTGCTGGGCCTCGAAACGCTCGGCAATGGCCACTTCCTCAAGCCCGGTTGTCACGACGAAAGCGCCGAGATAGTCGGGTGTGCCGGCCGGGGCCACGAAATCGCTCAGCGCCATGTTCGGCTTGCCATCGCGCTTGGTCAGTTGCTGGCGCAGGGTGAAGAGCGTGGCCAATTCGTCGGCGCGGCCTTCATCGCCATACAAGCGGATATCATCGCCCACCGCATTGGCCGGCCAGAAGCCGACGACGGCGCGCGGATGGAACCACTTTTCATCGATGATCTGCTTGAGCATTTTCTGCGCATCGGCAAAGAGCTGCCGGGCGGCTTCGCCCTGCTTTTCATCCTGCAGAATGGCCGGGTAACGCCCCTTGAGCTCCCAGGTCTGGAAGAAGGGCGTCCAGTCGATATACCTGGCCAGCGTTTCGAGGTCATAATCGTCGAAGACGCGCGTGCCGAGAAAGCTTGGCTTGGGCGGAACATAGCCCGACCAATCCGGCTTGAAGGCATTCTCGCGGGCCTTGCTCAGCGGCAGGCGCTGCTTTTCTTCCTCGGCGCGCAGATGTGCATTAGCCGCCTTGGCATATTCGGCCCGCACCTCTTCGATGAAGGTGACCTTGGTGTCATTGGACAGCAGATTGGAGACCACGCCCACGGCGCGGCTGGCGTCGTTGACATAGACGGCCTGACCGCGTTCGTAGCGCGGATGGATTTTGACGGCGGTATGGACGCGACTGGTCGTTGCCCCGCCAATCAGCAGGGGGATGTCGAATCCCTCGCGCTCCATTTCGGCCGCCACATGCACCATCTCGTCGAGCGACGGCGTGATGAGGCCGGAGAGGCCGATAATGTCGACCTTCTCGTCGCGTGCCGTCTGCAAGATTTTGGCGGTCGGCACCATGACGCCGAGATCGATGATCTCGTAATTGTTGCAGGCCAGCACGACGCCAACGATGTTCTTGCCGATATCGTGCACGTCGCCCTTGACGGTCGCCATCAGCACCTTGCCGGCGCTTTGGCGCTCATCGCCGCCATTGAGGCGCTTTTCTTCTTCCATGTAAGGCAGGAGCAAAGCCACGGCCTGCTTCATCACGCGAGCCGATTTCACCACCTGCGGCAGGAACATCTTGCCCGAGCCGAACAGGTCGCCCACGATATTCATGCCGGCCATCAGCGGGCCTTCGATGACATGCAGCGGCCGCGCCGCCGCAAGCCGGGCTTCCTCGGTATCGGCGTCGATATATTCGGTGATGCCATTGACCAGGGCATGGGCAATGCGATCCGCCACCGGCTTTTCGCGCCAGCTCAAATCCTTGGCGGCCACTTCCTTGCCGGCCGTGCCGCGATAGCGTTCGGCCAGTTCCAGCATGCGGTCAGTGGCATCGGATCGCCGGTTGAGGATCACGTCCTCGCAGGCGT
This sequence comes from Devosia yakushimensis, assembly GCF_030159855.1. NCBI lineage: Bacteria > Pseudomonadati > Pseudomonadota > Alphaproteobacteria > Hyphomicrobiales > Devosiaceae > Devosia > Devosia yakushimensis. Next base: position 1,579,862 of record NZ_BSNG01000001.1, on the reverse strand, counting down.
CGCGCAATTCCTTGTCGATGGACTCATAGACCGCCAGCTGCCCGGCATTGACGATGCCCATGTCCATGCCGTTCTGGATGGCATAGTAGAGGAACACCGCATGCATGGCCTCGCGCACCGGCTCATTGCCGCGGAACGAGAAGCTGAGGTTGCTGATACCGCCCGAAATATGCACATGGGGCAGGGTGTCGGTAATGATCTTGGTCGCCTCGAGGAAGGCGACACCATAGCCGTTATGCTCTTCGATGCCGGTGGCGACGGCGAAGACATTGGGATCAAAAACAATGTCTTCCGGCGGAAAGCCGACTTCCTCGGTCAAGAGCTTATAGGCGCGGGTGCAGATTTCGACCTTGCGTTCCAGCGTATCGGCCTGGCCCTGCTCGTCGAACGCCATCACCACCACGGCGGCGCCATACGCGCGGACCAGCCGGGCGTGATGCAGGAACGCTTCTTCGCCTTCCTTCATCGAGATGGAATTGACCAGCGCCTTGCCCTGCACGCATTTGAGGCCCGCCTCGATCACCTCCCATTTGGAAGAGTCGATCATCAGCGGCACTTTGGCGATGTCGGGTTCGGCGGCCAGCAGGTTGAGGAACTCGATCATCACCTGTTTGGAGTCGATCAGGCCCTCATCCATGTTGATGTCGATGACCTGGGCGCCATTGGCCACCTGGTCACGGGCAACGTCGAGCGCGGCGGTATAGTCGCCGGCGGTGATCAGCTTGCGGAAGCGGGCCGAGCCGGTGACATTGGTGCGTTCGCCGACATTGACGAAGGGAATGTCGCTGGTGAGCGTAAAGGGCTCGAGGCCCGACAGGCGCAGCAGCCGATCGGCCTCCGGCACCGCGCGCGGCTTGTGCTTGGATACGGCCTGGGCGATGGCGCGGATATGGTCCGGCGTCGAGCCGCAGCAGCCGCCGACGATGTTGACATAGCCCGAGGCGGCAAAGCCTTCGATCTGCTCGGCCATGAATTCTGGCGTTTCGTCATATTGGCCGAAGGCATTGGGCAGGCCGGCATTGGGATAGGCGCAGATGAAGGTGTCGGCCACATCGGACAATTCGCCCAGATGCGCCCGCATGGCATTGGCGCCCAATGCGCAATTGAGCCCGATGGTCAGCGGATTGGCGTGGCGCACCGAATACCAGAAGGCCGTCGGCGTCTGGCCGGAAAGCGTGCGGCCGGAAAGGTCCGTGATGGTGCCCGAGATCATGATCGGCACTTCGATGCCGCGTTCGCGGAACAGGCGCTGAGCGGCGAAAATGCCGGCCTTGGTGTTCAGCGTATCGGTGATGGTTTCAAACAGCAGCAGGTCCGCGCCGGCATCCACCAGCCCGGTAATGGCTTCGCCATAGGCTTCCACCAGCTCATCGAAGGTGATGGCGCGGTGGCCAGGGCTGTTGACGTCGGTCGACATGGACGAAGTCTTGTTGGTCGGCCCCAATGCGCCGGCCACAAAGCGCCGCTTTCCATCTTCAGCCTCGGCCCGTTTTGCCGCCCGCCGCGCGACGATCACGCCCTGGTAATTGATGTCATAGACTGCGCTTTCGCAGGCATAGTCAGCCTGCGCGACCGACGTGCCTGAAAAGGTGTTGGTTTCGACGATATCGGCGCCAGCCATGAAATACTGGTAGTGGATATCCTCGATCATCTGCGGTTCGGTTATAACCAGCAGGTCGTTGTTGCCTTGCAGCGGCAGCGTCCAGTCCTTGAACCGTTCACCCCGGAAATTTTCCTCGGTGAGTTTCAGGCGCTGGATCATGGTGCCCATGGCGCCGTCCAGAATCAGGATGCGCTCGCGCGCGGCCTGGGTCAGCGCGGAGCGGACCTCGTTCCAGTCGGGAATGTGGGCGTCATCATGCCGGCTCATCGCCATACCTCGGCTCAGTCAGTATTTTCCAGTGACATAAAGATATCTTTATATCCTGCGTGACGCAAGGACAGGAATGCTGTCGCATTTCGCCGCCCATCGTCACCAATTGCGCTCAAATGCTACGCTCAATGCTAACAGTCTGTTGTCTTTAACCTAGCCGAAACCAGAAAACTGTTCTCTGCGTGTGACAGCGCCGGATCGGGTTATGATCTGCGCGTACCAGTGTGACCAGTGTAAGAGTTTGCGTACCGTGACGATGACCCCTTGGCGCCAAGCCATCCGCCTCGTGGCCCTCGGCGCTTTGATCGCCCCGATGATTGCAGCCTGTGCCACCGGCGGGCTCGGCGCCACCGTCAAGCGCGGCGCCTTCACCTCCAAGGAATATGGGGTCGGGGTTTCTCCCCGCGTCACCAACAATCCCAATCCTCCCAAGGGGGGAGGGCGCTATCAGGTCGGCCAGCCCTATACCGTGCGCGGAAAAACCTATGTGCCGCAAGAGGATCCGAACTATCGGGCCGTCGGCAACGCCTCCTGGTACGGCTCCGATTTCCATGGCCGCCGCACAGCAAATGGCGAGATATTCTCGGCCAACGCCATTACCGGCGCCCATCCCACGCTGCCCCTGCCATCCTATGTCCGGGTGACCAATCAGGAAAATGGCCGCTCCATCGTGGTGCGGGTCAATGATCGCGGGCCATACCTGCCGGGCCGCATCATGGACCTGTCGCATCGCGCCGCCGAGATGCTGGGCTACGTCAACAATGGCTCGGCGCAGGTGGCGGTCGAATATGTCGGCAAGGCGCCGCTCGAGGGCGACGATACCCGCGCGCTGCTGGCCAGCTATAGCGGTCCCGCCATCACCGGCGGCACCAGATATGCCGACAATACCAATAGCTTAGCCGATATGGCGGGCAATTTCTTCGGCAATCTCTTCTCCTATGCCGACACCACGCCAGAGGCGCAGGACCAGGCCATCGGCACCGCTTTTGCCGCCGTCAACGCCATGGCCACGAAGTCTCCCGACCTGCAGGCCTGGGCCAGCACGGTGGATGCCGATGCGCGCACCATCAAGCTCGGGCTCGGCGTCTTCTCCGACCAGGCCAATGCCGTTGCCCTGGCTGAACAATTTGCCGTTATCGGTTCGGTTCAGGAAGAGCCGGCTTCGGTCAATGGAGCCCCGGCCACGCGGCTGACGCTGACTTATCTCAAGCCCGGCGTCGCCCAGGAAGACGCGCTGAATCTGGCGCGAAAACTTGGCCTTAACGACATAATTCTCTATTAGTTTATAGAACCGGCGCGGTGATCCTTGGTGCCGGCCGGGCCGCGGCCCGCAACCGACAGGATGCCTGGTTCGTGAAACTGATCGCACAGATTTTTGCAGTCCTGCTGACGCTGACGGCGCCGGCTTTCGCGCAGGCCAATTTCGACACCAAGGCCAAGTTCGCCATCCTTATGGATGAGGAGTCGGGCACCGTCATTTTCCAGAAAGATGCCGACCTGCCGATGGAGCCGGCCAGCATGGCCAAGCTCATGACCATTGCCGTCGTGTTCAACGAGGTGCGGGCAGGGCGCGTGAAGATGAGCGACGAGTTCTTCGTCTCCGAACATGCCTGGCGCACCGGTGGCGCGGCGTCGGGTGGTTCCACCATGTTCGCGGAGCTGAACTCCAAGATCAGCGTCGAAAACCTCGTCCGCTCCGTCATCATCCAGTCCGGCAATGATGCGGCCATCATTCTGGCCGAGGGAATTGCCGGCACGGAAACCAGCTTCGCCGCGATGATGAACGAGCTTGGCGAGGATATCGGGTTGGAGAATTCGGTTTTCACCAATTCCACCGGCCTGCCGGACCCCGCGATGCATGTAACGGCCCGGGATCTTGCCGATCTGGCGCGGTACCTGATCCATGATTTCCCGGAATATTACCACTATTTCTCCGAGCCGGAGATGGAGTGGAATGGCATCAAGCAGGCCAATCGCAACTCGCTGGTGGAGCTGGGAATCGGCGTCGACGGGCTCAAGACCGGCCATACCGAGGCGGCTGGCTATGGCTCGGTGATCTCCACCGACGATGGCGGGCGGCGCCTGATTGCCGTGGTCCATGGCCTCAAATCCATGGCGGAGCGAACCGAAGAGGGGCGCAAGCTGATCACCTGGGGCGCCCGTGCTTTTGAGCGTGTCGCGGCCTATACCGACGGCGCCGTCGTGGCCTATGCCAATGTCTATGGCGGCACGAGCGGCAGCGTTGGTCTTGTCGGCGACGGGGAAATCGCGCTTTACCTGCCGCGCGGCTCGCGCAAATGCCTTGGCGCTTCGGTGGTCTATACCGGACCATTGCTGCCGCCGGTCAATGCCGGCGACAAGGTTGCGGAATTGCGCGTGTTCTGCGACGACCAATTGGTGCAGACCGCGCCGCTGTTTGCTGCCGAAACGGTGGAGCAGGGCGATATCGTGCGCCGCGCGACCGATGCGCTGAAGCAGCTGGCCCTGGGCTGGCTCTAGAGCGTTTCCAGCAAAAGTGACCACGGTTTTGCGGTTCGGAAACGCGACGAGACAAGAAATTGGGGCCATTCGGCATTTCGCTGAAATGGCTCTAGGACTGGGATAAGACTGGCTGATGCTGGAAGCGCCAAAAACCAACCGGGCACGCTTCATCACCTTTGAGGGTGGCGAAGGCGTGGGGAAATCGACGCAGGTCAAGCGCCTGCTCGCCAATCTGCATCGGCTGTCGATCGAAGCCATCCGCACGCGCGAGCCGGGCGGCACGCCGCGCGCCGAGGCCATTCGCTCGTTCATTTTGCAGGGGCGCTCGGAGAGCTGGGGCGCCGGTGCGGAAGCCGTGTTGTTTGCGGCGGCGCGGCTGGATCATGTCACACAGCTGATCGAGCCCAATCTGCAGGCCGGCACCTGGGTCATCTCCGACCGCTTCCACGATTCCACGCGCGCCTATCAGGGGCTGACTGGCGGGGTCGACGACAAGCTGATCCGCGGCCTCGAAACGCTGGCGCTTGATGGTCACACGCCGGACCTGACCATCATTCTGGACATGGATCCCGAGGTCGCGTTCAAGCGCGTGGCGCTGCGCGCTGTCGAGGATGGCCTGGCGCAGACCGGCGACCGCTTCGAGAAGGAAGAACTCGACTGGCACAAGCGGCTGCGCGAAGGGTTTCTGGCCATTGCCCGTAACAACCCGGATCGCTGTGTGGTGATTACGGCAGAACAAAGTGAAGACACGCTGGAGGCAGCCGTTTGGGATGCGGTTTGCCAGCGCTTTCCCGAATTGCTGCGCGGTTCGCAGGCATGAGCGATCCCGAAGCTCTTGAAGATGTGCCGCTGCCCGAGCGGCGCCAGCGGGCGCGCGGGCATGATGCAGCGCGCAGCGCCATCTTTGGCAATATTGCCGAGCGCCGGTTGCCGGGCGCTATCCTGCTGCACGGGCCGCAGGGGATAGGCAAGGCCACGTTCGCCTTCGAGATTGCCGCGGCAATCCTGGCGGCTACGGGCGATGAAGATGCTGCCCGGGTGGAAGAGCAGGTGGCGGCGATGTCCCACCCCAATCTTTTCCTGCTGCGCCGGCGCCCCAAGGACGGTAAGGGCTATTACACGGTGATCCGGGTGGAAGACGTGCGCGAGGTTCGCGATTCTCTCCATCATACGCGGGGGAGGGCAGGGCAGCGGGTGGCTATTATCGATAGCATCGATGACTGCAATCCCTCCGCCGCCAATGCCTTGCTGAAAACGCTTGAGGAGCCGCCGGCGGACACGACATTCCTGCTGGTGTCGCATCGGCCGGGGCAATTGCTGCCCACCATCAAATCGCGCTGTCACAATCTGGCGCTGCGCCCGATTGCGGATACGGACGTTGCAGCTGTGCTGATGGAGCAGGGGGGCGCTATCGATGAGGCAGCCTTACAGCGCGCTGTTGCACTGGCGGGCGGACGGCCGCGCCGGGCATTTGAAACGCTGGCGCTCGATGCCGATTCCGCGCTCGGCGCGCTTCAGGCCTGGCTGGCCGATCCGCTGCGCCATCCTGCCGGCGTGGGCCTGCAACTGGCAGATGCCTTGGGCGCCGATGCCCAAAGCACCGAACTTTCGTTTGCCCGCGAGATGCTGGACGACTGGATGGCCGACGAGGCCCGCAACGCGGCCATGCAGCCCGGCGCCCGCATGCGGCTTGCCTCTGCCAACGACCTATGGGACAAGGCGCACGCCCTGCTTGCCGAGGCTGACAGCATCAATCTGGATATGAAACAGACGCTGGCCGCCATTTTCAATGCGATCAGGAAGCATGTTTCTCTGACCGTTCCCGTTTCCGCCGAGCCCCGATGACCGCAAAGCCCTTCTACGTCACCACAGCAATTGCGTATCCCAACGGCCTGCCACATATCGGTTATGCCTATGAGCTGATAGCAACCGACGCCATCGCCCGCTGGGCGCGCCTAAGCGGCCGTGACACCTATTTTCTAACCGGCACTGACTATCACGGCATCAAGATGGTGCAGACCGCGGCGGCACAGAACACTAGCGTCCGCGAGCTGGCTGATCGCAACACTGCCGAGTTCCGTCGTCTGACGGGCGTGCTGAACATCTCCAATGATGACTTCATTCACACCGAGGAGCCGCGCCACTATGCGGCCAGCCAGGCCATCTGGCAAAGAATGGTGGATAATGGCGACATCTATCTGGGTGGCTATGAAGGCTGGTACTCGGTTCGAGACGAGGCCTATTTCGATGAAGAAGAGCTGACGGAAGGGACCGGCGGCAAGAAGTTTGCACCCACGGGCGCCGAAGTGGAATGGGTAGTTGAGCCTAGCTATTTTTTCCGCCTGTCCGCGTATCAGCAGAAGCTGATCGACCTTTTCGAGGGCAACCCGGATTTTCTCGCTCCGAAGGAGCGGTGGAATGAGGTGCTGTCCTTTATCAAAGGCGGGCTTAGAGACCTCTCTATTTCCCGTACGACGTTCAACTGGGGCATACCGGTTCCAGATGCGGCAGAGCACATTATGTATGTGTGGGTTGATGCACTGACCAATTACATCACCGGCGTTGGCTTCCCGGACGAGCAGAGCGAGCTGTTCAAAAAGTTCTGGCCGGCGAACCTGCATGTCATCGGCAAGGATATTATCCGCTTCCACACCGTCTATTGGCCTGCCTTCCTCATGAGCGCGGGCATTGAGGTGCAGCATCGTGTATTTGCGCATGGCTTCCTGACCGTCGACGGCCAGAAGATGAGCAAATCTCTTGGCAATGTCGTCGACCCGTTTGAACTTGCTGAGGAATTTGGCGTCGATCAGCTCCGCTATTTCCTGCTGCGCGAGGTTTCGTTCGGCCAGGATGGCGATTATAGCCGCGACAAGCTGGTCAACCGTGTCAATGCAGATCTTGCGAACAATCTGGGCAATCTGGCACAGCGCTCGCTGTCCATGATCAACAAGAACTGTGACGGGCTGGTTCCTGAATATGCCGGGGCCACGCCGGATGACGATGCCATCGTGGAGCAGGTCGATGCCGCGCTGGCCGAAGCGCAAAGGGCCATGGATGCCCAGTTGGTGCATGAGGGCGCTGGTGCGATCATTTCCGCATTGAGCGCGGCTAATAACTATTTCGCGGCCCAGGAGCCGTGGGCGCTCAAGAAGACCGATCCGGCGCGCATGGGCTCGGTGCTTTATCTCACGGCAGACGTCGTCCGCAGGCTGACCATTCCGCTGCTCGCCTTCGTGCCGCAGTCGGCCAATGCAATCCTTGATCAGTTGGCCGTTCCCGCCGACGAACGCACGCTGGCCGCGGCGCAAGTCTCCAAGGGGCTGCACTCCGGCACGCCATTGCCGGCGCCGCAGGGCGTTTTTGCACGGCTCGAGCGCAAGGCTTCCTGACCATGCTGATCGACAGCCATTGCCATCTCGACTTCGATGCTCTCGCTGGCGATATCGAGGGCGTGATGGCGCGCGCGGCGGCGGCCGGCGTCACCGGCATGGTGACGATATCCACACGTGTGGATAACTTTTCCACTTATGCCGCCATCGCGGAACGTTTCCCGAACGTCTGGTGTTCGGTTGGGACGCATCCGCATAATGCGGATCAGGAATTGCATATCCAGGCCGACGATCTGATCAGGCTTTCTGCCCATCCGCGCTGCGTTGCGATCGGTGAGGCGGGGCTGGATTACTACTATGACAATGCGCCGCGTGAGGCGCAGGCAACGGGTCTGCGCCGGCATATCGCGGCAGCCCGATCCACAGGTCTTCCACTGGTTATCCACAGCCGCTCGGCCGACGATGACATGGCGGCGATCCTCGAGGAAGAAAGCGGGCAGGGGGCCTTCCCCTTTGTTTTGCATTGCTTCACGGCCGGAGCAGACCTGGCGAAGCGCGCGCTTGCCCTGGGTGGCTACATCTCGTTTTCGGGCATCATAACCTTCAGGAATGCCGAGGAAATTCGCGAGGTGGCCAAGATCGTTCCGGCCGACCGCTATCTTGTGGAGACCGATGCTCCGTATCTCGCGCCGATCCCGCATCGCGGCGAGTCCAACGAGCCTTCCTTCGTTCGGCATACAGCCGAGAAATTGGCCGAAGTCCGGGGCATAGACCTGGCGACGCTCGGTCAGCAGTCTACGGCGAATTTCGCGCGGCTTTTCTCGAAAACCGGCTTGAGCGCCTAGATGCCGGCTGCACAAAGGATCATCGCGACGATCCTGGGATGCGGCTCGTCGGGCGGCGTGCCGCGCATTGGCAATGTCTGGGGTGATTGCGATCCGGCCGAGCCGCGCAACCGGCGCCGCCGCTGCTCATTGCTGGTCGAAGGCTGGAGTGAAGGCAGCAACGAGCCGACGCGCGTGCTCATCGACACCGGCTGCGATTTGCGGGAGCAACTTCTCGACGCGGAGGTCGATCGTGTCGAGGCCGTATTCTACACCCATGAGCACGCCGACCATACACATGGCATCGACGATCTGCGGGTTCTGGCTCTGCACAATCGACGGCTGGTCGACGTCTATTTCACCCAGGCCACCGGGGCACGCATTCGCGAGGCCTTCGGCTATTGCTTCGCGGCTCCGCCAGGAAGTTCCTATCCGCCGATCCTCAATGCCCATGAGATCGAGGCCGGGGCCGAAATCATCGTTGAGGGACCGGGCGGCACTATCGCGGTGCAATCATTCGAACAGGCGCATGGCGATATCACATCGCTGGGCTTCCGGATCGCCGACTTTGCCTATTGCTGCGATCTGTCGGGATTTCCGGCGCAATCGCACGAGGCGATAACGGGACTAGCGCTTTGGGTGATCGACGCATTGCGACCGACGCCACATCCCAGCCATCTGAGCCTGCCGGAGACGCTGGACCTGATCGGCAGGTTCGCACCGCAGCAGGCGGTGCTGACCAATATGCATATCGACCTCGATTACCGGGCCACCGATGCATCCACGCCTGGCAACGTCATGCCAGCGTTCGACGGCATGCAGATCGACATCCTGGCCGGACGCATTCTCAACCTCTAGGGGCGTCGGATTGGCCGGAAACCTGGGGTTTCGGCGCATCCGTTAGTTCCATAATATATATTATGCGAATTGTGCGTGTGGCGAGAAACGGACGTTGCAGACGCTGCAACTGTGATGCAAACGGCTGCCATTCTGCCCTGCCCAGCTGGCCTTCCTGCCTCGGGATCAACCTCGGCGTGATGCGATTGGGCCGGTTATGGCGACGAATGCCAGGCCGATGGCAACGAGAATAAAGCCGGTGGCAAGGCTCCAGTGTTGGCCAACGAAGCCGATTGCTGCGGGCCCGACCAAAATCCCCGCATAACCCATCGTGGTGATTGCTGCGATCGCCAGGCTTTGTGGCATGCGCTTCTGCTCGCCCGCGGCGGTGAAGAAGACCGGCACAATGTTCGAAGCACCCAATCCCACCAGGAGGAAGCCGGCAAATGCCAGTGGCTGGGTGGGAGCAAAGACAGCAAGGCAAAAACCAAGCGCGCCCAATGCCCCGCCCAGGACGACAATCCTGGTTCCGCCCATGGCCTTAACCAGGTGATCGCCAAAGAGGCGGCCGATTGCCATGGCCACGGCGAAGAGTGTGTAGCCGAAGCCCGCCTGCGTCTCCTCGACACCATGGGCGCCAATGAGGAAGATCGCGCTCCAATCGAGCACGGCGCCCTCCCCCAGGAAAACCAGGAAGCAGAGCAAGCCGATCAACAGGACAATGCCGCGCGGCATGACGAAAGCCGGAGTGCCCGCCTCGTCCCGATTGCCATAGGGAAGCAGGCCCTTCCAGGATGCGAGCAAGAGAAGGAGCAGCATGGCGCTGACGATGAATGTCGCATTGAGCGGGCTGAGGCCCGTGGCAAGCAGCAGGCTGACCCCACCAGCACCGAAGATGCCGCCCACGCTGAAGAGACCATGGAAACCCGACATCATGTTTCGACCGCTGTCCTTTTCGACCATGACCGCCTGAATATTCATGGCGACGTCGAGTGTACCAACGCTGGCGCCAAAAAGCGCAAGGGATAGCGCCAGGGCGACGACGGTGTCCGCGATCGCCAGGAGAGGCACAGCGGCCGCGAGGACCACGGTCGCGCAGGCCGTGACCCGTCGGCAACCATGGCGGCTTGCAAGTATGCCCGTTACCGGCATGGCGAGGATCGAGCCAAGGCCCAGGCACAGCAGAAGGACGCCGAATGCCCCCTCCTCCACGCCAACCCTATCCTTGGCAAAGGGAACGAGCGGCGCCCAGGCGGCCATCGCCAGGCCAGCAACAAGGAAAACAGCCCGTGTCGACCACTGCTCGCGCGAGCCCGATGGAGCATGCTGAGACGCGTCGATGGAAATGCTGCTCATGATCCGTCCCTGCCGGTATGGTCCTCGCCCGGTCGATTCCGGCGATACTGACCCCAAGTTTTGCGTATCCGATACACTATAGTACATATGTACGCAACGGGTGATGGGTTGGAATCATTGCCATTGCAGGACATGATCGAAGCATGACCAAGCTCAGCCGCCGGTACGAGCCGGACAGACGCAACCGCATCATCGCCACCGCCCTGGACGTTATCGCCGAACAGGGCGTGGCCGGTACCACGCATCGACGCATCGCCGAGGCGGCAGACGTGCCATTGGGTTCGATGACCTACCACTTCGCCAGCCTTGAGGAGGTGATTGCCGAAGCGTTCAAGCAGCTCTCACAGGAGATTTCCGAGAGCTTCAGGATCACGCTGGAAGCTGCCAGGAATGTGGAGGAAGCGCGGGAGGCGGTCGTTCGGATCATCTGTGGAGACGTCTGGCTCACCGACCGGAACATGACGCTGCAGCTGGAGCTCTATGCCTATATGGCCCGGCACCATGAATTGAAGTCGCTCGTCGCGGATTGGATGGCGCGGAGCCGGGCGGCGCTGGAGACGCATTTCGACGCCCAGACGGCTCGGGCACTCGATTCGATCATCGAGGGCACCACAATTCATAATTTCGCACGCAAGGACCTGATCCCCATCGGCGAAGTCCGGGCCCTGATCGCCAAGGTGACCAGCTGATAGCGCGCCCACGCGGAATTGAAGGAGCCTTATATGAATACCGCAAACGATGCACGTTTCTGGGACCGTACATCGCGGCGCTATGCTGCGGCGCCGGTTGCCGATCAGGCGGGATACGAGCGAACGCTGGCCAGGACGCGTGATTATCTAAGGCCCGACGACCAGGTTTTGGAATTGGGGTGCGGCACGGGGTCGACCGCCCTGCTGCTCGCCGGCAATGTCCGAAGCTATGTCGCCACCGACATATCCCCCGAGATGATCGCGATCGCGAGGGAAAAGAACAGTGCGGCGCCCATTTCCGGGCTCACCTTCCGCGTGGCGATTGCGGAGGAGCTCGCTGCCGAGGCCATGCAGGTCCAAGCCGTGCTGGGGTTCAACTATCTGCATCTGGTGCGCGATCTGCCCGGCACGCTTCGGCGCATCAATACATTGCTCGAGACCGGCGGCCTGTTTATTTCCAAGACCCCCTGCCTTGGCGATATGAACCCGCTCATACGGCTCGTGCTGTTGCCCGCCATGCACGCGATAGGTCAAGCGCCCCATGCCAGCGCTTTCCGGGCGAATGAGCTGAGCCAATACCTGGCCGATGCGGGTTTTGAGATTCTCGCCACCGAGAGCCATGCCAGCAAGGGCAACGAAAGCCTGCCCTACATCGTCGCACGCAAGCGGTGACATGGCCGCAAGGCCCGCGCCATCGGGCCCGATCGCTGTCACAAGCCTTTCATATGAACATCGTAGTGAGCGATTGCCTTGAGCGGGTCCAAACCGCTTGAGCGTGTTTCATCTCATTCCGTCCATCTATGTTCATTTGAAATCGTCTCTTTACCAAATGAACATCTCGTTGCTACCACTGGCAGTGCGAGGACGGAGATCCTTTGCTTGAAGAACAGGAGGAACGACCCCATGAAGAAATTTGCGCTGCTATTGTCGACGGGCCTAGTTGCCGCCCTCGCCTATGCGCCTGCCGCCTCGGCCCAAACAGAAATTGCCTGGTGGCATGCCATGGATGCCGAGCTTGGCAAGAAGCTCGAAGAAATCGCCCAGGGCTTCAATGACAGCCAGACCGAATACAAAATCGTTCCGACCTATAAAGGCACCTACCCCGAAACGCTGACCGCCGCCATTGCCGCTTTCCGCGCCAATGAGCAGCCCGCGATCGTGCAGGTCTTCGAGGTGGGCACCGGCACGATGATGGCCGCCAAAGGCGCCGTCTACCCCGTCTATCAGTTGATGGCCGATAATGGCGAACCGTGGGATCCGTCGGGCTTTCTGGCCCCGGTGACGGGCTATTATTCCGATACTGACGGCAACATCCTCTCCATGCCGTTCAATTCGTCCACCCCGATCATGTATTACAACAAGGACGTGTTCGAAAAAGCCGGCCTCGATCCCAATACGCCGCCCAAGACCTGGGCCGAACTGGAGACGATGAGCCGCACCATCATGGAATCGGGCGCCGCCTCGTGTGGTTTCACCAGCGGCTGGATTACCTGGGTGCAGACCGAAAACCTGTCGGCCATCCACGATCAGCCCTATGGCACGCTGGAAAACGGCTTTGGTGGCCTTGGCACCGAATTCACGTTCAACGGCCCCGTCCAGGTCAAGCACTGGGACAATCTCAAGAAATGGGCTGATGACGGCCTGTTCCAATATGGCGGCCCCGGCGGCGGCGCCGATGCTCCGCCCAAATTCTACGCGCAGGAATGCGCCATCTACATGAATTCCTCCGCATCGCGTGCCGGCGTCATTGCCAACGCCAAGGATTTTGAAGTCGGTTTCGCACCCCTGCCCTATTATGACGACGTGACCACCGATCCGAAGAACTCGATCATCGGCGGCGCGACCCTGTGGACGCTCAATGGCAAGGACCCCGCAGTCTATAAGGGCGTGGCCCAGTTCTATACCTATCTGAGCCAGCCCGAAGTGCAGGCAGCCTGGCACCAGGCCACCGGCTATCTGCCGATCACCAATGCCGCCTATGAGCTTGGCCAGTCGCAGGACTATTACGGCCAGAACCCCGGCTCGGACATTGCCATCCAGCAGATCACCCGCGGCACGCCGACCGCCAATTCCAAGGGCGTACGCTTCGGCAACCTGACCCAGGCCCGCGCCGTGGTGGATGAAGAGTTCGAAGCCATGCTTGCTGGCTCCAAGACCGCCCAGGAAGCCCTGGATACCGCAGTCGAACGCGGCAACCAGATCCTGCGCGATTTCGAGGCCGCCAACCAGTAAGCGGCGCTCCACCGATCGTTAAACCCGCCCCACCCTCTCCAGGGTGGGGCAACCGTGCATCAGACACGGCGTGAATGAGGCGGAGCATGCAGGCCAAGCGAACCATTTTCCCCAATAAGGTCCTCCCCTATGTGCTGCTTGTTCCGCAGCTCGCAGTGACCTTGATCTTTTTCATCTGGCCGGCATTGCAGGCTGTCAAATCCTCGTTCGAGCGCGAAGATCCATTCGGCTTCAAGACGACATTCGTCTGGTTCGAGAATTACCGGCGGCTGTTTGGCGAGGCGAGCTATCTCGGCTCGCTGGGCAAGACGGCGGTGTTCGCCATCAGCGTCACCGCGCTTTCGATGTGCCTGTCGCTGCTGCTGGCCGTGGCCGTCAATCGCGTATTGCGGACCAATCGGCTCTATACGACATTGCTGGTCTGGCCCTATGCCGTGGCGCCGGTGGTGGTGGGCATTCTGTGGTGGTTCATGTTCAACCCCACGATCGGCATTGCGCCCTATATGTTGCGGGCAATCGGCGTGAGCTGGAACCATCGGGTGGACGGCGTGGATGCGATGGTCCTGGTCATCATCGCCGCCAGCTGGAAGCAGATATCGTACAATTTCCTGTTCTTCGTGGCGGGCTTGCAATCGGTGCCGCAATCGCTGATCGAAGCCGCGGCCATCGATGGCGCCGGTCCCTTCAAGCGCTTCTGGACGATCGTCTTTCCGCTGCTGTCCCCGACCACGTTTTTCCTGCTCATCGTCAACATCAACTACGCCATGTTCGATACGTTCGGCATTATCGATGCGACGACCCAGGGCGGGCCGGCCCAGGCCACCAATATCCTGGTGTACAAGGTCTATTCGGACGGTTTCCTGGGCCTCAATATCGGCTCCTCTTCAGCGCAGTCGGTTGTCCTGATGCTGATCGTCATCGCCCTCACCGCAATCCAGTTCCGCTTCGTCGAGCGGCGCGTGCAATACTAGGGAGCGGCGCAAATGGTTGAAAACAGACCCTTTCTGGCATTTCTCACGCATCTCGTCCTCATCCTGGGCGTCGTGATCGTGGTGTTCCCGGTCTACCTGGCCTTCATCGCCTCGACCCATGGTCCGGGTGATTTCATGCGCGGCCTGGTCCCCCTGCTGCCAGGGCCGCATATGATCGAAAACTACAGCTTCATGCTCAACGAGGGCATATCGAGCGCCGGGGCCCCGCCCCTGTCGATCATGCTGCTCAATTCGCTGGTCATGGCCATCCTGATCGCCGTGGGCAAGATCATCATCTCGATCCTGTCGGCCTATGCGATCGTCTTCTTCAAGTTCCCGTTCCGGCTATTGGCATTCTGGATCATCTTCATCACGCTGATGCTGCCGGTCGAAGTGCGCATCATCCCCACCTTCAAGGTCGTGTCCGACCTGGGAATGCTCAATTCCTATCCGGGCCTCATCATCCCCCTGATTGCCTCGGCCACCGCGACCTTCCTCTTCCGCCAGTTCTTCCTCACCGTGCCGGACGAGCTGATGGAGGCCGCGCGTGTCGACGGAGCAGGCCCAATGAAGTTCTTCCGCGATATCCTGCTGCCGTTGAGCCGCACCAATATCGCGGCGCTTTTCGTCATCCTCTTCATCTATGGCTGGGTGCAGTATCTCTGGCCGCTCCTGGTGACCACGGACAGCCGCTATTACACGGTCGTCATGGGCATCAAGCGGCTGGCCGCTACGGCCGATTCCGAGCCGCAATGGAACTTTGTCATGGCCGCCGTGATGCTGGCCATGCTGCCCCCCGTCCTTGTCGTCATCCTGATGCAGCGCCTTTTCGTCAAAGGCCTGGTCGAAACCGAGAAATAAGCACCATGGCAAGCATCGACATTTCAGGCGTCAAAAAGGTCTATGCCGGCGGCGTCACTGCAATCCACAGCCTCGACCTGGCCATTCCCGACGGCGAACTCGTCGTGCTGGTTGGCCCCTCGGGCTGCGGAAAATCCACATTGCTGCGCATGATCGCGGGCCTCGAAGCCATTACCGAAGGAACGATTTCAATCGGCGGCGCGGTGGTGAACGCCAAGGAGCCGGCCGAGCGCGACATCGCCATGGTGTTCCAGAATTACGCGCTCTATCCGCATATGACGGTGCGCGGCAATCTCGAATATGGCCTCAAGAATCGCGGCACCCCGCGCGACGAGATCGACCGCCGCGTCACCGAGGCGGCGCGGATTCTCGAAATCGAGCCCTTTTTGGAACGGCGGCCGCGGCAATTGTCCGGGGGCCAGCGTCAGCGCGTCGCCATGGGGCGGGCCATTGTGCGGCAGCCCAAGGCCTTCCTGTTCGACGAGCCGCTGTCCAATCTCGATGCCAAGTTGCGGGGGCAGATGCGTATCGAAATCAAGCGCCTGCAGCGCAGCCTGGCCACCACCAGCGTCTATGTGACTCATGATCAGCTTGAGGCCATGACCCTGGCGGATCGGCTCGTCGTGATGAATGCCGGCCGGATCGAGCAGGTCGGCGCCCCCATTTCGCTCTATGAGCGGCCCGCAACGCTGTTCGTGGCCGGTTTCATCGGTTCGCCGCCGATGAATCTGATCGAGCTGGCCTATCTGCAGAGCAAAGGGACGCTCGAGCTGCCGGCGAATACCGATCTCGTCGGCATCAGGCCCGATACAATCCACCTCACCCCACCGCAGGGGCCACATATCGCGTTAGACGCAACGGTCGAGCTTTACGAGCCGATTGGCGGCGAGAGCCATCTGCATATGCGGCTCGAAGGCAGCGGACAGCTGATCGTTGCCGCTGTACCGGCACGAACGGCAGCTACTGAAGGGGCGACGGTAAAGCTATATGTCGGCAATGCCGACCTGCACCCGTTCAACAAGGAAACCGGCCGTCGTACGGATTAGGGCGCTGAGCGACGGTCCCCAACCATTTGTATCCGAGTTAGATGATGTCCGACCCTCGGCTTTCCGAACGGCAGAACGATATTCTCGCACGAATCGGCGCACGCGGCGTGCAGCAGATCGACATGCTGGCGCGCGACTATGGCCTGACGACCCAAAGCATCAGGCGGGACATCAACTTCCTCTGCTCCCTGGGACTGGCGAGACGCCTGCATGGCGGCGTCGACCTGCCGGTCATGCCGCAGAATACTCCGGTCAATGCGCGTGCCAGGCTCCACGGCCCGGCAAAGCGCCTCATCGCGGAGCGTATTGCGCAGGACATTCCGGATGGATCGACCATATTTCTGGGCATCGGAACGACGGTGCAGTTCACGGCCGAAGCGCTGCGCAACCATACCGGGCTGACGGTGGTCACCAATAATGTGGATGTTGCGCTCATCCTGGGCAATGTGCCGGGGATTGAGCTGCATCTTACCGGTGGGGTCTGGCGCTCCAACGACCGGGACTTAGTCGGTCCGGAGGCCAGCCGGTATTTCGAGAAATTCCATGCCACCCACTCGGTCGTGGGCGCGGGCGGCTTGCATCCGGTCAGCGGGGCGCTGGATTTCAGCTATGGCGACGCGCAGATCACCAATGCCATCATCCAGAATTCGCGGACGCGATATTTGGCGGCCGATGTCAGCAAGTGGGGGCGGTCGGCCGCCGTTCGCGTGGCGGCCTTTTCGCAGTTCAGCTATCTGGTGACCGACAGCCTGCCCGAGCAGGCCGATACGAGACATGCGCTGCGCGATAGCGGGGTCGCGGTCATCGTCTGCGACGAAGGCGCACAAGACGCCGGCTAGCGGCGCCCCGGAAGCGGCATGCGCTCGATCTCAGCCAGTACTTCGAGCATGCCGGCGACATTGTGTTCGGCGATCTCACGGCCCTTTTCGGCCGTGGCGAGCGAGGCATCGCCCACCGCCCCGCTTGGATTGATGTCGGAAGCGATCCACGCATAGGTGTGCCCGAAAGCGCCCGTGGGCCGGAGATATGTGAACTCGGCCTCGTCGCGCGCAGCGATGGAGACAAAGTTTTCCGCCCGGCTCATATCGACGAGGTCGGGCCGGAAATGCAGGATCAGCGAGGTTTCCGCATCGCCGCCATGGATGCCGTGGCGGCGCTCCTGATCGCTCAGCAAGCCGGATGGGGTGAAGCGCCACCCGCTTTTGACGGCCAGCATGTCTGCCTGCACGCGCAACTCGCGGGCGACGATACCCATGATCTCTTCATTGCCGCCATGGGAGTTGACGAAGATGATCTTGCGCACCCCTGCCCGCGCAACCTCTAGCCCGATCTGCGTCCAGGCATCGATCAGATTGGTCGCCTTATGGCTCAACGTCCCCTTCGCCCAGATATGCTCGTTGGATTTGCCGATGGCCTGGACCGGCAGAATACGGATATCGAGCTCGGCCGGTGCACGCTCAGCGAGCAGCTCCATCATCGATTGATTGATGATGGTGTCGGTGCCGACCGGAAGGTGCGGTCCATGCTGCTCCACGGCCGCTATCGGCAAAATGGCGATGGTCTTTGCGGGGTCGATCGTGCTGAAGTCGGACGCTGAAAAGTCTGTCCACCAGATCTTGCGGGTCATAAAGGGTTCCTTACGCCGGGCCGGCGGCAATGGCTTCGATCTCGACCACGAATTCTGGCCGGGCAAAGCCCGAAACGATCATCAAGGTGGAGGCGGGATAAGGCTCGGCGAACAGCGCATTCCGCACTCCCATATAGTCCGGCAGATGTTCCCTGCCCGTCACATAGGCGTTGATGCGGATGATATTGGCCAGCGTCATGCCGGCTTCAACCAGAATGGCCGAAATATTGTCGAAGCAGATGCGCGTCTGCCCGGCGCAATCGGGTGGCACGAGCTTGTCGGCGCCGATGCCCAACTGCCCCGAGCAAAACACCAGACGCTGTCCGGCCGGCACGACAATGCCGTGGCTGTAGGGGGCAAAAGGAGGATGAATCTGGGTGGGAGAAAGCGGCGTCGCCATGGTCGGAAGTTTCCTTGCGCTGGCGATGCTAGCGGCGAGTAAACCGCTTGCCTAGCCCAAATTGCAGAATTTGCATGCATGGCAGGCATTTTCACATACTGCCCATTTTTTGACTTCACAACGCGACAAGACAGGGACAACAATTGCGCAGGCGACAGTGTCGCACAAAAATTGGTCGTGGCTGCTGTCAGCCAATGCCGGGGAGCGCAAATGCACGATTTCATCAAACTCGTCTCATCGTCGGTTCTTATCCTTGGGGGGCTTAGCGCCGCTGCGGCAGCGCAGGACAAGGTCACCTTCGGCACCAATTGGCTCGCTCAGGCCGAGCATGGCGGCTATTACCAGGCGGTCGCCGATGGCACTTATGCGAAATACGGTCTGGAAGTGACCATTCGCCAAGGCGGGCCGCAGGCGCCCAATGGGCAATTGCTGGTGGCCGGCCAGCTCGATTTCTACATGGGTGGCATGGGCACGATCGACTCGATCTCGCGCGGCATTCCCGTCATTACCGTCGCGGCGATCTTCCAGAAGGATCCGCAGGTGCTGCTGGCGCATCCCGACGCACCCTTTACCGACCTGGCGAGCCTGACCGGCGCTAGCAGGATGATCCTGGGCAAGGACAGCCTGTTCAGCGGCTTCTGGCCCTGGATGAAGTCGACAATGGAGGGCTTCTCGGACGACAAATACGAGCCCTATACCTTCAACCCGGCCCCCTTCATCGCCGATCCGCTGGCTGTTCAGCAGGGCTACCTGACTTCCGAGCCCTACGAGATCGAACGCCAGACCGGCTGGGCGCCGAAAATCTACCTGCTCGCCGACTTTGGCTATGATCCATATTCCACCGCCATCGAAACGCGGCAGGAGATCGTGGACAACAATCCTGACCTGGTGCAGCGCTTCGTCGATGCCTCCATTATCGGCTGGTACAATTATCTCTATGGCGACAACACCGCCGCCAATGAGCTGATCAAAAAGGACAATCCTGAGATGACCGACGGTCAGCTCGCCTTCTCGCTGGCCAAGCTCAAGGAATATGGCGTGGTCATCTCAGGCGAGGCCGAAACCCAGGGCATTGGCTGCATGACGGCCGAGCGCTGGCAGGCCTTCTACGACATGATGGTCACGGCAGGCGTCTACGAGGCCGGCATCGATATTTCCAAATCCTTCTCGACCGCGTTCGTCTGCAAGGGCGTGGGGCTGGATCTGGCCAAGGCCGACTAAGACGTCGACGATCGGCACGGGCAATCCCGTCCGTGCCGTTTTGACCCTAATCCGGGTTTCCGATATTGACCGATACAGCCGCCGCCGCTCGCCTCCCCGAGGTTGAATCCTCCCGCGCCATCGTCTCGATGCGCAACGTCACCAAAGTGTTCTCCAATGGCACTCTGGCGCTTAAGGACATGTCGCTGGACGTGAAGGGCGGCGAGTTCATCTCGCTGCTCGGACCATCCGGTTGCGGCAAGTCGACAGCCCTGCGCATCATTGCCGGACTGGGCGCGCCGAGTTCGGGCAATATCGATTGGCCCTCGTCCAAGATTAACGCCAAGGGCCTGCCCGAGGGCGATGTCGGCTTTGTCTTCCAGGACCCCACCCTGATGCCCTGGGCCACGGTCTTCGACAATGTGCACCTGCCGCTCAAGCTGCAGGGCGTCGCCAAGGCGGATGCTCAAAACCGCATCATGGAAGGGCTGGCCAGCGTCGGCCTGGCCGATTTCGCCAAGGCCTATCCGCGAGAGCTGTCGGGCGGCATGCGCATGCGGGTCTCCATCGCGCGCGCCATGGTCACGCGGCCCAGGCTGCTGCTGATGGATGAGCCCTTCGCGGCGCTCGACGAAATTACCCGCCAGAAGCTCAATGACGACGTTTTGCGGCTGTGGAGCCAGTTTGGCATGACAGTGATCTTCGTGACCCACTCGGTCTACGAGTCCGCCTATCTCTCCAGCCGTATCGTGGTGATGCGCGCGCGGCCAGGCCAGGTGTTCACCGATATGCAGATTGCCCAGCCAGCGATACGCGACCACGATTATCGCACCTCGGAGGGCTATCGGCAGACCTGCCAGACCGTTTCGGATGCCCTGCAACGCGCCATCCATGCCGCGGAGATCGCATCATGAACCAGATCAAGACCATGGCCTCCGGCGAGGCCGGCACCGATAGCGCCGTCGCCGCCCTGCTGCCGCGCACCAGCCGAAATGAGAAGATCATCCGCGTGGCCGTACCCGTCCTGGCGCTGGCCTCGGCCATCCTGCTCTGGCACATGGTGGTGACGGTCAACAGCATCCCCAAATATATCCTGCCGGGACCGGTCGATGTCGCTATCGCGCTGTTCACCGACTCCGCCACCCTCTGGCCGGCTTTGCTCGTCACGCTCAAGATCACCTTCATGGCCCTGGCCCTGGCGCTGGTCGGCGGCGTGGGCCTGGCAATCCTGCTGGTGCAATCACGCATTCTCGAGCTGGCGCTGTTTCCCTTCGCGGTCATCCTGCAGGTGACGCCGATGATAGCCATCGCGCCGCTCCTGCTGATTTATGCCCCTGATACGCAGACCGCCCTGCTCATCTGCGCCTTTATCGTGGCCTTCTTCCCCATTCTGTCCAACATGGCGCAGGGGCTGAAAAGCGTCGATCATAACCTGCTCAATCTATTCGAACTCTATGGCGCATCGTCCTGGCAGACACTGATCTATCTCAAGATACCGGCCTCCATGCCCTATTTCATGGCCGGCCTCAGGATTGGCGGTGGCCTGTCGCTGATTGCTGCCGTGGTCGCGGAATTCGCCGCCGGTTCCGCCGGTCAGGGCGCGGGCCTCGCCTTCCGGCTGCTGGAAAGCCAATATCGGCTAAACCTGCCCCGGCTTTTCGTGGCGCTGCTGATGCTGTGCGGCACCGGCATTGCGATTTTTGGGCTGACTTCGTTTATCTCCTGGCTGACGCTGCATCGCTGGCACGAGAGCGCGATCAAGCGGGAGAATTGAGTTGACCATCGCGATACCCTCGACTGGCCGCTACACGCTTGCCAATGCCAATGTGCCTGCCGCGGTGATGGGAGAGCCCAATTCCGGGGCCCTGCGGCTGGTCGATATCGATATTGCCGATGGCATGATCACAAGCATTGCGCCTGCCCGCGGCGGCCCCGCAGATGCCACGCGTATCGAGCTCGATCGCGGGCTCGTGCTGCCGGCCTTCGTGGATATGCATACCCATCTCGACAAGGGACATATCTGGCCGCGCAAGCAAAACCCGGATGGCACCTGGCTTGGTGCGCTGATGGCCGTCGGCGAGGACCGGCAGGCCAATTGGGCCGCTTCCGATGTCGAGCGCCGGATGGATTTCGCCCTGCGCTGCGCCTGGGCGCATGGCTCCGCGGCCATTCGAACGCATATCGATAGCGCCCCGCCCCAGCACGAAATCTCCTGGGATATTCTTGAATCCATGCAGGCGCGCTGGGCCGGCCGCATCGAATTGCAGGCCGTGGCGCTGATCGGCCCCGACGATATTCTGAACGCCGACAATCTGCGGGCTGTCGCCACGCGCACCAAGGCTGCCAAGGGGCTGCTGGGTGGCTCGACCGGCGTTCATCCGGACAATCCCGCCATCATGCGGGCACTCCTGGAAATGGCGGGCAGCCTTGACCTCGATGTCGATCTGCATATCGACGAGACGGGAGACCCCGCTGCCGATGCCTTGCAGTGCCTGGCCGATGCGGTCATCGAAACGGGCTTTGCCGGCAAGGTCACGGCCGGCCATTGCTGCGCCATCGCGATCCAGCCCGAGCCGACAGCCATGGCGACGATCGAGCGGGTGGCGCGAGCCGGCATTGCCGTGGTTTCGCTGCCGATCTGCAATATGTATCTGCAGGACCGCCGCAATATCGAGGGCGTGCGGACACCGCGCTGGCGGGGTGTTACGCTGCTCAATGAACTCAAGGCAGCTGGTGTTTCCGTCGCCATGGCATCGGACAATACGCGCGACCCGTTTTACGCCTATGGCGACCTGGATGGTTTTGAGGTGCTGCGCGAGGGGGCGCGTATCCTCCATTTCGACCATCCGCAAAGCGAAGCCTTTGGCTGGGTCCGATCGGTCAGCGCCGACCCGGCGACGATCGGTGGCTTCAGCTATTCGGGAACAATCAGTGCGGGAGGACCGGCCGAGCTCGTCCTGTTCCGTGCCCGCAACTGGACCGAACTGATGGCACGGCCGCAGACCGACCGCACCATACTGCGCCGGGGCGCGCCCATAGATACCGCCCTGCCCGATTATCGCGAACTCGACGACCTGATGGGATGACCAGCATGAGCATTTCAAACTTCCGCGCGGACCTTGGCGACATCCCGGTCGAAGATCACCCCCGTATCGTGCAGCAGCGCAGCCGCGACCATTACTGGTATTCTCCCGTTCTTAAGGCCAAGCTCGATCATGTAACGGCGGAGGTCGTCGTCTCGCCACGCTCCAACGAGGAGGTGAAGCGCGTTCTGGCCGCCGCCTTCCGCCATGGCGTCGCGATTACTCCGCGTGGCGCCGGCACGGGCAATTACGGCCAGGCCATGCCGCTTTCGGGTGGCGCCATGCTCAACCTCATGAACATGGACAAGGTCCTGGACATCAAGAAGGATCGCGTCCGGGCGCAAGCCGGCGCGGTGCTGGAACAGATCGACCACCAGACACGTGCGGCAGTCGACGGGGAATTGCGCTTTCACCCTTCGACCTACCGTATGGCCAGCATAGGTGGGTTCATCGCCGGCGGCTCAGGCGGGGTCGGCTCGGTGCGCTGGGGTGGGCTGCGCAATCTCGGCAGCATTCTCGGCGTCAAGGTCATCACCTGCGAAGAAACGCCGCGCGAACTCGATCTGGTGGGCGAGGACGTTCTCAAGGTCGCCCATGCCTATGGCACCAATGGCATCATCGTCGAAGCGGAAATGCCGCTGACACAGGCCCATGACTGGGTCGACATGATGGTCGGGTTCGACGATTTCATCGATGCCTGCCGCTTCGGCGGCGCCGTGGCGCTGCAGGATGGATTGCTGGTCAAGGAGGTAGCGCCCTGCGCGGCGCCGATCCCCCAGGACTATTTCAACCGCCACAAACCCTATATCCGCGACGGGCAATCCGTCGTGCTGCTGATGGTGGCGCCTGTCGCGGTCGATGCGATGACCCTGTTCATCGCCCATCACAAGGGCGAAATGCTCTACCGCTCGGACCTGGCCAGCGAAGAGGAGCGCAGGCGCCTGCCGCCCATTTACGAGCTGGCGTGGAACCACACGACACTCCGCGCGCTCAAGGTCGATCCGACGATCACCTATCTCCAGACCCGCTATCCCACTGTCGCCCATGTCGAAAAGATCATCTCGATCCTGGGCGACGAACTGCCCATGCATATCGAGGTCGGCCGGCAGGACGGCGTGGTCATGTATGGCGGCCTGCCGCTGGTGCGTTACACGACGGAAGAGCGGCTCAACGAGATCATTCGCATTCACGAAGAAAACGGCTGCACAGTATTCAATCCGCATCGTTACACGCTTGAGGAAGGCGGCATGAAGCGGACCGATCAGAAACAGCTCGATTTCAAGCGTGAGGCCGATCCCAAGGGCATGCTCAACCCCGGCAAGATGATCGCCTGGGATGATCCGGACTTCGATTTCAACGCCGGCCGGGCCTGGCTGTTCGACGGGCTCAACCCGGTGAGCGCGGCCTGATGCGCGTTCATGTCGTCCATGCCCACCCGGTCGAAACCAGTTTCAATCGCGCCCTTTTCAACGCAATCGTAGAAGAGCTTGCGGCAAAGGGACATGAGGTCGACGCTCTCAATCTCTATGACGAGCAGTTCGATGCCGTGCTGAGCCGGGACGAACGCCTCAATTATCATGACGTGCCGGCCAATCTGACGCCGGAGATCAAGCCTTATGTGGACCGGCTGCGGGCGGCAGACGCGATCGTCTTCGTGCATCCTGTGTGGAATTATGGATATCCCGCTATTCTTAAAGGATATTTTGACCGCGTATTTGTGCCGGGCGTTGCCTTTGTCATGGAAGGGGGCGGGGATCGCGGGCGGCTTGTTCCCAATTTGCGAAACATCAAAAAGGCGGCCTTCGTCACGACCTATGGCGGCAATCGCTTCCGCACCATGATCATGGGCGATCCACCCCGGCGCATCGCGCGCCGCTGGGGCTGGGCGACATTCCGCACGCTTCCGCGATACCTGGCGCTCTACGATATGAACAATTGCACGCCGGATCAGCTCAACGGCTTCATTCAGGCGGTTCGCAGCGAGATCGGCAAGTTCTAAGCTCGGGGTCCGATTCCCCGCTTCGAGCCCCGCCATGCAACCCTCCCGCGACATTTCCCGCCTCATCGAGATCATGGCCGCGTTGCGCAATCCGGTCGGCGGTTGCCCATGGGACCTCGAGCAGGATTTCTCCACCATCCGCCACTATACGATCGAGGAAGCCTACGAGGTTGCCGACGCCATCGAGAGGCAGGACTTTTCCGACCTGCGGGAAGAGCTGGGCGATCTGCTGCTGCAACCCGTCTATCATGCGCAAATGGCCAGCGAGGCCGGGCAGTTTGACATTGGCGACGTGATCTACGGCATCACCGAAAAACTGATCCGCCGGCATCCGCATGTTTTCGGCCATGTGGACGCCAATGATTCCAACGCCGCCAAGGGCCGTTGGGAGGCGATCAAGGCTCAGGAGCGCGCGGCCAAGGCGGAACGGAAGGGGGAGACCACGCCTTCGGTGCTTGATGACGTGCCCACGCCCCTGCCGGCCCTGGCGCGAGCGGAAAAGCTCACCAAGCGTGCCGCCAAGGTCGGGTTCGACTGGCCCGATTATGCAGCCGTGCGAGCCAAGGCCGCGGAGGAACTAGCCGAGGTCGACGATGCCGTGGCGGCAGGAAACCACGCCGCGACGCATGAGGAAATCGGCGACCTGCTGTTTGCCGTGGTCAACCTGGCCCGGCATGCCGGCGTCGATGCCGAGGCCGCCTTGCGCGACGCCAATCTCAAATTCACCCGGCGCTTCCACTATGTCGAGGCCAGGTGCCGGGAGGACGGCATCGAGCCGGGCGCTGCCGGGCTCGACCGGCTGGATGGGTATTGGAACGAAATCCGCAAGGCCGACAAGGCTTCCGGCTAAGCGTCGGAAGCCTCGATCCGGCCGTTGAAGCGCTCCAGGAACGCTGCCTTGTGGCGGGGCTCCACCCTGACGACGAAGCCTGAACCTTTCTCGGTCGCTTCGTCCCGCGAAATGATTTCGGTATGCGAATGCAGCCAGCCGATATCGCTGCCCGCGCTATGCGGCACATGCACGTGATAGGTGCGGCTCTTATCCGTCAGGGCGGCCTCGATGGCCAGCTTGAGGGCTTCCAGCCCCTGCCCTGTCTTGGCCGAAACCGGAACCACGGCCGCAACGCGCCCGGCCGGGCTGATCGCAGCAAGGGTCTCTTCGGGCGAACTATCCGCGCCTTCCAGCAGGTCGATCTTGTTCCAGACCTCGATGATCGGCGTCGTTTCCGCCGACACGCCGAGATCCTCCAACAC
The DNA here is from genome assembly GCF_030159855.1 of Devosia yakushimensis. Lineage (NCBI taxonomy): Bacteria > Pseudomonadati > Pseudomonadota > Alphaproteobacteria > Hyphomicrobiales > Devosiaceae > Devosia > Devosia yakushimensis. Next base: position 1,553,800 of record NZ_BSNG01000001.1, on the reverse strand, counting down.
CTTGAGCACATCGAGCGCTTGCGCCAGGTGGTCGGGATTGGCGACATCGCGGGCATGCAGGATCACATCGGCATCGACCACTTCTTCCAGGGTCGCGCGGAAAGCGGCGACCAGATCGGTCGGCAGATCGGCTACGAAACCCACCGTGTCGCTCAGGATGACCTCGCGCCCATGCGGCAGTTCCAGCCTGCGGACCGTGGTGTCCAGGGTGGCGAAGAGCAGGTCCTCGGCGAAGACCCCTGCCCCGGTCAAGGTATTGAACAGGCTCGATTTCCCGGCATTGGTATAGCCGACCAGGGCGACGATCGGGAATGGCGTATCGTCACGCTGCCGGCGTTGCTGGGCGCGGGTCTTCTTGACCTTTTCCAGGCGTTCTTCCAGCAGCACGATGCGATCGGTGAGCTGGCGCCGGTCGCTTTCGATCTGGGTTTCGCCGGGGCCACCCATAAAGCCCATGCCGCCGCTGCCGCGCTGGCGCTCAAGGTGGGTCCAGGAGCGCACCAGGCGGCTCTTCTGGTAATTGAGGTGGGCAAGCTCGACCTGCAGCACACCTTCACGGGTTGCCGCGCGCTCACCAAAAATTTCGAGAATGAGGCCGGTCCGGTCCAGCACCTTGGCGCCGGTTTCCTTTTCCAGATTGCGCTGCTGGATCGGATTGAGCGCGGCATCGACCAGCAACAGGTCAATCCCCTCTTCCTTGACCCGTCCGGCCAGCGTTTCGACATGTCCACCGCCGATAAAGGTTGCGGGCTTGATTTCGCGGACCTTGACGATTTCGGAGAAAATGATGTCCAGCCGGATAGCTCCGGCCAGGCCCTCGAACTCGGCCTTGCGCGCTTCGATGCTGTGCTGGGAAAAACTGCCGCGAACATCGGGGCAAATCAATCCGGCCCTGGTCGGCTGGGTCCGCCGATCGATAAACGCCTGCGGGCCGCCCTTTTGGACGGCCTCGTCGTCGTAAAAATCGCTCATATAAGCTCGTTAGTCGTCGTGGTTCTGTTCTGGATCGAACAGCTGGATCGGCGCGCCCGGCATGATCGTCGAGATGGCATGCTTATAGACCAGTTGGGACTGGGCGTCACGGCGCAGCAACAGGCAGAAATTGTCGAACCAGGTGATGACACCCTGCAGCTTGACACCGTTCACGAGAAAAATCGTGACCGGAACTTTCTGCTTGCGGACATGGTTGAGGAAAGAGTCCTGGAGATTTTGTTGTTTTTCACTAGCCATTTAGGTCTCTTTTCGCGGCATTTGTTGTCGCTGTTATAGTTGCGCTGGCTGGTCCAGACTGGGTGCGAAGGCCGATGCCCTGCCCCCATCGCAAAAGTGTATTCACTACACGTTAAACACTATGGCACAGAAGCCCAGGGCTGCCTACCCGCGCCCCGTGCATGGCTCCGGCGAATTTTCAGAGCCCCAGCGACTTGATTTTGCGATGCAGGGCGCTGCGTTCCATGCCGACAAACTCAGCGGTTTTGGAGATATTACCGCCGAAACGCTCGATCTGCGCCAGGAGGTATTGCCGCTCGAACACTTCGCGCGCGTCGCGCAGCGGCAGGCTCATCAGATGGGCCGAAGCGTCGGTATCGCCCACTGTCGGCAGGACCTCGCCAATGTCTGATGGCAGCATGGCGGCGGTAATCACGCCATCGTCCGGCTGCTGGTCCTTCATCAGAATCAGCAGACGTTCGATGGAATTGCGCAATTGCCGCGCATTGCCGGGCCATTCCTGCGCCTGCAGCACGGCGATCGCGTCATCCCCCACAGTCATGCGCTGCAGATTGTGCATGCGGCAAACCTGCTCGATGAAGACATTGACCAGTGGCGGCACGTCCTCGCGCCGCTCCTTGAGCGGCGTCAGCGGCAGGGGCACGATGGACAGGCGATGGAACAGGTCGGAGCGGAACTCGCCGCCTTCGATCTGGGCCGCAACGTTCTGTGAGCTGGACGAAATGATCCGCACATCGATGGGCACAGCCTGCGTGCCGCCCACGCGATTGAAGCGGTTCTCGACCAGGGTGCGCAACAGCGCCGCCTGGGTCTGGGCGGGCAGCGTCGTTACCTCGGAGAGATAAAGCGTGCCGCCATGCGCCTTTTCCAGCGCGCCGACTTCCACCTTGAGGATGCCGGTCTTTTCGCGCGCCTCGCGGCCGAACAGCACCACCGGCACTTCTTCAGGCGCATAGAGCGACGCATTGATCTCGACAAAGGGCGCATTGGCGCGCGGGCTGCGCTGATGGATCAGCCGCGCGACAAGACCCTTGCCGGCCCCTGATGGGCCGGAGACGAAGATACGCGAATTGGTGGGCGCGGATTTGTCGATAATGCCGCGCACTTGCTGCAGCGCCGGCGAGGTGCCCACCATATCCGCGCTCTTGGTCGCGGAACGCTCCTTGAGCTCGGCCACCTCATTGCGCAGGCGCGTGGCTTCCATGGCGCGCTGGGTGATGTGCAGCAGCCGGTCGATCTTGAATGGCTTTTCGATATAGTCATAGGCGCCGCGGCGAATGGCCGAAACAGCGGTTTCGACATTGCCATGCCCCGAGATCATCACCACCGGCATATCAGGATGCTGGCTCTGGAACACATCGAGCAATTGCAGCCCGTCCAGGCGCGACCCCTGCATCCAGATGTCGAGGAAGACCAGGCTTGGCCGGCGGCGGGCGATTTCGTTGAGCCCGCTATCGGCATCGTGGGCCTGACGGGTCTCGAACCCCTCGTCCTCCAGGATGCCGGCGATCAGGTCGCGGATATCGTCTTCGTCGTCGATGATCAGAATGTCGAGTGCCATTATTTGTGAACCGCTGCTGAGATGAGCGGCTCCTCCTGTTGCGAGAGGGCGGTTGGCGCCGCATCGGCACTGCCCTTCTCGGAAGTCTTCGTTGGCGATTGCAGGGGCAGCGTAAAGGTAACGCAGGCGCCGACCCGTCCAGTTGAATCGGGTTCGGCATCGACCAGTTCCACGATGCCGCCGTGTTGTTCGATAATTTTGGCGACGATGGCGAGACCTAGGCCCGTGCCCTTCTCCCGCGTGGTCATATAAGGCTCCAGCAGCCGCTGGCGGTTTTCGCTGGGCCAGCCCTTGCCATTGTCGGACACGTTGATCCGCGCGTGATTGCCTTCGATCTGGCCCTGCACCGTGATAGTGGGTATCCAATCGGAAGAAACGCTCACATTTTCAAAGGCTTCTACAGCGTTTTTGATCAGGTTAGTCAGGCTTTGCGAGATCAGCCGGCTGTCGAACCAGGCATAAATGGGCTCGTCCGGCAGATCGGTGTGGATGACCATTTCCGGCAGCCGGACGCTTTCGAGAAACACGGCCTGCCGGATGGTATCGGAGAGATCCGCCGTTTCCGGGGCCGCTTCAGGCATGCGGGCGAAGGCGGAAAACTCATCGACCATGCGCCCGATATCGCCCACCTGACGGACGATGGTGTTGATGCATTTGTCGAAGACATCGCGATCGTCCTCGAGCTTGGAGCCATAACGGCGGCGCAGGCGCTCGGCCGAAAGCTGGATGGGGGTCAGCGGGTTCTTGATTTCATGGGCAATGCGCCGGGCGACGTCGGCCCAGGCGCTGGTCCGCTGCGCCGATTCGAGATCGGTGATGTCATCGAAGGTCAGCACATACCCCTTGGATTCGGCGATAGATCCCTCACGGGTCAGCTGCACCTGGTAGGTACGCCGATCCGTCTCGTTGCCGAGTTGAATCTGATCGCGAACCTGGCCGCGGCGGGCCGAGCGGGCGCGCTCGAGGATCGGCGCCAATTGGGGCATGGCAACTTCAATCCGCTCACCCATAAGCCCGATTTCATCGCGGCCCAACATTTCGCAGGCACGTGCATTGACCAGTGTGACGGCGCCAAAGGGGTCGAGGCCGATAATACCGGCCGACACGCCTTCCACCACTGCTTCGGTAAACTGGCGGCGCTTTTCGTTCATCTCGCTGGCGGTCAGCAAATCCTCACGCTGGGATTTAAGCTGCAGGGTCATCTGATTGAACCCATTGGATAAATCGCGTAGATCGCCCCTACCCTCCTGCACCGGAACCTGTACGTCGAGGTCGCCGCGGCTGACGCGGCTGGAGGCAATCATCAAGTTTCGAATTGGGTCCACGAAGCGGTTCGCCAACGCGATACCGATCCAGAGCGCCGCCAGCAGCAACACCACGGCCAAGCCGACATACATGATGGTGAAGGTGATCTGGAAGACCAGGCGGTTGGATGCATACTGCCGGTATTCGGTAATATTCTCATCCGTCAGGCGCATATATTCGAGCACTTCGGCATCGACCGGCCGCGCGACGAAGAGGAACGTGTCGTCATAGCCACGAAGCTTGACGATGGACCCGACGAGATTGGTGCTACCCGGCGCGATGGCGCTCGGCACCCCCTCGACAACGCCCTGCGTAATGCCTTCAGGCAGCCTGGGATAGGCACCCTGGACGTTGATCTGGGCGCGCATAAGTGTATCGCCATCGCCATGAATGAGCGAGGTGAAGGGCAGTGAGCGCGTTACCGCCAAGGCCGTCAGGATGCGCTCGAAGCGGGCCCTGTCCTCTTCGAACGTACCGCGCGCCTGCTCAAGCTCGGTAGCGACCCAGATGATGTCGTCGCGCAATACCTGGGCATGCTCGAGCATGTAGGAGCGCGCTACAAGGCGCGAGCTTTCCACCATGGCCCGGGTGCGTTCGGAGAACCACTGATCGAGCCCCTGGTTGAGCGAGAAGGTCGCAACCACGGCCACAATGGCGGCGGGAATGGCGGCCACGATGGCAAACATCGTGACCATGCGGACCTGCATGCTGGAACCGGGCTGGCGCTGCGAGCGGGCCTGAATCAGCAGGACCGCTTCGGTGACAACCAGGGCGATCATCAGCAGGACAAGGATACCGGTGACGATCCAGATAACGGTCCATACCGTGGCGGAGGGCTCGATATTGGTCGCCCCCGACAGGATCAGGAACGAAATCGAAGACATCAGCACCGAGGCCGAAACCACGACAAAACCAAGGACACGCAAGGGTCTATTGGTATGGGCAGCAAAAAACGGCACACGAGAAGGGTGCGCTGCGTCGCTCCGCCGTGTCGGCGCAGGCTGGCTATCTATCGTCGCCGTTTCCGTCATAAAATGCCGCTTGGCACTCCATCTCTGCCACAGGAAGGCAGAGCCTGACCCAATTCGCGCGACCCTTCAAGATAATTGTTGCCAAAATGTGACAGTGTGATCAAGGCGCCTCAATTGTCCGGTAGCCGAGCGGCATCAATTGCGGCGGCTATGCTTGACGATCTCGATGCTGTGGGTGCGGATTTTCTTGCGCAGCGTATTGCGATTGAGACCGAGCAGATCGGCAGCTTTGATCTGATTGCCGCCACAGGCATTGAGTGCCATGGCAATAAGCGGGGCTTCGACCCGGTCGATAACGCGCTGATAGAGGCCGGGCGGCGGCAGATTGGGCTCATATTCCCGCAGCAGCTGCCCGACATGGGTTTCCACCGCCATGGACACGTCAATCGGGCCGGCCATGCCGGTGGCCTGTGGGCGTTCGGCAATGTTCAGCTCATTCTGAACGATCTCGGCCGAGATGCTTTCATCGGCGTAAAGAGCCGATAGGCGGCGGACCAGGTTTTCCAGTTCGCGGATATTGCCCGGCCAGGAATAATTCTGCATCAGCCGGATCGCTTCGGGCGCGATGGATTTCAGCGGCTCGCCTTCGCGCTGGGCGGCATTGAGGAAATGGGTCGTGAGGTCGGCGATATCGTCAATGCGCTCGCGCAGCGGCGGCAGGCGGATCGGCACGACATTGAGGCGGTAATAGAGGTCTTCGCGGAACAGGCCCTGCCGAATCATCTGGCTGAGGTCACGATGCGTGGCAGCGACGATGCGGACATTGGTCTTGATCGAGCTGCGCCCGCCAACCATCGTGTATTCGCCCTCCTGCAGCACGCGCAGCAGGCGGGTCTGGGCATCCATCGGCATGTCGCCGATTTCGTCGAGGAAGAGCGTTCCGCCTTCGGCTTGCTCGAAGCGGCCGGACGATCTTGTATTGGCGCCGGTAAAGGCCCCCTTCTCATGCCCGAACAGCTCCGCCTCGATGAGGTCGCGCGGAATGGCGGCCATGTTGATGGCAACGAAGGGCCCATTGCGGCGCTTGCCGAAGTCGTGCAGGGCGCGCGCCACCAATTCCTTGCCGGTACCGCTCTCACCGGTGATCATCACCGTGAGGTCGGTCTGCATCAGCCGCGCCAGGGCGCGATAGATGTCCTGCATGGCGGTCGAGCGGCCGACCAGCGGCATGGTCTCGCCCGGCTCTTCGGCCTTGCGCTCGGATGAGGTGGGCTTTTTCGCATCGGCCAGGGCCCGCGCCACCACCGAAAGCACTTCGGTAATGTCGAACGGCTTGGGCAGATATTCGTAGGCACCGACCTCCGACGCCCGGATGGCGGTCATGAACGTATTCTGCGCGCTCATGACGATCATGGGCAGATCGGGCCGCAGCTTCTTGATCTTGGGCATGACCTCGAAGGCGTTACCATCGGGCATGGCGACATCGGTGATGAGGATGTCGCCCTCGCCGCGGCTGATCCAGTTCCACATGGTCGAGATATTGCCGGTGGGGCGAACTTCGTAGCCCGCGCGGGTCAGCGCCTGGTTGAGAACCATGCGGATAGCTGCATCATCATCGGCCAGCAGAACAACATGACTCATTTTGCCGAGACCTCTTCGGTGGGTGCATTAAAGGCGCCGCTTGCGACGGGAAGGAGAATGCGGAAGCGCGTGCGGCCGGGACGGCTATCGCAATCGATCACCCCGCCATGATCGCCCACGATCTTTGCCACCAGTGCCAGGCCCAGGCCCGAACCATTGAGCTTGGTGGTGACGAAAGGATCGAACAGAAAAGGCAGGATATCGGGCGGCACACCTGGACCATTGTCCTCGATGACGATTTCGAGCGGTAGCGAAATGCGTTCGGAAACGCCGGTGACGCTAATGCGGATGCCGGGACGGAAGGCGGTGGTGATCCGGATTTCCGGTTTCTGCGTCCGCTCAAGGGCTTCCGAGGCGTTTTTGACCAGATTGAGGAAAACCTGGATGAGCTGATCGCGATTGCCGAAAACCGGTGGCAGCGACGGATCATATTCTTCCGAAAAGGCAATGCCCCGCGCGACGCCATTGCGGGCCAGCAGTTTCACCCGATCCAGAATGACGTGAATATTGATCGGCTCACGCTCCATCGGGCGTTCGTCGCCAAACACTTCGACCCGGTCGATGAGGCCGACAATGCGGTCAGTTTCCTCGCGGATCAGGCGGGCCAGCGGAACTTCGTCGCTCGTGACGCTCTGCTCCAGCAATTGCGCCGCACCGCGAATACCCGAGAGCGGATTCTTGATTTCATGGGCCAGCATGGAGGCTAGGCCCGTCACCGAACGTGCCGCACCGCGCGACACCATCTGCCGGTCGATCTTGTCGGCCATGGTGCGCTCCTGGATCAGCAGGGCAACGCGTCCGTCGCTATCCGAGAGCGGGCTGGCGAAGACGTCGGCAATGCGTTCGTCACCAAATCGGGACGAGCCCACGCGCACCCGGTATTCGGTCATCGGCGCCCGGCGCAGGGCGACGGTTTCGACAAGGCTGATGATGGGGGAGCCAAAGGCGATGAGATCGTCCAGCCGCTGGCGGGTCAGAACGCTTAGCGAAGCGCCGAAAAACGCCTCTGCGGCATAATTGACGAAGACGATCCGGCGCTCTTCATTGCAGACGATGATCGGCTGCGGCAGGGCCTGCAAGACCGCAGTCGAAGGCACGCTGGCCGCCTTGTTCGCCGTAGTAGACGCGCTCATGCCGCCGCCTTCCATTCGCCCGAAAAAATCTCGCCGATCATCTCGAGCACGTGAGACGGCGCTTCATTGTTGAGAAAAGTATTGCGGGTGGGCTTGTCGAGCGTGATATCAGCCGCTTCGAGATACCAATCGAGATGCTTGCGCGCCGCACGTAAGCCAACGGCAGTGCCATATTCGAGCAGGATTGCCTCATAATGCTCGGCCACCAAGGCCGCGAGCGCATCCCCTTCAGGCGCGGGTTGCGCCTCCTGCCCTGCCAGTTGGGCGCCGATCTGGCCGACCGCCCATGGCCGGCCCTGGGCCCCGCGTCCAAGCATAACGGCTGCCGCGCCCGATTGCTTCAGCGCTTCGCGCGCAGTCGTCAGGTCGACAATATCGCCATTGACCACGACCGGCACATCCACGGCCTCCACGACCGCCCGCACCAGCTCCCAGCGGGCGCTGCCCTTGTAGAATTGTTGTCGCGTACGGCCATGCACGGTGATCATCCGCGCGCCAGCATCCACTGCGCGCCGCGCAATCTCGGGCGCGTTGAGGCTGTCATCGTCCCAACCCAGGCGCATCTTCACCGTAACCGGCAGCGGGGTGGCCGCGACAACAGCGTCGATCAGCGTCATGGCGTGGTCCGGCACGCGCATCAATGCGGAACCGGCATAGCCATTGGTCACGCGCTTGGCCGGGCAGCCGAAATTGATGTCGATAATATCGGCGCCCGCGTCCTGGGCTATCTTGGCGCCACGCGCCATCCATTCGGCCTCGCAACCCGCCAGTTGCACCATGTGGGGCAGCGAGCCTGGGCGGCCCAGCTTGCGCACCATATCTTCCTTGCCGACGCCCAGAGCGCCGCTTGCGATCATTTCCGACACGACCATGCCCGCGCCGAACCGCTCGGCGAGGGTTCGGAATGGACGATCGGTGATTCCGGCCATGGGAGCGAGAAAAGCAGGACGGCGAAGCTGATGGCTTCCAATGCTCAACTCGCAGGCAATTTCAGTCAATGACTGCCCCAGAAATGGTCACTTTTGCAATTCTGCCCGCACAATAGTCAAAAGAGCCGTGAGCGCAACACCCTAAGTACCGGCGCGAGGTGTGCGGCAGCCCTGCACTTGCCGCATGACACGGCGGTCGCTAGACCAGATTCATGTGACGGTTTTCAGGGTTGAGTGTCTGTTCCGATATGCGTCAAAAATCCATCGCCGTTATCATTGTCGCCGCGGGCATGGGGGAACGTGCGAGCGCCGGTGGAGCGCCCGATCCCAAGCAGTACCGCAATGTGGCGGGCGTGCCGGTGTTGAAGCGGACGATAGAGGCGTTTCTTGATCACCCGGCGATCGAGCGGATTATCCCCGTTATCCACGCAACGCATAGCGAACGCTACGCGGCGCTGGGCGTGGAAGACGGCCGGGTGCTACCCCCTGTCATCGGTGGAGGCACACGGCAGGCCTCGGTGCTCGAAGGGCTCAAGGCCCTGGCGCCGCTGCGGCCCGACCTTGTGCTGATTCAGGACGCGGCGCGTCCCTTCGCCACGCTCGACCTGATTGGCGACGTCATCGCGGTGCTGGACCTCTATGAGGGCGCCCTGCCCGCCCTGGGCGTCACCGACACCATAAAGCGTTCGCTCGATGGCCGCATGGTTGTCGCCACCGAAGACCGTGGCCAGCTTTATGCCGCGCAAACCCCGCAGGGCTTCCGCTTCGGACAGATTTTCTCGGCGCATATGCGCGCCTCGACCATCCGCCGCCAGTTCACCGACGATGCTGAGATCGCCGAGTGGGCGGGCCTCAAGGTCGCCATGGTTATGGGCGGCCCCGACAATATAAAGATTACGCATCCGCAAGATTTCGAGCGGGCCGAGCGGATCGTTTTGGGAGACTTACCCATGGAAACCCGCGTTGGCACCGGCTTTGACGTCCACCCCTTCGAGCCGGGTGACGCGGTATGGCTCGGTGGGGTTCGCATTCCCTATAAGGCCAAGCTCAAGGGTCACTCCGACGCCGACGTGGCCCTGCATGCACTGACCGACGCCATCCTGGGCGCGATTGGCGAAGGTGATATCGGCGTCCATTTCCCGCCATCGGATATGCAATGGAAAGGCGCGGCCTCCAGCGTCTTCCTCAAACACGCTGGCGATCTCGTGACCAAGGCAGGTGGCCGCATCGTCAATCTGGACGTGACAATTGTTTGCGAAGGACCCAGGATCGCTCAACACGTGCCGGCGATGCAGGCGGTAATCGCCGAAACACTGGGAATTGCGACCAACAGGATCGCAATCAAGGCGACAACGAGTGAAAAGCTCGGCTTTACCGGGCGGGAGGAAGGTATCGTGGCCATGGCGAGTGCGAGCGTCGAAGTGCCGAGGGTTGACTGATGGCAGCCAAGGCAGTGCGTGACCCCGGCAAGGAGGTCATCGACCTCCTCACGCAAGCCGGCAAAACCATCGTGACCGCAGAAAGCTGCACCGGCGGGATGATTGCCGCCGCGCTGACCGACATTCCGGGAGCCTCCGCAGCGGTCTATGGCGGCTATGTGACCTATGCCAATGCGGCCAAATCCCGAATGATCCAGGTCCCTGCCCGGCTCATCCACGATTATGGCGCGGTGTCCAATCAGGTGGCGCGCGCCATGGCCGATGGCGCACGCAATACCGCGCGAGCGGACTACGCGGTCGCGGTAACCGGCATTGCCGGACCGGACGGCGGCACGGAGAAAAAGCCGGTGGGACTGGTCTACGTAGCCGTATCGTCGGAGCTGGCCACAGTGGTCATCGAGCATCGCTTCGGTGACCTCGGCCGCGATGCCGTACGGCGCGCAACAGTCGAGGCCGCATTCGAGCTGATCCTGCAGGTGCTCAACAGCGACGACGACTAGGTTTCCCTAGTCGCCATAGCGCCGGTCGGCCTCCTCGGCGAAGGCGCGGATGATTTCGTCCTGCTTGGCGGCGAAAGCGGGCTCGGCAACGGCCGCGATCAGCGGATTGGAAATCTTGAAGTCGATCTCGAACCGCACCCGCGTCCCCATGCCTTCCTGCTCGAAGGTCCAGACACTGTCGAGATAGGCAAAGGGCCCGTCGACGGCCTTGGCGCGGATGGTCAGCGCCTCGGGGTCGGCAGTCACCCGGCTGGTATAGGCCTGGCTGATCGGCCCAAAGAACAGCGTCATCTTGGCCAGACGGATATCGGCATCGCCGGCGGCGGGGTCCTTGCGGACCTCCATCGCCTTGCAATTGGGAATGAAGCGCGGATAGTCCGACAGATCGGCGACGATGTCGTACATGCGGCGGGGCAAATGCGGCACATGCCGTTCGAAAAAGCGTTTCATCAGTGGCCGAGCTTTGCCATCCGGGCTGCCTTGAGCTTGGCGAAATCTTCGCCAGCGTGGTGGGACGACCGGGTCAAGGGGCTGGACGAGACCAGCGCAAAACCCTTGGCCGTCGCGACGGTCGCGTAGGATTTGAATTCGTCGGGGGTGACAAAGCGCTGTAGCGGATAGTGCTTCTTGGTGGGCTGCAGATACTGCCCGATGGTCAGAAAATCCACATCGGCCGAACGCAGGTCATCCATCAACTGGAGCACTTCGTTCCGCTCTTCACCGAGCCCAACCATGATGCCGGACTTTGTGAACATGGTGGGGTCGAGTTCCTTGACCTTCTGCAACAGGCGGATGGAGTGGAAGTAACGCGCACCGGGCCGGACCTTGAGATATTTGGACGGCACGGTTTCCAGGTTGTGGTTGAACACGTCGGGCTTGGCGGCCACGACGATTTCAAGGGCCCCTTCCTTGCGCAGGAAATCGGGCGTCAGGATTTCGATCGTGGTGCGGGGATTGCGCGCGCGGATAGCCAGGATCACATCGGCAAAGTGCTGTGCCCCACCATCGGCCAGGTCGTCGCGATCAACCGAGGTGATGACGACGTGCTCGAGGCCGAGCTTTTCGACCGCCTTGGCGACATTCTCGGGCTCGTTGACGTCGAGCGGGCCCGGCAGGCCGGTGCGGACATTGCAGAAGGCGCAGGCGCGCGTGCAGATTTCGCCCATGATCATCATGGTCGCGTGCTTTTTGCTCCAGCACTCCCCGATATTGGGGCAGCCTGCTTCCTCGCAAACGGTGACGAGATTGTTCTCGCGCACGATCTGCTGGGTTTCCTTGTAGACCGGGGAACCTGGCGCTTTCACCCGGATCCAGTCCGGCTTGCGCAGCACGATGCTGTCGGGCCGGTTGGCCTTTTCGGGGTGGCGCGGTTTCAGCGCCGAATTATCAATGAGCGTAACCAATTTTGGTCCTGACTGGGCGGAGCGTGCCCGTTATATCGCTCCCAAAGGCTGCCGGTTCAACCCGGTCTTATGGTGGGCCACCCATGAGCAGCCCGATGATGATTGCCGCAACGCCGCCGCACAGCGCCGCTACCACGATTGTGGTCCCCGCGCTCCGGCCGATCTTCGTGACACTGACCAGGACGCCGAGCAGCACCCCGACAATCGCGATGACGGCATAAAGCGCCACAGGGCCTACTTCACCACGACCCGCGCCACGATGATGACGACGATGGCGCCAAGCGTTGCGGTAATGATCTGGCTTGCCAGCGGATGGCCGACCGGCAGCGAGATATTGGCCACCGACAGCAGCCAGCCGCCGACAAAGGCGCCGATCACGCCCACGATCAGGTTGCGTAGCAGCCCGCCACCACCGAGCAGCAGGCCAGCGAGCCAGCCGGCGACGAGGCCGATGGCGAGAAAGATCAGAAGTTCCTGCGTTCCGACATTCATTGCATGATCTCCGCGATGTCTACCCACTCGCCGCCCCGGGCGGCTGAGGTGATGGTTGCCTGCACCAGGGCAAGCGAATGCAGATTATCCTCGCCCGAGCTGAAACGCGCGGGAATTACGCCGCTTTCCAGCACCTTGGCGATGCTTGCCAGAGTGCCGGTGCGATCGGTGTATTGGACGGGCGCCAGGGCGACCGGAACGGCTTCCTTGTCGAGCGCCCGCAGGCTCAGACGATCGGGACCGCTCTTGCCCATGAAATGATCGCGGGAGGACCAGATGATTTCACCTTCCGAGCAATCCATGGTCCATTCGCCCGACCATGGCGTTACCGGGCCGCTGCTCATCCAGCTGCCGCGATAGGAAACGATGGTGCCCCTTTCGAACTCCAGCGTTGCCACGCCAATCGGGTGATAGCCGAAAGGGCTCGCTTCGGGATTCCAGGTGCGGCAGGACACACGCTTGGGCTCGTCGCCCAGCACCATGCGCATCAGGTCGAAATGATGGATCGACATATCGGCCAGCAGCGGATCGGGCATATCCCAATAGCGATAGCCCTGGGTCGGGGCATGGCGCCGGAAATCGATGGAGACCAGGTTTACCGCCCCGAATTTCCGGGCGCTGATCAGCTCGGCGGCGGCGATGGGCGCGGATTGGAAGCGATAATTCTGGCTGACCATCAAAACACGGCCACTGGCCTTGGCGAGCGCCACCAATTCCTTGGCCTGCGCCACAGTCGAAGCGAAAGGCTTTTCGACAATGACATTGAGGCCCAGTTCAAGACAGCGCTTGACCACCGGATAATGCGCTTCGGTGCGCAAGGTGCAGATGGCGAGATCGGCGCGGACGGCCTGCACGGCCTCTTCGAGGCTCAGAAAACAGCTTTTCTCATCGACGCCAAGCTCGTCCTGCACGCGCTTGACCGCGTCAGGATTGGAATCGACATAGCCCACCATCTCGATATTGGGAACTTTGGGGATAACTTCCTTGGTCCAGCTGAATCCCCAGTGCCCGAGGCCGACTTGGATAGCTTTGACCATGTGGATAACTCCTTACTTGCCGACTGCCCGATGGGCTCTCGCCCTTCACTTAGATATTCAGCGCGCGCCCATAGGCGTCGAGCACGCTTTCCTTCATCGTCTCGCTCAGCGTCGGATGCGGGAAGATGGTGTGGATCAGCTCTTCCTCGGTCGTCTCCAGATTCATCGCCACGACAAAGCCCTGGATCAATTCGGTCACTTCCGCGCCGATCATGTGAGCGCCGAGGAGTTCTCCGGTTTTCGCATCAAAGATGGTTTTGACCAGGCCATCGGGTTCGCCGAGGGCAATCGCCTTGCCATTGCCGACGAAGGGGAACCGCCCGACTTTGATCTCGCGACCGGCTTCCTTGGCCTTGGCTTCGGTGAGGCCGACGCTGGCGACCTGGGGTTCGCAATAGGTGCAGCCGGGCACTTTGAGCTTATCGAGGCCATGCACCTTGAGGCCGGCAATCTTTTCGACGGCAATGACGGCCTCATGCTCGGCCTTGTGGGCCAGCATCGGGGGGCCGGCGACGTCGCCAATGGCCCAGATGCCGTCCACATTGGTCTTGCCATAGCCATCGATGACGATGGCGCCGCGCTCGGTCTTGACCCCGACGGTCTCAAGCCCCAACCCTTCGATATTGCACTGCACACCGACGGCCGAGATCAGCTTGTCGCCGGTGATCTGCTGCTTTTCGCCGGATTTGAGTTCGACATGAGCCACCACGCCGTCCTTGGTCTTTTCGACCTTGGCGACCTTGGCATCGGTCAGGATCTTGATGCCGCGCTTTTCCAGACGCTTGCGGGCAAGGCCGGAAATCTCCGCATCTTCCACCGGCATGATCTGCGGCAGCAGTTCGATGATTGTCACGTCTGCGCCCATGGAGCGATAGAAGGAGGCAAATTCGACGCCGATCGCGCCCGAGCCCATGACCACCAGCGATTTAGGCATGGTGGCGGGCTTCATCGCCTCGAAATAGGTCCAGATCTTATCGTCATCGGGCTCGATGCCGGGCAGCACGCGCGGGCGGGCGCCAGTGGCGATGATAATGTTCTTGGCCTTGTAGATGCCCTCGCCCAGCGCATTTTTGGGCACGGGGCCTTGTGGCTGCACGATGGCCTTCTTGGTCGGGGCGACCTTGACCTCGCCGGGCTTGGTGATGACCGCCTCGCCCCAGATGATGTCGACCTTGTTCTTCTTCATGAGGAACTGGACGCCATTGTTCATCTGCGCGGCGATGGCGCGCGAGCGCTTGACCACGCCATCGATGTCGACGCCGAATTTTTCGACGGTCAGGCCATAGTCCTTGGCGTGGCTCATATGGCCGTAGATTTCGGCCGAGCGCAGCAGCGCCTTGGTGGGAATGCAGCCCCAGTTCGAGCAGATGCCAGCCATGTGCTCGCGCTCGACAATGGCTACCTTCATGCCGAGCTGCGCACCGCGAATGGCGGCGACATAGCCACCCGGACCGGCGCCGATAACGAGAAGATCGTATTGGTCAGCCATTTTGGCCTCCAGAGTTTGGCCTAGAGGCCGAGTATGGATTTGACGACAGGCACGAGCCCGGCGCCTATGGCGCGGGTATTGGCCGCATCGAGATGGACACCGTCGCGCGGATCGGCCTTGGCGGCCGTCGCGGCATCGAAAAAGGCGACGCCCGTCTCGTCGGCGTGGCGGCGATAGTGGCGGGCAAAGTCATGCGACTCGCGCAGCAGATGGTCGAGCCCGCCGAAATTGCTCAGCATGTTCTCGTTGGTCGTCTCGACGATATGCGGCGGCGAAACGAGCAGAATTTGCGGAGCCGCTTCGCCGGTCGCCGCAAAGTGCCCACGCGTCAGCTCCACCAGCCGCCGTGCGCCGCGGGCAGCATAGGCAGCCGAACCGGCGACGAATGGCTTCAAATCATTGGTCCCGAGCATGATGATGATCAGGTCCAGCGGCTTGTGGCTGTCGAGCAGCGTGGGCAGGATGCGCGCGCCGTTGCGGTCGGCGGCAGCCGTCCAATCGTCATAGGCGGTGGCGCGGCCACCCAGGCCCTCGGCGATCACGCGTGCCTTGCCGCCCAGCCCTTGCTCGAGCGTGGTCGGCCAGCGATCCTCATAGGCATGCCGCGGACCGCCACCGGGGTCCGCGCCATAGGTCAGGCTGTCGCCGTAGGCAAGGATTGTTTTCATGCGCCCTGCCCCTTAGGCCAGCATCATCACGGGATTTTCGATCAGCCCCTTGAACACGCCCAGCACTTCGGCGCCCAAGGCGCCATCGACGGCTCGGTGATCGCAGGAGAGCGTGACGGTCATGAACTGGCCGATCTTGATCTGCCCATTCTCGGGATAGACGCGCTCCTCGCCGACACCGACCGCCAGGATGGTGCCATGCGGCGGGTTGATCACCGCGGCAAATTCCTTGATGCCGAACATGCCCAGATTGGATACCGAGGACGAGCCGCCCTGATATTCGTGCGGGGCCAGCTTCTTGTTGCGGGCGCGGGTCGCCAGGTCCTTGACCTCTTCGGAGATTTCCCGAAGCGTCTTGGTATCGCAGGACTTGACCACGGGCGTGAACAGCCCGCCGGGCACCGACACGGCAACCGCCACGTCGCTGCGCTTGTGGTAGAGGATCGAATCCCCGGCCCAGGTTGCATTGGCGGTAGGCACGCGCTGCAGCGCAACGGCCCAGGCCTTCATCACGAAGTCATTGACCGAGAGCTTGAAGGCCGGCTTGCCTTCCTTGCTCTTAGGCGCAGAAGCATTGATCTGCTCACGCGCCGCAAGCAACGCATCGATCCTGCAGTCGAGCGTCAGATAGAAATGCGGCACGGTCTGCTTGGATTCGGTGAGGCGCGCGGCGACGACCTTGCGCATGCCATCGTTCGGCACCAGCTCGTAGCTGCCTTCCTCGTAAAGCGCGATGACCTGGTTCTTGCTCATGCCGCCGGCAAGCGTGGCACCGGCCGGAGCTGCGGCGGGCGCGGGTTTTGTAGCACCCTTGCCGGCCTTGACCGCTTCCACGTCCGACTTGATGACGCGGCCCTTGGGGCCCGAGCCGGCAATGCTGGCAACATCGATGCCGGCCTCTTTGGCCAGGCGACGGGCGAGCGGCGACGCAAAGATCTTGCCGCCTTCAGATTTGGCCGGAGCAGCAGGTGCTGGTGCCGGGGCGGCTTCGGGAGCCTTGACTGCCGGCGCGGGAGCCGCGGCCGGAGCTTCAGCCTTGGGGGCTTCCGCCTTTGGTGCCTCGGGAGCCTTGCTTGCCCCTGCCCCGATGGCGCCGGCGTCCTCGCCTTCCTGTAGCAGCACGGCGATAACAGCGTTGACCTTCACACCTTCGGTGCCCTCGGCAACCATGATCTTGCCGATCTTGCCCTCGTCCACGGCCTCGACTTCCATCGTGGCCTTGTCGGTTTCGATTTCGGCGATCACGTCACCGGAAGAGACACTGTCGCCCTCCTTGACGTGCCATTTGGCAAGCTTGCCCTCTTCCATCGTGGGAGAGAGCGCCGGCATGGTGATTTCAATCGGCATCTCGTCTCTCCTTACGAGCGGTACGTCACGGCATTGACCGCCGCGATGACTTCATCGACGTTGGGCAGCGCCAGCTTTTCGAGATTGGCGGCATAGGGCATTGGAACATCCTTGCCGGTCACGCGCATGACGGGGGCGTCGAGATAATCGAAGGCCTGTTCCATGACGCGGGCCGAAATCTCGGCGCCGATGCCGCCCTGGGGCCAGCCCTCTTCCACGGTCACCAGGCGCCCGGTCTTTTTGACCGAGGCGATCACGGTGTCGCTGTCGAGCGGGCGCAGCGTGCGCAGATCGATCAGTTCGACATCAACGCCGGCCGCGACCAGCTTTTCGGTGGCCTGGGTGGCGTAGCGCATGCCCATGGAGAAGGAAACGATGGTGACATCGGCGCCTTTGCGGGCAATGCGGGCCTTGCCGATGGGCAGCACGAAATCATCGACCTTGGGGACGAGGCCCGTCGAGCCGTAAAGAATTTCGTTTTCAAGGAAGACGACCGGATTGGGTGAACGAATGGCGGCTTTCAGCAGGCCCTTGGCGTCGGCGGCGCTATAGGGCGCGATGACGGTGAGGCCGGGAACGTGGCTGTACCAGGCCGAATAGTCCTGGCTGTGCTGGGCGCCCACGCGGGCAGCGGCGCCGTTGGGGCCGCGGAACACCATGGGCGCGGTGACCTGGCCGCCCGACATATAGAGCTGCTTGGCGGCCGAATTGATGATCTGGTCGATGGCCTGCATGGCAAAGTTCCAGGTCATGAATTCGACGATCGGCTTGAGGCCGGCAAAGGCCGCGCCGACGGCGAGACCAGCAAAGCCGTGCTCGGTGATCGGGGTATCGATGATGCGCTCGGGGCCGAATTCCTGCAGCAGGTTCTGCGTGATCTTGTAGGCACCCTGATATTCGGCGACTTCCTCGCCCATGACGAAGACGTCCTTGTCGCGGCGCAGTTCCTCGGCCATGGCCTCGTTCAGCGCCTGGCGCACGGTCATCTCGACCATTTCCACGCCTTCGGGCAGGTCAGGGTCGTTGGCGGCCTGGAAGGCGGGGGCAGCGGGCGCCGCCGGAACGCTGGGAGCCGGCGCCGGCACTGGCGCTTCGGCTTCCACCATGCTCGGCGCCGGTTCGGCTGCCGCTACCGCTTGCGGTGCGGGAGCCGCGCTCGCCGTTTCGCCTTCCGCCAGAACCAGGGCGATGGGCGTATTGACCTTCACCCCTTCGGTGCCTTCGGCAACCAGCAATTCCTTGACCACGCCTTCATCGACCGACTCGACTTCCATGGTCGCCTTGTCGGTTTCGATCTCGGCCAGCACGTCGCCGGATTTGACAGTGTCGCCGACCTTGACCAGCCACTTGGCCAGTTTGCCCTCTTCCATGGTGGGCGACAGCGCAGGCATCAGAATTTGGGGCATTTAACTCTCCAGCGAGGGGGCGCCGGGCATCGCGGCCACGCGGCGGGCAGGAATTTCAGGATTGGATTGAACAAAGGCAGTGGTGCTCTCGGCCTGTGCCGGACGGTTGGCGGACCAACCGCTCAGGATCAACCCGAGCACCAGAAAGATTGCAAAGGCGATGACGGCGCGCTTGTAGATAGCCAAGGGGCGCGCAGCTTGCGGGCCGGCCTTGGCCTCGATCTGGCCGAACTTCCACCAGCCGAGCGGAAAAAACGAGCCGATCTGCTCGCTGGCCGGGGCAAGCCGGGTGATCGCGACAGCCTGGACCACCGCAATGGCCAGGGCCAATACGGTGAACAGCACGATCACACCGAGAAGCGCGCTCATCTATCGATCTCAGGCTGAGATCGTAATGTCGGTCCAGAGCTGGGACGCATCCGGCTCGGGATCATTGGTCGCGAAATCTGCTGCTTCCGTCACGATGGCGCGGATTTCGGCTTCCGTCGCCTTGAGTGATTCTTCGGTGGCGTAACCTTCCGCCAGCAGCCGCGCCTTGATCTGTTCGATCGGGTCGCGTTCCTGCCGGTACTTGGTCACTTCATCCTTGGTGCGATACTTCGCCGGATCGGACATGGAATGGCCGCGATAGCGATAGGTCAGCATTTCGAGGATGAACGGGCCCTTGCCCGAACGGGCATGCTCGATGGCGCGCTTGGCCGCTTCATAGACCATGCGCACATCCATGCCGTCGACCTGCTCGCCCGGAATATCGAACGAAGCGCCGCGCTGAGAGAAATCGGTGGTGGCCGACGAGCGCTCGATCGAGGTGCCCATGGCGTATTTGTTGTTTTCGATGATGAACACGACCGGCAGCTTCCACAGCTTGGCCATGTTGAAGCTCTCATAGACCTGGCCCTGATTGGCCGCGCCGTCGCCGAAATAGGCGATGGAAACCGAGCCGTCGCCCTTGTACTTGGCCGCAAAACCGAGGCCCGTCCCCAGCGAGGCCTGCGCGCCCACAATGCCGTTGCCGCCGTAGAAGCGATGCTCGTTGGAGAACATATGCATCGAGCCGCCCTTGCCTTTCGACAAGCCGCCCTGGCGCCCGGTCAGCTCGGCCATGACGCCCTTGGGGTCCAGCCCCATGACCAGCATATGGCCGTGGTCGCGATAGCCGGTGATCTGGGCGTCCTTGCCCTTTTCCGAAGCCATGGTGATGCCGGTGACGACAGCTTCCTGGCCGATATAGAGGTGGCAGAAGCCGCCGATCAGGCCCATGCCATACATCTGGCCGGCCTTTTCCTCGAAGCGCCGGATCAGCAGCATCTCGCGATAAGCTTCGAGCTCCTGTTCCTTGGTAAGCTGAGGTATGTTGGATTGCGTCTTGGCCTTGGTGGCCACAGCCTTACGCGCCATAGGGGAACGCTCCGCATCGGAAATGGATTTGCCGCAGGGCCTGAATTGGCCACAGAAGCGCATCATAGTGCAAGCGATTGGCGCAAAGCAATGCCCATCAAGCAAACGAAACTATCGCTAGAGGATTGAATCCGCTGCGATAATTGCGTTTAACTGATCTTTGGCTAATTCATCAAATTTACCGGAAAGTGGTTTACCGCTCACCGGATCAACCATGACGATAATGTCATCTGCATTGGCCATGTTCAGCAGCGCCCGGGCGCGCTCGGTGACGATGTCAGGATCAAGCCGCCGGCTGTCCATCAGGGTCGAGCGATGGCGGAAAGCGTCGATCTCCGCCTGCAGTGCTGCCGAGCGGGATTTGAGGACATCGATATCGGCAAGAATCTGCTCGCGGTTCTCGATGCCGAACTGCCCGCTGATTGCCGAATAGGCCAGATAGCCTTGAAAACCCAGCAGCGCCACGGTCATTGCCAGTGGACGCCAGAAGGGCGGACGTTTGAGACGGGTGGGCATGAGCAAACCGATACTGAACGCAGATCAGTATGGCTGACAATGCCTTAACATGGGGTTTCGCTATTCGGCGGCCGCCTGTTCGGACCGCACCGCATCATGGAAGAGCGAGCTGACCGACTCTCCGCTATTGATGCGCCGCATGGCTTCGGCCAGGGCCGGCGCAACCGAAAGAACCGTGAGCTTGTCGACCATCCGCTCCGGCGCGATAGGCAGCGTATTGGTACAGACGATTTCCGCCAGGTCGGGCTCGGCGGCCAGCCGTTGCAGACCATTGCCGCCAAAAATGCCATGCGTGCAGGCAATGCGGATCGAGCGCACCCCATTGGCCCGCAAATGCCCCAGCAATTCGATCATCGAACCGCCGCTGGCAATCTCGTCGTCGAGCACGATGACGTCGCGCCCGCGCACCTCGCCAATAATGGCCGAGATACGCACCTTGGTATCGCTGATGCGTTCCTTGGCGCCCGCGGCTACCGGCGTGCCCAGCCGCTTCGCGAATGCCGCCGCGGTCTTGGCATTGCCCAGATCGGGGGAAACCACGACGGCATTGCTCAGGTCATAGCGCTGGAAATAAGCCGCCAGTTCACTCAGGGCGTGCAAATGATCCACCGGCACGCTGAAAAAGCCATGCACCTGTGGGGAATGCAGCGTCATGGTCAGCACCCGGTCGGCGCCGGCGGTCGTCAACAGGTCCGCAACCAGCCGCCCGCCGATAGAGATGCGCGGAGCATCCTTCTTGTCCGAGCGCGCATAGGCATAATGTGGGATGACCGCGGTGATCCGCGAGGCCGAGGCGCCGCGCGCCGCATCGAGCATCAGCAACAGTTCCACCAGATGGTCCTGCACCGGCGCACTCAGCGTCTGGATCAGGAACACGTCCTGCTCGCGGCAATTGGCCTGCAATTGCACTTCGAGACAATCGTTGGAAAAGCGCTTTACCAGCGTGGGATGGAGCGGAACGCCGAGCTGGGTGCAGATGTCTTTTGCCAGCTCTGGGTGCGAACTCCCAGCGAATACAGCAATCTGATTCATCGGGGGCATCCTCTGCTTGCTGGAGGCGACGACAGCCCTCTACCGCATCGGCCGTCCGCCAGCAAGCGCCCTGCCCCGATCAGAGATGGGTATAGTCGATTTCCAGAAACCGCTCGACTTCGGGCACCCAGCGGTCGCGCACGAAGGCGACATGAACCGGGTGCTCGTTATAGCCCGTATAGGCGGCCTGATCGGCAAACTCCATCGAGAAGCCGAAGGCGTAGTCATTCTTCGGGCTGACCTGGCGGAGCTGCTCGAACTTTTCGACGCCGGGAATATCGGCCAGCACCAATGCACCGCGCAGGAAGCCATCCTCGTCGGCCGAACCGGGCGCATGCTTGAGGGTGAAGACGACGGTGTGCCGGATCATGCTTCGGTTCCTATGGCTTCGGTGGCAGCGATGGCAGCCATGTTGACGATGCCGCGGCTGGTGGTGGACGGCGCCAGAATATGGGCCGGCGATTTCGGCCCCATCAGGATCGGCCCCACCGACAGCGCATTGTTCATTTCCTTGAGCAGCGTCATGGAAAGGTTGGCCGCGTCGAGATTGGGGAAGATCAGCAGGTTCGCTTCCCCGTTGAGGATCGTATCGGGCACATAGCGCTCGCGCAGGTCCTGATTGAGCGCCAGATCGCCCTGCATTTCGCCCTCGACAATCAGGTCCGGGGCAATGGCTTTGAGCTTCTTATAGGCTTCGCGCATCTTGTAGGCGCTGTCGCCGTCGCGCGAACCGAAATTCGAATAGCTGAGCAGGGCCGCACGCGCCTCGATATTGAAGCGCTTGAGGTGGTCGCGCGCCTGCAGCGTGATGCGCACGATCTCGTCGGCTGTCGGGTCCTGGTTGACATAGGTGTCGGCCAGGAAGAACGCGCCACGCGGCATGATCAGCATGGACAGCGCCGAGACATCATTAAGCCCGTCCTGCAGGCCGATGACCGAGCGGATATCACGCACATGCTTGATAAAACGCCCCTGCAGGCCGCAGATCAGCGCATCGGCCTCGCCGCGCTTGACGGCCAAGGCCCCAATCACCGTGGTATTGGTGCGCACCATCTGCCGGGCCGTATCGGGCGTGACCCCGTCGCGGCCGACCAGCGAGTGGAACAGCGAGACATAATCGCGATAGCGCGGATCGTCTTCGGGGTTGATGACCTCGAAATCGCTGCCTGGCTTGAGATTGAGGCCGAAGCGTTCGATGCGCGCCTCGATCACCGCCGGACGGCCGATCAGGATGGGCCGGGCAATGCGTTCTTCCAGCAGGACCTGCGTGGCGCGGAGCACGCGCTCGTCCTCGCCATCGGCAAAGGCAATGCGCTTGTTCTGCCCCTGCGCGCGGTCGATGATCGGCTTCATCACCAGGCCCGAGCGGAACACGAAGCGGTTGAGGCTGTCGAAATAGGCCTTCCAATCGGTGATCGGCTTTTTGGCGACGCCCGATTCCATCGCCGCGCGGGCAACCGCCGGGGCGATGCGCAGAATCAGCCGCTGGTCGAACGGATTGGGGATGATGTGCTCTGGCCCATAAACGGCTGGCGCGCCCGAAGGCGAGGATTCCAGCCCCGGTTCATGCGCCAGCTTGGCAATGGCGCGCACGGCGGCCAGCTTCATCTCTTCATTGATCGTGGTGGCGCCAACGTCGAGCGCCCCGCGGAAGATAAAGGGGAAGCACAGCACATTGTTGACCTGGTTCGGATAGTCCGAACGGCCGGTGCAGACCATGGCGTCCGGCCGGGTTTCCTTGGCCAGTTCCGGCATGATTTCGGGGTTCGGATTGGCCAGCGCCAGGATGAGCGGCTTGGGCGCCATCTTCGCCAGCATTTCGGGCTTGAGCGCACCGGCGGCCGAAAGGCCCAGGAACACATCGGCGCCCTCGATGACTTCGGCGAGGCTCGTGGCATCGCTGGTGCGACGGAATTGGCCGCGCCACTTGTCGTTGACGTCATTGCGCTTGTGGGTGACCAGGCCATCCTTGTCGGCGACCCAGATGTTCTCGTATTTCGCGCCCAGCGCCACCAGCACATTGAGGCAGGCAATGGCCGCGGCCCCTGCCCCGGACGTGCAGATCTTGACGTCCTCGATCTTCTTGCCGGCCAGCTCCAGCCCGTTCAGCACCGCCGCACCGACAATGATCGCGGTGCCGTGCTGGTCGTCATGGAATACCGGAATCGGCATGCGCTCGCGCAGGGTTTCCTCGATTTCAAAGCAATCGGGCGCGCGGATATCTTCCAGGTTGATGCCGCCGAAGGTCGGCCAGAGCGGCGCTACGGCATCGATGAATTTCTTGGGCTCGATCTCGTCGATCTCGAGATCGAACACATCGATACCGGCGAATTTCTTGAACAGGACGGCCTTGCCCTCCATCACGGGCTTGGAAGCCAGTGCGCCGATATTGCCCAGGCCAAGCACGGCCGTACCGTTGGAGATCACCGCGACCAGGTTCTGCCGCGAGGTATAACGCGCCACGCTATCGGGATTCTCGGCAATTTCCTCGCAAGGCGCGGCCACACCGGGCGAATAGGCCAATGCCAGGTCGCGCTGGTTGCCCAACGGCTTGATCGGCTGGATCTCCAGCTTGCCGGGCTTGGGGAATTCGTGGAAATGCAGAGCCGCTTCGCGAAGGGCCTTCCGCTGCTCGTTGATGTCGGTGGACACGAGATATTCTCCTGGCGATCCGGCCATCAATGCAAATGGATTGCCGGCACGCGTACGTGCCATCAATCCGGCAGGATGAAAAGACCTAATGTCCCAAGACCTATTGCCAAACCAGGACGTGCGAGGATTCCGTCAGGGCGAGCCGAACCGAAGGTCCGCGCCAGCGAAAATGGTGGCTTTCGAGAACCGGAGCGGAACGTACGTTTGGGTACGTGAGCACCGGAAGCGCAGAAAACCGCCATTTGCAGGCCGCCATCACGGAATCCCCGCACGTCCTAGGCAGCAGTGGCGACTGCGCTTTCTGCGCGCCGCCGCTGCGGCTGGGTTGCCTGCAGCGCTATGGCCAGTTCCTTGAATGCCCCAACCTTCAATGCGGGCGCGAAAATGAAGCCCTGCGCCTGCAGCACACCGCGCGCCCGCAGATAAAGCGCCTGCGCTTCGGTTTCGACGCCCTCGGCCACGATCTCGCAATTGAGGTCCTTGGCCATGGCAATCAGCCCATCCAGCACCGGCACCTGTGTCGTGTCGGGCTTGATCATATCAACGAAAATACGGTCGATCTTGATGACATCCACGCCGAGCGTTCCGAGATAGGCCAGGTTGGAATGCCCCGTGCCCGCATCGTCCATGGCAAGCTTGGACCCCAGGGCATGCAAGCCCGCGATCACGCTGATCGCTACCGTGGAATTGGCCAGCGGACGCCGCTCGGTGATCTCGAACACCAATTGCCGGTATGCAATGGGAGAATTGCCGAAAATGGCCTGCACGTCTTCGACGATGCTGCCATCCCGGAAATGGCCCTCGAACAGGTTGATCGAGACCTTGAGGTCGGGCATCTGGCGGCACAGTTCGCCGAGATCGAACTTAACCTGCTGCATCAGCGACAGCGTCATGGGAATGGCAAGGCCGGTAACTTCGGCATAATCGATGAAAGCGCCGGGCGGGACGATTTCCCCATTCCGCTTCTCCCAGCGGCACAGCACTTCGCAGCCCATCAACTGGCCCGTCCGCAAATTGATGACCGGCTGGTAATAGGGCTTGATCTGCCCGCGGGCGATGGCGCGTTCCAGATCGAAGGCCGGCACGCGCGAGCGGCGGACATAATGCAATGCCGTCAGCAGGAAGACCGCGCTCATCAGGCACGCCAGAACGGTGAAACTCACGTCGAGATCGGCATAGCCGGCACGCACTATGGCAAAGGGCACGGCGGATTCGACCTTGAGCGGCAATTCGCCGGCAAAGCTTTGGGCGGACACAAATTCGGTGCCCGGTTCTTCCTGGTCGAAAGCAGCCGCATCGCCAATGGTAAAAACCGGCGTGCCATTGGTCAGCACCACCCGCAATATACCCGCCGTCGGAATGGTCTTGGCCAGCCCATCGCGGCTTTGCCCGATGAGGGGTACAAAGGCGGAAACGCGGCGCGTGGTGCCAAATATCTGGGTGATCTTGAGCGCGGGCATGGCCATTTCACCGAGCTTGACCACGGTGATCGTCTCGGTGTGGCCCGGTATCGGCAGGCTTTGCGACAGCGGCGAATAGCTGACCGAGCGGCCAAAAGCATCGCAATATTGGACGCCATCGGCATTCTCGACCAGCACCTGCTTCATATTGAGGCTGGACTCGATCTCATTCTGCACATTGGCGACGAAGGTCGGCGTGCAGAGCGAAGGGCTGGAAGCCAGGATGCGCCGGAGGGACCCCACGGCGTCAAGCGCACCGATTTCAATCTGTGAACTGATCAGGTTAGCTGATTGTTGTATAATCGCTTTTTCGCGCACACGCACATAGGCGTCGAGCAGATAATCCACCGCCAGAATGGGCACGAACGCCAGGATGGCGCCCAAAAGCATCAGGATGTGGGAGTACCGCGACTGCACAGAACGAATCCGGAAAGAGACCCTTGGTCATCCTACGCGTAACAATATGCGTTTAACGCATCATTAACGCTGATTAATCCGGTCGGCCAGGCACAAAAAGGGCGGCGACTAAGCCGGTCCCCGCCCCTTCTTGCAGCCATATTCGAAGGCCTACTTGTCCTGCACGTTGAGCCTTATGCTGAGCTCGCGCAGCTGCTTGGCGGAAGCCGGGCTCGGCGCGTTCATCAGCAGGTCTTCAGCCTGCTGGTTCATCGGGAAGGCCGTGATTTCGCGCAGGTTCTGCACGCCGCAGATCAGCATGACGATGCGATCGATGCCGAAAGCCGCGCCACCATGTGGCGGAGCCCCATACTGGAAGGCGCGATAGAGGCCGCCAAACTGCTCCTCAACCTCGTCACGGCTCTTTCCGGTCAGTTCGAACGCCTTGACCATGGTCTCGGGCAGCTGGTTACGGATCGAGCCGGAGGCGATTTCATACCCATTGCAGACCGCATCATACTGATAGGCCTTGATGGTCAGCGGGTCCTGGCTGTTGAGCGCGTCCATCCCGCCCTGCGGCATGGAGAAGGGATTATGCGCGAAGTCCACGCGCTTTTCCTCTTCATCCCATTCGTAGAACGGGAAATCGACGATCCAGCACAGGGCGAACTGCTCGGTATCCACCAGGTTCAGATCGGTGGCGGCCTTGGTGCGGGCTTCCCCGGCAAACTTGTAGAACTTGGCCGGGCGACCGCAGACGAAGAACACCGCGTCGCCATCGTTGAGGCCGAGCTGGGCCTTGATGGCGGCGGTGCGTTCTTCGCCGATATTCTTGGCGATGGGGCCGGAGCCCTGCCCGTCCTTGAAGAAGATATAGCCAAGGCCTGGCTGGCCTTCGCCCTGCGCCCAGGCGTTCATGCGGTCGCAGAAGGCACGACTGCCGCCGGTAGGTGCGGGAATGGCCCACACTTCGACCTTGTCGTCGGCCTCGATCTGGCCGGCAAAGACCTTGAAGCCCGAACCGGCAAAATGCTCGGTGACCGCCTGCATCTCGATCGGGTTACGCAGGTCTGGCTTGTCCGAGCCATATTTGCGGATCGCCGTATCATAGGGAATACGCGGCCATTCCTTGGTGACGCGCTTGCCATCAGCGAATTCCTCGAAGATGCCGGTGATGATAGGGGCCATCGTGTTCCAGACGTCTTCCTGGGTCACGAAGCTCATTTCCAGGTCGAGCTGGTAGAATTCGCCCGGCAACCGGTCGGCGCGCGGATCTTCGTCGCGGAAACACGGCGCAATCTGGAAATAGCGATCGAAGCCGGCCACCATCAGCAGCTGCTTATACTGCTGGGGCGCCTGCGGCAGCGCGAAGAACTTGCCGGGATGGATACGGCTGGGCACCAGGAAGTCGCGCGCCCCCTCAGGCGAGGAAGCGGTGAGGATCGGCGTCGAATATTCGGCAAAGCCGGCCGTCGCCATGTCGCGGCGCATGGCGGAGATCACCTTGGTGCGCTTGACGATATTGGCATGCAGTTTTTCGCGGCGCAGATCGACGAAGCGATACTTGAGGCGCACATCCTCGGGATATTCCTGGTCGCCAAACACCGGCAGCGGCAATTCCTTGGCGGCCGAGAGCACTTCGATCTCGCGGACATAGATTTCAACCGCGCCCGTGGGCAGGTTCGGATTCACGGCAGCCGCGTCACGCAGCTTCACTTCGCCATCGATGCGCAGCACCCATTCGGCGCGCACCTTCTCGGCGGCAGCGAAAGCCGGAGAATCGGGGTCGATGACCGCCTGGGTGAGGCCGTAATGATCGCGCAGATCGATGAACAGCAGGCCGCCATGGTCGCGGATACGGTGTACCCAGCCGCTGAGACGGACGGTCTGGCCCGCATCCTGGGCTGTCAGGGCCCCGCAGGTGTGCGAGCGGTATCGATGTGTTGTCATGTCGGAACTCGGTAAAAGGCCGGAATCTTGGGCCGGAAAAGCGCATGGGTCGGCAGGCTTGTCAAGTTGGACCGGCAGAAGCGATTCAACCGGATCACGAGGCCGTGCTAACCAATTCCTTATGCTTAAAGATTCACTTCTGGAGTGACGCCGCAGCACCTGCTAGGAACAATCTTGACTATTTTGAGACGGAAACCGGTATGGACGCCCTAATTTCCACAGATACGCTCGCGGCCTTCTGCGAGCGCGCCGCCCAGTTTGATTTCGTAACGGTTGATACCGAGTTTTTGCGCGAAACCACTTACTGGCCAAAGCTCTGTCTGATCCAGGCCGCTACAGACGATGAAGCCGTGCTGATTGACCCCCTGGCGCAAGGGATCGACCTGTCTCCGTTTTTCGCATTGCTCGCCAATCCCGATGTCACCAAGGTATTCCATGCCGCCCGGCAGGATGTGGAAATTTTCGTCAAGCTCACCGGCAAGGTGCCGGTCAATATCTTCGACACCCAGATCGCCGCGAGCGTTTGCGGCTTCGGCGACAGCGTGTCCTACGACAATCTGGTGCGGTCCATCACCAATGTAGAGCTCGATAAATCCTCCCGCTTCACCGATTGGTCGGCCCGCCCGCTCTCGGAAAAGCAGCTGACCTATGCGCTGGCCGACGTCACCTATCTGCGCGACATCTATCGCGAGCTGCGCAAGCAGGTGGACGCAACCAAGCGCTGGGATTGGGTGGAAGACGAGCTGGGCGTCCTGCGCAGCATCGATACCTATGTGGTGCAGCCGGATAAGGCCTGGGAACGGCTGAAGATGAAAATCAACCGGCCGCGTGATCTTGCCGCGCTCAAGGTTCTGGCCGGCTGGCGCGAAAAGCGCGCGCAGGATGGCGACCAGCCGCGCAGCCGCGTGCTCAAGGACGATGTGCTGTTCGAGCTGGCCATGCAACGGCCCCTGACTCCCGATGCCTTCGACAAGCTGCGCGCCGTGCCGCGCGGCTTTGGCCGCAGCGCAGCCGCAGGCGAAATCATGGCGCTGCTCAAGGATGTCGAGGCACTGGGCAAGGCCGATTTGCCGAGCATGCCCGAGCGCTATCGCGGCCCCTCGCCCAAGGGCGCGGTGGGCGATCTTATCCGCGTACTGCTGAAATCGGTGTCCGAACAGCATGGCGTTGCCGCGCGGATCATCGCCACCTCTGACGATATCGATGCCCTGGTGCTCGATGACGAGGCCGATGTGGCCGCCCTCAAGGGCTGGCGGCGCAAGCTGTTTGGGGAAAAGGCCCTGGCCATAAAGCATGGCCGCGTCGGGCTCGCCGCCACGCGCAAGGGCATTATCGAATTTCCCGTCGTGCAGGCAGAAGCGGCCGAGTAGCCGCCGGCTCGTTTAGCTCGTGGCCCGAATGAACGAAGCCTTGTAGCCGGCGAGATTGGCGAACTGGTCCAGCCGCCCACTCAGATGCTCGCCATCGAGAAAGGCGAAATCCTGCGGTAGCACGAGGGTCAGCGTCGGCCCCTCCACCTCGAAGCGGATGCGCGGCAGAATGCCGGGCATGGCCGCCGTCATCGGATAGGCGACGCGGAACAGCGCCCCGATCAGCTTGGCGCGCAGCATCTCCGCCTCGGGCGCAAGGCCGAGCAGCGGGTGATCGACGCCCTTCATCTTGAGGCCGCCATAGCGCACTGCAATGACCTGGCACAGGAAAGCGCGGCCCGGATGGTCGACGCCGGTCAATGAGCCATAGGCCACCGCATCGACGCTTTGCGAACCGCGATAATCCGGATGGGCGCGCCAGCCGATATCGGCCAGGAGGCACGCAACCGTGCGGAGGCGCGTTTCATCCGATGTCTCTGCAATGCCCGCAGCGGCGAAGTACTGACCGGTGAACTCAATCAGGTCATTGGCATGCGACGGCGACCGCGACCGCAGCACCGACAATTCCTCGGCGGCCTGGATCAATGGGTCGATTGCCTGTTCCTTGGCGTCCAGCAGGCCAAAAAGATAACCCTCGCGAACCCCCAGCGCCGAAAACATCACATTGGCAAACTTGCCGCTCTTGAGCACTTCGCCCAGAACGGCGGCGCCGAAGGGCACCAGGTCGCGGCGGGAGGAGCTGACGAAATCCGAACCGGGATAGTTCTTGAGCGAGCCCGCGGCGACGATTTCGGCACAAAGCGCGATCATATCCTCGGCCGGCACGACATAGTGCTGGACCATATGCAGCGGATAATCGCGCATGACCTGGTGCAGCTTGGCCAGCGCACGCCAGGTGCCGCCAATGGCCGCAAAGCTGTTGCCCGGGCTGATGGTCTTGAGAATGGACGTTTCGAGGCGCTCACGCACCAGGGCCGCGGCCTTGGCCGGATTGCCATCGCTGTCGTCCTGCAGCCGGATCACGCCGAGCTCGTGCGATTCCCCATTGGTGTCGTTGCCGTCGCGGATCGCGGAGAGTTCGAGGCTGCCCCCGCCCAGATCGCCCACAATGCCGTTGAACCCGGGAATGCCGGCCACCACGCCAAGCGCGGCGAAGTGGGCCTCGCGCTCGCCGCTCAGCACATGGACCTTGGTTTCCATGATGGCTTCGACGGCGGCGACGAAGTCGTCGCGATTGGCCGCATCGCGCACGGCCGAAGTCGCCAGCACATGAACTTTGCCGACCCGCATCATGCGGGCCACCAGGGCGAAGCGCTTTATCGCATTAAGCGCCTGGGCGACATTGGCGTCGGCCAGGCGTCCCGTCTGGGCCATCCCGCGCCCAAGGGCGCAGGCGGCTTTTTCGTTGTAGAGGGGTGTCAGCGAGCGCGCATGGCGCTCATAGACGACGAGGCGAACCGAGTTGGACCCGATATCGAGGACGGCCACAGGCTTGGCGCCTTTGATTCGCCCCTGTGCCGTCGGATCGGCATCGACGCCCCAGAATTGTGTCAAACCGTACCCTCGTCGCCTTCACCTATGCCGGCGCTGCCGCGACCCGACAGCGACGGATTGGTCATGAAGTAGTCATGCGCATTGAACGTTTCTTCGCCTTCGGCGATGCGCACCCGGTGTGAACTGCCGTCTGGCAACACTTCCCAGCTCTGCTGGTTGTCGCGCAGATAGGCAACCAGAATCCGGTCCAGAATCTGCTTATGCACGGTCTTGTTGAGAATCGGCACCATGATCTCGACGCGGCCATCAAGGTTCCGCCCCATGATATCGGCGGATGAGATGTAGACCCGCGCATTGGGATTGGGCATGGCCTCGCCATTGCCGAAGCAATAGATGCGGCTGTGCTCGAGGAACCGGCCGACCACCGATTTCACGCGGATATTGTCCGAGAAACCGGGAATGCCCGGACGCAGGCAGCAGATGCCGCGCACGATCAGATCGACCTTCACCCCAGCCTGGCTCGCGTCGTAAAGCGCGTCGATGACCTGCGGATCGACCAGGGAATTCATCTTGAGCAGGATGCTGGCGGGCTTGCCCTGGCGAGCATGCTCGATCTCGCGGCCGATATCGTCGATCAGCGTCTGGCGCAGATTGACCGGGGAAACCGCAATGGTTTCAAGCTCGGTCGGCCGGGCATAGCCGGTGATGAAATTGAACACCCGCGCCACATCGCGCGTGATGGCGGGATCGATGGTGAAATAGCTGAGATCGGTATAAATCTTGGCGGTGATCGGGTGATAATTGCCCGTGCCGATATGGCAATAGCTGACCAGCTTGCCCTTTTCGCGGCGGACCACCTGGCTCATCTTGGCGTGGGTCTTGAGCTCGATAAAGCCGAACACCACCTGCGCCCCTGCCCGCTCCAGGTCGCGCGCCCAGCGGATATTGGCTTCTTCGTCAAAGCGCGCCTTGAGTTCGACCAGGCACGTCACCGACTTGCCGGCTTCCGCCGCCATGACCAGCGCCTTGATAATCGGGCTGTCCGAGGAGGTGCGGTACAACGTCTGCTTGATGGCGACGACATCGGGGTCGCGCGCCGCCTGCATCAGGAACTGCGCCACCACATCAAAACTCTCGAACGGATGGTGGACCAGAATGTCCTTGGCCCGGATGGCGGCAAAGCTATCGCCATTATAGTCGCGGATGCGCTCGGGGAAGCGGGCGAGATAGGGCGTGAACTTGAGATCGGGGCGATCGACATCGCAGATCTTGCGAGCATCGGCGAGCCCCAGGAAGCCCTGCACCTCGAAGACGTCGCCTTCCTTGACGCCCAACTGCTCGCCGATCTGGCGCTTGAGGGCGCGGGGCATGGAGCTTTCGATTTCGAGCCGGATCACCTGGCCACGGCGGCGCTGGCGCAGCGCGGATTCGAACTCCACCACCAGGTCGGCCGCTTCGTCGTCGATTTCGATTTCGCTGTCACGAATGATGCGGAAGGCGCCCGAGCCGACCACTTCGTGACCCGGAAACATCTTGTGAAAGAAGAGCTTGACCAGGGTATCTATAGTAACAACTTCAGTCCGCCCTTCCGATACGAGACCGGTGGGCAGGTTGATGAAACGGTCAAGATTGCCCGGAATGCGCACCAGCGCGGTCAGCGGTTGGTCACTATCAGGGCGGCGCAGCTCGAAAGCCAGCGCCAGGCCCAGATTGGGGATGAATGGGAATGGGTGCGCCGGATCGACAGCGATCGGCGTCAGCACCGGGAAGATTTCCTCGCGAAACAGCTTTTGCAGGTAATTGACCTGATCGGCGCTGAGGTCATCCTGCTCGTGGATCACCACGTTCTGGGCAAAAAGCTCTTCGCGCAGGTTTTGCCAATGGTCCTGCTGCTCAAGCTGCAAATGCTGGGCGAGTGTTGCGATCTCTTCGAGCTGCTCGGCCGGGGTCAGCCCGTCCGCGCTCTGCTTGGACAGCCCTGCCCGCAGCTGGCCTTTAAGGCCGGCCACGCGGACCATGTAGAATTCGTCGAGATTATTGGCCGAGATCGAGACGAAGCGCAGCCGTTCGAGCAGCGGATGGCTTTCATTGCCGGCCTCTTCGAGCACGCGCATATTGAACTGCAGCCAGCTGACCTCGCGGTTGACGAACCGGGCCGGGCTGGTGCGGAGAGCCTCGGCGTCGGGCACGCCCGCATCGGCTTCGGCAAACTCGCTCATTTCATTCATCGTCGTGCTCATCCCAATCCTGTTCGTGCTGCTTCGCGCCGCGGGCGACCTGGCGGCGGTCGAGCGCATCGGCGGCGATGCTGCGGGTAATGGCCGTACCCTTTGCCAGGGCCAGCCTATCCATGAGGTCAGCAAGAATCACGACTTCCTCGGTTGAGCGCTCCATGCGCGCGACGAGGTAGCCGATAATTCTGGGATCGACCTTGATCTGTCGATCGCCGAACAGTTTCACGAACATCTGTGACAATTGAATGTCGTCCGTCATTTCAAGGCTGAAAGCGGTTGCCCGCCGGGCCCGTGAGCGGACATCATCGGTCGCCAGCGGCCAATTCGCAACCTCTTCCCGCGCCGTCAGCAAAATGGCGCGCTGGTCGCGCATGGATTGGTTGAGCAGGTGAAAAAGCCCCGCCTCATCATAGCCCAGGCGATCCACATCCTCGACCACCAGCGGGGTCTGTCCGCCTTGCGTCGCCAGCGCCTCCAGTTCATCGACACCAGCGAAATGCGCGCCGCTCCGATCGGCAAAAATCCGCGCCAGATGCGATTTCCCCGAAGCCGCAGGCCCGATCAGCAGCGTCAGCGGCTCGGACCAGTGCGGAAAAGCAAAAATCCGGCCATGGGCCAGTTCATTGCCCTCGCCCACCAGAAAATCGGCTTCACCCTGGGCAGGCGTGTGCGACAGCTCGAAGGCGAGCTGCCCGCTGGCCTCACTGGCATCGTCCATGTCAGGCCGCGCTGGCATCGCCATCGGCGTCCCCATTGGTGCCCTTGTAAAGCGTGCTCGCCTTGTATTTTCGCACGCCATAGCGGATCAGCACGCCCACAATGGCCGCAAGCGGCACCGCCAGCAGCAGCCCGACAAAACCGAACAGCGCGCCGAAAGCCAGCAGGGCGAACATCAGCCAGACCGGGTTGATGTTGATCGAGGAGCCGACCAGCTTGGGATAAAGGATATTGCCCTCGATAAACTGCCAGCCCAGGAAAATGGCGCAGACGGCCACCACCATCCAGTAATTGGGCCAGAACTGCACGATGGCGATGCCGACCGACAGCGCAAAGCCGAAGGCGAAGCCCACAAACGGAATAAAGCTGAGCAACCCGGCCATCAGGCCGACCGCCAGCCCGAAATTGAGGCCGATCAGGCTCAGCGCCGTGGCGTAATAGGCAGCGTCGATCAGCAGCACGCCGCCCTGCCCGCGAATAACGCCCGCCATGGATTTGTCGATATCGCCGAGGATGCCGTTGATTTCCCCGCGCGAATCCCGGGGCAGCAGCCCCTGCAACCCGCGCACCATGCCCTCCCAGTCGAGCAGCAGATAGAAGGCCACGACGGGTGTCAGCAGCGTGAAGCCGATGACGCCGGCCCCGGTCAGTCCGATATTGACCAGCTCCGCCGGTAGCGTGGCGATAAAACCGAGCACCTGGCTCGCCATGCCGCTGATGCTGGTCTGCAATTGCGCAGCCCGTTCCGGCCCCAGCCATTCATTGATTTCCGGCGACCATTTGGTGACCAATGCCTGCAGGTCCGTAACGTAGCCGGGCAGGCGCTGGACCAGGCCGATGACCTGTTGGCCGATCAGCGGCACCAGCATGAAGAACAGGCTGACAATGATGGTGATCACGCAGAGCAGCACCACCGCCGTGGCCCAGCCACGGCTGAAACGCCACTTCTGCAACTGGTTGACCAGCGGATTGAGCAGATAAGCCAGCGCCGCGCCCACCACGAATGGCAACAGGATGCCGCGGAACAGCCAGAGCAGCAGTACCAGCACCACCAGGAACGCGACCCAGATCAGGACTTGATTGCGCAGTGTCATCTTGCCGTACGGCCCTTGCGTCGGAATGGTGGAGAAGCTATCAGGCCCTCTAGCTTCCGGCTCCGGCGTTGGCAACCGACTTTGCTTTCCGGTAATGGCTTTGCGCACGCTTTCCCCAAACGGTTCCAAGCCTATGTCCGATCCACAAAACCTGACACCAAACGGCCTTTCATACAAGCAGGCAGGCGTCGACATCGATGCCGGCAATGCGCTGGTAGAAGCGATCAAGCCAGCCGTTCGTTCCACGCGCCGCCCCGGCGCCGATGGCGAGATCGGCGGCTTTGGCGGCTTGTTCGATCTCAAGGCAGCCGGATTTACCGATCCGGTGCTGGTCGCGGCCAATGACGGGGTGGGCACCAAGCTCAAGATTGCCATCGATACCGGCAATCATTCGACTATCGGCCAGGACCTGGTGGCCATGTGCGTCAACGACATCATCGTGCAGGGCGCCGAGCCGCTGTTCTTCCTCGACTACTTCGCCACCGGCAAGCTCGATGTCGAACAGGGCACCGCCATCGTCTCGGGCATTGCCGAGGGCTGCCGCATTGCTGGCTGCGCGCTGATCGGCGGCGAGACCGCCGAAATGCCCGGCATGTATCACGGCAACGACTATGACCTCGCCGGCTTTGCCGTTGGCGCCGCCGAGCGTGGCGCCCTCCTGCCCCGCCCCGATATCGCGGCCGGCGACACCCTCGTGGCCATCGCCTCGTCGGGCGTCCATTCCAACGGCTATTCGCTGGTCCGCAAGATCGTCGAGATTTCCGGCATCGACTGGTTCATGGACGCGCCCTTCGCGCCCGGCCAGTCGCTCTCCGAGGCCCTGCTAACGCCCACCCGCATCTATGTGAAGCCACTGCTTGCCGCGCTCAAGGCCGGCATCGGCATCAAGGCCTTGGCCCATATCACGGGCGGCGGCTTCATCGACAATATCCCCCGTGTGCTGCCCGACCATCTGGCCGCCCATGTCGATCTAAACGCCATTACCGTGCCCAAGGTCTTCGGCTG
This sequence comes from Devosia yakushimensis, assembly GCF_030159855.1. Taxonomy (NCBI): domain Bacteria; kingdom Pseudomonadati; phylum Pseudomonadota; class Alphaproteobacteria; order Hyphomicrobiales; family Devosiaceae; genus Devosia; species Devosia yakushimensis. Next base: position 1,517,931 of record NZ_BSNG01000001.1, on the reverse strand, counting down.
GCTCAGCCATGTCGGCGGCATGGACACCAGCGAAATGCTGCGCACCTTCAATTGCGGCGTCGGCATGCTGGTCGCCGTCACGCCCGAGGATGCCGAAAAGCTGGTGGAACATCTCACCGCCGCCGGCGAAACGGCCTCCATCGTCGGCAAGCTCACCGAGCGCACCGGCGAGCCGGTGACCTTTGAAGGCGCGCTCTCGCTGTGAGCGTTCGCCGCATCGTTCCAGGCAAGAAACGCGTCGCTATCCTGATTTCGGGCCGCGGCTCGAATATGCAGGCCTTGATACAGGCTGCGAAGCATGCCGATTATCCGGCTGAAATCGTTGGGGTCTTTTCCAACAAGAGCGATGCACCCGGCCTCGAATATGCTCGGGCCAATGGGGTGCCCACGGCCACCCGTTCGCACAAGGACTTTGCCTCGCGCGAAGCGTTTGACGCCGTGATCGATGCAACGCTTGAAGATTGGGAGGTGGATTACGTCTGCCTTGCCGGCTTCATGCGCATCTTTTCCAACGGCTTTGCCCGCAAATGGACCGGGCGGATGCTCAATATCCACCCCTCCCTGCTGCCCAAATACAAGGGCCTGCACCCCCATCAGCAGGCGCTGGACGATGGCGCCACGGTTCACGGCTGCACCGTCCATTGGGTCATCCCCGAACTGGATGACGGCCCGGCAATCCTCCAAGCCGAAGTACCGATCCTGCCCGGCGACACGGCCGAAACCCTGGCCGAGCGCACCCTGGCCGCCGAACATCGCATCTACCCCGAGGCCCTGCGCATGCTGGCCTCGGGCGAGATCGCGCCGCTCTAGTTTGGCAGCGCAGCGATGAAGGCCGTCACCACGGCCGCTGAATTGGCCGAGGCCAGTCCCATGAACGTGCCCATCTCGTTTTCGCCTTCGCCGCCGCCGGCTAGGTCCGAGAGCGAACGGAAGGCGATGAACGGCACGTCATTGGCGTAGGCCACATGCGCAACGGCCGCGCTCTCCATATCCAGCACCTGGGCCTCGAATGTGCCGAAAGCATATTCGCGGAAGGCCGCGTTATCGACGAATGCCGCGCCGGACACGCCATTGCCCCCGACATAGATGCCGGGCGCTGTGGTGAGGCAGGCATTGGCCTCGACGCAATCTTCTAGGTTGATCTCGGCCGCGACCTTTTCGGCCACCGCCAGCAGATCCGGATCGACGGCAAACCAGAACCTGTTCTCCGGCTCAGCCCCCTCACGGGCAATGCTGACTTCCTGCGGGAAGATCATGCCGAAATTGGGAAACGGCGCCTCCAGGAAGGGCGGCGGCGTGAATTCGCCCTCGCTGGTCTCACGCGCCAGGATCACATCGAGATATTGCCCCCATTGAGCCGGCACGATGACATCCCCGATATGCCGCTCCGGATTGACGCCCCCGGCGATGCCAGAAAAGACGATGCTTTCGACATTAAACACGTCCAGCGCAAGCTGCGACGTCATCGCCGCATTGACCATGCTGACCCCGGTCAGGAACAGCACGACCGGCTTGCCCTCGATCAAGCCCGTCGCGAAGGTCGTGCCGTTGACTTTATAGTCCTTGCGCTCGCTGAGTGCGTCCTGCAGCGCGATCCATTCGGGCGCGAAGGCCGACATCACGGCAATGCGCGGCGTGGCGTCCAGTGTTTCGGCGGCCAGCCCTGGCGTGACAGTCAGGGTAGCGAGCAAGGCGGCGGCAATTTTGGTTTTTTGCATTTTTCCCTCATTGTTATGCCAGCAAAGACTATTGAGCCCGGCCCCGCCCGACCATTGCCGGTCCTGCATGGCAGCATTCTCCCATCAGCGACGCTTATGGCATCCATCGTCAAAATCGGTTCGACCTTTGTTCTGGTCAGGCGTAGGTTCGCCTCGCTAACGGGCTGGGAGGAATCACATGGCCACGCGTGACTGGGCATTGCTCATCTTTGTCGGCAGCATCTGGGGATGCTCGTTCCTGTTCAATGCCGTTCTCATTCGCGAGCTGGGGCCGATCTGGGTCGCGGCCGGCCGTGTGAGCATTGCGGCTGTTGCCAGCTGGATCATCTTCTTCGCCCTGCGCAAACCGTTGCCGCGCGATCCCATGCTCTATCTCAAGCTGGGCCTGTTGGGTGTCTTCAGCTATGCCCTGCCCTTTACGCTCTTCCCCCTCGGCCAGGCCCATATTCCCAGCGGGCTCACGGCGATCATCAACGCGCTGACCCCGATCCTCACCGTGGTCGTCGCCCATTTCTGGCCCGGCGGGGAGAAGGCCAGGCTGAACAAGGCGCTCGGCGTTGTGGCTGGCTTTGCCGGCGCGGCGCTGCTGGCCTCACCGGCGCTGACCGGCGGGCATGCCGGGGATCAGCTCATCGGCATCGGCTTCTGCCTGTTGGCCACCATTCTCTATGCCGTCACGCTCAATGTCGCCCGCAGCTTCCGCATGGTCGAACCAACGACCCTGGCCACCATCGCCATTACTGGCGCAGCCATCGTCTCAGTGCCCGTCGCCTTTGCCTTCGAGGGTGTTCCGCATGCAACGCGCCCGGAAACCTGGGCCGCCTGGCTGGCCCTTGGCCTGTTCTCGACCGCATTGACCTTCCAGATCATGTACCGGCTGCTGCCCCGCATCGGCGCCACCAATTTTGCCTCCAACACCTTCATTTCGCCTGTGGTCGCCATCATTCTTGGCGTGACGCTGTTGGGCGAAACCATCCTGCCGGTGCATATCGCGGGCATGCTGCTGGTTTTTGTCGGCCTGCTCTGCATCGATGGCCGCATACTCAAGCTGGGGCGCCGCGCCCCCGCGTGACGCCGGCCTTTGCCTTTTGCCGCGGCGGCGCTACGATCCCGCCGCGGTAACTGGAGAACAACCCAGTGTTTCTCAAGACTGTTGACCCCAAGGAGGCGACAGGGGACGTCGCCCAAATCTACCAGCATGAACTGCAAAGCATCGGCTTCGTCATGGAGGCGACCCGCTGCTGGACCTCGCGGCCGGAGGTGCTTGCGCTCTATGAGCAGTTCTCGGAAGGCATCAAGGCAAACTTTTCTCTGGGCATGCGCGGCTGGCGGCTCATCACCTTCGTCGCCGCCAAACAGGTTCCCTCGACCTATTGCACCCATGTCTATGCCCGATCGCTGACCCGGGAGCTCGGCTCCAAGGACAGGGTGCTCGCCCTGCAGCGCGACTATCGCGCGGCCGGATTGTCGGAAAAGGAAGTCGCCATGCTGGCCTATGCCGAACAGGTCGCCCGCGACGCCTCCAAGGTCACCCGCGCCGATATCGATGCCCTGCGTGCGGTAGGCTTTACCGATATCGAAATTTCCGACATCGCTCTCTGCGCCTCATTCCGCTGCTTCCTCAGCCGCTTCTTCGACGCAACGGGAGCAACACCCGAACCGGTCTTCTTCGATGCCGACCCGGTCTTCCGGGATGCGATGACGGTGGGCAAGCCGATTTAAGTGGCACGGCTATCGGAGGGCCCCACAGTGTCATTCCCGCGAAAGCGGGAGCCTCTGTTTTGCTGCACTCGTCACTACGTCATTCCCGCGCAGGCGGGAATCCATTCTTTCTTGCCAATCCATGGTCGCAAGAGTGGATTCCAGCTTTCGCGGGAATGACTCCGTGGGTGGGTGCTATCTACTCCAGCCCCAACTTCTTCTTCATCAGTTCGTTGAGCGCCTGCGGATTGGCCTTGCCGCCCGAGGCCTTCATGGCCTGCCCGACGAACCAGCCGATCATGGTCGGCTTGGCCAGCACCTTGGCGACCTGGTCGGGATTGGCGGCGATGATTTCGTCGACGATCTTTTCGATCGCCCCCATATCGGTCACCTGCTTCATGCCGCGGCGCTCGACGATGTCGGCCGGCTCGCCCTCGGGCTCCTCGGCGATGATGATCTGCAGTAGATCCTTGGCCAGCTTGCTCGAAATGGTGCCCGCGGCCGTCAGATCGACAATCCCGGCGATCTGGCTGGGCTTGAGATGGGTTTCCCACACCGCCAGGCCCTGGCTATTGGCATAGGCCGCCACGTCGGCATTGAGCAGGTTGGCAACGGCCTTGCCGTCGCGCTTGGTGCCGCCATGGGCCACGCAGGCCTCGTAATAGTCGGCCGTCTCGCGGTCGAGCGTCAGCACCATGGCGTCATAGGGCGTCACGCCATAATCGGTGATGAAGCGGGCCTGCTTTTCGTCCGGCAGTTCCGGCAGCTTTTCAGCCAGCATGGCGATGAAGGCGTCGTCGAACTCGAGCGGCAGCAGGTCGGGATCGGGGAAATAGCGATAGTCATGCGCTTCTTCCTTGGACCGCATGGAGCGCGTTTCGCCCAGCTTGGGGTCGAACAGGCGCGTTTCCTGGTCGATGCTGCCGCCATCTTCGAGAATGTCGATCTGGCGGCGCGCCTCATATTCGATAGCCTGGCCGGCAAAGCGCACCGAATTGACGTTCTTGATTTCGCAACGCGTGCCGAATTCGCCGCCGGGACGACGCACCGATACGTTGACGTCGGCGCGCATGGAGCCCTGCTCCATATTGCCGTCGCAAGTGCCGAGATAGCGCAGGATGGTGCGCAGCTTGCTGAGATAGGCCTTGGCCTCGTCAGACGAGCGCAGATCGGGCTTGCTGACGATTTCCATCAGCGCCACGCCCGAGCGGTTGAGATCGACAAAGCTCATATTGGGATGCTGGTCGTGGATGGACTTGCCCGCGTCCTGCTCCAGATGCAGCCGCTCGATACCGATTTCGATGCTCTCCCCGTCGACATCGAGCAGCACCTTGCCCTCGCCCACGATGGGATCCTTGAACTGGCTGATCTGATAGCCCTGCGGCAGATCGGGATAGAAATAGTTCTTCCGGTCAAACACGCTGCGCTTGTTGATGGCGGCCTTGAGCCCCAGCCCGGTGCGTACCGCCTGGCGCACGCATTCCTCATTGATGGTGGGCAGCATGCCTGGCATGGCCGCATCCACGAAGCTCACATTGGAATTGGGTGGATTGCCGAATTCCGTCGAAGACCCGGAGAACAGCTTGCTCTCGCTCGTCACCTGCGCATGCACTTCCATGCCGATGACCACCTCCCAATCGCCGGTGGAACCGGCAATGAGGCGCTTCGGATGGGGGGTACGGGTATCGATCAGAGTCAATTGAGCAGTCCTAAGCGGAAGGCAGGAATATGCGAAACGCATAGTGCCTGGGGGCGACGGATGCAATTGTTTTGCACCGCGATAGCCCCACCCACTGGCACTTCCCGCGGACTTGATCCGCGGGCCTCTCGTCGCTTCCACTGCGTTGGGAGTGATCCGCGGATCAAGTCCGCGGAAGGCGAATGTGGGTGGGATAAAAGGTGAGGGTTTCTAATCCTCGTCGTCGATCTCGCCTTCGAAGGGGTCGAGCCGTTTTTCGAGGTGGACGCTCATGAAGGGCTCATGAGCCGCCCTGCCGTCGGGGCGCAGCGCGAGGATACGGTAGCCTTGCTTCTCATAGAAACGCACCGCGCGCACATTATCAGCGGGTGTCTCCAGATGCACCCGATCGGCGCCTTCGAGTTCGAGCATGGATTCCATGCGGCGCAGCAGCATGGAGCCCAGCCCGTGGCCCTGCAATTCGGGCATGACGAACAGGAAGGGAATATAGGCGCGGCGGGCCGAGCGCGAGCACCAGGCCACGGCAATGCCGTCGACTTCGGCGACGATGATGCGCGAAATGGTTTCCGACACGGCCTGGGCCAGGCGGCGTTGTTCGGCCTCGCGCATGCCGGGTTTTTCGGTCAAGAGCGGCAGAATGCTGCTTTCCCAGGCCCGATAGGCAATATCAGCCAGCCGGTGGCCATCCTTGGGCTCTGCCTTGCGCATTGTGATACCGGGCATGGGACCTCTCCCTATTCCGCGCGGCGGCGGGCCGCGATGATGCCCTTCTCGTAGTTGATGTTCCAATCGATCAGGGTACGCCATACAAGTTCGGCCTGATCTTCGTCGAGATCAAGAGCCAAACTGCGATCCCGGACCCTGGCGATGACAGCTTCGATACGCGTGGGGTCGCGCGCCTCATGCGGATCGGTCTTGATCTCGGCCATGCGCGTCACATAGCGGTGCCGCTCGGCAAACAGATGCAGCAGCGCCTGATCGATCCGGTCGATCTCGATGCGAACGTCATCCTTGGTTTCACACTGGGCGGGCGATTTCTGAGCGGTCACGGCAAAATTCCAGTCAAGCTAGGGCTGTTGCTGGTTTGCACCGATAGGCCGAGGATTTCAACCATTCTGCATGGCCAGACTTGGCGGAAAGTCAGCTCGCCGCTATTTAAAGCCCATGTTTAGTCAGTCTGAAACCGTCTGAAGCCCCGTCCAATCGCGACGGGGCAAGAATGAACAATCGGCCATCCTGCGCGATGCGGGTGGCGGATAGCGTTTGTTCGCGGGTTGCGTAGCGCGCCCGCAGGCACAGGCCCTAGACTTTCATGGATATTTCGAAAAACGAACAGCGGGTGCTGCATGCACTCGCTCAGGGCGGCCGCATTGCGCTGCTCAGGGACGACAATGGCAAGGTCACCGGCCTTGAATTCTACAATCGCGACGGCTGGCTGATGAACAATTGCACGCTTGCGCTGTTCAAGAAACTCAAGGCCAAGAAGGCGATCAAATCATCGGGCGGCAAGCCGTACCGGATCACCAAACGCGGCTTGGAGCTGGTGCGGAGTGAGGTGAATAACCGGTAGACGGTTTGCGATGGTCTGGGAGACATCCCCAACCACCGCGTCATTCCGGCGTAGGCCGGAATCCATGCTGAAGATTATCCCGACGCTGGATGTGTGCGAAGGGCCACGGATATGGATTCCGGCCTGCGCCGGAATGACACCGCGTATTGATTGGGTTCCACGCCCCCCTAACCACCGCGCTTCCCTCGGGCTTGACCCGAGGGCCACTCTCAACACGGCACAAACGACGAGAGGCCCTCGGGTCAAGCCCGAGGGAAGCGATTGTGGTGGGTGGGATGGTGCTCTGGGAGTGGGTTAAGCCCCCTAGTGCCTTGTCACGTCACTCAGCGCTGCCGCGATATGTTCCCATTCCTGCGAAACACTGGCAGTCGCCCGGCGCTTGCCGGCGCGGCGATACCAGTAATCGGCATTGCCCATATCCGCCTCGATCCAGTGCATCAGCGCATGCACCCAGTCGAATTGCTGCACACCTTCCATGGCCTGCACGATGAGGTGAGCCTGTTCCCATTCCGGGCCCACGCGCAGGCCGCCCTTTTTGAGCCACCACAGCGCCTGCAGCGGCTTGCTCATGTCCTTGGGCGGCTCGGACCAGTCGAGCGAGGTGAAAATATCAGCGGCCATCGGCGAAGTTCCTGTCGGCCCGGACGCCGCCATGGGCCGCGTCACAACCAGTTTCAATTTGTGCATGGGCGCCAAGTAGTGCGGATTGACGCCGGGATCAAGTCACCCCGGCGTTGCACTACCACCACTGCTTGGGCGAGAAGTCGGTATCGGCGCTGCGTTCGATCACCCGGCCAGCGGCGAAAAGCGTCTCTTCGTCGAAGGGCTTGCCGATCAGCTGCAGCCCCAGCGGCAGCCCTTTCCCGTCCTTGCCGGCCGGAACCGCGATGCCGGGCAGGCCCGCCATGTTGACCGTGACGGTGAAAACGTCCTGCATGTACATGGCCACCGGGTCGGCCGCGAGCGTCTCATCGCCAATGCCGAAAGCCGCCGAGGGCGTTGCCGGGGTCAGGATGGCGTCGACGCCGGCATGGAAGGCATCTTCGAAATCCTTCTTGATCAGCGTGCGCACCTTCTGTGCCTTGACGTAATAGGCATCGAAATAGCCGGCCGACAGCACATAGGTACCGATCATGATGCGCCGCTTGACCTCGCGGCCGAAACCGGCGGCGCGGGTCAATTCGTACATGTCGGTAATGTCCTTGCCCGATACGCGCAGCCCGTATTTGACGCCGTCATAGCGGGCCAGGTTGGACGAGGCCTCGGCCGGCGCCACGATGTAATAGGCCGGCAGGGCATATTTCGTATGCGGCAGCGAGATGTCCTTGACGGTGGCGCCTTCGGCCTTGAGCCATTCCAGCCCCTGGCTCCACAGCTTCTCGATCTCGGCCGGCATGCCATCCATGCGGTATTCGCGCGGCACGCCGATGGTGAGGCCCTTGACGCCCCGCTCCACCGCAGCGGCAAAATCGGGCACTGCGATATCGACGCTGGTCGAATCCTTGGCGTCGAACCCGGACATGGAGGTCATCAGCAGCGCGGTATCTTCCACCGTGCGGGCGATCGGGCCGGCCTGGTCAAGCGAGGAGGCAAAGGCCACCACGCCCCAGCGCGAACAGCGGCCATAGGTCGGCTTGATGCCGACGGTACCGGTGAGCGCCGCAGGCTGGCGGATCGAGCCACCGGTATCGGTTGCGGTTGCCCCGGCGCAAAGCCAGGCGGCCACGGCAGCAGCCGAACCACCCGAGGAGCCGCCGGGCACCAGATTGGCATTGCTGCCTTCGGCGCGGATCGGATTGATCACCGGGCCGTAATAGGAGGTTTCGTTGGACGAGCCCATGGCGAATTCGTCCATATTGAGCTTGCCCAGCATCACCGCGCCATCGCGCCACAGATTGCTCGTCACGGTCGATTCATATTCGGGCTTGAAGCCATCGAGGATATGGCTGGCCGCCTGGGTATGCACGCCCTTAGTGCCGAACAGGTCCTTGATGCCAAGCGGAATGCCTTCCAACGCCCCGCCCTGCCCCTTGCCGAGCCGGTCGTCGCTGCCCTTGGCCATATCGAGCGCCTGTTCCCCGGTCACGGCCACATAGGCATTGAGCGCGGGATTAGCCGCTTCGATCGCCTTGAGATAGGCGCCGGTCAGTTCGGTCGAAGTGAAGCTCTTGTCCTTGAGCCCCTTGCGGGCCTGGGCAAGGCTCAGTTTGGTCAGGTCAGTCAACGGGGATCTCGCTCAGATTGTCGCAGCGGTAATACAAAGTCGCGCCCGGCGTAACGGTCGCGTCGGAGGCCTCGAAAACACCGGCAGCCTGCATGGCTGCGTCGTAGGACGAGACCACCTGGATGGTCTTTTCGTCATAGGGCGTTATGGCAAATGTGTCGGGGTAGACTTCACCCAGCGCATCGCAAATCCCCGTGGCGAGGAAGGAGCGATTGGTCGGGTGGCTTTTGACGTCGAAAAAGTCGCAGCTATATTCCAGCGACTGGATGCCGCCGGAAAAGGTCATCACCGCGATATTGGCGTCGGACATGGCATCGGCCCCGCCCTTTTCCAAAGCCTCGCAGGTCTCGGGCGGCGTGACGTAAAGCTTGCTCTGGTCGATGGTAAATTCGGGCTGGGCGAAGGCCGGCGCGGCCAAGAGACCCAGGCCCAGGACGAGTATCGTTCTCATGCTGTCTGCTCCTGCCGAACCGGCTTTTCGAAAAATGCCGACCATTCGCTATCGGGATAGTCCAGGAACGGGCCGCGCAAAGTAAAGCCGCTGCGGGAATAGAGCCGCTGCGCCGCATCGAAGCCCGGCCCCGTGCCCGTTTCGAGCATGAGCTGGCCGAGCCCCTTTTCCGCCGCCAGCGCCTCGATCGCCGCGAGCAGTGCCGACCCCACCCGCTTGCCGCGGATTTCCGGGTCGGTGAACATGCGCTTGACCTCGCCCAGCTCGGCCGAATGCACTTTGAGCGCACCGCAGCCAATGGCCTGCCCGTTTTCGTCGCGGGCGACGAACACGGTCGTATCGGCCCCCGCCATTTGCTCGACCGTCATCTTGAACTGGAATTCGGGCGGCGATAGCGGCAGCAGATGCGCGTTGAGTTTTTCGACCAGCACGCGCACATCGTCCTGCAAGGGCGTTTCGATGGCGATCGAGACGGTCATTATTCGACCACCTTGGGCACCATGAAGAAATCGTCTTCGCTGAGCGGGGCATTGCTGACTATTCTGTCGGCATAGCCGCCATCGCTGATCACGTCATCGCGGCGGCGCAGCTTCATCGGCGTCACAGAGGTCATCGGCTCAACCCCGGCAACATCGACTTCGGCCAGTTGTTCGACAAAGCCGAGGATGGCATTGAGCTCGCTCTGGTAGCCGGCCACTTCATCTTCTTCGATGCGAATGCGGGCCAGGCGCCCGATGCGCTTTACGGTTGCGGCATCGACGGACATGTCAAACTCCAGAAAACAGCGGCACGATTTTTCGCGTTCTAGCAACGGAGCGCCACAAAAGACAATGAATTTGGCTGATGCCTCGCATCAGACTTCCAATGCCATGGCCGGCTCGAGCGCCATGAGCCCGGTTCCATCGAGCCGATCCCGCAACGCGGCCACAGCCATATCGACATCGCTCTCCTTGCCGCCCAGCACCAGCAGCTTGGGCGGCGAGGCCTCCAGCAGAGCCTGGCCGAGCGCGGCGATCCGCTCGCCGTCACCCAGCAAAACGACAACCGCATCGTCCGCCCAACGGCCCAGAACCGGCAGCGTATCGGTTACCAACAGCAATGGCGGCTCACCCACGGCGTCGACCAGAACTGCCCCCTGACCGGCCCGAAGCGCAGCAATGACCTCCGGCGCTTTGCCTTCATCGAGCAACCGCGCCGGCCGCCTCGGTTTCCAACCTGCCGCATCGACATCGGCCAGCCCGTTGCCGTGCGATTCGAACTGCATATCCGCCCCGGACACCAGTTCCGCCGCATCGATTCCTTCGGGCGCGGCACCGGCATCCATCACCAAAATCTGCCCACCAATATGTATCCGCAGCGTCGTGCCGCCAAACCAGGTGAGTTTCATCGCTGCTTTCCTGTCGCCATTTGCCTGGCGAGCCTATAGGACGGAAATGATGAAGCAAGCCAGCATGCCATGACCGACGATCTACCCGTCAATCCGCTCGAATCGATTCCCCCCAATGGCAAGATCCTTGGTCTCGACCTGGGCACCAAGACAATTGGCGTCGCGATTTCCGACGCCATGCGCTATTCGGCCACGCCGCTCGAGACCATCAAGCGCACCAAGTTCACCCAGGACGCCATCCGGCTCGAGGAGCTGATCGCCCAGAATAATGTGGTGGCCATCGTCCTCGGCCTGCCGCTCAACATGGATGGCTCCGAGGGGCCTCGGGTGCAGTCCACCCGCGCCTTTGCCCGCAGCCTGGGCCAACGCATCGCCCTGCCCATCGCCTTCTGGGACGAACGCCTTTCCACCAGCGCGGTCACGCGCATGATGATCGACGCCGATCTGCGCCGCGACCGGCGCGCCGAGATCGTCGATAAGTTGGCGGCCAGCTATATTCTACAAGGCGCTCTGGATCGCTTGCGGCGCGGCTAGCTTGCGCACGCCACCCGGCGGAATGCCGAAGAACTGCTTGAAGGCACGTCCGAACGCGGCTTCGGACTGATACCCCGCCCGGCTCGCGACAGACCCCACCGGCTCGCGGGTCTCCAGCAATTGCGCCCGCGCCAGATGCAGCCGCCATTGCGCCAGATATTGCATGGCCGGTTGCCCCACCAGTTCGGTGAAACGCGCTGAAAAGGCCGAGCGTGACATCCCGGCTTCGCTCGCCAGGTCCGCAACGCTCCAATCATGGTCCGGCTGGCGGTGCATCAGCGCCAGCGTCCGGCCGAGCTGCCTGTCGCGCAGCGCCGCCAGCCAGCCCAGATTGGCTTCGGGCGCGCGGTCGAGCCAGGTGCGGATGGCCTGGATCACCATGATGTCGGCCAGGCGCGTCATCACCGTTTCCCCGCCGGGTCGCATGGCGCTGGCCTCGCGCGCGATCAGCGACAGCGTGCTTTGCAGCCAGCTGCCAATTTCGTCCTCCCAGGCATCGATGCGCAGCATGTCTGGCAGCAAGGCGACGAGCCGCTTGGCCGCAACATGGTCGAACTGCACCACGCCTGCCGTGGCGCGGGTCATTTCGCCGCCGCCGCCATGCTGCATGATTTCGTAGCGGTCACTGACCTTGTTGACCGGAATGTCAAAGAGCGGCGTGGGCACGGCATCCGGGGCGCTCAGCAGGTCGTAATTATTGCCATGGGGCAGCAATACCATGGTGCCCTGCTGCAGCGGCACCGGTTCTTGTCCCGGCAGCCGCAGCCAGCAGCGGCCCGAGGTGACGATCACGAACATCATGGAATCGATCAGTCGCGGCATGACCAGGCCCCAGGGCGCGGTCATCTCGGCGCGGCAATAGAGCGTGCCGGTCAGGTGCAGCATATGCAGCACTTCACCCAATGGGTCGGACAATGGCACAGGCTGGAAATGAGCGTCGGTCATGAGCTCCTTATAACGCCCTACAGGCACATAGTCCACAGACCTGGACGACCTGCATATTTTGACGGCGTTCACAACATTGATGATCCAGATGGCGCGGCGCATCTTGCTTGCATCGCAACACCACTAGGGATCAACGCAAATGACACAGACCTCACCCATCCTGGTTATCGGCGCCACCGGCAAGGCCGGCAGCCGTATCGTCGCCAAGCTCGAAGCCCTCGGCCATCTCGTGCGCGGCGCTTCCCGCAGGTCCTCGCCGGCCTTTGACTGGGAAGACGAGACCACCTGGGCCCCTGCCCTGGCCGGCGCCGAAATCGTCTTCGTCGCCTTCGTGCCCGATCTGGCCGCCAAGGGCGCGCCGGAAGCCATCGAGAAATTTACGGCAAAGGCCGCCGCGGCCGGCGTCAAGCGGGTCGTCCTGCTCTCCGGCCGCGGCGAAGACAATGCCATGCGCAGCGAGGCCATCATCCAGGCTTCGGGACTGGGCTACACCATTGTCCGCGCCAGCTGGTTCAACCAGAATTTCAGCGAGGGGCACTTCCTTCCCGCGGTGCTCGAAGGCTTCGTCTCCCTGCCCGCCAGCGACAAGAAGGAGCCCTTTATCGACGTCGATGACATTGCCGATGTCGCCGTCGCAGCCCTGACGGACGAACGCCATCTCGGCCAGGTCTATGAAGTAACCGGCCCGCGCCTTTTGACCTTTGCCGAGGCCGTGGCCGAGATCAGCGCCGCCTCCGGCCGCCCCGTCACCTATGCCCATATCGCGCTTGCCGATTTCCACGCGGCCCTAGTGCCTGAAGTCGGCGAGGCCACCGCAGATTTTCTGCATGATCTCTGCGAAGAGGTCTTCGATGGCCGCAATGAGCATGTGAGCGACGGCGTGCAGCGCGCCCTCGGCCGGGCCCCACGCGACTTCGCTGATTTCTGCAAGGAACAAGCCGCTGCGGGCGCTTGGAACGCCGCCGTCTGATCCTACGCAGGGCGCCCTACGGGCGCCTTGCCGATCCCCTGCAATAGCGGCACTCTCGTCCGCCGCCTGAACCCAATGAGGATATCATGCAAACTTCTGCCCCGATCGTCGGCCTCCTCGCCCTGCTTGCCAGCGGGCTGATGGCAGGCCTGTTCTACGCCTATTCCGTCTCGGTCATCTGGGGTCTTAGTCGTGCCGATCCCCGGGCCGCCATCGACAGTTTCAACGGCATCAATGTTGCCATTCTCAATCCGCTGTTCCTGCTGGTCTTTATGGGCGTGCCAGTGCTCGCCGCCATTGCCGCCTTTCTCTACTGGCAATCGGGCCTGCCGGCGACCGCTTGGCTCTTTGCGGGGGCGGCCATCGTCTACGCCGTGGGCACAATTGGCGTCACCATGGCCGTGAATGTGCCGATGAACGAAGCGCTCGCCAAAGTGGTCATGCCGCAGGATGTCAATGCCGCCCGCCAGATCTGGGATGGTTTTGCCTCCGGCTGGATGCCGTGGAATCATATCCGCGCCGCGACCTCGACGCTTGCCCTGCTGCTTGCCGGCATCGGCCTCTACCTCGCCTGAGGGATCAACGGCCCCATCGGCCGTTGATTTCCTTGCCTTTGGGCTTGCCCCCCAACGCCCCCTCCGCTAGACCGCTGCAAATATCGCAGGAATGGAGCGCATGGCACCTACTCGCGCCAGCAACACCTCGACGCCCGCCGGTTCGACCGGCGATTTTCCCCCTTTCAATCAGCGCCATCTGCTTTCGATAGCCGACCTCAAGCAGCACGAGATCATCGACCTGCTCGATCGCGCCGAACGCATGGTTCCGGTGAGCCGGCAGGAGAGGAAGACCCTCCCCACGCTCTCCGGCAAGACGCAGATCAACCTGTTCTTCGAGCCATCGACCCGCACCCAGGGCTCGTTCGAGATTGCCGGCAAGCGCCTGGGCGCCCTGGTCATGAACATGTCGGTCAAGACCAGCTCGGTTTCCAAGGGCGAGACCCTGGTCGACACCGCCACCACGCTAAACGCCATGCGCCCCGACGTCATCGTCGTCCGCCATTCTGCGGCCGGCGCGGTGGAACTGCTCTCGCAGAAAGTGGGCTGCGCGGTCATCAATGCCGGCGACGGCGCGCATGAGCACCCCACCCAGGCCCTGCTCGATGCCCTGACCATCCGCAATCACAAGGGCCGCATCTCCGGGCTCACCGTCGCCATCTGCGGCGACATCGCCAATTCCCGCGTGGTGCGTTCCAACCTGCTGCTGCTCGGTGCGCTCAATGTACGCACCCGCGTCATTGCCCCGCGCAACCTGCTGCCCGCCGGCATCGAGCACCTCGCTACCGAAGTCTTCACCGACATGCGCGAGGGCCTCAAGGATGTCGACGTGGTCATGATGCTGCGCCTGCAGCACGAGCGCGCCAATGGCCGCATGATCCCCTCGGTCCGCGAATATTACCGCTTCTATGGCCTCGACGCGGAAAAGCTGAGCTTTGCCAAGCCCGACGTCATCGTCATGCATCCCGGCCCGATGAATCGCGGCGTCGAGATCGACCCCGCCATTGCCGATGGTCCCGCCTCGGTGGTCACCGAACAGGTCGAAATGGGGGTCGCCGTGCGCATGGCCGTGCTCGATGCCCTGCTGCCGGCCAGAAATACTGAGGGGAATGAAGCATGAGCCGTCCCCTTCTCATCGAAAATGCCCGCGTCGTCGATCCGGCTTCGGGCACCGACCAGCAGGGTGCGGTTCTCATCGAGAACGGCGTCATTTCCGATCTCGCCCTTGGCGGTCCGGTCGGCGTGCCCGAAGATGCCGAAGTCATCAACGCCAACGGCCATATGCTGGCGCCAGGCCTGATCGACATGCGCGTCTTTACCGGCGAGCCCGGCAAGGAATATCGCGAGACCCTGGCCTCAGCCGGTGAAGCCGCCGCTGCCGGTGGCGTCACCAGCTTCGTCATGATGCCCGACACCACCCCCGTGGTGGACGACAGTGCGCTCATCGATTTCCTGATCCGCCGCGCCAAGGCCACCAGCAAGGTCAATGTGCTGCCCGCCGCCGCCATCACCAAAGGGTTGGACGGGCAGGAAATCACCGAATTCGGCCTGCTCAAGGAGGCCGGCGCCGTCTGCCTCACCGATGGCCGCCGCTCGATCCAGTCCACCTCGCTGCTGCGCACGGTGATGAGCTACGCTGCCAATTACGGCCTCACCGTCGTCCACCATGTCTCCGACAAGGGGCTCACCGGCGATGGCGTAATGAACGAGGGCCTTTTCGCCACCATTCTGGGCCTCAAGGGCATTCCGCGCGAAGCCGAGACCATTCCCCTGGCCCGCGACCTGCAATTGGCCGCCCTCACCGGCACCAAATACCACGCCGCCCAGATCTCCTGCGCCGCATCGGTGGACCTCGTCGCCGCCGCCAAAAAGCGCAACGCATCGGTTACCGCCGGCATCTCGATCAACAATCTGGCGCTCAACGAAAACGACATCGGCCGCTACCGCACCTTCTTCAAGCTGGGAACGCCGCTGCGCTCCGAGGATGACCGCCAGGCCGTCATCGATGGCCTGCGCAACGGCACCATCGATACCATCCATTCCGATCACGATCCGCAGGATTCCGAGGTCAAGCGGCAGCCCTTCGCCGAAGCCTCCGATGGCGCCATCGGCCTCGAAACTCTGCTGGCCGCCGCCCTGCGCCTCGTCCATTCCGGCGACGTCGACCTGCTGACGGTTCTGCGTGCCATGACCAGCCGCCCCGCCGAAATCCTGGGCCTCTCCTCGGGACGCATCGCCAAGGGTGCCCCGGCCGACCTGATCCTGGTCGATCTGGATTATCCCTGGCAGGTCACTGAGCACGAAATCCGTTCGCGTTCGCACAATACCGCCTTTGAAGGCGCGCGACTTGCTGGCAAGGTGCTGCGCACAATCGTAGGCGGGCAAACCGTCCACACCCATGTCGAGGAGAGCTGATCCGTGACGGATTCCTATGTCCCGATGTTCGCCACCTGGCTGTTCGGCGGCGCCATGCTGCCGGGCCTCCTGGTTGCGCTGGTCATCGCTTACCTCTTTGGCTCTATTCCCTTTGGCCTGTTTCTGACTCGCGCGGCCGGGCTGGGCGATATCCGCCAGATCGGGTCGGGTAACATCGGCGCCACCAATGTGCTGCGCACCGGCAATCGCTGGATCGCGGCGGCAACGCTGCTGCTGGATGCCGCCAAGGCCGCCGTTGCTATTCTGGTGGTGCGTACCCTGCTCTATAGTCCCGACCTGCCCGTTGGCGGCGACCGTGCCCTGCCGCTCTATCTGGCGGCTTTGGGCGCGTTTTTGGGCCATTGCTTTCCCGTCTGGCTCGGCTTCAAGGGCGGCAAGGGCGTTGCCGTCATGATCGGGAGCCTGCTCACCCTGTCCTGGCCGGTCGGGCTGATTTTCTGCGCGGTCTGGCTGCTCATTGCCTTCACGCGCAAGCTCTCCTCGCTCGCGGCCCTGACGGCCGCTGCCACCGCGCCGATCTTTGCCTATGTGGTGGTCGATGAATGGCTGGCGGCCACTGCGGCGCTGCTGGCCATCCTGCTCTTCTACCAGCATCGCGAAAATATCGCCCGGCTGATTGCCGGCACCGAGCCCAAGATCGGCGCCGAAAAGAAGGCCTCATAGGCTTTGGCGCTGCGCTCGGGTGGTACCATGTTGACCCCGTCGCAGCGCGTTGCCTGGCTTCGGCTGCTGCGCACCGACAATGTCGGTCCGGTCACCTTCCGCCAATTGCTCAACCGGTTCGGCTCAGCCGAAGCGGCCATCGAGGCCCTGCCCGGCCTGCTCAAGCGCACGGGCAAGCCACTGCGGATCACCACGCAGTCGCAGGCGGAAGACGAGATTGCCGGGCTCGAACGGTATGGTGCGCGCCTTGTGGCCACGGGCGAACCCGCCTTTCCCGAATTGCTCGATCACATCCCGGCTCCGCCGCCGCTCATCACCATGGCAGGCGGCGAAAATCTTGATTGGCAGCGCACGGTCGGCATTGTCGGCGCCCGCAATGCATCTTCCGCCGGCATCAAGATGACGCGCCTTTTGGCGGCTGATCTCGGCGAACGCGGCTATACAATTGTGTCCGGCCTCGCCCGCGGCATCGACACCGCCGCCCACCAGGCAAGCCTGAGCACCGGCACCATTGCCGTATTGGCCGGAGGCTTCGACCAGATCTATCCGGCCGAAAATATCCCGCTCGCCCACGATATCCTGGACAATGGCGGCGCCCTGCTCACCGAAATGCCGCTGGGCTGGGAACCGCGCGCCCGCGACTTCCCCAGGCGTAACCGGCTGGTTTCGGGTCTTTCGCTCGGCATTGCCGTTGTCGAGGCAGCCAAGCGCTCTGGCTCGCTGATCACCGCGCGCCTGGCCCTTGAGCAAAACCGCGATGTTTTCGCCGTCCCGGGCTCCCCGCTCGATCCGCGCGCCGAGGGCGGCAATTCGCTCATCCAGCAGGGCGCCAAGCTGATCACCAATGCCCAGGACATTATCGAAGCCCTGGGCAGCGCCGATCCGGCTCGCAGCGCCCTTTTCGATCCGCCATGGACGCCCGATTCCGGACCTGAGACCGAGCCGCCGGGCGACGATGAACGGTCGCGCCTCCTCGCCGCCCTCAGCGCCACCCCGGTCGAAATCGACGAATTGATCCGCCAATCCAGCCTCACCGCCGCCGCCATGCAGATGCTGCTGCTCGAACTCGACCTGGCCGGCCAGATCGAATGGTCGAGCGGTCAGTTGGTGGCACTGAAATATAGCTGAGGGTACCGCGCTGACCTCCTCACGGAATGAGGCGTTAGCGACAGTTCGGTTGCACCACCCCCGCAAAACCCACAATCGCTTCCCTCGGGCTTGACCCGAGGGCCACTCGCCGCTCATGCCGGGTTGAGGCTGATCCTCGGGTCAAGCCCGAGGAAGGCGACTGTGAGGAGGAGCAATAAAGGGGTACTTCCGCGGCCAGACTATTCCTGATCGCCCAACCACCCACAACGTCATTCCGGCGCAGGCCGGAATCCATGCTGCGCCCTAACCTCACGCTGGATGGCGTTGATAGCCCAAGTGCCTCGGGCGCGAAACATCTGGGCACCATCCTCGCCACATCCACCGGCGCTTTCCTCGGGCTTGACCCGAGGACCATTCACCGCTTGCACCGGGTTGAGAACGGCCCCCGGGTCAAGCCCGAGGGAGGCGATTGTGCGAGATCAGGGGATCAAGATTGTATCCCCCTAAATCGCCTCCACCAGCACCGCCACAAGCTCGTCCGGCGCATCAATCGCGATATCGTGCCCACTGGCGATCCGGTGCACTGTCCAACCCTCTTCCTGTTCGTATTTCCTGGCCATGTCGGCAAACAGGTCCCAATTGGTCGCCTGAACGAAGGCCCTCTTACTGATATTGCGATAGGCTCCGGTTACCCTTTGCCGTTGCGTCAGTGTTGCGGTGGGCTGCGGCGTCGCCTTGGCATCCACCCAGAGCCGGTCGGCCTCGCTCACATAATCGCCTGGCGAGGTGGGCGGCGCGTCCGTCAGCGGCCCGTCCAATTCCCAATCCGGCACCAGGTCGGAAAAGGATTGATTGTCGCCGGGAATGAACGGCTCGACAAACACCACCGATGCAATCCGCTCGGGGATGCGCTCGATCACCCCGGTCGTGACCATTCCGCCATAGGAATGGCCGACCAATACGACATCGTTCAGGTCCTTCCAGACGATCTCGTTGACGATGTCGGCGATATGCGTCTGCATGTCGACACCCACCCCGGCCAGGTGCGAGCGCTCGCCCAATCCGGTCAGCGTCGGCGCGAAGGCGCGGTGTCCCAGATCGTGCAGCCGGTCGACGACGCGCTGCCACGCCCAGCCGCCTGCCCAGCCGCCATGCACGATCACGAAATTAGTTCTGTCGCTATTGATCCCGCTCATGGTTCATCCCTCCCCTAACGGCTAGCCAAACTTGCATATTTGCTTGCATTTTACAACCAGTTGTATTTTGCCAAATTACTGCTAGTCTCGCACGGTTAGGATACTGCCCATGACTCGTGACCATCGCTCCGGCTGCCCCATCAATCTCACTCTCGAAGTGCTGGGCGATAAATGGAGCCTGCTCATCCTCCGCGACATGATTTTTGGCGGCAAGCGGCATTTCCGCGAGCTGCTGCGGTCGCAGGAGGGCATTGCCAGCAATATCCTGTCGCAGCGCCTCGCCATGCTGGTCGAGGAAGGCCTGCTGACCAAGGCCGACGATGCCAGCCACAAACAGAAGGCGATCTACAGCCTCACCGGCCCGGCCATCGAACTCGTGCCGATCATGGCGCAGCTCGGCTCATGGGGCCGCCGCCACCAGCCGGTTAGTGCAGAGCTCAGCATCAGGGCGCAGTTGCTGGAAGAAGGCGGCCCGACCATGTGGGACCAGTTCATGGATGAATTGCGGACGGAGCATCTCCATACCCCGTCACGCTGGCCCGCCCCCACCGTGCGCCAGACCTTGCAGGCGGGATATGAAGAAGTCGTCGCCCGGCAACAGGCGGGGCAAAATCCCCCGCCTGAGCGGTAAGCCTCTCCACCGGGGCATTCCGGCGAAAGCGTGAACTTCTGTTTTGCGATTGATGGAGCGCCGATCCAATCCCCTCCCCCTTGAGGGGAGGGCTAGGGTGGGGGTTCCGCGGCCTCCAAAGGCTCAGAGTTGGCGGAGAATACAGAACCCCCACCCTCAATCCCTCCCCTCAAGGGGGAGGGAGGCAGATCGGGACTCTCTAAACGCTCGGCCTCGAACCAGGTCCAGGGAGGCCCTAATGACTAGATTTGGCTCCCTACCGCCCACCTTCCAGCTTACGGTTCCGCTGGTTGATGCCGCCTGCGCCATACGGATAATCGGCCATGACCGGCTTGCTGGCCTCGCTCAGCGTCCTGATATCCGCCGCGCTCAGCTTGAGCGACACCGATTTCAGATTATCCGCCAACTGTTCGCGGGTCCGCGCGCCCAGGATTACCGAGGTCACCGCCGGCTGTGCCGCGACCCAGGCGAGCGCGACCTGCGCCATGCTCACATTCTGCGCCTTGGCGATATCCTCGACGGCGCCGATTATGTTCCAGGTCGCGTCCTTGGCATTGCGGGCTTCGAACGCCTCCATGCCGCGCTTGGGGTTTTCACCCAGCCTTGTGGCCCCGGACGGCATCTGGTCGCGCTTATATTTGCCCGAGAGCCAGCCACCGCCCAATGGCGACCACGGCAACAATCCGATCCCGGCATCGAGCGAGGCCGGCACGATCTCATGTTCGATGTCACGAACCAGCAGGCTATATTGCGGCTGCAGCGTCACCGGCGGCTGATAGCCATTGAGCTTGGCCAAATAGACCGCCTTGGTCAGCTGCCAGCCGGTAAAGTTGGAAAAGCCGTAATAGGCAATCTTGCCGTTACGGATCGAGTCATCGAGAAAGCGCAGGGTTTCATCGAGCGGCGTCAGCGCGTCAAAGGCGTGCATCTGGTAGAGATCGATCCGCTCGACCCCCAGGCGCTTCAGCGAAGCATCCAGCGCAGCGCCGAGATGCTTGCGCGACAGACCCAGGTCATTGGGGCCCTCGCCCATCGGAAACCGCCCCTTGGTGGCGATCACCAGGTCCAGCTCCCTGCCCGGCTTGGCCTTGAGCCAGCGGCCGATGATCTCTTCCGATATGCCGGTGCTATAGACATCGGCCGTGTCGATGAAATTGCCGCCTGCCGCCACATAATCGTCGAGCAGCAGGTGCGATGTGGCTTCGTCCGCCTCCTTGCCGAAGGTCATCGTGCCCAGGCACAGATGCGAAACGACTGCGCCGCTATTGCCCAGTTTGCGATAGTCCATGCTCGATCTCCTCCTCGGAATGGCCCGCCATGCCTCCACCGGCCCGGGGCGCGGCGAACTCACGGACAGCCGTCAATGCGCGACGGCCGGTTTGCTGGATGTGTGAAACGGTTCGCCTGACGAGGCGACCACCCCCATTCCTGCATAGAACCTGCCACGCTGACAAGACTGCAACGTTACAATCGCGCTTATCGATGGCGAGCCCCCTTGGGAAGGCGTAGAATTACGCCGCTCGTGATCGGCTCCGGGGAGATGCTTGAACGAGCATTGGGGAGAGGACGAATGCCTAGAATTTCCAATCTGTTCTTCAAGGCGGCCATAATATTCCTGATCGTGGGGATCGGGATCGGCCTGCATATGTCGATCAGCCAGAACCACAATGTGATCGGGGCGCATGCCCATATCAACCTGCTCGGCTGGGTCACCAGCGCCCTGTTCGGCGGCTATTATGCGCTCAACCCCGCCAAGGCAGAGCGGCGCCTGGCCTTCATTCATTTCGGCGTCTACACCACCGGCGTCGTGCTGATGGCCGTATCGCTCTACTTCCTGCTGCAGGGCGTCACCGCGCTCGAGCCGGTCGTGGCGCTCAGCTCGCTAATCGTCTTTGCCGGCGTGCTGATCTTTGCCTGGACCGTGTTTTCCCGCGATACCGAAACAGTAACCCGCAAGGCAAGCCTGGCCTGACGACACCCTCCGCTCGGCCCTTTTTATGAGAGGGCCGAGCCCGCTTGGAAGGGGGCCGTTGACACTTCGTTCCGCCTTCACCATGTTGCGCCACCTCGATACAAGCGGTTGCGGAACGGAATATCCATGAAGGTCGTCGTCGTTGAAAGTCCGACTAAGGTCAAGACAATCAACAAATATTTGGGCTCGGGCTATGAAGTCCTGGCGTCCTTCGGCCATATCCGCGACCTGCCCGCCAAGGACGGTTCGGTCCGTCCCGACGAAGATTTCGCCATGTCCTGGGAGGTCGATACGGCCTCTCGCAAGCGCGTCTCCGACATCGCCAATGCCCTCAAGAATGCCGACGGACTGATCCTCGCCACCGACCCGGATCGCGAAGGCGAGGCCATTTCCTGGCACGTGCTCGATGTGCTGCGGCAGAAGAAAGCGCTCAAGAAGGACGTGCCGGTTCAGCGCGTCGTCTTCAATGCCATCACCAAGGACGCCGTTTCTCAGGCGATGGCCAATCCGCGCGAAATCGACATGCAGCTGGTCGATGCCTATCTCGCCCGCCGCGCCCTCGACTACCTCGTCGGCTTCACCCTTTCGCCCATTCTCTGGCGCAAGCTCCCCGGCTCCCGCTCGGCCGGCCGTGTGCAATCGGTGACGCTGCGCCTGGTGTCCGATCGCGAAGCCGAGATCGAAAAATTCCGCCCTGAGGAATATTGGTCCGTCGAAGCCAAGCTGGCGCAAAAGGGCAAGAGCTTTCTCGCCCGCCTCTTTTCGGTCGATGGCAAGAAGACCGACAAGCTCGACATCAAGACCGGCGAGAACGCCGCCGAGCTCAAGCAACTCATCGAATCCGGCCAGTTCAACGTCTCCAATGTCGAAAAGAAGCCGACCAAGCGCAATCCCTACGCGCCTTTCACCACCTCCTCGCTGCAACAGGACGCCAGCTCCCGCCTGGGCCTGTCGCCGAGCCGCACCATGCAGATCGCCCAGCGTCTCTACGAGGATGGCCTGATCACCTATATGCGTACCGACGCGGTGCAGATGGCGCCCGAAGGCATTGCCATGGCCCGTTCGGTGATCGGGAAATATTTCGGCGAGGAATACCTGCCCGAAAAGGCCCGCATCTACCAGACCAAGGCCAAGAACGCCCAGGAAGCGCACGAGGCCATCCGCCCCACCGACATGTTCAAGCGGCCGGAAAACCTCAATCTCGATGCCGACCAGTCCAAGCTCTATGGCCTGATCTGGCGCCGCACGCTTGCCAGCCAGATGAAATCAGCCGAAATCGATCGCACCACGGTCGATATCGCCGTCAACGTGCCCGGCCGCCAGGTCGAATTGCGCGCCGTCGGCTCGGTCGTCACCTTCCCTGGTTTCCTCAAGCTCTATGGCGTCGAGGCCAAATCCGACGAGGATGAGGAAGACGAGGACAGCCGTGAACTGCCCCCGCTGGCCGTGGGCGACAAGCCCGATTTGCAAGCCGTCGATATCGAGCAGCATTTCACCCAGCCGCCCAGCCGCTATACCGAAGCCAGCCTCATCAAGAAGATGGAAGAGCTCGGCATCGGCCGCCCCTCGACCTATGCGGCAACGCTCTCCACCCTCAAGGATCGCGACTATGTCCGGCTCGAGGGCAAGGCACTGCATCCCGAGGATCGCGGCCGCATCGTCACGGCTTTCCTCGAGAGCTTCTTCACCCGCTATGTCGAATACGGCTTCACCGCCGGGCTCGAAGAGCAGCTCGACCAGGTCTCGGCCGGCGATATCGACTACAAGGTGCTGCTGCGCGAATTCTGGAAAGATTTCACCCACGCCACCGACGAGATCAAGGATCTGCGCGTTTCCGAGGTGCTCGACGCACTGAACGAATTGCTGGCCAGCCGCATTTTCCCACCCAAGGAAGATGGCTCCGATCCACGCCGCTGCCCCACCTGCGGCACCGGCCAGCTCTCGCTCAAGCTCGGCAAGTTCGGCGCCTTTATTGGCTGCTCGAACTATCCCGAATGCAAGCACACAATGCAGCTTTCGGACGCGGCCTCCGGCCAGTCCAGCGAGGCCGCACAGGGCGATGGCATTCTGGGCACCGATCCGGAATCGGGCGAAGAAGTGTACCTGAAAACCGGCCGTTTCGGCCCCTATGTCCAGCTCGGCGAGGGCAAGGAGCCCAAGCGCAGCTCGCTGCCCAAGGGCTGGGAGGCGGCCACGCTCAATCTCGAACAGGCGCTCAGGCTGCTGTCCCTGCCGCGCGAGGTGGGCTTGCATCCCGAGACCCAGCTCCCCATATCCGCCGGCATCGGCCGTTACGGCCCCTTCGTCCTGCATGATGGCAAATATGCCAACCTGCCCGATGTCGAAGAGGTGTTCACGGTCGGTATCAACCGCGCCGTCGACCTCATAGCCCAGAAAGCCGCAGGCGGT
This sequence comes from Devosia yakushimensis, assembly GCF_030159855.1. Taxonomy (NCBI): domain Bacteria; kingdom Pseudomonadati; phylum Pseudomonadota; class Alphaproteobacteria; order Hyphomicrobiales; family Devosiaceae; genus Devosia; species Devosia yakushimensis. Next base: position 1,493,782 of record NZ_BSNG01000001.1, on the reverse strand, counting down.
TTCAAGCGCGGCGGCGGTGCATCGGTGGCTGCCATCCAGACCTTCGAGCACGACAACGGCCCCATCACCGTCCGCGCCGGCCGCTACGGCCCCTATGTCAACCAGGGCAAGATCAACGCCACCATACCCAAAGATGTGCAGCCTGAAGCAGTGACGCTGGATCAGGCCGTGCAGTGGATCGCGGCGAGAGCCGAGGCCACGGGGACGAAGGTGAAAAAGGCGCCGGCGAAGAAGGCGGCTGTGAAGAAGCCGGCAGCGAAAAAGGCCACGGCCAAAGCTGCTGCCGATAAACCGGCCGCCAAAAAGGCGGCTCCGAAGAAGGTTGCGGCGAAGAAGGTTGTTTCGGACGAGGACGTTCCGTTCTAGGCACCGCATTATCCTCCTCACGATGTCATCCCGGCGAAGGCCGGGATCCATGCTGAAGGCCAACCGCAACATCGCATGCCGGGAGACGGCACAGCATGGATTCCGGCCTTCGCCGGAATGACACGGTGGTTGGGAAATAATCGGGACCTAAAACCCCATCACCTCATCCGACAAATCTCGCCAATCGGGATTCAACTCCTCAATCAGCCGCTTCTTCCATTCCCGGCGCCAGTCCTTGATGCGCTTCTCCCGCTGTATCGCGGCAGTCGCATCCTGATGCACCTCGTACCAGACCAGCCGCTTCACATTGTACTGCGCGGTGAAGCTCTTGGCGAAGAACCCGGTCCGGTGCTGCCACATCCGTCCGGCCGGATTACCCGTGACGCCGGTATACAGCGTCCCATTCTTCATGCTGCACACCATGTAGACGATGAAGGTCTTGGCCATTTGCCGAGCTAAGCATCGGGCCACCGATCTGTCATCACCCACAATGTCATTCTGGCGCAGGCCGGAATCCATGCTGTGCCCTCCCCCCACACTCGATGTCGCCAATAGCCCTCAGCATGGATCCCGGCCTGCGCCGGGATGACGCCGCGCAAACACCCACCCACAAAATTAGCAATCCCCACCGAATTACCCTACATATCACCCGACACACAGAAACATCCTGAATGCCTATCCCAACCAAAAAACCCAAAAACACCTCCGGCCCCAAGCGCGCGCGACAACCCGCTGCTGGCGCTTTGCCGACCCGCGAACAGCTTCTGGAAGCGCTCGCCCAGCAATCCGACATCAAGGGCAAGCGCGATCTTGCCAAGGTGTTCGGCATCCGCGGCGATATGCGCCGGCCGTTCAAGGCCATGCTGGCCGAGCTTGAGGGCGAGGGTGTCATCACCCGCACCCGCAAGGCCCTGCGCCGCACCGCTGCCCTGCCCCATGTCACCGTGCTCGACATTCCCAGCGATGCCGACCCGGACAATCTCCACGCCTTCCCCGCCCAATGGAACGAGGAAGAAGGCGAGCGTCCGCGCGTGGCCGTGCTGCAGGGCCGCGATGCCCGGGTTGCCCCCGCGCCGGGCGACCGCATCCTCGCCCGCATCGATGCCGGCGAGGCGGACATCCCGGTCTACACCGCCAAGACCATGAAAATCCTCGACAAGCCGCGCCGTGCCCATATCGGCATCGTGCGGATGGACGAAGATGGCGCAAGGCTGATCCCGGTCGATCGCAAGCAGAAGGAAATGCGCATTCCTCTCGGCGATCTCGGCGAGGCCGGCGATGGCGATCTCGTCGAAGTCGAGGTCAAGCTCTCCGGCCGCTTGATGATCCCGCGCGCCAAGGTCACCGCCGTCATCGGCAATCCGCTCTCGGAAGGCGCGGTCAGCCTCATCGCCATCCATAACCTCGAAATCCCCTACCGTTTCCCCGCTTCGGTCGTGCGCGAGGCCGAAGAGGCCAAGGAAGCAACGCTCAAGGGCCGCGAAGACTGGCGCGAATTGCCCCTGGTCACCATCGATCCGCCCGATGCCAAGGACCATGACGACGCCGTCTATGCCGAACCTGACACGGACGCCGCCAATCCCGGTGGCTTTATCGTCTATGTCGCCATTGCCGACGTTGCCGCCTATGTGCGCCCCGGCACGGCGCTCGATCGCGAAGCCTATCTGCGCGGCAATTCGGTCTATTTTCCCGACCGCGTCGTGCCCATGCTGCCCGAGCGCATCTCCAACGAATTGTGCTCGCTCAAGGAAGGCGAGCCCCGCGCTTCGCTGGCCGTGCGCATGGTCATGTCGGCCGATGGCCGCAAGCGCAGCCACAGCTTCCATCGCGTCCTGATGCGTTCGGCCGCCAAGCTGAGCTATCAACAGGCCCAGGCCGCCATCGATGGCAATCCCGATGACAAGACCGGCCCGATTCTCGAACCCATCCTGCGCCCGCTCTGGGCCGCCTATGCGGCCATGGCCAAGGCACGCGACCAGCGTGGCCCGCTCGACCTCGATCTGCCCGAGCGCAAGATCGTGCTCGACGACAAGGGGCTGGTAAAGGATATCCGCATTCCCGAGCGGCTCGATGCCCATCGTCTCATCGAGGAAATGATGATCGCGGCCAATGTGGCAGCGGCCGAAACGCTGGAAGCCAAGCGCTCACCCCTGCTCTATCGCGTGCATGACGAGCCCAGCAGTGAAAAGCTGCAGGCGCTGCGCGATTTCCTCGGCTCGCTCGATATTGCGGTCAAAAAATCCGATTCCGTCCGCGCCAGCGATTTCAATGGCGTGCTCGCCCAGTCCCGCAAGGCGGGCAATGTCGAGCAGGTCAGCGAGATGGTGCTGCGCAGCCAGGCTCAGGCCGAATATGCGCCGGAGAATTACGGCCATTTCGGTCTCAACCTTGACCGCTATGCCCACTTCACCTCTCCCATCCGGCGCTATGCCGACCTCATCGTCCACCGGGCGCTGATCAAGGCGCTCGATCTTGGCCAGGATGGTCTCTCCGACCAGGAAGCGCTCAAGCTGACTGGTATCGGCCAGCACATCTCGGCCACCGAGCGCCGCGCCATGCTGGCCGAACGGGAGACCGCCGACCGGCTGCTGGCGCAATTCCTCGCCGCCCAGATCGGCGCCCGCTTCGAGGGGCGCATTTCCGGCGTCACCCGCTCGGGTCTCTTCGTGCGCCTGCTCGATACCGGCGCCGATGGCTTTATCCCGGCCTCCACCCTTGGTCAGGACTATTATCGCTATGTCGAGGAAATCCAGTCCATGGTGGGCGAACGGACCGGCGAGAAGTTCGGCCTGGGTGACCGGGTAACCGTCCGGCTTCTCGAAGTCGCACCGATTGCCGGCGCCATGCGGTTCGAACTGCTGTCCGAGGGTCCGCGCGTCAATCCGTCATCTTTCCGCCGTGGGCAGAAGCGCCCATCTAGGTCCTATGGGCCTAAGGGCCGCAAAAAGAGGTGATGAAGATGACCGCAGAGGTCACCACGCTGGAAGATCGGCAGACCTGGCAGGCGATTTGGCGGGGCACTTTGTGCAAGTGCCCCCATTGCGGCAAGGGCAAGATGTTCAGGTCCTACCTCAAGGTCACCGACTATTGCGCCTCCTGCGGCGAGCAGCTCGACCTGCATCGCGCCGACGACTTCCCGCCCTATATTGCCATCATGATTGTCGGCCACCTGCTGGTCGCGGTGATGCTGCATATAGAAATGACCTGGCACATCAATCCGATGACCTATATCTACACCATGGTTCCGCTGGCCATTATCCTGCCACTGGCCATTCTGCCCTCCACCAAGGGGGCAATTGTCGGCTTCCAATGGGCCAAGCGCATGCATGGCTTCGGCCACCCGGACGAAGCCCGGAACTGAAGCTTGACAATCTCAGCCAAATCCGTAGTTTGCGCCCAAATTCCGGCGCTGCCATCCGCAGCGCCTTTGGTTTTGTGAAGGACCCGAAGAATGGCCAAAGCCGCCTCCGTAAAGATCAAGCTGGTGTCGACGGCCGATACCGGTTTCTACTACGTCACCAAGAAGAACGCCCGCACCCAGACCGAAAAGCTGTCGTACAACAAGTATGACCCGGTCGTGCGCAAGCATGTCGAGTTCAAGGAAGCCAAGATCAAGTAATCTGGCGCCTTCGATCTGAATGCAAAAGCCCCGCATCCTCGATGCGGGGCTTTTTGCTGGGTTGTCATTTGCGAAGGTTTGATGCGCTGGATGCTAACAGTCTGCTAGCAGACTGGCGCATTGGCGATACCGAATGTCGCGAGTGGCTGGCCCGGAGCGGCATGTCGAAGAGGCCACTCTATCCGCTTCCGGACCAGCCGCCCTACGGGGGCTCAGGTGTTGCGGCGGACCCGAGACAAGCCGTAGGGAGCTGTCAGCAAAGCTCCGTAAGTAGGGCCCGCTGTTTGATCGGACCCTACTCCGGCAGGTCGTAAACTCAAGCAAATCCAGGCCACTTACACTGGTAAGCTCTTGTTAATTATAACAGCTAACCCTAACGCGTCCAATTGCAGCTTTCTCAAGCCGCGTCGAACACCACCCTATTGCGCCCCTCGCGCTTGGCCCGGTACAGCGCCACATCCGCCCGCTTGATCAGCGTTTCGGGCGTGTCGGTCAGGCTCTCGTTCAGCGTCACCCCCACCGACACCGTCACCGGCAGCATCCGCCCCGCCCCGGCCTCGAAACCGCGCTCGGCAATCGACAACCGCACCCGTTCGGCAATGGCTTCCGCCTGACGGAAATCGGTATCGGGCATCAGCACCACGAACTCCTCGCCGCCAAAGCGGCAGGCTAGGTCAACCCCACGGATATTGCGTTTCAGCCGGGTCGCGAACTCCTTGAGCACCACATCGCCCGTGTCGTGGCCATAGGTATCGTTGACCGCCTTGAAGTGATCCACATCCAGGATCATCAGCGCCATATCGCGCCCCTGCGTCTGCGCCTTGTTCAGCATGACGCTCAGATGCCGCTCGAAGTAGCGGCGGTTATAGAGCCCCGTCATGTCGTCGATCACCGCCATGGCCATGGTCTGGTGCACGCTGTGACGCAGCTCAGTGGCATAGCGCTGGCGTCGAATCTGCGTCCGCACCCGGGCGGCAAGCTCGTTGCGCTCCACCGGCCGCATGATGAAATCGTTCACGCCAAGATCGAGCGCCCGCACCACTTTGGGCCGGTCCGCTTCGTCGGCGATGAGGATAATCGGCAGGTTGCGGGTATGTTCGAGCGTCCGGATCTGCGAACAAACCCGTAAGGGATCGAAGTCGGTCAGCGACATGCAGATCAGGGCAAGTTCGTAGTTCGCGCCGGTCACCTGGAAGACCGCATCGGCCGGCTGGGTCAGCACATCGGCCTGATGACCCGGCGTCAGATAGGCCTTGATCCGCTCGGCATGGCGCGCATCGGTATCGACGATCAGGATCGAACCATTGTCGGCATTGATCTTGTCCATCGCCCGGAAGGCATCTTCGATGGCGATCTGCTGACCGGTCATGGCCCGCGAGCGCAACTCGTCGGTGAGCGACTTGAGGCGCACGAGGCTTTTGACCCGGGCCATCAGCTGCATGTCATCGACCGGCTTGGTCAGAAAATCGTCAGCGCCGACTTCCAGGCCCTTGACCCGGTCAGAGGGCTGGTCGAGCGCGGTGATCATCAGCACCGGCACGTGATGGGTACGGGTATTGGCCTTGAGCCGCCGGCAGACTTCGAATCCATCCATCACGGGCATCATCACGTCCAGCAGCACCATGTCGACATCGGAGCTTTCACAGATATCGAGTGCTTCCTGCCCGGAAGAAGCGGTCACCACGTCGAAATATTCCGCGGTCAGCCGCGCCTCCAGCAGCCGGACATTGGTGGGGATGTCGTCGACGATGAGGATACGCGCAGTCACTTGGCAGCCTTCAGCTCATTGCCCATCCGCAGCGTCCACCACGGATTTGGAGCGAGCCCGACCAGCCTCAAAGATGACCGCTCAGGCAGGGCCAATATAGTGGGCAATAGTTTCCAGAAAATGAGGCACCGAAATCGGCTTGCTGATGTAACCCTCGCAACCGCCCTGAAGTATCCGCTCCTCATCGCCTTTCATGGCGAAGGCGGTGACGGCGATAACCGGGATATGCGCCAGGTCCTCGTCATCCTTGAGCCATTTAGTGACAACCAGGCCCGAAACCTCCGGCAGTTGGATGTCCATGAGAATCAGATCGGGATGATGGGCGCGCGCCAGATCGAGCGCTTCCATGCCGTTTCGGGTCTGGATCACGGCATAGCCGCGCGATTCGAGCAGATCGTTGAAGAGCTTCATGTTCAGCTCGTTGTCTTCCACGATCATTACAGTCTTGGGCATCGATCCATCCTCGCGCCACGGGACGCTGGCGACACTTCGCTTTGCCGCCCCGTTCAGCTACCATGCTATCTCTTACAAAACACCAAATGAGGCCGGCGGTGCCGCGTATCCAGACTATCCAACCCGATGTGGCAAGCCTCGCCGATTCCTGCCTCGGTTACCTCGCGGAAAATCCCGATGAACTGCTCGCCTTCATGCAGTTCGCCGGTTTCGACCCCGATATGCTGCGCCGCTCCGTCGGTTCTTCAGCGCTTCAGCGCGGCTTGGTGGACTACTTTGCCTCAAACGAGTCGATTCTGCTCGCCCTCTGCGCAAATACCGGCATTACGCCCGAAGCGTTCATGCGGGTGTGGCAGCGCCTGAACCCATCGGGATAGACATGGCAATCGATTGGCTTTGCCGCGATTGCCTCGTGCATGGCTCCGCAACGGCGGCGCCGCAGCGCTGCCCAGGTTGCGGCTCACCACGGCTTGTGGCGCATGAAGAACTCTTTGCGCTGAGCACGGCGCATGTCGATTGCGATGCCTTTTATGCCTCGGTCGAGAAGCGCGACGATCCCTCTCTGCGCGACAAGCCGCTGATCATCGGTGGGGGCGTACGCGGCGTGGTCTCCACCTGCTGCTACATTGCCCGCCAGTCTGGTGTCCGCTCGGCCATGCCCATGTTCAAGGCGCGCCAGCTCTGTCCCGATGCCGTCATCCTCAAGCCGGATATGGCGAAATATGTCGATGTCAGCCGGCAGATCAGGCGCCATATGGAGGCTCTCACGCCGCTGGTCGAGCCCTTGTCCATCGACGAGGCCTTTCTCGATCTCTCGGGTACCCAGGCGCTGCACAAGGCTCCCCCTGCCCTGGTGCTTGCCCGTTTCGCCAGAACCATCGAGACCGAGATCGGTGTCACCATTTCTGTCGGGCTCAGCCACAACAAATTCCTGGCCAAGGTTGCGTCCGATCTCGACAAGCCGCGCGGCTTCGCAGTGATCGGGGCGGCCGAGACGCTGTCATTCCTGGCGCCCAAACCCATCAGCCTCATCTATGGCGTGGGCAAGGTGTTTGCCGAGACATTGCGCAAGGATGGGCTGATAACGATCGGCCAATTGCAGGACGAGCCGCCCGAAAATCTGATGCGTCGCTATGGCGAGATGGGCGCTCGGCTGGCCCGGCTCGCACGAGGCCAGGACAGCCGCCGTATTTCGTCAGATAGCGAAATGAAAACAGTCTCATCCGAGACGACATTCAACACCGACATAAGCTCTCTGGAAGCTCTCTCCACCGAGTTGTTGAACGTCACCGAACGCCTGTCCGAGCGCCTCAAGGCCAAAAATATCGTTGGCGATACGGTGACGTTGAAACTGAAATCTGCCGGTTTCCGCTTGCGTACGCGCGCCCGGCACCTGATGATCCCCACGCAGCTTGCCAGCGTCATCTACGAGACCGGCCTATCGCTGCTGGGGCGCGAAATCGATGGCACCGCATTCCGGCTGATCGGAATCGGCGTTTCGGGTATTGAACCGGCCGATGGGACAGATCCGGCGGATTTGCTGGAACCCGCCGTGGCTCGCAAGGCGGCCGCCGAACGCGCCATGGACCGGGTCCGCACCCGGTTTGGCCGCGAGGCCGTGGTGCGTGGCAAGCTTTATGGAATACGGCCGGCGCGCCCGCCGCTCGATATCGATGACGACCAGAACGAAGGTAAGACCAAATGACCAGCCCGATCGAAAAGCTCCGCGAATACGGCTATGAACTGCCCGCCCCCAAGGCTCCGGTGGCCAGCTATGTTCCGGTTACGCGGACCGGCAATATCCTCTATGTGTCGGGGCAGATTTCGAGCAACGAAGCCGGAGTCGTGACGGGCCTTTTGGGTGACACGATGAATGTCGTCCAGGGGGGCAATGCCGCCGAGCTGGCGGCGCTCAATGTGCTCTCACAGATCGTTCACATGGGCGGCGTGCCGCTGCAGGATATCAAGCGCATCCTCAAGGTGACGGTTCTGGTGGCTTCCACTCCGGACTTCACCGAACAGCATCTGGTGGCCAATGGCTGCTCCAACCTGCTGGTGGGCGTGCTGGGCGACAAGGGCAAACATGCCCGCGCCGCGTTCGGCGTCGCGTCCCTGCCCTTCGGAGCCGCAGTCGAGATCGAGGCCGTAGTCGAGGTGTAACGCCATCGTCATATTGCGGTGCCACTCAGGCCGCCAAATTCAAGATGAGGCACACCATGTCCGAAGCTCTCTTTCCCCATCCCGTTGCCCATCGCGGCCTGCACAATCGCGCTGCCGGCGTTATCGAGAACAGCGCCAGCGCCTTTGAAGCCGCCATTGCCGGCGGCTTTGCCATCGAATGCGACCTGCAGCTGACCAGCGACGGCGTGCCGGTGGTTTTCCATGATGATGAGCTGAAACGCCTTACTGGCAAGGACGGTCCGGTTTCGTCCCTCACCGCAAACGAGATGACCACGACACCGCTGCTGGACAGCGCCAAGGGCGAATGCCCGCAGCGGCTCGTCGACTTCCTGGCCCAGATCGGCGGTCGCGCTTTGCTGCAGGTCGAGCTGAAGCACCAGAACGACATTGCCGGTACGCAATTGCTCGCCCGTGCGGCGGCCGAGGCGCTCAAGACCTATACCGGTCCGGTGACTGTCGAATCGTTCGACCACAATCTCATCACGCTGGTTCGCCAGTTCGGCTTTAGCGGGCCGCGGGGCATCATCACCTATGATTACGAACCCAATGAGTGGGATAGCCACCTGACGGATGACCAGCGTTATACCCTGCGCCATCTGCTGCATTGGCATGAAACACAGTTCGATTTCATTTCCTGCGCCGCCAATGCGCTCGAATTGCCGGCCATCAAGTTCTGGCGGGCGCTGGGCAAGCCGGTTACCGCCTGGACCATCCGGTCAAAGGCCGAGGCAGACGCGGTTGCGGCGCATTCCGATCAGATCGTCTTCGAGGGCTTCGATCCCGCCAAATCCGCGTGATTGAATAGGGTGGCGGCCTTCCAATGGCGGCCGGCGCGACCTATGTTTAGGCGACCTGCCGACCTCCGCCCGGAGTTTCCGCTATCCCCTCGCCTTCGCTGACTGCCACCATCTATCCATCGACCTCGGCCATTCCGGCCGAGACGTGGAACGCATTGGTCCCGTCTACGGACGGCAAGACCGACAATCCGTTCCTGGACCATGCGTTTTTCCTGGCGCTGGAACAATCTGGCTGCGCCTCCGCGCGCACCGGCTGGCAACCGCAACATATCGTCCTGACCGATGGAGAACAGCCGCTGGGCCTGATGCCGCTGTTTCTCAAGTCGCATTCCATGGGCGAATATGTGTTCGACCATGGCTGGGCCGATGCCTATGAGCGGGCCGGCGGCAGTTACTATCCCAAGCTACAATGCTCGGTGCCATTCACTCCGGCCACCGCCCCCAAATTGCTGGTACCGTCTGGCGACCCGGCCGTTCGGGCGGCCTTGCTCTCCACTGCGCAACAATTGGCCACGCAGCGGCGGGCCTCATCGGTTCACGCCACGTTCGTGCCAGAGGCGGAGGCTGCCGCCATTGCCGCGGACGGCTGGCTGCGGCGGATGGATACCCAGTTTCACTGGTTCAATCGCGGCTTTGCCAGTTTCGATGACTTTCTCGACACGCTCTCATCGCGCAAGCGCAAGACCATACGCCGCGAGCGCCGCGATGCCCTGGCCGATGGGTTGACCGTCAAATGGCTGACCGGCAGCGATTTGATGGAGCATCATTGGGACGCCTTCTATGACTTCTACGAGGATACCGGCGCCCGCAAATGGGGACGCCCCTACCTCAATCGGGAATTCTTCTCGCGGCTGAACCAGACCATGGCCGACCGCATCGTGCTCATGCTGGCCTATGACGGGCCTACCCCGATTGCCGGCGCCATCAATTTCCTGGGTTCGGATCGGATCTTCGGCAGGAATTGGGGCTGCACGCGGGACGTCCCGTTCCTCCATTTCGAGCTCTGCTACTACCAGGCGATCGACTATGCCATCGAGCACAAGCTTGCCGTAGTCGAGGCCGGCGCCCAGGGCGAGCATAAGCTGGCGCGCGGCTATGAGCCGACACCAACCTATTCGGTGCATTGGATCGCCCATCCGGGTCTTCGCGACGCGGTGGCCGACTTTCTCGAGCATGAGCGGCTATCGGTCGCTCATGAGCAGCTTTTGCTGGATGGCCATACGCCATTTCGCAAAGGCGAGCGGACCGACCACTAGCCGGGGCGTGGCGCTATCGCCACTTCCATCGACCGGCCCTGGCCGATATGTAGGATGCCATGATCTGGGATATCGTCGTTTTTGCCTTACAAACCGCCCTGGTGTTCGTCGTTTCGACGGCGCTGTTCGATGCGCTGCACTGGACCCTGCACAAATGGGAAAAGTCGCGCTTCAAGCTGCTGCGCGTGCTCTCGTCATGGCATTGGGTCCATCACAAGTTCCTTGGCCTCGATATGCAGATCAACCCTGCCTATGCCAGGCAGAATATCTGGTTCCACGTGCTGCCCGAATACCTCACCTCGATGGCCGGCACGCTCATTTTCCTTTTGGTATTCCCCTGGCCTCCAATTGCCCTGGTGGCCGCGATCCGCACCATCATGCTGGTGCTGACGCTCAAGGAAGAAGGGCTGGACTACAACCATATGTCGATGGACCGCGTCGGCGGCCAGCAAGGGCTGCTGTGGGTGGACAATAATTACCACGCCATGCACCACGTCTATCCGCACAACTTTTTCTCGTCCTTCACCAATGCATTCGACTTGATCTTCGGCACCGGTTGCCAGATCGAGGGCCGGCGTTTCCTCGTTACCGGAGCATCGGGCGCATTCGGCTCGGCCATGGTGGCAAAGCTCCAAAAGCTGGGCGGCATAGTCGAAACCGCCAAATCTGGTGTAGATTTTTCGGCCGGCAGTTACGATGGAATGCGGCAGAAGCTGGAGCGTGCCGATGTGCTCGTCCTGGCACACGGCGCCAAGACGGACGATTGCTGGAACGCCAATTTCGTGACGTTCCGCGACCTCACCGAGCTCTTTACCGAAATCGGCAAGACCCGGCTGACGCCACCCGAAGTGTGGGCACTGGGATCAGAAGTGGAATTCCATGGCGATATGGGCCTGGAGGAACTCAAGGCCTATTCGGCCTCCAAGCGGGCCTTTGCGGCCCAAGCGCTCGACTATTACCGTTCCGACGCGCTGATCTATCGCCATATCGTCCCCTCTTCCTTCACCTCTGCCATGGGCAAAGGCGCGATGAGCGCGGAAACGGCAGTCAATATCGCCTTGTTCTTCATCCGGCGGAGTTTCAAATATGTGCCGGTGACCTTTACCGGCCTCGCCGTCCTCAATTATTTCCGCTTTCGTTTTTTCCAGAAGGGCCAGCCGGATCAGCTCAAGCCGGCGGAGTGAACCATGACCTACGACCCGTCCAACATCTTCGGCAAAATCCTGCGCGGCGAGCTGCCGGCGCACAAGGTCTATGAAGACGACACAGCCCTGGTGATGATGGACATCTTCCCCCAGTCCCGCGGTCACACGCTGATTGTTCCCAAGGCTGCGTCACGCAATTTGCTGGACGCAGACCCTGCGACGCTAGCTGCCGTCATTCCCCTGGTGCAGCGCGTGGCCAGGGCCGCCAAGGCCGTAACGGGGGCGGATGGCGTGCGTGTCGCGCAGTTCAACGAAGCGCCCGCCGGGCAGACGGTGTTCCACCTGCATTTTCACGTCATTCCGGCCTATGACGGCGTACCGCTGGGCGCTCATGCCGGCGGCAAGGCCGATGATGCCGAGCTTATCGCCTTGGCCAAGGACATCGCCGCAGCGCTCTAGCCGAAGTAGCAAGTAGACCTCATCCTGAGCCTGCCGAAGGACGGGGCATGTCGTCAGGGCACGACCTCGTGGTTCGACGAGCTCACCATGAGGTCTACTTGATAAGGTCTACTTGGATTAATTAGGGCGACGGACGACGGTCAAAGTCGCCAGAATTGCCGTGATGGCGATGATCATCAGCAGAGCCATGGGCGTGTTCCTCCACCAAGGAAGAATGCGCCCAATGGCAAATCGGTTCAATAATCACAAAGAATGATCGACGACGAGACCATTTCGTAGGGTGACGATGCGATCGGCCTTGCGGGCAAGGTCGTGATTATGCGTGGCAATCAGGGCCGCGGCCCCCTCTGATTTGATCAGACTGCCCAAGGCGGCGAACACCAGGTCGCTGGTTTCCGGATCGAGATTGCCCGTCGGCTCGTCGGCCAGGATCACCTTGGGCCGGTTGGCGGCCGCCCGGGCGATGGCCACGCGTTGCTGCTCGCCACCCGACAGCTCCGCCGGCCGGTGGGAGGCCCGCTGCCCGACGCCAAGCAGATCGAGCAGCTCCATCGACCGCCTATCGGCCTCAGCCTGAGGCTTGCCGGCAATGAGCTGGGGCATGGTGACGTTTTCGAGCGCAGTGAATTCGGGCAACAGGTGATGAAACTGGTAGACATAGCCCACTGTCGACCGGCGCAGCTGCGTACGGCCGCGGTCACCCAGCTTGCTCGTCTTGACGCCGGTAATCTCCACTTCGCCGCCCTGCGGGCTTTCCAGCAGCCCTGAGAGGTGCAGTAGCGTTGATTTACCCGCACCGGACGGCGCGACCAGGGCGACCATCTCACCGCTCTGCACGGTCAGATTGGCCGCCTCGAGCACGCGAACGATTGTGTCGCCTTCCCCGTAGTGACGGTGAACGCCAGTCAAAACCAGATGTGGCTTACTCATAACGCAGGGCCTCTACTGGATCATACTGGGCGGCGCGCCAGGCGGGGTAAAGCGTGGCCAGGAAACTGAGCCCCAAGGCCAGGCCAACAACGACCGTCACTTCGACGGGATCGGTCTTGGAAGGCAGCGAGGACAGGTAGAACAGCTCGGGCGGGAAAATGGCCACACCCAGTGTATTGGAAACGAAGGCTCGCAGCGGTTCGGCATTGGCGGACACGATGAGACCCAGCACAAGGCCCGCCAGGGTTCCGACAAACCCGATCGTGGTACCGGTAATCGAAAAAATCCGCATGATTGAACCCCGGGTGGCGCCCATCGTTCGCAGCACCGCGATATCCGAACTCTTGTCCTTCACCAGCATGATGAGGCTGGAGATGATGTTGAAGGCCGCCACGAGGATGATCATGGAGAGGATCGTAAACATCACCACCCGCTCCACCTGCAGCGCAGAAAAGAAGGTCTCATTGCGCTGCTGCCAATCGGTCAGCACGAGTGGGCGGGTGTTCGGATTGCTCTCAATACGCTGCCGCATGACCGTGATATTGTCGGGATCATCGATGAAGACTTCGGCGGCCGAGGCCTGGCCGACACGCTGATAGGCCGCATCGATTTCCTCATCGGTTGCCATGGGGTCGAGCGGCTTCTGGCCCGGCTTCAATACGTCTTCATAGAGCTTGAAATAATCCTGCGCCGGCTCGATCGGCATATACATGAAGAAGCTGTCGAACTCGACCATGCCCAGATCGAAGATCACCGTGACCGGGTAGGAGCGGATCTGCGGCGTCGAACCGAAGGGCGTCATCGCCCCGTCGGGGTTGATGATCTGGACCTGATCACCCAGCGACACGCCCAGCGTCTGGGCCAGCCGATAGCCGATGGCAATGCCGTTCGAGCTATCCCAATTGTCCCAGCCACCCTGGCTTGCAGCGCCATAGAGCAGCTTGAGTTTCTTGATATTCTCCTCGTCCATGCCGCGCACGGTGACGCCGGTGGAATTGCCCCGGCCCGAGGCCAGCACCTGGCCCTCGACGAAATAGACGGCAAAGGAGACGCCTGGAATGTCCTGGAGGCCGGCGACGGTCTCCTTGTAGTCGGTGAATTCCCGCTCGATTGGGTAGGCCGTGAAATGGCCATTGAGCCCGAGAATCTTGGTCAGCAGCTCACCGCGGAACCCATTCATCACCGACATGACGACGATGAGCGTCGCCACGCCGATGGCGACGCCCACCATGGTGAGGCTGGCGATCACCGAAATGAACGCCTCCTTGCGGCGGGCGCGCAGATAGCGGCCGGCAATCATCCATTCAAAGCGGGAGAAAGGCTTGGTGCCCTTGTTGAGCGCCGGCTGCCCCAGATCGGTCAAATGTCAGTCTTTCTTTGCGGTTCGATCAGCGCCTTGAGACGCGCGACGGCGTCGGCGATCGGCAGCGTTTCACGCTCGCCACTCTTGCGGTGCTTGATTTCGGCCTCACCAGCCTTGAGCCCGCGCGGCCCCAGGATGATCTGGTAGGGGATGCCAACGAGGTCGGCAGTGGCGAATTTGGAGCCAGCCGGCTGGTCGCGATCGTCATAGAGCATGTCGAGACCTGCCGCCGACAGCTCGCCATAGAGCTTGTCGCAAGCCGCGTCGCATTCGGCATCTCCCGCCTTGAGGTTGATCAGCACAGCTTCGAACGGCGCCACCGAAACCGGCCAGACAATGCCGGCGTCGTCGTGGAATGCCTCGATAATGGCTGGAACCACGCGCGTCAGACCGACGCCGTAAGAGCCCATATGCACTGTGGTTTCCTTGCCATCCTGGCCGGTGACGGTGGCCTTCATGGGTTCGGAATACTTGGTGCCGAAGTAGAAAATATGGCCGACTTCGATGCCGCGCGCAGAAACCCGCTTGTCCTCGGGGACCGCGGCTTCATAGGCAGCCTCGTCGACCATTTCTTCGGTCGCGGCATAGAGCGAGGTCCAGTCGTCGACAATGGGCTTCAGGTCGCCACGGAAATCGGTGTCCTTGGACGGAATGGGCTTTTCCAGCAGGTCGCGATGACAGAACACCGCGCTTTCGCCCGTATCGGCCAGAATGATGAATTCGTGGCTGAGGTCACCGCCAATGGGGCCGGTATCGGCGCGCATGGGAATGGCCGTCAGCCCCATACGGGCATAAGTGCGCAGATAGGCCACGAACATGCGTTCGTATGCCTTTACCGCTGCGTCCTTGTCCAGATCGAAGGAATAGGCATCCTTCATCAGGAATTCTCTCGAGCGCATGGTGCCAAAGCGCGGACGCAGCTCGTCACGGAACTTCCACTGGATGTGGTAGAGGTTGAGCGGCAGGTCCTTGTAGGATTTCACATAGGTCCGGAAGATGTCGGTGATGACCTCTTCATTGGTGGGACCATAGAGGAATTCGCGCTCGTTCCGGTCCTCAATGCGCAGCATTTCCTTGCCATAGGCGTCATAGCGCCCGCTTTCGCGCCAGAGATCGGCCGACTGGATGGTGGGCATGAGCAATTCGATCGCGCCGGAGCGGTTCTGCTCCTCCTCGATGATGGCCTTGACCTTCATCAGCACCTTGTAGCCGAGCGGCAGCCAGGAATAGAGGCCCGAGGCTTGCTGCCGGATCATACCGGCCCGCAGCATCAGACGATGAGAGGCGATTTCGGCTTCCTTGGGAACGTCCCGCAGCACCGGCAAAAAATAACGAGACAGGCGCATTTCCGCTCCACAAAAGTATCGACTCAAGGGTCTTCTTGATGCCCACTGAAATCCTACTCGTCCATCCGATGCAAGCATGGATGGCATGCAGAATCTAGGTGACAGCTATGGGACAAGTTGTTAGGGTCCCTGCCAATAAAACAAAGGCGGTTGAACCGCCGGACGTCGACAACGTCAAGGGAGGAGCGTTGGCAGCCGCTTCAGAGCGCGCCTAAGACCAGCGTATTGTCGAACAAACTCAATCCAGCGGGGCCTTGTGCCCCGCTTTTTTGTTTTCTCAGGCAGATCGGACCTCGGAAAATGGCCTTGGCAGCGGATTTAAGACGATTGGCAATGGCGCTGCCGGGCACGACAGAGGCGCCGCATTTCGACCGAGCCGCTTTCAAGGTGGATCGCATCTTTGTGACGCTGGCGGCCGACGGGTTGACGGCCAATCTGGCGCTGACCCCGGATGAGCAGGAGTTCAAATGCCAGCTCGCGCCCAATATCTTTCAACCGATCAACAATGCCTGGGGCCGCAAGGGCTGGACGACCATAATCCTGGCCAAAGCCAACGAGGCCGACCTGGAGGCAGCGCTCGTCATGGCGCATGTTCACGCCAGCGGCAAGGCGCGTCGCTAGATTCCTTGCTTTGTCGCGTTTCCGAACCGCAAAACCGTTGCCACTTTTGTTGGAAACGCTCCTAGCGATTCCAATAGTGATGCAGCGTCTCATTGCTCAGGCCCCAGAGCAGCAGACCGGTAAAGATGATGGCGACGAGTGTCGCCAGCCCCACCTTGCGCCAAAGCCGCGGGCTGACAGGCGCTCCTGGATCGGTACCGGCGACAATCTCGGTCCCTGCTTCGGCCTGGCTCTGATTGCCGATCGGCAGCACGGCGACAAAAGACAGCCACCAGATGACGAAGAATACGGCAAGCATCGAGCCAATTTGCATTTGAAGGTCCTTAGCGGGCACCTGCCCCGAAGGCGAGAGCGTGGCGCTGACAATAGCGCCACCCTCGCTGTTCCGACAGCCCATCCGGCGAACTGCCGGTGGGACATTCCGTCTCGGGCGATCAGACCCGGTGGACGAAGACCGAGACGTTGGGCTTACGCCCCCAATAGGCATTGACCTCGTTGCGGATGCCCTTGAACAGGGCGGAGTTCAGCACCTCGGTATCGCTGCGGCGCTTCGGCGGTACCGATTTGAGTACGCCTGCGATGGTGTCTTCGATCAGCTCGGAGACCGATTCATCCTCGGTCTCGGGCAGCCCTTCGATCACCAGATCGGGGCCGGAAACGACATGACCCGCGCCGTTTACACAAAGGCTGACCACTATATGGCCGCCGAAGGACAGGCGCCGACGGCCTTTTACGCCGCTTTCCTCCGGGGTGCAGAGCACCAGGCCGTCGAGATAGAGCTCACCGGTGCGCACTTCAGCGGGGAAAGCCATCGGCTCGGGGAAAAGCCGCACCAGATCGCCATTGCGGGCCTCGCAGACATCGGCAATGCCGGCTTCGCGGCCGAGCTTGGCATGGGCATCGAGATGCATGGCTTCGCCATGCACCGGCACCAGCACGTCCGGCTTGGTCCATTCGTAGAGCTTGCGCAGCTCATCGCGGCGGGGGTGGCCGGTGACGTGGACCAGGCCATCCTTCTGCGTGATGATCTCGATGCCCTTGTCGATCAGCAGGTTCTGGATATCGATGACTTCGCGCTCATTGCCCGGAATGGCCCAGGACGAGAAAATCATGCGGTCGCCGGCATTGAGGTCGATCACCGGATGATCCCCTCGGGCGATGCGGGCGATGGCGGCGCGCGCCTCGCCCTGGCTGCCGGTGCAGATCAGCACACATTTGTCGCGCGGCACGCTCTTATAGGCGTCCTGGTCGAGCAGTGGCGGCAGGCCTTCGAGCATGCCCAGTTCGCGGGCAATGCCGGTGATGCGGTGCAGCGAGCGGCCGGACATGACCACCTGCCGGCCGGCCTTGTGCGCGGCGCGGACAATGGAGATGACGCGGCCAACATTGGACGCGAAGGTGGTGACGGCGACACGGTGCGGGGCCTCGGCGATGAGGGCAGCGAGCGTTGCGGCAACGTCGGCTTCGCTGGGGCTTTCGCCGTCCTTCATGGCATTGGTGGAGTCGCAGATCAGCGCCAAAGGTGTGGTGCGATCCTGGCCGATGGCCTGCAGGCGCGCGACATCGGTGGGCGCATTGCCGACGGGCGTCGGATCGAGCTTCCAGTCGCCGGTATGCAGGGCGCGACCAACGGGGGTCGAGATCAGCAGGCCGTTAGACTCGGGGATCGAGTGGGCCACGTTGATCGCTTCGATGGTGAAGGGGCCGACGGTGAAGGGCTTGCCCGGACGCATGATGGTGATGTCGACATTTTCGACAATGCCATCCCCTGCCCGCTTGGCGGCCAGCATGGCGGAAGTGAAGGGCGTGGCGTAGACGGGCTTCTCAAAGCCCGGCCAGAGGTCGAGCACGGCACCATAATGGTCTTCGTGGCTGTGAGTGAGGATCAGGGCAAGCACGTCATCGGCGCGCTCCTCGAGAAATTCGGGATTGGCCATGATCAGTTCGATCCCCGGCAGGTCGGGCCCGCCGAAGCTGACGCCGCAATCGACGACAATCCATTTGCGCGAGCGCTCGGGGCCGAAGCCATAAGCGCCCATATTCATGCCGATCTCGCCGACGCCGCCAAGCGGCACAAAGACGAGTTCATCCCTTTGGGTTTTAGCCATGGGTCAGTTTAGTCCTTTCGCGCACGGCGCCGGTCGCAACTTTGGTTGCCGGTCGCCGCGCTATAGTGATGGTCAGCTTCGGGCGCTGGCCGTTGCCCCAAAATGCACGTCGCCCGCCGTTATCGCGATGCGACTATCATCATTGGCGCGGACGATCAGTCGCCCCGCGTCATCGATTGTTTCAAAAATCCCGCGTACGATGGCGCCGTTCTGGTTGACGGCCACCTCGGCGCCAATGCCGGCAGCGGAAGCGCGCCAACGCTTGAGCACGTCGCCAATGCCGCGACCGTCGTCCCACAGACGGAAGGCTTCCACCCAGGCATCGCTCAACGCCTCGAACACATCCTGCGCCGAGCGCGTGACGCCGAGTTCGGCAAGGCTGGTGGCCGGATAGGGCAAATCAGTTGGCGCCGCAACAACATTGACGCCGATGCCGATGGCAATGGCGTGGCGGCCATCGTCCCGCTTGGTTGCTTCCAGGCCAATACCGACCAGCTTGGCGCCATCGGCCAAAACGTCATTGGGCCATTTGAGGGCCACGCGGCTCCTGCCGCCGAGCCCGTCAGCGCCGTCAAGGCCGATTTTGACCGTCCCGGCGGGCAATACCGCGTCGAGCGCCGCGCCGATGGCGACACCAGCCACAAAGCCCAAGGTTGCGGCCAAAGCCGGGTCAGCGTCAGGGACGATCAGCAGCGTTGCCGCCAGATTGCCCGGTGTATGCACCCAGACCCTGCCCCGCCGGCCACGGCCTGCGGTTTGCTCTGTAGCCACAAACCAGATGCCGCCGGCATCGCCGGCTGCGGCTGCAGCCACGGCCTCTGCGGTGGTGGAGCCGATCGAGTCAAACGCGCGCAGCCGATATCCGGCCGCGCGCGCTTTTGAACCCAGTGAGAAATCCGCCACCTAGAACAGGCTTCCCGCGGCGGTATGCGCGGCATTTGCCAGCGGGCTACCGACCGTGAAGTAATAGGTGACGATGAGGAAGCCGCTGACGGCCATGATGATGTTGAGCTCCGCCGGAACGACTGCGAACTTGCGGACCGGTTCGTCGAAATACATCACCTTGACCACGCGCAGATAGTAGAAGGCGCTGACGGCCGAAGCCAGCACGCCGATCACCGCCAGCACATAGAGCTGGGCGTCGATTGCGGCGAGGAAGGCGTGCCACTTGGCGAAGAACCCCGCCAGTGGCGGCATGCCGATCAGCGAGAACATCAGGATGGCCATGATGGCGGCCACGAACGGCCGAGTCTGGGCCGCGCCAGCCAGCTCATCGATATTTTCGACATAGCCCTCTTCGCTGCGCAGCGAGAGAATGCAGGCAAACAGGCCCACCGTCATGGCGACATAGATGGCCATGTAGATCGCCACGCCCTCGACGCCCACCTGGGTGCCGGAGGAGAGGCCCACCAGGGCAAAGCCAACATGGCCGATGGAGGAATAGGCGATCAGGCGCTTGATTGACTTCTGGCCGATAGCGGCGAAGGCGGCCAGCACCATGGAGGCGATCGAGAGGAAAATCACGATCTGCTGCCAGTCATGGGAGATGGGCGCGAACGTATCCATCACCAGGCGGACCATCAGCGTCATCGCCGCCACTTTTGGCGCCGTGGCGAAGAAGGCCGTTACCGGGGTCGGCGCGCCTTCATAGACGTCGGGCGTCCACATATGGAACGGCACGGCCGAAATCTTGAAGGCGATGCCAGCGAGCAGGAACACTACGCCGAAGATCAGACCGATGGAGCGGCCTTCATTGGCGATGGCAATGACGATTTCCTGCAGATTGGTATGACCGGTGAAGCCATAGAGGAAGGAAGCGCCATAGAGCAGCATGCCCGAGGACAAGGCACCGAGCACAAAGTACTTGAGGCCCGCTTCGGTCGCCTTGCTGTCATCGCGCTTAATGGCCGCAAGCACATAGAGCGCCAGGGATTGCAGCTCGATGCCGATATAGAGGCTCATCAGATCGTTGGCCGAAACCATCATCATCATGCCGAGCGTGGCCAGCAGGACGAGGATAGCATATTCGAACTTGTGCGTGCCATTCTCCAACGCATTGGGCAGCGAGAGCATAAGCGCAAAGGCCGAACCGCCCAGCACCAGCACCTTCATGTAGCGCGCGAAGCTGTCAGCAATGAATACGCCGTTGAAGATCACGCCGTCGACCGGTTGGAACATGACCAAAAGGGCCACGACAGCCAGCAGGACCACCGACAAGTAGGAAACCAGCGGCGAGCGTTCTTTGTTGATTGCCACGCCAACCAGCAGCAGCACGATCGCGCCGATTGCCAGCAGCATTTCGGGATAGGCAGGAGCCAGGCTCGCGAAATCGATAACGTCAGAGTTCACGGGACTCTCCTAGTGGGCAGCAGGCTCGGCGGCCGGCTCTGCAGCGGTCGCCGGGTCGGCATGTTCGAGTGGCGCTTGCGCGTCGGCCAAGGCAACGGCGGGGTCAAGGCCGACCGCCGTAGCGTAGTGGGTGACCAGATTGTCGACCGCGGCGGCTGTGGTATCGAGGATCGGCGAGGGATAGAAGCCGAAGACGATGGTCAGCACGATCAACGGATAGAGAATGATCTTTTCGCGCAGGTTGAGATCGAGAATGGCCTTGAGGCTGTCCTTGGTCAGTGCGCCGAAAATCACCCGGCGATAGAGCCACAGAGCGTAGCACGCCGAGAAGATCACGCCGAAAGCTGCGCCGAAGGCGACCCAGGTATTGACCTGGAACACACCGATCATGGTCAGGAATTCGCCGACAAAGCCGGACGTGCCGGGCAGACCGACATTGGCCATGGTGAAGACCATAAAGGCGAAGGCATAGCGCGGCATGCGCTCGACCAGGCCCCCATAGGCTTCGATATCGCGGGTATGCATGCGGTCATAGATGACACCGACGCACAGGAAGAGCGCGCCGGAGACGATGCCATGCGAGATCATCTGGAACATCGCACCCTGGATGCCGAGCGCATTGCCGGCAAAGATACCCATGGTGACAAAGCCCATATGCGCCACGGACGAATAGGCGATCAGCTTCTTGATATCGGTCTGCACCAGAGCGACCAGCGAGGTCAGAATGATGGCGGCGACCGAAAGGAAGAAGACGATATTGGCGAACTGCGCCGAAGCGTCGGGGAACATGGGTAGGCTGAAGCGGAGGAAACCGTAGCCGCCCAGCTTGAGCAGGATGGCGGCCAGGATCACCGAGCCGGCGGTCGGCGCCTGCACGTGGGCTTCGGGCAGCCAGCGATGGAACGGCCACATCGGCATTTTGACCGCCAGCGAGGCGAAGAAGGCCCACCACAGCCAGGGCTGCATGCTTTGCGGGAATTCGTGGGTCAGCAGCTTGGTGATGTCGGTTGTGCCGCCATTCCAATACATGGCCATGATGGCCAGCAGCATCAGCACCGAGCCGGTGAAGGTGTAGAAGAAGAACTTGTAGCTGGCCTGGATACGGGCCGCGCCGCCCCAGATACCGATGATCAGGAACATCGGCAGCAGCGTGCCTTCGAAGAACACGTAGAACATGGCCAGATCGAGCGTGGTGAACACGCCGATCATCAGGGTTTCCAGGATCAGGAATACGATCATGTATTCCTTGACGCGGGTGTCGATGGATTCCCAACTGGCCAGGATCGCGAATGGCATCAGCAAGGCGGTCAGCACCACGAACAGCACCGAAATGCCGTCGACGCCGACGCGATAGCCGATAGTGTCGCCGATCCAGGCATTGTTCACGACGAACTGGAAGCCCGGATCGGACGGATCGAATGTCTGCCACATGGCGAGCGACAGCACGAACACGATGAGCGTCACGCCAAGGGCAATCCAGCGGATGGCACTGAGCGAGGTTTTGGGCGTGAACAGCAGCACCGCAGCGCCCACGAGTGGCAGCCAGGTCAGGATCGTCAGAATGGTGTTGTCGAAGGTCATCAGATCAGTCCCCCGGCCACGATGGCCCAGGTCAACAGCGCCGCAATGCCGATCAGCATGGCGAAGGCATAGTGGTAAACGTAGCCGGACTGCAGCTTGGTGGCCCAGGAGGTCACATTCTGCACGCGACGGCCAAGGCCCTCGGTCAGCTTCTCATCGATCAGCCAGTCATCGAAACCCTTCCAGACGGCACGGCCGATCCAGAGCGCAGGCTTGACGAAAATCCGGTCGTACAGCTCGTCGAAATACCACTTGTTGAGCAGGAACCGGTAGAGCGCCGGGTTCTGCGCAGCGAGGCGCTTGGGCGTCTCGGGCGAGCGGATATACATGTACCAGGCGGCAACGAAGCCGAGGATCATCGAGATGGTCGCGCTCCACTTGACCCAGAGCGGGACATGGTGAGCGGCTTCGATGATCTCGTGATCGACCACGAGCGAGCCGGCGAAGAAGTGTTCGATATGCTCCACATCGTGGAAGAACATGCCGTAGAACACCGCGCCCGCAACGACTGCGCCGAAGGCCAGCACATAAAGCGGGATCAGCATGACCTTGGGCGCTTCGTGGGCATGGTCATAGGCCGAGCCATGATCGTGATGGCCGTGGTCATCGTGCGCCGCATGATCGTCATGGGCATGATCGTCATGGGCATGATCGTCATGACCGTGACCGGCCGGGCGCGGCGTGCCGTGGAAGGTCAGGTGGATCAGGCGCCAGGAGTAGAAGCTGGTGAACAGAGCCGCGATGACAAGCAGCCAGAAAGCAAACATGCCGGTATTGCCGCCGACCGCATAGGCCGCTTCAATGATCGCATCCTTTGAATAGAAACCGGCAAAACCAGTCCAGAAGAAGTCAATACCCGGAATACCGACGCCGGTAAGCGCCAGCGTACCAATCAGCATCATGACATAGGTGATCTTAATCTTGTGCCGCAGCCCGCCCATGTTCCGCATGTCCTGCTCATGGTGCATGGCGTGGATAACAGCGCCGGCGCCCAGGAACAGCAATGCCTTGAAGAAGGCGTGCGTGAAAAGGTGGAAGACACCAGCCGAGTAAGCCCCTGCCCCGAGCGCCACGAACATGTAGCCGAGCTGCGAGCAGGTCGAATAGGCGATGACGCGCTTGATGTCGTTTTGCACGAGGCCAACCGTTGCCGCGAAGAAGGCGGTGATGGCGCCGATCACCAGCACGACGGTCATTGCCGTTGGCGAGGTCTCGAACAGCGGCGAGAAGCGCGCGACCATAAACACGCCAGCGGTCACCATGGTAGCGGCATGGATCAGCGCCGACACGGGGGTCGGGCCTTCCATGGCGTCCGGCAGCCAGGTGTGCAGTAGGAACTGGGCCGACTTGCCCATGGCACCCATGAACAGCAGCAGGCAGACCACGGTCATGGCGTGGAGGTCCCACGACAGGAAGCGGATCGTGGCGGTCGCAGCTTCTGGCACGGCATGGAAAGCGCCGTCGAAATCGATGTGGCCCAGCACCATGAAGGCGCCGAAAATGCCCAGGGCGAAGCCGAAGTCACCCACGCGGTTGACCACGAATGCCTTCATCGCCGCCGCATTGGCCGAAGGCTTGGTGTACCAGAAGCCGATCAGCAGATAGGAGGCCAGCCCCACGCCTTCCCAGCCGAAGAACATCTGCAGGAAGTTGTCGGCCGTCACCAGCATGAGCATGGCGAAGGTGAAGAGCGAGAGATAGGCGAAGAACCGGTTGCGGTGCGGATCGTCTGCCATGTAGCCGATGGAATAGACATGCACCAGGCTCGAGACCGTGTTGACCACGACCAGCATGATGGCGGTGAGCGTGTCAACGCGCAGCGTCCAGCGCAGGTCCATGTCGCCGACCTGGATCCAACGCATGATCTCGACCTTGAGCACGGCCGTGTGGCCGTCGGTCACAGCGCCAGCCAGCCCGCCGCCAAAGGCGACCGGCAGGAAGACAACCCAGGACAGGACAGCAGCAACCAGCAGGAGCCCCGTGGTGATGTACTCACTGGGGCGGTGCCCGATGGTGCGCCCCAGCAGCCCGGCGATCAACGCGCCGATAAGGGGCAGGAAAACAATCGCTTGAATCATAGCGGAGGTTCTTAGCCCTTCATCATGTTGACGTCTTCAACCGCGATGGAGCCGCGGTTGCGATAGAAAATAACCAGGATCGCCAGGCCGATGGCGGCCTCGGCGGCAGCCACGGTGAGGATCAGCAGTGCGAAGACCTGCCCCTGCAAGTCATTGAGCTGCGCGCTGAAAGCGACGAAGTTCAAATTGACGGCCAGCAGGATCAATTCCACCGACATCAGAATGACGATGACGTTCTTGCGGTTGAGAAAAATGCCGAACACGCCGAGCGTGAACAGAATTGCCGCTACGGTCAGGTAGTGACCGAGCCCGATACCCAAGCCCATATTTGCCTCCTACAGCCCTTGACCGCTTTTGACTTTGACGACCTTGACGGCCTCCGATGGCTTGCGCCCAACCTGATCGAGCGGGTTCTGCCGCTTGACGTTGGGCTTGTGGCGCAGGGTCAGGACGATCGCCCCGATCATGGCCACGAGCAGCACGGCGCCGGCGCCCTGGAACAGGAAGACGTAGCGCGTGTAGAGCACTTGCCCCAGCGCCCGAATATTGTCCATGCTGCCATCGATGGGCAGCGCGGCAGCACCCGCAATTTCGGGAGAAACCACGAAGCTGCCGGCAACCAGCAGCAGCTCGAGCAGCAGCACGGCGCCGACCAGCACGCCGATGGGTGCATATTGCAGGAAGCCCTGCCGCATTTCGGCGAAGTCGACGTCGAGCATCATGACGACGAAGAGGAACAGCACGGCGACCGCGCCGACATAGACCACGATCAGGATCAGCGCCAAAAACTCGGCGCCGGCCAGCATGAACAGGCCTGCGGCATTGAAGAAGGTCAGGATCAGGAACAGCACGGCATGCACCGGATTGCGCGCCGAGATGACCATCACCGCCGAAGCGATGGCGATGGCCGAGAACACATAGAAGAAGAACAGTGGAAGGGTCATGCTCTTCTCTCTTATCGGTAGGGCGCGTCGGCAGCGAGATTGGCAGAGATTTCACGCTCCCAACGATCGCCATTGGCCAGGAGCTTTTCCTTGGAGAAGTAAAGCTCTTCGCGCGTCTCGGTCGCAAATTCGAAATTGGGGCCCTCCACGATCGCGTCGACCGGGCAGGCTTCCTGGCAGAAGCCGCAATAGATGCACTTCACCATGTCGATGTCGTAGCGCACCGTGCGGCGGGTGCCGTCATTCTGGCGCGGGCCGGCTTCGATGGTGATGGCCTGGGCCGGACAGATGGCTTCGCACAGCTTGCAGGCAATGCAGCGCTCTTCGCCATTGGGATAGCGGCGCAAAGCGTGCTCGCCCCGGAAGCGCGGGCTGATATGGCCCTTTTCGAAGGGGTAGTTGATGGTCGGCTTGGGCGCAAAGAAGTAGCGCATGCCGAGGAAGAACCCCGACACCAGCTCGGTGAGGAGCAGCGTGTTAAAGACTTGGGCGACACGCATCAGGCGACCCCTCCATGCCAGCCCCAGCCGGTCAGCTGGAGCACGAAAGCGACGATGACGACCATGATCAGCGACAGCGGCAGGAACAGCTTCCAGCCAATGCGCATGAGTTGATCGTAGCGGTAGCGCGGCACGATGGACTTGGCCATGGCGAACATGAAGAACACCGCGCTGAGCTTGAGAACGAACCAGATGACGCCCGGAATCCAGGTGAAGGGCGGCAGATCGATCGGCGATGTCCAACCACCCAGGAACAGGACCGTGGTGAGCGCGCACATCAGCAGGATGGAGATGTACTCGCCCAGCATGAACAGCATGTAGGGCGTGGCCGAATATTCGGTCATGAAGCCGGCGACCAGCTCGGACTCGGCTTCGGGAAGATCGAACGGCGGGCGGTTCGTTTCGGCCAGGGCCGAAATGTAGAACACGATGAACATCGGAAAGAGCGGCAGCCAGAACCAGTTCAGGAACGTCAACTGCGGCAGGCCGATCATATGGGCGAGGCCCATTTCATACTGGGCGCGCACGATATCGCTGAGATTGAGCGAGCCGACGCAGAGCAGCACGGTGATGATCACGAGGCCGATAGAGACTTCATAGCTGACCATCTGCGCGGCGGAACGGAGCGAACCCAGAAACGGATATTTCGAGTTCGAAGCCCAGCCGCCGATGATGACGCCATAAACGCCCAGCGAGGAAATCGCGAAGATATAGAGCACGCCAAGATTGATATTGGCGATGGCCAGCCCCTCGCCCACCGGCACCACAGCCCAGGCGGCAAGCGCCAGGGTCGCGGTCAGCAGCGGGGCGAAGAGGAACAGGAACTTGTCGGCGCCGGCCGGAATGATCGCTTCTTTAAGGGCGAATTTCAGCAGGTCGGCAAAGCTCTGCAGCAGGCCGAACGGGCCGACCACGTTGGGGCCACGACGGATTTGCACGGCAGCCCAGATCTTGCGGTCAGCCAGCAGGATGAAGGCGGTGAAAACCAGCAGGCAGACCAGCAGCAGCAGCGTCTTGTAGATGAGGCCGACATGGATGCCCCATCCCAGGATCGGGATGCCCAGCAGGTAGTCGAGAGCGGTAGTGATAAAGTCCATTATGCTCCCCTACTCCGCTGCCTGGCGCAGGCCAGCGGCCAAAGCGGCGGATTCGCCCATGACGGCGGATGCGCGGGCAATCGGATTGCTGAGATAGAAATCCGCCACCGGCGACACGAATGCTGCCTTCTTGCCCTTGGGCGAGGTCTTGGCCAGCTTCGCGATATCGGCAGCCTTGCCTTCGGCAATAGCGTCGATGCGGGCCAGATGCGGGAATTCGGCATACATGGCGGCCCGCAGCTGGGCCAGCGAGTTGAAGGCCAGCGGCTGTCCGGCCACGGCCGATAGAGCGCGGATGATGGCCCAATCTTCCTTGGCATCGCCCGGCGGGAACACGGCGCGGTTGGTCACCTGCACGCGGCCCTCGGTATTAACATAGGTGGCGCTCTTTTCAGTGTAAGCAGCGCCTGGCAGGATGACGTCGGCACGATGTGCGCCATTGTCGCCATGGGTGCCCAGATAGACGACGAGCGTCTCGCCGAGCTGGGTCATGTCGACTTCGTCGGCCCCAACCAGGAACAGCACATCGACACCGCCAGCCAGCATGGCGGCCGTATCAGCAGCACCCTTGGCCGGCACGAAGCCAACATCGAGAGCACCGACGCGGGCGGCGGCATTGTGCAGCACGGCAAAGCCATTCCAGCCGGCTTCGATTTCGGCATTGGCCGTTGCGAGCTTGGCGGCGGCGGCCAGCACGTCGGCAGTTGCGGCGCCTTCACCCACGATCACCAGCGGCTTTTTGGCCTTGGCCCAAGTCTGCGCGAATTCGCCATTGCCGGCCACCAGATCAGCCAGCGTATCACTGCCGGCGCCGAGATGGGTGTAGCTATAGGTGAGATCAGCTGCTTCCCCGATCACGCCGATGGGCAGGCTCGTGGCGCGCCACACCTTGCGGATGCGGGCATTGAGCACAGCGGCTTCACGGCGCGGATTGGTGCCGATCAGCAGGATGGCGTCGGCCTGTTCGATCCCGGCAATGGTCGGGTTGAAGATATAGGAGGCGCGGCCATTGGCGGGCGACAGGCCCGAACCGGCGGGACGTGCATCGACATTGCCCGAGCCGAGCGCGGCCAGCAGCGCCTTGAGCGCATAAAGCTCCTCGGCGCCGGCCAGATCGCCAGCGATGGCGCCAATACGGGCGCCGGGCTTCTTGAGGGCCTTGGCAACGGTCTGGAATGCATCATCCCAGGTGGTGGCGCCCAGCCTCTTGTTGCGCCGCACATAGGGGCGATCGAGCCGCTGGCTCTTGAGGCCATCCCAGATGAAGCGGGTCTTGTCGGAAATCCACTCTTCATTGATGGACTCGTTGATGCGCGGCAGCACGCGCATGACTTCGCGGCCACGGCTATCGACGCGAATGGCTGAACCGACTGCATCCATCACGTCGATGGATTCCGTCTTGGTCAATTCCCACGGGCGGGCATTGAAAGCATAAGGCTTGGAGGTCAGCGCGCCCACCGGGCACAGATCGATCACATTGCCCTGCAGCTCGCTCGACAATGCCTTTTCGAGATAGGTGGTGATCTCGGCGTCTTCGCCGCGACCTAGCAGCCCCATTTCGGCAATGCCGGCGACTTCGGTGGTGAAGCGGACGCAGCGCGTGCAGTGAATGCAGCGGTTCATCGAGGTTTTGACCAGCGGGCCAATATACTTGTCCTCGACGGCGCGCTTGTTCTCGGCGAAACGGTTCTTGTCCACGCCATAGGCCATGGCCTGGTCCTGCAGATCGCATTCCCCGCCCTGATCGCAGATCGGGCAATCGAGCGGATGGTTGATCAGCAGGAATTCCATCACGCCTTCGCGGGCCTTTTTGACCATGGGCGTGTTGGTGAACATTTCAGGCGGCTCGCCATTGGGGCCGGGCCGCAAATCCTTGACCGACATGGCGCAAGAGGCCTGCGGCTTGGGCGGACCGCCCTTCACCTCGACCAGGCACATGCGGCAATTGCCAGCCACCGACAGGCGCTCGTGATAGCAGAAGCGCGGGATTTCCGCGCCAGCGGCCTCGGCCGCCTGCATCAGCGTGAAATAGTCCGGAACTTCGACCAGCTGGCCGTCGACTTTGATATTTGCCATCAGCCTTACTCCGCCGCAATCGACGGCACGGCGCCGTCGGAGGTGGACGAATATGTGTACTGGTCAATCCGCGCCTCGATGACGTCGCGGAAATTGCGGATCAGGCCCTGCACCGGCCACGCGGCAGCGTCGCCGAGGGCGCAGATGGTGTGGCCTTCGATCTGCTTGGTCACGGCGAACAGCATGTCGATTTCGCGCTTCTGGGCGCGGCCTTCGACCATGCGGCCGAGCACGCGCATCATCCAGCCGGTGCCTTCGCGACAGGGCGTACACTGGCCGCAGCTTTCATGCTTGAAGAAGGCGGCAATACGCCAGATCGCCTTCACGATATCAGTGGACTTGTCCATGATGATCATGCCGCCGGTGCCGAAGGACGACTTCTTCTCGCGCAACCCGTCGAAATCCATGATGGCATCCATCATGTCTTCGCCGCGCACCACGGGGCACGATGCGCCGCCGGGAATGACCGCGAGCAGATTATCCCAGCCGCCGCGGATGCCGCCGCAATGCTTTTCGATAATGTCCTTGAAACTTTCGCCCAGGGCTTCCTCGAAGGTCGCAGGCTTGTTCACATGGCCCGAGACCATGAAGAGCTTGGTGCCCTGGTTGTTCGGACGGCCGATGGACGCGAACCAGGCGCCCGAGCGGCGCAGGATTTCGGGCACGACGGCGATGGACTCGACGTTGTTCACCGTGGTTGGGTTGCCATAGACGCCCATGCCGGCCGGGAATGGCGGCTTGAGGCGGGGCTGGCCCTTTTTGCCTTCTAGGCTCTCCATCAGCGCGGTTTCTTCGCCGCAGATGTAGGCGCCGGCGCCGTGATGGACGATGATGTCCAGGTCCCAGCCGTGGATATTGTCTTTGCCGATCAGCTTGGCCTCATAGGCCTCCTCGACGGCGCGTTCCAGATGCTGACGCTCGCGGATGAATTCGCCGCGCACATAGATAAAGGCCAGATGCGCATCCATGGCACGGGCCGCCAGCAGGCACCCTTCGACCAGATGGTGCGGATCGTGGCGCAGGATTTCACGGTCCTTGCAGGTGCCGGGCTCGGATTCGTCGGCATTGACCAGCAGGTAATGCGGACGGCCATCATTGACCTTGGGCATGAAGGTCCATTTGAGCGCGGTGGGGAACCCGGCCCCGCCACGGCCACGCAGGCCCGACGCCTTGACCTCATTGGTGATCCAGTCGCGCCCGGAGTCGATAAACTCCTTGGTGCCGACCCAGGCGCCGCGAGACCGCGCGCCTTCAAGGCCCCAGTCGCCCTGGCCATAGAGATTGGTAAAAATGCGATCCTTGTCAGCGAGCATGATCAGCCGTTCCGCTTCCGCAAGTATGAAAACCAGGCAGCCACTCCGATGGCCGCGCCAATGGCGCCCAGCAAAGCTGGCGGGGCACCTGGAATAAGGTAAGCAACAAGGCCCTGGGCAATGATCATGGCCATGACTACAAAGCCTGCGCCCATGGCGTAGTCCTTGCCGGTCAGCTTGCCAAATTGGATCTTGCCCTCAGCCATTTAGCGCGGGTCCTTCCCAAATACCTTGCGGTACTCTTCGACTCCGCCCTTGGCGAGTGCTTCGGCCTGTTGCAGCCAGTTGTCGCGCGCAACGCGACCCTTGAAGCTCAGTGAGTCCTCGACCTTGGCAATATCCTCGGCCGAGAGCTTGGCAACCTGGCTCCACTGGGTAATGCCGATGGCATTGAGCCGCCCTTCAAGCACCGGAGCGACGCCGGAGATCAGCTTGAGGTCGTCCGGCGCGCCCTTGGGCGCCTTGAACAGCGGCGCAACAGCACCCTTTTCGGCCGCGGACTTGGCCTTGGCCTTTTTGCCGCTATCGATCGCCTCGGCATCGGCCGCCTTGCGCTCACCCTCAGCCTTGGCCTCGGAGACCTTGGCCTGCTTGGGCGTACCCTTGAGGGCGGGAGCGGATTCTTCGCTCACATCCTTGGGCTTGGCGGCCGTGGTCGGCGCCTGCGGGGCAGCAGCGGCCGGAGCCGGAGCTGCGGGTGCGGCAGCATCCACCGGCGGCGGAGGCGGCACGAATTTCTCGCGCTTGGCTGTCGGCTTTTCCAGTAGCGTAGTACGACCGCCTTCGGCAGCCGAATTCAGCCGCTCGATCTGGGTGCCCGGCTTGATGGTGTCGCCCTTGCCAGCATGGAAGGCATCGATGATTTCTTCGAGCCGAGCTGGCGTCAGGTCCTCATAGGTGTCCTGGAAAATCGCCACCATCGGGGCGTTGACGCAGGCGCCGGCACATTCGACCTCTTCCCAGCTCAGCGTGCCATCGTCATTGAGATGGTGCGGATCGTGGTGGATCTTGCTCTTGCAGACCTCGATCAGTTCCCCGGCCCCGCGCAGCATGCAAGGCGTCGTGCCACAGACCTGCACATGGGCCTTGGTGCCCACGGGCTGCAGCTGGAACTGGGTATAGAAGGTGGCGACCTCAAGCACACGGATATAGGCCATGCCGAGCATGTCGGCGACCTTTTCGATCGTGGCGCGGGTGACCCAGCCATCCTGTTCCTGGGCGCGCATGAGCAGCGGGATAACAGCAGATTGCTGACGGCCGGTCGGGTAAAGCCCGATCTTCCATTCCGCCCATTTGGCGTTTTCAGCGGTAAAGGCGAACGCGGCCGGTTGAACCGACTCGTCCGCAAGGCGACGCGCGACCATTAGCGATCAACCTCTCCGAACACGATATCGAGCGAGCCAAGGATGGCCGAGACGTCAGCCAGCATGTGGCCGCGACACAGGAAATCCATGGCCGACAAATGCGCAAAACCCGGCGCGCGGATCTTGCAGCGGTAAGGCTTGTTGGAGCCGTCGCTGACGAGAAAAACGCCGAATTCGCCCTTGGGCGCTTCAACGGCGGCATAGACCTCACCGGCCGGCACCTTGTAGCCCTCGGTATAGAGCTTGAAGTGATGGATCAGCGCTTCCATTGAGGTCTTCATCTCGCCACGGCTGGGCGGCACGACCTTGCCATCGAGCGAGGACACCGGGCCCTTGCCATCGACGGCATTCAGCTTGTCCACGCACTGCTTCATGATGCTGGTCGACTGGCGCATCTCTTCCATGCGGATGAGATAGCGGTCGTAGCAGTCGCCATTCTTGCCAACCGGGATGTCGAAATCCATTTCGGCATAGCATTCGTAAGGCTGGCTCTTGCGCAAATCCCAGGCAGCGCCCGAGCCGCGCACCATCACGCCCGAAAAGCCCATATTCCAGGCATCATCGAGATCGACCACGCCGATATCGACATTGCGCTGCTTGAAGATGCGGTTGTTGGTCAGAAGGCTATCGATATCGGCAAGCGCCTTGGGGAAGGTCTCACAGAACGTCTCGATATCGTCGATCAGCGCCTGCGGCAGGTCCTGATGGACGCCGCCGGGGCGGAAATAGGCGGCGTGCATACGGGCACCCGAAGCGCGCTCATAGAACACCATGAGCTTTTCGCGCTGCTCGAAGCCCCAGAGCGGCGGCGTCAGTGCGCCGACGTCCATGGCCTGGGTCGTGACGTTCATCAGATGCGCCAGCAGGCGCCCGATTTCCGAATAGAGCACGCGGATCAACTGGCCGCGGCGCGGCACTTCGAGGCCCAGCAGCTTCTCAACAGCCAGGGCAAAGGCATGCTCCTGGTTCATCGGCGCCACATAGTCGAGGCGGTCGAAATAGGGCACGGCCTGCAGATAAGTCTTCTGCTCGATCAGCTTTTCGGTGCCGCGATGCAGCAGGCCGATATGGGGATCGACGCGTTCAACGATTTCGCCGTCCAGCTCCAGAATCAAGCGTAGCACGCCGTGAGCGGAGGGGTGAACCGGCCCAAAGTTGATGGTGAAATTGCGGACTTCGGCTTCAACGGTCATTGCTTGGCCTTCTCGTCACCGGGCAGGACATAGTCTGTACCCTCCCAAGGCGACAGATAGTCAAAGGTGCGGAATTCCTGCATCAGCTTGACTGGCTCATAGACGACCCGCTTGCGCTCTTCGTCATATTTGACCTGGACGAAGCCGGTGACCGGGAAGTCCTTGCGCAGCGGATGCCCGTCAAACCCATAATCGGTCAGGATGCGGCGCAGGTCGTTGTGACCGGAGAACAGCACGCCATAAAGATCGTAGGTTTCGCGCTCGAACCAGTCGGCGCCGCGGAACACGCCGGTAATGCTGGGCACAGGCTCGACATCGTCGGTGGTGAGCTTGACGCGGATGCGCTGGTTCAGATGCGGGCTCATGAAGTGGTAGACCACGTCGAACCGCTCATCGCGCTCGGGGTAGTCGACCGCCGTCACGTCGGTAAAGCTAATGAACCGGCACTTGGCATCGTCGCGCAGGAACGTGGCAACGGCCACAATTGCGTCGCGCTCGATGGTCAGTGTCAGCTCGCCATAGGCGATCTCGTTGGCAAGAACCGCGCTGCCCAGGGCCCCGGCGATGTACTCGCCAAGCGCGGTCAGCGGATCAACCTCGATAACCTCATCCATGAAACGGGATCCTAGCGTTCGATGGTGCCGGTGCGGCGAATCTTCTTTTGCAGCAGCAGGATGCCGTAAAGAAGCGCTTCGGCCGTCGGAGGACAGCCGGGAACGTAGACGTCCACCGGCAGCACGCGATCGCAGCCGCGCACCACCGAATAGGAATAGTGATAATAGCCGCCGCCATTGGCGCAGCTGCCCATGGAGATGACATAGCGCGGCTCGGGCATCTGGTCGTAGACCTTGCGCAGAGCCGGAGCCATCTTGTTGGTCAGCGTACCGGCAACGATCAGTACGTCGGACTGGCGCGGAGAAGCGCGCGGCGCGGTGCCGAAACGCTCGATATCGTAGCGCGGCATCGACATCTGCATCATCTCGACGGCGCAGCAGGCCAGGCCCGTCTGCATCCACATCAGGGAGCCCGTGCGGGCCCAATTGACTAGCTGCGATACGGTGGAAACAAGGAATCCCTTGTCCGCCAATTCGTCCGTCACATCGGTGAAGAACGGATCCGTCGCGCCGGCAGTCTTATTGGTGCGCGGGTCGATGAGCCCGGTGGGGCGCGGCGCGACCAGCGTAGCGTTCTGTTCGCTCAATCCCATTCGAGAGCCCCTTTCCGCCATTCATAAATGAACCCGACGGTCAGAACGCCGAGGAAGATCATCATCGACCAGAAGCCGAACCAGCCGACATCGCGGAAGGCCACGGCCCAAGGGAAGAGGAAAGCCACTTCCAGATCGAAGATGATGAAGAGAATCGACACCAGGTAGAAGCGGACGTCGAACTTCATGCGCGCATCGTCGAACGCCTCGAAGCCGGCTTCGAAAGCGGAGACCTTTTCGGGGTCTGGACGCCTCACCGCGACAATGAATGGCGCCACCAGCAGGGACAGTCCGATAAGACCGGCAATGCCGATGAAAATGACAATGGGCAGATAGTCGCTGAGCAAATCAGTCATGCGGCAGCCTAACACTCAAAACCGGACGGGAGAGCCGGGAACGCGAGAGTTCTGCGAGCAATTGGGGCAAGCGAACCAACGCGAAAGTTGATGGGCTTGGGATTAGACCTTTGGCTAGCGCGTTTCAAGGGAAAGAAAATATGAGCAGAATAATCATATATCGGTATTTCGCGATGACGCTAATTTGCCGCCACAATGCGCGAAAACGACAGAAAACTTTTGCGTGAAAACGCGTTCACACGAGGTTCGCACTTGCTGCGCAAATGACAACAGACTGTGCACATCGGCGAAACCAAACCTGCCTTTGTGCTAACCGGCAATCACACGAATCGAGACGGCAAAAGCAAAACGGCGAACCACACGAAGTGGTTCGCCGAATTGGGCTTACAAGATTTCGGAAGACGAGGCGCGAACGCCCCGCCCTCTTATAAATCTTAGAAGTGGTAGGAAACGCCGATGGTTGCCTTGGCAGCGTCGAAGAAGTCGTCGCCAACAGCGTCATCGAAGTAGCCATAGCCAACAACCTGGCCACGGACGGTGACCGAGTCGGTGACAGCCAGTTCAACACCAGCGCCAAGCTGGTAGACGCCCTGGTTGTCGTCGCCGATGGCGCGGTCTTCGAGGGTCTCAACGCCAACACCGGCCAGTGCGTACACCAGGACCGAGTCGGTCACGATGGCACCAACGCGACCGTTGATGAAGAAGTTACCAGCGTTGATGTCCTGGTCGAGGGCATTGGTGCCCCAGACGTATTCTGCAGTGCCTTCGAGGCCGAGCAGGATCGGATCAGCAACGATGAAGTTCACGCCGACATGAGCACCGATGACGCCGTAGTTGTTGTCGTCACCGAAGAACAAGCCGCCGCCCTGAACACCAGCGTAGAGGCCATCCCAAGAGAAACCGGCTGCTTCATAGATCGGAGCAGGGGTGGTCGGGATGATGAGGTCAGCGGCCTGAGCACCACCAACGAGCAGCGCGGCAGCAGCCACACCGAGAGAAAGCGAACGTACAAACATATCTTGCACTCCCATAGAGTTAACCGTAGTCGACCGATAGATGCCCCACCGATGCTTGGCTGACAAGCCTTACCAAGGGCAATTTTGGGGGCTCGGATAAGATTCAATGACCATTTGGGGGCGGGTGTTGCATCAATACCGCGCAATTGGTTCAATTTGATACAAATACGGCTTGAACCGCACCTGCCTGTGTCCGCCAAGCGGCAGAATCAGGGCACCCACAAAGACATAAGCCCGTCCGAGAACCACCCAGTGCCCACTATAGACGGCGCTATCGGGGCAGATGTCAAGAATCAGAAGTGGTAGTTCGCACCAATGGTGAACTGGTTCTTGGCGTTGTCGCCAGACAGCGGGAAGCTGCGCAGATATTGCGCCTCGACCGAGACGCTGTCGGTGATCGCCATTTCCACCCCGCCGCCGAACAGCATGTCGTCTTCTTCGGGGGCGCCAAGGTCGAGCCCGTAGCCGCCCGCGGCATAAACCGCGACATCGTCGGTCACCGCCAGGCCGGCGCGGCCCAGGATCTGGCCATAGGTGGTTTCCTCGGCGCCGTCATTGCCGGCCAGGCCATGTACGGCCACTTCGGCGCCCAGGAGATAATAGTCGAACTGGGCATTGACGCCGGCCTGCACGCCCAGACCGTATTGCGTATCGCTCGCCTCACCATTCTGCACGACACCGTAGACGCCGGCATAAAAGCCGCTCCAATCGAAGCCGGCCGACTCGGCAACAGGCATTTCGACGGGCGTCGAGGTGGGCACGGTGATCATATCGGCAGCATGGGTCGCTCCGGCCGAAGCGGAGGCGGTCAGGGCGGCGATAGCCAATGTGTAGAACAGTTTCATCGCTGTTCTCCCTGCCAGTGAGACGGTCTGCCACAGGAACCCGCAATTGCTCGGCTTGGTTCCGTGGCCCTGTCTGGCCAGCCAGTTCGAACGGCCAGACAATCATCTTGCGGGACCTTACTGGCAGAAAGGCGCCGCTCGGGAGGCCAAAACGTGGCAGGGCGCCAAGGACCGCCCTGCCCTCCTTATTATAAGGTCCCCACAAGCACCGGGTCTTCCCGGTATTCATCGGGAAACAGCGATTTGAGCGCCGCGATCTTGGGCAGGTCGTTCACCACTATATAGGGCCAGGTCGGATTCAGGGTCAGAAAGTCCTGATGATACTGCTCGGCCGGATAAAACGCCTGGAAGGGTTCGATCGTGGTAACGATCGGCCCTTCGAAGCGCCCAGAGCTGTCGAGCTCGGCGATATAGGCCTTGGCCAGGTCCGCCTGTTCTTCGGTGACCGGGAAGATCGTCGAGCGGTATTGCGTGCCGTGATCAGGGCCCTGGTAATTGAGCTGGGTCGGGTTGTGCGCAACCGAGAAATAAATCTGCAGCAGCTGGCCATAGCTGACGACGGCCGGATCATAGGTGATCTGCACGGTCTCGGCATGGCCTGTCGTACCGCTGCCGGTCTGCTCGTAGGTGGCTGTTTCCGCTGCACCCCCGGAATAACCCGATACCGCATTGGTCACGCCAACCACATGCTGAAACACCCCCTGCACGCCCCAGAAGCAGCCGCCGGCAAACACCGCGGTTGCGGTGGCCCCGGATTCTGCAATGTCGCTAGAAGGCGCTGGAATCACCACGGGCTCTTCAGCGGCCCGCGCAGGCTGCATGGCCGCCAGCAGCAGGACCGGCAAAAACAGCAGTGAGGCGAACTGAACACGCGGCCGGCCGGACAAGACGGCTAAAGATGAGGCGATACGAGCCATGATACGAACCTTCAGGTTGAAGCAGCAATGCTCACAGGTACGTATAATATGGGCCAAAGGTTACAGCGGATCAGCAGTATCACGCGCAAATGAAGCGCGACACAGCGGCCATTCAGGCACCAACGATTTCAAGGAAAACGTGGCGCGAGAGACGGGGCTCGAACCCGCGACCTCCGGCGTGACAGGCCGGCGCTCTAACCAACTGAGCTACTCCCGCAGCGGCAAACTCAACTCGTTTGCGCAACGTGGCGTCGATGTACCCAGCCCCCCCTGTGAAGTCAAGCGCTCAAAACCGCCTTTCTTGAAGAAGTTTCAGCGGCCTGTGGGAAACTTCGAAAACCCGGGCGGAACGGACCCAGGGTCGCGCCCTCCGAGGGCTAAGCCGCTGGCAGTACCAATTATTAACGTCGCATCAATTCCATGTAGCCGCTCACGTAAAGGTGAGCCTAAGATGGCCTTATCGCAGGCAGTTCCAAGTTGCCGGCAACAAAACCATGGAGGCCAACATTGTTTTGCTATTTACGGACCCCAAGACAACTCATTGTATTTTCTACGATTTCAGGCTCTCTACTACTGACGACGGCGGGAGGAGCATCTGCGGCATGCGTATT
This sequence comes from Devosia yakushimensis, assembly GCF_030159855.1. Classification (NCBI taxonomy): domain Bacteria; kingdom Pseudomonadati; phylum Pseudomonadota; class Alphaproteobacteria; order Hyphomicrobiales; family Devosiaceae; genus Devosia; species Devosia yakushimensis. Next base: position 1,455,923 of record NZ_BSNG01000001.1, on the reverse strand, counting down.
TGTCGTCACGGCGGGTAACGATACCTATGTCTGCGACTCGGGCAGCTCGGCGGGCTTTGTCGATCTTGGCGGCAACAATGTTTTGACCCTGCCCATGGGGGGCACCGGGGTCATCACCAGTACTGTTTCGTTCGGCGGCGGCGCCGATACGGTGACGATCCGCTCAGGAACAACCGCCGCAATCGAACAGGGCAGCGGAATCGATCATTTTGAAATGAGTGGCGGCACCGTTGCCGCCCTGCAGCAAGGCGATGGCTACGACACCTTCCTGATGACCGGCGGCACGATTACCGGCGCTTTCGTCGATGGCGACTATGCCGAACAGAGCGGCGGCACCATCGGCCGGGTGGATATGAAACTCGCCGATAATTTCTATTACCTCAGCGGCGGACAGATTCTGGGGAACCTGGTGACCGGCTTTGGCCTCGATACAATCGTGGTTTCAGGCGGCGCCATTGGCGGCAATATCAGCACCAGCGGCGGCAATGACGTGATCCGCGTATCGGGCGGTACGATCGAGGGTGAGATTCGCGCCAGCTTCGGCAATGATACCTTCGACTGGACCGGCGGCGCCATTTTCAACAACGTGCTGCTGGGCGCCGATTCCGACGTCGCCACGATCGGCAACCTTAACGCGGCCACCATTGCCGCCGCGGGGAATATCGATGGCGGCGAAGGGGCGGCCGCGGGCGCCCCTGTCGCCAGCGATACGCTCAAATTCGAAAATAGCCATGCCATCAACGGCGCCCAGTTCATCAATTGGGAGACCATCCAGCTCAATAATGGCTCTACGCTGAGCCTGAGCGACAATCTCGTGCTGGGCGACGCCACCAGCACGACCGGCCGGCTCGATATCGATTCGAGCAGCTATCTGATCGCCAGCGGCGCAGCCGGGATTGCCCCGGCCGTGGCTGGCTCGCTGGTGCAGGTCAACAATGCCGGCGTCATCCAGATGACCCAGTCGGGCACCCCGAGCGCCACCGATACGCTGACCATTCAGGGCAATTATACGGGTATCGGCGGCTCGCTATTGCTCGATACCTATCTGGGTGTCGATGGCTCGCCGTCTGACAAGCTCATCATCTCGGGCGGCACGGCGAGCGGCCTTACCGGCATCGGTATCGTCAATGCCGGGGGCCCGGGCGGCGGCACCACGGGCAGCGGCATCATGGTGGTCCAAGCCACCAATGGCGGCACGACGGCCGCCGATGCCTTTGTGCTGGATCGTGCGGTCGCGGCCGGCGCCTACGAATATTTCCTGTTCCGCGGCGGCGTAGCCGCCGGTGAAGAGCAGAACTGGTATCTGCGTTCGCAGCTCCTGCCGGTTCCCGTGCCGCCCCCGCCGCCGCCCGAGCCGGTGGCGCCCGTGGCTCCCGCGCCTGAAATCGACGAAGGCGAAACGCCGGTAGCCCCCGTGCTGCCCCCTGCCCCGGTCGATCCGGCGCCCGATCCGGAAGTTCCGGGCACCGTGCCGCCGCCAGCCGTGGCCGAGCCTTTGCCGGAAGCGCCTGTCGATGGTCCGCTGCCTCCGGGCTCGCCGCCACCGGCAACGCCGACGGTTCCGGTGATCGATCCGTCCAATCCGGCCGGATACGCTATCGTCGCCCCGACCAGCCAGGCCAGCCTGCCCGACGCCTCGCTGCTGCTGGCGGGCGGCGTCGTGCCGCTCTACCGCATCGAAGCGGCCAATTATGCGGCCTTGCAGCCATCGGCCTATCTGCTGGCTATCGAATCGCTCTCGACCTTCCATAACCGGCGCGGCGAGCAGGCCTATCTGCCCAATGCAGATACGGAAAAGCGCAACGCCTGGTTCCGGGCGCTGGGCAGCTCGACCACGGCCGGCTGGTCCGGCACGGTCGCGCCGACATTTGACGGCACCATCGGCGGCTTCCAGGCCGGCATGGATCTCTATTCCGTGGTGGACGAGGACGGCGCAACGACCCAGGCGGGCGTCTTTGCCGGCTATGCGCATATGAGCGGGGACCTGCGCGGCTTTGCGCTGGGATGGGCCAATTACGACACGGGCACGCTGGGCCTGGGCGCCGCTTCGGTGGGCGCCTATGCCACGCGGATCAATGAAGATGGCTTCTATCTCGATGGCGTGCTGATGGCGTCCTATTATACCGGCGACGTCACCTCGACCCGTGGCCTGGGCATCGATGTCGACGGCTACGGCCTTACCGGCTCGATCGAGGCCGGCTACCCGATCGCCCTGGGCGGCGGCTGGGCCATCGAACCCCAGGCGCAGGCCATCGTCAATTTCACCAACTTCTCGGATGGCAGCGACCCCTTCGCCGCGATCAGCTTTGACAGCAGCACCATGGTAACGGGGCGGCTCGGTGCGCGGCTCTATAACCGCATCGAGACCGAGACCGGGTTCGTCCAGCCCGAGCTCATGGCAAATCTCTGGCAGAATCTGGGGGATTTCACCACGCGGCTCGACAATGACGTGTTGAGCACGCCGGGCAATTCCACCGTGCTGGAGCTTGGCGCGGGGGTGACGGGCCAGGTCAACGACACGTTCAGCTATTTCGCCAATGCGAGCTATTCCTTCGACGTGGCGGGTGGAGAGCGCTCCGGCGTCACCGCGCGGGTCGGGCTGCAGCTCAAGTGGTGAGGGAGAAATGGTGGGCGATGACGGACTCGAACCGCCGACATCCTCGGTGTAAACGAGGCGCTCTACCAACTGAGCTAATCGCCCGCCGGCCCAGCGGGCCTGCGTAAGGCGCCCTGATAGGGCGGGTTGCCCCGCCCGTCAACTGGTGTGTGCCCAGATTCAGCGCTGGCACACACTTGCAGGCGGCAAAAAAAGAATTGGCCCCGGCGCAATGCGCACGGGGCCGATCACCATAGCGAACTTTCGTCCGTATTAGTTGATCGCGTCCTTCAGGCCCTTGCCGGGCTTGAACTTGGCCTGATTGGAGGCCGGGATCTTGATCTCTGCACCGGTCGCAGGATTGCGGCCCGTGGATGCCTTGCGCTGCGACACCGCAAAGGTGCCGAAGCCGACGAGGCGGACTTCTTCGCCAGCCTTCAGGGAGCCGGTGATAGCCTCGAACACTGCGTCAACCGCTTCGGCGGCCTGTGCCTTGGTGATCGTCGCCTTGTCGGCAACAACGCCAACCAGATCGTTTTTGTTCATAGCGTTTCCTCACAGTGAATGCCCGCCATTTTTGGCGAACCAACCGCCGCAACCCTTTTGCGATTCTGCGTGAAAGGCAAGGAATTCCGGGCGTCTTGGCGCGCCAGACGGTGCAAAACCGTTATTGGACCGGAAAATCGGGCCCGGCAAGTCCGCTTTGCCGGCTTTTGCCCCGCTTTCCTGGGTTATTGCAGCTTTTCCGCGCTATTCCGCACGAGCCGGCACCGGAGGGCGCGTGCGGCGGATTCCCAGCATCAGCGGAAGCGCCAGCAAATAGACGCCCGCCCCCACAATCCAGGTCAGGCCCGGCCAGCCGCCACGCAGCTCATGGTAGACATAGCTGAAGAAGAGCGGCCCGAAAACGGCGGCAAGACTGACCAGGCTCGCCAGCACCCCCTGCAACTGGCCCTGCCGATCGGCACCGACCTGGGTGGTGACCAGCGATTGCAGCGCCGGCATGCCAATGCCGCCCAGCGCAAAGAGCGGCGCCAGGGCGAACAGCACCCAGCCCTGGGTCGCGATGCCCAGGATCGCCAATGCCGTCAATTCGCAGGCCATACCGACAATCAAGGCCCAGCGTTCGCCCAGCCGCGCGACGGCGGGGCCTGTGAGAAAAGCCTGCGCGCCGGCATGAAAAACCCCGAACGCGCCCAGCGACAGGCCGATCATCATGCCGTTCCACTGGAAGCTGTCCTCGCTGAACAGCGCCCAGATCGTGCCATACATGGTACCGACGAAATTCATGATGACGAAGATGGCCATCAGCGGAATCAGCGTCTTGAAGGTCAGCGCCCATTTGAGCGGCTTGAACGGATTGAGGGTTTCGAGATCGAAGCGGGCCCCGGGCTGGCCGGGCCGCGATTCCGGCAGCACGAACAGCGCCAGGGCGAAGTTCACGGCATTGAGCAAGGCGGCGGCGATGAAGGGCGCCCGCACCCAGAAATCACCCAGAAACCCACCCAGAACCGGGCCGATGATGAAGCCGATGCCGAACATGGCGTGGAAGAGACCAAACCGCTGCGCGCGCTCCTCCTCGCTTGAAATGTCAGTGATATAGGCGGTCGCCACAGCCATATTGGCGCTGGAAATGCCGGAGATAGCGCGGCCGAGCACCAGCATCCAGAGCTCGGGCGCAAAGGCCATGATCAGGTAATCGATGGCGGCGCCGGCCAGCGACACCAGCAGCACGGGGCGGCGGCCGAAACGGTCACTCAAAACACCCAGCACCGGCGAAAACAGGAATTGGCAGGCCGCATAGAGCGCCAGCATGAGCCCCAGCAGCGTCGAAACTTCGCTGACATGGCCGACATCGCGCAGCAGCGCCGGCAGAATCGGAAAAATCAGGCCAATGCCGATCGCGTCAAGCGTAACGGCAGCCAGAATGACGACGAGTGCCTTGTTCAAGGTCTTGGCTCCATTGCTTCCCGCCGCATCCGCAAGCTCGAGCAAAGCCGAGTTCCAGACCCTCCTGACAGGCACACTGATGTAACTGCTTCACGGCGCCGTTACAAGCACGCGTTCACGCCTTGTTCCAATTATGTGCCGTTGCTACATTTAAGGGCGTGCTGCTGACAGCGTACGGCAGCAGTGGTGCCGGCGCGGGCATGCGGGTTGGCTACTTCGCCACTTGCGGTGGCCGCTATTCCGCTCGCCATCGGACCGGTAGGTATAGAATCGATACGATCCTCAATCACATGCCGGAAATCTCGGATAAGTCCCTGCGCCGCCACTGACGAGCAGCAGGCTGACCAGCTGTATCAGTTCAGCCTGCATGGCTGGGTCGGCCAGGGTGCCGCGGCGGGCGGCGTTGTGGATCACTCCGTCGATGGCGTCGGAGACGATCAGGGCAGTGCGGCGGTCATCCTCGTTGACCGGACGCTTCCGGCAGGCGGCGACTGCCTCGGCGTAGTAGCGGAGATATTCGATCTCGAACGCGCTGTTGGGATTGCGGTATTCGTCGGAACTGGGGGCCTCGTCCAGCAAGACGCGGTGCAATCGAGGATGAATGCTGTGGGCCGCGACCATGGCCTCGACGAGGCTTGCAGCCAGCTGCGCCGACGATAATCCGGCCGTGCCGCATACGCGCACCGCGGCAAGGCAATCGTCGAGATGGCGCCGGCGGATGGCGTCGACCAGAGAGAGCTTGTCGGGAAAGTACTGGTAGAGCGAACCAATGCTGACGCCCGCCAGGTCGGCGACCTTGTTGGTGGTAAAGCCACCCCAGCCTTCATCGCCCAAAACGCGAGCCCCGGCCTGGACGATGGCATCCACGGTAGCGCGGGAACGGGCCTGGCGCGGATGCTTGCGCATCTGCGATTGCTGGCCGGCAATGCGAGTAGACATCGGACGCCTCCGGTTCAGAATGTGAGTGAATTACTCGCATTCTTTATGCCGGAAGGACAGATAGATGATGATTACCCTGCTTCGCGAGCTCTATGGCTATCACGCCTGGGCCAATGGCGAGCTGTTCGACAAACTGGCGGCGCTGGACCCACAGGGGAGCGAACTCCACACCGCCCTGAGGCTGATCAGCCACTATCACGTGGTAGCGGAGATTTTTTCCGCGCATCTGACTGGCCGGCGGCACGGCCATGTCGCCGACAATGTGGCCGAAACGCCGACGCTGGAGGCGTTGCGCGGAGCAGTCGCCGCCACAGACCAATGGTATCTCGATTATGCCGGCAATGTTTCGGCGGACGAACTTGCCGCACTTGTTCCATTCACCTTCACCGATGGCGACCAGGGATGCATGAGCCGGCAGGAAATGCTCATCCATGTGGCCCTGCATGGCGGCTATCATCGCGGTGAGGTGGGCCGGATATTGTGGGGGCTGAGCATTACCCCGCCCTGGGACACGTTCGCCGTATATCTCCACCAGTCCGAGCCTGCCCGGCGGCTGCAACAAGTGGCAGCACGATAGCGGCAGGCAAAGAAAACGGCGGCCCTTTCGGACCGCCGTTTCCTGTTCTGCGATTTTGGTCTGCCTAATGCGGCAGGCCTGCGCTGGCTTCGTCGCCGGCTTCCACCGTGGTCGACACCGCCGGGGCGGCTTCGTCGAAATTCCACTCGATGGGCTCTGGCTTACGCACCAGGGCGCGCTCGATGACCTGGTCCATGCGGCTGACCGGCACGATTTCCATGCCTTCCTTGACGATATCAGGGATCTCGGCGAGATCGCGCACATTCTCTTCGGGGATCAGCACGGTCTTGATGCCACCACGGAGGGCCGCAAGGAGCTTTTCCTTGAGGCCGCCAATGGGCAGCACCCTGCCCCGCAGCGTGATCTCGCCGGTCATGGCAACATCATTGCGGACGGCAATGCCGGTCATTACCGAGACGATGGCAGTGGCCAGACCGATACCGGCCGAGGGACCATCCTTGGGGGTGGCGCCTTCGGGCAGGTGGACGTGGATGTCACGCGTGTCGAACATCGGCGGCTTGATGCCGAAATCGATGGAGCGCGAGCGCACGTAAGCCGTGGCAGCGGTAAGCGATTCCTTCATCACTTCCTTGATGTTGCCGGTGACCGTCATGCGGCCCTTGCCCGGCGTCATCACGCCTTCGATGGTCAGCAGCTCGCCACCAACCGAGGTCCAGGCCAGACCGGTCACCAAACCAACCTGAGACTCGGCCTCGATCTCGCCGTGCTTGTAGATATCGGCGCCGAGATACTTGGTCAGCTTCTCTTCATCGATGGTGATCGACTTGACCTTGGTCTTGACGATCTCGGCCACGGCCTTGCGCATCAGCTTGCTGATTTCGCGCTTGAGGTTACGCACGCCCGCTTCACGGGTGTAGCGCTGGATCAAGGCGGTCAGCATGGCGTCATCGAGCACGAACTCGCCATGGGCAAGCCCGTTTTCCTTGAGCGTCTCCGGGATCAGGTGCTGCTTGGCGATCGCATGCTTCTCCTGCTCGGTGTAACCCGACAGGCGAATGATCTCCATGCGGTCCATCAGCGGGCCGGGGATGTTCAGGGTGTTCGAGGTCGTCACGAACATCACGTCGCTGAGGTCATAATCGACCTCGAGATAGTGATCGGCAAAGGTGTGGTTCTGCTCCGGATCGAGCACTTCGAGCAGTGCCGAGCTGGGATCGCCACGGAAATCCTGGCCCATCTTGTCGATTTCATCGAGGAGGAAGAGCGGGTTGGACTTGCCGACCTTCTTGAGCGACTGGATGACCTTTCCGGGCATGGAGCCGATATAGGTGCGGCGGTGACCGCGGATTTCGGCTTCGTCCCGAACCCCGCCAAGCGCCATGCGCACGAATTCACGGCCGGTCGCCTTGGCGATCGACTTGCCGAGCGAAGTCTTGCCAACACCCGGAGGGCCAACCAGGCACAGGATCGGGCCCTTGAGCGAGCCGGTACGGCCCTGCACGGCCAGATATTCGAGGATGCGTTCCTTGACCTTCTCGAGGCCATAGTGATCCTCGTCCAGAACCTTTTCGGCCAGGACCAGATCACGCTTGACCTTGCTCTTCTTGCCCCAGGGCAGGCCGAGCAGCGTATCGAGATAATTGCGCACGACGGTGGCTTCAGCCGACATCGGGCTCATGGTCTTGAGTTTTTTCAGTTCAGCTTCGGCCTTGAGCCGGGCTTCCTTGGAAAGCTTGGTCTTGGCGATACGCTCCTCGATCTCAGCGATCTCGTTGGAGCCTTCTTCGCCGTCGCCCAGTTCCTTCTGGATCGCCTTCATCTGCTCGTTGAGGTAGTACTCGCGCTGCGTCTTTTCCATCTGCCGCTTGACGCGGCTACGGATACGCTTTTCCACCTGCAGAACGCCGATCTCGCCTTCCATCAGGCCAAGAATCTTCTGGAAGCGCTCAATGACCGAAACGGTACCGAGCAGGTCTTCCTTCTCGTTGATCTTGATGACCAGGTGGCTGGCAATGGTGTCAGCAAGCTTACTATGGTTCTCGATCTGCCCCACGGCAGCGACGACCTCGGCCGAGATCTTCTTGTTGAGCTTCACATAGCTCTCGAACTCGGTGGTGGCCGAACGGGCCATGGCCTCGATCTCGGTGGGGTCTTCCACCGGTTCGGGCAGCACGGACGCTTCAGCCTCGAAATAATCGACAGTCTGCAGGTAGCGATCGATGGTCGCGCGGTTCAGGCCCTCGACCAGCACCTTGACGGTGCCATCGGGAAGCTTGAGCAGCTGCAGGACGGTGGCAATGGTGCCGGTTTCAAAAATCTGGTCCGGGCTCGGATCATCGTCCTGCGCATTCTTCTGGGTCACCACCAGAATATGCTTGTCATCGCGCATGACTTCTTCGAGCGCCTTGACCGATTTTTCGCGGCCGACGAACAGCGGCACGATCATGCCGGGGAACACGACGATGTCGCGCAGGGGCAGAACTGGGTACACCCGGTCCCGGCTCGCATCGCCAGTGGCGGGATTGACGTCCGTCATCTCGTATCCTTTCCGGGGCGCGCGGGAGGAAGGAGATGGATGCGCGCCCGTTATAGACAGCTCCAGTTATAGATGCTGGGCTGATTCCGGTTAATAAATAGGTTCGCCTATGGAGCCCGCAAGTCAACCTTTGCAGATTTGTCACGGTTAACTCGTGAACGCACAGGAGATATGCGGTCGAGCCCGGAAACACCGGTGTGCCTTGGCTGCAGCATGCATGTGGGAGGATCGGTTCCTATGCATCCCCACCCACGGTGTCATTCCTGCGACGGCCGCAATCCAAGTCCCTGGCCGCCAACACGCATCTAGCGCTGGGATGGCTTCAGCATGGATTCCGGCCTTCGCCGGAATGACATCGAGGTTTGTTTCCGTTGCGGTGGCGTGCCCCTTGCTCCCATCCGATATCGGCATCATCATCAAGCACCACAAGGACCCTGCCCCTATGACCACACGTCCCCGCCGCATCGATCTTCTGGGTATTGCGACGGCGGCCGGCGCTTCGGTGCGAGGCGCGGGCATGGGGCCGGAGGCGCTGCGCGTGGCCGGGCTCATCGAGGCGCTGGTCGATCTTGGCCATGACGTCGCCGATTTCGGCGATCTGCGCCGTCCCCACACCCTGCCCGGCACCAGCCCGGCCAGTTGGCGGCTGCCCGACGAACGGCGCGCCGATGTGCTCGACCTGGCAGCCCGCTCCAGCGATCAGGGGCTCGATATTCTCAAGGCCGGTCACTTTCCGGTGTTCCTGGGCGGCGATCATTCGATTGCCATGGGCACGGTCTCTGCCGTGGCACGGCATTGTGCGGATAGTGGCAAACCGGTCTTCGTGCTGTGGATCGATGCTCATGCCGATTTCAACACGCCGCTCACCTCGCCCAGCGGCAATCTGCACGGCATGCCGCTCGCCCTGCTCTGCGGCGAGGAAGAGTTTGGCGAAGAATATCGCGGTCCATGGCTCGGCCGGATCGATCCGAAGAATGTTGCCGTGATCGGCGCCCGCTCGGTGGACCGCGAGGAACGGCGCCTGCTGACCGCACGCGGCGTCGAGACCATAGATATGCGGCGGATCGATGAAATGGGCGTCGTCGCCCTGATGCGCGGCTTCCTTGACAAGGTAAGGGCCGCTGGCGGGCATTTGCATGTGAGCCTTGATGTGGATGCCATGGACCCCTCCATTGCCCCTGGCGGCGGCACGCTGGTCCCTGGCGGGCTCAGCTATCGCGAAGCGCACCTGATCATGGAAATGCTGCATGACAGCGGCGTAGTGGGCTCGCTGGACGTGGTGGAGCTCAATCCCTTCCTCGACCATGGCGGCAAGAGCGCGACGCTGCTGGTGGACCTCGTGGCGAGCCTCTTCGGCCGGCAGATCATGGGGGAAGAACCCGGGCCGGTGGCGTTTGTCACGGAGGGTGAGATCGAAGAGTAGCGGATCGGGTACCGTTCCTCCCCATCCCAAAAACAAAAACGCCGGGCTCATCACCCGGCGTCTTCAATTCAATCCGCAAAAACTCACGCCGTTGCGGGCGCTTCGTCCTTCTTGCGCTCGGAATAGATGTAGAGGGGACGCACGTCCTTGCCCTTCACCACATCCTCCGAGATCACCACTTCTTCCACGCCTTCGAGCGAGGGCAGGTCGTACATGGTGTCGAGCAGGATGGCTTCCATGATCGAGCGCAGACCGCGGGCGCCGGTCTTGCGCTCGATGGCCTTTTCGGCGATCGCCTTGAGAGCGTCCTCGTGGAAGGTCAGCTCGACCTCTTCCATCTGGAACAGGCGCTGGTACTGGCGCACCAGGGCATTCTTGGGGGCGGTCAGGATTTCGATCAGGGCGGCGATATCAAGGTCTTCGAGGGTCGCCAGCACAGGCAGGCGGCCGATGAATTCCGGGATCAGACCGAACCGCACCAGGTCTTCGGGGGCCACATCGGCAAGAATCTGGCCGACGCGACGGTCGTTGGGGTCCTTGACGGTAGCCGAGAAACCGATGCCCGAGCCTTCGCCACGCGCCGAGATGATCTTTTCGAGCCCGGCAAAGGCGCCGCCACAGATGAACAGGATATTGGTCGTGTCCACCTGCAGGAATTCCTGCTGCGGATGCTTGCGGCCGCCCTGGGGCGGAACCGAAGCCACGGTGCCTTCCATGATCTTGAGCAGGGCCTGCTGCACGCCTTCGCCCGAAACGTCACGGGTGATCGACGGGTTGTCGGACTTGCGGCTGATCTTGTCGACTTCGTCGATATAGACGATGCCGCGCTGGGCCTTCTCGACATTGTAGTCGGCCGACTGCAGGAGCTTGAGAATGATGTTCTCAACGTCCTCGCCGACGTAACCGGCCTCGGTCAAAGTAGTCGCGTCGGCCATGGTAAAGGGCACATCGAGGATGCGCGCCAGCGTCTGGGCCAGCAGGGTCTTGCCCGAGCCGGTCGGCCCGATCAGCAGGATATTGGACTTGGAAAGCTCGATATCCTGGTTCTTGCTGGCGTGATGCAGACGCTTGTAGTGATTGTGGACGGCCACGGAGAGCACGCGCTTGGCGCGGAACTGGCCGATGACATAGTCGTCGAGCACCTTGCAGATTTCTGCGGGTGTCGGCACGCCATCGGAGGACTTGACCATGGAGGTCTTGTTCTCTTCGCGGATGATGTCCATGCAGAGTTCAACGCATTCATCGCAGATGAATACGGTGGGACCTGCGATCAGCTTGCGAACCTCATGCTGGGATTTCCCGCAGAACGAGCAGTAAAGCGTGTTCTTCGAGGATTCGCCGTTTGTTGTCTCTTTGGACATCCAGTTACTCCCGGGGGTACGGAACCCCCAAAATTCAGCGGTACCGATAACGGTAACGCCCGAGGCCTAAAGAAAGTCTAAGCCGAACCGACCTTAATGGCCGATCCGGCTCGGTGCAATTGCACTCACGTCACAGTCAACGCAGTGTCACCAAACGCTGTTAACAGCGGGAGGATCTTAGCTGCCCTCAGGAACGACGCGCTTCTCAAAGACGCTGTCGATGATACCGAAGGTCTTGGCTTCCTCAGCCGACAGGAAGTTGTCGCGCTCCAGCGCCTTTTCGATTTCCTCGTAAGTGCGGCCGGTGTGCTTCTCATAAATCTGATTAAGACGGCGCTTCAAGCCCTCGACTTCCTTGGCGTGAATCAGGATGTCGGTGACCTGGCCCTGATAGCCGCCGGAGGGCTGATGGACCATGATGCGCGAGTTCGGCAGGCTGGTGCGCATACCGGCTTCGCCGGCAGCGAGCAGGAGCGAGCCCATGGAGGCCGCCTGCCCCATCACCATGGTGGCGACGGCCGGGCGGATAAACTGCATGGTGTCATAGATGGAAAGGCCAGCCGTCACCACGCCACCGGGCGAGTTGATGTACATGGCGATTTCTTTTTTCGGATTCTCTGATTCGAGGAACAGCAGCTGGGCCACGATCAGGCTGGCCATATTGTCCTCGACCACGCCGGTCACGAAAATGATGCGCTCGCGCAGCAGGCGCGAATAGATATCGAAGGCGCGCTCGCCCCGATTGGACTGCTCGACCACCATGGGAACGAGCGTATTCATGTAGATATCGTGCGGATCTCGCATGTGATGCCCCTTGAGCTGCGCCGGGTCGCGTGGATACCGGGCTAGCCATCTTCGGTTGGAACACTACTGCCGGGCCAGGACATCCAGGGTCCGGCGGAAGTGTCGAAATTTCGAATCAGCGCGACTGGCCGATTGCAGACGATGCCGCCTTAATGTGCGGTAAAGCCAGAGATAGGCGGCAATGGGGCGCGCTTCAATAGCCGTGACACGCGATGTGACGGCAAGGTGAATGGCCGCAGGTGCATCAGGCCGAGAAGCTGACCGCGACGCCCTTTTTCTTGAAGTAGGACTGCATGATCTTGCGGCCCTGCCGGTTGGACTGCGCCAGCTTGGCTGGCTCGAACACCGCTTCCTTGGCGCCTTCGCGGGCCATGGCGACCTTGAGGGCCGCGATATGGGCGTCCAGTTCCTCGTTATTGTTCTTGATCGAGGTGTAGATGTTCTCGATGGCTTGGGTCAGCGTCAGATCGCTCACGGCGGGCTCCAAAAAGAGTCTAGAGTTTGGCTGCCTTCAAGACATCATTAATGCGCGATTGCCAACCCTTTCCGGTGGCTTTGAACTTCTCGATCACATCCGGATCGAGCCGTAGCGAGATTTGCTGGCGGGGAGATGCGACCTTCGGGCGCCCGCGAGCGCGGCGAATGCTCTCGGCAAGGTCAGGATAGACCTCGGCGAATGGGCGAGCCTGCGCCAATTCTTCGTCTGTCAGCTCTGGACTGTCCACGGCGTCCCAATCTTCCCGGGTATAGCCTTGGCCTTCCTTGAATTCCTTGGTCATAATAACCTCCTTTCCCGCGGGCTGGCCGCGCGCATCGAGATCACTGAAATTGCCTCGGTGCCGTAGATTACGTGAATTACGACGATCCCGGCGCCATCGAACCAGCCAATTGCCACTTTGCGACCGGACTTACCCGGCACGATGATCGCCTCCTCAAAGAACGCGGTCGTCAACTCAGCAAAATCCATGCCGTGTTTTGCAATATTGGCTCGCCGCTTCGGCTCGTCCCAAACAATCCGCATCGATTTTCTGTATCACTTTATATAGCAATCCATATTAAAAGTGCTACACAAAATTTCGTGCGTCCAGTGCTTGCTGTCAAAAACGCGGATGGCGAGCGTAGCCCGCCATCCGGAATATGATCAGATGGTCCGGAAATCGGGGCGCGCCTGCCCGGTTTCGCTGTGGCGATGCTCTTCCATCAAGGGGCGGATTTCGACCCGGCCGTATTCTTTTATGGGATCGTCTTCCAGGAGGGCGAGAACCGCCGCCATGTTTTCGGCTTCGAGCAGCAGGAAACCGCCGACCCATTCCTTGGCTTCGGTATAGGGGCCGTCGGTTTGCGAGAGCTTAGCCAGGCGCTGCCGGCCAATCGAGATTGCCGTTTCCGGCTCGGCCAGGGGCGAGGCGATGAGCAGGTTTCCGCTCGCTCGCAGGCGATGGTCGTGTTCGATCGTGGCGTCGTCGAGCTGGCGCTGTTGCTCGGGTGTGATGCCATCGAAGGCGTCAGATTCGAAGTGGACGAGGCAGAGAAATTTCATGATCGGTCTCCCGTGGTTGAACATGACCCCGACGACTGGCAAACCGCAGGTTCGACTATTTTTCTCCTTGTCGCATCACGAATGTCAGTTCGTAATGCCGGCTGTTTGATTTCTCTATTGGTTCCCCTCATCCATGGCCGCCATTCTCCAGCTCAAGCCCGTCGAAAACGTTCCCCAGAACCGGCGCGGCAGTGCCGATCCGCGCGATCCCATTTTCTACCAGAACCCCTACGCCTTCTATGATCGGCTGCATGCGGACAATTCCACCTTCTTCTGGGATGAATACGGCCATTGGTGCTTCGCGGGCTTCAAGGAGGTCAGCGCCTTGCTGCGGGACAAGCGGTTCGGCCGCGAAATCCTGCATGTCGCGAGCCGGGAAGAGCTGGGCATGCCCAAGCCCAAGCCGCATACCGCCGCGTTCGATCTCACCGAGAAATATTCCCTGCTCAATCTGGAGCCGCCTGGGCATACCCGGCTGCGGACGCTGGTCAACCGCGCCTTCGTGTCGCGGCATGTCGAGCAATTGCGGCCGCGGATCATCAGGCTGGCCAATGAGATGATCGATGGCTTCGAGGATCAGGAAAGCATCGACCTGATCAAGGCTTTCGCCGCACCGATTCCCGCCATCATCATCGCCGAAATGCTGGGGCTGCCGGCCGAGGCAGCGCCGCAACTGCTCGCCTGGTCCAATCGCATGGTGGCCATGTACATGTTCGGTGTGACGCATGAGACCGAACTGGACGCCAATGATGCAGCCCAGGATTTCATGGATTACCTGCACGCCGAAATCGCGATCCGCCGCAAGCAGCCGCGCGAGGATTTGCTGACCCATATGCTGACCGCCGAGCAGAATGGCGAACGACTGAGCGACGAAGAGGTGATGTCGACCGCTATCCTGCTGCTCAATGCGGGGCACGAGGCCACCGTCCATACGACGGGCAATGGCGTCAAATCGATCCTCGAAAGCGGCATCGATCCGGCGACGCTTTTCACCAGCGACGAGCAATCGGCGGCGACGGCGGAGGAATGCCTGCGGTTCGATGCGCCGCTGCATATGTTCACCCGCTATGCGCTGAGCGACGTCGACTATGAGGGCATCGAGCTGCGCAAGGGCGACGTAATCGGGCTGATGCTGGGGGCCGCCAATCGCGATCCCGCGCGGTTTGCCAATGCCAATAGATTCGACCCGTTCCGCACCGATGGCGCCAATGTCAGCTTCGGCGCCGGCATCCATTTCTGCATCGGAGCGCCGCTGGCGCGGATCGAATTGCAGGTTGCGTTCAGTGAATTGTTCCGGCGGCTACCGAAGCTGCGGATCGCCGAAGAACCGCGATACAATAATGTCTATCACTTCCACGGACTGGAAAAATTGATGGTGAGCTGGCGCTAGCCTAAAGGCTCGCCAACACGCCCGGGATCAACAGGGGCAAATCTTCGCTGATCAGGCCGGGGCCGCCGAAGCGGTTGGCTGCCTCGGCATGTAGCCAGACACCGGCGCAGGCGGCTTCCCAGCCGTCCATGCCCTGCCCCATCAGTCCGGCGATCACGCCGGCCAGCACGTCGCCCGAGCCGGCCGTGCCCAGCCAGGCGGGTGCATTGGTGTTGATGGCGGCGCGGCCGTCGGGGGCGGCAATGATGGTGTCGCTGCCCTTGAGCACGACGATGGTGCCCGAATGTGCGGCGGCGGCGCGGGCCATATCGAGTTTGCCGCCCGGCACGTCGCCAAACAGCCGCTGAAATTCCCCTTCGTGCGGCGTGATCACCACCGGGCGGGGCTTTGCCTTGACCGCATCGAATAGCACGATCGCGTCGCCCGAAAAGCTGGTCAATGCGTCGGCATCGAGCACCACGGCGGCGTCCGAAGCCAGCACGGTCAGCACATTGTCGCGGGTTTGTGGCCCCACACCGGCAGCCGGACCGATAACCACGGAGCGCACCCGCTTGTCGCCGAGCAATTCGGCCAGGGCAGCTGTGTCCTCAGCAGGCTTGAGCATGACGGCGGTGACATGGGCGGCGTGGACCAGCAGGGCCTGTTCCGAGCCCGCCAGCGACACCAGCCCTGCCCCAGCCCGGAACGCTCCCATGGCCGCCAGCCGGGCCGCGCCGGTTTGCAAGGGGCCGCCGGAGACGACGACGCAATGGCCGCGGTCGAATTTGTTGCCGTCTTGGCTGATCTCAGGCAGCGACCAGAGGCTAGGCCCGTTCTGCCAGGCAGTTGGCGCAATCGGGTTGAGCACAGCATCGGGAATGCCGATATCGCCCAGCACCACCTCACCGCACAGCGTGCGCCCCGGCTGCAGCAGATGGCCCGGCTTGAGCCGGAAGAAGGTCACCGTCATTTCGGCGATCATGGCCGCGCTACGCGCCCTGCCCGTCGCGCCATCAATGCCGCTGGGCACGTCGATACTCACCACAGGTCGCGAACTGGCATTGACCGCGTCGATGATCTCCTTGAACGGGCCTTCCACATCCCGGTCCAGCCCCGCGCCCAGTAACGCGTCGACGACCAGATCGGCGTTTTCAATATCGGCGGCCGTTGGCGTTTCCACCCGGCCGGTCCATTGGTCCGCCATGGTGGCGGCGTCGCCCTTGAGCGCATCACGCGCACCGATCAGCCGCAATTGCACCGGCCAACCGCGCTGTTTCAGCAGCCGCGCCACCACGAACCCGTCGCCGCCATTATTGCCCGGTCCGCACAGGACGAGGGCGGAGCGCTGGTAATAGCGCTCGGTGATGGCCTCGGCCACCGCCTTGCCGGCCGCCTCCATCAGGGCCAGCGACTTGACGCCGGACTGAACGGCGAGCCGATCGGCCTCGGCCATCTGGCTGGGAGTGAGCAGGACATCGGCAATATTGGCGGTCATGGGGCGGTCTGCTTTGAATTATGCGGTGTCATTCCGGCGCGGGCCGGAATCCATGCTGAAGGCTATCACCGACATCGACTGTTCGGGCAAGGCACAGAATGGATTCCGGCCTGCGCCGGAATGACCCGGTGGGCGGATATTGCCCGGCGCCTCATAGCAAAAACAAAAAGCCGCCCATTTCTGGGCGGCTTTGAAAATTCGCTTTGGATCAGAACACTTAGTGGTGGTGTTCTTCCGGAACCTCGTCCTCGTCAGCCTGGATCAGCTTGGCGAGTTCGGCGCGGGTCATCTTCTTGTCGGTGATCTCGCCCAGGTCAGCGACATAGTCGACGACCTTGTTCTCGAACACCGGCGCGCGAAGACCGGCAAGAGCCTGCGGGTTCTTGCGGTAATAGTCGTAGACCTGCTGTTCCTGGCCGGGGAAGCGGCGCACTTCGGCGATCAGGGCCTGCTGGTGCTCTTCCTCGGTGACATTGACCTCGTTCTTGTTGCCGATCTCGGCAACGACCAGGCCCAGGCGCACGCGACGCTCGGCGATCTTGCGGTACTGCTCGCGAGCGGCTTCCTCGGTGGTGCCTTCGTCTTCGAAGGAACGGCCGTGGCTTTCCACTTCGTGCTGCACG
Organism: Devosia yakushimensis; assembly: GCF_030159855.1. Lineage (NCBI taxonomy): Bacteria > Pseudomonadati > Pseudomonadota > Alphaproteobacteria > Hyphomicrobiales > Devosiaceae > Devosia > Devosia yakushimensis. The sequence continues at coordinate 1,438,749 of NZ_BSNG01000001.1, read as the reverse complement.
CGGCCCCAGATGGTTTCAAATTCGGCATCGACCAGCTGGGCCGGGACTTCGAACTTGTGACCGTCGTCGAGCGCGTCGAGAATCTGGCGCTTGACGTGCTGGCGGCTCATCGAGGCCAGCGCGGCTTCCATCTGTTCCTTGACGGCATTGCGCAGGGCGGCAACGTCATCGAGGCCGAGGCGCTTGGCGAAATCATCGTCCAGATCGCCCTGGTTGGGGCCATCGACATGCAGGATGGTGACGTCGAACACGGCGTCCTTACCGGCAAGCTCAGCGCTCTGGTAATCGGCCGGGAAGGTCACTTTGACTTCCTTGGAGCCGCCCTTCTTGACGCCGATCAGCTGCTCTTCAAAGCCGGGGATGAATTCGCCCGAGCCGACAGTGAGGTGAGCATGGTCGGACGTGCCGCCATCAAAGGCCTTGCCGTCGATCTTGCCAACGAAGGAGAGACCCAGGCGGTCGCCGTTTTCGACAACGCCTTCATCGCCCTTGTCGGTATAGCCACGGTTCTGAGCGAAGACGCGATTGACTTCGGCATCCAGCTCTTCGTCGGTGACGTCGACGACAGGCTTGTCGAGCTTGACGCCCTTGAGCTCCATCAGCGCAACCGGCGGCAGAACTTCGTATTCGACTTCGAATGCCAGATCGGCATTGCCGTCGAGCACTTCGTTGATCACGGCCTGATCGTCGGGCAGGTCAACCTTGGGCTGAGCGGCAGCGCGTTCTTCGCGCTTGTCCAGGGTCTCGGACACCGTCGCGTTGATCGCGTCCGTCATCACTTCGCTCATGGCGGAGCGGCCATAGACCTTCTTGAGATAAGAGGTCGGCACTTTGCCCGGACGGAAGCCCTTGATATTGGCCTGGCCCTTGAGCTCCTGGAGCTTGGCATCGAGGCGCGTGACCAGGTCGGCGGCCGGAATGGTAACGCTGAGCTTGCGCTTCAGGCCCTCATTGAGGGTTTCGGTAACCTGCATTCGGTTCAATCCCGTATTCATTAAACTCAGGGCCAGTGTCCAATTGTGGTGCGGGTGAGAGGACTCGAACCTCCACGCCTTGCGGCGCTGGAACCTAAATCCAGTGCGTCTACCAGTTCCGCCACACCCGCAAGGGTACCCGCTGGCCGGGTTGCGCGTGGGTCTAGCCTAAGTTCAACTGTCAGTCAAAGCCTTGCTTGGCAATTTCCCGGGAATGGCGAAGACCTCGGCTATCAACCCATCGCGGATAACAAACATGATCGCCGTTTCAATCGGCTCAGGTCCCAGGCCATGGATCATCTCATGGTCGATCACCGTATTGCCCAATGCGATGCGATTGATGACCTCGGCCCGCAGCCCCTCATGCACAAACCGCTCGCGCGCGTAGAATTCGCCATAGGCCGCTTTTCCGGCCAATAGCGGCGTCATGTCCGGCAGGCGGAAGCTGCGCACATCCTCGGCAAAAGCCGACAGGAAACGTGGCAGATCGCGCTCGTTATAGGCTTCAAACTGAAGCTGGACACATTGAAGTGGCGTCATCATAGTCATTTTTGGGTCGGTTCTTTCACTGAACGATCACAAAATGCACAAAGTCTGTGCAGTTCGATGACATTTTGATCACTGACTGCATCGCAGTTACGATCAGCAACTTCAGCTTACAGCAGTAAGCCTTTAGCAAGACGATATTTTTTATGTTTCCGCCAGCGTGGCACAGGCCGTGCATACGGGATGGCGGTATCCGCCTAAATCAGGCACGTGGAGGCTCAATTGAAAAAAATCGAGGCTATCGTAAAGCCGTTCAAGCTCGACGAAGTCAAAGAGGCGCTGCAGGAGGTTGGCCTGCAGGGCATCACCGTTACCGAGGCGAAAGGCTTCGGCCGGCAAAAGGGCCACACTGAACTTTATCGCGGCGCCGAATATGTCGTGGATTTTCTGCCCAAGGTGAAGGTCGAGGTCGTGTGCCCCGACGAGCTCGCCGAAAAAGCCATCGAAGCGATCCGCAACGCAGCACAAACCGGTCGCATTGGCGATGGCAAGATCTTCGTTTACTCGATCGAGCAGGCCATCCGCATCCGCACCGGCGAATTTGGCGACGACGCGCTCTAAGGGCCCTCCCCCTTAGAAGCGACGCGCCGAGACGAACAACAAGCATTCCGATTTAGACAGGGGAAGACCTAATGACCACCGGAAGCGACCTCCTTCAGAAGATCAAAGACGAGAACATCAAGTATCTCGACCTGCGCTTCACCGATCCACGCGGCAAGCTGCAGCACGTCACGCTCGACGTGTCGATCGTCGATGAAGACCTGTTCGAAGAAGGCACCATGTTCGACGGTTCCTCGATCGGTGGCTGGAAGGCCATCAACGAGTCCGACATGGTGCTGATGCCCGATCCCAATTCGCACTATATGGACCCCTTCTTCGGCGCGTCCACGCTGGTGGTGAACTGCGACATTCTCGAGCCCCTGACCTACCAGCCCTATAGCCGTGATCCGCGCACCACGGCCAAGAAGGCCGAAGCCTTCCTCAAGGCATCGGGCATTGGCGACACCGTCGTGTTCGGCGCCGAGCCCGAATTCTTCATGTTCGACGACGTGAAGTATTCCAACACCCCGTTCAAGGTTGGCTTCGAGGTCGATCACCCCGAACTGCCGTCCAACAATGACACCGCGTATGAAGCCGGCAATAACGGCCACCATATTGGTCTGAAGAAGGGCTATTTCCCGGTTCCTCCGCTGGATAGCGCGCAGGATATCCGTGGCGAAATGCTGGCTGCCATGGCCGACATGGGCGTGGTCGTCGAAAAGCACCACCACGAAGTGGCTTCGGCTCAGCACGAACTCGGCATCAAGTTTGCGCCGATGATCAAGGCTGCCGATGACGTGCAGATCTACAAGTATGTCATCCATCAGGTCGCCAATGCCTATGGCAAGACCGTGACCTTCATGCCAAAGCCGATCTTCGGCGACAATGGCTCGGGCATGCACTGCCACCAGTCGATCTGGAAGGACGGCAAGCCGCTGTTCGCCGGCGACCAGTATGCAGGCCTGTCGATGGAAGCGCTGTACTATATCGGCGGTATCATCAAGCACGCAAAGGCGATCAACGCCTTCACCAACCCCACCACCAATAGCTACAAGCGCCTGGTGCCGGGCTTTGAAGCCCCCGTGCTGCTGGCTTATTCGGCGCGCAACCGTTCGGCTTCCTGCCGTATCCCCTTCGGCCAGTCGCCGAAGTCCAAGCGTATCGAAATCCGCTTCCCCGATCCGCTGGCCAACCCATACCTGGCCTTCTCGGCCATGCTCATGGCCGGCCTCGACGGCATCAAGAACAAGATCCACCCCGGCGAGCCGATGGACAAGGATCTGTACGAGCTGCCGCGCCAGGAACTGATGCAGATCCCGCATGTCTGCGGCTCGCTGCGCGAAGCCCTCAACAGCCTCGATGCCGACCGCGAGTTCCTGCTCGCCGGCGGTGTGTTCGACAACGACCAGATCGACAGCTATATCGAGCTGAAGATGACCGAAGTCGTGAAGTTCGAGCAGACCCCGCATCCGGTCGAATACGAAATGTACTACTCGGCGTAAGCTGCTCTGGTGCAATAAGAAAAGGGACCCGAAAGGGTCCCTTTTCGTTTGGGTACAGACGGCCTCAACCCCGCCCTGGCACCTGCAAATACTGCGGGAGCCCGTCGGCTATGTCGTAGTAGTCGCCTTTGTCGGCGACAAAGATGTGCAGCGCCAATTTGGTATTGGTGGGCGTATCGAAGGCGCCCATGTTGATCCCGATCCGGTCATGGCCGACAATGTCGAAAAAGAGCGAAGAGCCGCAGATCGAGCAGAATCCGCGACGCACGTTCTCCGAAGAGAAATACCAGGTCACTTTCTCCGCTCCCGCGACGCTCACCGCCGACCGCGGCACATCGACACCGGCCTCGTAATGCCCGATATGCTTGCGGCATTTTGTACAATGACAGGCAGACGCCGGTGGCAGCGCCCCTTCGACGGTAAAAGTCACGGCCCCGCATAGGCACGAGCATTGATGCATGTTTTGCCCCTCTTGGAAGGCCAAGTTTGGCAATGCGGGAGCTCGGCGTCAAACTGGATGAACCGGCCTTGACCTAAAAGACCTTGCCTTCCTTGAGATGGGTGGTGGTGCCGTTGAGCAGGTAATCGCCGACGATGCGCGATTTATGCAGCAGCGGGTTGTGGTTGAGCACGGTGCGGATATTGCGCCAATGCCGGTCGAAATTGTATTTGCGCGAGGTAACCGAGCCGCCACCCAGTTCGAACATGCGCTCGGCGGTGCGTGGCCCGAGCTGGCCGAGCACGATCTGCACCCGTGCCGTGGTCACCGCGCTATCCAGCAGCGATTGCTCGATCTCCTCCTCATTGCCCCGGCCAAAGGCCGCAACGGTGTGATCGAGCGCGCGAGCGCCCTCGGCCAGAAGAGCATCGATGGCCAGGGAATTGGCCGCGATCTCGCCAATGACCTGCTGCACGAAATGATCCTCCCGCGCTGTTTCGGCCGTACTATGCGCGGCCGAGCGCGCCTGCCGGCGGACATAATCGAGCCCATCGGCCAGCACATTGCGCACTGCGCCGCCGGCACTGGCCGCCAGATGCAATTGCCGCAGGGTCGAGCAATGCCGGCCAACGAGGTTTTCAAGGCTCCGCCGGGTAAATTCGTGGGCGAACACCTCGACATTGTCGAGAATGACGCCGCCACTGGCGGTCAGCCGCTGACCCATGCCATCCCAATCATCGAGAATTTGGATGCCCGGCCGATCGACCGGCAGCAGCACGCCCACCGTCTGCCCCTCTTCATCCAACGCGCTGAACGAGGCAAAATCGGCAAAGGCGGTGCCGGTCGCGTACCATTTGCGGCCATTGAGCCGCCAGCTCTCGCCCTGCCGCACGATGGTGGTGGTCACCTGCCCCGGCCTGGCCGTCCCCTGCTCGGTATGTGCCCCGGCAAAGAGCTTACCGGCCAGGACCAGCTCGATGGCGCCAGCATCCCGCTCGCCCCGGCCGCTCAACACCAGGTTTTCAACATAGTTGAAATGCGAGCGCAGGGCATGGGCCACATTGGAATCGGCCGCGCCGATCGTGGCGATCAGCTCGATATAGTCGGCCACCGAGCCACCCGGTCCGCCCAGCGACACCGGCACGCGCAACGTACTGAGCCCGGATTCGCGGAACAGGCGGAAAGCTTCGAAAGGCAGTTCCCGATCCTGATCGCGCTGGGCGGCGCCCTTGGCAATCTCGGCAACGAGCGCCGGAACGCGAGCCAGCAGGTCCTCGCGGCTGGGCGGCGATGGCTGAACTTTAGTTGCGGTGGCGCTCATCCTGGCTCCTTAGGGGAAAATCAAAACAAAAAGCGGCCGGACATATCCGGCCGCTGCAGGCTCCAGGCCTATTGCTCGAGGTAGATGTCGGCGCCATTGCTCCACAAATGCTCGACGCCAAGCTTCAGGTTCTTGACGCGCTTGTCGTAGATGGTGAGCACGGCCGGCGTGACGATATCGAGGGTCGGCAGATCCTCCACCACCAGTTTCTGGAACTGGTTGAACAGCTCCAGCCGCTTTTGCGGATCGACCTCGACCGCCGCCGTTTCGAGCAGGCGGTCCACTTCGGGGTTCTCGTATTTCGAACCATTGGTGAAGGGCACGCCGGGCTTGAAGTTCTTGGACCAGTAGAGGCGCTGAATGCCCACCGTGGGGTCGTAGAGATTGCTCATGCCCTCGATGGCGATATCGAAATCGCGATCCGTGAAGATGCGCTTGACGAAGGTGGCAAAGTCCTGCGTCCGCAATTCCACCTGAATGCCGACCTTGGCGAGCGCCTGGGCAAAATATTCGGCAGTCTGCTTGGGCGGGCCGGAAGGCTGGGTCGGATCGATGAAGAGCTTGAAGCGATACCCATCGGCGCCCCGCGGATAGCCGGCCTCGTCCAGCAAGGCCTCCGCCTTGGCCGGATCGAATTCATATTTCGGCAGGTCGGGCGTGTAGAACTTTGCCAGGTCGGGGCTGACTGGACCATCGAGACGGGTCGCGTAGCCCAGATAGATAGTGTTGACGATGAAGTCTTTGTCCACCGCATGGGCGATGGCGTGACGCACCTTGATGTCGGCCAGATACTTGTTTTCGAGGTTGAACTCGGCCCGCGCAATGCTGGGCGAATAGGGCGCCGGATTGGTGTCCACCACCAGATTGGGATTGGCCTTGAGGCGCTCCACATCGGTCAGCGGAATATTGGCCGTCGAAACCTGCACTTCCCCGGTTTCGATGGCGGCCACGGCCGCTGCCGGATCGGTGATGAAGCGGAAAATGAGCTGATCGAGATAAGGCTTGGGTGAACCCCAATAATTCTCGTTACGCACGAAGAGCGCATGGCTGCCGCGCACCCATTCCTGGAACTTGTATGGCCCCGTGCCGATGGGGGCGGTATTGTGCGGGTTTTCAGGGACGTTGGTGCCTTCATAGAGATGCTTGGGCACGATGGGCGCTTCAAAGCTGGCAAAAGCGCTCAGCAGATAAGGCGCGGGCTTGGAGAGAATGAGTTCGACTTCGTTCGGGCTGAGCACATTGGCTTCTTCGACCGAAGCGAACGTGGCGCGGCCGCGCGGATGATGTTCCTTGAGCGCCAGGATGGAGAAGGCAACGTCTTCGGCGCTGAAATCCTCGCCATCATGCCATTTCACGCCCTCGCGCAGCTTGAACCAATAGCGCAGGCCATCCTCCGCGACGGTCCATTCCGTAGCCAATAGCGGCTGCGGATTGAAATCGGCGTCATAGGTCAAAAGGCTCTCATTGGTCTTGCCACTGATGTAGTAGGCCGCCCCCGCACTATGGGCGATCAGCACCAGCACCGGCGGTTCGGTACCGATATTGATGGTGACACTGCCTCCCTTGACCGGCTCTCCCTGGGCCCAGGACAGGCCGGGCACCGCCGCAAGCGCGGCAATGGCAGCGGTGGACAGCAGGAAGGCGCGGCGAGTGGTCGTCAGCACGCCAGGATTGCGGATCGACATTCGAAAATTCCCCGTTGTTGCGGTCTCGGCCAGCGTGAAAGCCAACCATGATCTCGGCCCCCACACCGGGAAGCGGCACAAATGATATAAACTCTAGTGATTTAATCGAGATACTAGATTGCTGAGCACCGGGCCCACGGAGAAAAGGCGGGGCGCTCCTTACCCCAAGCGGAGAATAATATCGCGGGAGCGTCACCGATTGAGGCTTCGGCAGCAAAATCGTGCCTGGAAATAAGGCTTGCCGCCGACCAAGCCAGGCAAGGGCGCCCTGCCCGAAAGAATTTCTGCCGGAAGCGGCACACATAAAATGCCGCTGCAGGATTGGCCGGCAAAACGCAATCGACAATCTCTATCAATTGCATAGACTTAAGGCGCAATGATGGGGCTTCCAATGACCACAGATCAAAACAGCAGCTTGCGCGACCTGCCGGCCCGCCCGCGCGTTGCGGCACGCCGGCGTTTCAACGAAGCCGTATTGCTGGCCGGCATGAGCCTCGCCTTCCTCTTCGCCCTGGCCGTGACCTTCGGTTTCATCAGCGGCTAACCTGCTCTCACGGAGTTTCCCATGGCGTCCGAGTTCATCGGCCACACCTCGAACCGCGAGGGGTCCGACATCGTGCCGACCACCGGCCCGGTCATCGACAAAACCTATATTCGCAACCATGTGCAGGCCGCCGAAACCGCCGGAATCGACAGGCTGCTGATCGGCCAATTCGCGCAATGGCCCGACAATAACCAGATCGCCGCCTATGTGTTCAGCCAGACCGAACGGATCGGGGCCTTGCTGGCCCATCGCCCCGGCCTGATGCAGCCCACGCTGGGCGCGCGGCAATTGGCCAGTCTGGACCAATTTTCCGAGGGCCGCGTCTGGGTGCATATCATCACCGGCGGCTCCGACGCCGATCAGGCCCGCGACGGCGATTTCGAGGATCACGACACCCGCTATGCCCGCACCGACGAATATATCGAGGTGCTCAAAAAGGTCTGGGAAAGCGACGCGCCCTTCGATCACGAAGGCCGATTCTACAAATTCAAGGGCGCCTTCAGCCAGGTAAAGCCCTTCCAGAAGCCGCGCATCCCGATCTCCTTTGGCGGCTCGTCTGACGCTGCAATCGCGGTTGCCGGCAAGCATGCCGATATCTACGCGCTCTGGGGCGAACCGCTCGATGGCACGCGCGAGACCATTGCCAAGGTGCGGGCCGCCGCCATCCAGAATGGCCGCTCGCCTGACGATATCCGCTTCACCCTCGCCTTCCGCACCATCGTCGCCGAAACCGAGGACCAGGCCTGGTCCAACGCCGCCGATATACTCGCCAAGGTCAAGGCGGGCGTGGCGCGGCAGGCCGGGGGCAATGGCGAGAAACTGCCATCCAATGTGGGGTCGGTTCGCCTGCGCGAGGCCGCCAAGCGCGGCAAGGTGCTCGATAAACGCCTCTGGACCGAAGTGGCCGAAGCCAGCGGCGCCGGTGGCAATTCCACCGCTCTGGTCGGCACGCCCGAACAGGTCGCCGAAGCCATTCTCGATTATTACGACGCCGGCATTTCCAACTTCCTCGTGCGCGGTTTCTACCCCACCGAGGACACGGTGACCTATGGCCGCGATGTCGTGCCGCTGGTCAAGGTCGGCATTGCCGAACGCCAAGCCAGGAAAGTTGCCGCAGAATGAGCACGCCTCTCGATATCGTCGACATCCACACTCACCTCTGGCCACCAGCATGGGGCCCGGGCGGCAAATACGCCAAGCCCGCTGGCGCCTTCTCGCCCGAGATCTATCGCAAGATCACGACCCCAGCCGCCCTGGTGGAAGAGTTCGCGGCGGCCGGCGTCTCTCTGGCTGTGGTGACCTCAACCATTGAAAGCCTGTTCGGCGCCGAAGGCGCCGTCGACTTCGCCGCTATACGGGAAGCCAATGAATGGCTGGCCGAACTCGCTGCCAACCAACCAAGCCTCGCCGCCTTCGCCGTAACCGACGTCTTTGCCGGTGACGAAAGTGCGCGCGAGGCCGAACGGGCTATTGTCAATCTGGGACTATCGGGCCTCGTCATCGACTCCTCCCGCAACGGCAAATTCCTCGCCGACCCATCCGCCCGCCCAACGCTCGAAGTCGCAGCCCGGCACCGCGTCCCCGTCTTCGTCCACCCGGTGGCCCACCCCAATTCCGACGTGCTGATCGCCGGCGCGGGTATGCTGGGCAATTCGCTGGGCCGTGGCCTGATGAATGGCGTGGCCTTCCTCTCCATCATCCAGTCGCCCATCCTGCAGGAACTCCCCGACCTGCACCTGATTTTCGCAACCCTCGGCCTTGGCGGCATCGTGCAAGCCGCCCGCGGCGGCCTTTACGGCCGCGCCGAACGCAAACATCAGCCCCGCCCCAATATCTATTTCGACACGATGGGCGATGACCCCGCCATCGTGCGCACCCTGGTCGGTTTCTTCGGCGCCGACCGCGTTCTGGCTGGCACCGACTGGCCCATCCTGCCAGCGCTCCAAGCCCAATCCCTCGCCGCAAACCTGACCGAAGCTGGTCTCTCCGATGCCGACCAGCGTCTGGTCGCCGGCGGCAACGCCCGCCTCCTGCTCGGTCTGAGGGATGCCAAGGCAGAAGCTGCCGAGTAAGGCAACTGCACCCCCCTCAGGGATCGGGCCAACTAAATGTTGAAATCACCCACCGGGTCATTCCGGCGCAGGCCGGAATCCATGCTGAAGACCATCCCCGCGCTGGATGTGTGCGGAACGCCACGGACATGGATTCCGGCCTGCGCCGGAATGACCCGGGGTGTGGGAGGGATTTGAGCAGCGGGGGTGGAGAACTGAGCCCGCCACTCCGAAACAAAAGCGGCCCGCAGATTTCTCTGCGGGCCGTTTTCATAACTCCACCAATCGCTACGCTACGCGCTGCGTACGGTTCAGTGGAATAACCTGCGCCGTACCAGCCGCCGAGCGCGCCACGCGCCCTTCAACAGGATGCCCCGGATCGGTAAAGCCCGGCGTCGAGGGATGCCCTGTTGCGACCAGACGATCCACCAGCGCCTCGTCGTCGGCATCGAGCTTCACATCGAGCGCGCGGACATACCCATCCCAATGCGCTTCCGTGCGCGGGCCGGTAATGGCGGAAGTGATGAGCTGGTTATTGAGCACCCAGGCCAGCGCAAAATCAGCAGCGGCAACGCCTTTGGCTTCGGCATGCGCCGCAATTTCCTTAGCGATAGCAAGCGACTCCGCGCGAAACTCCACGTCATGGATGCGCTTGTCGCCGCGGCCTGCGCGGGTATCGGCCGCCGGCTCTTCGCCTGGATTATACTTGCCGGTCAGCACGCCACGCGCCAGCGGACTATAGGAAACATTGCCCAGCCCATTGGCGACGGCAGCGGGAAGCTGCTCGGCCTCGGCCGTGCGGTTGACGATATTGTAGAGCGGCTGGCTGGCAATCGGGCGGTCGATCCCCAGTTGGTCGGCCAGATGCGCCACTTCGGCAATACGCCAGCCCCGGAAATTGGAAACGCCGAAATAGCGCAGTTTGCCCGCCTTGATCAGGTCGGCAATGGCCCGCACCGGTTCTTCCAACGAGGCGTCGAACACCGCGCGGTGGAAATAGAGGATATCGATATAGTCCGTGCCCAGGCGGCGCAGGCTGGCGTCAACGGTCTCGTTCACCCATTTGCGCGAATAGCCGCCCTTATTGGGGCCCTTGTCGCGTGAATTGACGAATTTGGTGGCCACCACCCAGTGGTCGCGATGGGCCTTGATGCCCTGCCCCACCACTTCCTCGGACTTGCCGTCATTATAGACGTCAGCAGTGTCGATGAAATTGATGCCCTGCTCGCGCGCCTTGTCGATGATACGGAATGCCTCGTCGTCGGGCGTCGGGCCACCGAACATCATGGTGCCGAGGGTAATCGGGGATACCTTGAGCGCGCTGCGCCCCAGATAGCGGTAATCGACCATATTGTTTCTCCGTTATGGGTCGTTGTGATGCAAAGAGCAGCCCCCTAGGTGGCGGCCAACTCAAGTTCTGGGCGGGGCGCAAGCACGCGGCCGCCCTTGTCACTGGCCGCCGCGATCAGCGCGCGGGTATAGTCGGTGCGGGGCGAGCGCCAGATGGTCTTGTGGTCGCTTTCCTCGACGATGCGGGCATCCTTCATCACGATCACCCGGTCCGAAATATACTGCACGACAGCCAGGTCGTGGGAAATAAACAGATAGGACAGCCCCAGACTGGTCTTGAGATCGACCAGCAGGTTCAAAATCTGCGCCTGGATCGAGACATCGAGCGCCGATACCGGCTCATCGCAGATCACCAGCGACGGCCGCAGGATCAGCGCCCGGGCAATACCGATGCGCTGCCGCTGACCGCCGGAAAATTCGTGCGGATAGCGATCGGCTACCGAACTGGGCAGCCGCACATGCTCGAAGGTTTCGAGCAGCCGCTGCCGGCGCTCGGCGGCATTGGCGACGCCATGGACGATAAGCGGCGCCTCAAGGATATCGCGAATGGTCTTGCGCGGATTGAGCGAGCCGAACGGGTCCTGGAAGATCATCTGCAGGTCCCGGCGTACCGGTTGCAACTGCTGCGGCGCGAGCCTGCTGATATCCTGTCCCTGAAAGACGATACTACCCTGCTGGGCATCGACCAGCCGCATGATTGCCTTCGAAAGCGTGGACTTGCCGCTGCCCGATTCCCCGACAATGCCCAGCGTCTCGCCCTTGGCCAGGGTCAATGAAGCCCCGTCCAGCGCCTTGTCGGCCTTCGAGCCGCCCTGATAGGTAACCGAGAGGTCCTTGACCACCAGCAAGGGTTCGCCATCGGTTACCGGTGCCGGCAGCGTCCGCAATTGCGGCGGCTTGACGTCGTAGACATTGCTGCCCTCGGGGCTCCGGCCGACCTTCACTTCGGCCAGCGTGCGGGCCGTGTAATGCACCTCTTCCTCCAGACGGATCGAAGCCTGGGTCAGCCCCTTGGTATAGGGGTGCCGGTCGGGCGCAAAGAGATTGCCGGTGGACAGCTCCTCAAGCTTGTCGCCGTGATACATCACCACCACCCGGTCGCTCCAGCGCGACACGAGGCCTAGATCATGGGTGATCAGCAAGAGGCCCATGGAAAGCTTGCGGCGCAACTCGTCGAGCAGTTCAAGAATCTGCGCCTGAATGGTGGCGTCGAGCGCCGTTGTCGGCTCGTCGGCAATCAGCAGCTTGGGCTTGCAGGCCACGGCCATGGCGATCATGACGCGCTGCCGCTGGCCCCCCGAAAGCTGATGCGGATAATCATCGACCCGTTTTGCCGGATCGGGAATACGCACCAGTTCCAGCAATTCCACGGCCCGCAGGCGCGCCTGACGGCGAGAGAGTTTTTCGTGCAGGCGCAGCACTTCGATGATCTGGTTGCCGATGGTAGCAACCGGATTGAGCGAGGTCATCGGCTCCTGGAAGATCATGGCGATATCGCGCCCGCGCACCGCGCGAATATCCCGCTCGCTCAACCCCAGCAGGTCCTTGCCCTCAAAGCGGATACTGCCATTGGGAATGCGCGCATTGCGCGGCAGCAGCCGCATCAGCGCCAGCGCGCTCAGCGACTTGCCTGAACCGGACTCGCCGACCACGGCCAGCGTTTCGCCCCGCTCGATGCTGAAGCTCAAATGCTTGACCGGGTCGGTCTTGCCGAACCGGATGGTGAGGTCTTCGACCTCAAGCAGCGTGGGTCCCAGGCTGGCCGGGGAAACGACGACATTCATACCCGTTCCTCCGAAAAGCGCGGATTGAGCGCATCATTGAGGCCATCGCCGATCAGGTTCAGGGCCAAAACGGTGAAGACGATGGCAAGGCCCGGCAGCAGGGTCAGATACCAGGCGGTGCGGATGAGTTCGCGGCCATTGCCGATCATCGACCCCCAGCTCACTACATTGGGGTCGCCCAAGCCCATGAAGCTCAGCGCCGATTCCATCAGAATGGCCGTCGCCACCATCACCGAGGCGGTCACGATCAGCGGCGGCAGCGCATTGGGCAATATCTCGCTGAAGATGATGCGGGCGCGCTTGAAGCCCAGACTGCGCGCGGCCATCACGTAGTCCTTGGCGCGAATGGCGCGGAATTCGGCACGGGTCAGCCGGGCCACCATCGGCCAGCTGACGATGGCGATCGCGACGGTAACCGTGGTTGCGGAGGGCTGGGCAATCGCCACCAGCACGACGAGCAGCACGAAATTGGGCAGGGTCTGGAAGATTTCGATGATGCGCACCAGCACGTCATCGACCCAGCCGCCGAAATAGCCCGCCACCGCGCCCACGATGACGCCGACGCCAAGGCCCAGCGCGGTCGCGGTCAGGCCGACAAACAGCGAAATCCGCGAGCCATGCACGATGCCGGCAAGCACGTCGCGGCCCATGGAATCGGTGCCCAGCGGATAGGCCGCATCCTGCCCCGGCCAGATGAACGGCCGCGCCACCATGCCCAGCGGATCGCCCGGAAAGAGCAGCGGGGCCACCAGCGCCATGACCACCATGATCGACAGGAAAGCCAGCCCGAACAGCGCATTGGGATTGCGCAGAAAAATGGCCAGCTCGCGCCGCCCGGCCGGCACCGTCACCGCCGCGGTGAGGGTGGAGCGCGCATCGGGCGCTCTTAGATTATGCCATTCCTGGGAAGCGCCGGTTTCAGGGCGCGGCGCGCCCCCACGCGCACCGGCCAGCGCTGCCGCCGGCGCGTTGAGATCGGTCGTGGACATCAATGCTCTCCAATACGGGGATCGAGCCAGGTCTGCAGCAGGTCGACCGCGGCATTGGCGACAATGACCAGCAGGGAGGACAGCAGCAGAATACCCAGCAGAACAGTGAAATCGCGGCCCATCACCGCCTCGAAGGCGAGGCGCCCGAGGCCGGGCCAGCTATAGACGGTCTCTACCACCACAGCCCCGCCCAGCATGCCGCCGATATGCATACCGGCCATGGTGGTGATCGGGATCAGCGCATTGCGCAGTATGTGCCGGATCGTGACGGCGGCGGGCGACAGGCCCTTGGCATAGGCGGTGCGGACGAAATCCTGGTTGCGCACCTCAAGCATCGCCGCCCGGGTGAGCCGGGCATAGATGGCCACGTAGAACAGCGCCAGCGACGTCGCCGGCAGCACCATATAGCGCGCCTTGTCGACAATCGCGGCCCACCCGGTGAGGCTGGAACCAATGGTCCCTGCCCCTCCGCTCGGCAACCAGCCCAGCGTGACCGAGAACAGCACGATCAGCATCAGCCCGACCCAAAATCCGGGGATGGAATAGAACAGCAGCGAAAAGATCGAAAGCAGCCGATCGGGCAAGCGCCCGGCAAAGGCCGCCATCAGTGAACCCAGCGTTAGCCCGATCAGAATGGCAATGGCCAGCGCCATGGCCATGAGCGTCAGCGTGCCCGGCAGGCGTTGGCCGATCAGCTCCACCACGGGCATGCCGTAACGCGGCGAGAACCCGAGGCTGAAATGGGCGAGATTGTTGAGATAGTCCAGCAATTGGACCAGCACCGGATTGTCGAGGCCGAAGCGCGCGCGCAGCGCTGCCATGGTCTCCTCGGTGGCCGACCCGGCTTCGCCCGCCATTACATCGGCCGCATCGCCCGGCGCCAATTGCAGCAGGAAGAAGTTGAGAATGATGATTCCGAGCACCGTCGGAATGGCTTGCAGGAGGGTCCGGCGCAGCGTCTTGGCAATTCTGGTCAGCGCCAGCATGGGCGAACTCTCCGGGGGCTTGTGGCCGGCAATCAGGGCCGGAGCTGCATGGATTTTTCGGCTTTTTCCGGCGCCTGAAATCGGCCCCGGGATCATGAATTTTATTGTTGACTAACTTTATAGGCTTTGTCAAACGTGTTTTGGCAAATCCATCCTGCATTGAGGCAAATACAGGAACCAGATTTCTAAATGATCGCCAAATAGCGAGTTTGTGACAAGAAATTGCTACAAAAGGCCCAGCGAAGAAAGAACCATCCCTGGCGCAGCGCAATTTGAGAAATCAGCCTCTGGCAGCAGGCCAGTCAGTAAACCAGCCGGTAGCGCCGGTCACAGCATCGAGGGACAAAGATGACGCTCAAGAACGCGATTTCGGAGATCTGGTACACGCGCTGCCCGGTGCCGACCCCGGTTGGCCTTGCCGTGCAATTGGGCCTGCTCGATGAAACCTTCGCCAAGGAGGGCATTGCCCTCAAATCGATCATCGACAGCAAGGACCGCGCCATCCGCACGAGCCACTTCGATCATCACCTGAACTATTCGTTCCGCCATGGCGGCAATGTCCCGCCCATCCGCGCCCGTTCCGAAGGCAATCCGACCCGGCTGGTCGGCATCACCTGGACCGACGAATTTCAGGCCATCATCACCCTGCCCTCCACCGGCATCAAGACCACCAGGGATCTGGTCGGCCGCCGCTTCGGTGTCGCCCGTCGCCCCGAGGGCATTGTCGATTTCATGCATGCCACCGCGCTCAAGGGCCTGGTCTCGGCGCTATCGCTGGAAGGCCTGAGCCACAAGGACGTGGAGATCGTCGACATCCATCTCACAGACTCGGTGCTCGATGGCCGCGAAGGCCCCCAGCTTTATGGCTTGCGCAACCGCCAGGCCTATGGCGCCGAAATCGCAGCGCTGCTGCGCGGCGAGGTGGACGCCATCTATGTCAAAGGCACGCCGGGCATCAGCGTAGCCAATCTGTTCGCCACCCACACGGTCGCCGAATTCGGCTTCCACCCCGATCCCAAAATCCGCATCAATTCCGGCTCGCCCCGCGTGCTGACCGTGGATGAGCGCCTTGCCGAAGATCGCCCCGATCTGGTCACCAAGCTCATCGAAACCCTGCAACGCGCCAGCGCCTGGGCAATATCGCACCCCGAAGACGTCCGCCGCTTCGTGGCCCGCGAAGTTGGCGCCTCCGAGGAAGTCGTGGCCGCCGCCAATGGCCCGGACCTGCACCATCATCTGGGCATCGGCCTCGAACCCGAACTGGTCGACGCCATCGGCCATTACAAGGATTTCCTCCACGAATGGGGCTTCCTCAAAACCAATTTCGACATCAACGCCTGGGTTGACCGCCGTCCCTATGACGCGCTCGACACCCGTGCCGTCGCCTGACCGGAGCCCGCCATGAGTACCGATTTCGCCCCCGCGATCGAGCAGGCCATCCGACTGGGCCAGCGCTTCGCCTTGACGGCACGCCATTATGACGAAACCGGCGATTTCCCCTTCGCCAATTTCGACGCGCTCTACGAGGCCGGTCTGCTCGGCCTCGTAACGGCAACCGAACATGGCGGGCTCGGCGGCGGCCTCACCGAGGCGCTGGCCGTGATCTCGGCCGTGGCCCGCGGCGAGCCATCCACCGCGCTTGTGCTGGCCATGCATTATAACCAACACTATTCCCTGCGCATTTCGGGCAAATGGCCTGCCCATCTGGTCGAACGGGTGACCAAGGCCAATCGCGAAGGCGTGGCCCTGCTCAATGCCGCCCAGGTCGAGCCCCGCGTTGGCTCGCCCTCGCATGGCTCGCTGCCCGAGACCGTTGCCCGCAAGGTCGGCAATCAATGGCGCATCAGCGGCCACAAGACCTACGCCACCGGCATTCCGCTGCTCAAATGGGTCTCCGTTCTCGCCGTCACTGACGAGCCCGAACCGCGCCTCGGCTCTTTCCTCGTCCCCACCGACAGCGACGGCATTCGCGTCGAAAAGACGTGGAACGCCACCGGCATGCGCGCCACCAATAGCGACGATCTGATCCTCGACGACGTGGCCATCCCGCTCGAAGACGTTGTTGACATCGCCCCGGCCAATGAAGGCCTCAAGCGCGACGAGCGCCAGGGCGCCTGGTATTTTTCACTGGTCCCCGCCATCTATGACGGCGCCGCCCAGGGCGCGCGCGACTGGCTCATCGAATTCACCACCACCCGCGCCCCGGCAAGCCTGGGCGCCCCGCTCTCTACCGTCCCCCGCATTCAGGACGGCCTGGGCCAGATCGAAGTCTGGCTCACCACCAATCGCCGCCTGCTGCGTTCCATTGCGGAGGATTTCGACTCCGGCCGCCCCTTCGGCCCCGATGCCGCAGCGGTCAAACACGTCGTCATCGAAAACGCCATCGCCGCCACCACACTGGCGCTGGACCTGGGCGGCAATCCCGGCATCAGCCGGGACAACCCGCTCGAGCGCCACCATCGCGATGCCCTCTCGGGCAAGGCCCATGCGCCACAGAACAATCTGGTCCGCACCATCCTCGCCAAAGCCGCCCTCGGCCGCCACGCCGCCGCCGGCAATGCCCCCGTCGAGCCGGTCCCGGTGCGGCCCCGGCAGATTCCCCGCCTCGCCGTTGTCGGCAATAGCTGATCGGAGCCCGTCATGACCCAGTCTGTTTGGTATACCCGCTGCCCCGCGCCAACCCCGCTGTCCATCGCCTACCAGCTCGGCTGGGTCGAGCAGCAATTCACCCAAGCCAATGTCGGCGTCCGCTCGATCCGCGACAGCAAAGACCCGGCCGTGCGCGAGAGCCATTTCACCCACGCGCTGGATTTCTCCTTCCGCCAGGGCGGCAATATTCCCCCGATCTGGGCGCGCTCCGGCGGCCGGCAAACCCGCGTCGTCGGCATCACCACCACCGACGAATTCCAGGCCATCATCGCCCTGCCCGGCTCCGGCATAGCCAAAGGCAGCGACCTCAAGGGCCGTCGCATTGGCGTGCCCCGCAAGCCCGGCGAGCGCATCGATTTCCAGCGCGCCACCGCCCTCAAAGGCATCGTCTCCGCCCTCACGCTTGAGGGCCTGACCCATGCCGATGTCGACCTCGTCTTTCTAGACAGCAGCGAAGCCAGCCTTGCCGAAACCGGCAATGCCGCCTTTCTCGGGCTCAAGCGCCGTTATCCCTATGGCGAAGAACTGCTCGCTCTGGCGCGCGGCAGCATCGACGCCTTCTTCGTCAAAGGCGCCGAAGGCCTCGTCCTCGCCAACCAGATCGGGGCAATCGTCGTCTCCGAATTCGGCTTCCACCCCGATCCGCGCATCCGCGTCAACAACGGAACGCCGCGCCCGCTCACGGTCGACGCGACCTTCCTCGAACAGCGCCCCGACCTGGTCGCCGATCTCGTCGCCACAATCAGCCGCGTCGCCGCCTGGGCCGAAGCCAATCCGCATGACGCGGTGCGCCTCATCGCCAATGAAATCGGCGTCGGGGAAGACGCCGTCTGGGCCGCCAATGGCCCCGACATCCATCGCCACCTCGCCCTCACGCTCGAACCCGAGCAGACCCTGGCCTTCACCCATTTCAAGCAATTCCTGCTCGAATGGGACTTCATCCCGGCCGATTTCGACGTGCCGGGCTGGATCGACACCGGCCCCCTGGAGGCGGCGCAACGCCGCGACGCCGCATGAGCGCTCCCATCCTGGTCACCGGCGCCACCGGCCGGCTTGGACAATTGGTAACGGCACGGCTACTCGAACACGATCAGCGCGTCCGCGTCTTCACGCGCCGGCCTGAAACCGCCCGCGCCCTTTTCGGCAATCGCGTCGAGATTGCGGCCGGTGATTTTGCCGATCGCGATAGCCTGCACGCCGCCCTTGCTGGCACCCGGAAACTCTTCCTCCTCTCCCCGATCAGCGAGCGGCTGGCCGAGGAACAGATTGCCGCCGCCGGCGCCGCCGTCATCGAGGGCGCCTCCCGCATCGTCAAGATTTCCGGCTCCGACTGGACCATCGATCCCTCCGGGGTCTCCATCTCCGGCGATGCCCACGCCGCCGTCGAATGGCATCTGCGCGGCCTCAACGTCGAGCATGCCTGCCTGCGCCCCAATGCCTGGATGCAGGTGTCGCTGCTCAATTCCATCCGCCAGGCGGCCAATGGTCAGCCATTGGAGGCGCGCTACGGCGCGGCGCAAGTCTCCTATATCGACGCCCGCGATATCGCCGATGTCGCGGTACAACAATTGCTGGCACGTGAAGTGGCGGAAAAGCCGATCATCCTGACCGGCTCGGAAAGCCTCTCCATCCGGCATGTTGCGGGCCTGCTGGCGCGCGTGCTGCACCGTCCGGTTGGCGTCGCCGAACCCTCGGGCCGCCTGGCCCCGCTGCTGGGCGGCAGCTTCGAGCATCGCGCCGTCGCCCAATTTGCCACGCTCATCGCCTCCGGCCGGGCGGCAGCGGTTACCCGCGCCGTGCCCACGCTTCTGGGCCGCGCACCGCGCAGTGTAGCCAGTTTCATCACCGAATATTTCGCCGCCGACGCGGCCCTTGCGGGATAAGCGCTCATGTCCATCGTCATCTTCGGCGCCTCAGGCAATATTGGCAGCAATCTCCGCAAGGAGGCGCTGTCGCGCGGCCATCGCGTTACCGCCGTGACCCGCTCGACCCAGCTTGAACCGACGCCCAACCTCACCACCCTTTCGGCCGACATATCCAATGCCGACGATGTCGCCAGGATCGTCGCCGGCCACGACGCGGTGATCTCGGCCTATAGCCCGGGCCTGCGCAACTATTCGGCCGAAGACGCCGCCGAACTGATCCGCAAGGCGCATGAGGCGCTGTTTGCCGGGGTCAAGCGCGCCAATGTCAAACGCCTGATCCTCGTCGGCGGCGTGGGAAGCCTCGAGGCCAGCCCTGGCGTCGATGTGGTGGACAGCGATTTCTATCCGGCCGATCACAAGGCCCATACGCTGCGCAACCGCGAAATCCTGCGCAGCCTCAAGCGGGGCGAGCATGACCTCGACTGGACCTATGTCTCCCCGCCGCTCACCATCAAGCCCGGCGCGCGGACCGGCCGCTTCCGCCTGGGCAATGATCAATTGCTGCGCGACGCGGAAGGCGACAGCCGCATCTCGGAAGCCGATTTCGCCATCGCCGTCCTGGACGAGCTGGACCAGGGCCAATTCATCCGCAAGCGCTTCACCGCCGCCTATTGAGCAAACAAAACCCCCGCTTTCGCGGGGGTTTTTGCTCATCAATCTGCACGCCGCTAAACCTCCAGCGGCGCCGTAATGTGCCGATAGGCGCCATGCCAATACAATAGCGGCTGCGCCTCGCCGCGAACGGTAATCGCCCGCACCCGCCCGATAAGGATCGAATGGGAATGCCGGTCGATCGCCTCGTCCAACTCGCAATCCAGCACGGTCAACGCATCGGAAAGCGCCGAAGTGCCGGTCACCAGTTCGGTCCATTCAGCCCCCAGATAGCGCTCGACGCCCTTGATGCCGCCCCGCCCGGCGAACCGGTCGGCAACATGGCGCTGATCATGCGCCAGCACATTGACGGCAAAACTGCCATGGCGCTGCAGCACCGGCCAGGATGACGAACTGCGATTGAGGCTGACCAGAATGGACGGCGGCTCGATTGACAGCGATGACACCGACGTCGCGGTAAAGCCCGTGCGATCCTCGCCACGCCCCACCGTTATGACGCTGACCGCGCCCGCCAGGTGCCGCATCGAATCCTTGAACTGGCCGACATCGACTTCCAGCTCTTGTTCCTGGGACGGAGCGAAATGGGCAAGATCCAATAGGGACATCGAAAATCCTCTCTATTCTGCGGCGACAGCGATGGCATTGGGCGCCGCGAATTGCGACGGGCGGAGATTGAGTGTGGCGGTGCGGGTGGCGGCGGCCTCGGCTAGCAGCCAATCGCGGAACAATTCGACGCGCCCCAGCTTGGTCTTGTGCGGGGTGGTGGCGAAGAAGTAGGAAAATTCGACGGCCTGCGGTTCGCCAAACGGCGCCACCAGCCGCCCGCTTTCCAGATCGGCCGCAATCAGGCGCAATTTGCCGAGCCCTACACCCTGCCCGGCAATGGCGGCATCGATGACCAGCGAAGACTGGTTGAACCGTGTGCCTGGTTCGCCCACCCGCAGATTGACTCCATTGCTCCGCAGCCAGGCCGGCCAATCAGGGCAGGATGCATCGCGCTCGGGCCCGTCCTCATGCAGCAGCGGAACTCCCAGCAGAGCCTCGGGCCCGCGCCAAAGGCCATGGGCCTCGGCCAGCTCGGGGCTGCAGACGGGAATGACCGCCTCCGAAAACAAGCGGTCGATGGTCAATCCGGGATAGGCCCCAAGCCCATAACGGATGACGCAATCGGTTTCATCCCGCCCCGGATCGGCCAGTTTGGCCGAGGAATCGACGAGAACCTCCAGATCCGGCGCATACACCCGCAATGCCGCCAGCCGCGGCACCAGCCACTTGCTGGCAAAGGACGGCGCCACCGACACCCTGATGGGCGCGGCATCGCTATTGGCATTGAGCCGCGCCATGGTGTCGAGCACGCGATCGAAAGCATCGGTAAGACCGGGCATCAGCGTCAGCCCGGTTTCGGTCAGCTCCAGCTGCCCGCGATTGCGCAGGAACAAGGCCTGCCCCAGATAGTCTTCAAGCAGACGAATCTGCTGCCCGATCGCGGCCGAGGTCACATGCAGCTCGTCGGCGGCGCGGGTAAAGCTCAGATGCCGCGCCGTCGCCACGAAGGCGCGCAGCGAGGTCAATGGCGGTAGCCGCGCCAGCGTTGGCGCTATGGATCGGGCACGTGGGCGCGTTTGCGTTGTCATGAGCAAATAGCACCACGATTGCCCATTCCTGGACGAGAGCACGCTTTGCGAATGCGACGGGCGAGTGACAAATTTCCACGCCGGCACCATGGCTTCCGTAGAATTCAATCCTAAAAACTCAGAATGTCTATCAATCTAGTAGATTTACGTTCCCAGCGAGCGCTGTTCTAACCGGCCCGATTGGCCGCAACAATTTCTACCGGGGGCGCAAATTAGTCATTTCTGGACTGTTGGGCGGCCTGCGGCGACCTTTACGGCGGCCTTTCAATTCACGGCCTTCCGCTGGAGGATGTCAGATGACCAAGCGTAGCGACCAGATCAAGCTCGGCGCTTTCCTGCTCTTTACTGGCCACCATGTTGCGGCCTGGCGGCACAAGGACGCTTCGATAGGCGTGCATTTCGAAAATTATATCGAACTGGCCAGGCTAGCCGAAGCCGCCAAATTCGACACCATCTTCTTTGCCGATGGCGTCGGCGTGCGCCTCAAGGATATCGACGCGGCCAGCCGCAAGGCGCATTCGGGCGTCTACCCCTTCGAGCCCATCACCCTGCTCTCGGCGCTTTCCGCGGTCACCAAGAATATCGGCCTGATCGCCACCGCCTCCACCAGCTATTCCGATCCATTCAATCTGGCCCGCCAATTCTCCTCGCTCGATCATCTGAGCGGCGGCCGCGCCGGCTGGAACCTCGTGACTTCGTCCGACCCGGATGCGGCATTCAATTTCGGCCATGAAGCCCACATTCTTCATGCCGATCGCTATGACCGCGCCGAGGAATTCGCCGATGTCGTGCTGGGCCTGTGGGACAGCTGGGAGGACGACGCCTTTCCGCGCGACCGTGAGGCCGGCGTCTATTTCGACAAGAACAAGCTCCATATCCTTGATCACAAGGGCAAGCACTTCAAGGTGCGCGGGCCCCTCAATACTCCGCGCACACCGCAGGGCCATCCGGTGGTCGTGCAGGCCGGCGCCTCCGAGCCCGGCAAGGAACTGGCCGCCCGCACGGCCGAAGCCATCTTTGCCGCCCAGATCACGCTGGACGAAGCGGTAGGCTTTTATGCCGATGTGAAGGGCCGGATGGCCAAATATGGCCGCGATCCCGACGAGCTCAAGATCATGCCCGGCATCTTCCCCGTGGTCGCGCCGAGCCAGGCCGAAGCCGAGGATAAATTCGCCCAGTTGCAAGACCTGATCCAGCCTATTGTCGGCCTCAACATGCTGGCGGGCCTCTCGGGCGGCATCGATCTCAGCCAATATGACATCGATGGCCCGCTGCCCGACGTGCCCGAAACCAATGCCGGAAAAAGCCGCCAATCGCTGCTGCTCGATCTGGCACGGCGCGAAAACCTCACCATCCGCCAGCTCTACCTGCGCATTGCCGGGGCCCGTGGGCACTGGCAGGTGGTGGGCACTCCCAGCCATATTGCCGACCAGCTCGAGGAACGCTTCGAGGCGCGCGGCGCTGACGGCTTCAACATCATGGCGCCCATCATGCCGGGCGGCCTCAAGGACTTCATCGATCTCGTCGTGCCCGAACTGCGTCGTCGCGGCCTGTTCCGCACCGAATATGAGGGCACGACGCTACGCGAAAATCTGGGCCTCAAGCGCCCTGCCAACCGCTTTGCCAATCCGGCGAAGGCCGCCGAATAGGGACCATCATGGCCAAGGACAAACTCTTTCTCATCACCCCCGGCTTCACCGATCCCAAACGGGATGACGGGCCATTTATCTGTCCATTCTGCAACCAGGTGGAAGGCTTGCTCGCCAGCTTCCCGGAACTGGCAAAAAAGGTCGATGTCGAACGCGTCGACTTTGTGCGTCCGCGCGGCAAGGTGATCGACATTCTGGGAGAAGAAAACCAGGGCCTGCCCGTACTGATCCTGGGCGATGATCCGCCCATTGATGCCAAAAGCGCCAATGGCTACCATTTCATCGGCGACACCAGGCGCATACTCGAATTGCTGGCCGAACGGCACGGCTTCCCCAAACTCCATTGACCATCAGGAAAACCGCAATGCCGCAAACCGCCAAGGCCCCCGCCATCGGCACCGAAGCCGAGCTTCTGGCCGACCTGCTGCGCCGGCGCTACCGGCAGGACCCGCCGGTAACCGACGCTCCCTGGAATACGGCCATCGACGCCATTCTCGACCATCGCACCGCCCGCGCCTATTTGCCCGATGCGCTTCCCGAGAGCACGCTGGAACTACTGGCGGCTGCCGCGCAATCGGCGCCGACCTCCTCCAATCTCCAGGCCTGGAGCGTCGTCGCCGTGGCCGATTCGGCCCGCAAGGCCCGGCTCGCCCAATTGGCCGGCCCAAACAAGCAGATCGAGGAAGCACCGCTTTTCCTTGTCTGGATCGCCGATCTCGCCCGGGCCCGCGCCATCGCCAAACAACACGACGCCCCCGGCGATGGCCTCGACTATCTTGAGAGCTTTCTCCTTGCCGCACTCGACGCTGCCTTGGCCGCACAAAACGCGGTCGTGGCCGCCGACTCGCTGGGCCTGGGCACCTGTTATATCGGCGCCATCCGCAACCAGCCCGAGGCCGTCGCTGCCGAGCTGGGTCTGCCGCCCGAAGCCGTGGCCGTCTTCGGCCTCACGGTCGGCTATCCCGATCCTTCCCGCGCCTCCGACGTCAAGCCGCGTCTGCCGCAGAGTTCGGTGCTGCATCGCGAACAATATGGCCGCGCCGTCCAATCGGACGATCTGGCCGCCTATAACACCGCGCTGCGCCAATTCCAGGCCGAACAAGGCATGCCGCAAATCGACTGGACCGAGCTGATCAGCCGCCGCATCGGCACCACGCCCGCCCTCAAGGGCCGCGAGCAGCTCACCACCGTTCTGCACCGGCTGGGCTTCAAGCTGCTATAGGCAGAGCCCCAAATCCGCCCCCCCTTTGAATGGAGGAAGGGACTTCAAAAAAGCGGCCGCCTGCGCAAGCACGGCGGCCGTTTTGCAATTTCGGCGCAACAACCATATCGCCGAAAGCCCCGCTTGCCGCCTCAGGCAGAAAATCATTCTTCCGATTTGGCCGAGACCGCCCGATGCTCGCTCCACACCGACAGGAGCCAAGCGTCATGTCTCTCAATCGCCGTGCCTTCAATCAGCTCTTGCTGCTGGCCAGCGCCAGTGTCGCCATCCCGGCCAATGTTTTCGCCCAGGATGCGACGCCCGTTTCCGGCGGCACGCTCACCTGGCTCTATACGGTCGATCCCGGCACGGCGCTCTTTGCCATCAACACCTCCTCGGGCACCGGCCAGGCCATCGGCCCCAAGATCGTCGAGGGCCTGCTGACCTTCGACTACGATCTCAATCCCCTGCCGCTGCTGGCCACCGAATGGTCGGTGAGCGACGATCACCTGCAATACACCTTCAAGCTGCGCCAGGGCGTCAAATGGCATGACGGGGTGGATTTCACCTCCGCCGACGTCGCCTTCTCCATCCTGCGCCTCAAGGAAGCCCATCCCCGCGGCCGCATCACCTATCAGAATGTGGTGGAGGTGCAGACGCCCGATCCGCTCACAGCGATCATCGTCCTGTCCAAGCCGGCCCCCTTCCTGCTCGCGGCACAATCGTCAGCCGAATCCCCCATCGTCCCCAAGCACATCTTCGAAAGCCTGCCGCCCGCCGATGGCCAGAGTCTGGCTACCGCCATCGGGACCGGTCCCTTCAAGCTGACCGAATGGGTCCCGGGCAGCCACCTGATCTTCGATCGCAACCCCGATTATTGGGACACCGGCAAACCCTATCTCGACCGCCTGATCCTGCGCATCATCACCGATCCATCGGCCCGCGCCGCAGCGCTCGAAACCGGCGAGGCCGATATCGGCGCCAATCCGGTTCCGCTCGGCGACATCGCGCGCCTCCAGCAAAATCCCAATCTGGTGGTCGATACCAAAACCTACGCCTATGCCGGCCCCCAGCAGCAGCTGTTCTTCAATTACGACACCGAAATCCTCACCCAAAAGCCGGTGCGCCTCGCGATCGCTCAGGCCATCAACGCCCAGGAAATCGTCGATGTCGCGCTTTATGGCTATGGCCAGGTGTCGCCCAGCCCGGTCAGCGTCGCCCTGCCCAAATGGTACGATCCGACAGTCGTCGCCCACCCTTACGACCCGCCGGCCGCCGAAAAACTGCTTGACGAGGCCGGCCATCCGCGCGGCGCAGACGGCACCCGTTTCCGGCTCTGGCTGGCCTATAACGCCTTTCTGACCCCAGCCTATGCCGATGTGGTCAAGAACCAGCTCGAAAAGGTCGGCATCGGCATCGAGATCATCAAGTTCGACCTGCCGACCTTCCTCAAGACCATCTATACCGACCGCGCGTTCGATCTGGTCATCGAATCCCTCTCCAATACCTTCGATCCCTCGCTGGGCATTCAGCGCGCCTATTGGAGCCAGAACTTCAAGATCGGCCTGCCCTTCTCCAATGCCTCCCACTACGCCAACCCGGAAGCCGACGCCCTGCTCGAAGCAGCCGCTGTCGAACCGGACGAAGCCAGGCGCCGCGAAATCTGGAGCCAGTTCCAGCATCTGATCCACGACGATGTGGCCTCGGTCGATCTCGTCGCCGCCGGCAGCCAGATCATCGCCAACAAGCGCGTCAAAAACTTCGTCACCGGCGCCCAGGGCATCAGCTGGAGCTTTGGCGACACCTGGATCGATCCCAACGCCTGACCTTTCATCAGAGGAGAACTAATATGACCGATCGCACGATCAGCAAGCAGACCCTTATCGACTGGCTCGGCGATGGCGCCGAACTCGCCGTGATCGACATTCGCCCCGCCGCCGATGTCGGCTATGCCTCGCCCCTTTTTGCCACCAACCTGCCCGCTGACCGGCTCGACGCTGAAATCGACCGCTTCATCCCGCGCCGCGTGGTCCGCACCGTGCTGATCGATGACGGCAAGGGCGCAGCCCAAGCCGCCGTCACCCGTCTCACCGCCGCCGGCTGGAGCAATATCGTGGCGCTTGAAGGCGGCATTCCCGCCTGGATCGAAGGCGGTCTCGATCACTTGCCAACCTTCGATATTCCCGGCGTCCCCTTCGTCACCAAGGTCCGCGACGAAAAGGGTACCCCGGTCGTCAGCGCCACCGAACTGCAGGCCCTGCGCGACAAGGGCGAAGACGTGATCGTGCTCGATAGCCGCACAATCCCCGAATACACCAAGGAACACGTCCCTGGCGCCGTCAGCGTTCCCGGTGCCGAACTGGTCCTGCGCTTCAAGGATCTGGTCCCCTCGGCCAATACCAAGGTGCTGGTCTCCTGCGCCGGCCTGCCCCGCGCCATTCTCGGTGCCCAGACGCTGATCGATGCTGGCGTGCCCAATTTCGTCGCCTATCTCGATGACGGCACCAAGGGCTGGACCAATGCGGGCCTGACGCTCGAAACCGGCAAAACCGCCGCCTATGGCGAGGCCAGCGACGCGGCCAGGCAATTCGCCGCCGAACATATCGAAACTCTCTCCAAGGATGATGGTCTGCTCTATATCGACCAGGCCAATGCCGACGCCTGGGTGAGCGACAAGAGCCGCACCACCTATTTCCTCGATGTCCGCACCCCCGAAGAATTCGCCGCCGGCCATCTGCCGCGCTCGATTTCGTCCGAAGGCGGCCAATTGCTCGGTGTCGCCTATCGCACCATCGCCGTGCGCGGCTCTCGCGTCATCCTGGTCGATGACCTGCTCGGCGTTCGCGCCAAAACCGTCGCGCATTGGCTCAAGCGCCGCGGCTACGAGATCGCCATCCTGCTGCACGATTTCGAACAAGCCAAACTCGGCGCCGTCGCCTGAACCCAGCGGGAAGAATTGCTTTGCCCAACGCAAAGCAATTCTTCCTCGCGCATCGGCCGCATCCAAGCGGCCGGCTTTTCGTTGCGTCCCTCCCGGAGATTTCCCCCATGTCCTCGCTCTGGACACCCAGCCGGCGCCATTTCCTCGGCCTGTCGGCAGCCGCCCTCGGCGCCGGTCTGCTCGCCCGCCCGGCCCTGGCCCAATCGCCCCAACATGGCGGCACGCTAAGTGTCGTGGCAGCGTCCGAACCGCCCACCATGACCGGCATCGCGCATACGGGCGTGACCTTCACCAGCCCTAAGTCAACCGAGGGGCTGCTGACGTTCGATTTCGATCTCAATCCCAAGCCTCTGTTGGCAACCCAATGGTCGATCAGCCCGGATGGCCTGGCCTATACCTTCACATTGCGCCAGGGCGTCAAATTCCATGACGGAACGCCGTTCACCGCCGCCGACGTGGCCTATTCGATCAGCACGATCAAGGAAGTGCATCCGCGCGGGCGCGTGACGTTTGCCAACCTCACCGGGATCGAGACGCCAGATGAGCATACGGTGGTCCTCAAGCTGTCCAAACCTGCGCCATACCTGCTCCCGGCTCTCAGCGCGTCCGAAACCCCAATCGTGCCCCGTCACCTCTATGAAGGCACGGCCGCTGACGCCAATCCGGTCAACAATGCACCGATCGGCACTGGGCCTTGGGTCTTTAAGGAATGGGTCCGCGGCAGTCATATCGTATGGGATCGCAATCCAGATTATTGGGACCAACCAAGGCCTTATGCAGATCAACTGATCTTGCGCATCATACCAGACGGCTCCGCCCGTGCCGCCGCCATCGAGACCGGCGAGATCAACCTGGCGCCCCAATCGCCCGTGCCGCTCAGCGAATTGGCACGTTTCTCCACCCTGCCAAATATCGGCGTCGAGCAGCGCGGCTACTCGTATTTCAACAATATCTCGCGCATCGAGTTCAACTTCGACCGGCCCTATTTCGCCGACGTCAGGGTGCGCAAGGCCTTCGCGCATCTGATCGATCGCAACGTCATCCACCAGACTGCGCTCTATGGTTATGGCACGCCGATCCCCGGCCCCATCAGCGCCTCGCTCACCAAATATTACGTGCCAGACCTGCCAACCTATCCCATCGACCTGGCCAAGGCCGAAGCCCTGCTCGACGAGGCGGGCTACCCGCGTGGCACCGACGGCATCCGCCTGCGGCTTACCCACGATCCGCACCCTTCCGCCGAATATTACAAGCGCGGCGGCGAATATATCCGGCAGGCGCTAGCTGCCGCGGGCATCGAGGTGTCGCTGCGCACGCAGGACTTCGCCACCTATATCAAGCGCGTCTACACCGACCGCGACTTCGATTTCACCTTCCACGGCATGAGCAATCTGTTCGATCCAACTGTGGGCGTGCAGCGGCTCTATTGGAGCAAGAACTTCAAGCCGGGAATCCCCTTCACCAATGGCTCGCACTACGCCAGCGACAAGGTCGATGCTCTGCTTGAAGCCGCCGCCGTCGAGGTCGATGCGGCCAGGCGCTTGGAATTGTTCACCGCATTCCAGCGCCAGGTTGTCGAGGACGTGCCCGATATCGGCGTGGTCTCCGGCGTCGAACTCACCCTCTACGATAAGCGGGTCGCCGATCACACCATTGGCGCCGAAGGCCTCAATGACGGCCTCGCCTATGCCCATTTCACGGCTTGACCCTGCAGGAAAAATTGCTTGCGCCCACGCAAAGCAATTCTTCCTCGCGCGTCGGGCAAAGCCTGACATTGTTCACCAGCCGCGCGGCTTGCCGCCGGCGCATCCCGAATCATTGCCATGACCAACATCAGCCAAGCCTGGGGCGCCGGCCCATCCGACCGCTTCGACACCATCGCCGCCCCCTTCCGCCAGATCTTCGCGCGCATCCGCGAGCGGGCGGTGGCGCGCGACGTCGAACGCGATCTGCCCCGTGAGGAAATCCGCTGGCTCAAGGACGCCGGCTTCTCAACGCTCCGCCTTCCTGTCGAAAACGGGGGGCTGGGCCTCACTCTGCCCGAATTCTTCGGCCTGCTGATCGAACTCTCCGAGGCCGATCCCAACATCACCAATGCCTATCGCAGCCATTTCGGCTTCACCGAAGACGTCATCAACGCTCCCAAAAGCGAATGGCGTAACACCTGGCTGACCCGCCTGGGCCAGCGCGAAACCATCGGCAGCGGCTTCTCTGAAACCGGCGACGGCAAGATCGGCACCTATTCCACCCGCCTCATCCGCAATGGCGATGGCTGGCAGCTCAACGGTGAAAAATACTACACCACCGGCTCCCTTTATGCCGATTGGATCACCCTTGGCGCCGCCGATGACGAGGGCAATCCCATCGGCGCGCTAGTGCCCACTGGTGCCACGGGCGTCGAAATCCTCGACGATTGGGACGGCTTCGGCCAGGCGCTGAGCGCCAGCGGCACAGCGCGGTTCAACGATGTCGCCATCAGCGACGATCTGATCAAACCCAGCGCCGCCCGCTTCAGCTATTCCGGCGGCTTCTTCCAGCTTGTGCATCTGGCCACACTTGCGGGCATCGGCCGCGCTGCGGCAGGCGATCTGGCTCGTCATGTCTCCGAGCGCAAGCGCGTCTATGGCCGTGGCAATGCCTCCCGCTCGGCACAGGACCCACAGATACTGCAGGTTGTCGGCAAGGTGCGTGGCGCAGCCTATGTGTCCGGCGCCATTGCCCTCAAGGCCGCCGAAGCCCTGCAACGCGCCTTCGAGGCCAATCAATCCGGCGACGCAGCCCGTAAGGCCGAAGCCGACCGCAACGCCGACCTTGAAGTCAGCCAGTCGGTAACCGTCATCACCAGCCTGATCCTCGACGCCAGCACCGTGCTGTTCGACGCCCTC
Organism: Devosia yakushimensis; assembly: GCF_030159855.1. Taxonomy (NCBI): domain Bacteria; kingdom Pseudomonadati; phylum Pseudomonadota; class Alphaproteobacteria; order Hyphomicrobiales; family Devosiaceae; genus Devosia; species Devosia yakushimensis. Next base: position 1,408,542 of record NZ_BSNG01000001.1, on the reverse strand, counting down.
GGCGCCTCCGCCGCCAAGCGCAGTCACGGGCTGGACCGGCACTGGCGCAATGCCCGCACCATCGCCTCGCACAACCCCCGCATCTATCACGACCGCATCGTTGGCGACTTCGCCGTCAACGGTAACGCCCCCGCGCCACATGGCGGCATCGGCGTTGCAGCGCCACAGCAAGAAGCGAAAGCACAAGCATGACGACGACGACACGCCGGCTCAACCTCAATGTCGGCATCAATACCACCGGCTATCTCGGCAATGCCTGGCCCTATCGCACCGGCAACCGCCACGACATAGCCGACCCCGCCTATTACCGGCGCCTCACCGAGCTGGCCCATAAGGGCGTGTTCGACGCGGTGTTCTTTTCCGATCATCCCGCGCTGATGACCGATCCGAACAGCCGGCCCTTCCACACCCTCGATCCGCTGATCCTGTGCACGGCCCTGGCCGCCCAGGTGCCCGATATCGGTTTCGTCGCCACAGTCTCATCCACCTATAATTCGCCCTACAATCTGGCGCGCCGCACGCAATCGCTCGACGTCATTTCCGGCGGCCGGCTGATCATCAACATCGTTTCCTCCTTCAATCCCAACGTAGCCGCCAATTTCGGCAGCGACCCCCTGCCTCCGCGCAAGGAACGCTACGCCCGGGCCAGCGAATTCCTCGACGTGGCAAAAGAACTCTGGGCCAGCTGGGACCCGGCCCGCGAGGGCGACGTTCCCGAAGGCCGCTTCTGGGATGCGTCAAGCGCCCATGCCATCGATCACGAAGGCGATTATTTCACCATCAAAGGCCCGCTCAACGTGCCCCGCGGTCCCCAGGGTCACCCGGTCATCGCCCAGGCCGGCGCCTCCGAAGGCGGCATCGATCTGGCCGCCCGCCATGGCGAAATCATCTATTGCAACATCCTGTCCCGCCCGGCCGGCCAGGCCTTCGGCAAGAAGGTCAAGGACCGCGCAGTTTCCTTCGGCCGCGACCCATCGGGCATCCGCATCGTGCCCGGCCTGGTCCCCATTGTCGCTGATACCCACGAAGAGGCCCTGCGCAAGCACGAACTGTTCAGCGGCGCCGGTTCCGAAGATGGCCTGCTGAAACGCTTCGCCAAGGAAAACGGCATCGATCTCGCCGATTTCGATCCCGACGCCGTCCTCGACCCCGCCCAATTCATCCCCGATCCCAACCGCATACAGGCAGTCGGTATGGGCCTGGGTCTCTCCGAACTGCTGACCCATGAGAGCCTGACCGCGCGCCAGGCCGTCCGCCGTTCCGAGGGCCATCATCGCCTCGTCCTCGGCACTCCCGAACAGGTCGCCGACGGCCTTATCGACCTCTGGGCCGATGGCACGGTCGACGGCTACACAATCCAGCCCCCACGCGCGCCGGACGATATCGAAGACTTCGTGGAAAAAGTCGTGCCCATCCTGCAAGATCGCGGCGTCTACCCCCGCGCCTACGAACAAACGACAATCCGCGATCGCTACGGGCTACCCTATCCGGATTAGGTCGGCGCGGCTCAACCTCCCTATCGGGATAGTGTTCTCTCTGAACACATTTAAAACCACGATGTCATTCCGGCGCAGGCCGGAATCCATGCTGAAGGCCATCAGCACATCCAGTGTTGGGAAAGGGCACAGCATGGATTCCGGCCTGCGTCGGAATGACACGGTGGGTGGAGCGTGTCCCACGTGAACGCCCAACCTCAATCCCCAAAAAATCACCCCACCCCACTTGCCAACGTAATAATATTACATCTAGGCTCCACAACGTAATGTAATAACATATGGACGCAAGCCGATGCGCTATTCCTCCCTCCTCGCCTGCACTGCCCTAACGCTCATTGCCACCACCGGCCTCGCCCATGCCGACGATGTCACCGCCTGGCGCCTCTTCGTGGCCGATCATGCCGAAGCCAAGGTCACGGCCATCGACCTGGCCACTGATGCCACGCTCGATACCTTCCCCCTTGAAAGCCCCGGCGTTCTCTACACCACGCCCAGCAATCAGGCCGTTTACGCCGTGGAAGGCGCCGCCAACCGCGTCTCGGCAATCCGGTCTGGCATCGAGATCGAAGATCACGGCGATCACGGCGACATCCACGTCGCCGCACCGGAAACCATTTCCGCGGCTATCTCAGGCAATCGCCCGGTGCATTTCGTCGAACATCACGGCCAGATCGCCCTGTTCTACGATGGCGAGGGCGTTGCCCGCCTCGTGTCGGAGAAGGATTGGCTCGATGGCGACGACAAGCTGGCCATCCGCGAAATTCCCACCAATGCCCCCCACCACGGCGTCGCCATCCCCTGGGGCGATTATGCCATCGCCACCGATTTCGCCCCCAATGGCGAAACCACCCGTCCGCAAGGCGTTTATGTCTACGACGCCCAGAACGCCAAGCTCGGCGACCTCCACGAATGCCCCCTCCTGCATGGCGAAGCCACCTCCGGCAACATCACCGCCATTGCCTGCGCCACGGGCCTGCTGATCGCCACGGGCTCGGGTGAGCCCAGCATCACGCACCTGCCCTATCCAGCAAGCCTGCCCGAAGGCAATGTCTCGACCCTGCTGGGCGGTGTTGGCCTGCAATATTTCCTGGGCAATTACGGCGCCGACAAAATCGTGCTGATCGATCCCGCCGAGGCCGATGCCTTCCGCCTGATCGAACTACCCACACGCCGCGTGCATTTCGCGGTCGATCCGCAGCAACCCAAATTCGCTTACATCTTCACCGAAGACGGCAAGCTGCATCAGCTCAACGTCCTTTCTGGCCGGATCGCCAAGTCGATCACCCTGACCGAGCCCTATTCCATGGATGGCGAATGGAGCCTGCCGCGCCCGCGCATCGCCGTGGCCGGCGGCGAGATCGCCGTCACCGATCCACTCAAGGGCCTCGTCCACATCGTCGACGCCGCCAGTTTCGAGCTGGATCGCGATATCGAGGTCGCCGGCCTGCCCTACAATATCGTTGCAGCAGGCGGTTCGGGCACCACGCACTGATCCCTGCCCGGCCGCCCTCCGGGGCGGCCGTTTCCATCGAGGTGACCCCAAATGAACCGCCTACCCGTCACGGTCCTTTCCGGCTTTCTCGGCGCCGGCAAGACGACCCTTCTCAACCACATTCTCAACAATCGCGAAGGCCGCCGCGTCGCCGTCATCGTCAACGACATGAGCGAGGTCAATATCGACGCCACGCTCGTCCGCGAAGGCGGCGCTAATCTCTCCCGCACCGACGAACAATTGGTGGAAATGAGCAATGGCTGCATCTGCTGCACCCTGCGCGGCGACCTGCTCAAGGAAGTCACCAAGCTCGCCACTGCCGGGCGCTTCGATTACCTGCTGATCGAATCCACCGGCACTTCCGAGCCTCTGCCGGTCGCGGCCACCTTCGACTTCCGCGACGAACACGGCATAAGCCTCTCCGATATCACCCGGCTCGATACCATGGTCACCGTTGTCGATTGCGCCAACCTGCTCAAAGACTATGCCTCGACCGATTTCCTGGCCGACCGCGGCGAAACCATGGGCCCGGAAGACGAGCGCGCCCTGGTCGATCTCCTGGTCGAACAGATCGAATTCGCCGATGTCATCGTGCTCAACAAGGTTTCGGCCGCCAGCCCGGCCGATCTCGCCGCGGCCCGGACCATCATCAAGGCCCTCAATCCGGTCGCCCGCGTCATCGAAACCGACTTTTCCAAAGTACCGCTGGACGAAGTGCTCGATACCGGCCTCTTCAGCCTGGAAGCCGCTGAACAGAATCCGCTTTGGTTCAAGGAACTCAATGGCTTCACCGAGCATATTCCAGAAACACTTGAATACGGCATAAGCTCATTCGTCTATCGGGCCCGCCGCCCCTTCAACCCCATGCTGCTGAACAATTTCATCACCAAAAACTGGGCCGGCGTCATTCGCTCCAAGGGCTTTTTCTGGCTCGCCACAAGGCCCGATCTGGTCGGCGAACTGAGCCAGGCCGGCGCCCTGGTCCGCACCAGCCGCCGCGGCATGTGGTGGGCTGCCGTGCCCCGGACGCGCTGGCCCGACGATGCCGATTGGCGCGCATCCATGGCGCCCTATCTCGATCCGCAATGGGGAGACCGGCGACAGGAAATCGTCTTTATCGGCGCCGCCGGCATGGATGAAGCGGCCATAAGGCGTGATCTCGATGCCTGCCTGATCCCGGCCAAGGGTTTCACCCCCACGGCCTGGCAGGATCTGCGCGATCCCTTCCCCGCCTGGTCCTGAAAACACGTCGGCCGGGATGAAGTTCGTCCCGGCCGGCAATTGCCAATATCGTCAGACCAGGCGGCTGGCTTCCTGTTCGGTCGGAATGCGGCCATTGGGCGTCAGCTTGTTCACCGCCTCCGGCAGCGTCTTGGACAGACGCTCCAGCAATTCCTGCCGGCTGAGGCCCGTTTGCCGGGTCAACGCATCGATCGTGTCAGCGCCCAGCGTCTGCTCAAGACTGGCCGCATCGATCTCCTCATTGTCCCCGTCCTGCACCCAGCTTTTTGCCTTGGAACCCTGCCCACTGGTGTTGAAGCGGTCGACCAGATCGCCCAGCCCGCCGCTGAGCACGCTGCCCAGACCACCGGCGCCGGCCGCGCCACCGAGCATGCCGCCCAGACCGCCCAGCATGCCCTCAAGGCCACCTGTGCCGGGAGCCGCGCCCGTCTGCGCACTGCCTGCACCGGGCTGGCCGGTGCCCACCTGGCCATTGCCGTTCGTTCCGGCCTGGCCATTGCCCAATCCGCCGAGCAATTCGCCCAGCTTGTCCCTGTTCTGATAGCCTGCCACGGCCAAAAGCCCCAGCAGCGCTAGCATTGACGGCATTCCCTTATCGGCCATGGTGGCCTCCTTCATGTTGTGCGCTCAACGGCGCTTGGCGACAAAACCCCAGACGAACAGCACGATGACGGCGCCAACCACGGCGCCGATCAGCCCGGCGCCCTCGCCCGGCGCATACCAGCCCAGGGCCTGCCCGAGATAGGAAGCAACGAAAGCGCCGACGATGCCCAATATCGTGGTCATGATGAAGCCGGATGGCTCGTTGCTGCCCGGCATGATGAACTTGGCAATGATGCCGGCGACGAAGCCGATGATGATCGTCCAGATAATACCCATGACTAACGGTCCTTGTTGGAAGTGAACTGGCAACGCGCCGTGGGGCCGCCAGTTCCTTTTTTCCTTGTCCAACAAGTATGTGCGGCAAACAAAAACCCGCCGGACCAGGTCCGGCGGGTCTGAAATACGCGAGCGTTGTCAGCCTCAATCGTCTTCGACGAACACTTCCTTGCGCTTGCGCCGGATCGAGGGCAGCACGGCGATAATCACCGCCAGCAGCGCCAATCCCAGCAAAGTTGCCGAAATCGGCCGCTCAATGAACACCATCGGGTTGCCGCGGGAAATGATCATGGCCCGGCGCAGATGCTCTTCCAGCAGCGGCCCCAGCACGAAGCCCAGCAGCAGCGGCGCCGGTTCACAACCGAAGCGGATCAGCACATAGCCGACCACCCCGAAAAAGCCGATGGCAAAGACATCGTAGATGTTCTGGTTGATCGAGAAACACCCGATGCAGGCGAACAGCACGATGGCCGGGAACAGCGCGCGATAGGGGATGGAGAGCATCTTCACCCACAGCCCGATCAGCGGCAGGTTGAGCAGCACCAGCAGCACATTGCCGATCCACATCGAGGCGATAATGCCCCAGAACAGCGCCGGCTGGTCGTTGATCACATTGGGGCCCGGGGTAATGCCCTGCAGGATGAAAGCGCCAACCATCAGCGCCATCACCGGATGCGCCGGAATGCCCAGCGTCATCAGCGGAATGAACGAGGTCTGCGCCGCTGCGTTATTGGCCGATTCCGGCCCCGCCACGCCCTCGATGGCACCGTGCCCGAATTCTTCCGGCGTCTTGGAGAGCCGCTTTTCCGCCGAATAGGACGCAAACGAAGCAAGGATATGCCCGCCGCCCGGCAGGATGCCAAGTACCGAACCCAGCCCCGTACCCCGCAGCACCGGTCCGGCAATCCGCTTGAAGTCATCCTTGGTCAGCCACAAATTCTTGACGGCCTTGACCATGACGTCGCGGCCCTTCTCGTTTTCGAGGTTGCGCAGGATTTCGGCGACGCCGAACACGCCCACGGCCAGCGATACGAAATTGAGGCCCGAATAGAGCTCCCGGATACCAAAGGTGAAGCGCGGCTGGCCGGTATAGATATCCTGCCCCACCATGCCCAGCAGAAGTCCCAGCACGATCATGGCCAGTGCCTTGAGAATGGAGCCATGCGCCAGCGCAATGGATACCAACAGGCCCAGCACGATCAGCGCAAAATATTCCGGCGCCCCGAAATTGAGCGCGGCTCGCGCCAGGGGCGGCGCGAAGAATGCCAGCAGCAGCGTACCAACCGTACCCGCGAAGAACGAACCGAGTGCGGCCGTCGCCAGCGCCGGACCCGCGCGGCCCTTCTTGGCCATCTGATAGCCGTCGATCGCTGTCACGGCCGACGAGCTTTCGCCCGGCAGGTTGATCAGGATGGCCGTGGTCGAGCCACCATATTGGGCGCCGTAATAGATGCCCGCCAGCATGATCAGCGCCGTCGCGGGCGAGAGCGAAAAGGTGATAGGCAACAGCATGGCGATGGTCGCCGTCGGGCCAATGCCGGGCAACACACCGACCAGCGTGCCAAGCAGCACGCCGATAAAGCAATAGAAGATATTGATGGGGTCGAGCGCGACCGAAAAACCCAGACCAAGGGAAGCGATGATATCCATGATTGCGCTCCTATTGCCCGAGCCAGGGGCCGAACATCGGCACGCTCATGCCGAGCCCGATGACAAAGATCAGCGTGCACATCACCGTCAGCGCCACTGCAAGGATGATCGCAAACAGCGGAGAATTGAGCCGGCTTGCCATCGCCGCGCCGAACGAGCCGATCAGCACGACGGGCACAAAGCCCAGGCCGCGAATGGTCAGCCCGAAAAAGACAATGACGCCGATGATCAGCCCGATCCCGCGCCAGGGCGGCGCCAGCGCTTCCTCGGCATCAGGCTTCTTCCACCCGCTGGCCGCAACGCCCAGCCCCAGCGCGACCAGCACGCTGCCCAGCAGGAGCGGCATGAATCCCGGCCCCATGCGAAACGCCGTGCCGACCTCGTAATTGAGCGCTTCAATCGCAAAATAGGCCCCAGCCGCGACAAAAATGCCGCCCGACACCAGGTCCTTGGTCGAAAAATCTGTAGCCATATGCTGCCCTCCCGATTTTGTCGTTTGGCATGTAATGCCGCAGTCGACACCCTCCCCATTGCGGGGAGGGATCAAGGGAGGGGGTGGGGAACCCGAATTGGGCCCATCACCCCCTCCCAACCTCCCCCGTCGAAGGGGAGGTGCTATGCTGTGGGTATGGCGCGATAGTGCGCCCCACCCAGGCCTTAGTCCGCGTAAACGCCGGCCGCCTCGATAACCGCGCGCCACAACTCGATCTGGCTGCCCAGCATCTCGGTCAGCGCAGCGGGCGTGGCTTCTTCAGCCGTCACCGGCACCGTACCCAGTTCCGCGAAACGGCTCACCACGGTCTCGTTGGTCAGCGCCTTCTGCAGCGATGCCTCGAGCTTGGAGATGATCGCCGGATCGGTCCCGGCCGGAGCATAGAGGCCATGCCAAACGCCGATTTCGAGATCGAGCCCGCCTTCCTTGGTGGTGGGCAGGTCCGGAAGGTTGCCGAGGCGGCTGAGCGTGGTCACGCCATACGCCTTCACTTCGCCGGCCTGGATCTGGCTCGTCGTATTGGTGGTCTGGTCGCAGATCAGATCGATCTGGCCGCCGATGATATCGGTCATCGCCGGGCCCGAGCCCTGATAGGGCACTGTGGTCATCTGCGTATCGAGCGCATTCATCAGCAGCATGCCGCAGAGCTGGCTGGCCGAGCCGATGCCGGCATGGGCATAGGTGACGTTCTCGCCATTGGCCTTGATATAGGCGATCATTTCTTCCAGCGTGTTCGGCTCGAAGTCCTTGCGGGCCACCAGTGTCATCGGCACGGCGGTAATCAGCCCGATCGGGGCGAAATCGGCTACCGGATCATAGGGCAGGCTGCGGTAGAGCGTCGGCGCGGTCGACATGCCGATATGGTGCAGCAGCAGCGTATAGCCATCATTGGGGGCGGCAGCCACCTGGCCGGCGCCAAGCGTGCCGCCGGCACCGCCCACATTCTGGATCACTACCTGCTGGCCCAGGTCATTGCTCATCACCTCGGCCACCAGCCGCGCCACCGTATCGGTCGGGCCGCCGGCCGCGAAGGGCACCACGACGGTGACCGGCTTGGTGGGATAGTCTTGCGCCACGGCAGCGCCCGTCAGGGTCGCGCCGGTCAGCATCAAGCCGGCGGCAAGGGACAGAATAGTCTTGTTCATTATGGTTCCTCCCGAAAGATCAGCGCTCCTCGCGCAGTGCCTTCAATGCAGCTTCCATGCCAAACCCCGCAAAGCCTGCATTTTCAGCATATCACCAATGCAATCCCGCATCTGCATGCAGAATTCTCGGCAATTTCTTGCCAGCTATAACGGCGTGCTTGGCAAAAAACCGCCAATGCCATAGGAGGGCTATGGGAGGATTTATACCTCATGGCCAGCAAGACCATGCCCTTGTCGCCCTATCAGCGCCTGCTGATCGCGGTCGGCTGCGCGGTTCTGGTTCTTGCCAGCGCTTTAGCGGCCTATGAAATCGCGCTGCAAAGCGGCATCGCCGCCGCCCATGACATCAGTGAACGGCGCCTGCAGATTTTCGATCGCATGCTCGAAGCCAATATCGAGCGCTATCACTACCTCCCCACCACGCTCGCCCAGGCCTCCGAAATCCGCGACGTGCTGGCCCATCCCGAAGACGACACCGTCCGCGCCCGCGCCAATGGGTTCCTTTCCAATATGGGCGGCACCGCCGCCGCCGAGGAATTGTTCATCGTCGATGTCACCGGCCGCTCCGTAGCGGCCAGCAATTGGTGGACCCACCAATCCATGGTCGGCCGCCACTATGCCGAGCGCCCCTATTTCCAGGAGGCAATGTTCGACGGCGCGGCCAAATATTACGCTGTGGGTGTCACCACCGGCGTTCCCGGCTATTTCATCGCCAACCGCATCGACGGACCCGACGGCCCCCTGGGCGTTGCCGTGGTCAAGATCAATCTCGGCGAGATCGAAGCCGTCTGGTGGCGCTCTGGCGAGCTTATCGGCATCTTCGACAGCAATGATGTCGGCATCCTCTCCACCCGCCCCGACTGGCGCTATCGCACACTGGTCGATACCCACCGGAACGATCTCGACGCCCTGGCCCGCGACCAGCGCTATCTGGGCGTCGCCATCAATGGCAATGGCATTGTCAACTCCATCGAACCCTGGCGCGGCAGTGAATTGGCCGTGCTGCGCAGCGGCGACAGCGAAATCAACGGCGAGTTCATGGTCGATCGCCTGCGCATGCCGCTGCATGGCTGGCGCCTCCTCTCCTTCGTGCCGCTCGGTCCTATCTCCAACTGGGCCTGGACATCAGCCTTCTTCGTCGGCGTTGCGGTTGCCGCCATCCTGCTGGCCGCCGTCCTGTTCCTGCAACGCCAGCGTCTGATCCGCGCCCGCCTCGAAGATCACGACCAGCTCGAGCAGCGCGTCCTGCTCCGCACCAGCGAGTTGCAGGAGGCCAATAGCCGTCTGGCCGGCGAAATCGTCGAGCGCCGCGAGGCCGAAAAAGCCCGCCAATCGGCCCAGCAAGGCCTCGTCCAGGCCGCCAAGCTGGCCACGCTGGGCCAGGCACTGGCCGGCGTCGCCCACGAGGTCAGCCAGCCCATCGCGGCCCTGCGCACCCAAACCGCCAGCGCCAAGCTGCTGGCCCGCGGCAAGGTGCCCGAACTCTCCGACCTTTTCGGCAGCATGGAAGGCGTGCTCGGGCGCCTGGTGGCCCTAACCGGCCATCTCAAGACCTTCGCCCGCAAGGAAACCGAAATCTCCATCCAGAGCGATGTGCTCCATATCGCCCACAATGCCATCGAGCTGGCCAACCATTTCCGCGACGATCCCAACCTCGCCATCACCCTCGATGCGCCGCCCCACGCCCTCATCGTCACCGGCAATCCCGTCCATATCGAGCAGGTGCTGATCAACCTCATCTCCAACGCCGCCGACGCCATGACCGGCCTTGAAGACGCCTCCATTCGCATCTCGGTCATCGATACCGGTGAGCATGCAGTCATCTCGGTCGCCGACAACGGCACCGGCATCGACCCGGCCATCGCCGACACCCTGTTCGACCCCTTCGTCACCACCAAGGAGCCCGGCCGCGGCCTGGGGCTTGGCCTTTCCATCTCCTACGGCCTGGTCCGGGAAATGGGCGGCACTATCGAGGTCGAAAACCATCCCGGCGAAGGTGCGACCTTCACGGTCACCCTGCCCTTGGCCGAAGCCGCCGCTCCCCAACACAGAGATTCCGCATGACCACCAAGACATCGGTGATGATCGTCGAGGACGAAGGCATTGTCCGCAACGCGCTCGATCAATGGCTCAATCTGTCCGGTTTCGCCGTCACCACCGTCGGCAGCGCCCGCGAAGCCATGACGCGCCTGGGCGATGCCCAGCCCGAAGTGGTCATATCCGACGTCCGCATGCCCTCCGTCTCCGGCCTCGACCTGCTCGCCCAGATCCGCGACAAGGACCCCACCACCTCGGTCATCCTGATCACCGCCCATGGCGACGTGCCCATGGCCGTCAAGGCGATCCGCGACGGCGCCTATGACTTCCTGCAAAAACCCTACGAGCCCGAACAGCTCGTCAGCGTCATCGAGCGCGCCGCCGAACAGGCCCGCGTCCGCCGCGAACTGGTCAATCTGCGCCGCCGGCTCGATGGCGGCGCGGCCGAATTGTCCAACCGCCTCATCGGCTCTTCCCCCGTCATGGAGGATTTGCGCCAGCTCATTCTCGATGTCGCCGCCATCGATACCGATGTCATCATTCTGGGCGAAACCGGCACCGGCAAGGAAGTCGTCGCCCGCGCCCTGCACGATTTCTCCCCCCGCTCCGCCGCCCCCTTTGTCGCCGTCAATTGCGCCGCCATCCCCGCCGAGCTGATCGAAAGCGAACTGTTCGGCCACGAAGCCGGCGCCTTTACCGGCAGCGCCGGCCCCCGCATCGGCAAATTCGAATTCGCCAATGGCGGCACGCTGCTACTCGACGAAATCGAATCCATGCCCCTGCTCGCCCAGGCCAAGGTGCTGCGCGTCATTCAGGAGCGCACCGTCGAGCGCGTCGGCTCCAACCGCCAGATCCCGCTCGACTTGCGCATCATCGCCGCCACCAAGGTCGACCTGCTTGACGAAGCCGAAGCCGGCCGCTTCCGCGCCGATCTGCACTATCGCCTCAATACCGCGAGTGTCGCCGTGCCCCCGCTACGCCGGCGCGGCGAAGACGCCCTCCTGCTGTTCCACTATTTCCTCGAACTGGCCCAAAAGCGCTTCAACCGCCCCTCCCAGCCGCTCCACCCCGCCGACATCGAGGCCCTCTCCCGCTACGCCTGGCCCGGCAATGTCCGCGAGCTCAAAACCGTAGCCGACAAATTCGCCCTGGGCCTCTCCAGCGCCAATTACTCTATCCAGAGCGCCATCGGCATCAAGCCCGGCACACCCGACGAGAGCCTCAGCCTCGCCGACCGGCTAGCCCAATACGAACGCAGCATCATCGAAGCCGAACTGCGCAAGCACGACAATTCCATCGCCGACACCGCCGACGCCCTCAGCCTCCCCCGCCGCACCCTCAGCGAAAAAATGACCCGCCTCGGCGTCCGCCGCTAGGTGCTTACAGGCAGCGCTTCTGCCGCGATATTTGGGCGGGCGGCCCCTCTCCCTATGGGGAGAGGGTGGGGTGAGGGGGCCTTTCTTGACACTGAGCAAAATGAAGGCCCCCTCACCCGGCCCAAACGGGCCGACCTCTCCCCCTGAGGGAGAGGTGAAGCGGTGCCAAGCACCCTCATGGGTAACCCTACCCACACCGTCCCGCTCCCCCGCCGCACGCTCCCCTGCTATAGCTTGGAACAGCTTTCCCGAAATGCCGCCTCCATCCGAAAGGCATTTCGATCCAAATGCCTAGCAAGCACGGATAGACTACTGATTTCGTAGAGTTTTCTGGCCTCAAGCGATATGTCTTTCACCAGATGGCACTGACCCCGCGTTCAGGCCGACAAACAAGGAGCTTCCAGCCATGTCCCTCATTTCGCGCCGCACTCTGCTGGCCGCTACCCTTCTCGCCAGCGTGGCCTTCACCCCGGCCGCCTTCGCCCAGGATTTCGACGCCAACGCCACCATCCGCATCGGCTCGCTCTACGAACCGCAGAACCTCGACAACACGGCCGGCGCCGGCCAGGGCATCAATGAAGCCTTCAACGGCAATGTCTACGAAGCCCTGTTCCAGCTCACCGACAAGGGCAGCGTCGAGCCGGCCCTGGCCGCCGATTACAAGGTCAGCGACGATGGCCTCACCTATACCTTCACCCTCAAGGACGGCGTCACCTTCCATTCGGGCGATCCGCTGACCGCTGCCGATGTGAAATATTCCATCGAGCGCGTCACCGCCGAGACCTCGAAAAGCTCGCGCAAGAAGAGCCTCTCGACCATCACCGCCATCGACACCCCCGATGACAAGACCGTGGTCATCACCCTCTCGGCCCGCTCGATCTCCCTGCCCTACAATCTGAGCTATGTCTGGATCGTCAACGACGCGGCCGCCGACATCACCGCCACCGAAGACGGCACCGGCCCCTATACGCTCGAAGACTGGCGCCGCGGTTCGGCCCTGGCCCTCGCGCGTTTCGACGGCTATTGGGGCGACAAGCCCACCAATGGCGAAGTGATCTACACCTATTTCACCGACGCCACCGCGCTCAACAATGCGCTGCTGACCAACGCCGTGGACGTCATTACCTCGGTCCAGAGCCCGGATTCGCTGGCCCAATTCACGGGCAACCCCGCCTACACCGTCACCGAAGGCGCTTCCACCACCAAGGAATTGCTCGCCTATAACGACCGCGTCGCCCCCTTCGACAATGTCCAGGTCCGCAAGGCCCTGGCCCGCGCCACCGACAAGGCCAAGCTCCTCAACTCCATCTGGGGCGAGTACGGCACGCTGATCGGCTCCTTCGTGCCCCCGACCGATCCGTGGTATGTCGATCTCACGGGCGTTGATGCCTATAATGTGGATAGCGCCAAGGCCCTCTTGGCCGAAGCCGGCTATCCCGATGGCTTCACCTTCACCCTCGACACCCCCGATTACGATCCGCACCCGCTGGTCGCTCAGTTCCTGCAGACCGAATATGCCAAGATCGGCGTGACGGTGAACATCAACATCATCACCGCCAATGAGTGGTACACAAAGATCTACCAGGAGCACAATTTCGAGGCGACGCTGCAGGAGCACGTCAACCACCGCGACATCGTCTTCTACGGCAATCCCGACTTCTACTGGGGCTACAACAACCCCGAAGTGGTCAAGCTGATCGCCGATTCCGAGGCTGCGTCCTCGATCGACGAACAGACCGCCAAGCTCACCGAAGCCAACAAACTGATCGCCGAAGACGCCGCCAGCAACTGGCTCTACCTCTACCCCCAGATCGTCGTCTCCGCCGCCAACGTCACCGGCTACCCGATCAACGGCCTCAACTCCCAGTTCTTCGCCTACGACATCAAGAAGACGAACTAAGCGGCGAAGCACCGGAGAGCCACCAAACCGTCCCTCCCCCTATCAGGGGGAGGCTAGGAGGGGGTACTCCGATCTACGAGCCTGCCACGACCTCCCCCCCCCCCACAATGTCATTCCCGCGAAAGCGGGAACCTCTGTTTACTTACTTCTGCATCCAAAACGGTGGTTCCCGCTTTCGCGGGAATGACACCGAGGTTGATTGAGGCAAGTAGGAAGGGAAGACGGTGGCAGCGCCCCATCCCCCAGTGGCCCACCTCCCCCAAAACCGCTACCCTGCCCCAACTGACTCGGAGGCCACACCCATTCTCGCATACACGATCCGCCGCTCGGTCATTCTCATCGCGTCCCTGCTGATCGCGGCCGTAGTGCTGTTCGTCCTCCTGCGCCTGCTGCCCGGCGATCCCGCCAATGCCCTGCTCGGCGTCGGCGCCACCGAAGCCCAAATCGCCGCCGCCCGCAGCCAGGTCGGTTCCGATCAACCGCTCTACACCCAATTCGTCTCTTTCATCGGCAATCTCGCCCGCTTCGACCTCGGCACCTCCTTCGTCAGCCGTGCCTCCGTCATCAGCGAAATCGGCAACCGCATGTCGGTCACCCTGCCGCTGACCTTTCTCGGCTTCCTGCTGGCCCTGGCCCTCGCCATCCCCCTCGGCATCATCGCCGCCGTCCGCTCCGACCGCTGGTATGGCGGCCTGATTTCCGTGGTCTCCCAGCTCGGCATCGCCATTCCCGTCTTCTGGGTCGGTATCCTGCTGGTTACGCTTTTCGCCATCAATCTGCGCCTATTGCCCTCAGGCGGCTTCCCGCTGCGCGGCTGGACCAATTTCAGCGAAGCCGCCACCGCCATGATCCTGCCCGTCCTGACCATCGCGCTTGTCATGGCCGCCTCCGTCCTGCGCTACGTGCGCGCCGCCACCCTCGACGTCCTCGGCAGCGATTACCTGCGCACCGCCCGCGCCCTCGGCTCGTCCTTCCCGCAAGCCCTGATCCGCCACGGCCTGCACAATGGCGCCGTCCCGGTCATCTCCATTCTAGGGATCGAGCTCGCCAGCACCTTTCTCGGCGCCGTCGTCATCGAGCGCGTCTTCAGCCTCCCGGGCCTGGGCTCCATGCTCCTCCTCGCCATCCAGCAACGCGATTATCCAAACGTGCAGGGCGTGCTCTTCGTCTCCACCCTCCTCGTCCTGCTGATCGGCTTTGCCGCCGACCTACTGCAGCGCTTCATCGACCCGCGCCTGCGCGACCGGACAGTCGGCACGCCATGACCACGCTCGATCAGATCACGTCCAAGCGCCGCAACTACGGCTCCCTCACCCTTTGGGCGGGCCTGGCGCTCGTCGGCCTCCACATCGTCATCGGCCTGCTCACCCTCGTCTGGGCGCCCTACGACCCCACCGGCATGAGCGGCGGGCGCCTGGAAGCCCCATCCTGGCTGCATTGGGCTGGCACCGACCGGCTCGGCCGCGATTTCCTCACCCAGATCATGATCGGCTCGCGCATCGCCCTCATCGTGGGCACCGGCGCCGTCGCCATCGGCGCGGCTCTCGGTGTCACCCTGGGCATTCTCGCCGCCTTCGCCAGCAAACTGCTCGACGACGCCCTCGCCGCCACCCTCGATATTCTCATCGCCTTCCCCACCCTGCTCATTGCCATGCTGGTGGTCGCCGCCAGCGACACGGCAAACCTGGCCTCCGCCATCATCGCCATCGGCATTGCGCTGTCGGCCATCGTCGCCCGCCTCACCCGCATTCTCGCCAAACGCGTCCTGCTGATGGATTACATCACCGCCGCCCGCACCTCCGGCTCGTCCTGGCCCGCCATCGTCTTCGGCCATATCCTGCCCAATATCTGGCCGACCCTGGCGGTCAGTTTCGCGCTGCAATTCGGCCTCGCCGTCATCGCCGAAGCATCCTTGTCCTATCTCGGCCTCGGCGCGCCGCCGCCCAACGCCTCCTGGGGCCGCCTGCTGCAGGAAGCCCAGGGCACAGTCTACACCGCCCCCATCGGCGCCATCGCCCCCGGCATTGCGCTGGTCTCGCTGGTGATCGGCATCAACCTCCTCGCCGATGGCCTGCGCGACAGCATCGACCCCACAAGGCGCGCCCGATGACCGCTCTCCTCGCCATCACCGGCCTCACCCTCGAAACCGCTGATACTACGCTGGTCAACAACCTCAACCTGACCATCGCCCCCGGCGAACGGCTGGGCCTGATTGGCGAATCCGGCTCCGGCAAATCCCTCACCGCCATGGCCGCCACCGGCCTCTTGCCCCCCAGCATCAAAGCCAGCGGCTCCATCACCCTCGCCGGCCAGCAAGTCATCGGCACCCCCGACCACCAGCTCAATCACCTGCGCGGCACCGCCGTCGCCGTGGTCTTCCAGGAACCGCTAACCGCCCTCGATCCGCTCATGCGCATCGGCCGCCAGATCGCCGAGCCTCTGCAACGCCGCGCCGCCCGCGACGGCATCCCGCTCTCCGGCCCCGCCCTCGACAAAGCCATTCTTGGCCTCATGGCCGATGTCGCCCTGCCCGATCCCCAGCGCATCGCCCACGCCTATCCGCACGAAATCTCCGGCGGCCAGCGCCAGCGCGTCGCTATCGCCATGGCCCTGGCCTGCCGCCCCGATCTGCTGATTGCCGACGAACCCACCACCGCGCTCGATGTCACCACCCAGGCCGAAATCCTGCGCCTGCTCGATAGCCTCGTCCGCCAGCGCAACATGGCCCTGCTGTTCATCAGCCACGATCTCCCCGTCGTCGCCGGCATAGTCGATCGCGTCGCTGTACTCCGCCGTGGCGTCATCGTTGAAACCGGCCCCGTCGCCGAAATCTTCGCCCGCCCGCAACACGATTACACCGCCACCCTCGTCGCCGCCGCCCACGCCTTCGACGCCGCCCTGGGAGCCCAACCATGAGCCTCCTCAGCGTCCAGGACGTCACCTTCGGCTACACTGCCAGCAAACGCGTACTCGACGGCGTCTCCCTTACCATCGAGCCCGGCGACAGTATTGGCCTCGTCGGGGAATCCGGCTCCGGCAAAACCACCCTGCTGCGCCTACTGCTCGGCCTCACCCGCCCCTCCAGCGGCTCCATCACCTTCAACGGCACCCCGCTCGATCCGCGCAACCCCCGCTTCATGCGCGATTATCGCCGCCAGGTGCAGGTGGTCTTTCAAGACCCCTATTCCTCCCTCGATCCGCGCCAGACCGTGCTCTCCATCGTCTCCGAACCCCTGCGCGCGCTGTGCATCCCCGGCGACCACCGCCAGATGGTGTCCGACGCCCTCGCCTCGGTCGGCCTCGAACGCAATATCCTTGGCCGTTACCCCCACGAATTCTCCGGCGGCCAGCGCCAGCGCATCGCCATCGCCCGCGCCATCGTCGCCGGCCCCAGCCTCCTCTTGGCCGACGAAGCCGTCAGCGCGCTCGATCTCTCCACCCGCATCCGCATCGTCGATCTGCTCAAAAGCCTCAGCGAGCAGATGACCTTGGTCTTCGTCTCGCACGATCTGGGCGTCGTCGCCACCCTCTGCCAAAAGATCGTTATCCTCGAAAAAGGCCGGATCGTGGAAGCCGGCGCCACCGCCTCTATTCTTGCCAATCCGCAACACCCATATACGCAGCGGCTGCTCAACAGCGTGCCGCGCATGCCTGCCTGAAGGAACGCAAAATGTCCGATTATCTCACCGCCCTCGACGCCTGGAAGGCCAAGCGCCTCGCCAATCTCACCGCTGCCGATGGCTGGCTCAACATTATCGGCCGCTTCTGGCTCGCCGAAGGCACGGTCACAGTCGGCACCGCTGCGGATAACGACATCGTCCTCTCCGCCGGCCCCGCCCATGTCGGCGCCATCACGCAAGCCCCCGACGGCAAGGTCACCTATACCCCTGCTGATGGCGGCGCGCCCCAAGCCATCAAGCTCGACAAGCACCATCCCCCGCGCTTCACCGCGGGCTCCCTGCTGCTCGAAATCACCACGCTCAACGGCGAAAACGCCCTGCGCATCCGCGACACCGCCTCGCCCGAGCCCGCCCGCTTCCCCGGCATCGATTATTTCCCGGCCCAGCCCGAATGGCGCATCGTGGCCGATTGGGTGCCCTTTGCCACCCCCAAGGGCATGACGGTGGACACCACCAAATCCATCCCCACCGATATCGAGGCCACCCACAAGGCCGTCTTCACCCATGACGGCAAAACCTACGAGCTGATCGCCACCCACGGCACCCCGCAATCCCCCCAATTCGTGCTGCGCGACCCGACCTCCAAGGATTCCACCTACCCCGCCTCGCGCTTCCTCTATGGCGAAGACGTCACCGACAAAACCATCGTCCTCGACTTCAACAAAGCCATCAACCCACCCTGCGCCTTCACCGAACACGCCGTCTGCCCATTGCCGCCGCCGGAAAATGTTCTGCCCTTCCGCATCGAAGCCGGCGAAAAGCGGTTGAAGGACAGCCACTAGCGGAGAGCCCCAATCCCAGCTTTTTCGTCTACGCGAAAAAGCAGACCTCCCTCCCCCTAGAGGGGAGGGATTGAGGGTGGGGGTGCTGCGCCCAGCACCGACACCAATGCAGGCCAACCCACGGTGTCATTCCCGCGAAAGCGGGAACCTCCGTTTGGGATACAAAGAAAGAAAACAGGAGTTCCCGCTTTCGGGGGAATGACCGGCGGTTCGTTCAATGCTCAGGGATTCCCCAAAATCCCCCGCGCCCGCGCAATCACCGGCGCATCCACCATCCTCCCATCCACCACAAACGCGCCCTCATCCCGCGCCGCGGCCTCAACCACCCGCCGCGCCCAATCCAGCTCCGCTGCACTCGGCGCAAACGCCGCATTCAGCACCGCCACCACCGACGGATGCACACAACTGGCCCCATCAAACCCATGCATCCGCGCCTCGCGCGCCGCCTCGGCCAATGCTTCCGTATCCGCATAATCCGCCGTAGACGGCAGCAGCCCAAACGACAGCCGCCCCTCGGCCTTGGCCGCGTAATGCACCATCAGCTTGGGAAATTTCAGCACCTCCGGCACCGGCTGCGCCCCCAGCAAAAATGCCAGGTCCTCCCCGCCAACGCTCAGCGCAAGCACCCGCGCCGCCCGCGCGATTCCCCGCGCCTCGAGCACCGCCGCCGGGCTCTCAATCAGCGGCACAAAAGTCAGCTCATCCCGCCGCAGCGACACTTCCAGCGGATGCAGCCGCGCCGCCAACTCGCGTAGCGTCTCGGGGTCCTCCACCTTGGGCACGTAAAGCCCGAATGCCCCCGCCCGGCACGCCGCTTCCGCGTCCTCAAGCATCAGCGCCGGATCAGCATTGATCCGCACAAACACCTTGGCGCCATTCCGTCCCACCGCAGGCACCGCCTCAGCCAGCCGCGCCCGCGCGTCGGCCTTGTCAGCCGCCACCACAGCGTCCTCGAGGTCCAAAATAATCGCATCGGCCCCACGCTCATGTGCCTTGGCGATAAACCGCTCCGAACTCGCCGGCACATAGAGCAACGAGCGGATCATGCCCCCGTCTCCATCGCCGCCGCGATCTGCCCAGCGTCAAGCCCGGCCTCGCCCAACACCTCGCGCGTATGCTCACCCAGCCCCGGCGCCGGCCGCCGCCACACCCCTGGCGTACCCGACATGCGCGGCACGATGTCATGCATCGGCAGCGTACCGAATTCTGCATCCTCGACATCAACGATGATTTCGCGCTCATCGAAATGCGGGTCCGCCATAGCATCGGCAATATTGAAGATCGGGCCCACGGTCGCCCCCGATTTGCGCATGATATCAAGCGCATCCCCGCTGTGGCGCCCAGCAAACCACCCGCCAATCGCCTCGTCCACCAGCGCCCGGTTCCTCACCCGGTCCGAATTACTGGCAAAGCGCGGATCGTCATTCATGTCCCCGCGCCCGATAATCTCGAAAATCCGCCGCGCCACAGCCGGCGTCGAACCCGACAGCGCCAGATATTTCCCATCGGCGCAGCGATAGACATTGCGCGGCGAGGCCGTATTGGACGCACTGCCCACCCGCTGCTTGATCTTGCCTGTCACCGCATGAATAGCCGCCTCCGGCCCCAACACCGAAAACATCGGCTCCAGCAGCGACAGATCAATCACCTGCCCCCGCGCCCGCCCCCGTTGCCGCGCATAAAGCGCCATGGTCGTGGCCGACGCCCCATAAATCCCCGCAATCATGTCGGCCAGCGCCAACGGCGGCAGCACCGGCTCCCGATCCGGAAATCCCGTCCGGTCGGCAAATCCGCTCATCGCCTCGACAATCGTGCCAAAGCCCGGCAATTGGGCATAAGGCCCGGTCTGCCCAAAGCCCGAAATCCGCACAATGATCAGATCAGGATTGCGCTCAAGCAACGCCTCCGGCGCCAGCCCCATGGCCTCAAGCGTCCCCGGCCGGTAATTCTCGATAAACACGTCGGCCCCACCGACCAGCGCCCACAGCGCCGCCATGGCCGGCCCATGCCGCAGATTCAACGCCACCGAACGCTTATTGCGCCCATAGGTCTTCCAGAACAGCGAATGCCCGTCATCCTTCCAGTCCCGCAACGGATCGCCATCATGCCCCTCGATCTTGATGACATCGGCCCCAAAATCCGCCAGCTGCAGGCTGAGCATATTCCCCGCCATCAACCGCGACAGATCAAGCACCCGAATGCCATCGAGCGGCCCAGTGGCGGAAGGGTCAAATGTCTTAGGCTGACCGTGCATCAGCGCAGCCGCAATCCGCTGTTCTTGTCAAAAATCAACAACCGCTCCGGATCAATCCGCAGGTGCACCTTCTCATCCGGGCTCAGCAGCGCATGGTCCCGCACCACAATGGAAATGTCCTCATCCCCAATCCGCGCCAGCACTTCCTGCGCATCCCCCGTCGGCTCGACCACCACGACCGTCGCCGGCACACCAGCCTCACCCAGCGTAATATGCTGCGGCCGCACGCCATAAACGATCTGCGTCCCCACCGGCACATCCAGCGCCGTCCCCAAGGGCAATTTCACGCCATTCTTCAGCGCCAGATCCGTGCCGCCCTGGTAAACCGCCTCAAACAGATTGATTTCGGGCGACCCAATAAAGCTCGCGACAAACAGGTTCACCGGATTGTTATAGAGTTCCAGCGGCGCTCCGGCCTGCTCGATCTTGCCACCATTCAGCACCACGATCTTGTCGGCCATGGTCATGGCCTCGGTCTGGTCATGCGTCACATAAATCGTCGTCTTGCCCAGCCGCTGATGCAGCCGCTTGATCTCGCCGCGCATCTTCACGCGCAACTTGGCATCGAGGTTCGATAGCGGCTCATCGAACAAAAACGCCCGTGGATTGCGCACGATCGCCCGCCCCATCGCCACGCGCTGCCGCTGCCCGCCCGATAGCTCGCGCGGCAACCGGTCGATCAGCTTTTCCAGCCCCAAAATCTCAGCGGCTTCATCCACCCGCTTCTTGATTTCCGCCTTGGGCACCCCGGCGAGCTTGAGCGCAAAGCTCATATTGTCGGCCACTTTCATATGCGGATAGAGCGCATAATTCTGGAACACCATGGCCAGGTCCCGCTCCTTGGCCGGCATATTGTTGACCACCTTGCCGCCAATGGTGATCTGCCCAGAGGTAATGTCCTCAAGCCCGGCAATCATGCGCAACAAAGTCGATTTCCCGCAGCCGGAAGGCCCGACCAGCACGACAAATTCGCCGTTCCCCATTTCCAGAGAAATGTCATTGAGCACGCTGACCTGGCCATAGTTCTTGCCCACATGCTTCAGTTCGATTTCAGACATTCTGGTCTCCTTCCTCTTCACCTCTCCCTTTGGGGGAGAGGTCGATGCGCAGCATCGGGTGAGGGGGCCTTTCCCCTCGTTTGCGGCCTACGCCGTCTCGACGATCTCAATCCGGCCAACGCCAATCCGCCCCGCGCTCGCAAGCCGAATACCCGTCATGCCATAAGCGTAGCTGGCGTCCTTCGCCTCAATCAGCACCTTGCCATCGACGGCAAAGCTCAGCCGATCCCCCTTGAGCGTAAACTCAAACGAATAGCTCTTGCCGGTCTCGATCTTGAACGGCGCCCGCGCCAGCACGGTGCTGCCGAAATCCTCGCGGAGGATCACCACCTCATCGCCCTCGAACCCGGCCGCATAGAACCGCCCCGTGCCCTGCACCCGCGCCGTCACCAGCTGCGAAATGCCCGACAGGCGCTGCACATCAGCGGTTACGCTCAGGTCCCGCGCATAATAATGCCCGGTCCACAGATCCGCGTCCGTCGCCGTATGTCCCTGAATGCGGTCACCCGACTTGGTCCAATGCCCCCGGTTCCAGGTGAAGCGCGTGATAGCGCCCAGTTCCTGCACTTCCCGCGCCGGCTCGATCACCGTCTTGCCCGCTCCGCCGATCTGGAAATCGGCCAGGAACAACCGCCCAAGGAACTTCAGCCGCCCGAAATACTCGATGGAGATACCCACCTCATCGATCGCCTCATCGCCTTCCGGCACCACAAAGCTGATCTCCTGCCAGCCCTCGGCCGATGGCACATGCCACGCCCCCGTCTCCTCGATGGCCCCGCTCATCGTCCGGCGGACATAGGGCGCAATCCGCAGATTGCCGTCGCCATTCCACGGATCGAGCCACACCTTGAAGCTCACAACCTGCCCGGCATCGAGCACCGGCGAGAACATCGGGCGATAGCGCTCATCGTCAAAATCGGCCCGGCGATAGAAGGGTTTCCAGAACACCCGGCCGCCCTGCCCGCGCTCCAGCCGGTCGAGCTGGATTTCCAGCGACCCGCGCGAGTCTTCGGTGTGCCGCTCCGTCCCGCCCTTGAGCGTGATCTGGTTGAACCCCTCGGTGCGGAAACCATGCGTCGCCCCCGGCAGATCGAAATCGAACCGCACGCCGCGCCGCGTCATGTCTTCCAGCCACAGCGCCGGCACATCACGCCCCGCCAATTGCAGCGCCAGCACCGTCAATTCCCGCGCAAAGCTCGGGATATCGACAATGTTGATCGAGCCCACAATGCCCGAAGCCACCAGGAAATCATTGATCGGCTTGCGATATTTGTCCCAGCCCGGCTGCAGCCCCTCGAACGTGCCGACAATCGCGCCTGCATTGCCCGCATTGCAGTCCGTATCCCAGCCCGCCATGGTCGCAATCTCGACCGTGCGCGGCAGGTCGCCCTTGCCATAAAGGATCGACATAATGGTCACGCCCGCATTGGGAATGATGTGGCAAACGCCGGGATAGCGGTCATAACCCCATTCCGCCGTCAGCATGTCGCGGCAAGCCCGCCAGTCATCGGGATTGGCCTTGTGGAAGTCAATCACTGCCTGGCAAACCCGCGCATAGGTCGAGCCTGCGTCAATGGTCGCCATCGCCGTGGCGATGATCTCGTCAATCGAGCTGGCCTCAAACGCCGCCGCGATCGCCGCCGCGCAGAACCGCGCGCCATTGAGCCCGTCGCCATCATGCGCCACCGATGCCGCCATGGCCGACATATCGGCCGCCTTCTGCGGATTGCCCGGGTTCACCCAGCCCCAGCTATCGATGAAAATCTGCCCGCCGATCTGCTCGGCCACAGTCGTCCCATTCTGCGCAATCGACCCCGACTGCGGCGCTGATATCCCAGCCCGCAGATTGCGATAGGCCGTATGCTCGGTCGAAACGCCAAACCCGCCCCACCAATACATGCCATGCTCTTCAGCGGCATAATTGAGCCACGTCTTGCCGACATCCGCCGCCGTCGCATTGAGCCCATAATCGCGCAGCGCCCGGATGAAATAGACCGGCCCATTGGTATCATCATCGGCCGCAAAGTTCTTGAAATCGCGCAGATATTGCGTCACCTCGCCATAAGTCTTCTGGATGCGCTCATAGCTCCAGATGGTCGGCTCCACGGGCGCGCCCAGGCGCACGCCAATGGCCTTGCCGATAAAGCCGGCATAGATTTTTTCAAGGATTTGGATTTCAGAGAGCATCGGAAAGTCTTTCAAACAAGAGTAAGGCGGGCGCGCTGGCGCGATTCGGCGGCTTGGTGGTCGGCGGTCAGAATGGTCTTGGCCACCGCGGTAAAGGCATCGGCCGATGCAGTCAGATCGAGCCGATTGGCGCTATCGAGCAGCGCCCGGTCTTCGGGCAGAATGACGCTTTCACCATGCAGCGCCCCCAGGATCGCCCCGGCCATCACGCCGATGGAATCCGTATCCCGCCCCGAATTGATCCCGTCCTCGATCGACACCCGGAACGCCCCGTCATTGAGTAGGCAAAAGCCCAGCGCCAGCGGCAGCTCCTCGATCGCATTGAGCCGCGACGGCCGATAGGCATCGCTCAGCCGCCCCACCCGCTCGGGGCTGTGGTTCACATCGTCCCCCATGGGCGAATATTTGGCGATGGCCGCATGAAACGCGTCGCACACTGCCTCGTGGCTCGCCCCGGTGCCGCGCAAGTCCCGCGCAATCCCGGCAATCTCCACAATGGCGTTGCGCGTTCCGTCCTTGGCCACACCAATCGCCGCCTCGACAATGGCCTCAATGCTGGTATCAGGCACGAAAGCCGCCGCCACTGCCGCCGCCATCACTCCGGCCGCTTCCAGCCCAAAACTCTCCTGATGCCCCGCGGCAAAGCCAATCGCCTCGTCATAGGCGGCCTTGGGATCGGCCGCATGCACCACGCCAATCGGCGCGATATACATAGCCGCCCCACAATTCACCATGTTCCCGATCCCGCCCTGGCGCGGGTCGCACGAACTCAGCTGATGCCGCTGAAAAATCCACTTCTCAGGATAAAACAGCCGGTCGATCAACATCGCCTCACGCTGCAATTCCGGCACCCAGCGCGGCTTCCAGGCAATCTCCCGCACCATGCCGTCCGCCATGTCCCAGGCATCCAGATGCCGCTTGGTATCGCCATAGATATCCATCAGCGCCAGCGTCATCAGCGTGTCGTCGGTGACAATGCCGTCCCCACGCACCCGATGATTACGCGCCTCGGGCGCCCAATCCATCTTGTGCCAGCGCGTCTTGAGCGAGGTCACGCGGCCATAGCGCTGGCGAATATCGGCCGCCGACAGCTTCTCCACCGGCGCGCCAAGCGCATCGCCCAGGGCAATGCCGTGCAACATGGCGCGGACCCGACCGCGAAGGGAATTTGGCATTCTCATTCGACTTTCACTTTTGACCAAACGACCCCCACCCCGGCCCTCCCCTCAAGGGGGAGGGAGTGCCTGCAACGACACCGTATTTGCGGCTCCGTTGCTTCCCTCCCCCTTGAGGGGAGGGATCGAGGGGTGGGGGTCCCTGTGTCGTTACTCAATCGCCTACTTCAACACAGTCCGCGCATACTCATTCAGCCGGCTCCCGCCCGCCGCTTCCCACTCCGCGACATAGGCGGGCCACTGGTCCATCCCGGCTTCCCCGGAAATGAACTTGTAGACCCAAGCCCGATAGACGCTCTCGGTCGCATCCAGGTCCGCCGCATAGTCAGCGGGGAACACAAACGCATTGTCCGGCTTGAAATTGTCCGACACCTGCTTCAGCGAGGCCTGCGCGGCCGTGCTCATCCAGGGGGTCGGCGGCGTCCAATTGGCGGAGGCAAAGAACCGCGCATACCAGGTCGCGATCTTGTCGGTCATCGTGTAGGTGTCGCCCGACTTGGTATATTCCTCGCCTTCAAAGCCGAGGCGGTCGAGCAATTGGCCTTCCGGGCTCGCCATGAAGTCGAGCAGCGCCATCACCGTCTCCTTGTGCTCGGAGAGCGACGACATGGCAAAGCCACGCGCTTCCTTGGACACGTCGATGGCCTGATTGCCCTGCCCTGCCGGTCCGCCGGGAGGGGCGAGCAGCACGAGCTCGGTGCCCGGATGCACCTGGCGCATCTTGCCGCCATAAATGTCGATGACCTCAGCCGACGACCCAAAGATCACGCCGGCCCGGCCGGTATAGAACTTGTCCTCCTTCACATCGAATTTGGACGTGATGTATTCGGGGTCGAACAGGCCCTGCTCGCGCAGCGAAGCGTAGAAAGCGATCTTGTCGCGTTCCTGGGTCGTGATGCGGGCATTGACCCACTCGCCGGCCTCATTCTTCATCCAGCTTCCGGTCACGCCAAAAGCCTGGTTGAAGATGGAATCCAGCTCATTGGTATTGTCAGCCGTGGTCACGCCATAGGTATTGGCCACCCCGTCGCCGTCGAAGTCGCCATCCTTGATGGCCGTGAACAGCGCGACATAGTCCTCGACCGTCTGCGGCGCCGGCAGGCCTGACTTTTCCAGCCAATCCTTGCGGATCACCGGCTGCGGCATCCGCGGCGGATAGACGTAAAGCAGGTAGGGGTAATTGGCCAACCGCTCCGCATTATGCGGATAAAGCGCGGCCTTGAGATTCGGCGATTTCTCGATCCAGGGCGTCAGGTCTTCGAGAATCCCCTGCTCCACCATCTTGGCATCGCCACCCTGGAAATAGATCAGGTCCGGAATATCGCCCGAGAGCAGCATGACGCTCAGCGCATCGGCATAGCCGGAGCTGGGCAGATCAACGATCTGAATATCGATCTCGGTGCCCTTGGCTGCCATCGCCGCCTCGATCCGCTCGATATGCTTCACATCGGGCGGATTGGTCGACACCAGATCCTTGCTGACCATCCGGATCACCACCGGCTCGGCAAATGCCGGCGCCATGGCAAAAGCCAGCGCAGTCGTCGCCAGCAGCAGTTTCCTCATAAGCATTGCAGTCTCCTCCTAGTGTTTTGGTTGTTAGATGTTTGGGCCGACGGATCCGTCTATTTTCACGGTGTCATTCCCGCGAAAGCGGGAACCTCCGTTTCCGGTATCCGAAGCAAGAAAACAGGGGTTCCCGCTTTCGCGGGAATGACTCCGCAGAAGGGGATTGGCGCGTGGTGGTGACGAAAAGTCATCCCTTCAACGCCCCCGACATCGTCCCCTTGGTGAAGAACTTCAAAATCAGCGGGTAAATCACCAGGATCGGCACAATGGTCAGAATGATCATTCCGGCCTTGAGCGCCCGCAGGTCGATCTGGCTGGCCCCGGTGTAATTATTGGCCGCGTCCACCCCGACAATGGCCAGCTTGTCTCCGCCAATCACGAATTGCCGGAGCACCACCTGCAGCGGCCACTTGCCCTGGTCGGTGATGTAGATCATCGCCCGGAAAAACTCGTTCCAGTGGAAGACGATGTAGAACAGGGTGATCGTCGCCAGCGCCGGCTTGGCCAGCGGCAGCACCACATACCAAAAGGTCTGGAACGCGTTGGAGCCGTCCAGCTCGGCCGCATCGAGCAATTCCTGCGGAATTTCCTCGAAGAACCGGATCAGGATGATCAGATACCAGGCATTGACCAGCTTGAAGAGGATCACCGACCAATAGCTATCCAGCAGCCCCAGCCGCTTGTTGACGAAATAGTCCGGGATAATGCCGGGGTCGAACACGATGGTGACCAGCACCATGATGAACAATATCCGCCGCCCCGGCAGGCCCGGCCGCGACAGCCCCCAGGCCATCAGCGCGGTGAAAATGATATTGAGCAGCGTGCCAACCCCGGTGATCAGGATCGAATTGAGCAACCCGGCCCGCACATTGGGGTGGTTGATCAACAGGCTCCACACATCGAACGATAGCCCGCGCGGCAGCACTTCCATGCCGCTCATCCCCGGCAGCTTGGCCGGATCAGACAGCGACACCGCCAGTAGATTCAGCAGCGGCTGCACTGTCACCACCACCAGCAACAGCAGTGTCGAAACGATGATCGCATATTCCACGCGCTCGAGCGGGGTGCGGCGATTATTGGCGGCCATCACCAGACTCCCTTGCCAGTCAGTCGTTTGGAAAACAGATGCGCCAGCAGGATCAGCAACATGCCCAGCACGGCCTTGAACAGGCCCGCCGCCGTCGCCAGCGAGTATTCCCCGGTCTGCAAGCCGATGCGGTAGACATAGGTGTCAACGATATCGATCTGGCTGCGCACCACGTCGTTGGAGAAGTTGATGACCTGGTTGAGGTCGGCGCTGAGGAACATGCCGGCATTGAGAATGAACAGCGTGGCAATGGTCGGCACGATCCCCGGAATGGTCACATAAAGGATCTTCTGCCAGCGATTGGCCCCGTCCATCTCAGCCGCGTCATACAGCGCCTGATCGATCGCGATGATCGCCGCCAGATAGAGCAGGCTATCCCACCCCGCCGAGCGCCACATTTCCGAAAACACCAGCACCCAGCGGATCGCGCCGGTATCGGTCATGTAGGATTTCGGCTGCCCGCCAAAGAACCCGGTAATGTCGTTGACCACGCCATTGCTCGGCGACAGCGCCGCAATGAACACGCCCGCGATCACCACCCAGCTCAAAAAGTGCGGCAGATACACCGCCGACTGGATGAACTTGCGTAGCGAGCCGCTCCGCACCTCGTTCAACATCAGCGCCACGATGATCGGCACCGGAAACACGAAGGCCATTTTCATGCCGGAAATGATGAGCGTATTGACCAGCACCTGCCAGAACACCGGCGAGGTGAACAGCACCTGGAAATGCTTGATGCCGACCCAGATATTGGGCGGAATGATCCGCACCTGCTCAAACGCAATCTTGGCTTCCCAGATCGGCAGATAGTGGAACAGCACGAAGAAAATGATGCCCGGCGCCATCATGGCGTAATAGGGCCACCATTGCCGCACTTTGGCGCCGAAATTTGCTGTCGAGGGTAACAGTCTGTTAGCCGATTCAGCTACGGGAACGTTCCCATTACTAGCCGTCGCGGCAAGCTGCTGCTCTTGTCGTGCAACCATAATCAGACCCTCCCTGCCCCCGTCGCAGCGCGCTTCGGGGTTGGCACCGACAGATCGGCGAGTGAACCTCGCTCTATCAGCCGGCACGGCATATAGACCCGGCCATGTTCGGGCCGGTGTTCGATTTCGTCGAAAAGCTGCTCCACCGCCCGCACGCCGATCTCCCGGCCTGGCTTGGCAATCGTGGTCAGCCCCGGCCAGGCAAATTCGCCCGACGGAATGCCGTCAAAACCGATGATCGACACATCGGCCGGACAATTCAGCCCCGCCTCCCGCACGGCCATCATGGCACCCAGCGCCATCATGTCATTGGCCGCAAACACGCAGACATGCCCCACATGCGGCCGCTCCAGCAGCCGCCGCATCGCCTGGCGCCCGCCCTCGACAGTGTATTCGCCATCTTCCATGGCCAATATACCGGGGTCGATATCGCGCTCCACGCAATGCTCATGCACCGCCCGCAAAAACCGCGCCCGCGCCAGTCGCGACTTTGGCCCAACGATAAAGCTCGGCGCAAAATGTCCTTTGGAAACAAGATGATCCATCCCCAGGCGAACCGCCTGAGTGATATCCGAGCCAACGCTGGATATATCAGCAAACCGCTCGGCGCTCGATCCGATAAACACGAATGGCAGCCCAAAACGATGATGATCATCGAAATTATCAGCCACCGGATTGATGATCGCGCCATCCACCCGCGCCCGCCGCAGCGTGCCAACATGCGTGGCTTCCTTGGCCGCATCCCAGTCCGACGAAAAAACCAGCAGCGACGCGCCGCTCTCCGCCGCCCGGTCCTGCGCGCCACGCGCCACCTCACCCCAGAACGGATTGGTGATATCGGGAATGACCAGCCCCAGCATGCCCGAACGGCCCGAACGCATGCCCACCGCTAAGTGGTTGCGCTCATAGCCCGTCGCCGCCGCCGCGCGCAAAACCCGCTCGCGTGTCTCGTCATTGATATTGCCCGAGCCGGCAAGCGCCCGCGCCGCCGTGCTCTTGGACACGCCGGCGCGCTCTGCCACATCAATGATGGTCGGCCGTCGATTGCGGCTGCTATTCATAAACCCATCCCAAATGGCTTCTAATGGGCCATTTCATACGATGGGAACGTTACCGCGATTTGCACTCAAGTCAAATACTTTATGGCACAATCCTGGCAAACCAAAAAACGCCATTAAAATCAATGTGATGCCGGCGCCACAATCCTGCACGCACTGCTTGGCAGATTGCCTCACCGCAGATACGCGGTCAGCTTCCCACCCCGCATTCACAACAAGATGCCTAGTGCTAACACCCCAATCGTGATTTCGTCGCACCATCGCCAAAGGATTGCCGATGCTCTTTCGCAGCCTCGCCCTCGCCTCATCGATCTTGCTTGCCACCCCGGTTTTCGCCCAGGAAACCACGCCTCTGGTCGAGGTGCTGGACGATGCCCAGCGGCTCGAACCACTGGAAACCGTGATCGTCTCACTGGAGGGCGAAATCATCGCCGAGCGCGGTTATAACGGCCACCGTCTGGACGCCCCGACCAACATAAAATCGGCTTCAAAAACAATCATTTCTGCCCTAGTCGGCATCGCCATCGAACGAGGTATCCTCGAAGGCACCGACCAGACAATCGCACCAATCCTGCGCGCTGACCTCCCCTCCAATGCCAATCCCCGCATCGACGACATCACCATCGGCAATTTACTGACCATGCGGGCTGGCCTCGAACCCACCTCCGGCGTCAATTACGGCCGCTGGGTCGCCAGCGACAATTGGGTCCGCGCCGCCCTCGCCCGCCCTTTCGCCGATGATCCGGGCGCCGGCATGCTCTATTCCACCGGCTCCAGCCACCTGTTGTCAGCCATCCTCACCCAGCAAACCGGACGCTCCACCCTGGAAAATGCCCGCGAATGGCTCGGCGCGGTCCCCGGCTTCGCCATTGCCAGCTGGGATCGCGACCCGCAGGGCATCTATCTGGGCGGCAACCAGATGGCCATGAGCCCGCGATCGCTCCTGGCCTTCGGCGAACTCTACCGCAATGGCGGCCTCGCCCCCGATGGCACGCGCGTCATTTCCCAAGCCTGGATCGACCAGTCCTGGTCTCCGCACACGCGATCCATCCGCACCGGCGACAATTACGGCTATGGCTGGTTCCTGCGCAGCATCGGCGGCGAAGACACCCGCTTTGCCTGGGGTTTCGGCGGCCAGATGCTCTACATCGTACCCGCGCTGGACCTGACCGTCGTGATGACCTCGGACGAAACCACCGGCGCCGCCAATAGTGGCCACCGCGATGATCTACATGCCCTGTTAGCCGAAATCATCGCCGCCATCCGCGATGAGGAATAGAAGCTACTCGTCCTCGTCCCGCTTATGGGCATCGGCCCGCTTGTCCACTAACGCCTTCTCGGCCTCGGCTAGCGCCTTTTCGGCCTTGGTCCGACCGAACTTGACCCGGTTCTCGACCGCCTGCGCTTCCTTGGCAGCGCGGGCCTTAGCCTTGCGGGCTTTGGACAGCGAGACGATCTCCGCCATGGCCAGCCTTAGACCAACCGGCTCTGATCCATCGCCGCTGCAATGAAGCTGGCGAACAGCGGATGCGGCTCAAACGGCTTGGATTTCAACTCTGGGTGGAACTGCACGCCGATAAACCACGGGTGATCGGTGCGCTCGACAATCTCGGGCAGCTTGCCATCGGGCGACACGCCGGAGAACAGCAGGCCGTTTTTCTCGAGCAGCTTGCGATAGTCCATATTGACTTCGTAGCGGTGGCGATGACGCTCGGAAATGCGGGTGGAGCCATAAATATCGGCCACACGGCTGCCGCGCGTCAGCTGCGCCGGATAGGCGCCCAGCCGCATCGTACCGCCCAGATCGCCTTCGGAACCGCGCTTTTCGGTGTCGTTGCCCTTCACCCACTCGGTCATCATGCCAACGATCGGCTCCTTGGTCGGGCCGAATTCGGTGGACGAGGCATTCTTGATCCCAGCGGTATTGCGGGCCGCTTCGACACAAGCCATCTGCATGCCAAAGCAAATGCCGAAATAGGGCACGTCCTTGACGCGGGCAAAGCGCGCCGCCTCGATCTTGCCGGCCGAACCGCGCTCGCCGAACCCGCCGGGCACCAGAATGCCGTGCACATGTTCCAGATACGGCGCCGGATCGTCGCGCTCGAAGACCTCGCTATCGATCCACTGCAGGTTGACCTTGACCTTGTTGGCAATCCCGCCATGCGCCAGCGCTTCGCTCAGCGACTTATAGGCATCCTTGAGGCCGGTATATTTGCCCACAATGGCGATATTGACCTCGCCTTCGGGGTTGTGAAGACGACCGGAAACTTCGTCCCAGGCCGACAGATCCGGCTCGGGCGCATCGGTAATGCCGAAGGCAGCCAGGATTTCGCGATCCAGCCCTTCCTTGTGATAGGCCAACGGCACATCATAGATCGAGGCCACGTCGAGGCCCTGAATGACCGCGCTTTCGCGCACGTTACAGAACAGGGATAGCTTCTTCTTCTCGCCCTCGGGGATCGGGCGATCGCAGCGCACCAGCAGCACGTCCGGCGCGATACCGATCGAGCGCAGCTCCTTGACCGAGTGCTGGGTCGGCTTGGTCTTGAGCTCACCCGCCGAAGGAATATAGGGCATCAGCGTCAGATGCAGGTAGGCAGCGTGACCGCGCGGCAGATCGTTGCCAAGCTGGCGGATCGCCTCGAAGAACGGCAGGCCCTCGATGTCGCCGACTGTGCCGCCGATTTCGACCAGCACGAAATCGAACTCTTCATTGCCTTCGATGACGAAATTCTTGATCGCGTCGGTGACGTGGGGAATGACCTGCACCGTGGCGCCCAGATACTCGCCCTTGCGCTCCTTGGCCAGGATATCGGAATAGATGCGACCGGTGGTGATGTTATCGCGCTTATTGGCCGCCCGGCCGGTAAAGCGCTCATAATGCCCCAAATCCAGATCGGTCTCGGCGCCGTCGTCGGTGACGAACACCTCACCGTGCTGGGTGGGCGACATCGTGCCGGGGTCCACATTGAGGTAAGGATCGAGCTTGCGCAGCCGAACCTTATAACCACGCGCTTGCAGGACCGCGCCAAGCGCCGCCGATGCAAGACCTTTACCCAATGAGGAGACCACGCCTCCGGTGATGAATATGTACCGAGCCATGGGCGTTCACCTTAATCACATCGTCGTCGATTCGTAGAGTCTCTGTTGGGCTCTACACAAAAAGAAGAAGGGGATGTTTCCATCCCCCTCTGTCGTTGCGCCTTGCGGCGGTTAGTTGCTCGCCGGAGCGGCGGGCGTTTGCGTCGGCGTCGCCGCCGGAGCCTGAGGCACCGGCAGGTCGCTCGTCGCGTCAGGGGTAGTCGAAGGCTCCGCGGCAGGCGCGGCATCAGTGGCCGGAGCTACGGTGCCGATATCCTGGGTAACCGGGTCAGAGCCCGCCGGGGCCGTTGGGTCGGTCGCCGGAACCGGCAGATCCGAAGGCGCACCGCCCTGGAGGGAATTAAGGGCATCCAGCACGCTGGTCGGCGCGGCCTGATCGGTGCCCTGCACCGCACGCTCAAGAATACCCGAGGTACCGCGATCGAGTTCGCTGAGAATGGTCAGGCCGATCGCCGTCGCAAAAAAGAGGGTCGCCAGAATCGCCGTGGTCCGGGTCAAAAGGTTGGCCGAGCCGCGCGCGGTCATAAAGCCGCCGCTGCCCCCGCCAATGCCCAGCGCACCGCCCTCGGAGCGCTGCAGCAGAATGACTGCAATCAGCGCCAGGACGATCAGCAGATAGGCAACAATCAGGACGTTCGCCATCGTGTCTCAGTTTCAGGTCGTGTCAAAAGATGGCGCGTCTTACACGCCTCGTGCCGCAATTGCCAGAGGCCGGGGAGAATTTCCGGCCGGCCTCAAGCGTCTCGCGCCCGCTATACGGCGGAGATAATGGTGTAGAAGTCCTTTGCCAAGAGGCTGGCGCCGCCTACAAGCCCGCCATTCACATTATCGATGGCCAAAATCTCGCGCGCATTCTGCGGCTTGAGCGAGCCGCCATAAAGAATGCGGATGGCCGCGCCCTTCTCGCCGAAGCGATCAGCGAGAATGGCGCGGATGCGCCCGTGCATCTGCGCAATTTCCTCCCCCGTCGGCGTACGGCCGGTGCCAATGGCCCAGACCGGCTCATAGGCCACAATCACCTCGTGCTGGCCGGCATGATCGGGAATCGAGCCAGCCAGTTGGGCGGCAACCACCGTTTCCGCATTGCCGCTATCACGTTCGGCTTCGATTTCCCCCACGCAGATGATGGGCTTGAGCCCTGCCCCGATGGCCGCCTCGGCCTTGGCGCGCACGTCGGCATCGGTTTCGGCATACGCCGCGCGGCGTTCGGAATGGCCAACAATGACATATTGCGCCCCGGCATCGGCCAGCATCCCAGCGGCGATATCGCCGGTATGCGCGCCCGATGCCGCTGCATGACAATCCTGTCCGCCGGCCAGAATCCCGCTGCTGGCGCCCTGCCGGGCGACGGCGGCAAGAATGGTTGCGGGCGGACAAACGACCACTACTGCGCGCGGCGCTTCACCGGTTGTCAGCATGTCGGCGAGGCTCTGCAGCTCGTCCAGCGAAGCGCGGCCACCGTTCATTTTCCAGTTACCCGCGATCAGCGGCGTCAGTGTCGTTGTCACTCTTAATACTCCTGCCTCTTGCACCAGAGCGGGCTTTGCCCTAACCCCGAACGTCAAATTGGATTACTAGTGCCCTCCCGCTCCTGCGGTAAAGCCTAGATACGCGTTATGGAACGTCTGACATGCTCGATAGTTTGCGCGGTTTTGCAAAATCATGGCCCGGTAAGGTCATGGGTGCATTTCTTTTGGTGGGCGTAGCCGGCTTCGGCATCAACAACGTCATCACCGATCTGGGCACCAATACCGTTGCACGGGTCGGCAACGAAGAAATCAATTCGCGGCAATTCCTGCGCGCCTATCAAAGCCAGATGAACCAGGTGGCACAGCGGTTGGGTTCGGTTCCAACTGCCCAGGAAGCCGTCAGCCTCGGTATTCCATCCATGGTGCTGCAGAGCCTGGCACAGGACGCTGCCCTCGACCAGATGGCCTCCAGTTTTGGTCTCGGGGTCTCCGAACAGAAGCTGAGCGAGATGTTGCGCGAGGATCCATCCTTTGCCGGCACGCTCGGCAATTTCGATCCTGCCGCCTTTAGCCAGGTGCTGCAGATGAGCGGGCTGACGGAGGCCGAATATTTCTCTGACCAGGCCAAGGCCGCCGAACGCCAGCAGCTTGTGCTCTCGCTGTTTGGCGACACCAAGCTCCCCGCCACAGCGTCCAGCCTAGTCAATCGCTATGCCGCCGACCAGCGCACAATGGACTATTTCGTCATCGGCGACACCAATATCGAAACGCCTGCCGCCCCGACCGAGGAAGAGCTGGCTGCCTATCTCACCGAGCATCAGACCGAGTTCCGCACCGTCGAGACTCGTACCGTGCAGATGCTGGAGCTGTCGCCAGCAACGCTTGCCAAGACCAAGACCATTGCCGACGACACCATTGCTGCCGAGTATGAGCGCACTAAGGCCAGCCTGGTGACGCCGGAGCGCCGGACTATCCAGCAGGTCGTGCTCAATGCCGAACAGGTCACCGCCTTCGAGGCCGGACAGACTGCCGGAACGCCCTTCGAAACGCTGGTGACCACGGCCGGCCTGACGCCCACCGACCTTGGTACGCTGGCACAGGCCAATATTACCGACACCGCCCTTGCAACTGCCGCCTTTGGCCTGCCCCAGGGTGGCTTTGCCATCATCGACGGCGTTGCCGGCAAGCGCGCAGTCCACGTATCCGTTGTTGAAGCGGCCCGCGAGCCGACTCTGGCAGAGGCACGCGACCAGATTTCGCAGACCCTGGCTCTGGCCGAAGCACGCAATGAAGTGGCCGACGTCCTCGACCAGGTTGAAGAATTGCGCGCCGCCTTCCAGCCGCTGACCGACATTGCCGCACGGTTCAACCTTGATCTCTACGAGGCCAATGTTACTGCCGGTGGCAGCGAGCTTTCGGTCGTCCCCGATCTCAACGACACGGATCGCCCGCGCGTCACCCAGGCCATCTTCAAGGCCGAGCAGGGTAAACTGACCCCGGCGACCCAGTTGGCAGGCAATGCCAATCTCTGGTTTGACCTGCTCAAGATCGAGCCCGCCCGGGATCAAACGCTCGACGAAGTGCGCGATCAGGTCACGACCGCCCTTACCACCGAACGCACCAATGCTGCTATTGCAGAGGCCCAGGAGGCCGCGGTCAAGCGCCTCGACGCCGGTGAGGCTATCGCCGATGTCGCCGCTTCCCTGGGGGTGTTTCCGCAGCTCAGCACGCAATTCACGCGCTTTGGTTCGCAGGATCAGACGATTGACCAGACTGTCGCCTCCGCGGCCTTTGCCGGCGGCGAAAGCCATCATGGCTCCGTTGTCAGCAATAGCGGCGAGCACATCGTGTTCCAAGTTACCGGCGTGACGCCTGCCGAAGGCAATCTTGCCGAACAGGCCAATGCGAGCCTCGAAAACGAAGTGCGCATCGGCATCTATGGCGATTTCGTAGCCGCCGTACGCGACGAGGCCGGCCTGCGCGTCAACCAGCAGGCTCTCGAGCAATCGCTTTCACTTCTCACCGGCGCGCAATAGAGCCGCCGGCCTAACCTCAACTGGAACACCTGACGATGGGCGACGATTCCTACCAGCGCTTTGCCGAGCAATACGAGGCCGGGAAATCGCAGATCGTCTGGCGTCGCATCGTGGCCGACCTCGAAACGCCGATCGGCACCTATCTCAAGCTGGCGCAGGATCGCACCAACACCTTCCTGCTCGAATCGGTGCAGGACGGTGCCATTCGCGGCCGCTATTCGATCATTGGCCTTCTGCCCGACGTCATCCTCAAGGTCGAGAATGGCCAGGCGTCCATCAATCGCTCGGCCCAGCTCGATCCAGAGAGCTATGAGCCGCTGAGCCAAGCTCCGCTCGATGCGTTGCGGACCCTTGTGGCCGATAGCAAGATCGAGGTCCCCCCCGGCCTGCCCCCGCAGTCCGCCGGCATCTATGGCTTTCTCGGCTATGAGATGGTCCGCTATATGGAAGTGCTGCCCAACAGCAATCCAGACCATCTGGAGCTTCCCGAAGCGACCCTGATGCGCCCCTCACTGCTGGCCATCTTCGATACGCTCAAGGACGAGCTCTACCTCACCGCCCCCATTTTCGTGCGGGAGGGTGTCACAGCCCGTCAGGCCCATGAGGCAGCCGAGGCCCGCATCGAGGAGGCCATCGCTCGCCTGGGCCGCGCTCTGCCCACCACAGCCGCCCTGCCCGACCTTGAGAGCATCGCGGTCACCAGCAACACCAGCCGCGAGGACTATTTCGCGATGGTGGCCAAGGCCAAGGACTACATCACCGCCGGCGATATCTTCCAGGTCGTGCTGAGCCAACGCTTTGAGGCCGAATTCACCCTGCCCGCTACCGCGCTTTACCGCGCCCTGCGCCGCACCAATCCCAGCCCCTATATGTATTTCCTCGATTTCGGCGGCTTTGCCATTGCCGGCTCGAGCCCCGAAGTACTGGTGCGCGTGCAGGATGGCGAAGTCACCATTCGCCCCATCGCTGGCACCCGCAAGCGCGGCGCCACCCCGACCCGCGATCAGGAACTGGCCGCTGAACTCCTCGCCGACCCCAAGGAGCTGGCCGAGCATCTGATGCTGCTCGATCTGGGCCGCAACGATGTCGGCCGCGTCGCCAAGACCGGCACGGTCAAGGTCACCGACAAGTTCTTCCTCGAATTCTATTCCCACGTCATGCACATCGTTTCCAACGTGGTTGGCGTGCTCGATCCCAAATATGATTTCGTGGACGCCCTCTCGGCCGGCTTCCCGGCAGGCACCGTCTCCGGCGCCCCCAAAGTGCGCGCCATGGAAATCATCGATGAGCTGGAAAAGTCCCGCCGCGGCATCTATGGCGGCTGCGTCGGCTATTTCAGCGCCGACGGCACTATGGACACCTGCATCGTGCTGCGCACCGCCATCGTCAAGGATGGCAAGCTCTACGCGCAGGCCGGCGCCGGCATCGTGGCCGACAGCAAGCCCGAACTCGAACAGCTCGAATGCGAAAACAAGGCCCGCGCCCTTTTCAGCGCCGCCGAGGAAGCGCTACGCTATGCCGGCGAGGCGAGGATCGGGCAATGAGCACTACATTTCACACGCACGGCGCTCTGATCGCCTTCCACGGTGTCATCCCCGCGAAGGCGGGGACCTCCGTTTTGCGATGGCGGGTCTGGTTCTGAAACAGGGATTCCCGCTTGCGCGGGAATGACCCGGTGATGGAAACAAACCCACACAGGACCTAAGCGAAATGACCCGCACTCTCGTCATCGATAACTACGACAGCTTCACCTACAATCTCGTCCACTTCCTCGGAGAACTGGGCGCCGACGTCACCGTCTACCGCAACAACAAGATCACCCTCGATGAGATCGCCGCCCTGGCGCCCGAGGCCATCGTGTTGTCCCCCGGCCCCTGCACCCCCAACGAAGCCGGCATTTGCCTTGCCGTCATCGACCGCTTCAAAAGCCAGATCCCGATCCTGGGTGTGTGCCTGGGCCATCAAGCCATCGGCCAGGCCATGGGCGGCGACGTCATCCGCGCTCCCCACCTCGTCCACGGCAAGACCAGCAAGATCCATCACACCGGCAAGGGCCTGTTTCGGGGCCTCAACAACGACTTCGAGGCCACGCGCTACCACTCGCTGATCGTCAAACCCGAAACCCTGCCGCAAACCCTTGAGGTCACCGCCACCACCGATGACGGCCTGATCATGGGCATGCAGCACAAGACCCTCCCGGTCCATGGCGTGCAATTCCACCCCGAAAGCATCGCCTCGGAAAACGGCCACGCTTTGCTGCAGAACTTCCTCAACATCGCCCGCGACTTCAACGGCCAGAGGGCCGCGTGATGGATATCAAAGCCGCCCTCAACAAGATTGCCGACCGCCGCGACCTGACTGGCGAGGAAATGCGCGCCGTCATGCGCACCATCATGGCCGGCGAAGCTACCCCCAGCCAGATCGGCGCCTTCCTCATGGGCATGCGCATCAAGGGCGAAACCGTCGGTGAAATCGCCGCCGCCGTCTCGATCCTGCGCGAACAGATGGTGCCCGTCGAAGCCCCTGAAGACGCCGTCGACATTGTCGGCACCGGCGGGGACGGTGGTGGCACACTCAACATCTCCACCGCCAGCGCCATCGTCGTCGCCTCCCTCGGCGTGCCCGTCGCCAAGCACGGCAACCGCGCGCTCTCCTCCAAATCCGGCGCCTCCCAGGTTCTCGAAGCCCTCGGCGTCAAGCTCGACCTGACCCCAGCCGAAATCTCCCGCTGCATTGCCAAAGCAGGCATTGGCTTCATGTTCGCGCCCAGCCATCACCCGGCCATGCGCCATGTCGGCCCCTCCCGCGCCGAAATGGGCGTGCGCACC
Source organism: Devosia yakushimensis (assembly GCF_030159855.1). Taxonomy (NCBI): domain Bacteria; kingdom Pseudomonadati; phylum Pseudomonadota; class Alphaproteobacteria; order Hyphomicrobiales; family Devosiaceae; genus Devosia; species Devosia yakushimensis. Next base: position 1,369,564 of record NZ_BSNG01000001.1, on the reverse strand, counting down.
ATGTTCAACCTGCTCGGCCCCCAATCCAACCCGGCTGGCGTGCGCCGCTACATGCTGGGCGTCTATGCCGAGGAATGGGTCGAGCCGGTCGCCGCGGCCCTGCTGGCCAACCGCGCCATCAAGGCCTGGGTCGTCCATGGCAGCGATGGCCTCGATGAAATCACAGTCACCGGCCCCAGCTTCGTCGCCCAGATCGCCAATGGCGACCTGCGCAGCTTCGAAGTTGCCCCCGAACAGGCAGGCCTGAAGCGCCACGACGCCAAGGATTTGCTCGGCGGCGATCCCGCCTATAATGCCGCCGCAATGCACGCCCTGTTCGATGGCGCCCCAGGCGCCTATCGTGACATCGTATTACTCAATTCAGCTGCGACCCTCATCGTAGCCGACAAAGCCGCCGACCTCAGCCAAGGCGCAGCCATGGCCGCCGAGGCAATCGACAGCGGCAAAGCAAAACAAACTCTGGCCCGCCTTGTGGCGGTTTCCAACGGACAGGACCAATGAGCGATATCCTGCAGCAGATCGAGGCCTATAAGCGCGAAGAAATCGCCGCGGCCAAAGCCATGCGCCCCTGGGCCGAGGTCGTGGCGCAAGCCCATGACCAGCCCGCGCCCCGCGGCTTCATCAGCGCCATCAAGGCCAAGCGCGCCCAGCGCCAATATGCCCTGATTGCCGAGGTGAAAAAGGCCAGCCCCTCCAAGGGTCTGATCCGCCCCGATTTCAACCCCGCCGAAATCGCCCGCGCCTATGAAAGCGCCGGCGCCGCGTGCCTGTCCGTGCTGACCGACCGCCCCTCCTTCCAGGGCTCGCCCAGCTATCTGATCGAGGCCCGCGCCGCCACCCGCCTCCCGGTTTTGCGCAAGGATTTCCTGTTCGAAACCTATCAGGTCGCCGAAGCCCGCGCCTGGGGCGCCGATTGCATCCTGGTCATCCTCGCCGCCATTGGCGATGACGTGGCCCGCTATCTGCTCGACGCCGCCGCCGAATGGGGTATGGATGCCCTGGTCGAAGTCCATGACCAGCTCGAACTCGACCGTGCCCTCGCGCTGGGCGCCGAGTTCATCGGCATCAACAACCGCAATCTGCGCACTTTCGAAACCACGCTGGACACCTCGATCAACCTCGCCATCGGCGTACCGAAAAATGTCCTCCTGGTTAGCGAAAGCGGCATTATGACCCACGACCACGTGGTCAAGCTCGAACAGGAGGCCGGCATCGGCACCTTCCTCGTCGGCGAAAGCCTGATGCGCCAGGACGACGTCGCCGCCGCCACCCGCACCCTGCTGATGGGCGCGCCCGAGGCCGTCCGCTAATGGCCGAGGCCAGGCTCACCCATCTCAACGAGCGCGGCGAAGCCCATATCGTCGACATCGGCGACAAAGCCTCCACCAAGCGCCGCGCCGTCGCCCAGGCCCGCGTCATCGCCCAGCCGGCCACCATCACTGCCATTATGGGCGGGACCCTCAAAAAAGGCGACGCCCTGGCCGTGGCCCGCATTGCCGGCATCATGGCCGCCAAAAAGACCTCCGAGCTGATCCCGCTCTGCCATCCGATCCCGCTCACCAAGGTCAGCGTCGACATCTCGGCCGAGAGCGGCACCGCCATCCGCATTGAAGCCGCAGCCGAAACCACCGGCCAGACCGGCGTTGAAATGGAAGCCCTCGTTGCCACCTCCACCGCCGCGCTGACGCTTTATGACATGGCCAAAGCCATCGACCGCGCCATAGTCCTCACCGACATCTGCCTCCTCGAAAAGTCCGGCGGCAAATCCGGCGACTTCGTACGCACACCATGAGCCTCTTACCCGTCGAAGCCGCCATCGCCGCCATTCTCGCGCGCGTGCCCGCCGTACGCCCCGAAATCGTCGTCCTGGCTGACGCCAATGGCCGCGTCCTGGCGCAAACCCTGTTCGCGACCCACGACCAGCCCCCCTTCAATGCCAGCGCCATGGATGGCTATGCCGTCCGCGCCGCCGACATCACTCCCGGCCACCGCCTCACACTGATCGGCATATCGCAAGCCGGCGCCGGTTTCCCCGGCAGCCTGGCCGCAGGCCAATGCGTCCGCATCTTCACCGGCGCCCCGGTTCCTCCCGGCGCCGACGCCGTTATCATGCAGGAAGAAGCCACGCCAAACGGCAATCTGGTGACCTTCGCCGAACAGCCCAAGCCCGGCCGCAGCATCCGCGCCATCGGCAATGACTTCGCCACCGGTGATGCCCTGATCGAAGCCGGCGCCCGCATGGGCCCGATGCAGCTGGCCGTAGCCGCCGCCGCCAACGCCCCCGCGCTTACGGTTGCCACGCGCCCCCGCATCGCCCTCCTCGCCACTGGCGACGAACTGGTGCTGCCCGGCTCGCCCCTCGCACCCGACCAGATCGTCGCGTCCAACAGCTTTGGCCTCGCCCCCATGCTCGCCCCCTATGCCGCTGAGGTCACCGACCACGGCATTGCCCGCGACGACCGCGCTGCCCTGCGGGCCAAGCTCGAATCAATCTTCGCCGCCGAGCCGGACATTCTGATCACCACCGGGGGCGCCAGCGTGGGCGACCACGATATCGTCCAGGACGTGCTGCTCGAACTCGGCGTGACGCTGGATTTCTGGCGCATCAATATGCGCCCCGGCAAACCGCTGATGTTTGGCACCCGCGGCAAGACGCTGATTTTCGGCCTGCCCGGCAATCCCGTCTCGGCCATGGTCACCGCCACCGTCTTCATCAAGCCGGCTCTGCGCAAATGGCTCGGCTATGCCGAACAACCCAATTGGCGCCTGCCTTTGGCCGGCCCCACCCCGCCCAATTCCGCGCGCCGCCACTTCATGCGCGCCCAGCTGGTGCATACGCCCACCGGCCCCGAGCTGATGCCAATCTCCCAGACTGACAGCGGCCACACCTCATCCCTGTCCAACGCCGATATGCTGATCATCCAGCCAGAATTCGACCCCGGCGCCCCCGCCGGATCGACAGTCGAATCCATCCAGATCGACGCCTTTTGACTGTCTAGCCAAGAAAATCACGATGGGGCCGCTGGGGATATTGCGGAACATAACTGGAACACGTATAGTCGTTCTGCCTATGTTCCGAATCCCTGTGGAAGGCCGCCAATGCTGACGCGCAAACAACACGAGCTGCTGATGTTCATCCACGAACGGATGAAGGAAAGCGGCATCCCCCCCTCATTCGATGAAATGAAGGACGCCCTCGATCTGGCTTCCAAATCCGGCATTCACCGCCTGATCACCGCGCTTGAAGAGCGCGGTTTCATTCGCCGCCTGCCTAATCGGGCCCGAGCGCTCGAAGTGGTCAAACTCCCCGATTCGATGAACCCCTCGCTGGGCGGCCGCAAGGCGCGCTTCGAGCCATCGGTCATCGAGGGCACGCTGGGCAAAGTGTCCAATCCGCCGGCCCGCAAATCCGCCGGCGAAGATTATGCCCGGCCGATCTCCATTCCCGTCATGGGCCGCATCGCCGCCGGTACGCCCATCGAGGCCATCCAGACCCATTCCCACACCATTTCGGTCCCCCCCGAGATGCTGGGCGCGGGCGAACATTACGCGCTTGAAGTACGCGGCGATTCCATGATCGACGCCGGCATTTTCGATGGCGACACCGTCCTCATCAAAAAGCAGGAATCGGCCAGCACCGGCGAAATCATCGTCGCCTTGGTCGATGACGAGGAAGCCACCCTCAAGCGCCTGCGGCGCAAGGGCAACACCGTCGCGCTCGAAGCCGCCAACCCCGCCTACGAAACCCGAATCTTTCCGCCTGATCGGGTCAAGGTCCAGGGTCGGCTCGTCGGACTATTGCGAAAATACTGATTGTGGATCGCGCCACGCCTGAGGCGGTGATGGCAGCCTATGCCGAGCGTATCAATCGGCACGACTTTGAGCTGCTAACGCCGCTGATCGACGATGACGCGACCTTTTGGTTTAGCTCTGGTTCCTATCGTGGAATGGAAGCGGCGCGAGCCGCTTTCGAGCGCACCTGGCAACGCCTGGCTGATGAGACATATTGGCTGCAAGACCTGCGTTGGATCGCCAAAGCCGATGAGGCAGCATGCTGCATCTACAGTTTTCATTGGCAAACAACTCTCGAGGGGCAGATCATCCGTGGGAGTGGCAGGGGGACGACCGTCCTGGGCAAGCGGGATGGCATCTGGCGCATTCTGCACGAGCATTTGAGTGCCTTCCCCGAATAAAAAAAGGCCCGCCGATCGGCGGGCCTTTCTGCTTCAAGAGCTGGGTGTGCCTAGTGGTTGTCGCGCGGAACACCATTAGTCTGGGCAATCCGTTGGTATTTCTCGGCTGGCTTGAGAATGGCGCCGTCGCCAAGCTGGCCAACGATGCCACGCTGGATTTCCTGCCAGGGCGTCTGATGCTTGGGATATTTGTATCCGCCAGCCTCAGCCAGTTCCTGCCGCCGGGTGGCGATCTCGGCGTCGGAGATCAGGATATCGGCCGTACCCTTGTTGAGGTCGATCCGCACCTGGTCCCCGGTCTTGAGGATGGCGAGATTGCCGCCCGCCGCCGCTTCCGGCGATGCATTGAGAATCGAGGGGGAGCCCGACGTGCCCGACTGGCGGCCATCGCCAATACAGGCCAGCGAGTGAATGCCCTTTTTGATCAGGTAATCAGGGGGCCGCATGTTGACCACTTCCGCCGCGCCCGGATAGCCGATCGGCCCGGCGCCGCGCATGAACAGCAGCGTATTCTCGTCGATCGCCAGCGACGGATCGTCGATCCGGTGGTGATAATCCTCCGGACCATCGAACACCACCGCCTTGCCCTCGAACATGCCGGGGTGAGCCGGATTGTTGAGGTAGCGATCGCGGAACTCGGAGGAGATCACGCTGGTCTTCATGATGGCGTTGTCGAAGAGATTGCCGCGGAGCACCAGGAACCCGGCCTCGGTCTTGAGCGGATTGTCGAAATGCCGGATGACCCTGTCATCCTGGATCGGCGTATTGCGGCAATTCTCGCCAATGGTCTTGCCATTGACCGTCGGCGCATTCTCGCGGATCAGGCCCTGCCCCATCAGCTCGTTGACCACCGCCGGCACGCCGCCGGCATGGTAATAATCCTCGCCCAGATATTCGCCGGCCGGCTGCAAATTCACCAGCAGCGGCACCTTGTGCCCATAGGTCTGGAAATCCTGCAATTCCAGTTCCACGCCAATATGCTTGGCAATGGCCTGGATATGGATCGGCGCATTGGTCGAGCCGCCGATCGCGGAATTGACCACGATCGTATTGATGAAATTGTCCTTGGTCAGGATGTCCGAGGGCTTCAAATCCTCATGCACCATGTCCACAATGCGTTTGCCGGTGCGATAGGCCATTTCCTGACGATCGCGATAAGGCGCGGGGATCGCCGCCGAACCCGGCAGTTGCATGCCCAGCGACTCGGCCAGCGAGTTCATCGTCGTGGCCGTGCCCATCGTATTGCAATAGCCCGTCGAGGGCGCCGAAGACGCCACCAGTTCGATGAACTGGGCATAATCGATCTCGCCGGCCGCCATCATCTGGCGTGCCTTCCACACAATCGTGCCCGAGCCCGTCCGCTCGCCCTTGTGCCAGCCATTCAGCATCGGCCCGACCGACAGCGCAATTGCCGGAATATTGACCGTCGCCGCGCCCATCAGCATGGCAGGCGTGGTCTTGTCGCACCCAATGGTCAGCACCACGCCATCCAACGGATAGCCGTACAGCACTTCGACCAGGCCCAGATAGGCCAGGTTCCGGTCCAGCCCGGCCGTCGGACGCTTGCCGGTTTCCTGAATCGGATGCACCGGGAATTCGATGGCAATGCCGCCCGCTTCGCGAATGCCTTCGCGCACGCGCTCGGCCAGCACGATGTGGTGGCGGTTGCACGGCGAAAGATCGGACCCGGTCTGCGCGATGCCGATGATCGGCTTGTCCGATTGCAGCTCTTCGCGCGACACGCCAAAGTTCATGTAACGCTCGAGATAAAGCGCCGTCATATCTGGATTGTCAGGATTATCGAACCAAGCGCGCGAACGCAGCTTCTGGGGCTTGCTGGCAGTCATTTCCTCATACCTCACTGTCCGCGCTGGCGGATCGTGCCTCAACGATTGCAGCTTTCTAGCATGCCCATAGCGAGAGTGAACGGAATTCTGCCAAAAAATCATACTTTTTAGAGGCGCGGAAAAAAGCCCTGTGCAATGTTCCGAAACGCGTCTGCTCGCTTACCAAATGAGGAGACGAAACCATGCGGCTTGGGCCCTTCTTCTGTCGCGCCGGCAGCCACAGATTCTGGCTGGCTCCACCGGCGCTCTACGATTAGGGTCGCCCCGCCGGGATAAGGCATGCGGCTCAGGGGGAGTGATTTGACTGATATTGTGGATTGGGTCGCCGTTGATTGGGGCACCTCGAACTTGCGCGCCTGGGGCATTGCCGCCGATGGCGCGGTCACATTTTCGCGCAATTCCCCCAAGGGCATGGGTAAACTCACGCGCGAGGACTATCCCGCCGCGCTGAGCGAATTGCTCGACGGGGTCACCGGTACCCGCGCCGGCTCCATTGATGTGCTGGTCTGCGGCATGGCCGGCGCCCGCCAAGGCTGGCTCGAAGCGCCCTATCTCGAAGCCCCCACCGATCTGCGCCACCTGCTCGCCGGCGCCGTCCAGCCCGCCATGCCGAACACCCGCTTCGCGGTCTCGATTCTGCCCGGCGTCTGCCAGAAAAACGGCGCCGACAATGTCATGCGCGGCGAAGAAACCCAGTTACTCGGCCTCGCCGCCCTCCGCCCCGGCTATACGGGCGTGGTCTGCATGCCCGGCACCCATTCTAAATGGGCCCAGCTCAGCGGCACCCATATCGACCACTTCGCCACCGCCATGACCGGCGAATTGTTCGAAATCCTCAGCACTCATTCCGTGCTGCGCCATTCCCTCAATGGCCCGCTCGACGGTCCCGCCCGCGCCGAAGGCTTTGTTGCCGGCGCCGAAGCCGGCCTTGCGCGCCCCCAGGACTTGCTCGGCCAGTTGTTCCAGGTCCGCGCCGGCTCGCTCCTGTCCGGCCGCGCGCCCGATTGGTGCGCCGGCTTCCTGTCCGGCCTGTTGATCGGTACCGAGATCGGCAGCAATCGTCATCTCATCGGTGCCGAACCTGTGCCATTGATCGGCTCGGCCGCACTTTGCGCGCTTTATGCCGATGTGCTCGCCAAAACCGGCGCAACAGGCATCCCCGTCGATGCAACAGATGTGGTGCTGGCTGGTCTCAAAGCCGCCCGCAGCGCCATCGCCTGATCGGAGTTACCCCATGAATCATCGTCACATCATCGCCATCCTGCGCGGCATCACGCCACCCGAAACCGTCGCCGTCTGCGAGGCGCTGGTCGCCGCCGGGATCACCATGATCGAGGTGCCGCTCAATTCCCCCGACGCGCTGACCAGCATTGCGCTGGCCTCCAACGCCCTGGGCGACCAGGCCGCCATCGGCGCGGGCACCGTGCTCACCAAAAAGCAGGTCTGGGCTGTGGCCGATGCCGGGGGCACCTTCATCGTCTCGCCCGACACCAACAAAGCGGTGATCGAGGAGAGCGTGCGCATCCAGCTGCTCTCCTATCCCGGCGTATTCACCCCCACCGAGGCCTTCCGCGCCATCAAGGCGGGCGCCACCGGCCTCAAATTCTTCCCCGCCGAGGTGCTGGGCGCCAAAGGCATCAAGGCCATGAAGGCCGTGCTGCCACCCGAAGTCCCGGTCTATGCCGTGGGCGGGGCCAATCCCGACAATTTCAGCGAATTCTTCGCCGCCGGCTGCACCGGCTTTGGCCTGGGCACCTATATCTACAAGCCCGGCATGGACGCTGCCGCGGTCGCCGAGCGCGCCGCCACGGCCGTTGCCGCGTATGACACGGGCATGGCCCAATGACCCAGACGGCAAAGCTCCTGCTCGATAGCCAATGCGCCCTGGGCGAAGGCCCGATCTGGCATCCTGGCCGCCAGCAGCTGTTCTTCTTCGACATCAACGAGCAGACACTATTCGCCGTCACCGCCGCAGGTGAAATCGCCGATAGCTGGCTGTTCAACGAAATCGTCGCCGCCGCTGCGATTATCGATGACCACACCCTGGCGCTGGCCACCGAAACCGGCCTCAAGCAATTCGATCTCGCCACCGGCGGCATGAACCGCATCAACGAAATCGAAGCCGGCAACGCGCTGACCCGCACCAATGACAGCCGCGTCCATCCCTCGGGCGCGTTCTGGATCGGCACCATGACCAAGGGCGAACAGGAAACCCCGATCGGCTCGGTCTATCATTACCGCGCCGGTACGCTCACTACGCTCAAATCCGGTATCAAGATTCCCAACGCCACCTGTTTCTCGCCTGATGGCACCATCGCCTATTGGTCCGACACGCCGACCAAACAGATCATGCAATGCCCCACCGATCCGGCAACGGGTCTGCCCAATGGCGAATGGACCCTCTTTGCCGATGTCTCCAACCATCGCGGCTATCCCGATGGCGCTGTGGTCGATAGCCAGGGCTATCTGTGGAACGCCCGCTGGGGCGGCTCCTGCGTCGTCCGCCACGCCCCCGATGGCTCAGTCGACTGTATCATCGAGGTCCCCGTCAGCCAGGTCACCTGCCCCGCTTTCGGCGGCCCCGACCTCAAGACGCTATTCATCACCACCGCCAACAAGAATCTCAGCGCCGAACAACTCGCCGCCGAGAAAGTTGCCGGTGGGCTCTTTGCCATCGCCGTCGATGTCGCCGGCCTTCCCGAAACTCCGATTGCCCTCTAGAGCCATAAAATGACCCCTGCCCTTGGCGTTTGCTACTACCCCGAACACTGGCCCGAAGACTGGTGGGACCGCGACGCCGCTCGCATGGCTGAGGTCGGCATCAAATTCGTCCGCATCGGCGAATTCGCCTGGTCCAAGCTCGAACCCACCCCCGGCGACCTGCGCTTTGATTGGATCATCCGGGCCATGGACGTGCTGGGCCGCCACGGGCTCAAAGTCGTCTTCGGCACACCCACCGCCACGCCGCCGCGCTGGATGGTCGACAAGCATCCCGATATGCTCGCCGTCGACGCCAATGGCCGCAAAAAGGGTTTCGGCTCACGCCGCCACTACGACTTCTCCCATCTCGGCTATCGCGAGGAAGCCGCCCGCATCACCCAGCTGCTGGCCGATGCCGTCGGCAATCACCCAGCGCTCGGCGGCTGGCAGACCGACAATGAATATGGCTGCCACGGCACCACCTATTCCTATTCCCCCGCCGCCGAAGCCGGTTTCCGCACCTGGCTCGAAGCCCGCTACGGCACGATCGCGGCCCTGAACGAGGCCTGGGGCAACGTTTTCTGGTCCATGGAATACAATCGCTTCGACCAGATCGAACTGCCAAACCTTCTGGTCTGCGAAGCCGCGCCCGCCCACGATCTCGATTTCCGCCGCTACGCCTCCGATCAGGTCGCCGCCTTCAACAAGGTGCAGTACGATATCCTCAAGGCCAAGCGCCCCGACCTGCCGGTCATCCACAATTTCATGGGCCGCTATACCGAATTCGACCATTACGACGTGGCCGAAACCCTCGACGTCGCCAGCTGGGACGCCTATCCGCTCGGGCACCTGGCCATGAGCGACGAGCCCGAAGACGTCAAGCACCACTATATGCGCCAGGGCGAACCCGATTATCAGGCCTTCCACCACGATCTCTATCGCGCCGTCGGCCATGGCCGCATGTGGATCATGGAACAGCAGCCTGGCCCGGTGAACTGGGCCAATTTCAATCCCGATCCGCTCCCCGGCATGGCCCGTCTCTGGGCCTGGGAAGCCTTTGCCCATGGCGCCGAAGTCGTCTCCTATTTCCGCTGGCGGCAGGCCCCGTTCGCCCAGGAGCAGATGCATGCCGGCCTCTTGCGGCCCGACAGCGAACCGGCCCCCGCCTATCACGAAGCCGCCCAGGTCGCTCAGGAACTGCGCCAGACCGCCATTGCCGGCAAAGCCGCCAAGGGCCGTGTCGCCATCGTTTTCGACTATCAGAGCGAATGGGCCTGGCAGATCCAGCCCCAAGCCAAGGGTTTTAGCCACAGCGCCCATGTCCGCGCCGTCTATGCCGCCTTCCGCAAGCACGGCGTCGATATCGATATCCTGTCGCCCAGCACCAAAAGCTTTGCCGGTTACGACATCGTCGCCATTCCGGCGCTCTTTGCCTGGAATGACGCCCTGCGCGAAGCCATTGCCGATTTCGAGGGGCACCTGCTGCTCGGCCCCCGCTCCGGCTCCAAAACGCAGAATTTCGCCATTCCCTCCGCCCTCGCGCCCGATCTGCCGAGCAATCTGCTCGACGCCAAAGTCCTGCGCATCGATAGCGTCGATCCCACTCTTGAGGTCGAAGTCCGTGGCGGCGGCGGTGCCGTCCGGCATTGGCGCGAACGCATCGAAACCCGCGCCGAAGTCGAGATTGAGGACGCCGACGGCTGGCCGGTGCTGATCGCCCAGGGCAAGCTGCATTACCTTGCTGCCAGCGGCAACAAGGCCCTGACCCAGCGCATCATCGACTATCTGATTGCCGAAGCTGATGTGCCCACCCTGCTGCTGCCGGCCGGCGTGCGCTCCCGCGTACGCGACGGCTTCCGCATCTACGTCAACTACGGCTCCGGCGCCGCCACGCTGAACCCGGCCGCCGACGAATCCGGCTATGTGCTGGGCACTGCCGAAATGCCGGCCGCTGGCGTCACCGTGGCAAAACTCGCCAAGGCCTCGTAATATTAGGAACGGCGGTGCGGATATCGAACCGCCCCGCCGTTTCATCCCACCGCAGCCAATGCACCCCGCCCGTCCGCAGCGCCGCCGCGTCGATATATTGCGCCACAGCGCATGTCGCGGGCACCCTGATGCGGCTGATCACCAGGTCATGCAGCGGGCAATCCTCGGCAAAAGCCGCCGCGCTCTTGATCACGGCAATCGAAAATTGCGGCGTCACCGCCACGCAGCCGATACTGTCGCACCGCGCCTCAGCCAGCCCCTGCCCAATCGCCTCCTGATAGTGCTGGCTCCACACTTCCACGGCAAAGCTGCCAATGCGCCCGGTCACCAACCCCACGCCTTCCGCACCGCGCAAGGCGACAGCCTGCGTCGTATCCGCAACCAGAATGTCGGGCCGTTGATCGAGCCCGAGCAACAGGATCAGCGGCAGCGCCACCACCGGCCCTGCCATCCGCCACCAATTGCCGATAAAGGCGAACCAGGCGAGCGCCGCCAGCCCGATCAGCATCGCCACAGGCGTCAGCAACGGGTTACCGGTCAGCCCCTCACTCCACCCCGCCACCAGCACGCCGACATCGACCATCCGGTCGATCCCCCACCCCATGATGGATACGGCAAGGCCCTCTATGCCAAACGGCATCAGCAACACCGAAATCACCGCGAATGGCATGATGACGAGGCTCACCACCGGCAAGACCAGCACATTGCCGACCACGCCAAGCGGTGCCGTCTGTTGAAAATGGTAGGCCGAGAACAATAGTGTAGCGAGGCCGGCGATGAGGCTCGTCATCGCTGTCACCCAAACGGTGCTGCCCATCCGCAACAGCCAGCCGCTGCTTCCCTTCACGGGCCGCCGCGGCATCTCGAAATAGCCGATCAGCCCAACCACGGCCGCGAATGAGAGCTGGAAGCTGGGCCGGAACACACTGGCAGGATCAATGAGGATAATCATGAGCGCCGCGATTGCCACATTGCGCATGGTGAGCGCTCGCCGCCCGGCCAGAACCGCCCCGAAGATCAGAGCCAGCATTATGGTGGAGCGAAGCGCCGGCACATTGGCCAACCCACCCGCCAGCATGAGATATCCCCCTGCTGCGACCAACCCGGCAATTGCCGCCAGCTTCTTGACCGGCAGCCGTATTGCCAGTGCCGGCACCGCCGCGAAGCCCAATCGCAACAGCCAGAAGACACCACCGGCGACAATGGACAGATGCAGACCCGAAATCGAGTAGATATGGGCCAGCCCTGATGCCGCGAGCACGTCCCGCGTCTCATCGCTCAGCGCACTCTGGTCGCCCATCACCATAGCGCGCCCAATGGCCGCCGTATCCCCGTCGAGCACCGCATCGATCCGAGCACCAATGGCATAGCGCATGCCTTCGATCATCCGGCCCGGATCAAAGCCGCTCGCCGGCGCAATGACAGCAAGGTCGCCGATCACCGAGCCATAAGCGCCAATACCCGAAAAATAGGAATGAAACTGCCCATCGTAGCCACCCGGCAGCACGGGTCCCGGGACCGGGGCCAACCGCAGCCGTCCCGATATTGTGTCCCCCGGCTCCAAAACCGGCTCAGCCGGCACCAGCAATCGCGCCCGCCGGATTGCGACTGGCCGCGTCGTTCCCAACGGCTCCAACGCCGACACAATGATGCGCCGCTCCTCGGCATTGGCCGAGATGATCGCATCAACCCGTCCCTGGAATTCGCCATAGGCGGGAAAAGCCAGCATCTTGGTGCCGGATAATCCGCCATGAATTGGCAATAGACAAAATCCGGCCCAGAACGCGCATAGCAGCGCTACCGCGGGCAGTGTCCGAAAACGCCACGTCAGAGCGACAACAACGCCAAGCCCCGCCGCCATGCCGGCCAAAGCGAATGGCAGGGGTTCGAACGGCAACTGGGCATAGCCCGCCAACCCGAAAATCATGGCAAACGGCAACAGCACAAACAGCCGGCGGGCCACCATCGCAGCAACGAGGCCGCCCAGAAGAGAAGATAAAGCACTTTTTTTATCGTGGTTTAACGGCCAAGATTGAAGTTTTGCTGGAGATTTTTTCGGCCGCGCTCTTGCCCGTTCCGGCGCGGTCCTCGGCTCAAGTGTTTCTGCCCCTAGCACCCGCCTAGCCCCCGCCCTTGCGCTCGTGCCCCTCTATGGTACACACGGCTCGCAAATTCGTCCAAACTTTCCGGTCGCCATGTCCCAGGTTGTCACCCGCTTCGCTCCTTCGCCCACCGGTTATCTGCATATTGGCGGTGCCCGCACGGCGCTGTTCAATTGGGCCTATGCCCGCAAGACCGGCGGCAAAATGCTCCTGCGCATCGAAGATACCGACCGCGAACGCTCGACCGAAGCAGCTGTCACCGCGCTTATCGATGGGCTCACCTGGCTCGGCCTCACCTGGGAGGGCGAGCCGATCAGCCAGTTCGGCCGCGCCGCCCGCCATGCCGAAATCGCCCATGAGCTGGTGAAAATGGGCCATGCCTATTATTGCTATTGCTCGCCCGCCGAGCTTGACCAGATGCGCGAAGAAGCCCGTGCCGCAGGCAAGCCCCCGCGCTACAATGGCTATTGGCGAGACCGCGACCCTAAGGAAGCTCCGGCCGGCGTCGAGCCCGTCATCCGCATCAAGGCTCCTCTTACCGGCGAGATCGTCGTCAACGATCACGTTCAGGGCAAGGTCGTGTTCAAAACCGAGAATCTGGATGATTTCATCATCCTGCGCTCTGACGGCACGCCCACCTATATGCATGCCGTGGTGGTCGACGATCACGATATGGGCGTCACCCACATTATCCGGGGCGACGACCATCTGACCAATGCCGCCCGCCAGATCGTCATCTACAATGCGATGGGCTGGACCGTGCCGGACATGTCCCACATCCCCCTGATTCACGGCCCCGATGGCGCCAAGCTCTCCAAGCGCCATGGTGCGCTAGGCGTCGAGGCCTATCGCCAGATGGGCTATCTGCCCGAGGCATTGCGCAATTATCTCGCCCGCCTGGGCTGGAGCCATGACGACGACGAGATTTTCTCCACCGAGCAGATGGTGGAGTGGTTCAGCCTCGAAGGCCTGAACAAGGGCGCCGCCCGCTTCGATTTCGTCAAGCTCGAGAGCATTAACGGCCATTATATCCGCGAGGCCAAGCCGGATTATCTCTACGACATCATGGTCGCGACGGCCGAGGAAGTCGGCCGCCTGGCCGATCTCGAAGGCCTGGTGGCGAACAAGGCCACCGCCCTCGCCGCCCTGCCCGAGCTGCAACCCCGCGCCAAGACCATTCTCGAGCTGATCGATCTCGCCCAGTTCATCTATGCGTCACGTCCGCTTGCTATCGACGCAGCAGCATCGGCTCTGTTGACCCCAGATGCCCGTGGCGTTCTGGCCGATATGGAAGAAACCCTGCGCGGCCTCAACGAGTGGAGCGTTCCAGCCATTGACGCCGCCATGCGTGCGCTTGCCGAAACCAAGGGACTCAAGCTGGGCAAACTCGCCCAACCCCTGCGCGCCGCCCTCACCGGACGGACCGTCTCGCCGGGCATTTTCGAGGTCATGGTGTTGATCGGCCGCGAGGAAAGCATGGCTCGCCTGGAGGATCAGATCAGCGCTGTCTAGTGCTATTAGGAGGGTAAGCCTTGCTTACCCATTAGTTGCTTCGGTCGGGCAAAAACTGGTACCAATCCCGACACACTCAAGACCGCCAAATTTTGCGGCCCCATCCCCACCGAAACTTCCTTCTTTGTGGGGTTCAGGGGCCTTCGAGGAGAGCTGAATGACCGATAAAGTCGCCAAACTCGTCATCGGGGACCAGACTTACGAATTTCCGGTACTGGCCGGATCTGTCGGGCCTGAAGTGATCGACATCCGATCTCTATACGCCAAGACCGGGCTGTTCACCTACGATCCCGGCTTCACCTCGACGGCCGCTTGCGATAGCGCGATCACCTATATCGATGGCGACAAGGGCGAATTGCTCTATCGCGGCTATCCGATCGACCAGCTTGCCGCCAAGAGCAATTACCTCGAAGTCTGCTATCTGCTGCTCTACGGCGAGCTGCCCAGCAAGGCCCAGATGGCCGAATTCGACGAGCTGGTGACCCGCCACACCATGGTGCATGAGCAGATGCACTATTTCTTCCGTGGCTTCCGCCGCGACGCCCACCCAATGGCTGTCATGACCGGCGTGGTCGGCGCTATGGCCGCCTTCTACCATGACTCCACTGATATCAACGATCCGCGCCAGCGCGAGATCGCCTCGATCCGCATGATCGCCAAAATGCCGACGATCGCCGCCATGGCCTACAAATATTCGGTCGGCCAGCCCTTCGTCTATCCGCGCAACGATCTCGATTATGCGGCCAATTTCCTGCATATGTGCTTTGCCGTTCCGGCCGAGGAATACAAGGTCGATCCCCGCATCGCCCGCGCCATGGACCTGATCTTCACGCTCCATGCCGATCACGAGCAGAACGCCTCGACGTCGACCGTGCGCCTCTCCGGCTCGTCCGATGCCAACCCCTTCGCCTGTATCGCCGCCGGCGTTGCCTGCCTCTGGGGTCCGGCCCATGGCGGCGCCAATGAAGCCGCGCTCAATATGCTCAAGGAAATCGGCACCGTCGACCGCATCCCCGAATTCATTGAGCGTGCCAAGGACAAGAACGATCCGTTCCGCCTGATGGGCTTTGGTCACCGCGTCTACAAGAACTTCGACCCGCGCGCCACGGTGATGCAGGCCACCGCCAAGGAAGTGCTCGATCTGCTCGGCGTGCACAATAATCCCACCCTGCAAGTCGCTCAGGAACTCGAGCGGATCGCGCTCGAAGATCCCTATTTCATCGATCGCAAGCTCTATCCAAACGTCGATTTCTATTCCGGCGTTATCCTCGAAGCCATCGGCTTCCCCACCTCGATGTTCACCGTGCTGTTCGCCGTCGCGCGCACCGTCGGCTGGATTTCGCAGTGGAAGGAAATGATCGCCGACCCGCAGAAGAAAATCGGCCGCCCCCGCCAGCTCTACAACGGCTCTCCTGCCCGCGATTTCGAGCCGATCGCAACCCGTTAAGACAAATAATAGGGCCGTATCCGATTTGGATACGGCCCTATTCGATTCCGCAGCGCGCGGCGCGGGTCGTTTCGCTGGGAACTAGCTCCGCGGCCACCAGGCCAATATCCGCTCCGCCGGGTCCTGTCGCGGCGCATCGGCCTCGCCATATTCCATCAAATTCGACATCTCGCCAAAGGCTTCGATCTGTGCCTGACGGGCGGCCTTGTCGTCGAGCAACACCCGCACGGCACTAAGTAACAAGCCTGCGTCCGGCTGCGACAATACCAGTTCCGGTGCCGCCAGGCGCTTGAGGACGATATTGGGCAAGCCGATCATCGGCCGGTTGATCTTCTCGTAGACCCGCGCCTGGTGCCCGTCCATGACATAGCTGATCACCATGGGCACACCGGCCAACGCCAGTTCCAGCGTCGCCGTGCCCGAAACGGCCAGTGCCAGCACTGCCCGCTCATAAAGCGCGGCGCGTGCAGAGCGCTCGGAAATCACCGTGACCGGCACAGGCCAGTCAGCTACCTCGCGGCGCAGCCGCTCGGCCAGTGCCGGTAGCGTTGGAATAACGAAACCGCTCACCGCCGGATGGTTTGCTACCTCTGCCGCTACCTGCCGGAACAAAGGCAGATGCCGACGCAACTCACCATCGCGGCTCCCCGGCAGAAGCACCATCGGCCCGGTGTCGACCGCATCCCTCAGTGTGAGCCGCTCGCCCAATGCCGGATGCCCCACATAAGCCGTGGGCGGGCCGCCGAGCCGGGACATGACCCCGGGTTCAAACGGCAATACGGCCAGCACTTCGTTGAACAGCGGCACCAGCTTTGGCGCCCGGCCTGGCGAGCGCGCCCATACTGATGGCGCCACATAGAGCAGGATCGGTCGATCATAACCCTTGCGGCGCAAGCGCCGCGCCAACAGCGCTGAAAAATCCTGCGCATCGAACAGCACGACGATATCCGGCTGACTAGCCCTGATGGCGCGCGCCGTCTGCTCAATCCGCCACAATAGCAGCGGTAGCCGTTTCAGGACGTCGGTGACGCCCATTACAGCCAGATCGCTCATGGGGAACAGCGATTGCAGCCCCTGCCCGCTCAGCTCTTCGCCACCGACACCGCTCAAATCTACCGGCGTCCGCTCGCGCAGCCGGCGGACCACATCGGCGGCAATCCGGTCGCCCGAAGGCTCGCCAGCCAACACGAAAAGCTTGAGCGGCCGCGCAATAGGTAAGGTCATGCGTTGCCGCTCCGCTTTGGGGGCCTATTCGAGCGTTGGGCCGTTGCGCGGCAGCAGGATCGGCCGATCGGACGCGGCTGTTATGAAAGCTACCACATCCTGTACCAGGGCATTACCCTTGAACAGTTCGGCTGCATCCTCGACGCGCTCCCGCAGCGTGCCTTCGCTGGCAAAAATCATCCGGTAGGCCGCCCGCAGCTTATGGATCGCCTCGCGATCAAACTTGTAGCGCTTGAGCCCGACCAGGTTGAGCCCCGTCAGTACCGCTCTGTTGCCAACGGCCATGCCATAGGGGATCACGTCGCCATCAATCATGGAGTGGGCGCCGATAAAGGCATGTGCCCCCACCCGCGTAAATTGGTGCACGACGCAACTGCCGCCGAAAATGACATTATCGCCAACCTGGCAATGGCCGGCAATGCCCACATAATTGGCCATTATGACGTTGTTGCCGAGAATGGCATCGTGAGCAACGTGAGCGCCGGCCATGATCAGGCAGTCATCGCCGATCTTGGTCAGCATGCCACCGCCTTCAGTGCCGGGGTTGAGTGTCGCCCCCTCCCGGATGGTGCAACGTTCGCCAATTACCAGGCGGGAATTTTCCCCGTGATATTTGCGATCCTGCGGCTGGAGGCCCACCGAAGCGAAGGGAAATATCCGCGAACCCGCGCCAACTTCCGTATGGCCGTCCACGACGGCATGCGAGACCAGCTCCACATTGTCATGGAGAATGACATTGTCACCCACTGTACAGTAAGGGCCGATCTTAACGCCTTTGCCAATGCGCGCATTTGGTCCGACAATCGCTGACGGATGGATCGCGGCATCGCTCACGATGTCGCCTCGATGATCATGGCAGTGATCTCCGCTTCTGCGATTACGGTGCCTTCGACAATGGCCTTGGCTTCATAGCGGCCAACGTTCCGCCGGCGCTGAATCTTGGCAATATGAAACTCGATAACATCGCCAGGACCGGCCGGCTTGCGGAACTTGGCCTTGTCCACACCAAGCATCAAGACGATGTTTTTCTTGCCGCCCCCCGCATCATGTTTGATCACGATCGCACCGGCCGTCTGAGCCATGCCTTCGATGATCAGCACGCCCGGGAAAATGGGATTCTCGGGAAAATGGCCCTGGAAAATGGGCTCATTGAAGGTCACGTTCTTGATGCCCACGGCCGTCTCGTCGCCGTCGATCTTGATAATCTTGTCGATCATCAGGAACGGATAGCGGTGAGGCAGGCTTCTGAGAATTTCAGCGATATCCATCGCCGCAAGTTCAGTGCCCTCTATCGCGCTGTCGGTCATCCCCGCTTGTCCCCTTTTGATAGTTTGCGCATCGTAGCAATCTCGCGCCAGAAATCTCTTATATCTTGCGCTGGAGCTCCGGCAAGTTTCGATCCCGCCGGCCAGTCCTTGGTCACCGCCGCCCGGCCATGTATCACCGAACCCGCGCCGATCGTCAGGTGACCGGAGGTGCCTGCTCCGCCGCCCATCAGGACGCTGTCTTCCACGATGGTTGATCCTGCCAGGCCACTCATCGCCGCGATAATGCAATTGCGGCCGATACGGCAGTTATGGCCGATCTGCACCAGATTATCGATCTTGGTGCCTTCCCCCACCATCGTATCGCCCAGAGCGCCGCGATCGATGGTTGAATTGGCACCGACCTCGACCCGGTCCTGTAACAGCACGCGGCCCAATTGGGGCAGTTTGCGGTTGGCAGTGCCAAAATCCAGCCAGCCGAAGCCTTCGGTGCCGATACGCACGCCCGAATGAATGACTACGTCATTGCCGATATGTGCACATTCGATGGTGCAATTGGCCGCGATAATGCAATTGCGGCCGATAGTGACACCGGCCCCGATTACCGTATTGGCGCCGATGATAGTGCCGCGGCCAATCTCGACGCCGGCGCCAACCACGACATTGGAACCCAATATGACATCGCGCTCAAGGATCGGTGCTCCCAAGTCATCTCGGCCCGCTGAAATGACCGAACGGGTATTGGACGGATAGAGCTGGTCCAAAATATCGGCGAAGAGGTGATGCGGCTTATCGACAACTATGGCCATAGTGCCCGCAGGCACCGCATCGCGCAGCGCCTGAGAGACAATGACGGCGCCTGCCGTCGTCTCGCGCAGCGCATCGAGATAGTCCGTGTGGGCGGCCAGTGCCAATTCGTCTTGCCCAGCCAGGTCCAGCTCGGCTACGCCCGAAATGACAGGGTCGTCCTTTGCAACCAGAGGAAGCAATTCGCTGCGACCAGCCGCGTTCAGGATGGCGCCAAGAGTCGCCGTTCCGGCGAAACGATGAAATCGGGTATCGACCATGTCATCACTTAAAACAGTTGAGCCGCGGCGCTACCGCCCCGCGGCTCAATAACTGAGTTACTGCACTTTAGACTAGAGCAGAGTTTGCAGGGTCAACTGGAACACCTGGGTACGATCCGCAGACGACTTGCTGAGGACGTGAGCAAAGTCACCACGCAGCGGACCAAACGGCGAGTCCCAGATCAGCGAGGCACCAATCGACGTCCGCCACGGCGAGTCGACGCTGTTCGGGTCAATCGCATTGCCATTGCTGTTCGGCAGATCGGAACCGCTGATCCAGGCAGCATCAGCCCAAACAGCACCAGACAAGCCATAGGTTTCCGGCAGGATCGGCAGCGGGAACTCGATTTCACCCGAGATGCCTGCATAGAGCGTCGCACCCAGATACTGGTCGCCCACGATACGCGGCCCCAAGCCACGGCTCTCGAAGCCACGGATCAGCTGCGAACCAGGCATGAAGGCTTCCACCGGGCTGACGCCGTCGCCGCTGAAGTCATTGATCACACCGGCCTGACCGCGAACGCTGGCAACAATACCGCTATCGTCGAGCAGCGGCACGAAGTAGCGAGCCCGCGCCTCAGTCTTCAGCAGGTTATGATCCCAGCCGATATACTGCTGCGTGAAGGTACCATAGAGACCTTCCGTCGGGTTCTTGGTGTCATCGACGCCATTCCAGGTCAGCGTATAGCCAACGAACGCCTTGTAGTATTCGTCGCCGTCATTGACGAGCAGAGACTTGTAAGTCAGGTCGGTATCGGTGATGTGCTTGCGCTCCGCGCCGACAAACACCGTGGCCGTCAGGTCGCTGATGATCGGCATGCTGGCACGCAGCTGGCCGCCGGTCGCCTGGACGCCATAGAAGTTCCTGGAGTTCTCGTCGGTAATGCGGTGATAGGCATCAACGCCCGCCGCGACCTTGAGACCCATGAAACGAGGCTCGGTGAACGAGAAGTCGAAGGTACGACCCGATTCCGACGCGCCGATAGCGGCACGCAGATACTGGCCACGCCCCAGGAAATTGCGTTCAGTTAGCGAGATCTCACCCAGAATGCCTTCCGAGGTCGAATAGCCCGCGGTCGCACCATATTCACCGGTCGATTGCTCGGTCACGGCAATATTCAGCACAACCTTGTCGGCAGCCGAGCCAGGAGCCGTCGACAGCTGCACGGCCGAGAAGAAGCCAAGCGCCTCGATATTTTTGCGGCCACGGATCACCATCGAACGGTTGAAGGGGTCGCCTTCACCGAATTCCAGCTCACGCCGGATCACGAAATCGCGGGTCTTGGTGTTACCGGTGATATTGATGCGCTCGACATAGATACGAGCACCCTCGTCCACCAGATAGGTGACATTGAACCGGCCGTTGGTGACGTCACGGTCAAGGCGAGCGCGAACATCGGCAAAGGCATAGCCCTGTGACGTCGCCTGATAGGACATATCTTCGATGGTCTTCTGCAGGTCGGTAACCGAGTAGCCACCACCCTCGCGAGTATCCACGGAACCGGTCAGCGCATTGGTATCCAGACCATTGATGCTGGTCTCGATACCAACCTTGCCGAAGCTGTACTTCTGGCCTTCATTGATCGTGAAATTGATGAAATACGCGTTGCGCGACGCATCGAACTCGCCGACCGAAGTCACCTGCGTATCGGGATAGCCGCGATTGGCGTAGTAAAGGCGGATGCGCTCACGATCGACGGCGATCTTCTGCTCGTCATAGGTGTCATCCTTGAAAAGCCAGCTCAGAATGCCGGTTTCCTTGGTGAGCATGGCGCCCTTGAGGTTGCCGGAATTGAACGCATTATTGCCGGTGAAGTTGATCGCTGCGATACCAGCGCGATCACCTTCATTGACCACGAAGGTCACACGAACGCGGCCATCGGCCGTCGCTTCGGTACGCGGGGTCACCGTGACGCCGCGGAAGCCGTCGCGATCATAGGCCTGACGAATGCTCTCGGCATCAGCAGCCAATCGCTGCTGCGAGAAGATGCCCGAGGCCGACATATCGACCATGGCGAGCAGCTGCTTGTCGGAGAAGCGGCGGTTACCCTCGAACAATACCGAGCCAACAAGCTGTTGCTGGGCATGAGCAGAGACAACGCCAAGAAGCGGAACACCGGAGCCTGCCAGCGGGGCAGCGCCCAGGATTGCCAGCGCGAAGAAAGCGCCGCGCATCAGCTTGGTGGGGTGGATCATATTTTTATTGCCTTCTGCGACCAGGCCCGAGGATTCGCCATGCACAGCGCTCCCCCAAGCAAACTCCATTGCACCGTTTTACCGTCTTTTTAACCAACGGCAAGGCGGAAGCCTCGACGCGGTTAGCAAATGATTGGTGCCCTTGTATTCCTGCAACACCTTGCGAACCAAGGCTAACCAGAGGTTAACCCAAGGTTCTGAGATAAGCGAACAGTGTGTCGTTAAAGAGCGTGAACACCATCAGTGCCAGGACCAGGGCAAATCCGAAACGGAACCCTATTTCCTGAACTCTCATGCTGAGCGGTCGCCCTCTCACAGCTTCGACGAGATAGTACAATAAGTGCCCGCCGTCGAGCATGGGTACGGGTAAAAGGTTGAAGATTCCGATATTAAGCGACAACAACGCTGTCAGATTGATGAGCGCAACCACGCCCAATGTCGCCACTTGCCCGGAAACCTTGGCCACTCTGACCGGCCCGCCCAGCTGCTCGACATCACCCCGGCCGACGAAGAAATCCCCAAGAAAGGCTCCCGTGCGCTGCACGATGAAGCGGATTTCCTCGAAGGTCATCCCCACTGCCTCCACCGGCCCCGGCCGATACAGCGTCACATCAGCCTCATCGATGGTTCGACTCACCCCGATCCGGCCAATCCGCTGGTTATTGCCGAAACGGTCCTGCGTCTCGACAGCCTCGGGCACCAGCTCGAGGGTTTTTTGGGTGCCGTTGCGATCAACCACGATGCTCACATGCCGTTCGGGTGCGGTCGCGATGAAACGCTGGAAATCGTCGAAACTGCGCACGGCATAGCCATCCACTGACACGACATTGTCGCCCGCTTCAAGGCCCGCCGCCTCGGCGACGGAGGCTACCGTCACCTCCCCGATTACCGGTGGCACCGTATAGCGGCCATACCCCACCAGAAGGCCATAGAGAATGACGAAGGTGAGGATGAGATTGGCAATCGGCCCCGCCACAACAACGGCAATGCGTTGCCAGACATTCTTGTTGGCAAACAGCCTTGGGGCCAGCTCCGGATCGGCATTGGCCACGCTCTCGGCATCGGGCACGCTCGCTGCGTTCATGTCGCCGACAAAGCGCACATAACCACCCAGCGGAATCGCTGAAATCCGCCAGCGCGTACCGTGCCTGTCATCCCAGCCGATCAACTCGCGGCCAAACCCGATCGAAAAGGTCTGGATCGCCACCCCATTCCACCGGGCAACGAGGTAGTGCCCCATTTCATGAACGAAGACGATGATGGTCAGCACCGCCAGAAACGGAACGACGTAAGAAAGCAACCAGAATGCAAAGTCGAACATGTCGGTCCTTATCGAGCCGGCCGCGCCAGCGGCCGAGTCATCACCAATGGAGCAGTCCCTCGGCGACAGAGCCGAAGCCGGCATGCAACCCGCCGACAAGGACGACCAGCAACACGCCGAATGTAAGGCTGTCGAGCCGATCCATCAGACCGCCATGCCCCGGAATGATATCGCCGCTATCCTTGATGCGGAAATGACGTTTGATTGCGCTCTCGGTGAGGTCGCCAGCCTGCCCCAGCACGCTGATAGCAATGGACAGCACCAACCCTATCCACCACGGCGATTCCGTCACCACGATCCAGACCAGCATCCCGGCCCCTACCCCCAGGGCCAATCCACCGAGCGCACCCGACCAGGTTTTTGAGGGCGAAATATCGGGCGCCAGCTTCTCTCCACCGATCTGCCGGCCGGTGAAAAATGCCGCAGAATCAGTCATCCAAACAACCGTGCCCAGATAGACGCCGGCCCAGACGCCCGCCATGGTTGTGCCCCGCATGGTCAGGGCGGCGATAATGATCGCGCCATAGATGACCAGACCAAGCACGCGCCACCACAGCCCCTCGCCACGCATGGCCAAGGCCACGACGCAAGCCACGGCAATGACGCCGGCGCTGCCAATTACTCCAAATAGCGGAAAAATCAGGCCGGATAGGGCCACCAGCCCGATGAGCACCATTCCGCCAGGGGTAAGCGGCGCGCGCGACACCATGGTTTCCCATTCGCGATAGGCGCCGCCAAATACACCTCCGACAACAGCCGCGAACAGATAGCTGCCCACATAAAGCGCCGTGGCAGTCAATGCGATCAGTACGGCGGCGGAGACGAGACGGGGCCCGAGATCGGCCCACAAGCGGCGGCGATTGGCAGATGGCTCTGACGAAGAATCGCCTGGACTGGTCAAGGTGACGCCGCCTCGATACCGCCGAACCGCCTGACCCGCTGGGAAAAAATCTCCAGCACGCGGAGGAATGCGGTCTCGTTAAAGTCGGGCCAGTAATCGTCTACGAAGACGAATTCCGAATAGGCCGCCTGCCAGAGCAGGAAATTGGAAATGCGCTGCTCGCCGCTGGTGCGGACGATGACGTCGGGATGAGGAATGCCGGTCGTATAGAGCGCTGCCTCGATGGTTGCCTCGGAAATCTGCTCCGGCGCCAGTCGCCCCGCGGCAACCTCGCTGGCAATCCGCCGCGTCGCGTCAACGATTTCGGCCTTGCCGCCATAATTGAAGGCGACAATCAACACGAGGCCGGTATTCGCCGCCGTCTTGGCCTCGACATCATCAATGAGCCGGATCAGGGACGGCTCCAGCCCCTCGCGCGACCCGATGATCCGCACTTGCACATTATTGCGGATAAGCCGTTGCAAATCCGAAGCAACAAAGCGCCTCAAAAGATTGAAAATAAATATTATTTCGTCTTTTGGACGCGTCCAGTTCTCTGATGAGAAACTGAACACCGTAAGGTTTGCCACACCGTAATTGATGCATAGCTCGACAAGGTTGCGTAGCGCCTTGACGCCCTCGATATGCCCTTCGGTGCGGCGCTTGCCCCGTGCTTTCGCCCAGCGGCCATTGCCATCCATGATCACGCCAAGATGCGCCGGAATGCGCAGCGAGGCGCGCGGTGCAACTTCGACAATGCTGGCGGGGTCGATGGACATCCACGCTCTCCTGGCGCAGTGGGTGCAAGCTTAGACCTGCATGATTTCCTGTTCCTTGGCAGCGACAACCGTATCGATCTCGGCCACTGCCGCATCGGTCGCTTTCTGCACCAGGTCGCTCTGCACGCGGGCATCGTCCTGGCTCATATCGCCATCCTTTTCCGCCTTCTTGAGCACATCCATGCCATCGCGGCGAATGTGGCGGACGGCCACGCGAGCCTGCTCGGCATAATTATGCGCAACCTTGGTCAGCTCACGGCGGCGTTCTTCGTTGAGCTCGGGCAGCGGCACGCGGATGATCTGCCCCTCCCCCATCGGATTGAGGCCCAGGCCGCTATCACGGATGGCCTTCTCGACAGCATTGGCCATCTGGCGATCCCACACCTGCACGCTCAACATGCGCGGCTCCGGCACGGTCACAGTCGCCACCTGATTCAATGGCATCCGCGAACCATAGGCCTCGACGGTCACCGGTTCCAGCAGGCTGGCGCTGGCACGGCCCGTGCGCAGCCCGCCCAGTTCGTCACGCAGCGAGGTGATCGATTTCTGCATCCGGCTTTTGAGTTCGCTCAGGTCGTAAGTGGCGGCCATAGCTAAGTCCTTCTCGTCTAGTTCGACGCGCTGACCAGAGTGCTTCGGGTCTGGCCGGCAAGCACGCCGGTCAACCCGCCCGGATCATCGAGCGCATATACGATTATCGGCATGGAATTGTCGCGGGCAAGCGCGAATGCGGCAGTATCCATGACCTTAAGGTTTTTCCCGATGACGTCGTCATAACTGATCGTGTCATAACGAAGCGCATCCGGGTTCTTCATCGGGTCGTCCGAATAGACCCCGTCGACCTTGGTACCCTTGAGTACAACATCGCATTCAAGCTCGATAGCACGCAGCGTCGAAGCCGTATCGGTCGTAAAAAACGGATTGCCGATCCCCCCGCCGAGCACAACCACAAAACCGTCTTCCAGCGCCGACTTTGCGGCGCGAGCGGTAAAGGTATCGGCCACGTTGGGCATGGTGACGGCGCTGAATGCCTTGGCCTTGACGCCCTGGCGGGTGATCGCGTTGGACAGCGCCAGCGCGTTGATCATGGTCCCCAGCATCCCCATCAGGTCTGCCGTCACCCGGTCTGTGCCGTCAGCGGCGCCGGCCATGCCGCGGAAAATATTGCCGCCGCCCACCACGATGCCGATCTGCACGCCCGTACTGGCGACATCGGCAATCTGCTTGGCAATAGCTTGCAGGAAAGGTGGCTCTATACCGAAGGAATTATCCCCCGCCAGCGCTTCGCCCGAGACCTTGAGCAGAATGCGTTTGTAGGCAGGCGCCATCGGCAAAACCCCTTGGATAACAAAACATGATGGGGCACCGATTCCGGCGGCACCCGAGCGACACTAAGCAATAGCGCCGCCAAGGGGAAGCGCTGCACCTGTGGAAATGATGCAACGGCGTCATGCACTCGATCCCGGGCCAAATCATGGCCGCCGGGAGAGCAGCGGATGGGCCCATAGGCCCACCCGCAATCAGCTTACTTTACGCCGGCAGTAGCGGCGACTTCAGCGGCAAAGTCGGTCTCGACCTTTTCGATGCCCTCGCCCAGGGCGAAACGCACGAACTTGGTCAGCTTGATCGGAGCGCCGACATCCTTCTCGGCATTCTTGAGCACGTCGCCGACCTTGGTCTCGCCATCGACGACGAACACCTGCGAAAGCAGAGTGACTTCCTCGAAATATTTGCGCATGCGGCCTTCGACCATCTTTTCGGCGATCTCGGCGGACTTGCCCGATTCCTTGACCTGCTCGAGAATGATGGCGCGCTCGCGAGCCACCACATCCTGATCCAGTTCGTCGGGGGCAATTGCCTGCGGCTGGGCAGCGGCAATGTGCATGGCGAGCTGCTTGCCGAGAGCCGACAGGCCAGCCTTGTCGCCGGTGGACTCGAGAGCCACCAGGATGGCGATCTTGCCCAGACCCGGCTTGACCGCGTTATGCACATAGCTTTCCACCACGCCATCGGTGACCGAAACGGTCTGCGTGCGGCGCAGGTTCATGTTCTCGCCGATCTTGGCGATGGCTTCGGTCAGCTCGGCCGAAACCGAATGGCCCGAACCGGGGAACGGCATTTCGCCGAGCTTGACCACGTCGCCATCGGCGTCGAGCGCCAGCTTGGCAACATTGCTCACGATCGACTGGAACTGCTGGTTGAGCGCAACGAAGTCGGTCTCGGAATTGACTTCGACTGCGGCGGCAGTGGTGCCATTGGTGGCAACGCCAACCAGGCCCTCGGCCGCAACGCGGTCAGCCTTCTTGGCGGCCTTGGCGAGGCCACGCGTGCGCAGCCAATCGACCGCTGCTTCCATGTCGCCATTGGTTTCGGCCAGGGCCTTCTTGCAGTCCATCATCCCGACGCCGGTCGCGTCACGGAGCTGCTTGACCATTGCTGCAGTGATTTCCATGGGTACACCTCTTGGCGGCCCCTCGCGGGGCCGCATATTTCAGATCAAAACGAAGTCCGGAATAACCGGCTTAGTTGACACTTGCTTCGTCGGTCGGCAGCTCTTCTGCCGGAGCGCTTTCAGCAGCGCCGAGATCGGCACCGAGAGCCGAGGACGAACGGCCGATGCCGTCGATCGCAGCCTTGGACACCAGCGACACGTAGAGTTCCAGAGCGCGCGACGCGTCGTCATTGCCCGGGATCGGGTAATCGACAGTGTCGGGGTCGCAATTGGTATCGACGATGGCGACGACCGGGATACCCAGGCGGCGGGCTTCCTTGATCGCGTTGGCTTCCTTGTTGGTGTCGATGACGAACAACAGGCTGGGCAGGTTGCCCATGTCCTTGATACCGCCCAGGTCGCGCTCAAGGCGTTCCTGCTCGCGGCTCATCATCAGGCGCTCTTTCTTGGTGCGCAGGGCCAGCTCGTCTTCGCTCAACGATTCGAGTTCGCGCAGGCGCGAGATCGAGTTCGAGATGGTCTGCCAGTTGGTCAGCGTGCCGCCGAGCCAGCGCGAGTTGACATAGTACTGGGCCGACTGCTTGGCAGCGTCAGCAACCAGAGGAGCGGCCTGACGCTTGGTGCCGACGAACAGCACGCGGCCGCCATCGGCCACGGTGTCGGAGACCAGCTGCAGCGCGCGGCTCAGGGCCGGCACGGTCTGGCTCAGGTCGAGAATGTGAATGTCGTTGCGAACGCCGAAGATGAACCGTTCCATCTTGGGGTTCCAGCGGTGCTTCTGGTGGCCGAAGTGAACGCCAGCCTCGAGCAATTGGCGCATGGAGAAATCGGGCAGTGCCATGATGGCTGCTCCTTGTTTACCGGTTGATGCCTCCACGAAACATTGCGACGGTCTCCCGCCACCGGATGGTTTTCCAGTTTCCCGAAAAGCCTGTCTCGTGTGTGAAATCGCGCTGACACGCAGTCAAACGCATGGGCGATATAGGGGAAGCGCACAGGAAAGGCAAGTGACGTGCAGAAGCGCCGCCTGGATTGCGGTTGTCGTGTCGTCCGTGTTCGCCCAGTAGAGCGATGGTGGCGAGGCGCTTGCCTCATCGTAGTTTTGGTTTTGAGGCAATTGCCTCGCCACCATACCGGGATTTCGAACGGGTCCGGTTCAGGCGCTACCATTATTGCAGGCGCGGCTGCCGAGTTTCCAACCCGCACAAGGAAGGCGACCCCTCCTCCTCCGGCTATCCCCACGACCATCACTCGTCATGACTGGGCTCTGACGTGGGCAACGGGGAGAGTATGCGGGAGAAATCGGCAGCGGGGACAAGAGGAATAACTGCTTAAGCGCCGACTGGCCGCAAAGGGGTGGAAGGGGACTGACAGCTTCCGAGCTTTCGCCAATACTGCTATGTGTCGCCCAGCCGTCATACGCGCAATGCACAACATCATTCTGCGGCGATCGCTCTCAAGTTCATATTCGCACCACACACATGCATGGGAGCACTTGATCGTGTCGACTAGATTTCCTCCCGCGCTCAAGCCTGGTGACCTTGTGCGATTGGTCTCGCCAGCAAGCCATGTTGATCAGGATGACGTGGAGAAAACCGTCGAACTGCTTGAACAAGCAGGATTTCGTGTCGACCTGGGCAAGCATGTCCTGGATCGACATGGCTATCTTGCTGGTCGCGACGAAGACAGGATTTCCGACCTCAACGATGCATTTGTGGACTCTGAGGTCAGAGCCATCATCGCGACCAGAGGCGGCAAAGGCGCTTATCGCATCGCCGATGCGCTCGATTTTGCTGCGGCACACAATGATCCAAAGCTTGTTGTTGGCTTTAGCGAGATCACGATCATTCAATTGGCGCTCTGGCAACATGCCAACATTCCCAGCCTCCACGGAACACCATCAGCATTTTATGATGGTCTGCTGAGCGAGACGACCTATCGCGCGTGCCTCACTGCGTTGAGTTCAGGTGAGCCGCTTCATTTACGATCGATGGAAGACGTGCCAACGTCCTCGCTAACGACCAGTGGGCGTGCAGAAGGCATTCTTGTTGGCGGCAACCTGGACATGATCGTCACGGGCGCGGACTGGCTCATTCCCAAGCTCAATGGAAACATCCTCTTCATTGAGGACGTCAAAAAGGCCGGGCTTGGTCATATTGACCGCCAGATGACGAGGCTCCTCAAATCCGGCTACCTTGAAAACATTGCCGGGATAGCCGTGGGACAATTCACGAATTTTGACACTACCGACGGTTGGTCTGTCGTCGACGTTCTGCGTGATCGACTAGCTCTTATTGATGTACCGATCCTTGGTGGATTGCCACTTGGCCATGGCAGGGATGCCTTGGTCATCCCCATCGGTACCCATGCCGTCATAGATGCGGATGAAGGAACACTGACAGTCGAAGCGGCGGTGCGATAGACAAAATTCGTGGCGGATACGAAGCCGACCGACCAAAGTCGATGTCAGGTTTTGGCAGATCGATCTTTTGAGGCGAACGACCGCAATGGGGTCGGCCCCGGATTATCTACCTTCCCTCAAAATCGAGCCGCGGCCAGAAACTCTGAAATGAGGCCCCGCCATACGCAAAGGCGGCCTTCCGCACTTCCCGCCGGTCGGCTCTAGCCAGCCTGAAACCCCACGGGCCGTGCAGTATAAATAGCCGTCGTCATATTGCGCTCCACCCTGCCCCCGAATTGCCGCTCGGCAACATCGACAAGGCCGTCGAGCAAGGCATGCCGCTCCGTCAGCGGCAGAACCAGCACATTGGAAAACGTCTCATAAAGCCGCCGCACCCCGGCCGCGTCGAGATTCAGCGTCCAGTGCATGAATACGGGAGAATCTGTCTGGAAGCCGGCATCGTTAAGCTCAGCCAGGCGCGCCTCAACATCCAGCGCATGCGGAACGCGCTCCGACTGGCCGGCCGAGGGATTGGAGCGTTCGCCGGCAAATAGATGCTCGGTAGCCTCATGAAACGGATCGAGCCGGCTCGTGTCGCCAAAGACATTCCACCACAGCGCCACGGCGCCGCCGGGCCGCAGCAAGTCGCGCACCCGCAGCAAGGCTGGTCCGGCATCGAGCCAATGAAACGCCGTCGCACAGGCCACAAGATCAAAAGCTGCAGGCGGCAGTTCGACCTCTTCGAAAGATCCCCCGATCACCTGAAGCCGACGGTCGCCTAACCCCTCCCGCAGGAAATCCGCCAGCCGTCTATCGGGCTCGACCGCAACCAGACGCCTCGGCTCATGCGCCAATAGGTGCCCAGTCGCCAAACCCGTTCCTGGTCCGATTTCCACAATATCGATGCCGGGGGCGAGGCCAGCCCGGTCGCGCAGCACCTCCCAGGTAGCCTCGGGGTAAGGCGGGCGGGCATCGTGATAACCCGCCGGATTGGTGCCGAAGGTCAGGCCCGGATTGCTCAATGCCAATTCGTCCTCCCCAAAGCTGCTCCGCTCTCCTCCAAACTGAAATGAAAACCCGCCGAACGCAATGACGGCTTTCCGCACTTCCCGCCAGCAGCCGAGCTGACAAGATGGCGGCAGACGCGAGAAGCAGACAATCGATGGCGCATCCTTTCCTCAACCTTCTGGGAGACCGCAAGATCGGCGCGCTCTGGGCCGGTCTTGCTTTTTCGGGCATAGGCAAGGAGCTCAACCAGATCGCCATGGTCTGGCTCGCGATAGAGATAGCGGGGCCAAACGCGAGCCTGGTCTCCACCGCCCGCGGTGGCGCTGGTCGTCAGCCTGGGCGCGTCGGCCTTTGCCGACCGTATCGCGCCGCGTGCGCTCATGATTGGCGCCGATCTGCTGTCGGCAATTGTGGCAATCATCCCGGTATTGCTTGCCAGCACATTCGGCCTGCGCCTCGAAGTGCTGGTCGCTACCTCCATGGCGCTCGCCGCCCTGGGCGCGTTGTTTCAGCCTGCTCTGCTGGCAAGCGTGCCGCTGATTGCCGGAACGCGCGAACGCATCCAGGGCGTAAACGCACTTCTCGACGCCACCGCACGCCTGTCGCGCCTGTTCGGCCCGTTTCTTGCCGGCCCCTTGAGCCTATTCGTTCCCGTGCTGCATTTTCTGACCATTAACGCGGCCAGCTTCCTGTTTTCCGCCTGCGGCATCGCCCTGGTCGGCAAATCGATCGGCACGCCAGCCCGCGCACACGATACCGATAGCGTCTGGCAGCGGCTGACACGCGGCCTCGTCGTGGCGCGGCAGAACCCCGAAATCGGCACCATTCTCGCCGCAAATACCACAGTGCTGGCCGCCTGGTTCGTCGCTGTGGGTCTGGGCCTGCCTTTCCTGGCGGCAAGCACCGATACCGCCGCCCTGCCTCTCGCCGGCATTGGTGCCCTGGCGGCTTTCGCCGGCTCGTACGGCCTGGGCGATTTCACCTCCAACCTGCTGGTCGCCGGAGCCCACCCCAAGCGCCCGGGCCGCTTCATGTTCACAGGTTACATCATTCTTGGAAGCGGCCTGGCCATGGTTCCAATACTGCTCTGGACATTACCGCCCTTCATCGCACTGCCAGCCATTATGCTTGTCTGTTTCCTCGCCGGCCTGGGCGGGCCCATGTTCTTCATTCCCATGCTGACCCTGTTCCAAACCGGCCTGGGCCGCGCCGATCTGGCCAGCCTCATCCGCTTCCGCGCCGCGCTCGCTGCCGCGGCCATGCTGCTTGGCTCGGCCATCTCGCCCCTGCTGTTCGAGCGCGCCGGCGCGCCCATGACAATCCTTCTCGCTGGCGCGCTTATCGCCACCGTCGGCCTATGGGGCAGCACATGCCGGCCCAATCTGGGCGTCCCTGTCAAAGAAGCCTGAAACCGCCGCGTCTGCGCTCTACTGATGCACGGCTTCCAGCTTGTGCCCATCAGGATCGAGTACGAATGCGGCATAATAGTTTTTGCCATAGTGCGGCCGCAGCCCCGGCACGCCGCAATCTGTCCCGCCATGCGCCAGCGCCGCAGCGTGAAATCGCTCGACCGCCGCCCGGTCCGGCGCCACAAAAGCCAAATGGAACCCTTCACCCGGCGGCGATGCTCCCCGGCGTTCGAATATGTTGAGCTCTTCCCCGCCTCCAGGGCTGCCATAACCAAGGCCGCCCTCACCCGTCCAAAGCCGCACATATCCCAGCGCGGCCAGCACGGCATCAAAGAATAACGTGGCGCGATCCAGGTTGCTTACGCCCAGCGACACATGCCCCAGCATTATCGCCATGTCCCGCAACCTCCCGGCCGGCTAATGGAACCGCACGTCCGTCACGCCATCAAGCGCCTTAATCCCCCCGGCCACCTCGGCCGTCAGCCGGTAACTGCCCGGCAGCTCGATCTCGTATTCGCGTGCCCCGCCATCGCGGATCACCACGAAATTGACCGAACCCTCCCCGCCCCGCTTGAGCTGGCTACTGATCGCCCCAAGCGCCTTGGCATCCGCCGCAAAGACCGTCAGACGCCGATCGACCTTCTCGGCAATGCCGTCGATCGCTTCGGCCGACAACAATCTCACGCTGATACCTTCGGCCCGCTCCTCTGCCCCCACCATCAGGATGACCGACTTGCCCGGCTGTAGCAGACTGCCAAACTCGTTGATCTGCTCGGAAAAAGCGATGCATTCATAACTGCCGCTCTGATCCGACAGCGTCAGGATCATCATGGGCGTGCCCTTGCGCGTCCGCCGGTCCTGCCGCGAGGCAATGGTTCCAGCCAGACGCCCGGCCGAGGCACCGTCCTTCACAGCCCGCTCGAAATCGCTCCAGCGCTGCACGCGCATCCGCTCGAACAAGTCCGCATAAGCGTCGAGCGGGTGCGCCGACAGATGGAAACCAATCGCCGCCAATTCCCGATCGGCCCGTTCGGTCGTGGTCCAGGCAGGAATTCCGGCCGGCAGCTTGAACGGTTCCGGCTCGCCAGTGTCGAACATGTTCCACTGCCCTTCATTGCGCTCGGCAGTCAGCGCCTGGGCCGTACCGATCACCGTGTCGATGGCAGCAAAGGCCAGTTCGCGCCGCGGCACCAGCGCATCGAAGGCGCCGGCGCTTACCAGCGTTTCAAGCGTCCGCTTGTTCAACATGCGCGGATCGACCCGCCGGGCAAAATCCCCTAGGTCCTTGAAGGGCGTATTGCCCCGCATTTCCACAATATGCTCGGCCACCTGCCGGCCCACGCCCTTGACCGCCGAGAGCCCGTAAAGGACCTGCTTGTTCTTCACCGAAAACACGACTTCCGACGTGTTGACGCAAGGCGGCACGATCTCGATACCCTTCTTGCCGGCCTCACGCCGGAAATCCGCCAGCTTGTCGGTATTGCCCATATCGAGCGTCATCGACGCCGCGAAGAATTCGTGCGGATGATGCGCCTTGAGATAGGCTGTCTGGTAGCTCACCAGCGCATAGGTCGCCGCATGGCTTTTGTTGAAGCCATAATTGGCGAACTTGGCCAAAAGGTCGAAAATGGTGTCGGCCAGATTCTTGGTCAGCCCGAACTTGATGGCGCCATCGCGGAAGCGCTCGCGCTGGGCATCCATCTCAGCCTTGATCTTTTTACCCATGGCGCGGCGCAGCATATCGGCTTCGCCCAGCGAATAGCCCGAGAGCAACTGGGCGATCTGCATCACCTGCTCCTGGTAGACGATGATGCCATAGGTTTCGTCGAGCACCGATTTCAGGGCGTCATGCGGATATTCGATCTCCTCGTCGCCGCGCTTACGGGCACAGAACAAGGGAATATTGTCCATCGGGCCGGGCCGGTAGAGTGCCACCAGCGCGATAATGTCCTCGAAACGGTCGGGCTTCATGTCGACCAGTGCCCGCCGCATGCCGCCGCCTTCCACCTGGAACACGCCGAACGTGTCCCCGCTTTGGTAGAGCTTGTAGGTGGGCTTATCGTCGATCGAGATATCCTCGATCCGGAAGCTGCCGCCGTCCTGGTTGACCATGTTCACGGCATACTGGATCGTCGTCAGCGTCTTGAGGCCCAGGAAGTCGAACTTGACCAGCCCCGCCGCCTCGCTCCACTTCATATTATACTGGCAGACCGGCATGTCCGAACGCGGATCGCGATAGAGCGGCGCCAGATCCTGCAGCGGCCGGTCGCCGATAATAATGCCGGCGGCGTGGGTCGAGGCGTGCCGGAACAGGCCCTCGAGATTTTTGGCGATGGCCACCAGCTCGCCCACGGTCTCGTCATCCTCGACCATGCGCCGGAACTGGGGTTCCTCGTTCATCGTCCGCTCGATCGACCATGGGTCAGTCGGATTGGCCGGGACCAATTTGCAGAGCCGATCGACCTGCCCATAGGGCATCTGCAGCACGCGGCCCACGTCGCGCAGCACAGCGCGCGCCTGCAGCGTTCCGAACGTGATGATCTGCGAAACCTGCTCGAAGCCATATTTGATCTGCACATAGCGGATCACCTCTTCACGGCGGTCCTGGCAGAAATCGATGTCGAAGTCCGGCATCGACACGCGTTCCGGATTGAGGAAGCGCTCGAAGAGCAGGTTGTAGCGTAGCGGATCAAGGTCGGTAATGGTCGTGGCATAGGCCACCAGCGAACCGGCGCCCGAGCCGCGCCCCGGCCCCACCGGAATGCCCTGCGCCTTGGCCCAGCGGATGAAATCGGCCACGATCAGGAAATAGCCGGGGAACTTCATGGACTGGATGATGCCCAGTTCGAACGCCAGCCGATCCCGATATTCCGCTTCGGTCTTGCCCGGCGCCACCCCGACGGTTTTGAACCGGTTTTCCAGCCCCTCCTCCGCCATTGCACGCAGTGCCTCGGCCTCGGCGGCGACCGCTTCATTTTCGCTGAGATCGGGCGCGGCGGCGAATTTGGGCAGGATCGGCTTGCGCTTGAGCGGCCGGTAAGCCAGCCGCCGCGCAACCTCTATGGTCGAATCCAACGCTTCAGGCAGGTCGGAGAACAACTCCGCCATTTCGGCCCGGGTTTTGAAATAGTACTGGTCGTTGAGCTTGCGCCGCTCGGTCTGGGCGATCACCGTGCCGCCGGCAATCGCCAGCAGCGCATCATGCGCCTCGAACTCGTCGGCCGATTTGAAGAATGGCTCATTGGTCGCCACCAGCGGGATGCCCTTGCGATAGGCATAATCCACCAGCCGCGGCTCGACCGCAGCCTCCTGTGGCCGGCCATGCCGTTGCAATTCAATATAGAAACGGTCACCGAACAAATCCGCCAGCCGGTCGAGACGGCGGACGGCATTGGCGTCCTGGCCATGAGCAAACGGCATATCGATGGCCCCTTCGGGCCCGCCGCTGAGACAGATCAGCCCCTCGAGCCCTTCGCGGCTCAGCCAATCGAGCCGCGCGGTGGCCGCCCCGCCCTCGCCTTCGAGATAGGCCCGCGACACCAGCCGCGACAGGTTTTCGAAACCCGACTCGTTCTGCGCCATCAACACGACGCTGGATTTGCCCGACCATGCAACATGGCCGCGCTCGCTGACCCGTTCTTCGCTGGCGGCGAAGTCGATCGGCAGCTCCACCCCGATCAGCGGCTGAATGCCCTTGCCGCTGGCCTTTTCGGAAAACTCCAGTGCGCCGAAGAGGTTACTGGTGTCGGCAATACCCAAAGCAGGCTGATTATCGGCCTTGGCAAGCTTGAGAATGGTCTCAAGCTGCAATGCGCCTTCCAGCAGCGAATAGGCAGAATGGACGTGAAGATGGACGAAGCCGGGGCCGCTCATGAATGCTCTCCTAGCCTGTCTTTGTGGCAGGCCGCGGGGAAAGGCGGAACCATGTGGCGCCGCTATCCACAGGGGAAGGTCACACGAGTCGGGTCAGCACATCCATCCAGGTCAGCGAGCCGATGGTGAAGGCGCCCAGCGTGACGAATGCGGCGAAGTCCTTGAGGAAAGTGAGCATCTGCATCTCCCGTGTTGCTATAATGTTCTTATAAGTTCCTTGTTTGTTCTTGTCCAGAAGGGATAGTGGGAACTGCGGGGATTGCCGGTTTTTGGTTAGCAAAGTGTTAGGGAATGCTAACAGACTGCTATCCCTGAGCGTAGCATTCAGGCGCAAAACGCTCGACCAGCGCTCACGCTTCCGTGATAGTGGACCTGTCTCCTCAGCAATTGGAATTGATTCCATGTCCGAGCCCAATTCGACCCCGCAAGTCACCATCCAGCAACTCATCGCTCTGGCCACCGGAACCGGGTTCGGCCTCGCGGTCTCAGCCACCGTTCTCGCGCTGCTCGCCCTGCTGCTGCCCTTTGTCAGCATTTCGACCAATATGGGATTGGGCCTGGACCAGTCCGGCAGCTTTAACGGCTTTGCCGCCGCTGGCTGGGTGGCATGGCTTGCCCTGTTGATCTTTGTTGCAGCTGCCGCATCGGGCCGGGTGACCCAGCTGGCGCCCTATCGCAATATCCTGGCGCTGGCGGGTCTGGTGGCCAGCGTCGTGACGGTGCTGTTCGGCTGGTTCCTGTCGCCTGCCATATCTCAGTTCGCCGAGGTCAACCGGGCCCTGTCATCGGCCGGTTCGCCCGGCAACCTGATCAATATCGGTCCGCATATCGGCATGGTCGTGCTGCTGGCCGCCGGCGCCCTGCTCTATTGGTCGAGCCGCAAGCCGGCCTGATCCGGTTTCGGGCGCCGCCGCTGCAGCGCGATCAGGAGTGAGAACGCTACGGTGGAACATGCCGCCGCGGTCAGGAGCAGCGTGGTCGTGCCGAAGCCATCAAGCAGCCCGACCAGAACAGGCGGCGCGGCGGCCGCCAAAAGGTTGAGCGGCAGCGCGATGGTCGAGGCGGCTCGGGCATAATCGTGCTTCTTGAAAAAGACCAGGGGCATGGTCGCGCGGGAGACAGCCAGAGCGCCGCTGCTAATGCCGTAGATGAGAATGAATGCGGCAACCGCCTGCCAGGTGGCGCCGCCGGCCAGCAGCACAAGCATGGCCAGGGGAACCCCCATTCCCGCAAGCAAGGCTGTGGTCAATCCATCCCACCGGCCGCCGCCAAGGAAATCGAGCGCGCGGGCGAAAACCTGAACCACGCCCAGCATGGACGCCATGAAGATGACGTCCTGCTCCGGCAGGCCCAGCCTGCGCAGCAGCTCGATCAGGATTGCGGAAAAGCCATAGGTGACGAAGGCGTTCAACGCGATGGCGGCCGCCAGCAGATAAAATGTCCTGGAGCGCAGCGACGCAGCCTCCGCCGGGGCCGCGGCCGCTTCATGACGCGCATTTGCCGATGCGGGCAGCCCAAAGCGGTAAAGCGCGGCGCAGCTCAGTACCATCGCACCAAAGACCAGACAGGTCGTCCGCCAGCCTAAAATGCCCTGCAGCCAGGCGGTGGTTGGCCAGAAAATGGCGCTAGACACGCCGGTAATGAGCATGAGTATGCCGATGGCAGTCTTGGTATCGGTGCCGGCGCCTTCATTGAGGGCGATATAGGCGGCCGTGGAGAGAGAGGCCGCGCCCGCGGCGCCAAGCACCAGCCAGGCCGCGAAATAGACAATCGGATTGGTGCTACTGGCCAGAATGACAAAGCCCGCCGCAGCCACGAGGGAGCCGACCACCATCAGGGTGCGCGCACCCAGGCGCACGAAGAACGGCGCCAGCAGCGGACCGCAGAGACCGGAGGCGACGTAGAAAGCAGAGTTGCCCGCAAAAATGGTCGGCAGAGGCAGGTTCAGCGCGGTGGCCAGATCGGCGCCCATGACGGCCAGAAGCGAAACCGTGCCCCAGCCGATAACCTGTCCGATGGCCAGAATGACGAGCAGGCGAAATGTTTGGGAGGACAATGCGATCAACTGACAAAGAGACAAAGCGCTCCGATAGCGTGGCCGTTTTTCAGTACGATGACAATGGAGGTTGAGCGTTGGGATCGGGGCTTTATCCCGGGTGCTGATAGCCTCAGCGTGAATGTCCGCGCCGAATGACATCGTGGAGTGTCGGCAATTGTGCACCATCCCCACACACCACCGTCGCTTCCCTCGGGCTTGACCCGAGGGTCTCTCGCCGCTTGTGCCGGGATGAGGAAGGCCCTCGGGTCAAGCCCGAGGGAAGCGACGGTGGGGGAATAGAGTGTTGGAGCCGCGGATATTTCCATCAACCACTGTGTCATCCCGCGCAGGCGGGAATCCATTATGTCTTCAGGAGGCGACCGCAGGAAGAGTGGATTCCCGCCTAGTTGCCCTGCCCTCCCCTGTGCATGTGCACCCGACGTCAGTGACCTCAGGTCCTTTGGGTATCCGCAGCTGCCGGCATGTAACCGGCGCCGGTGAGAGACATGCCGATGATCTGTTCTAGCTTGTGATCCGCCAGTTCGGCATCACGGAAATAGAGCACGTATTGCGCGCTTCCCAGCACCAGGTCGCGCACGAGTTCGATATCGCTGCCCGTTGGCAGTTCGCCCCTTGCTTGCGCGCGCTGAAACATAACGAGCGTGTCACAGTCGGTATCCTTGGTACGGGAGATCAACCATTCGCGAAGCTCCCCGGTCAGCTCACCGGTAAGCTGCATCCTCGCCAAGGACAGCATTGCAGGGGACCTGCACACCTCGCGCATCAGCTTGACCGCTTCGACGACGTCCTCTCGAAGCGAGCCCGTGTCAGGTAAGGGCGCCTTGGCCGAGCCATGCTCAAAAGCCGACAGGACCAACGCTTGCGGCGTGGGCCAGCGTCGGTAGATCGTTGTCTTGTTAACGTCGGCACGTTTAGCGACATCCTCGATCGCCAGATCGTAAGGGCCCACTCGGGTGATTTCCATCAGAGCCGCATCCAGGATTTTGGTGATCAGTGGCGTGCCGCGCTGCTTCTTCATCACGTCCTCGGCTGTCCTCGCGTGAATGTAACGATCCATATATGGACATGAAAGATCATTAAAGCAACGAATCCGTTGCTTTAATGATCTGCCCTTGTTAGTCCTACATCGCCGCTTGTGCCACAAGGCCGACCGGCATGCTGAGGCAAAGGTGAAAGTCATGACGAATTTGGAACAGCCAGGTCCTATCCTCGTGTCCGGTGCAACCGGCAAGCAGGGTGGCGCGACCGCCCGTGCTCTCCTCCTTGCGGGCGCGACGGTTCACGCACTGGTGCGCAATCCCGACACGGATGCAGCCCGGAAAATTGAGGACCTGGGTGCCAGGCTCGTGATTGGCGACCTTGACGATGCCGCCTCTATCCTTGCCGCCTGTTCCGGGGTCTACGGCGTCTTTTCCGTACAAAACCCGGACTTTAACGACTTGGAAGCGGACACCGAAGAAGTCCGCGGCCGCAACCTGATAAAAGCTGCGCAGGCTGCCGGAGTTACGCACTTCATTCAGACGTCAGCTACGGGAGTGGGGGAATACTACCGCCAGTCAGGTTGGGGCGAGCAGCGGCGTGACAACAACAGCCTCGTCATAAAAGGCGAGCTTGAGGACCGGGTGCGGGCAGCAGGGTTTCCGTTCTGGACGATACTCCGTCCCACTTTCTTCATGGAGAACCTGCCATTCGTCATGCGCGGCGACCGTTTGGTCACCGCCTACGATGCCGGCTCTCCAGTTCCGCTGATCGCAGCGGACGACATTGGCGTTGCAGCGGCAAGCGCCTTTAGCAACCGTGAACGTTTCCACGGTGTCAGCATCGAACTGGCCGGGGACTATCTGAGTATGCCAGAGGTCGCGAAAATCCTGTCCGAGGCCTGGGGCAGGACTATCGAGGCACCCGCAATGACCCCCGGTCAGGTGCTGGCCGAAGGGTTCTTCCTGCCCATGGTTGAAGCACAGGAATGGCATAATGAGGTAGGTCTGCCAGCGCGGCCGGAAGTGGCACGTTCCTTTGGTTTGAAGACGACAACACTGCAAAAATGGGCGACCAACAACGCCGATGCCTTTGCTGGTTAGGCCTTCGCACGTTGTTCGTCTGCGCAAGCTGCTCCGTCAGCTCAAAAATTCCGTCCGCGCCCGCTCGATCACCAGCGAGCGGATGGCGACATTGGCCGGTTGATCGAGGATATAAAGGATTGCCTCCACGACATTGCGATCGCTCAGCATATCCGAGGCGTTTCTCTCCTCATTCCATGTGTCATCGGTCGGCAGCACATCCTCGATAATGCCGGGATGGATGGAGGTGACGCGAATGGGGCTGCCGATCAGCTCTTCGGTCAGGGCCTGCACAAAACCGTTCTGGGCGGCCTTGGCAGCAACGAAGGGCACGGAAGAACCGCGCATCCTCGCATAGGGCAGACCGCTCATCGAGACGACCGTATGAATATCGGCAGCGGGACGCGTGCTGAGCAGGGGCAGCAGGCGCCGCGTCAAGGCGATGGTGCCACTGACCGTGGAATTGATAACCGACGCAATCTGCTCATCGGTTTGCGCCTCGAACGCGCCGCCGGTCCATTGCGAGCCCGAATTGACCAGGATATCGAGATCGGGCGCCAATATGGCCAGCTTCGCCACAGCGCTGGCGACCGAGGCCAGGTCCGCCAGGTCGCATATGACACAATCCGGCCGCCGGCCGGAGCGCGCCTCGATGAGGCCGGCAATTTCCAGCAGACCCCGCTCGTTGCGCCCGAGCAGCACAGGTTTCATGTGTCTGTCGGCCGCCGCAATTGCCAGAGCCGCGCCGAGCCCCCGCCCTGCCCCGGTTATCGCTATGGTCTTGCCCGATAAAGTCATGCGGTCCCTCCGGGGTTCGGTCGATGATGGATTTGTAGCGTTGGTTGGCCGGGCTGTCATTGGCCGGAACGTACGGATGGCCTTTCAAGACGGATTTCTTCCCCATCACCGCGCTCCCCCTCGGGCTTGACCCGAGGGCCATTTTCAATCCGGCACAAGCGGCGGAAGGCCCTCGGATCAAGTCCGAGGGAAGCGATTGTGGGTATGGATGCGTCGGAGTTCCATCACAGGTCTCTGCCCGCAGGGCATACCGATGTCGGCGGGCTTTCCGCTTTCGCGAAAACCGGGACCGCGTTGGCCATGGCAATAGATGCCGGGCAAATGAAAAGGCCCGGATCGCTCCGGGCCTTTTGCTTCAGTTCTTGTCGGCCGTTGCCTTGGGCTTTTTCGGCTTGGGCAGGGCCTTGGGCTTGGCCGGACGCGGGGGCACGGCCACCAGTTCCAGCTTGGCTTCCTGGCCTTCGCCAACCACGGCGACGGTCACCGTGCCGCCATTGATCAGCTCGCCGAACAGCACCTGGTCGGCCAGGGGCTTCTTGATGTGCTCCTGGATCACCCGGCCCAGCGGGCGGGCGCCCATGCGCTCATCATAGCCACGTTCGGCCAGCCAATCGGCGGCTTCCGGCGTCAGGTTGATCGTGACGCCACGCTCGGCCAGCTGACCTTCCAGCTGCAGCACGAACTTTTCGACGACGCGGCGAACCACTTCACGCGGCAGCGGTGCGAAGGAAATGATCGCATCGAGCCGGTTGCGGAATTCCGGCGTGAACAGGCGGTTGATCGCCTCTTCGTCGTCCCCCTGCTCGCGCTTGCGGCCAAAGCCGATCGGCGCCTTCTGCAGATCCATGGCGCCCACATTGGACGTCATGATCAGGATGACATTGCGGAAATCCACAGACTTGCCGTTGTGATCGGTCAGCTTGCCGTGGTCCATCACCTGCAACAGGATGTTGTAGAGATCGGGATGGGCCTTCTCGATTTCGTCGAGCAGCACCACGCAGTGCGGATGCTGGTCCACGCCATCGGTGAGGAGCCCCCCCTGGTCGAACCCGACATAGCCCGGAGGCGCGCCGATCAGGCGCGACACGGTGTGCCGCTCCATATATTCGGACATGTCGAACCGCAGCAGCTCCACGCCCAGCGTATCGGCAAGCTGCTTGGCCACTTCGGTCTTGCCGACACCGGTCGGGCCGGTGAAGAGGTAAGAACCGATCGGCTTTTCCGGCTCGCGCAGGCCGGCCCGTGCCAGCTTGATGGCCGACGACAGCGCCGAGATCGCCACATCCTGGCCGAACACCACGGTCTTGAGGCTCTGCTCGAGCCCGCTCAGCAATTCGGCATCGGACTTGGACACCGATTTTGGCGGGATGCGCGCAATGGTGGCGATCGTCGCCTCGATATCTTCGACATCGATGATCTTCTTGCGCTTGTCCTCGGTCACCAGCATCTGGCTGGCGCCCGTCTCGTCGAGCACGTCGATCGCCTTGTCGGGCAGCTTGCGGTCGTTGATATACCGCGCGCTCAGCTCCACCGCCGCTTTAAGAGCATCGTCGGTGTACTTGATCTTGTGGAACTCTTCGAAATAGGGCCGCAGGCCTTTGACGATCTCGATGGTATCGGGCACGGAAGGCTCGTTGACATCGATCTTCTGGAACCGGCGCACCAGGGCGCGGTCCTTCTCGAAGAACTGGCGGTATTCCTTATAGGTGGTCGAGCCGATGCAGCGGATCGCCCCGCTCGCCAGAGCGGGCTTGAGCAGGTTGGAAGCATCAAGCGCACCGCCCGAGGTGGCGCCGGCACCGATCATGGTGTGGATTTCGTCGATGAACAGCACCGAGTTCGGGAGCTTTTCCAGCTCCTTCATCACGGCCTTGAGGCGCTCCTCGAAATCACCGCGATAGCGCGTGCCGGCCAGGAGCGAACCCATGTCGAGCGCGTAGATCACGGCTTCCTTGAGCACTTCGGGGACGTCACCCTCGACGATCTTGCGAGCCAGGCCTTCGGCAATGGCTGTCTTGCCCACGCCGGCATCGCCCACATAGATCGGGTTGTTCTTGGACCGGCGGCACAGTACCTGGATGGTGCGGCGCAATTCCGCATCGCGCCCGATCAGCGGGTCGATCTTGCCCTGGCGGGCCTTGTCATTGAGGTTGACGCAGAAATCGGCCAGAGCCGAGCTCTTCTTGGCCTCCGCCCCACCCTCGCTATTGCCTTCGCCGTCCTCAGCACCACGCACCTTGCGCTCCTCGCTGGGACCGGACTTGGTGATCCCGTGGCTGATGAAATTGACCGCGTCCAGCCGGCTCATGTCCTGCTGTTCGAGGAAATAGGCGGCGTGGCTCTCGCGCTCGGCAAAGATGGCGACCAGCACATTGGCGCCGGTGACTTCTTCGCGGCCAGAGCTTTGCACGTGAATGACGGCGCGCTGGATGACGCGCTGGAAGGCAGCGGTCGGCCGCGCATCCT
The DNA here is from genome assembly GCF_030159855.1 of Devosia yakushimensis. Lineage (NCBI taxonomy): Bacteria > Pseudomonadati > Pseudomonadota > Alphaproteobacteria > Hyphomicrobiales > Devosiaceae > Devosia > Devosia yakushimensis. The sequence goes on along the minus strand of NZ_BSNG01000001.1, from coordinate 1,326,516 downwards.
GGCCATTGGCCACGATCAGGCTGTCCAGCTCTTCATTGATGAAATCTTCTAGATCGCTCTTGAGCGCGTCGATATCGACATCGCAACCGGTCAGCACGGCGATCGTCTCACGGTCGTCGGTCAGGGCCAGCAAGAGGTGCTCGAGCGTTGCGAACTCGTGGTTGCGCTCACGCGCCAGGTTCATCGCCTGATGCAGAGCCTTTTCAAGTCCGCGGGAAAATGAGGGCATATGATGTTCCTATTGCTTTTCCATCACGCATTGCAGCGGATGCTGATTTTTGCGTGCAGTGTCCATGACGCGGGTCACCTTGGTTTCGGCAACCTCGTATGGATAGACGCCGCATTCACCCACCCCCTTTTGGTGAACATGCAGCATGATGCGCATCGCCTCCTCGCGTGACTTGTTGAATACATCCTGCAGGACGAGCACGACAAACTCCATCGGAGTATAGTCGTCATTCAGCAAAAGCACGCGGTAGAGATTGGGCCGCTTGGTTTTTGGCCGGGTCTTGGTGATGGTCCCGGTTTCGGTGCTGTTCTTGCCGCCGCCATCCTTGCCGGCATCATCCTCCTTGGGTCCGGCCCAAGCGGGCACGGGCTCCAGACGCAATGCGCCCGGGGCCTCATCGGTCATGGCGAGGAGGTCAATATCGGTCATAGGAAGGCATCTGTCGCAAGAGAAACGAAGCAGCATGGTGGAACCATTATGTAGGCAAAATCAGGCCCGTGTTAAGGGGCAATGCATCGCGTTTTTGTGACGGCCCGAAAAGCCCGGCTATTGGGCTTTCCCGGGGAAATCGGGTTGGCTATCCGGCCGCGCGGCGATGAAAGCGGGCAGCGCCTCGCAGCGCCCGGCAATCTCCACCAGCAGCGGAAAGCGCTCCAGCGGCACGCTGAGCCGCCGCGCCGCGGCGACCTGGGGCACCAGATGCAGGTCGGCCCAACCTGGCTCCTCGCCATAGCAGAAGGGCCAAGCCTGCTCGCGCCGGGCCAGCAAGGCCTCAAGCGCGACAAAGCCCTCGCGCTGCCAATGCTGTACCCAGCCGGCCACATCGGCATCGTCCATGGCATGATCGGCCAGGTAGCGCCGCACCCGGTTGACCGTCAGCGCATGCATTTCGGAGGCTATTGTCGCCCCAAAGGCAATCGAGAGGGCCCGAAGCGCCAGATCAGCCGGCAACAGGGGCCGTTGCGGGAACCGGCTTTCGAGCAGGTCGAGAATGGCCACCGATTGCGTGAAGATCTGCCCATCCAGCTCCAGCGCCGGCATCAAGCCCTGCGGATTGATCGCGGCATAGGCCTCGGCACCAAGCGTAGTGACGCTGACATAATCGTAATCCAGCCCCTTGAGATTGAGCGCGATCCGCACCCGCTCACCCGCTGAATTCTGCCATCGCGTATAGAGTTTCATCGTCCGCTCACCTCGATCCTCCCGCTAGCCTACACCGCCTGCGTGACCATCTCTCCACACTCGTGACAAATTCGGTGGCATTTTACGGAATGGTAACGGCGGGCCAGTACTCTCCAAAAAGGAGAGGATAGACCGGAGTGTTGGGGCACCCCGGAGCCATCCGCCAATCATGTTGTCGCGTACGGGCGCAGAAGCGTCCGATGAAGAAGAGTTGGAGTATCGGGTGGCTTCTCAGGCGAAAACCCCATGGCGTAGCGTCGTTGTCCGCGCCTTTGCCGCAGTCCTCGTCCTGTTTGCGGTCAGCGCCCACGCTGTGGCGCCCGCACAGGCCATTGAAAACCTTCGCAAATATGCCGGTATCGTGGTCGATGCCAAATCCGGCAAGGTGATGTATGAAGAGGCCGCCGATAGCCGCCGCTATCCCGCCTCCGTCACCAAGGTCATGACGCTCTATGTGCTGTTCCAGGAGCTGAGCGCAGGCAATATCAAGCTTTCCACCAAGATGACGGTGTCGCGCTATGCCGCGGCGGCCGTGCCGACCAAGCTGGGCCTGCGCGCCGGTTCGACCATCACGGTGGAAGATGCCATCAAGGCATTGGTAACCCTGTCGGCAAATGACATGGCTCGCGTCATCGCCGAGCATATCTCCGGTTCGGAAGAAAAATTCGCCGAGCGCATGACCGCCACGGCCCGCGCCCTGGGCATGCGCAACACCACCTATCGCAACGCCTCGGGCCTGCCCGATGGCGGCCAGGTGACGACCGTTCGCGACCAGGCCATTCTGGGTATCGCCGTCTACCAGCACTTCCCGAACTATTACGAGTTCTTCCAGACCAAGAGCTTCAGCTACGGCAAGAACACCTATGGCAACCACAATCGCGTGCTGGGCTATATGGGCGCCGTCGACGGCATCAAGACCGGCTACATCAATGCCGCCGGTTCCAACCTGCTGACTGCCGCCCGCCGCGACAACCGCCACATCGTCGTTGTCGCCTTCGGCTTCAACTCCAGCGCCTCGCGTGACGAAAAGGTCCGCCAGCTGGTCGCCAATTACCTGCCCAAGAGCCGCCAGGGCAATTATCTGCAGACCGCCATGATCCCCCAGCCGGGCCGCCAGGGCAATGTGCAGGTCGCCGTGGCCCAGCCGACGCAGCCGGTTTTCGTGGTTCCCATGCCCCTGCCCGGCTTCCGCCTGGCTCAGCTTGTGGCCGCCAATGGCGCCCAGGCCCAGCCGCGTGCCGTGGCGCCCGAAGTGGCCGTCGCCAATGCCGCGCCGGTGCCGCAGCCCATGCCGGCCGATCTGGGCCTGCAGCCCGCCGTCCAGGCCGCCAACATCCTCGCCGCGCCCAGTCAGGCGCCGCAGCCCGCCTATCCCAGCCAAGACGTCATCGGCGCATGGCTGAGCGACACCTATAATCTGGGTGCCCCGCCGACCGCTCTCGGCCAGACGGCGCCTTCCGCCCCGCTCGACATGCAGCCGCCGGCCGATGTCGGCAATCAGGGTGGCCAGCCGGTCGACCTCATGACCTCGGGCTCCGTGCAGGTTGCCGCGGCCGATCCCGTCCCTGGTGGCTGGGTCGTCCAGATCGGCGCCGGTCCCTCGGAAGACAGCGCCCGCGCCATGCTTTCGGACGCGGCCGGCAAGGTCGGTACCCTGGGCGACTTCCGCTCCTATGTGGAACGCTTCGAAAAGAACGGCCAGACCTTCTTCCGCGCCCGCTTCGTCGGCTTCGGCGACCGCGATGACGCGACGGCCATGTGCAATCAGCTCAAGCAGCAGAATCTCTCGTGCCTGGCGATGCAGAGCTGATCGCAAGCCTTACGACAAACGAGCCGGCGGCACGTATCGCCGGCGACAGGGAAGCAAATTGGTGCCTGTGTTTGGAGTAGCCCAATGAGCGAACGTACTGCCCTTGCCGAGCTTGCCAATTTCATTGGCCGTTCGGCCCTGATTTCGGAAGACATGGACGCGCGCAACCGCGTGCTGGCGGGAATGACCGGCCGCATGCTGCCCCGCCGCCGCGGCGTCGGTGACCTGCTCGGCGTGGTCATGGCCCTCTCCGCCCGCACCCGCCGCATGGTGCAGGAGCCGGTCCATATCGATATCGACGTCTTCGCCCCAGGCGGCAAACGTGCCCTGCGCATGAGCTTTGGCAAGCGGTAGGGGTTGGGCCGGCGCGCAGGCTGGCTGCAAGAAGCTTGCACCTATGACGCGGGAATCCACGGCGTCATTCCCGCGCAGGCGGGAATCCACTCTTGGCTTCTTGCTCCATAAGAATGGATTCCCGCCTGCGCGGGAATGACGTGGTGGGGGGTGAGGGCCTGCGAACTCCAACAAAGCCTCATCCACAATCGCTTCCCTCGGACTTGATCCGAGGGCCTTCCGCCACTTGTGCCAGATTGAGAATGGCCCTCGGGTCAAGCCCGAGGGAGATACGGTGGTTGGAAGAGTTAAGTGATATCGCCAAGTAGCGCCCCTCACACCCGCTTGCATTTTTTCGCGATATTTCGCTAGCCTCCGCGTGCAATCCTGTGGAGCCAGCCATGCCGCACTCTTTCGATCCCAGCCTTTCCCGTAAGCTCGAAGCCGGTATCGAAGCCGGCCTGCTTCGCGACTTGCATGCCGTTCTGGTCGGCCATCGCGGCGAATTGGCGCTCGAGCGCTATTATTCGGGTGAGGACCAGAACTGGGGCCAGCCGCTGGGCAATGTCACATTCGACGCCGCAACGCTCCATGACCTGCGCTCGGTGACGAAAAGCGTGGTTAGCCTGCTCTATGGCATAGCGCTGGATCGGGGCCTTGTCCCGCCGGTCGATGCGCCGCTCATGGCGCAATTCCCCGACTATCCGGACCTGGCTGCGGACGCCACCAAGGCCGGGCTCACCATCGAGCATGCGCTGACCATGACCATGGGCCTCGAATGGGACGAGGAGCGCCCCTACACCGACCCGCTCAATAGCGAGATCGCGATGGAAAATGCGCCGGACCGCTATCGCTTCATCCTCGAACGCCCCGTTGTGGCCGAAGCAGGCACGCGCTGGATCTATTCGGGCGGCAGTGTCGCGCTGATCGGAGCCCTCATCGCGCGCGGAACCGGCCAGTCCCTGCCCGATTTTGCTCGCGAGGCGCTTTTCACGCCCTTGGGTATCGATGAATTCGAATGGTCCTCGGGCCCCGATGGCGTGCCGTCGGCGGCCTCCGGGCTGAGGTTGCGTCCGCGCGATCTGCTGCGCATTGGCGAACTCGTGCTCAATTATGGCGAGTTGAATGGGCAGCGCGTGGTTTCCCGCGAATGGATCGAGGCGTCATTGGCACCGGCAATCGGAACCGGCGACGGGCTCGACTATGGCAGGCTGTGGTTTTTGGGCCAGGCGCCAACGCCCGCCCTGCCCGGCGAGCAGAAATGGGCGGGCGGCTTCGGCAATGGCGGCCAGCGCCTCTGGCTGATGCCCGACGCGGGCCTTGCCGCCGTCATCCTGGCGGGCAAATACAATGCCTGGGACGCCTGGGTCACGCCCACGCGCATCTGGCGGGAGATCGTGCTCGCCAATCTTGTGGAGGCGTAGCCCACGGGCCTGTTACGCTTCCGCCGAGGCTGGGGTCCGGGACCCCGCCGGCAGGTTCAGCGCTGCGACCAGGCTCCGGTATTCCTCCCGCGCGCCCACATGTGACAGTGAGGGCGCGCCGCCCAGCAGACTTTCGTCCAGCGGATCGAAAACGGTCAGCCCCATGGGAAAGAGCGAGCGGAAGACGACGCGCTCGGCAATGCCTTCGGCGACGCGGCAGCCGAACCGTGCCGCGATCCGCTCCAGCATGGTCTGGACCTGACGCATGCTGCGGGACGAGAGCATCGAAATGCGGTTGCGCACCAGCACCCAATCGATGGTCTTGCCATCGATGGCCAGCCGCTCCGAGCGCGCCCGCTGCACCAGGCGGGCATAATGGCTCATTTCGCGCGGCTCGCCGGTCACCGGGTCCATGCGGGCCATGACATTGAGGTCGATGAGGCTGTCATTGACCGGAGTGATCAACGTATCGGCCAGGGAATGGGCGAGCCGGGTCAGATTGGTATCGAAGCCCGGCGTATCGATGACGAGGAAATCGGTATCGTGCTCGACTTCGCCTATGGCCTGCCGGAACAGCTCGAATTCGCGCTGGTGGTTTTCCTTGACCGAATCCCCACGCGCCAGCGGCAAATGGAAATGGGTGGGATGGGGCAGGTTCAACCCATGCTTCCGGCTCCAATCGCGCCGGTTGCGCACATAATGGGTAAAAGTCTGCTGGCGGCTATCCACATCGATCGAAGCGACGCGATAGCCCTGATAGAGCAGGTAAATGACCAGGTGAAAGGCCGTGGTCGATTTGCCCGACCCGCCTTTCTCATTGCCGACGACGATGACATGCGGCCCCTGTCGCACGGCAAATCACTCCTGAAACTGCCGGTATTGTCAGTGTTTCGCACGCCCCGGCAAGGGTCGTAGTATCAACAATTGTTTGAAAGGCTCCCTTGAAGGAGCGGCCGGGAATGACGGTGACGAACTAAGCCGCCATGCGGTCGCGTACCGGCAATTGCAGGGCACCCACCAGATTGCGGTATTCCTGCCGCGCACTCACATGCGACATGGATGGGGTGCCGCCCAGCGCCACCTCCTCCAGCGGATCGAATACCGTCATTCCGCTGGCAAAGAGCGAGCGGAAAATCACGCGCTCGGCAATGCCGTCGGCCACCCGGCAGCCAAACCGCGCGCCGATGCGCTCCAGCGTTGCATGCACCTGATTGGCATTGCGCGAGCCCAGCATGGAAATGCGGTTGCGCACCAGTATCCAGTCTATGCTCTTGCCATCGGCCGCCAGCCGCTCCGACCGGGCGCGCTGCACCAGCCGCGCATAATGGCTGGTTTCGATCGGCTCGCCGGTCTCGGGATCGACCCGCGCAAGCACGTTGAGATCGATAAGGCTGTCATTGAGCGGGGTCACCAGCGTATCGGCCATGGTGTGGGCCAGCCGGGTCAGATTGGTATCGAAGCCGGGCGTGTCGATGACCAGATAGTCCACCGTGCCGTCTACCTCGGCAATGGCTTTGCGGAACACGGCCAATTCGGCCTTCTGATTGTCCTTGATGGAATCGCCCCAGGCCGTCGGCAGGTGGAAATGCTTGGGATTGGGAACATTGAGCTCCCGATCCCGCGTCCAGGCGCGCCGGTTGCGCACATAATGGGTAAAGGTCTGCTGGCGGCTGTCCACATCGATGGTCGCGACGCGGTGGCCATGGTGCATCAGATAGATGGCCAGGTGAAAGGCCGTGGTCGACTTGCCCGACCCGCCCTTTTCATTGCCCACCACAATGACATGTGCGCCCTGCCCCATCGCCGTCTCCAAATCACGAGTGGTTAACCGTTGATCAACACATCGGACCGAGATGGTTAACACCCGATTAATGCAGCGATTTCTGTGGGGGATGAGGCCTACTTGCCAATGGCGCCGCGTGACGGCCACTCTGGCGATGTGCCCTTCCACCCCAGGACCCCACCATGATTCTCTTCGGCGGCCGACTTTCCCCATTTGTCCGGCGCGTCACCGTTTCGCTTGCGCTGCAAGGCCGCCCATTCGAGCGTCGCATCGTCAATGTGCTGCAACCCGATTTTGGAGGCATCACCGAAGCAAATCCGCTGGGCCGGGTTCCCGTTCTGCGCCTCGATGACGGCATGGATCTGATCGAGACTTCGGCGATCATCGATTATCTCGACCAGACGGCCCAGCCCGGCACCCGCCTGTTTCCGGAAACCGGCGAAAGCAGGATCGTGGCCCTCCAGACCGCAGGCTATGCCAATGGCGTGTCCGAAAAAGGCGTCGCACTGGTCTATGAGGCCATCCGCCGCCCCGCGGCCCTCCAATGGCCGGATTGGCGCGACCGCCTGAGCCAGCAGATAACGGCAGGCCTGGACCACCTCGAAACCCTTGCCGCCACCGCCGAATGGCCGGCCAATGACCACCCCAAGGGCGCCATCATCGCCATGGTTTGCGCCTATGATTTCATCGCGACGGCGCATCCGGCCCTGACGCGGCAGACCAGACCCGTGCTGGCCGCGCTCTCGGCCAAGGCCAACGCCCTGCCCGCCTTCGCGAATAGCTATCCGGTCATGAGCTGATCAGATCAGCCCCAGCTTCGCCAGGTCCGCGGCCAGCGCCAGAGAATCCGCGTTCTCGTTGGCGCCCAGGTCCGGCGGAGCGTCTTCCGGGCGGAGATAGCGCCAGCCCTGGAAGGGGCGCTTGGGATAGGGCACGGTGCGCACCATGTCGGGGCTCATGATGATGTCGCAGTAATCCTTGCCCTCTTCATCGGTATATTGCGCCAGCCGCAGGATGGGCTGGCGGCAGACGATGGCGCCGGCGATCACCCAATAGATCGAGGAAATGCCTTCCATTTCCTCGGCGCGCTTGGGCCGCATGCGGGTGCGGTGCACATGCACGTCCTCGCCATAGTCGGCACCCCACCAATGGGCCCGCTCGTCGCGATAGCTTTCCAGCTCCTCAAGGCTCGATACCCCGACGCAGAGTTTGACCATGTGGATCATGCGAGTGTCCCCGGTTTCACGCGACCCTGAATCACGTCGATTTCGTCGTCATCCACCACCCAGGGTTCGCGCAGCGCCAGCGCCAGCCAATCCTGGAAAGCTGGCAGACTATAGATGGCCTCGACATAGCCGTTGAGAACATCGGAGACCGGCAGCGCATAGGTGCGGATGCGGGCGGCAACGGGGGCATACATGGCGTCGGCGGCCGTGAAGGCGCCGAACAGGAACGGACCGCCCGAGCGCGCCAAAAGGCCGCCCAGCAGGGTTTCGAGCCGGTGCAGGTCCTTGCCGACGGTGTCGATATTGACCTTGCCGGGATGGGAAGCCCGCAGGTTCATCGGGGCATGGCTGCGCAGCGACTGAAAGGCCGAATGCATTTCCGCACCAGCGGCCCGCGCTTCCGCCCGCTGCCGCAATTCGGCAGGCCAGATGGGCTTTTCCGGGAAGCGGTCGGCCAGATATTCGATGATGGCTATGGTCTCGGGGATAACGAGATCGCCATCGACCAGAACCGGCACCTTGCCGGTGGGAGAACGCACTGCCAGCGTTTCGCGCCAGCCTTCGCCGGAAAGCTGCAGCACTTCATCCTCGAACGGAATCTCGAAATGGCGCAGTACCAGCCAGGGCCGCATGGACCAGGTGGAGTAATTGCGATTGCCGATCAGCAGCTTCATGATTGTTCCGGCCTAGTCTCTATTTGTCGCGTTTCCGAACCGCAAAACCGTTGCCACTTTTGCTGGAAACGCTCCAAGCAAGAAGGGCGCCCTAGTGGCTGGGCGCCCTCCTAAATCGTGTCAGTGAAGAACTCTAGCGGTTAAACGCCAGCAATTACGGAGAAAACCAGTCCCATCGAAAGCAGGCAGACCAAAGTCCAGGTCGCTGCTCGCCACATATTGGCCTTCGGTTGACTTCGCATATATCGCTCCTTGTCAGCCGTTCACTTCCGGGTCCGCAACGCCACTGCAGCGCAGGAGTCACACCCGGTCATGAATCGTTAACTGCGTCATAAATGCTTTGCAAGCGGCGAAGTTGCCACAGTCCACAGGCATGATTCCGAGCTCGGTTAAGGCCGATAAACCCCAATCCACAGCATTTTATCGGGTTTTCCTGACCTCAAAACAGCCCGAACCAGAGCCCCGCAATACCCAGAAATGCGAAGAAGCCGATCGTGTCGGTAATGGTGGTGACGAACACCGCAGAGGCAATGGCAGGGTCTGCCTTGAGCTTATCGAGCGTGATGGGAATCAATATTCCGGCCGTGCCCGCCACGATCAGATTGATCACCATGGCCAGTCCGATCACCACGCCCAATTGCGGATCGGCAAAGCGCAGCCAGGTCACCAGCCCGATCAGCACGGCGAAGATGACGCCATTGGCCAGCCCCACCACCATTTCGCGGGTGATGAGCCGCCGCAGACGGCGCCCATCCAGTTCGCGCATGGCCAGGGCACGCACGGTCACCGTCATGGTCTGCGTGCCGGCATTGCCGCCCATGGAGGCCACAATGGGCATCAGCACGGCAAGGGACACCATCTGCTCGATCGTGCCGTCAAAGAGGCCGATGACGAAGGACACGGCCACGGCGGTCACGAGATTGACGACCAGCCACGGCACGCGGCTGCGCACGGTGTCGACCGTGGTGTCGGAAATATCCTCGTCGCCCACGCCGGCCAGTAGCTTGATATCCTCGTCGGCCTCTTCGTGAATGACGTCCACGATGTCGTCGATGGTCAGGACACCCACCAGCCGCTTGCTCTCGTCGACCACGCCCACTTCGACAAGGTCGTAGCGCTCGAAATCGCGGGCGGCCTCTTCCTGGTCCTCATTGGCATCGACCAGGACCAGATTGGTGTTCATCAGCGATTCGATGGAGGTCGCCCGCTTGGCCCGCAGGAATTTATCGAGCGGAATGGTGCCCAGCACCTGATAGGCGGCATCAACGACATAGATCTGGTAGAATTCGTCAGGCAGGTCCGGCTCGGTGCGCAGATAGTCGATGGTCTGGCCAACCGTCCAGAATGGCGGAATGGCGATGAAATCGGTCTGCATCCGCCGGCCGGCGGATTCCTCGGGAAAGTCGAGGCTTCGCTTGAGACTGAGCCGCTCGAAGGTCGGCAGCTGGGAGAGAACCTCGTCGCGATCTTCCTGCTCGAGATCTTCGAGAATGGCCACCGCGTCGTCGCTGTCCAGCCCCGTCACGCCGCGCGCAATATCGGCATTGGGCAGCTCGTCCATCAGCTCGACGCGGACGCTTTCGTCGACCTCGGTCAGCGCCGAATAGTCGAACCGGTCACCCAGCATGCGCACCAGCGCCAGCCGTTCCTCGGCATCGAGCGATTCGAGCACGTCACCGGCATCGGCGGCGTGCAAGGGCTCCATGACGGCAGCGACATCATCGGCCCGGCCCGCATCCAAATAGGCCCGCAAGCGTTCCAGCCAGAGCGGACTGATCCGGTCTTCCGCATCGCGCAGCGCATCGGGATCTATCCCGGCCTCGGGGCCGGGCGCGGTTTCGGTATCTGTGCTCACTGGAGGCCCTTTGTGTCGCGGGTTTCGGGGGCAAGCCCACCTGTAGCCAATCGGCTTGCGATGCGCCAGACTGGGGGCGGCGTTTTTCGGTCCATAAACACCGGAAAATCAGAGCATTGGGAGGAGAGACCGATGAGCGACGCCGGCGACCTCGATACCGCATTCGAACGCGTGCATGCCCTGGCCCAATCGCGCGACCTGCCGGGCATTACCCGCTCCACCAGCTACGGCACCCCTGCCCTCAAAGTGCGCGGTAAACTCATCGTCCGCCTCAAGGATGCGGATACGCTGGTGCTGCTTTGTCCGGCCGAGCAGAAGACGCTGTTGATGGAAATCTCGCCCGAGATCTATTTCGAGACGGCCCACTATATCGGCTATCCGGCGGTGCTGATCCGCCTGAGCACAATTGCCGATGAAGAACTTTCACTGCGCCTGGAAGATGCCTGGCGCTTCAAAGCCCCGAAAACACTGGCGGCACAGCGCCCGACGCCTGCTCTGGCGACGCGATGACACACGTCCATCGGCTGACAAAAGTGGCTCGATTGACAGCAATTGCCATACAAGCCCCAACTTTGCCCGATTATGCCCGTTAGCTCACCAATGTGTGAAGACCAAGATCAAACAACAAAGGTGATCCCATGTCCAAATTTCTCCTCGCGCCTGCAGCTCTGCTGATGGCCCTTGCCTTGGCAGCCTGTGGCGGCGACGCCCCCGCTGGTGGCGGTACGACCCCGCCGGCCGATACCAGCGCCCCGGCGACCACACCGCCGCCCGCAGAGCCGGCGCCTGCGACGCCCTCCCCATAATGACGAAAAGGCCGCTCCGAGGAGCGGCCTTTTTCTTTGGGACTTGGCGATGAGCCTCAGGATGGACGCCGCGCCAGGACCAGCACGCCCGCAAGCGCAATCATCGCCCCACCCGAAGCTTCGCGGAGACGGCGCACGATGGACGGGTTGGACGCGGCGCCTTCCCGGATGCGCCCAGCGGCAAAAGCCACGACGATATCGGCAAGCGTATTGAGCAAGACCGACACCGAGCCGAGCATGACGAACTGCAGGGCCACATTGCCGGTCGCGGTATCGATGAACTGGGGGATGAAGGCCAGAAAGAAGGCCGCAGTCTTGGGATTGAGCGCCTCGACCAGAACGCCCTCGCGGAACGCCCGCCCTGCCCCGATGGCAGATGCCGCCAGCACGCCACCGGCTGCCGCATTGGCATCGCGCCGGGCAGCCTGAATGGTGCGGATGCCTATCCAGACCAGATAGCCGGCCCCGACCAGCTTGAGCACGGTGAACAGCTCCGCGCTGGCCAGCACGATGGCCGAGACGCCAAGCGCGCCAGCAAGAACGTGGAACATGCCGCCCAGCCCATTGCCGAAGCTGGACGCCACGCCCTCGGCGCGGCCGCCGGCCAGCGTGCGGGCGGCAACATAGAAAATGCCTGGCCCCGGCGTGATGGCGAGCAGCAGGCAGGCCCCGAAATAGAGGGCCAATTGGGTGAAATCGGGCATTATCGCGATCCTGTCGGTATCATATCGGCGACATTGCGGTCGCTGGCACGCTCGCTTTCGGCAAGACCGGCCGCCACCCCGTTCCTGTCGGCCTCGGGACGATTCTGGCTCATCTTGCGCTTACCCTCGATCCGGCTGATCGGCAGGCGGAGTCCGACAATGCCCTTGAGCTGGGAGCGAATATAGTGATCGGGCGCATCGGTAACCGCCCAGGGCTTCTCGCGCGGCTGCTCATGCAGGCTGGTGAGCCGGGAGACCGCGTCCAACAGCCGGTCCTCTTCCTCGAAAAACTCGACCGGGCCATGGGCATGAACGGCCACATAATTCCAGGTTGGAACGACCTTGCCGTGTTCCTGCTTGGCGGCATACCAGGATGGGGTGATATAGGCCTCCGGCCCGGAAAAGATGACCAGGGCATCGCCGATGACCGGCACTTTCCACTGGCTATTGGCCTTGGCCAGATGGCCGTAGAGCACGCCATGCTCGCCCTCGCTATCATCGAGGATCAGCGGCAGCGGCGTGGCCAGCAGGCCCTCCGCGGTGGCGGTTACGAGCGTTGCAAGCCTTGCCTCGCGCATGATCTGGCGCAGGGCGTGGGGATCGTCTTCACGGAATGCGGGTGGCGTGTACATCAGCCATTCCTAGCACTGGATTTTCGCGCTCTCACGCAAAAAGCGCGCGGGCCGGACTAGGACCGGAATTGCCCGGCCCACATTCTCGTCAGAAATCGCAGCCAGGATGCGAACCACCATACGTCAAGGTGGAGGACCATGATGTTTCGTGTATCAGCCTGGGCATCTCTAATCGTTCTGCTCGCCTGCTCGGCGGCGGCCATGGGTGAGGACGAGGCCCATATACCCGACACGGCCATCGAGGTGGATGTCAGCGACGACATCACCATCGACTTCTCGCAGATCGACGTGATGACCAGCAAGGACCCGATACCCTTGCTTGCCGGCATTACCGATCAGTTTGGCGGCGAAACGGTATTGGGCGAGGTCGAGCTCAAAGTACCGATCGCCCGGGCCGATTTTGACGCCCTGATGCAGGCAAGGGCCTCGAAGGCAATGTCGTTTCAATGCGAACGGGGCGGGCTCTACGAAGTCGAGGGAACGCGGCTGGTTGCCGGTGATTCCTGCGAAATGATAATTGCCGAGGAGGCGGACCAATGACCGTTCGTTATGCGAGCCTGGCCGCGTTGACAGCGTTTTCCCTGTGGAGTGCGCCCGGATTCGCGCAATCGGAGCTGCGGTTTCCCGACGCCACCGAGACCGTGCCGGAGCTGATCGACCTCTATGACGAGGCGGATTCGGCCTGCCGCCTATCGACCAGCGGCGACGTGAAGGTCGCCGTCGCCTGCAGCTCCCGCGCGATCTATGGCGTCGCCCTCAACGAGAGGAACTGGTGCAAGGGGCGGGAAAATGAAGCGAATGCCGTGATGGAATGGCACGAATGCGAGCCCAATTCGCTGCGCTTCGATCCATTGCCCGAAGGCGGATGACGGATATCGGGGGGTTTTGGAGGATGGCGGCTTGTAGCGCCCTTCATATCGGGCGGGCTGCTACAAGCGCCTAAAATCCTTCAACTCTCTGAGAATGAGAGAGTTTGGTGCGGTCGAGAAGACTCGAACTTCCACATCTTGCGATACAGCGACCTCAACGCTGCGCGTCTACCAATTCCGCCACGACCGCACGTTTGGTAGGCTCCCTGCCCGAAGGCCCGAAGCGAGTGGGGATGTAGCAAAGGTCTCTGCCAACCTCAAGCGCTTAAATCGAGATTTCACGAAAGCTGTGAATTGGGGCGCGCACTGCGTCCGCAATAAAGTCCGCAAATCGACGGAATGCTTGCGTCCGCGCTACAGCTTCGGCGGATTTTCGTCGTGCTGAGCGGCCCCTTGGACGGGCGGCAGCCAATGCTCGCGGCGCACCGTCCAGACCTCGAGCATGGGCCCGATGCCGTTCGGGGCCTCATCAAGCGTTCCAAGGAACACCTCGGCGCCGCCCTCGAACAAAAAGAAGAGCCGCGCACCGCATTTCGGGCAGAACTGCCTGCGCTCATAGGTCTCGACGGTACCGGACATGCTGAATTGGGATTGGTGCCAGTTTGCAGTCGCCGAGAAACTCGAACCGATGAGCTTCCGGCAGGTCTTGCAATGGCAGAGGCCGGCTATGTAGGGCTCGCCCCGGACTTCGTATCTGACCGCCCCGCAGAGGCAGCCCCCCGTTCGCACTGCTTCTAGCGCCACGACGGCCTCCCCCATCCACAGAGCGAACGCCCCTAGCCGCGCTTGAACACCTTCTCGGAGATCAGCACGCGCAAATGACCCTCTTCCACGCTGACTTCGCCATGGGCGATCAGTGTGTTATTGGCATAGATATTGAGCGGATCGTTCTCCATGGCGTCCAGTTCGATCACCGCGCCGCGGCCCATGCGCAGCAAATGGTGGATCGGCATGGTCGTCGCGCCGAGCTCGACGGTGATGTCCACTTCAATATTGTCTAATGTGCTCATAGATAAAGTCGGCCACCTCGCCCGCAGCACAATAGGCGCGCGGAATCTCTACCCCACGATCCTTGGATCCTTATGGTTATGGAAGTGTTAACGAACCCCTCCGGCGGCTGCGACACCAGCAGCAAACTCATCCGGGCCGACCGCCGGCCGGTGGAATGGCTGATATCGTCCGCCCCGGTGCCCTACCCCGCCGCGCTCGCCGCCATGCAGGCGCGCGCCGCCGCCATCGCTGCCGGCGAAGCCGGAGAGGCCATCTGGCTTCTGGAGCACCCTCCGCTCTATACCGCTGGCACATCGGCCGTTCCGGGCGATCTGCTGTCGGACCGCTTCCCCGTCTACGATGCCGGACGTGGCGGGCAATATACCTATCACGGTCCGGGCCAGCGCGTGGCCTATGTCATGCTCGACCTGCGCGAGCGCGGCCGCGACATTCGTTGCCTGGTGCAGGGGCTCGAGGGCTGGGTCATCGACACACTGGCCGCCTACAATATCGAGGGCGGGCGCCGCGAAGGCCGGATCGGCGTCTGGGTCGGCCGCCCAGACAAGGGGCCGCAGAAGGAAGACAAGATCGCCGCCATCGGCGTGCGCGTCTCCAAATGGGTCACCTTTCACGGCATTTCGCTCAATATCGATCCCGATCTCAGCCATTATGACGGCATCGTTCCCTGCGGCATCACCGACCAGGGCGTCACCAGTTTCGAGGATCTGGGACACCTGGTCTCAATGCCTGAAGTCGATTCAGTGCTGCGCACTGCTTTCGAAGGCCGGTTCGGCCCGACCACCAATGCCGTAACGGAGGGCCTTGTGTCGGCTAGCTGAGTTGCCCAAGTTGCGGTTAAGCTCGAATCGAGCCTCGGAAGGAGCACCGAAATGACACTGGATGACCTCAAACGCCTGTTCACGCGCCAGACCCTGTTCCGGCTCGACGCCATCCTCTCGCCGAAGCTGGTGCCAATCCTCTATGCGCTGGGCCTGGCCGGCATCCTGCTCTGGGCCGTGAGCCATTTGTTCTGGAGCTTCGGCTTTGGTTTCGGCAATGGCCTGTGGGGCCTGCTCGAAATTGCCGTGTTCGGCCTGCTCTCGCTGGTCAGCCTGCGCATTGCCTGCGAGGCGCTGCTGGTCTGGTTCAAAACCCATGAGGCCAGCGGGGAGACAGTCAATCGCTCGCGCTATTCGGCCTCCCTGCTCGATGAAGTCCGCGACGCCATCCGCGATCTGGCCGAGGAAGGCGAGGACGCCGACTATGCCGAGGCTGACGAATATATCACCCCGGCCACCGAACCCGCCCCCTATGTGCCGCCGGCCCAGCCCTCGCCCGATGCCCCGCGCTCGCCGGCAACCACATCGGGCGAAGTGTTCAAGCCCCGCCGCACCGCCAAACGCACCCCGCCGCCCAAAGACGCCAGCTGAGGCAACACCGAAAAACAAAGAGGCCGCCGTGACCCATGTCGCGGCGGCCTCTTTTTGTCTGCGCTAGTCTTGTCGCGTTTCCGCTCCAGGCGCTTACTGCTTGTTGACGCTCCAGGCGCCCGGGCCGGCGAACACCAGATAGAGGAAGACGAAGCAGAACAGGATTGCCGCGTCGCCACCATTGTTGACGGGGAAGAAATTCATCGGCGAGTGCACCATGAAATAGGCAAAGGCCATGGTGCCCGAGGCAATGAAGGCCGCCGGACGGGTGAAAAAGCCGATGGCGATCAGGATGCCGGTGACGATTTCAATGATGCCGGCGATCCAGAAGATCGAGAAGGCGGGCGGCGCCATTTCGGTGGCGGGGAAGCCCAGCACCTTCTGGGTGCCATGGGCAATGAACAGCAAGGCGGCAACGACGCGCAGCACGGCGAGGGCCTGCGGCGCGTAGGCGGAGAGACGATCGAACATTTGTGCTCCTTTTGAGCGTTGAAAGGCTGCGCTGGACTGGAGAATCCGGTGACGCACCGAGAAATTCTCCACTAACGCGACCGCTGGCAAGCAAAAACCCGAACAATACCGGACGCACTGTTCACCTTTTCGCGTGTTCAAGATGGCGTGTTCGTCACAATGGGCAGGTCAGCCACGCGTCTGGCGGGAGACGGTCACATTGCGTAACCGTCAAACTTTCTGTATGACGCGGCCAACAAATCCACGCATTGGAAATCTCGCTCACATGAGCCAAGCGCCAAAAATTGGCCTCGTCAGCCTCGGCTGCCCCAAAGCCCTCGTCGATAGCGAGCGCATCATGTCCACCCTGCGCTCGCAGGGCTATTCGTTTTCGCGCGACTATGCCGGCGCCGATATCGTGCTGGTCAACACCTGCGGCTTCCTCGACAGCGCCAAGCAGGAATCGCTCGAAGCGATCGGTGAAGCCCTCAACGAAAACGGAAGAGTGATCGTCACCGGCTGCCTGGGCGTCGAAGAAGAGTTGATCCGCAAAACCCATCCCTCGGTGCTCGCCATTTCCGGCCCGCACCAATATGAGAATGTGGTCAGCGCTGTGCACGAGCATCTGCCGCCCGTGCCGAACAAGTTCGTCGACCTGGTTCCCGAGAACGGCCTCAAGCTGACGCCGCGCCACTACGCCTATCTCAAGATTTCCGAAGGCTGCAACAATCGCTGCTCCTTCTGCATCATCCCCCAGATTCGCGGCGACCTGGCCTCGCGTCCGGCTGCCGGCATTCTGGGCGAGGCCGAGGGCCTGATCCGTGGCGGCGTCAAGGAATTGCTGGTGATCTCGCAGGATACCAGCGCCTATGGCGTCGATATCAAATATGCCGAGTCCAATTATCGCGGCCGTCCGGTCAAGGCCAAGTTCTACGACCTTGCCAAGGAACTGGGCCAGCTTGGCGCCTGGGTGCGCCTGCACTATGTCTACCCCTATCCCCATGTCGATGCGGTGATGGAACTGATGGCCGATGGCCTGGTCCTGCCCTATCTCGACATTCCGTTCCAGCACGCCTCGCCCAAGGTTCTCAAGGCCATGCGGCGCCCTGCGCACCAGGAAAAGACCCTCAACCGCATCCTCGACTGGCGCCGCCAGGTGCCCGATCTCACCGTGCGCTCGAACTTCATCGTCGGCTTCCCCGGCGAGACCGACGAAGATTTCGAAATGATGCTCGACTTCATCGAGGAAGCCGAGATCGACCGCGCCGGCTGCTTCAAATACGAGCCCGTCACCGGTGCCCCCGCCAATGAGCTCGACGGCATCGTGCCCGACGATGTGGCGCAGGACCGCTGGGAACAACTGATGGAAGTGGCGCAGAACGTGTCGGCCGGTCAGCTTGCCAAGAAGATCGGCCGCACCATCGATGTGCTGGTCGACGACGTCGATCCGGACAATAACCGGGTCATCGCCCGCTCCAAGTGGGACGCGCCCGAGATCGATGGCCAGGTCATCGTCTCCAAGGCCGACGGCATCAAGGTCGGCGATCTGGTTTCGGTCAAAGTGACCGGCAGCGATGAATACGACCTGTTTGCTGAACCGGCGAAAGCCGTGAACTAAGAGCGGGTTAAGCTCGTTTCCGGACTCAAATTAAGAGGCCGCTCCGAGACGGGGCGGCCTTTTCTATTGGCTCGCACAGCGACACCCCCACGGGGTCATCCCTCCACCAGTTTCGCCAATTGCCCGATCACCGTGCCCCAGCCGTCATGGAAGCCCATTTCGACATGCATGTCGCGGTCGGCCCGGTCCTTGTGCATCACATAGGACACATATTCCGTCCCCTCGGGATGATCTGACAGGGTGATGATGGCAGTCATGAAAGGCTGCTCCGCGGGACGCCATCCGCCCACCAGGGAATTGGTGAAGACGATCCGCTGCTCGGGCTCCACCGCCAGAAAGCACCCCTTGAGGTGCGGGCCGAAGGCCCCGCCATTTTCGCTCATCTGCGTTTCGAAAGCGCCGCCGGGCCGCAGCTCCATGGCCACCACCTTGCAAAGCGCGGGTTCTGGCAGCCACCATTTCTCGAAACGCGAGGGATCGGCCCAGGCCCGCCACACCGCAGCGCGCGGGGCCTTAATGACCCGGCTGATGGTGAGATCGAGCTGCGATGACACGTGCTGGTTCATTTTGACTTCTCCTCTTCCTGCATGACGAATTGCTCGAGCCGGTCGGCCCGGCCCTCCCAGAGCGCCCGCTGATCGGCCAGCCAGGCCTCGATCCGGGCGAATTGCCGCTTGTCGATGGCACAGGTGCGCACCCGGCCCTCCTTGTGCGTCTGAATCAGGCCGCTCCCCTCCAGAAACCGAATGTGCTTCATGAAGGACGGCAGGGCCATGTCAAAGGGCCGCGCCAGATCGCTGATGCTGGCGGGCCCCTGCCCCAATCGGCCGAGCACGGCCCGCCGCGTGGGATCGGCCAGGGCCTGAAAAATGCCGTCGAGCTGCTGTGAATACTGTTCCATAAGGCTAAGTATCACTGCAAAATACTTAGCGCAAGAGCTAAGTGTCTATCTCCATCGACGTTGTCGGATGGAAATCTTATCGCGTCGCTGCCCATCGCCGCGCAACGTCTTTGCCTCGCGCGGCGACGCCATAAATTACTCATCCAAACCAAGAGTTTAGCCTTTGACGCCGTAATCGGGGCCGTTGCATCACCTTGAGCCAATGCGCCTTTGGAGTTTCAGCGTCACATGAACAAGTTCCTCGCTACCGCTGTCCTGGCCCTTGGCCTCGGCGCGGTCCCGGCCTTTGCCCAGCCCACCGACATTCTCAACGCGTCCTATGACATTGCCCGCGAGCTGTTCGAGGCCGAGAACGCGGCCTATGCCGCCAGCGGCGCGACGGTCACCATCAACCAGTCCCATGCTGGCTCCTCCGCCCAGGCCCGCGCCGTGCTCGAAGGTCTTGCCGCCGATGTGGTGACCTTCAACCAGGTGACCGATATCGACAAGCTTGTCGAAGGCGGTTTCGTCTCGGCCGATTGGGCGACACAGTTCCCGAACAACGCCGCGCCCTTCTATTCCTTCCCGGCCTTCCTGGTGCGCGCTGGCAATCCCAAGGGCATCAAGGACTGGGGCGACCTGGCCGCCGATGGCGTGCAGGTGATTTTCCCTAATCCCAAGACCTCCGGCAATGGCCGCTATACCTATCTGGCAGCCCGCGCCTGGGCCAACGAGGAATATGCCGGTGACGAAGCCCAGGTCGAGGCTTTCCTCACCAAGCTGTTCAACAATGTTCCGGTGTTTGAAACCGGCGGCCGCGCCGCCACCACCGCCTTCACCGAGCGCCAGCTTGGCGATGTGCTGGTGACCTTCGAGGCCGAAGTGCTGGGCGTGCGCAAGCAGCTTGGCGCCGACAAATATGATGCCGTGATCCCCTCGGTCAGCTTCCTCTCTGAATTCCCGGTGGCCATTGTCGACAAGGTCGTCGATAGCCGCGGCAGCCGCGATCTGGCCAAGGCCTATCTCGATTTCCTCTTCACCCCCGAAGGCCAGGAAGTCGCCGCCGCCAATTTCCACCGCGTCAATGATGAGGCTGTCGCCGCGGCCCATGCCGCCGATTTCCCCGAAGTCCGCCTCGTTTCGGTCGAAGACGCCTATGGCGGCTGGGCCAAGGTCAGCGAGGAGCATTTCGCCGATGGCGGCCTGCTCGATAAGGTCTTCCTCAACCAGTAACTGAGCCCTTACCGGTTTTCTGGCGTGGCCACGTGCCACGCCATATCTGTTTTCAAGGACCACCATGGCTTCGCGACGCAGCAAGCATTTGCTTCCCGGCTTCGGGCTGACGCTGGGCGTTTCGATGCTCTATCTCACCATCATCATCGTCCTGCCGCTGCTGGCCATGCTGCTCAAGGTGGGTGGCATGGGCTGGCCCGAATTCTGGCGCATCGTCGGCTCGAACCGTTCGCTCGCGGCCTATCGCATCACCTTCGGCTCGGCGCTCGCGGCCACTGTCTTCAACGGGCTTTTCGGCCTGCTGCTCGCCTGGGTGCTGACGCGCTATACATTCCCCGGCAAGCGCCTGCTCGACGCGCTGGTCGACCTGCCCTTCGCCTTGCCCACCGCCGTCGCCGGCCTGGTTCTGGTGACCCTCTTCGCGGAAACCGGCTGGTATGGCCAGTTTCTCGAACCCAATGGGCTCAAGGTCAACTACACCCAGCTCGGCATCATCGTGGCCATGAGCTTCACGTCCATTCCCTTCGTGGTCCGCACGGTTCAACCGGTGCTCGAAGAGGTGGAAGCCGATCTCGAACAGGCAGCCATGACGCTGGGCGCCACGCACTGGCAAATCTTCGCCCGCATCATCTGGCCCACCATATTGCCCGCCTTCATGACCGGATGCGTGCTCTCTTTTGCCCGCTCGCTGGGAGAGTTCGGCGCGGTGGTCTTCATCGCCGGCAATCTGCCGGGCCTCACCGAGATTGTTTCGCTGCTGATCTTTATCCGCCTCGACGAATTCAACTATGAGGGCGCCGCGGCGCTGGCCTTTATCCTGCTTCTCGCCGCCTTCGCCACCCTGCTTGCCACCAATGCGCTGCAGGCCTGGCAAGTGCGCTATGCGGATCGGAGCACGTGATGACGGTCAGCCGTAGCCGTTCCCCCGCCGAAATCACTCTGATCGCGCTGGCCGTCGTCCTTTCGGCGCTGATGCTGGTGGTTCCGGTCGCCCTTATCTTCACCTATGCCCTGCGGGAAGGCATCGGCGTCTATTTCGCCAATATTCTGGAACGCACCACGCTGCATGCCATTGGCCTCACCGTGTTGACCGCCCTTATCGTGGTGCCGATCAATATGGTGGTCGGCGTCTGCATTGCCTGGCTGGTGACCCGGTTCCGCTTTCGCGGCCGGCAATTGATCATCACCATTATCGAACTGCCCGCCTCGGTCAGCCCCATCGTTGCCGGTGTGGTCTATCTCTTCCTCTATGGCGGCCAGGGCCTGCTTGGTCCGGTGCTGCAAGGCATGGGCATACAGCTCATGTTCACGGTCACGGCGATTATCTTGGTCAGCCTCTTCGTCACCGCGCCCTTCGTTGCCCGCGAGCTGATCCCGCTCATGCAGCAACAGGGAACCGAAGACGAGGAGGCGGCGCTGTCGCTTGGCGCCAATGGCTGGCAGATGTTCCGCTTCGTCACCCTGCCCAATATCCGCTGGGCCATCGTCTATGGCGCGGTGCTGACCAATGCGCGGGTGATGGGGGAATTTGGCGCGGTGTCGGTCGTTTCCGGCTCCATTCGCGGCCAGACCAATACCCTGCCCCTCCAGATCAGCCAGCTTTTCAACGATTTCAACGTCACGGGCGCCTTTGCCGCGGCCTCGACGCTGGCGCTGATCGCGGTGGCGACACTGATCCTCAAATCCAGCCTGGAAGCCCGCGGCTGGCAATAGGCAGCGCTTGCGGCTAGGTTCTTTGGCATGACTGCTTCCGCATCTAAACCGCCGGTCATTGCCCTTGTCGCCACAGGCGGCGATGTCGTGTCACGCGCCAGAGCAGCGCTGGCCGGAGGAGCTGAAATCATCGAAGTGACGGCCGATGACACGACCAGCGTTCAGCGGGAATTGGATAGTGTCGTTCCGGCCATAGAGGCTCTGATCAGTGCCGGAATTTCAGCGCCAATCGCAATAGCCAGCCGCCGGGCCCTGGTGGTCGACCAGGCGCTCGAAGCCGGCGCAACCCTTGTGCGCCCGCTCGATGGCGAAGAAGGGAGCGAGATCGCTGAAATCATAGCGCTGCATGGCGCGCGGACTGTCGCCGACCCCTAGGATCTATGCCCGGAGCGCTTCCAGCACGGCAATTGCGGTGTCGAACTCGACCCGGCGTTTCGCGCGGCGCTCGGCGGCTTCCTCGTCCTCGCCCCATTGGGCGATCTGGTAATCTTCATCGACATGCGCTGCCCGCCAGACTTCGTCCGGGGTGAACAGCCGGTTCCAGAAGCCGATTGCGAGGAGGCCCGAGCCGGTCAGCCCGGTAACATTGACCAGCGCCGTGAGCACGAGGAGATTTTCGCCGTCCAGCGTCTCGGCCAGACGGTCCAGCGTGGCCTGCGGCTGGGGCTGGTGCATTACGCCAATGGTGGGCTGGAAGCTGACGCCGAAATGCCGGGCCAGCCTGACCAGCGCATGGTCCCACACCAGTTCCTGCTCGCTGACCAGCTCTTGCGGCGCATCGGCGCGATAGAGCATGAGGTCGCCGGCAGCGAATTTGATGATCTCGGCACGGAAGGCCGGGATGGCATCGTCCCCGCTCTCCACCGCCGAATTGATCAGCCGGACCATGGGCATGGTCGTGGCATCGATGAATTCGCCCTGCGCCGCCCATTCCTCGGCCATGGCCGTGGCGATGGCGGCTGCGGGCACCACGATCGGAATTTTCCTGCCCGGTGTGCGAACCTGCCGCCCATCCAGCGTCACGACAAAGCCGCCATCGACCGGGGCTACGCCGACATCCTTGTAAAAGCGCTTGGGCAGCTCGACCTTGTTGGCATGCTGCGCCCGGCCATAGCCGTCATCGATATGCTTGTGAGCATCTTCAAGCTGGTCGCGCATGGCTTTACTCCAGGACTCTACGGATCGCTGCGTCGAGGTCGTCATAATGGTCGATCATGATATCCGCGCCGGCGGCAATCAGTTCGGTGGGGTCGTGATAGCCCCAGCTTACGCCAATAGCCCAGGCTCCAGCGGCCTTACCCATTTCGATATCGAAGGTCGTATCGCCCACCATCACCGTCTCGCCCGGCGTGGCGCCGGTTTCGGCCATGGCCCGCAGCAACATGCCGGGATGCGGCTTGGAGGGGTTGTGGTCGGGCGTCTGCAGGGTGACGAAATAGTCGGCAATATTGTGATTGCCGGTGATGCGGTGCACGCCATTGAGGCCCTTGCCGGTGGCGATGCCCAAAAGCATGCCATCCCACTGCCGCAGCCGCTGCAGGGCCTCCAGCGCGCCGGGAAACAGCCCCTCGCGATCGTTATGCGTCAGCACCGAGGCCCGGTAGTGGCTCCTATAGTCATTGACCAGCCTGTCGATCAGCGCCGGATCGTCGCTGCCCGCCAGCCGCACCAGGGCGACGGGCAGAGACAGGCCGATAACCCGGCGCGATTCCGCGGGACTGGGTGCATCGAGACCCGCGCCGATAAAGGTCGTCGCCATATGCTCGGTGATCAGCGCCTGGGTATCGATCAACGTGCCGTCCATGTCGAACATGACAAGGGTCATGCGCCGTCCTCCGGGTCCTTGCTGACATCGAACCGGTCGGGATCGAAGCCCAGCGCATCAAAGCTCTCGCGCATATGTGGCGGCAGCGGCGCGGAGACATCGAGCCGCTTGCCATTGCGCAGCGGCAGGGCAATGCGGCGGGCATGCAGGTGCAGCCCCTCGCCCAGCCCCGGCGCACCCTGCCAGTTCTCGATATTGAAATAGCGCGGATCGCCAATGATCGGCGTACCGAGCTGGGCCATATGCACGCGCAACTGATGGGTGCGGCCGGTCACCGGCTTGAGCGTGACCCAGGCAAAGCGGCGGCTGGCCGTATCGGTGGTCGAATAATAGCTCATGGAGTGCTGCGCGCCCGGCGTGCCGTTCTTGACCACGACCATCTGCTCGCCATCGGTCGTGGCCTGCTTGGCGAGGAAGCACGAAATCTCGCCCTGGCGGGGGGTCGGATTGCCCGCCACGAGCGCCCAATAAATCTTGCGGGCCGAGCGCGAACGGAACACCTCGCCGAAATGGCTGGCGGCCGACTGCGTCTTGGCAACGACGAGACAACCGGACGTGTCACGGTCGAGCCGATGCACCAGGCGCGGCGCCTCGCCGGCCTTGTTGGGTAGGCTTTTCAGCATGCCATCGAGATGGCGGAACGTACCGCTGCCGCCCTGCACGGCCAGGCCATGGGGCTTGTTGAAGACGTAGATATCCTCGTCTTCATAGAGAATGATATCGCGCAGGAATTGTGCATCGCCGGAATTGACCCTGGCCGGCTTGGGTGTCTCCGCATCGTCGATCGGGGGAATACGAACGGTCTGCCCGGCGGCAAGGCGCGTACTGGTCTGCACCCTGCCCTTGTCGACCCGCACTTCGCCATTGCGGATCAGCTTCTGCAGCCGTCCGAAACCGAGCTGCGGAAAATTTTGCGCAAACCAGCGGTCAAGACGCATCCCGTCTTCATCGCTGCTCACCTGCCGCTGTTGTACCGCACTCATGCCGGGCTGCCTCTGGTCACCAAAAGCCCGAGATAAAGGCCAATGAGGCAAACCACAACCGACAACAGCACATAGAGCCCCGCCTGGAGCATTTCGCCGCGCTCCATCAAGGCGATGGTGTCGAGGGAGAAGGACGAGAAGGTGGTGAAGCCGCCAAGAATGCCAATGGCGATGAACAACCTTGCCTCCTGCTGCCAGGGCGGCAAGGTGCGGGCCAGGATGCCGATGAACAGCCCCATGGCAGCGGAGCCGGCAATGTTGATCAACAACGTGCCAAGCGGAAAGGCATGGGGCCAGATACGGCCGACCAGAATGGAAACGCCGTAGCGTGATATGGCGCCGATGGCGCCGCCGAGGCCGACGAGGAGGAAGGGATACATGGCTACACTACTCCCCGCCGAAAAGGGGACGGCCCCAATGTTCCAGTCGTCACCCTCCCCCTTGCGGGGAGGGTCAGGGAGGGGGATGGGAGCCCGGTAGATTGGGACTCATGCACCCCCTCCCACCTTCTCCCGTCAAGGGGGAGGTGCCGCGCGGTGGGCGCTGCTAGATATGGCTTCACTCTTCCTCCCCTCGCTTGGCTGCCCGCAACCGCTCGAAATAGTCCACGCGCTTCCGCAGATCGCGTTCAAAACCGCGCTCGACGGGCTCGTAAAATTTCTGCCGGCCGATCTTTTCGGGGAAATATTCCTGGCCCGAAAACGCCTCGGGCGTGTCGTGGTCATAGATATAGCCGTCGCCATAGCCGGAATTCTTCATCAGCTTGGTGGGAGCATTGAGGATGACCATGGGCGGGGTGGGCGAGCCGGTGGATTTGGCAACCGACGTCGCGCCCTTGAAGGCGGTGTAGACGGCATTGGATTTGGGCGCGAGCGCCAGATAGACGACCACCTGCGCCAGGGCCAGCTCGCCTTCGGGCGAGCCCAGCATCTGATAGGCATCGCGCCCGGCCACGGCCTGCGGCAGGGCCTGCGGGTCTGCCAGGCCGATATCTTCCACTGCCATGCGGATCAGGCGCCGGGCGAGGAACAGCGGATCTTCGCCAGCGTCGAGCATGCGGGCGAAATAGTAGAGCGCCGCATCGGGGTCGGAGCCGCGCACAGTCTTGTGCAGGGCCGAAATCAGATTGTAGTGGCCATCCTGCGCCTTGTCGTAGATCGGCGCACGGCGCTGAATGACGGTGAGCATGGTGGCGGCATCAAGGGTCTCGCCTTCCTTGGCCGAAGCCAGCACTTCCTCGACCAGGCCCAGTAGCGCGCGGCCATCGCCGTCGGCAAGGGTCAGCAGGGTATGGCGGGCTTCGGCATCGAGCGGCAGGGCCGCGCCGGTCAGCTCCTCGGCCCGGGTCACCAGCTTTTCCAGATCATCCAGCGACAGCGACTCAAAGCGCAGGACCTGGCTGCGCGACAGCAAAGCCGCGTTCAGCTCGAAGGAGGGGTTCTCGGTGGTCGCGCCGACCAGCACGACCGTGCCGTCTTCCATCACCGGCAGGAAGCCATCCTGCTGGGCGCGATTGAAGCGGTGGATTTCGTCAACGAAGAGCAGCGTGCGATGGCCGGAGAGGCGCTCGAAGCGGGCCTTTTCAAAGACCTTCTTGAGGTCGGCGACGCCGGAAAACACCGCAGAGATTTGCTCGAATGTATAGCCGATCTGGTCTGCCAATAGCCGCGCCACGGTGGTCTTGCCGGTGCCTGGCGGTCCCCACAGGATCAGCGAGCCCAACCGGCCCGAAGCGATCATGCGGCGCAGCGTCCCTTCCGGCCCGAGCAGATGGGTCTGCCCGATGACCTCATCGAGCGAGCGCGGCCGCAATTGATCGGCGAGCGGACGCGCGCGGTCGGTTTCACTGGTATCTGCGGCGAAAAGGTCAGCCATGCCTGTTGGGTCTCTATGGAAGGCTCTGCGTAAGATAGGGCGGCGGCGCGAGCAAGACAAACCGGCAGCGAATTGCCAAGCGCCGTGTTTGTTAGCATTAATGGCCGACCAAAACCTCGAGGGTATCCCAATGCTTCGTTTTGTCGCCGCGTTCCTGCTCCTCGCCACTATGGCGCTACCCGCCCATGCTCAGGCCGACTCCATCGGCGCGCCGGGCCCGATCGTCTTCGAGGATGTGGAATTTGTCCTGGCCTGGACCAGCCACCCCAGCGAGACCTATTACAAGCAGGAATATGTGCCTGCCGGCCAGACAGTTGAACAGTTCGAAGACATGTTCATGATCGACGTCATGACCGATGACATCACCCCGGAAGCCGCGGCGGCAGCGATGATAAAGAATCTCGACGCACGCAAGGGCAGTGATCCCGTGGTCAATTACGACATGATCAGGAATGACCAGACCGGTGAGATCCTCCTCGATTTCCTGCTCAGCGATTCCACCAGCGGCACCATGATCGTCGAGTGGAACGCCTATCGCTATGTGCCATTCGGCGACGGCATCGCGCTCTATGCCATCAGCCGTCGCGGCTATGGCGAGGACGGCGCCCGCGCCCTGCTCACCGGCCTCAAGGACCGGCGCCAGAATGCGATCAACGCCCTGGCGCTGATGGAACTGCCCGAACTCAGCCTCGACTAGCCACTGACGATCGAGCGAGTGACGCGCCCGTCGCGCTGCAGAATGATCTGCCAGGTGCGGGCGCGCTGGCTTGCCGTCTGCGAGAAAGCGGCCGCCGTATCCATCGCCGTGTCATTGAGCGAGAGGATCACATCATCGGGCTTGAGCCCCATCTGCTCGGCCGGCGAGCCCGCTTCGACTGCTGTGACGATGACGCCCTTGGCGTCATAGGGCAGCCCTTTCATTTCGGCGAGCGCCGCATCGATCTGGCGCACGCTGGTGCCGGCGAAACGCGAATTACCGGTGATGGTCGCGACCATGTCGTCCGAGGCGACGGGCGCGGCCTCTATGGTGAAATTGACCGTGTCGGTCTTGCCGGCGCGGACGCGTTCAAGGGCCGTCGCCTGCCCGATGGGCTTGGTGGCCAGGCGGAAATTGAAGGCGCTGGGATCATCGACCGCCATGCCGTCAACGCTCAGGATCACGTCGCCCGAGGCGAAGCCGGCTCGTTCCGCCGGGCCACCGGGGGCAACTTCGGTGATCAGCGCGCCATGGGGCGCCGCCATGCCCAGGCTCTGGGCGATATCGGAATTGACCGCCTGCATCTTGGCGCCAAACCACGGCCGCACGATCTGCCCGCCGCTAACGCCGGCCTGGGCGACCAGCTTGGCCATATTGGCCGGAATGGCAAAGCCGATACCGACCGAACCGCCGCTTTGCGAGTAAATGGCGGTGTTGATGCCCACGAGATGCCCGTCGAGGTCGACAAGCGCGCCACCCGAATTGCCGGGATTGATCGCCGCGTCGGTCTGGATGAAGAACTCATAATCCGAGCTCTCGACGCCGGTGCGGGCCAGGGCCGAAACAATGCCGCTGGTGACGGTCTGGCCGACACCGAACGGATTGCCGATCGCCAGGACGAGGTCTCCCACTTCGAGGGCATCCGAATTGGCAAAGACGATGGCGGGGAAAGTCGCGTCGCCCGGCTGGCGCACACGGAGTACGGCGAGATCGGTCTGTGCATCCTCGATGACGATGTCGACGGCAAATTCGCGCCCATCGGAAAGGGCAATGCGCACATCGGTCGCGCCCTCGATGACGTGGCGATTGGTGAGGATGACGCCGCTGGCGTCCACGATCACGCCGGAGCCAAGGGACTGGGACTCGCGCGGCCGGCTCTGGAACTGCCCACGCCCGAAAAAGCGCGAGAAGAATGGATCATTGGCAAAAGGCGAGACCGTCTGCTGCTCGATGCGCGTGGCATAGACATTGACCACCGAGGGCGAGGCAGCCTTCACCACAGGCGAAAAGCTCAGCTTGATTTCGGCATCGCTGCGCGGCACCTCTATGGTCTGAGGAGCAGCTGGCGGCGTTGCCGGCGCTGTCGTCACCTGCGCCAGGCTGGGCGCATTCCAGGGCGAAAAGGCCAACGTCCCCCCAACGGCCAGAACCGCTACGGCACAGCTTGCCAAAATCCACGAGCGCATCGACATCGAACCATCTCCGTTCACCACGCCGCCCGCTTCAGGCATCGGCGCGGGGCAAGGCAAACGCCCGGATTCTGTCACGAAAATGGCGTCACGCGACCGTCGCATTTCCGGGCCAAATAAACGTTTGCGTGAGGGGGCGCACGGCCCTATATGCAGCGCTCGTTTTCCGCATTTCTCCAGCCCCGAAAGGCAAGTCGTCCATGACCACTGAGCCGAAGCAGGTTTACCCGAATACCTCCGCGCTGATCGCGGCGGAAGCCCCGGATTTCCCGGCTTTCCTGTTTTCAGAGCGCGAGCTGCACAAGGCCACGCGGGTCTTCAAAAAGGGCTTTGACGGGCTGCTGACCTATGCGGTCAAGTGCAACCCCTCCCCCCACATCATCGCTCAGCTCCATCGCGAAGGTTTGAAGGCGTTCGACGTCGCGTCCAACACCGAAATGGAGCTGGTGCGCGACCATGCGCCGGGCGCGGTGATGCATTACAACAACCCGATCAAGAATAAGCGCGAGATCGAACGCGCTTATGAAGAGTTCGGCGTCCGCTCCTTCACCATCGACCACCCCCAGCAGCTCGACCAGCTGGCGGCCGTGGTGTCGCCCAGCCGCGACGTGGAAGTGACCACCCGCTTCAAGGCCGGCAAGGCGCTCAAATCCTATGACTTCGGCATCAAATTCGGCGTCATGGAACAAGGCGCGGCCGAAATCGTCTCGGCCGTCGACAAGATGGGCTATACGCCAAGCCTCTGCTTCCACGTGGGCAGCCAGTGCGAAGACGCCTATGCCTATGAACGGCATATCGCGGCCGCCGCCCGCATCGTCGAGGAATCCGGCATCGAGCTCAAGCGGCTCAATATCGGTGGTGGCTATCCGGCCCCCTACCCGACCAGCGAAGCGCCGCCGATGGACTATTACTTCGAGACCATCTCCACGGCAGTCGGCGACCATTTCGGCGACAAGAACAAGCCCGAGCTGATCATCGAGCCCGGCCGCGCGCTGGTGACCTCCTCGACCTCCCTGCTGCTGCGGGTAAAGCATCAGCGCGGCGGCCAGTCGGTCTATGTCAATGACGGCGCCTATGGCAGCCTGATGGAAGTCAAGTTCATGCACTTCACTCCGCCCGTCCGCGTCTGGCGCGGCCCGCGGGTGCACGACAATGACCAGGAATTCTCCGAATTCACCATCTGGGGCCCCACCTGCGACAGCTATGACGTGCTGCCCCAGGTCTTCACGCTGCCGGCCGATATCGATGAGGACGACTGGATTGAATTCGGCCTGATGGGCGCCTATACCCAGGCCTCCCTGACGCCGTTCAACGGCTTTGACCGCCGTGACCAGTACTGGGTCGATGAAGTCTATACCGGCAAGGATGTGCAGCCGGAATAGGCCGCCCAGCCATCGTCAGCACCGCTTAATCCCCGCTTCGGCGGGGATTTTTGTCTGTTCCACCAAGGAATTCGCCTACCGCCTTCGCTTTTCCACCCCGATCCTTCAAACCATATATCGGAACTGAAAATGCATACCTTTCCATCGCTGGAATCCCTCGGCCAACGCATCGTCATCATGGGGCCGACCAATGCCGGCAAGTCGACTTTGGCCGTCGCAATCGCCCGCAAACTGGGCGTTTCCGCCATTCACCTCGACCAATTCCGCCACCTGCCCGATACCGACTGGCAGGTGCGGCCCGATGCCGAGTTCCATGCCCTGCACGACGCAGCGATCCTGGAGGACGGCTGGGTCATGGAGGGCAATTATTCCGTCCTCATGCCACAGCGTTTTGCCCGGGCCACGGGGGTAATCGTCATCGACGATCACTATCTCCGCCGGTTTGCCCGCTATTTCCGGCGAACCCTGTTTGAAAAGCAGCGGGCCGGCAATCTGCCGGGCAATCGGGACAGCCTCAAATGGGAGATGGTGCGGTGGATCTGGAAGACCCGGCGCAGTGTTTCGCGCTATCATGGCTTCGCCCAGGCCACGGGTTTGCCGCAGGTATTCTGCCCCTCCCTGTCCGAGGTGCAGGCGCTGGGCCGCAGCTGGAATCTGTGAGCACACTGTTAGCATTGACGTGACATTTCGCGCGCTGCGGACAGCACATTGTTGGCGTTGAGCGCGCCGATTGCCCCACCATGTCATTCGAGCCTAAGCTGAGGGCAAACGAGGAGGAAAATCGTGCTGGGAGCGATGATGAAATCGCCGCGCCGCCGCCGGCTGGCCATGCTCATGGTCGGGCTGCTGTGCATGGGCCTGGGGCTGGCTCTGGTCTGGAGCAGTCTGACCTGATGCCGGCGACGGGATGGAACGCGCTCGGGCAATGGGGGGACGATGCGGTTCGCATCGAGCCGCTCAGCGGTGGGGTTGCCAATGACGTGTGGAGCGTGCGCGTCAAGGGTCAGGTGGCGGTCGCCCGGCTGGGCAAGCGGAGTGACGCCGATCTCGCGTGGGAGGCCGGGCTGATGCAGCATCTGGATCGGGCCGGCCTGATTGTGCCGGTGCCGATACCGACCGCAGACGGCAGATTGTTCGCCGACGGGCTGACGGTGATGCGCTATGTCGAGGGCGGACCGCCCGAGACGGCGGCGGATTGGCGCCGCGTGGCCGAAACGCTTCGCCAGGTGCATCGGCTGACGCAGAACTGGCCGCAGCGGCCGGGCTGGCGCTCATCCACCGATCTGCTGACGGCGGAGAGCGGAACCAGGATCAACCTGGCCGCAATGCCGGCGGAGGCTGTGGCGCGATGCCGGGCTGCCTGGGCGCGGCTGGCCGGGCGGCAGACCTGCGTTGTCCATGGGGATACCAACCCCCGAAACATTCGGATGACTGCAGATCGGGTTGCGCTGATCGACTGGGACGAATCCCACGTCGATGTCCCTGCCCTCGACCTGGTGTTGCCTCACAATGCCGCCGGCTTCGATACCGCAGAATCTGACATCGCCGCGCAGGCATCGGCCGCCTGGGAGGCTGCCGTCTGCTGGAAGGACGATTATTCGGTCCGGCGGCTGGCCGAGGTTCGCGCCATCTGAACAAAAAAGCGGCCGCGGAATGAACCGCGGCCGCCTTAAATCCTGAACCGAAAATCGCTTACGCGGCTTCGGACTCGTCTTCGTCACGCACCTGCACCGGGCCGCTATCGAGGCCCTTGGCATTGACGTCGCGATCGACGAACTCGATCACGGCCATGGGCGCATTGTCGCCATAGCGGAACCCGGCCTTCAGGATGCGGATATAGCCGCCCTGACGGTCCTTGTAGCGCGGGCCGAGAACGGCAAACAGCTTTGCCACCTGGCCTTCATCACGCACCTGGGCGATCGCCTGACGGCGAGCGTGCAGGTCGCCGCGCTTGCCCAGGGTGATCAGCTTTTCGACGATCGGACGCAGGTCCTTCGCCTTGGGCAGGGTAGTGACGATCTGCTCGTGCTTGATCAGCGCGGCGGACATATTGGCGAACATAGCCTTGCGGTGGCTGGCGGTTCGGCTGAGCTTGCGGCCGGAATTACCGTGGCGCATGGTTATCTCCTAAAGTGCTTGGCAGCGCGATCAATAGTGATCTTCGTAGCGCTTGGCGAGGTCATCGATATTCTCGGGTGGCCAGTTGTTGACGTCCATTCCGAGATGAAGCCCCATCTGTGCCAGGACTTCCTTGATTTCATTGAGCGACTTGCGGCCGAAATTCGGGGTCCGCAACATCTCGGCTTCCGTCTTCTGGATCAGGTCGCCGATATAAACGATGTTGTCGTTCTTGAGGCAGTTGGCCGAACGCACCGAAAGCTCGAGTTCGTCGACCTTCTTGAGCAGCGCCGGATTGAAGGCCAGTTCGGGAACGGCATCCTGTGCCTTTTCCTTGCTGGGCTCTTCGAAGTTCACGAACACCGACAGCTGGTCCTGGAGGATACGCGCAGCATAAGCCACGGCATCTTCCGGCGACACGGCGCCATTGGTCTCGACCTGCAGGGTCAGCTTGTCCTTGTCGAGGCTTTCACCCGCACGGGTGGCATCGACCTTGTAGCTGACACGGCGAACCGGGGAAAACAGCGAGTCGACCGGGATATAGCCGATCGGTGCATCTTCCGGACGGTTCTTGTCGGCAGCGACATAACCCTTGCCGGTGTCGACGGTGAATTCGATATTGATCTCGGCGCCGTCGTCGAGATGGCAGATCACCAGCTCGGGGTTCAGCACTTCGATATCACCGGTGACCTTGATGTCGCCGGCGGTCACGGCACCCGGACCCTGCTTGGTCAGGCCAAGGCGCTTGGGGCCTTCGCCGCCCATCTTCAACGCGATTTCCTTCACGTTGAGGACGAGATCGGTCATGTCTTCACGCACGCCCGGAAGCGAGGAGAATTCATGCAGGATGCCGTCAATCTGGATTGCGGTAACTGCCGCGCCCTGAAGCGACGACAGCAGCACACGACGAAGAGCGTTACCCAGGGTAAGCCCGTAACCGCGCTCAAGCGGCTCGGCAACTACCGAAGCCACGCGCGCGTTGTCGCTGCCCGAAACAATCTCCAGCTTGGTCGGCTTGATCAGTTCTTGCCAGTTCCTCTGGATCGTCACGGTAATGTCCTTTCAAAATCGCGGCTCTAGCCCGCCGCTTCGCCGCAAACGCAATAAGACTCCCGGCCCATTCAATCGGCCGGGAGCTTCTCAGACGGTCTAAATTAGACGCGGCGCCGCTTGCGCGGACGGCAACCGTTATGCGGGATCGAGGTCACGTCGCGGATCGAGGTGACGTTGAAACCGGCAGCCTGCAGGGCACGCAGAGCCGATTCACGACCCGAACCGGGACCACGAACTTCGACCTCGAGGGTCTTCATGCCATGTTCCTGCGCCTTCTTGGCAGCATCTTCAGCAGCGACCTGAGCCGCATAAGGGGTCGACTTGCGCGAACCCTTAAAGCCCATGACACCTGAGGAGGACCACGAAATCGTGTTACCCTGCATATCGGCAATGGTGATCATGGTGTTGTTGAACGAGGCATTCACGTGGGCAACACCCGACGTGATATTCTTGCGCTCCTTACGACGGACGCGCGCGACTTCAGCTTTAGCCATTTAATTCCTCTAAACGATATCAGCGCTGCCGTCAGCCAGATGGCCCCAGCAGCTACATCGAAGAACCCGATACGGGTTCTTACTTCTTCTTGCCGGCGATCGGCTTTGCCGGACCCTTGCGGGTGCGGGCATTGGTGTGGGTGCGCTGACCGCGAACCGGCAGGCCACGACGATGGCGCAGGCCACGGTAGTTGCCCAGGTCCATCAGCCGCTTGATGTTCATCGCCACATTGCGGCGAAGATCACCCTCAACCACGTAGTCGCGGTCGATGGCTTCACGGATCTGAATCAC
Source organism: Devosia yakushimensis (assembly GCF_030159855.1). Classification (NCBI taxonomy): domain Bacteria; kingdom Pseudomonadati; phylum Pseudomonadota; class Alphaproteobacteria; order Hyphomicrobiales; family Devosiaceae; genus Devosia; species Devosia yakushimensis. The sequence continues at coordinate 1,292,487 of NZ_BSNG01000001.1, read as the reverse complement.
TTCGGCGTCGGTCAACTCGTTGACACGGCGCTCGGCAGGGATGCCGACTTTTTCAGTGATATCCTTGGCGAACTTCTCGCCAATCCCGTGGATATACTGCAGCGCAATGATTACGCGCTTATTGGTCGGGATATTGACGCCAGCAATACGAGCCACGTCTGCTCTCCTTCATTCAACACGGGTTACCATCAGGGGGCCGTGCCGTTAAACAACAAGGGACCGGATTTCGACCCCCAACATTTGGAGAACCGAATCCAGCCCAATAATCCATGAGACTGACGCGGTTCTTTAAGGACTAGATTCGGCAGAGTCAACTGCCAAACCCCTGCCCTGTTCTCAGGCTGTGATCGCGGACTTGATCGCAGCCGTGACTTTTTCGACCGGCTCCATGCCGTCGACGGTCTTGAGCAGGCCGCTATCGCCATAATAGGCGACCAGCGGGGCGGTCTGCTCCTTGTAAACATCGAGGCGCTTGCGCAGCACTTCCTCATTGTCGTCACTACGGGCAACGCCGCTTTCCTTGCTGCGCTGGATCACCCGGCGCACCAATTCATCGGCATCGGCCTTGATTTCGATAACGGCATCGAGCTTGACGCCCTTCTCGATCAGCATCTGATCGAGCGCCTCGGCCTGCGCAATGGTGCGCGGGAAGCCATCGAGGATGAAGCCAGGCTTGCAGTCCTCGGCATCGAGCCGTTCGGAGACGATACCATTGACGATGACGTCACTGACCAGGTCGCCGCGATCGACGATAGCCTTGGCTTCGAGACCCAGCGGGGTCTTGGCCGCAATGGCCGAGCGCAGGATATCGCCGGTCGAGAGCTGGGGAATACCATAGGCCTCGACCAGGATCTTGGCCTGAGTACCCTTCCCCGCTCCCGGCGGTCCGAGCAGAATGAGCCTCATCGACGCTTACCTCCCCCAAGACGGGACTTCTTGACGAGCCCCTCATATTGCTGCGCGATCAGGTGGCTCTGAATCTGGCTGACCGTATCGAGCGTCACCGTCACCATGATCAGCAGCGAGGTGCCGCCGATGAACTGGCTGACCGCCAGCTGGTTATGGATGATCTCTGGAATCAGCGCCACCACAGTAAGATAGAGCGCACCGATAACAGTGATACGGGTCAACACATAGTCGATATGTGCCGCCGTCCGTTCGCCCGGACGAATGCCTGGAATAAAGCCGCCAGACCGCTTGAGGTTGTCTGCCGTCTCGGTCGGATTGAACACGATGGCCGTATAGAAGAAGGCGAAGAAGATGATGAAGAAGGCGAACAGCGCCAGATAGAGCGGCTGGCCACGGCCCAGCATCGCCGTCACTGTCTGCAGCCAGACCGGCGCATTGCCCTGCGCCGCAAAGGACGCAATGGTGGCCGGCAGCAGCAACAGCGAGGAGCCGAAGATCACCGGAATAACGCCCGACGTGTTCAGCTTGAGCGGCAGATGCGAGCTTTCGCCCTGGAACATCTTATTGCCGACCTGGCGCTTGGGATACTGGATCAGCAGGCGTCGCTGGGCGCGTTCGAAGAACACGATGCCGGCGATGACCACGATGGACAGGATCACGATGCCGAAGGCAGCCAGCGGCGGCAGCGCACCGGTGCGGCTCAGCTCGAGCGTCTGCACAATGGTGGTGGGCAGATTGGCCACGATACCGGCAAAGATGATCAGCGAAATACCATTGCCGACGCCGCGCGAGGTGATCTGCTCACCCAGCCACATCAGGAACATGGTGCCGCCGACCAGCGTGATGACGGTCGAAATGCGGAAGAACCAGCCCGGATTGAGCACGACGCCCTGGCTCGCTTCGAGGCCCACGGCAATGCCATAGGCCTGCACGGCGCAGAACACGACCGCGAGATAGCGGGTATACTGGTTCATCTTGCGACGACCGGCCTCACCCTCCTTCTTGAGGGCTTCCAGGCGCGGCGACGCGGTCGCGATGACCTGCACCACGATCGAGGCGGTAATGTATGGGATCAGGTTCAGCGCAAAGATCGCCATGCGCTCGACGGCGCCGCCGGCGAACATGTTGAACATGCCGATAATGCCCTGCTGCGACTGTTCGAACGTCGCGCGGAACGCATCGGGGTCAATGCCCGGAACCGGAATGAAAGTGCCCAGACGATAGACAAGCAGCGCGCCCAGTGTGAACCAGATGCGCTGCTGCAGGGCCTTCGCCTTCGAAAAGGTCGAAAAATTGAGATTACGTGCCAGCTGTTCGGCTGCGGACGCCATGTATCGCTCCCTATGGCTTCATGGCCAGGTGCGCCTGGCGCGTCTTCAGCGGAGGCATTGCACCCCTGCCCTACGAAAACGCGCGAAACAAAAACCAAAAGCGCCCGGCCTAGGCGACCGGACGCTCGAGGCTGAGTAGATTACTCAGCCCGCGGAGCTTTCTTCCACGGCGCCTTTGCCGCAATGATATCGACCTTGCCGCCGGCAGATTCAATAGCTGCCAGAGCGCCCTTGGTCGCATAATTGACGTTGAAGGTCACCTTCTTGGAAGTGAAACCCTCAGAGCCAATCAACCGGACGCCGTCCTTGGGGCGACGGATCACGCGGGCAGCGATCAGCGCAGCCGAGTCGATCACAGCCTTGGGGTCGAGCTTGCCAGCATCGATATAGGCCTGCAGGCGATCGATGCGGACCTCGTTCCAGTTGCCTGGATTGAGCGCATTGAAGCCACGCTTGGGCATACGCATGTGAAGGGGCATCTGGCCACCTTCAAAGCCGTTGATCGCAACGCCGGAACGCGCAGTCTGGCCCTTGCCGCCACGACCACCGGTCTTGCCCTTGCCCGAGCCGATACCGCGGCCAACGCGGATACGGACCTTGGAGGAACCGGGATTGTCGCGAAGTTCATTCAAACGGGTCATATGAGGGACCTTCTCTCTTATTCGCCGATGACGCGGACGAGATGCGGCACCTTGTTGATCATGCCACGCACTTCAGGCGTGTCGATCAGCTCGCGCTGCTTGTTCATCTTGTTGAGCCCGAGACCGATCAGGGTCGCGCGCTGGCTCTTTTCGCGGCGGATCGGGGAGCCGATCTGCTGCACGGTAATGGTCTTGTCTTTAGCCATGATAATTCTCCGTCCCTGATCGATCAGGCTTCGACGGCAGTCTCGCCGCGGCGAGCCTGCAGTTCGGAGACCTTGAGACCACGACGAGCTGCAACCGAGCGTGGGCTATCGACGCGCTTGAGCGCATCGAAGGTGGCCCGCACCATGTTGTAGGGGTTCGCGGTACCCTGCGACTTGGCAACGATGTCGTTGATGCCCAGCGTCTCGAAGACGGCGCGCATCGGACCACCGGCGATGATACCGGTACCCGGAACGGCGGCACGCAGGATGACCTTGCCGGCGCCGTGGCGGCCAGCAACGTCATGGTGCAGCGTGCGGGCATCGCGGAGCGGCACGCGGATCATCTGGCGCTTGGCCTGCTCGGTAGCCTTGCGGATTGCTTCCGGCACTTCACGGGCCTTGCCGTGACCAAAGCCAACGCGGCCCTTCTGGTCGCCGACAACCACGAGTGCGGCAAAACCGAAACGACGGCCGCCCTTGACCACCTTGGCCACGCGGTTGATGTGGACCAGGCGATCGACGAATTCGCTTTCGCGTTCTTGAACGTCTCTGCTCATAATGTTTCTTTCCTTGTCCGTGCCTTAGAACTGCAGGCCGCCCTCACGGGCAGCGTCTGCAAGGGCCTTCACACGGCCATGATAGATATACGCGCCGCGATCGAAGATGACTTCGGCAACACCGGCCTTGGTACCGCGCTCGGCGATCAGCTTGCCAATGACGGCAGCAGCTTCAGCCGAACCGCCGTTCTTGACGGTCGCCTTGACATCCTTGTCGAGGGTCGAAGCGGCGGCCAGCGTACGGCCATTCGCGTCGTCGATGATCTGAGCGTAAATATTCTTGTCCGAACGGAAAACCGACAGACGGGGACGACCGAAGGCACGAGCCTTAAGCGCCTTGCGGACACGAGCCTTGCGGCGTTCCGCACCTTTTGCACTGATAGCCATTGCAGGCGCTCCTTACTTCTTCTTGCCTTCTTTGCGGAAGACGAACTCGCCCGCATACCGCACGCCCTTGCCCTTGTAGGGTTCGGGAGCCCGCCAGGCGCGGATATCCGCAGCCACCTGGCCAACCTGCTGCTTGTCGATGCCGGTGACGACGATCTCAGTCGGAGCCGGGACAGCCAGCGTGATGCCCTTGGGGGCCTCATACACGACTTCATGGCTGAAGCCGAGCGACAGCTTGACGTCCTTGCCCTGCAGCGCAGCGCGGTAACCCACGCCCTGGATCTGCAGCTTCTTTTCGAAGCCAGCACTGACGCCGGTGACCATGTTCTGGATCAGTGCACGGGTGGTGCCCCAGGCGGCACGAGCCAGACGCGTGTCATTGGCCGGCGTCACGACGACACCGTCGGAGCCATTCTCCACATTGACCACATCCATCAGCTCGATGCTGAGTTCGCCCTTCGGGCCCTTGGCGGTGACAGTACGACCATTGATCGTGACCGTAACGCCGCTCACCGGTGCAACCGGTTTCTTGCCAGTACGTGACATTCTAGTTCAATCCTTGAGTAATCGTCTTACCGCGTCTCTTAGAAGACGCGGCAGAGTACCTCGCCACCAACATTGGCAGCCTTTGCTTCGTGGTCGGCCATCACACCCTTGGGGGTGGAGAGGATCGAGACACCCAGGCCATTGGCCACCTGCGGAATATTCTTGACGGAGGCATAAACGCGACGGCCGGGACGCGAAACGCGCTCGATCGTGCGGATAACAGCCACGTCATCCGAGTACTTCAGTTCGATTTCGTACTCGGCAGCACCGTTTTCGAACTTGGTCTCCGAATAGCCGCGGATGAAACCCTCGGACTGGAGAACGTCCAGCACACGACCACGAAGGGTCGAAGCCGGCGTCGAAACGGAATTCTTGCGGCGCATCTGCGCATTGCGGATGCGGGTCAGCATATCGCCGATCGGATCGGAAAAGCTCATCTTATGTTTCTCCTTACCAGCTCGACTTAACCAGGCCCGGGATCTGACCCAGGTTACCCAGCTGACGCAGAGCGATACGGCTCAGCTTGAGCTTGCGATAATAGCCACGCGGACGACCCGACACTTCGCAACGGTTGCGAACGCGAACCTTGGCCGAATTGCGCGGCAGTTCGGCCAGCTTGAGCTGGGCCGCAAAACGCTGGTCGATCGGGATCGACTGATCCTTGGTCAGCGCCTTGAGCGCCGCACGCTTGCCAGCATACTGCTTGGCCAGAGCGGCGCGCTTGTTGTTCTTCTCGATGGAGCTGGTCTTTGCCATGTCCTGATCCTTTTTCCCTTCCCTATCCGCTTACTGGCGGAATGGGAAGTTGAATGCCTTGAGCAGCGCGCGCGCCTCATCATCGGTCTTGGCCGTCGTGGCGATCACGATGTCCATACCCCAGACCTGATCGATCTGATCATAGTTGATCTCGGGGAAAATGATGTGTTCCTTGATGCCCATGGCATAGTTGCCACGGCCGTCAAAGGCGTTCGGGTTCAGCCCGCGGAAGTCGCGAACGCGCGGCAGTGCGATGTTCACCAGACGATCCAGGAACTCGTACATGCGCGTCTTGCGCAGCGTGACCTTCACGCCGAGCGGCATGTCTTCACGCACCTTGAAGCCGGCGATCGACTTGCGAGCATGGGTGATAACCGGCTTCTGGCCAGCAATCTTTTCCAGCTCGGCAGCAGCCGACTTGACCTTCTTGGTGTCGTTGACGGCTTCGCCAACGCCCATGTTCAGCACGATCTTGTCGAGCTTGGGCAGCTCCATAACGTTCTTGTAGGAGAACTGCTCCTGCAGAACCTTGCGGATATTTTCTTCGTACTCGGTACGAAGACGCGGAACGTAAGCTGTCTCAGCCATCGATCGAATCTCCGGTCGACTTGGCGACGCGCGTCTTCACGCCGTCCTTGATCTGGAAACCGACGCGAGTGGGCTTGCCATCCTTGTCGGCGATCGCGAGATTGGACAGATGGATCGGCGCTTCCTTGGTGAAGATGCCGGCATCGGTCGACGCGGTCTGCTTGGTGTGGCGGCGGACCAGGTTGATACCCTGGACAAGCGCCTTGGTTTCGGTCGGGATGACAGACAGGACCTGGCCGGTCTTGCCCTTGTCCTTGCCGGCCAGGACGACGACCTTGTCACCCTTTTTGATCTTAGCGGCCATTACAGCACCTCTGGTGCGAGCGAGATGATCTTCATGTGGTTCTTGGCGCGAAGCTCGCGCGGAACCGGTCCGAAGATACGGGTGCCGATCGGCTCTTTCTGATTGTTGATCAGAACCGCGGCGTTCTTGTCGAAACGGATCACCGTGCCATCGGGGCGGCGGATGTCGAACGCGGTGCGAACCACCACGGCCTTCATGACCTGACCCTTTTTCACGCGGCCGCGCGGGATAGCGTCCTTGACCGACACAACGATGATGTCGCCGACAGAAGCGTATTTGCGATGCGAGCCGCCCAGCACCTTGATGCACATGACGCGACGCGCGCCGGAATTATCCGCGACGTCGAGATTTGATTGCATCTGAATCATGACTGGATGCCTTCTTGTTAAATCAGCCCACCGTCCCCGGCTCGCCGACCTTAAACCCTAAATTCGTTTACGCGCTCGGAACAAGCGTCCAACGCTTGTTCTTGCTGATCGGCGCACATTCCTCGATCCACACGATCTCGCCGACTTTTGCCACATTGGCTTCATCATGGGCGTGATACTTCTTGGACCGACGCACGGTCTTCTTCATAACCGGATGCGTGAAACGGCGCTCAACGCGCACCACGACCGTCTTATCATTGGCGTCGGAGACAACAGTCCCCTGCAAAACGCGCTTTGGCATGGTCGCGGCTCCTTACTTCGCTGCGTTCTTTTCGCCCAGGATCGTCTTGATCCGCGCGATATCGCGGCGGACCTTCTTGACCTGAGCGGGGTTTTCCAGCTGCTGGGTAGCGCGCTGGAAACGCAGGTTGAACTGTTCTTTCTTCAGGTCGACGAGCTGATCTTTCAGTTCGTCTGCGGTCTTAGCCCGCACATCACTGGCTTTCATGCTCGTGTTCCTTAGTCGGCAATGCGGGTAACAACCCGCGTCATGATCGGAAGCTTCATCGCGCCGAGGCGCAGGGCTTCCTTGGCAACGTCCTCAGGGACGCCGTCGATTTCGAATACGATACGGCCCGGCTTGACGCGGGCGGCCCAGAATTCAACAGAACCCTTGCCCTTACCCATACGCACTTCGGTCGGCTTCTTGGAAACCGGCACGTCCGGGAAGATACGGATCCATACCCGGCCCTGGCGCTTCATCTCGCGGGTGATCGCGCGGCGAGCCGCTTCGATCTGGCGAGCGGTAACGCGCTCAGGTTCGGTTGCCTTGAGGGCATACTGGCCGAATGCCAGATCGGTACCGCCCTTGGCAACGCCATGGATACGGCCCTTGTGGGCCTTGCGGAACTTGGTCTTTTTTGGTTGCAGCATAATGAACTAACCTTCTTATGCGCGTTCGCGGTCGCGATCGCCGCGCTCACGACGCGGTTCACGTTCACTGCGCTGGCCGCCCTGATCGGCGCCTTCGGTGGCGCGACGCTCATGAGCAGTCGGATCATGCTCGAGGACTTCGCCCTTGAAGATCCAGACCTTGATGCCGATGATGCCATAGGTGGTTTCGGCTTCAGCCGTACCATAGTCGATATCGGCGCGCAGGGTGTGCAGCGGCACACGGCCTTCGCGGTACCATTCGGTACGGGCGATATCGGCACCGCCGAGGCGACCACCAACGTTGACGCGGATACCACCGGCGCCCATGCGGATCGCCGTCTGCACGGCGCGCTTCATGGCGCGGCGGAAAGCCACGCGGCGTTCCAGCTGCTGGGCAATGCCCTGGGCAACCAGCGTCGCATCGGTCTCGGGCTTGCGCACTTCAACGATGTTGATGTGCACTTCGCTATCGGTGAACTTCTTCACCTTGGCGCGGATCTTGTCGATGTCAGCGCCCTTCTTGCCGATCACGATGCCCGGACGGGCAGTGTGGATCGACACGCGGCACTTGCGGTGCGGACGCTCGATGACGATCTTGCTGACGGCAGCAGCCTTGAGGTCTTCCAGAAGAGCCGTACGGATCTTCAGGTCTTCCTGCAGCAGCGTGCCATATTCGCCCTTGTTGGCGAACCAGCGGCTATCCCACGTGCGGTTGATGCCGAGGCGGAAGCCGATTGGATTGATCTTCTGGCCCATTATGCGGCCTCCTCAACTTGCCGCACGACGATCGTCAGATGCGAGAACGGCTTTTCGATGCGCGACGACTTGCCACGACCACGAGCGGTGAACCGCTTCATGACCAGCGAGTTGCCGACAAAGGCTTCAGCAACGACCAGGGCATCGGTATCGAGGCCATGGTTGTTTTCGGCGTTCGCGATGGCGCTTTCCAGCACCTTCTTGACCTGGCCGGAGATCCGCTTGTGGCTGAATTCGAGTTCGGCCAGAGCCTTCTCGACCTTCTTGCCACGGATCAACTGCGCGACGAGGTTCAGCTTCTGAGGGCTGATGCGCAGCATGCGCAGAACAGCCTTAGCCTCGTTGTCCTTGAGAGCGCGCTCAGTTTTCGGCTTGCTCATATTACTTCCTCTTGGCCTTCTTGTCGGCCGCATGACCGTAATAGGTACGGGTCGGTGCGAATTCGCCGAACTTGTGGCCGATCATGTCTTCGGTGACGCTCACCGGGACGTGCTTCTGGCCATTGTGGACGCCGAAGGTGATACCCACGAACTGCGGCAGGATGGTCGAACGGCGGCTCCAGATCTTGACCACATCGTTGCGGCCAGACGCGAGGGCCTTCTCGGCCTTCTTGAGCATGTAGCCGTCGACAAACGGCCCCTTCCAGATTGAACGGGTCATGGCTTACCTGCCCTTCTTCACGTGACGGCTGCGAACGATGAACTTGTCCGTTGCCTTATTGCTGCGGGTCTTCTTGCCCTTGGTCGGCTTACCCCAGGGGGTAACCGGATGACGGCCACCGGAGGTACGGCCTTCACCACCACCATGCGGGTGGTCGATCGGGTTCATGGTCACACCGCGGTTGACCGGCTTGCGGCCCAGCCAACGGCTGCGACCGGCCTTGCCGAGCGAGGTGTTGGAGTGATCCTGGTTCGACACGGCACCGACGGTTGCAAGGCAGGTGCCATGCACACGACGCTGCTCGCCCGAGTTCAGGCGAAGGATCGCCCAACCCTGGTCGCGGCCGACATACTGGGCATAAGCACCAGCCGAACGGGCAACCTGGCCACCCTTGCGGGGCTTCAGCTCGATATTGTGCACGATCGTACCGACCGGCATGCGCTCGAGCGGCATGGCATTGCCCGGCTTCACGTCGACGGTATTCATCGACGAAACAACCTTGTCGCCAGCCGACAGACGCTGCGGAGCCACGATATAGGCCAGCTCACCGTCTTCGTACTTGATCAGCGCGATCCAGGCTGTGCGGTTCGGATCATATTCCAGCCGCTCGACAGTACCAACCGCATCGAACTTGACGCGCTTGAAGTCGATCAGACGGTAGGTCCGCTTATGACCGCCACCACGATGGTAGGCAGTGATACGGCCACGATTGTTGCGGCCACCGGACTTGGAGAGACCTTCGGTCAAGGTCTTGACCGGGGCGCCCTTCCAGAGTTCCGAACGGTCGGTCGTCACGAGCTGGCGACGGCCTTCGGAGGTGGGATTATAAGTTTTTAGAGCCATTTGTCTGTCTCTTGTCCCTTAGAGGCCGGTCGAAATATCGATCGACTGGCCGTCGACGAGGGTCACAACGGCCTTCTTGACGTCGTTGCGCGTACCGATGTGGCCACGGAACCGCTTCACCTTGCCCTTGCGGACGAGAGTGTTGACGGCCTTGACCTTGACCGAGAAGAGCTGCTCGACGGCAGCCTTGATCTCGGTCTTGTTGGCATCGATCGCCACGTCGAATACGACCTGGTTATTTTCCGAAGCCATCGTGGACTTTTCAGTCACGACAGGATTGCGGACGATGTCGTAAGCGCTGAGCTTGTTCATGCGAACCTCGCTTCCAGCGCTTCGAGCGCTGCCTTGGTCAGGACGAGCTTGTTGCGCTTGAGGATCGACACAACGTTGATCCCCTGCACCGGCAGCACGTCGATATGCGGGATGTTGCGAGCGGCCAGAGCGAAATTCTGGTCGACAGCGGCGCCATCGATGATCAGCGCGTTCAGCCATTCCAGCTTGCCGAAGGTGGTGCGCAGGGCAGCAGTCTTCGGAGCCGAAGTCGTGACGCTGTCCAGCACGATCAGCTCGCCTGCCTTGGCCTTGGCCGACAGGGCATGCTTGAGCGCCAGGACGCGGACCTTCTTGGGCAGGTCGATCGCGTGGCTACGCGGGGTCGGACCGAATGCACGGCCACCACCACGGAACTGGGGAGCCTTGCGATCGCCATGGCGAGCGCCGCCCGAACCCTTCTGCTTCACGAACTTCTTGCCCGTGCGCACGCCTTCCGAACGATGCTTGACATCGTGCGTACCGGCCATCGCCTTGAGCTGCTGGTAACGGACCATGCGGTGCAGGATGTCCGGACGGACCTCGAGACCGAACACGTCATCGGCAAGGGTAACCTTGCCAGCCGACTTACCGTCGAGAGTTGTAACCTGGAGTTCCATTATTTCGCTTCCCCTGCAACGTCTGCAGCGGCCTTGAACGAACCCGGGAACTGGGCGTCCTTGGGAGCAGGCTTCTTGACAGCGTCCTTGACCATGATCCAGGCGCCCTTGGCGCCGGGAACCGAACCCTGGATCATGATCAGCCCGCGCTCGACGTCGGTCTTGACGACCTTGACGTTCTGCGTGGTGATGCGACGATCGCCCATGTGGCCCGGCATCTTCTTGTTCTTGAAGGTCTTACCCGGGTCCTGACGGCCACCGGTAGAACCGATCGAGCGGTGCGACACCGACACGCCGTGCGAAGCACGCAGGCCGCCGAAGTTCCAACGCTTCATACCGCCGGCAAAACCCTTACCGATCGAAGTACCGGTGACGTCCACCAGCTGGCCTTCGACGAAATGGTCAGCCTGCAGCGTCGCCCCAACCTCGATGAGGTTGGACTCGTCGACGCGGAATTCCGCGACATGGCGCTTGGGCTCGACCTTGGCAATTGCGAACTGGCCGCGCTCTGCCTTGGTTGTGTTCTTGGCCTTGGCCTGTCCAGCGCCGAGCTGCAGCGCGACATAGCCATCCTTATCAGCGGTCCGCTGGCCCACCACCTGGCAGTTCTGCAAGCTCAGCACCGTCACAGGAACGTGCGAGCCGTCCTCTGTGAAAATGCGGGTCATGCCCAGCTTCTGTGCGATCAATCCAGAACGCATCGGTTATTACCTTCTCTCTTGGCGCGATACCGGGTCATGGTTTCAGAGGACCCTTTTGGCGGTATGCGCGGAAACTCTTCGTAGTTTAGAGCTTGATTTCGACGTCGACGCCGGCGGCGAGATCGAGCTTCATCAAAGCATCGACCGTCTGGGGAGTCGGGTCCACGATGTCCAGAAGACGCTTGTGGGTCCGAATCTCGAACTGCTCGCGTGCCTTCTTATCGATATGCGGCGAGCGGTTCACGGTAAATTTGTCGATTCGCGTCGGCAGCGGGATGGGGCCGCGAACCTGCGCGCCCGTGCGCTTGGCGGTGTTGACAATCTCGCGGGTCGAAGTGTCGAGCACGCGATGGTCAAACGCCTTGAGCCGGATGCGAATATTTTGACCGTTCATCTTGTAAATCCTGACGAAAATGGATCGCGGCGCGCGTTAATCCGCGCGCCGCGAATGTCTCAATAAGGCTTACTTCAGGATCTTCGCGACGACGCCGGCGCCGACAGTGCGGCCACCTTCACGGATAGCGAAGCGGAGCTTCTCTTCCATTGCGATCGGAACGATGAGCTGAACGTTCATGTTGATGTTGTCGCCCGGCATCACCATTTCCGTGCCTTCCGGCAGGGTCACGATGCCCGTCACGTCAGTCGTACGGAAGTAGAACTGGGGACGGTAGTTGCCGAAGAACGGGGTGTGGCGGCCGCCTTCTTCCTTGGTGAGGATATAAGCCTCAGCAACGAAGTCGGTGTGCGGGGTCACGGAACCGGGCTTGCAGAGAACCTGGCCACGCTCAACCTGCGTACGGTCGATACCACGGATCAGGGCACCAATATTGTCGCCAGCCTGGCCCGAGTCGAGCAGCTTGCGGAACATTTCGACGCCGGTAACGGTGGTCTTCTGGGTTGCCTTGATGCCGACGATCTCGACTTCTTCACCAACCTTGACGATACCGCGCTCAACACGACCGGTCACAACCGTACCGCGACCCGAGATCGAGAACACGTCTTCGATCGGGAGCAGGAAGGGCTGGTCAACCGGACGCTCGGGCTGCGGAATGTACGAGTCGACATTGCGCATCAGCTCGAGAACGGCGTCGTGGCCGAGCTTCTTGTCCGAATCTTCGAGAGCGGCCAGAGCCGAGCCCTTGATGATCGGGATATCGTCGCCCGGGAATTCATAGGACGACAGCAGCTCGCGGACTTCCAGCTCGACCAGTTCGAGCAGTTCCGGATCGTCGACCATGTCGCACTTGTTCAGGAACACGACCAGGGCCGGCACGCCAACCTGGCGGGCAAGCAGGATGTGCTCGCGGGTCTGCGGCATCGGGCCGTCAGCAGCCGACACAACCAGGATCGCGCCGTCCATCTGGGCAGCACCGGTGATCATGTTCTTCACATAGTCAGCGTGGCCGGGGCAGTCGACGTGAGCGTAGTGACGGTTCTCGGTCTCGTACTCGACGTGAGCGGTATTGATGGTGATACCACGGGCCTTCTCTTCGGGGGCCGCGTCGATTTGGTCGTACGCCTTGAAAGTCGCGCCACCGGTCTCAGCCAGGACCTTGGTGATCGCTGCGGTCAGCGACGTCTTGCCATGGTCAACGTGACCGATGGTGCCGATGTTGCAGTGAGGCTTATTGCGGGAAAATTTTTCCTTAGCCATCGCTTTTCTCCGTATTCGTCAGCCCGGAGGCCAACCTTTCGTTTCAGTTTATAGTTAGGCGTACTTGGCCTGGACTTCGTCGGCGACCGCCTGCGGAACCTGCTCGTAATGGTCGAACGTCATGGTGTACTGTGCACGACCCTGGCTCATGGAGCGCAGCGAGTTCACGTACCCAAACATGTTCGCGAGCGGAACATAGGCATTCACGACCTGGAGGACGCCACGGCTTTCAGTGCCGTGGATCTGACCGCGCCGGGAATTCAGGTCGCCGATGACATCGCCCATGTAATCTTCAGGCGTGACAACTTCAACCTTCATGATCGGCTCAAGGATCTTCGGAGCCGCCTTGCGCAGAGCTTCGTTGAAGCCTGCACGACCGGCGATTTCGAAGGCCAGAACCGAAGAGTCGACGTCGTGATAAGCGCCTTCGGTCAACGTCACCTTAACGTCCACGATCGGGAACCCGATCAACGGACCGGCCGACATGACCGACTTCACGCCCTTTTCGACGCCAGGAATGTATTCCTTAGGCACCGAACCGCCGACGACGGCGTTGACGAATTCCAGACCCTTGCCAACTTCGCCCGGCTCAACGGTGAGCTTGACGCGAGCGAACTGGCCCGAACCACCCGACTGCTTCTTGTGGGTATAGTCCACATTGGCCTGCTTGGTGATGGTTTCGCGGTAAGCCACCTGCGGCTGACCGATATTGGCCTCGACCTTGAACTCGCGACGCATACGGTCGACGAGAATGTCGAGGTGAAGTTCGCCCATGCCCGAAATGATGGTCTGGCCGGATTCTTCGTCGGTCTTGACGCGGAAGGACGGATCCTCGGCAGCCAGACGATTGAGCGCGAGGCCCATCTTTTCCTGGTCGGCCTTGGACTTGGGTTCCACCGAGATGTCGATAACCGGCTCGGGGAAAATCATGCGCTCCAGGATAACCTGCGAATTGCTGGCACAGAGGGTGTCACCAGTGGTGGTGTCCTTCAGGCCAACGATAGCCACGATGTCGCCGGCAAAGGCTTCCGTGATCTGCTCGCGGGAATTGGCATGCATCTGGAAGAGGCGACCGATACGCTCGCGCTTTTCCTTGACGGTGTTCTCCAGCATCATGCCCTGCTCGAGCTTGCCCGAGTAGATGCGGCAGAAGGTCAGCGTACCCATATGCGGGTCGTTGGCGATCTTGAAGGCCAGCATGGAGAGCGGCTCGTTGTCGTCGGCGTGACGCTCGATCGGCTCTTCGGTGCGGGCATCGATACCCTGGATAGCCGGAACGTCGATCGGCGACGGCAGGAAGTCGATAACGCCATCCAGCAGAGGCTGCACGCCCTTGTTCTTGAAGGCCGAGCCAGCGAACACCAGGAAGAACTTGGTGCCGATGACGCCCTGACGCAGCAAGCGACGGATCGTGTCGTTGTTCGGCATTTCGCCGTTGAGATAGGCTTCCATCGCGGCGTCGTCCATCTCGACGGCGGCCTCGATCATGGCTTCGCGGTACTGCTCGGCCTTTTCCTTGAGGTCGGCCGGGATTTCCACGACGTCCCACTGAGCGCCCAGCTCTTCGTTGCGCCACACCAGAGCATTCATCTCGATGAGGTCGACAACGCCCTTGAACTCGTTCTCGGCGCCGATCGGCAGCTGAACGGGAATGCCCTTGGCGCCAAGACGCGAACCGATCATTTCCACGCAGCGGTAGAAGTCGGCGCCGATCTTGTCCATCTTGTTGACGAAGATGAGACGCGGAACATGGTACTTGTCGGCCTGGCGCCAGACGGTTTCCGTCTGAGGCTCAACGCCGGCATTGGCATCCAGCAGCGCGACGGCACCGTCGAGCACGCGCAGCGAACGCTCGACTTCAATGGTGAAGTCCACGTGGCCGGGGGTGTCGATGATGTTGAAGCGATGCATCACGCCTTCGCGCGACTTCCAGAACGTGGTGGTCGCAGCCGAAGTGATGGTGATGCCGCGTTCCTGCTCCTGCTCCATCCAGTCCATGGTCGCGGCGCCGTCATGGACTTCGCCGATCTTATGGGACTTGCCGGTGTAGTAGAGGATGCGTTCAGTCGTGGTCGTCTTGCCAGCATCGATGTGAGCCATGATGCCGAAGTTACGATACAGATTGATCGGATATTCGCGTGCCATTGGGCGCTCCTACTACCAGCGGTAGTGCGAGAAGGCACGGTTGGCGTCAGCCATACGGTGCGTATCTTCGCGTTTCTTGACGGCCTGGCCGCGGCCATTGAGAGCATCCATGAGCTCGCCCGAAAGGCGCTCGCGCATGGTGTTCTCGCCGCGCTTGCGGGCGGATTCGATCAGCCAGCGAATGGCCAGGGCCTGCTGACGGTCGGCACGGACTTCAACCGGAACCTGGTAGGTGGCACCACCAACACGGCGCGAACGGACTTCAACCGCAGGGCGGATGTTGTCGAGCGCGGTGTGGAACACGGTGACCGGATCCTGCTTGCTCTTGGACTCGACGATGTCGAAGGCACCATAGACGATGCTTTCGGCAGCCGACTTCTTGCCGTCCTTCATGAGCGAGTTCATGAACTTGGTCAGGACGAGATCGCCATACTTGGCGTCCGGAATAACTTCGCGTTTTTCTGCGCGGTGACGACGGGACATATCTCGATCTCCTTACTTCGGACGCTTCGCGCCGTACTTCGAACGGCGTTGCTTGCGGTCCTTGACGCTCTGCGTGTCGAGAACGCCGCGGAGCACGTGATAACGAACGCCGGGAAGGTCACGAACGCGGCCACCACGGATCAGGACCACGGAGTGCTCCTGCAGGTTGTGGCCTTCACCCGGGATATACGAAATCACTTCGCGCTGATTGGTCAGGCGAACCTTGGCGACCTTGCGCAGAGCCGAGTTCGGCTTCTTCGGGGTCGTCGTATACACACGAGAGCAAACGCCGCGCTTTTGCGGATTTGCTTCCATGGCCGGAACCTTGTTCCGCTTTGGCTTGCTGGCGCGTGGTTTGCGGATCAGCTGATTAATGGTGGGCATTGCGCTCTTTCCATCGTCCAAAATAGTTTTCGGTCTAGACAAGCAAACCAAAACGGCGCTCATCCGATCCCTATCAGGGAATACGGCGGCGCCTTAATTGCAGCGGACCACCACCGGAAACCGGTCGCAGTCATGCGCACAAGGATTTACTTCGTCTAACTACCCGACAGTGTGTTTGAGTGTCCTGGATTCCCGCGCTAGATGGCAGGGACCCGGTGTGACATTCACGACCGACCGCTAAGGTAGGCGCTGTTTAGAACCGATGACTCGCCCCGTCAAGGATTCTTTCATGAAAAATCCGTGGTGGAGCCATGCACAGACTTGCAATGCTTTCTCATCCGTGACTAGGCGGGTGGAAATCCATGCCCGGCCCCTGCCCCATGCCGATTTTGCCGAACGGTCATTTTCGGGTCATGGCGAAACGTGTAGCATCGCCCCGCTGATCGATATCGGTCCCCATTGAACCGCCGGCCATATAGAGAGCCGGACAAGGGAGAATATAATAATGAAATTCGTTCCAATGCTCGCCGGCGCGACTCTCGCCCTGGCTCTTTCGGTATCCGCGCAAGCGCAGACGCTGACCGGCGCCAATACCGAGGACATCCTCGCGGTCGCCAAGAATTATGGCTCGGCATCGATGACCAAACAGTCCAACGGCGACCCCCAGATCACCGGCAAGATTGGCGGCGTCAGCTATCAGGTCTATTTCCGCAATTGCACCAACAACAAGAATTGCGAGGACCTGAATTTCTATCTCGGCTTCCTCGATATCAAGCCGACGCTCGAAGAGATCAACGACTGGAACTTCAACAAGCGTTTCAGCCGCGCCTATCTCGACCAGGACAAGGATGCCTGCGTGGAAATGGACCTCGACATGGTCCAGGGCATCAGCGCCGAATATCTCGATTCCCAGTTCGCGCTCTGGAAGATGGTGGTCGAGCAGTTCGCCGATCATGTCGGCTACGAGAGCTGACCGCATCGCGACATGAGCGACAACGAAAAGGGGCCGTTCGGCCCCTTTTGCATTCTGGCGTCAGGCTGCGTGCCTAGTTCAGCGTGAAGACCACGAACTGGGTAAACTGGCCGTTGGGATTGAAATTATTGTCCGAGGCAATGACCAGCGTGCGCTTGCCATCGATCTCGGGGCCGAAGGTCACGGATTCGATATTGTCGATATCGAGGTCGAAGTCCCCTTCCCCGATCTTGAACACACGCTGCTTGGCGGCCGGCTCAACGGTCTCGCCCTTGATCGAGGGTCTGCCATTGACATTGGTCGCCCCGGACAGGTCGACGAGATAGAAATTGATCTCATTGCCCAGGCCTGCGGCGAAGGAGCGTTCGACGGCGAGCAGGTGGCTGTCGTCGAACACCATGAATTCGGAGAGGCCATTGTCATTATAGGGCGGCTCGGCCGTGGCCTTGGCGTGGATTAGGCCGGTCTCGTAGATCTGCTCGGCGGTTGGCTGACCGCTGGCAATGTCGAACGAGATGATGCGCGAGGGGCTGCCCGCTTCGAGCGTCGCCTTGGCGCCATCCTGGGCCAGGGCATTTTCCGTGCCGGCCAGCACCAATGTGCCATCGGCGGAAATAGCCAGGCTTTCAAAGGCCAGGTTACCATAGATGCCCGACGAGCCATCGGCGGTCGGCTTATAGTAATCCGGCACGGCCAAGGCACGCAGGAAGCTGCCGTCCAGGCGCGATTCATAGACGCCCGGATTGCCGGCCACGTCATTCTCGGTGGTCCAGAAAATCGTGCGGGTGGCAGCGTTATAGCGGATCGACTCGGGGTCGATGCCCTTGGCCGGGAAGATATTGCCGGCGGCATCGCGCAGCAGGTGGCTGGCGACGATATCGACGCCATGCACGCCCTCGGCATCGGCCTTGAGGCGCAGGGTATAGAAGCGTGCGGGCGCATTCTGCGAGCGGTCGTCGGAGATGGCGTAATAGATGTCGGCTGCCGGATCATAGTCGAGGCCGGAAATACCGCCGAATTCCTCGCCGGCGATAGAAAGGCCGGTCGGCAGGGTGATCGAGCCGAGCAGCTCGACCTTGAACGGCGCGTCCTGGCCCAGGGCGGGCGCGGCAATCAGAGTGGCCAGGCCGATCAGGCACGGCGCTAGGATATTCTTCATGGCAAAGGCTCCTGTGAAATGGCTTGGCCGGGAAGGACTGCCCTACCCGGCCGCGCGTGGTGCGATTACTCGGCCTTGAGGAAGTCGGCGACGTCGAGCAGGATGTACTCGTTGTCGTCGGCACGGCCGGCTTCGCGGCCTGTCGAGCCGGGATAGTTGTTGTCATTGGCGACGACGATGGTGGTCGGATCGACCAGGTCGACATCTTCAATGGTCACGAAGGGGAAGGTGAAGACGCCGTCCTTGGTGCCGCGCGGCGCAATGCCATCGGGGTCCTTGATGGCCATCAGGTCGATATAGGCCAGCTTTTCCAACACGCCATTCGCATCGGCCTTTTCCAGATCGACGAGGTAGACGCGCTTGAAGGCGGCGGCTTTTTCGCGGCCATCGTCGCCTTCATTATTGTCGCGCTCGATGATCAGCCCGCGGGTGCCATCGATGATGTTGAAATCGCCGATCGCATGGGTGGCGTCTTCGAGCGGATAGTAGCGGATCTTGTCGTTCCAGCTCGCGCCGGCGACATCGAATTCCAGCATGCGCAGGACCGGCTTGCCGTCGATGAGTTCGAGGGCCTTGGCCTCTTCGTCGTAGAACGGCTTTTCCAGCAGCGGATAAAGTGTCTTGCCATCCATCGACTGCGCCATGCCCTCGTAACCGCCCGAACGGCCGGTATTGACGCCGGTTACCACGGCGCCAGCAGCCGGGGTCGAGACGAACTGGTTGTCCGGCGACTTGTAGTCCACACCGCCCGGATTGGTGGCGACGACCTGCAGCACCACGCCATCGGCATCAACTTCGATCAGCCAGGGGCCGAACTCGTCGCCAATCCAGTAATGGTCGCCCACCGGCTGGATGGATTCGGGATCGAAATCGGCGCCGGTGAGGTAGCGGCTGTCGCTATGCTCGGTGACGATCGGGAACGGCACGACGCGGTTGGGATCCTTGAGGAACACGGTGCGTTCGATGCCGACTTTGCCGGTTTCCCAATCCATCTTCATGATGTTGAACATCAGCATGGCGTCGGAGGAATTGGCCTTGTTGCCGAAGCCGTTGTCGGTCAACAGCAGGAAGCGGTCATCGCCCAGCGAACGGATGCCGGACATGCCCTGCACGGGCTGGCCGGGGAATGGCATGGCAATGCCTGATGCCGGATTGGCCCAGCCATAGGGCGTCTCGACGCGGGTGCCGGAGGTAAAGCGCCCCGACATGGAGAGGCCATAGGGCGCATCAGCCGGAGCGGGCACGAAAGTCTGCGCCGGAAGCTGGGCATGCGCCTTGAGCGTGGCGTCGAATTGGGTCTGGGCGAAGGCGGAAGTCGAAAGCATCGCGACGGCAAGCGCGGCAAGCAGCGTCATCTTGGTCATGGATCGTCTCCGGAAAGGGAAGCGATCCGCGTGCTAGCGCGGCTACGTGTCGGCTCCGCTACGGGCAAATGGCAGTTCGTTGACAATGCACAGAATGGCGGGCCAAGGGCATAGCGCCAAAAGAAAAGGGAGCCTTGCGGCCCCCTTCCCTCAAATTCGGTTCTGTTGTGCCGATTACTCGGCTGGCGTCGGAGCCGGGATCGCCTGGGTATTGGCCTGGCGGCGGCGTTCGTCGAGGATCAGGTCGTCGCGCTTGGACGCGATCAGCTTGGCCGAGGAGATGCCGGCACCGGTACCGGCCGGGATCAGGCGGCCGACAATGACGTTCTCCTTGAGACCTTCGAGCAGATCGGCCTTGCCGGAAACTGCCGCCTCGGTGAGGACGCGGGTGGTTTCCTGGAACGAGGCGGCCGACACGAACGAACGGGTCTGCAGCGACGCCTTGGTGATGCCGAGCAGCACCGGATTGGCGGTAGCCGGCTTCTTGCCTTCGCTGACCAGAGCGTCGTTGAGCTCGTCGAAGTCCAGCTTGTCGAGCTGCTCGTCCTTGAGCAGGCCGGACTCGCCTGGATCCACGATCTCGACCTTCTGCAGCATCTGGCGAACGATCACCTCGATGTGCTTGTCGTTAATCAACACGCCCTGCAGACGGTAGACTTCCTGGATTTCATTGACGAGGTAACGAGCAAGCTCTTCCACGCCCTTGATGGCCAGAATGTCATGCGGCGCCGGGTTGCCGTCGAGGATGTACTCGCCCTTTTCGATCGGGTCGCCTTCCTGAAGGTGGAAGGGCTTGCCCTTCGGGATCAGGTATTCAACCGGATCAGCACCGTCCTCGGTCGGCTCGATGATGACGCGACGCTTGTTCTTATAGTCGCGGCCGAAGCGGATCGTACCATCGATCTCGGCGATGATGGCGTGATCCTTGGGACGGCGGGCTTCGAACAATTCAGCCACGCGCGGCAGACCGCCCGTGATGTCCTTGGTCTTGGCCGATTCCAACGGAATACGGGCCAGCACGTCACCGGGGGCAACCTTCTCGCCGGGCTCGACCGCGATAACGGCGTCAACCGAGAGCAGGTAACGGGCGTCGCCGCCGCGTTCCACCTTGGCCACGGCACCGCCGCGGGCAATCGCGAGGGCCGGCTTGAGGCCGTCACCGCGCTGATTGGTACGCCAGTCGATGACAACGCGCTTGGTGAAGCCCGTCGCCTCGTCGGTGTTTTCCGCAACCGACGCACCGTCAACGAGATCCTCGAACACGACCTCACCCTCAACTTCAGCGAGGATCGGACGGGTGTAGGGGTCCCATTCGGCCAAACGCTGGCCACGGCGAACCATATCGCCTTCCTTGATCAGGAGCTTGGAACCATAGGTCACCTTGTGGGTGGCGCGTTCCTTGCCGTCGGCATCGAGGATGGCGAGCGACACGTTACGGGCCATGACGACAAGCTTGCCGCCCTCGACCTTGGCAACGTTGGGGTTACGGATGGCGATCTTGCCTTCCGCACCGGCTTCCAGGAACGAGCTGTCGACCACCTGAGCCGTACCACCGATGTGGAACGTGCGCATGGTGAGCTGGGTGCCCGGTTCACCGATCGACTGAGCGGCGATAACGCCGACAGCTTCACCCATGTTCACGGGGGTACCGCGAGCAAGGTCACGGCCATAGCAGGCCGCGCAGGTACCCTGGCGCATATCGCAGGTCAGCGGGGAGCGGATGCGGATCGACTGGATCCGGGCTTCCTCGATGATGTCGACATGCTTTTCTTCCAGCAACGTCCCCTTTGCGGCGATCAGATCGCCGGTCAGCGGATGGTTGATGTCGTCAGCCGCGGTACGGCCCAGCACGCGCTGGCCGATCGAAGCAACGATCTGGCCGGCATCGACGATGGGCTCCATGGTCAGACCACGCTCGGTGCCGCAATCCTCGGCCACGATGATGGCGTCCTGCGCCACGTCCACCAGACGACGGGTCAGGTAACCCGAATTGGCGGTCTTGAGCGCGGTGTCGGCCAGACCCTTACGGGCACCGTGGGTCGAGTTGAAGTACTCGAGAACGTTCAGGCCTTCCTTGAAGTTAGCCGTGATCGGGGTCTCGATGATCGAGCCGTCCGGACGGGCCATCAGGCCGCGCATACCGGCCAGCTGCTTCATCTGGGCCGGTGAACCACGGGCACCCGAATGGCTCATCATGTAAACCGAGTTGATCGGCTTCTGGCGCTTGGTTTCCGCGTCGATCTGAACGGCAGCAATGCCCTTCATCATCTCTTCGGCAACCTTGTCGCCACACTTGGCCCAGGCGTCGACCACCTTGTTGTACTTTTCGCCCTGAGTGATCAGGCCGTCATTGTACTGCTGCTCGAACTCTTCGACCTGCTTGCGCGTGGCTTCCACGATCGAATATTTCGACTGCGGGATAACCATGTCGTCCTTGCCGAACGAGATGCCGGCGTCGCAGGCGTTCTTGAAGCCCAGCTGCATCACGCGGTCACAGAAGATCACAGTCTCCTTCTGACCGCAGCCACGGTATACCGTGTCGATCATCTTGGAGATCATCTTCTTGGTCATCAGCTGATTGGCCGTTGCATACGGCACGGCCGGATGCTTGGGCAGAATCTGGCCGATGAGCATGCGGCCCGGCGTGGTCTCCACGATCTCGGTGGTTTCCTTGCCGTTCTCATCGAACGAAACGACGCGGCCTTTGATCTTGGTGTGAAGCGTGACGACCTTGTTGTCGAGCGCATGTTCGAGCTCGGCATAGGAACCGAACACCATGCCCTGGCCCGGCTCACCCTCGTTCATGAGCGAGAGGTAGTAGAGGCCCAGCACGATATCCTGGGACGGCACGATGATCGGCTGGCCGTTGGCAGGGTGCAGGATGTTGTTGGTCGACATCATCAAGACGCGCGCTTCCAGCTGCGCTTCGAGCGACAGCGGAACGTGCACGGCCATCTGGTCGCCGTCGAAGTCGGCGTTGAAGGCCGAGCAGACGAGCGGGTGCAGACGGATGGCCTTGCCCTCGATCAGGATCGGCTCGAAAGCCTGGATGCCCAGACGGTGCAGCGTCGGAGCGCGGTTCAGCAGAACCGGGTGCTCGCGGATCACTTCATCCAGGATATCCCAAACCTCGGGCTTTTCCTTCTCGACCAGCTTCTTGGCCTGTTTGACGGTCGAGCTGAAGCCCTTGGCTTCGAGGCGCGAGTAGATGAACGGCTTGAACAGCTCGAGCGCCATCTTCTTGGGCAGGCCGCACTGGTGCAGCTTGAGGTTCGGACCCACGGTGATGACCGAACGGCCCGAATAGTCGACGCGCTTGCCGAGCAGGTTCTGGCGGAAGCGGCCCTGCTTGCCCTTGAGCATGTCGGACAGCGACTTGAGCGGACGCTTGTTGGCACCGGTAATGGTGCGGCCACGGCGGCCGTTGTCGAACAGCGCGTCCACAGCTTCCTGCAGCATGCGCTTCTCGTTGCGGATGATGATATCAGGCGCACGCAGCTCGATCAGGCGCTTCAACCGGTTGTTGCGGTTGATGACGCGGCGATAGAGGTCGTTCAGATCGGACGTGGCAAAGCGGCCACCATCCAGCGGCACCAGCGGGCGCAGCTCGGGCGGAATGACCGGGATGACGGTCATGATCATCCATTCGGGCTTGTTGCCCGAGACGATGAACTGCTCGACGATCTTGAGGCGCTTGGCGAGCTTCTTGGGCTTAAGTTCCGTGGTGGACTCAGCAATTTCCACGCGCAGATCGGCCGCAATCTTTTCGAGATCGAGGGCGATCAGGATATCGCGGATAGCTTCGGCGCCGATCTTGGCGGTGAAGCTGTCGGCGCCATATTCGTCCTGGGCGTCCAGATACTGCTCTTCGGTCAGCAGTTCATGCGTCGTGAAGGGCGTGAGGCCGGCATCGAGAACGACGTAGTTCTCGAAGTACAGGATACGCTCAATATCCTTCAGCGTCATGTCGAGCAGCAGGGCGATGCGGCTCGGCAGGGACTTCAGGAACCAGATGTGGGCGACCGGCGCAGCCAGCTCGATATGGCCCATGCGCTCGCGGCGAACGCGGCTCAGGGTGACTTCGACACCGCACTTTTCGCAGATGACGCCCTTGAACTTCATGCGCTTGTACTTGCCGCACAAGCATTCATAGTCCTTCACAGGGCCAAAGATGCGCGCGCAGAACAGGCCATCGCGTTCGGGCTTGAACGTACGATAGTTGATGGTTTCCGGCTTTTTGATCTCGCCGTACGACCAGGACAGGATTTTCTCGGGCGAGGCGATGGAGATCTTCATCTGATCGAAGGTCTGCACCGGAACGGCCGGGTTGAACGGGTCCATGACGTGGGAATGATGGTTCATCAATTCTCTCCTCTTTCCTTCGGGAGCGGGCTGGCGCCCGGCTCCCTCAGGAAGTGAATGGGGTTGGGAAGTGCCGGATTATTCCGCCGCTTCCTGAGGAGGTGCGAGCTCCGCTTCAGCCTGGTTCTCGTCTTCGATCTCGCGGTTCTCAAGCTCAACATTGAGCCCGAGCGACCGGATTTCCTTGACCAGAACGTTGAAGCTTTCGGGGATACCCGCCTCGAAAGTATCGTCGCCACGCACGATGGCTTCGTAGACCTTGGTGCGGCCGGCCACGTCGTCCGACTTGATGGTGAGCATTTCCTGGAGCGTATAAGCCGCGCCATAGGCTTCCAGAGCCCACACTTCCATCTCGCCGAAGCGCTGACCGCCGAACTGGGCCTTGCCGCCCAGCGGCTGCTGGGTGACCAGCGAGTAAGGACCGATCGAACGGGCGTGGATCTTGTTGTCCACCAGGTGGTCCAGCTTGAGCATATAGATATACCCAACCGTCACCTGACGATCGAACTGCTCGCCGGAGCGACCGTCGAACACGGTGGACTGGCCGGAGGCCTTGAGCCCTGCCCGCTCCAGCATCGTGACGATATCGGCTTCCTTGGCGCCGTCGAACACCGGGGTCGCGATCGACACGCCCTTGGAGAGGTGTTCGCCCAGACGCACGAGACCATCGTCATCGAGGTCCGTGATCGTCTCGTCGCCCGCAAAGAGCTCCTGGACTTCCAGGCGCAGGGGCTTGAGATCGCCATTGCGCTGATAGGCACGAACCATCTCGTCGATCTTCTTGCCCATGCCGGCGCAAGCCCAGCCCAGGTGCGTCTCGAGGATCTGGCCCACATTCATGCGCGAGGGCACGCCCAGCGGGTTCAGCACGATATCAACCGATGTACCATCTTCGAGGTACGGCATGTCTTCCACGGGAACGATGCGGGACACGACGCCCTTGTTACCATGGCGGCCGGCCATCTTGTCGCCCGGCTGAATCTTGCGCTTGGTTGCGATGAAGACCTTGACCATCTTCATCACGCCCGGCGGAAGTTCGTCACCGCGCTGCAGCTTGTCGACCTTGTCGATGAAGCGCTGTTCGAGCAACTTGCGGCTCTCTTCATACTGGGCATGAAGAGCTTCCATCTCGGTCATGACCTTGTCGTCATCGACCGCGAACTGCCACCACTTCGAACGGGGCTGCGCCTCGAACATCTGGTCATTGAGCTTGGTGCCCACGACATAGCCCTTGGGGCCAGCGGTAGCGGCCTTGCCGAACAGCATTTCTTTCAGACGCGCATAGACGTTACGGTCCAGGATCGACTGTTCGTCGTCACGGTCCTTGGCAAGACGCTCGATTTCCTCGCGCTCGATAGCCATGGCGCGCTCGTCCTTGTCGATGCCGTGGCGATTGAACACGCGCACTTCAACAACAGTACCAGCATCGCCCGGCGGCACGCGCAGGGAGGTGTCGCGAACGTCCGAGGCCTTCTCGCCGAAGATGGCGCGGAGGAGCTTTTCTTCCGGCGTCATCGGCGATTCACCCTTGGGGGTGATCTTGCCGACCAGGATGTCGCCCGGCGCCACTTCGGCACCGATGTGAACGATACCGGCTTCGTCGAGGTTCTTCAGCGCTTCTTCCGAAACGTTCGGAATGTCGCGGGTGATTTCCTCGGGGCCAAGCTTGGTATCGCGGGCCATCACTTCATATTCCTCGATATGGATCGAGGTGAAGACGTCCTGCATGGCGATCTTCTCGCTGAGCAGGATGGAGTCTTCGAAGTTGTAGCCATTCCAGGGCATGAACGCGACGAGCACGTTACGGCCGAGAGCCAGATCGCCCAGCTCGGTCGAGGGACCATCGGCAATGATGTCGCCCTGGTTGACGTGATCGCCAACCACAACCAGCGGACGCTGATTGATGCAGGTCGACTGGTTCGACCGCTGGAACTTCATCAGATTGTAGATGTCCACGCCCGACTTGGACGCATCGGTTTCTTCGGTGGCACGGATAACGATACGGGTGGCGTCCACCTGATCGACGATACCCTTGCGCTTGGCGACAATAGCGGCGCCCGAGTCACGCGCCACGACAGCTTCCATGCCGGTGCCGACGAAGGGCGCATGAGCGCGCAACAGCGGCACAGCCTGACGCTGCATGTTCGAGCCCATCAGAGCACGGTTGGCGTCGTCGTTTTCCAGGAACGGGATCAGCGAGGCGGCAACCGACACCATCTGCTTGGGGGAAACGTCCATAAGGTCGACGTTTTCCTTGGGCGTCAGGCCGTTGTCACCAGCGTGGCGCGCCACGACCAGATCGTCCTGCAGCGTGCCGTCCTTGTTGAACTGCACGTTGGCCTGGGCGACGTAGTGCTTGGCCTCTTCCATGGCGGAGAGGTAGACCACGTCCTCGGTCAACACGCCGTCCACGATCTTGCGGTACGGGGTCTCGATGAAACCGTACTTGTTGACGCGGGCGAAGGTCGACAGCGAGTTGATCAGACCGATATTCGGGCCTTCCGGCGTCTCGATCGGGCAGATACGGCCATAATGGGTCGGATGCACGTCGCGGACTTCAAAGCCGGCGCGCTCACGGGTGAGACCACCCGGCCCAAGCGCCGACAGGCGACGCTTGTGGGTGATTTCCGAGAGCGGATTGGTCTGATCCATGAACTGCGACAGCTGCGAGGAACCGAAGAATTCACGCACAGCGGCAGCAGCCGGCTTGGCGTTGATCAGGTCCTGCGGCATCACCGTGTCGATTTCGACCGAGCTCATGCGCTCCTTGATGGCGCGTTCCATACGGAGCAGGCCAAGACGATAGGAGTTTTCCATGAGTTCGCCGACGGAGCGAACGCGGCGGTTGCCGAGATTGTCGATGTCGTCGATTTCGCCACGGCCATCGCGCAGGTCGACGAGGGTCCGGACGACTTCAACGATATCTTCCTTGCGCAGCGTGCGCATGGTGTCGGGCGCATCGAGCTCGAGGCGCATGTTCATCTTGACGCGGCCAACGGCGGACAGGTCATAGCGCTCGCTGTCAAAGAACAGCGACTGGAACATGGCTTCGGCGGTATCGACGGTCGGCGGCTCGCCGGGGCGCATGACGCGATAGATGTCGAACAGCGCGTCTTCGCGGCTCTCGTTCTTGTCCACGGCCAGCGTGTTGCGGATATAGGCACCGATCGAGATGTGATCGATATCCAGGATCGGCAGCTCGTCAAAGCCCAGCTCGACCAGCTTGGCGAGGCTCTTCTCGTCGAGCTCGTCACCAGCCTCCATGTAGACCTCGCCGGTCTTCATGTTGATCAGGTCCTCGGCCACATACATGCCATAGAGGTCTTCATCGACCGCCAGCAGGTGCGTGAGGCCGTTTTCAGCCAGCTTCTTGGCCTGGCGGGCCGAGAGCTTCTTGCCGCCTTCATGGACGACGTCGCCGGTCTTGGCGTCGATCAGGTCGTGGGTCGGCTTGGCGCCCTTCCACTTCTCGGCATCGTAAGGAACGCGCCAGCCCTTCTCGGTCTTTTCGTACTGCAGCGTATTGTAATAGGTGCGGAGGATTTCCTCGGCATCCATGCCAAGCGCCTTGAGCAGCGAGGTGACCGGAATCTTGCGGCGGCGATCGATGCGCGCATAGACCACGTCCTTGGCGTCGAATTCGATATCGAGCCAGGAACCACGGTAGGGAATGATGCGGCCGGCAAACAGCAGCTTGCCCGACGAATGGGTCTTGCCCTTGTCGTGATCGAAGAACACGCCAGGCGAACGGTGCATCTGGGAGACGATGACGCGCTCGGTGCCATTGACGATAAAAGTACCGTTCATGGTCATGAACGGCATGTCGCCCATATAGACGTCCTGCTCCTTGATGTCCTTGACGGAGCGGGCGCCGGTTTCCTCGTCCACTTCAAACACGATCAGGCGCAGCGTGACCTTGAGCGGGGCAGCGAAGGTAATGTCGCGCGCACGGCACTCGTCGATGTCATACTTGGGCTGCTCGAACTCGTACTTCACGAATTCGAGAGAGGCCGTATTGGAAAAGTCGGTGATCGGGAAGACCGAACGGAAGACGGACTGAAGCCCTTCGTCGGGACGCCCGCCCTTGGGCTCGTCCACGAGGAGGAACTGATCATAGGAGGCCTTCTGGACCTCGATCAGATTGGGCATCTCCGTGACTTCGCGAATGGAACCGAAGGATTTACGAACCTTGCGGCGGCCGTTGAACGTGGTAGCCATGAAAGCTCCTGTCTGTGCGCTTTTTATGTGGCACGCTGCCGGAGAGCGGAGGTCACTTTCCAGGCAATGCGCCAGTGCGATTGTCTCGGAGGCAGATATCCAAAAATCCGACAATCAGCCGTCGGGTCTCGGGATATATGCCTTGGTAGGCAGTTAGTCGGGCCCAGCGATGCCAAAGACCTCTCCCGAGCCGAAGGAGAGAAAAGCAATACAAACGCCAAACACCCCATGGCAAAAACCATGAGGTTACAGGGACGTCAGCGTGCCTCAGACATCGAAATCGTCATATGTTCCGCAAATTGGCGCCAGTGACCCATCCAATCGGCCCGGCGAATCATCTCGTGAAAACGAGGATGCCAGATGGCACATAGCGCGCCATCTCGCAAATTTCAAGACCAGAGGCGAACTTACTTGAGTTCGACCTTTGCGCCGGCATCTTCCAGCTTCTTCTTGATGTCTTCGGCTTCAGCCTTCGACGCGCCTTCCTTGACGGCCTTGGGAGCAGCTTCGACCAGAGCCTTGGCTTCGCCCAGACCCAGACCGGTGATGGCACGGACTTCCTTGATGACGTTGATCTTGTTGTCGCCGAACGAGGCGAGGATCACGTCGAATTCAGTCTTTTCTTCAGCGGCAGCAGCCGGAGCAGCACCACCGCCAGCGGCAGCAACGGCAACCGGAGCAGCGGCGGAAACGCCCCACTTTTCTTCCAGGAGCTTGGACAGTTCCGAAGCTTCCAGGACGGTCAGTGCGGACAGGTCGTCTACGAGTTTGGCGAGATCAGCCATTTTTGTATCTCTCTATATAGGGTTAGGTTCGATTGGTTTGAAGAGGCCTTACGCCGCTTCGCTCTTTTCCGCATGGGCCGACAGAACACGGGCAATACCTGCACCCGGTTCCTTGACGATACGTGCGATCTGAGCCGCGGGCTGCACGAGCAGACCAGCAAGCTTGGCGCGCAGTTCGTCCAGAGACGGCATCGTGGCCAGCGTCTTGACGCCTGCGGCATCAAGAGCGGTCGCACCCATTGCACCACCGAGAACCACGAACTTCTGGTTCTTGTCGGCGAAAGCGGCTGCGATCTTGGGCGCAACCACCGGGTCTTCCGCATACGCAATGACCGTCGGACCCTTGAACAGGTCCGAGATGTCGGCAACGTCGGTAGCTTTCAGAGCGAGCTTGGCAAGGCGATTCTTGGCGACTTTGACCTGTCCGCCAGCCTTCTTGACCTGCACGCGCAGGTCAGTAAAAGCAGCGACGGAGAGGCCGGAGTTCTGGGCAACGACGATCGAGCCAGCACCGCCAAGGGCAGCCTGGAGCGACGAGACGAGCTCAGCCTTTTCCGCTCTTTCCATTACAGTCTCCACGAATTGACCCGGAACATTCCGGGCCATTGCCAAATGTCGATCCCGATAGTCAGGGAGCGACGACTAGTGTGCCTGCCAGCTTCATGCTCGAAAGCAGTCTGCCTAGGTTCGAACCATCCCCTGCCCTTTCAGGCAAAATCCGGTTTCTCACCCCATCTATGCTGGCGCCTTGCGGCATTAAGCTGAACTGAATTGCTCAGCACCGGCAGTCTCGGACAGGACTTATGCCCTTCCGGAGAAGGGCAAAACCGGACGGGCCAACCCGTCCGGAATTTTCGAAGCGCTATACGTCCTTACGGACCGCGCTTCAATCTCTTGCACGTCGGATTCGCCCGAAAAGCGGTAGCCACTTTTCAGTCCGACCTTGGATTACAGCGCCGAAGCGGGCTCGACGTGAACGCCGGGGCCCATGGTCGAAGACACGGCAACGCGCTTCACATAGGTGCCCTTGGCGCCGGCGGGCTTGGACTTCTGCACGGCGTCGGTGAACGCCTTGATGTTCTGCAGCAGAGCCTCGTCCGAGAACGACACCTTGCCAACACCAGCATGCAGGATACCGGCCTTCTCGACGCGATACTCGACAGCGCCGCCCTTGGCAGCCTTGACGGCACCGGCGACGTCGGGGGTAACCGTGCCAACCTTGGGGTTCGGCATCAGGTTGCGCGGCCCAAGGATCTTACCCAGGCGACCAACCAGCGGCATCATGTCCGGGGTGGCAATGCAGCGATCGAAATCGATCTTGCCAGCCTGGATCTGTTCCATCAGGTCTTCAGCGCCAACGATATCGGCGCCAGCCTTGCGGGCCTCGTCTGCCTTGGCATCCTTGGCGAACACGGCGACGCGAACGGTCTTGCCGGTGCCATTGGGCAGGCTCACGACACCACGGACCATCTGGTCGGCGTGGCGCGGGTCAACACCCAGATTGATGGCGATTTCGATGGTCTCGTCGAACTTGGCCGAGGCGCGAGCCTTGACCATCTTCACGGCCTCTTCAAGCTTGTAGAGCTTGTTGCGGTCGATGCCTTCGCGAGCCTTGGTGATCTTCTTACCGATGTGTGCCATCTATCAGCCCTCGACCTGGATGCCCATGGAACGGGCGGAGCCGGCAATCATCGACACAGCAGCGTCGACGGTATCGGCATTGAGATCCTTCATCTTCTTTTCGGCGATATCACGCAGCTGAGCCGTCGTGATGGTGCCAGCCGATTCCTTGCCGGGGAGCTTGGAGCCCGACTTCAGGTTCACGGCCTTCTTGATGAAGTAGGTCACCGGCGGCTGCTTCATCTCGAAAGTGAAGCTCTTGTCGGCATAGGCGGTGATCACGACTGGAATGGGCGAACCCTTTTCCATTTCCTGCGTGGCGGCATTGAACGCCTTGCAGAATTCCATGATGTTCAGACCGCGCTGACCCAGTGCGGGGCCAATCGGCGGGGAAGGCGTTGCGGAGCCCGCGGGCACCTGCAGCTTTACGTAGCCAACGATTTTCTTTGCCAATTTCGTCTCCTATCAGTGGCCACAATCGGCCGATGAGGCGTCCACCAGTTAAGATGGACTAGACACCGTGGTCTGAGGTTTGTCGGCGCTGGCAAAGCGCCCCCTCTCCCACAGTCCTTCACTGAGCCGAAGCCCAATGTTCTAGTCAGACCTTTTCGACCTGACCATATTCGAGCTCCACCGGAGTGGGACGCCCGAAAATCGACACTTCCACCTTGAGGCGGGCGCGCTCCTCGTCGACCTCTTCCACCACGCCATTGAAGCTGGCGAAGGGACCGTCCGACACGCGGACATTCTCGCCCACTTCGAAGCTGACGGAGGGCTTGGGATGCTCCACGCCTTCCTGCACCTGCTGCAGGATGGACATGGCTTCCTTCTCCGAGATCGGCATCGGCTTGTTGTCCGAACCGAGGAAACCGGTAACCTTGGGCGTATTCTTGATCAGATGGAACGCCTCGTCGGTCATGTCCATCTTCACCAGAACATAGCCCGGGAAGAATTTGCGTTCGGCATCGACCTTGCGGCCACGGCGGATCTCGACGACCTTTTCGGTCGGAACAATCACGTCCTCGAACAGATGTTCAAGCTTCTTCTGCGCAACCTTCTGGCGAATATCTTCCGCCACCTTGCGCTCGAAGTTGCTGTAAGCCTGAACGATGTACCAGCGCTTGGCCATGCCGCGTCGCCGCTCCTAGTCTTGTGTTCGTGACCCGCTCAGCGGATCGAAAGCATCAGGCTGACAGCCCAGGAAATAATCTGGTCGGCCAGCAGGAAGAATATGCTCGCCGCCGCCACCAGCACGAGAACCATGACCGTCGAGATCAGGACCTCGTTGCGGCCAGGCCAGGTAACCTTGGATGTTTCCTGCCGCACTTGCTGCAGAAACTGAATGGGGTTCGGTCGGGCCATAGGCGAATCTACTCTGGTGTTTTGGTGCAAAACCAAAGGCCGCGCAGGAATCCCGCACGGCTGGAATGCGGGTATCTATTCAATCTGCGAAGCGAATGCAACAGGCGCCAGCAAGATTCTGGACCGCGGGGACCGCACAGCTGTCCCTGCCGCCATTAACGACGCGCACAAAAGACTGTGGTTTGTTCTTGCATCCCCTCTTGCAATGGCTTTTGATCCAATTGCGACCAAAAAGTGGCAGCGGGAGGCTGGCACCATGGCTTACGGCAATGCGCTATTCGAAGTCAAAGCCTGCGAAGTTCGCTATTACGGCCCGCATAAGACCATTGCGGGGCGCGTAACCGGCGTCGTACGCGTAACCATTCACGAACGTTTCATGGGCAATGACGCGACCTATCACCTGGACCTCAAGGTGCGGGCGGATGTGGGCTCGGTCTCGTCGGCCGAGGTGCGCACGGCCCTGCTCGCGCATGCCGCCCACCAACTCAACCGCCTCAAGGCCCGGCACACCGACAAGCTGCCAATGGCGGCCGAATAGAGCTTCGCTCGCTTGTGACTTGTGAACGGCCGCGTCGACCTCCATTTATAGGGGCAGGAGGACGGCATGTTCAAATCCATCCCATTGGCGATTGGCATCATCATCGTAGCGACGGGCCTGGCCCAGGCCGCCTGCCCCAGCACGGTGCCTGGCTCCACGCCCGAAGCCATTGCCGCCAACCAGCAGCGGATCATCTGCCTGCAGGAGGAAACCCGCCAGGGCAGCCAGCAGCGCATCTACGACATGCAATTGCAGACAATGCAGAACAATATGCGCGATCTGCAGCTGCAGCGCCGCCTGGACAGCTTGCCGAAATTCACACCGCCGCCGATAAACCCACCGGTATTCAAACCGAATTGATCGCGCTGGGCGGCAGCCGCTTCGTGGCCGCCGCCCCACATTCATGCGCTAGTTCAACGGCACCGTGTAGATGAAGAACGGCCCCGGATCGGTATCTTCACCCATGGCCGAAAGCTTGGTTTCCAGCACATAAAGCCGATCATCCACGATGGTGACCGCCGTGGCTCCATTATAGGCCGGCCCCGGCAGCGGACGGATCGTTGCCGTATCGCCCTCGATCGTCACCTCAACCACCCGACCATTGGCATTCTCGGCCAGGTAAAGCTTGCCGTCGCTGCCAAAGCGCATGCCATCGGGCCCTTTGAGGGGCTCGGAAGTCGCCAGTTCGGAGATCGGGCCGGCGGCCCCATCGGGTCCAAGCTCGATGCGGAGCAATTTGTGGCTGGTGACGCTGTTGACGTAGAGCACGCCATCCGGGCCGAACGATAACCCATCGACCCCGGCAAGGAGGGGATCACTGAGCCATTCTTCGGCAACGCCGGAGCCCGCCGCAACCCTGATGATGCGGCCACTCGCCGTATCGGCTGCAAAGGCAGTGCCATCCGGGAGCGTCGCAATATCGTTGCAGAGGCTGCCGGCGGGGAAGGTCGCGGCGAGACGTTTTTCGCCCGTCGCCAGATCATAGGCGGCAAGCACCGAGGGCAATGCCTCCCCGCCGCCGAAAACCGCCGGATCGGCATAGCACACCCAGAGCGCGCCATTCGCCTCATCCGCATAGACGCCGAATGAGCCCGCCGGCCCATCGGTCGGGGCGGCAATAAAGAGTTCGGATTGTTCGGCGCCCGGCGCCACCTTGAAGACTACGCCCTGCGTAATGCTGCCAGTAAACAGCGTACCATCCGAAATCGAGGTTACGCTTTCGGGAAACTCCTTTTGTCCCTCCCCGATCTGAATCCTGGGCACCTCCTGCGCCAGGACTGAAAGCGGCGTGGAAAATGTGACTGCGAAAATTATCAAAGAAATGGTTTTGATCATCGAGATTCCTCCTATCTCACGGACAGCATAGGAAATTTCTCGACTTTTCGACCACCCCCAAAAGGTCATATGGCCAGATCGATGGTTGTGCGGACTTGCCTGACAAACAAAAAACCACCGGGCGATTACCGCCACGGTGGTTTCCGATCGGTTGCGACCGCTGGCTAGCGGGCGCGATCCTTGAATTCGCTTAGAGCAGCGTCAGGTTCGTTGCCGAAACCTTGCCATCGCGGCCGGTCTCGAGTTCGTACGTCACCTTGTCGCCTTCATAGAGGCCCTGCAGGCCCGACTTCTGCACAGCGGAGATGTGGACAAATGCGTCCTTTTCGCCGTTTTCAGGCGAAATGAAGCCGAAGCCTTTGGTGGTGTTGAAGAATTTTACGGTGCCAGTAGTGGCCATGTGTGTCGTTCTGCCATTTAAGGCCCGTTCGCATATGCGTCCGGGCGGAGTTTCCCCAAGCAACATGCTTAGGGGAGCCACAAGTCGCAAATTATCGGCCCGGAGTCAAATAGCAGCGCGAACAAAACGCCCGGGAGACAGCGTCCCGAGCGAAAAATAATGCTGAATCAACGATTACCGCCTGGCAGGGGCTGGGGGACTCGAACCCACGACCCTCGGTTTTGGAGACCGATGCTCTACCAACTGAGCTAAACCCCTGTAGGCGTGCGGCAGTGTCTAATGGCAAAGATCGCTTCGCGCAAGTGCCTGACGCGGGTTCACAACCAGATGTGTGGAAGCAAGGGCAAAGCCATGATCGCGCAGCCAATCAGCCCCACCAGAAAACTGACCGAGCGCCAGGGCGAAAGCGCCTTCATATAGCAAACCAGATGCGCCACACGGCCCAGGAAATAAAGCCCGGCGCCGGCCAGCGACAGCCAGCCTTGCTCATTATAGATGATCGACAGCACGGCCAGAGTCAGGAAAATCGGCAGGGTCTCCTGCAGATTGGCCAGCGCCCGACGCGACCGGGCCAATTCCTGGGTGGGTTCGGGCAGATCGTCGCGCGGTCCGATCTGCGCCTCGACCCCAACCTGCTTGGTAAGGTAGCCGCCGGGCAATTGCACCGCCACCAGCAGCAGCGCCAACACCAGAAAAATCATCAGCAACATATTTTGTCTCCTCTGCAATGCAGCGGTGTTAGCCCGAAGCGATGGTGAGGGCTATTTTTTCCGATAATGCGCCCTCCCCGGATGTGGGGCGGCCCACCCGCGGTCTGCAAACCAGCGCCCCACTCGAATCCGTTTACAAACGCCGCTGCCGGGCCAATAAATAGCCCCGCGAGCTACAGGAAGCGCCTCAGGCGGAAACGATCACTCAGGGGCATGCCCCCGGAAGGATGACGATGCGTCTTATCATTGCCCTGGCCGTTCTGGTCCTCAGCCCCACCCTTGCATTCGCCCATACCGGCGTGGGCCACACGGCTGGCTTCTTCCACGGCTTCGAACACCCGATCGGGGGGCTGGATCATATTCTGGCAATGGTGGCGGTCGGCGTCTTTGCCTATGTGCTTGGCGGCCGCGCGCTCTGGCTGGTGCCGCTCTCCTTTGTGGGCATGATGATCGTCGGCTTTATTCTGGGCGCCGCACAGATCGACGTGCCTTTTGTCGAACTGGGGATCGCGCTTTCCAGCGTGGTGATCGGCGCTGCCGCGGCCTGGGGTCGCCCCATGCCAGTGGCCGCGGCCATGGCGCTGGTCGGCGTTTTTGCCATCTTCCACGGCCATGCCCATGGGGCGGAAATGCCAGCAGATGCAAGTGGCTTCTCTTACGCGGCCGGCTTCGCCGTTTCGACCGCCCTGCTCCATCTCGCCGGCATCGCCGCTTCGTTCGGTATTGCACGTCTGATCGGACGGCATGGCAAGCTGGCGGCGCAAATTGCCGGCGGCGCTTTCGCGGCCGGCGGGGTCGGAATCCTGGCCGGCTGGCTCTGACCTATCCGGGCTTTTTCAAGGCACGGCCCGCGCTTTTCCCGCGCGGGCCGTGTCATTTTTATGAACGTCCGCGCGGATTCAAAAGCGCAGGATTACATCATAACATATTGTAACTATTTAACTTTAGGCATCGCAACAGGCGACCATCGACGCATGCGCTGACCGCAGAGCTGTTCCCCGGCTGCTCGTATTGACCCCTTCCATCACGCCCGCGTTAACTAGCGCAACTGCTTCGACCGCCGCCTCCGGGTGGCCCGTGAAGGGCGCGTCGTGTGCCCTCGCCGTAAACCGAGTCACAGAAGTGATGACCGCTCGCGATCCGTTGCGGGCAGCAGCCTTGAATGAGCGCAAGTTGATAAAACTGACCTGGTGCATGGAGCGCTTGGGGGCCTAGGCCGCCCCTGTTGCGCACCCAGTGCCAGCGAGAGCCGGAATCGGCGGTCCGCTCCCTGGGCCGCTTGCGGGCCGGCAGGCAGGAGACGCAACGTTGCTACGGGTACTCTATCTGGTTCCCAACCTGGCCGACCCGGCGGTCGGCCGCCGTATTGGTATGCTCAAGACTGGCGGCGCGGAAATTGCCGCTGCCGGGTTCCGACGCTCCGGCGTCGCCATGCCCGACCTGCCGGTGACCCATGCCATCGAGCTGGGCGAGACTTTCGATGCGCGGTTTGCCCAGCGCATCATGGCGGTGGTCGGCGCGGCCATGTCGATCGTACGACGGCTGGGGCATCTGGCCCCGCCCGATGTCATCGTCGCCCGCAATCTCGAAATGCTGCCGCTGGCGGGCCGCCTTAAGGCACATTGGGGCGGACACGTTCCCATCGTCTATGAATGCCTCGATATCCACCGGCTGCTGTTGCGCCCCGACCTCATCGGCCAGGCCATGCGCGGCGCCGAGCGCCGCTGGGCGCAACCGGCTTCGCTGCTGATGACCAGCTCGCCTGCCTTTATCAGCAATCACCTTGGCGGGCTGGGGCCGGTGCCATCCCTGCTGGTGGAAAACAAGGTGCCGCACAGCGCCGAGCGAGGCAGTAATCCGGCGCTGGGGCCGGCCGACGGCGGCCCGGTCAAGATCGGCTGGTTCGGCGCCCTGCGCTGCCGCCGGTCGCTGGACGCTCTGGCGAGTTTTTCCCGGGCCATGAGCGGCAGAGTCCAGGTCATCCTGCGCGGCCGACCGGCCTTGAACGAATTCGAGGATTTCCACGGCTTTGTGGAAGCCGAGCCCTTCCTGCGCTTCGAGGGTGCCTATCGCAATCCGGATGACCTGGCGTCGATCTATTCCGATGTACACCTAGCTTGGGCCATCGACTTTTTCGAGGCCGGCAAGAATTCGCAATGGCTGCTGCCCAACCGCATTTATGAGGGCAGCTTTCACGGCGCTATCCCGGTGACGCTGGCCGGCACGGAAACGGCTGCCTTTACCGAACGGCTGGGCATTGGCATCACCGTGCCCGATATCGAGGCCGGCACCCTGGCCAGCGCCCTGGGCGAGCTGGACGCGCCTCGGCTGCATCGGCTGGCTTCGGCGGTTCTCGACCAGGACCCGGCCAATTTCTCCTTTCACGATGCCGACTGCCGCCAATTGGTAGAGCGGTTGCAACAGCTTGGCCGCGCCACGCAGCCAGAACAGGAAGCCGCATGACCGCAACGGGCAAATGCCTGATCGCCGTGCCCACGCTCAACGAGGCCAAGCATATCGCCCGTCTGCTCGAGCAATTGCTGGTCGAGGCCAAGGCGATGGATTGGCCGGTCGTGGTGATCGATGGCGGCAGCACCGATGGCACGCAGGCCATTGTCGAAAGCTTCATTGCCCGCGACGAGCCGGTACGGCTGGCGCATAATCCCAAGCGCATTCAGAGCGCGGCGATGAACCAGGCGGTGACCGAGTTCGGCGATGGCATGGATTATGTGATCCGCATCGACGCGCATGGCGATTATCCGGCCGACTATTGCCGCGTGCTGGTCGAGGAGGCGCAGAAGATCGGGGCTGACAGCGTGGTCGTGCCGATGACCACGGTGGGGCAGAACACCTTTCAGCGCGCAGTTGCCACGGCGCAGAATTCGCTGGTCGGCACGGGCGGCTCGGCCCACCGCACCGGAAAGGGCGGCGCCTTTGTCGACCATGGCCACCATGCGCTGATGAGTATTCCGGCGTATCGCGCGGTAGGCGGCTATGACGAGACGTTCCGGCACAATGAGGATGCCGAACTCGACCACCGCCTGCGGTTGGCCGGCTATCGCATCTGGCTGACCGACGCCACCGAGATGACCTATTACCCGCGTTCGACCCCCTCGGGGCTGTTCAAGCAATATTTCGGCTATGGCCGCGGCCGGGCGCGCAATGTGCTCAAGCACCGGGTCATCCCCCGCATCCGGCAGGTCTTGCCGCTGGCCATCTTGCCGGCGGTGGTATTGGCAGCGCTGAGCTTCGTGCATTGGATCGCGCTGATCCCGCTGCTGGCCTGGTGCGCCCTGTGCCTGGCCATGGGCTTTGTCGCCACACGTAAGCATTTCGCCGATTACGGCCTGCCCATGACGGGCGCGCCGCTAGTCGGCATCGCCGCCATGATCATGCACTTCGCCTGGTCCTCCGGCTTCTGGCTGCACCTGGCACAGGCCGTTACCACCGGTTTCGGAGCAAAACGGGCATGAGCGCACCCAGCGTCGACATCTGCATCTGCACCTATCGCCGCCCCTACCTGGCCGAAACACTGGCTTCGGTGGCCAAGATTGCGACCAATGGCGCCCGCGTTCGCGTGATCGTTTCCGACAATGACACGACGCCCTCGGCCGGATCGATGGTTGCCGCGCTGGCGGCGGATTTCCCCTTCCCGATCCATTATGTGCATAGCCCGGCCTCCAACATCTCGATTGCCCGCAATGCGTGCCTGGATGCCGCGGAAGCCGATTTCATCGCCTTTGTCGATGATGACGAGCTGGTCACCGAACATTGGCTGACCGCCCTTCTGGCGGCGGCCGAGGCCGAGAACGCCGACGTGGTTCTTGGGCCCGTGGAGGCCATTTACGGCGAGGATGCGCCGCAATGGATGGTGGCGGGTGATTTTCATTCCACCCTGCCCGTCTATGTCGATGGGCACATTCGCACCGGCTATACCTGCAACGCGCTGATCCGCTGGGTCGCGCCGTTCAAGTCGCTCCGCTTCGATCTGGCGCTTGGTCGCTCGGGCGGTGAGGATACCCAGTTTTTCTATGCCCTTACCGGCATGGGCGGCAGCATCGCCTTTGCCCCCGAAGCCCTCGTAACCGAGATCGTGCCGCCCAATCGGGCGGCCATGGGCTGGCTGATGCAGCGGCGCTTTCGTGCTGGCCAGACCCACGGCACCCATCTCAGCCAAGGCGTTGTCGCCAATGTCAAAGCGGCCGCCATCGCCGGCAGCAAGGCCGCATTCTGCGGCGGTATGACCGTTCTCACCCTATTCTCGCCATCGCGCTGGAGGAAAAACCTGCTGCGCGGTGCGCTGCATGTCGGCGTTATCGGCGGCATTTTCGGCGCCAAACAGGCCAATCTCTATGGCCAGTCAACGGAAGGAAGCCAGTCGCATGCTTGAACGGAGCCAGTTGCCGGCCATGCCCGACTCTCACAACTCCGATCGCGGACTGCTCGACGTCGACCGCCTGTTCGCCATTCTGCGCCGCCAATTCCGTGTGCTGCTGCTGTGCCTGGGCCTCGGGCTGCTCCTGGCCGCCATCTATCTGATGCTGGCGCCCAAGAGCTATGTGGCAACCAGCCAGATCCTGCTCGACAAGAACTTGAAGGAATCGGTCAGCGACATCGCGCCTCAAACCAGCGCAGTAGACCTTGAATCGGAAGTGCTGAACCAAATCGAGGTGCTGCGCTCGAGCCGCATTGCCAGCGCGGTCGCCGAGAACGAAAACCTCATGACCGACCGAGAATTCCTCAACCCACCGCCCTCCTTCAGCGGCCGGGTCAAGGGCATGCTGCTCGGCTTGCTGAGCCCTGTGCTGGGTGCGCCCGAAGCCCAGCCCGAGGACTCGCAGGCCACGG
The DNA here is from genome assembly GCF_030159855.1 of Devosia yakushimensis. Lineage (NCBI taxonomy): Bacteria > Pseudomonadati > Pseudomonadota > Alphaproteobacteria > Hyphomicrobiales > Devosiaceae > Devosia > Devosia yakushimensis. The sequence continues at coordinate 1,252,732 of NZ_BSNG01000001.1, read as the reverse complement.
TCGACGAGGCCGCCGGGGCCCTGCGCGCCAATATGTTCGTCGAACGGGTCGGCCGCAGCGCGGTGATCCGCGTGGGTTATGAGGCATCGAGCCCTGAACTGGCGCAGCGCATCGCGGCCGCCTATGCCAACGTTTTCGTGCAGGACCAGCTCAACGCCGATATCGATGCCACCAAGCAGGCCGCCGATTGGTTGCAACAGCGCCTGACCGAATTGGGTGAGAACCAGCGCCAGGCCACGCTTGCCGTCGAGCAATACCGGCAGCAGAGCGGCCTTTCCATGGGCGAGGACGAGACCCTGACCAACCAGCGGCTGCAGGCGCTGACGGCCCAATTGGTGACGGCGCAGGCCGAAAGCGCCCGCGTCAATGCGCTCGCGGTGCAGCTACAGGCGACCATCGAGGCCGGACCTTCCGCCGCCGGTGCCAGTATCGCCCTGCTCAGCGGCTCGGGTGTCGACGACAAGACGATTTCCGACCTGCGTATCCGCTATGCCTCGATCCAGAGCCGCATCAACGAGGTGTCGGCCACCTATGGTGATGATCATCCGCAGGTAACGGCGCTCAAGGCGGAAAACCAGGCCTTGCAGGCGCAGATTTTCTCTCAGCTGCAGGGGCTCAACGAGCAATACCAGAACCAGCTGACCATTGCGCAGCGGCAGGAGGCCAGCCTGCGCGAAGCCATCGAAACCGAGGGCCAACTCGCCTCCCAGACCAATCAGGCGCAGGTGGAACTGACCGAATTGCAGCAGCGCTCGACCACACTGGGCGTGATCTACAATTCCTTCCTGTCGCGGTACGAGGAGGCGGTCCAGCGCCAGTCTTTCCCCATTCCCTCCGCCCGCATCATCACCCAGGCGCAGGCCCCGGAAAATGCATCTGGGCCCCGCACCATGTTCGTGCTGGCCGGCGGCATTATCTTCGGCGGCTTCCTGGGCCTGATGTTCGGCACGTTCAACGAATTGCGTGAGCGCACCTTCCGCATCGGCGACCAGGTGGGCAATGAGCTGGGCCTGCGCTTCCTGGGCTACCTGCCACGTCTGGGTCCCGATGCCCGCCGGGGCAATCGAAGCGAACAGAACAAGGCTTCGGTTGCGCTGCACGGCATGATCAAGAAGCAGGTGGAGGAACGCCGCGCCAACCGGCCGACCACCGCCTTTGTCGAGACGCTGAAATCGGCCAAGCTGGTGATGCGCGCCCGTGGCAAGCCCGACCGCAGCGCCGTTATCGGCGTGGTTTCGGTGCTCCCCGGCGAGGGCAAGACCACCTATTCGGTGGCGCTGGCTGAAATGCTGGCGGCCGATGGCGAGCGCGTATTGCTGATCGATGCCGACCTGCGCCAGGCCGCCTCCACGCGACTGCTCGCGCCCGGCGCCACCAGCGGTCTCATGGATGTCGGCGGCACGGTCTCATGGCGCGACATCGTGCTGACCGACCCACGCACGGGCCTTCACATCCTGCCGGCGCTGTCGGCTTCCGATAGAGCCAATGATTTCCTGTCTTCCAACGGCATGCAGGGCCTGCTCGAAGAGGCGCGGCAGGATTACGACTATCTCGTGATCGACCTGCCCCCGCTCGGCCCGGTGATGGATGCCCGCGCCGTCTTGCCCTGGACCGACGGGTTCATCCTGGTCACGGAATGGGGCCGCACCCCACGGCGCCTTGTGCGCTCGCTGATCGAGCGCGAGCCTGAATTGGCCGAAGATATTGTCGGGGTCGTCCTCAACAAGGTCGATTTCCGCAAGCTCGCACAATATAGCGATCCGGGCGGGGCCGAGCGCTATATGGGCTCCTACAGCCGGTATTATCAGGTGGATGCGGCTGAGAAGGTCTGAGTTCGGGCCAAGCCGGGTTTGACCATCTTGGAGGGCCGCAATCTGCACCCTCCCCGTTACGGGGAGGGTTTTATTCTGGACGGCTTTGGAAGCGCGATGTCATCCGGGCGAAGGCCGGATGCTGGGCCGGCGGCCCAGGCAAGTATTGCACCCTGTCCCGTTCATCCATGACAAACCGCTGCCAACACCATTCTCATGGCGGCGCCGTCCCCCATCAGTACTAGCTCTAAAGTTGATTGGCGTCCGCTTGTGGTCAGTTAACGAACGCTATATAGCGTAGCTATTGTGTAAAGCCGCCAGCGCAATAAGGCGGCGAGGTTTTCGGCATTTTTATTTAGTCGTGGCACTGGTAGCGCAGTTGTGCGTTTACCATGTAGCGAAACTCATCTGTCGCCCGGAGAGTTACGAGGGGCGGCAGGATAGTTTTCCGGGGGTTTTGTGATACAGGGCAGACAGTTGCCAGTATCGCAACGTTTGGGGCAGGAGCCAGATTATGAGCCATGATGGACACGACAAGAAAGGCGCCGCGGAAAACGGTGTCGGATCCCCTGTCGCCAATCTTCGCGGCCAGATCTGGAGTCGCTGGCCCACTGGCATCACCGCTCTCGCAGTGATCGCCCTCGCCTGGGTCGGCGTGTATTTGCTCTGGAACGGAATTGTGTTCGTTTTCGTCCGCTAAGCCCTTCACCGATCTGGCGAAACCGGGCCTCGAATCCCGACGCGCTCGACGCAAGCTTTTGACGGCAAAGGCCGTTTCCCGGCACGAGGCAATTGCCCCCGAAACCCGCCGGTTTCCATCCTGCCAAATGTGATCATCTCGTGGTCACGCGCCCGCATGACAGCCATGCGCGTATGCTGTTGCCTGCCCCACATAATCGTGATCACTTCAAGCCTGCAAACGATGCGCCGGGTTTGCTTCGAGCCAACCGCGCCCTTTGCAGGACCAAACCGACAGAAGTCGGCAAACATCAAGCGTTTGCTACGAACCCTCGCATCGGAGTCATCCGGGCGGGACTGCGGTAATTACGGCCCCCGCATGAGCGGCTTTGGGCGTCATCGCAACATCAAGCTGGAATACGAAAAAGCGCAGTAGCAACTCAAATACGTTCAACACGGCGGGTGAACAAAAATGTCGATAGTCAACGCAGGCCTCGATCTTTCCAACATCGAGAGCCAAACCAAGTCGCCCAAGGGCGGCGCGCTGAAACGAGCATTCGATGTCACGATTGCATCCATCATGCTGTTTTGTGCGCTTCCGGCGATCTTTTTCATCACAGTGATCATGTTCTCGACCGATCGCGGGCCAGTTTTCTTCGCCCATGAACGCGTCGGTCATCGTGGCAAGAAGTTCCGCTGCCTCAAATTCCGTTCCATGATCGTCAACTCCAAAGAGGCCCTGGAGCGACACCTGGAAATGTTCCCGCTGGCCCGCGAAGAGTGGGACGCGACCCAGAAGCTGCGCAATGATCCGCGCATCACCCGGCTCGGCAAATTCCTGCGCGACACCAGCCTCGATGAGCTGCCCCAGCTGATCAACATCATCCGCGGCGATATGAGCCTGGTGGGCCCCCGCCCGATCGTTCAGGACGAAATCGTCCGCTATGCCAATGATATCACAGCCTATGCCAGCATGCGTCCGGGCCTGACCGGCCTGTGGCAGGTCAGCGGCCGCAGCGATGTGGACTATGACCAGCGTGTGCGGCTCGACGCCGAATATGCTCGTAACTGGTCGTTCATCGGTGACGTTGTTATCATGCTGCGGACCGTCAAAGTCGTGCTGATGCGCACTGGCAGCCGGTAAGTCCAGGGAGGCGCAGAATGGCTTCGATCCTTTCAGTCGGCAATCGCCTCTTCCGCACCCGTGACCCTTCTCGCGACGCCAGTACCGACCGGGATCGTTTCATGACCGTCCGCCGCTCGCTGCTTGCTGCCATCGAGGGCGCCCAGCGGGAACGCGAGGGCCTGCAAACGCGCCTCGATGTCTATTATGCCCAGGCCACCAACCTGATCGATAATTCTGGCGAATTCGGCAACCGCTCCGAAGAGGATGAGGGCGCCATCGAAGAAGCCGAGCGCAATGCCGCAGCGGCCCGCCTCAGGATCGGCCAGATCAGCGAGCATATGGAACAGCTCAGAACCGTGCTGGCCACTCTCGACGCTACGGCGCCGCAGGCCTGACGGGTAAGCCGGCGCGCCTTTGCGCCGGCAATTATCTCAACCGGAGCTCGCCATGCAGCTAGCGCGTGCACAGCACGGGATTCCGACGGTTTCCGTCATCATGGCGAATTATCGTGGTGGTGCAACGATTGCGCGCGCCCTCGAATCCGTCCTCTCCCAGACCATGGGCGATCTCGAAATCATCGTCGCCGACGATGCCTCCCCCGACGACAGTGTGGCGGTGGTGAGCGCCATCATGGCGCAGGACAACCGCGTCCGGCTCATCGCCTCGGCGCAGAATGGCGGCCCGGCTCGTACCCGCAATCTCGCCCTGGCCGAAGCGAAGGGCCAGTGGATCGCCATCGTGGATTCCGACGATATCGTCCATCCCGAGCGGCTGGAGCGTCTTCTGGCCGCGGCCGGCCAGTTCCACGCCGATATCGTAGCCGACGATCTGCTGCATTTCCACGAAGACGGCAGCCCACCCACCTTGCTGCTGGCAGGCCATGACACGCCATTTGCCGTGACGGCCGAAACCTGGGTAACGGCCGGCATGGACGGCAAAATGCCCGCCCTGGGCTATCTCAAGCCGCTGATCCGCGCCCAAGCGCTGGGCGCTCTGCGTTATGATGAGAGCCTGCGGATCGGCGAGGATTACGATCTGCTGCTGCGCACCCTGCTGGCGGGTGCCCGCATGTGGATCGTTCCCGAGCCCTGGTATCTTTACCGGCGTCACAGTGGCTCGATCTCTCACCGGCTATCGGCCCGCGACGTGCAAGCCATGCTGGACAATCAGGAGCGCCTGCTCGCCGACCTTGAGCCGGGCGCGGCCCTGGCGAACGCCTTCGAGCGCCGCCGCACGGCCTTGCAGAACTCGCTCGACTACGGCCTTCTGGTGGAGGCCATCAAGGCGCGTTCCCCCACAGCTGCCCTCAAGATCATCACGCAGCGCCCCGCCCTTTTGCGGCGGCTCTGGACTTCGTTCGCCGAAGGCCGGCAGCGTCGCGCCGGCACGCCTCAGATCACGGCAAGGCACGATGTGCTGAACCTCGACAAGTACCCGTCCCTGCCCGGCTATGTTCCCAGCGAACAGGTCGACTGGACGAATTTCCGGCGCGACCCAGCTTGGCTGGCAGTGGCGCAGGCGGGCGCTACCGCGCAACAGATTATCGCGGGGGAACCGGCGACGCGGTATGCAGCCGGGTTTATTCCGGCAGCGGCGGCAACACCTCCGATCCGTAACGCCACCGCTACCGATGCCAATGTGCCGGCGGTGGCGACATGACCCGGTTGCTTCGCCGCCGCGGCGTCATCGGACCGCTGGTCGATATCGACCTGGCCGCTGCATTCAGCGTCCTGGCGCTGTCGGGGCTGGTGCTGAACGCCCTGGTGGGCTCGTTGGCGGCCATGGCGTTTCTCGGCTTTGGCGGGCTGCTGCTGATCAGCGATCCCCAGCAAAGCATTACCCTGATTGCCCGCTGGTGGTTCCTGCTATTGCTGCCGGCCTATTGCATGCTCTCGACGCTCTGGTCGCAATATCCCGAAATCACGCTGCGCGCCTCCATCCAGCTTATGATCACGCTCTCCATCGCGGTGGTAATGGCCGGGCGGGTCAAGCCGACGACGCTGGTGCGGGCGCTGTTCGTGGTCTATGCCGTGGGCGTATTGGCCAGCGTCACCATCGGTCACCACCCGGCAGGCGCTCCATGGCTGGGCATTTTCGGCAGTAAAAATGCCTTTGCTGCCCATATCGCAGTATTCGCGCTAACCTCGCTGGCTGTGGTCGTCGACCGCCATGCCGGACTCCTGCTGCGCCTGTCGGCGCTGGGAGGCCTGCTGATTTCCGGGCCCTTGATGATCCTGGCGCAATCGGCTGGCGCGATCATGATGGTGGTGCCCTGCATTGCGGTGATGGTGTTGCTGCTGCTGACCGGGCGGCTGACCGGCAACCAGAAGCTGTTCATGACGCTGGGCGTCATCGTCGCCGGGGCGGCTTTCGGCCTCTTCATCCTCGCCAATGGGCAGTCGCTGTTGTCGGAAATCCTCGAAGGCTCGGGCAAGGACCCGACCCTGACCGGGCGAACCGATCTCTGGGCCACCGCCTTCACCTTCATTGCCGAGCGGCCGCTGCAGGGCATTGGCTTTCGGGCGTTCTGGGTGGCCGGCTTTGCTCCCGCCGAACAGCTCTGGGCCATGTTCCTCGTGCCCTCAGGCGCGGGCTTCAACTTCCACAATACCTACATTTCCAACGCCGTCGAAATCGGCCTTGTCGGCGTCGCGCTACAGGCATTCCTCATCTATGGCGGGTTCCTGCTGATCGTGCTGGCAACGATATTGCGGCCAAATCCGCAGAACGCCTTCCTAGTCGGCTTGCAGATGCTGGTCATCCTGCGCAGCTTCATCGAAGTGGAAGTCTTCTTCGAGTTCTCCGTGCGCTCGATCCTGGTGCTCGTAACCTTCATCTATGGCGCAACCGGCGTGCTGCAAGAAATGCGCGCTGGCCGCCAGCCATCCCGGCCCATGCCCCGGCAAGTCCATATCCGCCCCCTCGGAGTCCAACCATGACTGAAACCAATTCCGGCCTGGTCCAGATTCGAACCCCGACCTATAAGCGGCCCGTCGCCCTGCAACGCGCGCTGCAATCGATGATCGACCAGACCTGGGCAAACTGGGTTTGCGATGTCTATGACGACGATGCCGCCCAGGCGGGCAAGGCGGTGTGCGAGGGGTTCAATGATCCCCGCATCCGCTATCATCACAACGCGCCGCAGCGTTTTGCGTCCAAGAATATCGACCACTGCTTCACGGCAGAAAATCCCAATAACGCGGACTATTTCTGCGTGGTGGAAGACGACAATTTCATCCTGCCGGACTTCCTGGCCGAGAACATGCGGATCTGCCGCGAGGATGGCGTCAACGTCGTGCTGCGCAACCAGCATGTCGAGCACAAGAGCGGCACGACCTCTGCCTATCTGAGCACCGGCGGCGTGCTCGACGATCTTTTCGTCGAAGGGCTCTATCAGCCCGATGAATTCCGCCTGTCGCTGCTGATGGGGATCGGCGTTTCCAATGGCGGCCTGTTCTGGTCGCGCGATACGGCATGCCAGCTTGAAATCGGCTTTGGCTGCACCGCGACGCTACAGGAATATATGCGCTCCTTTTCCATCGTCGAGCCGATCTATGTGGCCATGACACCGCTGGCCGTCTGGGCGGAGAATGCCGAACAGACGACGCGCAATGCCGAGCTCAAGGCTTCCTATCTGCGGCGGGAGCTCGACCTCAAGCGGTCGGTGCAGGAATTGCAACGGCTGGCTTGGCGGAGCGCCCCCAAAGGGCTGCGCGATGGCTTCATGACCAACCCCAAATGGGCGCCAGAGGCCCCTGCCCGGGCGCGCGGCCTGGCCAAGGCCCTGATCATGGATGGCGCATCGTCGGCCATCGCTTTCACTGACGCGCTGCGCCTGCGGGCGCGCGGCCTTGCCATTCGCCTCTTCGGCCGGACAACGCCGGATTTCCACGCTTTCGTACAATCACGGCTACCGGCCGTGCAGCGTTGAGTATTCTCTACCCAACGGGCAGCAGTAAACCGGCCCGTATCGAGTAAACATGAGTGTTGCCAATGAGACCGGTCCGGGCCCTGTGCTCGACCATGTGCGCACCAACCGCTCCGGCGCGGCCATTCGTGGCGTGTTGTGGTCGGTGGTCAACAGCTTCGCGCCGGCGGCCCTCGGCATTCTCGTCTTCATGGCGACGTCGCGCGTACTCTCGCCGGCCGAATTCGGCATCGTCTCCTACGCCGCCAGCATCGCCATGCTCGGCACGGCCATCGCGCCCGCCGGGTTCAGCGAAGCCATCATCCAGCGCAGCAGGATCGAGCCGCGTCACCTCGATACCGTCTTCTGGCTCTGCACCGGAGCAGCGCTGCTGATCTATGCCGCACTGTGCCTGGTCTCATTGCCTTTGGCCGGCCGGCTCAACGAACCCATCCTGACAGCCCTGCTGCCGTTCATCGGCATAAGAGTGATCTTCGACATGGCCGCCGCCGTGCCCAATGCGCTGCTGGTCCGCTCCATGTCGTTCAAGAAACTGGCAATGCGGACCACGATCGCCTCGGTTGTCGCAGCCCTGCTGTGCCTGGCGCTACTCTGGATGGGATTCGGCCTCTGGGCGCTGGCATTTTCCCAATTGGCCACCGCCATCACCACCTGTATCGGTGCGCTGGTTTCGGTGCGCTGGTTACCTAGATTCCGCTTTAGTTTCCACGCGTTGGGCGAGCTGGGCAGCTTTGGTCTTTTCGCCTCCGGCAATCGCATCATCACTTTGGTCAGCGTCGATCAACTGCTGATCGGCACCCTGCTCGGCCCCGCAGGTCTTGGCATTTACAGCTTTGCCCGCCGCATCTTCCAGATCCTCACCGATCTCATTACCGGAGCGCTCAGCTCGGTATCCTATGCACTCCTCTCTTCGTTGCAGAACGAGCGCGAAAAACTGCGCGACGCCTATTTCCTCGGCACTTTCGCCTCATCGGTCCTGTCATTTCCGGTCTTCATGGGGCTGGCGCTGATCGCCGACGACTTCGTGCCGCTGGCCTTTGGGCACAATTGGGTCGAGGCGGTTCCGGCCGTACAGGCCTTCTGCCTGCTGGGTCTCATCACCAGCATCGGCGTGTTGCAGTCCTCGCTGGTCAAGAGCCAGGGCCAGGCCGATCTCTGGTTTTACTACCTCATCGGCAAACAGGTGACGACGGTGCTCTATGTGGTGCTGTTCTATAAATGGGGCGTCAACGCGCTGACGCTGGCCATCGTCATCCAGAACTTCATCATGTGGCCGCCATCCGTCCACATGGTCATCCGCATCCTGCGGGTGTCGGCCTGGGCCTATCTGGGAACATTCGCGACACCCGTGCTGGCGACAGCACTGATGATCGGCGCAGGGATTTTCGTGAAAATGGAACTGGCCGATGCCGATCCGGTGCTGCGGCTGGCGGCGACTATCGGCGTCTGCGCAGTGGTCTATGGCGGGGCGATCCTGATCCTGGCACGCAAGCGCCTGCTGGCCGTCAAGGGCATGGTGCTGAAGAAGCGCAAGGCGACGGCTTAGCCCGCTGAGTCAAAGGAAGGCTGGTGGGAGCCTTAAGTCCAGGCTCCCACTGTGTTTGGGTGCAATTCAAGTAGGTAAAGCTAGCTCACCGCCAGCCTTGACCGCACAAACCCGTCCACTGCCGCTGTGGCCTTCTCCGTCACCTCGGCAATCTTCGCATCGCTGCTGAGTTGCGGCTCATAGGTCGCCATTTTCTGCAAATGCCGGGCCGCGGAATGCGTCAACAACGCATTGGGGATAGCGGCAAGCGGGCTGCGGCTGAGGGCACCGATCTTGCCGGCGGGACCGCCGCGGCCGGTGCGGCCGATATAATATTCGAGCACGCTGGATGGCTTGAGTTCATGCATGCGTAGCTCGATATCGAGCGCACCGGACCAATCGAGCCATTTCATGTGGTGCCCGGCAAAGATCGGCTTGGCGCCGATCCAGGGGGTACGAAGGGCATCGGCGACGATGGCGCCGTGCATGGCCTCGGTGATCAGCACGCGAGCGCCCTTGATCTCGGCAATGACCTTTTCCAGCGGGTCGGTAGCGTCGATCAGCTTGATCCCCGCCAGCCGGCAGGCTTCATCCCAGGGGCCGCGCTCGAGGCTTTCGTAATGCGGCATGAAGGCAACATCGATGCCGGCGGCCGGCTTGGGCAGCTCCATCTGGCGCAGCAGGATGGCGCTGTCGCAAATCGCCAGATCTGGCGAGATCTTGAGTTTTTCCGCCGTCTTGGGGCCGCGCACGAAGCGGATATCCCAGCTGCCGTCATGCACATCGGGCAAGCCCATATAGCCGGCATAACCCGAGCCCATCACGAATTTGCGGGCCGTTTCGGGCAGATGGGTGCCGATGATGGATCCGATGCCGACGAATAGCTCGCTCTCGTCTTCATCGAGAAACCCCTCGGGGAGAATCTCGGGCCAGACATATGTGTTGAGCTCGTCACCGAAATTCGGCACCTCGCCGCGGAAGAACACCAGCTTCATTCAAAATCCCTTCGTCTGATTGGCCGGCGGCCAGCTATTGCAGCGTGCAGAGCACCGATTGCGGGAATGCACAGCTCTCGCCCTGCGCGGTAAAGGCAACCCAATCCACATCCATGGCGATCGGACCACTGGGCGGGGCAAAGGCCCCCATCCAGTCGCTGAGCGTATCGGTGCCCCACAGGCTGAAGAAAATACGCATGGGATTATTGGGCACCTGGTAGCTTTCGGTCATGGTGCGAACGAGCTGATTGTTGATGTAATAATCCAGCCGACCCGGCGTCCATGTGACAGCGAAATTGGTGAAGTCGGAATCCGATGGATAGGGAAGCTGGTGTGACATGCCGCTGCCCACTTCGCCGTCGCCACTGACGCCGTTGACGAAGCTGGTGGTTTCCATGTGGGTGGTGTCCTTGAGCAGGATTTCAAAATCCAGCTCGTCATGCGGCTTGCCCTGCTGCTGGCCGATATAGGTGAAAAAGGCCGCGTTGAGCCCCGAACCGGTGGGGGTCTTGAGCCGGGCCTCGAACGTGCCATAGCCGAAGGCCACCTTGGTCTGGATTTCCCCGCAGGCATAGCTGCGCCCACCGCCGCTGCCCGGCGCGAAACCGACCTTAAGCATGCCGTCCTGCGCCTTCACCTGCCCAGCCGACCAGGTGCAGTTCTGGTGCGCGCCATTGGCCCAGCCATCCGAGACATACCAGCGCTGACCGTTTAGCGTGTCGAAATCGTCAAAAAAGCTCGCGCTTTGCGCCATGGCCGGCGCGGCAAGACAGGAAAAGGCGATGGCGGAGACGGCAAGGCGGACGCTAGACATAGGCTTACTCCAATCAACAAACGCAAAAACACACGGCAGACGTCAAAAACTTACTCGGCAACAACCAGGCGAACCTGGACAACATCCCCGGACAGAACCGGGGTCGACATATCGGCGGCAATTTCCTCGCCATTCCGGATAATGCTGTAGGTGTAGCTTGCCAAAGAGCCCGCCGTGCCGGGGGCGATACCCGAATAGGCCACTGCCTCGCGCACCAGCCCTTGCTGGGTGGCAAGCTTGAGATTGACCTCGGCCAGCTTCGCCTCGACTTCCTGGCGTTCGACCGAAAGCTCCGCGGCGTGGCTATCGGCCAGGTCCGTGCGCCGGATTTCAGCATCGCCGATGGCCTGTTGCGCTTGCAGCTGGGCCATATCGATGTCGAGGAGACGGGTTTCGTAGTCGGCAACGCTGGTCTCGAGCGAGGCGACCCGCGAGACCACCGCCAGACCATCCTCGGCAAGCGAGCGCACATTGGTCAGCTGCTCCTGGGCAACGGACAATTGCCGCTCGGTGGCGGTGCGCTTCTGCGAAAAGGTCTCGATCTGGCGTTGCAGGACGGTGGTCTGGCTATCGAGTGCGGAACTCTGCGAATTGAGCGCCTTGAGATTTGCCACCAGCACGGCATGCTCGTCGGAAAGCAGGGGCTCGACGCCCTCGACGCCGGCGAATTGCTCGGGCGGTGTGATCGTCTCTTGCCCGGCCAGTTCGGCATCGATACGGGCGCGCTTGGCCAATAGCCGCAATTGTTCGTCCTGCAGCACCTGATAGGCGCCGGTAACGGTGACAACGTCGCGCTCGGCGCGAGAATTGGCATCGGCGCCACGGCGTTCGCCGCCGGCCAGGCTGAGTGCCTTGATCAGGGTCAGCCCGGGCAGAAACTTGTATTCACCCGGCGACTGCACATCGCCCGCCACATAGATCGGAGCAAATTCGGCAATCTCGATGCTGACATTGGGGGTTACGACCAGGCCAAGCGACTGCTTGAGCCCATCGGCCAGCTCGCGCGCCAGGTCCTGGGGGCTTTTGCCGGCGCTTTCGACATCCCCCACGAAAGGGAAGGCGGTGGTGCCGGCCGGACCGATCACATATTCACCGCCCAGCGCCGTCCACTCCGTAAAGGTGGATTCGGCCGCCTTCCATTCGACCACGCGAACATTGATCTTGTCGGAGACATTGAGCGTATAGGGTTCCGCCGCGGCGGACGCCGCGGTCAATGCGACGACCAGCCCCATTGCCAATGCGCCCTGGCGCAAGACATCGGGCAGGAACGGAGTCGCTTTCTTCATAGGCCAGGCCTCGTGATTGAGCGGGATCGAGTGGTAAAAGCCTTGTTCAGGGCCACACGCGACGGCCTCTTCTCGGCCGCGGGGAGGAAAAGCGGTGCCACGCACCAGTCCATCCCTAAAACGTTACCAGGCACCCTAGCACGGTTCGCGCGCTTGGCTCGCTCGCCCGGCTCAACCCAGCCTTGCGCTCAAAGGGAGACTGACGCCGCAAAAAAGCCGTGCTGTGCAGGACGAAAAATGCGTGATCGCTAAGCAACGCCAGACAAAAGAAAATTCCTCGCCCGCGCGCATTCTGGACTCACCGCCCAGCCTCGATTTAAGACAGTCTGCTTGGTTAAACGAGGCGTATCATGCGTATTGTGGTTGCCATTTTGGCACTAGTTTTGTCCATTGGACCCGCTTTTTCGGCCGGCATCCAGCGTCAGGGCGCCTTTATCATACCGGGCAGCGGCTTCGATTTCGCCATTTTGGCAGGGGAAATCACCGCCCAGGCGCCGGACGATTTCAAGGCCGTGCTGGCCAGCCAGCCCAATATCAAGACCCTGGTTCTGTCGAGCGATGGCGGCTCGATGGCCGGCGCCTTGCTGCTGGCCGATGAAATCCACCAGCGCGGGATCAACACCTACATCCCGCCCACCTATGGCTGCCAATCGGTCTGCGCCTTCGCCTTCCTCGCCGGCGCCGCTCGGCTCGACCAGGGCGACCTCGGCGTGCACCATTTTTATGCCGGTGACAGCAACGCGGCCTCCCAATTGCCCGTGACTACCATCATGGCTGTGTTGGCGGCGTTCGGAACGCCGCAGGAAGTCATCAGCCGCATGCTGCGCACGCCTGCGAGCAGCATGCATGTGTTTAATCCCGAAGAAATCGAACGCCTGGGGCTCAACCGCAACCCGCGCCAGCTCGACGGCACGCTCTCCCAATTCGGGCAATTGACCCAGGACGTCCTCACCGCGATGCGAACGCGGCCAGGCTCCCAACCGCAAACAACCACGGCGGGCAGCGGTAGCGCGCCATCGCAAAGCGCGCCGCGCTTCGCCATTTACGAAGGCCTCGATTTCTACGGCGCCGATATCGACAAGATTCGGGCGGAAACCCTGGAGCAATGTTTCCAGAAATGCGTGGACAACCAGCAGTGCTCGGCCATGACCATCAATCTCAACCCCGCCATCAAGAGCGGTCCCAATTGCTTCCTCAAGAGTGGCATGGGCCGGACCGAGCCCTATGAGCACGCTATTTCGGGCGCCTTCCTCGCCGCCGGCTTCGATGGCGTGCTCGATGTCAACGGCAACAAGGTCGAGCCTACCGAGGTGATACCATTGGAATAGGCGATCCACGTTCAGTTCTCCCCTTAAGGGGAGGGAGGCAGATCGGGGCTTGCCACCAAGCCCCTGTCGGGCTAATCGATCAATGCTTCGGATCGATCCGACCGGGCGGGTATAGCTCAGTGGTAGAGCAGCAGCCTTCCAAGCTGAATATGCGGGTTCGATTCCCGCTACCCGCTCCAATATCCCCTTGTAAAAGCTGGATATTTGGCGCGTTGGACAGCCAGACATTTCAAGCCATTCATAGGCCTTTTCGAAGAACGCCGATTCTCCGCCGACCGGCCCTATTCCCTTTCGCTGGCAGACAGGGATAACTACGGCATGAGCGCCCGCCCTGCCCTGGTCCTGTTATGACGAAATTCTATCTCGCTATCAGCTACGCCATCGCCATCGCATTTTTCGTCGCCGCCTTCTGGCTCACGCAGGACTGGCATTGGGCGGTCCGATTGCCCCTCTTGGGCTATCTCGCCTTGTGCAGCTTCGTGTTTCCGCTGTCGCGTATCCCGGCCGATATTGTCATCGCCTACACCACTGCGTGGTCCCCTGTGGAAATATATTGGCTGCTGGTATGGGCGGCGCTCGCGGTGTTTTACGGGGTCGTGTGGGCGCTCGGCATCCTGTTCGCGCCAATCGGGGCCCTGCTGCATTGGTCAAGAAAGCGCGCGCTCCCAGCGCCAGGTGGAGACGGTGCGCAGTAAACGGACCGCCCAGCCTGCCCGCTTCCCCAATTGTGTGGCAAGACTTGCCACAGTGAATTCCAGGTCACGGAGGAAACATGCAGGTCGGCATCAATTTGCTCTGCCTTAGCGGGTTTATCGAAGAGCAGCATCTGCCTCATATCCGGCGCCTCAAGGAGCTTGGCTATGACGGCGTGGAAATTCCGGTGCTGCGGGGCAGTGTCGCCCATTATGAATGGCTCGGCCGGGAGTTGGATGCCATTGGCCTGCGCCGCACGTGCACCTCCGTCGTCCCCTCGATCGCCGCCAACCCGATCAGCAGCGATGCCGCGGTGCGCCAGGCAGGCCGGGAACACCTCGATTGGGCGCTGGACTGCGCCACGGCCCTTGGCTCCGAAAGCGTTGGCGGCCCGTTTCATGCGCCAATCGGGCATTTTACCGGCTTCGGACCAACGGCCAACGAGCTGCGCTATGGCGCCGAGGCGCACAATGCCATGGCCGAACGCGCCAGGACCAATGGCATCTATCTGAGCCTTGAGCCGCTCAACCGCTTCGAAACTTACTTCCTCAACACGATGGAACAGACCCGCGCCTATATCGGCCTGGTGGACCACCCCAATTTCCACATCATGTATGACACGTTCCACGCCAATATCGAGGAACAGAGCCAGTCCCGCGCCGTCGCCACCCTCGGCAAGCATATGGGCGTGCTGCACGTTTCCGAAAACGACCGCGGCATTCCCGGGCGCGGGCACATCGACTTTGCCGAAATCTTTGCCGCCGTCCGGCAACAGGGTTTTGATGGTTGGGTGACGCTGGAAGCCTTTGGTGCCGGCCTGCCCGAACTGGCCGCCGCCACCTGCGTCTGGCGGCCACTCTTCCCCGATTTCGAGACCCTGTTCGCCGACGGGATAACCTTCATCCGGCAGGGCTGGGCGGCAGCGGGCTAAGAACCATCCCGTGGAAAAGTCACATACTTTTCCCCTGCCTAACCGATTTCTTGCGGGCAATGGCTGAAGGGGTGTTGACACTCCTGTCACAGACCACCATAAACCGCCCGACGAAACGCCTAGCGCTTCGTTGTCCCGCTCGCGCGACGTTGTCTGTGGAGGGGTGGGAGAGTGGTTAAATCCATCAGACTGTAAATCTGACCGCTTAGCGTACACTGGTTCGAATCCAGTCCCCTCCACCAACGCCCCGCGAGGCACCCCCGGAACCCCAGCGTTTCCGGGCTTCCCGCAAATCCCGTGTTACACAGTTTGTTACGCAGTTTCGGCCCTTGGGCTGAGGCGGTTGCGGCATGACTATGGAAGCGGAAAACAGCCTCCCGCTGCCGGCGGGTGACTATGCCATCGTCGAGCTGCTGGGCCACCGCACACTGATCGGTCGAGTTGCCGAGGTCGAGCGCTTCGGCACCAAGATGTTGCAGGTCGAGCCCATCTTTCAGGGTGCCCTGCTGCCGCCGATTCTGCACAGCGGCGGCTCCATCTACGGCTTCACGCCCTGCACTGCCGAGGTGGCCGCCCAGCGCGCGCCAAAGGAAGCATGGCAATTGCCTGGCGCGATCCGCGCCACCCTTCCGCCGGCACTGCTCCCCTCTCCCGAACCGGAGATCGTCGTTGATCACGGCGACGATGACGAGGAGAGGCCGTTTTGACCCGCGAACCGTCAGAGGAAGAATTCCTCAAGCACGTCGAGCGGCACCAACTCACGGTGGCACTCGACAATGGCCTGTACCGGCACCTGACCTTGAAGGAGCCCAAAAGCAGCAACCGGCATTTTCACATCACAACGTGGCCGGGTTACCTCACGATCAGCGGGGATATGGGCTGCTACGTCTTCGCGCGCACCCCGGACATGTTCGGCTTTTTCCGCGACGACAATCACTGCCGCATCAACCCCAGCTATTGGGGCGAGAAGCTGCAAGCGATTGGCCGGTCGGAAAGCTACCGCGAGTTTTCGAAAGCCGCATACCGCTCGGCCCTCGTTCGGGATTTCCGGGATTACTATCCACAGGGCACGCCGGACCGCATGCGCATCTGGAAAGATGTGCGCTGGACGCTACTTGATGATTTCTCGCCGTCCACCGCGGAAGAGGCAATCCGCGCAGTCGATAGCTACCGGGATCCGAACCGGGAAAGCAAATTCCGAGAGTTCTGGGACCACCGCCTGACCGACTATACCTATCACTATATCTGGTGTTGTCGCGCGATCGTCTGGGCCATCAAGCAATACGATGATCGGCAGGCATTGATCGGCGCCGGGCTGACTACCGCCGAAAAGGCCGCCCAGGCCAGCCGTTGCGGGTGCAAAGGCAGCGACGATCTGTGCCCCTGCCAAAACGCGCCAGACGCCCAGACCATCGCCGAGCGGCTGGCAGGTGCAGCATGAGCTTTCAGCCCACGCTCTTCGGCGGCAGTTCCCGGCTCAGTTATGACGACGCCATGGAGATGACGCTTGCTTCCATGCGAGCGTATGGCGCTGACCACGACCATTGGGCGATAGCCTATTCGGGCGGCAAGGACAGTTCGGCAACGGTCACGGTGATAGTCCACCTGATAGACGTCGGCCTGCTGCCGCCGCCCAAATCACTCACCGTGTTCTATGCCGACACCAGGCAGGAGCTTACCCCGCTTGCTATCGCTGCCGAGCGCGTCATGGTGCAGCTTCGTTCCCGCGGCATTCAGGTCGAGGTCGTGCGCGCGCCCCTCGACAAGCGTTTCCTCGTCTACATTCTCGGCCGCGGCGTCCCACCGCCGAACAACAACACCCTCCGCTGGTGTACCCGGCAGATCAAAGTCGATCCGATGACGGAAGCTCTGGCCGCCCGCATCGACGAGCTCGAGGGCAATGTCCTCATGATTACCGGCGTTCGGCAGGGCGAGTCCGCGATCCGCGACCAGCGCATTGTGATGAGCTGCTCCAAGGACGGCGCTGAATGCGGGCAAGGCTGGTACCAGCAGGTCCTCCCAAATGCCAAGGGCGTCCGGGGGCGCATTGCCACGCTGGCGCCGTTGCTGCATTGGCGGGTCTGCAATGTTTGGGACTGGCTGCGCATTCACGCCCCCAGCGAACGCTATGGCGCGTGGGCAACTGCCGACGTCGCCGATGCCTATGGCGGCGATGAAGCCGAAGAGATCAACGCCCGGACCGGCTGCATCGGTTGCCCGCTCGCCAGCCAGGACAAGGCGCTGGATACGATCATCGAAACGCCTTCTTGGGCTTATCTCGCACCGCTGAAAGGCTTGAAGCCGCTCTATCGCGAGCTGCGCGAACCGCAACATCGCCTCCGCAAAGAAGGGGCAGAGAAGCTCAAGGACGGCTCCATCGCAGCCAATCCCCAGCGCATGGGCCCGCTCACCTTCGCGGCCCGGCTGATGGCTCTAGATCGCATCCTGACCATCCAAGACGCTTGCAACAAGGCGGCGGCTCAATTGGGTCGACCTGCCATCGACATCATCAATTCGGAGGAAGAAATGCGCATCCGCGAGCTCATCGCTGCCGAGACCTGGCCCAACGGGTGGGAAGGCGATGAGCCCCGCGCCGATGTCATGCTGGACAAGGTTTTTCAGGACGGTTCCGTGCAGCCGCTGCTATTCCGGGGGCTCGCATGAGCCTGGCCCACCCCCTCCCCCTCAAGGCCTATGCCGTCACCGAGAACGACGAGAACACCGGCGCCGTCTATTTTGCTCGCCACAACATCGTCGCGCGGAAGGCCGGCGCGAACGAGTTTGCCGACGGTGATATCACCTATGTCACCTGTCGTCGGGCGGCATGGGCCGATGCCTATGCCGAAACCGGCCGCCTTCCAGCCCGCGTCTCGATCGAGCATGGCTGGCATTTCGAGTGCTGCGGCTGCGGCATGCGCATCGACGAAGACAGCCTGGCCGAGCACCACCTGCCCCTCAACGGGGTTATCGGCGGCCAATGGGATCCCGTGTTCTGCGGCAGTCGCTGTGCGCGGAAATATTGGAGCCTTCGCCGGCGGACCAAAGCCCAAGAAGCGGCCGCTATCGCCGACTTCAAGGCAATCGTGTGCACCCGGTTTCCCGACGTCGAATTTGCCGACGATGAAAGCCGGTACCGCACCCACCACGCCCATGTCGTTCCCGGGCGCGGCGGCTGGCACCGCCAGCAGGTCATCGTGGCATTCAACTTCCCCGGGATGAAGATCGGTCCGGCCCACTATCGGACGGTCGACCACCACCAGAAGGTCGGCCCGGCCGACGCTGGTTACACCTGCTGCAACGGCGATCGCGAGGCTTTCGAGGCCTATGCAGCCGCAACCAAGAGGGCCAGCCAATGACCAGCGCTGACGAAGCCCGCGTGCGGCGTGAAGAATTCATGCGTAGCTACATGGAAAGCAGCCAGCGCATGCATGAGGCCATGCGCAATGTCTATAGCCATGCGGCATCGGCCCGGCAGCAGGGCAAAACCCACGAGCTGGCCAACCCACCGCCATTGCATGGCGCAATCGACTTCACGCGCGGCGCCGACGGCACCTGGCGCATTCCAACCACATGGACTGACGGCGATGCCATTTACTTCGGCTTCGACTGGTCCCGGCCTGACAGCGACCAGGCTGCATTTTGGAGCTTTTCACGATGACCCAGCGGACGGGCAAAGCGACGATCCAATTGATGGTCACCGATGTGGTCAGCGGCAAGCAATGGACCATGGCCCTTGGTCACGAGGAATTTCCGATCTTCGCTTCGGTTGCCGAAGAGCCGCTGCCGGCCTTTCTAGCTCTGGGCCAGTTGCCGATAGATCAAACGACCTCGGTGAAGCACATGCGCAAGCTGCGGAGGGTGATACTAGCCAATGCCGCCGCGAACATCGCTGAGAAGCTGGCTGACCAGATCGAGAGCGAGGCCGCCAGCGGGTCGGCAACGGCGGTTAGCCGCTGGATCGAGGGGTTCAACTGATGCCCGAGCACTTTGACCCACTGATTGTATCGGCCCCTCAACGTCGCATCGACGAACGCCCCTCAGAGGCCATCAAACGGCCTGACCCTCCACTGCATTGGGTGCATCGGGTGGAAACCATCGGCGTCGAGATTACCGTGGACCATAGGTGGCGCCAGGCGCCGCCCCACGTTCATATCCACCAAGCTGCACGGGCCTTGGCAGAAAGACTTGTCGACCATTGCAGCGTTCAGTTCATTAGGCAGCCGGAAGACCCATTGATGCGGGCAGCACATCAATGGTGCATCTCGGTGGTCATGCCCGACGATGGTCGGAACTATTTTGCGGACCAGTTGGCAAGCGCGCGAGAAGATGGGTTCCGCGCCGGGATATCCGCGGCAGCGGCACGCCTGAAACAAGCTGCGGCAAACTACGCCAACAGCTCCGCTCCGCAAGGCCGCCTGCTCGCGTTCAACGTAGAGGCCCTGGCGGGGGACGTTGCGGGCATTACCCCACCCAAGGTGGAGCGCCCTGAATGATCGACCTCGTCCCGCTCCTCACCTCCCCCGCCGCCGTCGTCGGTGCCACCGGCACCGGTAAGACCTATACCGCTCGGGGCCCGGTCGAGCAGCTGCTTGATATGGGCCGCCGCGTCGTCATCATCGACCCGACCGGCGTTTGGTGGGGTCTGCGGAGCGCTCCAAAGGGGGCGGACGAAACCGCCGGCGGGTTCTCCATTGTCATCTTTGGCGGCGACCATGCCGACATTGAAATCACCGAGCACGACGGCAAGGCCATCGCAGAGGCAATGGCGGGCCGCCAGGTGCAGGCCATCATCGATGTGTCGGATATGACCGGCGGCGAGAAGACCCGCTTCCTGACAGATTTTTTCGAGACCCTTTACGCGAAGAACAAGAGCGCATTGCACCTGGTGGTGGACGAGGCCGACGAGGTCTGCCCGCAGAACCCCATGCCAGAAACGCGGCGGCTGTCCGGAGTGTTCGACAAAATAGTGCGCCGCGGCCGCGTGAAGGGCTTCCGCGTCCTGATGCTGACCCAGCGCCCGGCCGTACTCCACAAGAACGTGCTCAGCCAGATCGGCACATTGATCGCGCTCAAACTCACCAGTCCCCAGGACCGCAAGGCCATTGAGGAATGGGTGAAGGGCAATGCCGATATCGAAATGGCCAAGAAGGTCGTGAATTCCCTTGCCCGGCTCGATCGCGGCGAGGGCTGGGTCTGGTCGCCCGCCGCCGGCATATTGGAGCGCCAGCGCTTCCCCGCCATCACCACATTTGATTCCGGCCGCACACCGGAGGATGGCGAGACACTACTGGCCCCTGCCCTGGCATGGGTTGATATCGCAGAACTGACCACCGCCATGGCTGCAGCTCGCCCCACAACCACCGCCGCAACCAAATCAAATGGCGCGGGCGTGGCCGTCGAGCTCGAGGCAGAGCACCAGCGCGGCTATGACCTTGGTTATGAGGCTGGGCTGATCGAAGGCATCCAGCGCGGCAAGACCATTGGCATCGGTATCGGCATCGCCCGCGCCGGCCAGGCCATCGATAGCCTGCGGATCCCCGATTTGCTGGACGAGCCATCGCCGGCACCAGCGCCTGAGAAGGAAAAGGCCCCGGCGCGGGCCGAACCGCTTCCTACCCGCGATAGCCTCCGCCTGGTGGCCGAAGGTGTCAGCGCGCCGCAAATGCGGATCCTGCAATCGCTGTCAGTCTGGAAGCGATTGAATCAGGACACGCCGACAAAGGTCCAGATAGCCCTTGTTGCGGGCTACCGGCCAAATTCGGGCAATTTCACCAACCTGCTGAGCCAGCTGCGCGGCGCGGGCAAGATCGACTATCCGGCGCCCGGTCGCGCCAGGCTGTTGACCGGCTTGGAACCGATCACCTTTGAAGAGGGCCGCGACGCCATGCTTGGCGTGCTCTCAGGCCCGCAGCGCAAGTTGTTCGATGCGCTGCGCGGCGGCGAAATGAGCAAGGCCGATCTCGGCGCCGCCACCGGCTATTCCGCCAATAGCGGCAACTTCACCAATCTCCTAAGCCAGCTCCGTTCGCTTGGCTTGATCAGTTACCCGGCACCTGGGCGCGCGGCCCTTGAGCCATGGGTTTTCGACGTCCTGTAACGCCGCGCACCATCATCAATTGGAGGATATCATGACTGCCGCCGCATCAAACCTCACCGAAACCACCGCCATCGTGGCCGCTTATGTTTCGCACAATCCCGTCTCGGTGACGGGCATGGCCGACCTGATCCGCTTGGTTCACACCGCCCTGACCGGCTTGACGGCACCCGTGGTCGAGCCAGCGCCTGAATTGACCCCGGCCGTCCCGGTGCGCAAATCGGTGTCATCCGATTTCATCATCTGTCTCGAGGACGGCAAGAAGTTCAAATCGCTCCGGCGCCACCTGCGCACCCACTATGCCCTCTCGCCCGAGCAATACCGCGAAAAGTGGGGCCTGCCGGCGGATTATCCGATGGTGGCCCCGAGCTATTCGGAAACCCGGTCCGGCCTGGCCAAGGCCAATGGTCTCGGCCGGAAGCCCGGCTGGCAGCGGGCGGCGTAGGAGGCGTAAATGACTGCTGCCTCGACTTATCGGCCACGCCCCGTCATTACGGCCGACACCATCGCCGCACTCAAACTGGGCTTTGAGGTGCGCCATGCCGCCAATGGCGGCATGGTCGTGCTGCAAAGCCAGCCGGACAACGGCAGGATGTACCCTAGCAATGTGCTTGGCGCCTTCACGTCGCCACAGGACATGCTGGACTGGCTGGTCGATGCTCTCGTACTGCCCGACGAGGCGCAAAATGGTTGAGCCTCACCTGACCAACGAGCGCCTCCAGCAGCTCGTCCACCCCATCATGCAGGCTGTCCCTGTCAATCCTGTTTCGCCGTATTCGGAGATGCGAGGCGAAGCCGTGAACGGCGCGACGTGGCAGGAAGCAGCCGCCATGGCGGAGGAATTGCTCGCGCTGCGCGCCGCACTGCCCATGAGGCGAATGGTTCAACCGTGGGACACCCGCCCAGCCGGCGAAGAAGCTATGGAGCCTGACGAACTAAACGTCTTCGAGGGTTCGTGGGCAGTCGTCATGGGGACAAACGCCAAGCCTGCCGGCTGGGTCGACACTTATTCCCTATTTGCTGGCCAGACCTATCGAGACAATCTCAGCCATACCGATGCCGCCAGCCTACCCGCAAGGCCGGATATCCCCGACGTGCTGCCCATAGAAGATGGCCCGATGCGCTTCTTCTCCGGCACCGTCGACAACTGGAGTGCCGCCGAATGGTTTGGCCGACTGGCGGGCGCCGTGAGGGCGCAGGACGCTGCCGTTGTATCCGGCGATGACGGTTCGTTCGAAACGTACCGGATGATTGCGGCTTCTAGCGCTATGCGTCTTGTCCGTGACTTCGAACAGCAGGTTCGGCTTGCCCTCGACACCGGCGCGGGCGGGCAAGAGCCGGTGGCGTATATGTGGCGGTGGCTCTATGCCGAGGGTCGCACTGGCCCTTGGAACACCTGCCTCGCCGCCCGCGAGGCCCGCCCGCTGACCGACGAGCATGCGGGAATGCAGGTCATTCCCCTCTACGCGTCCCCCGAGCCCAAGGCAGGGGTGGTGGTCACCGATGAAATGGTGGCAGACATTGCGACAGCCCTTTGGCGCCCTGACATCCCCGCAGAGGTCCGCGTCGTCGCCCATGCCGCCTTAAGGAAGGCCCTCACCGCTGCCCTCAATGGAGCCGACCATGCTGACCGTTAGTCTGGCTGCCTCTTTCGCAGTGACGGTAATCGGGTGGTTCGTTATCGCGCCAGTCTCATTCGGGAAGCATCTGGCCAAGGTGCGGCGCGGCTTTCTCATGGGGCCCAAGCCATGATCGAGGCAAAGACCCGACCATGCCAGTTTGGGGCCAAATGCTTGGTGCAATGCCCCGAGTGCCGCGAGCCCCGCACCTTTTTCGGCATGCCCATCATAACCGATCCATCCGTCGAACTGGATGTGGTCGAGGTGCGCGTGGATGGGAAAACTGTCTATGTGTTCAGTCCGAAGCCTAAGCCATGACCAAAACGCCCCCCTGCCCCCACATGAATTTTGAGGCCAGTGTAACGGTCGCGCGGCTGGAGGATTCCGGCCGCTTCATGGCCGAGGTCAAAATCAAATGCGCCGAATGCGGCGAACCGTTCCAGTTTCTCGGCCTCGACATGGGCCTCAATCTGCGCGGCGCCACGGTCAGCGCCGACGGGCTCGAGGCCAATCTGGCGATTTCGCCCAATAGCCAGACCCTGTCGCCGTTTGCGCGGGCCATGGTCCGCGCCAAATCTTCCCACTAAGGAGGTACTGATATGAGCCAGCTATTCTATCTGGTGTTGACGTTCTACTCGACGTTCAATGGCCACGTGACGTCCCAAACCATACCGGACGCCTACCCTCAGCTCCAATGCGAGGCCGCCGGCAAAGCTGCCAAAGATAACTACAATGGCGGCTTCCGGATCGAGTGGACATGCGTTCCTGCGGCTTCATACTAAAGGTCGAGCAATGGCTGAGACCTGGCATGACAGAGCAATAGCGGTCATCGGCGCCGTCCATGCCGAGCTTCCGGCCGACGCGGACATTCGGCAGCGTAAGCGAGCTCTCGCCGCGGCCCGCCCTCTTGAGTTTCGCGCCACCAGCTGGGGCCGGAAGGTCTGGGGTAAGGCGGCGACACAGTATTTGAGGAAACACGGGATGAAGCCGCGCGGATCCGCAAAACTGCCTCTCTCGCCTTTGGAAAAGCTGATGCAGCGGGGGCAGCAATGATCCCACCCGCCGAAGACCTAATCGGCAACGTTCGCATGAAGCGCCTTATGCACGCCGACGGCCGGGACTTTTTCGTCAACATCGACGAGTGCGTGGAATATCCCCGGCTGAGCCGGCAGGAGACTGTGGATCGTCGAACGGGCGAGGTCGCGACCCTCTGGATGGTCGATCAGCACCCAGCAGGAGAATTGGAGGATGCCGTGGCAGTGATCAACGGCGACAATGAACATGTGCCAATCGCCGAACAGATCGACACGGTCGAAGTTCTGATAGCTGGTCGTGAGCTGACGGCCGACGAACAGATGGACCTCGGCCGTCAGTTGCGAGGGATCGAGCGCACCCTGCGATGGTGCCAGGACAATGTCGACGAGCTGCGGCGCTATCGCAAAATGAAGGCGGCAGAGCATGGCTGAGACATTCGAAGAACTGCCACGCAACCAGCGCCGGATTGCGCTTCGGAATGAGCAGAAGGCTCGGACCAGCGGCAATTGGGGGCCATGGAACGCTACCGAGCTGCCTATGGGCATGCCGGGCAGCATGCGCGGCTGGACGGCATCGGTGCGCCGCGTCCATGCCAACAGGGTGTGGAGCGTGTTGGAGCGCCCCCTTCCCGACGGCGCCGTACACCTGGCCGTATCATCATTGTCTGGCGCGCGCCCCACCTGGTGGGAGATGCAGCGCCTCAAGGACGAGATCGCCGGCACTGCCGCCACCGCCGTCGAGATCTACCCACCGCGGGACGAGGTCATCGATGGGGCCAATATGTACCATCTCTGGGTAGTGCCGGATGGCTTGCCCTATTCTCTGAAACGGTAACGCCATGGCGCCCTACACTATCGACCATCTCAAAAAGCAGGCCCGCGCCGTCATCGCGCGGGTGACTTACGACGAGTGCGGAACGAACGGCCAGGGTGGCAATGGCGGGATAATCTCGCGCGAGACCATCCGGGCCGTCGATGATTTGCGCCTGGTGCTGGATGGCCTGCGCGAAGACGACGTCCCCGGCAAAGCCAAAGAATGAAAACCAGCCCATCATCGGCTTGGAGGCATCCCATTCAGCTCCCCTTCCGCGTCGCGCATCTTTTGAAAATCCTCAGCTTTCATGAACTCCGGAACACCGTCTCTCTTGCTGTCCGCGATAAGGAAGGCACCCTGTTGCAGCGTAATGGCATTGTTCGGACGGACCAGCACCGCAGCGACATAGGCGGCCCTGGCCACCATCAGGCTCTGCGCCGTGGCGATCATGATGAACGTGTTGAACGGATAGGATCGTCCCCAGTCGAGCACCCGAAAGTTCGGCTCCGAAGTTGCTGCTGCGGGTGGTGGAATTCGCGGCTCCAGCCACAGGAACATGCCCCTTTGCTTGCAGAACGGGCACCGCAGGCGGTCCGAAAAATGCAACTGCCCACGTTCGGGCAAAAGCTGGGTCCAGCCGCCGGCATGAAGCATTACCCGGCGCAAGTCGACCGTACGTTGATAGCGACAGCGCACATCGCGGCAGACGGCGATCAGCTCATGCCCGCCGTTTCGCACATCTTCTAGGGTTTTGGGTGCGCCTTCCATGCCACCTCCAAATTGAGGCGGCGAGTCTTATGGCAGGAACAAAAAAAGAACAAATCACATTCGCCGGGCCGCAGGAGAGAATTCGCATGCTCTGGACGGAACCATACTTGGTCTGGTACTAGCCAAAACAATAAGCCGGGGGGCTCCATGAAAAATACTGGTGATGCCATTCATGTGGCATTGACGTTCGACGACGCTTTCTGGGCGCCGGCATATGCCACCATGCGCAGCGTCTGTGTCGCGACCGATCGCAAGGCCGATCTCGTCTTCCACTTGCTGAATCTGGGGTTGACGCCGGCACACCGGAAAGACCTCGACGCCATTTCCGAGGAGTTCGGGGCCACGCTGGTCTACCATCCGCTGGAAGGTACTGACCTGCTCGGTGAACGAATATCGCGGCTCCCGGCCGTGAAAACGCGGCGCCTGCACAACATCGTTTATGCGCGCCTCTTCATCCAGCATCTGCTGCCAGCGGACGCCGAGCGGGTGATCTATCTGGACTGCGACGTGATCGTACGCACCCCCATTGAGCACCTCGCGGAAATGGACATGGCGGGCCGTACCATCGCGGCGGTCCAACAGCCGGAACGCTTCAAGCAGGCGGGCGGCCGTGATCTACGAGAATTCAAGGCCATCAGCATGGCGAGGCCCTACTTCAATGCAGGCGTGATGCTGATCGACCTGGCACGGTACCGCCAAGTCGACATCGTTGGCGTCCTGCTCGATCGGGTCCCAGCCGATCAAATCGGGCGGCTCTATTACGACCAGGATATCATCAACATCGTTTTTGCCGACGATATCTTTGAGCTGGATTCGCGCTGGAACCTGCAAAATCCTGAGACGTCCCACGAAGCGTTCAACCCTCTGATCGTCCACTATTCCGGCTCAATCAAGCCTTGGGCGCTCAAGCCAAACGTTGCCTATGCCCGGACCTACCGCCACACGATGACAAACAAGCTGTTTTATCGCTATTGGCGCTATCGCGTGGTCAGAGCAACCAAACGAGCCTTCGGCCTGGCCTAGTCCTCGGTCGCCAACGTCATCGACTTAGCCAGATCGCCATGCTCCTGCCTAGCCTCGTCGATAAGGAGCTCGATGAACAGCGCCACATTGCGGCTCTGCACAAGCTCCGGATGACGCCGGCCGACCTTGGACATGAGCGCTGTGAGGTCCGAGAGAGCTACTGGCTTACTTGCCCGTCGCCGGGCCATCGCCACCGCCCTTGTCACCGCGCAGCCGCAACACTTCCTCGAGCAGGCGGCGCAGCCATTCCTCGCTCGACAGCATCCGCGCCGTGAATTCGAGGATGAACCAGCAGGAAAAGCCCGTGAAACAGGACGCTGCCATGTGGTGCTCTATCGTGGATCCTTGCAGAAACCACAGCACGCTCTGGGCCGCCGGTGCGAAGATCACCCCCGCAATGGGTGCCAGCAGGATGCGATAGGCGCCGTTGCGGGTGTTTTTCGGCGCCACCATCACCATGGAAATCAGCACCCCGACCACAGAGCCGAAGAACTTGGCCGCCCAAATACTCAAGTCCATTCGAATTGCCTCTTGGCTGCTCATGGTGTGACGCCCTTTTGCTACCGTTTACTGGTTAGTTTCCCGGCAATCAGCGCAGCACCGATGCCCGTTGGTGCGCCCATGGGGTCGTAGAGCCATTCGATGGACATCTGCACCCAGGGCTTTATGGATGGCGGATAATCGGCGATCAGCCAGCCAACCAGGCGGCCCGACCCATCGCGCGCCACCTGCGGCCAGAGGCCATTTTCCCACCAGAGGATATTGTAGAGGGTGACGCTCCAGATGCTCAGCGCGGGGGCGCCCAGCATCACGAGGATGATTATCCAGAAGATCGGCCAATTCATCTTCCCGGCCTG
This sequence comes from Devosia yakushimensis, assembly GCF_030159855.1. NCBI lineage: Bacteria > Pseudomonadati > Pseudomonadota > Alphaproteobacteria > Hyphomicrobiales > Devosiaceae > Devosia > Devosia yakushimensis. Next base: position 1,225,408 of record NZ_BSNG01000001.1, on the reverse strand, counting down.
CCGCCCGTTCTGCGCGGCGATGACGGCGAGGATGCGTTGCGTATCCTCCCTGGCCAGCGCGGCCGCGCTGCCGGCGCGGATTTCCTCTAGCCGAACGGCACCATCGGCGCTGCGCCCCAGCATTCCCATGACGCGCGAGATGAAGTCGCCACTCACCCGGGAAAGGATGACACTCACCAGCCAGGCCCCGGCCGCAGCGAACATGGCTAGGCCTCCACCGTCTTACGGGAATCGAGCCAGCTCTTGACCGCCCAGAGCACACCCGCCACCGCCAGACCGGCAGCAACGAGCGAGAGCCCGGCCAGCGCATAGTCAATGATCGGGCTCACCACGGGGATTTGCTGCAGCTGCTCGGTTGCCTTGTCGACATAGGCGGTCGCTGTCTCCACGCCGAAGCCGGCCACGATACCGCCGGCGCCTTCGCGCACGCCCTTCACGTCGGCAATGGGCTGCTCACCGGGCCGCTCACCAGCGCCTTGGCGATATTCACCCAGCGCACCTTCTGTCTCGGGACCATAGACACCGTCGGGCCTAATCCCGGCCAGCTTCTGAAAGGCAACCAGCGCATCACGGGTTGCCGGTCCGAAGTCGCCATCGATCTCCAGCGCGGAGCCCGCCCGGATCAGCAGGGCCTGCAACTCGCGGACGCGAGCTCCCTTGCTGCCCAGCCGCAGCATCCCTTTCGGTGTCGGCGCCGGCGCTTCACCGCCATAGAGGGCGGCCGCGGCGGCGAGCTTGGTGTCGTAGCGGTTGGCCTTGTACTCGGCGCCATTGTAGCCCCGGGCGAAGCCGGCCCAACGACCATCGCGCAGCTCGTCGTCCAACTGGTTGACCACGATATAGCGGACCATAACGTCGATCTGGCCAAGAAGACCCGACTTCACCGTCTCGACGAACTCGGTGACACTGGCAAAGCCGAGAGCCTTCCAATGATACCCCATCACCTGGCCCACGCCATACGAGGCCGATTCGAGCGCCGCGACGGGATCGATCAGGCTGGCATTTTGCAGCTGCCGCCACCGTGCCGCCTGGCCCTTGGGGTAGAGCGCCTTGTTCCATTTGGCAGAGGCCAGGCCCAGAGCAACGGCGCGGTCCCGCTTTGCACCGCTCAGCCGCCGGTAAAAGATATGCGGTTCGAAGAGGATAACTGGCAGTTGCTCGTTGCCGACCGTGGCGAACACGATGCCGTTCGACTCGACGTCGACCACCGCGGCAAGATGTGCCGGTGGCAAGCCATGCTCTTTGGCGGCCTCGTCGATCTGGCGGATTACGGAAATGGGGAGCATGCGCGACGTCCTGTGCAAAGGAACAGCACGTCATGCGCTTGCGGCATTCATACCCCGATTGAACGATGCAGGGAAGTGGTCCGGTTGCTTACGGCGGCCATCCGAGACGCTGCGCAACCCAACTGGCAAATAGCGTGCTAATGACCCCGAGAACCAGCGTGGAGACGATGAGGGTACCCCCCAGCCACCTGCGCATTCCGCGTCGAGCTGCCCACCCTCGCTCGCTCCGACCAATTGCGAACTCTACCCGTTTGAAGAGCAAAAACCGGAGAAACAAAAAAACGGCAAAAACAGCCACCGGAAGTAGAGTCGCCCCAAGAACGGTGGAAGGAAGCCACACCGCCACCGGCAGAGCGCTGGCCAAGACGAAAAACTCGGTCCATGCGCGGTACAGCCACCAATACCACGGCCGACGCGCAATCATGTGATCAGATACCTCTTTCGCGATGCCTTCGCACGCCTCCCGACCCCCTACAACATCTAGGCCGCCCACGCTAAAGCCTCGCCGAACACGAAAGCTAACCCTTGTGCCAGCAGGGTTGAGATAGCTGCCACCATCGACGGAGACGCTCTCGATCGTATGGACGTCGAATATCGGCTCTTCAAGCACCTTGGCGATAGGGTCACTCCGGCTGATGGCAGCCCCACCATAAAAAGAGATGCGCCAATTCGCCTCGCCCGTCGCTTGTCTAACGCGACCGTCAAGGAACTCCAGCAGGCCTCGATCGACGACATAGGCGTCCTTCCACACGCGCGCAGCAATATCGGCGTTCACGTCTTCCCCCAAGCCTTCAGATGACGAGCAGCCTAGGCTAGAAATGGCACCACTGACAACGGTCAGTGCATCCGTGCCGGCATGGCCTCCCGCAGCATCGTGTTCAGATCCTTGTTTGCGATGATGACACCATCCTCGCGCTTGGCGGCGTTTCGGGCCCGGGTCTTCAATGACTGCTCGAGGCTGTCACTGGTGATCGGAATCGCGCGGGCATAGGGCTTGCGGTTCCATGTCCTGATGGCGTCGATCGCTGCCGTACGGGCCTCGATATCACCTTGGACATGAGCCATGGCAAACCGGTTCATCAGCATGCGCCGCTCGTCGAGCACATGCTGCTCGGCGTCCTTGAGCACCCCATTGCGCTCATAGGTTTCCGCCACCACCGCCGGCGTGAAACCCACCGCCTCCGCCAGCACATCCCAGACGTCGATCTGGCTCCGATCCACCACGACGTCGCCTTTCCGCGACACGACGCCCTCATTGGCATAGCGATAGGCCTGCATGGCGTCCTTGATCGCCTTGGGCGCCATTACCTCGATGCCGCGGGCAATATTGCCCTCAGAGATAAGCCCAGCGCCGTCGATTGCGCTAAGGAACGTCGACGGCACCACGCCGGTGGCGCCAACAATGAGGTCCTGAAACCAATCCTTGCCCTCGCTGCCATTGTCGGGCGCGCGCACGAAGAAATCGGGCATGCCCAAGCGGCTGGTCAGATCGATGCCAAGCAGATGGCCAGGCGCACCTTTGAGCACGATGCCGCCCAGGTCTGGCCCAAGCATGTCGATGACATAGCCATCCAGCTCCGCCTTGAAGGTGCGGGGATCATCGTCATCGTCGAAAGCCAGCCCGGCCAGCGCCACCAGCAGATTGTAGCCGAAGAAGCCGTTGACGCCGCCGAACAGGGCCATCATGCCCAGAATGCCGGCGAGCTGGTACCGCGCCTCTTTCCGGGCCTGCGGGCTCTCGCCCTTCACCGATTGATGAATATCCCGGAACAGGCGGTACCACATGTTGACCTGGTGACTTTGGAAGGTCAGCGCGACCTTGGCAAAGTCGCCCTGCATGGCGCGCGCCCGGCTGCTGTTGCTATAGTCGAAATGCGCCGCCCAGGTCAGTTCGTGGGCCGTATCGATGGCCGCCACCTCGTGCTGCCCGGCCTCGCGGGCAAGGCGATAGGCCGCCAGCGCGGTTATCTCGCGGTTCCAAACCTCAACATTGTGATAGGCCCACGAAATGACGGCCATGATCCGTTGCCGCAGCGGCGAATAGGCGACACCAACCTCGCCTACGCCGGCCAGGTCATGCGCCTGGGTCCGGTCGATCATTCCACTTTCGTAGAACGCTTCCATCGCCCGCTTCTCGTCTGCCGACAGGCGGGTGCGCAGCGCCGATCCCCTGCCCCGCGCCACGTCGGCGGACGCCCGAGCAATGGCGGCGGTGGATTTGCCAATGCCGCCCAGCCGCGCACCCAGCACAGGGATGGCCATCATCGGGGTCTGACTGAGGTTGACCAGCGCCGCCGCCGGCGTTGCGGCCAGGTACCAGACGAACATTGTCGACGTCACGGCCTGTATCGCGCGGGATCCCGTCGGGTTCATCACCCAATCGTGCCGCTTCTTGAGCTCATTGGCTAGGATCATGCCTCGCACAGGATCGTCGGCCTTCTTGGCCTGATCCACCGCCTGATTGGCCAGCTCCTGCAGCTCTAGCCCATATTTCAGCTTTCCGAGCTGGTGCGCGGCATGGAACTGGTTGCTGGCAAAGGTGCGCAGGGCGTCACCGTCGAACCCGGCAACGCCTTTGCGGTGGATAAAGCGCTTGCGCGCCGACAGGTCTGGCATGGTCTCCAGATACCGCTGCCAGATCATGTCCATTACATCGCCGTCAACGCCGGCTTCTCCAAGGATGGATTCGATCTCGGCCACGATACGGGGATCCATGGCATCGCGCATGCCACCGCGTTCAACCTGCAACCCTGCCTCGACCTTCGCCGTCGGATAAGCCGCGCGCATCTGCTCTGCCAGCCGGCGCATTTCGGCGGCGGATTCCCGCTTCGAAAAGCTGATAACCGTGCCGTCGAGATCCTTGACCGATACGAAGTAGCGGCCGAACCGCGCCAGCGGGAAGTATGGCGCCGGAACGCGGCTCGCCTCGAAAGCCAGCCGCAGCTTGGTGAGGCGGGCTTTCATGTTCCACGTCGCCCGGTTCATTTCATTCTGGTAGACGTCTTGCGCGTCCTTTTCCGCCTTCGACTTGTCGAGACCGGTAAGGCCAGATTGCGCAATGCGTTCACGCTCTTCGCGGTATTTGTTCTCAGCGCGCCGGAAGGCGATTTCCTGCGTTTTGCGCACATTGTCGAGGAGAATGGCGTCCATCTCGTCGGCCGTGGCCTTATAGACGTCGCGAACCTTGCCATAGAGCTGCTGCCCTGCCGGCGGCAGACCGAGATAGCGGGCGCGCAATCCGTCATAGCCGCGCTTATCGGTATTCTCTCGATCCGTCCGCGACGGGTCGATACCGGCCAGCGTGGTTTCGTGCATCAGGTCGGCCAAGGCGGCGGCACGGGTGCGGCCGTCCTTGTTCCATTTGGCGCCACCCAGACCCAGCCGCGCATATTTGCGCCACTCCTGGGCAATCTGGTCCATGTCGGAATGCTTCTTGCCGCGATAGGCATCCATGCTGCGCTTGACCTTGAGGTAGTGGTCAATTGCCACCATCCCCGGCCGTTTCAGCTCGGCGAAATAGTTGAGCGGAACAGCCGCCAGCAGAGCGGGCTTCAAATCGGTCAGCTTGCCGGCGATCTCCTCCCCGACCCTCTTCGGCGAGAGCTTGGTGCCCGCCGCCGCTGCCACCCCCGCGACACTATTGCGACGCGACTGGGCGCCCTGCGGCAGAGCGCCAGTGCCGACAGCGTCCCGCAATGCGGCTTGAGCGATCGAGCGGAGCTGCGACGGCGTCACGGCACCGATCTGGCGGCCCCAGCGCTGGAGCGCCCAGGCCTTGATCTCACCGAGTAGATCATCGATCCATTTACGCAGCGCGCCGGGTGCGGCGGCATATTCCTCGATAGCGTAAGCGGCAAACTCTTCCACGCGCAGCGGCTCGGAAAGCGGACCGCCCTGCCCTTCGGCCTGCTGGACGCGGGCGCGCGCAGCGTCGAAAAACGCGCGGGCACTGCCATTTGATTCCTCAAACTGACGATAGAGACCAGCCAGCCTCAACATCAGGGTCCGCCAATTGCGCGAGCCAAGCAGCGGCCGGGCGCCGCTATGGAAGGCCTCATGCAGCAGAACCGACCCTGCATCACCCTCAGCGATATGATCGGCGATCAGGGTGATGGTGCCGTCCGGATCGGTCCAACCCTGCACGCCAGGTTCCGCGTCTACTTCCACGGCCTCGACGATCAGCAGCCGGCCAGCCTGCTCAAGACCGTCGATCAGGGACCCGAAGCCCCGCCGGCGCAGCTCTGTGCGAACGGCCCCGACGGTCCGACCGCCCTGCCCTTCACGGCTGCTGGCCTGGCCCTGCTTGTCGGAAGCCTTCTTGATCGCTATATTGAGGCTGTCCGGCTCGGCGTCGCCTTCCAATGCCGGGTGAGGTACCTGACCTTCGGTCACACCTTCCGTCGGTGGTTTAATCGACCACCTTGCGCCGAGCCGGTTATCCTTCCGCAAATCGTAATAGAATTCGCCCTGCGGCGTTTCGCGGATGATCGCGACGACGTCGACGGTGCGACCGCCAAGCGACACACTTGCCTCCAGGCTATGCACTGCCTTGATATCAGGCCTGCCACGCCGGTCCACCTGCGGCTCACCGATGAAGCGGCCGCCCTCGACGATGCTGCGCAGCGCCGGCACCATGCGAACGATATCCTCGCCCTTGCCGTTGATCGACTTCTTGCCACCCACGCCGCCAAAGATGATGGTGCGGCCGCTCTCGGCATTCACAACCTCCTGACCTTGCAGATTGGCCCGGTACCAGTCCAGCGCGGCTGCGCGCAAAGCTGGCATATCGGCCGGGCCGTTGAAATCGACACCCAGTTCATTGCCGTCCAACGCCGCGACGGGCTCTGCTTTCCGGGAAAACAGCCTGCCCGCCGGTGCGCCCCTCTTGGAACGCACGGCCGTGGTGAGCTCCCGCGCCTTCTTGTTCCCTTCAACAGGATCCGCGTTCACTTCCGAGGTGATAGCCTTGGCCAACGCCATACGACCAGCGCGGGAGCCTTCATTTTCGAACGTTTGTACAATTTGCTCAGATTGCACATTCTGCAAATTGCTCTCGGACTGAGCGGGTTTTCGCAGCATGCGCGCCGGTACCATGCTCTCACCACCGCCATCCGTGAGCACGGTGAAGGTACCAAGATCAGCACTGTGGACCTGTACTATTGTGCCAGAGCGGTCGAGACCTTCCCGAGTCGAGCCATCGGCGTTGCGATAGGTGCCGGGATTGGTCCATTCGACCTTGTCGCCTTTTTTGAAGGCTTTCATAGCCTGGCGGTCAGGCTCGAATGCCGGATCCTCTCGAATCGGCAATGGCCGGGCAATGCGTTGCGCAGTTTCATGCGCCAGCGCATCGCGGATCAGGTCGGCCAGTTCCTTGCCCTTGAAGACCTTTTTGACAACCTCGGCGCCGTCCGGCGACGGCATGGTGACTTCGAGACCGTGGGGGCGCGCCTGCATCATGACGCGATCACCGCCCATCCCGGTGAGGTGCTGCCCCAAGGTATCCGCCCAAACGTCGAGCAACTCCTTATTGCTGCCGCTGGCGTCCACCACCGCGCGCAACGGGTCCAAAGCGTTGCCGGTGCGGATTAGTCGAAGGATTTGAAGCGGCAGCTCCTTCTCCATATTCCACGGCTTCGCCGCAGCCCCATCAGCGTCGTCGCTTTCGCGACGCTGGCTTGCCACCGGTTCCGCCGGCGCAAATGGCTTTCTCGTATCCCCGTCCGCGATCCACCGCTTGAAGTCGGCAAGCGTCGCGGCGCTGATCGAACCCAGCCCCTTCCATCCCTTCGAATAATTCGCCAGATAGGCGCGGCGGGCCTGCTCGCTCGAGCTGAACCCGGCCATGATCTTGTGCTCGTCGAACTTGCCATCGCCATTGACCTGGTCGACGACGAAGATAGGCGCGTCTTCGGCGAGTTCTTCCGTTCCCGGCCGAACGAAGATATCGATATGGTCCTTGTCCTTGCCCGTGGTGCCCCTGATGTAGCCGTAGTGGCTTTTCATGGTCACCGACCATTCCTTGCCACCCCGATCGACACCACGCCGTTCCGACCCGGCCGGGTTCTCAATCGAGATATCCATGCCGCCGATACGATGATGGCCAAGCTTGTAGTTTCCGGCCTCTTTCTGGGCCTGAGACGGCTCCGGCAGCTCATTCTGCGGCGAAGTGGCGGCCTCATTGGCTGCCGCGTCCAGCGCCCGCGAATTCGCACGGGCCTGGTCCAGCCCTTCCATTTCGATACGCAGCGGCGCCAACCGCCCCTGAATACCCCGGGAGAACTTCTCCCATGCCGATTTCTCACTGCGCTTCACGCCGGCAGACGCCAGCAGCGCTTTGCGCGCACCGAGCGGCAGACCATTCCACCATGTCGCATCATCGGGCCGTGCCGCGGGGTCAATTGGTGCTGGCGTGTCTACGGCAGGGGCAGAATCGGCGGGAGCCGCGCTCGTATCGGCCTTCAGTCCATCAATATCCGGCGAGGCCTCACCATTATCGGCTATTCCGCCATTGGCACGCTCCGCCTGCCATGCCTTGAGCCGGTCGGGATTGAGGCCATGCATGTTCTGCGGCAGGCCAGATTGCGTCCTCTTCGCCGCACGCTCGGCCCGATACCTATAGTCGTCAGCAATCTCATTGACGCGTTCCGGGAGCACACCGAGCTGGTCGGCAAGTTCCCGCACCCGATCGAGACCATGATCGCGAAGAGCAAATGCATTGCCGCTCCCGCCTGTCGCCCGCTCCAGCCGCTTGATCTGCTGCCGCTCGCGGCCAAGGTCGAACAGCGAAGCCAATGTTGCGTCGGGAAAAGCCAGCGCCGCAGGGCCGACCTGCCGCGCGGTGGGGCTCTCAGGAACAGGGTCGCGGTCAATGGGCGGGTTCTCCGCCCGTTCGGCTTCCTCGATCATCTGTTGGGTCAGCGCCAAGGGGCGCAAGTATTCAACGGGAAGCTGCAGGACCTCGCCGTTGTCATCGACGATGACAGCCTCGCTCGCGCCATCACTGGTAACATATTGCTCGATGCGCGCCGCGAAGGGCTCCATGCCGGGAGCTTCAACCATGGTGCGCGAACCGGCCGACGGCATACCGGGCATTGTCGTGGATGCAGTCAGTGGCGCAGTGGCGCCTTGCGGGTCCGGCGCAACGGGCTCGCCCGCCACGTTTTGCAGCAGCCGGGCACCAAGCACGCGGTCGCCGCCATCCGCCATCGTCACGCGGCGCATGCTGGGATCTATGCCGGATTGATCCGATGCCAGCGTGACGGTCTGGCCATGTTCCGGGCCAGCGCCAACACCGGGCAAGGCCGGATCGTTGACGATCAGCGTTGCCGCCGGCGGCGCTTTACTCAACCCGTAATCGAGAGCGCTGGCTAGCGGACCGGCCTTCGGCGGGGCAACTTGTGCAGAATTTGCACTGGTTGGGGTTGGCGCGGACGCCGGGGCGGGTGGCGCATCGGCCGGTTCCACCGCTGGCTGCGCCCCGCCAGCGCCAGCCGTAGTTCCCCCGGGAGACAGCGCGCCTGCCACCGCACCGGGACCAGCGCCGGCCAGCGCGCCCAGCAGGAAATCAGCGAATGTGCCGTCGGCCACGCCAACACTGGTCCCAGCGCCGGCGTTTACGCCTACATTGGTGGCGACGGATTCCGCGGCTTCCTGAGAACCTTCTTCCGCAGCCGACAGACCCGCCCGGCCGAGAATGCGAGCGACGATGCTCCGTCCAGCCAGGACGGCGGTGGCCGGATCGATGATTTTGGCGGTGGCAAAGCCACCCAGCCCGGAAATCGGCGCCGTGAGGATAAAGGCCGCCTGGCCCGCGGCCGCTTTCGTGGCGGCCAGCGCCTCCTCGGGCGTTTTGCCCGCCGCCAGCTGCTCGCGGTAGAAGGCGGACTCCTTCTCCAGTAGCCCGGGCTCGGCCGCCATCTGGTCGATGACGGTGGCGGCCTGCTGCTGCGCCGCACCACCGCCCTGCAAACCACCGGCGATTGCGCCACCAGCTGGACCGGCAGCGATGGATGCGGCAATCACAGGGGTCATCTGGCCAAAGACGTCCAGCGCCAGCGCGGCATATCCGACGAGGCTGGGCTTCTCGCCCAGCGTCCATGTCGACGGCTCAAGGATGTTGCCGCCCGGCGTGGAATCGGCAATGGCCTCTTTGGTCGCGAAAGACATGCCTTCCTGCGTTTTGGCGCCAAGGGTGTTGAGCCAATCGGCGGGAGCCTGCAACGGGTTCGCCTGGCCAAACTCGGTGCCGAAGATGGAGTTGATCACCGGTGTGGTGGTGGCATTGGTCAGCGCCGTGACGGCGGCTCCGACACCTTGGGTCAGCGCGCCCGTGCCCTTGGCCAGTGAACCACCAAGCAAGCGGGCGGTATCCTCGATCCATCCGGGCTGTTTGGCTTCCCAATCCTGGCGCCATTTGTCGAAGCCGCTCTCGTCGATGACTTCATAGCGGCCGGGATCCTGCTGCTCGAGCTGCTGCCAATTCTGCTGCACCTGCTGGTTGGCGGCCTGGCCAAACCTCTGGGCCTGCTCAAGACTGAGATTTTCGGCATATGCCGTGGCGCTCTGCGGATCGGAGAATTTGCCAAGGTGCTGGCCGGTCTGCCGATAGAGGGCCACGGCTTCGTCATCGCTGAGCCGCCGACCGTCGGGCGCAATGGTCGGCACCAGCACCTCATGCCCATCCTCGTTGAACGACATGGACGAAACAGTGCTGACCGAGCCGTCGGGATTGCGCACAACGGGGCGCTGGCTGAGATCGAGGGTACCCTGCTCCAGCAATCCGGTTTTGTTACCCGTGGCGCCTGGCGGTGTGGGCACAAGAGGATTGCCCCGCCCGGCATAGATGCCAAAGGGATCGGACGGCTTGAAATCGGCGGAGCGAATGACCGGCATATGACGCGACCCAACTTGGAGGGCAGCACGTCATGCGCAGCATGCGACTGGTTATAGGGTGATTGGCGCGGCAGGGAAAGAGACCCACCGCGCAGCTAGCTATTGAGCCTGTGCCAGACCGGTTGGTGCGCCCGAATTGAGGACCCGCAGCAGGCCGGGCGGCCATTGCGATTGCTCGACACCGGTCGCGGTCAGCATTCGGGCGACCTCCTGCGGCGGCTTGCCCTCAACCAGCATCTGCGCGGCCGTGTCCACGACCTGGCGCTTGCCGGGAACGGCAAGCCCTTCGTCGACCTGACCATTGAGAACGGCCGGTTCGGTATAGGGCTTCTGCGCCGGTGCCGGCGCGCTGCCCAGCCCCGGTGCGCTCGCCGCGGCAGGCGTCGTGGTCGGAACCGTCCCCAACCCCGTGGGCTGGCCCGCTGGTGATGCAGGAGGCGGGTTGAGGACCTGCCCGGACTGACGATCAACGATAACCTGTGGCGCAGGTGCCCGGGGCCGTGACGCGCCGGCCTGCAAGTCCATTTCGTTCTGGATCAGCTCTTCCTGCTCGTCGCGCGAAAGCTCATCGAATGGCGTGGCACCGTCCCCCAGCAAATCGCCAGAGAGCCGCTCGCGCAACACCTTGATGGCATCCGTCCGGCGCTTGGCGTCGGCGGATTCATCCTTGCCGCTGTGCCGGGCGTCGATTTCCTTCTTGGCCTCGTAGTCTTCGAGCTCCGTCTTGCGCACGCCTTCCGATGCCCGCGCCGCCATCTGGGACTGCCATGCCGCCTCGGGGTTGGCGAAGCTGGAAATGATGGTGGGCAGATCGTCCAGCGCGATATCCTGCACCAGCTCGTTCCCATCGCCGCCGGTAATGGTCAGCCGATAGCCCAGCAGGTTACCGGCCTCGTCCATGATCGGGTCTTTTTCACCAATGTCGAAGTCGCCGGCGATATAGCCCCGCAGCTTGCCGGCTTTGATGACATCATCCAGCGCGCCGCCAGGATCCCCGCTCTGCGCCTTGAACAAGGCCGACGAGAAGAGCCGGCCCCCCTCCTTGGCGGCCTGACTGTCTCCCCACTTTTGGAGAGCGTCTGCCCCTTCGATGTTGCCCTGCAGCAGCAGCTCATTCCGCATGCGCGGCATGGCATATTCGGTCCAGAATTTATCAAACTGAGCAGGGTCATAGGTGCCGCCCTTAACCCCTTCGGTGAACTTTTCGCGGGCTTCGTCCTGAATGGTGTTGATCGCCTCGCGGCTTTCCTGGGCACGGGCGCGCTCAGATCGCTGAAAAGCGCGCTCCTCCTGCGTGTAGGCGCGATCTTCCTCGGCCCATTTGCGCTCCAGCGCACGATCCTCCAGCCGCAGTTTCCGGTCTTCGGCAGCGATTTCGCGGTCTTCCTTCCGCTGCTGCAACCCGTAGCCGGTCTGAAACCCATCAATGAAGCCGCCAAGACCAAAACCGAGCATCGCCTACCTCCCTATGCCGCGCGCCGCATGCCGAGGCCGGGCATGGCAGCACCTGCCGCCTCGGCCTCCATCGGCTTGGCCTTGCGCAGCGGCGACACCTTTGGCGCGGCGCCGCCCAGCCCGACGATGGCGTCGGCGATCTTGTTGACCTTCACGTCGAGATCCTGCACGGCCTTCATGGTGAGGCCGATAGCGTCCTGCACGGGGATGGTCTTGCCGTCGCCCTGCCCGGTCGCCTGGTGGAAATCTTCGGCATAGGGCCCGACATGCTCGCCGCCATCGGCAACCCCCTCCTTATATTTCCAGCTCTCGACCGGCATTTCATTGACCGCATCGAGGGCCGCGCCCTCTTCGATCGGCTCCTTGTCCTCCTTCCATTCTTCGGAAGAGAAGATGAGCCCGGCGCCCAACCCGATGGCCTGGCCGATGCCGCCCCATGTGCTGTTGCTCTGATTTGCCTTGGTTTGATAGGCTTGCAACTGGCTGTTGAAGAGATTGTTGAAGGTGCTGGCCGCGCCGCCATAGCCGGAAATGGCACCGCCATAGCCTGTGTTCATCTGGCTGGTGCTGTTCAGATATGCATTGTTGGCGCCCAGCAGGCCGGTCAGAGCCGACGATTGCGCGCCCATGCCGAGACCGACGGCATTGCTGTTGTTGCTGATCGCGGCATTGCCGGCGCCCAGCCCCAACCCGGTTGTCGCCGTCGAGCCGCTGAGGGCATTGGACGAGGCGTTGAGCCCCATGGCCGTGGCCTGTGCCGACTGGGTGGGCAGGCCCTTGCCGAGATTGACCACATCGGCCTTGAGCGCCAACCCCTTGTCGCGCACCGTGGACCGTGCCGAATTGGCCGCTCCGGCCGTGGCCAGAGCTCCACCAAGCTCGCCCGCACGGTCAATGCCGGCATAACGGCCAGATGTGGGATTGATCCCCATCGCCGTCGCCTGCCGCAGCGCCGTTCCACGAGCGCTGGAGGCAGCGGTCTGGACGTCCGCCATGGCCTCGGCCGCCGCGGCGTCCTGCCGCTCTTCGGTGGCATAGTTGGAGGCCTCGTTTACGAACTGGTCTTCGATCGGCTTGAAGACGGTGTTGTACCGCTCACGGTCTTCTTTCGCGATCTGGTCGAGATAATCCGCCTGCTCGAGCTGCTTTGCGGTGACCTGTTTGCCGAGAGCCATCTGCTCTTCGGCCATGGCCATCTGCTTGTCGGTGATCTGCTTGGTGTAGGCGGCGTTGTCATTCGCAAGGGCGATCTGCGATTGCGCCACCTGCTTGGTCAACGCATCGATCTCGGCCTGCCGGGCCGTCGAAACGGCAAAGCTCTCTTTCGAGAAGTTCAGCCAGCTCGCACCAAGCTCTGCCTGCTTGTTCGCGAAATCTGCAATCTGGCTGCTCGGAGTCGGCGCACTGCCCGCACCACCGCTCATGACGTTACCCCCTATCGAGAGCGCATCATGCGCGGAACAAGGCTGTTATACCGTCCCTTGGCCCAATTGGCGAGACGGCACCATCAAAGTCTTCGGGATCCATGCGCATTCCCGGCGGAGTAGGCCATATATCAGCATGTCCTCGCCGTTGGGGCCGGCCCCCCGTTTCCGCCCCTCGAGCGAACAGCCGAAATGCTCACAGAACCGCTTTGAGGCAGCATTGTTGTCCGAAATTGTGCAGGTGATCCGGGGAAAAGCGCATTGCAGGAAAACATAGCTGGCCACCGCTGCGATGAAGGCGCGGTTCAGCCAGGCCCTGCCCTGTTCCGCTGCGACACTGACCATGCATTCCATGGGCCCGAATGTGTCGAACACCACCACCGCAATCAGCGCACCGCTTCGGGTCAGCCCAATGGCCCGGGCATCGGGCCGGAACTGGCAACCGATAACGGCTTCCGCCCAAGCAATCATCTCTTCCGGTCCGTGGTACCGAAGGGCGCGCGTCACACCAAGCGCGCCCGCAAAGCCTCGGCCACCGCCAGCAGTCGCTGCTGCAACTTGGCGGTATCGGCCAGCAAGGCGTCGTATTCCTGCTTGGTCGGCGTTGCCCCGGCCGCGGCCTTGGCCTGCATCTGAGGCTCCACTGCGAGCAGAGCGGCAATATCCTCGATACGGACGGCGGCCTTGCGCTTGGCGCGCGGCCGCGCCCCGTCCAAGGTTTCGATCTTCTCAACGAGCTGATCGGTTCCGAGCGCCATGTCAGCCTGCTGCCACGATATCGGCCATGGTGCGGCCCATGACAATGTTGCTGACGCTCACATCACCATAGACGTCGATCTCCCACGTCCGGGCCTTAAAGCCACCCGGCAGGCGCTCGGGACGGCCACTGGTGGTGATCTCAGCGACCCGGACACCATCAGCATAAACCCCGACCGTGAGCACCTCGTCGCTGAGCACGAGCGGGTGGAGAATATCGCCGGCGAATGCGACGCGATTGAGCGGCGCCGCATTAAGGTCTCCCAGGATGCTGCCCGCCGCGATCAGTGCTTCGTTCTCGGCAATGAGCAGTTCCAGTGCATCGGCCGCCGCAGCGGCCTCTTCCGGCGTCAGGGAAGTATCGGAATCGACAAGCAGCGCCCCGAAATTGTCGGGCTGGGGTAAGACAAAGGCCTTGCTGCGCCAGTACTGATAGTCGCGCGCTGCCTCGGGGTCATCAAAGCGCCAAATCTGATCGGTGCCCTTGCGCAGGAAATACAGCGCGCCTTCCTCCTCGTCATAATATGTGGCCGAAGCCATGGCCGACGAATTGATTAGGAATGGAGCCTGGCCCGCCTCGATCAGCATGGCGCCGGCTAGGACTTCATCATCGCTGGTCAGCGTGTCGTAGAAGCCGACATATCGGCCGGACAGCTGCGCCGCCACCATCGTGGCCGGGGATTGCCGCTGCCAGGTATCGCGGTTGAACAGAAGATTGGTCACAAGCTGCACCGATCCGTCCGCCAGCGCGATCGCCAGCCCGTCCCATGTCGGGAATGCGATGGCAAAGCCAAGGTCGACTACTGCCCGTTTATTGAGACAGGGCCAGTTCACCTCCAGCTTAGTCATCTGCATCGTGTCCGGCGTCGAGCCCATGGCGAAATAGGGTTTCGCCGTGGTCAATATGATCAGGGACGTGCCAATCGCCCCCAGCGCGACGATATCGCTTTCGACGGTGAGCACATACTTCTCAGGCCAGGCGTGCGGATGCCACGGTTCGCAGAAATAGACCTTTCGTCCCGAGAAAGCGGCCATCATGCCATTGGGCATTACCGTCAGGCCGCTGAGGTTGTCCGGCGGCGCATTCCAGTCGGCGGACGGCAGCGGTTCGGCGAAGGCATCCACCGCCACGGTGTCGCTGAAATTCGCATTGGTCGCGGAACGCTCTGCAATGAAATAGAGATAGGTTCCGCTCTGGCCGGTCTGTGAGCGGTATATCCGCTGCTTGGTGATCGCTCGCCCCGCCGGCGCCGACGCGAACCCCGAAAGCGTGACCGTGTTCCCCGGTTTCCAGTCGATCAGATTGCTGGCGGGATTGGGTTCGGACTCTTCACCGAAATCGGTCACCCACGTATAGACATAGGCCCGGGTGACGGTATCGCCGCTACCAGCGCCGCCCAATGTTGCGGTCAAGGCGACGGTCGGCCGGGGCACGGCAAGATCATAGACCGTACCAGCCTTGAGCATCTTGGGCGCACCGTCCCCAGTATAATAGAGACGCTCGTCGTCGACCGGACCCGGCGCTGCATCAACGACGGTGGCCCAGCTCAGCCATGATCCCACATGACGATAGATGGTCAGGTGGTCCGCGCTGGAGATCAGCTCCTTGAGCATGGGCCGGTGGATCGGCGTCAGGCCACCATCATCGAGTCGGCAATTGATCGCCGCCTGCGCGCCGGCATCGGGCAGCATGCGTGGCAGCACGCGAGGCTGGGCACCGCGAAAACCCATGATCTTGATGGCCGCCATTACTTTGCCCTCGCCTTGAGCCACTGGTAGAGCGGGCGGAAAACGACCATGAGGAACACGCAAAGCACGACGATGGGCAGGGCCCAATCAGGCGTGGCCGCCGCCAGGCAATCGAGCAACGTGCCGTCGCTTCCGCCGGCGTCATGTACGTCGCAGCATGCCCTGATCGGGAAATGCGCCTCGAGCCACTGAAAGCCCGTGCAGCCATCACCTTCCGCGGAAGAGGACATTTCAGGGTTCCTCCTCGACCGGTGGCTCCATCGGCGGCGGCGTGTCCGCAGGGAACCAGCCAGCGGCCAAGTCTATGGCGTTGATCGCCTCGATCGACGACGCGGTCAGCAGCAGGCCCGTCAGATACGCCTCATGGTCGAATGAGCGCTGAACGTGTGTGCTCACTGCCTCGGCGATAACGAAGATGGTCGCGGCGTCCAGTGTCACAAAGACGCCGTCGGCGACTTTCCAGTTCGCCACGACATAGTCGGGATTCTGCAGCGCCTTGACATAGGCGGCCGTAATTATCGCACTTGTCTGACGGTCGGTACGCACTAAAACGCCGCCAATTTCGACGCCGGCTGTTTCGACGATGAAGCGCCAATTGGCGAGCTCGGCAAGCTTGATAGCCCTCAGCTCTTCCAGCGTTGGGGGCGCCGGCTCCTCGACCGGCTCCTCGCCGGGAGGGATTGGCTCGATTTCGTACTCGCCGCCATGGTTCCGAACGATAAGCTCAACGATCCACGGCGCGGTTGGAGCGGGCACGTCCTCGGTGAGTTTGTGGTTTTCCAGTGCCTGGGCGAAGCCAGAAACGGCATTGGCAAACGCCTCCGCCGAACCAAACTCTGCAATGACCTGACGCGAGACAATGGGCATGGCCTAAACCCCCACAAAGATAGCGAAATTCATGATCATGGTTGGCTGCAAGTTGGGATGCGCCGCGCCACTTCCTCGGGTGTCGGTAGTAAAGCTGTGAGAATGCGTGTCCGTGGAGGTTCCAAATGTGTGAGCGTGGGAGCCGGCAAAATCGGTGAGGAAACCCGCCGTGCCGCCCTGATTGGTGGCACGGGGCCAGGCGCCCGACGAGGTCTGGTTGTTCAGCGTCATGCCGTGCTGATGGTTACCGTCCACGGAAGTCGATCCGCTGTGGGCGTGTGAATAGCCGCTTGTGCTGCCGGCATGCTGGTGCGCGGGCATCTGATTTGTCGTTAGCGCGACCGTCTCCGCACCGCCAACGGCGCCAAGAGTGGTGCCCGCGATTCCGCCGGCAGCCGTCAGCCTATTTGCAGGAGTGCCGCCCATGTCGTCACGGCCTGCGCGCGCCCGCCCGCGATAATCGGGGACACCGAAGGTGGTCGAGCCATTGCCCGCGCCGTACTTAGTGCCAACCGCAGCGAAGTATGCGGCATAGGTCGTGCGGCTAATGTTCTGACCAGCGGGCCAGATACATTTCGGCGGCAGGGCATCGCCCGTAAACTCGATCACCTGCCCTATCGCAGGCTCCAGCGCGCCTCTGACATAGGCCCAGTTGACGCTCTTCGTCTTGTTGGCATCGGCGCTGTCCATCACTGCGAAAGCGTCGCTGTCCACAAGCGTCGTTTTGGCGGTCCCGCTCGCGATGAGGGCGCCGAAAGCAGCCCAGACACCGGCCTTAAGGGCCAGCCATGTCAACTTCTTGGTCTTGTTGGCGTCGGCGCTGTCCATAAGCGCGATAGCATCGGCATCGACGGGTGCCGCCTTCGCTACCCCGGCGTTGATCAGAGCCCCGAGCGCCCCCCAAACGCCTGCCTTCACCGTGGACCAAAGGGTCTTCTTTCGCTCGTTGCCGGCCTCACTGTCCAGCAATGGAAACTGGTCGTTGTCGACAAGCGTAGCCTTCGCTGTGGGCGCCGCTAGAGCATAGTCATCAAGGCGCGTCCCGAACGCGGCAGCGGTCAGCCGAAGGTCCACCCGAGCACCTGCATTGAACGCTTTGGCGGCCGTACCCTCCTGGCCGCGCACAACGGTCAGCGTGCTGCCACTGCGCCCCGTGCAGCGCATGATTTCCAGATTGCCCGCGGCATCCACGACAGTGACCGGGAACCACTGGTCTGCCCCCAGCGCGGGGAACAAAGCGGCATGCCCCGATTGCACCGCAAGAGTGGTGGCGACATTGGAAAGGTTCGCCGCCAACGTGGAAGTCGCATTGTTGGAAAGCAGCAGTTGGGGCATCAGAGGTAGCTCCCCTTGGTACGCAGGCGCGCGCCTTGCTGACCCTTGCGGGCCTTGGTCTGCCAGCGATCGAGAATGCCCTGCCATTCGGCGACATAGGCCGCGCCAAGCTGGGGATTGGTATATTCGGTGCTGGGCAGCAGCAGGATGCGCCCGGCGGCGCCGCGGCCCAGGGCCTCGCCATGGTCCTCAATCAGGAAATCGGGGATTTCCAGCGCAGTGTCCGACGGCTGCAGCACGAGGCGCGCCTTGAGGGTGCCGGCCTGGCGTGGATAGACCGAAATGGTGTTGGGCTGAATCTGCGTAATGAACCGGGCCGGACCGGCCTCGGTCTCATCGGCCCAGCCGGGATAATGATCATCAAGCCAAAGGACGGTACGGGGCTCGATCTTGGGGCCGCCATCGATGCGACCTTCCTCGATCTCGATGATGCGAGCATCGGGGATGGTCGGCAGGGCCTGAAACTCCGGCGCCGTCAGAACAACGGTATCCCATTCCCGCCAGAGCTTGGTAGTCGCACAAAACTCACGCGCAGCATTGCGCAGATAGCGCAGCGCCACCGGTTCCGGGCAGCTCGGCGCCAATGGCATCACCTTGGGCAGCAGCTCGTCCAGGTCGCGCATTACGGCCCACTCCTGCGCGAATTGGTGCTGCTAGCACCCTCAACCTGAATTTTGAGGCCAATGGCAGAAGCGAAAGCCTGGTAATGCACCGATGCCCGGCCCGGCATGGCCGCCGTGTCATCCTTCGACTGGCACCGGAACAGCACGTAGTCGAGAATGGGAACGCTATAGGGCTCCGCCAGGTCGATCTCGGCCGCATAGGAGGTCAGTGCATCATCGGCACCGGTGGCCACCAGCGCGGCGGGCACGTGGGAGACGATGGCCTCAACAAACCCCGTGCCGTCATTGCCCGGATAGACGTAGAATTCGAGGGGCAGTTGCTCCTCGTAAACGATATGGCGGACTTCCTTGCGGAACGGCACGCGGTCCGCGACATGCCAGTAAGGATCCTGCGCATCGAGGATGGTCCGGCTGGTGGCACGCACGGTGCGGCCGCCGACGAGAGGCTCGGCCGGCCCTGCCACGTTCCGCACAACCTCGACCAGCGCAATGGGGGTCGGCAGACCGGAAACGGCCGCCACGTTTTGTTTTGTCCCGGCCTCCAATTGGAGCGTGCGGGTGTGGGTTTTGGCGGAGGGCTTGCCCAACACGATTGCGCGGCTGGCCTCATTGATCCAGCCGCACAGTTCGGGGAGCGACCAGCGGGTATGCTTCTCGTCATTGAGAAGGATACCGGCGTCCCGCATTATTTCAGCGCCGGTCCGCATGGCTCGCTATTCCTGCTGCTGCGCCTTTTCGGCGATCAGTTCCTTGGCCTGACCGATCCAGTCGTTGCGCACAATGCTGCCGCGCAGGTCGAGGTCGGTGTTGAGCTTTTCGATTGCTGTGGCGTCCAGCGCCACGATCTGCGCGAAGGTCGTAATGCCGGCGCCGTTCAGCTTCGCGGCGACGGATGGACCGACACCACCGATCAGCTCGAGGTTGTCGGGCGCTGGCGGCTCCGCTGCCGGTGGGGGCTCCGCCGGCGGGTTCGTCTCAGGCGGCTCGATCGGGGGCTTTGCGGGCGGCGGTATCTCGCTGACGGGCGGATTGACCACGCCACCGTAGAGGGCAGCGCGCTCGTCGGCGGTCAGTACGGCTGGTGCTGGCGGCACCACCGGGACCGGAGCAGGGATCAGGGGTGCGGGGATCACTGTCGCGGTCGGCGGGGGCGGCACGACGATATCAGCGGGAACGGCGGGCGGCTTGGGCTCGGCCAGCGGCTCGACTTCCTTATAATGCACCACGGCCAGCAGGCATTGGACATGGACCAGATTGTGCACCTGGGCAACGGCACGACGCTCGCGATCGAGAGTGAACACATAGGTGTCGCCACCAACGGTGGTTTCGGTGGGGCCGGGAAGGCATTGGATCAGAGGCATAGCGGTCGTTCCTCGGACATTGGATGAAATGTGAAAAGGCGAGGCGCCGGGAGGAGATTGGCGCCTCGCCCTGCCCCCTCGTTGCGAGTTGCCGCGTTACTCGGTGGCGAGGAGAACGGTGAGGCCAACAGTGCCGCCAGCAGCCGTGGCGGCAGCGGCGGCGATCTTGAGGCCGATGGAGCGTTCGCCGGAGGCTGCCGGGACGCGATACGCCTCCTTCTTCGTCGGGTGGGCCACGCCGCCGGCCTGGCCGACGGTGGAGGCAGCGAAGAATTCATTGCCGCAGGTCCGGTCCTGCGCCTGGTCACCGAACTTGCCGGACATAACGCCGACGTCGATGGTGAGCGTAGGGGCGCCGTTGGTGTCGAGATCATCACTGTCGAGGATCACGTCGATGGGACGGCAGCCCACCGGGATACAGGCCAGTTCGACGATATCGCCGGCGGCAGCGAGGATAGCTGGCGTCATGAGGAAGGAAAACCGTTTGGCGACCACCGCACCGGCGTCGCTGGGGTAAGGGAGCGGTTCGCCGCCCTTGGCGTAGAGGCTCTGGGTGATGGCCATGGCAGGCTCCTGTCACATGCTTGCAAGGCCTGCGCCGTGATCGGCGCAGGCGCGGATCGGATAGCGCACTAGGTCGCGTTGGGGTTCTTCGAGGCCGTGTCGATGGACTGAATGCCGAAATCCTTGTCGTTGAAGCGGGTCTTCTTCACGCCAATGATCACGCCGGCAGCCACGACATTTTCGTTGCCGTGGTCCTTTTCCTCTTCGGTCCAGGTGAAGCGCAGCCCGCCGGTCGAACCGTAGGCCACGACACCGGCCTGGCGGCCCATGAACAGCGCACGCCCGGCCTTGACGTCCCCGCCAGCGCCGTAGTCGTTGAAGCGGATCGCGCTTTCATGGCTGTGCAGAACGGTATCGTTCAGCATGCCCAGACCGCCCTTGAAGATCGGATTGTTCCGGCCTTCGGCGGTCGCGGCGGCCTTCTGCATGTCGAGCCAGCCCGCGGTATCGCCGGTGCGCAGGTCGTAGGCCTGGAACTCGTTCATCAGCAGGACGTAGTGCGATTCACCGTTGATCAGCACCGGCTGCATGTTGGCGGTGGTCGGATCCAGCGCGCGCATCATCTTCGCGGCGACACCGGCACGCTCGATGACAGCGCGGGTCATCTTGTCGTTGGCCGTGAGCGTGGCCTTGGACTCGGCCGCGCCGCCATAGAGGATGTGCCCGGCATCGGGGGCCTGAATGGCATTCTGGGCGTGCCCGGCCCAGGTGACCGCTTCGGTGAAGTCCTCGTTGATGCCGCGCCCGCCCGACAGGTAGATGAAATTCATCTCGTCGATGAACTTCGACCAATAGTCGGAGAGACGGTCGCGAGCGATGGTGCGGGTATTGTGCACCGTGCGCTTGCGGCTCATCTTGCCGCCGGCACTGACGCCGTGGCGCATCTGGTCGATGCTCACCTGGTCGGTGAAGAAGCGCAGGCTTTCTTCCTTGCCCTCGAGGCGATTGTCGCCATAGGTGGGCTTCTGGCGCAGCTGCACCGAGAGGTCGAAGGTGATGGTGTCACCGGCTGCCGACTCAAGGTCGGTCAGGCGCTGGATCACATGGTTCTGGCTTTCGCCGGTGAACTTGCGATCGAAGTACGACTTCTTGGTGATGTCGATAAAGAGCGAACCCGACCACTTTTTGGCCGCTTTCGGATCGCCGAACGGAATGGTCGTGGGACCGGCCATGACGTGCATCTCCTGGTTGAGGATCGTGCACGTCATGCGCAACTGACGAATTCATATGCGAAATCGGGCCGCCACGCAATGTTGCTTTATTGGCCGTCTTCTGGGCTATGGCGTATAGCCGGCATCCGAGCCGCAAAGGGCCTCGCCCTTGCGAATTTCGAGGACGTGCAGGATCGACGGCCCGGGGTCGGAATTGCCGGTGGTGGAGCCCGAGACGCGAGCAAAGTTGGTGCCGTTGTTCACATTCGGGCCAACAACTGGCGCGGCGGTTTTGCCGACCATGACGCCATCGACATACATGCGGATATAACCGTCCGCGTCCCGGTCCATCATCAGCTCACGCTGGCCGGCCGGGATTGGAGAAGGGGCCGAACCGTTGGCCACAGTATCGACGATATTCCCCGAGCCGCCCGCATTTGGGCAGAAGCGGGCATAAAGCTTGTTGTCGGGCTTGGTGGAAATCATCCATGCGCGCTGATTGCCGCTTGTGTTCCAGAACGTAAAGATGAAGTCCTCACCGTTGCGATTCCAGTTCGCTTTGGTGACCCGGATCTTGATGGTGAATAGGCCATCGAAGGTGAAGCCTTCGCGGTTCGGGAATTCGATGTAGTTGTTCTGCCCCCCAAACTGGATGCCTCCCGCCACCACGGCGGCAGTACCGCGCAGCACCATGGCTGGGGCGCCAACAGCGGTATCAACCGGCGTGTCGCCAGGATTAAGCGCCGAACCGTCAAAAGCCAGCCGCACGATCTCGGGCGCGACATAGACCGGCGTGGCCAACTTGATATCGCTCGGCTCGCCGAACCCGGCGGCATTGCCGGCCCGAACTTGTCCAGCATATTCAACGTCATTGGTCAGGCCGGAAAGCACACGCGGGCCGGTCCCGGTTCCCGCCATGGTCACCCACGCCCCACCGTCGAGCCGATATTGCAGAACAGTGATGGCAGACCCGCCATCGCCGGGCCGCGAAAGGATGTTCGCCACCAACTGGCCCGAAACATTGTTCGGGGTCAGCGTCCATTGCGGCGCCGTGAACTGCGCAGGCGCCATGGGCTCGTCCGGGATGCCCGTGATGACCGACCCTGCCTCGAGCGAATTGTGCATGACGGTACCGACCGGCAGGATGATATCTGGCGCATCGATGAAGGCCATGGTGCCGTTCTGACCCTCAATCTCCAATGCTGCCATGCCGGCGTCGCCACCAGTTGCGGTGAAGCCCAAGACATCAACGCTGCCACCTTGCGCGACCAGATCGTGGCCCTTGAGCCAGAGGTGATGAACCGAACCGCCACCGCGCCCGTGCGGATCCTCGGAAACGCAATCCACCATGCGGATCGGCTTCGTATACCCTGCCCCGCCTTTGACGCCGCCCCAGATGCGGAAGTTGCGCTTGTTGTCGCGCGCCGTCACCCGCCGGATTTCGGTGTCCTCGGATTTGAGGTCCAAGCCGCCATCCGTGCAGCCGAAGAATATCGAGTCCTCGACCAGAATATCTCGGTTGGTGCGCTCCGACGACATGCCGTCGCCGTTGAAATAAGTCCCCAAGGTCGAATGGGCGTTCCCGGCCGATCCGCGCCGGACGATCAGACCACGGGCGTTATTGTTGCACTCGATGCCGACGGCGAAATTGTCCTTGTCCTGCCACGCGCTATCGAAACTGTAGTCCTCGATCACCCAATCGCGGCACTCGCCATGGAAGCGTACGAACTTCTTGGAGAAGCCCGTCCCCTTCACCCGGCGCATGGTCAGATCGGTAATGGCGCTGAGATTATTGGTGTAGAAGCCGTCGCGGACATTGAAGCCCTCTATGTCTTCGAACAGGAAACCCTTGGCCGCGACGCCCGAGAAATCGATGATCCGCCCTACCCGTTCGGCGCGCAGGTTCATGAAGGCAAGGTTCCCAATCCCAGCCCCGGCAATGAACAGGGCATTGCCCCCGAACGCCGAAGAATCGACCCTTCCGCTCTCGTCTGCCGGACGGGACCACGGCGTTCGGTTGCCCACGATGTTGGCGGGGGACAAAAGACCATCGGCATCCATGCCGGTGATCACCACAGGGTATCCAGCGATGCCGGCGGCGTTCAGCGTTATGGACGAGGTCTGGGTATAGTTGCCCAGATGGGTTGCCAGCGCCACGACGCCGGCCGGGCCGGCCTGGGCGATGGAGATGTTGATATTGGCCAGCGGCGCGGCATCGTCCCACGACGAGCCATCGCCCGAGCCCTGCCCGCCGGGAGCGACATAGCGAATTGCCCCGGGAATGGCCTGGCTCAAAAGCCTGCTGGTTGGCAACAGCGGCCAGCCATGGCGGACGGCGCGCGAGCGCATTAGAGACCGCCGATGACGGAATTCATAGCGGAGGGAGCGCCACCAACCAGCTCGACCCGCACGACACTGCCCTGTGCGATGCCGACCGGCTTGGCGCCGCTTGCGGTCAGGGTCACGGGTGTGGTGCCATCGGTTTCCGTAGCATCGAACCACGTCACCCCATCAAGGCCGAGATATTGCAGAGTGGCGGTGGCACCGCCGAACGCACCTTCGACGCGCCACAGATAATCACCGCCGGTGACCGGCCCTGCCCCTAGCCCGGTCGAAGTCGCATCCTCGAGCAGTGTGAAAACCTGTTTGCCGACGGCGACACGCTCCGCATGGAAGCCGTCGCCCATGTCGAGGTCTTTGATCCAGGCGCCGCTGGCGGTATTTCGGGTGAGGTCGGACATGACGAGCTCCATTGCAGGTGCACGTCATGCGCATGGCGATTGGATACGCGAAAATCGGGAACGGCGCAATGCGACCTAGCGGCTGTTCTTGCCGCTGTCCTTATCGTCCTCTTCATCCTCATCAACCGGATCGGCCTCTTTCACCAGCGTTTTGCCCTCGCTGGCCGCCTTGTCGAGCGATTGACGGGTGATCGGCTCGCCCGTTGCCTCGCGATTGGCGCGGTACACGTCCATGTTCTGGCCCTCGTGATAGGTGGCGTCGAACGAACGTGATGGACTGCCTTCAGTGCGGACGAGGCTGACGGTGCGGGGTTGCCCATTGGTGATAGCGACGGCCGGGCTCCCCTCCCGCACCCTGCCCTCGATGATCGACGGGGCTTGGCCAATATTGGACTTCCCGATACCGGGCACATTGCCAAAGAACTCACGCGCCCGATCGCCGAGACCGGTGACGCGCTGGCCGAATTGTTCGAAGCGATCGCCCAGCCGGTCGAACCCCTGCTGGACCAGGTTGGGCTGCTGCTGTGCCGGCGCGGCCGCAGGCTGAACCTTTGTCTGCGCCGCTACCCAGTCAGGGTTGAGCCGTTGGATTGTCCTGGTCGGCGCTGGCTTGTTGGGTGCTTTCTCCGCCGGCGACCCTTTGACTGCCAGATCCTGCGCCGCCTTTGCGCCGGCCGCCGCATTCGCAACAGCGTCACGGGATCCGCCATGCGCTACGTCGCCCAGCGGTATTTTGCCATTGGACGGGGCGATGCTCGATGCACTCACCCCCGCGCCGCGCTGCGGAATCGGTTCGGTGACCGTTATGTATTTCGGTATGTCGCTGGGACTGGCGGCAAATGTGTTCATATCTGCCCAACGGGGCATAGCGCCCGGTGCGTCGGTTTTGGCGACGGGCGCGGAAGCCGGTGGCCCGGCCAGCCCGGGCGCACTAGCCGGAGCACCTGGCCCTGCCGTCGTCGGCTGCCCTGTGAGCCCCATGACCTGCTGGCGCGACGGCATGGTGCCGATATCATTGGCGCGAGCAGGCACGCCGGTGGGTCCAATCACCGGTAGCTGCCTGCCGCCTTGGCTGGCTGCAGGAGAGGTCGCGGGCTGCGACTGCGAAGAGCGTGGATACCGGGGATCGTCCTCGCTCATCAGATACCCGGTGTCCGGATCGATCGGTTTTCCGGCTGGGGTGAACGATATGCCGCCCAAGGGCGCCGCGGGGCTTACCCCGTCAGTAGGGTTTGGTGCCCCGCCCTGCCGGGTTGCAGCCATTTCGGGAGACATGGTCACCGGACGCGGGCGGTCCAGCTCAGCACGGGTCCGGGCCGCTGTTCCCTGCACCCGGGAAGCGGGGATTGGCGGCAGCGAATCCAGTACGGCATTGGTGCGCGCAGCGGCCCGGCGAGATGGGTTCGGCGGTTCGGAATCGGGGAAAACGGAGAGCTGGGTAGCAACCGTGTTTGGGATTTCGCCGGGCGGGAGCTTGATGCCATCGCCGTTGTAGAAATCACCGGAGATGACCGCTTCCACCGGCGTCCCACCCTTTGTGGTGCCGTGGTAGTGGACCGAACTGCCCTTGCCATAGCGCGGCCCGTCCAGCGCCTTGATCCAACCCTGATTGCTTTTGTCGCTAAAGTTGGGGTTGGCGTAATTGAGATGGCCGCCGACACTGCTGGGCACGCCGCTTATGCGGGCATTGACCCA
Organism: Devosia yakushimensis; assembly: GCF_030159855.1. Lineage (NCBI taxonomy): Bacteria > Pseudomonadati > Pseudomonadota > Alphaproteobacteria > Hyphomicrobiales > Devosiaceae > Devosia > Devosia yakushimensis. The sequence goes on along the minus strand of NZ_BSNG01000001.1, from coordinate 1,199,509 downwards.
GTCGTTCACTGCCGATTTCGCCGCTGCGGGCACGACGTTATTGGGAACCTTCTCGACCGAACCCCAGACGGTATAGTCCCGACCCGTCGGCCCATTGATCGCCGAAAACTGCCCATACTGGTTAGCCACGCCGGCGATGGTATCGGGGTAGCTTGGGGAGACAACCCGATTGAGCACCGTGTCGACGATGCCCGCCACCTGCTGCTGATAGGCATCAGGGTCAGTCTTGGCCAGGCGGTGGTCTGCTTCCGTCGCGACGATCCTGGTGAGGTAGTCGCGATCCTGCGGGGTGATCGTAAATGCCATGACGATAGGTCCAAGATTGGAGGCCACGTCATGCGGCAGGTTTGCCGTAAACTACACCGATGGTCGCCGCTTGGCGAGCGCATGGGGCAGCGCTATAACTCCCCCATGATCCGCGTTCTGACCAGCACTATCGTCCTGATCCTCGCCATATCGGCTGCAACAGCGGCCGAATGCCGCTTTATGGACCAGAGCGGTGCCGAGCTGGTGCAACAGCCCGGGGCGCTGACCGTCCTGAATGCCGACGGCAGCGTGGACACGACCTGCCAGCTCAAGGGCAACGGGCCGGGGAACCCGGTGATGACCGGGCTTTGTGACGATGGGTTTGATTGGCCCTATTTCATGATTGCCGCGACCCCATCGGAAGAGCCCAGCATTGCCATTTTCATCAATACCGCTTGGTATCCGACCGGCGATTGCCGATAGTCCTATCGCAGGACCTTGCAGCCCTGGGCATGGCAAAGCGTCACGCCGCCGGTCCAGCGATCGAGCAAATACACGATGCCAGGACTATCCCCTGCCGCCGCCGGCGTCACATCATAGCGGGTGATCCAGCCCACCGCGAAAATCAGCGCGACTATGCCAATGACGGCTAAGCGCGCAGGCATGGATGACAGCCGATGCCAAGGTGTTTTGATCCCGGCAAGCTGCGCCCCACCTGTTCCCACAACCTGTGGCCGCGTGCCAATGTAGGCAACGATGGCGATGAATACTGCCACCACCGCGAACCCAACCACCAAGCTCGTGTTCATTTACGCCCCCCAAGCCGCCCCATAGGTTGATGGGATCGTATTGCCGACGTCAAGGCCGAGAGCTCACAGGAACTCTAGCTGAGTATCCTTGCTGAAGGTCTGGACGTGCGTGGGCTGGACGGAGCCATCCGCGAGCGTCATCCAGGTAGCGGCGACGAGGTGATTGCCGCGGTCATCTTCGCCGAAGTAAACCCCAACGTGATGGACAAACTTCACGCCCTCTGGCGGGCGCTCGAACATATAGTTCCACGGGCCGTTGCCACCGAACGGATAGGTCACCAAGCACATCTGCCACCTGCCACTAATCTCAACAATGGCAGGGCTCGGAATTGCGGTTAGTTCGCTCAATTGATCATCATCCTTCCCAGCTCGCCCCCAACAATGACGCGGACGGCCCCGGATAGCCCGTCGGCTATCCGACAGGCGCGAGCATCGGCCGAGCCTGCTGGTCACCTGTAATGCCGGTGACATAGCGCGGCGGGATGATGCCGGTGGGTATCAACGTGATGGGGCTGAGGCTGGTGGCGAATTGGAGGCCAACCCGCCGGCCATTCTTTTCCGTCACCCGCACCACCGCGACGCCGGCGATATCCACCGCCTGGCCCACCTTAACCGTCAAAGCCAATAGCCCCATGGCGGTCTCCTATGATGCCAAATATGTGTCGCGATCGGCGTCGGACAGCTTAGCCATGGCCTGCTCGTAAGCCTCACCCTGCAAGCGATCGAGATAGGCGAAGCGACTGCCTTCTTCGAGGTCAGTGGCATCGGCCGCCGGCACGCTGCCCAGCGATGGAGGAATGACCCGCTCGCTGGCCGGTGCGGGCGTCCTGGCCGGGGGCGTATCCGTCTTGGGCTGCTCCTCCTTCGGCGCCGCCGGCGTGCCGAAATCGGCGGCGACGATTTCATGGGCCTGGTCGAGCAATTGCGGGTCGAAGGGATCCCGGCCTTCCCTATGCGCCAGGTCCTGGAAGCGCCGCACTTCGAGATCGAGCGCGTTGTAGCGCGGGGAGCCCACGCGATACTCGGTATGATCGGCAAGCCAGTCCGGAACGACATTGGTGACATAGTTATGGCGCACCGCTTCTTCGCTCATCGTGGCTTTGAGGCGCACGTCCCGCAGATCATGCATCTGGTCATCCAGCGCGCTGTTCTGCGCGTTGTATTCCTTGGCCGTCAGTTCGCCATCGTCAAAACGCTGGGCCAGCGCTTCCTTCTGGCTGCGCAGGTCCTGCATCGACTGGTCGAAATTCGCCGGCAGCTTGTATTCCGGCAAAGCCGACCCGGCGCGCCGTGGCGATGCCTCGGCCTCATCGGTGGCGACCGGTGCCGCAGCATCCGCGGCGGGAGCCACCGCCGGCGTTTCCGCCACGGCCGGAGCTTCTGGCTTTGGGTCGGGCTTTTCGGCGACGGGTTCCGCATCGGACGCGCCTTCAACGGCAGCGGCCGCCGCGTCGTCTTCATCGCCCTCCTCTTCTTCATCGAGCGGGATTTCGCCCTCATCGACAAGGCTTTCGTCGAGCAGGCCGGCGCGCTCTTCTTCGGTCAGGAATTGCAGTTCTTCTTCGGTAAACTGGTGCTTAGCCATCATGGCCTCCTACGGCATAGGTGCGGCGCCTAGGCCCGGTGCCGGTCCGGGTGCTGGCGGTTGTGGGGTTGGCATGGGCTGCTGCGGCTGGGCGGCGGCCTGCTGCTCGGTGGCCTGGGCAGCCGCGAGCTGATCCGAAGCACTGGCAAAGCCAGCCTCGGCAAGAATGTGATCGGCGATATGTGCCGCTGCCGGCGGAAGAGCGAGCGTTTCGCCGGCTGTTGCCAGCGCCCTGCCCTGCGCATCGACCTTGGTAACCGCGAGCTGAGCAACGATGCGCTCGGCCTCGGCCTCGCTCTTCGCGGCCGTCGCGATGGTCTTGCGCAGCTCGGCCACTAGCTGGGCGCGCTGGAACTGGTCGAGCTCCGCCTTGGCCTGCTGCTGCGCCAATTCTTCTTCGGTCGGCTCTTCGGCATCCGGATCGCGCTGGCCCGTGACGGAGCGAATGCGCTTGACCAGCTCGTCGCGGTTGGAAATGTCCATGTTCTCAACGACGAGATCGAGCAGCAGCAGCGAGACCTGTGGCGGCAGCCTGGTCATGAGCTCGAGTAGCTCGTCGACGGCGGCTTGCCGCAGCGATGCCCGCCAATCGGCGTCGGTAATGACATAATCCGCCTTGGACCGAACGATATCATTCTCGGGCAGCCCGTCATTGACGCGGACATATTGGGGATTGCCCCGCATATTGGTGATGCGGAACGCCTTCTTCTCGCTGACGAACTGCTCGATATTGGACAGCAGCTTTTCGCCGCGGACCTGGCTGCCCAGCCGCAGATTGTCGAAATAGATGGCGGTGGCCATCGATCCCTGATCCTGCCGGCGCTGGATCGCCACGCCCGACGTGGCGTTGGTCTTGCGGCCAAGCAATTCGTCGGTGACGCCGGAGGCCTGCTGGATCATCGCGATGTTCCGCGACATGAGCTCGAGCTGGTACTGGGAGAGATCGCGATCGCTTTCAAGGTCAAGGCGCTTGCCCGGCTTCGTGACGATCAGGGCATCGGGCCGGCTGACCTCCTCCATGAGCGCGTCGACGTCCTCGACCGCGCCCTCCTCCATGATGACTTTGTTGTTGCTGAGGATGGCCAGCGCCTTGGAAGCGCGTTTGTTGATATCCTCCTGGATATCGCGCAGGCCCCGGATCATCCCATAGGGCAATCCGTCGGCGGCGCGACGCTTGCCCCAGATCGGGGTGAACGGAAACTGGTTGTGCCGATATGGCGATTCACTGAACCAGAGCATGCCGGCAGTGGTGAAGATGGCCACATGCATGCGCATGGTCATCTTGGTGACCAGCTCGGCCTCGCCACTATTGAGCGCTTCGACATGGCCGGGCGAAAACTTGTCGTAAAGCTCACCGTGGAACACGCCGCCCTTGATGCGCTGGGTTTCGAGCGGCAGGCGTATCCATCCCTCAATCAAGCGGACGCGCTGGCGGGAATAGCCGGAAAGCCGATCAGCTGCGCGAGCACTATTGTACTCGAGCATGGTTTCCTGGCTGTCCATGGCCTCATCGCCATATTCGTCGGTGCCCAGCAGGTCCTCAGTGGTCGCGGCGGCCTGCTCCAGCATCCCGCGCCGCTTCTTGAACATGGCGCAGGCAATATCGAGGTCTACCCATTTCGACCGGAAAATGTACCGGCCATCGGTCAGGTCGAGCTTGGTGGCGCTGCTGTCATGCAGCATGTTGCGCCAGTTTTCGTATTGCGCGGTGAGCGGCTCACCATCGCCCTCGTCATTGATGGCGTCTTCTATCCAGCCCAGCCCGGATTTTACCGAATCCTCGAAGGCACGACTGATATCGAACGGTGTCCGGTTGACGTCGGACAGGTATTTCATCAGCTCGCTTTTGCGCTGGGCCGGTTGCGAGTCTTCTTTGCGCCGCGGCAGGATCTTGTAATCGGCCCGGGCGCGCTTCTCAGTGCCGGTCACCCAATCGACGGATGCCGAGATGACGTTGTAGACGATGGCCTTTTGCCCGCGCTCCTCGAGCGTGGCGATATCTTCTTCGGTCCATTGATGATTATCGTAGAAATCATCATCAAGGGCCCGCTGCATGCGGTTCTCGTACTGCTTGTCGAGCTCCTTGGTGTAGGTGCCCATGAGGTGATGATGCAGCCGAACCATCCGGGGCTTATCAAGCTCCGCGACGGGCACCGCCTTGGCGCCATCGCCCTGCCCGCCGCCCGGGATCGGGGATTTGTATTCCTTGCGGCTGACAGAACCATCATCGGCATTGAGATCGAACATGGCCTAAAGCTCCACCTCTGTGGTGCGGCCGGTGCGGTGATCCCTGATGGTCACCTCGGCCACGGGTTCAGCGGCAGCTGGGGCCGAAAGGGCCATGTATGGGGGGATATGCAGAAGGTCGTGCAGATGGTCAACGATGAGGCCGACCAGCCGGAAGATATTGCTTTGGTGCGTCGACATGCGGAGGGCTTGGCAGAACCGGAATGCGGTCTGCGCCGCCTGGCGCGGGTCGCCTATGGTCTCTTCCCATATCCACGCCTTATCGGACGTGATGATGCAGGGCCAGGTATGCTCGTTGAGCTCCTCGCCGGTCCGGATAATGACGATGCAGGGGCGGATGCGATCGCCCATATCGGCCCATGTGCCGATGACGGTGAGGTCACCACGCACATGGTAGAAATGGCGCAGGCGAAGGTCGAGGATGGACTTCATGCACAATCCTCGCGCTCGAGGAGGTGCGGCAAGGCCAAGCTAGTGATTCTGGTGCCGGTGTAAATAGCGGGCATGATTATCCCCGCCCTGCGGCGCGACGTTTCCGCCAGCGCCGATGGGCCCGCTCGCCGCCGGCACGGTTCTTGTGGGCAACGGGCAATGACCGGCCGAACCGGTACCGGTCCACACGCTCCTCGCGCATGGCGACACGCTCATGGGCCTGTTGAGGTGCAGGGGCACGTTCCGGGCCGGCAGGCGGTGTCGGGGTGACCTTTACCTGCCCAGATAGCTCGGCGGGTGTGGGCGCCATGGCTATCATTGCGCCAAGCGCCATGGCGCTAGCAGCGACTATCCCACCGAAGCCGAAGAGTGAGCGCGAGCGTTTCATAATCTATTCCCTCTGGAGTTTGTATTCGGCGCGGGCGAGCAGCCCGAGCGCCGTGAAGGTGTCGGGGCAGGCGTTGCGGTAATGGTGCTCGAGCGAGCCATCGGCGCCGGTTGCCGAAATGCTCACCACAATGGCCTTGGGGCGAATGCGGCCGCTGTCGATCTCGCGCAGCAGCTCAATGAGGACATCGCGTGGGGACCATGCCGCCGCGCTGCTTTTCGCGGTCGCGCGGCGTTCCCCGATGGTCTCGGGGTGATCGGCAAAATTGTCGGGATGCGGCGGCAAGATCGAGCGGTGAGGTGTTCCCGCGGCTCGACTGAGGGGGCTGCTGAACGACGCCGTGGCCGTGCCGCCGCGCGAGCAGGTGCAGGTGGGATGGGTGTATTGGTCCCCGAGATTGCCGCCGCAAATCGTGCACGTTATTGGCAGTTGCTCCTCGGGTTGGGGCACCCGAATGACGACGCCAAGCTTGGGCCACTCCACCTCCCTGCCCTCATCCAACAGACGCCAGTCGTTCCAATCGTGGATAGATGCATCGTACAGCGGGCGCGGCGTAGGTGTTCGGAAGGTCGCCCCATTGGTCAGCACGATAAGAACCGCTTCGAAACTGACGGCAATATCCTGGATGACATTGGTCATGCTGCCATTGCTCCCTTGTTCCGGCGCTTAGGCCGTGTCTGCCCGCTATTGGCGGCCATGATGATGCCGCCGGCCTTGGCCTGGGCGTGCTGCCGCAGCGCATCGGTGGCGTGCTGGTGGCCGTTTTGCGCGACCTGCGAGGTGTAGGTGGACGTCCGGACGTTCCAGACCTTGCCGTAGCCATCGAGGTGCTTGATGCCCTCGGCGCATTTGGTTTCGTCGATCCAATAGGACGACATGGCATTGCGCAGCTGTTGGATGCCGGTGATCAGCTCGTGGATGCGCGGCACGATTTCGATATTGCGGAAACCGACTTCCCCGATCATGTCGGCGGAAGTTTTCAGGATCTCGGCGCCGGGCCGGCGATGCGCGCCGTCATGGGGCAGATAGCAATGGCCCAGCGCATAGCCGCGCTTGTCCACCTCCGCCTTGAAATAGGCATAGGGCTCGCCGGAAGCCTCGATATAGTCGATGAAGCGGTCCTGAAGCCCGACCTGCTGGTGGAACCAGATGGCAATGTCGTCGTCGACGCCCAAATCCCACCAGAGGTTGACAGGATAGGCCGGGTCATAGGGCACATGGGTGATGCGGTTCTGTTTCCGCATCGTGGCCATCTGGTTGGCGAGCCACTTGCCCTCGGTGGATATCGTGAATGCCTCGTCCAATGTGGACGGGTACTGCATCCACATCTTCTCCTGGTCGCCACCGAACTCGACGTCGCGCTTTTGCACGTACCATGCGCGTTTGGGCAGGCTGATGTCGCGGCCAATGGTGGCTTCAAGCCGGGCGAAATAGGCATGGTCCTTGGGCGAGATGACGATGCCCGTGGGGTCGGTCTCATATTCGGAAGCGTCCCACCAGCTGGCAAAATGCAGCCGGTAATCCATCTCCCCCAGCGGCCGCCCGAGTTGCGCCGTGGCGCGGGCCTTCAACACCAGTTCGGTGAAATTGCCGTCCAGCCCTTCCACCGTGCTCTCGACGACGACAATGCCGGTCTTGTCGACGGCGGGGATAGAGCCGGTCTGGATTTCCTTGGCCTTGATCGGCGCGACCTGGCAGATTTTGCCGTATTCGGTGACGTGCAACCACTGGATCGTGCCACCGCGCACCGATGTGGCGCAGCGGATCGACGAATTGTTGGCCAGCACGATCTTCTTGAGCGTCATGCGGGCCGGGACCATTTCGCGGATCAGCGGCGGCAGCCGGTCATAGGCGAACTTGATCTTGTCGCCGAAAATCTGCTCGGCCAGGGTCGTGGTCTCGGCGATGATGCCGCAGCGCTGGTTCGGTTCGAACAGCGCATGGTCGAGCATCAGGATCTGGACGACGGTGGAGAACCCGCGCTGGCGGGCCTTCGGCACGACGTTGCGAAACCAGATTTCCCGGATAAACTTGTCCTGCACCTCGTTGGGGCTGAACAGGACGGGGTTACCCTCCTTGTCCATGATCCAGTAGAGGTTCCGCAGCCGCCAATGCGGGTCTTGCAGGTTGATGAACAGGGTGAGCTCGTCAGTGGTGAGCACCCGGCCCAGCTGATGCTGGAGCGCTTCGACCTTTTTCGAAAGGATGACGTCACTCATCGTCGCCCTCGTCATCGTCGATCAGGTCGGGATTCGTGACCGGCAGCGATATCGGCGGCGCCTGGGTGGGCCGGATCGATGTGCCCTGCAGCTGGGTCAGCAGCTGGGCCAGCGGGCCACCCTCGGCCACGTCGAGCTCGCGCTTTTCCTTGAAGGCCTGCACGTCGACGTGCTTGCCGATCATTTCCTTGAGCTTGCTGCGGCTAGCCGTCCGGTATTCGACGATCCGCGCCGACACGACTTCCCCGTCAGGTGTCAGCTCCTCGCGGACCTTGAGGCCTTCGACCAGCCCCTGCCGAAACACCAGCGGCCAGTCGGCAATGGGCTTCATTGACCCGTCAGGATTGTGGATATCGTTGATATCCGCCTCGAGCTCGTCCCCCAGCCGTTGCAGCAGCTTGTCCGCATCCCATTTCGTCCGGGCCGACCGCTCTTTCATCAGTTCGGTGATGCAGCGGCGGATATGAGGTTTTCTCAGGTTCTCATAGGCGATGGCGGCTGCGGTCTTCTCGCTGTACCCGGCGCGGATCGCGGCCTGTGTCCCGTTGAAGTCCACCAGATATTCCTGGCAGAACAGGAACTCTTTCGGGGTCAGCTTCTTCGTCGCACCACCGTCAAGACCGGGCGCGTGCTCCCGATCCCCCAGACCAATGGGCTCGCCATCGGCCTCGAAATACTTATCGGCTATCGCCCTAGCCTTGGCCCGGGCGATCTCCTCTTTGGTCTGGGCGGGGGTGCGCTTCCTCATTGCTCGGCCGGCACCTGGTCGAGATGATGCTTGAACAGGGCAATGTCCTGCTCAACCGTTGGTTTGATGATGGGGCGGAAGCTTGTCGAGATGTACCAGATGTCAACGGACCGCTGACCGTCGCAGCTCTGATCGTCAGGAATCTCGCTGAACTTGAGCCATACTTCCCCGCGCTTGGCTTGGACAGCTGCAACGGTAAGCAGCTCATTGAGCATGGGTAGGCGATGCGGAACCTTATAGAAGGCCGGCATGTCCCATGCGTCATCGATGCAAACACATTCCGCACCGGGGCGCGCCCATGAACTCATGGCGACCATCCAAACCGTGCGGCTCCGTCATGGTATCGCGGCCGGGCCGCAATTCCCATGACGGTTTGCCCGCCGGCGCGGTGCCGGCGGGTGGGGCAGAACCGCGACTGGGCAGTTGCCGCGATCATCCCAGGCGCTGCTCGATGCGATCGAGCGCTTCGTGGATGGCCTGGATCGTCACAAGCAGGTGGCGGCCGGCGCCTTCGACCAGATCGAACTCGCCTGCGTCTTCCCCAATGGGGTCGCCGGTCCCGCGCGCCACGTTCCGCGGTGCGGCGCCAGAAAGCCGGTCGGCCAGACGGTCGACGCGCTCGTGCAGCGACGACAATTCGCCGGCGGCGTTGAGAACTGGGGCAGAAAACTTGATCGGTGGGGCGGCGTTCAACGACATGGCACTTTCTCCGTTCCCGAGATGCGGCCCGGGCTCCGTTTGGTTGGTCACAGGCCCATGGCCCGCTCGTTCGCCTGGCGCTTGATGCGTTCCCATAGCCAGGCATCGATGCGCCCTAGGCGCGGCGTCCAGCCGGTGCGGCGGGCCGTTCTTTTGAGCTTGGTGCGGAGCTGGCGCAGGGCCTTGTCACCAAGGCGGTAATGATCGCCGCACATCACCTCGGCGCCCTCGCCCTCATCGGGCTCCCGCTTGTAGGTTCGCCGGCACCCCATGATCAGGCAGCCAATGCGGTCGTGGGGAATGGGTGTCATGCCCGTTCTCCCGACGGCCAGCGCGTCGTCACGAGCAACCAGCCTCGTTCCGTGGTCGCTCGCTCACCCTTTTCGCCATGCTGTTTGCGCATCGCAGCGAGCCACGGCCGCCATTCGGGCCGGTCAGGCGTCACCACGAAATAGCCATCGTCGTCGATGGTGGGCGGATCGTTGGCAAAGGCGCGGAAAGCGCGTTCGCGGATCGTGGTGGTCAGGTTCGGGATAGGCAGCGACCGCCGATACCAGCGCGCCGAAACGGTCGAGACCATCAGCGTGAAGACAGCGACGATATCGGCTGTGTCATCAGGCCCGAGCTGTTCGTAAGCCCGCTGGGCACTATCACGGCTCCCCTGCCCCCCCTCGGGCCACATCTCCCAGATACGGGCAAAGGCATCGGGGTCTACATCTGGTATGGCCTCGGCCTCACCCTGCTGTGGGGTAAGGGGAATCTTACTGGTTATCTTACTGGTTATTAGTGTCTCAGAGCTGTGAGACACGGATTTAGCGGTTTTTGAGACACGGGTATCCGTGTCGCAATTTGAGACACGGCCTACTACATCTAGTGTGGCGAAATCGGTATCGAAGGCGATGTAATACCGGGTGCTGAGTTGCATGCCCGTCACCGGGTCTTTGGCGGCGACACGCCGGACCAGCCCGGCTTCCTCAAGCTCGGTCAGATGCCGGTTGAGCGATGCGCGCGACACTTCGCATTCGTGGGCGAGCTTTTCCTGATGCCCAAAACAGTAGCCGGAGTCGGCATTGTGCCGGTCGGCCAGATGCACCAGCACCTTCCATACGGCGGGCTTGAACCCGCGCTGTTTCAGAGCCCAGTTCATCGCGGCGTGGCTCATCGGTCACCTGCCCCGGCGTCGCCGTGCCGCCGGGCATGCCGAAGGGTCGAGCGCCTGTGCTCGGCCTTGCCCATGATCTTGATGGCACGCTGGCGTGCCCGTGGGTGGATGGTCGTGGCCACCTTCTCGGGCTGGCTCACCTCGATTTCATAGGTGGCGGTCCGGATGCAGGTGCATCCATCGGCAATGGCCGCTGCCACAACCGGCGTCAGGATTTTTGCCCTGACCGCATCAATGGTCGTGTCGATGGCGGCGCAGTGATCAGCCGCCAGCGCCTTCGCACCCATCACCGCCTCGTCGCCAGGGACGATCACGCCCAGCACCCGCTGCACGTAGCGGGTGACGGCATGATAGCTGATGGCCGATAGCGAGACGTCCGGCGCCATGGCGGTCTAGGGGCTTGAGGCAGTAGCGGGTTCGGCGGGGGCGGTGATTCCCCATAGCTCCGGCGGCGCGGAATAGCCCAGCTCCTCAAGCGCCTTGGTCATGACCAGATAGGCGTGATGCGCAAATCGGCCCCGGGCCACCCAGTTGCTTACCACCTGCGACGAGGCCGCCTGGGTGAGGTCCTGCACGGCTCCGACACCGCCGAGCACGGCCGTGACCTGCTCCACACTGTCCAACTGGGTGAGTTTTGCCATCGTGCAAGCCGCCAAGGGTAACGTCATTGCGGCGACCATATGCAACGTTTTGTTGTGTGGCAATTGACAACATAACGTTTCTAGCGTCCTTACTCGGCTTGAAACAAAATGTTTTCATGCTGCCGGACATGCCAGACACATCAAACCAAGCCATAGGCCGCCGATTGGTCGCTGTGCGCGAAGCACGCGGTCACTTGCAGGCAACCATGGCTAAACTCATGGACGTCAGCTACCAGCGCTGGGGCAATTACGAGCGTGGTGAGCGCTTTCCCCCGCCGGATTTGCTGGCGCGCTTCTGGCAACTGACCGGCGCAACCTCCGACTTCATCCTGTTCGGCCACATGAACGGGCTGCCGTATGAGCTGGCGGAGAAGCTACGCGCCACCGCCAGCAAGAAGCTCACCGACACCAAAGACGCCGCCACCGGCTAATCCGGCAGAGCTTATTCGCCTTTTTGGTTTGCCGCAGGCGGCGGCACGGTGAACGACGGCGACGAGGCATCCTTTACCGCACGGATCGAATAGACCCGCCGTTCGTTGCGTGGCCGCAAGAAGCCCTCGACGAGCTCCTTGGCAAAGTCCAGGACGCGGAGAGCCGAATCCGGGTCCTCCGGAAGCATGTTGATAATTGTGGTCGCCAGTCGCCGCTCTTCAATCTCGCGCCGCTGCTTGCTGGAATCGTCTGCCATTTAGTTCCCCCAAAAGAACGCCGTGGCACCACGTGGTGGTGCTCTGTTTCAAAAGTCATAGCAACATTTTGTTTCGTCGACAATTGACGCACAACAAAATGTTTTGTAGCGTCCGACTATCAAATGCCAATTCGATTTGGCTGGCGGATGGGGGAACATCGCAATGACAATTGTACGTAATGGTAACCAGCCAGGCACGGATCTGATCTGGGATATGCCTGACGATGCCGTTGAGCTGGCACAGTCGAGCGAAACCATCGTGCCGGACCGGCGCTGGCTCATCATCTATCTGGGCGTCATGTTCGCCCTCGCGCTGGTCGCTCTGGTCTGGGGCGCCATCTGGCTCGCGACCAATCAGGCTGAGGCGCTGGCCACGTGCCAGCTGCGCCACAGCACCGATGTCTGCCAGATCGCGCTGAACGGGTGATCGCCATGACCGCCCGCATCATTCCCCTTTTCCAATCTCAGCGCGCCGCGCCATTGCCGGCGCCGTCCATACCAGCGCCGGTCGTCGACGCGGTGCGGGGCGATGGGCTGAACCCGCTTGCCCGCCAGATGGTGGCCGCCGCCGTCAAGAGCTGGATGGAGGGTGATCCCCTCACCCAGCGCGAACAGCGCATCGTCGATCTGCTGCTCGACACGAACTATTACGGCCAGCTCGGCCGCCTGGCGATGGTGGGGTGCTGACATGGCGACCCATTATTGCCGTTGCCGCGAGTTCGACGCGCACGATCAGAACGACCTCAACGAAATCATCTTCGACTGCTGCTCTCTGTGTGGCGGCAGGGTGCACCGCATCGAGCCTCTGGAATCTCAGGAGGCAGTATTTGCGCCGCCGCTCGAAGTAGCCGTTCCCGGCACTGCATCGATCAGCGCTGCCGCCTATTTTGCGGCTCTGCTCGGCGAGCCGGTTCCCGCAACCGAACAGCGAGGCTGACCATGACTCTGCGCTTTCTCAATCCCGATGGCACAGCCAACGCAGACGCCGAAGCGGCGCTGCTCAAGGGCCTGACCAGTGGCAACGAGCTGGAACGGTGCTTCACCCGTGCGATTGCGGCCAATGTCATGGGCCCGCTCGAGCTCTGGATGCAGGCCGAGATAGATCGTGGGACGGATAACGCCACGCTCATCACCGTCATCATGCGCCTCAAGCTGCAGGAGGTCGCGTCGATCACCGGCAGCGCTTTCACCGACGACGGCGCCACGCTGGTCCGCGACATGTGGATCAAGATGATTTCCAGGGATTTCACCGAACACGCCGGCAAGGTGCGCGAGATGCTCGCTGCCCGCCGTGCTGCCGGTTAGGCCGGGGCTCCCCTCCCCAGCCGGCCAGGCCCGGCGACTGTACCCCCAAGCCAGTCGCCGGGTCACCCTCTCACCCAACAGGAGCCTCCAATGGCCGAAGACAGCGTAGCCCAGGACCAGTTGCGAGCGTTCATCGAACGCATCGAGCGGATGGAGGAAGAGAAAGCCGCGATCGCCTCCGACATCAAGGAAATCTATGCCGAGGCCAAGGGCAACGGCTTCGATACCAAGATCCTGCGCAAGATTGTGGCCATCCGGAAACAGGACGCCAATGAGCGCATGGAGCAGGAAGCCCTGCTCGAGCTCTACATGTCCGCCCTGGGCATGGTCGCCGCGCCGGCGGAGGGCTGATCCGATGAGCACCACCGCCAAAACCACCCCAGCCACGAAGCCCAGCGCCCTCAAGATCGTCCCGCCGGTGGAAACCGACACTCTGGCCAACGCACTTGAGCAATTCGCCACCGAGCAGCGCCCGATGATCCGCCGCGGCGAGATCGCCCGCCAGAAGCTGGCGCAGCAGGTGCGCGAAACCGAAACCCTGCTCGTCGAGCTGGACGGTCGCGAAGCCCTGCTCGATCGCGTCTATGAAGCCGCCAAGGCCGCGATGGCCGACCAGCGCAACGACCTCAACGAAGAACTGGCGCTTTACACTCGCGGGCTGGAAGGCTCCGCCAGCGGTCGGGCGGACTGACCGATGGCCGGCACGGGGGTCTATAAGTGGTATTGGGGCCATGGTCCCTTCCCCGAACATTACCACGGGGGCGTAGCCACGGGCGACGAAGCGCTGGCGCTGGCCCGGGAGCATTTCCCGAACGGCGACTTCTGCATCGTCGAGGCCGATAAGACTCTTCCCTCCACCGATTGCTTTGACGCCGGGGATATCCTCGACCGTTTCGAGGACAAGAACATCGAGTGCTGGGGCGAAAACGGGTTCGATACGCCGATCACCAGCGCCGAAAAACGCGAGCTTGAGCAGAAGCTGGCCGACTGTTTCGCCCGCTGGCTGCGCAAGCATGGCCTGGCCACTGGGCACAACCTCAACGATATCCGCAAGACCGATTATTTCGCGCCCTTCACGCATGCGGAGGCGGCCAATGGCTGACCGTCCCATGCTCTTTTCAGGTCCCATGGTCCGCGCCCTGCTCGACGGCACCAAAACGCAGACCCGGCGCCTGTGCCGCCTGCCCCAGCCGACCGGTCCGATCATCGACATGGTCAAGGTGGCGACTGAGGCCGCGAGCGGTCGTTCCGTCTATGAAATGAAGGATAGCACCGGCCAGCACGTCGATATCCGCGCCGGCAAGTATTTCGTGACGCCGCACTACATGCCGCCGGTTGCGGTCGGGGATCGGCTCTGGGTACGCGAGACGTGGACCGCCCGGATGACGCATGGGTGGACTATCGCCGATGCTCGCTCCGGCTGGTATCCGACCGAAATACTCTACCAGGCAGACGGCGTTAAGAGCATCGACGGCTGGTGGCCATCCATCCACATGCCGCGCGAATTTTCGCGCATCACGCTCACCGTCACCGATGTGCGGGTTGAGCGGCTAAAGGACTGCTCTGCAGCGGATGCGCTGGCCGAGGGTGTTGTGGAGTTTTTCCGTGGCCCGGAACGCCTAGGCTGGCCCGCTGCCGCGCCCGACGATGCTATTGCCGCCGCGTCTGCATACGGCATCGTCGGCCCCGTCGAGATGTACCGCGATCTTTGGGAAAGCATCAACGGCCCCGGCTCCTGGGCTGCCAACCCTTGGGTGGTCGCCTACACCTTCACCGTCCAGCGCGGCAATATCGACCAATTGGCGAGGGCGGCATGATCAGCACCGCCCCCAGCGCCCAGACCATCGCCCGCACCATCGTCGTTGCGGCCCAGATGACCGGCGAGGATCCCGAGGCGATCATCGGCACCCGTCAACACTTCCGGGGCCGGTTGATCGCCTATGCCGCGCTGCTCATCGTGTTCCCAGGCCATTCGCCTGGCGCCACCGCGGCGCTGCTCAATTTCGCTGAAACCCGCAATGCCCAGTCCCGCCTCGCGGCGGCCCGCCGTTCTGCCTGGTGGAACGAGGACCGTGTCGACGAGCTCGTGGGTGAGCTCGTCGCCGACCAGTATGGGGAGCAGGCCGCATGATGACGAAAGCCGAAATGGCGGCGGGCCTCGCCGACGGCCGCACCCTCATTCAGGAGGAATGGGCCGACTTCGCAGAAATTCAGGCCATCAACGAGCTCGTTGCCGAAGGCCTGGCCAGCGCCACGCGCTGGGAATGGAAGGCCAGCTATCAATGTGAGCGGCGTGTCATCACCGCGCGGGTACTCGCTCCTCAACTGGAGCGCGCCTCGTGAGTAATCCGCTCTATCTCCTCAACGGTCGTGCCACGATCCATATCGGCGATGTCATCGCGCGGCTGCGCGATCTGCCGGATGGCTTCTTCGATTGCGTCGTGACCTCTCCACCATATTGGGGTGTGCGCGACTACGAAGTGATCGGGCAGATGGGCATGGAACGTACCCTTGCCGAGCACATCGAGGTCATGGTCGCCGTGTTCGAAGAGATCCGACGGGTCCTCAAGCCCGCCGGCACCGTGTGGCTGAACTATGGCGATTCATTCGCCGGCACGCCCAACGGCCGCAGCGCTGCAGCAACCCGCGCGCTCGGCAATGACGATCGAACCTTTCGCGACAAACCCTTTTCTACCGTGGGCACAGGACCGCTAGGCGCAGATTTTATGGACCGCCCTTTCCGGGACGTGGTCAATGCGATCAAGGCCAAAGACCTTTGCATGGTACCAAACATTCTGGCGTTGGCGCTGCGCGCCGCCGGCTGGTGGGTGCGGCAAGAGAATGTCTGGGGCAAGTCCAACCCCATGCCGGATTCGGCGGGCAAATATCGCCCGTCCACCGCACACGAAAAAATCTGGATGCTCGCCAAGAGCAAGCAGTATCTCTACGACCATGCCGCCGTGGCAATGCCAGCGAGCGGCACGGCACACGCCCGCACCGCCCTGGTGCCGGCCAAAGACACCCGTCCGGGCGTAACCCCCAAGAGCGCGCCGGAGAAGTCATTGGTGCGAGCTAAAGAGAGCTTCCACGCCTCGACCACCAAAATCCCCGACACACGCTATCTGCGCAACTTCGAACCGGCCCCTATTTCCGCTTGGCAGTTTAATTCTGTCGGCTTCACCGAAGCCCATTTCGCGACCTTCCCGCCAGAGCTGGCGGAACGCTGCATCAACGCGGGCTGCCCTGCCAACGGGCTGGTGCTCGACCCCTTCGGCGGCTCCGGTACCACCGCCCTGGTAGCGCTCCGCATGGGTCGCCGGGCCCATCTGATCGAGCTTAAGCCCGAATACGCCGACATGGCGCGGAAGCGCCTTGAGCGCGACTGGATGGGCGAGGACGAGCGCCGCCGCGCCATCGCCAAGGACAAGGGCACCCCACCGCCCGGCCCATTGTTTGAAACACCTTTGGAGGCAGCTGAATGAACTGGACCAAGCGCCGCTATAGCCCGATCGAGGCCTTCGGCTTCGTGCTGGCCACCATGATGATTATGGGCCGGCCCTTTTCATTCCTGCCGTGGCCTTGGGTCGAAGGGATAGCCGAAGTGTTAGCTTTCGTGGGCACGGTTCTGACCGCAGGTATCATCAGCGATGCCTTGCGGCAATCGAAGCTGAACGGCGGTGAGCCGGAATGAAGCGCGAGATCGCCGCCCTCAAGCTGCCTGACCTCAAAAAGGCCGTCATCGTCGGGGCCCCGCCGCGTCTGGCCATGGTGGACCCGAAAACACTTTACGTCGACGATAGCTACCAGCGCGGCCTGTCCGAACGCTCCATGCGCCTCGTCCGAAAAATTGTCGAGGAATGGGATTGGTCTGCCTACAAGCCCCCTATCGTGGTGGAGATTGACGGGCGGCGCGAAGTGATCGACGGCCAGCATACGGCCATCGCTGCAGCCACCCACGGCGGCATCGCCGAAATCCCGATTCTGGTTACCGAAGCCGACGCTCTGGCGGGTCGCGCCAATGCCTTTGTCCGGCACAACCGGGACCGCATCCAGGTCACCCCGACCCAGCTGCACAATGCCATGGTGGCGGCTGGTGACGAAGACGCACTGACCATCGATCAGGTGTGTCAGCGCGCCGGCGTGAAGATCCTGCGCAATCCGCCGCAGATGGGCAAATTCGCTCCCGGCGAGACGGTCGCGATAACCACCGTCCGCAGCCTGATCAGCCGGCGCCACCCTATCGGCGCCCGCAAGGTCCTCGAAATCTGTGTGGCCACCGGCGCCGCGCCGGTCTCCGCGGACCTGATCAAGGCCGTCGAATGCCTGCTCTTTGCCGAAGAATACAAGGGTGAGATCGATCCCGAGCGCATTGCGCCCATCATCAGTGCCTTGGGCGAAAGCCTGGCCAATGATGCGGAACGGTTTGCCGCAGAACGCAAGGTCCAGCGCTGGCGCGCCATGGCCTCCGTCATCTTCATGAACAAGCGTCGAGGCCGCAATGCTTAGTGACCTGGAGCAACGGCAGCAGAATGAAATCGAGACGCTGCGCGAGCGCATCCGCCAGCTCGAAGAGCTGCTTCTCCCATCCAACATTCCGGTTCCGGTTGAATGGTGCCTGACCGGCAAAGAAATGCGGGTCTTTTCGCATCTGGCCTCACGCGACATGGGTACCAAGGCCTCGATCATGGCGGCGCTCTATAGCGACCGTATTGATGAAGAGCCCAACCCGAAAATCGTCGACGTTTTCGTCTGCAAGCTCCGGGCGAAGCTCAAACCCTACAATGTCCATATCCGGACCATCTGGGGCACGGGCTACGCACTCGATGACCGCGAACAGTTTCTGATGGCGGTGCCGGCATGAACGCCATCGACCCATCGAACTACTTCTCCGCAGACGCAATGCCATTGAAGGAATTGCCAACGGCTTACTGGGCACCCACAGCTGATGAGGTCGCCGCAGCGGCGCAGGGCGGGCTTGTCGCGCTCATTTTCGAGTCTCCCCCTTGCTTTGGCTATTCGCGCCCGACCGCCATTGTGACCGCCACCCCTGCCGAGTTCCGAGACTGGGGGCCAGGCCCGACCCCGCGGCGTCGGATTGATGCCATCAACCGCATGTTGGGGGCAGAAAAGCCGTGAACGCCATCCTGCACAATTCCTTCCTCGACTTTGCGGAGGCCCATGGCTTCGACACCACGCAGGAGCTGGTGATCGACTGCTTTGCCGGCGGCGGCGGGGCCAGCGAGGGCATGGAAACGGCAATGCGCGATATGCGTCTGGCCGGCCTGCTGCCCGAAGCACATCGCTGCTCCGTCGATATCGCGATCAATCACGATCCGAAGGCCATCGCCATGCACATGGCGAACCACCCTAGAACCATGCACCTGACAGCCGATATCTGGACGGCTGATCCGCTGACCGTGACAGGCGGCATCGCCGTCGGCGCGCTCTGGGCATCGCCCGATTGCCGGGGTTTCAGCAAGGCGAAGGGCGGCGCGCCGGTAAGCAAGTCGGTTCGCTCGCTGGCTTGGGTCGTGGCGCACTGGGCCGAACAAGTCCGGCCGCGCGAAATCTACATGGAGAACGTCGAGGAGTTCCAAGACTGGGGCGACCTCGACTTATCCAGCCGCCCCGACAAGAAGCTCAAGGGCAAGGAATTCAAGCGCTGGGTCAAGCGCTTCCGTGCCATGGGCTACGCCGTCGAATGGCGTGTTCTAAGGGCCAATTTCTGGGGGGCGCCAACGATCCGCAAACGCCTCTACATCATGATGCGCTGCGACGGCGAGCCCATCATCTGGCCACCCGAAACCCATGCTGACCCGAAATCCGACGAGGTGGCATTGGGCTTGAAAGAGGCCTGGCCAGTTGCCGCCGATATCCTCGACTGGTCGCTGGACTGCCCCTCCATCTTCATGACGAAGCAAGAGGCCAAGGAGTACACTCGTCGGACAGGTCGGCGCATCCAGCGCCCACTGGCGTTTAACAGCGACGCCCGGATTGCCAAGGGCACCAAGCGCTATGTCACAGACAAGGGCGAAGACGCCTTCGCTGTCGTGCTCAACCATTCCGGCGAGGGCTTCCGCGGGCAAGGGCTCGATGACAGTTTTCCAACCGTAGCTCGGGCGCACGATGCCCATGGGCTGGTCGTGCCTCATCTGGTCAGCGTCAACCATGGGGATAGCGGCGGGCGTAGGGAATATCCCGTCAATGAGCCCATGGGCACAGTGGAAACTCAGCCCAGCCGCGCAATTGTCGCCGCGCAGATCGCGCCGTTTCTGTCCCATGGCCAACAGGGCGGCCGCAGTCGGCCAGCTGATGATCCGACGCATACCATCACGGCTTCGACAAAAGACACCAATCAGCTCGTTTCGGTTTTCTTGAACAAGCACACATCGGGCGGTGTTGGGTCAGATGCTCGCGAAGGTGTCCCAACGGTCACGGCGAACTCGTTCATCAAGCGCCCGGGCGGCGCCTCCCCGCTCGGCGCAACAGCGGTCTACCTCGCGCAGCACAATGGCGGCCCAAGGGGTCCGATCGGGCGGTCTGTCGACGAGCCTGTTTCGACCTTGATGGTCGAGGGGTCACAACAGCAGCTGGTATCCGCCCATATGCTGTCGTTGAAGGGCAGCGACCGCCGGGCATATTCGGTTGAGGATGGCCATCATGCCCTGACGGCCCAAGGTGGCCACTCGGCCGTCGTCATGCCCTTCATGACGGCATACTTCGGTACCGACGAGATCGGCAGCGCCACAGACGGCTCGTTCCGCACCGTCACCGTCAAGCCCAGGTTCGGGCATGTCGAAGTGACTATCGACGCTCCGCCCCTGACCGACGCCCAGCTCGACAAGGCCAGGCAGGTTGCGGCGTTCCTACGTCGGCACGGCTGCTGGGATGACCGTGAATTTGTCACGGTCGGGCCGTGGATCGTGGTGGACATCGGCATGCGCATGCTGACACCCCGCGAACTGGCCAGCGCGCAAGGTTTCCCTCCCGAATACATCCTCGCCGCGCCTTACATGGGCAAGACGCTCACCGAGACCGACCAGCGCCACAAGATCGGCAATTCTGTCTGCCCGGACATGGCCAAGGCCCTGTTTAAAGCAAATTACCGGCCCAAACCGCGCCTGATTGCAAACAATGATCAGGGCTGGCTGTTCGACGCGAGGGCAGCGGCATGAAACACACCCGCTCCAGCGCAGAATGGGAAATCCGCGACGCCGTGGTGGCGTGGATCAGGGAAGAGCTGCCTCGGGCCCGCGTCGTCCATGAGCTCGTCGTCGGCAGCTGCCGCGCCGACGTGGCAGCTGTCACTCCGGACAAGGTCTACCTTTGGGAAATCAAGTCTGAGCGCGACACGCTCGATCGCCTCAAGGCGCAGTTGAAGACCTTTGATGCCTGCGCTCATCACACCATTCTGGTGGCCCACCGCAAATGGTTCGACACCAAGCCCTATAACAACGGCGCCCCCCGCCTGGCGTGGGACGAGGAACTCAGCGGCGGATGGCTCCGCGACGTCTGGTGCTATCCCCGTCCCGAGGAAAGCACCCATCGCTGGAACTTCACCAACGACATGATCGCGGGGATGCGCCAGCCCCATGCGGTGCGCCTGTTGGGCCTGCTCTGGAAAGCTGAGCTCGTCGACCTTGCGCGGCGCCACATGGTTCGCGTGAACGACCGGCTCGCCATGGGCGCCATCATCGATGTGTTGGTGTGGCACCTCGACGGCCGCCAAATCTGCGAGGGCGTTTGCGCCGCGCTACGCAGGCGCGAGTTTGCCGAGGCAGACGAACCTATCGGCGGGGTCTCATAATGCCCCTGCTCGATATCCGCATCCCACCGCGCCCAAAGCGCCCAACAGGTCGCCCGCGCTCTGACGGCGTTCCGCCGCGCGCCACGCAATCCCGATTCCTGCTCGAGCCCGTATCCGGCAAGTCTGCCACCATGCCCCCGCATGATCATCCCGCCATCGTCGACGGCCGGACGATCTATCCGCGCACGGTACGCCCGCTCGAAGATCGGTATGTGCTGAAATCGGGCATCCATCAGTCCAAGATCGGCGGCAGGCTGCTCAAGGGCAAATGGAAGGGCATGCCGGTCTATTGCCTGACGCTCGAGGAGCGCGCCACCTGCCCGCGCGAATGCCAGCTCTGGCGAGCCTGCTACGGCAATGCAATGCATATGGCCCACCGCTGGCGTCACGGCGAAGCGCTGGAGCGCCGACTGCGTATCGAAGTCGCAAGGCTTGCCAAGGCCCACACCGAAGGCTTCGCCGTCCGCCTGCATATCCTGGGCGACTTCTATTCCGTCGTCTATGTCGAGCTCTGGGCCGATCTGCTGCGCCGCCACCGCGAGTTGCACGTCTTTGGCTTCTCAGCTCGCTGGAACCACGCCGATCCCATCGCGCGGCCGCTGATCACCCTTGCCATGGAAAACTGGGACCGGTTCGCCATCCGGTTCTCCAATGCGCCAGTGGACACCTGTTCGACGGTTACGATCGAGCACGCGGGCCAGCGCCCGGCCGACGCGATCATTTGCCCTGCCCAGATGGGCCAAACCGAATCCTGCTCAACCTGCGGCCTATGCTGGCAGACCGAGCGGCGCATTGCGTTCATCAGGCACTGATCATGACCCAGCGCGCCCCAGTGAGAGATGAAGTGGTCACAGTCGAGCGCCTCGAAAGGGCCGTCCACTTCCTGGCCTACATCGTCCTTCGCCATGGCGAGAAGTATGGGCCGCTACTGGAATGGCTCGACGACGAGCTGCAGCAAATGAAAAAGGCCCCCAGCGCCCGCGACCGCGCACAGCAAATTCTCAATCGGATGACGCGGGAGGTGTCGGCTCGTGTCTAAGTGGCAGCAGCACCTTGCTCAACCATCGCGCCTTGAGCTCGAGCGTCGGGCCCTTGCCGTATTTCGGCCGCTGAAACTTGTGCCCCATCATCGACGCCACGACCTTGTCAGGGGTCTCCACCTCAATCAGGCGATCCTCAAAGGCGTGCCGCAGGCTGTAAAGGGTATGGTCCTTCGTCGGCAACAGTTTGGCCTTCCGCAGGGCCTTGTTGACCGTTGCCGAGAGGGTATCGGCCTTGTCCCTGTAAGTCGGGAACCCATTGGGATGGCGCCGGAACGCCGCCAGCGCATTGCCGACCAGCGGCAGTTCCCGTTCCGACTGGGGATTCTTCAACTGCCGATCCTCTGGCACGATAGCCACCAGCGGAATTGGGGCGCCCAGCCTGATCTGGTGCGGCAGCACGCCACAGACCTCCGACGGGCGCAAACCCAGCTCCGCCACGATCAGCACGATATCGCGCGCCTCATCATTGAGGCGGTCCAGTTCCGGCGACAGCACGATTTCTTTGGTCTCGGCTGGCGAGAAAGCCGCACGGCTGCCTGTCGTTTCGCCTTCCAGCCTGAGACGGCTAAACACCGGCAAAAGGCCCAGATGGTTGGTCATATCCACCATCCGGTGCATCTTGTTCATATGGCCGATATCCTTATTGGCGGTCCCAATCTCAAGATTGTCGGTCACCAGCTTGGTTTGCCACCATTCTCGAAAGGCGATGGCATCTGCACGGGTCAGCTCGTCGAGATATTTGTCGCTGACCGCCTCAACGAAATTAGTGGCAGCCTTCACCTTTGGGTTGCGCCAGCGCTTGACCTGCGCATCGGAATATCCCGTGAGTTTGGCTGCCTGCACCTTTTCGTACTCGCCAGGCAGGTCCGAAACCCGAAACCGTGGCCGGCCCTCTCCTCCCAGCACTGCTGCAACATCGTCTTCCTTTTCGCCAGCTCTCTGAGTGATCAGAAGTTCAATGCGTGTCAGCGCCTCCACGACATCCCCACCGCCGCGCAGCTCCTCGACGGTCTGGTAGTTCGTCCCGAGGGCGCGAGCTCGCTTCTGGGCGGCCTCGAAACGCAACCGCGCATCCGCCGACTGTCCATCGCGCATGCCCTGCCAATACGCTTCCAATTGCAGATTGAGCTGCTCAACGACAACTTTTGCCCTCACCTTTCGCGGATCATCCAGCACGGCAATATTCGTGCTGATGCGAACGATCCGTCGGCGGTCGAGGTCTTCGAAATTCTTGGGGACGCGGCGGATCAGATACCAGATTCCATCACGATTTTTGGGGTCCGGTACCTTGGCGCGTCGCATTCTCTCTTCCCCTTTGTTACACAGTTTGTTACGCAGTCAATGGGCACAAAAAGCCCCGAAACGTCAAGGGATACAGCAATGACGGGCCTTTCGAGCATCGACTTCGAATCCAGTCCCCTCCACCAACGCCCCCCTCGAAAAACACACGGTTTAGAGCGCGCCGCGGCGCCCCGCTTGCTGGCGCGCCGCAAAGGCGATACCCCTGCCCTATGAGCATCAATAAATTTCCGCCCAAGCCGCGTTACAACCCCGATGACGGCCCGGTCTATCTCTATGGCCTGCACACGGTGCGCGCCGCGCTGGACAACAAGAATCGCACCAAGAAAGTGCTGCTGGCCACGCCAAACGCGCTGATGCGGCTCAAGGAGACCGGCGAGATCGGCAAGGTGACCGTCAAGGAAACCACGCCCAAGGAGCTTGATCGCCTGCTGGGCGACGATGCCGTGCATCAGGGCGCCGCGCTTGAGGTCGATCCGGTGAGCCGGTTTGGCCTTGATGATATCAAGCCGCTCAAGCTCGTGGTCGTGCTCGACCAGATCACCGACCCGCATAATGTGGGCGCGATTTTGCGCACGGCCTGCGCTTTCGGTGCCGATGCAGTGATCACCACGGCCCGCCATTCGCCGCGCGAGACCGGCGTGATGGCCAAATCGGCTTCCGGCGCGCTTGATCTGGTGCCCATGATCGAGGTGCGCAACCTTGGCGACGCACTCGAAAAGCTCAAGACGCGCGGCATGTTAGTGCTGGGCTTTGATTCGGAATCAGAACATCAGCTCAAGCCCCGTAGCGGCGACCAGCCCTTGGCCATTGTCATGGGCGCGGAGGGCAAGGGCCTGCGCCAGCGCACCCGTGAGCTCTGCGATGAAATGGTCAAGCTGGACATGCCAGGCCCGATCAAGTCGCTCAATGTTTCCAACGCCGCCGCCATCGCGCTCTTCGCGGCCACAGCAGGACGGTCCTGATGAGCGGTTTCGAGCCCTTTGCAATGGCGTTACGCCTTTCCGGCGTCACGCTGACCCAGCATGATCTCGATGTAGCGCTTAAGCAGCTCACCGGCCGCTTCGAGCCCGAAGATGCCGAAAACAGCCACTATGCGCAGGTGGATGTCGACGTCAAAAACCCGGTCCGGGCGCTGCTGGAACTGGCCGAACGCTCGGGCCCGACCATTGCCGCCATGCTGGAAGACCGCCGCATCGGCAAGGCCGTGCTCGACATCGCCTTCGACTATCCCGAGGACGGCGAAGCCATGTCGGCCCGCCTGCCCGCCCATATGGCCGCGGCGATTGCCGCCTATGGCATCGACATCGAGATTTCCGTGTACCTCACCGATGTCGAGGACGACGAGGAATAGGGCTAAAGCGCCCCACCCGGCGTCGGAGCATCGGCCGTAATCACATCGCGGCCGAACACACCGGTATCCTTGGGCACCAGTCGCACGACCTTGTAGCCCTTCTGTTCCAGTTGGGCGAGGAAGCTGGGCAGCATGTCGACCGTGCGCTGATGGATATCGTGGAAGAGGATGATTCCGCTGCCGCGCGCCTCAAGCCGCGCCATGGTCCGTGCCGCCACCTGGTCGCTGGTTTCCGAATAATAGTCCTTGCTGTCGATATCGACGTCGAGCACCACCATGTTGCCCATCATCAGATTGGTGCGCAGGAACCCGGTTTGCGACAGATACGGAAAGCGGAAGAACGGCGACAGCTTCTGCCCCGATTCCGCCAGCGCCGCTGAAATGGCGCGCTCGCCCATGGCAATGTCGTCCAAAGCCTCCTGCCGGGTCATGCCCGAGAGATCGGCATGGTCATAGGTGTGGCTGCCCACGGTATGGCCGGCCAGCGCCACGCTACCGGCGAGTTTGGGATTGGCTGCCGCCGCCCGGCCCAGCATGAGGAAGGTCGCCTTGACGCCGAACTGGTCCAGCGTGTCGAGAATGGCGGGCGTCTTGCCCGGCCGCGGCCCATCGTCAAAGGTCAGGATGACCTCGCCAGGATGCAGGATGATATCGGTGGTGGACGCCACGGCCAGGGTCCGCCCGGCGAGGTGCCCAGAGGAGAAAATGCGTTCGGGCATGGGCTGATCGGTCACCGGCTTGGACGCCATCAGGATGGAATTGGTGATCGTGTAGTCGGTTGCCTGATAGGCATGCGGCGCCACCTGCGAATTGGCGCCGAGATGGCTTGGCGGCTTGGCACAAGCACCGAGAGCAGCGCTTACGACGACGAGGGAAACAGCAAAACGCGTAAGCGACACGACCCGAACTCTGCTCAATCACAGCCGGGCTCACTTTTTGCTATTATGGTTAATATTTCCCTTGCGAGAACTTAACGACTACTTACCCGCCGCCAGTTTTGCTTTGCGCACAAGGGTGTCGAGCGCGCTTAAAAAGGCCGAACGGTCAGCCGGACGGAAGCCGGGATTGTAGCCCTTGATCTCGCCAGTCTCGCGCAGATGCTGCTTGAGATCGCGCATGGCCAGCGCCATGCCGATCGAGGCTGGCGTGAACGGCTTGCCGGTGAAACCGAGCACATGGCAGCCCTTGTCGATGGCGCGGCTGGCGAGTGGGATGTCGGCCGTGAGTATGATGTCATTGGCCTGAGCCTGCTCGACAATCCAGTCATCGGCTGCGTCGGCCCCCGCCGGCACGACCACGACCCGCACCATGGGGTCGCGCGAGGGGCGGATGCCGCCATTGCTGACAAAGGTCAGCACCACACCCAACCGCTCCGCCACCTTGAGCGCCTCGTCCTTGACGGGACAGGCATCGGCATCGACGAAGATGATCGGGTCAACCCGCTCGGGCATGGGCAATGGTTTCCGTAACGAAGGCGAGCCGTTCGGCGACGCCGGCCTTGGGGAGTTCGACGATGCGATATCCCAGTTCGACATAGACGTCACGTATCGACTCGAAAGTGCGGACCGCTTCGGCCCAATCCTGCTTGCGCTCGGCATCATTGGCATAGATTTCGCGCCAGGGCGGGGCGAAGAAAACCGTGTCATTGCAAGGATAGAGGGTGGCCGCGCGGCGGAAATGCTCGATGCCATCCAGACGCTCGAGCCGGGCATAGCCGATGAGATCGGCGACGCCACGGTCGCAGAGGGTCACCCCATCGCGGGCCAGCGCCGCCTCATAGGTCTGGATATCGCGGTCGAGCATCAGCTCGGCATAGAGCTTGCGATCCGCCCATGGCAAGGCACTACCACCGATACGCAATTGCGACTGGATGATCGCCCGGCCGGCCTCCTGCCCCACATGAATTCCCGCTGCGGCCGCCGCCGCCAGCAGTGTGGTCTTGCCGGAGCCGGGGCCGCCGGTAAGCACGAAGACATTGTTCGCCCGAATTGTCATGCTAGTTCCTTTCAAGAACGCGCGGCGGCAATCACGCCGCGCAGAGGGGAGAAAATGGTGGGAAAAATAATCGAGCGCGCAGCGTGGGCTTATGCCGCTTCGCCGGTCGATCGATGGTCAGGAGAATGGGAGGGCGGGCCAGATGGGGCCGGCATTTCGGTGATCTTCAATCACACCGAGGCAATCGGCGGCGGACCGCGACTGCATAGCCATCCCTACCCCGAAACCTTCATCATCCGCAAGGGCCGGGCGCGCTTCACTGTGGGCGGCGAGGTTTTCGAGGCAGTGGCGGGCCAGATCGTCGTGGCACCGGCCAACGTGCCGCATAAATTCGAGAATACCGGCCCCGGCCCGTTGGAGAATATCGATATCCACGAGGCCGGGGCGTTTGAGACAACCTGGCTGGAGTGAGGCTGGGCAGACCTCATCCTGAGCTTGTCGAAGGACGAGGTCGTGGCACCAAACCTCCACTCGACCTCATCGCAATGAGGCCTTTGAGGGTGATGTAGAAGCAAGCCGCGTCGATCCTAGTAAACCACGACGCTGCGGATGCTTTCGCCCGAATGCATCATCTCGAAGCCCTTGTTGATGTCTTCGAGGCGCAGCGTGTGGGTGATCATGGGATCAATCTGGATTTTTCCGTCGAGATACCAATCGACGATTTTCGGTACATCGGTGCGGCCTTTGGCGCCGCCAAACGCCGTGCCCATCCAGGTGCGGCCGGTAACGAGCTGGAACGGGCGGGTGGAGATTTCCTGCCCTGCCCCGGCCACGCCGATGACCACCGACTTGCCCCAGCCGCGATGGCTCGATTCCAACGCCTGACGCATAACCGTAGTGTTACCAGTGCAATCGAAGGTGTAATCGGCCCCGCCGATCAGATCGCCCCGGCGCTTGGTCAGGTTGACGAGGTAAGGCACGATATCGCCATCGATTTCCTTGGGGTTGACGAAATGCGTCATCCCGAAGCGCTCGCCCCAGGCCTTCTTGTCGTTATTGAGATCAACGCCGATGATCATATCAGCGCCGGCCAGCTTCAGGCCCTGGATAACGTTGAGGCCGATACCGCCCAGCCCGAACACCACTGCCGTCGCGCCGATTTCGACCTTGGCCGTATTGATCACCGCGCCAATGCCGGTAGTGACGCCGCAGCCAACATAACAGACCTTGTCGAAGGCCGCCGAGGCGTCGATCTTGGCGACGGCGATCTCGGGTAGAACCGTGTAATTGGAGAAGGTCGAGCAGCCCATATAGTGGAAAATCGGCTTGCCTTCGAAGGAGAAGCGCGAGGTGCCATCGGGCATCAGCCCCTGCCCCTGCGTGGCGCGAATGGCGGTACAGAGATTGGTCTTGCCGGAGCGGCAGGAATAACATTCGCGGCATTCGGGCGTGTAGAGCGGAATGACATGATCGCCCTTTTTGAGACTGGTGACGCCCGGCCCGACATCGACCACCACGCCCGCCCCTTCATGGCCGAGAATGGCCGGAAACAAGCCTTCAGGGTCCGCGCCCGAGAGAGTGAAATCATCGGTGTGGCAAATGCCCGTCGCCTTGATTTCGATCAGCACTTCACCGGCCTTGGGGCCTTCAAGATCCACTTCCACGATTTCGAGCGGCTTTCCGGCCTGGAACGCAACGGCGGCGCGGGTTTTCATGGCAGATTCTCCTTGAGGCATGTCTTGGCGATGGTGTTGCACAAAGCGGGCCGGGGCGGCAACCGCCCAGGACGTCACCCAGCCCCGACGGCCACCGCGACATTGACCGTGGCCGCCACGATCAAGGTATTGAAGAAATACGAGAATACCGAGTGGATCAGCACGATCCTGCGCATATTGCTGGAGGTGACGCGGATATCGGACACAGCAAAGGCCGTGCCGATGACGTAACCGAAATAGAGGAAGGCCAAGCCATCTGGCTTGTCGCCCTCGGGGAAATCGAGCCCGCCGGCTACCCCGTTCGGGTCACCCTCGACCTGGCGTTCGTAAAACTCATAGGCGTAGTGCAGCGAGGCCATGGTGTGGACGACAAACCAGCTCAGCAGCACGGATATGATGCTGAGGCTGACCTCGACGACAAGCGGCCCGTCCTTGCCGTTCAGCGCCATGAACAGAGTGGCGCTGCAAACCGCCACCACACCAATCACCACCGCAAAGATCAGTCCGGTGGGCGTATCGGCCTCGTCAGCGCGCAACCGCAGGAAGTCGGAATCGAGCAGCGGCAGCATCAGCGCGACCAGCGATAGATAAGTCACGAACATGGCGATGGCGCCGAACACCACGGCGAAAGCCGGCGCCAGCCAGAGGCTGACCAGCAGCACAATGACGCCCACAATCAGGGCGATGAAAAATGTGCCATGCCGCGGCAGATGCCGCGATGCGATCCACAGCCCCAGGGCATGAGCCTTGCCGCCGGATTTACGCCTCGCCCTGCGTCGTGTCGCCAATGTCCAGGCCCTCCCCGTGGGGAGCCTAGCGGGTTGGCAGGGGGAAGCAAGGCGGGTTAGCAGCTTCGACACATGCCTCCACAATCCCGGATGGCACCTCCCCCTTGAGGGGGAGGCCGGGAGCGGACCCGACTAGCGAATCTTGTTCAGAACCCCAGCTTGCCGTGCAGTTGGTCGGCCAGCTCCACCGGTTCATGCTCGGCGCCGTGCAGCACCAGCTCTGGATTGGTTGGCGCTTCGAACGGAGAATCGATACCGGTGAAATTCTTGATTTCGCCGGCACGTGCACGCTTGTAGAGGCCCTTGGGGTCGCGCGCTTCGCACACCTCGATGGGCGTATCCACATAGACTTCGGTGAAATTGACATCGCCGGCGATTTCGCGCGCCAGCCGTCTTTCCTTCTCGAAGGGCGAGATGAACGAAACCAGGACGATCAACCCCGCATCGGCCATGAGCTTGGCGACCTCGGCCACGCGGCGGATGTTTTCCACGCGCGCCGCTTCGGTAAAGCCGAGATCCTTGTTGAGGCCGTGGCGGACATTGTCGCCGTCAAGGATATAGGCATGCCGACCCTCGGCGGTGAGCCGTTTTTCAAGCAGGTTGGCGACCGATGACTTGCCGGAACCCGAAAGGCCCGTGAACCAGACGATCTGTGGCTGCTGCCCCTTCATCGAAGCGCGCACCTGCCGGTTCACGTCGAAGGATTGATAGGTCAGGTTCTGCGCCCGGCGCAGGCCGAATTCCACCGTTCCAGCGCCCAAAGTAGCATTGGAGATGCGATCGACCAGAATGAAGCCGCCGGTAACCCCATTGGCCGCGTAGGGATCAAAGGCAATCGCGCGATCCGAAGCGATGGTAACCGTCGCCACCTCGTTGAGATCGAGCTTGGTGGCCGCCGTCTGCTCCAACGTGTTCACATTGGTACGGAATTTGAGATCGGTAATGGTCGCGGGAACGACTTGCGAGCCGATCTTGAGCAGATAGGAGCGGCCCGGATAGGCGGGCTCTTCGCTCATCCACACCAGCCGGGCTTGGAACTGGTTGGAATATTCCGGCGTCTCACCGGTATGGCTGAGCACGTCGCCACGCGAGACGTCCACCTCCCGATCCAGGACCAGCGTAACCGCCTGCCCGGCCGCGGCGCGGTCGAGATCGCCATCCATGGTGACGATCCGCTTGATGCGCGCGGGCTTGCGCGAGGCAGCCACGAGTACGTCGTCGCCTACCTTGACCACCCCCGAGGCGACAGTGCCGGAAAAACCGCGGAAGTCGAGATTGGGCCGGTTCACCCATTGCACCGGGAAACGGAATTTCTGGCCCGAACGATCCTCTGCCACCTCGATCCCCTCGAGATAGGGCACGAGACCGGGTCCGCGATACCAGGGGGTATTGGCGCTCTGGCTCAGGATATTATCGCCCCGCAGTGCCGAAACCGGCACGGCCGAGAGAGTCTTGAAGCCTAGCGGCTCGGCAAAAGCACGGTATTCGGCGACGATTTTGTCGAACACGTCCTGGCTGTAATCGACCAGGTCGATCTTGTTGACCACCAGCACAACATGCTTCACCCCGATCAGCGACAGGATGAAACTATGCCGCCGCGTCTGGGTTAGTACGCCCTTGCGCGCATCGATCAGCAGCAGAGCCAGATCGGCATTGGAAGCGCCGGTCGCCATATTGCGGGTATATTGCTCGTGACCGGGCGTGTCGGCGACGATGAACTTGCGCTTGTCGGTGGAGAAGAACCGGTAAGCCACATCAATAGTGATGCCCTGCTCACGCTCGGCGGAAAGCCCGTCGACCAGCAGGGAAAAATCGATCCCCTCGTCGCCCGTGGTGCGGTTGCGGCTTTCCTTCTTGAGGCTTGCGAGCTGGTCGTCGAGGATCAACTGGCTGTCATAGAGCAGCCGCCCTATCAGCGTCGATTTGCCGTCATCCACGCTGCCGCAGGTGAGGAACCGCAGCAGGGATTTATCGGTTTGCTGATCGAGCCAGAGGTCAATATCGGTATCAGGCGTGGCCATGGACAGGGTCATCGTCAGAAATAGCCTTCCTGCTTCTTTTTCTCCATCGACCCTACCTGGTCGCTGTCGATCAGCCGCCCTTCGCGCTCAGAGGTGCGGGCGGCCTGCATTTCCATGATGATTTCGGGCAGGCTCGACGCCGTCGAACGCATCGCCCCGGTCAGCGGATAGCAGCCCAGCGTGCGGAACCGCACCAGTTCGTGTCGCGGCACTTCATCCTTGCCCAGCGGCATGCGGTCGTCATCGACCATCAGCAACGTGCCGAAACGCTCCACCACCGGCCGTTCGCGGGCGAAATAGAGCGGCACGATCGGAATGTTTTCCGAATAGATATAGGTCCAGATATCGAGCTCGGTCCAATTCGACAGCGGGAACACGCGCATGCTCTCGCCCGGATTGAGGCGGGTATTGAACACACGCCACAGCTCGGGGCGCTGGTTCTTGGGGTCCCAGGCATGGCCAGCATTGCGGTGGGAAAAGACACGTTCCTTGGCGCGGGATTTTTCCTCGTCGCGCCGGGCGCCGCCAATGGCCGCATCATATTGCCCCGCATTGAGCGCCTGCCGCAGAGCCGCAGTCTTCATAATGTCGGTATAGCGGGAGGAGCCGTGATCGAACGGATTGATATTGTCGCGCACGCCATCGGGATTGGTGTGCGTGATCAGGTCGAAGCCGAAATCTTCCGCCATCTTGTTGCGGAAGGCGATCATCTCGCGGAACTTCCACGTCGTATCGATATGCAGCAGCGGAAACGGAATTTTGGAAGGATAGAACGCCTTGCGCGCCAGATGCAGCAGGACGCTGGAATCCTTGCCGATGGAATACATCATCACCGGACGCTCGAAACTTGCCGCGACTTCGCGCAGGATTTCGATGCTCTCGGCTTCCAGGGTTTGCAGATGCGTCAGTCGATTGCCGTTCACAGCAGCCATGCTCCTAGCCGCTCAAATACGGCACTCGCCTAGGCTGATTGGTTAGCCCCGGATCGTGGCTGCATCAAGCCAGAAAACGCCGGAAACCCTTGCTGCGCAAGCTTGAAGCATATTCATCTCCCTTCCGGACAAGACGCGTTATAGAACTGCCGAGCTCCGCCCAGGTCGCGTTTGAATGTGCGCAGCGACCGGCAAACGCAGAAAAATAGTTCACGCGGTTAAAATATATTACCAACGGTCGATCCGCTCGCCGAGCTCGGCTATCCCCTTGCCCCACTTCTGCCGCGTGAGCATAAGCAGCGCGGCGTGGGGGCTGGTGGTGAGATAGCGGAACATCAGCCGCCGCGGCTCGCGCCCCATGCGATAAGCCCATTCCAGGCCCATATCCTGCATCCATTGCGGAGCCCGCAGCGCCGAGGCCGAGAGGAAATTGAACAGGCCACCGCTGGTCTTGATCACCCCGACATTGGGCATGGCATGGGCAAAACGCATGTAGAATTCCTGCTCGCGCGGCACGCCCAGTCCCAGCCAGAGGATGTCCGGACCAATCCGGTCGATATCCCGTACCACCCCGATCCACTGGCGATGGCTGTGATAGCCATGCCCCTGCCCCACGATCCGCAAATGCGGGTAGCGGTCGCGCACCGCATCAACCGCGCGGGCATTTTCCGCCTCCGTGCCGCCCAGGAAATACATGCTCACCACCCGCTCGCGCGCCACCGCGACGACATCGTGGAAAAGGTCGGTCGTCGCCACGCGCTCCGGCAGGGCAAAGCCGGTTATCCGCCGACTGGCCATAACCAGGGGTTGCCCGTCACAGCTGATCACATCGGCAAAACGCACGGCCTCACGCAGGCCCGAATGCCGCGCGGCCTCGGACAGAACCTGGCCATTGATGCTGGTGGCGATCCAGGGCCGGTCGCGACGGCGGTATTTGAGCGCGAGGTCGATCAACAGGCGCGCCGTCTGCCTGCGGTCCAGTCGCGCCACCGGCAGCCCGCCGATTTCCACCGACTCAAAGCGCGGATAAAACCGCGTCGGGAGCGCTGGCCGTCCCCGTCGCACCGGACGAAATGCAATTGGCCGCGGAACACGCCGTCTCATGGCAGCACCCCTCCCGGCCCGACTGGCCGCGCCACCGGGCAGGAAAACATCTGCCATTCACCAACAACAACGCGCTTCGACATTGGACTAATCCAGACGAGGAAATGGAGCAGACCGTAAATCGAAAAAGACGATGCAGGAATTTCAACAGATTATTTACGTTAAGTCTGACGGTTTTTGCTTACGTGAATAGACGTGTGCAGGAATTCTCTCGAGGAGCACTGCCCAGGGCCGCCGACATCGGAGATTCATCAAGAACGCAATAAAATCGCCGGGATTGGTATCACCTTATCAATCCCCGTTGCCCGCGAGCGCCTTCGATGCTAGATGGCATCGCATTGCCGGTATAGCTCAGTTGGTAGAGCACCTGATTTGTAATCAGGGGGTCTCGGGTTCGAACCCTGATGCCGGCACCACTCCCCCAACATTGCCAGTTTTTTTTTGCCAGGCTAAGCCCCGATAGCAATTGCCGAAAATTGCCTGGCATCGCATGATGAGCCATCGACTATTCCCGTGGGGGCGAGGAAGATCGAATGGAAGATGCCGAAGTCGACCTGCGCAATGTCCTCGGACTTCTGCGCAGGCAATTGCGATTGATTGTCGCCTCGGTAATCGTCGTCGTGACCCTGGCGGGCCTCGTCGCCTTCTCCTTGACCCCGATCTATTCAGCGACAGCGCTGATCCTCGTCGATCCGAGCCGCAAGAACCTGCTCGATCCCGACGCGCAGATCGGGAGCGGCGTCAGCGACAGCGCCCGCATCGATAGCGAAGTGGAAATCCTGCGTTCGGATAACGTGCTGCTCAAGGTCATCGAGGCCGAGAACCTCACGGCCGATGCCGAACTGGGCGCTTCCCTCTCCCTGCGCGAGCGCATTCTGACCCTGCTGCGCCTTTACGAGCCGCAGCCGCCCACTGCAGCGGAGGCGCTGCATCAGGTGCTGAACAATCTGCGCAATGCCGTCAGCATCCAGCGTCGGGGCCTCACCTATCTCATTTCGGTGCAGGGTCGATCCCCCGATTCAGAGCAGGCGGCACGCATCGCCAATGCGGTGGCTGGGGCCTATATCGACGATCAGGTGGCGGCCAAAGTGGCCAGCACCCTTTCTTCGCGTGACATCCTGCAAGCGCGCATCCAGCAGGCCCGCGACGCTATCACCGCTTCGGAAGGCGCATTCGACAGCTTTATCGACAGCAATGTTGCCCGTATCGCCACCGAGATCGGCCGGCCCGATCTGATGCAGACCCGCCAGCAGATAGCGCAATTGGAGGCAAACCGCCGGGCACGGTCGCAGCTGGCCGATGCCGCACAGGCCGATCTGGCGAATGCCGATTGGCAGGCGCTGGTGGCCTCCCTGCAATCCTCGGCCTTGACCGAACTGGCCCGGCAACGCACCGAGCTTACTGCCCGGCTCGCCACAGCGGATGCCACGGACCTCGACGAGCAATTGGCCGCTCTCGATATGAGTCTGCGCGATACGGCAAGCCTGGAGGTCGCTGGACTGCGCAACGCCATCACCGCTGCCCAGCAGCAGGAGGCCGAGCTGCGCCAGCAATTGCGGCAGTCCGTGATCGCCAGCGCCTTGCCCGCCGCGATCCTCACCGATCTCTACGGCTTGCGGCAGAATGCCGAACTGGCTCGCAGCCAGTATCAATTGCTGCTCTCGCGCCTGCAGGATCTGGAAACTCAGGCCGATTTGCAGGTCGCCGACAGCCGCATCGTCTCGCCCGCCCTGGCCCCGCAATCTCCCGCCTTTCCCAATCGGCCGCTGATCATGGCACTGGCAGGCTTTGCTGCCATCGGACTCGGTATTGCTCTGGCCTTTCTGTATGAGAACTTCATCGGTGGCTTCACCAGCGAGGCGCAGTTGGGTGCAGTGCTAAAGACGCGTGTCGCCAGCGCCGTCCCCCGGCAGAAGGCGCGGGCGGACAAGGAAAGCCTCGCCAATCTGATGGTCGCGGCTCCCCTTTCGGTCTTCGCCGAATCCGTTCGGCGGCTTCGGGCCACGCTGCAGCAGACACTGCGGAACGGAAAACCGGCGGCGGACGATGACAAGGGACGGGTGATCATGATCAGCTCGACCGCACCTGGCGAAGGCAAGACCACATTGGCCCTGTCCCTTGCCCGCTCCTACGCATTGTCGGGCAGCCGCACATTGTTGATCGATTGCGACCTGCGCAAGCCCAGTCTGCACCGGCATCTCGGCCTTGAGCCGTCCCATGGCCTGCTGGAATTTCTCGATGGCAATGAAATGGACGGCCTCAATGGCATCATCTCCGCCGATACCATGACAGACGCCACCTTCATCGTCGGCGCGCATCGCAGCGACGTGCCGACCGACCAGTTGCTGACCGGCCAATCCTTTGCCCGCCTGATGCGCGCAGCGCGGCACACATTCGACGTGGTGATCCTCGACACCCCGCCAGTGGGGCCGGTGGTCGACGCGCTTTACGTTGCCCCGGTGGCGGATGCGATCGTTTTCGTGACTCGTTGGGTCAGCACCTCCCAGCTCGATGCCAAACAGGCCCTTGCCAGCCTCACCGAGGCCATGGCGCCGGGTACCGGGATCGTCGCCATCATCAACCAGCAGGACCGCACCAGGGCTTCCTACATGCGCAAATACGGCACCTATTACACCG
Source organism: Devosia yakushimensis (assembly GCF_030159855.1). NCBI lineage: Bacteria > Pseudomonadati > Pseudomonadota > Alphaproteobacteria > Hyphomicrobiales > Devosiaceae > Devosia > Devosia yakushimensis. The sequence continues at coordinate 1,163,705 of NZ_BSNG01000001.1, read as the reverse complement.
AGCTGCAGTAAGCCTGCTCCACGACTTGTTCGACTAATCCCCGCGCGGTAGCCGCCAACTAGCATTGGGCATCTTCATCCCGAACAGGACATCGTTTTATGCCCGACCGCTTCTCCGATCACGCTATTGGCCTTGAATCCCCTGCCACGCACGGCTTTGCCGTAGCGCCCAACGATGGCGCCGATCTCGCAGAGATCACCCGCGCCATCTATGTCGGTGCCACCGGCAACCTCGCGGTTACATTGGCAAGCGGCGCGGACGTGACGCTGGCCGGCGTGCCCGGCGGCACGCTGCTGCCCCTGCGGCTGCGCCGCATCAAGGCCACCGGCACTACCGCCACGGCCATTGTGGGGCTCCTCTAATGCTGGCCCTGAGTCTGGCCCCGGGCCAGCCCAGAACGACACCCTGGCCATCCGATACCTGGTTCGGCATCGACTTTGCCTCTGGCCGCAGCATTGCCGGCGGCCGCCATGTGCCGCTGACGGATGCGCTAACCTTCGCCCGCGCTTCCGACCGGCTGGTGCGGACAAACGCCGGTCATTGGCAGGCGGCCGGCCCCGGACAACCCGCCATTTCAGACCTCGGGCTGAGCCTTGAGCCGGAGCGCACCAACACAGTGGTCTTTAACACCGGCAATTCCGGCGCCGGTATCTTGCTGACCGGCACCACGCTCGCAAATCTGCCGGCGGGCAGCAGCCCTGCCCGCGATGCCCATGGCAAACGAGCGATCCAGGGCAGCGGGAATACCGATGGGGTCACCCGCCATTCGCTGAGTACATTGGGTGGCACCACCTATTCCTGGTCCCAGTCGTTCAAATATGATGGGTCCGCATGGGTCCGCTTCATGTTTTCCGACAATGTTGCCCATGGGCTCAATGTCTGGCTCGACTTGCAGACGATGACTGTGGGCACGGCGAGCGTCTTCGGCAACGCGGTTCTGCACAGTCACGCCCTCACTCCCGAGGGTAACGGCTGGTATCGCCTGAGCATGACCGGTGCGGTGCCCAACACGGCCTCCGGCGGCCTTTCCAGCTATGTCTGCACCGCCAATGGCAATTCGACCCGGCAGGCGGGCAGCTATTGCCTGTGGGGCACGCAGATGGAAACCGGCAAGCCAACCTCGCCCATCCTCACCTTCGGCGCCAGCGAAACGCGTCGCCAGGATCAGGCTGTGCTCTCCCTACCTGCCGGCGCCCATACCTTGCGTCAATGGCGGGCCGGAGCGCCCCAGGCAGTCAGTGTTCCCGGCGGCGCCTATACGCTGCCCGCCGATGACACGGGCGGCTTCATCCAATGGTTATGGTCGGATCAGTCATGACTTTGGGAACCGGGACAGGGCGGCAATTCCACGGCATGAGCAAACCATGATCCGAGCCTACAATGCCGCCTTCCCGGTTCTCGTTTTCCTGCTGATCGCCTGGCCGAAATACTGGCTGTTTCCGACGCCCCTGGGCATCGCCATCTCGCCATTTTCAGTGCTGACCCTGGCAATGCTGGCCATATTCGTCTTCAGCCTGAGCGAGGTTCGGATACGCTCTCATGTGGCATCCACCATTTCCCGGCACCGCCCGGCGTTCCTGCTCTATCTCGTCTGGATTCTATGGCGCCTCTTCTGCGACATCTTCGGCCAGACCCCACAGGAATCCATCGCGATCACCCTGCGCAGCGTGATCTATGGCGAATCCATCCTGCTGCTCGGGCTGATCGCCCTTCCCCGCCCGACGACACGCCGCACGATCCCGTTCGCGCTGTTGCTCGCTCTCGTCGTGGCCACGCTTGTCGGCCTCTATGAATGGTCGGTGGAGCGCACCTTTGCCGATATCCTGGGCATAAATTTTTCCGGGCTCGGCGCCGAGGCCGTTGTCAGTGCAAGCCGCCAGGTCACGGCATTCTACCGAGATGGCGCCTATCGCGCCGCCTCGCTCTTCAGCCATTCCATTGTCTTCGCGCAATATTCAGGCGCCATGGCACCCCTGGCCCTGCATATGTGCCGCTTCGGCCGCGGCATTATGCGGCTGCTCGGGGTGGCCGCGCTGTGCTGCATTCCGGTGGCCTTGCTCATCGCAGGCGCTCGCTCCGGCATAGTCGTGCTGATCGCCGCATTGGGCACCTATGCTTTCCTCACGCTGCTTGGCGGCAAGGCAACGCCAAAGCGCCTTTTCATCAGTTTGGCCGGTCTTGGATTGGCGGTTCTGCTTCTGGCCGCTCCTCTGCAGGGCCTGCTCGACTTGCTGATCCGAGGCGACACCGTGGCCGAACAGATGAGCACTAATGTCCGCGCCGAAATGCTGTCCAACGGCCTGCGAGCTTTGGAAGAGCGCCCTCTAACTGGCTATGGCGACGGTCGTTCCCCCGATATTGCCGGCCTTATCGGCCGGCACAATATCCGCACCATCGACAATTTCTATCTGTCGGCCGCCGTCGATTTCGGCCTGATCGGCCTGGCCTTGCTGCTTGGATTGCTTGTTGCCGCGATCGCCACCATGGCCGCAGGCATCGGCAATGCCCTGTCCGCCGTCGAGCGCAATTTGCAATCGGCCTATCTCGCGACGGCAGTGGCTATCCTGGTGGGACAAACAGTTCTCACCATTCCCGACAATATGGCGATCATCTATCTATTGCTCGGCCTGGCCGCGACGCGGGCCTCGAGCAGCCCGGCAACGGTATCCTGATAGGCCGCGAGCCGCCTTCGTGCGATCGCCAGACCGTGCCGGACCGCGTCTTGCAGCTCCGCCCGGCGCTCAAAGCCGTCGATCAAGGCAGCAAGGGCGGCCTCGGTGGACGTCGCCCTGCCATCCACCATATGCGGATAGTCCAGCGTGCCGAAAAGGCCGTTGAACTTGCGCGAATAGGCGACCGGCATCACGGGCACACCCGCCGACAAGGCCGCGATGGCAGCATGCATGCGCCCGGCAACCACATAATCCATGCCGGAAATATAGCCCTTTGCCTCCACCGAGGTGCCAAAGACCGGCGCCAGGACCAGCCCCGGATAGCGCCGCGCCAGAAGCCGCGCGACGGGCAGGTCGTCGTCGGGTCCGCCATTGCCGGTCACATGGACGATAAGATGCGTTTCAACATCTTGGCGCGCCAGCAGGGACTCGATCAGCTTATGCATCAAGGCCGCATAGTCGAGGCGCATGCCCAGATCGTTCCGCCCCGAATAGCCGCCATTATAGAGCAGGCCCGACACGTTGATCCCGACTCGTACTTGGCCGCCAACTCTGCCCGCTCGCTCGAAGGGCAGAGCAAACGCCACGTCGATGAATTCATCGGTATTGGCCAGGACACCATTGTCCTGCAGGAACGCCGTCGACAGCCCGTCGCGAGTATAGACTGCATCCGCCCGCCGCAACACCGCCGCTGCCAGCCAGCGCCGCACAGGATTGTCGAACGGCCCAATGGTTTGCGGCGCAATGATCAACGGGCGGCGCGCCGCCAAAACGGCGAGTTTGGTGCCCAGCAGGAAGCCATAGCGGAGGCCGCCATAGAGATCGGTAAAGCTGTCGCCCTCCCCGATATCGAATACCAGGTCCGACCGCCGTATCACGTCCATAAAGTCGGATTTGCCCCTCAATAGCGGCTTCAAACGCGGTGCCGGGCCAATGGCAACGTCGTCTGGAAAATCGGGCACGGCATGGTTCTGCCCGGTGCCCAGTGATGTGAAACGGACCGGCACCCCCACTGCGGCGGCAGCTGCCCTGATCACGCTGGCATTGCCCCGTGCCAAGGCATCGACACCCAAATTGCCGTGTCCGAATGTGTGCCACAAAAGGGCAATGTGCAGCCCCTTCATGGCCCGGCTGCCTCGATGAGCGGTCCGCGACGGTCGAGCCGCCGCAACGCCCACCAATAGACCGTTAGCGTCACCAATGTAGCGGCCAGAGAAACCAGCGGCGCCCCCACCATGCCCAATGTCATCAAGGCAATCGGCATGACCAGGACCATGCCTGCCATTCCCGCCCCCTGCCCGGCCAGCCGATACCAGACGGCGTGCCGGGCCGTCAGGACGATGCCGGATGCCGCAACGATGAACCGGGCAAGAACGAGCAGGCCAAACACCAGCCAAATCGCATTGGGCACGACAAACTCGGCGCCAAACAACCACGGCCCTAGGATCGGCATCGCCAAGGCCGTGAATGCCGCCGCCACGACGCCGATAGCGATGAATTCGCCGTGCATGCGCGGCTCCAGGCCGTCGTTGATCCCACGGTGGTGCTGATGCGACAGGGCTGGCATATAGACACCGGCCAGCACCTGGATAGGCAGCACCACATAGCCGGCAATCCGCGCCGCCACCTGATAGATGCCGGCCGCCTCCAGCCCGAGAACCGCACTGACCAGGATCGTATCGATCTGCGCGGCTGCCGTGGTCAGAATACTGTCCAGCGCCAGCGCCGATGACCCGCGCAGGAAACGAGCCGTGTCGAATAGCGGTCTATAAAAACAATTCTCCAGCACTACATGCCGCCGCAGCACTACAAAGCAGAGGATTGTTTGCAGCAGCCGCGCCACGGCAATGGCCACGGCAACCGGCAAAATCGCCGGCATTGCCAGCGCGGCACCTGCCACGATGGCCACATACAGCACTGCCCCTGCGAGCGTGACCCGAGCCTCAGCCTCATATCGCCCGACGCCACGCAAGGCGATCATGGTCAGATCGCCATAGGACATGATCATCATCGCGCCATAGAGCAGCAGGCCCGCAAGCCGCAACGGCATATCGATCTCGATCAAAAACAGCGCAGCAGTCGCCAACAGTGTCGTGCCGAACACCAGGATGGTCTTGACCCGCAGACACGCGGCAATGATTGCACCCGCCCGTTGGGGCTCGGCGCCGATATCGCGCAGGGCTTGCACCGAAAATCCGAAATCGGTCAGCAAGGCGGCAATGGAGGAATAGGCCAATACGGTCGCGATGAAGCCATAATCTGCCGGCCCCAGGCCTCGTGCCAGAACCAGCAGGCTGACGAGCCCGGTCGCAATTCTCGCCAGTAGTGACAGGGCCAGCAACAGTTTCTGTCGCGTCATGGCGCCGGCTCCGATTGCAAATGGATCGGCCCCACCCGGCTTGTATTGCTCAGGAAGTCCCGCACGGCGAGCCAACCGGCGGCAAGAGCTGCCATATCACGGTCGATCCCAGCCCGAGCCGCTTCCCTCGCCAAGCGGGCAAACGCGATTGGTAGAAGCCATGGATAATAACGGCGATAGAAGCGCAGCAGATTGACCTGCAGATAATAGCGGCTGGTATCGCTGGGCCGGCCTTGCGACGCCGTGCCGATCGAGCGCCCCTCCTTATGATAAACCAGGGATGCCGGCGCCCAGGCCTGCCGTTCGCCGGAAACGAGCTGCCGCGCCAGATCGAGCTCCTCGTAATAGAGAAAGTAATCCTCACCGAGACCACCGGTGCGCTCGAACACCGCCCGGCGCACCAGCATGCTGGCGCCGATCACATAATCCAATTGCGCTTCGATCGCCGCGCGGTCGGGCAGGTCATCGGCCGCGCAATTGTGCCCCAAATGCCCGCCACGGCCGATCCACGGGCTGAACCAGCCGCCCAAGCCTTGCACGACCTCCGGCCGGTGATGAAACAATAGCGTGCTGCCGCATATGGCTATATCCGGCTCCGCCTCCATCAGCGCCACCAGTGCCGTCAGAGCCCCCTGCGCCACCACGGTATCGTTGTTGAGCAGCCAGACATAATGGCAGCCGGGATCCCTCAATGCCCTAGCGATCCCGGCATTGCAGCCCCCGGCAAATCCCAAATTCGTACCATTTTCGACAATGGTGACCGGCCCTGGATGTCCACCGAGCCATTCTGTCAGCCGGCCGACAGACCCATCCGTCGAGCCATTGTCACAGACGGCAATGCTCACATCGTCCCTGTCCAGCCGATAAAGCGATTCCAGGCACTCGACCGTGTCTGCCCAGCCATTCCAGTTGACGATGACCACATGCACTAGCGCCATGAGCCATCCCGACGGTGGGCGGCGATTTCTTGCAGCAATAGTCCTGACAATACCGCAACACCGCCATGCCCAAACCGTTCACGAGCGGCGAGCCGCGCAGCGTTCGCGGCATAAGGCCGGGCGAGTGCCGCGATAACGCAATCGGCAAAGCTTTGCGCCGTGCCAGCCACCTCATAAGCGTCCGCCATCTCATCGGGAATTCCCGCAAGGGCGAAAGGCGTCGCCACAATGGGCGAAGCGCAGAACAGCATTTCAAGGCTCTTGGTGTTGAGCCCGCCCCCCGCTAGGATCGGATTGATCAACACGCGGACCTGCCGCCGCAAAGCCACCGCATCGCCCGGATTTTCGATCAATGTGACATTGGGCGTTCCGGCGATTTTCCGGGCTAGGTCCGGCGCCGCTCCGGCCCCAGCGATCAGAATATCGATATCGCTCCGCCGCTGGCGGATCAGCGGTAGTACGGTGTCGAGAAACCATCTCACGGCCGCGACATTATTGGGCGCCCAGAGATTGCCGAGATAGCCGGCATCGAAGCGGCGGTCTGCCCAGACAGGCCCCGTATCGGCCTCATCCTCCAGATCGGGAAATGCCGGCGGCACCCAGCTTACGGAACGCATACCGCGTCCATGCCAGAATGCAGCGTCCGACTGCGAGATATCGAGCACGGCGGCAGCTGACCGCAACGCGGCCACCTCATAGCGCCGTAGATGCAGCCGGGCGGCTGCGATCTGCAATTTCTGCCGTGCCGTCCGCGCCAGCCGGAATTGCGTAGCCATGTACCGGAATTCGATATTGTGCGAGCGGATCAAGACCGGCACCGCCAATGCAGCCCCCAAACGGCGCGCCAAATCGAACCCGTAAATGGACTCGCAGACAATAGCGGCCGGCCTGAACTGGCGTGCCACCGCCAGAACCGCCTCAAATCCTGACCCGCCAACCTGCCGCGCCGCCACGAGCGATGGTCGCCGTATCATCTGCACAAGCCGCCCCAACACTCGCTGGAGCGGGATAGGCACGACCAGATCAAATACCCTATGCAACTCGGGAGAGACCGGACCTTCCGCACCGGTCCAACCAACCAGCGCAAGTGACCAGCCCTTCTGCTTCAATCCAAGGTAGCGGTGCCATATGTCGACGCGCGCGCCATGGTTTGCCGGCCACGGCATTTCCGGCGCCACGACAAGCAATCGATGCCGGTCGTCAGGCGGCATGGAGCGCGCCCGGAACCAACTGCCCCTCACCAAGATAACGGCCGGCAATACCAACGAGCCCGGCCTGATAGCGATCCTTGGTAAATCGCGACAAATAGGCCGCCCGCCCGGCCCGCCCCATCGCCGCAATCTCGTCTTGCCGCTGCAAAGCCCATTCGAGCGCCCGGGCAAGAGCGGCCACGTCTCCCGGCGCCAAAAGCCATCCCGTCACGCCATCGATGACGATCTCGCTTAATCCGCCATGGCCGGCGGCCAGCACCGCCCGCCCATGCGCCATGGCCTCGACCGCCACGAGGCCAAAAGGCTCGGGGCGCTTGGACGGCACGACAACGATATCGCACCACCGATAAAGCGGTGCGGGATCGGCCACGAAACCCAGCAGCCGCACGTCGGCAGCGGGTTTTGCCCGATCCAGCAACACCTCCAGATTGCGGGCCGCGGGGCCGCCCTCAAATGCCGCCCCGGCAAAGTGGATATCGAGCCTTTTCGCGCTTCTCTCCGGCAGATGACTGATCGCATGAACCAACAGGTCCTGCCCCTTCCAGTCATTGATGCGGCCGATCATCAGCACCCGCAACCTGCCGTCATCACACCGGGTTCCGGCGACGGCACCGGGATCGCCAACTCCGTTGAGCAGCAGGTGATGTTCGACACCTGCCGACATTGCGAATGCGGCGCGCGTCGCAGCCGAATTGAACACCAGCGCGCTGCCTGAAAACCACAACAGGGTGCGGATCACGGCAAGGGCGCGCGCCCGCGGTATTTCATGAACATGAATGATGCTCGGCCGCCGTGAAAACCGCGCCGCTATCGCAAAATCGAACACCATTGCCGTGTTGATGTAGCAGAGTGCCCTGCCCCGCATGGCAAGCCAGGCCCGGCATACAAAGATCGGCAGGAGCAACACACCAAGCAGCAAGCGCCAGATACCATCGGCCCGCCGCGCGACCCAGACCGGCGTGATGGTGACGCCGAACCCCAACTCTTCAAGAGCGCGCGCTAGCGGCCCGGCCTTGGGCAGCAGAATACTGACATGATGGTCCGGATAGGCATCCCGCAAGGCGGTGACGGAACTGATAAAGGTTCGATCCGAACCGTAAAGTTCGTAGCCCTGGTGCACGGCCAATATCTCTGGGCGCTGCCTCATGACGCAAAGCGCGCCAGCAGCGCCTCATACCTGCCGTTGACGCGATCCAGGGTGAAATCGGCCGCATGCCGCGCCGCAGAACGCTCGCGCGCCACCTGCGTCGAAACGCCGGTTGGGTCCAGCCTGTCGAGAATATCGATCAGCTCGGCCTCGTCGGCAAAATAGAACTGCCCTTCCCCCGCCACCCAATGGTTGAAGCGATTGCGGTGCGCAATCACCGCATTGCCCGCGCCAAGCGCTTCCACCAGCGATGGATTGGTGCCCCCGACCTGATGCCCGTGCAGATAAGCCAGCGCGTGAAAGCGCAGCGCCTCGACCACGCTCTTCTCGTAGATGGCCCCGGGAAATACGACCTGCGACGACGCCGCAGCCTGCACCGCCCGGTGATACATGTTGTCGGGACTGAATTGGCCCAGCACCACAAGCCTGGTCTGGCGCAACCTGCTCGAAAAAGCCTTCACGATCTCAAGGATCGAATTTTCCGGCTCAATCCGGGCAATCGAGACCAGGTAATTGCCGGCCGCCAGTCCCAGCGCCTCCACCGGCGCCGACGAAGCCAGTTCGACCCTGTCGGCGCCATAGGGGATGATTTCGGCCCGGAAACATCCATGACGCCGCAAATGCCGCGCAATCTCGGGATGATCGGCCACCGGCACATTGGCCATATGCGCGCCGACAAACTCGTTGCAATAAAGCCAGGCCTTGACGTGGAGCGGCCATTTTGGCCGCCGCCATTCAACGCCATCCATATTCATGACGACAGGTCGTCCCCGCGCTCGCAAATAGAGGCAAAAGACCGCCGTATTGTATCCGAGAACAAGATTGACACCGCCCCGGCGGGCCGCATCGCGCACGCTGCGCCAATCAAAAGAGATGCTGCCGGCCGAGGAAGGCCTGCGCGATCCGAAATGGATGCGATGAATGCCGTGCCAGTCATCCTCGAAATCGTCCTGCACCCTGCCGTCGCCATGCGGTTCCAACTGGCAATAGACATTCACCTGCCAGCCTTTGTCCCGCAGATAAGGGGCCAGCTGGCCGGCAAAGGTCTCAAACCCACCATGCGCCGGAGGGAGCCCTCTTATGCCCAGAATATTGACGGTTTTGCCGGCCATGGCGGCGCGGCCGCTAATGCACGGGCCCGCCTGATCTCGCTTTTGTTTTCAGCCACCGATTTGAAGCCGAACGCCTGCTTTTCCCCAAAGCCATGCTTCTCATGCGTCTATGCCCCCGCAACGCAATGAACAAATACCGTCCGCCTGCCAGCAGATCAGTAAAAAGCCGTATAATTATACGTAGCCGAGACAGGCCACGGACCGCAAGTGGTTCATGCCTATAATGAATCGGGGTTTGCGCAGGACCTCTGCGACGGCGGGAACGCAAGCGAACAGCCGCTCGCCCTGCGTCAGACACAGTCAAACGGAAGACGATAAATGGTAAAAGAAAGATTAAAAGTTGCGAACGCAGTACAAATCGCAACATCTCGAAACATAGACGGACATAGTAAATATTTCCTTCCAATCAACAGGAATATTCTCTACCATTCATCGTAATGACATCGTCGATCTATTGGCGCAATCTAGCGCCATATCTCGACGGCCATCCTTCGCTTCGATAGCGCAAAATTGGATGAATAACGGCTCCTCACCCGGCTCTGGCGGGGTGAGTGGTGGAGAGGGGCAGCGTGCCTGCGGCGGAATGCGCTGCCCCCTCGGCCATTCGGCCGACCCAGCGGATTGTCACTGAGCTCGATAGTTCAGATATCGGGGATATACTGAACCCGCGATGAACCGCCAGTGATAAGCGCATAGCTCCTATCGACATCAATGTGTATTGACCGGCGCCGGCAAAGTATCGCTATTGGCGCTGCGAGTATCCATGTCGGCACAATCTTCCCGAAGCGGTCCACCACGATGAAACAAGAGCTTCGGGGGTCGATTTCCATATTGGCGGCGTTGGCTGTGCTGGTGCTCCTGGCATCAGCCCTCGAATTGCCGGTGCCCAACGCCGACGTATTGGATTCCGTGCGCTTTCATATCGCAGCGGCATGCCTGGCCTTCCCGGTGGTGCTCTATCTGCTGGGCGCGCGCTGGCGCGCCGTTCTGGCGCTGGGCTTCATTCTGGCCTGCGTCGCCCAGGGCGCCTATGTCATTCACGCGCAACAGAGAGCGCGCGACACCCTGGGCCCCGCCATCGCAGGCGATGGCTTTTCCATCATGAACTTCAACGTGCTCTCGACCTCCGATCGCGGCACCGAAATTGCCGATTACATGATCAGTCAGGCCCCTGATATCGCGGTAATCCTGGAGACGCCGGGCATCGAATCCGCCCTCGATCGGCTGAAAACCACCTTCCCCTATCGCATAGGGTGCGAAAATAGCCGGACCTGCGATTTGTCGCTCTTTTCACGCACCCCGTTTGTCAACGCGCAGATGCACCTGCTTGGCCAGATGAAGCGCCAGCGGCTGATCTCGGCACGCACCGTTATTGACGGGCGCACGGTGACCATTGTGGCTCTGCATCTGAGCAAGCCCTATTTCGACCGGATGTCCATTGGCGAATTGTGGCAGGTCACGCGCCTGCTGCGGCAGATCGAGGGCCCTGTGCTGCTCTCGGGCGATTTCAACAGCGCAGCCTGGTCCCGCAATCTGCGCCGCTTCGTGGCCCGCAACGAATTGGCGCCGCCGCCGCGCTACCCCTCGACCTGGCCGGTGCGCCTCGGAGAATTGGGTGTGCCGATCGACAATATGTTCACACGCGGCGCTCTGCGCATCGACGAGATCGGCGCCATGCCATCCAATTTCGCGTCCAACCACCGCGGGCTGCTGGCCCATGCGACATTCACAACGGCGCCCGATATGACGTCAAATTGACGGTCAATGCAGGTCCAGGCGAGGCCCCAGCTCACCCCAGTCTGCCCGCCAGAGCGAAGCATCCTGCAAGGCAACAACCACACGATTGAAGCCGTAAAGCGCGGACATCTGTGCCGCATAGTCCAGCGCAACGCCGACATCGTCGAACGGCCCCTCGGCCCTGGGCTCGATATGCTGGCCACCGTAAACCGTGCCGGGCCAATAGACCCAGGCGCTGGCCGTGCCGAATTCAAGCCCGGCAATCCGGAGTATCCGCGTATCGGAGGCAATGCTGACCGTTACGGCGTCGCCGGCCACATGGTCTTCATCATCGGTCCATCCATAACCCGCAGCCATAGCGCCCCTCCTGCATCTCACCGGCGCTCCGGGCAATTTTGCCCACAGATGCCCCACTAACCCGCAGATTGGTCTTTTTTAGGGCCCCATCTGAACAGGATGGTCAAAACACTCAACCCATCACCAGAAAATATACTGTATATCCACGACGCTCCGGGGCAGAACAATTCAATCGATGGCGGATAAATCCTTCCGTCAACCGCAAAACGCGCATTGCAGATATTCAGCGTCAGTCCGAAAAAGTGATCGGGCGCCATATAGCAGGAGAATTGCTGCTACGATATTGTATTTACTGGGCTCGATACACGCTATCGACATCGACTGACGTCGACGGGCAGCATTCTACCGCCGCAACGGGTGCTGCCCGCCCATATCCGCGACGTCCCTTTCTAGAAACACGCCGCGACCCTCCGAGAATTACTTGAAATAAAGATGGGAATCTTCAGAATTTATCTCTGAGCCATGCGCTTTTAGTGATCAGTTCCGTCGCGAATTCTAGTCACAAAAAATCCATTGGACATTGCCCTGCCATCCCCGTGCCCGCGCTTGTGTCCACGCTTCGTTTGGATAATGTCTCAGCACCTCTACGAAGCTGCCGGCCATCGCGTTGTCAGATATTTCTGGCGCGAACGGTCTGGCTCATGGCGAACGGAACGGCGATGGCGGCAGCGTTTGATGCAGGTCTGGACTTCACCATCAAGCGCGGAACGATCGAGGCCGTCCAGCCCAGCGCCGAGCAGCAGCTCTACCGGGTTTTTGCCGAGGTCAGCTTTACCGATGGCGACGGGTTTCGTCGTGTCGCCGCCGAACCCCAGCTTGCTGAATTTCTCGCCACGGATCGCTCCGGCACGTTCTATTTCTATAATGCACTCGGCCAAGGCGCCCTGCTTGCCGCCGATATCTACGGCATCGGCCTGCGCATCGCCGATCCTGAAATCTGGCGCAGCGCGCTCCGACAAAGCACCACGCGGATGGTCCCCTTTGTGCTCGCCGCCTTGATCGCGCTGGTTGCGGCCTGCAACACGCTGGCTTGGCTGGCTTGGGCCGTGTTTCTTGTCGCCGCTGCCCTCGCGGCCATCCACGGCTTGTCGGTCGCGCGTTTGAGCCGCATTGCAGCAGCCGCGCGGCGCATCCGGCGCTCGCTCGAGCCGGCCCGGCAGCCGGATCACGGGCATCGCACGACCGATACCGGCCGCTTCGACAATTCGCTTCGCTTGGCACTCTGATCGCTACTCAAGCGGGCCAAGCTTAACCCTGCCCGGCTTTGATGCTTGAATCGCCATCTCTGGGCATTCAAAATCACCCCTGGGTCCGCCGCGCCGGAGTTTTTGGCCAATGCCGCAGGCAAATATGCTTTCGCTGTTACGGCGCCTGCTGCCGCAGCGTCAGAGCGAGCCGGAGCCGCAGGGGCGCCAGCGTCTCGTTGCGGATGAATGGCCCGGCGCGATCTATGCCATTGGCGATATTCACGGATGTCTCGCCGAACTGCAGCGCATCGAACAGATGATCCTTGAGGATGCGGCAGGCACAAACGGGGAAATCTGGCTGGTCTATCTGGGCGACTATGTCGACCGCGGCCCCAATTCCGCCGGTGTCATCGACCACTTGCTGACCCCCGCTCCACCGGGAACACGACGCATTTGCCTTGCCGGCAATCATGAAGAGCTCATGCTGACCTATTGCCGCAACCCGGCGGCAGGCGCGCAATGGATGAAGCTGGGTGCGCTCGAAACGCTGCAATCCTATGGCATGCCCATGGCCGGCTTCACGACGGCCACCCTGCAGGCCCGCCTCGCCAGCCTGCGCGGGCACATTCCCTCCAGCCACCTGGATTTCCTGGAAAGCCTGCCGGTCGCGCTGAGCCTTCCGGGCGTCGTGCTGGTTCATGCCGGCATGAGACCCGACATCCCCCTAGAGCAGCAAAGCGACGACGTTCTGCAATGGATGCGTTACGATCCGGCCGCCGAGCCGGCCCGGCGCACAGGCCTGCTCGTGGTCCATGGCCATACCCCGGCCTCGGTGCCCTATGTATCGCCTGGCCGCATCTGCATCGATACGGGCGCCTACGCCACCGGCAGATTGACCGCCATCCGCCTTGCGCCCGGGGAGTCCCCGCGCCTGCTGACCGCCACTGTGCGCAATCCGGCGAGTTGATGGTACCCGCCACGGCCTTGCGTCTGGCACTGGCCTGGCTTCTATGGTACGGCCCAAAAGCATCGGCAGAACTTTCTTCCGACGCCAGGACTGCGCTGCCGGAGAATGCGACGTGACCTTCCAGACAGATCGGGTTGGCTTTGTGACCAACGGCACCGCCGAGGCCGATGCCGCAGCCGCGCGCTTGCGCGAACGCTATGGCGATGTGCCGGTTGACGAGGCATCCGTGGTCGTGGCGCTTGGCGGCGATGGCCTGATGCTGCAGAGCCTGCACCAGGCCATGGGCCGCAACGTGCCTGTCTACGGCATGAATTTCGGCTCGGTCGGCTTTCTGATGAATGTCTTTTCCGAGGACCATCTGGCCGAACGGCTCGCCGCGGCACAGGCCACGCGCATCTATCCGCTGTCCATGACCGTGCTCAGCACCTCGGGCGTGACCCAGATGGCTCTGGCGCTCAACGAAGTCTCGCTGTTCCGCTCGACCTATCAGGCTGCCAAGATTCAGATCGTGGTCGATGGCGAAACGCGCCTCGACGAATTGATCTGCGATGGCGTGCTGCTATCGACCCCGGCCGGCTCCACCGCCTATAACCTTTCCGCGCACGGCCCCATCCTGCCCATCGATGCCCCGCTGCTGGCGCTGACCCCCATCTCGCCCTTCCGCCCCCGCCGCTGGCGCGGCGCTATTCTGGGCAATCGGGCCGAGGTCAAGTTCATCACCCGCGAAGCCGCCAAGCGTCCCGTCAGCGCCGTTGCCGACAATGTGGAATTCCAGAACGTGCTGGAAGTCGTCATCCGCGAGGATCGGGATAGCGGCGTGACATTGCTGTTCGACCCCGGCACGAGCCTCGAAGAGCGCGTGTTGACCGAGCAGTTCCGCTATTAGGTTTTCTTTTCAGCAGACCTCGCGGACTATGCCGCCGGCAAAGCCAGCGTCTCGTCCCAATCGGGCACTACCATGCGCCGCTGGCCGGCTTCCTGGGCAAAGGCCGACATGACGCCCTCGGCCGCCTTGCGGGCCAGGGCCACATTCTGCTCGCTGAGATAGGCAAACGCCTCTTCCAGCTCTTCCGGGATATTGCCGGCATGGTCGGCAATCAGGCTTTCGGTCAGTGTCGTCACCACCAGATGGCGCGCGGCCGCATCGTCGGCCAGGTCGGCGGCGCGGGCATGGCCGATCAGCTTGATCAGCAGGTCGCGCATGGCCGGCCCCATGCCACAACGCACCAGCAAGGCATTGATGGCCGAGCGGCTGCCGGCCTCCAGCACGGTGAAAACCTTGTCGCGCGGCGATTGGCTGAGCTCGGCCACGCAATTGGCAAAGAACATCACATGGCCGGTGACCATGGCATGCAGCAGCACGCGCATATTGAGCCTGTCGCTGGCAATCAGCTCGGCGGCATAGCCGGTGCTGGGATTGATCGCCTCGCGCTCGCCAATGGCGGAAATCGCCGTATCGACGCTATCGCGCAAGAGCCGGTTCAATCGCTCCGGCGCCACCGCCCCCTTGACGATACGGGCGCCGCGCATCGCTTCCATGGCCAATTGCACCAGCAGCAGCCGCGCGCCTGCCGGCAGGTCCTGCCGCCGCAGCAAGGCGCCGCGCATCTGCGCATCTGTGCCCTGCGTGGCCACCAACCGGTCGATAGAGGCCGAGCCGATCGATATATCGGCACGCGCCAGCAATTTGAGAGTCATCTGGCGATGATCGCGGGCGATAAGAGCATCCACCAACCGCACGCTGAGCGTCTGCCGCTGGCCGATGGCAATCAACAGATCGGGCTCGCCCTGCCGAACGACCGGCATGATATCGGCGTCAATCAATACCGGCGAATATTGCAGCACGGCCCGGGCGATCACCCCGCTATCGTGCAATAGAGCCATGATAATGGGTCGCGGCGCCTCGGCCGAATGCAACAGGCCATAGGCCAAGGCGGCGCGCACCTTGACCGAAGGGTCCTCAAGAAACCGGAACAATACGGCGTACAACGCCGCATGTTCATCGGCCGGCCCGCTATGGCTGAGATAGGCGCTTGCCGCCATATAGGCGGCCTGCCCGCGCTCCTCGCTATCGGGCGACTGCGCCAACCACAGGAACTCGTTATACTCAACCATGCCACACCCCGGAGCAACTCAGGGCAAGACTATCCGGCAAGTTTTAAGGAACGGTTCACCATAACAATACTAACGCGCTAGAACGCCGCAAGGGCAGTTACGACAGTCAAAGAATGTTGGAGGCCAGGTCGAACAGGTTGATTGCGCCATAGCCCGCGACCACGACAATCAGCCAGGCGGCAATAGCCATCCCGGTGATCACCCAGCCGCGCGGTATTCCGCGCCCCGTTTCGACTTCCCCCCGCGTAGTCGATCTGGCCATATTTCAATCCATCGCTTCGCTAGCGCCGATCTGGTCTAGAA
This sequence comes from Devosia yakushimensis, assembly GCF_030159855.1. NCBI lineage: Bacteria > Pseudomonadati > Pseudomonadota > Alphaproteobacteria > Hyphomicrobiales > Devosiaceae > Devosia > Devosia yakushimensis. The sequence goes on along the minus strand of NZ_BSNG01000001.1, from coordinate 1,147,600 downwards.
TCGCTCAGCTACAGCAGATTCATCCCAACCGGATCGCAGTTCAATCAGTCTGCACCCCTATGACTGATAAATTCTAAATGCACCGGAAACAGGCGAGTTCCGCTATTATGTGCCGCCGATTCGCAGGGTATCGCGGCCATCTGGATTTGCTGAGACCCCACAGGCAGCTAGCGCGCATAGAGCTGCGTAAAAAACGCTGCCCCCTCTTCCGGCAGGGTCGGCAAGGGCGATCTGGCAGCCCCCTCCTCCACCGTCTTGAACAGGCCGGTGAACGACATGTTCTCCGGCGAGAACCGCGACGCCACGACCGGTGGCTCGGTCGGGGTGGTCCCGTTCATCTGCTGCGCCGTAAACGAGGCGGCCGGCTGTGTGCCGACATGCTTAGCCACCAGCGACTGATAGACCTCGCGGATCGTGCGGGCCCGGCCGTCATCGTAAAAGATCGCGCGATTGGCTGCGGCCTGCTTGGGAAACAATTGCGCGGCGATCTGCTCGGGATTTTGCAGCCCGGCATTGAACATGCGCTCGGCCCCCTGCGCGCCCAGGAAATGCGCAATGTAAAGCTCCCCGGCACTGGGCATCCGCCCAAAGCGCGCGCTCAGATAATCACCATTGCTCTTGGTGAAGGCTGCGGCCAGGTCGGCGGCCATTTGCGGGTCTTCGCGTAGCTTGAGGATTTGGGCCTTCTGCGCCGGGTCTCGCACGACATAGTCACCGTCGGCCGTCACCTCCACGGCCTGGGCATATTGGCCATAACCCAGCCGGGGCCCCTCCTGCTTGAGCACCTGCAGCCAGGTGGATTCAAGAAATTGGAACAGTCCCACAGCCGATGACGTCTGCGCCTTGGCCTGCGGATTGAGGCTGCTTTCGCGCATGGCGGTTTGCAGCAGATAATCGAAATCCACCCCATTCCTGTCGCCGGCGGCGGTCAGGACATAGGCCAGGCTCTGCGGCACAGTTATGGGTTGCACGCCCATCGCAAACTCACCCGGGGAATCGCTCTGGTTAACAAAGCGCCAATCAGCGTTAACAGACTGTTAACCTCAACGCGCCTGCCAGTAGCTCACCACCTCATCGAGCGGCGGGCGCGGCCGGTCTTCGATTTTGGTCGTGGGGGTGCCGATATGCACGAAGCCGACAAACCGCTCGCCCGGCCTGGCGCCAAGCGCCTGGGCTGCCTCCGCATCATAGGCGTACCAGCGGGTCACCCATTGCGCGGCATAGCCCAGCGCATTGGCGGCATGCACCAGGTTGAAGGCCACATTGCCCGCCGAGATCAACTGTTCGAATTCCGGAATCTTGGGATGTTCCGCCGCCGTCGAAATCACCCCGATGGTCAGCGGTGCCGGCAGGAAACGCTGGCGCTCGATATCCAGTTCGGTGTCCGTGGCGGCCGGGTTCTTCGTCTTGGCGATATCGGCCAGCACAGCCCCTGCCCGGCCCCGTTCGTCACCGGTGAAGAGCACCAGCCGCCAGGGCGCGAGCTTGCCATGGTCGGGCACACGGGTCCCGATGGTCAGCAAGGTCTTGAGTTCTTCCGCGCTCGGACCCGGCTCGACCAGAAAGGCCGGACCGACCGAACGGCGCGTCAGCAGGTAATCGACGAGGGCAGCATTGGCAGGCATGGTCATCTCCCGATAGTGCCGGAGCAATACAAGTCGCTGGCCGCCACGGCCAGTCCATTCACACAAAATCGCATGCGACACAGTCTCACCGGTTTTCAATCACGGTCGGCTGTGACACAGCTTCTCCCCAATCGCTGCCTATCACGGCCCGATTGCGAGTCGGCGGCAGCGCAATAGCGTGCTGATCGCCGCCAGGGCGGCAAGGCCGGGGTATCGATATGCGTTTTGGACCGTTCTTGGCGATCCTATTGGGTGTTTTGGCGCTGGGGCAACCGCTGGCGCCGCTCGCCATCATGCCGGCCATGGCCCAGCAAGCCGAGGAAATGCCGCCCATGCCGCGCCCGCGGCCCGATCCGGATGCGCGGCCTACTATCGCGCCACCCGCCATTTCGCCCGACAGCCCGGCAACCGAAGCCATCGACGCCATCACCTCGGCGCCACAACCGGTAACGCTGACGGCAATCATCACGCCCGATAGTCCCCCGATCACCGAGGGGCTTATCTGGCGCATCTTTGATGCCACCCCCGATGCCAGCGGCGAAATCGCCATGGCGGCCAAATCCGACGAGGGCACCGCCAAGCTCTCCCTGCCGCCGGGCGAATATCTGGTGCATATCGCCTATGGCCGCGCCCAAATCAGCGACACGCTATCGGTCACCCCCGGCGATAATCAGAAGACCTATATCCTCGAGGCCGGCGCTCTGCGCCTCAACGCCGCCGTCACCGGCGACATTCCCATTCCGCCCAATCTGCTCAGCTTCGAGATCTTCACCTCGGGCGACGAGGCCACGCGCACCCCGATCGCCCAGGGCGTGCAGGCCAACGAGATCGTCACCATCAATTCGGGCACCTATCACGTGGTTTCCCATTTCGGTGCCATCAACGCGGTAGTGCGTGCCGATCTGCAGGTGGAGCCCGGCCAATTGACCGATGCCACGCTCTACCATCTGGCCAGCCAGATTTCCTTCAAACTGGTCTCGGAAGCGGGTGGCGAAGCCATTGCAGACGTCGACTGGACGGTAAAAACCGCCGACGGCGCCACCATATTCACCGAGCTGGGTGCCTTCCCCACAACGGTGCTCGCCGAAGGCACCTATCTCGTCCTCGCCAAGCAGGGCGACCAGGTGTTCAACCGCGAATTCGAAGTCAAGCCCGGCCCGCCGCAGGACATTGAAGTTCTGACCACAGCCTACTGACTAAAGCTCCGGCGAAAGAGTTATCGCGAACGGCAACGACGCTATTTTAGTGTCGTACTTTATTGTATTTTTTGTCAAATTACTGCCGCATCCAAAAAATATTACTAGACTCATGTTTTATAAGAAATTCTCGATGGAAAAACTCAAAATGAGGTGCCATCATCGAGAATGTTACCCGGAAGCAATACCTTCCCCAGAACTACAAGGCACACCTTCGGGCAATAATACCTAAATTGACATCATTGCTGCATTTGGAGGGCAAGTGTGCCGCATGTCGATCTTAGTATGGCTAGTCCAGCAGATTTTGAGCTGCGCTGGGACATTTGCGTTGTCGGAGCAGGTCCGGCAGGCATAGCTGCGGCCATGCGGCTGGCGCAGCGGGGAAAACGGGTCATCGTGCTGGAAAGCGGACATTCCGCGCCAACGGCGGAAGCAACCGCACTCAATACCATCGATGCCCCCCTGGCCGAGTATGATGGCGCCCTCAAGGGCCGGCACCGCGGCCTGGGCGGCACGTCCGACCTGTGGGGCGGCCGGCTCATCCCCCTGACCAGGCACGATCTTTCTGCGCGCGACTATGTCGGCCTGCCCGCCTGGCCGATCTCCTATGACGATATCTACCGCCACGCACGGGACGTCGAAATCCTGTTCGACATGCCGGACCGGAACTTCGCGCAATTGCCCGAGGGACGGCCGGAAAGCCTGGTCTCCATCGGCAGCGTCGATGGCGTGGAATGCCGCCTGCCCAAAATCGTCCGCTTCCGCAATCGCAATGTCTATCTGCAGCTGGCGCCCGAAATAGCCCACAACGGCAATATTACTGTGCTCTCCAATGCCACGGCAGTCGATTTCGACCTGTCGCCGGAAGGCAACCGCATCGCCGCCATAAGAGCAACCGGATTTCACGGCCGGCAGGTCTCCATCCAGGCCGATGAGTTCGTTTTCGCCGCCGGCACGCTCGAGAGCACCAGGCTCATGCTGCTGCTGGCGCGCAAGGCCAATGCCGACGCGAAATCCACCGGGCCCATTGGCGAGCATTTTGTCGACCACCTGGCGGTCAATGTCGGCCGGGTATTCCATTTCGCCCCCAATATGATCGCCTACCTGGTCGGGCACGCGCGCACCCGCGGCCAGCGCCACGCCACCCATTTCGAGCTGCTGCCCGCCGCCCAGCGCAATGGCACTCTCGGCTCGGCCTATCTCTGCCTGCGGCTCGACATGATGGACCAGGAGGTCAATGTCGTCCGTGACCGCTTGCGCCGCCGGCTCGACAAGCCGGACGCCAATATCGGCGCGACCCTGACCTCCGGCCGCAAACTGGCTCATGCGGCCGCCTGGCGCCTGCTGCATCACGATTGGCTGCTGCCGCCATCGGTGGAAATCCATGCTGAAATCCGCACCGAGCAATTGCCCAGCGCCGCCAACCGCATCGAGCTTTCCGATAGCGTCGACCCGCTTGGCGTTCCGCGCATCAAGCTGGATTGGCGCATTCTCGACAGCGATCTCAAGACCGCCGACCAGGCGCTCGCCATCTATCGGCGGATGTGGGAAGGCCATGCCCTGCAAAGCGCCTGCCAGATCGATTGGCTCACCGCTGCCGACACTCCCCTGCGGGAAAGCGACTTCCGCGATGTCTATCACCCCTCAGGCAGCACGCGCATGGGCACGACTGCCGGCGACAGCGTGGTCGACAACCAATTGCGCAGCCACGCCTTCCCCAATGTCAGGATATTGTCGCCTTCGGTCTTCCCCAGCTCGGGCAGCGCCAATCCGATGTTGACGCTGCTGTGCCTGGCTTATCGGTTGGCTGATCAGATGTGAGAAGAGTGGCTGGTGAGGCATTGTCCCGCCACACCCACCGTCGCCTTTCCTCGGGCTTGACCCGAGGACCATTCGCCGCTCGTGCCATGCTGGTAGCGGCCCTCGGGTCAGGCCCCGAGGGAGGCACAGTGGGGAGGGTAGGTTGGGAGCCAACCTTGAGAGCAACAGATCGCGCAATCGGCCGCAATGTCCGGCGCAGAACGGAATTCATTCCGCGCTCTAACCTCGGGCTGGATGCCGTGGATAGCCTTCAGCATGGATCCCGGCCTGCGCCGGGATGACATCGTGGATGGGATGGCTGTTGGGCACCATCTCCCCCAAACACCATCTACCCCCAAACACCGTCGCTTTCCTCGGGCTTGACCCGAGGATCACTCGCCGCTTGCGCCGGGCTGAAAGCGGCCCTCGGGTCAAGCCCGAGGGAAGCGATTGTGGGGTGGAAGCTATGGAGTACTCCTCACAGAGCCACCATCACTCCGCCGCACTCGAAATGGTGTCCTCCTGTTCGCCACCGCTGCGGCGTCCGACGCTGGTATAGGCAAAGCCTGCCGCCTCGGCTTCATTGGGCCGATAGACATTGCGCAGGTCGACCAGCACCGGGCTGATCATCAGGTCCTTGATGCGCACCAGATCGAGCGAGCGGAAAGCGTTCCACTCCGTCACCAGCACCAGGCAATCCGCGCCCTTGGCGGCGTCATAGGCGCTTTCACAATATTCAACATTGTCGAGCACGGCCCTGGCGGCCTCCATGCCCTCCGGGTCATAGGCGCGGACACGCGCACCCGCATCGATCAGCGTCTGGATAATGGCGATGGATGGGGCGTCGCGCATATCGTCGGTATTGGGCTTGAAGGTCAGCCCCAATACGCCCACGGTCTTGCCTCGCGCCTTGCCCTGCAGCGCGGCGATGACCTTGCGGCCCATGGCGCGCTTGCGCTGGTCGTTGATGGCAATCGTGGTTTCAACCAGCCGCAGCGGCGTGCCGTAATCCTGGCCCGTCTTGGCCAGCGCCAGCGTATCCTTGGGAAAGCAGGAGCCGCCATAGCCGGGCCCCGGATGCAGGAACTTGCTGCCGATGCGGTTATCCGCTCCGATCCCGCGGGCCACATCCTGCACATTGGCGCCGGTCTGCTCGCAGAGATCGGCGATCTCGTTGATGAAGGTGATCTTCATCGCCAGAAACGCATTGCCGGCATATTTGGTCAGCTCGGCCGTACGGCGGCCGGTAAAGATCAGCGGGCCCTGGTTCAGATAGAGTGGGCGATAGACCTCTTCCATGACGGGGCGGGCGCGTTCGTCCTCGATCCCGACGACAATGCGGTCGGGCCGCTTGAAGTCCTCGATCGCCGCGCCCTCGCGCAGAAATTCTGGGTTGGAGACCACGACAACGTCGGCCTCCGGATTGGTCTCGCGAATAATGCGCTCGACTTCGTCGCCGGTTCCCACCGGCACGGTCGATTTGGTCACGATCACCGTAAAGCCCCGCACGGCCCGCGCGATATCCCGCGCAGCCGCATAGACATAGCTCAGATCGGCATGGCCATCGCCCCGGCGGGAAGGCGTGCCCACCGCAACAAAAACGATATCGGCCTGCGCCACGGCAGATGGCAGGTCATTGGTGAAGGTCAGCCGGCCGGCGCTAGCATTGGTGGCGACCAATGCATCCAGGCCCGGTTCGAAAATGGGAATTTCACCGCGCTGCAGCGCTTCTATCTTGGCGGTGTTGAGATCGACACAAACCACGTCATGCCCGAAGTCCGCAAAACAAGCGCCGCTGACGAGCCCCACATAACCGGACCCGATCATTGTCACACGCATCATTATTCTCCTTCGCCGCGAACATTTATGTCCCACCGCCGGACGAAGTCGACATTAGCCCAAAACACCCCCCTGTACAGTGAACATTTCTGTAATACTTAAGAGCACGGAGGCACTGGCAAAGATAAAACAGAGACTGTGACAGGACCGTCAAATTCTACAAATAAAACCGCACGAGATAATACAGTCCGAACACCAGACCCCAACTCGCAACCGCCAGCAGGAGAATGATAAGACCACGGCTGCGATAAGGTGGCTGATCCCGCCGTATATCGGCTCTATGTCGTGACGTTTGTCGTACCGCCTGGGCCAGACCCTCAGTATGCACATCGAGGTTATGCATCGGGCTACTCTCTTTCTCAGCATTCCGAGAGTACAAAAGTGATAATTCTTGACCATAAAAAGGCCGGAAATACACTTTTCGAGCGCCTATTTACCATGCCGACACACTACAATACTATTTTCTGCAACAGAAACACTAACATAGCCGTTAAAGGAATGGGTCGCCGCCCCGCCCATATTTCAGTTCACAGCAAGACGCCGGACGCATGACGTATTATTTTTTGGGACCCCGATGACGAAGGTCGTCTTTATCATCAACTCGCTGACCGGCGGCGGCGCGGAGCGCATTATGGCGCGTCTGCTTGGCAATTCGGCCGCAAAGGCCGATGGCGCCGAGCTGCACCTGATCCTGCTCGATGTCGAGCCCGCCGCTTATACGGTGCCCTCCTCCATCATCGTCCACCAGCTCGATACCAGGGGTTCCCTGGTCGGTGGGCTCAGGCAGCTCTGGCACAAGATCAACGAGCTGGCGCCCGATATCTGCGTGAGTTTCTTGACCCGGTCGAACCTGCTGTCGATCCTTATCTGCCGGATCAAGGGCATACGCTGCGTCATCAGCGAGCGGGTCAATACCAGCAGCCACCATCCGCGCAACGCCGCCGGCTATCTGGCGCGGTTCCTGACCTATATCGGTTATCGCCACGCCAGCCGGGTGATTGCCGTCTCCTCGGGCATTGCCAAGGATCTCTCGGAAAATTACGCCGTCCCGCTCGCCAATATCTCGGCCATTCCCAATCCGATCGATGGGGAGATGATCCGCAAGAACGGCGCGGCACCCGTCGATCTGCCCCATGCCCGCCCGCTGATCGTGGGCATGGGCCGGCTGGTGCCCAACAAGAATTTCGCCATGCTGATCGACGCCTTCGCCCAGCTCGATAGCCAGGGCACCTTGCTGATCATGGGCGAAGGTCCGCTGCTGGCCGCGCTGGAACAGCAGACTGCCGAACTGGGTTTGCAGGATCAGGTGGTCTTTGCCGGCTTCCGCGAGAACCCGTTCAGCATCATCAAGGCGGCCGATTGCTATGTGCTGCCCTCCAATGGCGAGGGTTTTCCCAATGGGCTGGTCGAGGCCATGTGCCTGGGCACGCCTGTTATCTCCACCAATTGCCATTCCGGGCCATCGGAAATCCTCGATGACCGGCCCTATTTTCCGATCGAGGCCGCCACGGAATGCCAATATGGCCTGCTGGTGCCCACCAATGATGCCAAAAGCCTGGCCCAGGCCATGCGGCAGGTGCTGGCGCCCGACCAGCAGCGGGACCGCAGCGCGCTAGCGCTGCAAGGCGCCTCGCGCTATGCGCTGGACGCCACCATCGAGCAATATTGGCGGGCGATCAGGGGCTGAGCACCGCCCGTCGTGCCATGAGCGCCGGTGCCGCCTCGCAATAGACATCCAGCGTCTGCTGCGCCACCGTGGGCCAGCGATAGGTCGACATGACGCCCGACCAGTCATGCGCCGGCACGCCCTGCCCCGCATGGCGATCCAGCGCCTGGCCGAGCCTGGCGGCCAGGTCGTCCACCGATCCGACCTTGTGGTAGCAATCCTCGGGCAGCGCGAGATCCATATTGGCCGCAATGTCGCTGATCACCACCGGGCGATCGAGGCTCATCGCTTCAAGCGCGGCAATGGGCATGCCTTCATGGGACGAAGGCAGGGCAAACACCGCTGCATTGCCCAGCAACTGCACCAGGGCATCGCCCTTCTGGAAACCGGCCATGACGACGCCGGGCGTGGCATCGGCCAGTTCCTTGAGCCGCCGCGTATAGTCGCTGGGGTGATCCACGCCCCCCACCAGCACCAGCTTCAGATCGGGCCGCTGCAGCCGGGCAAAGGCCCGGATCAAATCGTCCTGCCGCTTTTCGGGAACCAGGCGTCCGACATTGACGATATAGCGGCCGGGCTCGAGGCCGAATTTGTCCAACGTCTCCCGCCCCGCCGTCGCACGGGGCAGGTTCACCGCATTGGGAATATAGTTGAACTGCCGTCCGAACCGGTCGGTGAGCGCCTGCGCCAGGCCGCGCGACACGCAAATGCGGCCATTGGCCAGATTGCCCTGGCACCATTCGCCAAACCGCAGCACGGCCTTGGCCATGCCACCCCATTTCTCCCGGTCATAATCGCTGCCGTGATGCGTGCAGACCACGCGCAGCCCCATGGCCCGCGCCAGGGGCACGACAATGCTGGGGCCGATGGCATGCACATGCAGCACTTTCGGCCGCACGATGCCGGCCCATAATGTCGCCAGCACGCTATGGGCCGGTGCTTCGAACGACACATTCCGCGGCGCCCACAGAGCCCGCGTAAAACTGTTCCGGCCGAGCTGGACCGAACCTTCCGGTGCATAGCGGTTACGCACGACAGTACAGGTGCGCAAACCCAGGGTTTCAAACTCTTCGACGAGGGAGCTGACATGCCGCTCCACCCCGCCCTGCCCGCCATTGACCGAGCGAAGCCCTATGAACATTACGTCCACCGGCCCCAGATCGAAGCCGCGCCTCTCCGTCATCGCCAGGCCACGCCGTGTCGCGCTGCCACCATGCAGCGTCTGCACCCATCTCGGCGGGGTCAAAAAAGGCGCCATTCCCTTCTCCATCTGACAAGCAGTGTAAGAGCCAGTTTACTCAGACTTCGACCCATCGGCGCCGCGAGACAGGTCAAACTCGAAATTGATACGCACGACCTTCAGAGATAGCAATTCATAAAACGACACATATTAGTTCAGTCAATGGCATAACTCCTATTCGTAAATTGTATATCTGCAAGAATCATGAAATTTATTCTGCAACAATTGAGTCCATGATCTTTTGCAACTTCCACACGATCGACGAGCATAGTAGTATTCGACACGGAAGTAGACAATTTTATGATCTTTTCCGTTCAATCATATAACGCATCAATGAATGCAGAGCCCCGGAGAAATAATGTTGGCGAAGCCGATAACCAGACGCGGAGAAAACCAACAATCCCCCCGCGATTTTCTGTCCAACCAGCCTCGTTCCACCCATCCGGTTCACCGCAACGCCGTGGGCTGGCGCCTGGAAGCCGTCCGCCAGGTCAGGTTGCTGATGGGTCAGGGATACCGGCGCTTTGCCGCTCAGCACGAAATAGCCACCCAACTCGGCCGGACCATCGACGAAATGCAGGAATGGGAACGAGATCTCCTGCGCTCGCCCGATTATGAAAACGACCTGCTGTGCAGCGAACTGGCTGGTGAGTTCCTCGAACGGCTGGTTGCCGGCCACTACACCAATATTCCGCAATACAAATCATTCGGTTCGTACAAGGGCGTCTACAATTTCGAGCGCGCAGCCAACATCGCCAAAGCGCGCCGCCAGAATTCGATGACCGAAATCCGCACCGCACTGAAGATGTCGTCCCGTCCTTCACTGCTGAAATAGAATAGGGGCGGCGCGTGCCGCCCTCAGTTCTCGCTCGCCCGCAGACCGCCGGAATCGCCGCCGCCAAACAGGCTATCCCCGCTCGGCGTGGCAATCGCCGCCGTGACCACGAAGTCACAGGCATTGACGGTCTGGTAGATCAGCCTGATCTGGGCCTGCTGCGCATCGGTGCGCGCGGAAAGGCTTGCCAGCCGGATGGCCACGGCAACTTCGCTCTCGACCCGGCAGAAGGGGGTAAACAGAAGATTGGTGAGATCGACGACCAGATCGGCAACCGATTGATCGAAATCTATACCCGGCGCCCGCTGCAGAAACGACAGATAATCGGCAGTCGCCGATACGCATGCGCCGTTCTGGCTGACTTGTTCATCACGCTCGGCACGCACAACATCTTTACAGATATCAATAACGGCACCACGCGTGGAAAACTGTTGAGCTGCAATCCCCTGCATTCCAGTCGCGCTCAACACCGCGACAGTTGCAGCCAACACAAATACTCTCATCGCACTTGTCCTACTACTAGCCGCAGGACTATTAAATTCCGCCATGTGCATTTAGTCAAATAAATAATGAAGCGTTAACCAGTAGAAAGTCTGATTAGAAGTATCAGAATATTCTTGCCGTGTAGAAGCTTAGTTCAGGGTTTACCAATCCAACAAGCCGCCGCGCGAGCTGCTTTCGATGCGGTAGCCGCTATCGGCCAGAAGCTTGACGCTGGTGCTGAGGTTGTCGAGCACAAATTCCCCGGCTCCCGTGCGCACGATCAGCACGACATGCCCTTCCCCCTGCCGCGTCTTGGTATAGCCGATCCGCAGGGCCGAACTGGGCACCCCTTGCTGGATAAGCGCGGCGCGCTTGGCAAGGACATAGTCCTCGCAATCGCCGGCGCTGGCAGTGGCGTTCCAGGTATCGATGCGTCCATCCGCGCGCGGTGTTATCGACCGGTTCACCTGCCGGTTGACCGCCTGCACCAATTGCACGAGGCCGGTTGTCGCCGCCACCGTGCTTTGCCCGGTCGCCTGGCATTGCGCGCTGTGCTTGAGGCAAAACAACTGCAATCCCAGCGGGGGCCTGTGTTCGGCAGCCTGTACTGCGATTGTAGAAAAACCCGCAACAGAGATCAAAAGAAACGCTACGAATATACTATTCAGGCGGCGATTTACATGTTGCATTTGTGTTGACTCAAGCAAAATTCCGAATAACTCTCACCGCCAATCGATTAATAAACTGATAAGGTCCTGCCGGCGTCGAACGCGGCATGGGCTGAGGATCGCGACCATGTTGCGCGTTCGAGACCTGGATCAGAATGCCGCAACCAATCCATTGCTGTTCGCCACGATCAGCGCCGTGCTGGTGGCCGCCGGTCTATGGGGCATTTCCCAGGAGGCGCCGCCCTTCTTTGCCGATGGCTGGGGCGAGCGAACCGTCGTAACGGCGATGCTGGCCGACACTATCCACCCTGCCCCCTCGATCCAGTCGCAACTGGGTTACCTCTTCAATTGCCAGGTCGCGCTCACCTCGCTGTCCGGTCGCGCGCAGCCGGCCCCGGCTCGCCAGCGGGCGGCCGAGAAATGCCGCGACGGCTCCGATATGATCACCAATTCCTCCCCCACCTTCTCCGCCGCCTGGCAGATGGGCGCGCTCGCCGCCGCGACCATGGAGGATTGGCCCGGCATGAACTGGCGGCTGCGCCAGGCCTACGAAACCGGCCCCAATGAACAATGGCTGGCCGAGCGCCGTATCGACCTGGCCCAGACCCATGTCGAACAGCTCGATCCCGATCTGCTGCCCCGGCACGATCGCGATCTCGTTTTACTTTTGCTGGACGACAATGGCCGCCGCTTCCTGGCACCGCGCTATCATGCGCTGGCCGATATGCGCGCGCGCATCGATACCGTGCTGCCCAGCCTGCCGGTCGACAACCGCACCCGCTTTGAAAGCCTGGCCGGCTATCTGGCCGTGGAACGGTCGCGCACCAATGGCCGCTGATATCTGGTTTGAAGAGGACGCCGACGAGCAGGACCGGCCCGAGCAGCGCGGCTCCCTGTCCGGCTATGTCCTGTGCTGGAGCCTGCTGGTCTTTCTCGCCTGGGCTCCGGTGCCCATGGGCAGCAACCGGGCGCTGTTCTGGGGGCTGAACATCTTCCTCATCGGCGCGATCGGGCTAACCTATTTCGGCTGGCTGGCCCGGCATGGAACGGCCCCACGCATCGCGCCGCACCAGCTCGCGCCCCTGCCGCTGCTCTATCTGGTGCTGTGCCTCTATCTCGTCACCCAGCTCATCCGTTTCCCCATTGCCGGCCTCGACCCCATCTCCATGGCGCCGGGCGCTACGCTATGGATGCTGCTGCGCATGCTCACCTATGGCATGCTGTTTTTCCTGGTGCTGCAGGCGACCCGCAATCGCGAACGGTTCCGGCTCTTCCTTGATGCCATGCTGGCCATCGGCGCCCTGCATGCCGCCGCCGCGCTCATCATGCTGCGCATGGGCGATACCTATCTGGGCTATGAGAAATGGGCCTATCTCGGCTCGGCCACCGGCACCTTCGTCAATCGCAACTCGTTCGCCACCTTCATGGCGCTCAATTGCTGCCTCGGGGTCGCCCAGCTCATGCGCGCGCTGCTCGACAGGCGCAACGAGGATTACCGGCAGGATTATTATTGGCTGCGGCTGGCGCTAACCACCTCGGCGGTGATGATCATCATGGCCGCCCTTGTCGCCAGCCAGTCGCGCATGGGCACATTGGCCGCCGGCATCGGCACGGCCACGACATTGTTTTGCGCGCTGCTGGCAACCTCGCGGCGCAAACGCACCTTCATCACTGCAGCGGGCCTGGCTCTGACCGGCTGCATTGCCATTATCTGGCTCTATGGCGCGCAATTGCTGAACCGCATGATGGAGGTCGACCAGTCCTGGGCTACCCGGGAGGCGCTCTACCGGCAGGTCATCGAACTGATCGGCCAGCGGCTCTGGACCGGCTTTGGCGGCGGCAGTTTCGAAATCGTCTTCCCCATGGTGCATGCCCCACCCGTCGCGACGGGCCTGGTATGGGACAAGGCGCATAATACCTATCTGACACTCTGGTCCGAGCTCGGCCTAGTCGCCGGGACGCTGCCGGTCCTGTTGCTGGCGGTGATCGGCTGGAAATTGCGCACCGCGCTCCGGCACGACCGCCGGCTTTGGCTGCCCGCCGCCATCGGCCTTGGCTGCCTCGTCGCCGTGGCCGTGCATGCACTGGTCGACTTCAGCATGGAAATCCAGGCAGTCGCTCTATGGCTCGTGGCTATTCTGGCCGCCGCCAGCGCCCAATGCTTGCGGCGATCGAGTGACATCTGATTGTCATTCGGAACAGACATCGAACAAAACATGGATTTTTTAAGACTCAACGGACAAAAGGCCGATATCCAAATAGACGCCCAGTCACCGTCCATGCAAATTTTGCAAGAACAAATGAGAACCTTAAAGAAACAATTGTGGAAACATCCAAGACTCGGATCGACTCAACACTCTACGAACAGGCGCCGTACTTTTTACTTAAGTACTTTCAAATAACTGGTCGTGAAAAACACCAATCGAAGCAAATGCCTATCAAATGCCTACAAGGTGCATACAGCCAACTCACCATGCCCGGCCGTCGATTTAACCAGGAAATCCGATATTATAAAAAAGCGGAAATCCGACATAGCCAATTGTCTGAATTCAAGTGTAAAGTAAATTATCCATGCCATTGCCAAGCAAACGTATGGTTTCAGTAACGCGTTCGGTCCATTGAATATTTCTGGTGGTACATGCACGAGCAAGAGTTCGGCCTTCGCAATATATTCGGCACCATTCGGCGGCAATTGGGGCTAATCCTTGCAATCCTAATACTGGTCCTGGGAGTCTCCACTCTCCTGATCATCTCACTCACTCCGATGTATCGGGCCACCACATTGGTACTGGTCGATCCATCCGAGAAAAATCTACTCAACCCGACGAACTCGACCTCGAGTTCGGCGTCCGACAACGCGCGGGTCGAGAGCGAAGTATCCATCGCCCAGTCCGAAAAGACAGTCGAACTGGTTCTCGATCAACTGAAGCTGGCGGACGATCCGTCCTTCCAGCCACAGCCCGGCCTGCGCGAGCGCCTGGCAACCATGCTGCGCATCGCCCCGCCCGAAACCTATACCGCCGAAGAGCTGCGCCAGTTCGCCGTCGGCAAGTTGCAGGACGCCATTACAGTCGAGCGGCAGGGCCTGACTTATCTGATTACTATTTCGGCCAATGCGAATTCGCCTGAAAGGGCGGCGCAGATCGCCAATACCATGGCCGAAAAGTATATCCAGTCGCAGTTGCAGTCCAAGATCAACGGCGTACTCTCCGGCCGCAATGTCATGGAGCAGCGCGTCACCGAAACCCGGACCGGCCTTGTCGATGCCGAACGCTCCTTCAACGACTTCATCATTTCCAGCGCCCGCACCATTGCCGAGCAATCGGGCCGCACGGATATCGACCAGATGCGGATCGAGCTTGAAAAGGTCGTCGGCGATCGCGAATCCGCCTCCAGCACACTGACCCTGGCCGAAACGGGCCTGGCGCAGAACAATTGGGCCCAGGTCGCCGACACGCTCAATACCCAGACCCTGCGGGATCTCCAGAAGCGCGAGCGCGAAATCCAGGCGGAGCTGACCGGCGTTGTCGACGGCTCTGAACAGGCCGATGCGCTGCGGGCCGAGCTGGTCGGCGTGCTCGACAATTTCCGCACCCAGGCCAATGCCCAGATGGAGCAATTGCGCCAGGAGATCGCCGCCAACCGCGCGGTCGAAACCGACCTGCAATTGCAATTGCGCTCCAACATTCTCACCAGCAACCTGCCGCCGGAAGTGCTGGCGACCATGTATGAGCTGCAGCAGAATGCTGAAATCGCTCGCACGCAGTACCAGCAGATGCTGGTGCGCCTGCGCGATATCGAGGCCCAGGCCTATCTCCAGCTGGCCGATAGCCGCATCGTGTCCGAAGCAACCCCGCCCACCGGCGCGGCTTTCCCCAATACCCGCTTCCTCGTCATGGTCGCAGGCATTCTGGGCCTGCTGCTGGGCCTGGCCGCGGCCTTCCTGCGCGAACAATTCATCGGCGGCGTCATCAGCACCGATCAGCTCGAAGGTATTGTCGGCCCCACCCTGGTCACCAGCCTGCCCAGCCAGAAGCGGCTCGGCCGCGGCCAGGAGGGCAAGCCGGTCAAGAGCCTCACCGAACTGATCGCCACCCAGCCCTATTCCCGCTTTGCCGAAGCCGTGCGGCGCCTCATGATCAGCACCGACCAGGCGCTGCGCCGGGTGCGGGGCGACGATCTCTCCGATGCTGCCTCGATCATCATGGTCACCTCTGCCAATGCCGGCGAGGGCAAGACCACCGTGGCGGTTTCGCTGGCCCGGTCCTACGCCATTTCGGGCCAGTCGACGATCCTGATCGACGCCGACCTGCGCCGTCCGGCCGTGCACAAGGAGCTGGGCATGGAGCCCTCCGACGGCCTGGCCGATTATCTCGGATCCTCCGGGACGCCCGGCGACGATATCGGCCCGCTCATGCTCACCGACACGCTGAGCAAGGCCAAGTTCATCATCGGCAGTAATATCCGCGGCGCCTCGGCCGGCCAGGTTGTCTCCGGTGAACGCTTCGCCCGCCTGCTGAACAATGCATCGCGCCTGTTCGACGTGGTTATCGTCGACACGCCCCCCGTCGGCGCGCTGGTCGATGCGCTCTACCTCGCCCAGCATGTCGATGTCATCGTCACCGTCGTCCGCTATGGCACCACTTCGCAACAGGAAGTGCGCTCCACCTTGCGTGAGCTGGTGGAAGCCAAGCAGGACAATGCCGAAGTCGTGGCCCTGCTGAATGCCGAGCCGCAATCCAAGGCAGAAACCCGCCGCCGCTTCGGCAGCTATTACGTTCAAGCCTGACGTCGGTCATGAGGCAAGGGGATAGCCATGCTGGATGACTCCCCAGGGATGCCCCTACCCTTCCTGCTGGCCGGCACTGGCATCTGGATCGCGCTGGTCTGGTATCTGCTGCCCCGCTTGCGGGGGCCGGCCGGACTGCTCTTCATGGTGCTGTCGGCCCGTTACATCGTGACCTTCTATCACGAATACACCACCACCCGGATTTTTGCCGGACAGAGCCTTAATTCCTTCGTGACGCTCGGCATCGCCGCCATCTGCCTGTTTTACACCCGCCACGACCTCATCCGCTACCGGGCCATCCTGCCGGTCTATGCCATGATTGCCGCCCTGCTCGTCAGTGGCCTGCTGAACATGGAAGCCACCGGCACTATCAATGCCCTGATCCGGCAGGGCCTGTTCCTGGGGCTGATGATCCTGGTTGCCACCGCGATCGATGCCGAACCCAATGACGGCAGCGTCAGCCGCATCATGCTGGCCGCCTTCGTGGTCCCCATCTGCTACCAGTTGATGTCGGTAATATTCCGCCTCGGCAAGGCGTCGGAAAACGACGGCTCCGTCAGCTATATGGGCGGCTATGTGCATGAGAGCGTCTTTTCGATCATGCTGCTGACCGCGCTCGTCATCATTGCGCTCTCCGGCGGGCTGACCTGGAAGCGCCGCACCGTCTATATGGCGCTGATCTTCACCGCCCTCTTCTTTGCCAATTACCGCACCTCGGTCATTGCGGCCGCGCCCATCCTGCTCATGCACATCATCTTTGGCAGCGCCAACAATGCCCGGGCCGGGCTCGCCAATTACGTGCGGGCGGGCGCCTTCCTGTTCGCGATCATCTTCGGCGCCTTCATGACCATCCTGCTCTCGCAGCGCATGGCCGATCTTGGCACGCTGCTTACCTCGGGCGGCGGCCTCATCAAGCCGCCCTCGGCCTTCGGCACTGAGGATCGCAGCCTGCTATCGGGCCGCATCCTGATCTGGAGCGACTACATCTACACGACCCTGCGCTCGGATGTGTCCAACCTGGTCTTCGGCTTCGGCCCGGATTCCTGGCAGCAGGTCTTCTCGATCTACGCCCATAACGTCTACATTTCATATGTCTACGAAATCGGCTTCGTGGGCACCGCGCTCTATCTCTATATGCTCGCCCATTTCCTGTGGCTGGCCTTTGCCGCGCGCCCCGACAAGCGCTGGCACCTGGTAGGCATCCATCTCTGCTACGGGATACTCTGCCTGGGCACCATGCCGACCTTCTCCATCGAAGGCGTGCTGTTCTACGCCGTCATCTGCGGCTACACGCTCTATTATTATCTGGCCGAGCGGGTGAAATCCAAACATGTCATGCCCGGCAACAGCCTCATGCCCACCCGCCTCGCCCGCGCCCGATCCCTCCGCCGCCCGTCGCGCGGCCTGCCCGACGGAACGGCAAAGCCCGCCCCGCGCAAACGGACCCCGGTGCGCTAGCGCCAATCGACATTCACTCAGGCTGAGCCGAAAATGGTGGTTTTCGAGAACCGGAGCGCAGCGTACTTTCGGGTACGTGAGCACCGGAAGCGCAGAAAACCGCCATTTGCAGGCCAGCATCAGCTGAATGTCGATTGGCCCTAGGACCCGACCTGAAAACTGACCGCTGGGCCCTAACGGCCCCGCAACAGCACACGGGACTTGTGCATGCCCCTGGCCACAACCGAACCGAACGGACTGGCCAGCGCCCGCAGCACCATGAACCGCACCGGGTTGGCGCCGGCATCGAAACCGGCCCAACTCTGCGGCTGCAACCCCTCCGTCCTGGCGCTGACCAGCGCATAGCGAAAGATTTCGCGGTTTTTCAGCTGCCGCAGCAGGTTCGCCAGGTCCGCCCGCTCCCCCTCGACCATCTGGTCCACGCTGTGCACTATGCAGGGCACCGTGTTCGAAAAGGCTTTGTTGGTCGTCATATTGACGGCGTCACGATAGTAATTGGCGGTAATCGTTCCGGTATAGACAGCATTGCCCAGGTGAGCGACGCGCAGCCAGGTGTCCTTGTCTCCGCCCCGGCTGCACCGCCCATCGGGGAATGCCCCCGCTTCCAGCAGGGACGTCCGGCGGCAGGCCGTGGCCGAGGTCCAGATGGGCGACCCGTTAAGCGCCACCCAATGACCCAGCAAAGCCTTGAAATCCATCTCCATCCGCTCCCCGGCAAAGCGCAGGGTGAAAGGATCGGTCTCGTGCCGGTCCGCCGGGAAAATGTCCTCGTAGCCGGAAAAGAGCGTCACGACATTCTCGGCATTGGCCGCGTGTGCCAGCGCCTCCGCCAGCTCGGCAAGATGATTGGGGTGCCATTCGTCATCGGCGTCGAGAAAGGCGATCCACTCGCCCCGCGCCATCTCGATGCCGCGGTTGCGGGCAGCATAGCCTCCGGCCCCCGGCCCGCTACGCTGCTCGTGCCGGATCAGGTCATTGGCCTGCGCCTTGACCCATTCATAGCCGCCATCGCTCGAGCCATCGTCCACCACGATGATTTCGAGCGGCAAAAGACTTTGCGCCAATGCGGAAGCTATAGCCCGCTCGATATGGGGGCCTTTATTGTAGAGCGGCACGACAACCGAAAATCGAGCGATCATATGCTCACCCGCGACTGAACCGATATTGCGCCAAACCGTCGCCTGGCGGAAGCATCAGCAAACCCAATTGCCCAATATTTACAGCCAATTGCGCGCGAACGCATCATATGGAGCCAAATGCCATTAAGCGGCTTCCGCCGTCGCCTATACAGATTCATGATGATGTTGATTTATCGTGGCCGGATCAGCGAGCAGGCTGGAATTCGGTGGATTGTCCGGCGGATCGGCGGCCGGAAGAGCCACCCGGATTTTCACCGGGTCCAAGCGATTGGCCTAAGCTTTGAACCACCAGCGGAAAAAAGCAAGCGTTTTACGATAAAAAGTGAATAACAACAGACATGATCGCAGAATTTCATCTGAGACAGCCGATTTATGCATGGCGATTACGTCATTATCGTCATCTGCTTTTCAAAACAATTTCATCGACGACACATCAACTTGTGTGTTGACTATTCATTCACCAACATCAATTCTGCTATCAGTAACGATGCGGCAGTTGCTTAGAATTTTTCCTCGGATATCGGGATTTTTGCATGAGTTCTGCAGCAAAATTCGCTATCTTTACAGCGTTCTGCGTGTCGTTCGGAGCACAATGGGCAATTGCGCAGGAGGCGGTTCCGCCAGGTGAGGCCGAGGTTCCGGTCATCGCCTCGTTCGAAGCCCTGCTGCAATCGGCAACGAAAGACCTGGAGGCCAGCGCCACCGGGTCGGATGCCATGGCCAATATGGCGCTGGCGCGCGTGGCCTTCTCCTCCACCGACCTGGCAGTTCAAAGCACCGGCATTCCGCTGGCCGAAAAGGCCGCTGAACTCGGCGCGGTGGAAGCAAACCTGCTGCTCGGCGACATCTATCGCCGCGGCGGCTACGGCACCGCGCCTGACCTGCTCAAGGCCAAGGGCTATTTCGAGACGGCGTTCAAGGATGGCTCGCTGCAGGCGGCCGTCGCCCTGGGCTCGCTCTATCTCGATACCGATTTTACCGCCGAAGGCCGCAAGCGCGGCATCGAGCTGCTGAGCGCAGCAGCCGAGGATGGCAGCATCGAGGCCGCCAACGCGCTCGCCAATGTCTATCTGCTCGGCCGGGGCGTCACCCCCGACACCAGCAAGGCCCTCCACTATTACGGGGTGGGCCTGGTCTCCAACAGCAATACGTCCATCGTTGCCGTCGGCGACCTGTTGCGGACCGGCGCCTCGAAGCTCCAGCCCAATCCCGAAGTGGCCCTGCAATTCTTCCAGCGCGCCTCCACCCAAGGCGATCTCGGCGCCGGCCGTCGCATCGCCGACATGCATCTGCGCGGCGAGGCCGTGGCGCAGGATATTGCTGGCGCCATCGGCATGCTGACCGAGCTGGCCGAGAAGGGCGACACCAATTCCTATATCGCGCTGGGCGATATCTTCACCCGCGGCGAATTCGTGCCCACCAATGGACCCCGCGCAATCGGCTATTACCAGGGAGCCGAAACCCTGGGCAATACGGCCGGCATGACCCGCCTTGCCGAACTTTACATTGCCGGTCTGCCCGATACCCCGATCGATCTGGGCCAGGCGCTGGACCTCTACACAAAGGCGGCCGAACTGGGCAATACGGGCGCCAAGCGCGCCCTCGCCCGGGCCCTTCTCAGTGGCCAGTTCGGCAGCACCGATCCGCGCCGCGCCATTGCCTTGCTCGAGGAATCCGCTCGTCTCGGCGATGGTCAGGCCGCCAAGGAACTGGCCGTGCTTTACGCCGGCAATGAGCCCTTCCCGGCCAACTATGACGAGGTCAAGACCTATCTCGACCTGGCCCTGGCCGTGGGCAACACTACGGCCGCCCTCGAAGTCGGCTCGGCAATTGCCACCGGCCCATTGGCACGCACGCATCGCGAGGATGCCCGCGCGCTGCTGACTGGTGCCATGGATGGCGGCGTGCCCGGCGCCGCCGCGGTCCTTGCCCGCCTACAGCTCGATGGCGCCTTTCCGGCGCAGGGCGTTTCCGGCGTCATCACCATGCTCAACGGGGCCGCCAAAAGCGGGGACATCGAATCCGCCCGGTTCCTGATCGGCCTTTATCGTGACGGCTATGGCTTGCTGCTGCCGCCCGATCCGGCCGCCGCCACTGATTTCCTCAATTCGGTCTCCGCCAATATCGGCCCCGAAGCGACGACCGTCGAGCGCATCCACCTGGAGGCACTCACGAGCGAGGATGCCGACACTCTGGCCAGCGTGGGCGAGCAGATTTCTACCTTGTCCAAAGCCAGCGCAATCCAGGTACTGGACATCCTGCGCCGGAAGAATGCGCGGGCCTATGTCTACGTCCTGCAGAAGGGCCTTGCCAGTCGCGGCGAATATAGCGGTCCGCTGTCCGGCACGCTGGATGCCACTACAATCCGGGCATTCAACGCGGTCTGTTCCGCGCTCAACGCCGAGCGCGCCTGTGCCCCCGGTCCCCTGACGCGCGGCGCGTTGCTGACCCTGGGCAATTACGTCCTGCAGCCGACAACCTGATCTTCAGGCATCGGCTGCCGGCATCTCTAAAGCACAAGCAAGCAAAACAAGGAGGGTTCGACTATGACAGCTATTTCGCCGCTTTACGCCGCCACGATCGCTCTCGGCATGAGCCTTTTGGCCGCCCCGGCAGCCTTGGCGCAGGCCTCGGCCTGCACCAGTCCCGGCACTTTTGCGTTCAGCAATATCACGCTTGGCAGCAAGGATTTCCTGCCCAGCATGTCCAAGCAATTCGCCGCCGCCGGCCTTATGGCCCAGCGCAATACTTGCACGGTCGACGTCATCTGCCCGCGCGCTGGGGACAGTGAGGCCGAGCGCGAACAGGCCGCTCTCACCTGCCGCGCCGCGCGTGACATTGTCGTTCGCGGCGGTAGTGCCGCCAGTTTCAGTTTCGACGACGTCAAGAATAACCGGCCCAGCCCCGGCAACGGCATGAGTGCCGGCAGCATCTATATCATCGTGAAATAGGCTTTGGCCGGCGCATCTCGGGGCTAGATACCAGGAGCTATCGTTATGAATTTGACGCGCCGGCATTTTTTGGCTGCCGCCACCGGCCTTGTCGCCAGCCAGGCTGCGGGTCGCGTATTGGCCGCCAGCAATATTGCCTATGTCTCCCCGAACGGCCAGGGCAACGGCACCTCCTGGGAAGATGCGGCCAGCATCCGGGCCCTGCCCCAGCTCATCGAAATGGTCGGCCCTGGCGGGCTGATCGCCCTATTGGCCGAGGGCCAATATGAAGTCGATGACGCCATCGAGATATCAGGCGGCGTCACCATTTTCGGCTCCAACCGAAATCTCGGGCCGCGCCACGCCCGCATTGTCGGCACCCGCCGTCACTGGACCTCCGGCAGAACCAATGCGGTCCAGTTCGGCGGCAATACGCTCTTCACGCTGGGCGGCAACGGCTCCAATCTGGCGCTCGCCAATCTCGATATCCGCAATGTCGGCCGCGTGCTGGACATGAGCGGCAGCCGGGCGCGCAATATCACTATCGAGAATATCGCCTTCACCAATATCCGCGACGGCATCTACACCAATGGCGGCTCGGCGGTCAGCAATGTGACCATCCGCAATTTCAGCGGCCGCGGCTTTTCCAAAAAAGCCATCCGTTTCCATGGCCGCTGCTCGAACTGGACCATCGAAAACTGCGAGCTCGATAGCGGCCAGCAATATGGCGACAGCTTCGCGGTGGGCATCGAGTGTCACGACAATGCCAGTGGCCTGCGCATCGTGGGTGGCTACACCGCCAATTGCCAGGAACAGCATAGCGGTGCCGACAAATACTGGAATGGCGATGGCGTCGCCAGCGAACGCGGCAATTCCAACATCCTCATCCAGAACCACCGCTCCTATGGCAATTCCGACGGCGGTTACGACCTCAAGTCGGAGGCCACCAAGCTCGTCAATTGCGTCTCGCAAGACAACAAGCGCAATTACCGCATCTGGGGCGGCACGGGCCGCCGGCCCGTCGAATTGCAAGGCTGCTCCAGCCTTTCCCCGCGCAATCGCGGTGGCGTCGGCGACACGCACCACATGTGGCTGCGCGGCGTCGAAGGCGGCGAGCGCTGGGCAGCCAGCGTCGTCTGGAGCAATGGCGCGCTGGCCGGTGGCAATGCCGATATCGCCATCTATGCCGAGGGCGGCAATGTCGCCGTTCACCTGGTGGACACCGACACGTCCCGCCTGCCCAAGTCGACCAAGCTCTTTTCATCCACAGTCGAGAGCTCAAAGATCCTCGTCGGCTCGGCCAGCGACAACGGCGTCGAGCAGGTGCTGACCGATGGCCCGATCGTCGCCATTGCCGGCGCACACATGGCCATTCCTCTCAAGGCCGATGGCGACGTATCCTGGCGGGTGGCCGAAGAGCAAGGCGATCTGGGCCTCGACCTCGATGGCGCAACGCTCAGCCTCGACGTACCGGACAGCAGCACAGGCGGATTGGTGCTGCTGCAGGCTCGCGATAGCCGTGGCCTGCCGATCGAGAAAGAGCTGAAAGTCGATGTGAAGCAAAATCCGGTGGGCGCGGACGCCGTCCTGGCCCTGGCATTCGCCCCAGGAGCCGAGACCGGCGCCGTCACCGATGCGGTGGGCCTCAACCAGCCCGTGCTGACCGGCAAGGCCAGTTTCCGCGACGGCGGCCTGCGGTTCTCCGGCAAAGAGACCTATCTCGAAGTTCCCAGCTCGGCCAATTTCAATTTCGCCGGCCCCTTCTTCATCCACTTCCGGTTCAGCCTGGATGCCGACAATGGCAAGGGCGAACTCAACATCCTCAGCAAGTGGCAATCCTCGTCCAACCAGCGCGTCTTCCTGTTCCGCCTGGACGAGCGTGGCCTGAGCTTTATCTGGTCCACGGATGGCCGCTCTCGGGACGAGAACGTCATATGGGGTCCGCAACTGGCCTTTGACCGGGTCTATGATGTGATCGTCAGCAAATCGGCCGAAGGCTATATCGAACTGATCGTCGATGGCGAAACGGTCGGCCGCTCGGCCAATCCGGTCGAGGCGCTGAACACCAGCCCCGCCCCCCTCCGCATCTCCGGCCGCGCCGGCGGCGACGCCGCCGCCACCGGCACACTCTACGCGCTGGAAGTCTACAACGGCCGCAGCTATCAACCGGCGTGATCGAGGCGACGGCACTGAGGGAGGAGCACTAAGCTCCCTCTTCCACCACCGTTCCTCCCTCGGGCTTGACCCGAGGGCCACCCGCCACAAGCAATGGCGTCCGTGCCTTCCCAACAGGCTCGGGTCAAGCCCGAGGGAAGAACGGTGGGTTGGTGGGATTTAGGATAGAACCCAGTGGAAAGCTCAGCACCACCCTTTGGGGGGAGAAGGCCATGAGAGCATGCTCGAATGGCCAGGATTGAGGGTGGGGTGATGGGAGCCACCAATCCGGTTGCTCCCAAAGTGAGAAGCCGCCCCTAATTCGTCCACCGCAACCCATCGGTCAGCTGCTTATTGGCAATGTGCCGCTCCAGCACCTTGAGCCGGATGAGCTGCGAATTGCGGAAATCGGCATCGGTGAAATCGAGCCCGCGCAGGCCATTGACCAATTGCTCGATCGATTGCGCCAGCGTCACCTGCGGCTGGTGGTCGGGCGCGAGCCCGGCGAATTTGTCGAAATTGACCTGATAGGACCGGCTATCCGCCGGCGCCTCGGTATTGATGCTGACTTCGGTGCCGGGCACGGCCTTGGCCACCGCATTGGCCAGATCGCGCACCTGATAATTGCGGTCGTTCGAGCCAGTATTACACACCAGATACCGCCCGCCATTGTCGGCGCTGCGATGGATCGCCCAATCCATGGCCCGGGCCATGTCCTGCACATCGATCAGCGGCCGCCAGGGCGTCCCGTCGCTGAGCACGGTGATCTTGCCCTGGCTCAGCGCGCAGGCCACGAAATCGTTCAGCACCAGATCGAGCCGCAACCGTTCCGACATGCCGCAGGCCGTCGAAAACCGCAGGCTCGTGACTGTCATATCGGTATCGAGCACGCTCAGCGCCTCTTCGGTGCCGATCTTGGATTTGGCATAGGCCGTCACCGGATTGAGCGCATCGGTCTCCTTGCGCGGCCCGCCTGCGGCGACGCCATAGACGCTGCAGCTCGAGGCAAAGACGAAGTTCTTGACCCCGGCCTTGCTGGCCATCCCGGCCACTGCCGTCGTCGCGCCCTGGTTGATTTCGGCAGTCACCGCCGCATAGCGGTCGCCCATCGGGTCATTGGACACCGCGGCCAGCTCCACGACCGCGTCATAACCTTCCAGCTGCTCTGGCCGCATGGCCCGCACATCGCCGAAATACTGGCTGTCGAGGTGCCGTTCCGGCAGCCCGGACCGCGAGGTCAGGCTATGGGCGAAATAGGCATTATCAAAGCCATCAATAGTATAGTCGGGATACTTCGCGCGCAGCGTCCGGGCCACGACCGGACCGACATAACCCATATTGCCGACAATCAAGATTTTCATCGTCTTCACCGTTCCAGTTCTGATCTTGCCGCCGCTCGTACAAAGTCACTCACGCCGCGACGCTCGCGTCGCTCAGCACCATTTCCCGGACCACCCTGGCTATCGCCAGCGCCGAGGTCAGCCCGGGAGATTCGATCCCGAACAGGTTCACCACCCCGCCCAGCCCATGTTCTCCCGGCCCGGAAATAACGAAATCGGCCGCCGGCTCGCCCGGCCCCGACAATTTCGGCCTGATGCCGGCAAAGCCTGGCCGCAACCGGTCCGGGTCGATATCGGGCCAGATGCGCTGCGCCGCCGCAAAGAATTTGCCATGCCGGTTCGGATCGACCCGATAATCGATGTCCGAAATCCACTCGACATCCGGCCCAAAACGGATTTGCCCGGCCAGATCGAGCGTCAGATGGGTTCCCAATCCGCCCGGTTCGGGCACGGGATAGATCAGCCGCGAAAACGGGCTCGCCCCCGAATAGCTGAAATAGACGCCCCGCGCATAATGCAGCGGCGGCACGAAACCCGCATCGAGCCCCTCGATCATCCCCGCCACGTCATGGGCCTTGAGCCCCGCCGAATTGACCAGGAACGGAGCAACGACCACCGGCTCGGCCTCGCCGCCGATATGGATGGCCCAGCCCTCCTTCTGCCGCGATATGCGCGTCACCTTGCTCCCGGCGGCATAGATGGCGCCATGCGCCTCGGCATCGGCCAGTAGCGACTGCATGAAGCCGTGCGAATCCACGATCCCCGTCGACGGCGACAGCAATGCCTCATGGCTGATCAGCGCCGGCTCCATGGCGCTGACTTCGGCGCCGCTCAGCCGCACCAGGTCATCCACGCCCGCGTCGGCAGCGCTGCGCTCGATCTTGTCCAGCTCATGGGTCTCATTGGCCGTATGGGCGAAGATCAGCTTGCCGCATTGCCGGTGCGGCACCCCGCGCGCCCGGCAATAGGCATAGAGTTCGTGCCGCCCCTCGACGCAGAGCGAGGCCTTGAGCGACCCCTTGGGATAATAGATGCCGGCATGGATCACTTCGCTATTGCGCGCGCTGGTCCAGGTGCCGAAATCGCTCTCCCCCTCGACGATAACCGTTTCAACGCCCGCCATGGCCAGGGCACGGCTCACCGCCAGCCCAACCACCCCTGCCCCGATGACAATGGCGCCGACAGCTTGCATGGTCAGATCTCGATTCTGCTGGGGTCGTCGATCAGCGGCCAGGCGGCGTCCTTGTCCGACAGCGTCGTCACCGCCAGCGGCCAGGAAATCCCAAGCTTGGGATCATTGTAGCGCAGGCCCCGCTCTGCCGCGGGCGTGTAATAGCCCGAGACCAGATAGGTAACCTCCACGTTATCCGTCAGAGTCTGGAAGCCATGGGCAAAGCCCCGCGGCACATAGAGTTCGTGCTTATTGTCCTCGTTCAATTCGAAGGCTTCGTGCTTGAGAAAGCTGGCCGAGCCGGGCCGCAAATCGACGATGATATCGACAATGGCCCCACGCACGCAGCGGATCAGCTTGGCCTCGGCATTGGGCACCAATTGGTAATGCATACCGCGCAACGTGCCCTTCTGGGCTGATACCGACATGTTCTGCTGCACATAATCGAGGTCCATGCCCTGGGCCTTGAATTCGTCCTTGCACATGGTCCGCGCGAAGAAGCCGCGGCTATCCCCGCGCAATTGCAGCTCTATCAGCTTGGCGTCGACCAGTGTCGTCTCGTGAAAGATCATTATCGTCCCCTCTTCCGCTCAGGATGCGAAAACCGCTTCCTGCTCGGCATAAAGCCTGTCGACCAACCGCCCCTCCGGAAACGTCACATCGTCCCAGGTCAGCGGTGTGTCCTTGGCCACGGCCCGCTTCAGCGTGCAGCCCAGCGCCAGCCCGATCGGCAGCAGCTTTTCGGCGCGGATCGGCTCGATATTCTCGGCCACGCCATAGACTTCATAGCCGCCGAATTCCTCGATGACCTCACCCGGCGCCAGGTCCTTCTTGGCCACCGCGATCACCCCCACGCTCGGCCCGCCGGCCGGCGTCAGCACCGGATCGTTGAACAACACGGCCCGCGCCACCGAAGTCGGCACCTCGAAATGGCAGAGATGATAGGGCGTATAGAAGCAGTAATAGGGGCCCGTTCCGAGCTTATAGAGATTGAGGAAATGCTTCTGCCGCTCGTTCTCGATGGCCCCGAGCACGAAGACCCCCGGTCCCGGACGCGCGCCCACCACATAGTCGACCAGCCCCGGCCCCGCCGGGTCGATATGCTGGTTGAACGCGGTGACCGTTTCCTCCAGCGGCTTGAGCGGCGCCGTCGGGTCCCCGCCCGAAAAATCGGGGCCCAACATGCCGCGCCGCGCCACCTTCATGCCGGTGCCATTGGCGACAATGGCCTGCTCGAAGGAAATCTTGGTGCCATCGGCAAAAGAGGCCACCATGGCCGGCTTCTGGCCCCATTTCTCGGCAAAGGCCTTCTGTGTCGTGGGGTTGCGATAGGGATCGTGCAACCCCTTGATATTGCCCGCCAGCACCGGCTTTACCCCGAGCCCCGCGACGAACCGGATGAGGTTCATCTGCACGCCCGGCTGGTCGCCGTCCGAAAAGCTATAGACCACGCCCCTGGCATCGGCCTTGCGCTTGAGGATCGGGCCCACGGTCCCGTCCAGCTCGGCATTCATCTGCACCGCATGCTTGCCGCTTTCGATGGCCGCCAAGACGACCTGCGCCGCATGTTCGATGGAGCCGGTCACCTCGATAATGGCATCGAGCCCATCGGCCTCGGCCAGCGCCACCGCATCCTCGGTCACCACCGGCGTATTACTGGCAATGGCCGCATTCAGCTCGGCCGCGCTATGGGCCACATTGGGCACAATGCCGGCCTGCCCGAAAGCGGCAATGGCCGGATCGATCCGCCGGTTGGCGATCGCGCAGAGCTGCATTCCCTTGGTTGCCGTCAGGATTTGCAGCGCAATTCCCGCGCCCTGAAAGCCCGCTCCCACCAGGCCAACCTTGATCGGCCTTCCCTCGGCCTCCCGCTTGGCCAGCGCCGTATCGACGATAATCATGCCAATATTCCCTAACGCGGTGCCGCTAACTCAATCTTTCCAGACCTTCCATGGCGCCTTGCCGGTCGCCCAGGCATCTTCCAGGATTTTGCGGTCGCGCAGGGAATCCATCGATTGCCAATAGCCGTCATGATGGTAGCTGCCGAGCTTGCCCTGGGCGATCATCCGGTCCATCGGATCACCCTCCCACACCGTTTGCGGCCCGTCGATGAGATCGAACACGCCCGGCTCGCACACGAAGAAGCCGCCATTGATCAGGCCGCCGTCATGCGCGCCCTTTTCGCGGAACCCGTCGACCCGGCCATCTTCCTGCATGCGCAGTGCGCCATAGCGCCCCGGCTGGGTAACCGCGGTGAGCGTGCAGAGATTGTTCTGCCGCCGATGCAGGTCGATCACCGCATTGACATCGACATTGCTCACGCCGTCGCCATAAGTCAGGCAGAACGTGCCATCGGAGAGATAGTCCCGCGCCGCCTTGATGCGGCCGCCGGTCATCGCGTCATCCCCGGTATTGAGCACAGTGATGGTCCAATCCTCCACCGGCTTGCCCAGCCACTTGACCTCCCCGCCGCGCAGCGAAACGGTGAAATCGGTCAGCTTGGCGCGGTAATTGAGGAAGTAATCGCGGATGACTTCGACTTTATATCCGCCCAGGATGACGAAGTCGGTCAGCCCGTGATGGGCATAGATTTTCATGATGTGCCAGAGGATCGGATATCCGCCCACATCGACCATGGGCTTGGGACGGACGGCGGTCTCCTCGCTCAAACGCGTACCGAAACCGCCCGCAAGAACAGCTACTTTCATGCCTCACCCACTTAACTACCGCACGCCCTGAAAATTCTGCCTCCGGCAGCGGCGGCGTTCTTGTTGATCTTTCTTGCCGCCGCAACCGAGCATGCAAGCACCCTCACGCCGAAAACATCGACGCGCCTGCCGCACACTCATTTCTTAATTAGACTTACATTTCTACTGTAACGCTATCGCATCCACTCGCCATTGCAATAGCCAATGGCAGTATTTTACTAAATCGCAATCACATACTTACCGCGCAACATGACGTGCAAAAGTCAATTTCGACAATTTCGGCGTCCTGCGGATCCATTCACCCATGAACTGCATGGTATGCTCCCGGAATATTGTCGTCATGATCAGCAAATAAAGAGTGGCGCCGAACAGCACCGAAGCCCCCAGCGCGACAATTTCGGGATAGGACGACAGCGCAAAGCGATCGAGCGCGGTCACCGATGTCAGCATCACCGCACTCCCCGCCAGCGCCGGCAGCAGCACGGTGACCACCGGCCAGGGCCGCATCCCCACGACCGGGCCGGTAACGGCGATATTGAACATCATGCCGAGATAGGCGCGGATGGCCAGCGCCGCCGTGGCCCCCACCAATCCGAACAGCGGCACCGCCACCAGCAGCGTCACGAAAGTCGTGGCCGCCGAAACCGCGCTGAGGCTGAACACCAGCTTGGTATCGTGATTGGCTGACAGCGCCGATTGCAGCATGGCGCCCAGCAGCACTGGCGGGCTGGCTGCACATAATATCTGCATGATCACCGCCGAGCTGCGCCATTGCTCGCCAAAGGCCAGCACCACGAATGATGGCGCCACGCTCGCCGCGCCGAAAAACAGCGGGAATGTAAGCATGGCGATCACCGCCAGCGACTTGATCACGCTATCGCCCAGTCTGCCCGAATGCGCCTGCTGCGCATAGGCCGACAGCGAGGCCGACCGCACCGGCGTCACGGTCAATTGCACCAGCGCGTCGAACCCCCGCGCGCCAACCCGGTAGACGGCCACCCCCACCGGCCCCAGAAAGAGGCCCAGCATCAGGTCCGGCAGGCGGTCCGACAGCAGCTTGAGCAGTTCCGCGCCCACCAGCCCCACGGCATGGCCAACCACGCCCAGCAATCCCTCCAGGGTGCCCCAGGTGGTGGGAAACCAGCGCGCCACCATGAATGTAAAGACCGTGGTGAGCAGTGAACTCGATATCCGCTGAGCCACCAGCGCCCAGATGCCCCAGCCCGTCAGCGCCAGGCTGACGCCGAGCACGCCGGAAAGCAGGTTCGCACTGAGCCCCCGCCAGGCCAGGCTCTTATAGTCGAACGCCCGCCGCAGCCGGGATTCCGGCACCACGCGCAGGCCGTCCAGGATGAAGCAGGAGGAAAGAGCGGCCAGCACAATCATGGTGCCCGGCGCGAAATAGATTTCGGCGAGCGGCCCGATGACCCGCACCATCAGCAGCACCGACAGCCCCGCCGCCGCCAGGTTGAGCCAGAAGCACATCATGGCATAGCTGTCGTTCCACACCTTCTGGCGCACGATGAGATCGGGCACCCCGGCCGAAACGAAGCTCTTGCCCATATCGACAAAGACCAGGGCCACCGCCATCACGCCGATCACGCTCGGCTCCACGGCCCGCACCACCAGCGCAAACACCAGGAAACTGATCACGTTATTGCCGGCGCTGCCCACGGCCGACCACGCCACGCTTCGCCGGAATTTCTGCGCAAAACTCATTTGCGTGCAACGAATACTAAGCAGGCGGTCACATCGTTGCTACAAGGCAAGCACCTTGAAACTATGCACATTGCAGCTCCGGCATAAAATACATGAGGAAACAATATATCCCCATTTGTAGTCCGCGTTCTTACAATCTCATTTCGCGGTACGGGAAATCAACACTCCCGTTAACTGCTCTGCTAGAATCAAAATCAAGTAACTTTTGTCCGCATCCGGCTTGGTATTCCAAAAATGGACCAATTGGATAAATATTGTTGTAAAAAATGTTGATTTTCTGCAACACAAATGCTCGTGTTCAAGAAATTTTGTCAAGTATATCAATAGCATGACGAAGTGTTCACATTGCACTCCCCCTATTGCCAGGATTCAAGCCTCATGCGATCATTAACAGACTATTAATGCCACCGCGGCGGCGGGCGCATGGCGGGTTCGTGAGGGTGATGAATATGTCGTTCGACAGTACCAATCCGCATCTGCTGCAAGACTACTCCGCTTCTGCAAATAGTGACGTGCCTGCACACCCCTATCCGCAAATCTCTCTTCGTCTGAGCGAACGTTCTGCCAATGGTCTGCCCTCTTTGTGGACTGGCAAGTATCCGGCTGATCTGACGATGACGTCACGCCGCCAGGTCGAACTGGCGATCAAGCGCGCCTTCGATATTGTGGTATCCCTGCTGGCCCTGATTTTCCTCGGCCCGCTGCTGATCATGGTGACGCTGGCGATCCGCCTGTCCGATCCTGGCCCGGCGCTGTTCCGCCAGCCACGCGTCGGCCTGGGCGGGCGCATGTTCACCATTCTCAAGTTCCGCTCCATGTATATCGAGCACTGCAACACCGAAGGGGTGAAGCAGACCGTGGCCGAGGATGACCGCGTCATGCCGCTCGGCCGGTTCCTTCGCCGCACCAGCATTGATGAGCTGCCCCAATTGCTCAACGTGCTGCGGGGCGACATGTCGCTGGTGGGCCCGCGTCCCCATGTCGGCGGGCAGCTCGCCGCCGGCATGCCCTACGAGCAATTGGTGCCCTATTACAGCTATCGCCGCCATATGCGCCCGGGCCTCACCGGCTGGGCTCAGGCCAATGGCTATCGCGGCCCCACCACGCAGAGCGAACAGGCCATCGGCCGCATCGATCACGACGTTGCCTATATCCAGAATTTCTCGCTGTGGCTGGATCTGCGCATCATGCTGATCACCATGCAGCGCGAATTCCTGCGCGGCACCGGGTCCTGAGCTTCCGTCCGGGCGTTTCACGCCCGGCGCCACCCGCAACCCTCCGATATGTGTCATCATCAAGACAATCGGGCGCCCCCGCGCCCGATTGTGTCGGCTTTGGCTATTGAAGCCCCCGGACGAATGCCGCAAATTGCGCCGCGAACGAACCTGCGAGAAGACTCATGATGATAAGCCCGACATCCCGGCAGCGTCTTGGCGCCGTGGCCGCCGCCTGCCTGTTGAGCACTGCCCTGTCCGCCGGCCCCGCCTGGGCGCAGAAGGTCAAGACTCCGGCGGCAGAACCCGCCGCTGCGCCCGTCACCGATTTCACCGTGGAAATCCCCACCATCGCGGCTGTCGGCTCCAATCTCGATGAAGCCACGCTGCGCGACATTTTCAGCGGCAATGTCGCCAGCCATGCCGATGAACTGGCCGGCCTCACCGCCACCAGCATCACCATCCCCGAAATCCTGGTCAAGGCGACCACCACGATTGGCGATGCCTCCTCCGACACCGTCATAACCTTCAGCGATCTGGTGCTGACCGATGTGACCGATGGCGTCGCCGGTTCAGTCAAGCTGGCCGGTTCGAGCATGGACGGCCTTGAAGAAGGTTCGGCCGAGATGGGCCCCTTCGCCGCCAGCAATTTCAATATCGCCGGCGTGCTCGGCACCTATGGCCTGGTGGATGCCACCGGCCAGACCGAACTCGAAACCATCTATACCGATCTCCAATTCGAGGGCGGCACCCTGACGACGCCCGAAGTGTCGTGCAATTTCGGCCCGGTCACCGCGGCCGAATTCAAGGCCCGCCCGCTCAAATACTCCTTCGCCGACATTATCGGCATGGCCGAGGCCATGGAGCGCGAGGGCGAGACGCCCTCCCCTGAAACCATCGGCAAGGCCCTCCATATCTACGCCGACATGTTTACCGCCTTTGAATCCTCCTCCGTCGAATTTGCCGGCCTTGATTGCAAGGGCACCGACGACGAGGACCGTCCGCTGACGGTCGCCATCAAGGGCATGACCATGGGCGGCATGAGCCCGGGCATTTATCCGGCAATCACCATGGATGGGCTGGAATTCGCCGTCGAAGGCGACGGCCACTTCAATATTGGCAAGCTGGAAATCAAGCAGACCGATCTCAGCGGCCCGATCGCTGTGGTAGAGGCCGCTCCCGCTGCCATCGACGAGGCCTGGCTCGAAGCCAATATGCGCTCGCTCATCCCCGCCTTTGCCGGTTTCTCCTTCGCCGATGTCGATATGGACGTGCCCGATCCAGAGACCGACGAGCGGATCGTCATCGGTATCGGCGCCTTCGAGCTGGCGCTGGACGCCTATCGCAACGGCATTCCGACCGATCTTTATACTTCGGCCAGCAACTTCGTCTTCAAGCTGCCCGCGCAGACCGATGACGAGCAGCTCCAGCAGTTGATCGACCTGGGCGTCACTTCGCTCGATCTGGGCTTTACGGTCGATGCGTCCTGGAACGAAGCCGAAGACACCATCGCCATCGACGATGTTTCGGTCACCGGCGCCAATCTGGCCACTGTCCTGCTCACCGGCACGCTGACCAACGCGACCGAGGCCCTGTTTGGCCTCAATGAAAACGCCGCCATGGCTGCGGCCATGGGCCTAGCGATCAATCACCTGCGCGTCGACGTTACCGATGCGGGGCTGTCCGACCTGATCCTCACCACCGTCGCCGCCGAACAGGGCAGTGATGCAGCGACCATGCGCCCGATCTTTGCCGGCCTCGCCGAAGGCACCGTGGTCGGCCTGCTCGCCGGCGCCGCCGACGCCCAGAAAGTGGGCGCCGCCATCAACAGCTTCGTCAGCGGCAAGGCCAAGCAGCTCACCCTCGACATGACCGCCAAGGAAGAGCCGGGCCTGGGCATGTTCGACTTCATGGCCGCCGAAAGCGACCCCGCCTCCTTGATCGGCAAGGTCAACATCCAGGCCGTCGCCAAGTAAAAACCAAAGGCCGCCCGCTGGGGCGACCTTTTCTTGGGATTTGGCGCAGCTGGGCGCACTGCGCTGCAAAATCCAGGCACCCCACAATCTCGTCCACCCACAAACGCCTCCCTCGGGCTTGACCCGAGGGCCACTCACCACACGGCACACGTTGCGAATGATCCTCGGGTCAAGCCCGAGGAAGGTGCTTGATGATGGTGGCAGGCATCGCGGACACCATGGGCGCTCCCTACCGCACCTGCTCGGCCGCCGCCCGCATCCCCCAATCCAGCAAGTCCCTCGCTACTTCAGGCGTGCTTCCCTCGACATAGCACCGCAGCTCCGGCGCGTTGCCCGAAGCGCGGAAATGCACCATGTCGCCCGACAGCGTACGGAACTGCAGCCCGTCTATCGTGGACAAGCTCGCAATCCCATGCGGCGAAAAAAACGCCTCGGCAAAGGCGCGATCCTCGCCCAGCCGCCGCAGAAACGCCCCGCTTCGCTCCGCCGCCACATCCTGCAGCCGGTCGGCCAAAGCATATTGCAGCGGCAGCTCCGCCACGAGCGCGTCGACGCTCATCGTCCGCTGCGCCGCCAATCCCAATGCGCAGAGCAAGGGCAAGACCGCGTCCCGCGTCGGCAGAGGATCGAGCCCGGCAATACCCCGGCTGACAAAGGTGCCGCCATTGGCCTCGAACCCGACGACGCCATCATCCGCCGTCTCCATCGCCTCGATCACATAAGGCGACCCCACCCGGGTCCGCAGCACCGTCGCGAAAAATCCGGTCCGCTCCAGCGCCGAATTGGAGGTAACCGGCGTCACCACCGTTCGCGCCTCCAGCATCCCTGCCGCGAGCAGGCCCAGCACATCGCCCCGCACGAATTCGCCCTTGGCGTCCATCAACAGCGGCCGATCGCCATCCCCATCCGAGGATACGATGGCATCGAGCCGCTCGCGCGCCATCCATCCCCTGAGCGGCGCGAATACCGCGTCGCCAAAGGCCTCGGTATCCACCGCGACGAAGCTCTCGGTCCGCCCCAGGCTCACCGCCGCCGCACCGGCTCGCCGCATTACCTGCCCCAGCACGTCCCGCGCCACGCTGGAATGCTCGAAGACCCCAATCCGCAGCCCATCCAGCGCCCCTTCCGGCAGCAGCCCGGCATAGCGCCTAATATAGCGCGCCACAGCCAGCTCGGCCTCATCGGCCATGGGCAGGCCGCCATCGGGCACGGTCTCGTCGCGCAAGGCCGCCACGATCCCGGCCTCATCCGCCTTGCTGATTTCCCCGCCCGGCACATAGAATTTGAGCCCATTCCGGTCCGCCGGAATATGGCTGCCCGTAATCATGATGGCGCAGCATCCTGCAGCCATGGCATGCAGCGCCAAGGCTGGCGTCGGCACCATGCCGCAATCGACCGCCTCGAGCCCGAACAGGGCAATCGCTGCCGCGCAATCCTCGGCAATAGCCGGGCTCGACGGCCGGAAATCCCGCCCGATAAACACCCTGCCGCCGTCCAATTGTCCCAGCGCCTGCGCATGCCGCAGAAACGCCGCCACATAGCGCCGCGCCGCCTGCCCCTGTAGCTCCACCGCCAGGCCGCGCAAGCCGCTCGTTCCAAATTTCAGGCTGGCTGTATTCAACGAAAACCTCAGCTTCAACAATGCCCGCAGGAGGCTTCAATTCACGCCGTAATAATGCCGGTACCACTCGACAAAGCGCGCCACGCCCACCTCGATGGGCGTTTCCGGCAGACTGCCTATCAGCTCGTTCAGCAAGGCGGTATCCGACTGCGTCGCCACCACGTCACCCTGCTGCATCGGCAGCATATTGCGCCTGGCCGGCTTGCCCATCGCATTCTCGACCGCCGCAACGAAAGCCATCAGCTCGCTCGGCTTGCCCCCGGCAATATTGACCACCCTATAGGGCGCTACCGCCGAAAGGCTATCGCCCCGAACCGGCTCGCCCTTGACCGGCGGCTTCCCCGCCAGCCGCACCAGCGCGTCGACCAGGTCGTCGACATAGGTAAAGTCGCGCCGCATCTTGCCTTCGCCATAAATGTCGATGGGCCTGTCATCCTGGATGGCGGAAACGAATTTGAACAAGGCCATATCAGGCCGCCCCCACGGCCCATAGACCGTGAAAAACCGTACGCTGGTCGAAGCAATGCCCCAGAGATGGGAATAGGAATGCACCATGGCCTCGCCCGATTTCTTGGTCGCGGCATAGAGCGATACCGGGCTATCCGCCCGGTCGGTTTCGGCAAATGGCATCTTGGTATTGCCGCCATAGACCGAGCTGGTCGAGGCAAAGATCAGATGCTCGGGCGGCATCTCCCGCGCTGCTTCGAGCACATTGGATGTCCCAACCAGGTTGGATTGCACATAGCTCTGCGGATGATCGATGCTGTAGCGCACCCCGGCCTGCCCCGCCAGGTGGAACACCAGTTGCGCCCGGCTCTCGCCCAGCGCCTCTTTCACCCGCGCGCCATCTTCCAGCATGGCCTCGACAAAGGTGAAATTCGGATGCTCGGCCAATAGCGCCAGCCGTGCACGCTTGAGGCTCACATCGTAATAATTGGTCACCCCGTCATAGCCGGTCACGCTGTGCCCATCGGCCAGCAGGCGCTGCGCCAGGTGAAAGCCGATAAACCCCGCCGTTCCCGTCACGAAAATACGTTTAGGCTCCATCAGCGTCCGGCCTTCTGCTTCTGAGTGACTTTGTGGTCGAGCGGATGGCCTTGCCCGTGAGCCGCCTCTGCTTGGATGCCAGCGTCGGCCGCGTCGCAACCCGCGCCTTGGGCACATGAGCCCCTGCCACCAGCAAATCCACCAGTCGCTGCTGCGCCTCGGCGCGGTTCATCGGCTGGTCTCTGTGGCTATTGGCCGTTATGATCAAAACGCCATCCTTGGTCAGCCGGCGCCCGGCCAGCCCCGCCACCCGCCGCTTCATCGCCTCGGGAATATTGGGGGAGGCCAAAAGGTTGAACCGCAGCTGCACCGCGCTCGACACCTTATTGACATTCTGCCCGCCCGGTCCTGCCGAGCGCACGAAATTCTCTTCGATCTCGGAGGGATCGATGGCAATGGAACGGGTAATGGGGATCAGGTCTGGCATGACGAAAGAATACCCCCTCCTAGCCTCCCCCTGATAGGGGGAGGGACCGATCCAGTTCCCGGCACTATCGCGCCACCCCACCGGCCATCCCTCCCCCTATCAGGGGGAGGCTAGGAGGGGGTACCCCAGCAAAGACTCTCTTGGCCGCTTCGTCTAGCGTCTCCACCGCCCTGCGAAGATGATCTCGCCTTCGTGGATGGTCAGCCCTTTGATAGTCGCCCGGTATTTTCCGGGCAACCCTTCGGCCTCGACCACCCAGCCCTTCTTCAGCATGCCGGCGAAAACCTTCTCGCCGATATCCTTGAAGTCGTCGGGCCCAAGCGCATTCTCCTCACCCAGATGGGTGAGTGCCTTGATCTCGCGATTGGACGGCCGCTGCGGCATCAGGCAGCGGCCTTCGCCTTGAGATCGGGCGCGGTGGCCTCGGCCATCAGCGCTACCAGGGCATCCATGAACGGAGTGACCTTCTGTCCTTCGGTGCCCAGCCGGCGAACCGACACGCTGCCTTCCTCGGCCTCGCGCTTGCCCACCACGAACAGCAGCGGCACCTTGCCCACCGAATGCTCGCGCACCTTGTAGTTGATCTTCTCGTTGCGCGTATCGATCTCGGCGCGGATGCCCGCTTCGCGCAGCTGGCGCACCAGCTTTGCCGCATAGTCATCCGCCTCCGACACGATGGTCGCCACGACCACCTGGGTCGGGGCCAGCCACATCGGCATCTTGCCGGCATAGTTCTCGATCATCATGCCGATGAACCGCTCCAGCGACCCCAGGATCGCCCGATGCAGCATCACCACATATTGCCGCGAACCGTCTTCGGCGACATAGGTCGCGTCCAGCCGCTCGGGCAGCACATAGTCCAGCTGCAGCGTCCCCACCTGCCAGGAGCGGCCGATGGCGTCGCGCAGATGGAATTCGAGCTTGGGTGCATAGAAAGCCCCCTCGCCCTCGGCGATCTCGAAATCATAGCCGGTCGCGCGCAGGGCATCGCCCAGCGCCTTCTCGGCCGCATCCCAGCGCTCGATCGTGCCGCCAAACTTTTCCGGCCGCGTTGCCAGCTTAATGACCACATCGGCAAAGCCCATATGCTCATAAACCGAATAGAGCAGATGCACGAAATGCTCCGTCTCGGCTTGGATCTGGTCTTCACGGCAGAAAATATGCGCATCGTCCTGC
The DNA here is from genome assembly GCF_030159855.1 of Devosia yakushimensis. NCBI lineage: Bacteria > Pseudomonadati > Pseudomonadota > Alphaproteobacteria > Hyphomicrobiales > Devosiaceae > Devosia > Devosia yakushimensis. The sequence goes on along the minus strand of NZ_BSNG01000001.1, from coordinate 1,109,379 downwards.
GTCATCTGCCGCACGCGCATCAAGCCATGCAGCGCACCATGCGCCTCGTTGCGATGGCAGCAACCAAATTCGGCCATGCGCAACGGCAGATCGCGATAGCTCTTGATGCCCTGGTTGAAGATCTGGATATGGGCCGGGCAATTCATCGGCTTGAGCGCCATCAGGTCGCCCTTGCCGCTCAGAACCGGCCCTTCTTCTTCCGTCCCCGGCACCTCGTCCGGCACCACGAACATGTTCTCGCGATACTTGCCCCAGTGCCCCGACGCCTCCCAGAATTTGGAGCTCATCAACTGCGGCGTCTTCACCTCGACATAGCCGGAATTGTTCAGACGGCGGCGGATATAGGCCTCCATCTGATTGTACAGCACATAGCCCTTGGGGTGCCAGAACACCGATCCCTGCGCCTCTGGCTGGAAGTGGAACAGGTCCATCTCCTGCCCGATCTTGCGGTGATCGCGCTTTTCCGCCTCTTCCACCATATGGAGATAAGCGTCCAGCTCTTCCCTGGTCGCAAAGGCGGTGCCGTAGATGCGGCTCAGCACCGGATTATTGCTGTTGCCACGCCAATAGGCGCCGGCCACCTTGGTCAGCTTGAATGCCGTGCCGATATCCTTGACCGAGCGCATATGCGGCCCCCGGCAAAGATCGATCCACTGGCCCTGCTTATACATCTTGAGCGACTGGTCGGCCGGAATGGCATCGACCAGCTCGACCTTGAACGTCTCGCCGCGGGCCTTGAAGAATTCCTTGGCCTGGTCGCGCGTCCAGATTTCCTTGGTAAAAGCGGCACCACGATCAACGATCTCGGCCATCTTCTTTTCGATGACCGGGAAATCCTCTTCGGAAAACGGCGTCTCGCGCTTGAAGTCGTAATAAAAGCCGTTCTCGATCACCGGACCGATCGTCACCTGCGTACCGGGCCACAGCTCCTGCACCGCTTCCGCCAGCACGTGCGCCGTATCGTGCCGGATCAGCTCCAGCGCATCCTTGGACCCGCTGTCGCGCGTGACGAATTCAATGCGGCCGTCTTCCTCCAGCGGATCGCTGAGATCGCTGAGCACGCCGTTCCAGCGCATGGCCACCGTCTTCTTGGCCAGGCTCTTGGAGATGCCCTCGACCACGGTGGTCCCGGTGGTGCCACGCGCATAGTCGCGAGCTGCACCGTCGGGGAACGTCACCTTGATCGTCATTTTAGGTCTCCAGAAATTGGGATGATGCTTGCGTTTTGCAAACAAGGCGGCCTGTCTAGCACGTATTCCATGTATTTCCAGCAGCAGGCCTCAAAAACTCGATGTCATCCCGGCGCAGGCCGGGATCGATGCTGAAGGCCATCAACACCATCTCGTGCGGGGAGAGAGCACAGCATGGATTCCGGCCTGCGCCGGAATGACCCGGTGGGGAGGCTACCTCCACCGCCCATAGCCCCAAGGCGCAAACCACCGCGCCCCCTCCGGCACCTTCTCCGGCAGCGGATCATAGCCATGCGTCCCACCCGGCCTACACCGCACGAACCGTGCAAGTCCCATCCAGCCCCCGGGCCAGAAGCCGAATTGCCAGATCGCATCCCGCGTATATTCCGAGCAGGTCGGCAGATGTCGGCAGGTCCGCCCCGCAAAGGCCGAGAGCGTATAGCGATAAATGGTGATCAGCAGCACAGCCGCGATCTTGAACGGCAGGTCGACCACGCGCCAAAAGCCGGACAAGAATCGCGCAATGACTCGATCCATCAGGAACCGGCCGTAACCGATTCAACTGCCTCGATCTTTTCCAGAGCAGCCGCCACCGCGTCGAACACCAGCAGCGTCGACATATGCCGCGCCGAATAGTCCCGCACCGGCTCGAGATATTTGAGATCGCTCCACTTGCCCGCTGGCGGCGTCCCATTCTCCTTGAGCATGGCATGCATCTGCGCCCGCACCGCCCGGAACTCATCCACCGGCGTGCCGACAATCTCCCGCGCCACGACCGCCGCCGATGTCTGCCCCAGAGCACAGGCCGAAATCTCGTGCCCATATTCGGCAATCACGCCATCCCGCACCACCACATCGACCTCGATGGTCGAACCGCAAACCCGGCTGGTTTTGCGTGCGCTGGCATGCGGTTGGGTCAGCCGGGGCGGCTGGCGGGCATTTGCTGCAAGATCGAGGATTTTATCGGAATAGAGATCGCTGAGTTCCATGAAACGAACAATTCTGTTTCTTGTCGGCCCGTGCCCAGCCTCCTATATAGGTGCTCGCACTCGGGCTGTCAGGACGTTGCACGCGTCTAACAAGTCCAAAAAATCGCTTTTGCTGCCTTTCAATGCGGTGCTGCCGCAAGGAGCTGCCAGATGGATGCCCGCGTCAAGCCGCCTTTTCCCCTGTCCCGGCCGGCAAATGCGCCCGCTCGTCCCACCAGGGAAGAAGCCGAGGCGGCCGTTCGCACCCTGATCGCCTGGGCCGGCGACGACCCCACGCGCGAAGGCCTGCTCGATACGCCGCGCCGTGTCGCCAAGGCCTATGGCGAACTCTATGCCGGCTACGACAAAGACCCCAAAGCCATCCTCAACCGCACCTTCAAGGAAGTCGGCGGCTATGACGATATTGTCCTCGTCCGCGACATTCCCTTCAGCTCCCATTGCGAACACCACATGGTGCCATTCGTCGGCAAGGCCCACATCGCCTACCTGCCCCATGATGGTGTGGTCGGCCTGTCCAAGCTCGCGCGCCTCGTCGAAGTCTTCGCCCGGCGCCTGCAGACCCAGGAAAACCTCACCGCGCAGATCATCGACGCGCTGAACGAGAACCTCGGCCCCCGCGGTGCCGCCGTCATGCTCGAAGCCGAGCATATGTGCATGTCCATGCGCGGTATCCACGCCCACGGCGTCTCCACCATCACCCACCGCTTCACCGGCGTCTTCGCCGAAGACCGCCAGGAACAAGACCGCTTCTTCGCCATGGTCGGCAAGCGCTAGGACCAATCGACGCCATTTGCCTGTTTCCCTCGCGCTCCTTATGATCGGGGCCATCGGGGGGAACAGCCATGTCCGAACAGCAGTCACTCGCCAGCGCCCCGCCAGTCCCCGAACCAGTGGCCCAAGCCCTGGCGCGCTATCCCGAGCCAGTGCAACGGCGCCTGCTGACCGTCCGCGAGCTGATCTTCGCCACCGCTGCCCAAACCACCGGCGTCGGTCCCCTGACTGAAACGCTGAAATGGGGCGAACCCGCCTATCTCACCGAGACCAGCCGTAGCGGCTCCACGATCCGGCTCGGCATGGTCCGCTCCGCGCCGGACAAATGCGCGGTCCTGTTCAACTGCCAGACCAGCCTGATCGATACCTTCCGCGCCCATTTCGCCGATGATTTCACCTTCGACGGCAACCGCGCCCTCCTGCTGCCCAGCACCGGCTCCGTCCCGGCCGAACCATTGGCCCTCTGCCTACGCGCCGCCCTGACCTATCACCTAGCGCAGCGCCCTCGCCCGCGCTAAAACCCACCCCATGAGCATCACCTTCGCCGATCCCACCGCCCTCACCCATGACGAGTTGGAAGAAGGCACCGCCTTCGCCCCGCGTTTCGACGCGGCGGGCCTTGTCACCGTTGTCACCATCGAAGCCTCAAGCAAGGACGTGTTGATGCTCGCCCATATGAATGCCGAGGCCCTGGCCCTGACGCTCGAAACCGGCATCGCCCATTACTGGTCCCGCTCGCGCAACAAGATCTGGAAAAAGGGCGAAACCTCTGGCGAATTGCAGAAGCTGGTCGAACTGCGCACCGATTGCGACCAGGACGCCCTGGTCATGACGGTCGAGCAAACCGGCCGCGGCGCCGCCTGCCACACCGGCCGCAAATCCTGCTTCTACCGCGCGGTGGAAGTGGCCGGAGGGAGTGTGGCCCTCAAAGACCTCGGCCTTCCCCGCCTGTTCGATCCGGCCAAGGTTTACTGACCACCACAATGTCATTCCCGCGAAAGCGGGAACCTCCGTTTGCTTCTTGTGAAGCGGATACCCCCACCTAACCTCTCCCTGACAGGGGGAGGAATATCTCCACTCTTGAAGTGAGATCGAGCCCCAACCACAGGGCGGTCCCTCCCCCTATCAGGGGGAGGCTAGGAGGGGGTACTCCGATCCTCCCCGCGAAGCCCTACCGCCCCTTCCGCTCAAACAGCCCCACCAGCAAAATCCCCGCAAAAAACCCGCCCAGATGCGCCTGCCAGGCCACGCCAATGGCGGTCCCCGTCAGCAGCGGCAGCACCGGCACGGCGGCATTGAGCACCACCCAGATGATGATGAACGTCCGCGCGCGTGCATCCCGCATGAGATCGCCAAAACCCGCCAGATGCCGCCCCATGACCATCCGCTCGCCTGTTTCGGGGTGCTGGGCCACGATGACCGGCTGGAAGATGAACCGCACCGCCGCCCCGGTCAGCCCGGAAACCCCGCCTGACGCCCCGATCAGATAGGCCCCCGAATAGAGTGTCGTCGCCGCAAAGAACGCCGCTCCTGCCGCAGCGGAGACGAAAAATATCGCCAGCATCGGCCCTGCCCCATAGCGCCGCGCCACCGGCGTCGCGAAAATCGCCAGCCAGGCCACATTGACCAGCAGGTGATCCCAGCCGCCATGGATCAGCGCATGGCTGAACGGGGTCCAGATCAGCGGCACCGCCGCCGCCAGATCACTGCCCGCCACCACAATCCGCAGCGGCAGGAAAGCGAACCACAGGATGAAGTCGTTATAACCCTGCTGGTTAAGCACGAAGGTTGATGCCAGGTGAATCGCTGCCATGACACCGGCCAGCGCCGTCACCGATATAGGCAGCAGAAAGACCGGCTCCCGGCCCGGCTGGCCTGGTGTCTCGCCTTGTTCAACCATCATTACTCCCCGACTCGCTGGCGCCGCGCCGCTTTGGCTCTTCTTTTCCACATTGGGACAGCCGCGTTAACCTTAACTGTTCTTTAAGGGCGCTTTTGCCCCCGCCATTTGCGAATGTCGGGATGCGGCGGATGCGTTCCAAGGGGAGAGCGCTCGCATGGCCATCGGCGAAAGAACAGCAATGCAGACCAGCACCCGGACCCTCTACGATTATTGGAACGCCATCCGCGGGTCCCGCAGCGCTCCCGACCGCAAGGATATCGATCCCACGCGCATTCGCGAAGCACTCGCCAATACCTTTATTCTCGAATTCGACGAGGCCGAGAAGTTCTCTTTCCGCCTGGCCGGTTCGCACCTGTGCACAAGTTACTGCCGCGAGCTCAAGGGGCGCTCGTTCAATGACCTCTGGCACGAGCGCGACCGCGACGCCATGGATACCCTGATCCGCGCCGTCACCGAGGATCACGCCGTGGCTCTCGTCACCTTCCAGGGCACCACAGCGCTGCACACCAAGGTTTCCTTCGAAACCATTCTCATGCCCCTGCGCCACAATGGCTCCACCCACACCCGCCTGCTCGGCGCCATGACGGCGCTCGAAGAGCCCTATTGGCTGGGCGTGCAGCCCATTCTCGAGCAGCGCATCACCGGCCTGCGCCTGATCTGGCCCGACGATGTGGCCATGGAAGAAACCGTGCGCGAAGTCGCCACTAATGTCGGCAATGACGGCGGCTATATGAGCGCCGCCTCCCCCATGCCGATTCCCGCCACGCTCTATGGCCGCAGCGCCCGCCGCTATGCCCATCTGGCGGTGATCGACGGCGGTCGCAGTAAGTAAATCATCAAGCCGCCTGGCGGTATTTGATCGGCTTTTGACGGACCCAAATAATACCAAGCATTAACCAAGCCCGCCTATGTTACCGTGCAAACACAGTGCGGCCGGCCGGTAATGCTCAGCGACGACATCCAATCACCGCGATTCATTGCTCCGGCGCGCACGCGGGCCGATTCGGCGCGCTTCCAGCGCGTCAAGGTCTCGGTGCTGGGCCGCTACATGCTGGCCGACCGCCGCGAATTCCCCTGCCAGGTCATCGAAATGTCCCCCGGCGATGCCATGGTCATCGCTCCGGTTGCCGGCGTCGTCGGCGAGCGCGTCATCGCCTATATCGACCATGTCGGCCGCATCGAGGGTACCATCCTGTCCCAGATGGAAGGCGGCTTTGAAATGGACATCGCCGCCTCCCCCCGCAAGCGCGACAAGATGGCGGCCCAGCTCACCTGGCTGGCCAATAAGGATGTCCTCAACCTGCCGGAAGACCGCCGCCACGAGCGCGTCGTCCCCGATATCCGCCATTCCACCGTCGTCCTCGACGATGGCCGCCGCTACAATTGCAAGATCATCGATATCTCGCTGTCCGGCGCCGCCATCGAACTCGACGTGCGCCCCGCCATGGGCACGCCCGTCACCCTGGGCCGCATGCGCGCCCGCGTGGTCCGCCATTTCCAGAACGGCGTCGCGGTAGAATTCGCCTCCGCCCAGGAAATGCTCACCGTCGTCCAGCAAAACCTGCGGATGAACTGATTTAGCCCCAGGGCACCAAGCCTCCCCATCACCAGAGCCCACCCTCGCCCCTTGTGGGAGAGGGACAGATCATTCTTCGTTCAGAAGAATGATCAGGGTGAGGGGTTCTGCGTCATCCCATGCCAGAACCCTAGGAGGCCCCCTCATCCGCCCTACGGGCACCTTCTCCCACAAGGGGAGAAGGCAAGAGCCCGCCATGGTAAACGCCTCCTGAATCCAACCCATAAAACTTGCATAAAAACTGCATTGCAGTTTTCGGATCGGGGCAATCGGCGGTCCCTAACGTGGTCTCCATCAGGGAGATCACTCAATGTTTTTCAACACCAAGGCACTGTTCACGGCGTTTCTCGCCTTCGCAGCCATCACCGCCCCGGCCCAGGCCCTCGACTTGACCAATGTGGCTTTCGTCCAGGTCGTCGAAGGCGCCACCAGCATTCCGGTCGGCCATGCCGAGTTCTGCAAGTCGCGCCCCGCCGAATGCCGCGCGAACCAGGAGATCGTGCCCGCCATGCCGCTCGATGAGGCCCGCTGGTCGCAGCTGCTGCAGATCAACGCCAATATCAATGGCAATGTCGTTCCCGTTGCCGATATCGATCTCTACCAGGTCGACGAATTCTGGACCTATCCCAACGGCTATGGCGATTGCGAAGACATTGCCCTGGCCAAGCGCCGCGAGCTGATCAATGCCGGCTGGCCCGTCAGCACCCTGCTGATGGCCATCGTCAAGGAAGCCGATGGCGGCGGCCATGCCGTGCTGATCGTCCGCACCGACCGCGGCGATCTGGTGCTCGACAATCAGGATGGCGCCGTGCGCCTCTGGAGCGACACCCCCTACCACTATGTCAAGCGCCAGTCCCAGGCCCATGCCGGCCAATGGGTCGACATGCTCGACAGCCGTCAGATCGCCGTCGCCACCACCGCCGGCATCAAATAATCACCCAGTTCCGGACCCCGCCCCGAGCCCAAAGCTCAGCCTATCCCTGATAGGGGTCTGAAGAATGAGGCCAGCTTCGACAAGAAGCTGGCCTCATTGTTTTTGTGGGCTCTACCGCCGATAGAGGATCATCCCGGCATGATAGAGTACGCCATCGACGAAATCGCCATCCGCCGTGAAGCCGGTGTCGTCCCAATACTCGATATGGTCGCCGCTCACCTCATAGCGCCCTTCATAGGCCCGTTCACGCGTGCCGCGCGCCTCCACATAGCGGCCATTGGGCAGCAATTCGTGGCGGATATGCCCGTCCTGGGTAACCCACATGCCGGCATAGGGGTGATGAGCCGTCGCATCGGCCGCCTCGACGTTGCCCACCTGGCCAAGCAGGGCGATTGTTGCCAGTGTTGCCAGCGGTTTTTGCATGATCTGTCTCCTGGTTGTGCTGTCACCCGAAAGCTAGGCCTTCATCATTGTCGCCAGTACCCCTATAGTGATGGACTGGATGGTTAGCAGTGCTGGACAATGAATCTCGACCTGAACCTTCTGGCACTGTTTCAAGCCGTTGCCGAAGCGGACAATTTCCGCGCGGCCGCAGATCGGCTCGGCGTGACACGCTCCGCCGTCAGCCAGGGCATGCGGCGGCTCGAAGACAGCCTGGGCGTGGCGCTGGTAACGCGCACCACGCGGTCTGTCCATTTGACCGAAGCCGGCGAGAGGCTGCACGCCGCACTCTCCGGCCCAGTCTCCGAAATCACGGCAATTCTGGAGCACCTGACGGCCGATCTGCAGCCACGCGGGCTGCTCAGGCTGGCCGTCACCTCGATTGCCGAGAGCTTCCTATCCGGTCCGCTGCTCGCCGCCTTTGCCGCGGCCTATCCCTCGGTGACCATCGATGTGACGGTAACCGACGAGGAATTTGATATCGTGGCGGCGGGGTTTGACGCCGGCGTCAGGCTGGGCGAAGTCATCGAGCAGGACATGATCGCCGTGCCGCTAGGGCCTGATCAGCGCGAAGCGGCCGTGGCCGCGCCCGCCTATCTGGCGGCCCATGGCACGCCTGCCCATCCCCGCGACCTGGTCAACCATCGCTGCATCGGCTGGCGTTCCGCACCAGATGTCGCGCCCTATCGCTGGGAATTCGCAGAGAACGGCATAGCCTTCAATGTTGCCGTCAATCCCCAGATCACGACGAACGACCTGCGCCTGATGCTGCGCGCGGCAATGAGCGGTGCCGGGATCACGTTCGCGACGCGGGAAACATTCCGGCCCCACGTGGAAAGGGGCGAGCTGATCTGGCTGCTGGAGGAGTTCCTCCCGCCCTTTCCCGGGTTCTATCTTTACTACCCGCAGCGGCGGAACATGGCCCCGAAGCTGCGTGCGCTCGTCGAACATGTCCGGCATTGGACATGGCCGCCCAGTCCTGGCGTCTAGTACCGAATGGCGACGTAGGCGCCCATGAACAGCAGCCCCGTGATGAAGGCCCAGCCGAACGCCACCAGCGCGGCAACCAGCATGGAGGTCATGGACAGCGTGCCATTGTCCTCTTGGCTCCAGCCCATTTGCAGCATGATATAGGGTCCGCAGACAAAGCTCATGGCCAGATTGCCCATCGAGCCGGCAAAGGTCACCCCGTCATAGCGCAGCATGGCCTGTTGCCGGGCCAGCCATTGGTAGAGGTGGGTTCCCGCCCCCGCCACGCACAGCCCGATACCGATAAGAAACGCCGCCAGCAGCAATTCCTTGGCCATGTCCAACCGCCCTGTCGTGCCCCGATATTCATCACATCGGGAACCAATATTAACCCTTCATTAAGCATATTGGCCGCCCTATCGCTTGTCACCTCCGCTCGCCAAATCTGGTTAATTCTGGTCATGAGCCCGCAATCGGCGCCCGCCACACCACGCCATGCCCCGCCATCGCTGGGTTTCAACCTGGCCGGCATCGCCGCCCTGGCCCTGCTGCTGGCCGTTGGCGCCGCCTATCTCATTGATGAATTGGGCCGCACCTCGCGCGTGCCGACGCCCTCGCTCGATGATCGCAACCCCATCGTGCAGACCATTTCCGGCCGCGAGCTGACCATCCCCACCGCCTGGTTCCGCTATGGCGAACAGATCCGTGATGGCTTCACCAATCAGATCGACCTGACCGTGATGTTCGCGCCCGACGGCGCAACGGCGCTCACCGTCCAGGTCATGCTGCTGCCGCGCAGCCGCGCGCGGACCAGCAGCACCCTGCTCGACGCGGTCTATCTGCATCAATTTGGCGATAAAACGCTGGCCGGCATTCCCGGCCTGGTTGGCAAGCCGCTCGGCGCCGCCGCCGGCTATGATGGCGAGCACGTCTGGTACGACCCGCTCTCGGCCAATCCCTTTGTGGCCAAATGCATGGCCCCCATCAGCCCCGGCGCGCCCGAGCAATGCGTCCGCACCGTCTACCTGCCCAGCGGCATCGCCGCCGTCTACGCCTTCGACGCCATAGCGCTGCAATCCTGGCGCCAGTTCGACGACCAGATGCAACTCTGGCTGGAAAAGATCGGGGCCTGGTAGCGGATCGTCACGCCCCGAACCGCCTGTTGCCCACGGCGTCACTCCCGCTTAGGCGGGAATCCACTCTTTCTCCGGGCACACCGCAAGGCAGAATGGATTCCCGCCTAAGCGGGAATGACGCCGTGGCGGTTGAAGGTCCCTCTACCCTCAAACTTCGTCCAGATCGATATCCAGGATCGACATGTTGAAGATGTACGACTTGTCGCCATCCTCATCGTCGACGTGAATAAGGCCGATCGATTCATCGCCGATAAACACTTCGACGGAATCGTTCAGCTTGGCGCGCGGCCGCACATCGATATTTCTGTTGTTGAACTTCAGTTGCAGGAATTTCTGCAGCTTGATGATTTCGGGATGGTTCACGGTGCTTATCCTGCTGATTTGCGTTAGCCGGCAATCTAGTCACCCGATTAACGCACACAACCCCCGTTGCGCCCCATTTTAGCGGTGACAATCCCCGATGAAGTGTTGCGGCCTTCAAACTGCGAGTGATCGGGGCGCACAACCTACCCCACCCACAACGTCATTCCCGCGCAGGCGGGAATCCACTCTTCCTTGCCGACATCCGGGAAAAACAGAATGGATTCCCGCTTGCGCGGGAATGACACAGTGTTTTCATGCGTATGCGGGAACGAGAACCGAAGCGGAGCCTACATTGGTACGTGAGCACCGGAAGCGCCGGCTACCGCCGGTTGCAGGCCGGCATCACCGGAAAATCGACCCGCTCAGCCGTTCAGATCGTGAACCAGAAACTCCTGGTCCATCACCAGCGCCGGCTGGGCGCAGCCCGCTTCGCCGATCACCTTGGCCGGCACGCCCGCCACGGTCACGCGCGGCGGCACTTCCTTGAGCACCACCGAACCGGCCCCGATCCGCGAGCAATCCCCGATACGGATATTGCCCAGAACCTTCGCCCCCGCCCCGATCAGCACGCCATTGCCGATCTTGGGATGGCGGTCCTGGTCCGATTTGCCCGTGCCGCCCAGCGTCACGTTCTGCAGCATCGACACATTGTCGCCGACCGTTGCCGTTTCCCCGATCACCAGCCCCGTGCCATGGTCGAGCATGATGCCCTTGCCCATCGGCACCGCCGGGTTGATATCCACCTGGAACACCTGGCTGGCCCGGCTTTGCAGGTAAAGCGCAAAGTCCCGCCGCCCCGCCAGATACATGGCATGGGCGAAACGATGCGTCTGGATGGCCTGGTAGCCCTTGAAGAACAGCAGCGGCTCGATTGCCCGGTGGCATGCCGGATCGCGTTCCAGCGTTGCCGCCAGATCGATCCGCGCGGCCTGCCCGATATCGGGGAAATCCACGATCATCTCGGCAAAAGCCTGCCGGATCAGGTCGGCCGAAACATCGTCATGGTCGAGCCGCGCCGCCAGCCGATGGCCCAGCGCCTGCTCGAACGTCTCGTGATTGAGAATCGCTGAGATCGCCACATTCGACAAAGAAGGCTCGGCCGCCACGATCTGCCTGGCTCCCGCCCGCACGGCTTCCCAGACGGGGTCCATGGATTGGATTTCGGCTGATTTCTTTGCGCTGACGCTCATGGGGGGCGGCACTCCGCTTTATCGAGATTTACCGATATAAGCCATCTCATGCTCTGAAACAAAGCCCTTGCGGGCCACTTGGTTCACGATTGGCTGTTGTCCGGCAACGTTCTGCCCAAAAACTCTATCGCGGCAGCCTTGAATTTTGCGTCACCGGTCGCCCGCATATGGTCGCGCTTGGGAATGACGAAGGCTTCCGCACCCGGAATCAGCTCGGCCAGCGGCACAGGCGATCCCGCCATCTCGTCCGCCTCGCCCACCGCCACCAGCACCGGCACATTGATCCGCCGCGCATCGGCCCGCGCCATGGGCTCGCGCGAGGTCTCCATGCAGGCCGCCAAAGCTTCGCGGTCGGCCCCCGTATGCTCGGCAAATATTCGGAACTGCCGCGCCGTGGGATGGGTCAGTCCCGCCAGGGCCGGCGCCCGCAGCCCGGCGATGATGTCATTGCCGTCGCTGAGCCCGTTGATGAGATTCATCCCCATGCCCCCGAATATGGCGCACACTACCCGCTCCTCATCCTGGAACGCCATGAATGCCGCGATCCGAGCACCCATCGAATAGCCCAGCAATGCCGCCTTTTCGATTCCCAGATGATCCAGCAGCGCCACCGCATCCCTGGCCATGACCTGCGGATAATAGGCATCGGGGTCATAGGGTTTGTCCGATTGCCCATGCCCGCGATTGTCGAGCGTAATTGCCCGGTATCCAGCCTCTGTCAGCGCCTCGACCCAGCCCGTATCGATCCAGTTGACCTTGCCGCTCGAGGCAAAGCCATGGATGCACAAAACCGGTGCGCCCTCCCCGAAGGACTCATAGGCCAGCGTCAGGCCGTCGGACTGGAAATTTGGCAATTCGGTCACTCTGGAGCGTGTAGATGTGAACAGTCTGCTAACCTATTCGGCCAATCGGTGTCACCTGTTTGGGCCGATGTGAACAGCCGCAAGACCTTTCTTTCGCCTCTGCCATTGTTTATGGTCCGGCCCACCAAATCATCTATCCAGGTTATCCCCGATGGCAGCCCACGGCACCACGCCCCACTTCCACAACACCGAAGGCCTCCGCCAGATCGAGGTCGGGTCCAAGGAATTCCAGTGCGTCGGCGCCCTGCCCCCGTTTGATCATCCCCATATCTTCATCGACATGGGCAAGGATAACGAGGCCGTCTGCCCCTATTGCTCGACCCATTACGTCTACAATCCCGCCCTCGCCGCCGGCACCGCCAACCCGCTCTCGGCCATCTATCACGCTGACGCCGCTTGAGTTTTAGCTGACATGCCGAAGACCGGCCGCCGCACCTTCTTCATCGCAGGTGCCGGCATATCGGGGCTTACGCTGGCTCTGGCGCTCGCCAAGTTCGGCGCCAATGTCACCGTGCTCGAACGCAACGCTTCCGTCTCCGAATTCGGCGCGGGCCTGCAGATCAGCCCCAATGCCCGTCGCGTTCTCGATCGCCTCGGCCTCGATGAAGCCATCACGGCCAATAGCCTCGAACCCACCGGCATCGACCTCTACCCGCCCCGCGCCAAGCGCCCATTGGTGACGCTCGAACTCGGCGCCATCATGCGGGAACGGTTCGGCGCCCCCTATGCAGTCATGCACCGCGCCGACCTCGCCGAGGTGCTCCACAAGGCCACGAGACGCTTTGCCAACATAGATATCCTCTATGGCACCCACTCATGGGACGCTGTGGCCAGTGCTCACGGCATTGCCCTTGCGGTCGAAGATGCCAGTGGCCAAATCCGTTCCCTGCGTGGCGACGCATTGATCGGGGCCGACGGTGTGCATTCAAAAACCCGCACCACGCTGGTCGGCGGCCCGCCCGCTACCTGGCGCGGCCGCGTCGCCTGGCGCACGCTGCTGCCCTTCGACGCCCTCGCCAGCCATATTGCACTGGACCGCGTCTCGGTGCTGTTCGCCGCCAACTACCACATCGTCTGCTACCCCTTGCCCCACCGCCAGCAGGTCAATATCGCCCTCTTCGCCGCCGCCGCCTCGCGCGACGAACTCCCCGACCAGGGCGCCCCCCGCCTGCCCCGCCGCCTCCCTGCCCGTGCCCGGGCCATCCTCTCCGCAGCCGGGCAAAGCTGGACGCCCTGGCCCCTCTACACCGTCGACACCCCCGTCTGGCACCAGGGCAATATCGGCCTCATAGGCGACGCCGCCCACGCCATGGTCCCCTTCCAGGCCCAGGGCGCCGCCATGGGCATCGAAGACGCCGCCGTCCTCGCCCCGCTTCTCATCGAGGAGCCCAGCGCCGAAGCCGCCTTCACCAAATTCGAGCAAATCCGCCGTCCCCGCGTCGAGCAGGTCGCCAGGGTTTCACAGGCCAATGGTCGGATTTTCCATCTCCGCTTGCCCCTGAGCCTGGGCCGCAACCTGGTCATCGCGGCCCAGGGGAGCCGCGGCCATCTCAAACGCCTCGCCTGGCTCTACGGGCATGATGCGCAACCCTGAGGGCTTGAATCGTCCCACGAACCATCCGAGTTAAAGCCCTGAAACGACTCGCGATCTTCCCGCGTTACCCTGTCGCGCATACCGCCTGCGGCACCCTTCGGCCTTGCTTTGGCCGATCCGGCTGTGTCAACTGCGCGACACCAACCAGCCCGCATGGGGCACCCAGATTCACAAAGGTTAGCGCCACCGTATGCAAGCTGCGACCCGCTCCCGCCTGACGCTGGCCTGTATCCTGGTCACCATTCTGCTCGACATGATCGGTGTCGGCATCATCGTGCCGGTCATGCCCGAGCTGCTGGAAGAGCTGACCGGCGGCAGCGTTGCCAATGCCGTGGTCATCGGCGGCTACCTCGTCTTCGCCTACGCCTTCATGCAGTTCGTTTTTTCGCCGGTGCTCGGCAATCTCTCGGACCGCTTCGGCCGCCGCCCGGTCCTTCTCTGCTCGCTGCTCGGCCTCACCTTCGACTACCTGATGATGGCGATCGCCCCCTTCGTCTGGTACCTGTTCGTCGGCCGCATCATCGCAGGCGTCGCCGGCGCCGCCGTCGCCACCGCCACCGCCTACATGGCCGACATCACCCCGCCGCATAAGCGTACGCACCGCTTCGGCCTCATCGGTGCGGCCTTTGGCCTGGGTTTCATCATCGGCCCTGTCATCGGCGGCGAATTGGGCGAACTGGGCCCGCGCGTCCCCTTCTTTGCTGCCGCGGGCCTGGCTTTCGCCAACTTCCTCTTCGGCCTTTTCATCCTGCCCGAAAGCCTGCCCAAGCACGCCCGTCGCAAGTTCGACATCCGCCGCGCCAATCCCTTCGGCGCCGTGATTGCCCTGCGCAAATACCCCGTCGTGCTCTGGTTGCTGGCCGTGTTGTTCGCTTTCTCGCTGGCCGCCCAGGCGTTGCCCACCGTGTTCAGTTGGTTCACGACCGAAGTCTTCCGCTTCAGCTCATCCAATATCGGCCGCGCGCTGGGCGCCTTCGGCATTGGCTTTGCCATCTGCCAGGCCTTCCTCGTCGGCCCCCTGGTCAAACGCGTCGGCGAGCCACCCGTGGCCATGCTCGGCCTGTTGGCCGCCATCGCCGCCTTTATCGGCGTCGCCTTCACCGATCAGGTCTTCTATCTCTACGTCTTCATCATGATCGGCGCGATCAGCGGCCTTGCCCCGCCCGCCATCAATGGCGTCCTCTCCCGGCAGGTGCCAGACAATGCCCAGGGCGAGTTGCAGGGCGCGGTCAACGCCGCCAATTCACTGGCCACCATTATCGGCCCGGTCATCGCCACCCAGATTTTTTCCTATTTCACCTCGGCGCCCGATTCCCCCGGCTATTTCCCCGGCGCACCCTGGGTTGCCGCGGCAGGTTGCGTGGCCGTAGCCTTTATCCTCTTTGCTACCGCCTCCTGGCGGTTCGAGCTGCGCCACCGCCCATCCATCGCCAACAAACCTATAATCCCGGACATGGCCCCACCTGGCCAGATCCGCGTCCCACCCATTGATGAAGACGATAATGACGCTGCAAATCCGCCCGGCCGCTGAGGCTGATCGCGAATCTATCCTCGCCATCGTCGCGCCGGTCCTCGCCGGCGGCGAGACCTACGCTATCGCCCGCGATCTCGATGCTTCAGGCGTCCTCGCCTATTGGCTCGGCCCCACGCACGAAGTCTTCGTCGCCGAGGAAAACGGCGTAATCCTGGGCACTTACTATCTCATGGCCAACCAGCAGGGCGGCGGCGCCCACGTCGCCAATTGCGGCTACATGACAGCCCCCGCAGCCCAGGGGAAAGGTGTCGCCCGCGCCATGTGCCAGCACTCGCTGATCCGCGCCGCCGAGCGCGGCTTCCGCGCCATGCAGTTCAACCACGTCGTCTCCACCAACACCCGCGCCGTCGCCCTCTGGCAGTCCCTCGGCTTCGACATCGTCGGCACCCTGCCCAAGGCGTTCAACCACCCGGCACATGGCTATGTGGACAGCTACGTGATGTTCAAGACGCTGTAAGGGCGCCTTGCATACGGGTAGACCGCCCTCACCAAACGATGGCGTGCGTCTCCCCCGTCGCCACATTCACAAACCCCTCCGGCGCCAGCGGCGATGGCGCCACCAGCACCCAGCGCCAGGGCGCACAGGTCAGCGTGGCAAAGGCCAGCCGCTCGGGAAAACCCGGCCACCAGCGCGGCGAGAAGGTGGGCTCATACATCCATTCAATGCCCTCGGCCGCCGCATAAAGCGCCTGCATTTCGGCATCGAGTTCCGCCGGCGGCCGGCAGGTCATCAGCCCACCCACCTCATAACGCACCGTCGCCGCCAGCCTGCCCTCGCGCACCAGCGCCCAGCCGCCTTGCGTTTCCCGCAGCGCATTGACAGCCTTGGCCATGGCCGCGTCCGACGAACCCACCACCCAGATATTGTGCTTGTCATGCCCCATGGAGCAGGCCAGCGCCGTCTCCGGCGTCTTTGGTCCGGTGCCCAACCAGAACATTTTCGACGTCAGCCCCTGCCCCGAAAACCGGTCGACAATGGCAAATTTGGTGACATTCCGCTCAGAGTCCCGCTGCACCAGCCCATCAACAACGGGCAGTTCCATGGTGATGAACTCATCGGCCCAGTGGAACGGCCGCAGAATGGCTGCCGACATGGTCTCGCGCCCCGGCTCAGCCGCAACCGCGAAATCCGCAGCGCTCATCTCACGCTGAATATTCACCGTCCCCGTCGCCCAGCCCGGCCAGGCAATCTTGGGCAGCGGCCCGCTATAGGCTCTACCTTCTGAAACCTGCAGCCCATCCGCCCAAACCTCGGCAATGGACAGGCTCGCCACGTCATCGAGCAGCACCAGATCGGCAAACCGCCCCGGCGCGATCGAGCCCACCCATGGCGTCAGCCGCATATGCCGCGCCGGATTGATGGTCACCAGCTGAATGGCGATCTCAGGAGCCAGCCCCGCCTCGATGGCCAGCCGCACATTGTGGTCGGTCGCCCCCAGCTTCATCGTGTCCGAGCACGAGCGGTCATCGGTACACAGCGCAAACTGCGACCAGTCCTGCTGCCCCTCTGCTAAAAGCCCACCAATCATCTCCTTGGCCGAATGCGGCCGCAGCTCCATGAACAACCCGCGCCGTAGCTTGTCCCGCACTTCCTCGGCCGTCCACGCCTCATGGTCCGATGCCATGCCGGCCGCCGCGAAAGCATTGATATCGTCAATCGCCCGCATGCCCGCCGCGTGCCCCTCGACCACACCGCGCTGCTCGAATGTCGCCCGGATCATCCCCCACAGCCGCTCATAAGACGGGTTGTCCGGGTTCCACACCGCCGGCCAATCCATCACCTCGTCGAGCCCAGCCACCATCAGCTGCTGCTTGAGAAAGCTCTGCTGCTCGTCATAGCCAAAATGCCCGCCGCCCCATTCATAGGCCGTCGGCGGCACAGCTGATCCCGGCAGCGGAAAGATCTTCATCGGCGACCCCGCCTGCCGCGCCGTCAGCCAGAATTGCAGATTATTCGGTCCGTCCACATTGGAGAATTCGTGGCTGGCCTCGCAGGTCCAGGTATTACCAAAGGGCAGCACCAAAGCCGCCTCATGCTCGGGCGTCAAATGGCTTGATTCAATATGTTTATGAACCTCGCCAAACCCCGGCACCGCATGGAGATTTAGCCGCTCGGCACGTTCGGCAACCTCGCCCTTATAGGCGCCCGCCGGCCCCACCCAGGCAATCCGCCGCCCGGATATGACCACTTCCTGATCGTCATGCCAGCGCCGCCCATGCACATCGAGCAAACGCCCGGCGCGCACCGCGCGATCCGCCGGACGCTTGCCCAGCGCCACCAGCGCCAGATGCTGGCGGATACGAACCTCATCGGCGGCGTTGATCAGCAGATCGTCCGGCAAATCCATGGCTTAAATCTCTCCTGCGGCTTATGCCATGCGCTGCTTAGCGAAGCCGTGCCCGGCCATCAACGCTACTTTCATTCACCCCCGAAACGCGCGATCGACTTTCGCACCACCAGCTCCACCGGCAGCCGGGTGACCGTTTCCGTCTCGGTCTTGTTGATCAGCGCCAACAGGCGCTCAAAGGCGAGCCGCCCCATTTCGGCAACCGGCTGGCGCACCGTCGTCAAGGCCGGGTCCACCAATTCGGCGAAGGGCATGTCGTCAAAACCCACCAGCGAGATATCACCGGGCACCGAAACCCCGGCCTGCCGCAGTGCCTGCAACACGCCGATGGCGAGATAATCCGAACAAGCCACAATCGCGCTGGGCCGTTTCCCGCTCGCCAGCAGCCGCTCCGCCGCCGCCCGCCCGAACTCCCGCGAATATTGCCCCAGCAACACCCACTCCTCGCGGATCGCGATATCAGCCTCGCCCATGGCGCGCTGAAATCCCGCCAGCCGCTCGCGCACGCTCATCAGCCCGACCGGCCCGCTGATCACAGCAATATCGCGATGTCCGGCCTCGATCAGCAGCTGTGTCGCCGCATAGGCACCCTGCTCGTTCTCGACGAATACCCGCGGCACCGACACGCCCGGAATATCCTCATCCAGCAACACAACATTGTCATGCCGCGCCAACAGTTCGGCCAACGTGCCGTCATCGGGCTGGTTGGTCATCATGATCAGCCCATCGACATGCTGGTCATGCAGCCGCTTGATGGCATCCACCTCGCGCGCCCGGTCGCCCCGGGTCGAAGACATGTAGACGGCGTAGCCATGGCGCTCTGCCTCTTCCTCCACCGCCGCCGCCAGCTCCGCAAAAAATGGATTGCCGATTTCCGGCGTCACGAGGCTAATGGCCTCCGCCTTGCCGGTAGACAGCCGCTTGGCCAGAAGATTGGGCCGGTAATCCAGCTTGGCAATCGCCGCATCGATCCGGTCGCGCGTCGCCTGCGGCAGCTCGATCCGGTTATTGAGATAGCGTGACACCGCCGTCGGCGACAGGCCCGCCTCTTCCGCCACGTCGCTCAGCGTTGCCATGCCCCACCCCTGATTCTCGCACTCATTGCCTATCCTCGGCCATCTGCATGTCACTGAGCCATGCCGCAGGCTTGTGCATTTCCGTCATTCGCATATGGTTTGTGCAAATCATCTGCGATAGCATTTGACATTGTGCCGTTAACTAGCGTTAATTCGCCATGTAAAGCGGTTTACTTGGCTAGGTCAAATGAGTTCTGTTCTTATCTACGACGCAACAATCCTGACCGTCGATGCCGAAAACACCGTTTATGAATGCGGCTGGGTCGCCTTTCTGGATGGCCGCATCACTGGAACCGGCCCCAAGGCCACCCGGCCCGATACCACTCCGTTCGACGAGGTCATTGCCCTACCCGGTCACCTCGTCATGCCCGGCCTCATCAACGCCCACACCCATTCGGCCATGGTTCTGTTCCGCGGCTGCTCCGAAGGCCAGAGCCTCCTCACCATGGAAGGCTGGTACAATTCCATCCGCGAGCCCGAACTCTCCCTGCTCGCCTCCGATATCGGCCCCGCCGTCGCCCTCTCCTGCGCCGAAATGGTGCTGAGCGGCACCACCACATTCTGCGACCAGTATTTCTTCGCCGAGGAAATCGCCGAAGCCGCCGGTAAAAGCGGCCTGCGCGCCGTCATCGCCTATGGCATTGTCCAGCTCGGCGATAAGGATCGCGGTGAGGACGAGCTCGCCAAGGCCGCCGCCTTCATCGAAAAGCAGCGCTCTGCCGATGGCCGGGTCATCCCCTGGTTCGGCCCCCACGCCCCCTATGTCGACAATTCCGAAGACCTGCTCCGCGCCGAAGTCGACATGGCCGTCAAATATGGCGTCGGCATGCACCTGCACATGGCCGCGGGCCCCGAGGATAACGAGCAGACCCTGGCCCAATATGGCCTCACCGCCACCCAGGCCCTCTCCCGCGACGGCTTCTTCGCCGGCCGCGTGCACGCCGCTCATTGCCTTGACCTGTCCGACGAAGACATTGCCATCTTCGCCGCCGCCCCCGCTGCCTCGGTCTCCTACAATGCCACGGCGGGTCTGCGCTCGGGCCGCGAGGGCATTTGCCCGGTGGTCAAGCTCAAGGCCGCCGGCGTCACCGTCGCCCTGGGCACCGACAATGTCGCCGCCAACAATTCCTATGACATGATCGCCGAAATGCGGGTGGCGGGCCTCGTCGCCTCCCACCGCGAAGGCGTAGCCCAGCCCATTTCCAGCGCCGAGCTGATCCGCATGGCCACTATCGAGGGCGCCAAGGCTCTGGGCCTCGACCACGAGATCGGCTCGCTCGAAATCGGCAAGGCCGCTGACATCATCGCTGTGGATATGCGTGGGCCCGGCTATTCGGAAACGCCGGACATCGAGACCGTGCTCGTCTATTCTGGCAGCGGCCGGGACGTTACCCATGTCTGGGTCGCCGGCGAAGACATCGTCCGCGATCGCATGCTACAGCGCGCCGACTACCAATCCATCAGGTCGAATTATTCGGCCACTTACCAGGACTTCTGGGCGCGTGTCGAACGGGCGCGCCAGGTCGCATGAGGCAAATTTGAACAAACTGATTCTTGATACCGACGGTGGCGTTGACGACGCGCAGGCCCTGCTGATGCTCATCGCGGGCGGCCGCACGCCCGACGCCATCACCACTGTATTCGGCAATGTCGGCCTCGATGCCGCCACCCGCAACATTCTCTCTACCCTCGCTATCGCCGGTGCCAATGTGCCCGTGCATATGGGCGCCGACCGCCCCCTGACGCAAAAGATCATCGACGCCAAATATATCCATGGCGAGGACGGCCTGGGCGGTGCCCCGCGCCCGCTCGAAAATGCCAAGCCCGCCAGCGAGGACGCCATCGGCTTCCTGCGCCAGACCTTCCGCGAAGCCGGCGGCAATGGCGAAAAGATCGATTTCCTGATGATCGGCCCGCTGACCAACCTGGCTTTGGCGCTGCGGCTTGAGCCCTCCATCATCAACGGCATCGGCCAGCTCACCATTATGGGCGCCACCGTATATGGCCGCGGCAACACCACCCCGGCCGCCGAGTTCAATATCTATGCCGATCCCGAAGCCGCTTCGGTGGTCTTCTCGGCCGATATCGACATCGTCGTCATCCCGTGGGAGCCCTGCGTCACCCACAATATGAGCGGCGCCGACGTCGACACCGCCTTCGCCAAAGTGGCTGCCGGCCCCGAAAAGGCCTTTTCGGAAGCCCTGGCCGATCACGCCCGCCGCACCAATGCCAGCTATGGCGGCGGCGACGTGTTTCGCTTTGTCGATCCGCTAGCCGCTGCGGTGGTCGTCGATCCCACTATCGTCACCAAGTCGCTGCGCGCCTCCATGGACGTTGCGCTGGCCCCCGGCATCACCCGCGGCATGACCGTGGTCGATCCTTCCGGGCGCCTGGGCACCCCCATGGTGACGCTCGTCGAAGAAGCCAAAATCGATCGCCTGGTCGATCTCTACAAGGCATCCATCGCCTATACCCCCTGACAAACCCGAACTCGGAGTGCGCCCATGTCGTTTCGTTCCCTGACCCGCCGTTCGGCCGGTCTCCTGCTGGCCGCCGGCCTGCTGACGTCAGCAGTTCCGGCCACCCTGCAGGCACAGGAATACACTGCTGAAAATCCGCTCACCGTCGCGCTCGTGCTGCATGGCACGCGCGGCGACAAGAGCTTCCTCGACAGTGCAACGGCCGGCGTGGAGCGCGCAGCCGCCGAATTGCCGGTCGAGATCAAGATCATCGAAGCCGGTTATGATCGCGGCCGCTGGGAGCCGGCTTTGGCCGATGCCACCGACACCGGCTATGACGTCGTCATCGTCGGCACGTTCGACATGACCGGCTTTGTCGCCAAGCTGGCGCCTGAATATCCCGATACCAAGTTCATCATTTTCGACGACAGCCCCGATTTCTCGACAGGCTGCTGCTCGAATGTGCTGGCCCTGCAATATCAGACGTCGGCCGCCGGCTATCTCGCCGGCTATGCCGCCGCCAAGCTCTCCACATCGGGCATTCTGGGCACCATTATCGGCATGGAATTCCCCACCGTCACCGATTTCAAGGTCGGGTTCGACGAAGGCGCCAAGGCCGCCAATCCTGATATCCAGATCCTGAACACCGTCGCCGGCACGTTCAGCGATCCTGCCAAGGGCAAGGAAATGGCGCTGGCCCAGCTCGGCCAGGGAGCCGACGTGATCTTCCCGATTGCCGGCGGCACCGGCATCGGCGCCCTGCAGGCCGTGCGCGATGCCGGCAAACTCGCCGTCGGCGTCGATAGCGACCAGGCCGAAATCTTCGCCGAGACCGATCCGGCCCAGGCCGACGTCATCTTTACCTCGGTGGAAAAGAAGGTCGGCGACTCCCTCTTCCTCGCCCTCCAGCAAACCATTGACGGCACTGCCGCCTATGGCTCGGCCCTCCTGCTGGGCATGCCCGAAGGCGCGGTCGGCATTTCCAAGAACAGCTATTACGAAAAGCTCGTTCCAGCGGAAATCCGCTCCGAGGTCGACGCTCTCGAAGCCAAGATCAATTCCGGCGAACTGGTCCCCGCCACCGACATGAAGTGACAAGCCCGGCGCCGCCCCCCAAAAAGGGCGGCGTCTTTTTTTTCCAACGGGAATGACGTGCATGACCCCGCTGCTGCAAGCTATCGACATCGGCAAGACCTATCCGGGCGGCGTTGTCGCCAATGATGGCGTCAACCTCACCATCAATGCCGGTGAGGTCCATGCTGTGGTCGGCGAAAACGGCGCGGGCAAATCCACCCTGATGAAAATCCTCTTCGGCATCGAGCGCCCCGATCGCGGCACGCTCCTGCTCGATGGCAAGCCCGTCAGCTTCACCAATCCGCGCGAGGCGATCGACGCCGGCATCGGCATGGTGTTTCAGCACTTTTCCCTCGTGCCGTCCTTTTCAGTTTACGAAAACGTCGTGCTGGGCTCCGAGCCCCGCACCGGCGTCCGGTTCGACCGCCAACAGGCGATCGAGGCGGTGCGCGCGCTCTCCGAAAAGTTCCGTCTCTCCGTCGACCCTCTGCCGCCGGTCGGTCAACTCCCTGTCGGCCAGCAGCAGCGCGTTGAGATCCTCAAGGCACTTTATCGGGACGCGCGCATCCTCATTCTCGACGAGCCCACCGCCGTCCTCGCCCCGCAGGAAGTCGAAGAGTTGTTCGTCGCCGTCCGCGCTCTGGTCGAACAAGGCCGCACCGTTATCTTCATCGCCCACAAACTGCCCGAAGTGCTCGAAATCTCCGACCGCATCACCGTCATGCGCGCCGGCAAATCGGTAGGCGAAGTCGCTGCCAGCGAGGTTACCGAAAAAAGCCTCGCCACCATGATGGTGGGCCGCGAAGTCGCCCTGCGCGTCGACCGCGCCGCCAATCAGGGGGCTCTGACCTGCGAGATCAAGGCCCTCAAGGTCACCGGCGAAAACGGCACCACCCTGGTCGATGACCTCAACCTGCGCGTCCATGCCGGCGAAATTGTTGGCTTGGTCGGCGTCGAGGGCAATGGCCAGTCCGAATTGCTCGAAGCCGTCGCGGGCCTGCGCCCCATTGCCGATGGCGTCGCCTATCTGAACGGCAGGAGCCTCACTTCCCTCTCCATCCTGGAGCGCCGCGCCGCCGGCCTGGCCAGCATCCCCGAAGATCGCCTGGCCCGAGGCCTCGCCACTGGCGCCAGCGTCGCCGAAAACCTCGTCGCCACACGGCTCGACGACAAGCGCTATGTCCGCAATGGCCTGCTCGACCTCAAGGCCATCAAGGCCAATGCCGAAACGCTCATCGAGCGCTTCTCCATCCGCGTCGGCGGCCCCGGCGCCGCTGTAGGCACCCTGTCCGGCGGCAATATGCAAAAGGTCGTGGTCGCCCGCGAACTCTCCGAACAGCCCAAGCTCCTGCTCGTCAACCAGCCCACCCGCGGCGTTGATCTGGGCGCCACCCAATTCATCTGGCGCTCCTTGACCGACGCGCGCGATGCCGGCGCCGCCATATTGCTAAGTTCCGCCGATCTGTCCGAACTGCTGGCCCTGGCCGACCGCCTCGTCGTGCTCTATCGCGGCAAGATCGTCGCCGCCTTTGTCAATTCCGACGACCTCACCCCCGAAACCCTGGGCACCTATATGCTGGGCATCGCCACCCAGACCCCGGCCGAAATGCAGGGAGCCCTGCGATGAGCATGACCAGTGAAGCCGTGCTCGGCCGCAAGGCCCGCTGGGCCAATATCCGCCGCGAAACCGGCCGCGCCCTCGCCGCCGCGCTCATCGCTTTGGGCGTCGCCTTCATCATCATCCTGTTCACCTCCAAGGCCCCGCTCGAAGCCTTCAATGTGCTGCTGACCGCCCCCATCTCCCGGCCGCGCACTATCGGTCTGTGGATCGATGACGTCGCCAAGCTGACCATTACGGGCCTCGCCTTCAGCCTGGTCTTCCAGGCCCGCCAATTCTCCATGGGCGTGCAGGGCCAGGTCTATGTCGGAGGCCTCGCCGCCGCCTATGTCGCCCTCTCCCCCATCGGCGCCACCTGGCTGGCCATCCCCGTCGGCGTGCTCTGCGCCATGATTGCGGGCGGCTTTTATGGCTTCATCCCCGGCATCGCCAAGGCCAAGCTGGGCGCCAACGAAATCGTCTCCTCGCTGATGCTCAACTATATCGCCATCGAGCTGTGCAACTACCTGGTCCGCACCCAGCTCGTGCCGCCCGGCAGCGGCGTGCTCACCACCAATGATTTCCCCGCTACCGCCGTCTTCCCCGCGCTGGTCGCCGGCACCCGCATCGATATCGGGCTGATCCTTGCCATCGTGGCCGTGCTTGCTGTCTGGTTCGCGCTCTATCGCACCGCCTGGGGCCTCAAACTGCGACTTGTCGGCCACAATGCCCAATTCGCCGAATATTCCGGCATTCGCTCCACCGTGATCATGGTCTCCGCCATGACCGTCGCCGGCGCGCTGGGGGGCCTGCTCGGCGCCATGTTCGTGCAGGGCCAGTCCTACGGCAAGCTCACCATATTGTTCGAGGGCGGCCTGGCCTTCGAGGGCATCCTGATCGCTATCGTCGCCCGCAGCCGCCCGCTCGCCGTGCCTGTCGTCGCCCTGTTCTATGGCTACCTCCGCCAGGGCGCGCAGCTCATGAATATCCGCACCGACGTCCCCTCCGAAGTCATCGGCGTCGTCACCGCCATCATCATCCTTCTGGTCGCTTCATCCTTCTCCCTGCCCGGCCGCAAATTCTTCGCCCGCCTGTTTGGCCGCGACCCCGCATCCTCCGCCGTCATGGAGGCCGGCAAATGATCGAACTGTTCATGACGGTCTTTTCGGCGACCTTCTTCGTCACCGTCGTCCGCACCTCCACTCCCCTGCTGCTCTCCACCCTGGGCGGCCTGATTGCCGATCTCTCCGGCGCTCTCAACGTGGCCCTCGAAGGCATGATGCTGGTGGGCTGCCTCACCGCCGTCATCGTCTCGGTCTTTGCGCCCTGGTATGTCGCCGTCCTCGCCGCCATCGCCGCCGGCGCCTTGCTCGGCGCGGTCATGGCTTTCTTCCACCTGCGCCTAAAGGCCGACATCATCCTGGTCGGTTTCGCCATCAACATCTTCGCCACAGGCGGCACGGTCTTCGCGCTCACCCTAGCCACCGGCGGCGACAAGGGCACCTCGATCAACCTGCCCTCCAAGGCCATCCCCGCGCTCGACCTCTCCTTCCTGGGTGTCATTCCCGGCATCGGCCATACCCTGGTCCAGTTCCTCTCCGGTCATTCCATCCTCTCCTGGGTCGCTGCCTTCCTGGTCTTTGCCATCTGGTATTTCCTCTACCGCACCCCTTGGGGCCTCTGGCTGCGCGGCGTCGGCGAATACCCCGCCGCCCCCGAAGCGGCCGGCATTCCCGTCAACGCCATCCGCGCCTGGAGCCTTTTGGTCTCGGGTGCTCTTGCCGCTCTCGGCGGCGCCCAACTTGCGATGTTCAACTATGTCGGCTTCACCCGCGACATGACCGCCGGCCGCGGCTTCATCGCGCTCGGCGCCGTCCTGCTCGGCGCCCGCCACCCGGTCGGCGCGCTATTGGCCGCCCTGCTCTTTGGCTTCTTTGAAGCCCTCGCCGTGGTCATGCCGGGCCTGTTCAACTGGATTCCAGCCGAGCTGATCCGCATGATCCCCTTCATCGTCACCGTGCTGGCCCTGGTCCTCTTCAGCTATCGCGCGATGCGCGCCCGTCAACTCCGCACCCTGAGCAAAATATGATCCTGCGCGGCCGCGCCATTCTCGGCACCTTCCTGCACGCCCCACAACAGGGCACACTTGAAGTGCTGGCCGATACATTGATCGAGATCGACGCTACCGGCACCATCACCGCAGTCCTGCAACCCACTGATGCCGGCTACGCCGAAGCCACCGACCGCACCGACGTCCTCCGCCTTCCCCGAGGCCGCTACGTCCTTCCCGGCTTCGTCGACCTCCACATCCACGCGCCCCAATATCCCCAGCTCGGCCAAGCCTTGGACGAGCCGCTCGAAGTCTGGCTGCAAAAATACACCTTCCCGCTCGAAGCCCGTTACGCCGACCTCGATTTCGCCCGCCCGCGCTACACGGCCCTCGTCGAAGACCTGCTCGCCAACGGCACCACCACCGCGCTCTACTTCGCCACCCAGCACACCGAAGCCACCAATCTCCTGGCCGATATCTGCATCGACAAAGGCCAGCGTGCCCTGGTCGGCAAAGTGGTGATGGACGATCCCGCCGCCTGCCCCGATTTCTACCGCGACGCTTCCCCAGAAGCCGCTGTAGCCGGTACCCGCGCCGTCATTGACCATATCCGCACCCACCCCGCCAATACCGATGCCCGCGTGCTCCCCGTCATCACGCCCCGCTTCATTCCGTCCTGCACCGACGAGGCTCTGACGGCTCTCGGCCAACTCGCCGCCGAATGCGATTGCCACGTGCAAACCCATTGCTCGGAAAGCGACTGGGCCCATGGCCACGTCCTGAATCGATATGGCCATACCGACGCGCAAGCCCTTGATAGCTTTGGCCTTCTGACCCGAAAGTCAGTCCTCGCCCATTCCAATTTCCTCACCGACGCCGATATGGACCGGCTCGTCGTCCGCCAATCCGCCGTCGCCCATTGCGCCCTCTCCAATATCTATTTCGCCAATGCCGTCTTCCCCCTGCGCCGCGCTTTGGAAAAACACCTCCATGTCGGTCTGGGCACCGACATATCCGGCGGCCCCAGCGCCTCCATGTTCGAAGCCTGCCGCACCACCGTGCAAGTCTCCCGCCTTTTGCAGGATGGCGTCGACCCAACTTTACCTGCGGCAAATCGCGGCACGCCCGGCTCGGCCATCGACCTCAAGACCGCCTTCCACCTGGCCACCGCCGGCGGCGGCATCGCCCTCGATCTGCCCATCGGCCTCTTTGCCCCCGGCTATCGTTTCGACGCCCTGGTTATCGATACAACAGCCGCATCCGGCTCTATCCGCCTGTTCGGCGAAACCCAGCCCGGCGCCGTCTTCGAGAAAATCCTCTATGGCGCCAGCCGCGCCAATATCGAACAGGTCTGGGTGGATGGGCGCCTGACCGGCCAAACTCACTAAAATCGCGTTAATAAACCGCTTGACTGAGGCCCCGGCCTATTCTTTGTGCTTGCTGGCGGCACGCCACAAAAATAGGCTAATCATCCAGGGGCTGGGCGACAGCCTGCGATGCAAAGGAACATTCAAGAATGCAAAACACCCTCGTCAAAGCCCTGGCGCTGGCGATCTCCGCGACGGCCCTGCTTTCGGCCGCTCCGGCCATGGCCCAGTCCAAGACCCTGACCATTTCCTGGTGGGGTTTTAACGGCGACAAGCTCGAATCCATCATCCTGGCGCCGTTCCGCGAGCAGTGCGACTGCGAGATCGTGTTCGAGACCGGCAATAATGGCGAGCGCCTGAACAAGATTCAGATCCGCAATGGCGCCGGCGTCGACGTTGCCTATTTCTCCGACAGCTATAGCCAGCAGGGCATCGAAGCCGGCCTGTTCCAGAAGATCGATCCCGCCAAGCTGCCGAACCTGGCCGGTCTTTATGACCTCGCCAAGGACCCGCAGGGCGGCTACGGCCCGGCCTATTCCATCGGCCGCGTCGGCGTGGTCTATGACTCTGCCAAGGTCACCACCCCGATCACCTCGTGGAACGACCTGTGGCGCGCTGATCTGGCGTCCTCGCTCTCGCTGCCCGGCATCACCACCACGGCCGGCCCGATGGTCGTGCTCAAGGCCGGCGATCATGCCGGTGTCGATGCCTATGCGGATGCCGATGGCGCCTTCAAGGCCCTCGAAGAGCTCAAGCCCAACGTGGTCAAGAACTACAATACCGGCTCGGAAATGATCAACCTGTTCTCGACTTGCGAAATCTCCGCCGCCATCGCGCAGGATTTCACCCTGGCCCAGATCCAGGCCGCCGTCCCAACCACCGTTTGGGCTGACCTGTCGGAAGGCTCGATCGCCACCCTCAACACCGTCAATATCCCGACCGGTGCCGCCGAGCCCGAACTGGCCTACCAGTTCATCAACTTCATCCTCAGCCCCGAAATCCAGCAGCAGCTGGCCGAACAGGGCGTCGATGCTCCGGTCAACACCGCCGTCAAGCTCGAGCCCGAGCAGGCAGCCCTGTGGACCTATGGCGCCGACGTCATCGCCGGCCTGCAGCGCGTCGACTACACCAAGCTGAATGCCGCCAAGAGCGGCTGGATCGACCGCTGGAACGAATTGTTCGGCATGTAATGTGAAGGCGCGGGGCCTTTCCTTGGTCCCGCGCCAACGCTATTGACCACCAAAACACGATCCAAAACCACAATGTCATTCCCGCGCAGGCGGGAACCTCTGTTTCTTGTACAAGAGTACAGGTCCGCGCAGGAACACATCGTGGTATTTCTAAGCCCCGTGCTTGAGCTGAAAGCTGAATGCCCATGAAACGCTTCGCCGGATGGAGCCTTGCCTCCCCCGCGACGCTTGCCGTCGTCATCTTCCTGGTGCTGCCGGTCCTTGCGACCATCATCACCACCTTCCTCACCCCGGCGGGCCCGCTCGCGCCCTATCTCGGCTTTTTCGGCAGCGGCTTCCGGCGCACCGTCCTCTGGCGCACCATCCAGATTTCGCTGATCACCACTGTGATCGCGCTCTTTGTCGGCTTCATCACCGCCTATGTCGTGTCGCGCTCGCCCGGCTGGCTCAAGTCCATCCTGATCATCGCCGCGGTCTTCCCCCTGCTGACCGGCGTTGTCGTCCGCTCCTTCGCCTGGATGATCATTCTGGGCAAAAACGGCATTCTCAACGGCGCACTTGTCGGCTCCGGCATCATCGCCGAGCCCATGACCATGCTCTACACGCAGGGTGCCGTCATCGTCGCCATGGTCTATCTCTTTGTGCCGCTCATGGTGCTCACCCTGGTCGGCGTGCTCGAATCCATCCCCGATGATCTGATCCAGGCCTCCGCCTCGCTGGGCGCCAAGCCCATGGCCACCTTCACCCAGGTCATCCTGCCGCTCGCCGTTCCCGGCCTCATCGTCGGTGCCGTGCTGGTCTTTACCGGCAGCTTCACCGCTTATGCCACGCCCCAACTGCTGGGCGGAGAAAGCCAGATGGTCATGGGCACGCTGATGTATCAGCAGGCCATGGTCACCTTCGATTGGGTTTCGGCCTCCACCATCGCCGCCATCATGGTCGTCATCACCATAGCCATCGTGCTGCTGATGACCCGTATGGCCAAGCGCCTCAACCCCATGGCCATCTGATGACCACAAAACTCCACCCGGCCCTGATCGCCTTCACCGCCTTGGTCTTCGTGTTCCTGATCGGCCCGCTGATCATCGTGGTCGGCGCCGCCCTTAGCGACACGACCTATCTCACCTTCCCGCCGCAGGGCCTCTCCCTGCGCTGGTTCGAGAATATCTTTGAAATCTCGGCCTTCCGCCGCACGATCATCACCAGCCTGCAGATCGCGTTCCTCTCGACCTTCATTGCCCTCTTGATCGGCATCCCGGCCGCCTACGCCCTCAACCGCTACCGCATCCAGCTCCCCGGCTGGCTCTCGACGCTGTTCGTGCTGCCCATTCTGGTGCCCGAACTGGTGCTGGGCTTCTCCCTGCTCAAAAACGTCGCCGTGCAGTTCAACGCGCCCATCTACCTCTCCCTGGTCGTCGGCCATTCCCTGCTCGTGCTGCCCTATGTTGTCCGCGTCATCAGCGCTTCGCTCGCCAGCTTCGATTTCTCCATCGAGGAAGCCGCGATCAGCCTGGGTTCGCCCCCGCTCAAAACCTTCTTCACCATCCTTTTGCCCAATGTGCGCTCCGGCGTCATCGCGGCCTTCATCCTGTCGTTCATCACCTCGATCAACGACGTGTCGATCTCGATCTTCCTGACGGGCCCCGGCATCTCCACCCTCCCCATCCAGATTCTCGCCCATATGGAGCAGTTCTTCGATCCGACCGTCGCGTCGGTCTCGGTGCTGCTCATGGCGCTTACCGTGGCCGTCATGGCCATTGTCGAGCGCACCCTGGGCCTGACCTTCCTTGCCAAGTGAGCCAACCGTGACCCAAAACCTCTCCATCCAGAACATCACGGCGCATTACGGCTCCACCAAAGTCCTCGAAGACCTGTCGCTGGAAATTGCCGAAGGCGAACTCGTCTCCCTGCTCGGCGCCTCCGGCTGCGGCAAGACCACGACCCTGCGCCTTGTCGCCGGCTTCCTCGAACCCACATCCGGCAAGATCGAGCTGGGCGGCAAGGATCTGACCCGCCTGCCTGCCCACCAGCGCAATATTGGTCTGGTCTTCCAGAACTACGCGCTGTTCCCGCACCTGTCGGTGGCCGAAAACGTCGCCTTCGGCCTCAAGCAGCGCGGCGTTTCCGGCGACGCCAAGACCAAGCGCGTCACTGCCATGCTCGAACGCGTTGGGCTCGCTCACCTGGCTGAACGCCTGCCCGGCGCGCTATCTGGCGGCCAGAAGCAGCGCGTTGCCCTCGCCCGTGCGCTTGTCATCGAGCCGCCTCTCCTCATGTTCGATGAGCCCCTCTCCAATCTCGACGCCAAGCTGCGGGTCGATATGCGGGTGGAAATCCGCAAGCTGCAGCAGGCCAATGGCACCACCTCGGTCTATGTCACCCACGATCAGGAAGAAGCCTTCTCGATCTCGGACCGCGTCGCCATCATGCATGCCGGCCGCGTCATGCAGCTCGACACGCCCGAAGTGCTCTACCAGCGCCCCGCCAACGCCTTCGTCGCCCGCTTTGTCGGCTTCGAAAACCTGCTGCCAATGAGTGTGGTTGCCCGCGACGGCGCCAAGATCAACGCCCAAATGGCCGGCGGCGCTCAGCTCACCCTGAGCCAGGACGATTTCGGCCCCATCCCCGACAGCTTCATCCTGGCCTGCCGCGCCGATGGCCTCTCGGTCACCACCGGCACCGAAGGCATCCCCACGACGCTGGGCCTGCGCACGTATCTCGGCCGCGCCTACCAATATCAATGCGACACCCCGGCCGGCCATTTGGTCGCCAACGGCCCCCTGACCCGCCCGCTCGAAACCGGCGCCACAGCGAAGCTGGTGCCGGTCGCGGAGCAATGCACGATCCTGGCCCCGGAACCGGCGTGATGCAAATAGACCTCATAGTGAGCCCCCCGAGCTTTAGTCGAAGGGCAAACTGCAAGGTCGTGGCGCTATCCTGCCACACAACGACCACCCCCACCCCAACCCTCCCCTCAAGGGGGAGGGAGGCCTCTCAATCATCGCGATCTAAAGCTCACAGCATTTGCGGCTCTATCGTCCCCTCCCCCTTGAGGGGAGGGCTAGGGTGGGGGTCGCTTCGCTTTACGCACGCATTACGGCCAACCCCATGACCACAATCCTAACCAACGCCTGGCTCCTCACCCTTGACGACGCCCTTACCGAGCACCGCCCCGGCTGGCTGCAGATCGACGGCGACACCATCACCGCCCTCGGCTCCGGCACCCCGCCCACAGTGGAAAACGCCGAAATCATCGACTGCAACGGCGATATCGTCATGCCCGGCATGGTCAACGCCCATTGCCACATGGGCATGTCCGTCTTCCGGGGCCTGGGCGAAGACGTTGATGACCGTCTCTATCGCTACATCCTCCCGCTCGAGCGCAAATTCGTCACCCCCGAAATGGTCCGCGCCGGCTCGGCCCTCTCGGCGCTCGAAATGATCCAGGGCGGCGTCACCACCATCGCCGACATGTATTATTTCGAAACCGAAGTCGGCCGCGTCGCCGCCCAATCGGGCCTGCGCGCCATTGTCGGCCAGACGCTGGCGGATTTCGACCCGCCCGACCATAAGGACTTCGACCAAGGCTTCGCCCGCGTCGAGGAACTGGTCGATGAATTTGCCGGCCACGCTCTGGTCACCCCCTCCATCGCCCCCCACGCCCCCTATTCCACGGGCCTGAAGGTCATGGAGCGCGTCGCCCGCTGGTCCGCCGACCACCCCGGCGTGCCCGTCCAGATGCATCTGGCCGAAAGCACGCTGGAAGTCGCCTGGGCCCGCGATAACCACAACCAGTCCACCGTCGCCGTCACCCGCGACGCGGGCCTACTCAAGCCCAACCTCATCTGCGCCCATTGCCTGCAACTGGACGACGCCGATATCACCATGATGTCCGAAGCCCAGGTCTGCGCCGTCACCAATCCGCGCTCCAATGGCAAGGCCGGCCGCGGCATCGCCCCGGTCGAAAAGCTGCGCAATGCCGGCATTCCCACCGGAATCGGCAGCGACGGCGCCATGAGCGGCAATACGCTGGACCTGTTCAGCCAGTTCGCCCCCGTTTCGATGTTCGCCAAACTGCTCGGCGGTTCCCGCAAACCCTTGCCCGCCCTCGACGTGGTCCGCATGGCCACCATCGAAGGCGCCCGCGCGCTGAGCCTCAATCTCAAAACCGGCTCGCTCGAAACCGGCAAACAGGCCGACCTGATCCGCATCAGCCTCGCCGCCCCGCGCTTGCATCCGATTTACGACGCCTATTCCATGCTGGTTTTCGCCGCCATGCCAAGTGACGTCACCGACACTTTGGTCGCCGGCCGCTGGCTGATGCGCGACCGGCAGGTGCAGACGCTCGATCCCCACAAGACCCTGCGCGACGCCATGCAGATCGCCACCGAATTCAAGGCCGAAATGACCCGCATCGACGAGGCTGCCCGATGACCGAACTCACCGCCATTCTCGACGCCGTCGATGCCAATCTCGACGACAGCCTCGCCCGCCTCTTCGAGCTGATCCGTATCCCCTCGGTCTCGACCGAACCGCATTACAAGGACGATTGCCGCCGCGCGGCCGAATGGCTCGCGAGCGAACTGGCCGATATCGGCTTTGACGCCTCCGTCCGCGACACGGCGGGCCATCCCATGGTCGTCGGCCACGGCCCCAAAATCGCCGGCCCCCATGTGCTGTTCTACGGCCATTACGACGTCCAGCCCGTCGATCCTCTCGCCCTCTGGACCACGCCCCCCTTCGAGCCCTCCCTGGCCCCGCAGCCGGATGGCGAAACCTTCATCCTGGGCCGCGGCGCCTCCGACGATAAAGGCCAATTGCTGACCTTCATCGAGGCCTGCCGCGCCTACAAAGAAGTAACCGGCACGCTACCGATCCGTATTTCCATGCTGTTCGAAGGCGAGGAAGAAGCCGGCAGTCCCTCGCTCGGGCCATTCCTCGAAGCCAATGCCGAAGACCTCAAGGCCGACACGATCCTGGTCTGCGACACTGACATGTGGGACCACGACACCCCCGCCATCACCACCATGTGGCGCGGCTTTGTCAGCGAGCAATTCACCATCACTGCCGGCGATCGGGACCTGCATTCCGGCATGTTCGGCAGCGCCGCCCGCAATGCAGCCCAGCTGATCGGCACCATTATCGGCAAGCTGCGCAGCGACGACGGCGCCGTCGCCATCCCCGGCTTCTACGATGGCGTAGAGGATGTTCCCGCGGCCATTCTTGACCAGTGGAACCGCCTCCCCTTCGACGCCGAAAAATTCCTCGCCGATGTCGGCCTGTCCGTCCCCGCCGGCGAAACCGGCCGCTCAGTGCTCGAACAGGTCTGGGCCCGCCCCACCTGCGAAATCAATGGCGTGTGGAGCGGCTATACCGGCGATGGCTTCAAAACCGTCATCCCCGCCCAGGCCAGCGCCAAGCTCAGCTTCCGCCTCGTCGCGGGCCAGGACCCCGACCGCATCCGCGCCCTGTTCCGCCAATTCGTAACCGATCTGCTACCGGCCGATTGCAGCGTCACCTTCAAGGCCTATGCCGCCGCGCCCGCCCAGATCATGGACCTCGATGGTCCCCTGCTCACCAAGGCCCGCGCCGCCCTTACCGCCGAATGGAACCGCGAAACGGCCCTCGCCGGCACGGGCGGCTCCATCCCCATTCTGGGCGAGTTCAAGAAACGCCTCGGCATGGATTCCATGCTGATCGGCTTCGCCCGCTTCGACAACCGCATCCACTCGCCCAACGAAAAATACGACCTCTCCAGCTTCCACAAAGGCATCCGCTCCTGGGTGCGCATCCTCCACGCCTTCAAGGAGTAGACCATATGGCCCTCACCCGCTTTTCCGTCGCCCCGCTCTGGCAGCAGACCCAAGCCCTCGCCGCCGTCGCCGCGGGCCGCGCCCCCCCCGATGTGGTCATCACCGGCGCCCGCATGCTCTCGACCTATTCCGAGCGCATCGCCAATGATAAGGAAATCTGGCTGGTCGGCGGCCGCATCGCCGCCATCCACCCCGCCGGCACCTATAAAAAGGCCCCCGCGCCCAAAGCCGTCTACGACGCCAGGGGCGGTATTATCGCACCGGGCCTGGTCGATCCACACATCCACATCGAAAGCTCGATGGTCACCGCCTGCGCCTATGCCGAAGCCGCCCTCCTCAATGGCACCACGACCATTTTCTGCGACAGCCACGAGATCGGCAATGTCATGGACGTGGCGGGCGTTGAAGCCATGCTCGAAGACGCGCGCCTTGCCCCGCTCTCGATCTTCCTGACCGTTCCCTCCACCGTGCCCGCCACTTCCCCGGAGCTGGAAACCGCCGGCGGCGACCTCACCCCCGAGAAAATTGGCGCACTGTTCGACAAATGGCCCGAGGCTATGGCGCTGGGCGAAAAAATGGATTTCGTCCCCGTCGCCATGGGCGATCCGCGCAGCCACGCCATCATCGCGGAATCCCTCAAGCGAAACCGCCCGGTTTCCGGTCACATCTATGGCCGCGATTTCGTCGCCCCCTATGCCGCCTCTGGCGTCACCGACACGCATGAAGCCATCGACCGCGATATCTCCAATGATTTCATCGACGCCGGCATCTGGGTCTTTCTGCGCGGCGGCAATCCGGCCACCCCCTGGAATTCCATCGTCGAAGCCATCAAGCCCATCACCGAGCAGGGCGCCAGCCACAAGCGCTTCGCTGTCTGCACCGATGATCGCGACGCTGATGACCTGCTCACCTTCGGCCTCGATTGGGTCGTCCGCGAAGCCATTCGCCTCGGCATGAAGCCCGAACAGGCCTGGGCCATGGGCTCGCTGCATGGCGCCACCCGCTTTGGCCTGGGCGACGACATCGGTGGCCTCGGCGGCGGCCGCCGCGCCGATCTGGTCCTGCTGGGCGACGACATGAAGCCGGTCAGCACCTGGTATGGCGGCGAATTGGTCGTCGACCAGCGCAAGGTCATGCCCGTGCTGGAGCAAACCCTCAACCAGCGCTACCGCTACCCCGAGGCGGCCTACAATACCGTCCATCTGCCCAAGGGCCTCAAGCTCACCCCCGAGCTGCCGACCGCCCCGGTCACCGCCAATGCCATCGGCATCGAGCTGCCCGGCATCGTCCTGCCCCACCGCAAGGTGGCCATCGAGCCGGCCAATGATTGGGCCAGTATTCTCGACAAGCACAATCTGAGCTTCGTCACCGTCGTCGAGCGCCACGGCAAATCCAAGGGCGGCATCGCCCATGGCCTGCTGCAGGATTTCGGCCTCAAAAACGGCGCCGTCGGCTCCAGCGTCGGCCACGACAGCCACAATATCCTGCTCGCCGGCACCAACGAAGCCGATATGCAACTGGCCCTCGACACCATCGAAGCGGCCAAGGGCGGCATCGTCGTGGTGCAGGATGGCAAGGTCACCGCCTTTGTCGGCCTGCCTGTCGCGGGCCTGATCTCCGACAAGCGCGTCCACGAGGTCGCCGCCGAAAATCGCGCCCTCAAAACCGCCTGGGAAGCCGCCGGCTGCACCATCCCCTATATGGGCTTCAACCTCATCCCCCTCTCGGTGATCCCGGAAATCCGCATCACCGACAAAGGCCTGGTCAAAGTTCCCGAAATGACCTTGCAGCCGCTTTATGACTAATCGCCGCATCATCATCGACACCGATCCCGGCCTCGACGACGCCCTGGCCATCCTCCACGCCCTCAATTGCGGGCGTTTCGAGGTGCTGGGGCTCACCACCATGGCCGGAAATATCGGCATCGACAACACCACGCGCAATGCCGGGCGCCTGCTGGCCGCCATGGGCCGCAGCGACATCCCGGTCATCACCGGCGCTGCAAAACCACTTGCGCGCGGGATGATCGACATTTCCGACATCCACGGTAGCGACGGCCTGCACGGCCTCGCTTTGCCAGAGCCCCAAGCCACGCCGCCGTCCGACGCCGTCGTCTGGATGGCCGACCTGCTTCTGGCCGAACCCGCTAGCAGCGTCGATATCTTCGCCCTCGGCCCCCTGACCAACATCGCCGGTTTGATCACCCAGCATCCCGAAGCCGCCGCCCGCATCGGCCAGATCATCGCCATGGGTGGCGCGGTGGACGAGCCGGGCAATATCGGCCCCCGCTCCGAATTCAACTTCGCTACCGATCCCGAAGCCGCTGATATCGTCCTCCGCGCGAGCCTCGACCTGACGCTGGTCCCCCTCGACGTTACCCGCAAAGTCCGCGCCGACACCGCCTATATGACGGCCCTGCGCGGCACCAAGCCCGGCGACATCGCCGCTGATATCATCGCCCTCTATTTCGGCACCGGCCGCGAAAGCCGCCCCCTGCACGACCCCTGCGTCATGCTGTTGGCGCTCGAACCGAGCCTGTTCGATATCGAGCCCCGCCACCTGTCCGTCGATCTCACGGACGACCCCGGCGCCCTCAGCCCCGCCCAAGATCAACCCGCCACAAAGGTCGCCCTGCGCGTCAATGCCAAGGGCGTGCTGGACCTGCTGGCAGAGGGCCTGACGCGCACTTAGCGCAACTCCTGCTCCACCAGCGCCGTCCAATACCGCGCGCCCGTCACAATCGCGTCGTCATTGAAATCATACCGCGAATTGTGGTGCAGCGCTCCGTCCACCGCCGGCCCATTGCCCAGCCAGACATAGGCCCCCGGCACAACCGATCCGAAAAACGCGAAGTCATCGCCCGCAGTCGACGGCGGAAAATCGGTAACCACCGCCTTACCGGACGCAGCCCGCGCCGCCGCCAGCGCCCGCCGCGTCGCATCGACATCATTCACCACTGGCGGTATCCGGCGCAAAAACTCATATTCCACCTCGATCCCGAACGTCGCGGCCACGCCACGCGCCAGCCTGCCAATTTCGTCTTCCAACTGGTCCCGCACATCCGCCGAATAGGCCCGCGCCGTGCCCCCGATCCGCACCTCATCAGGAATGACATTGAGCGCCTTGAAATCCCCAGCGCTGACCGCGCAGGCACTCACCACCGCCGGCTGCAATGGATCGACCCGCCGCGCCACAATCGTATGCAGCGCCAGCAGAAACTGCCCCGCCGCCGTCACCGCATCGCGCCCCAGATGCGGCTTGGCGCCATGCGTACCGATGCCGCGAAACACCACTTCCCAGCTATCCGACGAGGCCAGTTGCGGCCCCGCCACCACCGCCATTTCGTCCGTCGCCAGCCCCGGCATATTGTGCAGCCCATAGGCCGCATCCACCGGGAACAGCTCGAAAAATCCCTCATCGATCATAGCCTTGGCCCCGCCGCGCCCTTCCTCGGCCGGCTGGAACACGAAATGCACAGTCCCCGAAAAATTCCGCGTCCGCGCCAGATGCCTGGCCGCCGCCAACAGCATCACCGTATGCCCGTCATGCCCACAGGCATGCATCGTATTGGGCACTGTCGAGCCATACTCCCGCTCCGCAAGTTCGGGCATGGCTAGCGCGTCCATATCCGCCCGCAGCGCAATCCGCCGCGTCCCATTCCCCACCTTGAGCGTGCCCACCACGCCTGTCTTGCCCAGCCCACGATGCACCGCAATCCCCGCCTGCTCCAACTGCTCGGCCACAATGGCGCTGGTGCGCACTTCCTCAAAGCCGAGTTCGGGATGGGCATGCAGATCGCGCCGCAGCGCAATCATGGCGTCGAGGTCGAAAGGGTCATTGCCGTCAGGAAGAGTCACGGGACAAGCTCGTCAAATTGGGATAGGTGACTTTTCGGCCAATCCCCTCCCGCCAGCAAGGAAAACCTCGCTTTTGTCACTGCTGCCGCACCAATTCTGGCAGGATATCCTGCCCCCGCCAGCCGCCCCCGCCGGCAGCTTCACCGACGCCTATCCCGCGACCCTGCCGGACGGACGCCAACTCCTGCTGCCCATCCGCATCCTGCCCGGCGACGGCACCAAGGCAGTCGCCTCGCTGATCATCAACCAGGCCAGCTTCACCGTCGCCGACGCGCTGGCAGATGGCCTCGCCACTCTGCTGCGCCCCTTCGCACCAGACATCATCATCGGCGTCCCCACTTTGGGCCTGCACCTGGCCCCCAATGTCGCCCGCCGCCTCGGCCACACCCGCATCGTGCCGCTCGGCACCTCCCGCAAATTCTGGTACGACGACGCTCTCTCCGAGCCGATGAGCTCGATCACCAGCCCCAATCACGCCAAAACCCTGTTCATCGACCCGCGCATGCTGCCCCTAGTTCAGGGCAAACGGGTCGCCGTGATCGACGACGTCATCAGCTCGGGCACCTCAATGGCCGCCGTCATGCGCCTGCTCGCCAAGGCCGGTATCGAGCCCGTCGCCATCGGCGCCGCCATGCTGCAGGGCAATAAATGGCACACCCCAATGCAAAAGTGGCGCGACAGAATTGTCGCGCCACTCAATTCACCGCTGCTGTAAAAGACCGAAACCGGCTGGGTGCCGCTGGCCTAAGCCCTTACTTCCCCAGCGTGCTCGGCCAAGTGCCGTGCAAATCGGTCCCGCGGCCCACAATCTCGAAACCATGGGCGCCAAAGAAATCGCGCTG
Source organism: Devosia yakushimensis (assembly GCF_030159855.1). Lineage (NCBI taxonomy): Bacteria > Pseudomonadati > Pseudomonadota > Alphaproteobacteria > Hyphomicrobiales > Devosiaceae > Devosia > Devosia yakushimensis. The sequence continues at coordinate 1,070,253 of NZ_BSNG01000001.1, read as the reverse complement.
GCCCTGGATCAGGTTGGCCGTGCCCTGGGCCTGGCGGTAGCTGTCGAAATAGCTCAGCGCCGCCGACAGGCAGATCATCGGGAATTCACCGACCGCCGCTGCCGCCACGACCTTGCGCAGGCTCGGATGCGCGTCCTTCATCAGCGTCACGAAGTCCGGCACCACCAGCAGGTTCACATTGCCGCCCTTTTCATAGGCCGCCGACATCTGATCGAGGAACCGCGAACGGATGATGCAGCCAGCGCGCCAGATCTTGGCGATGGTCGCCAGCGGCAGGTTCCAGCCATTCTCTTCGCTCGCCTTGGCGATCACCGCAAAGCCCTGCGCATAGGACACGATCTTGCCCGCCAGCAGCGCTTTTTCCAGGTCGGCCAGCGTCACGTCAGCCTTGCCGGCCGAACGCTTGCCGTAAATGGCCTCGGCCGCCACGCGCTCTTCCTTGCGCGAGGAGATCGAACGGGCCGCCACAGCGCCCTCGATAGCCGTTGCCGGCACGCCCATCTGCTGAGCGGCGATTGCCGACCACACGCCGGTGCCCTTCTGGCCCGCCTTGTCGAGGATCAGTTCAACCAGCGGCTTGCCGGTTTCGCCATCAACAGCGGCCAGCACGTGGCCGGTGATTTCGATCAGATACGAATTGAGCGGACCCTTGTTCCATTCCTTGAACACGTCGGCGCATTCGTTGGGGCTCATGCCCAGCCCGTCGCGCATCACGCCATAGACTTCGGCGATCATCTGCATGTCGCCATATTCGATGCCATTGTGGATGGTCTTGACGAAATGGCCCGCGCCGCCTTCGCCCAGATACGCGCAGCAGCTTTCGCCATTGAACTTGGCGGCGATGGCGGTCAGCACGCCTTCGGCATTGTGCCACTGCTCCTTGGAGCCGCCCACCATGATGGAGGGGCCGTGGCGCGCGCCTTCTTCGCCGCCCGAAACGCCGACGCCGAGATAACCGATGCCCTTGGGAGTAAGGTAATCAAACCGGCGCTGCGTATCGGTGAACAGCGAATTGCCGCACTCGATGATCGCGTCGCCCTTTTCCAGATGCGGCAGCAGCTGCTCGATCATCTCGTCCACCGGCTTGCCGGCCTTGACCATGATGATGATGGAGCGCGGCGCCTTCACGGTCTGCACGAATTCGGCCAAGTCGTATTTGGGAATGGTCTTGCCATCCAGGCCCTCGGCCTTGGCTTCCGCGACGAATTCGTCAATGCGCCCGGGCGACCTATTGTGGACAGCGATAGTGTAGCCTTTTTCGGCGATGTTCAGCGCCAGATTGGAGCCCATAACCGCCAGCCCGATCAGGCCGATATCCGCTGTCGACATATGTCAGTCCTTCCGAGATCGTCTTGTGCAATCCATGCACGCAGCGCATGCCACGCGGCCGGGAACTGACCACAAACCAGGCCGATACGGAAGCTGTATTTGCGCAAAAAACGGCTATTCAACACGCTTGTATGGAAGATGCTATTGCTTGCATCGGTCGCCCACCCTAGGTTCCGGGCACTTATGGAGGCCGCCTTGCAAAACCCATCGCCTTTCGACCTCACCGGCAAACGCGCTCTTGTCACCGGCTCGAGCCGCGGATTGGGCCTCGCGATGGCCACGGCCCTGGCGCAAGCAGGGGCTTCCATTGTCCTCAACGCTCGCGACAATGTCGCTCTGGGCGCTGCCGCACAGGATCTTGCGGCCACCGGCGCCAGCGTCAACGCGGTCGCCTTCGACGTCACCAACCGTGACAGCGTGGGTGAGGCCATTGCCTATATCGAAGACGAAATCGGCCCCATCGACATTCTAATTAACAATGCCGGCATGCAATTTCGCTCTAGCCTCGAAGCCTTCCCGCCGGAAAAATTCGACCAGGTCATCGCCACCAACCTGACCTCGGTATTCAATGTCAGCCAGCCCGTCGCCAGGCACATGATCGCCCGCGGCGCCGGCAAGATCATCAATATCTGCTCGCTTCTTGCCGAACTATCCCGCCCCTCCATCGCCCCCTATGCAGCGACCAAGGCTGCCGTGGCCAACCTGACACGGGGTATGGCTGTGGATTGGGCCCGCCACGGCCTCAACGTCAACGGCATCGCGCCGGGCTACTTCTCCACCGAGATGAACGAGGCGCTGCTCAAGGATGCCAAGTTCAATGCCTGGATCGAAACCCGCACGCCCATGGGCCGCTGGGGCCAACCCGAAGAGCTCGGCGGCGCCGCCGTGTTCCTCGCCTCCGACGCCGCGCGCTTCGTCAATGGACATATCCTTTATGTCGATGGCGCCTTTACCGCCACCGTCTGACCAGGAGCGGCCATGTCCACCCCTGCCCGTATCATTATCGCCATGGGTGTCAGCTCATCCGGAAAATCCACCATCGGCCAGTCCATCGCCCGGCGCCTGCATGTGCCCTTCCTCGATGGCGACGGCTACCACCCCGAAGCCAATGTCGAGAAAATGCGGGCCGGCATTCCCCTGACCGACGCAGACCGCTGGCCCTGGCTCGAAAAGCTCGCAAAGGCCCTGCACGAAGCGGCAAATCTGAAAGGCGCTGCGGCGGGCGCCTGCTCCGCCCTCAAGCGCAGCTATCGCGACTTTCTTGTCGAACAGGCGGGCGAACCGATCCTCTTCGTCTATCTCGACGGCACCAAGGAGGTCATCGCCGAGCGCATGGCCCGCCGCAAGCACGAATACATGCCCCAGAGCCTGCTCGACAGCCAGTTCGCCACCCTCGAAATCCCCGATCCGGCAAGCGAAAACGTATTGCCCGTTCCGGTCACCGATAGTGTCGAGAAGATCACCATGACCGTGGTCAAATCGCTCGACCACCTCAAAAGCTTCAAGCGCTGGCAATAGGCCCGCGCCGCCGGGCCAGCACGGCTGCGCCCCGCGGCGACAGCCGGTAGCCGATTTCGAGGCTTTCCGTCAGCCCGAGTGCCTTAAGCTGCCGCACCCTGGCTTTGAACTTGAGCTTGTCGAGACCCATTTCGTCGGCCAGCGCCTGCGCCACGCGCCCGGGATGCGCCTCGATCAGCGCCAAGACCTCTCCAGTCCAGGCGCCCCGCGCATCGAGCCGCGCCAATGCCTTGTCGATTTCTTCGGCATCACCGGCCGAGGCCCTGAGCGCAATGCGTGGATCGGCCCCCGCATATCGCATGCGGATGCGGTAAAGCTGACCTGGCCTGCCACCCTCCAACCACCGCCGCAACGCCGCGACGCTGTCGAACCCGGCCCGCCGCGCATCTTCCGGCGCAACCTCGCCGTCGACAATATCGACCGCCTCGATCGCCAGCACGCCAATGGCGGTCATCAGCGTGCCTCCGGCCTTCACTGTCGGCCGCGACCAGCGCCGGAACGCCGTATCGATCCGTCCGGCCTTGATATTCTCGAGATCGGCGGCCTTGAGCAGCATGGCGCTATTCCGCCGCCACGGGCTTGGCCGCGAACCGCCCCTGCCCATAGGTCACCAGCGCGGCCGCGCCAACCACCACGACCGCGCCGGCTACGGTCCAGCCATCCAACCCCACGCCGAGCAGCACGATATCGAACAGAAAGGCCCAGATGATGCCGGTATATTCATAGGCTGCCAACAGCGACACTGGCGCCCGCGCTGTTGCCTCCATCATCAGCACATGTCCCATGCCGCCCAGTACCCCCGCCCCGATCAGCAGCGCAAATGCCTGCGCGTCGAGCGCCGCCCAGCCCCAGAGGCTTGAAGCCAGCCCCGCCAGGCCGCATACGACCGCGAATGACAAGGCAATGCTGGCCGGCGGATCGGTGCGCGTCAGGTCCTTCACCTGCACCCGCGCCAGCGCATTGGCCGCCGCCATGCCGATCGCCGCGGCAATTCCGATCAGCGTGCCATCGCGCAGCTCCGCGCCCACCAGTGCCGGAAACAGCATCAGCACAATGCCCGCAAAGCCCAGCGCCACACCGGCAAATACCGTTGCCGCCGGCCGCTCGCGCAGAAACACCATGGCCGCGAAAATCGCAAAGATCGGTGAGAGATAGGTCAGTGCCGTGGACACCCCAACCGAAAGATAGGCCAGCGAAATAAACGACAGCGCCATCACCAGGCACCCCAACAAGCCCCGGATCAGATGCTTATAGGGATATTTCGTGCGCAGCGACGGGCCGATCTGCCCGCGAAGCGCCATGTAGATGAGAATGGGCACCAGCGCCACGAAACTGCGCCAGAACACCAATTGCCCCACCGGCGCGACCTTGGCCGCGTCGTGGATAGCGGCCGACATCGCCGCCATGGTCACGAGACCGAAGGTGGCAAGCCACAGGGCCGCTACGGGATTGGATTTTGTGATGACCAAAGGGCAGACCCGTGGCGTGAAACGAACGCTCTGACCTATCCCCATCCACGCCCACCTGTCACCTCGCTTTGATGCAGCGGCAGTAAGGCAGGCTCTATTTTACGCCCGGAACTGTCTCGCTCCGCGCCAGGCTGGCATTGAAATAGCGCTCGTCCAAGCTGACTTCCGCGCCCACCCAATCGGGCAGCGCGACAGGCTGGTCCTCGCGTTCCAGCTCCACTTCCGCGATCATCAGCCCCAAATGGCGCCCCTCAAATATGTCGACCTCCCAGATCAAGCCGCCAAACGGCACGATATGCCGCCGCTTTTCGAGCACGTGCGGCGCCGCCATGGCCAGCAGCTCCCGCGCATCCTCGATCGGAATGTCATATTCGAATTCGGCCCGGGAAATGCCCCTCGCCGCCCCCTTGAGCGTCAGCGCCGCCTTTTGGTCGTCCTTGCTGCGCACCCGCACCGTGGCCTTGGAATTCGACGACAAGTACCCCTGCCGCAACAGCGCGCTACTGGTCGCCAGGGCCTTCCAGCCCTCCCCCGTCACCAGGAACTTGCGCTCGATTTCCTGCGCCACGCTATTTCTCCACCGGCAACAACACCCAATAATCCTCAAATCTTCGGCGCAGCGTAGCGGGCTTTTCTGCCGTCAACTGCCGCCCCAGCGCAAAGGCCCGCTCAGCCAGTTCCGCTTGCCGCTCCACGATCAGCTTTTGCACTGCCATTATGTCGCTTCCGGCCAGTCCGCGCTCGCCGCTCAGCGTTTCGTCGAGAACCGCAAGATTGTGGTGGTCGCCCAAGAGCTCCCCCAGATCGTCCAGCAAGGTTTTGCGACCCGCCAGCAGCTCGGGTGCGCACCCTTCGAACAGGCTCACATGGTGCCAATGATATTTTGTGTCCTTGCGCCAATCATGCAGCGCTGCGGCGGTAACATCCTCCATCGCCGCCTGCATGCCTTCGCGCATCTGCCGATAGGTCGTCTCCAGCCCATCGCCGATCCGGGAAAACCCCGAACCTCTGATGGACCAGTCCTCGACCCGCTTGCCGGCTGCACGCATGAGCCCCGCAAAGGCCATGAGCAGATCCCGGCCATCGCCGGACCCTGCAGCCTCGCCCAGCCGCTCCTGCAATCGCCGCAGCACTCGGCCAGCCTGCTCGGCATCAAGCCGGGCCTTCGTGCCCCGCTGGATATCTTTCGCGAGCAATGCCTGGAATGTTTCGACCATTACGGCGCTGTCGCGCGCGCCGGCCAATCCATCGGCCGCATCGCGGAAAGCCCGGTTCTCCAGGACAAAGTCTTTGAAATGCGGCTCGATAAGCCGCAGCAATCCCCGCATTTTCTTGCAGCGCCGCCGCAGCCCATGCACCGTCTCGTCCAAGCTTTTACCGGTGGCCTCGCATTCGGCCAGAGCCTTGTCGATTTGCTCGCCGGCAATCGCGCGCACCTGCTTGCCGATATTGCGCTGGCGAGTAAAAGCAAAACCCATGGCCGTGCCTAGAATCCGAAGGTCATCTGCCCGGCTGGCGTGCCAACTTCAACGCCCTCCAGTGACAACATCCTGAGCTTGGATTCCGCTCCGCCCGGCGCGGAGAATCCACCCGGCTTGCCATCGCTTGCCAGCACGCGATGACACGGAATGACCAGGGGAATGGGATTGGCGCCCATCGCCTGCCCCACCGCGCGCGACAACGTCACGTCGCCCAATTGCCGGGCCAGCGCGCCATAGGTCGTCGTTTCGCCCCATTTGATTTCAAGCAATAGCGCATAGGCCCGCTGATGAAACGCCGGAGCCCCGCTCAGGTCGAGCGGCACATCGTTGAAATCGATCGGCTCACCCTCGGCATAATCCTCGATCCGGTTGATCAGCGCCTCGATGACCCGGGGTGGTTCACCAGGTCTGGCTTTGCCACGATTGATGCGCTCGCCAAGCGCCTCGTGTGCCAGGCCCGGCAATTGCAGCCGCGCCAGTCCCTTGTCGGTCCAGCCGATGCCAAATTCACCCAGCGCCGTATCGAAGACAGTGGTTTCCATGCCGCAATTCTAACGTCCTAAGACTGTCACACACCAGTCCCGCAATTCACGGCCAATAACTTCGCCCGGTGGTCCATCCTGCTCGAAGCCCCACCACAATTGGGCGCCCTGCCACTGGCTGGCGAGCATCAGGCCCAGTTGCTCCATTTTGGCGCTATCCCCCGTCAACCGCCGCCCCAGCGCCGCCGCGAGCGCCTTGCGCCACGCCGAACCGCGCGCCCGCAATACCGGGTCGCGCATGTCTTCGCGCAGAATGGCCAGCCCCATGGCGTTTTCCGCGTCGCTCATGCCTTCGGGGATCATCGCGACCAGCATATCCACCGCGCCATCCGGGTTCACCGCCGCCGTGCGATCCAGCTCTGCGGTCAAATCGTCGAGCTGGTCCCACCCCCGCAGCATGGCGGCGCGCAAAAACGTCTCCTTGGTCGCATAGCGCTGCACCAGCGTCGCCGGTGACAGGCCAACAGCCCTGCCGACAGCGGCAAAAGTCAGCGCATCGGGCCCTTCCCGATACATCAGGTTCATTGCTGCATCCAGGATTGCTTCATCCGTAACCGTCCGGGGTCGCGCCATGCACTTTCCATTTGTAAATGAACGTTCATTTATATATCTTGTCCAAGGTACATCAGGAGAAGGCAAATGGCTAGAATCGTCGGTTACATCGCATCGAGCCTGGACGGCTTCATCGCCACCGCCGATGAGAATCTCGATTGGCTGACCCAGCAGCCTGATCTCAACCTCGGCGAATTCGACTATCGCAATTTCATTGCGCGCATCCGTACCGTGGTCATGGGGCGCGCCACCTATGATTGGATCGAGCGCTATCCCGGCGCCTGGGAATATGATGGCAAGCGGGTGATCGTGGTCACCTCCCGCCCCATCGACAACCCCAAAGGCCCTCTCGAAACCCGCTCGGACATTCCCGCCCTCATTGCCGAACTCCGCGCCCTCGACGATGGCGATGTCTGGATGCTGGGGGGCGGCAAACTCCAGATGACCTTCATGCAGCAAGGCGCCTTGGACGAGATCGAGATCTACATCATCTCCGAGATCATCGGTGGAGGCATTCCGCTCTTTCCGCCCACAGGTCTTCGGTCCACCGGCAAGCTGATTTCGGCGCAGGCGCTTCATTCCAGTTGCGCCCGCCTCCACTACAGCTTCGACTGAGCAGCAAGAAGCCGCCCATCCGGGCGGCTTCTTCGTCGGTCTGGTGCAACCGGGTCAGTGCTTGAGCATATCGCGAGCCCGGTCCTTGGCCTGCCCCACCTTTTCCTGCAGCTTGCCGGCGGCCTTTTCCATCTTGCCTTCGGCTTTCATCCGATCATTTCCGGTCAACCCGCCGACAGCGTCCTTGACGGCGCCCTTAACCTGTTTGCCGGCGCCTTTGATCTGGTCTTTATGCATGACGCGCTCCTCGTGCTCGTGATGTGTTGAAAGAAAACGTCCGCCCTCATGGCCAGTTCCACCTCAGTCCGATCACAAAGCCGAATTGCGGGGCGGCCAGTTACGAAGAGTTGGTCAAACGAGCAGTCTCTGGTAAACGCCCCTCATGCCCGGTCCCATGCCCACATTGCTCGATTATTTTCCTCCGCTCGATCCCTATCTTAACGTGCTCTATCAGGACGGGGATATCCTGGTGCTGGACAAGCAAAGCGGCCTTTTGACCGTTCCCGGCAAGGACCCTTCGCTATGGGACTGCGTTGAATATCGCGCCCGCCAGACCTGGCCCACGGCGGGCATCGTTCACCGGCTCGACAAGGACACATCAGGCGTTCTGGTCATGGCGCTCAACAAGCGTGCCCATGGCCGCATCGGCAGCCAGTTCGAACACCGCAAAACCACCAAGAGCTATGTCGCCCGCGTGGCTGGCCTGATCGAGGCCGATTCCGGCCTGGTCGATCTGCCCCTCGCCACCGATTGGGACAACAAGCCGCGCCAGCGTGTCGACTATGAACACGGCCGCGCCGCCCAGACCGAATGGGCCGTCATGGAGCGCGAAGCCGATGTCACTCGCGTCCGGCTCCACCCTCTCACGGGCCGCACCCACCAGTTGCGGGTTCACATGAAAGCCATTGGCCATGTGATTCTAGGCGATGCATTTTATGGCGATTCCGCCACCTTTGCCGCCGCCCCTCGCCTGCAATTGCACGCCGCCGAACTCGGCTTCACCCATCCCACCAGCGGCGAGTTCATGGTCTTTACCGCCCCCACGCCCTTCTAGTTTTCCGCGAGCATAATCATGAAGAAAATCCTCGCCACCCTGATCGCCCTCGCCCTTTCGGTTCCGCAATTCGCAACCGCCTTCGACCAGCTCGAGCGCTTCGTCGCCATCGTACCGGACGACCCGCAGAACGCGCTGGCCTTCACCTATGTCGCGCCGCGCGATGGCTTTCTTTCCGATAAGCCGACGCTCTATGGCGTTGAGGACACGACCCTGCTCACCGCGCTGATCGGAGCCGAGGGCACCGATGTGACGACCGGCATTGCATTTTCGCAGGTTACCGGCGTGCTGAGCACCGGCGTGCCGCCCCGCCAATTGACGGTGCTGTTCGGCCAGCCTGGTTTTCTCGACGCCAGCGAAACGACGCTGCTCGCCCGCGGCTTTACCCGCTCTGAAATCGCGGGCCTGCCCATCTTGAGCAAAGGCGAAGACTATGCGCTGGACCTGGCTTCCGCGAGCGACCCGCTCGGCGGCGGCATGGGCAAGGCGCAACGTCTGGCACTGGACAATGACTTCCTGCTCCGTAGCGCTGGCTGGCCAGAAATGCGGATGGCCCTGGAAAATCTCGAGACGCCCCCCGCAATGACGGAACTCTGGCGCGCCACCATCACCGGTCTTCGCCAGGCCAGTGGGGAAAGCTGGCTCGATGTCGCTATCGGCTGGAATGCCGTGGGCTTTCTCGATGTCGGCGATCCCGCCGATTTCCTGCTCGATCCCACTGCCATCAAAAATCCTGGCAAGAAGACTGACGAAGAACCCTTGCCCGTATTCCCGCACGCAGTCATCGCCCTGACCGAAGATAGCGACAACGCCGCCGTCCGCATCGCCCTGCCCTTCGCCACCGAAGATCAAGCCAAGCAAGCCGGCAGTGTCATTGCCGACCGGCTATCGGCCAACCCGATCATGGCCACCGGCCAAGCCAATATTGCCGTGGAGCCTGTCGCCGCCTATTTCATCGCCGTCATCACCATCGAGGCCGAGAGCCTGCCCGACGCAGCCAAAAGCTTCACCGCCCAGAACAACGCCGTCCTGCAACGCAACTACGATATCCTGCGACTAAGCCTCTAGGACCAATCGCCATTCAGCTGATGCTGGCCTGCAAAGGGCAGTTTTCTGCGCTTCCGGTGCTCACGTACCCAAACGTACGTTCCGCTCCGGTTCTCGAAAACCGCCCTTTTCGGCTCAGCCTGAGTGAATGGCGATTGGTCCTAGCCGTCTATGCTTCGCCCAGATATCCCACCTCGATGCGCTGAAACAGGTGCCCCGGCTTCATCGTATCGAGCCATTTGCGGAAATCGGCGACATCCTTGAAGCCGGCGCGCCTGACCTCGGCTTCGGTCACGTCCGCCGGGTCCATGTCGTCCATCGCCTTGATGGCCAGCAACCCCACCTTGGTCTTGAGCGTGCCGCCGGCCTTGACCGTCGGCTTGCTCCAGCGCCGGAAAATCAGATCGACCTTGCCCGCCCTGATCTCTTCGAGCAGTTCCCGCTTGAGCAGCATTTTACCCCACCACCGCCGTCGCCAGCATTTCCACACGCAGGCCCTTGGCCAGCAATTCCTTGACCACCACCGTCGCCCGGACGGGATAAGGCGGCTTGAAATAGTCGGCATAAACCGCGTTCATGCCCTTGGCATCGGCGCTATCGATCAGGAAAACCTGCACCTGCACGATATTGGCCAGCGTGCCGCCGGCCGCCGTCACCGCCATCTGCAAATTCTCAATCGTCCGCCGCGTCTGCTCTTCTATGCCGCCGGCAACGATCTCACCGGTCGCCGGGTCCTCGGCAATCGCCACCAGCCAGAGCTGATTGCCCGCCTTGATGGCGTCGCTCACCGGCGAACTTCCCGCCGCAATTCCGGTATCGATCCGTTCGATCATCTGTCTCACCATTCTGGTGCGGGCGGCGGGACTTGAACCCGCACGGGGATACCCCCTCCGGATTTTAAGTCCGGTGTGTCTACCATTCCACCACGCCCGCGGCAGAGCGCGCTTAGCACGGTGCCGGGCGCATGCCAACGCTTGTTAGGCAATCGCCGGACAGCCAAAAATGCCGCCCGGCCATTATGGCGTCGCGGTTATACGGTAACGGGCGGCCATTGGGCCTTCCGAAACTTAGAGAACGGACCAATGGCCGCCCGTTACGATCCGCTTTTGCATGAGGTCCGGTTCAGGCGGTACCATTATTGCAGGTCCGGCTGCCGAGTTTCCAACCCCAATGGAGAAGCGCCCTTCTCCCACGGTCTCCCCACCCGGCCCTGCGTCGGGGCCGCGTAACTGGCGGGAATGAGGGTATGATGGCATGGGGGGCCGGAGCGGGGATAAGTTTTTCGTAGGGCCGGTTTCGACGCCATTCACGATCCACCGCGATGCTAAAGCCCGTATGCATTGCGGACACCAGCACTTTGCCTGATGCCCCCGAAAGCTGCCATGGTCGATTGAAAGGAGTCGCGCTTATGACTGAAGCTGTCGTCAATCTTGAGAAGCTGTCCCTTAAACCCGACAACATGGGCACTCGCTTCGCCAATGAGTACGCAGAGATCGGGACGGCTCTCGGCCTCAAGGCGCTGGGCGCCAATTATCTGGTCGTTCCGCCCGGCAAGACCTCCATGCCTTTCCATCGCCACCACACCTCCGATGAGATGTTCTTCATTCTTTCAGGCAAGGGTGAATACCGCTTCGGCGATGACCGCATTCCCGTGCGCGAGGGCGATTGCCTCGGGGCTCCGGCGGCCGGGGCGGCCCATCAGCTCATCAATACCGGCAGCGAGCCCCTGCGTTATCTGGCGCTGTCAAACAATACCAATGCCGAAGTGATCGAATATCCGGACAGCGGCCGCGTCCGCGTCGATGTCGGTCTCTCGGGGTTTCATCGGTATGACGGCACCTTCAAGGAAGGCGGCAAGCTGACGCCGCTCGGCTATTGGGAGGGAGAGGACATCGACGACGAGGGTAAGTCCTGAGTCTCGGCAATGCCGCCTCAAGGGGCTCACGCTAGCGTCTCGGCTCGTAGCGCAGCGCTACGGCGCCTGAGCTGAGTTCCCTCCGGTCGATGAGCTTCAACTCGACATATTTGGAGAGCCCGGCAAACAAGGTGGGTCCATGGCCGGCAAGTCTGGGCTGCATCACGAATTCGTATTCATCGATCAGGCCCAGCTCGGCCAGCGCCAGTGGGAGCTTCACGCCGCCCGTGAACAGCGCCCTGCCCGGTTGCTGCTTGAGCTTCTGCACCGCCTCGCCCAGGTCTCCGCTCACCAGCTCTGCATTCCAGTCGACGCGGTCGAGCGTGCTGGAAACGACGTATTTCTTCATCGCGTCGATGGTGTGCGCGAAAGGCTCCGTCCAGTCCGGGGGCGTTGTGGTCCGCGTCTCCAGCCGCCACGCCCCTTCCATCATCTGATAGGTGACGCGACCAAAGAGCAGGGCGTCGGCCCGGCCGATGCTTTCGGTGGCGTGGCGATGCGTCGCGCGCAGCGTCTCCTGCTGCAGCGCCTCGTCCGAGGGTATGGCGTTGTGGTCGACGCAGCCATCGAGCGTCACGTTGATGGAGTAGAGAAGCGGTCGCATTACACTCATTGCTCCTTTGCGGCTCGTGCCGCTATGGCCAAGTCGAAGCGTTGCAGCTGGCTGGTCAGTCCGATGATTGCGCCGCGCGTCATCTCGGGGTCCGGGTGGCGATCGGCCGTCAGGACCATCCGAACACGCCCGGCCTCGGCATGGAGCTCGACCATCATGTCGTAGGGATATGGTTCGACGCCCGGGACGAAGTCGATGTCGAAGCGAATCCGCAGGCGCCGGTGGGGCACGATCTCGACGAACCGACCGCTGACCCGCGCCGTTACCGGCCCGTTGACCTTCGCCATATAGGCGACTTGCTCGGCCCCCACCGCCGTCATCACGTGATCGAAGGCACCACCGACCCGCAGCTCGAGAGCCGATACCTCAAAGCGCATGCCCTCGGGCGCGAACCACTGTTCGAGCCCTTCCCTGGTGGTCCACAGCGCCCAGACGTCGTCGACCGACGCGTCGTAGACCCGCTCCAGCCGGATGGTATCCGGGCCCGGCTCGCTGGCCTGTGCCATCACTTCTTCCCCTCGCTCTGCCGTCGCGCGAGGGCGGCGTCGAAGCGATCGAGCCGGCCCTCCCAAAGCTTGCGATAGCTCCGAACCCAGTCCTCGATCGCCTGGAACGGCTCGGGCCGGAGCGAATAGAGGCGCCGCGCCCCATCAGGCCGCATCGTGACGAAGCCAGCTTCGCCGAGAATCCGCAGGTGCCGCGAAACGCCGGACTGATCGATGGCGACGGCCTGAACCAGCTCGCCCACCGCCCGCTCGCCGCCAGCCAGCGCTTCGACGATACGAAACCGCGTCGGGTCGGCCAACATTTCGAACATGTTTTGTTGCATCATCATGCATATGTATATCTATGCATATATAGGGTCAAGACGGTTCTGGCCAAGCGTGCCGCGCACCAAATGCGAGTATTTCGACCGGTGCAAACCGCCGGACAGCCGACATTGCCGCCCGGCCCTGAGGCGTCGCGGTTATACGGTAACGGGCGGCCTTTGACTCGGCCAGTGTAGACTAGGGGAGCCAAAGGCCGCCCGTCACGATCCGCTTTTGCATGAGGTCCGGTTCAGGCGGTACCATTCTTGCAGGTCCGGCTGCCGAGTTTCCAACCCCAATGGAGAAGCGCCCCTCTCCCACGGTCTCCCCACCCGGCCCTGCGTCGGGGCCGCGTAACTGGCGGGAATGGGGGCATGATGGCATGGGGGGCCGGAGCGGGGATAAGTTTTTGGAAGGAGCAGATTCCGATCCCATACCGGCTACCGAATCTTGATCACAACCTTGCCCTTCGCTCGGCCTTTGTGGACATAGGCCAAGGCTTCATTTGTCTGCGTGAAGGGGAATACTTTATCGAGCGTGGCACGGACGGCGCCTGCATCGATAAGGGCCGAAATGTTTGCGAGCTGGTCGCCATTAGCCGACATGAACAGGAAGGCGTAACGGACGCCAGCGCGCCTGGCGGCGCGCCGGATTCCCGAACTGGCGAGCCTCAGCACGAGGCCGATCAAGGGATTGAGTTTCCGGCTTCGGGCAAATGCGGGATCCGGCGGGCCCGAGATCGAAATTGCGATGCCGCCCGGCTTGAGAATGCCAATGGATTTCCTCAGCATTTCATTATCCTGACTGTGCAACACAACATCGTAGCCTGACAGGATTTGCTCAAAATCCTGCGTCCGATAATCGATGACGACGTCGGCTCCCAGCGCCTGGACAAGCTCGATATTCGCCGCGCTTGTGGTCGTCGCGACTACCGCTCCGAGATATTTCGCGAGCTGAATGGCAAAGGTGCCGACGCCGCCCGACCCAGCTTGGATAAAGATCTTCTGGCCTTTCTTCAGCTTGGCAATTTCAACCAAGGCCTGCCAGGCAGTGAGGCCAACCAGGGGAATGGAAGCCGCTTCCTCCATGGTCAGAGATCTCGGCGCGATGGCAAGATCGGCCTGATCCACAGCGATCTTCTCTGCGAAAGTGCCGATGCGCCCGTCGCGTGGCCTGGCATAGACCGCGTCGCCTACGCTGAAACGCGTGACGTTCGCCCCGACCTGGACGATCGTTCCGGCCACGTCGTGTCCCAACACGAATGGCGGGCGGTACGGCAGGATAGGTTTGAACTCGCCGTCGCGTATCTTGTTGTCCAGTTGGTTCACGCCTGCGGTGTGTATTTCGATCAACACATCATTGTCTTGAACCAGAGGATCGGCGACATCGCCCAAGCGAAGGTCCGCGTCCTTGCCATATCTATCGAGGGTAAAGGCCTTCACCGCTATCGCTCCTCGGTTCAGGCTTTAAGGCGGTAGCGGTCGGCTGGCGCAGCATTGGCCAAACTTGGCGGCAACGCGTGGCGGGCCGCCTGGAACGCGTCCCAAAGTGCGGCATCGGCCAGTGGCGGGATTGTCACGCCCTCTTTCTGGTCAAAACCAACCAAGGCGGCATCGACCAGATCGTCAACTTCCATAACGTTCTGCAGACTAGCAACATCCACGCCGGAGCGGGCCCAGATCGCGGTTCGCGTCGCGGCAGGCAGTACCGCCTGAACGTAAATGCCCCTAGGCCCGACTTCAGCAGCCAGTCCCTGCGAGAACGTCAGGATATAGGATTTTGTCCCAGAGTAGATACCGGGGAAATATTCCGGCAGCAGCGCGACCGCCGAGCCGATATTGACGATGCTGCCTTCCCCCCGTTCCAGCATGCCCGCCAAAGCAGCGGAAGCGAGTAATGTTGGGGCTGTGACGTTGAGCTGGATCAGCCACGCCAAGGCTTCGGGCTGTGCCGTGGCAAATGTTCCCGGCAGTGAATCACCGGCATTGTTGATCAGGATATCTATTGGCGAGCCAGTACGCAGACGGTCCGACACCACGTTCAGTTGCGCAGTGTCAGTGAGATCTGCCGGCAGCACTTCCACTTTGATGGAGTGGGAAGAACGCAGCTCCGCGGCCAGGGCCTCGAGCTTGTCGGTTGAACGCGCAACGAGGACCAGGTCGTGGCCGCGTGCCGCGAGACGGCGCGCATAGCTGGTGCCGATGCCGGCGGATGCGCCGGTGATGAGTGCTGTGGACATGATTGAACCTGTTGAAGAATGCGGTAATCGATGCCACATAGATGATGGTCGTCATCCAGAAGTCAAGATGACAATCATCATCTAGATAGGAGTTTTTTGTGGGGACTAGTCAGCATCAAAAGGCTCAGAGCCGCGCAGCAATCATAGTGGCGGCGTCGAGATTGTTTCGCGAGCGCGGCGTTGAAGCCGTAAGTGTCGCGCAGGTTATGGATGCGGCGGGCATGACACATGGAGGCTTTCCCCGTCACTTCGCGAACAAGCAGGAGCTTGTGAATGAAGCGCTCGCATCGGCTGCCGATGAGCAGCAGGCCGGAAATGCCACCTCTTCTGATGGCTTCGAGACGTTCGCGGATACCTACCTGACGCGGCAGCACCGGGATCACCCGGAGAGCGGCTGTGTATTCGCGGCGCTGGGTGGAGAAATTTCGCGGGCACCCGCCGAAACGCGTCGCGTTCTCAGCGAGCGGATACAAAGGCAGATAGCGGCATTTGGTGACGACCCAGACATGCGCGCGGACGCTCTGGGACGCTGGTCCAGTCTTATCGGCGCAATGATCCTGGCGCGCCTCGTGGAACCGGAGGAGCTATCGGATCAAATAATCGCCGCGGCCCGGCAGTTTGTCGGATTGCCGGAACAGGTCAAAGCCTGACGTGCGCCAGAATATATGGGCCGCCCCGAGAGCCGCCATTGAGCGGCCCCGTCAGCAAACACCACCAGCGCGGCTGTCTGCCCCTCAGTCCGTCCCGCCACTGATCGGGGCCACATAGGCCACGTCCAGGTCCCAGGGGAAGAAGATCCAGGTGTCCTGGCTGACTTCGGTGATGAAGGTGTCGACCATTTCGCGGCCCTTGGGCTTGGCATAGACCGTGGCGAAGTGGGCGCCGGGCAGCATTTCGCGGACGACGCGGGCCGTCGAGCCGGTGTCGACCAGATCGTCCACGATCAGGATCTTGGCGCCACCGCGGGCCAGTTCGAGCAGCGGGGGGCTGATTTCCTTGAGAACCTTGATGCCGCCCTGGTTCTGGTGGTCGTAGCTCTTGACCGCCACGGTCTCGACCGTGCGGATATTGAGCTCGCGCGCTACGATCGCCGCCGGCACCAGCCCGCCCCGCGCAATGGCCACGATGGCATCGAACGAACCCAGCCCCGCCAGCCGCCAGGCCAGGGCCCGGCTATCGCGATGAAACTGGTCCCAGCTGACCGGGAAGGACTTTTCGTTGGGATTGTTCACGCGATGCTCTCCTGCGCCGGCGCCACGGGCGCCCGATAAATGGATTTGCCGTTGCTTAGCAAAAGCCGGACGTCTGCGCTATTGCACCACGCGCACACGCCCACAACTCTTGCTATATTCGCGCTAGTTTTCCGGCGGCGTCACACCAGCCCTGGCATGGGCCGCATCCACCATGGCCTGCACCTTGGCGGTTGCTTCCTCAAGCAGCGCCTCGTCGGACGAGCGCAGGACCAGTTCGGTCATCACCCGATCCTTGCCCATCTGCGGATAGCTGCCCATTTTGACATCGGGATATTGCGCCTGCAGCGCGCCCAGCGGGCCGCCGACAGTGCCCTCGCCCACCGCCGCCTTGACCGTGCGCGACAGCACTTTCTTGCCGCCCTGCAGGGTCGGCGCCAGCGCTTCAAGCATGGCCCGCATGATGATCGGCACGCCCGCCATGACATGCACATTGCCGATCCGGAAACCGGGCGCGGCGCTGACCGAATTGACGATCAGATCGGCGCCTTCGGGAATGCGGGCCATGCGCAGCCGGGCTTCATTGACCTCGGTGCCGGTCTCCTTCCAGCGGGCTTCGAGCATGGCGCGCGCCTGCGGATTGATCGGCAGGGCCACGCCGAACGCCTTGGCGACCGCGTCGGCCGTGATGTCGTCATGGGTGGGGCCGATGCCGCCGGTGGTAAAGACGTAGGTATAGCGGGCCCGCAGGGCATTGACGGCATCGACGATGTCGTCGGTCTCGTCGCTGACGACCCGCACTTCCTTGAGGTCGATCCCCAGATCGGTGCAGAAATCGGCGGTGGCGCCGATATTGACGTCCTTGGTGCGTCCGGAAAGAATTTCATCGCCAATGACGATCAGCGCGGCGGTAATGGTGGCAGGGCTCGACATCGATTGAATCCGTGGCTTGCTGTCAGCCAGCAATGCCCGCCCCCGATAGGCGCGTCAAGCAAGTGTGTCACCCTTCCCATTGGCCAAGCGAGCGATTAGATTTATCGTGTTTCCTCCGGAGTTCTAGATGACCACCTTTGTCGATGCCAGTTCCAAGGCCCGCCGCACCCCTGGCGTTATCCCGCTGCATGGCGAGGAAGGCTTTGCCGGCATGCGCAAGGCGGGCCAGCTGACGGCGCAGGCGCTGGACATCCTGGTCGACTACGTCGAGGCGGGCGTGCCGACCTCCACCATCGATCGCGTGGCCTATGAATTCGCCCGCGACAATGGCGCCATTCCGGCCACCATTTTCTACAAGGGCTACCGGCACTCGCTCTGCACCTCGATCAACCATGTCGTGTGCCACGGCATTCCCGACGAAAGGCCGCTGCGCGAGGGCGATATCGTCAATATCGACCTGACGCTGATCGTCGATGGCTGGTATGGCGATTCGAGCCGCATGTATCCGGTGGGCGAAATTTCGCGCAAGGCGGAACGCCTGATCGAAGTGACCTATCTGGGCCTCGAAGCCGGCATTGCCGCCGCCAAGCCCGGCAATACCACCGGCGATATCGGCGCGGCCATCCAGGCTGTCGCAGAAGGCGAGCGCATGAGCGTGGTCCGCGACTTTGTGGGTCATGGTGTCGGCCGGCTCTTTCACGACGAACCCAATATCCTCCATTTCGGCGTTCCCGGCACGGGCGTACCGCTCCGGCCCGGCATGATCTTTACCATCGAACCGATGATCAATCTGGGCCGGCCGCATGTCAAAATCCTGTCGGATGGCTGGACGGCGGTGACCCGCGACCGCACCCTGTCCTCCCAGGCGGAGCATTCCATCGGCATCACCGAAACCGGCTGCGAGATTTTCACCCTCTCACCCGGCGGCCTCTTCAACCCGCTTGCCGCGCGGGCTGCCTGATGACCGACCGGCCCGACGAACTGGCCGAGGCCGCCTACCCTTCCCCGGTGCCGGCCGCCAATGATCATGCCGGCCATCGCCAGCGCGTGCGGGAGCGCTTCCTCAAGGTGGGCGGGGATGCGCTGGAAGATTACGAGCTGCTGGAGCTGATCCTGCAGCTTGTGGTTCCCCGCCGCGACACCAAGGCGCTGGCCAAGACGCTGCTGCGCGAATTCGGCTCGTTCTCGGGCGTGTTCAATGCCAGCCAGGCGCGGCTCGAAAAGATCGATGGGCTCGGCACGACGTCAGTGGCGCATATCAAGGTCATCCAGGCCGTCGCTGCCCGTTTCGGGCGGGATCGCATCGCCGCCGAAAAACCCATCCTGAGCTCCTGGACGCAGCTTATCGAATATTGCAACAGCCAGATGGCCTATCAATCCATCGAGCAGTTCCGCATCCTTTTCCTCGACAAGAAAAACCGGCTGATCGCCGACGAGGTGCAGCAGACCGGCACTGTCGACCACACGCCCGTCTATCCGCGCGAAGTCATCAAGCGGGCACTGGAGCTGTCCGCCACGGCGCTGATCCTGCTCCACAATCACCCTTCGGGCGACCCAACCCCCTCCTCCGCCGACGTGCGGATGACCAAGGAAATCGGCGATATCGCCAAGCCGCTCGGCATTACGCTGCACGACCATCTGATTATCGGAAAATCCGGCCACGCCTCGCTGCGCGGCCTCAAGCTAATCTGATTTCTCAGGTGCTTCTGCGGCCCGCTTGCCGGCCAGGCGATAGACGAAGGACTGAACATTGCGGGCAAGCACCTTGAGTTGCTTGTTCGCCTTGATATGCGCCCGCATCTTCTGGAAGGTCTGGTGCACGCCCACGATGACGGCGCCCCGCCCGGTCAGCCCGATATAATGCTGCCGCAGCGGCATCTGCACATTGCACCAATGCCGCTTTTCGTCGGTAAAGCCGCTGCCCATGTCGAAGACGCGCATGCCCTGGTCGAACACGCTCTGCATCACCCGCAGCAGGCATTGCTTGCCGGGGGAGCCGTTCTGGATTGCCGGATCGTCGCTCATCGAGGAAATCAGGCAGAACATGCGGTCATTATCGACTACATTGTAGCGCACCGCTACGATTGCCCCATCGAGCCGCAGCACATGCAGCCGCACATCCACGCCCGAGCCCGCAGCGGCCATGGCGTGGTAAAAGTCGGTCAACCGGTCATGCACGAAGGGATCGCGGATTCCCATGACCTTGAAGCGCGCTGCCCGCTGGATGAACATGGTCTCGATGGCGCAACGCATATCGCCGCCATTGCGGATTTCCTCGAATCCCACCTCGCCCATGGCTGCCAGGCGATCGCCCTGCTGGCGGTCATGCTTGCGGCGCGATTTGCTGCGCTGCAGCCTGTCGCATTCTTCCCAGCTGCCATATTGCGAGCGATAAAGCGTCTCTACGGCAAGGGTCGAACCGAGTTCGTCGAAAAGGCCGGTGGCCCCATCGATTTCCGTTGGCATGGAGCGCAGATAAATCAGGTCGGCGCCGCAAAGCTGGCCGACCATTGCCCGCCACAAGGCGCCGCGCCCGACTGGCCCAAGCGCCGCCAGCGTCTTGAAATCTGCGACCGGCGCATAGCAACCGGCATGCGCGCCGGGAAACCAGGTGAAAACCGGGATGCCCCGCACCGTCTTGCGATGCAGAGGCAGCAGCGCCACCGGGCGGCCATCGACCGTGCCCACGACAAAGCGCTGATCCTCGGCTGGGATGCCGCGATCCTCGATCCACAGGCGGATAAAGTCGTAGCTCTGCCCCGGCGACTCGATGCCGGCGGCGGTCAATGTCCGCCACACCGTCTCCACCGCCGCGATGTCGGTGCTGAGACTGGCGGCGATATCCGCGCGCAACGGATCGATCGCGACCACCGCCAGGCCAAGCGCGGTCGTGTCCAATGCCGTTTCCGGCAGCGCCGAGAATGCTGCGTTGAGTATCAGTTTCCGCCCCCAAAACCGTTGGGCAGCACTCTGCATGGACTGGGTGAATCAGACCTAAACAAGTGCGTAGCAAAACACCCGAGCTATAAAAGCCACGTGACGGGGTTAAGCGGAGCTTACTGTCAGCCGAAATTGGCGAGAACCGGGAAGGTCTCGAGGAACCAATAAGACAGCCGGGTGAAATTGCCGGTGAGGAACAGGACGCCGGTGATCACCAGCAATACGCCCATCACCCGTTCCACGGTGTGCAGATGGCGCTTGAAGCTGTTGAAGAAGGTCAGGAAGGGCCCAATGGCGATGCCGGCGAGGAAAAACGGCACGCCCAGCCCCAGCGAATAAAGCCCCAGCAGCGAAGCGCCTTCGAGAGCCGTATTCCGGCTGGCCGCGACCGACAATACCGCGGCAAGCACCGGCCCGATGCAGGGCGTCCAGCCTATGGCAAAGGCCAGTCCCAAGAGGAACCCGCCCAGCGGCCCGCTCGCCACACCCGGCCCGTTATGGCGAATCTGGCGGTCCAGCAATCCGATGCGGTAGACGCCGATGAAATGCAGCCCCATGGCGATGATCATCACCCCGGCAATCGGCGTCAGGATCGGCAACGCCTGCCGGAAGGCCTGGCCGAACGCCGTCGCCGTGGCGCCCAGCAGCACGAAGACCACGGCAAAGCCCAGGATGAAGAACAGCGAGGTCACCGCCACCCGGCGCTGCAACGCGGCCGACCCTGAGCCGTCGGCCCGCAACTGGTCGAAGCTCGCCCCACTCATATAGGTGAGATAGGGCGGCACCAGCGGCAGCACGCACGGGCTGAGAAAGCTCAGCACGCCGGCCCCGAACACCATGGGCAGTGAAAATTCCAAGCGACGCTCCTTTTGCGTTCTTCTAGCGCGAAGTGCCCGCAAAGCAATGCGCGGCTTGGTCGCATCGCCGGTTTGTGAAGCGGATACCCTCTCCTAGCCTCCCCCTGATAGGGGGAGGGATCTCTCCACTGTTGGAACTGGATCGAGTCTTAACCACCGGCCTGTCCCTCCCCCTGTCAGGGGGCTAGGAGGGGGTACCGCGCTTACAAAGCAACCCATTCCCCACTTTCCATCGCCCCTCCCTTGCCCGCGCCAGCCCGCCGCTATAAGGCAAGAACGCATCTTTTGTCGGCAAGGCGAGCGCTCATGACCACCCGACCCATCCGCATTGCGCCATCGATTCTTTCGGCCGATTTCAGCCAGCTTGGCGCCGAGATCGAAGCCATCGACAAGGCCGGGGCCGACTATATCCATGTCGACATCATGGACGGCCATTTCGTGCCCAATATCAGTTTCGGCCCGCTCGTCATGGCCTCGGTGCGCAAGTTCAGCGCCAAGCCCTTCGACGTGCACCTGATGATCGCACCGGCCGATCCCTATCTCGCCGCCTTCGCCAAGGCCGGCGCCGACATCATCACCGTCCATGCCGAGGCCGGGCCACACCTGCACCGCTCCATTCAGACCATCAAGGCCGAGGGCAAGAAGGCCGGTGTTGCGCTCAATCCCGCCACGCCCGTGTCGGCCCTTGAGCATGTTATCGACGATATCGACCTGCTGCTCGTCATGTCGGTCAATCCCGGCTTTGGCGGCCAAAGCTTCATTCCCGCCGCACTGACCAAGCTGGCCCAGGCCCATGCCCTGATCGGCAAGCGCCCCATCGATCTGGAAGTCGATGGCGGCATCACGGCCGAAAATGCCGGTGCGGCCGCCAAGGCGGGCTGCAATGTCTTTGTCGCCGGCTCCTCCATCTATGGCGGCAACGATCCCGCCACCTACGCCTCCCGCATCGCTGATATCCGCGCCGCGGCCACTCTTTGACTCGAATTCTGAACGCGAAGGCCTAAGCCCATGATTCCGCGCTATTCCCGCCCCGAAATGGTTGCCAATTGGTCGGCCGAAAACCGCTTCGCCATCTGGTTTGAGATCGAAGCCCACGCCACCACCAAGCTCGCCGAACTCGGTGTCGTTCCCAAGGAATCCGCCCAGAAAATCTGGGACGTGATGAATGCCCGCAAGGCCGAGCTGGGCGATTACGGCTTCGATGTCGAGCGGATCGACGAAATCGAGCGCACCACCAAGCACGACGTCATCGCCTTCCTCACGCATTTGAGCGAAATCGTCGGCCCCGACGCCCGTTTCGTGCACCAGGGCATGACCAGTTCCGACATTCTGGACACCACCCTGTCGGTGCAAATGGCTCGCGCCGCCGATATCCTGATCGCCGATGTCGATGCCCTGCTCGCCGCCCTCAAGCGCCGCGCCTATGAGCACAAGGACACCATAACCATCGGCCGCAGCCATGGCATTCATGCCGAGCCGACCACATTCGGCGTCAAGCTGGCCGAAGCCTATGCCGAATTCACCCGCAATCGGGCGCGTCTTGTCTCAGCGCGGGCAGAGATTGCCACCGCCGCAATTTCGGGCGCCATCGGCTCCTTCGCCAATATCGACCCTCAGATCGAAGAATATGTTGCCGAAAAACTCGGCCTCGCCATCGAGCCGGTCTCGACCCAGGTCATCCCGCGCGATCGGCACGCCATGTTCTTCGCCACGCTCGGCGTTGTCGCCAGCTCCATCGAGCGCGTCGCCGTCGAAATCCGCCATTTGCAGCGCACCGAAGTGCTCGAAGCCGAGGAATTCTTCTCCCCCGGCCAGAAGGGCAGCTCCGCCATGCCCCACAAGCGCAATCCGGTACTCACCGAAAACCTCACCGGCCTCGCGCGCCTCGTGCGCGGCATGGTCACCCCGGCGCTGGAAAACGTCGCGCTCTGGCATGAGCGCGATATCTCGCACTCCTCGGTGGAACGCATGATCGCCCCCGATGGCACGATCACGCTGGATTTCGCCCTCGCCCGGCTGACCAATGTCATCGACAAGCTGGTCGTCTACCCCGAAAATATGCGCAAGAATCTCGACTTGCTCGGGGGTCTGCACAATTCCCAGCGTGTCCTGCTCGCTCTCACCCAGGCCGGCTACAGCCGCGAAGACAGCTATGCCGTCGTCCAGCGCAATGCCATGAAGGTCTGGGAAATGCGCGGCGACCGCGCCGGCCAGTTCGCCAAGAACCTCAAGGCCGATCCTGAAGTGACTCTAAGCGACGAACAACTCGACGCCATGTTCGACGACGCCTACCACCTCAAGCATGTCGATACGATTTTCCGGCGGGTGTTTGGATGAGCATTATCTGCGCCCAGGAAACCGGCCTGACCGCCGAAGAATACACCGCCTGCGTCGGCCAATCGGCGCTGGGGCCCACTCGCCCCCTGAGCAATGCCGAGCGCGTTCAGGCCTATCTCGACAACTCCAATATTGTCGTCACCGCCCGGGACAGTAATGGAACCCTGGTGGGCCTGTTCCGCGGCATGACGGACTGGGGCTGGGTCTGCTATTGCGCCGACCTGGCCGTAATCGAGAGCTATCAGGGCAAGGGAATCGGCGCTTTGCTGATGAACAAGGCCACCGAAATCCTGGGCCCCGGCGTTACGATTGCGCTGCTCTCCCTGCCCGGCGCCGAGGGCTTCTACCAGAAGATCGGCCTGACCCAGACCGGGGCAGCCTTCTATCGCGACAGGACGCATCGCACATGAAGCTCGCCGAAGCCGATATCCTGATCCTGCCGGGTCTGGGCGGTTGCAGCCCTGGCCATTGGCAATTGCGCTGGGCCGAGCGCATGTCCAACGCCGCCATTGTCGAACAGGCCGATTGGGACGAGCCCGATCTGGATGATTGGGTTTCCACCATCGAGCAGGCCATCCTGCTTGCCACGCGACCCGTCGTGCTGATCGCGCACTCGCTGTCGGTCATCGCCATTGCCCATACGGCGAGCCGGCTGATCGATTCCAATGTGCGCGGCGCCTTCCTCGTCGCCCCGCCCGATCTTGAGCTGAGCCCCGATGCACCGGAGGAAACCTATCCCTTCCGCCCCATCCCGCGCGATCCTCTCCCCTTCCCCTCCCTGTTGGTTGCCTCCAGCAACGATCCGCTTTGCACCATTGACCGGGCCGTGGAATTCGCCACCTGCTGGGGCTCCGATTTCCATCAGGCTGGCGAAGCCGGCCACATCAATGTGGCGTCCGGCCATGGGCCATGGCCCGAGGGGCTGCTGATGTTCACCCGCCTCATGCAACGGATTTGACATGTCCGACTATGTCCTGACCGCTGAAACGCCCAGCGTCGCCGATTACCGCCGCCTGCGCGAAATCGCCGGCCTCAGTGGCAAGTCGCAGGCGGCCGCCGAAGCGGGCCTGCCCAATAGCTGGTTTGCCGTCATCATCCGCCATGGCGATGCCGTGATCGGCATGGGCCGCGTCATCGGCGATGGCGGCACCGCTTTCCAGATCGTCGACATCGCCGTGGAACCGGCCCATCAGGGCAAGGGGCTGGGCAAGCAGATCATGGCGGCGCTGATGGATCATCTGCGTCGGAACGCCCCGGCGACTGCCTATGTCAGCCTCATCGCCGATGGCGATGCCCGCCATCTCTATGCCAAATACGGCTTCGAGCCGGTCATGCCCGCCTCCATTGGCATGTATACGCGCATCGGCTGAGGCCAAGGACAGCAAAAAATGCAGAAACTTCTGGTGCTCCAATCCCTGTGGGCCATGCAAAATCTGCGCGGCGCTCCGGGCGTGCGTTCGCTCGAGGACAATGTCGCGCGCATCAAGGCGGCCGGCTTCGACGGTTTTGGCGGCATGCTGGAAGACGACGACATGGCCCGCCGGGCCTCTGCCCTGGCAGCAAGCGAGGGATTGGTGCTGGAGGGGCTCTTCCTCCCGACAAATCTGGGCGAAGTAGAAATGGCCATAGAGCGCGCAGAACGCTTTGGGGTCCATCACCTCAATCTGCAATTGCGCATGCTGCCGCGCACGCTGGATGAAGCTTCGCGGCTGATCGCGGCCATCCAGCGGCTCATCGGTCAGGCCGATATCCCGGTCTATATTGAAACCCACCGCGGCCGGTTGACCAACGATCTGCTATTCACCCTGGAGCTTCTCGACCGGCATCCCGATCTTCGCCTCCTGGCCGATCTCTCCCATTATGTCGTGGCCCGCGAGATGGAACTGCCGATCGATCCGACGGCCAATCAGCAGATGCTGACCATCCTCGATCACGCATGGGCCTTTCATGGCCGCATCGCCGGCAGCGGCCAGGTGCAATTGCCCCTGAGCTATCCCCAGCACCAGCCCTGGATCGATCAATTCGTGTCCTGGTGGTCGGCCGGGTTCGCCAGCTGGCGCAGCCGGGCCGCAAGCCATGCCGAGCTGACCTTCGTGTGCGAGCTGGGACCGCAGCCCTACGCCATCTCCGGCCCGGACGGCATCGACCTCACCGACCGCTGGGAAGAATCCCTGACCATGCGCGAGCTGGCGCGCCGGGCGTGGGAACAAAGCGCCTAGCCTGATCGTCGCGCGTGAGTACCCCCTCCTAGCCTCCCCCTGATAGGGGGAGGGACCGCCTTGTGGCTAGAACTCGATCCAGTTTCAAGAGTGGAGATATCCCTCCCCCTATCAGGGGGAGGCTAGGAGGGGGTACTCCGATGCCTCACCCAGCCAAAATCCGCCGCAATCACCCAAGATAAACCGCAAACCCTGGTGGCCTGACACCGATCCGCCCAAGATCTGTCTAAATCCATGACTTTGTGGCTGTTTGGCTGAACAAGTAATTAAATTACTTTAACTTGAGACCGCCATTTGCCGGTCCTAGCCTCCTTATCGCAGGTTTGGACCGCGCCGGCATCTCGAATGCGACCTGCGACTCGACGCGATCTGTAAACCGGCCAATTCCGGGCACGTCCCGGCTGTCTTTACGGAGACATCACTATGCGCAAGATCATCGTTCCCGCTGTCCTGGCTCTCATCGTCGGCACGTCCGGCATGGCATTTGCTGCCACTACCACGCCCATGGCCCCGGCGGCCAAGCCCGCGGCGGCCGCTACCATCGCCGCGCCGCAGTCCATCAGCAGCACGGTCAAGGCGTTCGACCTCAAGACCCATTCCCTGACCCTGGCCAATGGCATCGTCTATAAATTGCCGGCCACGTTCAAAGACCCCGGCCTCAAGAATGGCGCCAAGGTCACGGTGAAGTGGCAGCAGAACGGAAAAGAATACGACGCAAGCAGCGTCACGCTCGGCTAGCGCGCCCGAGCTTGGGATCCGAGGCGAAGCAAGCCTTCGCCTCGGCCCGGCAAATCAACCTTCGGCGGCGATCTGCTCATTGGCGACAGCCACCAGCTGCGCCATTTTCTGGCGAATCACGTCATCGCCGATTGCCACGCCCTTGGCCTTGAGGTCGCTCGAAACCTTGCGGAACACGTCCTCGTCACCGGCCTCCTCGAAATCGGCAGCCACCACTTCGGCGGCATAGGTCTTGGCGTCGTCGCCCGTCAGGCTCAGCAGCTCTGCCGCCCAGATGCCAAGCAGCTTGTTGCGGCGTGCTTCGGCCTTGAACTTTTTCTCCGCGTCGAAGGCGAATTTGGCTTCCTGGCCCTTCTGTCGATCGTCAAACGCGCTCATCAATGTCTCCCGCTGGCTCTGATGCATCGCCGTTCCGGCGTCCGCCAATCGACATAGGCGGTTCAGCCGGGCAAATCAACGCCGTCCGGCCGGCTGCGACCTTATGCGGCCCAACCCTCTCGCGAATGGCACCTATCCCCTGCATTCTATCGAAAGAGCTTGCATTTTTGTGCCTTTGTGGCGCATGAAGCGGCCGAAATCATCCCCTTCCTTCATCGGTCCGGAACTTCCATGAACCGTCGTCGCAAAATCTATGAAGGCAAGGCCAAGATCCTGTTCGAGGGTCCTGAGCCGGGCACGCTGGTCCAGTATTTCAAGGACGATACGACCGCTGGCGACGGTGCGCGCCTTGAGATCGTCGATGGCAAGGGCGTGCTCAACAACCGCATTTCCGAGTTCATCTTCACCAAGCTCAACGGCCTGGGCATCCCGACTCACTTCCTGCGCCGCATCAACATGCGCGAACAGCTGATCAAGGAAGTCGAGATCATCCCGCTCGAAGTCGTCGTGCGCAATGTCGCCGCCGGCTCGCTGGTCAAGCGCCTCGGCCTCGAGCCCGGCACCCAGTTGCCCCGCTCGATCATCGAATTCTACTACAAGGACGATGCCCTTCATGACCCCATGGTCAGTGAAGAACACATCACCGCCTTTGGCTGGGCCACCCCTGCCGAGCTGGACGACATCATGAGCCTGGCCATCCGGGTCAATGACTTCCTCTCCGGCCTCTTCATGGGCGTGGGCATCCAGCTCGTCGACTTCAAGATCGAATGCGGGCGCCTTTATGAAGGCGATCTGATGCGCATCGTGCTGGCCGACGAGATCAGCCCGGACAATTGCCGCCTGTGGGACATCAAGACCCGCAACAAGATGGACAAGGACCGCTTCCGCGAGAATCTCGGCGGCCTGGTCGAGAGCTATCGCGAAGTCGCGCAGCGCCTCGGCATCCTGGTCGAAACCGACAATGCGCTGGCCACTGGCCCGCGCCTGGTTCAGTAAGCGTTCATCGGAGCGGCGAAATGAAGGCACGCGTCACCGTCACCCTCAAGACCGGCGTCCTCGATCCGCAGGGTCAGGCCATCGAAGGGTCCTTGAAAAGCCTTGGTTTCTCGGGCGTTGGCGCCGTCCGCCAGGGCAAGGTCTTTGACCTGGCCCTGGAAGGCAGCGACGAAGCCGCCGCCCGCACCACCCTCACCACCATGTGCGAAAAGCTGCTCGCCAACACGGTGATTGAAAACTACGCGATAGAAATCTCCAATTAATCTTTCGCTGTTATCCTATCGAGCGCGCCGAAGTGAGGCGCCGGACCATTTGTCATGCTCAAAACTATTTCGCTCACGGTTATGTTCATTGCGACGCTGGGCCTGCTGTTCGCGGCCTATGCTTCCGTTCCGGTCTAAAGCGCCTATATTGGGCGGGATTTAGTTAAATCCTTACCAGTTAAACATTTCGATTAAGCCTGCATGCAGGCTTTTACGCTTCCACAGCGCATTACCGCTATCATGACCCGGCAGGTTCTGGGGGATGCGGCAATGGCTGAATCAGCAAAACGTCTGGACTGGGTTGATATGGCCAAGGGCCTGTCGATCTTCCTGGTGGTGTTGATGTATGCGGCGACGAGCGTCGGCGAAGATACCGGCGGTATCGGCGCGCTGCATTGGTCCGTCGCCTTTGCCATGCCCTTCCGCATGCCCGAATTCTTCCTGATTTCCGGCCTGTTCCTCTCCCAGGTCATCGACCGCCCCTGGAAAGCCTATGCCGATCGGCGCGTCGTTCATTACCTCTATTTCTACGCGCTCTGGGCGGTGATCCACATCGTCTTCAAGGTTGGCCTCTTAACCGCCAATCCCGTCGGCGCGGCAAGTGATATGGTCTGGGCCGTGGTCCAGCCTTATGGCGTGCTGTGGTTCATCTACATGCTGGCCGTGTGCGGGGCCGCTGCCAAGCTGCTGCACGATATCCGGGCGCCCCACTGGGCGGTCTTCGCCATCGCTGCAATCCTGCAAATGGCCAAGATCCACACCGGCAGCTACGCCGTGGACCAATTCGCTGCCTACTTCGTGTTCTTCTATTCCGGCTATGTGCTGGCGCCCCACCTGTTCCGCCTGGCGGCCTGGGCCCATGAAAATGTCACCATCGCCATTATCGGCCTTTTCATCTGGGCCATCCTCAACGCGGCCCTGGTTTTCTCGCCCGGCTTCAAGATGGACCCGGTCCACCCCGTCATGGGTATCGCCGGCCTGCCCGGCGTCCACCTGATCCTGGCGCTGGTGGGAACATCGGCCCTTTGCGTGATCGCGGCACTGCTGACCCGCCTGCCCTGGATGAACTGGCTGCGCTGGATGGGCTCGAAGTCGCTGATCATCTATGTGGCCTTCGTGCTGCCCATGGGCATAGCCCGCACCGTCTTGATCAAACTCGGCTTTGTCGAGCCGACCCTGCTGGGTCTGGCCGTCATGGCCATCTCCATCATCTCCCCGCTGATCCTCTATTGGCTGGTGCTGCGCACGGGCTGGGGCATGTTCCTGTTTGAACGCCCCGCCTGGGCCCACCTGCCCGGCACCGGATCGCGCCGCGAAGAGCCGCGCGCCGTTCAGGCTCCGGCCGAATAGCTGACCATCTCGCAATCAAGCCAAGGGCGGGATATTCCGTCTCGCCCCTTGCCTTTTTGCCCAAGACTCACCACAAGGGCCTCGCGCAACCCCTGACATAGCGAGGACCTGCCGATGAAATCAGCCGTCATCGTCTTCCCCGGCCTCAATCGTGACCGCGACATGATCGCGGCACTCACCAAGATTTCCGGCACCGCCCCACAGGTGGTCTGGCATCAGGATGCCGACCTGCCGGATGTCGATCTCGTGGTGATCCCCGGTGGTTTCTCCTATGGCGATTATCTGCGCTGCGGCGCCATCGCCGCCCGCTCGCCCATTATGGACAAGCTGCGCGACCGAGCTGCCCAGGGCGTCAAGGTGTTGGGTGTCTGCAATGGCTTCCAGATCCTGGTGGAGGCGGGCCTGCTGCCAGGCGCCCTGATGCGCAATACCAGCCTCAAATTCGTTTGCCGCGAGGTCAAGCTGCAGGTGGTGAATGCCGATACCGCCTTTACCCGCGGCTATCAGCCGGGCCAGGTCTTCCGCTGCCCCGTCGCCCATCACGACGGCAATTACTTCGCCGACGCCGAAACCATCGCGCGGCTCGAAGGCAATGGCCAGGTGGCGTTCCGCTATGCCGAGGGCACCAATCCCAATGGCTCGATCAACGATATCGCCGGCATTTTCAACGAGCAGAAGAACGTGCTCGGCATGATGCCGCACCCCGAAAACCTGATCGAAGCGGCCCATGGCGGCAGCGACGGACGCGCGCTGTTTTCCACGCTCCTGGAGCGGGCAGCCTGAGATGAACCTGCGGGCGCCAGTCAATCCGCGAACGCTGTTGACCTGGCTTGGCCTGCTGTTCGGCGCCGGCGGGCTGGTGCTGCAATTCGTTCTCTCGATGCAGCTGGCTTCCGAAAATGGCCGGGATTTTCCGGGTTTTCTTGGGCATTTCTTCGCCTTCTACACCATCCTGACCAATATCGTCCTGGTGCTGATCTACCTGTCGGACGTGCTCCCGACGCCCCGCCTCTCCCTGTTCCAGCGCCCGCTGGTCCGCGGCCTGATGGCGGCAAATATCGCGCTGGTCGGGCTCTACGTCTATTTCGTGCTGCGCCACCTCCATGTCCTGGAGGGGCTCTACGAGCTGGCCGACACCATCCTGCATTATCTGTGCCCCACGCTCTATCTGCTGTGGTGGCTGGTGACGCAAAAGCATGGCCAACTGCGCTGGAACCAGCTGCCGCTCATGCTGCTGCCGACGCTGGTCTATTTCCTCTATATCCTGGCCCGCGGCGTCTGGGTGCAGCAATACCCCTACCCGGTGCTGGATGTCGTCAATCTCGGCTACGGCCAGGTTTCCCTCAACGCCCTCTTCATGGGCAGCGCCCTCGCCCTGCTCTGTGCCGGCGTCATCACCGCCGACAAACTCATTGCCCGGGGTGTTCCACGCCATGTCTGATGCCACCACAAGGACCAGTGTCGCCATCGTCATCTTCGAGGACGTCGAAGAACTTGACTTCATCGGCCCCTGGGAAGTGTTCAGGATGGCCGGCCGGATGGGGGCGCCCGTCGACACCTTCACTCTGGGATGGCCTGATACCACGATCCGCTGCGCCGAAGGGCTCCGCGTCACCGCCGACCACACTTTCGATGATGCCCCGCATGCCGATATCGTCATCGTTCCCGGTGGCCGTGGCACCCGCCCGTTGGTGTCCGACACCGCCTTCATCGACCGCCTTCAGCCCTATATGGCCGCGGCAACGTGGCGGACCTCGGTCTGCACGGGCGCTGCCCTGATCGGCAAAGCCGGATTCCTCGATGGCAAGCGCTCAACGACCCATTGGAACGCCTTCGATTTTGTCCGCACCGCTGCGCCAAAAGCCATATTGCTGGAAAACCAGCGCTTCGTGCATGACGGCAACGTGGTGACCAGCGCAGGAATCTCGGCAGGCATCGACATGTCCCTGTGGCTAGTGGGACACCTGTTCGGCGAAGAACTTGCCCGCTCCACGCAGCGCCAAATGGAATATTTTCCAAAGCCTCCCTACGGAAACGCTACCTGATGACCCTTCAGAACGACATCGTCATTACCCCCGAGCTGGTTGCCGACCACGGCCTGAAGCCCGACGAGTACCAGAAGATCCTCGATTTGATCGGTCGCACGCCGACCTATACCGAACTGGGCATTTTCTCGGCGATGTGGAACGAGCATTGCTCGTACAAGTCCTCCAAAAAGTGGCTCAAGACGCTGCCGACCACCGGCCCACGCGTCATTCAGGGGCCGGGCGAAAATGCCGGCGTCGTCGATATCGGGGACGGGCAGGCCGTGGTTTTCAAGATGGAAAGCCACAACCATCCCAGCTTCATCGAACCCTATCAGGGCGCAGCGACCGGCGTCGGCGGCATTCTGCGCGACGTCTTCACCATGGGCGCGCGTCCCGTCGCGGCGATGAATGCGCTGCGTTTCGGCAGCCCCGATCATGAAAAGACCCGCCACCTCGTCTCCGGGGTGGTGGCCGGCGTCGGCGGCTATGGCAATGCCTTTGGCGTACCCACTGTGGGTGGCGAAGTCGAATTCGACGAGCGCTACAACGGCAATATCCTGGTCAATGCCTTTGCGGCCGGCCTGGCCGACACCGACAAGATTTTCTATTCCAAGGCGGAAGGCGTCGGCCTGCCCGTCGTCTATCTCGGCGCCAAGACCGGCCGTGATGGCGTCGGCGGCGCCACCATGGCCTCGGCCGAATTCGGCGACGATATCGAGGAAAAGCGCCCCACCGTGCAGGTCGGCGACCCCTTCACCGAAAAGCGCCTGCTCGAAGCCTGCCTCGAACTGATGCAGACCGGCGCCGTCATCGCCATTCAGGACATGGGCGCGGCGGGCCTAACCTGCTCGGCCGTCGAAATGGGCGCCAAGGGGGACCTGGGCATCGAACTGGACCTCGACAAGGTGCCGGTGCGCGAAACCCATATGACGCCCTATGAGATGATGCTGAGCGAAAGCCAGGAGCGCATGCTCATGGTGCTGCATCCCGAAAAGGAAGCCGCGGCCCGCGCCGTCTTCGAAAAGTGGGAACTCGATTTCGCCACGGTCGGCAAGACGACCGACGACCTGCGCTTCCGCGTGCTCTGGCAGGGTGACGAGGTTGCCAATCTGCCGATCAAGGAACTGGGCGACGAAGCCCCCGAATACGATCGTCCCTGGATCGAGCCGCAGAAGCCGGCGCCGCTGGCCGCCACCGACATCCCCCAGATGGACGTGGCCGATGCCCTGCTCAAGCTGATGGGCAGCCACCAGATCGCCTCGCGCCGCTGGGTCTATGAGCAGTATGACACCCTGATCCAGGGCAATTCCCTGCAACGCCCCGGCGGCGACGCCGGCGTCATTCGGGTCGAGGGGCACGATACCAAGGCGCTGGCCTTCACCTCCGACGTCAATCCGCGCTATTGCGAGGCCGACCCCTATGAAGGCGGCAAGCAGGCCGTGGCCGAAGCCTGGCGCAACCTCACCGCGACCGGAGCCGAGCCGCTGGCCGCCACCGACAATCTCAATTTCGGCAATCCGGAGCGTCCCGAAATCATGGGGCAGCTGGTGGGCGCCGTGAAGGGCATTGGCGAAGCCTGCCGTGTACTCGAATTCCCCATCGTTTCGGGCAATGTCAGCCTCTATAACGAAACCAATGGCCGCGGCATCCTGCCGACCCCCACCATTGGCGGCGTGGGCCTGCTCCCCGACTGGAACAAAATGGCCCGCATCGGCTTTGCCGCCGAAAACCAGGTCATCCTGCTGGTCGGTGCGCCCGCCGCGCGCGGCAGCCATCTGGGCCAATCGATCTATCTGCGTGACCTGTTCGGCCGCCGCGACGGCACGGCACCCGCAGTCGATCTTGCCCATGAAAAGCGCACCGGCGATTTCGTCCGCAAGCTGATCCGCTCCGGCGCGGTCACCGCCTGCCATGACCTCTCGGATGGGGGCCTTGCCGTGGGCCTGGCCGAAATGGCCGTCGCCTCGGGGATCGGCGCTGTTATCGTCGACCTCACCGACCAGGATACGATCCTGCAATATTTCGGCGAGGATCAGGGCCGCTACCTCGTGACCGTCAATTTCGATCCGCAGGGCGACGAGATCGCAGCACTCTGGAACGAGGCAGAAAAGCTGGGCATTCATGCCCCCTGGATCGGCACGACTGGCGGCAGCGATCTGGTGCTCGGGAGCGCTCGCCCCCTGCCCGCGGCTGACCTTCGCGCCGCACATGAAAGCTGGTTCCCCGCCTATATGAACGGGTAAGTTTCGCGCGCATCGATCAATTAATCTTGCTGCCTTATGATCGCCGCTCTTTGGAGTGCTTTGGCACTCCGGGGCGGCGTTATCATTTTGGAGACGACCATGAATTTTCGACCGGCAATCAGCTGCCTAGCGGCATTGAGCATCAGCCTGCTGCCGGCCGCCGCCCATGCCCAGAGCGTCAATGTCACCCGCTCCATCCTGCAGGATCAGCCCTATACGATCATCTACCCCGATTTCATGATCCCATCCGGTGGCGCCACGGAACCGCTTAGCCTCACCCATCCCAGCGTGCCGCTGCAATGCGACATCACCATCGTCCCGGTCGAAGACACCACCTGGTCGGCCGATAGCGCCCTTGCCAGCCTCGATGACGGCGAAGTGGCCGCGAGCTGGGCCAGGACCTTCCCCGGCTTCACGCTAGCCAGCAAAGCGACCACGCCCTACCAGAGCGGCACCGCCCTGCTCTATGACGGCCAAAGCACCGACTCGCCCATGGGCATCCCGCTGACCATCGTTCACACCGAAGCGGTCGATTCCGGCCGCGGCTATACGCTGGACTGCCTGTTCGCCACCGACGTCACCCAGCAGGCCCGCCCGATCGTCGATTTCATCATCGCCAATTTCTCGACCAAATCCGACGCCGAATGCTGCGTTGGAGCGGTAGCGGCGCCCGTGGCCACGGAAACTCCGGCGCCAACTCAATAACGCGATGCAGCGCTCATATTGAAGCGCTTGCCCCGGTACCATATCTTGGAGGAGTCGGCGCTGACGCCGTCATGACCAAGGAGTTGAGCAATGCCCATGGACGCCAACGAGATCGAGCGCCGCATTAAGGCCGCGTTGCCTGACGCCGATATCGATATTCGCGACCTCGCCGGCGACGGCGATCACTACGCCGCCACCGTCATTTCCGCCGCCTTCAAGGGCAAGTCCCGCGTGCAGCAGCACCAGCTGGTCTATGCCGCCCTGCAAGGCGACATGGGCGGGGCACTGCATGCCCTGGCCCTTCAAACCAGCGCGCCTGAATAGAACAGTGACGCTGCGCGACTCGCTTGATCTGATCCGCATGGTCCGTCCCGAATCCGGGACGGCTGCGCTGGAATACGAAATCGCGGCCGAACGCGCTTCCTCGATCAGCGCCGCCGAGCGCAAGGTGATCACGACCCTTGCCGCACTTGCCCAGGCCCATGGCGACCGCGAACCGGCGCTGGCTGACGCTCGCCAGGCCGTCTGGGAATATTTCGTCCATCGCGAGCTGATCGGCTTCCGTCGTCATACCGATGTGATTCAAGATCTAAATATTCCCCGCGAAGTCCTTGCCGGGCTTGGCGCTTCTCCGGCGAGGAGCAGGTGAGTCCACATCACATGGAGTCCGCATGACTCGCGCGGTTTTCTTCGACATCGACGGCGTACTGATCCACGGCTTCCATGCTCGCCCCGACCTGACCCGTCGCTGGGATACGAACCTGCTGGCCGATATGGGCGTGGAGTCAAAGCGGTTCGTCGACGAATTCATCTACGATATTTTCGTCAAGAAGGTCGTCACCGGCGAAATGTCGGTTATCGATGCCCTTGAGCGCCGGCTGCCCTCGCTCGGCTATAAAGGCTCGCCGATCGCTTTCCATCATTACTGGCTGATCAACGACAGCGAGCTCAACCAGCCGCTCCTTGACGGCATCCGCCAACTCAAGCGCAAAAGCGACATTCGCCTCTATATCGCTACCAATCAGGAACATCTGCGCGCCAGTTGGCTCTGGAGCCATCTGGGTCTCAATGAGCTGTTCGATGACATGTTCTATTCGGCTCGCATCGGCGTGCGAAAACCCGACCCTGCTTTCTTCGACTTCGCCATGAGCAAGATCGGCCCGCAAACCGAACCGCCGCTTTTCTTCGATGACACGCCCAAAGTCATCGACGGTGCTCGCGCGGCCGGCTGGGAGGCGGTGCTGTTCAACACGATCGACGACTTCACCAGCCATCCCTGGATCGCCGCGCGCCTTTAGCCCGTTCCCATCGACAAGGCTTGATCGGCAAATGGCGATGGCAGGCCTCGACAGCGCCGCGCCAAGCTCCTATTTATTGACCAACGATTTTCCCGGCCTCCCCCGGACCCAAGAAAGGCTGCCGCAATGACCGACATCAACGCATTCATCGACGACAAGGTGAAGAACAACGACGTCTTTCTGTTCATGAAGGGCACGCCGGATTTTCCGCAATGCGGCTTTTCCGGTCAGGTCGTCCAGATTCTGAACTATCTCGGCGTCGACTATGACAGCGCCAACGTGCTGGAAAGCGCCGAACTGCGCGACGGCATCAAGGCCTATACCAATTGGCCTACTATTCCCCAGCTCTATGTGAAGGGCGAATTCGTCGGCGGCGCCGATATCGTCCGCGAAATGTTCCAGGCCGGTGAACTGCAGACTCACCTCGAAAGCGCCGGCATCGCGGTCAAGCAGTCCGCCTGATTTCTTGAATCAAGCTGAGAAGGCCCTACCCTAACCCGGTGGGGCCTTTTGCTTTTCTAGCGCCTCTATCGCCCCCAGCATGCGCGGATGATCCGCGATGCCGGCCAGGGCCCAGTGCCCGGCCAACCATTGCGGCGACCCCGACCAGCCGTCGGCAACAAGCTGTTCCACCGCTTCCAGTGCGGCCTCGTCCGCCCCGGCCGCCGCCCAGGCGCAGGCCGCGTGAAATCCCAGCCAGGCGATAGTGCTACGCTTCTTCGCAAAATGCTCAGCCAGCCGCTGCCATTCAGCTGCCGGCAGATCATCCACATTCTCCGCCGGCAGGCTTGCGCTATAGGCCAATGTCTCCACCGGCTCCCCCGCGCCGATCTGGCGGGCCAGGCCTATCGAGCCACGGTTGGAAGCGTGGCAATGCCAGCCCATCGCAACAATGCCTTGGCCGTGCGCTGCCGCAAGGCAGGCCCGCGCCGCAAGTCTTGCCAGGCCACGCCGCCGGTGACCAGGATGGGTCCAGACCCCCATCTCGGCGCGTTGCCCGATAACAAGATCGGGCAGGCAACGACTTACCTCAACGTCTCCAGCATAGATGCGCTGCCCCAGCCCATCGCCGTCGACGATCAATCGATAGCCCGCAGGCATTGCCGGCATGGGACCAGGTCCGGGCACGATGGCGAAGGTCAGCCGGGGATGGACCAGCATGGCGTCGTTGGGCAGAACCTGCTCGATGCCCGCTCGCTGGACCGGATCGACATGGAGGTAGACCCAATCGTCAAGCTGGTCCCGGATGGCCGAAGCGACCTCTGCCGAAGGACAGCGGCCCACGAGATAAACGCCTTCAGGGCCTTCAATGACGGCCACACGCGGCTGGTCTGCGTCATCGACCCAGACCTCGCCTTCGGCCGCCCCGCCCAACACGACCGCGACGCTGCCATGGACCGTTGCCATCGCGGAAGCGATAGCAGCGACCTTGTCATAGGCAGTGCGCCGCAGCGTAACGAGACTCACCCCGGTTGCGCCTCGAAATCTGCCGACAACCGCAATTCACGCAGCGGCCGGACGCGCCGCGTGGCTTCGGCATAGGTCGGGTGCGCCTTATAGGCCGCGAGTGACGCGGCAT
Organism: Devosia yakushimensis; assembly: GCF_030159855.1. Taxonomy (NCBI): domain Bacteria; kingdom Pseudomonadati; phylum Pseudomonadota; class Alphaproteobacteria; order Hyphomicrobiales; family Devosiaceae; genus Devosia; species Devosia yakushimensis. Next base: position 1,033,017 of record NZ_BSNG01000001.1, on the reverse strand, counting down.
CGGCGAATTCGGCATAGACCACGACATCCACCTCGTTGGATATCTGATCCACCTTGCTGTTGCGCGATACCTCGAAATGGCTGCTATGCGGAATGGTCCCCAGCAGCGACAGGCCCTCGCAAATGGCATCGAGATCGTCGCTGGACTTGGCCGTAAAGAAGACGATGTGGCGGATCAATATGGGCTCCCGGATAGACGCGCGAGTTGTCGGTGCGATTGACCTATGCGTCAAGTCATCACTGGTCTTGATAGATCCCATTCAGCAATATTGCTTTGCGTGATGATGTCGCGGGCGTAGATAGGACATCCACGCTGGATATCCGACCATGACCTCATCGGCCCTTCGCCCCGCTGTTCCCCTGATCGCCATTATCATCGCCGGGTGCATCATCGCCGCCATCGGCAATGGCGTGCGAACCAGTTTCGGCCTGTTCACCTTGCCGATGACGGCGGACCTGGGCCTCAGCCGCGAGGGTTGGGGCCTGGCCATGGCCATTCAGAACCTGGCCTGGGGCATTGCCCAGCCCTTTGCCGGCGCCTTTGCCGACCGGGTCGGAACGGCCCGCACCGTGGCCGCCGGCGCCGCTCTCTATGCCCTTGGCGTCGTTCTCATGGCCTTCTCGCCCAATGCGCCAATCATGTACCTGACGGCCGGTGTCATTACCGGCGTGGGCATCGCCGTCTGTTCGTTCAGCGTCGTCATGGCCGCCTTTGGCCGCTCGGTGCCTGCCGAGAAGCGCAGCTTTATCTTCGGCATCGCCACCGCCGCGTCGTCATTCGGGCAATTTGCCTTCGCCCCCATCAGCCAGGGCTTCATCAATGCCTTCGGCTGGCAGACCGCGCTGATCTATCTCGGCGCCATGCTGCTGCTGATCATCCCGCTGTCCTATGCGCTGCGGGGCCGCACCGAACGGCCTGCCGGCCAAGTCGACATGCCGTTCATGCAGGCCCTCTCCCGAGCCTGGGGCCATGGCTCCTATCGCCTGCTGGTGATCGGCTTCTTCGTCTGCGGCTTCCACCTCGCCTTTATCAACGTCCACATGCCCGCCTATCTGGTGCAATGCGGGCTCTCGCCCGATGTGGGGAGCTGGACCATTGCCGTCATCGGCATATTCAATGTCGCCGGCAGCCTGCTCGCCGGCTATCTCGGCGGCCGGGTACCCAAGCAGATCCTGCTGGCAAGCATCTATTTCCTGCGCGCGATCGCCATCGGGCTGTTCATGCTGTTCCCGGTCAGCGAAATCACCGCCTATGCCTTCGCTGCCTCCATGGGCTTGCTCTGGCTGTCGACCGTGCCGCCGACGGCCGGGCTGGTCTCGGTCTTTTTCGGTCCGCGCTATATGGGCATGCTTTATGGCGTCGCCTTCTTCAGCCACCAGCTCGGCTCATTCATGGGCGTCTGGCTAGGGGGCGTGGCTTTCGACCTGACCGGCCATTACGACCTGGTCTGGTATCTGGGCATTCTGCTCGGACTGGGCTCGGCGGCGCTGCATCTGCCGATCAACGAGCAATCGGCGCCAAGCTTCGGCCTGAAGCCGGCCTGACATCGTCATTTGCCGATTGAAGCCTTGCCAAAGCGGACCATGAGGTTCATGGTCCGCTTCACCTTTTTCGCCGCGCGGTCGCTCGCGGTCTCCCCGAGAATCATTCATGTCCGATCATTTTTCGCGGGTTCTGTCCCGCCCTGAATTCATTGCCCTTATGGCCGCCCTGATGGCGCTCAACGCACTGGCCATCGACGTCATGCTGCCTGCCCTGCCCTATATGGGCGAAGCCCTGGGGATCAGCAGCGAAAATGAGCGCCAGTTCGTCATTTCCGCCTATATGATGGGCTTTGGCCTGGCCCAGCTCGCCTTCGGGCCCCTGTCCGATCGCTTCGGCCGCCGCGCGCCGCTGCTGATTGGCATCGTCGTCTACATCATCGCTGCCGTCGCCGCTGTCTTCTCGCCAAGCTTCGGCGTGCTGCTGGCCTTCCGCTTCCTGCAGGGTCTGGGTGCCGCCGGAACGCGCGTCATCGCCACATCCATCGTGCGCGACATGTATTCGGGCCGCGCTATGGCCGAAGTGATGTCGCTGACCTTCATGGTGTTCATGGCCATCCCCATCATCGCGCCAGGCATCGGCCAGGTCCTGCTGTTGACCGGACCGTGGCAGACCATTTTCCTCTTTATGGGTGGCCTCGCCGCCGTCTTTGGCATCTGGGCCTTTTTCCGCCTGCCCGAAACCCTGGCCCTGGGCAATCGCCGCCCGCTGACGGTCAGCGCCATCATCGATGGCTTCCGTATCGTCGTCACCAACCGCGTCGCGTTCTGCTATGGCCTGGCGGGCACCTTTACCTTCGCCGCCCTGTTCGGCTTCATCAGCTCGTCGCAGCAGATCTATGTCGATATCTATGGCCTGGGCGTCTATTTCCCAGTTGCCTTCGCGGCCGTGGCTGCGCTGATGGCGGTCTCGTCCTTCACCAATTCGCGCATCGTCTCGCGGGTTGGCATGCGGCGGCTGTCGCATGGCGCCATGCTGGTCTTCACCGGCATGAGCGCCATCTGGCTGATCCTGGCGCTGCTGAACCTGCTGCCGATCTGGCTGTTCCTGCCAATCCTGTCGGTGATCATGTTCTGCTTCGGCTGGGCCGCCTCGAACATGAACTCGCTGTCCATGGAACCCCTGGGCTCGGTGGCGGGCACGGCCTCCGCCGTTTTCGGCTTCATCCAGACCGTCGGTGGCGCGCTGATCGGCAGCTTTATCGGCCAGCAGTTCAACGGCACAGTGGTCCCCGTTGCCGGCGGCTATTTCGCCATGGGCGTGCTATCGCTGGTCTTCATCCTGATCGCCGAGAATGGGCGCCTGTTCGGCGTGGGCACCGAACACGCCCACACCGATATGAGCCATCACGCCGCTCACTAAAGCGCATGTCTTTATCCCGAAACCGGTAACCACTTTCGGTAGACATGCTCTAATCCTGCTCGGGGCGCGGCAGCGCCTCGAACTCTCCCCGGTCGTGATAGACATGATCGACCAGGCCCCAGTCTTTGGCCTGTTCGGGCGTCATGAAGTGGTCGCGCTCCAGTGCGGCCTCCACCTCCTCATAAGTGCGCCCGCAATGCTTGGCATAGAGATTGTGCATGCGGCGCTTCAGCCGCTGGCTTTCCTCGGCATGCAGCACGATATCGGTGACCTTGCCCTGATAGCCGCCGCTGGGCTGGTGCAGCATGATCGAGGCATTGGGCAGGCAGATGCGGCTGCCGGCCTCCCCGGCCATCAGCAGGAACGAGCCCGCCGACATGGCCATGCCCATGCAAAGCGTGCCCACCGGCGCCTTGATGAACTGCATGGTGTCATACATGGCCAGAGCCGAGGTCACCACGCCACCGGGCGAGTTGATATAGAGGCTGATCTCCTTTTTGGGGTTTTCAGCCTCGAGGAACAGCAATTGGGCGCAGACCAGCGCGGCCATATTGTCCTCGATCTCGCCATTGACGAAAATGATCCGCTCGCGCAACAGGCGCGAATAGATATCGAAAGACCGCTCCCCGCGGTTGGATTGCTCGACCACCATAGGGACGAGTTGCATCATGTCGCGCATCGGCGAACTCCGTTCTGCTCTGAGATTTTGAATAAGGGTTAGGCGGCCAGCATCAGCGGGCCGGCTAGATTGCTATTGGCGGCAACCGGCATCACCACCGGCTCATGGGTCAGCCGGAACCAGGTGCGCCCGTCAGCCATGGGCTTGAGCTCGAAGGTCACGACGCTGTCCTCGGCATCGCCGGCCGCACCCTGCCCGGCCTCGCGCCAGTGATAGCTCAGCGACTTGTTTTCCTCCGCCGCCAGCACGGTCAGATCGAGCTTGCCGCCCGCTTCGGCCTCTGGTGCCAGCCAGCGCTCCAGATATTCCGGGATGGTCAGGGCCCGCCATACCTTTTCCGGCGCAGCATCGAGCGCACATTCATAGATCAAGGCGTCGGTCGTCATTGGTCCATCTCCTTGAGCAGGTCTTTGAGGTGATCGATCCGCTGAGGCCAGAAGGCGCGATGACGCGCCAGCCAGCCATGCAGCGGCGCCAGGCCCGCCGGCTCGATCCGGTAATTGACATAGCGCCCTTCGCGCCGTTCGCTCACCAGCCCCGCCTCGCGCAATACGGCAAGATGCTGGGACATGGCGGGCTGCGAAATGGCAAAACCTTCCCGCAGCTCGGTCGCCGTCATCTCGGCCGTCGCCAACCGCTCGAACACCGCCCGGCGCGTCGGATCAGCCAGCACTTTGAAGATATCGGTTTCGCTCATGCCGATACATAAGCACAGACTTATGAGTCGAGCAAGGGGGGCAATGAGGGGAGGATTTGGGGCTCTCGTTACCCCCACCTAGCCTCCCCCTGACAGGGGGAGGGATCTGCCGGTGGTTGGGGTTGGATCGAGGCCCAGGTGGCAAACGTTGCTCCCCCTATAGGGGGGTATCCCCGCCTCAGTAGGTAAAAACCTCGCGCCGCAGGGCTTCCCAGCTGTCCTTGTCGGTTGCAACGATCAGCCCGCCATCCACGTGATGGGGCAGATAGGGCGAGCCGTCGAGCCGGGCCGCATAGCCGCCGGCTTCCTGCGCCATCAGCGTGCCGGCCAGGTGATCCCAGGGCATCAGCTTGTTGTAGCCCAGGAAATGGGTATGGCCGGAAACGAAGGCGCGATATTCGTGCCCCGCCACGCGGTAATTGGAAACGATCCGCACCTTGGCGAAATTGGCCAGCACGGTCGCGCGGCTTCCCGCCGGCATGAACGCCACCGAGGCGCAGCCCAGCATGTCGGCCAGCGGCGCCGGCTCGGCAACCTGCACCCGCACAGCTTCGCCATCGGGCCGCCGCAGCCAGGTGCCGCTGCCCTTTTCGGCGATCATCCAGTCATCGCCCATCGGATCGTAGATGATGCCCGCCACGGTCTCGCCCTTGGACACCACCGCCGCCATCACTGCGAACAACGGTAGCCCGGCGGCATAATTGGCCGTGCCGTCGATCGGGTCGACCACTACGGCCAGATCGGCATCGGCCAGGGCCGTCAGCAGGGCCGGATCAGCCGCCACCGATTCCTCGCCGACAAACAAAGCCTCGGGCGCAAGTGCGGCAACCTTGGCCTTGATGAAGCGCTCGGCGGCCTCGTCGGCCTCTGTCACCAGGTCGATGGCCGAGGTCTTGATCTTGACCATGCCAGCGTCCAGCCGGCGGAAGCGGGGCAGTATTTCGGCCTTGGCTGCATGCCGCAGAATTCCCGCCAGCGCTCCGATATCAACACTCATAATCCGGTCCTTCGTTCGAACAGCCCTGCAAAATCGAACAATTTCGGATCGAGCATATGGCTTGGATTGATATTGCCCAGCGCACGGATCATCACGTCCTTGCGGCCCGGCATGCGTTTTTCGATGTCGTTCAGCATGGCCTTCATCGCGTTGCGCTCCAGCCCATCCTGGCTGCCGCAGAGGTCGCAGGGGATGATCGGAAAGGCCATGGCGTCCGAAAACCGCTGCAGATCGCTTTCGGCGCAGTAGATCAGCGGGCGCAAGACCTCGATATCGCCCTCGTCATTGAGCAGCCGCGGCGGCATGGCAGCGAGCTTTCCGCCATGAAAAAGGTTCATGAAGAAGGTTTCAAGACTATCGTCGCGGTGATGCCCCAGCACCAGCGCCGTGCAGCCTTCCTCCCGCGCGATGCGGTAGAGATTGCCGCGCCGCAACCGGCTGCACAGCGAGCAATAGGTCGCCCCGGCCGGCAGCTTGTCGGTGACGATGGAATAGGTGTCCTGATATTCGATGCGGCGTGGAATCCCCAATCCGCTGAGGAATTCGGGCAGGATATGCTTGGGGAAATTGGGCTGGCCCTGATCGAGATTGCAGGCCAGCAATTCGACCGGCAACAGGCCGCGCCATTTGAGATCGAGCAGCAGCGCCAAGAGGCCATAGCTGTCCTTGCCGCCCGACAGCGCCACCAGCCACTTTTCGCCCGGCCGCACCATGGCAAACTTGTCTAGCGCCTCGCGCATATTGCGCATCAGGCGCTTGCGCAGCTTGTTGAACTCCACGGTCCGTGGCGCTCCGGCAAAAATCGGGTGCGCACCGGATTCGGCTTCATCGGCCTCGGCCGGGGGGACGGCATCCAAAATGGCGCTCATTGGAACTCTCTGGGAAACTCTCGCGGCAATCTGTGCGTAGCTGATAGCGCCCCTGCCCGCTTGTGGAAAGCAAAACCCGGCCGCCGAACATTACCAAGCTTTAACTTCCCATTCTTGCTTTGGACGTTTTGCGGCAGTTACATGACACACCCTACCGGCACCCTGGAGTCTCGCGGTGTTTCGCTCTTTTTTTCCTGTTCCCAAGATCTTCTTCAGTTCCGCCGCATTGTGGCTGCTTGCGGCCGTGCTGCTGTGGTTCGCCATTGGCGAGCCGATGCGATCCGTCATCAGCATCGACCGCTTCACGCACCCGTCGATTGCCGCACCGGTATCCGATCAACCGGCGGCTACTGATACGGCAGCGCCCGCCCCAGCGGCGGGCACACGACAGACCGACCCTGATGCGCCGGCAAACACGGCAAGCGAGGCCCCGGCGCAGGTCAGCCGCGCGACTGCTGCGGCCGAAGAAGGCTCGAACCTGAACTTCCTGACTGCGGAGCGGGTCTGGCTGTACCAGTATGTTGTAATGATCGCCGTACTCTTTTGCGCATTCTGGTACTTCTACAAGCGCAACGAATGGTATTGGTGGTCTGTCGTTAGCTCGACCGTCATCCTGCTCGTCATCTATTTTCAGGTGCAGGTGCAGGCCTTCGTCAACGAATGGTCCGGCTCATTCTTCAACACCATCCAACTCGCGCTGACACAGCCCGGCTCGGTGACACCCGAAAAGCTTTATGGCCTAACATGGACCATCGTGCTCGTCACCATCCCCAATGTGCTGGTCGCTGTGGCATTGGCTTTTTACACGTCGCACTACGTGTTCCGTTGGCGCAAGGCGATGAACTTCTACTACATGGCCTACTGGCCCCAGATACGCGAAACCGAGGGTGCGGCACAGCGCGTTCAGGAAGACACCATGCGCTTTGCCTCCATCATGGAAGACTTGGGCACGGCCTTCTTCGACTCCCTTATCACCCTCGTCGTGTTCCTGCCTTTGCTCTGGCAGCTATCGTCCAATATCAGCGAACTGCCAATCTTCGGTTCGACGCCGGGCGGACTGGTCTGGGTCGCGCTGCTGGGTGCGGCTGCGGGCACGGCCTTGCTGGCGATCGTCGGCATCAGGCTGCCGGGTCTTAACTTTGCCAACCAGCGGGTGGAGGCTGCCTATCGCAAAGAGCTGGTATTCGGCGAAGACCATGCTGATCGCGCCGATCCGCCCACCATACGGGAGCTTTTTGCAGGCGTGCAGCAAAACTACTTCCGCATGTATTTCCACTATACCTACTTCAACCTGGCTCGATACGGCTACACCAACATGGTGGGTTACGTTCCGCTGGTGGTCATGGCGCCCTCGATCCTGGCAGGCACGCTGACCATGGGGCTTTACCAGCAAATCCAGATTGCGTTCGGACAGGTGTTCAGCTCGTTCCAATTCTTCGCCCGCGCCTGGACCGTAATCGTCGAGCTGCAGTCGGTAATCATGCGTCTGCGCAAGTTCGAGAGCTACATCCCCCAGGATCAAGACCCGATCAAGGTCAGCGTCGGGGATGCAGCGCCCGTCTAGTCTGGCGTTCTGAGGAGCGAGATTGGGTGACTTGCGGCAATCTCCAATACCCCCACCTAGCCTCCCCCTGATAGGGGGAGGGACCGTTCCGTGGTTGTGCCTTTGATCCAGCCCCATCTCTGCGTAGCACCAGCCGGGGCGGCCTGTCGTGCACCCAAACAAAAAGGCCGCCCCGAAGGGCGGCCTTTCCAATTCTGAAATTCGGCTTCGCTTAGCGCGAGTAGAATTCGACGACCAGGTTCGGTTCCATCTGGACCGGATAGGGCACGTCCGACAGCGCCGGAACGCGGGCGAAGGTGGCGGTCATCTTGTTGTGGTCGACTTCGACGTAATCAGGAACGTCGCGCTCGGCCAGCTGGGTGGCTTCGATCAGCACGGCGAGCTGCTTGGAGCGCTCGCGCACTTCGATCTTGTCGCCGACCTTGACCTGGTAGGACGGGATGTTGACACGCTTGCCATTGACCAGGATATGGCCGTGGCTCACGAACTGGCGCGCAGCGAACACGGTGGCAACGAACTTGGCGCGGTAGATGATCGCGTCCAGACGGCTCTCGAGCAGGCCGATCAGGTTCTCGCCGGTATCGCCCTTAACGCGGGCAGCTTCGGTGTAGAGGCGCTTGAACGCCTTTTCGGTGACCGAACCGTAATAGCCCTTGAGCTTCTGCTTGGCGCGCAGCTGCAGACCGTAGTCCGAGAGCTTGCCCTTGCGACGCTGACCATGCTGGCCGGGGCCATAAGCACGGGCATTGAGCGGGGACTTGGGACGGCCCCAGATATTTTCGCCAAGACGGCGATCGATCTTGTACTTGACTGAATGACGCTTCGACATCGCGTATCCTTCTTAACAGTTGAATGGATCGCGCCCTCCTCTGCCATCCCGAGGGATGACCGACAGACCTCAATAATTCAGGAGATCCCGGGTGCGCCTATAGGCCCAAAGGCCCGGATAGGTGGGCGCGTCATAGATGGCGCGGCCACCGAAGTCAAGCCGGCAGAGGGCTCAGGCCATCTTCTTGTCCAGCGTCTTCTGCTCACGCAGGCCGGGGAAAATCTGGCTCCAGATGACGGCGACGGCAATGGCGCCGAAACCGCCAAGCACCACCGCCGGCACCGGGCCAATGAGATGAGCGACCGTGCCAGCGCGGAATTCGCCCAATTCGTTCGACGCGCCAATAAACACCGAATTGACCGCATTGACCCGGCCGCGCACCTCTTCGGGCGTCCAGAGCTGCATGATCGTCTCGCGAATGGTGACGCTCACCATGTCCGATGCTCCCACCAGGGCCAGCGCCGGAATGGAAATCCACACACTCGTCGAAAAGCCGAACACCACGGTAAAGGCGCCGAACAGGCCGACAAACAGGAAGAGCAGCTTGCCGGCATAATTGCGGATCGGAAACCGGGTGAGGAACAGCGCCATGACAATGGCACCGATTCCCGGCGCAGCACGCAGCAGCCCAAGCTCCTGCGGCCCGGCATGGAGGATATCCTTGGTATAGACCGGCAGCAGCGCCACCGCCCCACCCATCAGCACGGCGAACATGTCCAGCGAAATGGCGCCCAGCACCACCTTGTTGGAGAAAATATAGCGGAAGCCCGCCAGCATAGTTTCAAGGCTCGTCGCCTGATGCGATTCCCGCTGCGCGGGCTTCGGGATCAGCAGCACGGAGACCCCCGCGGCCAGGAGCAGCACGCCTGCCGTGGCAAAGGGCACCGCCGGCCCGATGCCATAGAGCAAACCGCCGGCAGCAGGCCCCATAATGGCCGAGAATTGCCAGGCGGAAGCATTGAGGGTGATGGCATTGGAGAGCGCTTCGGAGGGCACGAGATTGGGCGCCAGGGACTGGGCCGCCGGGCCCCAGAAGGCGCGCGCCGTGCCCAGCACGACCAGAATGCCGAAAATCGGCCAAACCTCATGCGCCTGCGCATTAACGAAAACCAGAAAGCCCAGCGCGCAAACCAGCTCGACCACCAGGCAGGCGGTCATGATGAAACGCCGGTTGAAGCGGTCGGCCGTGAGCCCGGTGACCAGGATCAGCAGCAGCGCCGGCAGGAACAGGCATAGCCCCACCAGGCCCAGCAGGAACGCGTTGCCGGTGACGTCATAAATCTGCCAGGCGATCGAGACCGACATGATCTGCACCGCAAAGCCGACCAATAGCGTGGTCAGCCAGAAAAAGCGGAAGCCGATATAGGTGAAAGCGAGACGGGATTTGTCAGTGGGGGCGGGCGTGCTCATGGATCAAGCAGATCGCATGACAAACTGTCGCAGTCAAAGGCGGAACACGCAGATTCGGTTCGCCCCGCATCATTCCGTGTCTGTGTTGCCACCCGGCTTCTGCCGGTTGGGGTTGGGCCGCTGGTGCCGCCGGTCAATCGAGGAGATGACCCCGCGCAGCGTGCGGATTTCCTGGCTGGTGAATTTGCCGCGCTCCAGCATGGTCCGCAGATTGTTGATCACCGTCGGCCGCTTGTCCGGCGCCGTAAAGAAACCGGACTGGTCCAGAGTGGATTCAAGATGTCCGAAAAGTCCCACTAGCTCTTCCCGCGGCGCAACTTCCGCCAGCGCATCGGAGAATGGCAGGGCCGTGCCCGCATCACTGTGCCGGCGCCACTCATAAGACAGCAGCAGGACAGCCTGGGCAATATTGAGCGAAGCAAAGGCCGGCTCCACCGGCAGCGTAACGATGGCGTCGGCCAGCGCCACTTCCTCATTGAGTAGGCCCCACCGCTCCCGGCCGAACAACAGCCCGGCGGGACGGCCGGAGCCGATCTGCGCCGCGAGGTTTGTCGCGGCCTCTTCCGGGCCTAATACGGCCTTCTGCATGTCCCGGGACCGCGCGGTGGTGGCATAGACCAGCGTCAGATCGCTGATCGCCTCTTCCAGTGTTTCAAAGACCCGCACACGCTCGATCACATGATCGGCGCGAGACGCGGCATTGACGGCCTTTTCATTGGGCCAGCCATCGCGTGGCCGCACCAGCCGCAAATCCCACAGGCCGAAATTGGCCATGGCCCGCGCAGCCGTGCCGATATTCTCACCCAGCTGCGGTTCGCACAGGATGATAGCCGGCGTCGGCGCAAGCGTTGGTTTAATCGAAGAATCCGTACCGGCCATGGCGCCCAATCCGTAAAGTCAGGCGCACATATCCCATTTGCCGGGGCAGATGCAAATCAGGCCACGCGATGGCGTGGTGGCAATTCCCGCACTTTGCTTGGGCGTTGCCATTCCCGGTCGAGCACCGCGAAATGCAATTCCTCGTCCCACTCGCCCTGGAACAGGGCATGCTCGCGATAATGCGCCTCAAGCCGCATGCCCAGGCCCTGCATCAGTTTGATGGAATGGTGGTTGCGGCCATCGCATCGCGCATAGAGGCGGTGAATGCGGAAATGGTCGAAAGCCAGGTCGAACAAGGCGCCAAGCGCCTCCCCGGCAAAGCCTTGCCCCGCATAATCGGGGTTGATCACAAAGCGAACCTCGCCCTGCCCCGCCGTTGCGTCGGACCAGTGCAGCGACACATGGCCGATCAACTGCCGATCGCCTTTTCGCACCATAGCCAGGGTCAGCGTATCGCCAGGTCGCTGCAGGCTGACATGGCCCCGCATGACATTGAGCGCCCCCGCCACCTCGCCCTTGTCGCGCGCGCTGCTGACAATATAGCGCTGCACCGACGGCAGGCTGAAATAGGCTCCAAGCGCTTCGATATCGCCGCGTTCAAAGGTTCGCAGCAGCAAACGCTCGGTTTCGATAGGCAGACTCAATGACGACATGATTGCGCTCCCTCCCGCTAGGCATTGCGAGGTTCTCAACGCGAGGGGAGTCGCAGGCGTTCCTGCCGTGCGGTGAAATATTCTACCTCAGAAGATGACCGTGTCCCGGGGCGTGAGCCCGCGTTTAAAGCCTGATGCGAGCGACGCCGGATTGGCCGATAAAATCACTCAATATCAATGCGATAATCGTAAAATATCAATGCGATAATCGTAAAATCTGAATCAGAAGGGGAGGTGTGCGCGGCGCTTTTCCGGCCATTCCCGTTCGAGAATGGCGTAGATGAATTCCTCGTCCCATTCCCCTTTGAACAGGGCGTGCTCGCGGAAATGTGCTTCCCGCCGCATGCCCAACCGCTCCATCAATTTGGCCGAAGCGATGTTGCGGGCGTCGCATCGCGCCATGACCCGGTGCATGCCGCCATCCTTGAATGCGAGATCGAGCAGGGCAATGGCGGCTTCCGTCGCATAGCCGCGCCCCTGATGGTCGGGATGAAAGATCCAGCCGATTTCCGCCTGGCGCGCGGCCAAATTGCGCAGGATAAGGGAAACCTCCCCGATCAGCGTCCCATCGTCCATCAGCTCCACGCCGAGAACAATTTTGTCCTCTTCCTCGACCAGCGCGATCTGCCCGATGCGCTGTTGCACCGCCAGCGCACATTCCTCGCGGCTCAGCGGCACGTCGAACAGGTAGAGGGCGACATCGTCACGGCGGCGATAATCATAGACCGCATCGACATCGCCGCGCGTGAAAGGGCGAAGGCGCAGCCTTGCCGTTTCGAGCGGATAGTCAGGTTGCAACGCCAGCTCCTCCCGTTGACCGCGCGCACTCTTGCGGCTGCGCCGCGCAAAAACAAGGGGGCCCTTGCGGGGATAGCCCGCCCATGCCAGCCTCGGACCCATGAGCAAATCCGAACACCCGATGGTGGACGTGACAGCCGCCTGCGCCTGCGGCGCCGTCGCAATGTCAGTGCGCGGCCGCATCATGGCGATGCTGATGTGCTCTTGCCTCGATTGTCAGCGGGCGACCGGCACCGGGCATTCCAGCGTGGCGTTGGTGCCCGGTTCGTCCTTGACGATTACCGGGCCGACCAGCTCGTTCCAGCGTCCCGCCGATTCAGGCGCCGTCTTCACCCGGCACTTTTGCCCCACATGCGGAACGCCGCTTCATGGGCAATCGTCCCGCGCTCCCGACCTGCGCATGATACCCATTGGCTTCTTCGCCGGGCAAAATGACTGGTTCGATCCCAACCAGCTGATCTTCGCCCGTTCCCGGCAGGCCTGGGACCTAGTGGCAGATCACCTGCCGCGATACCAGACCTACCGGGAGCAGGAACGTTAGATCCGGCCGAACACCAGGCTCGCATTGACGCCGCCAAAACCGAAGGAATTGGAGAGCGCGTAATCGATGGCCTTGGGCTTGGCGACCTTGGGCACGAGGTCGAAAATATCGGCCACTTCCTCGGGGTCATCGAGATTAATCGTCGGCGGCAGGATGCCAGTGCGCAGCGCCTGAACCGAAATGATCGCCTCAATCGCCCCAGCCGCCCCAAGCATATGCCCGGTCGCAGATTTGGTAGCCGACACGGCAAGGTCCTTGCCACGGCCCGGGAACACCGCGGTAATCCCGGCGATCTCGGCATTGTCGCCAACCTGGGTGGAGGTGGCGTGCGCGTTGACATAACCAATCTGGCCCTGATCGATACCGGCCATCTCCAGCGAATTGCGCATCGCTACCTGTGCGCCAGCGCCATCGGGCGAACCGGCCGTGAGGTGGTAGGCGTCGGCCGAGGTGCCATAACCGGCTAGAATAGCCAGCGGTGTCGCGCCCCGTGCCTTGGCATGGCTGAGCTTTTCGATGACCAGCACCGCTGCGCCTTCCGACAGCACGAAGCCATCGTGCCCCTTGTCGAAGGGGCGCGACGCCAGATGCGGCTCGTCATTATACGAAGAACTCAGCGCCCGCGACGCACCGAACCCGCCGATGGAAATGGGGTCCACGGAGCCTTCCGCGCCACCGACAACGGCCACCTCGGCCTCCCCCGTCATGATCAGGCGCATGCCATCGCCAATCGCCTGGGCCGAAGCCGCGCAGGCGGTGACCGGGGCGCCGATTGGCCCCCTGAAGCCATGAAGGATGGAAATCCACCCGGCGGCAAGATTGGCAAGGAACGATGGCACGGTGAACGGCGACAGCCGCCGCGGCCCCTTCTCCTGGATAATCTCGACGGCCCTGGCCATGACGGGCGATCCGCCCACGCCCGAGCCGATAATGGTGGCGGTAGCGGCCTGATCTTCGGGCGAAGTCGGATGCCAGCCAGCCTGGTTCAGCGCTTCGGTAGCCGCGCCGATGCCATACTGGATGAACAGGTCCATCTTCTTGATTTCCTTGCCGTCGATGAAATCAGCGGGATCGAAACCATGCGGCACATCCGCCTTGCTGGGCACCAGGCCTGCAATGCCGGAGGTAAACCCGGTCGTATCGAACCGGTCATTGCGGACGATACCACTCTCGCCGGCCAAAAGGCGCGTCCAGAGCGTGTTCACGCCCACGCCCATCGGGCTGACGGCACCCATGCCGGTGACGACGATGGGATCGGCGGGATCGGGCTTGAGCATTCTGTCTCCTTGGTTTGCGATCGTTTCGGCTAGAGCCGGGAAAGCTGCTGCAGTGCCGTGATGACAACGGCGAAATCGGGGCGGACGAGCGTTTCGCGCAACTCGGCCTGCGATGCCCGCCATACCGGCACCATCTGTGCCACCAGGTCCCGCCCCGCATCGGTAAGCACGCACACCCGGCCATTCACACCCGATGGGCGTGTCGAAATGACGACGCCCTTGGTTTCGAGCAGGTCGAGATTGCGAGACAGTGTCGTGCGGTCCATCGCAATGCTGTCGGCCATCTCGGTCACCGACAGGCCGGGCCGGCTTTGCAGCGACGTCAGGATGGTGAACTGCGCCGCCGTCACGCCGAAGGGCCGCAGCTTACGGTCGGCCCGCCGGGTGATGGCGCGCGCCGCCATCCGCGTATTGAGCACCAGACATTGTGAAAAATCGTCCTGCATGGCCGCGATATAGTCGTGCATATACACGGCGTCAAGCTGGGCAAGCCCCCATGCCGAGCCAACCTTTGCGCTTTTCGCCTGCGATGCTATACGGCTGCCAGCAGGGCCGGAGCGGCCAAAACAGCACTGAGGGAGTACTCTATGAGCAAGATCAAAGTCGCTAACCCGGTCGTCGATCTCGACGGCGATGAAATGACCCGCATCATCTGGCAGGCGATCAAGGACAAGCTCATCCATCCCTATCTTGACCTGCCCATCGAGTATTACGATCTTTCGGTCGAGAGCCGCGACGCGACCAACGACCAGATCACGGTCGATGCCGCCCATGCCATCCAGAAGCACGGCGTCGGCATCAAATGCGCCACCATCACCCCCGATGAGCAGCGCGTCGAAGAATTCAAGCTCAAGAAGATGTGGAAGTCGCCCAACGGTACCATCCGCAACATTCTGGGCGGCGTGATCTTCCGCGAGCCCATCATCTGCAAGAACGTGCCGCGCCTAGTGCCCGGCTGGACCCAGCCGATCATCGTGGGCCGCCATGCCTTTGGCGATCAGTACCGCGCCACCGATTTCCTCTTCCCCGGCAAGGGCACGCTCTCGATCAAGTTCACCGGCGAAGACGGCAAGGTCATCGAGCACGAGGTCTATCAGGCTCCGGGCGCCGGCGTTGCCATGGCAATGTACAACCTCGACGACTCGATCCGCGATTTCGCCTATTCGAGCTTCAATTACGGCCTCGCCCGCGGCGTGCCGGTGTATCTGTCCACCAAGAACACCATCCTCAAGGCCTATGACGGCCGCTTCAAGGATATCTTCCAGGAGATCTACGAGGCCGAGTTCAAGGAACAGTTCGAAGCCAAGAAGATCTGGTACGAGCACCGCCTGATCGACGACATGGTCGCCTCGGCTCTCAAGTGGAGCGGCGGCTACGTCTGGGCCTGCAAGAACTATGACGGCGACGTGCAGTCCGACATCGTGGCGCAGGGCTTCGGCTCGCTGGGCCTGATGACCTCGGTTCTGGCCACGCCCGATGGCAAGATCGTGGAAGCCGAAGCCGCTCATGGCACGGTGACCCGTCACTACCGCCAGCACCAGCAGGGCAAGGAAACCTCGACCAATTCGACGGCTTCGATCTTTGCCTGGACCCGCGGTCTCGCCCACCGCGCCAAACTCGACGACAACGAGGCGCTGGCCAAGTTCGCGCTGACGCTGGAAAAGGTCACCGTCGACACGATCGAAGAAGGCAAGATGACCAAGGACCTCAGCCTGCTCGTTGGCCCCGATCAGCCCTGGCTCTCGACCCTGGGTTTCCTCGATGCGATCGACCAGAACCTGCAGAAGGCCATGGCGTAAGCGCTGGCGCTACAAGCCGGGAAATATGGAAGGGCCGGAGCATTGCTCCGGCCCTTTGCTTGTGCCGTTCCGGCAACAGTGTTGCACCCCTGCGCCAATGACACATTTTAGTCTTAATGCAGCACAGGCGCCGATTGACGGCTTGCCGCAAACAAGATCACCTAGACGTTAACGTCAACTTGGCCGGCAAACGGCTCGGTGCGGCGCGGCGAAAATACGCCGCTTCGTGAATCTGGGAGGATTCCACATGCTACGCAGCCTTATTCGCAGCATCGCGCTGTCAGCAGTGATTGCCCCGGCGACCATCGGCGCGGCCCATGCCGGGGGATTGGAAGCCAATGGCTATAACTGGGACCTGCTGTTCGATCCGGGCACCTATGTCGGCAAGGGTACCGTAACGCGCGTTATCATCGACCATGACATTACCAGTCTTGCCGCGCCGGGTCTGGGCACGGTCGCTACATCGTCCAACCGCACCTATTACAACTTCGCCGCCAAGGCCGATCTGATCGACAACGCCTCCTGCCTGGTTTCGGCGCAAAACCCATGGGGTTCGGGCACGGACCGTCTCCTGCCCTATGCCGCGGCCACCGGCCAGTCGGTCCGCGAACGCATCACATCCAACGATCTTGGCCTGACTTGCGCCTATGGCTTTGCTGTCGGCCCGGGCAGCCTCAGCATCATCGGCGGCGTCTCGGCGCAAAGCCTTGATTATGAAGCCCTGGTTCCGGCCCTGCTGCCCGGCCCGACCCTGGGAACGCTCCCGGTCGAGCTGGACGGGAACGGCTTTGGCTGGCGCATCGGCGCGGCCTATGAAGTGCCCGAAATCGCCCTGCGCGTCAGCGCCATCTACAACGCCGCCATCGACTACGATCTTTCCGGCACATTTAGCGCAGGCCTGCCTGCGGCAGCGAGCGTCACCACGCCCCAGACCTTTGAGGTCAAGGCGCAGAGCGGCATCGCCCCTGGCTGGTTGGTGCTGGGCGGGATCAAATGGGTGGACTGGTCGGCGGTCGATGCGCTGACCGTGACCACGCCCGGCCCCACCTTGACCACGGTGCTCAATTACGAAGACGGCTGGACCGTATCGGCCGGCGTTGGCCACCAGCTGACCGAGGACCTGACGGTTCTCGCCGGCCTCACCTGGGACCGGGGCACTTCACGCGAAAACGGCGCCGGGGTGCTGGCCAACGGCACACAATCCGACCGCTGGGGCGCAAATCTGGGTGCCGCCTACAAGCCGAGCGAAAATTTCGAGCTGTCCGGCGGCGTGTCCTATTCGATGATCGAGTCGGGGACCAATGCACTGGGGGAAACCTGGGACACCGGCAGCGTCCTGGCCTTCAGCTTCAGCGCCAAGGCATCGTTCTAAGACGCGGAAGGCCGGAGCATTGCTCCGGCCTTTGCTTACCCAGCAAGGCCTTGTCATCTTCCAACTATATTTTCACGATCTCTTGAGCGAGCGCCGCGAACCACCATATGCGGAGCATCCAACAGGGAGATGGATAAATGCGGACGATTGCCACTCTGGCCTTTGCCACCACCATTGGACTGACGCTCGCCGGAGCGGCCCATGCCGAAAGTCGCAGCTTCGAGCTGAAGGATTTCGACAAGATCGATATCGCCACGGGCATAGACGCGATCGTGACCATCGGCGACACATTCGCCGTTGTGGCAGACTCCAACAGCCCCGACGCCCTCGATAATCTGCGGCCCACTGTATCGGGCGGCGTCCTAAGCGCGCACTTCGACCAGAGTTTCCTGGATTTCATCGTCAGTGGTGGCCTGGTCGGCATGCTGCTGGCCAATGGCAATGCCATAAGTGTCAACATCACCCTGCCCGCCATCACCGGCATTTCCGCCAGCTCGGGCGCCGATGTTCGCGCCGGCAATCTGAGTGCGGAAAATCTTGAGATCGAAGCCTCAAGCGGCTCCGATATCAGACTGGTCTCTGCAACGCTGGGCGCTGTGGAGGTCGATGCCTCGAGCGGCTCCAGCGTCGACCTCTCCGGAACCTGCAACAGTATTGACGCTGGCGCATCGAGCGGCTCGAGCATCGATGCCGACGGCCTGGTTTGCGCCACTGCCACCGCCCAGGCGTCGAGCGGCGCCGATATCGACGTGCACGCCACCCAGAGCCTCAAGGCAGACGCTTCGAGCGGCGGCAATATCGAGGTCCGCGGCAATCCGGCTCAGACCGATATCGATTCATCGAGCGGCGGCGACGTTTCGCTCGAGGACTGATCGCGTGGCGCGGCGCGGCCGCATTCAGACAAAACTCAAAGACCGCGCCGGCCTCATTTCAACCTGATTTCCTCCCGACAGCTGTCGCAGCGATCTGGGGGGGGAATCATGAAGCGTTGGACGCTGCGCATCCTGCTGGCGGCCTTGGTGGCTGCCACCGGGATTTATCTGTTCAACGCCAGCTGGCGCGTCGCTCCACCAACCGACCCGCAAGTGGCCCTGATCGCCCATCGCGGCATCCACCAGACCTATGACCGGCAGGACCTGGACAACGACACCTGCACCGCCGAGCGCATGGACGCCCCGACCCATGAATTCATCGAGAATACGATTCCCTCCATGCAGGCGGCCTTTGCCGCCGGCGCCGATATCGTCGAACTCGATGTGCACCCCACTACGGACGGCCAATTTGCCGTGTTGCATGACTGGACCGTCGATTGCCGCACCGAAGGCACCGGCGAAACCCGCAGCCACGACATGGCCTATCTCAAAACGCTCGATATCGGCTATGGCTACACCGCCGATCGCGGCGCCACCTTCCCTTTGCGCGGCAAGGGGGTGGGGCTGATGCCAGAACTCAAGGAAGTATTGTCGGCGATGCCCGACAAGCTTTTCCTCGTCAATTTCAAGAGCCGTGAGGCGCGCGACGGCGATATGCTGGCCGATCTTCTGGTGCAGTACCCCGATATGCGCAGCGCCATCTGGGGCGCCTATGGCGGCGACGAGCCCACCTTTCGCGCCGAGGACCTGATCGGGGGGCTCCATATCTGGTCGCGTCGCGGCCTGGTCGATTGCCTGCTGCACTATGCGGCGCTGGGCTGGACGGGCTTTGTGCCCCAAGCCTGCCGCAACACCACGATCATGGTGCCCATCAATGCCGCGCCCTTCCTCTGGGGCTGGCCCAATCTCTTTGTCGACCGCATGGCGGCACAAGGCAGCCAGATCATCCTGCTCGGCCCCTATAGCTCGGGCGATCCCGGCACAGCCGGCATCGACACGCCCGAACTGCTGGCGCAAGTGCCCGAGCAATTCTCCGGCTATATCTGGACCAACAAAATCGAAACCATCGGGCCGTTGTGGCGCGGCCGATAATATTGCAGCGACACATTCGCCCATCGACGGAAGCGCCGGGGCCCTCTAGTCTCCAACTATTCCCGGCGTCTCTGTTTTTTTGGATGTGCCATGCCGATCGGCGTGCTTTACGCGGTTGCCGCCTATTCGATCTATTCCTGCGGCGATGCGATCATCAAGGGCTTCGGCCAGACGCTCAGCGTTTTCGAGATCGGCTTTTTCATCGCCCTGTTTTCCCTGATCCCTGCGCTCTTCGTCAAACCGAAAGGCGAACGCTGGCGCGACAGTTTCAAACTCCGGCACCCGGCGCTGGTCCATCTGCGATCCTTTAGCGGTGTCGCCTCCTCCACCCTTGTGACCTTTGCCTTCGTCACCATCCCCTTCGCCGAGACCTATTCGCTGGTCTTTCTCATGCCGCTCTTCATCACGGCCATGTCCGTATTGCTGCTGAAGGAGCGCGTTCATGCCGTCCGCTGGGCCATGCTGCTGGCCGGCTTCATCGGCGTCATGCTTGTGGTGCGGCCTGGCTTTCGCGAATTGGAACTGGGGCACCTGGCGGCATTGGGTTGCGCCTTTTTTGGCGCCACGACCACCACGGTATTGCGCGTGGTTGCCAG
Organism: Devosia yakushimensis; assembly: GCF_030159855.1. Classification (NCBI taxonomy): domain Bacteria; kingdom Pseudomonadati; phylum Pseudomonadota; class Alphaproteobacteria; order Hyphomicrobiales; family Devosiaceae; genus Devosia; species Devosia yakushimensis. The sequence goes on along the minus strand of NZ_BSNG01000001.1, from coordinate 1,013,189 downwards.
CGACGAAAAGCGCGTCAGCCTCATCGCCCTGCCCGCGCTCTATCTGCTGGTGGCCAATGCTGTGCTGATGGCGCCAACCTTCGTTATACCGAATTGGCAGCAATTTGCCCTGCTGCTCGTCAGTGGCAGCTTTATCGGCATGGGGCACATCCTGCTTATCGCCGCGACCCGCAATGCGCCGGCCAGCCAGGTCGCCCCGGTGCAATATGTCCAGATCATCTGGGCCATCGCGCTCGGCGCCTATTTCTATGCCGAGCACCCCGACTGGATTGCCTATATCGGCCTGGCTGTCGTCATCCTATCCGGGCTGGTCAATGTCTTCATCGATGGTGCGCGGGCGCGCATCGCCGGCCGCTTTGCCGAATACCGCGCCCGGCCCGGCCCCAAAACCAACATCACCGAAGTACAAGGGCCGGAAATATAGCGCAGATGCCCGGCCAGCACCGTCGACGGCGCCTGTCCTGGTTTGTATGGTAGACCGCTTTCCCGAGTCTTCCTCATATTTTGGATGTTGCGATGCCGGTCGGCGTCATTCTGGCCTTTTTGGCCTATGCCAGTTTTTCAATGGCCGATGCCCTGATCAAGGCGACCGGCCCCGCCATGTCGGTCTTTGAGATCGCCTTCTTCACCACCAGCTTCTCGATCATCCCCGCCATGCTGACCAAGCGCGGCGAAAGATGGCGCGATATTTATAAGCTCAAGCATCCCTGGCTCGTGCATTTGCGTTGCGCCACGGCGATCCTGGGCACGGCCTGCGTCATGTATGCCTTTACCCATATCCCTTTTGCCGACGTCTATGCCGTGGGCTTCCTGACGCCGGTGGTGGTGACCATATTGGGCGTGCTGGTGCTCAAGGAACATGTGGCGCCGCATCGCTGGCTCTTGCTGCTCATCAGCTTTCTCGGCGTCGTGCTGGTCATCCGCCCCGGCGTCCGCGAGCTGCAGCTGGGGCATCTGGCCATCTTCTGCAGCGTCTTTTTCGGCGGCATAACCACGATCATTCTCCGGCACGTCGCGCCACGGGAAAGAAGGGTAAGCCTGGTGGGCATTCAGGTGCTCTATTCAGGCCTGTTCAATGGCCTGCTGATGCTCCCGGTCTTCGTGGTGCCATCGCTTGAGCAATTGGCCGTATTCCTCGGAATTGGCCTGTTGGGCGGCACGGGCGGCCTGCTGCTCATTTCCGCGGCCAAGCGCTCGCCCGCCAATCTGGTGGCGCCGGTGCAATATAGCCAGTTGATCTGGGCCATCGTATTCGGCGCGGCATTCTTTGGAGAATACCCCGATTGGGTGGCCATTGTCGGCCTCGTCATCGTGCTATCGGCCGGATTGGCCAATGTGCTGAGCGAGAAGATGAAGATCGTCTGGAAGCCCCGGCTCTTCTTTTATCGGACCGGGCTTTAGCGACAGACCCCGCCGCGCGGCGGGGTCTGATGCTTTCGCTTAGAGTGCTGCCCTGACGGCAGCGATGGCCTCGGCAGCCTTGGAGCCATCGGGTCCGCCGCCCTGCGCCATGTCGGGCCGGCCGCCGCCGCCCTGCCCGCCCAGAGCCAGTGTCGCCAACTTGATCAGCTCGCCTGCGGCATAGCGGGCGGTGAGGTCCTGCGTCACACCGACAGCCACGGTACCCTTGCCGTCCTCACCCTTGAGCACGACGGTAACGACGCCCGAGCCGATGCGCTTCTTCTCGGTATCGACCAGGCCCTTCACGTCCTTGGCGGCAATGCCCTCGACCGTACGGCCAACATAGATGACGCCATTGATCGTCTCGTCTGCCGCAGCGGCCGGTCCGGAGGCGCCGCCACCCAGAGCCAGCTTCTTGCGGGCATCGGTCAGCTCGCGCTCGATCTTCTTGAGGTTCTCCTGCAGGGCTCCGATACGGTCGAGCACTTCATGGCTGCCCGAGCGCAGCAGGCCGGCTGCCGCATTGACGATGGCGACATTGGTATTGCCCCGATGCCGCGCTGCCTTGCCGGTCAATGCCTCGATACGGCGCACGCCCGCACCCACCGCGCTCTCGGCGACGATGGAGACAAGCCCAATATCGCCGGTGCGGCGTACATGGGTACCGCCGCAAAGTTCCACCGACCAGCCCAGGCCATTGCCGGTGGGCTCGCCCATGGCAACGACGCGAACTTCATCGCCATATTTCTCGCCGAACAGAGCGCGCGCACCCGATTCCTTGGCTTCTTCCACGCCCATCAGGCGCGTCTCGACCGGTGCGTTCTGGAGCACGATGGCATTGGCGATATCCTCGACCTCGGCCATTTCCTGCTCGGTCACAGGCTTGGTATGCACGAAATCGAAACGCAGCCGGTCGGGCGAAACCATGGAGCCCTTTTGCGCGACATGGTCGCCCAGGACAATGCGAAGCGCTTCATGCAGCAGGTGCGTGGCCGAATGATTGGCACGGATCGAGGACCGCCGCTCGTGATCGACCAGCAATTCCACGGGCTGGCCGAGCTTCAGGGTACCGCTGGCAACCTTGACCTTATGAGCAAAAACGCCGTGGAATTTCTGCGTATCGGCAACATCGGCCGAGACGCCCTCGCCTTTGAGCACACCGCTATCGCCGACCTGGCCGCCGCTTTCGCCATAGAAGGGCGTCTGATTGAGAACGACAAAGCCCTCATCGCCGGCGGTCAGCGAGGAAACCTCGACGCCGTCCTTGACCAGCGCCTTGATCTCGCCTTCGGCAATTTCGGTTTCGTAGCCCAGGAACTCGGTGGGGCCGAGCTTGTCGGCCAGCCCATACCAGACGGTATCGGTTGCCGCTTCCCCCGAACCGGACCAGCTCTTGCGTGCCTCGGCCTTCTGCTGGGCCATGGCGGCATCAAAGCCGGCCTGATCGACACTGATGCCGCGCGAGCGCAGGGCATCTTCGGTCAGATCAAGCGGGAAACCATAGGTGTCATAGAGCTTGAAGGCGGTCGAACCGCTCAGCACCTGCCCCTCGGCCAGGTCCTTGCTCTCGTCAGCCAGGATCTGCAGGCCGCGGCCAAGCGTCTTGAGGAAGCGGCCTTCCTCAAGCTTGACCGTCTCGGTGATCATTGCTTCCCCACGGCTGAGCTCGGGATAGGCCTGGCCCATCTCGCGCACAAGGGTCGGTACCAGCTTGTGGATCACCGGCTCGCTCGCGCCCAGAAGGGTGGCGTGGCGCATGGCGCGGCGCATGATGCGGCGCAGCACATAACCGCGCCCTTCATTGGAAGGCAGCACGCCTTCGGCGATCAGGAAGGACATCGAGCGCAGGTGATCGGCAATGACGCGCAGGCTGCGATTGCCTTCGCCATTGACATCGGCGCCGGTTGCCGAGGCAGCGGCACTGATCAGCGCCTTGAACAGGTCGATATCGTAATTGTCGTGCACGCCCTGCATGACGGCAGCCACGCGCTCAAGGCCCATGCCGGTATCGATCGAGGGGCGCGGCAGGCCGGTGCGCGACCCGTCGGCATGCTGCTCGAACTGCATGAAGACGAGATTCCAGATTTCGATCCAGCGATCGCCATCTTCCTCCGGCGAGCCCGGAGGGCCGCCCCAGATGTGATCGCCATGGTCGTAGAAGATTTCCGAACATGGACCGCAGGGACCGGTATCGCCCATCTGCCAGAAATTGGACTTTGCACCGAGCCGCACGATGCGATCCTCGGACAGGCCGGCAATCTTCTTCCAGAGTTCCATGGCCTCGTCATCGTCCTGATAGACGGTGACCATGAGCTTGTCCTTGGGCAAGCCCCAATCCTTGGTCAGCAGATTCCAGGCCAGCTCGATCGCGCGATCCTTGAAATAATCGCCAAACGAGAAATTGCCGAGCATCTCGAAAAAGGTGTGATGCCGTGCGGTAAAGCCGACATTGTCCAGATCATTGTGCTTGCCGCCGGCGCGCACACATTTCTGCGCGGAGGTCGCGGTCGAATAGGGCCGCTTTTCAACGCCGGTAAAAACGTTCTTGAACTGCACCATGCCGGCATTGGTGAACATCAATGTCGGATCGTTGCGCGGCACCAGCGGGCCCGATGCCACGGCCTCATGACCATTGCGGGCGAAGTAATCGACAAAACTCGAGCGGAGATCGTTTACGCTGGTCATCAACAGGCTTTCATCGGAATGGCGCCATGCGCCGCAGAAGGTCGGGGGGCTTTCTATCGCGCGGTTTGCGCCTCTGTCCAGCATTGCGGCAGCAAGAGGGCATTTGTCATTGGCCGCGATGCCAATGGCGCCAAAAGAAAGGAGGCAGCGCTTGCGCGCCACCTCCACAAAACCGGCATGGGAAAGGACGATCTATTCGTCGCTATCCGCACCATCATCGTCCCCGCCGGACACCAGCAGAACTTCACCAAGCAGGCCGGAACTTTCACGCACACCGCGCTCGATCGTTGCCGCTGCCTCGGGATTGTCCTTGAGGAACTGCCGCGCATTCTCACGGCCCTGCCCCAGGCGCTGGCTATCCCAGGAGAACCAGGCGCCGGACTTCTCGACAATGCCCGACTTGACGCCAAGGTCGATCAATTCGCCAGTCTTGGAAATGCCTTCGCCATACATGATGTCGAATTCCACCTGGCGGAACGGCGGAGCCAGCTTGTTCTTGACCACCTTCACGCGGGTCTGGTTGCCCACGATCTCTTCGCGATCCTTGATCGCGCCGATACGGCGGATATCGAGACGAACCGAAGCATAGAATTTGAGCGCATTACCGCCCGTCGTAGTTTCGGGCGAGCCATACATCACGCCGATCTTCATGCGAATCTGGTTGATGAAGATGACCAGGCACTTCGACTTGGAGATCGAGGAGGTCAGCTTGCGCATGGCCTGGCTCATCAGGCGAGCCTGTAGACCAGGCAGCGCGTCCCCCATTTCGCCTTCGAGTTCGGCACGCGGCGTCAGCGCAGCCACCGAGTCGACAACCAGCACGTCGATGGCGCCGGAGCGCACCAGCGTATCGGTGATTTCGAGCGCCTGCTCGCCGGCATCGGGCTGGGAAATCAACAGGTCATCGACATTGACCCCGAGCTTGCGGGCATAGATCGGATCGAGCGCATGTTCCGCGTCGACGAAAGCACAAATGCCACCGGCGCGCTGCGCCTCGGCAATGACATGCAGGGCCAGCGTGGTCTTACCCGAGCTTTCGGGCCCGAAAATCTCGACGATTCGGCCCTTCGGCAGGCCGCCAATGCCCAAGGCGATGTCGAGGCCGAGCGATCCGGTGGAGATGGCCTCCACTTCGATCGATGCAGCCTCGCCCAGCCGCATGATCGAGCCCTTGCCGAAGCTGCGCTCGATCTGGCCGAGCGCTGCGGCAAGTGCCTTGTCCTTATCCATAGTTCCACCCTCAACAACGCGAAGCGGCGAGCCAGCCATAGTTCTCTCCTTATTTCACGCTCTGGGGGGCCGCGCAACGCGTTGGCACCGCAGGTCGCTGTCCATTTAATGTGCCCTATTTGTTCTCATTTTGTTTCCAAAGTGTCAAGTGGGGAACCGGAACAAAATAAGAAAGGCACCTGAAGGGGTCAGGAGAGCAGAATCGTTTCGCCGATCTCGAGCCCAAAGCCGCCCAGACCGACATATTGGCGCCCCGAAGTCGTCATCAGGGCGATGGATTGGACACCGAGATCGCGCAGCATCTGCGAGCCCACGCCAATCTCGCGCCAGCCCTTCATGCGCTTGACCGCGCTGCCATGATGCTCGCCGCCCTGCCCGTCCTGTGTCGGGGAGCGACGGCTATCCTCTTCGCGATCCCCGGCGGAAGCGCCGCGCAGCAACAGAACGATGCCGGTGCCGCCCCGCGCGACGATCTCCGCAACAGCACGCTCAATGGGATCGGCCTCGCCGGCCGCGCGCGCCAGCAGATCGCGCAGCGGCTGTTCCCGGACGATGCGGCAAGGCACATTGCTCTTGCCCTCGACATCGCCCAGCACCAGCGCCACTTGCTGCACCGGATCGAACGGGGTCTGATAGGCATAGGCAACCGCCGGCAAGCCGCTGACCATGGTGGGAACCACGGCCTGGCGCGACAGGAATTTCTCCTGTGCCAGGCGATAGGAAATCAAATCCTCGATCGAGATGATCTTGAGGCCGTGCTCCTGGGCAAAGGCGATCAGTTCGGGCAGACGCTTGACAGTGCCATCGTCATTGACCACTTCGGCCAGCACGCCGGCCGGCTCAAGGCCAGCCATGCGCGAGAGATCGATACCGGCTTCAGTATGGCCGGAACGGGCCAGCACGCCGCCCTCCCGGGCCAGCAGCGGGAAGATGTGACCCGGGCGGATGAAGTCGCCAGCATGAGCATTGCCCCCGGCCAGCGCCCTTATGGTGGCGGTTCGTTCAGCGGCGGAAATACCCGTGGTCATGCCGACCCGGTAATCGACCGTCACGGTAAAAGCCGTGCGGAACGGATCGATATTATTGGCGACCATGGGATCGAGATTGAGCTCGGCCGCGCGGGCCGTTGTCATCGGCACACAGATAATGCCGCTGGTATGGCGGATCATGAAGGCGATCTTTTCGGGCGTCGCCTTGCCGGCCGCCATGATCAGGTCGCCCTCATTCTCCCGGTCGGTGTCGTCCACCACAACCACGAGTTCGCCTGCGGCAATCGCCGCGAGTGCGCTTTCGACGCTGTCCAGCATGGCAAAGTCATCCCCGGCGCCGCCCTGGCGCTGCCCCCGATATAGAGACGCCAGCGACCTCGCACAATCCAAAGCAGGGTCTATGGTGGCGCGAGATTTCATTAGTATGATTTTTGGGCTTGCCTAGTGTGCCCCTCTTGCGTTCTATGCCTGCCAGTTTGGCCCGCCGGGCCTCTCCGCGGGAGGACACAAATGAATCTGATCCAATATTTCGATCTCAACGGCGAGCGCGCCGTCGGCGCCGTCCAGGGCGAGGTGACCCGCCAGGTCAATGGCGCCAGCAGCGTCTACGGTCTGGCCCAGGCGGCAATCGCCGCCCAATCGGGCATGGGCGCGCTGATTGCGCAGCAGGGATTGGGCGAAACTGTCGATAAGGCAGCCCTGTTGGCCGAAGGCCGGCTTCTGGCGCCGATCGACCATCCCGACCCGGCCCATCTTTATGTCACCGGCACCGGCCTCACGCATCTGGGGTCCGCCGCGACGCGCGATGCCATGCACAAGTCCAACGGCACCAAGACCGAGGACAACCTGACCGATTCCATGAAAATGTTCCGCATGGGGCTGGAGGGCGGCAAGCCCGCCGATGGCAGCAAAGGCGTGCAGCCGGAATGGTTCTACAAGGGCAACGGCTATACCGTCGTCAATCCCGGCCACCCCATCCCCTCGCCCAGCTTCGCCCTGGACGCTGGGGAAGAACCTGAAATCGCCGGCATTTATCTCATCGACCACAATGGCCAGCCCCGGCGACTGGGCTTTGCCCTGGCCAACGAATTCTCCGACCATGTGACCGAACGGGTCAACTATCTCTATCTGGCGCATTCCAAGCTGCGCGCCTGCTCGTTCGGACCGGAATTGCGGCTGGGCGATCTGCCGGCCCATATCGAGGGCAAATCACGCATCTGGCGCGATGGCCAGGTGATCTGGGAAAAGCCATTCCTCAGCGGCGAGGATAATATGAGCCACACCATCGCCAATCTGGAATATCACCACTTCAAATATGAGCTGTTCCGCAATCCCGGCGATATCCATGTGCATTGTTTCGGCACGGCAACGCTGAGCTTCGCCGATGGCATTTCGACCAGGCCCGACGACATTTTCGAGATCGAGGAAGCCCAGTTCGGCGCCGCCCTGCGCAACCCGATCCGCATCGAAACCGAACACCCGGTAATCATCGGCAACGTCTACTAGGACCAATCGCAGCGTCTTTACGGCGGCCAACTAACATGTCAGTTATCCTCCCATCTGGGAGGAGACTATGGCGGCACGCACATTCGAGACGCGCCAGATCGGCAAAACCGGTCTGGAAATCACCACACTGGGCCTTGGCTGCGCGTCCCTGGCCGGCATTTTTACCAATGTGCCGGCCGACCAGGCCCGAGCGACCATAAGCCACGGCCTCGACATGGGGATAAATTACGTCGATACGGCGCCCCAATATGGTTATGGCCGCTCCGAGCATCTCGTCGGCGACGTCCTGCGCGAGCGGCGCGCCGGCACCGTGCTCTCGACCAAGGTAGGGCGGCGCCTCAAGCCCGTGAAGGAATGGAGCGAGCCGCATAATTGGGTCAATCCCCTGCCCTTCGAGCAGGTCTATGACTATTCCTATGACGGCATCATGCGCTCCTACGAGGACAGCCTGCAGCGGCTGGGCATGAATGGCGCCGATATTCTTTATGTCCACGACATCGGCACTGCCACCCATGGCGTAGAGGGCAACAAGCCCTTGTGGAAACAGCTCGAAAGCGGTGGATACAAGGCGCTGCGGCAATTGCGCGACAGTGGCGAGATCAAGGCGATCGGGCTGGGCGTCAATGAATGGCAGGTGCTGATGGACGCCTTCGCCCTGGGCGATTGGGACGTGTTCCTGCTTGCCGGGCGCTATACGCTCCTGGAGCAGACTTCGCTCAATCCCTTCATGAGCACCTGCATCGAGCGCGGTGCTTCCGTGGTCATTGGCGGCCCGTTCAATTCGGGCATTCTGGTGGGCGGCGCCATCTTCAATTATGCCAAGGCACCGCAGGCCATTGTTGATCGCGTCAAAGCACTCGAAACCGTCTGCCAGGATTTCGGTGTAGCCCTGCCCGCCGCCGCGCTGCAGTTTCCCCTGACTCATCCCGCCGTATGCAACGTGCTGCCGGGGCCGAAATCGCCGGAAGAACTCGACGGCATCCTCAAATGGTGGGACGCCAAAATCCCCGACGCGCTTTGGACGGAACTGGCCAACCAGGGATTGCTGGCCCCCGGAACGCCCATTCCCGGCGGAACGGCTTGACGCGGAGAGCGAACAAGCATTGAATAACCAATAGGTTTTATAACCAAAATAGGTCATTCATGCCGACGCCTGCCAGTCTTGACGCCACTTTCCAGGCTCTGTCCGACCCGACACGGCGCGCTATTCTGGCGCGGCTGGCACAAGGCGAAGCCTCGGTGATGGAACTTGCCGAGCCCTTCGCCATGAGCCAGCCGGCCATTTCCAAGCATCTCAAGGTATTGGAAAATGCGGGGCTGATTTCGCGCGGGCGCGACGCGCAGCGGCGGCCATGCAAGCTGGAGGCACAGCCACTAGCCGAGGCCACCGGATGGCTGATCGAATATCGCAAATATTGGGAAGCCCAATTTGAGCGGCTCGATGACCTGCTTGATGAACTCAAGCGGCTGGAGGCCATGGCAGGCAAAGCGTAGAGCGCAGGACGATCCGCTGGAATCGGATCGTGCGCTCTATCTTATTGTTGTCGCATCGGATTCGACCGAAAGCCGCTTCGCACTTTTCGGTCCGATGCTTAGGGAGGACGAGATGGCATTTGGCGGACCACTGCGCATATCCACGCCCAGCGATACCGAAATCCTCACCGAGCGCGACTTCGCCGCGCCGCGCGATCTGGTGTTTGCCTGCTATACGCAGCCGCCACTGATCAAGCGCTGGCTGACCGGCCCGCCGGGCTGGACCATGCCGGTCTGTGTTTTCGAGGCGCGAGCCGGCGGACGCTATCGCTACGAATGGCATAAGGGCGATGAGCGCCTGGCCATGTCTGGCGTGATCCACACCATCACTATGCCGGAACATATCCGAAGCGAGGAAGGCTTTGATCAGCCCGACACCGGCGGCATGTCGCAGTCGCTGGTCGATTTCGAGGAAAAGCCTGAGGGAACGACAGTGATCAACCGGCTGACATACGCGTCCAAGGCCCTGCGGGACCAGATTGCGGCAACGGGCATGGCCGATGGCATGGAGATGAGTTTCAAGAACCTGGATGCGCTATTGGTGGAGCGGAAGCGCTAGCTCTATTTTTGCTTCCCCCACGGTGTCATTCCCCGCCCTAGTTCAAATCCAGAGCATACCTCTTGAGCACCTCGAGGGGGATAAGTCCGAGCACGGCTTGATTGGTTGAGCGCAGGAACACTTTGGGCGCCTTGCCGGCGGCGTGGGCTTGCGCCCAGCGGCCGGCGACGAGGCACCAATGGTCGCCGCCGCTCAGGCCGGGAAACGAGAATTCCGGATGCGGCGTGGAAAGATCGTTGCCGACCGAAGCGGAAAATTCCAGGAACTCTTCCGTCGCCTGGATGCACACCAGATGCACCGCCGCGCCATCCGGCCCGGCCGCACAATAACCGGTGCGGAAGAAGCCGGTCAGCGGATCGCTGGAACAGGGCTGCAGCGGCTCGCCCAGTACATTGAGCTCGGCGGCGCCGAAGCGCCCCATCTCGTTCAATTGACCTCGCCCTTGCCCAGCCGCTGCAGCACTTCCTTGACCTTGGAATTGATCTGATCGAGCGAATAGGGCTTGGGCAGGAAATCCACGCTCTGGTCGTCCTCGATGTCCCGGCGCACGCTTTCCTCCGCATAGCCGGACACGAAAATAACCTTGAGATCAGGCATTTCCCCGCGCACATGCTTGAGCAGTGTCGGCCCGTCCATTTCCGGCATCACGACATCGGAAATCATCAGGTCGATCTTGTAATCAATGTCCTCAAGCACTTCGAGCGCTTCTTCGCCGCCATCGGCCTCGAATACCTCATAGCCGGTAGCGCGCAGGGCGCGGGCCGAGAAGGCGCGCACGCTCTCTTCGTCTTCCACCAGAAGAATGCGTTCCTGGCCGGTGAGATCGCGCGCTGGGGCAGCGGCGGCGGCCTTGCCGGCAATTTCGTTCTCGGCTGGCACATGGCGCGGCAGGAAAATCTTGAACGTCGTACCGACGCCAACGGTCGAAACCGGATAGATATAACCCTCGGTCTGCTTGACGATGCCATACACGGTCGAGAGTCCGAGGCCCGTCCCCTTGCCCAATTCCTTGGTCGTGAAGAAGGGCTCGAAAATCTTGGCGATGACTTCCGGGCTCATGCCAGTGCCCGTATCCTGCACATCGATAAGCACGAAATCGGCCGGGACCATGCCCGCGAAAGTCATGCGCTCGGCTTCTGCCCGCTCGACATTGCCAGTGCGGATGGTGATCGAGCCGCCATTGGGCATGGCGTCGCGCGCATTGACCACCAGGTTGATGATGACCTGTTCGAGCTGCACGACGTCCGCGCGCACCGGCCAGATGTTGCGGCCATGCTCGACGGTCAGTGTATTCTTCTCGCCGATCATGCGCTTGAGCAGCACGGTAAGATCGTCAACGATCAGCGGCAGCTCCAGCACTTGCGGCCGCAGGGTCTGCCGACGCGAGAAGGCCAGCAACTGCCGGGTGAGCCCGGCCGCGCGATTGGCATTCTGCTTGATCTGCATCAGCTCGCTGAACGAGGGATCGCCCGGCTTGTGCTTGAGCAGCAGCAGATCGGAGAAGCCAATAATGGCGGTCAGCAGATTGTTGAAATCATGCGCCACACCACCGGCGAGCTGGCCCACAGCCTGCATTTTCTGGCTTTGGGCAAACTGGGCCTCGAGCTTGCGCTGGTCGGTCATGTCGAGCGCATAGACATTGACCTGCTCGGCCGAGCCTTCGCTGAGCTCGGAAGCCGAAAGGTAGAGCCGGACGGCATGATCGCCCTCGGCATTGAGCAGGGCATCGACTGGCTCGACTTCCGAGCGATTGGCGGTGGCATCGCCAATGGCGCGGGCAAACTTGTCGCGGCTCCCCTCCCCGATCAGCTCGCTCAGCGGCTGCATTTCAAGGCTTTTTTCCTCGCCCGACCAACGGAAAATGCGCCCGAACGGCGCATTGGTGCGGATGATGCGGCCCTCGCCATCGAGCGTGGCAATGGCAAAGGGCGTGTCGTTGAAGAAGCGCGAGAACCGCACTTCGGCCGCGCGCAGCTCTTCCTCGGTATCGGGGGCGCTCGACATGTCGAGCACCAGCGTCCGCGTTTCGCCCAATTCACCATCGGCCATGCGGGCTGCGCGATGCAACAGGCGCACCGGCAGGCTCGTGCCATTGCGGCGGACCAAGTCGATATCGATGACCTCGGTCGAAATCTCGCCGTCGCCGCGGCCGCGCATCAACAGGGTCGCCCCATCGCCGCGGACGATATCGGAGAGGCCAAGATGCCCCGCATTGAACTCGGCCAGGTCATAGCCCAGCCAGTCGGTCAGCGTCGAATTGAGATATTGGATGCGGCCATGCGCGTCGGCAGAGAAGAAGCCGGCCGGAGAATGATCGAGATAGTCGATGGCGCGCTGCAGGTCGCGGAAGGCGCTCTCATTATTGTCGCGGTCACGGGTAATGTCCTCGACCGACCAGATGACCAGCGGCTTTTTTGCCTCGTCGCTTTCGGGCAAGGGCCGCACGGCGACGCGATACCAGAACGGGCGGGCACTCTCGGCCTGCGATCCGCCCAGCCCGCCAACCAGACGGATATCCTCGACGGCACTACGGCCATCCTTGGCAGCGCGGGACAAGCGATAGATGGCCTCGCTGGCATCGGACTGGCCAGCAAAGAGGCGGGAGACGCCCACCGGAAGGCCATTGTTCAGCGCACCGCTGAAGCTGCCGTAATGCGCGTTGACGTAGGAAATCTTGCCGTCCCGATCCGAGACCACGGCGCCGAATGGCAGGCTGTCGATAACGGCGCGGGAAATCGTGCGTCGCTCCTCATTGCCGGCAAAGCGAAACAGGCCCGCAGCCAGCCCGAAGAGGCAGAAGACCCCGACCACGGCCAGCACGCCGACAAAAGTCATCACCAGATCCATGGGAATGCGGTCGCTGAAAAAGGAGAAGGCCACGGCCAGCGCCACCAGCACCACGCCCAAGGCCACGACACGCCACAGCCCCGCGCTGCTGCGCTCGGAGGCCAATAGTGGATCGGGATAGGTGTCCTCGCCGAGCGGCGTCGATGCCATGGGTCGTTGTGCTCCGGGATGACGTTGAGTCGGGGCGAATCAGGGCCTGACACAGGTCTAGCAAATGGGCCGGGCCGTTGGGAGGGTGAACAAAGTTATAAACATGGCCGTGAAAAAGCGCCACATGGGACAAATTGTTCCTGTGGTTGAGCGGCGATGGCGAGACCGGCGCCTCGTGGGATTTGGTAGTAATGGTGAAACGTCGGTCTCGCCATCGCGCCGGGTCTTTTCGCAAGGACGGGTGGGCACACTATTGTTTCAAGCGTTGTACCCGTTCCCCCCACACGATTGGAGCGACCTCCAATCCCCGACTGTCACCCAGCCCATTCACTCGTCATGACCGCGCTCTGGCGGGGTGATGAGGGGAGTGTAAGCGCAAGTGGAGGGGGTGGGGATAAGATGGGTAAGGTCGACAGATTTGGGCCTCCCTCCCCCCATGAGGGGGCTGGGGTGGAGGGCGATGGGCGCGCCCTGACCGGAGCCCCTACCCCGCCCTCCAGCCACCTGACTTCTTGAGGCGCATGACGAAGCCGATGACTTCGGCAACGGCCTTGAAGTGTTCGCCCGGAATGACGTCATCGATCTCGACACTGGCAAAGAGCGCCCGGGCCAGCGGGGGATTTTCCACGATCGGCACGTCGTTTTCCTTGGCCACTTCGCGGATGCGGAACGCCACCGCATCCGCCCCTTTGGCCACGCATTGCGGCGCGCCCATGGAGCGATCGTATTTGAGCGCCACGGCAAAGTGGGTCGGGTTAGTGATAACGACGGTGGCGTCGGGCACGGCCGCCATCATGCGCTTGCGGGCGCGATCATGCCGGAGCTGGCGGATGCGGCCCTTGACCTTGGGATCGCCTTCCATCTGCTTGTATTCGTCGCGGGTTTCCTGAACGGTCATCATCTGCCGCTTCCACCATTTCTGGCGGACATAGAGATAATCGGCCAGCGCAATGACGGTCAGCACCGCCAGCGTGGCGGCGAAAATCTTGAGGCCGATCTCCTGGAAATCGGCGAGAATGATCAATGGATCGGCCGTCATCATCGTGTCGAGCCGGTCGCGCTCGGGCCAGACCACGAAGAACAGCACCGTGCCCATGACGCCGATCTTGAGCAGTCCCTTGCCGAAATTGACCAGGGATTCGGTCGAAAACAGGCGCTTGAAACCGGCCAGCGGCGAAATTTTGGAGAGTTTCGGTGTGATCGGCTCGGTCGAGATCAACGGCCGGTGCTGGATGAGATTGGCGGTAACAGCGCAGAAGGTGAGGATCACCAGCGGCACGAAGATCGTGCCGAGCAGCGCCAGCGCCAATCCGTTGAAGAAAACCGCAAAGCCCGAGCCGCCCAGCTCGAACTGATCGGCATTGGTCATCACCACCTTGAGCGATTCCATCAGGCTCGCGCTGGTCGATGGCGCCATCATCGCGAAGATGGCGGCCGAACCGAGCAGCATGAACCAGGTGGTCACCTCCTGGCTCTTGGCGACATCGCCCTTCTTATGGGCGTCCTCCAGCTTCTTCTGGGAGGGGTCCTCAGTCTTACTGGCCTGTTCGGGGGCTTCGTCTGACATCTAGAATGCCCCCATCCAGCCATTGCCACGGCCTGCGAAGCGCAGTTCGCTCCGCTTCCGGTGCTCACGTACGCAAACGTACGCTGCGCGCCGGTTCTCGCGAACCACCCTTCTCGACTCCTGGCAATGGCCGGCTGGGCACATTCTCAGCCCCTCCACATCGCCAGGTGGTTCTCAAAGCCGGTAATGTACCAGCCCATCATCATGGTCAGCAGCAGCGCAAAGAGGATGAGGCCGACCATCACATTGGCCGGCATCAGCAGGAAGAAAACCTGCAGCGCCGGCATCAGGCGGGCCAGTATGCCCGCGCCGAGGTTGAACACTAGGCCGAACACGATGAAGGGCGCCGACATCTGGATGCCGATGGAAAAGGCGCTGGCGACAGTGCGCAGCGCCAGTTGCGCCGCATCGTCGAACATCAGCGGATCGGCGACGCCGAAGACCACATAGCTGTCATAGGTCGCCGCCAGCGCGACATGATGCAGGTCCGTGGCAAAAATCAGCGTCATGCCGAGAAAGGAGAGGAAGCTGCCGAACACCGCGCCCTGCACGCCAACCTGGGTGGGGTCGGCCGCCATTGCCGCGCTGAGACCCGATTGAAACGCGATGACGGCGCCCGCCACCTGCGTTGCCATGACAGTGATGCGCGCAATGGCGCCCAACATGATGCCGATGGCCAGTTCGTGGAAGATCAGGCCGACAATATCAATGAAATCGACGGGCATGGCCGGCAGGTTGGGTGCCAGCAGCGGATAGACGACGAGCGTGAAGGCCAGCGCGAAGGACAGGCGCATCCGCACTGGGATCATCGTCTCACCCAGCGCCGGCATCAGCATCAGGATGGCCCCGATGCGGCAGAACATCAGCAGATAGAGAAAGGCCGTATTGGGCAGCCAATCGAGCCCGATGCTGATCATCAGCCGCCCACGATGATCATGTCGATCACCCGGTTCATATAGCCGCCCATGGTCGCGCCCAGGAACGGCAGCGCGATCAGCATGGTGATGAAGATGGCGATGATCTTGGGCACGAAGACCAGGGTTTGTTCCTGAATCTGCGTCAGCGCCTGGAACAGGGCAATCACGACACCGACCAACAGGCCGACCAGCATCATCGGCGCCGAAACGATAATCAACGTCCAGATGCCATCAGTCGCGATGTCGAGAACTTCGGCGCCGGTCATTGCAGTTCCTCAGGCGAATCGTCGCCCACGCGCCCATTCTATCCCTGCGCGGAAGTCTGCGTCAGATCGGCATCCGCATGATTTCTTCATAAGCCGAAATCACCCGGTCGCGCACCGTGACCATGCTCTCGATGGCCAATTCGGTCTGGCTGAGCGCGGTGACCATATCAACCACATTGGCCTTGCCATTGACCATGTCGATGGCCATCTGGTCCGACGCCTTGCCGGCATCCATCACGCCCTGCACCTGCTGGGCCAGCATCTGGGCAAAATTGCCCCCTGCATCACCGGTTGCGGCGCTGAGATCGGTGGTCGGCTTGGCCGCCTGGGTGATCAGGCGGCTGGCATTGCCATAGGCGGCGGTGGCGGCGTTGAAGGGTGTTGTGGCCATCTGGCATTATCCTCGATGCGCTCAGCCGCGCAGAATGTCGATCGTGCGGCCCAGCATTTGCCGGGTGACGGTGACGACGTTGAGATTGGCTTCGTAGGTGCGCTGGGCTTCGCGCATATCCATCGTTTCGATCAGCGTGTTGACGTTGGGATATTGCACATAGCCGCTGGCATCGGCGGCCGGATGGCCGGGCTCATAGCGGCTGGTGAAATCGCTCATGTCATAGGCCAGGCGCCCGACCTCGACGACCTTGCCACCCACTTCGGCATCGTAATGGGTCTGGAAGGTCGGGATGCGGCGGCGATAGGGCTCCTCCCCCGGCGCCTTGCCGGCGGAATCGGCATTGGCGATGTTCTCGGCGATGACGCGCATCCGGGCTGTCTGCGCATGCAGGCCCGTGGCAGCGATACGGAGCGAGGAATTGAAATCCATGATCTAGGCTCCTAGGCCGAGCGGCCAAGCGCGGTTTTGAGGATTTTGATCGACTTCTGGTAGACCGTCGTGGCGGCCTGATAGTCCATCATGTTGGTGGTGACCTTCATCATCTCGTCCTCAAGGGAAACCCCATTCCCCTCCGGCGTGATTTCGAAATTGGCCATGCGCTGAGCGCCAAAGGCGCCGCCTTCGCTGCTGGACACGGAAAAGTGCATCGGCTGGGTAGCGAGCGTGGTAATGCTGGCCGAGGAAAAACCGCCTGGCCGGTCGGCAAGATCATATTGCGCCAGGTCGCGGCCTCGGTAACCGGGCGTTTCCGCATTGGCAACGTTTTCAGCAAGCAGGCCTTGACGAGCCTGATGCCAGCGCATCTTGTCGGTAAGCGCGGAAAAAACCGGCATGTCCATGAGGCCCATCGGCCGCTACCTCTCGCGAGTCCATAAGTGCGCAATGGGCAAATCTTGCCGGGTCATGGTTAATCAAGTGTTAATTAACCCCTGCAATACCGGCGCATGCCTCGCAATTTGCAAAATGCTGCGGCCAAATAGGCAATATATGCCGCCCGGATTCGGGTAAGCGCGTTCTGGGAGACGTCATGCAGTTCATCACCAGCCTTTTTGGCGGTACGGAAAACTCCATCCTGACCGTCGTCTTCGCACTCGGCATCGTGCTGGTGCTGATCGTCCTGGCGGTGTGGCTGCTCAAGCTGCTGTTCAGCGCCTCGGGCAATGTAGCGCGCGGCCGCAACCGGCGGCTCTCGGTCAGCGACAGCCTCGCGGTGGACCAGAAGCGGCAATTGCTGATCGTGCGGCGCGACAATGTCGAGCATCTCGTATTGATCGGTGGCCCGCAGGACGTGGTGATCGAGACCGGCATAGCAGTGGACGAAACGGCATTGGCCTCTGGCCGCAGGCAGGTGCCCATGCTGGGGCGCAAGCCGGCGCCCGTGACCGCTCCGCCCGCCAAGGCAGTGGTCCCCGAACCGGTCGTCGGCCCGGCTGCCACGATCGAGCATCTGGGCGAGGCCGCCAGCCAGCGCAGCGCGCGCTCTTTGCGCCATACCGGCCTGATGCGGTCGGTCGATCCTGCAGTAAACGCGGGAAACTCCGACAAACCGGCTCCCGGAGCCACCGACTCAGCTAAAGAGGACAGTGCACAGCAAGACGTGGAAGGCACTGATCTTGGCGAGGGCGAGACCAAGACCAAACGGAAGTAATGCATCGCCGCACCGTATGCGGCGTCTGCTTACTCTTGCCGGCCTTGTCGCATTTGCCGTTTTGGTGCTGACGCCCAGCCTGGCCTATGCGCAGAACCTGTCGATCGATTTTGGCGATGAAGCAACCCTGACCGAACGGGCAGTCCAGCTCATCGGGTTGATCACCCTGCTCTCGCTGGCGCCGTCCATCCTCGTCATGGTGACCAGCTTCACGCGCATCGTGGTGGTGCTGTCGCTACTGCGAACGGCCATCGGCCTGCAGACCGCTCCGCCCAATTCGGTAATGGTATCGCTGGCGCTGTTCCTGACCCTGTTCGTGATGCAGCCAACGCTGCAGCAAACCTATGACCAGGGCATCGCACCTCTCCTGGCCGGCCAGATGGAAGTCGCCGAGGCCTTCGAGGCCGGCGCCGCACCCTTGCATGCCTTCATGCGGGCCAATGTGCGCGAGCAGGACCTGCAGCTGTTCTTCGATCTGACCGAAGCCGAAGTGCCGGCCGAGCCCGAGGCGATCCCGCTGCAATTGCTGGTGCCGGCCTTCATGATCTCGGAATTGCGCCGGGCCTTCGAAATCGGCTTCCTGCTGTTCCTGCCCTTCGTCGTCATCGACATGGTGGTCGCCTCGGTGCTGATGTCGATGGGCATGATGATGCTGCCGCCGGTGGTGATTTCACTGCCGTTCAAGCTGATCTTCTTCGTGCTGGTCGACGGCTGGTACCTGGTGGCGGGTTCGCTGGTGCGAAGTTTCGTCAGCAGCTAGAGCGCGGCCAGGCCCGCATCCGGCCGGCTTGCCCCCAGCGGGGCCAGGGCATCCGTGCCGCCATAGGTCTGCCGGTATGCCGCGAGAAAAGCGTTGAGCCCGTCAATGCCCGAGACCTGGTTGGCGACCTTCTTGAATTCAAGACTGTCGACCTGGATCGTTCCGGTCACATAGTCGAAAATCGGCCATTCGGGTGACGTGACCATCCGCTCGGCGAATTTCGAACGGAGCCGGGCCAGCCCCATCGTGTCATTGGCCATGACATAACCAACGGCAGCCTTGATGACGCCCATGCGCTCGGGCTGAGCCAGCGCCGCGGCGTGGTTCGGCTCGGAATAGAGGGCCTCCAGCATCTCGCTGGCCTCGACATAGCGGCGCGACTTCCAATGTGCGTCGATCCGCAACAGGCTCACATCGCGCCCATCCATGTCGCGCAGCATATCGAGCGCCAGCACATCGCGGCCGCCATCGATCATCGCCCGCGCCTCCAAAAGCCGCCGCTGACGGACAAGAGAATCCGGCAGACCCGGCAATTGGGTGGCATTGAGCACCCGCAAAGCGTCCTGGGGCCGGCGGTCCGCGACATAGATGACCGCAAGATCGGTGGCAACCTGGGTGCGGGCCACGCCCCGCAGCCGATTGTCGAGCTGGTATTCGAGCAACTCGGCAGCCTGCGGCAGCAAATCGACCCGGACCAGCCGCCGCGCCAGGTTGCGGATCATCTCGTCACCGCGCCGGCCCGGCGGCGTCAAATGGCGGAAGTCATAGTAGAGGCTGAGCGCCTCGACCGGGCCCAGCGTGTCGGCCTTGCCATCGAGAAACAGCGTCGAGAACTCGGCCTGGGCGTCATCGCGCATGGCATTGGTCGCCGCACCGTCCGGATAGGTGCCCACCGCCTGCTTCACCACTTCAAAGCCAAGGCGATAGTCGCCGTCGCGGAAATAGAGATCGGCCAGCAGACGCTGCATATCGGCTTCCAGCGGATTGCCGCGCCACAGCAGAGCTTCCGCCGCCAGGGTCTGCGCGGCCTTTTCCAGATCGAGACGGCCGGCCTGATCGAGCAGATAGAGCGTGCGATAGACCGCTTCAGCCCGGGTGGGCCGGATATCTGCGGCAATGACCTGGCCATAGGTGTCGATGGCTTCATCGATGCGGCCCTGCAGCTCATCGATCCGGCCCGACATCAGGTGATAAAGGCTGGTCTCTTCGGCGTTGAGGGCGGCGAAGTTCAACGCGCCCAGGAACCGCTCGGCCAGGGCGCTATCGCCAGTCTCGACGGCGGCGCGCATGGCCGCGAAATGGAAGCGATTGCGCGCCCAGGCCGGATAGGAAGCGGCAATGCTCGCGGCCTCCATTCCATCGGCGCGGGCGCCCTTGAAATCATAGAGATCGGCGCGGGCGATGGTGCGCCAGAACAGGGCATCCATGTCCTGGCTCATGGCCGTGCCGCCCAGGATGGCCAGCGCCTCCTTGGGCCGGTGGGCCATCGTATCGGCGATGGCCAGGCTCATGCGCAGCTTGCGGGTCAAAGCGGCGGACTGCAATTCGCTCTCGAGCACCCGCAACACACCAATCGCCTCGTAGGACAACTGGTTGGCAAGGTAGTATTGCGCGAGGTCCAAGCGGGCAGTATCGCGCTGAGCGCCGTCAGCCTCGGCAGCCAAGGTCAGCAGCTCGTCACGCCGAACCGAGAAGGCTCCGGCATCGGGCTGTTCGAGCCGCGCCAGATCGATGAAGCTGCCACGCACGCCTTCTCCATTCGAGCCACCGAGGGACCGCGGCCCGTCGAGTGCCGAGACAGTCAATCCGCCTGGCAGCGAGATGACGGCAACGTCGCTATCCACGGCCATGGCGAGACTTTCCGTCTCCGGCTTGATCACCAGACCATGGACGCTGCGCAGCGCAGAAAATTCGACATAGTCGAGCGGTCGCGTAATGCCGCGAGCGGGTGGATAGGCCGTGACCACCTTGAGCATGTCGCCCACAACCGGGTCGCGGAAATCATGCACCCTGGCCGGACGGGCGATATTGGCGACCATTTCGAACGAGCCTTCGACGTCCCGGCGGCGGCTGAGCTGGATCGGCTCGGTCGGGGTCAGGACCATATCGCCAAGCGAGAGCACCCATGCCATGCCCTCCGAGCCCAGGCTCGCCAGACGATCCTGATTGAGATCGATCCGCACCACCTGCGTATCTCCAGCCGCCACGGCAGAAAACGTATCGGCGAGCGCGGTAAGCTCATCGGATTTCGTCGGCTGGGTAATGCCTACCGTAGTGTCAAAAATCATCCAGACGGTATCGCCGCGCCGGAACACGGCAGCGGGCGTATCTTGCTCGAACGGGAAGACCACCCGCAGCGTCGAGCCAACCACATTGACGAAGGGCGTGATCGTCGCGGAGGCGTCGGAAGCGAGAGCGCTGGTTTGTGGCGCACCGCCGACCTCCCCCGCGGGACCTTGGCTGGCCGGAACCTTTGCCGCCTCGGCCAGGCTGGCGGCCTCGAAGCTGGGCAGCCCCTGCCCGGCAATGTCGATATCCAGCACGAATTGCCGCGAGGAATTTTCGTAAAAGCGCGGCGTCACGCCCTCGGCCAATTGCAGAGTGACATTGGCGCCGTCCGGGGTGACTGCGCTTTCAATGCCGGTAATTTCGGGCGGCAGATCGGCGAGAAGACTGCGAATATCGACCCCGACCGGCCATTCGAACGCAATATGGCCGGTCTGACCATCCTGCACATATTGGGCTGTGGTCGGCACGGTCCAGTCGAACTGAACGCGCAGGAATGTGGGATTGCGGCCGATGCGAACATTCGCTTCCGGCTTTAGCTCGGCGACATCGGCCGCCTTGCGGTCGCGCTCGGCCTTGATGGCCGCCAGCCGCGCCCGCTCGGCCAGCTCATCCACCACTTCCTGCGGCAGCGCCGGGGGCATGCCCTGCCAGGTGGGGGGCAAAAGGTCGATGAAGAGCTTCTCGCCGGCTTCAATGCGGTTGAAATTGAATGCCTTGCGCAGCCCCATGCGCAGGCCGCGGCCATCGGGATCCACCCGCGCCACTGAGAGATAGTCGGGCATGGTGGTGCCCACATCGGGCAGGATGACGGAAATCTGCTCGTTGAACTCAAGCGACAACACACCGTTTTCGATGCGCATCGTATAGCCGGGGAGATCGTCGAGTCCGGGGAAGCTGAGGATCAGACGGCCATAGCCATTCTCCTGCGTAACCAGGAGTTGCCCCTGCGCCTGGCCGAATGCCGGCGCAACAACGCATAGCGTCACCGCAGCACACACTGCTAACGCACGCTTAGCTTTCTGCCAGCCTGCAAGTATTGCGGTCTTCACCGGCCGCTGCCCCGACGCCTACTGACGCGTCTACAGCACCGGCTATTCTTGCCGGAAACACGAAACGCGTGGGTTACACAAACTACGGGGTGCAACCTAACGTGCCGGGCTTAACGGCGGCTTACTCCAATAGTGAGAAAGCCTTACTGACCGACGATCTGTGGCAGCGCCTGCAAATCGTCTGGCGTCATCTCCGCCGCGGGCTGGTCGGCGAGCGCAGCCATGCGCACGGTAAGCTCCTGCGCCCGCGTCGCATTCATTGCCGCCAGGATCGGCGCCATCTTGCGCGGGTTCATCGTCTTGGCCACCCGCAGCAAGACCTCCATGTCCAGTGCATTGAAGATATTGGCGGCGTCGCGCGGCTTCATGGTCTCATACATGGCAACGATGCTGGCGAACTGCCCGGCTTCCATCTCCTGGCGCTGGTCGACCAGGCTCGAAATCTGCGCCTCCAGCGCTTCCAGCGTTGCCTGGCGCTCGGCCACGCGTTGCTCGGCGGCATCCACCAGCGACGCGCGTAGGGCCAGATCCTTCTCGTAGGTTTCAAGTTCGGTGCGCCGCGCTGCCAGCGATTGCAGGATGCTTTCTTCGGTGGCAGAGCCCCCCTGCACATTGGTCATCGGCACGGGCGCGCCGCTGGCGTCAACCTGCATCGGCACGGCATCACCCGAGGGGAAGCAATCCAGGGCCATGGAATCGACGAAACTGCTGGTGGCGGGTTCGGCGGCGCCTTCGGCAGATGCTGCTTCACCATGACCGCCGCCATTCTGCGTTTGATTTACCGCGCCATTCTCATCCAAGGCGGCATCGACCGCGACGCAATTGTCGCCCGATGGCGGCGTGGCAGCGGCATGGTCTTCCGCGGCAGGCGCCGCTGCGGGCGCTGGCGCGCCGTGGCCGCCGCCAGCGGCTTCCGGTTCACCCAGCGTAGGCGCGCTATCCGATAGCGTCGGCGTGGCATCCTCCAGAACCGCCTCGCCAGCCTCCGCCGATACGGCTTCCCCGCCGCCGGTAGCACCCGCCGCCCGTGCCGGGGTCACGCCGGCGAGCACATAGCCGCCATTGGTGACAAGACCGATGGTCTTGAACATCAACAGCGCCGCAATCGCCATGACCACGACAGGAAGCAGGCGAACCGATTTCACGCGGCAACCCCGCGATTGCGCACCCGGGCAGAAAGCTGCTCCAGCGCCGACTGCACCTTGTTGGGCTGTTCCACTGGCTCGACGGCCTGGCTCTGCCGGGCGGCGCTGGTGATCTTGGCGATCCGCTCCATCAGCGCGGTACCCGCCGTGACATGGTTGGCCAGTTCGATGCCGAAGCGCTCAGCTTCCTCGAGCCGCGAATTGAGCGAAAGATCGGCTTCCACCGCAGTCTGCTTGAGCTCCTTGATCGCCTGATTGGCCAGATTGGTCGCCGAAACGAGATCCGCCACCATCTGGCGCATCACGTCCTTGTCGGCATGCAATCGCTTGAGCCGCTGGTTGAGAACCGTGCAATAGCCGATGGTCAGGGCCAGAAGAACGGCAACCGCACCTTCCACAAATATCCCGAGGGGCAAACCGAACATCATCGTCCTTCCGCTGTGTCGTCAAATTCCTCAAAGGCCGCCATGGTCACCTTGGGCGGATTGAGCGGCCGGGTGACCCGAACCGAAACGTGATTGCCGATATGGCCCATAATGGCCTCGGTAAGCTCCACATCCCCGCACCGCAGCCGCACGGGATCGGCGGGCGTGCGCTCGAACATCACCATGTGGCCGGGCTGAAGATTGAGCACGCGCGAGAGCGGCACGTCCTGCTCATGCAGCACCGCTTCGATCTCGACATCGGCCGAATAGATTTCGGTGGCCAGATGACCTTCCCAGATCGGATCGCGACCGAATTTTTCACCCATGAACATCTGCAGCAACTGCTCGCGGATGGGCTCGATGGTGGCATAGGGCAGCAGGATTTCGACCTTGCCGCCACGGTCGTCCATCTCGATCCGGAGCTCGATCAGGATCGCCGCATTGCCGGGCCGGGAAATCGCCGCGAAGCGCGGATTGGTTTCCATGCGCTCGAGCTTGAAATTGACCTGCGTCACCGGCTCGAAGGCGCGGTGGGTGTCATCGAGAATGACCTCGATCATCCGTCGGGCCAGCGCCATTTCGATCGTGGTATAGGGCCGTCCCTCGACGCGTATATTGCCGCCGACCCGGCGGCCGCCCAGCAGCACGTCGATCATCGAATAGATCAGCGAGGAATCGACCGTCAGGAGCCCGTAATTCTCCCATTCCTCGGCCCGGATGACCGACAGGATCGCCGGCAGCGGAATGGAATTGAGATAATCGCCGAACCGCACCGACGAGATCGAATCCAGAGTGACTTCGACATTGTCGGAGGTGAAATTGCGCAGCGAAGTCGTCGTCAGCCGCACCAGGCGGTCGAAGACGACTTCGAGCATGGGCAGGCGCTCATAGCTCACCAGCGCCGAATTGATCAGCGCCTGCACGCCCGTCAGCTCGACATTGCTGCCTACGCTGGCGTCGAACCCGAGCAGGCTGTCGATCTCGTCCTGGTTGAGAACGCGGTCCCCGCTATCGTCCCCCTCGCCCGCCGCGCCCTCGATCATGGCGGCCCATTCGGCGGCGGCCGCGGCTGCGCGCTCCTCTTCGGATTTCGCGGGCGCGACCCCGTCGAGGTCCCAGGTTTCCGACAGCTTGTCTTGGTCCGTGGGTCCAGCCATTACTGCACCAGGATTTCCTTGAAGAGGATGCTTTCGACGCGCTGCGGATAGATGGCGACATTGACCCGCCGGGTCAGCTCTTCCTTGAGGCGATAGATTCCGGCCGAACCCTCAAGATCGCTCTTGCGCAGCTCGCGCAGATAGACCTGGAAGGCATCGGTGACCTTGGCCATGCTGGGCTGGATCGCCGTCATCACATCCTGATTGGCCACTTCAAGCGCGATGCTCAAGCGCATGAAAGACTGCCCGCCGGCCTCATTGCTGAGATTGACCGTCATCGGCGGCAAATTGAAAATGAAGGTATGCGGCGCCTCGGCGGCAGCAGCTTCATGCCCGCTCCCGCTCTCGGCGGAGCTGCCTGACGAGAGGAAATAATAAAGACCCGCCCCGCCCAGCAGGACGACGACCGCGGCAGCTCCAATAATAAGGAAGAGCTTGGGCACGCCCTTTTTACGGGCACCGCCTTCACCGGCTTCTGCTTCAGCGGCCATGCCAACCTGCCAAACACGAGGATTTCCGGACGATTCCGGCTCTGCATCCAGCTAAGCGCCGGATGGTTAACGATTGGTTACAAATGCACCCAAAGCGGCAAAATTTGCCGGGCAGCTTTTGCCGCGCCGGGAAAATCTAAACCGGCAAGGCTAAACGCGCTGAAAGCCTATCTATCTGATTTTATTAAAAATTCCGGTCTGGCATGGTTTCTGCAATGTAAACGGCGAGGCCAAGGCTTGGGGAAGCGGCGGTCTCGGGGACGTTAACACCGGGGATCAGCGATGATCGAAAATGCGCAACTGATCAGCCTCAGCCGGCAGATCGCGCTGCAGCGGCAGATGGATGTGGTGGCCAACAATATGGCCAACATCAACACCACCGGCTTCAAGGCCGAAAACCTGCTGTTTGAAGAATATGTCATGCCGGTCGCCCGCGACCAGAACTTCCCGACGATCAACCAGCCGCTCTCCTATGTGCAGGACTGGGCGACCATGCACGACATGTCGGGTGGCGCCATGGTGCAGACCGGCAACGAGCTGGATGTCGCCCTCAACGGCACCGGCTTTTTCGCCGTGCAGACCGGCGCCGGCGAGCGCTGGACCAAGGCCGGCTCCTTCCAGATCAGCAGCAATGGCACCCTTGTCGACATCAATGGCAACCCGGTGCTGGGCGAAGGCGGCCCGATCCAGTTCGGCCCCGAGGAAACCGGCATCCTGATCGCGTCCGATGGTTCAGTCAGCTCCAGCGCCGGCCCCAAGGACCGGTTGCGTCTCGTTGAATTCGCCAATGCTCAGGACCTGACGCGCGAAGGCAATAACCTCTTTGCCGGCGGCACGCCGCTTGCCGCCACCAATACGCGCGCCATGCAGGGCTTCGTCGAACGCTCCAACGTTTCGGGCGTGTCCGAAATGGCCGAGATGATCCGCGTAACCCGCTCGTACGAATCCATCGCCTCGCTGACGCAGAAGCAGGACGAGCTCCGCCGCTCGGCCATTCAGCGCCTCGGCGATGCCAACGCGTAACCCTGGGGAACAGCCATGAAAGCTCTCTACATCGCATCAACCGGCATGAGCGCTCAGGAACGCAACGTCGAAGTCATCTCCAACAATATCGCCAACATGCGCACGACCGGCTACAAGCGTCAGCGAGCCGAATTCGAAGACCTGCTCTACCAGCAGGTCACCCGCGCCGGCGCGCAGACCTCGGACCAGGGTACGATGGTGCCGGCCGGCCTGGAGATCGGCTCGGGCGTGCGCACCGTCTCGACGCCCCGTGTGATGAGCCAGGGCAGCGTGAACATCACCGAACGCGAGCTCGATGTCGCCATTCGCGGCGAAGGCTTCTTCATGATCACCCTGCCCGATGGCCGCACCGCCTATACCCGCGACGGCTCGTTCGAGCGCGACGCGGAAGGCACGCTGGTCAATTCGAGCGGCTATCCGGTTGAGCCCAACATCACCATCCCGGGCACCGCGACTTCGGTTTCGATCTCGCCCGACGGCCTGGTGCAGGCCTATCTCAACAACGAGACCATCCCGACCCAGCTCGGCCAGCTCCAGCTCGCCCGCTTCGTCAACAAATCGGGCCTGGAATCGATGGGCGACAACCTGTTCCTCGAAACCGCTGCCAGCGGTCCGGCACAGGTTGAAATCCCCAATCAGGATGGCACCGGCAATCTGCTGCAGAACTATCTCGAAATGGCCAATGTCAATTCGGTCACCGAAATCGCCGACCTCATCGCCGCCCAGCGCGCCTACGAGATGAATGCCCGCATCATCTCCGGCGCTGACTCGATGATGCAGGCCACGAGCCAGCTTCGCTAAGGGAGACAGCTAGATGATCCGCACGCTTCTCGCCACCTTCGCCACCGCACTGCTCGCCGGCACCGCATTCGCGGACCCGACGCTCAAGGCCGACATCGCCGTCTCCGCTGCCGTGGTGACCGTCGGCGACATGTTCGAGGACGCCGGCACAGCCGCTGAACAGCCCCTGTTCCGCTCGCCCAAGCCCGGCACCAGCGGCCTCGTGCCCCTCGCCGATATCACCGCCGCAGCAGCGCGGGTGGGCATCGCGACTTTCGATACCAACGGCGTCAGCGCCAGTCGCGTCACGCGCGCCGCCAGCGTCGTCGACGAGGCACGCATCGCCCAGCTCATCGCCGACGATCTGCGCCAGCGCGGCATCATGACCGACGGCATGACGGCCGATACCCTGTTCAATAGCCCTATCGCGCCCATCAACGCCGAACCCGTTGGCACGCCGGCCAGCATAGTGAGCCTGCGCTACCTGCCCGGCACCGGCACGTTCACGGCCCGCCTTGCCATCGCCGGTGAAACTCAGCCGCTGGACGTCACTGGCACGATCGAACTGCTGATCGAAGCCCCCCACCTCAGGGCCAGCCTGCCGGCCGGCACGGTGCTCGGCCCCGACAATATCGAGATGCGCCCGGTCGCACTGCGCTTTGCTGACGGCGCCGGGATCGCCCAGCCGAACCAGCTGATCGGCATGGCCCTTACCCGCCAGAGCCGCGAAGGCATGATGCTCAAGCCCTCCGACGTGACGACACCCCAGATCATCGCCAAGAACCAGCTGGTGACCATCTATTTCCGCAAGGGCCCGATGACGCTGACGGTCAAGGGTCAAGCCATCACCAGCGCCGCGGCGGGCGGCCCGGTCCAGGTGCTCAACCTCGCCTCCAAGCGCCTGATCAACGCCACTGCCATTTCCGCCGGTGCTGTCGAAGTCAGCATCGCTCCCCTTTCCGTCGCCGGCCTCTAGCTCAGGAGCCCCAAATGAAACTCGTCAAACTCGCCACCCTGCTGCTGCTCACCGGCTCGCTCGTCGCCTGCACCACAACCGACCGTCTCGCCAATGTCGGCAAGGCGCCGGTGCTGACGGCCATCGAGGACCCCACCACCATTGCCGGCTACCAGCCGGTGCGCATGCCCATGCCTGAGGCGATTGCCGATACCTACCAGCCCAACTCGCTCTACCGCACCTCGGCTCGCGGCTTCTTCAAGGATGAGCGCGCCCATCGCATCGGGGACATTCTCACCATCGTCGTCACCATCAATGACAGCGCCCAGATCGACAACACGACCAATTCCAGCCGCAGCGCGTCCAACACCGCCGGCATGGGCGGTATTCTGGCCACGGTCATCAACCGCGGCTCAGGCGGCAATATCGACCCGTCCGCCGCCGTCGACTTCACCTCCGGCATGGCCAATAAGGGCGCCGGATCGGTCAACCGCTCGGAAAGCCTGGAGACTTCGGTTGCAGCCGTCGTCACGCAGATTCTGCCCAATGGCAATCTGGTGATCGAAGGCCGCCAGGAAGTGCGGGTGAACTTCGAGGTCCGCGACCTCATCGTCACCGGCATCGTGCGCCCCTCCGATATCCGCGCCAACAATACCATCCCCTCGGCCAAGATCGCCGAAGCCCGCATCTCTTATGGCGGCCGCGGCCAGATCACCGATGTCCAGCAGCCCCGCTATGGCCAGCAGGTGATGGACGCAATCCTCCCCTTCTAGACCGGTCCCGAATTCCCGCCGCGCATTCCCCCAATGGTGCGGCGGGTTCTCCCCGGCGGGGCCCAGAAGGACCCCGCCTGGCCGGCTCCAGAACGGACGCCGGCCTTCCCCAAGGCGCAGTCTCCCCGGCTGCGCCTTTCCCCTTTTTTTGTGGAACCCTGGGCGCCTCGAGCAGTTGGTCTGCAAGACGGGAGCAGCATCATGAGCACCAGCATGGGCATTGCCCTGGGCATAGCCATCGGCGCCGGTATCGGCATCGCCCTCGACAATCTCGCATTGGGAATTGGCATCGGCATCGCAATCGGCGCTGGCCTGGGCGCCGCTTACGGCGGGCGGAAAGACAAGCCGCTCCCGCCGCCGGATGACGACTAGTAGCGCGCACGGCTTGCCCTAGCCGCTGAGCTATGGAACACCTCTGGTCGCAAACCGGAGCCTGCCCATGTCCTTCCAGAAACTCGACGATCTCGGCCGCAAACTCGAAGCGCTGGAGCATGCGCTGTCCATCCTTGGCGCCGACGAGGCCACCCATATGGCGGTTGGCGGCGGCGAAAAGCGGGCCGAGGCCATGTCCAACCTGGCCGGACTCTACCATGCCCAATCCACCGCGCCGGAAATCGCCGACTGGATCGAAGCGGCCAAAAAGGAAGTCGAATCCGAAGATCAGAAACTGGCCTTGGGCGAGTTCCAAAAGACCTATATCAACGCCACGTGCCTGCCCACCGAGTTCGTCGAACGCAAGACCGCCGCCACCATGCGCTCCGAACAGCTCTGGCGCGAATTGCGCGCCAAGAATGACTGGGACAGCTTTCTGCCGGCGCTGGAAGGCGTTGTCGCCCTGGTGCGCGAGGAAGCACAATTGCGTGCCGACGCGCTGAAACTCGCGCCCTATGACGCGCTGATGGAGCAATATGATCCCGGCAACCGCACGGCCGATCTCGACCTGGTGTTTGGTGATCTCAAGAGCTTCCTCACGGGTTTCGTGCCCGAAGCCCTGGCGGCCCAGGAGCAGCGGCTGGCCAAGCGCCCGCGCAAGGTGCTGAGCGGCCCCTACCCAATCGAAAAGCAGCGCGAACTTGGCCTTGCTGCCATGCGCGCCGTGGGCTTTGATTTCACCCATGGCTCGCTGGCCGTGTCGCACCACCCCTTCTGCGGCGGCGTGCCGACCGATGTGCGTATGACCACGCGCTATCGCACCGACGAATTCCTCTCCTCGCTGATGGGCGTGCTGCACGAAACCGGTCACGCACTTTATGAGCAGGGCCTGCCCAAGGCATGGTCGCATTGGCCACTGGGCAAGGCCCGCGGCATGGGCATCCACGAGAGCCAAAGCCTGTTCGTGGAAATGCAGCTCTCGCGCAGCCCGGAATTCTGGGAATTCACCCTGCCCCTGGTGCATCTGCATCTGGGCGAAGACGCCATTCCCGGCTGGGAAATTACCGATATCCTCAGCGAGGTGAACCATGTCGAGCGCGGCTATATCCGCGTCGATGCCGACGAGGTCACCTACCCGCTCCACGTCATCCTGCGCTACGAGCTGGAACAGGACCTGGTCAATGGCAAGCTGGAAGCCAGCCAGATTCCCGAGGCCTGGGACGCCAAGATGACCGAATATCTGGGGCTTTCGACATTGGCCGATCCCAAGGATGGCCCGATGCAGGACGTCCATTGGCCGGGCGGTGCCTTCGGCTATTTCCCCAGCTATACCCTGGGTGCCATGATCGCGGCGCAGCAATGGGCGGCGCTGGAAAAGGTGCAACCGAGCGTGCGCGAGGATATTCGCAAGGGCGACTTCACCGGCGTCAATCAATGGCGCAGCGACAATATCTGGACGCAGGGCTCGCGCTGGTCGACGCCGGACCTGATTACCCGCGCCACGGGCGAACCGCTGAACGCGGACTTCTTCAAGGCGCATTTGAAGAAGCGGTATCTGGCGTAGTTTTGCAGCTGGATCAAAGCGATAGAGGCGATAGCGGAATCAGTTTCTGCCAGACCGAATATCCCCACCGTCGTCATCACCCGGCTTGTCCAGGTGATCCACCTTTCCGCGCGCGCTGAAGCATGGATTGCCCGGACAAGCCGGGCAATGACGGTATGGGTTTCCTCTCAACACGAGGGCCCGCCACCAGCCAAACTTGACATCTCCACCACCCTGCCTATCTTCAGCCCACCCGCAGCACAGACCGGACGGTACCCAATGGATTCGACGATGACCGACTGCCTCATCCGCATCGCTCATTCGGAATCCGTCCATGCCCGCCTCCATTACGCTGCACCAACTTTCCTATTCCACGCCTGACAACCAGCCGCTTTTTTCCGGTCTCGACCTCAGTTTCGGCAACGAACGCACGGGGCTGATTGGCCGTAACGGCACGGGCAAATCCACCCTGCTTCGCCTGATCCTGGGGGAGCTGACGCCTGTTTCGGGCTCGGTCAGCGTCACGGGCACGCTTGGCGTGCTCGAGCAATCGGTGCGGGTCGATCCCACTGAAACCGTGGCCGATCACCTCGATATTGCCGGCGAACTTGATCGGCTCGATCGTCTCGAACAGGGGCTTGGCACGGCCGAAGATGCCGGCGAAGCCGATTGGACCCTGCCCGGCCGCATCGACGCGGCCCTTGCCGATGTGCACCTGCCCGCTCTCGATCCCGGCCGCCTGCTCTCCACACTGAGCGGCGGCGAGCGAACGCGGCTGTCGCTGGCCCGGCTGATCCTCGCCAAGCCGGACATGATCCTGCTCGACGAGCCCACCAACAATCTCGATGCTGACGGGCGCGAAGCGGTCGTCGATCTGCTGCATCGCTGGCGCGGTGGGGCAATCGTGGTCAGCCATGACCGGGCGCTGCTGCGCGAAATGGACGCCATTGTCGAGCTTACCAGCCTCGGCGCCAAGACCTATGGCGGCAATTGGGACCATTATAGCGAACGCAAGGCATTGGAACTGTCGGCTGCCGAGCATCAGCTGGCATCGGCCGAGCGCAAAGTGGCCGAGGTCGACCGCAAGATCCAGGCAGTTGCGGAACGCAAGGCCCGCAAGGACGGCGCCGGCAAGCGCAAGGCGGCCAAGGGCGACATTCCGCGCATCATGCTGGGTGGTATGAAGGAGAACTCGGAAAATACCAGTGGCGGCAATACGCGGCTAGCCAACCGCCTGCGCGGCGAGGCGGCAGAAGCCGCCAGCGAAGCCCGGGCGCAGGTGGAAATCCTGACCCCGCTCTCCGTCACGCTGACCCCATCCGGCCTTCCGGCCGGCCGGACGGTATTGCAGGCGGACGCTCTGAGCGGTGGCCCCGTGCCTGAAATCCCGGTCGTGGCCAATGCCTCGTTCGGCATTATCGGGCCGGAGCGTGTCGCCATTACCGGGCCCAATGGCTCAGGCAAGACGACGCTGTTGCGGCTGCTGACCGGCACGCTCGCGCCCACGAGCGGCGTGGCCCGGATATTGGTGCCCTATGCCCTGCTCGACCAGACGGTGAGTCTGCTCGATCCCCAGCTCAGCATTCGCGACAATTTCCGCCGCCTCAACCCCGAGGCGGACGAAAATACCGGCCGGGCGGCGCTGGCCCGATTCATGTTCCGCGCCGATGCGGCATTGCAAAAGGTGGGCACGCTCAGTGGCGGAGAGACCCTTCGCGCGGGGCTCGCCTGCACCATTGGCGGCAACAACCCGCCGCAATTGCTGATTCTGGACGAGCCCACCAACCATCTCGATATCCACGCTATCGAGCAAGTGGAAGCGGGCCTGCGCGGCTATGACGGCGCACTTCTGGTGGTCAGCCATGACCGCGATTTCCTCGACGCCATCGGCATCGAGCGGGAGATCGTGCTGGCATAGACCGGCCCGGATGCACTTTTCCAACAATGAACGGAATCTGAATCGCGGGTTCAGTCAGCGTTCCGGCGCGCCTGTTTAAGCCAATAGTCATCGGCAGAAAGCGCTCGGAGGGAGCGCCGCCAAACAGGAGAAGTCAAATGAAGCGCATCGTCATCACCACCGCCATCGCCGCCGTTCTCGCCGTCACCGCCGCACCCGCCATGGCCGCCGGTGTCTGGGTCAACCAGTGGGGCTTCGGCAATGCCGCCGGCGGCAACCAGGCTGGCTGGAACAACAGCCTGGGCATCGACCAGACCGGCAACTGGAACTCGGCCGTCGGCCAGCAGTTCGGCCACAACAATGTCGGCGCCATCGGTCAGCAGGGCAATAACAACTATGCCGATACCTGGCAGCACGGCAACGGCAATGCGGCCGGTGTCGGCCAGTTCGGCGACAATCACACCGCGATCCTGACCCAGGACGGCAATGGCAACGTCGCCGCCGGTGTGCAGGTCGGCAATGGCTGCAATGCCAATGTCACCCAGGCCGGTGCCGGCAATGTCACCGCCTTCGTGCAGGCCTGCCCCTGATGCCTGACGACCCGCGGCCGGAAGGGCTTCCCCTTCCGGCTCATCCTAGAACGGGAGACAAAAAATGATCAGCTTTGACAAACGCTTAGGTTTTATCCCCGCCCTGCTCGGCCTGGGCCTCGCGGCCTTCGCCGTAACCGGTGGACAAGCGGGAACGACCACGTCCAGCGGCCCGGTGCAGTGCGGCGTGACCTCGACCACCCAGAACGGCATGCTGATGCTGGAGGGCGCGGTGCATACCGATGTGGCGGTCAACGGGTCCTACCAGTTCCGGCTGCAGAGTTCGGGTTCGGGCGGCAATACCAATATCAGCCAGGGCGGGAATTTCGCTATCGGCGCCAACGAGATAGCGACGCTCGGCAAGGTCATGGTCAATGCCGGATCGCGGTATGACCTGGTCTTCGAGGTGACCGCCAATGGCAAGAAACTCGATTGCGATCAGGAGCTTGTCACCAAGCTTTGATTCAAAACCCGATACGCCGTCCAACAGGGCTTCAGTTCGCTGAAGCCCTTTTTCATGCGTTAGCACGAGCGGCGAATTTGTGCACAGACTGTGAACGTTGACTGAACATATCGCTCCGGATCGGTTCACGCACACTCCTGCATTCTTGGGTCATCAGCTGGAACAAGCCAGCACCAACAAACAGGAGAGACGCCATGACCACCAAGATCATCAAGACCACCCTTGCCGCCCTTGTCGCTGCCGCCATCGGCGTCGCCGCGATTGCCAGCCCTGCCACCGCCGGCGGCCAGGTCTCCATCAGCTATGCCCCCACCGATCCCGATGAAGCCCAGGCACTGGGCCTGGGGCTTGGCCTCTATTCGCTGTTTCAGGGGATGAATACCACGGGCGCCAATGTCAGCCAGCACGGCAATGGCAATTCCGCCGGCGGCAGCCAGACCGGCTCGGGCAATAACGGTGTCATCGTGCAGGATGGCAATGGCCACAACGGCACGATCCATCAAAATGGCAACAATAATAGCTGCGGCCTGTTCCAGTTCGGCCAGAACACCAATGGCTCCTGCATGCAGAACGGCAATGGGCAGTCCAGCATCACCGGCGTCTTCGGCTTCTGAGCCCGTGCCGGCCAAACAATAAGGGCCCGCTGCGGCAGCGGGCCCTTAATTGTGTTCAGCGCGGCGCCATCGGACTATTCGTCGCGATAGACCTTCTCGCGGCGCTCATGCATTTCCTGGGCTTCCAGGCTCAGCGTAGCGGTCGGCCGGGCATCGAGCCGGGCCAGGCCGATCGGATCGCCGGTTTCCTCGCAATAGCCATAGGTGCCATCGTCAATGCGCTTGAGCGCGGCATCGATCTTGGAAATCAGCTTGCGCTGGCGGTCACGGGTACGCAGCTCCAGCGAGCGATCGCTTTCCGAACTGGCACGATCGGCCATATCGGGATGGTTCTGGCTTTCTTCTTGAAGATTTGCGAGCGTTTCGCGGCTTTCGCGCAGGATCTCATCCTTCCACGAATTCAGCTTCGCCCGGAAATACTCGCGCTGGCGCGAATTCATAAACGGCTCGTCGTCACTGGGCCGGTATTCAACTAGGTCAACAACCGAAGACATCAGCAGACTCAACTCCAATGCACCCCTAAGGCGGCCTATATATGCGCGTGAGCCCCACCGGGCAAGCACGCAAATGACCCGGTGGACAACGTGGCAAAGTGCCGCCGCGCAAGGCGCATACCCCACAAAGGACAACAGTTTGATGACCGGGGCCTGCCGATGCCGGGAGGGAGCGGACGCGCTTAGCGCCGCAGCAGCTTGCTCATGCTGATGCGAGGCTCGATGCTGTAGCCCGACCGCTCGTAAAACGAGACCGTCGCGGCATTCGATTCCACGACCTGCAAATTCACCTTGACGCAGCCCAATGCGGCAAGGCGGTGCTCTGCCTCGGCGAGAAGATCGCGGCCAACACCACGGCCTCGATGCGATGCCAATACGGCGATGCGCGAAATCCATCCCCGATGGCCCTCATAGCCAGCCATGACCGAGCCGACGACAGAGGCGCCATCAAGGGCAACCAGCATCAAATCCGGCTGAAATCTCAGCTTTTCGGCAATCGAGTCTGCCGCCGCATTCCAAGGCGCGTCATTGGGGAAGGCTTCCGCCCACAAGGCGCTGACGCCGGAAAAATGCTCGCTGCCATATGGAGTTATCAATATCATTGCCAAACCGGATTTACGTGGGTGTGGTCTTGGGGGCGAGGCCGGAGAGCAGGAAATCGAGGCCGTCCCGGAAGGCGCCGTCCCAGTCGCTATCGAGCAGCAGGCGCGAGCGCTCGATGGTCGGATAACGCTCGCTGAGGCCTGCAAGGCTTTGCTGGGCGGCGGCCAGGTCGTCGGCCGACCGCTCGAAGCTGCCGCGGGTGATGGTGGCGCCCATGACATAGTTCCAGAGCGACCATATCGCCGCGTTGAGATCGGCTTCGGCCACGCCGGCACGGCTCAGGGCCCTGCCAAGCAATTCCAGGCGGCAAAGAATATTGGGGCCAAGGGCCCGGCGCGGCAGGAGCGATACCGACCAGGGATGGCGCAGCATGCTGGCGCGCCAATCTTCCAGCATGTGCAGGACTTCTTCGCGCCAGTCCTGCGCCCCGGCTGGTGATTGCCCGGCGCGATATTCGAGCACGGCATCAAGCGCCAGATCGAAAACGGCTTCCTTGTTGTCGACATGCCAATAAAGGCTCATGGCGCCCGCGCCAAGGCGATCGGCCAATTTGCGCATGGTCAATCCGCCAATGCCATCGGCGTCCAGCAGGTCTACCGCCGTCGCCACGATACGATCGAGGGACAGGGCCGGCTCGCTGCCTGTTTCTGGCGCAGGCCGAGGCGCCGCACTGTTCCGCGGCTTGCGCTGGCTCCCGGTGGGTTTGGCTGGCATTCGTCTTCCTCACGTGATCGCAAACCGATTTTGGCCGCCGGCACTGGAAATGTCGATGCCGGGCGATTGACTCGTACATGGTACGAGTGCAAGTTTATCGTACAA
This sequence comes from Devosia yakushimensis, assembly GCF_030159855.1. Taxonomy (NCBI): domain Bacteria; kingdom Pseudomonadati; phylum Pseudomonadota; class Alphaproteobacteria; order Hyphomicrobiales; family Devosiaceae; genus Devosia; species Devosia yakushimensis. The sequence goes on along the minus strand of NZ_BSNG01000001.1, from coordinate 977,255 downwards.
CGTACGACAAGAGCAAATCATGTCACACACGATCAAACACCTGCTTGCCGGAGGACTAATCATCATGACCATGGGAGCCCCCGCCGCGATGGCGGCGAACGACCTCCAACTGACCATCGTGAACCCGCCAAATCTCGGCGACCCGACGCCGAACGGCTACAGTACGGCGGTGATCGTGCCGCGCGAGGCTCGGATTGCCTATATTTCGGGTCAGGGCGGCCAGGACAGCACGGGCGCCCTCTCGCCCGACTTCGCCGCCCAGGTCAAACAGGCCTATGCCAATCTCGGCGTGGCGCTGGATGGGCTGGGGGCACGTCCCGACCAGGTCGCCAAGCTGACGGTCTATGTGGTGGACCATGACATGTCCAAACTCGAAGTGCTGACCAGGAACGTCACGGAAATGTTCGGCGAGACGCTGCCGGCGCAGACCCTGGTTCCGGTTCCCAAGCTGGCCATCGACCCGATGCTGTTTGAGGTCGAAGCCGTTGTGATGCTGGACTGAGGCGGGGCGTCGTTCAGGGTTGAGGGAGCCCTCGGTGCGGTCATAAGCGCGACGTCATCCCGGCGAAGGCCGGGATCCATGCTGCGGACCATCCACCACGCTGATGGTCGTGGAGAGATGTGGACATGGATTCCGGCCTTCGCCGGAATGACACCCTGCGTGTTGTGATTCCGAGTGAACTTCCCGAGGGAGGTCAGCTTTTTCGCGTACGCGAAAAGGGCCGGGATCGAGGCTCTCAGAATATTAGCCCAGCGCCGTCTGGTCGCGGCAGATTCGGTCGACCAAGGCGTCGAACTCGCCCTTGGGCGGGCGATTGGCGGCCAGGCGCTGTTTCAGGTGCTGGATCGGCTCGGCCAGGATTTCATCGAGGCTTTCGGCGCAGGTAAAGTCGCCGGCGACGCTCTTGACCTTGGAATTGTCGAAAATCGCAGTCCAGGCCTTGTCTCCGGTCAAAGGGCCGACCCATTCCGGATTGTAGCGGACCAGCGTATCGGTCGGCACATGCACGATCTTGGCCTCGACGCCCAGCAGGCGGGCAATAGCCTTCTGGATATCGTCCCAGATATGGGCACGATCATTGGTGATGTGGAAGACGTCGTTGAGCGCAGCCTTGTTGCCGAAGAGCCCGACAAACGGCACCGCGAAATCGACCGAACGGGTCAAGGTCCAGGGCGTGTGGCCGTCGCCGGCGACAATTGTCGGCTCGCCATCGAGCATGCGCCGCGCCATGATATCGCTGTCGCCCATCATGATGGGCAGGCCGGTGCGGACGGTGTGGCTCGGGCGCACAATGGTCCAGTCGAGGCCCTGGCTCTGCTGCAGCAGCTTTTCGCAGGCAATCTTGGCCTGGCTATAGGGCCAGTAGGGATTGATCGCCGGTGTCTTCTCGGTGATCACATAATGGCTCGCCGGCTTTTCATAGACCGAGGCGGACGAAATGAAGATGTATTGCCCGCAATGGCCGGTGAAGATCTCGATATCCCGCGCCACCTGATCGGGTGTGAAGGCGATGAACTGGCACACGACATCGAAATTGGCCTTGGCCAATTCGGCATATTCAGGGCCGGCCAGCTCGCCGATGATGGATGTAACGCCCGCGGGCAAGGCGCTTTCCCGCTTGCCGCGATTATAGACGCTGACAGAGTGCCCTTGCGAGACGGCGCGCTCAACGCATGGATATGAAATCTGGCCGGTGCCGCCGATGAAAAGAATGCTCAGTGCCATCTGAAAATACCTTTGCGGGAAAAGAACCAGATCGATGCTAGCCCAAAGGCACCGGCATGGCGAGGCAAGCCGATGGCTTCACACCACCCCGCCATCGGCTTCGAGATCCAGCAATTGCTCGATGCTCTGGCGTTTGCGGATGACCGAAAGCACACCCTCGTCCAGCATGACTTCGGGCGCCAGCGGCCGCGTATTATAGTTCGATGACATGGTGGCGCCGTAGGCCCCCGCATCGCGCAGAATGGCAAAGTCTCCCACCTGGGGCAGCGGCAGATCGCGGAACTCGACAAAGCCGCCATCATGCTGGGTAAAGACGTCTCCGGCCTCGCAAAGCGGCCCGGCAACGGCGATGGGCCGGGGCTCACCGGCGACCGGCGCGCCGGTATTCGTCACGAAGCAGATTTCATGGTGGCTGCCGTAAATGATAGGGCGGGCCAGCTCGTTGAAGCCGGCATCGAGAAGTACAAAATGCTTGTCGGCCACTTTTTTGACAGCGCGTATCTCGGCAATGAGCAGCCCGGCATTGGCCACCAGATAGCGGCCTGGCTCCAGTTCGAGGCGAAGCGGGCCACCGGTGATCTGCTCGGCCGCGAGCCGGGTCTTGTTCCACGCCGCATAATATTCGGCGATATCGATCTCGGGCTCCCCCGCCCGATAGGGCACCGAAAGCCCTCCGCCCGCCGAGATCGCATGAAGCGGCCGGTTGGCGCGGCGCACGGCGTCGAGCATGCTGTCGCAGACCCGGTGCAGATGGCCATAGTCGACGCCCGAGCCGATATGCATGTGAAGGCCAACCACGGAGAGCCCGTATTCATCCGCGAGACGCAGGCTATCCTCGAGTTCCTCGTGCCAGATGCCGTGCTTGCTCGAGGGGCCACCGGTATTGGTCTTGCGATTGTGGCCATGCCCGAATCCCGGATTGAGCCTGAGCCAGATCGGATGTCCCCGCCGCGCCCGGCCCACTTGCCGCAACATGTCGGGCGACCCGCAATTGACCGGAATGCCGAGTTCGACGACACGGGCCAGCGTCGCCTCGTCGATAATGTCGGCGGTAAAGACGATCTCATGCGCGTCCGTGCCGGGCACATAGCCGGCCCGCAGGGCCCGTTCGATCTCGCCGAGCGAAACCGCATCGACCATCACGCCCATGGACCGGAGCAGGCGCAGGATATGCGTGTTGCTATTGGCCTTCTGGGCATAGCGCACGCAATCGAACGCTGCCAATTGCCTGGCGCGCTGCCGGATCGGCTCGGCCTCGTAAAGCCAGAGCGGCGTGCCCAAGGAACGTGCGGAAGTGAGTGCGGCGTCGATCAGCTCCGGCCGCAGGGATTGTGGTCTCGTCACGAACAGGGTCTTCCGTCTGGATAAATGGCCGAATGTGTTTAGGCCAAGCCTTGCATGAGGGAAAGCGGGGGTGATGCGCCGGCGGCGCGGCGGGCGACACTCACGCCGCCTTGATGCTCCCCCAGACCAGCCTGGTACGCACCCGATATGTCAGGCGGCCTTCGCTCGCATGCGGCCGCAGCACGTCCGCAAGCTCGCCATCAAAGTCCCTAAGACGGGAGCCCAGTTTCGACGGCGCGAATGTATCGCGCGAATGCTGGCAACCGATGAAGTCCGCAACGCTCTGCTCGAAAGGCTCGGACAGGAAATACTCATCGCCCCTTATGTCGAGATAACCGGCATAACTGTCCCAGTACCGGGCCTTGCCGGGCGGATCGAACGGCTCCCCGGTAATCACCAGCACCCATTTTGCGAGGAAGCCGAGCCAATCGGCGTGCCATGGCGGCTCGAAAGCGTCGTCCCCCGAAACAACCGCGAAAGCATGCCCGGCACCCGCATGCGCCCTGAGGCGCGGAAAGAGGCGGGCATGATCCATCCAGTGGATGCTCGCTGCTGCAACGATCAGGTCGAACCGGTGTCCCTGGATGGGGAATTCCTCGGCAAAGCCCTCTATCCAGTCGATATTGGATGCGGTGCCACCCGGCAGGGATTGGCCCAGCGCAAGCATGTTCCGGGACGGATCGACCGCAATTACCCTGTCGAAATGCCGGGCCAGCGGACGCGCAATCTTGCCCGGCCCGCAGCCGATATCGAGCAGGCAAGCCCGGCCCGGGGCGATCTCGACGAGTTTCAGGAACAAGGACTGAGGGTAAGGCGGGCGAAAAACGTAGTTCTCAACAACATCGGCTTCCTCAAAGGAAGCACCTGCTCGTCCACTCATCAGACCCCCGTTCTGGCGCCGAAAGCGGCCACCAGAACCGAGCTATAGCAGCCGATTGGGACATTTGTGAAACACATATCCCGGGAAGCAAAGCTAGCTGTTGGCCTGCGCCTTTTGCGCGGCGAAGGCGCGTTGATAGGCGGCGCGCCCCTCGGCTCGGGCGCAATAGGCCGCAAGGCTGGGAAATTCATCCAGAATGCCCGGCGGGCGCACCCTGAGCAGCGCGTGGACCATCATCAGATCGCCTGCGCTGAACGCGCCGTCGAGCCAATCGGCATCGCCAAGACGCGCGGAAAGCTGACGCAGCCGGTCGCGGATGCGATCCGTGACGAGCGGCATGCGCTGCTCGAACCAGGGCTTGTCCCCCTCCCCGAACCGGAGGGTCTGCAATTCGAGTATCGGCGGCTCCACCGTACCGATCGCGGCAAACATCCAGGTGATGGCGCGCGCCCGGGCATTGGCATCGTCCGGCAGCAGGCCGGGATGCTGCTCGGCGATATGAAGCACGATGGACCCGGACTCGAACAGGACAAGATCGTCCTCCTCATAGGTGGGTATCTGCCCGAAAGGTTGTCGCGCCAGATGCTCGGACTGCTTCATCTGGGCGAATGAAACCGGCCGGACCGCATAGGATTGGCCGACTTCTTCAAGTGCCCAGCGGACGCGCATATCGCGGGCCAGCCCTATGCCCTTATCGGGGGATCGTTCGAAGACTGTGATGGTAATGGTCATTTTGCAGCTCCCGATGTCTGGTCAGCGCCCTCGTGCCCTGCCCTTACTGCATCGACGAACGGCCGGAGCGGACTTCGACAGCCAAGCGCAAGATTGGCATTGCCGATGGAAGCCATGTAACATCGTATGCACCGTGAGGTCGCGCCCACTCGTTTGCGACATGACTATGGAAGACCCATGCGCCAGGACAATCGCCTCTCCCGCGTTCTGCATGCCCTGCTCCATCTCCACCAGATGAAGGGGCCGGCCACTTCGGAACTGATCGCAGGCATGCTTCACACCAATGCCTCGGTGGTGAGGCGAACCATGGGCGGCCTGCGGGAGGCCGGCATTGTCAACGCCACCAAGGGGCATGGCGGCGGCTGGCAATTGGCCCGTCCACTGGCCGAGATCACGCTGCTGGAGATTTACGCGGCGCTCGGCTCGCCGACCCTGTTCGCCATCGGCATCGATGCGGAGGAAACGAGCTGCCTGCTGGCCCGGGCCGCCAACCAGGCAACGACAGAAGCGCTGGAGGCTTCCCGCCGCCAGTTCGAAGATGCGCTCAGGAATGTTTCGGTGCTCGATATCGCCGCCGGCTGGAATGCCGACATGGCGCACTGCGCACCGCGGGCGGGTTAGCGGTCAGCCCCCCGCTCTCCCTTCCCGCCACGGCACGGGCAAAAGCCCATCAAGGCTCCAGCGGCCCGGGCCGGCAAAGAAGATGTAGAGAAAGACGAAGCAGAACAGCACGGCGCCCGTGCCCATATTCGTGGCCGGGAAGAAGCTCTGCGGCGCATGGGCTATCCAATAGCCGACGGCCATCATCCCCGAAAGGATGAACGCGGCTGGCCGCGTCAGAAACCCGACGATCAACAGGGCGCCACCGAAGAATTCCAGAATGCCCGCCGTATAGGTCAGGCCATCCATGGGAATGTCGAACGGCGCTGGCGGAAAGCCGAACAGCTTCTGCATGCCGCTCTCGAAGAACAGCAATCCGGCAATGATGCGCAGGGCGGCAAGCGCCATAGGCGCGTAAAGGTTGAGTCTCTCGAACATGATGGTCTCCTCCGGCTGAATATCGGTAACGCTGTTCCTCCGACGAATGACGCGGGAGAATTTCGACATTTCAGGGGGACAATGCGGACGGGACCAGTTGCCGCCGGAAATCACAAATGCCGTTCGTCCGGAAAACCCGTCGGCAGCAATTGCTCGGTGACGTGCAGGGCAGTCCATGCGGCAGCCGAAGCCGCCCAGTCAGCCATTTCCTGCATGCCTCGGTGCCTTGCCCAACTCGCCAGCCTGGTTTGGCGCGCAAGCGCATAGGCGGCGATCTGCGGCGGTGAACAGGCCGGCAGCTCATAGCCCTCCGCAAAGAGGGTCAGGCGCCGGATTTGTTCGGCGCCGGTATAGTCATCGGCATTGCCCAGATCGAGCCAGGAAAAGGCGGAATAGCCCAGGTCCCAGAGGCGCAGTCCAGGCATGATCGTATCAAAGTCGATGAGGCCATAAGGCATTCCGTCCCGGAAAACGCCATTCGGCGGACCCCAATCGTTGTGGCACATCACCTCGGCGCCGCTTTGCAGCACAGCTGGAAAGTCTGCGGTTGCATCATGGAAGCGCCGGAGGAGACCGGCGGCCGACAAAAGCTGTCCATCGCTGAAATGACCTAGATCACGCGGCACATCCCCCGGAAGAAAGCTCAGAATTTCCCGGCTCTGCTCATCGACGCCGAGAAAACGCGGCACGCCGTCGAAGCCCTTGCGCTCAAGGTGCAGGAGCAGGTCATGGACCTGCCCGCGATCCCTCAGGATCGGCCGTCTGACGGTGTCGCCAAGCCGCACCACCCCGGCCGTAACGCGGCCGCCCTCAAGCGGAATTTCTGCGTCGTCCACTCCTGCCCCCACCTCAGCGCCGCGGTTGGATTGTCATGTCAATATCAATCGTATCGCCGACGGTGATCCCGTGCTTTCTCCTGACGGCCATTTTGATCGGCAAAAGATAGGTGTCGTCCTTGGGGAATAGCGAGGTGATAAAGCCAGCCCCGCCAATAACCACGTCGACCGGGATCATGCCCCAGCCATAGGTTACGTGCCTGGCCGCCTGCCGGATCGCGTCGACATGCTCGGCCGGGATGGGCGCGAAAACGAAGGGCGCCGGACCGCGCCAGTGAATGACCGTGGCCTGAAATTTGAGATGCAGCATGGCTCCCCCGTCCCTGCGGAGGCTAGCCTTTCCGGGCGGCCGTGGCTATCTGAGGGGCTAAGGAAAACGGCCCAGCTTGGCCAGCTCGACCCGGACGCGCAATTCGATGTCGTCCAACACGGCATCGAGGCCAGGCATGGAGCGCTCGCGGACCTCGCCCAGCAGGACCATCAGTTGATCCAGCTGATCCGCGCCGACACGGCCAACGAGCAGATCGGCCTTGATTGCATCGAGCATATCGAGAAGCGAGGCGCCCCGGCGCATGGCCCGCTTCTTTTTCGCGACCGCCGGGTCTTCCACGGCTTGTAGAGCCAGGATCGCGTCGATGCCAGCGGCTGCCGCCATGGGCGCAGCCCCGGCCACGCGAACCGCATTATCTTCGCCGGCAGGAACGAAGGCCATGCCCGAACCCGTACGGCCCGTGGCGGCACGGCCACTGACCCCATTGGTGCGAGTATTGGTTTCGATGCGCAAAGCCAGACTCAAATCAGTTCGATGCCTACCCCGGCAAAATCTGCCGCAAGGCGTTAACAAGAGATTAATCCACCCGGCAAGAATTGCTGGGTCACGGGATTTTGGCCACCAAAATGCCTGCCATCCGGGATTAAAATCCAGTTATATCAAAAGGTTGGATCAAAACTCCGAGCTTTGGCACGCTTTTCGCAATGTCATCGTCAAATGCCGCGCCATGGGGATGGAGCGGCCTGATGACGGGGATGACGATGCACATACTCTTGCGACGGCTTGCGGCAACTACGCTCAGCGCCGCCCTGCTGCTGGCCCCGATGGCCGATGCCTTTGCTGCGGCAGCCCGCATCAAGGACATTGTCGACATGGAGGGCATCCGCGAAAACCAGCTGGTCGGCTATGGCCTGGTGGTGGGCCTCAATGGCACCGGCGACCGGCTCAACAATTCCCCCTTCACCAAGCAATCGCTGCAATCCATGCTGGAGCGGCTGGGCGTCAACACAGCCGGCGAGAATGTGCGCACCGCCAATGTCGCGGCAGTCATGGTGACGGCAAACCTGCCGCCTTTCGGCACGCAGGGATCGCGCATCGACGTCTCGGTGGCCGCCCTGGGCGACGCCGATAGCCTGCAGGGCGGCACGCTGCTGGTAACGCCGCTGCTGGGCGCCGACGGCGAAGTCTATGCCATCGCCCAGGGGCCGGTGAACATCAACGGCTTCAAGGCCCAGGGCGATAGCGCCACCGTCATCTCGGGCGTGCCGACTACCGGCCGCATTTCCTCGGGTGCGGTGATCGAACGGGAAATCGACTTCCATCTCGGCTCGCAAACCTCGCTGCGGCTGGCCCTGCGCAACCCGGACCTGACGACCGCCCGGCGCATCGCGCTCTCGATCAACGACTTTATCGGGGTGCCCACGGCAACGCCGGAAGACCCGGCCACGGTGCGCGTCACCCTGCCCCGCGGCTTTAACGGCAATATCGTGGACCTGCTGACCGATATCGAGCAGCTGATGGTGGAGACCGATCAGCCGGCCAAGATCGTCATCGACGAAAATTCCGGCATCATCGTCATGGGCAAGGATGTGCGGGTCTCGAGCGTGGCGGTGGCCCAATCGAACCTGACGGTCACCATCGCCGAAAACCCAACCATCGTGCAGCCCGCCCCGTTCAGCAATGGCGTGACGGCCGTCGAGCCCAGTACGGACCTCGAGGTCTTCGCCTCGGACAAGGCGCTGGCGGTGGTCAATGAATCGGTGACGCTGCAGGAGTTGGTCGACGGGCTCAACGCCCTGGGCATCGCGCCGCGCGACCTGATTGCCATCCTGCAAGCCATCAAGGCCACCGGCGCCCTGCAGGCCGAGATCGAGGTGCTGTGATGATCGATACCATCCCGCAACCCGGCTCGACCCTGAGCGCCAGCCAGATCGCCAAGGTGCGCCAGCAGGCCGAGGAATTCGAAGGCGTGTTCCTCAACACACTCACCAAGACCATGTTCGAAAGCGTCAAGAATGAGAACGGCTTCGGCGGCGGATTTGGTGAAGAGACCTGGCGCTCCATGCAATCGGAGCAGCTCGCCGCCGCCATGGCGCAGAATGGCGGGCTGGGCATTGCCGACCAGCTCATGGGCGACCTGCTGAGCCTGCAGGAAGCTGCCAATAACCAGAACAATCTCGTATTTTCCAAGGGAGCCTATCGCTCATGACCGCCGCAGCCCGCCTCGCCGCCCTCGACAGCCTGCCGGCCGACGATCTCTGCCAGATGGCCGAAGTCGCCCTGGCCGCCCTGGTCGATGTCATGAACCAGGAAACCGTGCTGCTGCGCACCGGCCATATCCGCCAGGCCAGCGCGCTGACACCGGACAAGACACGACTGGCACAGGACTATGTGGGCTTTGCCCGCGCCATACAGCGCCAAACCGAGCGCCTGCAAAAGGAGGCTCCCCAGGCCATCGAGCGGCTGCGTGCCGGCCACGAAAGCCTTGCCACCCAGATGGCGGAGAATTTGCGCGTATTGGCCACCGCCCGCACCGTGACCGAAGACCTGCTGACCGACGTGGCGCAGATCGTGGGCCAGCAGAACAAGGCCAAGACCTATGGCCGCGCCGGCGCGGTAGCGGTCGACCCGGCGAGTTCGGCACGGGGGATTGCGGTGAATCGGTCGCTTTAGGGGCCGGGCAATCTATGGGTGGGTGAGAGTCCTTCCCATCCACGATCGTTCCCTCGGGCTTGACCCGAGGGCCTCTCTCAATACGGCGCAAGCGGCGAGAGACCCTCGGGTCAAGCCCGAGGGGAGCGACGGTGGTTGGGGGTATTAGTGAGCCCTCACCCTGCCCTTCCCCGTTACACTTTGATTCAAACCCCGCCTAAACCGGTAAGTACGCCACAATTTGTTCGTGCCTAGGCTGCCCGTGCATTCGTGCATGCAAGGACAGCGTCATGGTCACCGCAATCGCACCCGAGCCGATCAGTGCGGGGCATACCAATGTCAGCGACTACCGCCATCGCCCGGCAACCGGCGAGCGCGCCATGCTGCCGCAAAGCGCACCGGCCATGCCCAGGAATGCCAAGACCGGCGAAGACCGGGCGGCTCGCGACGAGCGCTCCCGCGACAATGAGCCGGAAACCCCGTCGCGCGATTCTTCGGCCATTTTTGCCGCCGCCGTGATCGCCGGCGCCCTGCCGCCCCGGCCGCAGACATTGAGCGAATTGTTCCAGCGCATCGGCTCGGCGACCATCCCGCCGGAATCGCAGGCCCGCCTCAAGGACCTGACCGCCTGAGCGGCCACGGCCATGCCCTCGCCACAAAACCCTTGAAGAAAGCGACGTCTCCGGATTCGGCGCCACTGGCGCGCGATGCCGGAACGGCCATCGCCGATCACATCTTCACACGCGGTTAACCTGGCTGGATCATCGTATCTTTCCAGTGCAAGTGCGGCAGCAAATTAACGATTCTTTATGCCGTCCAGTGCAAGCTCCACGCTGTCTCAGAATGAGGCGTCAAAAGTAACGACAAGTCTCCTAGAAAGGGAACTTCACTATGGCTGATATCAATCTTTCCAAAGCCGTCCGCTCCAACCTCACCTCGCTGCAGAATACGGCGACGTTGATGGCCAAGACCCAGGACCGTCTGTCGACGGGCAACAAGGTCAACTCGGCGCTGGACAACCCCACCAATTTCTTCACCGCAGCGTCGCTCAACAGCCGCGCCGGCGATCTGAACAACTTGATGGACTCGATGGCTAACGGCATCAAGACCATCGAAGCTGCGAATAACGGCCTGACCTCGATCACCAAGACCCTGGAATCGATGCAGTCCACCCTGCGCCAGGCGCGTCAGGATAAGAGCTTCCAGACTGCTTCCTTGACGCTCGCTGACAACCTCACCAGCACCCAGAACATCAGCTTCTCGGGCGGCTCGATCGGCAGCACGCCGGTTGACATCGCCCTGGGCACCGCAGCTGTTGCGGGCACCCCGGCTGTCGCTTCCACGGTGACGGGCGCTGGCGGTGCGGCTCTGACGGCCGGTACGGCTGGCGATGTTGTGGTGACTGTTGGTACCACCAACTACAACGTCACCCTCGCGGACGGCGACGACGCGACCGCCATCGCAGGCAAGATCAACACCGCCGTTGGCTCGACCGTAGCGGCCGACGACGGTAGCGGCGAACTGGTCCTGACCAATGCTGCCGGTACCGGAATCAGCATTGCCGACGCCGCTGGCAATACCAATGGCACGACTGCCGCCGCTCTGGGTACACCGGTTACCGTTGCGGGCTCCGCAGCTGTCGCTGGCACGCCTGCCGCTGCCAAGACCACCGATCAGCTGGTCAATGAGATCAACAACAACACCGATCTCAAGGGCAAGATCCGCGCTTCCAACGACAACGGCAAGCTGCGCATCGAGAACCTTTCGACCCAGGAACTGAACCTTGGCGGCGTATCTGCCAATGGTACTGTCGATGGTACTTCCAGCGGCGCCAACAAAATCACTGGTAACTCTGTTCGCGCTGATCTCGCCGATCAGTTCAACGAACTGCGCGACCAGCTCGACAAGCTGTCGGACGATGCTTCGTTCAACGGTATCAACCTGCTGCGTGGCGACAAGCTGAAGATCACCTTCAACGAAACCGGCACCTCCTCGATCGATATCCAGACCAAGGGCGAAAAGGCCGTCAATTCGAGCAACCTGGCAATCTCCACCACTCTGGAAGCCAAGGATCTCGACAGCGACGCCGGCATCGACACCTTCCTTGACCAGGTCAAGGGCGCGCTGAACTCGGTTCGTTCGCAGTCTTCGTCCTTCGGCTCGAACCTGTCGATCGTGCAGAACCGTCAGGACTTCACCAAGTCCATGATCAACACGCTCGAAACCGGTGCTGGCAACCTGACCCTGGCCGACATGAACCAGGAAGCTGCCAACATGATGGCTCTGCAGACCCGTCAGTCGCTGGCTTCCTCGACCCTGTCGATGGCCAACCAGGCCGACCAGAGCATCCTGCAGCTGCTGCGTTAATCGCATCAGGCACAGATTGATTAAGGCGGGCTTTCGGGCCCGCCTTTTTCTTTGCCGCCTTCGGACTAGAAAGCGCCGCAAATGACGTTAGTGTGAGCGCCGAAACGAACTTCTGAAGGAGAATGCCTTGGCGCTAAAGGTCGAACTCAAGCCCGGCGAAAAACTGCTGGTGGGCCAATGCATCATCACCAATTCCGAGCAGCGGTCGCGCCTCTTCATCGACGGCAAGGCGCCCATTCTGCGTGAAAAGGACATCCTGACCACCGATACCGCCGATACCCCCGCCAAGCGTATCTACCTGGCCGTGCAGCTGATGTATATCCAGGAAGACATCGACACGCTGCGCGAGGAATATTTCTCGCTGATCAACGATTTCGTGACCGCGGCCCCGTCCACCATTTCAATTGCTGACCGTATCAATAACGCCATCTTAACTGGCGAATTGTATAAAGCTCTCAAGACAGCCAAAGAGCTGATTCAGTACGAACAGGACCTGTTTGAGCATGCAGCAATACGGCGCGGCAGCCTATCAGTCGACGGCGAAGACGGTTGAATCCCCGCGTGAACGTGAAGCTGCCCTGCTGATCAAATCAGCTGCGACGCTGCAGTCCGTGCGCGACAACTGGCCTCCCGATAGTGAGGTGCTCAAGGGCGCGTTGACCTTCAACCGCAAGCTCTGGACCATTTTCATGACCTCGGTGACGCGCGAGGACAATGCCCTGCCCGCAGTGGTACGCCAGAACATTGCCAATCTGGGCATCTATATCCTCAACGAGACCCGCGAAATCCTGCTCGATCCTGTGGCACCGAACCGGCTCGATACCCTGATCAACATCAACCGCCAGCTGGCCCAGGGTTTACGGGCAAACTGACGCTATGTTGGTGAAGAACAAAAAGGCCCCGCATTGCGGGGCTTTTTTGGTTTTGGGGAGTTCTTCCGCTGCGGAGGAGGAATACCGAATTCCCGACCACCTCAATCGCCTCCCTCGGGCCTGACCCAAGGGGCTTTCTCAACCCGGCGCAAGCGGAGAGCGGCCCTCGGGTCAGGCCTGAGGGAAGCGATTGTGGGTAGGATAGGCGGCGGACGCGTAATCCGCCCCCAAGCCCGCCCTGCCCTTAGCGCATGAAGTTGACCAGGCTCAGCTGGCTGACCATCGAGGTGGCCTGGTAGCTGGCCTGCAAACGGGTCTGGAGGGCCAGTATCTCCATGGTCACGTCTTCCTTGCTCACCGTTTCGACATCGCTCAGCAGGTTTTCCAGCTGGGTTTTGTAGTTGGTGTGGCGCGTACTGGTATTGTTGAGCGCGGCCCGCGCAATGCCCAGTTCCATGGTGAGGATTTCAACCGAACCCCGCTCGGAATTGTGCGATTCCGACAAGGCCGATTGCTGGCGCTCCGCCATGGCGTCGAACCGCCCCATCGAAGTCGGATCGCTATCGGGATAGGTCTCCACGGACATGGCCGCCATGGTTCGCATCAGGGCCAGCGGTCCTGATTCGTTGGCCTGCATACCATAGCTGACGCGGGTCGAATCATCGATCTGGGACGTCACGCTCTGGCGTGGATTGCCCTCGGCCGCCATGGCTGCGTCGGTCACGACGATATTGAGAGCCTTGGAGAAATTGGCGGCGGTTGCATCGGCATCGGCGCCGATGCTGAACTGGCCCGGCCCGGCCTTGCCGGTAACGGCGGTGAGCGCCACGGTGCGCGTGGTGCCGTTGGGCTCGGTCAGAGTAATGTTGACGGTCTCGCCGGCAGCGGGAACGCCAGTAAACTGGACGCTGGCCGCGCTGGGATCGGCAGCGGTATAGCCGGTGGTGATATTGGCCGTGGACGCCGAAACGCCGCTGATCTGGAAGCCATGCGCGGCCGAGACAGGCTGCTTCTCGCCCAGCGTGACATTTGCCCCGCTGGTGCCGATCTCGAGGCGTCCCAGGCCCTCCGTCGCGACGGCAGGGCTCTGGCCGGTATACCACATGACGGTATCGGCCTCGGTGGCGACCCGCAGGCTGGTGGCTGGATTGCCGCTATTCAGATCGACCCGGAGCACGGGCTCGCCCGCGCCGTTGAAGAAGTTCTGCGAGGCGGCGAAGGTCGAGGCGCCGGCAAGAGTGGTGCTGCCGACCTCGAGCAGCTTGGTATCCAGCGCCGTCTTGAAATTGGCGGCAGTGGCCTCGGCGTCCGCGCCAATGACGAATTCATTGACCCCGGCCGGCGCATTTTCCGCCGAGATCGCCTTCATGGTGATCTGCGTCTCGGTGCCGTCAGGCAGGGTGAAACCCATGGTTATGGTGTGGCCCGGCGCGATCTGCTCGGCAGGCGCGGGGGCGAAGGTCACCCCGACCTGATTGCCCAGGGGCGCCGTGCCGGGCGCCGGCTGGGTAACGGTAACAGCGCTGCTGGTGCTCGAAATCGTCGAAACCTTCATCCCGAAGGGATGGACGCCATCTTCGGCCAGATTGACGCTGGTGGTGCCGGCGGTATGGGAGGACTGCAAGCGTCCACGCCCATCGGTACCGGCATCGGCGGCCTTGCGCTCGGTGACCACGGTATTGAAACCGGCTTTGCCACCCTGCCCGTTGAGCAGCACATTGGTATCGGGCACCGGAGCCTTGTCGGTGTTCGACCCGCCGAACAGATAGCGCCCGGCCACATCGGAATTGAGCATGGTGACCAGCTCGTCCAGCCGCGCCTTGGAGAGGCCGGGAAGCGTCGCCATGTTGATATTGTTCGTGCCGTATTGACCGGGCGTAGCCGATTGGCGCGCCTCGCCCTCCATGGCGTCCATGCGCGTCATGGTTTTGTCGAGGAAGCTGAGCCGCAGATTGACTGTATCGATATTGGCCGAGAAAGCGTCGATCTTGGCGAGGCGCGAGCGCACCGACAGCGACATGGGCAGATCGTTGCCCATTTCGGCCAGAGTCGAGGCCTTCATGCCCGTGCCCAGCTGCATTTGCAGCGTGGCGAAGCGATCCTGCATGCGCGAGATGACGGAGAAGCCGCTCTGCAGGGGATACATGGATTTGTTGACGATCATCCTTGTGCTCCTCAAGTCGACGCGAACAGGGCGTCAAGCAATTCCTTGACCACCGAGACGATACGGGCATTGGCCGCGTAGGCGTTCTGCAACTCCATCAGGCGCGACATTTCCTCGTCGGTATTGACGCCATATTCGGACTGCATCTGATCGACGATGGTATCGAGCGTCAGCTGGCGGTCATCGGCCTTGGTCAGCGCGGCATTGATGCTGGAGCCCTGGAAATTGAGCGTCTGGCCGATCACCTCGCCCAATGTGCCGCTCAGCTGGAAGCGGCCCGAATTTTCGGCCGGATTACCCCCCGACACGAATTTCATGTTGTTGAGCTGGGAGATGACGTAATTGGCGCGGTCGGCATCGCCCAATGTGCCGCCGACTTCATGCTGCACCATCAGGCGATTGTCGGCCAGGATGGCGCTGTTGATCGAGATGCGGGCGGCAAAGCCCTGCTTTTGCGGCGGATTGCCATTGAGATTGTTGGTGAAGGATGCATCACCCTGGTCGACGAAGAGGTTGAAGGCAAGACCATCGCCCTGCACACCTGACGCCGTGGTGCGCACGGAAGCCGACTTGACCTCGGTCGCCCCGCCCACGCCACCATCGAGAATGCGTAGATTGCCCGCGCCCGTACTGGTGACGGTCAGCGTCGGCAGCTTGCTGCCCAGCATATTCGCCGCCGCCGTCGGATCGCCGGACAGGTTAATGCTGATCACCCGCTGCCCGGTGGCATCGACATAGTCCTTGCCATCGGTGCTATTGACCACGCGAACGCGTTTCTCAACGCCATTCTCGGTATAGGTCAACAGCATGTCGTTGCCCGGCTGCATATTGGCCAGGTCGAGATCGAAACCCGACGCGCCCCAGGCGGAGGCGGCCGTACCGGGCGTGTTCTTGGTTGAGAAGGCCTGGGCGAGGCCCGCGGCGATCTCGTCCAGCTGCTCCTGCGCCTCGACCAGCGTCTTGTCGCGCAGAGTGACCAGGCCAGCCAGTTCCCCGCCCTGCAACACACCCTGGGCCACAAGGTCCAGCGTCAAACCGGACGGCGTGGTGAGAATCAGCTTGCCGACCGAACTCTGGCTGGCATCGACGTTGAATTGCGAATTGGGCGAGAGATTGCCGGCGCTTTCGAAGGAGAATTGCGAAACGCCATTATCGAGCAGGCCCACGCCCGATCGCGTCATCAGCGCAACGGTGCCATTGGGGCGATAATCGGCCTTGACGTCGATGAGCTCGGCAACCCCGGAAACCAGCCGATCGCGCTGGTCCTGCAACGAGGCCCGGGCGGAATCGGTCATACCCAGGTCGAGCAGGCGGTTATTCACCTCGGCCAGCGAGTTGAGCATGCCATTGAGATTGTTGACGTGGCTGGCAATCTGCCCCTCGGTCTCCTGGCGCATGCCCTGAATGGAGTTGGAGAGACGATTGAGGGTCTCGGCCATGGTCTGGGCCGAGGCAACGGCCTGCGCCCGGGCAGCATAGTCGTCCGGGCTGGTCGAAATCCCCTGCAGGTTCTTTTGCAGGTCGGCAAAAATGGTATCGAGCGAACCGGCGGCGCCAGGCTTGCCGAGATACCCCTGCAACTGATCGAGATAATTGGCCTGCACGCCCGAATTGGCAGCGTCGCTGACCTGGCGCGTGTAATAGGTCTGCAGGCTCGTGTTGAAAGCGCGCGTGACACCCGCCGTGCGGGCATAGCTGCTGTTCTGCGAGTTGTAGTCAATGACATTAAGCGACTGCCGGTGGTAGCCCGGCGTGCCCGCATTGGCCACATTGCGGCTGAGGACGGACAGCGCATCCTGATTGGTCCGCAGACCGGACACCGCATTGTTCAGAGACGTCGTCAAACCCATGGCTCGGGCTCCTCACGCAAGAACAGGGCCCGCGGCCGGACGCCGCGAACCCAAACCATCACAGGTCCGGCTAGCGGACCATATTGAGCGCTTCCTGCAGCATCTCATCGGCCGTGCTGACGATGCGCGTGCCGGCCGCGTAGGCCTGCTGGGTCACGATCAGCTTGGTGAATTCGTCTGAGATGTCGGTGTTGGATGCCTCGATCGAACCGCCGATAATGCCGGTGCCGGACATGTCCAGAATGGCCTCACCCGATTCCGAAGTCGCCTCGAACACGCCACCATCCAGGCGCTTCAGCGAATTGATGGCGTTGAAATTGGCCGTCACCACCTGCGCCATGTCGATGCGCTCGCCATTGGAATAGGTGGCAACCACCCGGCCATTGTCATTGATCGCCACCGAAACGAATTCGCCCGCGCCATAGCCGTTCTGGTTGAGCGTGGACACGTTTGCCGTGCCGTTCACATCGGCAAATTGCGACAGGCCATTGGTATCGTAGCGCAGCTCGACATCGCCCACGGCCACGCCATTGATATTGAGGCCGGTCAGCGTGGTGGCCCCGCCGGTGGGCGCGGCAAGCGAACCATTGGCGGCGAACTGGAAGTTTTCGTTGACCCGCGTCCACTGCGCTTCTGCACCGGCCGCATTGCTGTTGGACATGTAATAAAGATGCCAGGTGTCGGTGCCCGGCGGCGTGCTGGTGGAGCTATCGACCTTGGCCCAGCGCATCTGCACGTTCGCCGGGGCGCCATTCTGGGCATAGACCGTGATGGCGCCACCCGAGATGGAATTGGTGAGGAACTGGGCGTTCTGGTTGGCCGAGATCGTCGGCACCGGCGTACCCTGCGGCACCGAACTGACCGGCGCGGTCTGGTCAAAAGAGAGCCCGAGGCCGGCGCTGGCCGATGCCGTCATGGCGTGACCGGAATTGGTAGGCATGGAGATCGCCAATTCACCATCGCCGTTAAGACCCACCGTTGAGCCAGCGGCATTCGGGCGGCCCTGCATGTGGGTCTGCACTTCCGCCAAAATCTGAGCCACCGTCTTGCCATCGGTGTCGATGTACATGTTGGAGGCATTATTGGCGGGCGGGGCGCCAGCGGCCGCGGAGTAGAAATTGTAGTTGAAGGCTGTGCCGGAGACGCTGATGGTCAGCGATTCACCCACCAGATCGGCAGTAGCGGTTGGGAAGTCCGTGGTCGAGGTTGCCGTGGCCGGCGTGAAGGTCGCGCCCAGATAGTCCCCTGCCCGCAGCAGCTCGCTATTGGGAATGGAGGCCTTGTAGGCATCGGTCTTGGGCATCTGCGGCAGGTTGGCCTGATAATTGATGCGGCTCGTCTGCTGGGCCGGCAGGAACGCATTGGAGAGCTTGATCACCTCAGGCACGGAGCCAGAAATATTGCCGGTGCCTGGATCGATCGGCAGGCCCTTGAGATAATAGCCAGCGCCATTGACCAGCAGACCATCCTTATCGATCTGGAAGTCGCCGCGGCGGGTATAGAAATTGGTGCCGGCAAATACCGGATTACCGTCCGACTGCCCGACCTTGGGCTCGACAACGAAGAAGCCGTTGGAATTGAGTGCGATGAAGGTCTCGTTGGCGACCGTCTTGATATCGCCCTGCACATCATTGGTGCCGCGCGACTGGGCCAGCACGGCGCCGGGTACCTGGCGCTTGATGGGGGCGTCGGGGATCAGATCCAGGAAGTCGGTTTCGATGCGCTTGTAGCCGGTGGTCTGCGAGTTGGCGATATTGCCCGAAATGTTCTCCAGCGCATGCGCTTGCGCCCGCAGACCGGTAACCGCACTGGACAGAGCCCCATAGATGCCCATCAAAATACTCCTGAAACTGCTCGCGCCTGTTGCGCTTGTTCAGGCAAAGAAAAGCAAGGAGAGTGCCAACTCACCGGGTCATTGATTTCAAAGGGAAAATTCGCCATCCCGGCCGAAATTGCGGCGAAAACCCGGCAGAAGAGTCCGGGCGTACCGGCAGAAATTGCCGCGCGCTTGTCTGATGGCGGCAAGTGCATTAATGCACGGGGACACCGCGCCGGGATTACCACCGCAATGCTGTTCAAATCCGCCGACGAATTCGTAAAGGCAGAGCGCCGCACCGTGACGGTGTTCGGCATGGCTGGCGTCGGCAAGACGCGGCTGAGCAATATGCTACGCGCGTCGCGCTGGTTCCACTATTCGGCCGATTACCGCATCGGCACGCGCTATATGGGCGAATATATCGTCGACAATTTCAAGCGCGAAGCCATGAAGGTACCCTTCCTGGCCAATCTGCTGCGCTCGGATTCGATCTATATCTCGTCCAATATCACCTTCGACAATCTCGATCCGCTGTCGAGCTATCTCGGCACGCCCGGCAACCCGGACAAGGGTGGCCTGCCGCTGGCCGAATATCAGCGCCGCCAGGAGCAGCACCGGGTGGCAGAGATCGCCGCATTGCAGGATGTGCCCCATTTCATCGAGCGGGCCAAGGAACTCTATGGCTATGACAACTTCATCGCCGATACGGGCGGCTCGCTGATCGAAGTCATCGACCCGGCCAACCCGGAAGACCCTGTTATCAAGACGCTGGCGGCCTCGACTGCCCTGCTCTACATTCGCGGCACCGACAAGGATGCCGCCGAGCTGGTGCGGCGGTTCAGGAAAAGCCCCAAGCCCATGTATTACCACCCGCCCTTCCTCGTCGAGAAATGGGCAGAGTACAAGGCGCTCAACAAAATTGCCGAGGATTGCGACGTCGACCCGGCCGGGTTCGGCGCCTGGGGGTTCGAAGCGCTGCTGCATGACCGCTTGCCCCGCTACCAGATGCTGGCGGACAATTTCGGTTATGTGGTTGAAGCGTCCGACCTGGCAATCGTGCGCGATGGCGACGAATTCGTCGACCTCATGGCGTCAGCAATCGAAAAGCGAATGCGTTAGCGCGTCCTCCTATTGGAGGCGCGCCGGCCTGAATCGCTTTCCGATCATTCTCGCTTAAGAGGCTGATATGCCTATACGTATTCCCGACGACCTGCCTGCCCGCAAAACCCTCGAGGACGAGGGCGTCTATGTGATGGATTCCACGCGCGCCGCGCGGCAGGACATCCGCCCGCTCGAAATCGGCCTGCTCAATCTGATGCCCAACAAGGAGCGCACCGAGACCCAGTTCACCCGGCTGATCGGCTCGACGCCGCTGCAGGTGGACCTGACCCTGGTGCGCATCACCGATCACCAGTCCAAGCACACCTCCGAGGATTACCTCAAGACTTTCTACAAGACCTGGGAAGAGGTGCGGACCAAGAAGTTCGACGGCTTCATCGTCACAGGCGCCCCCATTGCCAATATGCCCTTCGAAGAAGTGCGCTACTGGCCCGAAATGCTCGACATCATGGAGTGGACCAAGACCAATGTGCACCACACCATGTTCATCTGCTGGGGTGCCCAGGCCGCCCTGCATCATTTCCATGGTGCAAAGCGCTACCGCATGGACAGCAAGGCCTTCGGCGTGTTCCGCCATCAGGTGACCAATCCGCGCTCGCCCTTCCTGCGCGGCTTTTCGGACAGCCCGATGATCCCGATATCGCGCTACAACGACATTGATCGCACGACGCTCGGGGAAAATCTCGAAGTGCTGATCGACAATGCGGAGATCGGCGTCTCCATGCTGGGCGATCTCAAGCACCGGGCGGTCTATTTCCTCAATCACCTCGAATATGACAACCGCTCGCTGGCTGACGAATATGAGCGGGACGTCAAATCGGGGCTGGATACCCCGCCCCCCGCCAATCTCTTTCCCAATGGCGACACCAGCGCCATTCCGGAAAATCGCTGGCGCAGCCACGCCCATCTGCTGTTCCAGAACTGGATCAACGAGATTTACCAGACCACGCCATACGAGCTGGAAAAGATCGGCGAATAGCAACGAGCCGGCCCTGCGAGGGGCCGGTTTTTTGTTGGCTTGAATGCGACGGCCCAGCGCACAGCGTGGGCGAGGATTGACACATACCAACCGTATGGTATGTATATGCCATGTCCAGACCCACAAAGCACTCACCCGAACGCGGCAATGCACGAACCCGGCTCCTCGAGGCGGCGCGGGATATCATCCGTGCCAAAGGCTTCGCGGCGACAAGCGTCGACGATCTCTGCGTGGCGGCCGATGTCACCAAGGGCGCGTTCTTCCATCACTTCGGCAGCAAGGACGCTCTGGGCGTCGCCGCCGCCGATTTCTGGACCGAAACCAATACCGGCTTTTTCGGGGCGGCGCCCTATCACGAACCGGCAGATGCTCTGGAACGCGTTCTCGCCTATGTCGCCTTCCGCAAGGCAATCATCATGGGCGAGCTGGCCGAATTCACCTGCCTGGTCGGGACGATGGCGCAGGAGGTCTATGCGACCTCCCCCGCCATTCGCGATGCCTGCGGCCACAGCATTTTCAGCCACGCCACTACGCTCGAAGCCGATATCGAGACCGCCCGCCTGGAACGCGGCATCACGGCGGCCTGGACCGCTGAAAGCCTGGCCCGTCACACCCAGGCCGTGCTGCAGGGCGGATTCGTGCTGGCCAAGGCGGCCAACAACCCCGAGCTGGCGCGGGAAAGTCTTGATCATCTGGACCGGTATATCCGGCACCTGTTTCACGTCATGGAGGAGGATATAAATTGAGCGAAACGATCATTGGATGCAGCTGCGGGCAAACACGGCTCGCAGTGGAAGGGGCTCCGATCCTGGTATCGGAATGCCTCTGCAATAGCTGCCGGGCGGCCGCACAACGCCTCGCCCGGCTTCCCGGCGCCCACAATATGCTGACCCCACATAACTCCACCCCCAGCGCGGAATATCGCAAGGATCGGGTCCGCATTGTCTTCGGCGCCGAACACCTGAGCGAATTCCGCCTGTCGGCCGATGCCGGCTCGCGCCGCGTCGTCGCCACCTGCTGCAATACGCCGCTTTTCCTGGAAATGAAGGGCGCCCATTGGCTGAGCGTCTATCTTCACCTGTGGCCCGAGCAAACCCGGCCAAAAGCGGAACTTCGAACCATGACCGGCGACCTGTCCGACGCCTCGGGCCTGCCCGCGGACATGCCGAACCTCAAAAGCCACACGGTCGCGTTCTATGCAAAACTGCTGGGCGCATGGATCGCCATGGGCTTCCGCAATCCCAAGATCGAGGTCCCGGGCAAGATCGCGGCCTAACCGGTCCATAGCGGCCGCCTCAAGGGAAGGGCATGCGCGCCCTTCCCGATATCCGCAAAACGTCATGCCGTTACATCACCAAGTGATCGTAACGTTATGACGTTACTACTTTTATGTGTCATACCACTCGTCTAAGGGTCGAACATATCGGCCGGATTTCAGAGCTGGCCGTAGCGTCCAACCACGAAGGTGAACACCATGGTCAAGCTCTCACGGGCTCTTTTCGCTGGCGTTTCAACGCTTGCCCTGACTCTGCCGGTCCTGGCTCAGTCCGCTCTGCCGCAGGCCAACGACAGCTACTTCCTGGCCGCCCAGGAAGCGCTGGTCGCCAAGGAAGCCATCCAGCCCAATACCGGCAAGGCCAAGAACGTCATCATGTTCATCGTTGACGGCCTTTCCATCCCCACCATCACCGCTGCCCGCATCCACGAAGGCCAGCTGGCCGGCGTCGACGGCGAGTCGCATTCGCTGGCTTTCGAGCAGCTGTTGCCGCACACCGCCCTGGTCAAGACCTATACCCATGACAGCCAGGTCGCCGACTCCGCCCCCACCGCCACCGCCATCACCAGCGGCGTCAAATCGCTGAACGGCACGATCGGTGTCGACCAGACGGCGGCGCTGGAAGATTGCTCCACCCAGGCCGGCGCCACCACCAAGTCGATCTTCGAGCAGGCTGAAGAAGCCGGCCTTGCCACTGGCATCATCTCGACCGCCCGCATCACCCACGCGACCCCTGCCGCTGCCTATGCCCACACGGTCGGCCGCGACTGGGAAGCCGATACCAACCTGCCCGAAGACGCTGTCGGCACCTGCAAGGACATTGCCGCCCAGCTCGTCGACTGGTCGTTCGGTGACGGCTTCGAAGTGGTGTTCGGCGGTGGCCGCGCCAATTTCATGCTGGAATCGCAGGCCGATCCGGAAGACGCCACCCGCACCGGCGCCCGCAAGGAACGCGATCTGGTCGCCGAATGGCAGGCCAAGCACAATGATGGCCAGTATGTCTGGAACAAGGAACAGTTCGACGCGCTCGACGCCTCGACCGCTCGCGTTCTGGGCCTCTTCAACGGCTCGCACATGCAGTATGAAGCCGACCGCGCCACCGATGCCGGCGGCGAACCCTCGCTGGCCGAAATGACCGTCAAGGCCATCGATATCCTCAAGCAGAACGAAGACGGCTTCGTGCTGATGGTTGAAGGCGGCCGTGTCGACCACGCCCACCACGCAGGCAATGCTGCCCGCGCCCTGACCGACGCCATCGCAGCCTCCGAAGCCCTCAAGGCTGCCTATGACGCCGTGAACCCGGAAGAAACCCTCATCCTGATCACTGCCGACCACAGCCACGTCTTCTCGATCGCCGGCTACCCGACCCGCAATAACCCGATCCTGGGTATTGCCGGCGAAGGCGATGACGGCAAGCCCTACACCACCCTGGGCTATCTCAACGGCCCTGGTGCCACCGTTGACGAACCCCGCGCCAATCTGACCGATGTCGACACCACCGATATCGACTTCCTGCAGCAGGCGCTGATCCCACTTGGTTCGGAAACCCATGCCGGTGACGACGTCGCCATCTTCGCCCAGGGCCCGCAGGCCTATCTGTTCGACGGTGTCATCGAGCAGAACATGATCTACCACGTGATGGCCAAGGCCATCGGCCTCAACGCCGCTGCCAAGTAAGCTGACGGCTGCAAGAAAATTGGACCGCCGGAGCAATCCGGCGGTCTTTGATCACTTTTCTGTGCCTGTCACGATGGCCCCGAAGGCCATTTGTTAGCCTCGGATTACGTTTTCAGCGAAAGGGAAGATCATGGACCGACGCAATTTCGTCACCAGCTTTGCAATTGCCGGAGCCGCACTGAGTTTTGCCGGCGTCACCACGCCTGCCCGCGCCGCCGTTCCCGACCTGCGTTTCCGCGACATGTATCTGCGCGGCAAGGAGCTTTCGCCTCAAGCTATCGCCCTGCAGGGCCAGCGCATCGAGATGACCGGCTATATGGCCCCGCCTCTAAAGCCCGAAATCGACTTCTTCGTGCTGACCAAGACGCCCATGGCCACCTGCCCCTTCTGCGACGACGCCGCCGACTGGCCCAATGACATCGTGCTGTCCTATGCCACCACGCCGCTGGAATTCGTGCGCTTTTCCAGCCTGATCCGGGTGGAAGGTACGTTCGACACCGGCATCAAGACCGATGCCAATACCGGCTTTGTCAGCTTCGTCCGCCTGCTCGACGTTTCCTATCGCAGGCTCTAGATCATTATGCCGGGACTGCCTCTGGCCATCTCCGGCCTCAAACTTGCCTTCGGACATGACGCCGTCATCGACCTGCCGCAGATGCGGATCGCCCCGGGCACTCTGACGGTGCTGTCGGGACCTTCGGGCTCCGGAAAATCCACCCTGCTCTACCTGCTGTCCGGATTGCTCCGCCCGGCGAGTGGAGAGATCGATTGGGCCGGCACCGATATCGCGGCCCTGGCCGAAGGCCGGCGGGACCGCTGGCGGCGGGACCATGCCGGCTTCATCTTCCAGGACTTTCACCTGATTCAGGAACTGAGCCCGCTCGACAATGTCATTGCTTCAGCTTGGTTTTCGGGCTTCTCCGCCGCTCCGCTCAAGGCCCGCGCCAGGCTGCGCCTCGATACGCTCGGGGTGCCGCATGAGCGGCGGCGGACCAATCTTCTATCCCGCGGCGAACAGCAGCGCGTCGCCATTGCCCGGGCGCTGATCGGCAACCCGTCCATCATCTTTGCCGACGAACCCACTGCCAGCCTCGACGCCAAATCGGGCGAAGGCGTCATCGGCATCCTCCGGCAATTGGCGAGCGAAGAAGGTCGCACGGTCATCGCAGCCACGCACGATCCGGCGCTGCTGGCGCTCGCCGATACGGTGGTGCGGCTCGATCATGGGCGGCCGATGACAATAGACAGCAAAGCGCCGGCATGAACCCCTTCCCCATCGTGTGGGCCTCCCTGCTCCGCAACCGTTTCACCGTGATCCTGTTCATCGTGGTCGTGGCGCTGGCCGTGGCCCTGGGCATTGCGATTTCGGCCCAGGAACGCGCATTGCGCGTCGGCAGCGCCCGCGCGGCTGACCGGTTCGATCTGATCGTGGCGGCACCCGGCAGCTTCAACGACGTGCTGTTCTCGGTGGTCTATCTCAATCCCACCGCGGTCGAACTGCTCGATCCCACTGTGACGCGAGCGCTGCTCGCCGAACCCCAGGCCGACTTCGTTGCCCCAATCGGCTTTGGCGACAATATCGATGGCGCTCCCGTCGTGGGCACCATCGCGCCCTTTGTCGAGCATCTGTCGCAGGGGCTCGCGGAGGGGCGCAGCTTTACCGCGATCAACGAGGCAGTGGTGGGGGCTCTCTCGCCACACAGGCTGGGGGATAGCCTCGCCGTCAGCCACGGCCATGGCGCGGGTGGGGGCGGCGATGCTGACGATGCCGCCGACGCATTGGAGGCGGGCGGCGAGGCTCCGGACCATGGTGACCACGACAATCTCACCGTTGTGGGCCGTATGCAGCCCACCGGCACGCCCTGGGATCGCGCCATTGTCGTGCCCATCGAATATAATTGGGTGGCCCATGGTCTGGGTACCGGGCACGCAGCGGGCGACACTCATCTGGGCCTGCCCTTTGATGGCGATGCCTTGCCCGGCTTGCCCGCCATCGTGGTCAAACCAGCCAATGTCGCGGCCGCCTATGGCCTGCGCGGGCAATATCGCACGGCGCAATCCACCGCTTTCTTTCCCGCCGAGGTGTTGGTGGAGCTCTACGCCGTATTGGGCGACGCCACCGCCATCATGAGCGGGCTGACGCTGGCCGCCCAGGCGCTGGTGATCGCGGCCATCCTCGCCGGCATCGTCGCCATTCTCGACCTGCAGCGGCAGCGCTTTGCCGTGCTGCGGGCGCTGGGCGCATCGCGCAGCTTCATTTTCGTGACGGTCTGGGTCTATGTCGCGGCAATGATCGTGACCGGGGCCCTGATCGGGCTGGTGCTGGGCTGGGGGCTTGCCGCAATCGTATCCGAACTGCTGGCGCAAAATACCGGCGTCGCCATGCGGGCCACCATTGGCGGCCGCGAGCTTGGACTGGTAGGCGCATTGGTGGCGCTGGGGCTGGCGCTGGCGACAATTCCGGCGCTGTTGATCTACCGGCGGCCGGTAGTGGAGGCCCTGCGCTAAGGCAGGACCTCGCCAAGTCTAGTGACTATGCCCGGCATGGCTATGCTGGGTCGCATCCGCGGCCTCGATTTCGACATGCACGGTCACGTCGCCCGCCGTGGCGAAATGCACCGTCAGCTCGAAGTCACCGCCCTGCTCCAGATCCTGGGTAAGACCAGTCAGCAGGAGCCCCAGGCCATTGGGGTCCAGGTCGAAATCACCGGCGGGAATATCCACCGCGCCGACCTCCTGATAGCTGGCTTCACCGTCGCTGAGCGTCGCGCCGACGATGGAAACGCTGGCCGCAGCGGCGGTGCTGGCGCTCTCAAGCTTGTCGGCGGCACCCTCATTGACGATTTCCATGAAGACCAGCGTATCGGCGCCGGCCTTGGCCGCACGCGCCCAGGGATGAACCAGAGTGATCGCGCCGGCGCTCACCTCATGAACGTGATCCTGCGCCAAGGCTGGCAAAACGCTACCGGACAGCAGGACCGCCGCCAGAACCATCGTCAATCGCATGGGATGCTCCGTAATAAGATAACATATTGCGGTCTAGCGAACCGACAAGACATCCCCGTGACAGCAAGAGCGCTTGAACCGCCTGCGCAAAGCCCTATCTTGCAGCGGTCTGACCAGGAGTGCGCGTGCCCCAATCTCCCACCACTATTGTCGACGAACTGGGCATCGCCCTGGCCAATCTGACCGACGCGGCAACCGGCGCCTTCACCCCGACATTGCGGCTGGGCGTTACCGGTCTCAGCCGGGCCGGCAAGACCATTTTCATTACAGCGCTGGTGCATAACCTGCTCACCGGCGGCCGCCTGCCCGGCTTCACGCCCTTGGCCGAGGGACGCTTTATCGGCGCGCGGCTAGCTGAATATCCCGATGCGACAATTCCCCGCTTCGCCTATGAACGGCATCTGGAAGCGCTGACCGGCAAGACGCCCGTCTGGCCCGACAGCACGAGGCAGATTTCCCAGCTGCGCATCGTGCTCAAATACCAGTCCAAACACTGGTATTCCGGGCTGCGCGGCCCTTCGACGCTCAATCTCGATATTGTCGATTATCCCGGCGAATGGATTCTTGATCTGCCGCTGCTGGGTCTGTCCTTTGCCGAATGGAGCGCCGAGGCGCTGGAGCGCGCCCATCGCCCCGGATCGGGCAAGGAGGCCAAGCCGTTCCTTGAACTGCTGGGGTCGATTGATCCGCACAAGGAGGCCAATGATCCCGATGCGGAAAAACTGGCCGCCGCCTTTACCGATTATCTCCGGCGCAGCCGGGAACATGGGGCGCTGTCCACCCTACCCCCAGGCCGATTCCTGCTGCCCGGTGATCTTGAGGGCTCGCCCGCGCTGACCTTTGCGCCTCTGCCGCCTTCGGACCAGCGGGCGCGCTCATCGAGCCTTTATGCCATGCTGGAGCATCGCTACGAGGCCTATAAGGACCGCGTGGTGCGGCCTTTCTTCCGCGATCATTTTGCCCGGCTGGACCGGCAGGTGGTGCTGGTGGATACGCTGCGGGCACTCAATGCCGGGCCGGCTGCCGTGGCCGATCTGGAGACGGCGCTGACAGCGGTGCTGTCTTGCTTCCGGCAGGGCGAGAGCAATGCACTGCTGCGACCCTTTACGCGCAAGATCGACCGGATTCTCTTTGCCGCGACCAAGGCCGACCATGTGCATCACACCAGCCACGACCGGCTGGAGGCGATCCTCAACCGGCTGGTCGCCAGCGCCAGCAAGCGGGCGCGCTTTGCCGGGGCAGAAACCAAATCCATTGCGCTGGCCGGCATTCGGGCAACGCGCGAGGGCAGCATTGTCGAGGGCGGCGAGACGCTGCCCACCATTATCGGCACGCCCATGGCGGGCGAAGTGCTGGATGGCACCAGCTATGACGGCAAAACCGAAATTGCTTTGTTTCCCGGCGACTTGCCGGAGCGGCCGGATTCATTGTTCGAGGATGGCACGCCCGTGGCGCTGAACTTCCTGCGCTTCACCCCGCCGCAAAAACTCGACCGCAATGCGGCCGGCGACGTGGTGCTGCCCCATATCAGGTTTGATCGGGCGCTGGATTATCTGGTGGGAGATTGGCTCGCATGAAACGCCCCATTGCCCGCCCGACCGCGACCATCACCGAGGATAGCGAGGCGCTGCGCGTGCCGCGCGCCTTTGCACCGGCCAAGGTGGAGATTGCCGAAATCGACTTTGACCCGGCGGTGGATGAAACCCTCGCCGCGCCACCGCCCCGGCCCATGGGCTGGCTTGGGCGGCTGGCCTGGACCACGGGCGGCGTGTTGCTGTCGGCCGGGCTGGGGCTGGCTACCGACCGGCTGATCCGCGACCTGTTCGAGCGCAATGAATGGCTGGGCTGGGCCGGGATCGGTGTGCTGGTGCTGTTCGTGTTGGCGGTGGTGGTGCTGGCGGCGCGGGAAATGTTTGCGCTGCGGCGGCTGCGCGTGCTCGATCATTTGCGGAACGACGCGGCTGCCGCGACGGCCGACAATGACCAGCACAAGGCAAAGCATGTGGTGGAGCGGCTGGAAGGTATTTATGCCGCGCGGCCTGATCTGGCGCGGGCGCGACAGCATGTGGCCGATAACCTGCCACATCTGTTTGACGGGCATGAAGCCATTGCGCTGGCCGAGCGCAGCCTGATGGCGCCGCTCGATGCGCGGGCCAAGACGCTGACGGCGGCCTCAGCCCGGCGAGTGGCGCTAGTGACGGCGGTGTCGCCGCGCGCCTTGGTCGACATTGCCTTCGTGATCTATGAGAGCATTCGGCTGGCCGGGGCGATTGCGGCGCTCTACGGGGCCCGCCCAGGCTTTTTCGGCTCCTGGCGGCTCACCGGAGCCGTGCTGGCGCATCTGGCGGTGACGGGTGGCCTGGTGCTGACCGATGGCATTGTCGAGCAGCTGATAGGCCAGGGGCTGGCGGCCAAACTCTCGGCGCGGCTGGGCGAAGGCGTGGTCAACGGCTTGATGACGGTTCGGGTGGGGATCGCGGCGATGCGCGTGGTGCGGCCGCTACCGTTCGAGACGCAGAAACAGCCGATGGTGCGGGATTTTATTCCGGAATTGACGAAGGTGACGGCGGAGGCTGGGAAGGCGGGTTAGGCAACCCGTCCGCTGGTGCTTGCGGAAGCAACCCCTCACCCTGACCATTCTTCTGGACGAAGAATGATCTGTCCCTCTCCCACAAGGGGCGAGGGTTGGCTCAGTGCCTCTCCATCCCACCGAGCCCCTTCCCCCTCGTGGGAAAAGGTGCCCACAGGGTCACCGAATTCGCGTTTGCGAATTCGGTTGGGATGAGGGGCTTACTCCGCCGCCAGCAGCGGCGGAGCCTGTAGCGCCACCCGGCCCCTGGGTTTGGGCATGGCGTCGGGGTGTTCGTCGAAATAGCGCATCCGGGCAGCGATGACTTTGGGGCGGTTGTCCAGCGCCCAGGCGCCAAGGGCCTGGAGCGGCTTTTGCAGGTCACGGCCCAATTCGGTCAGTTCGTAATCGACCCGCGGGGGAATCGAGGGCGTCACGGTGCGCGTGACGAAGCCATCCATTTCCAGATCGCGCAGGGTTGCAGTCAGCACTTTCTGGCTGATGCCGCCAATCTCCCGCTTGATTTCGCCAAAACGCAGCGGGCCGTCGCTGAGCTTGTTGATGATCAACACGGTCCATTTGCCGCCGATCTGGTGCAGGATTTCGCCGACCGGGCGGCAATCGTTATGGGGATCAACTGGTTTCATTTTAGTGCCTGTCGTATCGCAAAAGTGCCGTCTTGCGGCGGATGAGACAGTCACTCATATAGCGTCAGTCTCTAACGGATACCATAGGGTCCATCATGAAAACCGTCGCCGTCCTCGTTGGCAGCCTGAGCCCCAATTCCATCAATCGCAAGCTGACGCAGACGCTGGAGAAGCTGGCGGGTGGCAAGCTGAAGTTCAATTATGCCGATCTGGGCAGCCTGCCCCATTATGACAATGAGCTGTGGAGCAACCCGCCCGAGGCGGTCACCCAGTTCAAGCAGCTGGTGGAAGGCGACGATGCCGTACTGATCGCCATGCCCGAACTCAACCGCTCCTTCCCCGCGCTGATCAAGAACGCGCTGGACTGGGGTTCGCGGCCCTGGGGGCAAAGCTCCTGGCATGGCAAGCCCACGGCGCTGATTGGCGCTTCGGTTGGCGCCGTTGGCACGGCAGCCGGCCAGGGCCATTTGCGGTCCATCCTGCCGGTCTATGGGCTGATCGTGATGGGGCAGCCGGAAATGTATTTCACGATGAAGCCGGGGCTGATCACCGATGAGCTGGAAGTGACCGACGAGGCAACGGCGACGTTCCTGTCGGGTTGGACGGATAAATTTGCGGCGTTCATCGAGCGCTATGGCGATGTCGCTCTGGACGTTGCGGCGGAATAGGTCGCATCCACCGTCACCACCCGGCTTGTCCGGGTGGTCCATGCGGAGGACAGATGGATTGCCCGGACGAGCCGGGCAATGACGACCGCAAGGTTATCTGGGTGGCAATGCCGCGTTGCGTCCAGCCTCAATCCTTGGCGGCGCTGGGGGCCAAAGTGAGCTTGAGGCCATCCAGTGCGTCGCTCATTAGTATCTGGCAGGAGAGGCGCGAATTGGAACGGACGTCGCCCACCGAATCCAGCATATCCTCTTCTTCGTCGCTGGGGGCGCCCACCGCGTCCATCCAGTCCTTGTCGACATAGACATGGCAGGTGGCGCAGCTGAGCGCGCCGCCGCATTCGGCCTTGATGTTGAGGCCCCAGTCACGGATCACTTCCATCGCGCGCCAGCCCTCGAGCCCTTCAAGCTCGTGGACGTCGCCGGCCTGGTCGGTGACTTGGATTTTCATGGGCGCTTCCTCAACTCTTGGGGCGTCCATACCCCTCTCCCGGCCTCCCCCGCAAGGGGAAGGCGGTGCTGGCAATAAAACCGCGATGCGGGAATTAGGCGACGCCCAGCTTCTTCTGCAGCTTGGTGGAGCTGGTGGTGTATTGGAACACCACACGCTCATCGGGCGAGACGATCTTCTTGGCGGCCTGGGCCATCAGCGCCGCTTCGTGGAAGCCAGAGAGGATCAGCTTGAGCTTGCCTGGATACCAATTGATGTCGCCAATGGCGAAAATGCCGGGCACCGAGGTCTCGAACTTCTCGGTATCGACCTTGATCGTGTTGTCGTTGAGCTCAAGGCCCCAATCGGCCACCGGGCCCAGCTTCATCGTGAGGCCGAAGAACGGCAGCAGGCGCGTGGCGGGCACTGAGAGATCACCGGCATCGGTGGTCAGATGCACATGGTTGATCTGGCCATTTTCGCCATCGAGCTTGCCGATCTGGCCGAGCAGGAAATTGATCTTACCCTCGGCCACCATTTCCTTCATCTTGTTGACCGAAGCCGGCGCGGCCTTGAAGGCATCGCGGCGGTGCACCAGGGTCAGCGAGCGCACGATAGGTTGCAGGTTAAGCGTCCAATCCAGCGCTGAATCGCCGCCGCCGACAATGACGACGTCCTGATCGCGGAAATCATCCATCTTGCGGACGGAATAGAACACCGACTTGTTCTCGAATGCCTCAATGCCCTCGACCGGCGGGCGCTTGGGCTGGAATGAGCCGCCGCCGGCGGCGATGACCACCACCTTGGCGTGGAAAATCTCGTCGGCATCGGTTTCCAGCTTGAACGAGCCGTCTTCCTGCTTCTCGATGGAGTTGACCATGCGATTGAAGTGGAACTCGGGCGCGAAGGGGGCGATCTGGGCCATCAGATTGTCGGTCAGATCCTGGCCGGTCACCACCGGGAAGCCAGGAATGTCGTAGATCGGTTTTTCGGGATAGAGCTCGGCGCACTGCCCGCCGGGGCGGTCCAGAATGTCGATGAAATGGCATTTGAGGTCGAGCAGTCCGAGTTCAAAGGCCGCGAACAGCCCGCAGGGGCCCGCGCCAATGACGACGACATCGGTGGTGATCTCAGTGCTCATGCTTTTCTCAAAGTCCGTTCTTGCCGAGGTTTGACTATACCTCGGTGTCCCGCATCCACGGGAACCTCTGTTTCAGCAACGGGGGTTCCCGCTTTCGCAAGACCAACCCGGTGGGTTAATGTGACAAACCCGCTCCACTTACCTCAATGGGCGCGGCGAAGGAAGGGGCGCGTGCCGGCGGGGACTTCGGTAATGCCCACGGGCTGGTAGAACAGCGCCACTTCTGGCAGGCGGTTCTCGATCAGGGCCTGGCGGGTCGGCTCGTGGGAGACGACGAAGGCATTGAAGCCACAGCGGCGCATCAGCGGAATCTGATCCTGAAGCACATCGCCTATCGCCCGGATTTCATTGCCATATCCGTAGCGCTCGGCCAGCAGCCGGCCCACCGAATAGCCGCGCCCATCGGTAAAGGCGGGGAATTTGATGGCGATGGAGGCAAAGCGAGCGAGATCGGCCTCGGCATCCTCGATCCGGTCGCCCGGCACGATCAGCAGGCCCAACGGATGCGGATTGGCCAGCACGGCGTCGCGATTGGCCAGGAACACGGAAAGCGGCACATGCTTGTAGCTGACGCTCGCGGGGTCGTCGCCTTCGGCCCATTCATGGAACGGGTCAGCGATGAAGGCGCCATCCTTCCAGAGTGTGTGTTTGGTGGCGGCAGTCATCGGCTTGGCGATCGCTCCGTTGAAGTCGAAATGGATGCCGCACTCTTTTTTGTTGAGGCCGCGCCACCGGCCGGCACGCGGGTCCTCGCCCTCGGCAACCACCGAGGTGCAGGGCGCGCAGCCGATCGACTTGTAGCCCTTAGCGAAGAGCGGGTGCTCGGGCAAGCCGTGGTCGATCTTGTATTGGTTGACATCGGCATCGGTGAAATAGGCCAGCGGATTGACCTTGATGCGATCATCACTCGTCAGCTCGAAATGCGGCAGCACGCCGCGTTCCTTGGTCTGGAAGCGCTTGCGGCCCGTGACCCAACCACCATATTGCTCGGTGACCGGCTCAAGCGGCTCGGTCTTGCGGATATGGCAGCATGAATCCGGGTCGGTTTCCCAGAGATCGCCTTTGGGATCGAAGCGCTTCACATCCTCGGAATTGGGGTGGAGGGCATGCACATTGATCAGGCCGAGATGCTTTTTGAGCGTTTCGACATAGTCCAGCGTTTCGCGGAAATGCTTGCCGGTTTCGAGGAAATAGACCGGCAGACTCGGATCGACCTGCGCGACGAGGTGCAGCAGCACGGCCGAATCCGCACCGAACGAGGAGACAATAGCCAGATCGCCCACGAGGATTTCGCTGGCGGCCTGCCGCAGGACACCAACGGCGTCCATCTCGTCGAACATGCCGTTGAGGGCGAGAATGCCGAGGGCGCGCAGCTTGTCGTGCCCGGCGGGGACCGGGGCCAATTTAGGCAGTGCCATAGAGGGCCTCCTTGAACGGGGCTTCGCCCAGGCGGCGATAGGCGGCGATGAAGCTTTCATCCGCGCTGGTCCGCTTGGCGATATAGGTATCAACCAGCGTTTCGATGGCGCCGGGGACCGCATCGGCCTCAAAGCCGGGGCCGATGATTTTGCCGACGGAGGCGTGCTCGGTGGCGTCGCCGCCCAGGGTGATCTGATAGAGTTCGCCGCCCTTTTTCTCGACGCCCAGAATACCGATGTGACCGACATGGTGGTGGCCGCAGGCATTGATGCAGCCGGAAATCTTGATCTTGAGATCGCCGATTTCGGCCTGCCGCTTGGGTTCGGCAAACTTGCGGCTGATTTCCTGCGCGATGGGGATCGAACGGGCGTTGGCCAGGGCGCAGAAATCAAGGCCCGGGCAGCAGATCATGTCAGTGATCAGCCCGGTATTGCCTTCGGCGAGGCCGGTGGCGACCAGCGCGTCATAGACGGCGCGGAGGTCGGCAATGGCGACATGGGGCAGGACCAGGTTCTGCTCATGGGTCACGCGCAACTCGTCGAACGCGTAGCGCTCGGCGATATCGGCAATGTCGTCCATCTGCTTATCGGTGGCATCGCCCGGGGCGCCGCCAACAGGCTTGAGGGAGATGGTGACCGAGGCATAGCCGGCTTCGCGATGCGAATTGATATTGTGGTCGAGCCAGCGGCCATAGGCGGGATCGATGATGGACTGATAGGCCACATCGATCTTGGTGGCCGGTTGCGCCTTGAAGGACGGCGGCGCGAAATAGGCCGTGATGCGGTCCACTTCCTCGGACGGCAGGGTCAAAACGCCACCGCGCACCTCGGCAAACTCGGCTTCGACCTGCCCCTTGATGGTCTCAAGGCCTTCTTCGTGCACCAGGATTTTGATGCGCGCCTTGTACTTGTTATCGCGGCGGCCATAGCGGTTATAGACCCGCATGATGGATTCCAGATAGGCCAGCAGGTGCTCATTGGGCACGAAGCTGTTGATCAGCTTGCCGATCATCGGCGTACGGCCAAGGCCACCACCAACCCAGACTTCCCAGCCAATTTCGCCGGCCGCATTGGTGGCGGCCTGCAGGCCAATATCGTGGAAGCGGATGGCGGCGCGGTCATTCGGCGCGCCGGTGATGGCGATCTTGAACTTGCGCGGCAGATAGCTGAATTCGGGATGCAGGCTCGACCATTGGCGCAGGATTTCGGCAATCGGGCGCGGGTCGATGATCTCGTCGGCGGCAGCGCCAGCGAAATGGTCGGCCGTGACATTGCGGATGCAATTGCCCGAGGTCTGGATGGCGTGCATCTCGACCGAAGCCAGCTCCTCCAGGATCACCGGAATGTCCTTGAGCTTGGGCCAGTTGAACTGAATGTTCTGCCGCGTGGTGAAGTGGCCATAGCCACGATCATAGGTGCGGGCGATATGGGCAAACTTGCGCATCTGGCGCGACGACAGCGTGCCATAGGGCACGGCGATGCGCAGCATATAGGCGTGCAATTGCAGGTAGAGCCCGTTCATCAGCCGCAGGGGGCGGAACTGGTCTTCGCTCAGCTCGCCCGAGAGGCGACGCTTGACCTGATCGGCAAATTGGCTGGTGCGGCCCGCAACGAAAGCCGCGTCGAATTCGTCATATCGATACATGACCGTCCTCATCCAGATGCTGGCGGTCGTAAATCTCGCCGTTCAATGTCAGGGGCGCGGTGGGGCCCGCCGCCCGAATACGTTCGCGCAAGCGCTTGGGGACGATTTGGCCGTCCGCCTGGCTCACTTCCTCGATTTCAAGGCTGATGACGCGGCCACCGGCCTTGGTGGCCACCAAAGCAGCATCGCGCTCGGCAGTCTCTTCCTTGCCGAACAGACGTGCGGCTTGCAGGTCCTCGACCCAGTTATTGTGGGCGTCGAGATAAACCGTCCCGCCCGATGTCAGCTCATTGCCGGTCAGAATTTCCATGTCGTCACGCTACTTTGAAGCTCATACCGGTGAGCTGGGCAGCCTCTGCCCAATCACCGGCCTCAACGGCTTCGCCTACGAAAATGATTGCCGGACCATCGGCAAACGCCACGGCATTGGCCGCCAGCGTTCCCAGAGTTCCAGAATAGGTGGATTTGTCGGCCCGGCCGGCATTGACCACGATGCCGATGGGCAGCGCGGCACTGGCGCCCTGCTCGATCAGGCGGGCGGCGACCGCGGGGGCGATGGACTTGCCCATGTACAGCGCCAGCGTCAGGCCGGACTGGGCGAGAGCGGCCCAATGGGTGAGGTCGCTATCATCGGCGCCATGGGCAGTGGCCATCACGAAGCCGCTGGAGACTTTACGCAGCGTGACCGGGGTGGCGGTATCGGCGGCAGCGGCAAGGGCGGCGCTGACGCCGGGCACGATCTGATAGGGCACGCCGGCCTTGCGCAGAGCGGCGATTTCTTCGCCGGCGCGGCCGAAAATCATCGGATCGCCGGATTTGAGGCGGGCGACCTTTTTGCCCTCTTTGGCCAGGCGAACAATCAGCGTGTTGATCTGGGCCTGCGAAAAGCTGTGATGGCCCTTGGCCTTGCCAACCGAAATCTGCTCGGCATCGCGGCGGCCCATCTGCACCACGGCATCCGGCACCAGCTGGTCATGCACGATGACATCGGCTTCCTGCAGCAGACGCTGGGCGCGCAGGGTGAGCAGGTCTTCCGAGCCCGGACCAGCGCCGATCAGCCAGACGACGCCGTGTGCCTGGGCATCGGCATGCTGGGCCAGCAGGGTTTCGGCGGCGTCAGCGCCCTGCCCTGCAGCTTCGGCGGCTTCGATGGCGGGCGAGGTCACCAGCGCCTCATAGAACCGGCGGCGGGCGGCGCCATCGTGAATCAGGCTCTCAACCTTGTGGCGTAAACCACCGGCGAGCCTGGCGATTTTGCCAATGCGGGGCGACAGCATCGCCTCAACACGAGCACGCACAAGACGGGCCAGCACCGGGGCATCGCCTTCGGTGGAGATGGCGACGGTGAGCGGCGCGCGATCAACGATGGAGGGGGTGTAGAAATCGCATTCGGCGGGAACGTCGACCACATTGAGCGGGATGCTACGGGCGCGGGCTTCGGCCTTGGCACGGTCCGCGGCGGCGCTTTCCTCGGCAACGAAAACCAGGGCGGTATTGTCGAGATCGGCGGCGATGAAATCGCGCTCGATCAGGGTGACGGAAAGGCCGGAAAAATCGGCTGCGATCTGTTCGGATATAATCACGACCTGAGCGGTCGTCTTAGTCACCAGCCGGGCTTTGTTGAGGGCTTCTTCACCACCGCCGACGATGACGATGCGCAGACCCTGTACCTTGTAGCTCAACGGAAATGTGTTGAGATAACCCATTGGAACCCTGTTGTGAGTGGCGGGCAAAATAATCCACTCCGGCCCACATATACAAGGCGTTGAAATTCAATAGCTTTTATATTTCCCTAGCAAGGCGTGGCGCAGAACGCCGACAATGGGAATACCACAAACCCGCTAAATGAATCTTTGCGCCGGAGATGCGGAGAAAATTTTACTCTCGGGATATGGCTGCGATGTTCTCACAAACACGGTGTCATTCCGGCGCAGGCCGGAATCCATGCTGTGTTCTCTCCACACAGGCCATGCTGGGATAGCCTTCAGCATGGATCCCGGCCTGCGCCGGGATGACATCGTGGGTGGGGTAGCTTTGGAGTTCTAACCTTGGCGGCTCGGCACGTGGACGACCAGGCCGTCGAGTTCATCCTTGACCTTGATCTGGCAGGACAGACGGCTATTGGCCCGCACGTCGAAGGCGAAGTCGAGCATGTCTTCCTCCATGTTGGACGGGCCGCCGACCGTTTCGGTCCAGGCGTCGTCGACGTAAACATGGCAAGTAGCGCAGGTGCAGGCGCCGCCGCATTCGGCGATAATGCCCGGAATGCCGTTCATGATGGCCGTTTCCATCACGGTGGCCCCGTTCTGGCCTTCGGTCTCGATGCGTTCGCCGTCCTGCTGGACGTAAGTGATCTTGGTCATGGGTCTCGGGAGAGCTTGCTGTTGCATCAGCATATAGCCGTTGGCGTGGGATTTATAAACCCACAGCTTGGAAAATCGCCGGAGCTACAGCCCTAGCAGACCTTCCAGGTAATGCCGCTCTATGCCGAACATGGCCTTGGTTTCACTTATCTGCCTGAGAATCGCGTCGCGATCGCGGCCGACGCGGCCGTCTTTTTCGGCGACGATCAGGTTGTTCTTGGGCGTGTGGGCGTCGGAGACGAACTCGAAAACCTTGGTGCGGTAACCATTTAGCTCGAGATAAAGGGCACGGAGGGCATCGGTGACCATTTCGGCCTGGCGCTCCATGAAAATGCCGTGGCGGAGCAGGATCGACAACTTATCCTCGGGCTTTCCGGCTTCCATCTGGCGGCGGATTTGCTTGTGGCAGCAGGGCGCGACGGCGATCAGCGAGGCACCGGCAGCGATGCCCTTGTAGATGGCGTCGTCAGTGGCCGTGTCGCAGGCATGCAGCGCAATGACGGCGTCGGCGCCAGTCGCGTCGGAATCGAGGATGGTGCCGGGCTGGAAGTTGAGACCCGAAAAACCAGACTGGGCGGCGGTCGCATTGCCGTCCTCAACCAACTTGTCGCGCATTTCGACGCCGACGATCTCGGCGGGGCGCTTGGCGACATTGGCGAGGTAGTCATAGAGCGCGAAATCGAGATACCCCTTGCCCGCCCCCATATCGACGATGCGGGGTTTTTCCGCCTTGATCGCCTGAATCAAGGGGGCAAAGATTTCGACCATCTTATTGATCTGGCGGAATTTATCCTGCGCGTCGTTGCGCACGACGCCGTCCTTGCCGGTGATGCCAAGGGCATGCAGGTATGGCTTATTGGTCTCGGCCAAAGGACGGTTCTTGGCGCGGTTGTGGTCGGTCGAGGGGGCTTCACGGCCGGCGACTTCGGTGCGCTTGAGGCGGATTTTGTCGCCATTGCGCTCGAAACTCAGATCGAACTCGGTGGTGGCGAGCTGAGCGCTGCGGAACTCGTCCTTGAGGGCAATGCGCAGATTGCCCAAGGCCTCGGGCTGGATCTGGTTTTTGATGATGTCGCGGGTTTTGTAATGGAAGGTGAAGCTGAACTTCTCCACCCCCTTGGCGACGATCTTCTTGACGTCGATGGATTTAAGATCGGCTTCGCCGCCGTGATAGCCAGCCAGTTTCAGCTTGACCAGCGTGTTGCCGGCAAAGGCCGATTTCACTGCGCTCAGGAACTCTTCGATACGGTCGGTCAATGCCGTTCCTTCGTGGTGAGGAAGCGGATCTTCGGGAAATCCTGCTTGGCGCGGTCGGCCCACCAGGCGTTTTGCGCGAGGAAGACCGGGGCACCGGTGCGGTCCTCGGCAATATTCATCTTCTGGGCGGCGATGAAGCGTTCCAATTCCTTGGGATCATCACTCTCGATCCAGCGGGCCACTTCATAATTGAGGCTCTCAAAGGTGATCGGCACGCCATATTCCTTGGCGACGCGCGACGACAGCACTTCGAGCTGCAGCTGGCCGACAACGCCCACGATCCAGTCGGCGCCGACGACGCGGCGGAACACCTGGGTGACGCCTTCTTCCGACAGGTCGGAGAGGGCCTTGGCCATCTGCTTGGTCTTCATATGATCGGTGAGGCGCACGCGGCGGATGATTTCCGGGGCGAAGTTGGGAATACCCGTCACATTGATCGTCGCGCCCTCGGTGAGGGTATCGCCGACAGAAAGCGTGCCGTGGTTGGGAATGCCGACGATATCGCCGGCCACAGCCTGCTCGGCCAGTTCGCGGTCATTGCCGAAGAAGAACATCGGGTTGGACACGGCCATGTCCTTGCCCGAGCGCACATTCTTGAGGCGCATGCCGCGGGTGAAGGTGCCTGAGCATAGGCGAACAAAGGCGATGCGGTCGCGGTGGTTGGCGTCCATGTTCGCCTGCACCTTGAACACGAAGCCGGTGACCTTTTCATCGGCGGGCTCGATGGGTGCGGGAATGGCCGGCTGCGGACGCGGCTCGGGGCCCCATTCGCCCAGCGTGCGCAGCAGTTCGGCCACGCCAATGCCCTTGAGGGCCGAGCCGAACAGCACGGGGCTGAGATGCCCGGCATGGAAGGTGTCGAGATCGAAGGGCGGCAGCATGGCCGTGGCCATTTCGAGGGTTTCGAGCGCGGTCATGAAGACGGGGTCTTCGATGAGCGCGTCGTTGTCGAGCAGGTCTTCGATGGCATTATATTCGGCAATCGGCTTGCCCTGGGGGTTCAGCACGCGCTTTTCCAACAGGTCGAGATAGCCGTGGAAATCCACCCCCTGCCCGATCGGCCA
The DNA here is from genome assembly GCF_030159855.1 of Devosia yakushimensis. Classification (NCBI taxonomy): domain Bacteria; kingdom Pseudomonadati; phylum Pseudomonadota; class Alphaproteobacteria; order Hyphomicrobiales; family Devosiaceae; genus Devosia; species Devosia yakushimensis. Next base: position 937,451 of record NZ_BSNG01000001.1, on the reverse strand, counting down.
CAGCACAGGCGTAAGATCGAGCGCCAGCTTGCCCTGGATTTCGTCGATCAGATCGAGCGGGCTGAGGCCCTCGCGGTCCACCTTGTTGATGAAGGTGATGATGGGGATGTCGCGCAGGCGGCAGACTTCGAACAGTTTGAGGGTCTGCGCTTCGATGCCCTTGGCGGCGTCGATCACCATGATGGCTGCGTCGACGGCGGTCAGGGTGCGATAGGTATCCTCGGAAAAGTCCGAGTGGCCTGGCGTGTCGAGCAGGTTGAGCGTCAGCCCGTCATAGTCAAAGGTCATCACCGATGAGGTGATGGAAATGCCGCGCTGCTGCTCCATTTCCATCCAGTCCGAACGCGTCGAGCGCGTGCCGGCCTTGCCACGCACCGCGCCGGCAGACTGGATCGCGCCGGCAGCGGCCAGCAGCCGTTCGGTCAGCGTGGTCTTGCCCGCGTCCGGGTGCGAGATGATCGCGAAGGTCCGGCGGGTGCGATAGGGCTCAGTGATGGCGCGAGACGGCGTCTCGGCGGCGAGGGACATGCTCATGGAAACTTGCCTTTGGGCGCCCGGCACTGCGGGCTGCGAAGCGCAACAAATATTGGGCGCTCTATAGGGGAAGGCAAGGGTGGTGGTCAAATGGAGGTAGAGAGAAGGAACAGAGTTCCTGCTTTCGCAGCGGAGCAGCACTAGGCCCCTACTCCCGCCCCAGCACATCCCCAATAAACCCGCTCGCCTCTTCCACCGCCATCTTCAGATCGTCGATCTGTTCAACCTCGATGGCCCGACCTGCCCTGGCGTCCGCTTCCATTGCCTTGGCCAGGTCGGTGATCGCGAAGGCGCCGACGCCGGCGGCTGCGCCCCTGATCGTGTGGAGGGCAAACAGCACCTCGTCGGGCGCGGTGGCGGCGAGGAGCCGGGCGAGGTAGGTTTTGATCGTGCTGTCGAACAGATGCAGAATTTCGCGTTCAAGCCCGGCATCGCCCAGGCATTGCTTGGCCAGATGCACCAGATCGATGGGCCGGGCTGGCCGCCTGGCCGGTTTGGCGACATCGCGATCGAGCGCCGAAGACCTTTGGGCCATCCACCCCAACTCCTTAACAAGACGGGCTCGCGAGAGTGCCAAGCCGAAACTGCAGCAGAAGCTTAAAAGCCCCGGGTGAACGGCTGATTAAGCCACATCTTCGCCGTTCTTTGCCGGTTTTGATGCGCCTCGTTCTCCCCAAAAAATTAACCTTTGGGTAAGAAAGCATTCGGTTTGAGTAAAATTGAATGTATGTATGTGTTTTGAACCAGCGCGCGGCGGCGATGGTGCGGAAATAATGCGGCGCATTTGCATCGAATTGTTTCCATTTGACCACCAGCCCGGAAACAGGTTGGGGGTTACCACACCGCCAACTTGCCGCCCTATCGCTGTGAAGTCGACGCGAGAGTAGTAAAGAGTATGGCGCAGAATTCGACACCCCCCAACGATCCCGCCGCCCTGGCTTTTTCTGCCGTTGAAGACGCGCTGAAGGATTCGGTGTTCAATATCGACAGCACGCCGGAAAAGGCGCCTGAAAAGCGCGCCGCCGACCCTGCCCGCTCCGAACGCCTGCGCGCCGCTGACAAGATCGCCCAACAGGCCGGGGCCGTCGCCAATGACGACCGCTTCCCCACGTCGAAACTCCTCTATAGCCTGCAGAACCGCTCATCTTCCGCGCCGACCTGGGTTGCCCTCGCGCTCTCGGTCATCTGGCTTGTTGCTTCTGGCTCGGCCGGCTATCTGCGCTATGGCAGCCAGCTTGCCAATTTCGGCCAATTTGCCGGCACCATCGATTTCATCGCACTTGCCGCCATCATGATCCTGCCCGTGCTGGGCTTTTTCGGTGTCGCCACGCTGTTCCGTCGCGCCCAGGACCTGCGCAACGCCGCCTCTTCGATCACCCAAGCCGCCATCCGCCTGGCCGAACCCGAGGTCACCGCCGCCGACAAGGTCGCTTCGGTGGGCCAGGCCGTGCGCCGCGAAGTCAACGCGCTGGGCGATGGCCTGGAGCGAGCCCTCTCGCGCGCAGGCGAACTCGAAGTGATGATCCACAACGAGGTCACCGCGCTCGAACGCACCTATTCAGACAATGAATCGCGCATGCGCGCGCTGATTGCCGAGCTGGCCAGCCAGCGCGAAAGCGTTCTGACCAATACCGAGCGCGTGCGCGAGGCGATCACCGAGAGCCATACGGGCCTGGTGTTTGATCTCGACATGATCAGCCAGCGTATTTCCGGAACCATCGTGGAAAGCGGCGGCAATTTGACCCGCGCGCTTGAAACCGCCGGCAATACGCTGACCAACGCCTTTGGCGAACGCACCGAAGGCTTCGTGTCGCTGGTGGACAACCGCACCACCGACTTCATTTCGGCGCTGGATGACAGCGCCGGCCGCCTGTCGCTGACCTTCGACGACAAGACCGCGGCCATGACCGGCGCCCTCGACGAACGCGCCGGCACGCTCAATTCCGGTGTCGAAAGCCGCATTGCCGCGCTGACCGATGCGCTCGACGGCCACGCCGCCACCATTGCCGCCGCCATGGACGAGCGCACCCGCCTGATCGAGGAGCGCACTGGCGCCATCACCGGCAGCTTCGAAGATCGCACAGCCAATCTCGCGGGCCTGCTGGAAGGCACCAGCGGCAAGATTGCCGACGCGCTGGATAGCCGCACGGGCGAGCTGGCTTCGGCCCTCGATGCACGCACCGAAAAGCTGGCTGGCCTGCTGGACGGCACGACCGGGCGTCTCTCTGAAACGCTTGATGATACGACGGGCCGCCTCGCCGCAGCGCTGGACGAGCGCACCACCACCATTTCGGGCTTGCTCAGCGACGGCAGCACGTCACTGCTGGGCCAGCTACGCGATCGCGGCCATGAAGTCACCGGCGCGCTGGACCTGATCGGCCAGAAGATCGCCGATGACATTTCCGGCCGCTCGCGCGAAGCCGAGGTGCTGCTCAACGCCCTCACCCGCCAGCTCGATGAATCGGTTTCGATCCAGCTCAACGCCATGGATAGCCGCCTGCAATCGGCACTGATCGAAATCAATGGCGCGCTGGACGATACTTCCGACCGTGCTCGCATCACGCTTTCCTCGGCCGGACAGGATTCGCTCAGCCAGTTCGATGCGCGGCTGACCGAAATCGCCGCCATTCTCGATACCCGCCTGGGCACGCTGGACGGCGTCATCGGCGACAAGGGCGATAGCCTGATTGCCCGCCTCGAAGCACAGGGCACCAGCTTTGCTGCTCGCGCCAATGTGCTCGAAATGGCGCTCAACGAAGAATCCGGCCGCTTTGACAGCGCCATCAGCGAAAAGACCCGCGAACTGGGCGAAGTGCTGGGCGCCAAGGCCCGCGCCATCACCGAAGATTTCGGGACGCGCAGCAGGGCGCTCTCCGATGCGCTCGACAGCCATGCCAGCCTCATCTCGGGCACGCTGGACGAACGCACCCAGAAGCTGGACGGCATTCTGGCCAGCCGCGCCGGGGAAATCACCAGCGCCCTCGACACGCGCGCGCTGGAACTGGACGAAAGCCTCAGCACCCGCGCCAGCGACATGAGCGAAGCCATCCGGGTCCGCAGCCAGGAACTGGGCGACGCGCTCTCGACCGGCACGTCCGAATTCGACCTGGCGATCTCGGGTCGCACCCAGCGCCTGGCCGATACCCTCTCGGAACGCACCTCTGCCCTCTCGCTGGAAATCGAATCCCGCACCGGAAGCCTGGCCAGCCAGCTCGATGAACGCACCGAAGCGCTCACCACCCAGCTTGCCGACCGCACCGAGCTGTTCGCCAGCCAGTTGACCGATGGCACGGCTAACCTGACTACGGCGCTCGACGAACGCTCGGCTCAGTTGCGCACCACCCTCGACAGCGGCACCCAGCAACTGGCGCAGGCCGTGGGCACCCGCACCCAGGCGCTCAGCGAAGCCCTGGGCCAGCGCACCCAGGCACTCAGCGACACGCTCGAAACGCACACCGCCTCGATGGGCGAAACCATCGGCCTGCGCACAAGCGAGCTGGCCGACACCATCGCCCAGCAGGGCGAAGATGCTCGCGCCAAGATCGAATCCTCGCTGCAGAATGTCACCGACACGATGAGCGAGCGCGTCACCACCATGTCGGACATGATCGCCGAGAAGGTGGCCGAGGTGAACACGCATCTGGGCACGGGCCTCGACAGCGCCATCTCGCGCATTTCCGATGCCGAATATGGGGTCACCGCACGGATCGATGCGGCCAGCGCCACGGTGGGCGAAAGCGCCCGCAAGGCCGCCGACCTCATCGAGAGCGGCGTCAATTCGGCCCGCCGCGCCATCACCGACATGGTCGACCAGCGCCTGGGCACCCTGCCCGAGGCCATCACCGCCCGCGCCGACATCACGGCCGAGCGGCTGGCAGCTCTCAATGCCTCAATCAATACTTCGATCACCCAATCCATGGCCGATCTCGAAGCCGGCGCCGACCGGATCGAGGAAACCATCGCCACCCGCATCACGGCGGCAACGGAAAATATCGCCACCGACGTGACCGCCACGGCCGACCGCATGGACGGCGCCGTGCGTGGCGTGCTGGACCTGATCCGTGCTGCCGCGGGCAATATCGACCAATTGCTGACAGTCAAGGCACCCGACGCCGTCGGGTCTATCGAAACCCGCCTGACCGATATCAACCGCTCGGTCGAAGAGCACACCAATGCCTTCGCCGCCCTGGTCAGCGACCGCTCCGACCAGCTGCAGAATGCCCTGCTCAGCCATGGCAACCTGCTGCGCGACGCCCTGGGCGAAAACGCCAAGGAAGCCGAGGCCATCATGGCCGTCTCGACCTCGCGCATCCTCACCGATGTCACGGCCGCCCTGGGCAAGCTCAACGATTCCAACCTGCTGCTGCAGCGGGTGCTCGATGCGTCGACGGCGAACCTGGCCAACCTCGAAACCTCAGTCGCCCAGCAGACCTCGACCTATTCGACCACCATTCGCGATGCCATCGGGCAGACCGAGCAGGCCGGCGTCATGGTCAGCCAGCATGTGGGAGCCTTGCAGTCCACCATCCGCTCGATGGTCGACGAATTCTCGACCGTCCTCGGCCGGCTCGATACCGAAGCGGCCAATATGCAGCAGGTTTCGACCGCGCTCAGCTCCACCAGCGAATCCGCGCTCATCACGCTGGAAGATCGCCGGGGCGCCATGGATGCGCTGGCCCAGAGCTTTGCCAGCCGTGCCGACGATATCGACGGCCGCATGCGCATGTTCGCCCAGTCGATCGCCGATACGGTCAACGATACCGAACGCCGCCTGATCGGCGCCCGCCGCGCCATGGACGAAGCCCTGGCGGCAACCACCGGCACCGTTGCCGAAACGCTCGAAGCCACCACCGCCACGATCACCGAGGCCATCCAGTCCTCGACGGCCGATGTCAACGACGCGCTCTACCAGACCAATGAGCGGTTCACGACAACGCTGTCGACCAATGCTGCCCAGGTGGATGGCGCGGTGCAGCGCGCCGCCGATGCTGCCGCCAATGCCCTCAACCAGACGGCATCCTCCGTCCGGCTGGCGCTCAGCGACCAGACCAGCCAGGTCAACAATGCCCTGGAAGAAAATGCCACCAAGGTCAGCGACGTGCTCGCCTCGACCGCCGGCAATGTCACCGATGTGCTGACCACCACGACCAGCACGCTGGCCGACACCATTGCCGACTCGACCGCTTCGGTGCGCGGGGCCATTGCCTCCAATACCGGCCAGTTGCGCAACGCCATCGACCAGACCACGGGCACGTTCCGTCAGGCGCTGGACGAGACTTCGGGCGAAGTCAGCAGCCGTCTAGGCGATTTCCGCGACAGCGCCGATGCCGAGGGCCGTCGTGCCAATGCTGCCCTGCAGCAGGCCCAGCAGCAGATGATCGGCGAAATGCAGAAGGCGATGGAAGAAGCCACTCAGCGCTTCAACGACACTGCCCGCGCCATGCGCCAGACGGCCAAGGAAGTGGGCAGCGAACTCGAAGCCACACGCGCCGAACTGGCCCGCGGCGTCAACGAGCTGCCCGAGGAAACCCGCGCCAGCGCCGCTGCCATGCGCCGCGTCGTGGCCGAGCAGATCGAAGCGCTGAGCGAACTCAATGCCATCGTGCGCAGCCAGCCGGCGACGCTCGACCTCAACGACCGCCGCCCGCCACAGCGCCCTGCCCCGCGCCCGGAGCCTCGCGCCGAAGCACCGGCCTATCAGCCCCCGCGCGACACGGGCTACCGTGAGCCGCCCCGTCAGACGCTGGTCGATCCGATCCGCACGGCAGAACCGGCCCGCCGGCCCGAGCCTGTGCGTCAGCCCGAACCTGCCCGCGCCGCCGCCCCGCAACGCGATGTCGACGCCCAGGCAGCCGTTGAAGCCGATGCCGCGCCGCAGGGCGAAGGCGGCTGGCTGCGTGACGTGCTGCGCAATGCCACGGCCAAGCAGGCCAGCGCCCAGCAGCCGCAGGCCGGCCTTTCGGGCCTGACTGACGAGATCGCCCGTGCCATCGACGACGGCGCCCTGGCCGAAGCCTGGGCCCGCTATCAGGCCGGGGAATCCAACGTGTTCTCGCGCCGCATCTATACGCTGACCGGCCAGGGCACCTATGACGACGTGCGCAAGAAGCTGCAGCGTGAACCCGACTTCGCCCGCACCGCGCAGGCCTATATGAGCGAGTTCGAACAATTGCTGAAACGCGCCGCCGCCGGCCCCCGCCCCGCCGCCGAAACCCGCGAATATCTGCTGAGCGATCGCGGCAAGGTCTACACGACCCTGGCCCATGCCAGTGGGCGACTGAGCTGAGGCTCGGATGAGAATTGAAAAGGCCCCGGGTGACCGGGGCCTTTTGTTTTTGGGGACAATCAATCGGTTGGCACCCCTCACCTTATAGGGAGAGTGCAGGAGGACGGGGCCGCTACGCCCTCACGCCTCCTTGGGTGGCTTCAGCTTCAGCGACCAGAGCACGCAGCCTATCCCCAATAGCGCAAACAACGCTGAGGCGAAGAATGCTGCACCGCCAAAATGGCTGACCAGCACGCCGAACAGCATCAGCGAAACGAAGGACGCCCCCTGTTGCAGCATGGTGGCAAAGCCCTGCGCCTCGGCGGCGATGTCTTCGCTGGTCCAATTGGCGATGAAATGCACGACGCCGAAATACCCCATGCCGAAGCTGAACGCGTGCAGCATCTGGGTGAAGAACAGCACGATTGCCGGCGGGTTGAAGGCCATGATGAAAAAGCGCAGCAGCGACGCCGCGCAACACACCAGGATCATATTGCGCGCCGTGACCCGACCGCCGAAGCGCCGCCACATGACCATCAGCACGGCCTCGGCGGCCGCCGCCGTAGCCAGCAGCGGGCCAATGAAGTAATCGGGAATGCCGTAATCGTGCCAGATCAAGGCTCCGAAGCCGCCCACCACGGCATTGTTGGAATTGACCAGGGCAAAGCCGAGAATGGGCAGCACGAACCAGAGCTTGAGGGCCGGAGCGAGCCGCGGCTTTTCCGGATTGGCATTGGCGAGCGTGGCCACCGGTGCCGGCGCTCGGAACCGCGGCAGGGTAAAGCCGACAATGGCGCGGCCGACCGAGACGGCGAAAAACAGCGGCACAAAAGCAGCTGTGCCAAAAGCGGTGACGGCCAGGCCAACCAGCGCGGTCCCCAGCACATAGCCGATAGTGCCCCAGGCGCGCATGCTGCCGAAATCGGTGCCGGTGCGGTGCGCCAAACGCAGGGTCGCCGCATCGGTCAGCGGCGGCACCAGGCCGCCAGGCACGGTGCAGAGCAGCCAGACCAGCACGATGCCCCAGAATTCGCTAACGAAGAACAGGCCAATCGGCGCAATGCCGCTGAGCAGCGACACGATCAGAATGGCGATGCGCCAATCGCTGGCGCGATCGGCCAGCCGGCCCACCAGCATATTGATGCCCAGCAGCACCAGAACCGGCATGGCATTGATGATGCCGATCTGTTCGGCCGGAATGCCATGCTCGGCCAGCCAGATCGCCAGATAGACGCTGCTGACGGCGCCCGGCAGATAAACGGTAAAATGAAAAATCGAAGCGCGCAGCTCGGGCGAAGCCCAGCGCGACAGAGCGGATGCCATGAAAAGTGAACCCCGGGCAAATCAGTGCCCGGCACCTTTGTTCGCTTGGCTTTGTGACGAAGGCAAGGGGGATTTCCAACGTTGCAATCGTTACAAGTGCAGGTGCGGCTTTCGGGTGACGGGGGTGACTGAGAGATCGGAGTACCCCCTCCTAGCCTCCCCCTGATAGGGGGAGGAACCGTCAGGTGGCTAAAACTCGATCCGTACCACCCACCGGCAGATCCCTCCCCCTATCAGGGGGAGGCTAGGAGGGGGTATCCCGGCCCCTCAAATGACCGCCTGCGCATCCTCGCGCTTCGGGTTCATCACCACCAGCGACACCACCACCATGACCGCGCCGATGGCGCTCATGATGGCGGCGACGTAGAAGGCGCCCGCTCCCATCGTGCCAGCCAATATGCCGAAACCCAGAAGCGCTACCACGGTCACCACCTGGCGGATCATGACGAAAAAGCTCTGCGCTTCGGCGGCGATGTCTTCGCTGGTCCAGTTGGCGATGAAATTGGTGATGCCCAGAAAGGTGAGGCCAACGGTTGCCATGTGCAGTGTCTGCAGCAGTACCAGCACCCAGATATCGGGCTCGAGGGCAAAGCCCCACCAGCGGATGGCGCCGCAAAGGCAGCCGAGCAGGATCAGGTGGCGGGCGGCGAAGCGCTTGGTGATGCGCTCGAAATAGATCATGGCGAGGATTTCGGCGGTGGGCGCAACGGCCCATAAGATGCCGATGACCCAGCCGGGGATCCCCTCCTCGGCCCAGATCAGCGCGCCAAAACCCATCTGCATCATGTGGCTGCCATGCAGCAGCGCCGCCCCGATCAACGTCATCAGGAACCACGGCCGCCAGAGCTGGCCGAGGCGAATGGCGATCAGCGGATTGATCGGCGCATCGATGGGATGCATGGGGCGCGAATATTCGTCCTGCGAGCGAAACAGCGGCAGGCCGAGCGAAACCAGCGCCCGGATGGCGCTGACGGCGATGAGCAGCGGCACGAATGCCCCTGCTCCCATGCGGTCGAGTACCACGCCGGCCACCAGCGTTACGGCGACAAAGCCAATCGTGCCCCAGACGCGGATGGCACCAAAATCCATGCCGGTGCGGCGCGTCATGCGATAGGTGGCGGCATCGACCACCGGAGCGATGGCCTGAAACGGCACGATCAGGAGCGTCCAGATGATAAGGATGGCGACATAGTCGTCCATGAACAGCAGGAAGATCGGCGGGATGGCGGCAATGATCGAGCCGATGACAATGACATTGCGCCAGTCGCTGGCCCGGTCGGCGAGACGCCCCACAACCATGTTGATGACGATCATCGCAAAAATCGGCGCGGCATTGATGACGCCGATTTCGCCGGTGCCGATGCCGCGTTCGCTCAGCCAGATCGGCAGGAACGGATTGGAAACCGCGCCCGAGGCAAACAGGGTCGCGTAGAAAAGACTGGTACGGACAGCGGGCGAGCTAAGGCGCGCTGCCAAAGGCGAACCCATCGCAGATGGCTCCGGGAGCAAATCAGATAAACTCAATGTGAAGAACAATGCGCCGCAAGTGTGTTCGACGCAAGCAACGATCAGCTGGCGGCGGCCATGGGCAGCGCCGGGACAGCCGGTTCGAGATGCGACAGGAACTGATCGACGCTGGCCGGAACCGTAAAGCGGCAGCCATGGGCGCGGGCGGCCGACCGGGACAGCGTGAGCGCACGGCGCACCGCAGCGCCCAGATCTTCGTCCAGCGCTCCCGCGCTCGGATCGGTGAGGATGTCGCGTGGCCCGGTAACCGGATAGGCGGCGACCGGCACGCCCGAGGCGAGCGCCTCGATCACCACATTGCCGAACGTGTCCGTGCGGCTGGGAAAGACGAAGACATCGGCGCTGCGATAGATTTCGGCCAGCTCGTCGCCAAAGCGATAGCCCAGGAAATGCACGTCAGGATAGCGCCGCATGAGTGCCGGAAGGTCCGGCCCATCGCCAACCACGATCTTGGTGCCGGGCACATCAAGATCGAGAAAGGCCGTGACGTTCTTTTCCGCCGCGACGCGACCGACGCAAAGCAGATGCGGGCCGGGCAGATCGGTGAACCAGGTCTTGGGGCCGGGACTGAAGCGGGAGAGATCGACGCCGCGCGACCAGAGGGCCAGATGGCCCAGGCCATGGCCGGCCAGTTCCACCATCAGCGAGGGGGTGGGAACCATGGTGCGGGCGGCGGGCCAATGGAACCAGCGCAGATAGCCATAGCCCAATTCGGGCGATACTGGCACGCGCGCGGCCAAGTATTCGGGAAAGCGGGTGTGAAAGCTGGTGGTGAAAGCAAGACCCCGGTCAAGGCAATATTGCCGCGCCTGCCAGCCCAGGGGTCCCTCGGTGGCAATATGGATGCGATCGGGCGCTACGCCATCGATGAAGGCGGCAACGGCCCCTTGCGTCGCCAGCGAGAGCCGGATTTCGGCATAGGTGGGGACCGGGACGGTCCAGAAGCGCTCGGGGGTGAGGTAGCGAACCTCGATATCGCGGGCGGCTAGTTCGCGGCCCAGCGTGTCCAGTGTGCGCACCACGCCATTGATTTGCGGATGCCAGGCGTCAGTGACGATCAGGAGGCGACGGAACGATCCGCCTTGCGGAGGCGGAAGCGACGAGGCTCGCCCGCCATCATCTCGGTCCACTTGATCAACTCGAAATTGCCGTCCGTTGTCTCGACGATCGCCGTGCAACTTTCCACCCAATCACCCGTGTTGATGTAGTGGATACCTAACCTGTCATGCATGTCAGCAAAGTGAATGTGCCCGCAGATGACCCCGTCAACCCCGGATTCCCTGGCTTCGTGGACCAGCGCTTCCTCGAATCGCCCGATCACCGAGACGGCATTTTTGACCTTTTGCTTCGCCCAGGCGCTCAAGGACCAGTATTGCAAACCGAGTCGCCGGCGCACCCAATTGATGGCGATATTGACGCGAAGGGCGGCGTTATAGGCCCAGTCCCCGACATGGGCGAGCCATTTGGCATTCATCACCACCACGTCGAACTGGTCGCCATGGATGACCAGATAGGTCTTGCCGGTGGCGGTGGTGTGGACCGTGCGATCGACGAATTCGACCTCGCCAAAATAGGTGCCGAGATATTCGCGCAGGAACTCGTCGTGATTGCCCGGCAGGTAGATGATGCGCGTGCCGGCATTGGCCTTTTCGAGCAGCAGGTTGACCAGCACATTGTATTCATTGGGCCAGTGCCAGGCCTTGGCCAGCCGCCAGCCATCCACGATATCGCCCACCAGATAGATGGTTTCGGCATCATGGGCACGCAGGAATTCGGTGAGCTGACCCACGCGAGTCGGCTTCATCCCCAGATGTACATCGGAAATGAACATGGCCCGGACTTGTCGGGTCTCGCGCTCGTCCGCCATGAAGCAAAGTCTCCTGCATACGCCGCCCACGGCGGGACAGCGACAGCCAGTTTATCCGGGGACGCGGCCGGAGGAAACACTTGCCCCCTTTTGGCTGGGGAAAGTCCCCGCTTGTGCGGGTTTTGGCCGCACTTGCCTTAGCGGATACGCGCTTTGAGCGCGACGATTCGGGCGTAGCTCTCTTCGATACGGGCGGTAAAGGCCGGATCGGCCTCGGCTTCGGCAACCAGAATGGCGCGGATTTCATCGGCCAGGCCTGGCCGGTACTTGGCCGTATTGGAAAACAGCAGCACATCCATGCCCGCCCGCACCGCCATGGTCACGGTTTGTTGCAGGGTGAAATGCTGGCGGATAGCGCCCATTTCGAGATCGTCGCTGATGACCACGCCATCAAAACCAAGCTGGTCGCGCAGGACGCCCGTGATCCATTGCGGGGATAGCGAGGCGGGCACCTGCGCGTCGGCATCGGAATAATCGGCATGGTAGAGATGGCCAACCATAACGAAATCCACATCGCCCTTGGCCAGGAGCAGCCGGTAGGGCTCCAGCTCCTCGGGTTTCCAGCTGTCGGTGATGTCGACAAAGCCCTCGTGGCTATCGGCCGTAGAGGAGCCATGGCCGGGAAAATGCTTGAGCGAGGTCAATAGACCCGATGCATGGTGGGCAGTGATAAAGGCCTCGTCATAGGCGGCAACGGTGGCCGCATCCTTCCCATAGGCGCGGCCGAACTTGGCGATGACCTGGTTATTGGGGTTGAGATTGATATCGGCCACCGGGCCGAAATTGACAGTGAAACCGAGCCCGGCAATGGCGGCGGCCATCGGCGCATAGATTTTCTCGGCATCGGCGGGCGAATTGCGGGCCGCGATACTGGCCGCACTGGGGACTTCGGTAAAGCCCACCTCGCTGGTCAGCCGCTCGACCGAGCCGCCTTCCTGATCCAGCGTGATGAAGGGCAGGAGATCGGGAGACGCTTCGCGGAACGCCTGGTTCATCGCCCCGACCGTGGCCAGATCCTTAACATTGGTCTTGAGGAACATGACCCCGCCAAGCTCGCTGGCGGCCAGTTCGGCGCGCAGGGCCACGACGCTGGCGTCATCCACCTCATCGCCCTGGAACCCGACGACGATCATCTGCCCGGCCATCTGCTCGAGCGTGGCGGCATGTGCCGGCGCCGCGGCGAGCAGCGACAGGGCGAAGAACAGGCGGCGGAAAGCGGTCACGGGAAAATCCATCAGGCGGGGAATCGCTGCGACAGCGTCACCGGAAAAAGCCGCCGAAACAATGACGACAGCAATATTGCTATGCCTACGTCATTTGAAGGATGCCATTGATACGTATCAATGCCATATATCGTCTCAGGCGACTTGGAGCATTGGGCGTTTTTCAACCTTTCGCCCGATGAAGCCGCCAACTTTAGCGGGCGGAGATCTTGGGGTCTCCGCCCGCGTTTCGTTTGGGGTGCTACCGGTTCTGTCGGTTGGCGATCAGGTCGTCCACCACAGCCGGATCCGCCAGGGTCGAGGTATCGCCCAGCGAACCGAAGTCGTTCTCGGCGACCTTGCGCAGGATGCGGCGCATGATCTTGCCGGAGCGGGTCTTGGGCAGGCCGGGGGCCCACTGGATCAGGTCCGGCGTGGCGATGGGGCCGATTTCCTTGCGGACCCAATTGCGTAGCTCAGACTTGAGCGCGTCGTCGCTGGCTTCGCCCGCCATCAGGGTGACATAGCAATAGATGCCCTGCCCCTTGAGATCATGCGGATAGCCGACAACGGCCGCTTCGCTGACCTTGGGATGGGCCACCAGTGCGCTTTCGACTTCGGCGGTGCCCAGGCGGTGGCCGGAGACATTGAGCACGTCATCGACGCGCCCGGTGATCCAGTAATAGCCGTCTTCATCGCGGCGGCAGCCGTCGCCGGTGAAGTAATAGCCCTTGTACTGGGTGAAATAGGTGTCGATGAAGCGCTGGTGATCGCCATAGACGGTGCGCATCTGCCCCGGCCAGCTATCGGCAATGGCCAGCACGCCCTCGGCCTTGGTCTGCTCCTGCAAGCGGCCCTCGGGCGACAACACGACGGGCTGCACGCCGAAAAACGGCATGGTAGCCGAGCCCGGCTTGGTGGGAATAGCGCCGGGGAATGGTGCGATCATGTGGCCGCCCGTTTCGGTCTGCCACCAGCAATCGACAATGCCGCAGCGCTCTTTGCCGATATGCTTGTGATACCAGAGCCAGGCTTCCGGATTGATCGGCTCGCCCACCGTGCCGAGCAGGCGAAGCGAGGGCATGTCGTATTTGTCGGCAAATTCGTGGCCCGCGCCCATGAGCGCGCGGATGGCCGTGGGCGCGGTGTGGAAGATGTTGACCTTGTGCTTTTCCACCACCTGCCAGAAGCGCGAGGCATCAGGATAGCTGGGCACGCCCTCGAACATCAGCGTGGTCGCGCCATTGGCCAGCGGACCATAGACGATATAGGTGTGGCCGGTGATCCAGCCCACGTCGGCCGTGCACCAATAGACCTCGCCATCACGATAATCGAAGCTGAGCTGATGGGTCAGCGCACCATAGACCAGGTAGCCGCCCGTCGTGTGCAGCACGCCCTTGGGCTTGCCGGTGGAGCCGGAGGTGTAGAGGATGAAGAGCGGATCCTCCGCATTCATCGGCTCGGGCGGGCATTCGGCGCCAACCTGGGCGGCGGCATCCTCGTACCAGACATCGCGCCCCTCGGTCATGGCGACCGGATTGCCGGTAACCTTGACGACGATGACGGTTTCGACGCCCGACACCTTGGCCAGTGCCTCATCGACATTCTTCTTGAGCGGAATGGTCTTGCCGCCGCGGCGGCCTTCGTCGGCCGTGAGGATGATCTTTGATCCACAGTCGGCGACGCGGCCGGCAATGGAATCGGGAGAGAAGCCGCCGAAAATCACCGAATGGACGGCGCCGATACGGCTGCAGGCCAGCATGGCGACGGCAGTGTCGATGACCATGGGCATGTAGATGGTGACGCGGTCTCCCTTCTTGACGCCATGGGCCTTGAGCACATTGGCGAAGCGGCAGACGCGCTCATAGAGTTCGCGATAGGTGGCCTTGCCATCGGTGCCGGGCGTGTCGCCCTCCCAGACGATAGCGGTCTGGTCACCGCGGGTCGCCAGGTGCCGGTCCAGGCAATTGTAGGAGACGTTGAGCACGCCATCCTCGAACCATTTGATCGAGACATCGGGATAGGCAAAGCTGGTATTCTTGATGATGGTCGGCGCCTTGACCCAATCAAGGCGCTTGGCCTGCTCGGCCCAGAACCCATCGGGGTCGCTGATCGAGCGAGCATACATCTGCTCATACTGGGCTTTGGTTACGTGGGTGCGTGCGATCGCAGCCGCACTTGGCTGGAATACGAGCTGCTCGCTCATAGTCATCCTCCCTTATCTCTCCCGGCACCGTTCTAAAGACCCACCCTGCGCCGGGCAAGGCCTTGACCCGTGCAACTTCGTATGCCGACTCGGCACTGCCCATTAACTGCCCCAAGCGAGGATGCTTTGTGACCAAGGCACCGTTTGGTACTATCCAGTCAGCAGAGGGGGACATCATGGCAGAGATGACTATCCGTGCCGCCACCGCAGCCGATATCGATCTGATCCATCACGAGCTGATGGATGTGATCGCCAAGTCCGAATATTACAGCGAGCGGTTCAAGGTCCACGAAATGGGCCGGCTCAACAAGACTTTCCTGCGCAATATCACGGCGCTCGATCCCTGGCACATCATGATCATGGAGGCCGACGGCACGCCGGGCGGCGCCATGGTTTCGGGGCCGGAATGCGGGGCTATCTTCCGCTATTGGAGCTGGGTCTTCCCCTCCCATCGCCAGACCAAGCTGGGCATGTTCGGCATGCGCGCTTTCGACGAGCATTGGGACAATGGGCGCTTTCACAAGGCCTATACCTTCGTGCGCCCGGAAAACGAGGTCGCGCGCATGCTGCTGCGGCGCTACGGCTACAAGGAGACGTGCCTGCTGGAAAAGCACATTTTCGGCCAGGATTACATGCTGATCGAAAAGCCCTATACCAAGGTCACCGAAGACTATGACGGCGGCGTCAATATCGGCCGTCTCGGCCGGTTGCGGCAGAAGCTCGGGGAATTGGTCGGCGTTTAGGTTGGGTGGTCGGGAGCCACGACCCAGTCCCCTCCCCCTTGAGGGGAGGGAGGCAGAACCTCAAGCCGCCGGCACCGCTGCCTGGCGCCGGGTGCGGAACCATTGCAGGATGGAGACGTCCATCTTGGCCGTGCGCAGGGCAATGGCCCAGAGCGCCACGGACCAGACCGTGATGGCGACGAGCGCTGAGATCGCCGCCCCCATCAACCCGAAGGACGGCGCCAATAGCCAATTGCCTGCTACCATCATGCCAATGCCAAGCGCCACGGCCGGCAGGCTGGCATAGGGCCGGTCATGGATGGACAGCACCAGCGAGGCCGGGCCAAGTGCCGAGCGCACCACCAGCGCCAGGCAGAGCACAGCCAGCGGCGCGGCGCCTGCGGTAAAGCCGGGGCCGAAGAATTGCAGCGCAATGGGCGCGCCCAAGGCAGTGATGCAGAACAGGACCACCGAGAGAGCGGTCGCCACCATATTGGCGTCCCCCACCTTGCGGTGAAAGGCGCTGCGGTCGGCATTGGCTTCGCTCTCGAACATATCGGGCATGGAAACGGCATAGACTGCCGAAACCCCAAACGACACCAGCGCGAAAATGCGGGTACAGACGCCAAAAATCGCCAGCTCTTCGCGGTTGAGAATCTGGCTGAGCAGCAACAGGTTGATATCGAAGAAGAAATCGGTGGCCAGCGCGATCAGCATCCAGGGCAATGCGAAGCGCCACCAGCGCCGTCCCTCCCGCGGACGCACCTCGGCATCCGCGCCCGGCACCGCGCTCCAGGCGATGACCGTAAAACCGAACTGCACCAGCGCGATCACCACATAGCCGATGGCCGCGCCCCAGACCATGTAGGCGAAGGCATCGTCCTGATTGACAATGCCCACCGCCCCCAGCAGCGCCGCAACCAGAATGATGGGGCGGAAAATGCCATCGGCGAAAAAGCCGGAAAACGGCCGCTTGAGCCCGATCAGCAGCGAGCCGCTGAGCATGACCGTGGCCCCGCTGAAGGCCAATAGGATAACCGGCACATAATGCTGGGAAACGACGCTCCCGCCCTGCCCCAGCAATCCCACAATGAAAGGCCCGGCGACCAACAGCAGCGCCAGTGCAATGAGAATGTGGCCATAAGCATGCAGCATGAACACGCCGAGCTGCTTGCGCTCGCTGCGCGCCCGGTATTCGGCAGCGAAATAGGCGCCAATTGTATGGAAGCCCAGGGGCATGGCCACCGCGATCAGGTTGCAGGTCGCCGTGATGATCAGGAAATCACCGAGATGCCCCGCCCCCCAGAACCGGGCGATCAGCGCCTGCACCAGAAAGACAATGCCGGCGCCGAACAGGCGGCCGCCAAAGATGATGGTCGATTGGGAAACCAGCCGGCGATGCAGACTCATCCCTGGCTATCCGTCGCAATATGGCGCGCCTGGTCGGGCCGCGCCTTGGGATTGCGCCAGGCATCGACCACGCGGCGCAACTGATAATAGCCGTCCCGCGCGGCAAAGGCGCCAGCGCCCAGCGCATAGGCCAGCGGATTGGAGGCATAATTGGCGACGGGCGGCACCGGGCGAATGACGCCGGCCTCACCCACCATGCCCTTTTTGAACTGATGCAGCCCCTGATAGCCATCGGTGCCGCCCAGGTCGTACCAGGCCGCCTCGGTATTATCGCGCAGCCAGCGGATGATGTGCCAATGCATGAAATAGCCCGCGCGCAGTGGCAGCGCCCGGTCGTTGGTGGCGCCATAGAGATAAACCGCGCGATCCCCGGCCTTGAAGATCAGCGCGCCGGCGACGAGTTCGCCCTCATGGCGCACGAAGAACAGTTCGGGCCGCAGCGCCTCGATATCGGTCGCCATCAGTGACGGCACGGTTTCATAGGCCGAATGATCGGTGAACTGCTTGCGGTCGGTCATGGCCGTATAAAGCGTGTCGAATTCCCCGATCCGCTCCGGGCCGGCATGCTCGAAGCTCAGGCCCTCTTTCTCGGATTTATTGAGGTGATAGCGCCACTTCTGGTGGAAGCTCTTGCGCTGCTCGGCGTCGTTGAGCCGCAGATTGACGATATAGCGATTGGGGAAACCGAGCACCGAGCCGCGGCGGAACCCCCGCGCGATCAGCCGCTCATAATCCTCGTTGACCTCGCTGAGCGAGGCGCGCGGCAGCACCGAGAGCATCAGGCCACGCTTATGGGCATATTCGGCCACCATTGCCTCGACGATGGCGGCATGGATGGCGTCACGATCCGCCCGGCTGCCATGGCGCACGATGGGCGCCCATTTGGAAATCGCAATGGCCCCGAGCCGCAGCGGCAGGCGCTGGATCATCATCAGCGAACCGCCGACAATCTCGCCATTGTCGAGGAACAGCATGGGCTCATGCTCGACCGAGGGCCAGCGGGGCTGCGCGAACATATGCAGCTGTTCCTGGCAGACCTCGTCGAACCCGGCAATGGTGCGGTCCCATTCCGCACCGGAAACGATGCGCGTCTCCAGCGCGAGTGCAGTCGAACCGGTCCGGCGCTGCTCGCGCGGCACTTCGGTTTCGGTATGAACCAGGCGGTCGGTAACAGCGGCCATCTTGGAGCTTCCTGCTCAGGGACATTTCTGAGCGTAACGGTAAGCCCTCAAGGTGAGCAATTTCCTATTGCGGCATGACAAATGCCGCAAAGTTCCGCCCGTGGTTACCAAAGGCTAGCACGGGCGGTACGGGATTTAATGACCGCCGGCGCCGTTATAGACCAGCGGGATATGCGGCAGGGTATAGCCGAGCCATTGATCGGCGCCTTCGTAGATCATCTTGGCGGCGACATAGAGAATGATCAGCAGGCCGATCCAGGCGATCCAGCGATAGCGATGCAGCAGGCGGGCGATGAAGGTGGCGGCAACGCCCATCATCACCACCGACAGGGCAAGCCCAAAGATCAGCGCTTCGAAATGGTGCTGCGCCGCCCCGGCCACGGCCAGCACGTTGTCGAGCGACATGGAAACGTCGGCAATGATGATCTGGGTGACGGCCTGGCGCAGCGTCTTGCGCGGCGCCTTGCCCGAAACCGCGCCATCTTTATTGAGGTCGGCATTTTCCAGCGCCTCGGTCGCTTCCTCTTCGTCTTCATGGGAGACGGTGAGTTCGCGATACATCTTCCAGCACACATAGAGCAGCAGTACGCCACCGGCGATCAGCAGCGCCCCGCCCAGCGACAGCAGCTGCGTCGTAATCAACGCGAAGCAGATGCGCAGCACCGTGGCGGCAATGATGCCGATGAGGATGGCTTTCTTGCGCACATCGGAAGCCAGCCCGGCCGCGGCAAGGCCGATGACCACGGCATTGTCCCCCGCCAGCACGAGGTCAATCATGATGACCTGAAGCAAGGACGTGAAGAAACTTGGATCGATACCGAACATGCTGAAGCCTTGGGAGTGCTGAAATGTCGCGCCGGCTATAGGCCTCAATTGGCGGTGAAGAAAGGGGCAAATCCACCGAATTGAACGAAAGGCGCAGGCTATGCGGGGCGCCGGGGTGTCAACTGACAGGTTGGTGACAGATTGGTGGCGTCGGCCGTCACACTTCGCCGCGATGACATTGTGCAGGTCAGCAATTTCGCACCATCCCCCTACATCACCGTCGCCTCCCTCGGGCTTGACCCGAGGGTCATTCGCCACCTGTGCCGGGTTGAGAAAGGCCCTCGGGTCAAGCCCGAGGGAAGCGACGGTGGGAGGGGATGGATGCACGGAACACCGACACCTCAATCAACCACGGTGATGGCAGCACAGCGAATACGATAAATCGGCCGCACGGACCGTCACACTGCTGTTGCTTTTAGGGAGGAACTTTGGTGGGCGAGCACGGATTCGAACCGTGGACCCGACGATTAAGAGTCGTCTGCTCTACCAGCTGAGCTACTCGCCCCCTGCCGGGGCTTCCAAAGTGGCGCCTCTCTAGCAAAGGGATTCCGGGCTGTCTAGCGCTCAGGCGCACTTTCCTCGCATCGCTGGTTTGCTAATGTGGAAAGAGTGGCGGACCAACCGCCTCAGAGACCGGCAAACCATGACGTTTTATGATTTTCTGCTCATTCCGATAAATTGGCTCGGCGCCAATGCTGTAACCCTTCTGGCCATTGCCGCTGTGCTGGTGGCCGGCTGGTACCTGTCGCGCCTCGCGGCCAATGCCATCAAGACCTACCTTCCGCTGGCCTATGGCGTGGACAAGAACTTCGCTCCGCTGCTGTCCCAGGTCGCCCGCTACGGCATTCTGATCTTTGCGGTGGTGACCGCGCTCAACCTATTGGGCGTGGCCAATAGCTCCATCATCGCCGTGCTCGGCGCGGCAGGTCTTGCCGTGGCCCTGGCGCTGCAGGGCACGCTCGCCAATATCGCGGCGGGCATCATGCTGATCGTGCTGCGCCCCATCGCCATAGGCGAATTCATCCAGGGGGACGGGGTCGCAGGCGTCGTGGTCGAAATCGGCCTCTTCGGCACGCGGCTGCGCTCCTCGAGCGGGCTCTACATTTTCACGCCCAATCAGAAGCTCTGGTCTTCGGCCATTACCAATCACAGCCGCGAGCCCAATCGGCGCATCGACGTCAATGTCAGCGTGCCCGACAGCGTGGATATCGGCCATTCGCGCCGCCTGCTGCTGCGCATCGCGGGAGCCGAGAAACGCGTGCTGGTGAACCCGACGCCGCTGGTGCATGTAGAGAGTTTTTCCGGCACCTCAGTCAACATGCAGCTGCGCGCCTGGGTGGCCACGCAGGACTATCTGCCCACCCTTTATGCATTGACCGAAGAAGCAAAACTTGCGCTGAACCGCGAACTGATCAGGAAGGAAGGCGATACCGGCGGTATTACAGTGGCCCCTGATCCGGCCAATCCAAGCCCCGAGACACAATCGGGAAGCTAGAAAATCAGACGGGGCCGGCGGCTTCTGCCGCCAGCCTCCGTGATACGTCAGTACTTGGCCTGGCGGTGCCGGAACGTCGCGAAATCCAGGACATTGTCCGGACGCGCGACAGTTTCGGGGCGGAATTCATCCATCAATCCAATGGTCCGTTCAATGATGTGGCGGAGCTGTGCCGAGCGCTGGTCTGCCCCCTGCAGAATCGTCGCGGCACGCTGGAGATGGTCCTTGGCAAGAACATAGGTTGGCGGCATGCGGTGCTCCTTGGAAGAATCAGTTTTGTAGAGCGTCAGAAAACTGACACAGGCCGGAAAGTGGACCCGCATGCCTTCTCAGACCTTGCCCGGAAGCGTCGCATTTGAAGCAAATGCCATCCTTGGAAAAGCTGCCAAGAGCGCCTGATTTTCCCGGCACTTATCCGATGCAAGCGACTTAATCGCTGTGCACAACCTGCCGTTTTCCACGCTGCCCTGTCGCGTGAAGCGGCACTGGTTATAGGATGAAGGGCGAATTCCTTACCCGGATACCTCCCGTGCCGCGTCCCAGTCTTGCTCCCATCGCCGCCACCCTGCCCGAAACGGTGCCCTTTGTCGGCCCGGAAGCCATCGCCCGGCGCAGCGGCGTGCCGCTCCGGGCGCGAATCGGAGCCAATGAGAGCCCCTTCGGCCCCGCCCCATCGGTTCTTGCCGCCATGACATCAGCCGCGAGGGAAAGCTGGCATTATGGAGACCCGGAAAATCACGATCTACGCGAGGCCATCGCCGCCCATCTGGACATCTCCGCGGCCAATGTGATGCCGGGGGAAGGTGTGGACGCGATTCTGGGCATGGCCGTGCGGCTCTTCGCAGCGCCGGGCTCAACGATCGTTACCTCGCTGGGCGGCTATCCGACCTTCAACTATCATATCGCCGGCTATGGTGCGCAGATGCATACGGTGCCCTATATCGGGGACCGCGAAGACATCGACGCGCTCGCCCGCGCTGCCCGCGAAACGCAGGCGGCCATGGTCTATCTCGCCAATCCCGACAACCCGATGGGAAGTTGGTGGGACGCAGCCTCCATCGAACGCTTCATCGCTGCCGTCCCGGACACCACCATGATCGTGCTCGACGAGGCCTATGGAGAGTTTGCGCCCGCCGGCACAATCCCCGCCTTCGACGCCGGATGCAGCAACCTGCTGCGCATGCGCACCTTCTCCAAGGCCTATGGTCTGGCAGGAGCGCGCGTCGGTTATGTTCTGGGCGACGCCGCCAATATTTCGGCCTTCAACCGCATCCGCAACCATTTCGGCATCAGCAATGTCGCCCAGGCGGCCGCCATTGCTGCATTAGCCGACGGCGCGCATCTGGAAAGCTCGCTCGCGGCCGTGCGGGCATCGCTGGAGGACACAGCCGCCATCGCCAGTCGCCATGGCCTGACACCGCTGCCCACCGCGACGAATTTCCTCGCCATAGATTGCGGCCGGGATGGCGCCTATGCCCAGGCGATTCTCGATGGATTGGCCCAGCGCGGCGTGTTCGTGCGCAAGCCGGTGGTGGCGGGGTTGAACCGCTGTATCCGCGTCAGTGCCGGGACGGCGGCGGATCGCGCGCTCTTTGATCAGGCATTGGGCGAGGTGCTGGCGGAGCTGGGGTGAGTGGCACATTCGCCCTCCATACCACGATGTCATCCCGGCGCAGGCCGGGATCCATGCTGAAGCCCGCCCAAGCATGTTGAATGCGGAAAAGTCACAGAATGGATTCCGGCCTGCGCCGGAATGACATTGTGGAAAGATACGGGTCTGGAAGGGCCCAAATCCACCCCACCTCCATCACATCCTCGGGCTCGACCCCGAGGGAAGCGCGGTGATTGGGGAGGGCTAAAGCAGCTTACGCATCTGGATGCAGTCGCCCGAAATACCGGCCAGCTCTTCAGCATCCCACACATGCCGGTGCCACCCAGTCTTTTCGTAATAGCCGACCGCAGTGGGCGCGGCGTTGACGAATAATGTGCTGGTGCCGAAATCCCGCGCGCGCTGCTCCACCATTTCGGAAAGCACCCTTCCGTGCCCCCGCCCCTGCTCGGTCGCGGTAATGGCCACGAGCCGGAAGATGGACGTGCCATCTTCGCGCACATCAAGACGCGTCGTGCCGAGCGGCACGCCGTCATGCTTGAGCAGATAGTGGTACATATTGGGCTCGCGCTCGCCCGGATAATTTTCGTCGTAAATGCCGAACCGCCCGCGCGCCTCGAACAATTCCCGTCGGCGGATGGCATGATAAACCGCCCAATCGGTGGGATCAGTGACCTCGACTAACTCATATCCCATTGCTTTCCTCCCTGCCCCGGCCGCGATGGGTCGGGGCACGGGGAATTCTTATGTCTATCCGGCCATGGCGCCTTGCGCGGCGGCGCCGCGTTCGATCAGCAGGCGGTTATAGGCGTTGAGATAGGCGCGGGCCGAGGCCACCAGCGTATCGGGCTCGGCCGCATTGCCGGAAACCAGGCGCCCGTTCATTTCCAAACGCACATGGGCCGATGCCTGCGCATCGGTGCCCCCGGTCACACCGTCAATGGCATAGAGCACCAGATGCGGCTCCTTGCCCACGGCCAGTTTGATGGCGTTGAAAATGGCATCGACCGAACCCGTGCCCTCAAAGCTGACCGAGGTTTCCTCGCCGTCAATCGAGAGCGTCAGATCGCATTTGTGGACGCCACCGGTTTTGGAAATGACCTGCATATCGACCAGCTTGATGCGATCGCCCACCGAGCCGACTTCGTCATCCACCAGCGCCACGATATCGGCGTCGTAGACATGCTTCTTGCGGTCAGCCAGGTCCTTGAAGCGCACAAAGGCTTCCTGGAAGGCATTGTCACCCAGTTCATAGCCCAGCTCGCGCAGCTTGTCCTTGAAGGCGGCGCGGCCCGAATGCTTGCCCATGACCAAGGTGGTTTCCTTGATACCCACGCTGGCTGGCGTCATGATTTCATAGGTCTCGGCATTCTTGAGCATGCCGTCCTGGTGGATGCCACTTTCATGGGCGAAGGCATTCTTGCCCACGATGGCCTTGTTGTATTGCACCGGGAAATTGGCGGCCGCCGAAACCACCTTGCTGGCGCGGGCCAGATGGGTGGTCTCGATTTCGGTGTGATAGGGCATGACGTCGCCCCGGGTGCGCAGCGCCATCACAATCTCTTCGAGCGCGGCATTGCCGGCCCGCTCGCCCAGGCCATTAATGGTGCATTCCACCTGGCGGGCGCCGCCGCGCACGGCAGCCAGAGAATTGGCGACAGCCAAGCCCAGATCGTTATGGCAATGCGCCGAAAAGATCGCCTTATCGGCGCCGGGGACCAGCGTGATGATATCCCGGAACATCTTTTCATGCTCGTCCGGCACAGCATAGCCGACAGTATCGGGCAGGTTGATCGTGGTGGCGCCGGCCTTGATGGCGGTTTCGACGCAGCGCTTGAGGAATTCCAGCGGCGTGCGCGTGGCATCCATGGCCGACCATTCGACGTCGTCGATCAGGTTGCGGGCCTGGGCGACGGTGCGCGCGATGATCTCGATCACCTCGTCCTCGGTCTTTTTCATCTGATGGGCCAGATGGATCGGCGAGGTGGACACGAAAGTGTGGATGCGACCGCGGCGGGCATGGCGCACCGCCTCGCCGGCGCGGTCGATATCGGCGGTGATGGCGCGCGCCAACCCGGCCACGGTTGCCCGCTTGACCTGCTTGGCAACGGCGACGACGGCCTCGAAATCACCATTGGAGGCGATGGGAAAGCCGGCCTCGATGATATCGACGCCCATATCGTCGAGCGTTTCGGCAACCTGCAGCTTTTCTTCGAGTGTCATGGTGGCGCCGGGCGATTGCTCGCCGTCGCGCAACGTGGTGTCGAAGATGAAGACGCGGTCTTTATTGCTGTCGGTCGTCGGGGCGGTCATTGGTCTTTTCCTATCGGGCGGCCCAGAGTCGTGGCTCTGCAGGCCGGACATTTTGCTGTTCGGCTGATGGCATAATCCCCTGACGACCCGCTCGCTTATCCGAGCTGCCGGTGATCAGGGGCTGATAAGAAGAAGGAGCAGGGCAGCGGGCAGAAGCAGCAGACCTGCAGCCATGACAAAGCGGGCCTGCTGGGCCTGGCGTTGTTCGATGGCGATAGCAATGGCGCGCTTGCGCTGCATTTACGAAGTCCTGTTTGAATCAAGAATGCGCTAAACACGCTTTGGATGCAAGGCGCGTTTAGCGATTTCCGTTCGACACGAACGGCGATGCTTAACCTTTCACAACGGCATTGTGGGTAGGAAGCAGGTCCCCCCGCCCTCAATCCCCCAGATCGAGCACGCCCTCGCCCGTAATGACGGCATGGCCGCCGATGCCGCCATGCACCAAGACGCCATTGTCCTTGCGCAATTGCAAGGTGATGGTGCAGGGCCGGCCCATTTCATGGCCCTGGCGCAGAATGTAATCAGCCTGGCCGGTGGTGAATTCGGCGTGTTCGGCCAGAAGGCCGATCAGCGCGGCAGCGGCCGAGCCGGTGCCGGGGTCTTCGGGGGAACCGGGCTTCAACATGCGGGCGGCAAAATCATTGCCGGGCTCTTCGGGTGTGCGGGTGAAGATATAGACGGCGTGGCGGCCATGGGGGAAGGCCTGTTGCCAATGGCCGTCATTGACCCGGATTCGCGCCAGGACGCCCGCATCGTGCACGGGCACGAGATGAAACAGGTTCCCGGCCGAAAATACCGCCGGCCGCAGATCGCCGCACCCGATGTCTTCGCCCTCGATCCCCAGCGCCAGCGCCATGTCCCGGATCTCCCCGGATTGGCCGGCAGGCTCGGGCAATTGCGGCAGGGCAAAGCGGGCCTCGCCGGTGCGCTTGTCGACGCGCTCGAAAAGCGCAGTGATGAGCCCCACCTGTTCCTCGATGCGCATCACGCTGGCCTTGTGCTGCAGGCCCAGCGCCACCGTGGCGCCGATCGTCGGATGACCGGCAAAAGGCAGCTCGGTATGGGGCGTGAAAATGCGCACCGAGGCCGTATTGCGTTCGGCCTGCGGCTTGAGGATGAAGATGGTTTCGCTGAGATTGAACTCATTGGCGATGGCCTGCATCTCGCCATCGAGCAGGCCATCGGCCTTGAGCACCACGGCAAGTGGATTGCCCTTGAGGCGATGACGCGTAAAGACGTCGAGCAGCAGGTAATTGAGTTTCATCGCAAGCCCCCGAGGCGATATCTCGCTATTCGCGACAAAGCCGCGTCACAGTCAAGTCTATCTGCGGAGAAGGTGTGCCTTATTGCTTCGGCAGGGCAAAGATTTTCTTATCCAGCCCCAGATGATCGCAGAGGGCATCGACCACGACGCCATGGTCATCCCGCCCCGGCAGGCCCGAAACGGTGACTGCCCCGACAATGCCCGCGCCGGTCACTCGAATGGGAAAGCCGCCGCCCGCCATGACGAAATCAGCCGGGTCGGCGCCCGATTGCGGGGGAAACACCCCCTCGCCACGCTCCAGCACCAGGCGATAGCTGGCCTTCTGATAGCGGCGTACACTATTGATCTTGCGGCGCACCCATTCGGTATTGTCGGCGCTGGTTCCAGCCGTGGCCGAAAAGAACAATTGCCGGTCCCAGGTGCGGATATCGACCACCAGCGACAAGCCTTCGGCAAGCGCCCGCGCCCGGATGGCCGAACCGATCTCGTAAGCCACCTCCTCGTCGAAGCGGGCGAGCACCAGCCCGGTTTCCTGCTTTTTGACCAGGGCGATATCGTTTTCAGTGGTCATGTCACTCAATCCTGATGCGGGCGGGTCCAGGCCTCGAACAAAGGTGTCCGATCGACCGCGCCCTTGGCGAAATTGACTTGGCCCGGATCGATTTCGACCCAGGCCGCCTTGCTGTCGGTCCAGATATTGCCAACCGGCGCGGCCCAATCGAGATCGTCAAGCGTGCCGGCGCGCACCACCTTGATGTTGCCCACCGGTGGATCGTTCCAGAGCCAGTTGTGGCAATGGGCGCAGAAATTCATGACGATGACATTGCCGCTATCGGCCTTGCGGTCATAACGCTCGGTCTTGCCGCCCAGCAGCTCGAAATCGCCGTCCCTGACGACCATCGACATCGACCAGGCCGCGCCCGAAAACCGCTGGCAGTCCTTGCAGTGGCAGTTATAAACCGAAAGCGGTGATGCCCTCAGCCGATAGCGCACCGCACCACACTGGCAACCACCCTCAACCGGAAACTGCGGCAAGCTCATAGCATCCTCCCGACTCGACATTTTGCCAAGCCAGGGCAGGTTTTAGCCGAGTTTACGGAATCAAAGAAGTAGCCGGCCGCTAAACGATCCGGCTAGCCGCAAAGGCCTCCGCCACCGCTATTGCATAAGGCACCGCCCTAGCCTGCCTTGCCTCGTCGGGTGAATGGATGGCGATGACATCGGCCAGTTCGCGATGGTCCTGAGCGGCGAGGTTGGCGCGAATGCGCCCCAGCAGGTCCGCCGCCGGCTCGGCGAAACGAAATACCCGGCCCAGCGACAACCTTGGACCGTCCAGCACAGCGACAGTCATACCAGTTTCGGCATCACTGGCGACGAGGCCGGTTTCCTCGCTCAGTTCGAGCGCCATGGCGCCCAGGGCATCCACCCGCCCGTCCGGCAAGACGTCGCGCGGCTCGAGCGAGCCGCCGGGCGGATAGACGCGGCCGGCATTGGCGGTTTGCCCACCCATTACCCCGTAAATGAGCGCGCCATCGCTGCTGACGATCAGCGCCCAGACGAAAGCATGGCTGAGGCCAATATCCGGGAAGCCGCGGCTGCGCCAAAGCATGAATGCCGAATAGGCATCCTCGCGCGCCTCCACCTGCAATCTTCCATCCATTATCCCGACAGGACCGCCGCCGGGCGCCGCCAGCCCGAGAATACGCCCATCCCAGAGATGGGGATTGGCGGCCAAGGCGGATCGCCAAAAATCGGGCACCTCCTCGCGCATGGCCTGCGGCAGCGGCCAGGCGCCGGGCACCAGGCGAATGTCGATGTCCGAAACGGGAACGATCTGCATGGCAGAAAAGAAACGGCCGGGATTTCTCCCGGCCGCCTTGTCTCTTAGTTCTTGGCCTTGTCGACCAATGCGCCGGCCTTGATCCAGGGCATCATGTCGCGCAGCTTGCCGCCGACTTCTTCGATGGCATGCTCGTCGGCCAGGCGACGGGTCGCCTTGAAGCGGGCGCCGCCCGACTTGATTTCCTGCATCCACTCGGAGGTGAACTTGCCCGACTGGATGTCATGCAGCACGCGCTTCATTTCGGCCTTGGTTTCCGAGGTGATGATGCGCGGACCGGTGACATATTCGCCCCATTCGGCCGTGTTCGAGATCGAGTAGTTCATGTTGGCAATGCCGCCCTGGTAGATCAGGTCGACAATCAGCTTCACTTCGTGCAGGCACTCGAAATAGGCCATTTCCGGGGCATAACCGGCTTCGACCAGGGTTTCGAAACCAGCGCGGATCAGCTCGACCAGACCGCCGCAGAGCACGGCCTGCTCACCGAACAGATCGGTTTCGCATTCTTCGCGGAAATTGGTTTCGATGACGCCGGAACGGCCGCCGCCAACGCCCGAGGCATAGGCCAGGGCGATATCATGGGCATTGCCCGAGGCGTCCTGATGCACGGCGATCAGACATGGCACGCCGCCGCCCTTGGCGAATTCGCCGCGCACGGTATGACCCGGGCCCTTGGGGGCGATCATGATCACGTCGACGGTCGACTTGGGTTCGATCAGGTTGAAATGCACGTTGAGGCCATGCGCGAAAGCCAGGGCAGCACCATCGCGGATATTGGGCTCGATATGCTGCTTGTAGATGTCGGCCTGCAGCTCGTCAGGGGTCAGCATCATGATGACATCGGCCCATTTGGCAGCGTCGGCAACACTCATCACCTTGAGGCCTTCGCCCTCGGCCTTCTTGGCCGACGGGGAACCGGGACGCAGGGCGACCGCAATATCGGTAACGCCCGAGTCGCGCAGGTTCAGCACATGGGCATGGCCCTGCGAACCGTAGCCGACAATCGCTACTTTCCGCGACTTGATGATGTTGAGATCGGCATCCCGATCGTAATAGACGCGCATTGGACTACTCCCTGTTATGCGTGGCCCCTGCCCCATAAAGGGCAAAGAATTGGTCTGTCGCAGCCTTCACATCGGCTTCGATATTGGCCTCGACATTGGATTGGGTCAGCGTGCTGTCGCCGAGCAGCAGACGGATCTGCACATCGCGGACGACAAGGCCGAAAAAGGTGCGATAGGCATCTTCGCTGCTGGTAAAGCGCAGCAGGCGCGCTTCCTTGCCCGCTTCGAGAATGGGCTTGAGCCGCCGGCGAATGCCCATCGGTCCGTTTTCGAGCACGATCAGGCCGAGCCGGTCTTTTTCCTGCGCCGCATGGGTAATGGCGGTGCGGTTCAGCGTCACCGAGACATCGCCGATGATGACGGTCAGCAGGTCGCGGGCAAATTGCTCGATGCTGAGCCGCAGCGCCTTGGCGCTGAGATGGGATCGGTCGACCTGCGGCATGCGCACCTTGGCCGCCTGCCACTGCACCGTGGCCGTCAGCAGCCCGTCGCGGTCGCCGAACCACTTGTAGAGCGTTTCCTTGGAGCACGAGGCGCGGCGCGCCACCGCGGTCATGGTGAGCCCGTCCCCGTTCTCCACGAGCAAATCCAGCGCCGCCGTCAGCACTGCCTGCTGGCGGGGGGTGAACGTCTCTTCATTGACCTTGATGGTCAGCGGCACGGGCCAAACCTCACTCACTTCGGATTTCGACGTGAGGCGTACCGTACGGTACGGTTCGATGCAAGAGATTTGTTTCAGCCCATGGCGACGAATGCCCGGGAGACCCTAAAGCGGGTGACGCACGGGAGCAACTTCTTCCAGCTCGATCAGCGTCCCATCGAAATCCTTGGGATGCAGAAACACCACCGGCCTTCCATGCGCGCCGATCTTGGCCTCGCCCAACATACGCGCACCACCAGAAGTCAGCACGCCCACCGCCGCCGCCAAATCGGGCACCTCGAAGCAGATGTGGTGCATGCCCCCGCCCGGATTCTTGGCGAGAAATCCGCCAATCGGCGAGCCCTCCCCCAGCGGCTCCAGCAACTCCACTTTGGTATTGCCGGTATCAATAAACACCACACTGACCCCGTGCTCCGGCAAAGCCTGCACCGGCCCGGCCTGCGCCCCCAGCTGGTCCCGGTATTTCGCCGCCGCTGCGGCAAGGTCCGGCACGGCAATAGCAATGTGATTGAGCCGCCCGATCATCGCGCCAATATCTCATTGTCGTGAATGGTGAGCGTCTCGAATTCGATATGCCATTGCTCGCTGGTGGACATCACGATGTCTATGCGGGTCGTGCCGGCTTTCGTTATGGCGTAGGCATGCGCAATCGACGCGGGCCCGGCGAGAATAGTGGTATGGAATTTGTTCTGTCCCGCTGCGATCGAGAATGCAGAAACCCCGGTAAAAGCCAGTCGAGCGGGGCGAGGGACATAGTCGGCCGCCCCTTCAAAATTCCAATTGAGATCCGCCACCTCGATATCGATCATACTCTGCTCGACGGCGTAGATAACGCGTCGCACGCTGACATCGTGCAACTCGCCCAAATCGTGCAGAAAGCTCGCCGGATCATCGATGATGCTGCTCATCGATTGCTCAGCCTTCCCTCGATCTGGCTCAACACCGAAAACGCCGCCGCCAGCACATTGGTCCCCGGCCCGAAAATCTCTGCCACCCCCGCATCGAACAGGAAATCATAATCCTGCTCGGGAATGACCCCGCCCACGATCACCGTGACATCGCCCAATTCGCGGTCTTTCAGGGCCGCCATCAGCTCGGGCACCAGCGTCTTGTGCCCGGCCGCAAGCGAGGACACGCCCACCGCATCCACCCGGAATTCATCGGCATGCGCGGCCACTTCCGGCGCCGTCTCGAACAGCTCGCCCATATGCACCACAAAACCCAGATCGGCGAAGGCCGAGGCGATCACCTTGGCGCCCCGGTCATGCCCGTCCTGCCCCATTTTGGCGATGAAGATGGACGGCGCCCGACCCCGTGCCGCCTTGAACGCCGTGATGCGCGCGGCAATGGCCGAAAATTCGGGGTCGTCGCCATAGCTGGCGCCATAGACGCCCGAAATCACCCGCGTAACCGCCGCATGCCGGCCGAACACATCCTCCATGGCCTGGCTGATTTCGCCCAAAGTGGCCCGCGCTCGCGCCGCCTCGATCGCCGCTTCGAGCAGATTGCCTTCATCCTTGGCGGCAAATTCGCGCAAGCCCGCCAGCATCTGCTGGCACTTGACCTCGTCCCGGCTTGCCCGCACCCGCTCCAGCTGCGCGATCTGCTCGGCCCGCACCTTGGCGTTGTCGATTTCGCGCACGTCGATAGCGTCCTCGGTGTCCAGCCGATAGCGGTTGACGCCAACGATCACGTCTTCGCCTCGATCCACCCGCGCCTGCCGCAAGGCCGCCGCCGTCTCGATGGCCAGCTTCGGCCCCCCGGACTGCACGGCCCGCGTCATGCCGCCGGCCATTTCGGTTTCCCCGATCAGGAGCTTTGCCCCCGTCACCAATTGACTGGTCAGCGCCTCGATATAATAGGAGCCACCCAGCGGGTCGACCACATCGGTCACCCGGCTTTCATGCTGCAGGATCAACTGCGTATTGCGCGCTAGCCGGCTCGAAAATTCAGTCGGCAGGGCAATCGCCTCATCGAACGAATTGGTGTGGAGGCTCTGCGTCCCCCCCAACACCGCCGCCAGCGCCTCGATCGTGGTGCGGATCACATTGTTATGCGGGTCCTGCTCGGTCAGCGACACACCCGACGTCTGGCAATGGGTACGCAGCATCTTGCTCCGAGGGTCCTGTGCCCCCAGCCCAGTCATGATCTCGCTCCACAGCCGCCGCGCCGCGCGGAGCTTGGCGACTTCGAGAAAGAAGTTCATGCCAATGCCGAAAAAAAAGCTCAGCCGCCCGGCAAAACCGTCGATATCGAGCCCCCGCGCCTGCGCCGCCCGCACATATTCCATGCCATCGGCCAGCGTATAGGCCAGCTCCTGCACAGCGGTCGCCCCCGCCTCATGCATGTGATAGCCCGAGATCGAAATGGAATTGAATTTGGGCATGCGCCGCGCCGTATGAGCGATGATGTCGCCCACGATCCGCATCGAGGACTCAGGCGGGTAGATATACGTATTGCGAACCATGAACTCCTTGAGGATGTCGTTCTGGATCGTCCCTTCGAGCTTGTCCTGGCTCACGCCCTGCTCTTCCGCGGCCACGATGAACATGGCCAGCACCGGGATCACCGCACCATTCATGGTCATGGACACGCTCATCTGATCGAGCGGAATGCCGTCGAACAGCTGCTTCATATCCTCGACCGTGTCGATTGCCACCCCGGCCTTGCCGACATCACCAATCACCCGCGGATGGTCGCTGTCATAGCCGCGATGAGTCGCCAGGTCGAAAGCGACGGACAGCCCCTTCTGCCCTTTTTCCAACGCCTGCCGATAAAACGCATTGCTCTCCCGCGCGGTCGAGAAGCCGGCATATTGCCGGATGGTCCAGGGCCGGTTGGCATACATCGTCGCGCGCACACCGCGAGTAAACGGCTCGACACCGGGGATCTCGGCACCATCACCGAAATAGACGGGCCAGACGGGAATGCCGCCATAATCGCGGTCGAGGGAGGAAAGCGGGATGTCGCGCAGTTCCTTCTGCGCGAGCGCGGCCCAACGGGCGAAGTTAGTGGGCACGACTAAACCCCCTCAAACTCGATCATCACCTGATCCACCGCCAGCACAGCCCCCGGCGTCACATGCACCTTGCTCACCCGCGCCCGCTTCTGCGCCTTGAGCACATTCTCCATCTTCATCGCCTCGACAATGGCCAGCGTCTGCCCGTCCTCGACGACATCGCCCACCGTCACATCGATCCGCACCACCTGCCCCGGCATCGGGCACAGCAGGAACTTGCTCATATCCGGCGGCACCTTCACCGGCATCAGCGACAGCAGCCGCGCCACATGCGGCCGCACCACCATCACAGCCAAATCCGCCCCGCAATAGCGTATCCGAAAACCCGACGTGGTCCTGTTGACCTTGACGACACTGGCCGCCCCACCCGCCCATTCGATCCGCGCAATAGTCCGTCCCGGCGCCCAGTCAAATCGCTCGGCCATCGCCGCCTGATCGAACAGGTTCAGCTCCCAGCTCCCCTCCGGGTCCAACCGATGCAGCTTGAGGGGCACCTGTTCGCCCTCGATCACCACCACCCATTCGCCATAGACTTCGGTGGAATGACCGAGCGGCGCATGCGCCACCTGCCCTTTGCGATCCTCCAGCACCAATTGCATCATCGCCGCCACCGCCGCGACTTCAAACACCCGCCCGCGCGGCAATTCCGCCCCGGAAAACCCCTCGGGAAATTCCTCGGCAATATAGCCCGTGGTCAGCCGCCCCTCGCGGAACCGCTCCTGATCCATCACCGTCGAGAGGAACGGCAGATTGTTCCCCACCCCCTCGACCTCAAAACTGTCCAGCGCCGTCGCCATGGCATCAATTGCCTCGATCCGACTCGGCGCCCAGGTGCACAGTTTTGCGATCATCGGATCGTAAAAGGTCGAAATCTCCCCGCCCTCGAACACCCCGGTATCGTTGCGCACCACCAGGCCCGCATCGGCACTCTCCACCGGCGGCCGATACCGCGTCAGCCGCCCCGTCGATGGCAAGAAATTCCGATACGGGTCTTCAGCATACAGCCGGCTCTCAATAGCCCAGCCATTCAGCTTCACCTCGTCCTGGCGCAGCGGCAGCGCCTCGCCATTGGCGACGCGCAGCATCAGCTCCACCAGATCAAGCCCGGTGATCAGCTCGGTCACCGGATGCTCCACCTGCAGCCGCGTATTCATCTCGAGGAAATAGAAATTGCGCTTGTTATCGACGATGAACTCCACCGTACCCGCGCTCTGGTAGCCGACCGCCTTGGCCAGGGCCACCGCCTGCTCGCCCATGGCCCGCCGCGTCTCCGCATCGAGAAACGGGCTCGGCGCCTCCTCGATCACCTTCTGGTTGCGCCGCTGGATCGAGCACTCCCGCTCATTGAGATAGAGCACATTGCCGTGCCCATCCCCAATCAGCTGGATTTCGATATGGCGCGGATCGGTGACGAATTTTTCGATGAAAATCCGGTCATCCCCAAACGAGCTCGCCGCCTCGGACTTGCTCCGCTCAAAGCCCTCCCGCGCCTCGCCATCATTCCAGGCAATCCGCATGCCCTTGCCGCCGCCACCGGCCGAGGCCTTGATCATCACCGGATAGCCGATCTCCTTGGCAATCGACACTGCCTCCGCCGCGTCGGCGATCAGCCCCATATGCCCCGGCACAGTCGAAACCCCGGCCTCCGCCGCGATTTTCTTGGAGGTGATCTTGTCCCCCATCGCCTCAATGGCTTTCACCGGCGGCCCGACAAAAATAATCCCCGCCGCCGCCAGCGCCTCTGCAAATCGCGGATTCTCGCTCAGAAACCCATAACCCGGATGCACCGCCTCCGCGCCGGTCTCCCGACAAGCGGCAATGATCTTCTCAATCGAAAGGTAAGATTCCTTGGCCGACGACGCCCCAATATGCACCGCCTCATCCGCCATCCGAACATGCAGCGCATCCCGATCGGCATCGGAGTAGACCGCCACTGTCGCGATCCCCATGCGCTTGGCGGTCTTGATGACGCGGCAGGCGATCTCGCCGCGATTGGCGATGAGGAGTTTGGTGATCATGCCGTCCCCCCTCACAGCGGAATATTCCCATGCTTCTTCTTCGGCCCCTCGCTCCGCTTGTGCCTTAGCGTGGAGAGCGCCCGGATCACCCGCCGTCGCGTCCCATGCGGCATGATCACATCGTCGATAAACCCGCGTTCCGCCGCCACAAACGGATTGGCGAACCGCGCCTCATATTCCGCCGTGCGCTTGGCGATCTTCTCCTTGTCGCCCAGCTCGGACCGATAGAGGATCTCGGTAGCCCCCTTGGCCCCCATCACCGCGATCTCGGCCGACGGCCAGGCATAGTTTACATCCGCCTTGATGTGCTTGCTCGCCATCACATCATAGGCCCCGCCATAGGCCTTGCGGGTGATCACCGTCACCAGCGGCACGCTCGCCTCCGAATAGGCAAACAGCAGCTTGGCCCCGTGCTTGATGATCCCGCCATATTCCTGCGCCACGCCGGGCAAAAATCCGGGCACATCGACAAAGGTCAGAATGGGAATGTCAAAGCTGTCGCAAAACCGGATAAACCGCGCCGCCTTCTTGGACGCATTGATGTCGAGACACCCCGCCAGCACCAACGGCTGATTGGCCACCACGCCCACGCTCTCGCCGTCGAGCCGGATAAAGCCGACGAGAATATTGCCGGCATGCTCCTTCTGCAGCTCCAGAAAGTCCCCCTCATCGGCGACCTTTTCGATCACTTCGCGCATGTCGTAGGGCTTGTTGGCGCTGTCGGGGATGATCGTATCAAGGCTCATATCGCCCCGGTCGGCCGGATCGCTCGTCGCCACGTGCGGCGGCTTCTGCCCATAGGCCAGCGGCAAGAAGCCGAAGAGCCGCCGCACTTCGAGTAGCGTTTCGATATCATTGTCGAAGGCGGCATCGGCCACCGAGGAAATCTTGGTATGCGTCGAAGCCCCGCCCAATTCCTCCTGCGTCACGCTCTCATTGGTCACAGTCTTGACCACATCCGGCCCGGTGACGAACATGTAGCTGGTATCCCTCACCATATAGATGAAGTCGGTCATCGCCGGCGAATAGACCGCCCCGCCCGCGCACGGCCCCATGATCACCGAAATCTGCGGCACCGCGCCACTGGCCTGCGCATTGCGCCAGAACACATCGGCATAGCCCCCCAGCGAGGCCACACCCTCCTGAATGCGCGCCCCCCCAGAATCGTTGAGCCCGATCACCGGCGCCCCATTCTGCATGGCCAGATCCATGATCTTGCAGATCTTTTTGGCATGGGTCTCGCTTAGCGAGCCGCCGAACACGGTGAAATCCTGGCTGAACACATAGACCAGCCGCCCCTCGATCGTGCCCCAACCAGTCACCACCCCATCGCCGGGAATGATCGTTTCGGCCATGCCGAAATCCACCGCCCGATGGGTAACGAACATATCGTATTCTTCAAAACTATGCGGATCGAGCAATACATCGAGCCGTTCGCGCGCCGTCAGCTTGCCCTTGCCATGCTGCGCGTCGATCCGCCTTTGCCCCCCGCCAAGCCGCGCCTGAGCACGCTTATCCTCCAGTGCGGCAATAATCTTTTGCATCGGCGGTTCCCCCGTCTTTGTTGGGGAGACTAGCCCGACAAATCCCCCTGTCGAAAGCGAAAACTCGGCGCTGGCCCCCGTTTCCCGCTCTGCGATACCGGCGAACCGGCAGCTACCTGCCCGGCGCATTCATCAATGCGCTGTTCGTAACCTGATATGTAGTGGCCGGCCAGGCGACTCAATTCCCGGTCAGCTAAAGCCCAATCCAGGCCGATTATTGCCACCGGGGCGCTCGCCGCCGCGGCGGTTTTTATTGCCGAAAAAGCGCAGCGAAATGAGTTCTCTAGCGAAAATCCCGGGCCACTAACGCAGAAAAAACAAGACCTTTGGCTCATTAAGATCCATTTTACGGCGCGGCCTCGCCGCACCAAAATCGAATAAAACAAGCTATTGCTTTTCAAATTGCCAAGAATATAACAAGGCATCGCTTGTTTATTCCAAGGGGGAGTAGCTATGTCTGAATCTTCCAGCAGCGGGAGCTGGGCGGAGATCTTTGCGCCGCGCTATGCGACGGTAACGCTGATCCTGTGCCTGGGCGTCGCGCTCTTCGCCTTCAATGCCTTTCTGGCCGGCACTGCGCTGCCAACCGCGGTGCTGCATCTGGGCGGGATCGAGCTGATTTCCTGGGCGCTGACGCTTTATCTGGTCTTTGCCATCATGGGCGGCGCGGGCGCAGCGCTGATCAAGCAGCGTCTCGGCTCGCGCACCGCCCTTCTGGCCTCCAGCGCCGTTTTCCTTGTCGGCACGCTGATCGCTTCCAATGCCTCAACCATGACCGAAGTCCTTATCGGCCGGTCGTTCCAGGGGCTGGGCGAAGGCATCGTCGCGGCCATCTGTTTCGCGCTGATCCCGGAACTCTTCCCTGCCCGCCTAGTGCCCAAAGTGTTCGGCACGCAGGCGTCGGTCTGGGCCGTGGCTGCCTTTGGCGGCCCCTTGCTTGCGGGCCTGCTGACCGAACTGGTCTCCTGGCGCGCTGCCTTCCTGGTCAATGTGCCACTGGTGCTGATCTTTGCCGTCATGGTGGCCTTCGTCGTGCCCGGCAAAACGGCCAGCAATGCCGAAAGCCACGGCTTCCCCGGCATTCGGCTGCTCACCATTGGCGGCGGCATCATGCTGGTCGCCCTGGCCGGCATCGCAGCGCCATTGTCGGCGACCGCTTTGCTGGTCGGCGCGGCCGTGCTGCTGGTCGGCTCGGTGCTGCTCGATCGCCGCAGCCGCGTCCGGCTGATGCCGACAGGCGCTTTCTGGCCCAATTCGGTCATCGGAAGCGGCTTCTGGGTCGTGCTGCTCATGCCCATCGCCGGCGCTTCGTCAGCCGTCTATCTGGTGCTATTGGTGCAGCAGCTCTGGGGCTATGGCCCAACCCTGGCCGGGGCCATCGGCGCGGTTATGGCCGTCGCCTGGAGTCTGTCGGCCATCACCGTGGCCAATGTGCGCCAGCGTGAAACCCGCAAGACCCTGATCCGCACCGGCCCGGCGCTGATCGCCCTTGGCCTTGCCGGCATCCTCACCGGCCTGTTGCTGGGTCAGATCGCCGTCGTTCTGGTTGCACAACTGGCCCTGGGCTCGGGCTTCGGCATCTGCAATGGCTACCTGAACCTGACATTGATGGAATCGGCCAGCGACGATGACCGCGACCGCACCTCGGCACTGCTGCCCACCACCCAGTCGGCCGGCAATGCCATCGGCGCTGCCCTGGCCGGGGTTGCCGCCAATTCGGCCGGCTTTGCCACAGCAGTAACAGTCGGCCAGATCCAGCACGCGATCGTCCCGGTCTTCGTGATGGGCGCCGCAATGGCCGCCTTGGCCTTCCTCGCCGCATTGCGGATGACCGGACTGGTCGGGCGGGAAGCGGCGCAATCGTCGTTCGCCACCGCGCAATAAGAGCAGACGCAGGATCGCATCCATCGGCACTTGCCGATGGATGCGGGAATATGCATGCTGGGGGCCAGCCGCCTCCCGGCCTGTTTGATCCTGCGAGCTCTCAATGCCCCAACTCTTTTCGCCTGCCACGCTTCGCGGCGTGACCCTGCGCAACCGCACCGTTGTCGCCCCCATGTGCCAATATTCGGCCAAGGACGGCTTCGCCACCGACTGGCATCTGGTGCATCTTGGGCGCTTCGCCATTGGCGGGTTCGGGCTGGTGATCGTGGAGGCAACCGGCGTCGTGCCGGAGGGCCGCATTTCCTATGGCGATCTGGGCCTGTGGAAAGACGAACATATTCCGGCCCTGGCCCGTATCGTGCAGTTCATCCAGAGCCAGGGCGCCGCTGCCGGTATCCAACTGGCCCATGCCGGCCGCAAGGCCTCGACCCCCGTGCCATGGCGCAATGGCTTTGACGAAACCGAGGCAGAAAAGCCCGCCGTGGGCTTCGAAAGCTGGACGCCGGTGGCGCCAAGCCCGGTGATCCATACCGAGAACCGCAATTTCACCAAGCCGGATGAGCTCGACGAGGCCGGCATAAACAACGTCATCGAGGCTTTCGCGGCCGCAGCGGTGCGCGCCAATCAGGCCGGTTTCGACACAGTCGAAATCCACGCCGCCCATGGCTATCTGCTCAATCAATTCCTCTCCCCGCTCGCCAACAAGCGCACCGACCGCTATGGCGGCAGCCGCGAAAATCGCATGCGGCTGGTGCTGGAAGTGACCGAGGCGCTCCGCGCCGTCTGGCCGGCCGACAAGCCGCTGATCGTACGCCTGTCGGTCAGCGACCAGCACCCCGATGGCTGGCAGACCGAGGACAGCGTCGTGCTGTCGCGCGAACTCAAGGCGCGCGGCGTCGACGCCATCGACTGCTCGAGCGGCGGCTTTGATGGCGCCTCGATCAAGACCGGCCCGGCCTATCAGGTGCCGCTGGCCAAGGCCGTGCGCGATGGCGCCGATATTCCGGTGATGGCCGTGGGGCTGCTGGGCGGCGACCCGGAGGCCGACGATGCCCTGATCGCCAAGGGTGACACCGATTTCATCGCCCTGGCGCGCGGCGCGCTCGATGATCCGAACTGGCCTCAGCATGCCCAGAAAACACTCGGCATCGCCGATTATGACCTGTGGCCCAACCAGACCAAGCGCGTGAAGGAATGGCAGCGCGTGATGAGTGCTGTGGCCGAATAGTCCCACCACAATCAAAGCCCGGTGAGCCAACGCAAATTTGCCGTTTTTGCGCTGGCACACTTGGCATGCAGGGAAGCGGTCACCAGATCAGGGACGCACAACGGGAGACGAGTGGATGGATACCAAGGCTGCGATCATTGCGCTGATGAGCGTCTGGGGCGTTGGCGCCACCGCCTTGCCCGCTGCGGCGCAGGACGCCCAGGATGTCGAAGACGCCACCGACGATACCGGGGAAATGGAAAATCCCCTGCTCAACAAGGTCTGGGTGCGCACTGACGACGATCCCTCGCGCCCCGGCCCGATGCAGATATTCCTGGCCGATGGCACATTGGTCTCCGACAGCTGCTGGGAAACCTATCGCCTCTCGAAATGGCAGCAGGTTTCAGACACCGCGATCAGCTGGGACGAGGACGGCATGACCATCAATGCCGATATTTCGAGCCTCACGGCGACCGAACTGGTGCTGAGCCTCAAGCTGGGTAGCGAGGTACAGGAACAGCATTTCGCCCTGGCGAGCGTGCCCTATGTTTGTCCGGACATGGTGAAGTAGCAGAGGTCGCCACCCTCGGGCCTGACCCGAGGGCCGTCACCTCCCGAAGCCTTGCCCACTAGAACCCCGGCGGCTTTTCCAGTTCCAGCTTTTTGATCGGTGACAGCAGCGCCCCCGCGACGATGGCCGCGAGCAATTGCGGGGCCGGCGGAATTTTGGCCAGCGCCGAAACGAACAGATCCCGGACCATGGGCAGCATCCGGCTATCGGACTGGTAGAAGGGCGTGAACATGGCGCTGAGCGCCTGATAGAGCCGCACATGGCCGCGCCGCAGCCTCGCATAATGCGCCAGGGCCTTGTCCAGATCGTCCGGATGGTCGCGCAAGGCCAGGTGCAGCGCCCTGGCATCGAGCAGCGCCATATTGGCGCCTTGCCCCAATTGCGGGCTGGCCGAATGCGCACTGTCGCCGACAAAGGCCAGTGCCTCCCCGACCGGCATGGCCATGGTGTGATGCGCATACCGCGCCAGGGTCATGGCAGAAAAATCCTCGACGGCATCGAGATGAGGCCGCACTTCGGGCCAATGGCCAAGCACAGCCTCTTTCCACGCCGCAAAGCCTTTTTGCCTCAGGGCCTCGTAATCGGCCGGCTTGAGACTCCAGAAGAAAGCGGCCAGTTCCGGCCCCTCCGGCACGGCGCGGCCGATGGGCAAAACTCCGATCATGACGCTGGCCCGCTGGTAACGCTGCGTCAACGCCGTCGGCTCGAAGCCGTCGCCCTGCCATGGCACGGTGCCCCAGATCGCGCCAAACGGCAAAGCACGTGCCTTGCCCGGGCCGCTGGAATGCGGCTTGAGGGGCGAACCGCCGCCCAAGCAGTCGATCACCAGATCGAACGGCTCGCTCTGCTGGTCGCCTTCGAACAGGACGGCGCGGCGGCCGGCGGGCAAGTCCGCCAGGGCCTGGACCGATTGGCCGGTGCGGATGGAAATGCCTGCCTCCAGCACGGCATCGTGCAATACGCCGAACAGCGCCGCCCGATGAATGCCCAGGCCCCGGCCAATGCCAGGCAGGCTGTGATAGCGCACATCGAGCACCACCCGCCCCGACCGCGCATCGGCGCCATGCAGCCGGTCGAGCGGCGCGCCAAGCGCGCATATGGCCTCAAAGAGCCCTAGATCATGCAACACGGCCTGGCCGGTGGGCTGCAGAATCAGCCCCGACCCCAAGGGTCTGGGCGCGTCGAACCGTTCGAGAATGACCGGCCGGTGCCCCAGACGGTGCATATAAAGCGCGGTGGCAAGGCCCGCCGGCCCCGCCCCGCAAATGGCGATGTCCAACGCCTTGCCCGCACCCGTCATCCCGGCAGGCTACAAAACAACCTGCGTGCCGATCTCAACGACGCGACCAGTAGGGATGTGGAAATAGTCGGTGGCGTCGCTGGCATTGCGCGCCAGCCGCGTGAACAGACGATCCTGCCACCAGCGGAGCAAGCCCGTCTTTGGGCCCGGTTTCAGCGAGCGGCGGGACAGGA
Source organism: Devosia yakushimensis (assembly GCF_030159855.1). Taxonomy (NCBI): domain Bacteria; kingdom Pseudomonadati; phylum Pseudomonadota; class Alphaproteobacteria; order Hyphomicrobiales; family Devosiaceae; genus Devosia; species Devosia yakushimensis. Next base: position 896,424 of record NZ_BSNG01000001.1, on the reverse strand, counting down.
AGAACGAGGTCGACATGATGTCGAACTTCCAGCCCAGCTTGCGGCCCAGCGCCAGCGCCTTGGGAATATTGGGCGTTTCCATATAGCCGAAGGTCACGATGACGCGGCTGAACAGCTCGTTATAGGCATCGATCGTCACCTTCTCATCATCCGGCACGCGCGGTGAGGCCGAAGTACGAACGGTCAGGATGACATTCTGCTCATGCAGCACCTTGTAATGCTTGAGGCTGTGCAGCAGCGCAGTGGGCGCCCCCTCGATATCGCTGGTGAGGAAGACGGCCGTGCCGGGAACCGTGGTGGGCTTTTTCTTGGAGAGATTATCGACCAGGAATTGCAGCGGAACTTCGTCGCGCCGCGTCTTTTCCGACAAACGCCGCCGGCCGGCGATCCAGCTCCACATCAGCATCGCAACGATACCGGCGACCACCGCCGGCACCCAGCCACCCTGGAACAGCTTGGACGCATTGGCGATGAAGAAGCCTCCATCGAGAATGGCGAAGAAGGCGCCGAACCCGATCACCGCCAGCGGGTGCCACTTCCAGTTGCGCCACATCACCACGACGAGCAGCATCAGGGTGACGATCATGACGCCTGATACCGCAATGCCATAGGCATGCGACAAGGCTCCGGAACTGCGGAAGGCCACGACCAGCAGAAGCACGCCGACCATCAGCATGGAATTGATCTGCGGCATGTAGACTTGGCCGCTTTGCGTTTCGGAGGTGTGCTGCACCACCATGCGCGGCAGCATATTGAGCGCGATGGCCTGCTGGGCCAGGCTGAACATGCCCGAAATCACCGCCTGGCTGGCGATGATGGTGGCGGCCGTGGCTAGGACGACAAAGGGCACCAGCGCCCATTCGGGCTGCATCTCGAAAAACGGGCTTTCCACATTCTCGACGCCAACCTTGAGCACGAAGGCGCCCTGCCCGAAATAATTCAGCAGCAGGCATGGAAACACCATGCCGAACCAGGCAATGACGATCGGCTTGCGCCCGAAATGGCCGAGATCGACATAGAGCGCCTCGGCGCCGGTCACCGCCAGGAAAATGGCGCCGATGACCACGAAGGCAATGCCGAGATGGGAGAAGACGAATTCCACGCCTAGCAATGGGTTGAGGGCCCAGAGCACCGCCGGATAGTCCGTGATGTGGAAAAGGCCCGATATGCCCAGGGTCAGGAACCACAGGCCCGTTATGGGTCCGAAGACAATGGACACCTTGGCCGTGCCGAATCTCTGCACCATGAAGAGGCCGATAATCAGCACGATGGTAATGGGCACCACGAACCGGGTGAGGTCGGGCGCCACCACCTCGAGCCCTTCCACAGCCGAGAGCACCGACATGGCCGGCGTGATGATGGCGTCGCCGAAAAACAGCGCCGCCCCGATGATTCCGAGTCCGGTAATCCAGGCCGGCGGGTGGGTGAATGTCTTGCGCGCCAGGGCGATCAGCGACAGCGTGCCGCCTTCGCCATTATTGTCCGCACGGGTGACGAAGAACACGTATTTGACGGCCACCGTCAGCGTCAGCGCCCAGACGATCAGCGACAACAACCCCAGAATCTCGACATCGCTCGATGCCGCGCCGGGCCGGATATGCATGGCTTCGCGGAAAGCGTAGATCGGACTGGTGCCGATATCGCCATAAACCACGCCCAGTGCACCGAGCACGAGGACGGGAAGATGCTTGTCGGATGGGGAGTGTACGGCGCCGCTCGCATCGGCTCCGGCGGCTTCGCCGGCAGCGTTGGTCTGCGTCATGAACCTTGTGCTCTCTTGGTCAGGGCGGGCGCCGCTATACACCGGGCGACCGTTACACACAACCACGGCATCGCAAAGCTTTCAATACAACAGGGGCCGCCCCTTCTGGAACGGCCCCTGCTGGTAAACGAAGGCTTGGAGGTCTTCGTAAGGCTAAATTACTCGGCAGCCTGCACGAGAGCAGCGTCTGCATCGCGGGCAACCTTGGTTGCCTTGGCCCACCAGGTCAGCTGGTCCAGCATGTCCTTGGCGGAGTTGCCGATCGAACTTTCGAGGTCGGCAATGGTCTTGGTGCCGCCGAAACCGGGATGGACGGCAGCAAAATCTGCGCCGCCGATGTGGACGGCCGAACGGGTCGGGACCATCTGCAGCTCGACGCCGATATTGCGCAGGTGCTCGACGGCACGGGCGCCACCGACGGAGCCATAGCCCACAGCGCCGAACGGCTTCTTGTTCCAGTTCACATAGGCCTGGTCGAGAGCGTTCTTGAGAGCGCCGGTGATGGAGCGGTTATATTCAGCGGTGACGAAGACATAGCCGTCGAATTCGCTGATCTTGTTCTGCCACTTGACCGCATTGTCATTGGCCGACGGCATCCATGCATTGGAGGCCATTTCGTCAAAGAACGGCAGGTTGAAGTCGCGCAGGTCAACGATTTCGGCTTGCAGCTCGGGGCGCTCGTTGATCTTTTCGGCGATCCACTTGGCAGGCAGTTCACCAAAGCGGGTCGGGCGGGTGGACGAGATGATGACGGCGATTTTGAGTTTGGACATTTGAAGCCCTCCTTGGTAACAAATCGTAACTGAGGCGATATATGTGCCTACGCCTTCAGCTCGCAAGGAGGCACTAAATTGTCATCCGGTCACCAGAATCCGCCTAGGGCACATTCTTGTAAGTATCGGAAACCCAAGGATTTTGACCCGAACCAGCGTGGATGAGCGGCCCGACTGACCTCATTCGTCCGCATGCCCAAACGCATTGTTCGAAAAAGCCGATCAACGCTGCCCATAAAAAAGGCGCCGGAGGGCCAATCCGGCGCCAGTCAGATTATTCAGCGGCCGCCGCGAGGGGAGCTGGGGTCCGCTTGATGGTCAGCCGCGTGAGAACGAAGGCGATGACGGCGCAGGCGGCAATGCCCAGCACCATGGGCTTGGCCGTGCCATCGAAGAAACTGCCGACCACGCCCATGACCACCGCCGCGGTCACCAATTGCAGTGTGCCCATCAACGCCGAAGCCGTGCCGGCAATGGCGCCATGCTCTTCCAGCGCCAGGACGGCCGTGGTCGGAATGACCAGTCCGAGGAAGCCATAACCGACAAAGAGCAGGACCGCGAGCACATCGAGCCGGTCGACGCCCAGCGCAAAGACCAGGGCCAAAGCCACCATCACCACGATGAAGCCGCTGACCGCCGTCCGCACCACGGCATTGAGCCCATAGCGCCGGGTAAGCAGGCCCGTCAGTTGCGAAACGCCGATGAAGGAGATCGCGTTGATCGAGAACATGATGCTGTATTGCGTCGGGTTGAGCCCGTAATGGTCGATCAGGACGAAGGACGAATTGGCGAGATAGGCCATGAAGCTCGACATGCCGAAGGCGCCGATCATCGACAGGCCCAGGAAATTACGGTCGCGCAGCAGCACGCCATAGCCGCGGATTGCGCTGCCGACACTGCTCTCAAGCCGCGCCGAGGCTGGGCGGGTCTCCTTGAGGAAGAAGGCAATCAACAAAATGCCGAACAGGCCGATGCCCGCGACAGCATAGAAGATCGCGCGCCAGTCGCCGAACTCGACGATAAGGCTGCCCCCCAGCGGCGCCAGAATCGGCGACACCGAGAACACCAGCATCAAAAGGCTCTGCAACTGGGCCGCGTCGGCGCCGGTATAGCCATCGCGCACAATGGCGCGTGGCAGGGCCATGGCAGCGCAAGCGCCGATCCCCTGCACGAAGCGGGCCGCCACCAGCCATCCAATGGAGGGCGCAACGGCGCAGGCAATGCCGCCAAGGGTGAACAGTGCCAGGCCGAAATAAAGCGGCGGCTTGCGCCCCACCATATCGCTGACCGGGCCATAGAACAGCTGGCAGACCGCGATGGCGGCCATGAAAGCCATGAGACTGGCCTGCACCTGGGCAGTATCGGCGCCCAGGCTCGTGCCGATAGCGGGCAAAGCCGGCAGATACATATCGATGGCGAAGGGACCGATGGCCGACAGCAAGCCGAGCACCAGCGCTGCGCGCAGGATCGTTGGGTTCATTTTGCGAATACCTTCTGGGCCGCTGCCAAGGCAACGGGCCGCACATGGGGAAAGCTGTTCGGCGCGGTGGGGAGGCACGGCAGCCGATACGACGATATTGGACACTTCTGTAAAATCAGTCAAGCATGCGCGTCAAATATTTTTGACAATGTTGTAAAAATAGGCAATTCGTGTATGGTGACCGCATGAGCCAGATCGCGTTGCTACCCACCGAAAAAGCCTTCCCGCGCGCAGTCGCCAAGCGGCAGGCGATTCTCGATGCAGCCAAGCGCGCCTTTGTCCGCGATGGCGTTGGCGGCGCCAGCATCGATGCCATTGCCGTGGATGCCGGGGTTTCCCGGCAGACCGTCTACAACCAGATCGGCGACAAGGATCAGCTCTTCGTTGCCGTGGTCGAGGATGTGACGGCCCGCTCGAGCGCATCGCTGATGCAGGTGCTACAGAGCTTTCCCGACAGGCCGGATGATATTGACCAGGCGCTGACCAATTTCGCCGAGGGACTGCTGGGCCGCTGCATGTGCGATATTGATGGCCGTGCGCTGGCCTCCCTGATGCAGCGCGAAGCCCACCGCTGGCCGCATTTGTTCACTGCCTGGAAGGAATATGGGCCGGGCAAGGATTGGCCTGTTATCGCCGCCGTCTTCGCCAAGCTCGGGTATGACGGCTATCTTGAGATCGACGATGCCAGCCTGGCGGCCCGCCACTTCATGGCGCTGATCAATGCCGATCTGCCCAAGGACGAAGGCCTGTGCACCCGGCCAAGTGAGGCAGCGGTGCAGAAGGCGGCCAAGGCGGGGGTCGGCACCTTTTTGCGAGCATTTGGGAAGCGGTAGACGCTTCACCACCCCGTGATGGGTCAGGGTACCCGGCGACGCGCCTACCCTTCCAGCACTTCCCGATAACGCCGCACCGCCTCAGCAAATCCCATCAGCAGCGCGTCGGCCGTGATGCCATGCCCAATCGAGGCTTCGTCGACCCCTTTGACCGCCGCCTGGAAGGCCGGCAGGTTTTCCAGCGTCAGATCATGCCCGGCATTGAGCCCCAGCCCTGCCGCATGCGCCGCCGCCGCCGTATCGGCCAGTGCGGCGAGTTCCACTTCTGCCTGTTCCGGATCGTCATAACACCCGCCATAGGGCCCGGTGTAAAGCTCGACGCGGTCGGCGCCGGTGGCCTTGGCCGCGCTGATTCCGGCAGCGCCCGCATCGGGGTCGCAGAATAGCGAAATCCGGCGGCCCGGCTGCTTGAGCTTTTGCACCACCGAGGTCAGGAAATTGTTGTTGGCGTGGAAATCCCAGCCATGATCCGACGTCGCCTGGGCCGGATCGTCCGGCACCAGGGTCACCTGCTGCGGATTGACCGCTTCGATCAGCGCGATGAAATCGTCGCTGGGATAGCCCTCGATATTGAATTCGGCGTTCGGATAGTCCTCGCGCAGCAAGGCCGAGAGATCGAATACGTCCGTGCGGCGAATGTGCCGCTCATCGGGCCTCGGATGCACGGTCACGCCGCTGGCGCCGGCGTCCAGCACCACGCGGGCCATGCCGATCACGCTCGGCCAGGGCAGGTCGCGCCGGTTGCGAAGCTGGGCGACGGCATTGAGATTTACAGAAAGCAGGGTCATGTCAGGTCATAGCTCAGGCGGCGATGCCGGACAGGTACACCCTGCCCGAACATTTCGCTACCCGGCTAATGGCTGACTACATGCTCTGCGGACCACGCGAAATCGCCGCGAGACCGGTGCGCACCACCTCGACCAGCCCAAGCGGCTGCATCAGGGCGATGAAGCTATCGATTTTGGCCGGCTTACCAGTCACCTCGAAAACGAAACTCTCGACCGAGGCGTCCACGATCTGGGCGCGAAAAGCATCGGCCAGGCGTAGCGTTTCGGCGCGGTGATCGCCCGAACCCGCCACCTTGATCAGCGCCAGCTCGCGCTCCAGCGAAGCGCCCTCGGCGGTCAAATCGTGCACCTTGTGCACGGGCACGAGGCGCTCGAGCTGCAGCTTGATCTGGGTCAGCGTCTTCGGCGTGGCAATGACAACAACGGTGATGCGACTAAGTCGCCGCCCGTGTTCGGTCTCACTGACGGTCAAGCTTTCGATATTATAGCCGCGCGCCGAGAACAGGCCGACCACACGGGCGAGAATACCCGGCTCGTTATCGACCAGCACCGAAAGGGTGTGGCGTTCGATATCCTGGGTCTCCTTGGTCAGGAAATAGGCCGAGCCGGTGGGCTGCAGATGTGCGTTCATTTTTGGTTCCTCAAGGCTTTGGATCGTTGCACTGCCCCACCACCCCCACAGTGTCATTCCCGCGAAAGCGGGAACCTCTGTTTAGTGGCAAGGAAAACGGAGGTTCCCGCTTTCGCGGGAATGACCTGGTGAATAGTCACCGGGCTCCGTGCGCAATCACACCAATTGCCGTCCCTTCTCGTCGATGATGTCCCCGATATTGGCGGTATCGGGCAGAATGATCTCGTTATGCGGCTTGCCCGAGGGGATCATGGGCAGGCAGTTCTCGTCCTTTTCCACGATCACGTCGAACAGCACCGGGCCGTCATAGTCGAGCATTTCGGCAATGGCTGCGTCGAGTTCGGCCGGGTTTTCGCAGCGAATGCCCTTGCCGCCATAGGCCTCGGCCAGCTTGACGAAATCGGGCAGCGATTCCGAATAGGAATGCGCGTAGCGCGACCCATGCAGCAGGTCCTGCCACTGCCGGACCATGCCCATGCGCTCATTGTTGAGGATAAAAATCTTGATCGGCAGGCGATATTGCACTGCCGTCGACAGCTCCTGCATGGTCATCTGCACGCTGGCCTCGCCGGCAATGTCGATCACCAAGGCATCGGGATGGGCCACCTGCACGCCAACGGCGGCCGGCAGGCCATAGCCCATTGTGCCCAGGCCGCCCGAGGTCATCCAGTGATTGGGCTGGTCGAAATGGAAATGCTGGGCGGCCCACATCTGGTGCTGGCCGACTTCGGTGGTGATATAAACCTCCTTGCCCTGCTTCCTTGTCGCCTCATAGAGCCGCTCAATGGCATATTGCGGCTTGATGGTCGTGTCCGAATTCTTGTAGCCGAGCGAATTGACCGCGCGCCATTTCTCGATCTGCTTCCACCAGGGCGCGATAGCCTCGGTGCGCGGCTGATTGGTCCTGGAGCGCCAGATGCGGACCATTTCGGCCAACACGCGTTCGCAATCGCCGATGATCGGGATATCGACGCGCACGACCTTGTTGATCGAGCTGGGATCGATATCGACATGGATCTTGCGGCTATTGGGCGAGAAGGCGTCGATGCGGCCGGTAATGCGGTCGTCAAAGCGCGCACCGATATTGATCATGACGTCGCAGTCATGCATCGCCCAGTTTGCTTCGTAAGTACCGTGCATGCCCAGCATGCCCATCCATTGCGGGTTTGACGCGGGGAAAGCGCCCAGACCCATCAGGGTCGAGGTCACGGGGAAGCCGGTCAGCTCGGCCAGTTCGCGCAGATGCTTGGAAGCTTCGGGGCCGGCATTGATCACGCCGCCGCCGGTATAAAAAATCGGCCGTTCGGCCTTGAGCATCAGATCGACCGCCGCCTCGATGGCGGCGCTGTCGCCATCCATCTGCGGGCGGTAGCTCTGGTGGCGCAGGGTATCGAGATCGGGCATGTAGTAATCGCCCAGCGCAAACTGCACATCCTTGGGAATGTCGATCACCACTGGGCCGGGGCGGCCGGTCGTGGCAATGAGGAAGGCCTCATGCATGATGCGCGGCAGGTCTTCCACGCGCTTCACCAGGTAATTGTATTTGGTGCAGGAGCGGGTAATGCCGACCGTGTCGCATTCCTGGAAGGCGTCGCTACCGATGAGAGTGGTGGGGACCTGGGCGGTGATGCAGATCAAGGGGATGGAATCCATCAGCGCGTCTGTGAGGCCGGTCACCGCATTGGTCGCGCCGGGGCCCGAGGTCACCAGCACCACGCCGGGCTTGCCGGTGGAGCGGGCATAGCCTTCGGCCATATGGGTCGCGCCCTGCTCGTGACGCACCAGAATGTGCTGAACCTTGTCCTGCTGGAACATGGCGTCATAGATCGGCAGCGCCGCGCCGCCGGGATAGCCGAAAATATGCTCGACGCCCTGATCGGTCAGCGCCTGTATCACCATTTCTGCGCCGGTCATCTGTTCGGCCATCGTAAAAGTCCTTCCCTGGTCCAAATCTGGGAGCCCGTTCTCGTAGCGGCAAAAACCGGGCAATAAAAAAGGCCCCGTTCGGGACCTGTTTTCGGCGCACCAGCTATCGCGCGGGATTTTATCCCACGTTGCCGATGCGCCTGCCTACTACGAGAATGAGTGCCCGCACGGGACCTCTCCATAAAAATACCGGCGCATTGATAGGAGCAAGGCGGCGCAGGTGTCAATAGCCCAATGGCAAAGCGCCAGAAACTTAACTTCCAACTTAATCGTTGACAGGTCACATTCCATAACTTAAGCTTCTACTTAACAGTTAAGCCAGAGAGGAAACCCCACATGACCGACCGTTCCATCGCCCACGGCACTTTCGTTATCGAGCGCAAATATCCTGCCGATCCCACACGCGTCTTCCGCGCCTGGGCCGATCCCGATATCAAGAAGCGCTGGTTCGCCGCCGGCAATGACACCAAGGTTTTTGAATTCCGCGAAGGCGGCCGCGAATACGCCGAGGGCGACGGCCCCAATGGCGGCAGCTACACGTTCGACGTGACCTATCAGGACATCGTGGAGAACAATCGCATCGTCTACACGTACCAGATGAGCCTGGGCGGCAAGCGCATTTCGGTTTCCGTCGCCGCGGTCGAACTCTTCCCCGACGGCAAGGGCACCCGCCTCACCGTCACCGAACACGGCTGCTTCTTCGATGGCCTCGACACGGCCGACCAGCGCAAGCAGGGCACCGAATGGCTGATGGGCGAATTGGGCAACGAACTGGAACGCCAGTTGGCCAATTGACGGGCGGTGTCTCGGTAGACCCCTACCGCCCATTTTTGTCGACAAACAGCGCAAACAATTGTCCAAGGTGGTGACACCCTGGACAATGAACCCTGCCGATGAACGCCGCCACCTTCCCCCTGCCCGACCATGCTGAACTCCTGCGGGGGCAGGCGTGAACCGGGCCATCCTGATCGCCATCGCCGCGCTCTTTGTCGGGGCGGCGGCGCTGTGGTCCTTCTGGTCCCTGCCAGATGGGTCATTGCGCTATCTGGCAATCATCGGCGCGGCCGCCGCCGCCTATATGGCGCTCAATGTCGGCGCCAATGACGTCGCCAACAATGTCGGCCCCGCAGTCGGCGCCAGGGCGATCACCATGGGCAGCGCCCTCACCCTGGCCGCAGTATTTGAAATCTGCGGCGTCATCTTTGCCGGCAATGACGTCATCGCCACCGTTTCGCGCGACCTGCTGGTCTGGGACACCGGCTTTTCCGATTACACCCTGATGCTGGCCATGATCGCGGCCCTGCTGGCCGCCGCGCTCTGGATCAATATCTCGACTCTGTTCGGCGCGCCCGTTTCCACCACCCACGCCATTGTCGGCGGCATTGTCGGCGCCTTTGTCGCCGCAGCCGGCCCGGCAGCCATCGCCTGGCCCGTGGTCGGCACCATAGCCATCACCTGGACCATTTCCCCGCTGCTCGGCGGCATTCTCGCCGCGGCCATCCATGCCGGCATCCGCAGGCTGATCACCCGCCGCATCGACAAGGTCGGCGCGGCCCGGCTCTGGGTCCCCCTGCTGGTCGCCGCCATGGCGGGCCTTTTCGCCGCCTATCTCGCCACCAAACTCCATCCTTATGGCTGGCGGCCGGAGCCGCCGACCACATTGGGCCTGGGCCTCGTTGCCGCGGCAATAGGCTGGCTCGTCGCCATGCCCTGGGTCCGCATCAATTCGCTGACCATGGAAAACCGCAAGAAGCAGATCGGCCGCCTTTTCCGGCCGCCGCTGATCGTCGCCGCGGCGCTGCTCTCTTTCGCCCATGGCGCCAATGACGTCGCCAATGCCATCGGCCCCTTCACCGCGATTCTCTCGGCAATCGGGGCAAGCGCGAACCCGGTTACCGGTGATGCCGCCCCCCTCTGGACCCTGGCCATCGGCGCCCTCGGCATTGCCTTCGGCCTCTCCCTGTTCGGCCCGCGCGTCATTCACACCATTGGCGAGCAGATCACCAAGCTCAACGAAATCCGCGCCTTCTGCGTCGCCCTTTCGGCCGCCGGCACCGTGCTGCTGGCATCGGCCTTCGGCCTGCCGGTATCGTCCACCCATGTCGCGGTGGGCGCCGTGTTCGGCGTGGGCTTCCTGCGCGAATATCTGGCCATGCGGAACATGCAGGGCGCCGCCCCGCTCCATGCCCGCTTCATCGATGCGGCATCGCTCAACGCCACGCCCGAAGAGGCCATTGCCCGCGAGCGGCGGCATGACCGGCGCTATCTGGTGCGCCGCCTCAAGGTTGCCCGCATTGCCGCTGCCTGGGTGGTCACCCTCCCCGCTTCGACGGCCATGGGCGCAGCTTTTTATTGGCTGGCCAGCACGATCATTGCTTAGCGCCCTCCGCCGTCAGCCGGCGATGCAGCCGGTCGGCGATCCGGGTCAGCGCCCGATCGGCCAATAGGCGCCTGGCCTCGGCCAACAGCACCCAATGGCGGCTGCGCTGATCCATTTCGTCCCATATGTCGAGCTGACTTTCCACGCGCAGCGGATAAAGATCGATATCGACCAGCTGCCCCTTGTCACTGATCCGGTAGCTGCCCAGCGGTTCGCTTTCCACCACACCGGTCACGCCGGCTTCTTCCAGCGCTTCCTTGGCCGCACTGTCCCATGCGGTCATGCCGCTCGGAATCGAGCCCTTCGGAAAGATCCAGCGACCCGTGCGCCGCGACGTCACCAGCAGAAACACCACGCGGCCCTCGCGCAGCACATAGGGAATGGCGCCCGACTGCCGCGAACCGGCAGCCGTCTCTACCTTGGGGTTCCAGAGATTGAGGAATTCTCGCAGCATGGGCCCGTCATAGAGCGTTTCCGGGAAAAGTGGCTACCACTTTTCTGGCGCGGAACCGTGACACTGCAGATAATTTGTGTTGCTCGGCGCAGGACGAATTGTGCCATCGCAGCCGGTCAACAAAAAGGGCCCCGCAGGACCCTTTTTAGCATGGCGCCGATTTTAGCTCAGCAAGGTCAGGTTCGCTGCCGAAACCTTGCCGTCGCGGCCGGTTTCAAGCTCGAAGGTCACCTTGTCGCCCTCATAGAGCCCCTGCAGGCCCGAACGCTGCACAGCAGAAATATGCACGAACACGTCCTTCTCGCCATTCTCGGGCGAGATGAAGCCGTATCCCTTGGTAGTGTTGAAGAATTTTACGGTACCGGTGATGGCAGCCATGAAACGCATCCTCGTAATAAGTGCTCGCCGCTTTTCACGGCCAAGAGTTGAACACGGGTCTTCACGACAGACCCCGCCGAACGATTCACAGATCAGGAGGTAGCCAAGTTTCCGGCGCGCCGGTCGTCAGATAACGCAAGACAAGTGTAACCGCAGGAACGGAATATTGACGCTATCTGACGGAAATTCAAGGCATTTCACTGAATCGATGAAACACCCGGCCCAGGAGGGACTCCGGGCCGGGTGCTTTTTGGCGCCTGGGGGCGCGTCGCAGCATGGGGCGAATGCTGCAACCTCTATTTAGCCGCGCGGGCAGGTATCGACGTAGCGCGTACCATTGGGACGTTCGTAGACGCAGCGGTTGCCGCTGCCTTCGACACGGCCAATCATATTGCCTGCTGCAGCGCCGACCACGCCGCCAACACCGGCACCAACGACAGTGCCCAGAACGCTACCCGTGGTGGCAGCACCGACAATGGCGCCTGCGCCCGCACCTACCGCAGCACCCTGCTGGGTAGGCGTGCACGCTGCCAGGGACAGAGCGGCGGCGGCGATGATCAGAAACTTATGCATGGAAACCCTCCAAAGATATTATCGACGACCCAAATGCGCCGTACGGCCAAATGGTTCCAGCATGATTCCAGCTTTTTTGCAGCAAGCACACTCATTAACGAAAAAAGAATGCGCCAATTGCGACCAGGCCCCAGCCCCCGATCATGCCGACCCCGCCCAGCGGCGCCGCGCCGGGAAATGCGCCATGGCCAAGCCATTCCCGAATGCCGAGATCACAGCTGAACACCAGCGTTCCCGCAGCCAGCAGCCAGGCAGCAGCCCGAAACAGGCGATTGTCGAACCCGCTGGCGCAGAGCGCCAGCAAGGCCGGTCCATGCGCCAGGCAGATGGCGGCAATCGCCGAAAGATTGCGACTTTCCCCGGCGTGGGATGCTGCCGCCGCCGAGGCAACGCCGGCGGCTCCGGCGAGCCCGGCGGCCAGCAGCAGGATACGGCGGGACAAATCGGCACCAGGCTTCATGGGCAGCACTCCTTGTTCGCGCATGCTCTATCGCGCGCGGCGGCCTTCGTCTAATGCTGCATGGCGATTGGGATGAAATCAAATGAACGAGCAGATCACGGCTGCGCCCGGTGCCGCCGCCAATTCCGCTGCTGCCGAATCGGGCTGGCGCAATGAACTCAAGGCCACTTTCACCCTGGCCTGGCCGCTGGTCGTCGCACAGCTGGCCCAGACCGCCCTCACCACAACCGACGTCATCATGCTGGGCTGGCTGGGGCCGAGCTATCTTGCCGCCGGCACGCTGGCCAATACTTTCCTCATGCCGTTCCTCGTCGGCGGCATGGGCATTGTCGGCGCGGTGGCACCCTTGGTTGCCCAGGCACGCGGTGCCCGGGACATCAAGGCAGTGCGGCGCATCGTGCGGCAAGGTTGCTGGGCGGCCATTATCCTGGCGCTCTGCGTCGTGCCCATCATCCTGCAGATCCGGCCGATCTTCGGCCTGTTGCGGCAGGACCCCGCCGCCACCATCATGGCCGAGCAATTCATCCAGGTTGGCGCCTGGATGCTGTTCCCGGCATTGATCCTGGTCGCGTTCCGCTCGCTGCTCTCGGCCTATGCGAAAACCCGCATCATTCTGCTCGTCACCGTGGGTGGTGTGCTCTTCAACGCCGCCGCCAATTATGCACTGATCTTCGGCAATTTCGGTTTCCCCCGGCTCGAGCTGCGTGGCGCGGCCCTGGCGACCGTACTGACCAATGTGCTGATGCTGACAGCCCTTGCCACTTATGTCCTGCGGCACCCCCAGTTCAGGCGTTTCCATGTGCTGAACCGCTTCTGGAAGCCCGATTGGCCGCGTTTCCGGCAGATATTCCGCATTGGCACGCCGATCGGGCTTACCGTGGTGTCCGAAGTGGGCCTGTTCACCGCCGCCGCCTTGCTGATGGGTCAATTGGGTACCGACGAAGTCGCCGCCCACGCTATCGCGTTGCAATGCGCCAGCATGGCCTTCATGGTGCCGCTGGGGCTGGGCACGGCCGCCACGGTACGGGTTGGGTTGGCCTATGGTCAAAACGATCCGCAAGGCATCCACCGCGCCGGCTGGACAGCCTTTGTGCTGGGCACCGGCTTCATGGCGTTGTCCTGCATCGCCTTCCTGACGCTAGCGCCATTCATCGTGCGGCTATTCCTCGACCCGACCCATGCGGAGAATGCCAATGCATTGCTGCTGGCGGCCAGCTTCCTCACCATCGCCGGCATCTTCCAATTGGTCGACGGCGCGCAAGTCGTCGCCGCTCACGCCTTGCGCGGCATGAGCGACACCAAAGTCCCCATGCTGCTGGCCATTGTCGGCTACTGGATCGTCGGCCTGCCGACCGCCTATGCCCTGGGCTTCATGTTGGGCTGGCGCGGCGTGGGCATCTGGACGGGCCTCGCGGCAGGCCTGGCCTTTGTGGCGGTGGTGCTGGTCACCCGCTTCGCCCTGCGCGAACGCCTGGGGCTGCTGCCGCGGGCGCTAGCTTAAAGCGACCGCACCTGCGGCACTAAATTTCGGCTCGTGCCTTCCCTCCCCCTTGAGGGGAGGGACCGAGGGAGGGGGTCGCCGAGCTTTAGCGCAGGAGGCGCAACCACCCCCACCCCGGCCCTCCCCCTTGAGGGGAGGGAGAGCAGAAGCCGACACTCCCGTCCTAATCCAAAAATCTCAACCCAGCCCCCGCCGCGGCCAATCCCCCATCCGATTGCGAAACCAGGTGCGCTGGCGCTTGGCATATTGCTGGGTGGCAATGGTGGCGAGACGGATCGCTTCATCCGCCTCCATCGCCCCATCGAGCCAGGCACTGATTTCAGGCACGCCAATCGCCTTCATCACCGGCAGGCTGGGGTCAAGCCGCAGGCCGCGCAGCGCCTCCACCTCTGCCACCGCACCGCTTTCAAACATCTTGGCAAAGCGGGCCGCGATCCGGCCCCGCAGCACGTCGCGGTCCGGGTCGAGCACCATGCGCTCCACCGCAAAATCCCCAAGCAAACCGGCCTGCGGCTCATCCTGAAAACTGGAAAGCATTCTTCCCGTGGCGCGCTTGACTGCCAGCGCCCGGATCAACCGCTGCGGATCGGCCACCTTGAGGCGCGAAGCAGTGACCGGATCTTCGCGCTGCAGCAGCGCCAGACGCTGCGCCCCGTCGAGCTCTTGAATCTCCTGTTGAACTTCAAGCGTGGTCTGGGCCGGAATCTCCGGTACGTCGGCGAATCCGTTTTGCAGCGCATCGAAGTAAAGCCCCGTGCCGCCGACGAAAAACAGCGGCCCCTCACTCGTCTCGATGACGGCTTTGGCCGCTGCCAGCCATTGACCCGTCGAGAAGCGCGATGAAGCCGGCACACTGCCATAAAGCCAGTGTTCGGCCCTGGCCTCCTCCTCCACGCTCGGCCGTGCGGTGACGACGCGCACCGTGTCATAGACCTGCATGGCATCGGCATTGACGATGGCCCCGCCCTCGGCCTCCGCCAGGGCAAGCGCCAGCGCCGACTTGCCGCTGGCAGTCGGACCCGCTATCAGAACGGCGCGCCTGCGACCCGTCACGCCGCTCCCCTCCGAGTATCATCCACCATGCCGGTCCTCTGCCTCATCGCCAATCCCGCCGATTCCGAACTCGATCCGGCGCTTGCTGCCGCCGTGGTCGCAGAGACGGGCGGCGAACTCAATTGGCTCAATCACGCCATTGCCTGCGAAATCATCGAGCCGAAGTCAACCGATGCGCTTGCCCTGGCCCGTGACGTCATCGGCACGCGCAAGGTCGATGCCGCGCTGGTTCCCACCGCAGGACGGCGCAAGCAGGTCCTCGTTGCCGACATGGATTCCACCATGATCGAGCAGGAATGCATCGACGAATTGGCCGCCGCCCTGGGCATCAAACAGCAGGTCGCTGAGATCACCGACCGGGCCATGCGCGGCGAGCTCGATTTCGAGCAGGCGCTCGATACCCGCGTCGCGCTGCTCAAGGGCCTTGAGCGTCGGGTTATCGAGGAAGTCCGCCGCGAGCAGATCACCCTCGCCCCCGGGGGCCGCGCACTGATCCAGACCATGAAGGCCTATGGCGCCTATACCTCGCTGGTCTCGGGCGGCTTCACCTTTTTCGCCGACTATTTCGGCAAACGCATCGGCTTCGACGAAGCCATTGCCAATGTCCTGCTGTTCGAGGGCGATACGCTCACCGGCGCGGTGCAGAAACCCATCGTCGACAAATCAACCAAGCGCGAGCGGCTGATCGCGCTCGCCGCCGAGCGCAACCTGCCGCTCGGCGCCACCATTGCCGTGGGTGACGGCGCCAATGACCTCGACATGATCCGCGTCGCCGGCTTCGGCGTTGCGTTACACGCCAAGCCTGCCGTGGCCGCCGAGGCCGGCATCCGCATCGACCACGGCGATCTCACCGCGCTGCTCTACCTGCAGGGCTATGACGATGAAGAGATCGTGCGGTGAACCTGCAGACCCAGCGCCTGCTTATCCGTGAGTGGCGCGATAGCGACTGCAGCGCCTTTGCCGCGATCAATGCCGATCCCGAGGTGCGGCGCTACTATTATCCATCGCTGCTGACCCAGGCCGAATCCGATGCGGTCATTGCCGATTGCATGGACCATCTCGAGCGTCACGGCTTCGCATTCCTGGCGCTTGAGCGGCGCGGCGACGGCGCATTGCTCGGCGGGGCCGGTTTGTCGGTCACCCATGATGTGCCCGGCGGACCGGCCATCGAAATCGGCTGGATCCTTGGCCGCCCCTTTTGGCGGCAGGGCTATGCCAGCGAAGCCAGCCACGCATGGTTCGACTGGGCCTGGGCCAATGGCATGACCGAGATCGTCGGCTATACTTCCGCGATCAACACCCCATCGCGCCGCGCCATGGAAGCGCTCGGCATGCACCGGAACGCAGCGGACGATTTTGCCGACATCACAGTTCCCGAGGGCAACCCGCTACGCCCGCACGTCCTCTACCGGATCGCCAACCCGAACCACGCCTGAGCCAACCCGACAGACGCGACCTGCAGCATCCGCATCGATCACGCCGATCTCACCGCCTGCTCCAGCGAGAAGGACATTGCCCGATGAATCTGGAAACCGAACGCCTGCTGCTGCGCGAATGGCGCGACGCCGACCGCGACGCCTTCGCCGCAATCGTTGCCGATCCGCATGTCATGCGGTTCTACCCCGCCACCCGCAGCCGCGCGGAAGCCGATGCCTGGATCGATAAAATGATCGAAGGGCGCGCCAATGGCACCGGGCAGTTTCTGGCGGTGGAGCGAAAGTCCGATGGCGCCATGCTTGGCCTCACCGGCACGGCCGATATCAACTTCGCCATTCCCACCGCACCAAAGCTCGAAATCGGCTGGGTGCTGGGCCAGGACTATTGGGGCCAGGGCTATGCTCCCGAAGCCGCCCGCGCTGCGCTCGAGCATGCCTTCACGCAATTGAACGCCCCCGAAGTCGTGGCCTTCACCGCCCGGGTAAACCTGCCCAGCCAGCGGGTCATGCAAAAGCTCGGACTGGTACGCGACCCGGCAGCCGATTTCGATCACCCCCGCATTCCCGAGGGCCACCCGCTCCGCGCCCACGTGCTCTACCGTCTCGCCAACCCGCAAGGCTGAGCAGCGTCGAGAGCCGCGATCCCCGCTTTTTCGCGTACGCGAAAAAGCGAACCTCCCTCCCCCAAAACAAAACCGGCGCCCCTTGAGGCGCCGGTTGGTTCTTAAGGGGTCGCGGGCGTTTCGGCCGGCGGCGGCGTTGTCTCGGTCGGTGTCGTATCGACCGGAGCCGGTTCGACCTCGACGGCCGGCGGCGCTTCCGTACCGACCGTGGGGGCCAGCTCGGAGCCATCGTCCAGCGTCAGCGTCGGCGGGGTAACGCTATCCTCGATGCCCAACCCATCCAGGGCCGGGCCCGTGCTGGCGGGCAGCTCGGGTGCCGGAGCCGGCTGGATCGGCGGCGCCAGGTTCGGATTGGCCGCCGGCAATTCGCCATTGGAGCCGAAATAGCGGAAGAACTCGCTATCGGGCGACAACACCATGGTCGTGCCGGTACCGGTCAGGGCCGTGCGATAGGACTGCATCGAGCGGAAGAACTCGAAGAATTCCTGGTCCTGCCCATAGGCCGCGGCAAACAGCCGGTTCCGCTCGGCATCACCCGTACCGCGGAGGATTTCCGCATCGCGGGTCGCCGCCGCCACGATTTCAACCGCCTGACGGTCGGCGATAGCACGCAGGCTCTGCGCCTGTTCCTGACCGCGGGCGCGCAGCAGCGCTGCTTCAGCCAGACGCTCGGCGCGCATACGCTCGAAGGTCGTGGCGGAAACGTCCTGGTCAAGATCGGTACGCAGAATACGCACATCGACCACTTCAATGCCCAGCTCGGCCATATCCGGACGGATCAGGTCACGGGCTTCCCGCATCATTTGCGGACGCTGCTCGGAAAGAGCCGCGTTGAATTCGCGCAGACCATAGACCTGGCGCAGTGCGGAGTCGAAACGCGTCCCGATACGATCCTCGACCACCGAAAGCTGGCCCAGCGCGCGTTCACGGAACAGGCGCGGATCGGAGATGCGATAGGTGAGGAACGCATCCACCTGATAGAATGCATTGCCCGAAACCTGCACCGTCATATTGGCGATGTCGTAGCGCAGCAGGCGGTTTTCGATGATCTGCACGGTGTCGACGATGTCGGTCGGAACCTTGAAATACAGCCCTGGCTCGGTGCGGATATCGGTGATCTGGCCGAAACGCATGACGATGGCCTGTTCGCGCTCGTTCACGATGTAGAGCGAGGAGAACACGACATAGAGGGCGGCAACGATGGCAACGCCAAGGATAATCAGACGATTGCTCATGGTTTAGTTCCCCGTCCCGGTTGTCGGTGGCGTGGTCGTTCGGGCGCCGGGGCGCAGTTCGGGCAGCGGCAGATAGGGCACGACGCCCGAGCCATTGGCCCCGCTTTCAAGCAGCACCTTTTCGGAGCCACCCAGCACTTCTTCCATGGTTTCGAGGAACAGGCGCTTGCGCGTCACTTCGGGCGCATTGACATATTCGGCATAGATCGCGTTGAAGCGTTCCGCCTCACCGGTTGCTTCCTGCACCACGCGGTTGCTGTAAGCAGCCGCATCTTCACGCAGGGCCGCAGCACGGCCGCGCGCATCACCCAAAAGGGTATTGGCGTAGGAACGAGCCTCTTCCTGCAGACGGGTTTCGTCCTGGCGGGCGCGTTGCACTTCGTTGAAGGCGTCGATGACTTCTGCCGGCGGACCGGCATTTTCGATCAGCACCTGGCTGACGCGAACGCCCAGCTGATAGCTGTCCAGGATCGACTGGGTGATCTGCTGCACTTCGATCTCGATGCCACGGCGGTCATCGCTATAGATGTCCTGTGCCGGACGGCGCCCCGCCACTTCGCGCATGGCGCTTTCGGCCGCATTGCGGACCATTTCTTCGGGGTCGCGCACATTGAACAGATAGGCCACCGGATCGCTCACCGACCAAAGCGCAGAAAACTGCACATTGACGATGTTCTGGTCGCCCGACAGCATCAGCCCGCTACCGCCATTGGAATTGGCGCGCGAACCGGTCGCCGTAGCCGCGCCGATCGTGGTCTGGTTTTCGGTGACGGTGACGCGCTCGACAGTCTCGATCGGCCACAGATGGAAATGCAGGCCCGGATTGGACAATTCGGGCTTGGGCCGGCCAAAGCGCAGCTCGACGCCCACTTCCTGAGGATCGACCGTATAGACCGAGTTGAAGCCCCAGAATGCCACGAGGGCAAGCACGCCGCCAATTATAGCCCAGCGTCCGCCGGGCACGCCGCCCCGAAACTGGTCGCGGCCGCGGTTGAGAATATCTTCGAGGTTCGGCGTATTGCCACCTCCTGGCCGGCGCGGGCCGCCGCCACCACCGGGCGCCTGCCCCCAGGGGCCGCCATTATTGTTGCGGCCACCCCCGCCTCCGTTACTCTCCCACGGCATCGCATTCCTTTCAGGACATGTTTGTTTCGTCGTCGACATATATAGGCAAGCGCGTCACCCGATCAATGCGCGCTTCCCTTATGCCGCTCGTACACATTGACGCGGTAGCTTGCCTCATCCTTGCCGCTCGGCACCACTTCCGGTTCATCCACAATTGCCCAGTCTGCGGGGCTGATCGCCGGAAAATGGACATCGCCAGACGGCGCCAGATCGACATGGCTGATGTAAAGCCGGTCGACCAGAGGCATAAGCTGGGTGTAAATATCGCCGCCGCCGATGATCATGATTTCGTCAACACCGTCTTCCGCCGCAATTTTTCGCGCCGTTTCGAGTGCCGCATCAAGGCTTGAAACCACCACCACGCCCTCGGGCTGATAGCCGGCCTGGCGCGTCACCACGATATTGGTGCGGCCCGGCAGCGGCTTACCGACGGTCTCGAATTGCTTGCGCCCCATGATCATGGGCTTGCCCATGGTGGTCCGCTTGAAAAAGGCGAAGTCGGAAGGAATGCGCCAGGGAATGGTCTGGCCATTACCGATAACGCCGTTTTCCGCAACGGCGGCAATCATGGCGATCTTGATGCTCACGCCGCCCCCAGCTTTGCCAGCGCCGCGCCATCGATGCGCACCTTGGTCCACTCATCCTGCATGACCCCGCCCTGCGACTTGTAGAAGTCGATGGACGGCTCGTTCCAGTTGAGCACCCACCACTCAAACCGGCCCAGCTCCTCGGCAACGCAGCGCTGGGCCAGATTGACCAGCAAGGCCTTGCCGATCCCCTTGCCGCGCATGGCCGGGTCGACAAAAATATCCTCCAGCCAGATGCCGTGCCGGCCCTGGAAGGTGGAATAGGTATAGAACCAGAGCGCAAAGCCCACCGGTGCGCCCTCCCATTCGGCAATCTCGCAGAATACCTTGGGATCGGCGCCAAACAGATCACGCACCACATCGGCCTCGGTGGCCTTCACTTCGTGTTCGAGCTTCTCATAAATGGCGAGCGCCCGCACGAAGCCGGCAATGGTCGCGGCATCGGCCGCGACCGCGGGACGGATAGTCAGGGTCACGCTCAGTATTCCTCGTCGTGATGTTCCAGGATCAGGATGTCGACTTCCTTTTCCGGATAGAAATCGGTTGCCACCATTTCAAAGGTCGTCGGCCCGATCTTCTTGATATTGTCACCACAGAACGAGACCAGATTGGCTTCGTCGCCCTTGTCCACCACCAGGCGGAACTTGGGAATATAGCCACCGGCCCAATTGCCGCCCGTGGTCAGGATGTAGGAAATCCAGCTCTCGAAGAACGGCGCCGCCCAGGGATCGTCCCCGGCCTTGACCGTCTTGCGCACGGCATTGATGAAAGCATCGTCCGTGCAATAGCGCGTCCGGTATTCGGCGGCCGGATCGTACCCGTCATAGGGTTCGCTCATGAAGGTCACGCCCGTCGTGCCGCCCACGCTGGGCTTATAGCGGTGCTCGACCTTGACCGTCTTGCCGGCGGGGAAATTGGCTTCCCAGGTATAGGTCGCGCGGTAGGTCCAGATCGGGAAAAGGTGGGTCTCTTCGCCCTGGCCCACATCGTAGATATCGGGAACGAGCAGGCCCAGATGCAGCATTTCGGCCTTGGTGGCGTCATCCAGGCCGTCGGTAACCGTGCGCGTGTCGTCGGTGAAGGAAACCAGCGGGACCCCCTTGTCGCGAAGATAGTCCGAGCGATCGACGCCGGCCGTAAAGGCATATTCGTGCAGCACCGCATCCACCGGCTGGCCGTCGAACGTGGTCTCGAAATTGAAGAGATTGTCGGCCGGCCCCTGCGGAAACACCGTGGGCGACCACCAGTCCGGCACGATATCGGGCATGGGAAAGGCCACCAGCACATTCTGGTCGCTGCTGGTATTGTTCTGGAATTCGTAGATGACGCGAATTTCTTCGCTCGAGATGAACAGCTCCTCGCTGAGCATCGTGATGTCTTCGTTGATGACGAATTCCAGCCCGCCCGTGCTCAATTGCACCGCGGTATCGTTGGCCACGGCCGGCAAGGCCACGGAAGCCGCAAGCAGGCAGACCAGTCCCGAGAACACCCTCATGTTCCAACACTCCAAAAACGCACATTGGCGTAACGGGTTAGCGCCTTTTCCGGACTCTCTTGGAGCGGATGAGGCAATGAATTGCTTTCTACCCCAGAATGGATGCTTCAGCATCACCCGGGCAGATGGCTGAACCATTTGCGTTCCAGCGCCGCATCGAGATCGATACCGTTCTGGCGCGCAAACAGCAGCAGCATGGCTAAGACGTCCGCCGCTTCATCTTCCTTGGCCTGCTGCACGATTTTTTGTGTCGCGCCCTTGAGACGGCCGCGTCCGGTGCTCTTGAGATGCTCGGCGGTGAGTTCGCCCAGCTCCTCCTGCAACTTGAGCAGGTACCAGTCGTCGTCCCGGGCAATGCTGTTGCGTTCCGCATAGATATCGGAAACCCGCGCGACCAGATCGCCAAGCTCCGACAGCGACCGGCTCACACCGCCACCGGCGCCTTGATATGCGGATGGGGATCGTAGCCGATGAACTCGAAGTCCTCGAACACGAAGTCCTCCAGCCGTTTCACCTCCGGATTGACCTTGAGCACCGGCAAGGGCCTTGGTTCCCGTGACAACTGCTCCCTGGCCTGTTCGAAATGGTTCGAATAGAGATGCACATCGCCGAAGCTATGGACGAAATCGCCCACTTCCAGCCCTGTCACCTGCGCCATCATATGCGTAAACAAGGCATATGAAGCGATGTTGAAGGGCACGCCGAGGAAAGTATCGGCCGAGCGCTGATAGAGCTGGCAACTCAGCTTGCCATTGGCCACGTAGAACTGGAACAGGCAGTGGCATGGCGGCAGCGCCATCTCATCCACCTCGGCCGGGTTCCAGGCCGAAACGATATGCCGCCGCGAATCCGGCTTGGTCTTGATCGAGTGGATCACATTGGCGATCTGGTCGATTTTCCGCCCATCCGGCGCCGGCCAGCTCCGCCACTGCGAACCATAGACCGGGCCGAGATCGCCATTCTCGTCGGCCCATTCGTCCCAGATCTTGACGCCGCGCTCCTGCAGCCAGCGCACATTGGTCTCGCCGCGAATGAACCACAACAGCTCATAGATGATCGACTTGCGATGCAGCTTCTTGGTGGTCAGCAGGGGAAAGCCCTGCGCCAGGTCAAACCGCATCTGATAGCCGAACAAGCTCCGCGTACCGGTGCCGGTCCGGTCGGACTTGTCCGTGCCGTGTTCGAGAATATCGGAGAGAAGCTTCAGATAGGGCTGCATGCCAATACTCTAGACGATTCTCTTGGTGAGCGGGGCTCATCGTGATGCTGTGTCCACATCCCCACCGGGTTTAGAACCAGGTGTTGGTGCTCATTTGGGCGAGCCTTCCACCCCAAGACGGTTCTCCACCAGCCGGGTCAGCAGATCAATCTGTTCCTGCTGCTTGGCCAGCAAAGCACGCAGATCGTCGTTGCGCATCTGGTCGACCTTGTCGTGCAACGCCATGATTTCGATTTCGGCTTTGAGGTTGCATTCATAGTCGTGGCTGGTCACCAGCCGGTCCTTGGCCGCCTGCCGGTTCTGGCTCATCATGATCACCGGCGCCTGTATGGCCGCCAGCATGGACAGCAGCAGATTGAGAAAGATGAACGGATAGGGATCGGGCGCCTCCCCGCGCAGCAGCAGGTTGCCAAGTACCCACGCCGCCAGAACCACACCGAAGATGATGAGAAACGTCCAGGAGCCGCCAAAGGCAGCAACGCCGTCGGCCAGGCGCTGCCCGAACGTCGCTTTGTCATCGAACAGCACGCTGGCGTCGCGCGACAGCGCCCGTTTGCCAAGCGCCTGTTCCAGCACGCCCCGTTCGCGCTCGGTCAATGCCTGCTCGCCCTTGCCCAGAAACCGTTCGGCGGCATGGATCAGTTTTTCGGTTGAAGTATCCGTCATCGTCAACTCTCTTGGTTTGCCGCTAGCCCGCGGCTGCGATGGAACCGGGCTCGATGGCATTCAGTTGCAAACACAGTCACCAAACTATCGAATGCGGCAATAGAATACCTCATCTGGTCCTGACTTCGGGTGTCAGGAGCCTCGTTCTATCCATGAGCTGCAACGCAAAAGGAGACCGCCATGTCCGTTCAGCATCTCAATCCCGATGGAATGTACAAAAGCCCCGTCTTTTCCCAGGGCATCATCCTGCCGGCCGGCGCCCGCATCCTGCTGATCGGCGGGCAGAATGGCGTCAACGCCCAGGGCGAGATCGTCGGCAAGGGCGATGTCGTCAAACAGACCGAGCAGGCCCTGGCCAATCTGCAAAAAGTGCTCGATGCAGCCGGTGCGGGGCTGCAAGACCTGGTGAAAGTCACCATCATCATGCAGCAGGATATCGACCTCAACGCCGCCTTCGGCGCCTGGATGGCCGTCTGGGGCCAGCGGACCAACCCGCCCACCGTAACCGGCTTCCGCGTCCCGGCCCTGGCCAATCCCGATTTCCTGATCGAGATTGAGGCGCAAGCGGTGCTGCCATGAGCCCCAAGCTCCGCCCTCTCCGCCCGCGCGAAACCATGCCCGATTTCGTCAGCACGGCGCTCGACGAACGCGGCCTGCGGGACCGCTACGATGCCCGCCCGCCCTATCAGCGCAACGACTATCTGCTCTGGATCAACAAGGTCAAAACCGAAGCCACCAAGCAGCGTCACCTCGCCCAGATGCTCGACGAGCTGGAAGCCGGCGGCGTCTATATGGGCATGAAATGGAACGGGTGAGCGATGAGCCGTTTCATCGCGCCGATGCTAACAGTCTGCTAACCAATTTAGCGTGCTGGCGGTAGCGATTGCATCACCGGTCACCTGCGCCTATATAGAACCTGCCCGCAAGGGCTATGGCGATAAACTGCCATCGTAATAAACCTTTCGGACCCGGGGGCAGTACCCGGCGCCTCCACCATCCTCCCCGGCAACGGGAAGGCCCATGGGGGCGAAACAGGATCGACGAGGGCGTAAAGGGTGTGTTTTCGCTCGGTGAGGTACCACCGTTATCGGTCCAAAACTTATAGTTGCTAATGACAACCATAAGGCTCCGGTCGCTCTCGCTGCGTAATGCGGTGCTAGCACTGGGAATTTAAGTCCTCCGCCCTTAGCCGGGCGACAGGCGGGGTCCGCAGGCACCTGGCAACAGAAGCCTGCACCTTACCTGCCCCAATCGCCCAAAGGTGACGCCTTTATCCTTGAATTCTCACGGAACGTGAGGCTGATATGGGCCGTTCGGGATTCTATCTCTTGTCGCCGGAAGGGTAATCATGGCCGAAGATCATATGCGATACGACATTCTCGCTCAGGAAGCCCTGCGCGGCGTCGTGCGCAAGGTTCTGGCCGAGGTTGCCAAGACCGGGCTTCCCGGCGATCACCACTTCTTCATTTCCTTCGTGACTCGCGCCCCGGGCGTCCGTCTCAGCGAGAAACTGCTTGGTCAGTACGACAAGGAAATGACGATCGTCATCCAGAACCAGTACTGGGACCTCAAGGTCAATGAAACGGCCTTTGAAGTCGGCCTGTCGTTTGACGGCATTCCCGAAACGCTGGTCATTCCCTTCTCGGCGGTCAAAGGCTTCTTTGACCCCTCGGTACAGTTCGGCCTGCAGTTCGATCCAGCCACTGCCGCGCGCGACGATGGCGGCCTGGAAGACAGCGCCGATGACGCTCTCGAAGACGCCGCCGCGCCCGCGGCCTCCGACGACGGGGAAAAGAGCGGCGAAAAGGTCGTTAGCCTCGACGCGTTCCGCAAGAAGCCCTGACGCGCATTCCGGGCATGGAAAAGCGCTCGCTCTCCATTGCCGGCCATAGAACGAGCATTGCGCTCGAACCCCAGTTCTGGGCCGCCTTGACGGAAATGGCCGCCGACCGCGGCCAGACCATGGCCGCCCTCATCAAATCCATCGACGAAACGCGCGAGACCGCCAACCTGTCTTCGGCGGCACGGCTATCCGTGCTCGCCTGGTACCAGCAGCGGCTGGCGGCTAGTTCAGCGGCAGAACAAACGGCCGATTAACCGCGGGCGGCGGTGGCAGGCCCAGATCGATCGGCCCCTGTACCTGGGGTGCGGATGGGGTCAGCGGCAAAGGCGCTGGCTGCGGCAGGGTTTGCTGCAGGCGTTCCTCTTCCAGCCTCCTGGCCTCTTCCTCCGCGGCAAGCCGCGCCGCTTCCTCTTCCGCGCGGCGCGCTGCCTCCTCGGCCGCCCGGCGGCGTTGTTCTTCGATCAGCCGGTTGCGTTCTTCGGCGGCGGCGCGTTGCCGCTCGGCATCCTCGGCCCGCAGGATTTCAAGGCGCTGCACCTCAAGCTCGTTGGCGCGCACCTGAATCGCTGCGATCAGCGTCGCCAGATCGAGCGCGGGAGCCGGAGCCAGCAGATCGCCCGATAGCCGCGTGCCGATTTGCGCCGTATCGGCCGAAATAAGGCCATTAGCATCGTCCAGGCCCAGCGGGGTCAGCGAAAATCCGCCATCGAGACCAAGCGTCGCCAGGTTCAGGTTGACATTGCCGGCCAGACGCCCGCCCTGCCCTTCGACGATGAAATTGGCGAGGCGCAGCACGCCGCCCGCTATGGTGAAAGCGCCCGTTGCCTGATTGGCGGTAAACGGCCCCTGCTGCAGCGCGACCCCGATGACGGAGGCCAGCGCCTCTGGATCCATATCGAGCACGTCATCGAGCCCGGACACGGTGGGGAAGACCCGCGGATCGAGTTGATCGACGGCCAGGTTGGTCAGCGTGAAATTGCCTTCCCCAGTCATCGCGCCGAATACGGCGGCCAAGCTCGCGCCAGTCCCCTCGAACCGAACACCACCCTCGATCGTCGCGCCCATGGCGGCGGCGATAGCGGGCGATGCCACCGAATTGAGAGGAACGCCGGCCAGTGTCATCCGCCCGCTGACGGTTTTGTCGACCAGCGCTCCGGCGCAGCAAACCGACAGGTCCAGCGTGGCCCGGCCGCCCCCCAGGCCGGCCTCGAAGCGGGCCAGGCGCAGCCGGCTCTCGTCCCAGCTCAGCTCGAAACTGGCATCCGTCATCCGTGGCACGCCACCTGCGGAAACCAGCGGCGCCGTTATGTTGACCGAACCCCGCGTCTGGCGCGGTGAATCCCCCGAGGCAATAGGCCCTTCGGGCCAGACGCTATCCCCAGGAACAAGCGCAGCGGCGCCGAAAACGGCGGTCGAAAGCCCCTCGATGGAAATCTCGTCGATAGCAAAATTGCCGGCAACAGCCGCAGCATTATTGGTACGCGAGAGAGAAAGCTCACCTGTGAACCCGGTCTCGCCGGACGTGCCCTCAACATTGGTCAGCCGCGCCAGTCGCTCCCCCTCGAAATGGAAATCGGCGCTGCCCTTGGCCATGGGCAGGCTCAGATCGCGCCCCCCGGCGATTTGTGCCAACCCGCCCGCATCGGCAAGCGTGACATCAAGCCGTCCAGTGCCCTGCAGCTCCATATTGGCGCCGAGCACCAGATTGCCGTTAAAGCCGACGCTCTCCTCACCGTGGCTCGCAGTGATACTGCCGGTAAGGCTATTGGCGGGTGTCCCCTCCAGAGCCAAAGCCACCAACATGGAACCCGGCCCGCCGAAAAGCTCGGCATCTCCCAGCCCGACCTGGCGGGTCAGGCCCGCAATATCAGTCGATTCCAGACTGGCATTGAGGCGCAACGGCGATGTCGCCAAAGCCAAGGCGCCGCCGCCCAATTGCAAGCGCGCATCAAGGTTGGCGACACCAAGCACACCGTCCAGCGTCAAGGTCTGGCCATTGCCGCCCTCCCCCGCGCCGAGGTCAAAGGCAATGTCTCCCGGGGCGGAAAGCGCCAGGAAATCCCGCCAGCCCACGGGCATCTGCAGCGCATCATAGGCCGCCACCAGGGCCGGAGCGTCGCCGGCGCCAATCCTGATTTTGCCCCTGCCCGAGAGTTGCGGGGCCGCCGGCGCGCCGGTTAGCTGACCGGCGGCATCGAGGCCAACGCCGCCCCAATCCTCGGCCGAAAGCCTGGTGAATTCGACACCACCCTCGGTCCACATACCCTCGGCAGCAAGGCCCGTACCGGTCAGGCCGAACAATTGGGCATTCTGGCCGCTCAGCGCGAAGCTGCCGGTGGGAAAACTGACGCCGAATGCCGGGCCCGCCGACATATCGGGCAGCAAGGCGCCGACGATCGTGCTGCCGCTGCTCCCCAAATCATCGAAATGCCCCACGACGTCCAGCCGCTTTTCCGCGCCAAAGCCGATGCGAAGCTCCACCCCATGGGTATGGCCATCCACGGTCAGTCGCCCACTGCTCAGGCCGAAAGCGTCCTCGCCCAGCATGATACGCCCCTCGAGCCTGCCAGGCTGATTGAACAGGGGATTGCTCTCCAGCGGCCTGCGCCAGAGCACGGCCAGACCGTCCAGCCGGGCGCTATTGAGCGAAGCCTGCCCGCGGAATGCTGGAGCCCCACCCTCGTCGCTGAGCGTGCCGCTGGCTCGCAATTCTGTCTCGCCGGGCAGGCCGGCGATGAATTGTTCGATCTGCCAGACCGAACCATCGGTGCGGGCATCGGCCCGAACATTGCGCAGCGCAAAGCCGCGCAGCCCGATTTCGGCCAGATCGACCCCCACGCGCCCAGGAAGTGGCGGAATGACCGGGGCCGGAAGCTCGGACAGCAGACGCACGATCTCATAGGGTTGCGTTGCCGCATCTTCCTTGGCGTCACGCGGGGGCAGCGCGAAGACGCCGCCGGAAATCACAGCATCAAAGCTGGGCCGCGCGCCGAGCTGAATGCTCGCGGCACCGGTCAGCCGTGTTCCCGCCCGGTTTTCATCGGGCCGCAGCGTATAGCCCGTGAGCACGATACGATCTGTCGAGCCCGTGATTCGGCTTTCGAGTACAAGATCGCCACGAATATCGTCGGCGCGCTGGGCGGAAGGCGGGCTCTGCCGATAGGTCATGGCGCCATCGAATTTGGGGGCCATGCCGGCACTCAGCAGTCCCTCGACGGCGAAGGAGAACACATCATTATCCGGGCGGATCGACGCGGTAATCCGGCTCGATCCGTCACTGGCCAAGGGGGCAGAGTTGAACCGCACGGTATAGCGCCCACCGCCATAGCTGCCGGAGCCCTGAAATTGCAGCGGACCGGCAAGCCCCGAAAGCTTGAGGTCGCCATCCACGTCGCTCGCCTCAAAGCTCCGGCCGGCCCGGCGGTCCATCAGGCGAACAGTCGCGTCGATAATCGTTGCCTGCGCCAGTGCAATCCCGGTTCCCGTGCCATCTGGGGCAAAGCCGCTACCGAACAGCCCGCTTTCGTCAATGGTGAAATCCACCACCGGCTCGCGCAGCACCAGCCGGGTCACGTTGTAGTGGTCGCGCAGGAAATCCATTAGCGAGAATTCGGCTTCCACACCGCCAACCGTGGCGGCCGGCTCGTCGGGCGATCCCACCAGCACATCGGTAAAGTTCAGGCGTGGCTGGGGCAGCAGCGAGAACTCGATATCGCCGCGAATAATGACCTTGGCGCCCAGCACGCCACCGGCAAGCTCCTCCATGCGCTCGCGATAGTCACCCCATTGGATGAAGCGCGGCGCGATAAACGCCCCGGCGAGCACAAAAATCGCCAGCAGGCCAACGATGATATAGATGCGATTCAGCACGGTTACGCATGGGTCCGGTTTGCGCGCAGAGTTTAGGCGGTTGCGCCCCTCGCGCAAGCCCGCCATTGCCTTGATTCACGGTATGAAATTGTCGGGGCAAAGGCAGTCATCATCACGCCTTTGCGACAGGCAAAACAAAACGGCCGGGCACGAGGCCCGGCCGCTGTCTGATTGAAAGCCTATCGATCACAGCGCGCCGATCGACCAGAAATAGGTCTCGCCCGAGCTGTCATCGACACCGTCATTGTCGGTGATGACATAGCCGGCGCCAGAAGCATCCACGGCAAAGCTCTCGACCTTGTCGACCACATAGCCATTAAGGCTCTTGAGATCAGGGATCAGGTCACGGACCAGTTCCTTGCTGACAACTGGCAATTCGCCACCCAGCTCGACACCCGCAAGTTCGGCAACCGGCACACGGTAGAGCGCCTTGAGCTTGGCGTTCTCGGCAATCTGGTTGTCGCGCTCGATGATATAAACATAGTCGCCATGCGCGGTGATTTCCGACAGGCCAACCCAGGCGCCCTCTGCCGGAGCCTCCAGCGGATAAGCCACGGCGCCCCATTCTTCGGTCGAGGGCTTGTAGCTCACAAGCTTGACCTGACCCTTGGGGTCGTCCTTCCACTCGCGCTGGATCGCGATCCACAGGGTCAGATCGTCACCCTCGCCAATGGCGGTGATCCCTTCCGAACCCGAGCGGGTCTCATTGGCCAGCAGGGCAGCCGGGAACGCGATCTCGTCTTCGATCTCGCCATCGGCATTGACGTGGAACAGCGCATGCGGCGTCAGCTTGGCCGTGTCACCTTCCGAAGCCAGCCAGAAGCCACCTTCCCCATCCAGCGTGATGCCTTCGAGATCGAGCTTCTGAGCCGGAACGCCATTGCGGGTGATGATGGTCTTCTTGACGATGCGGGCAGGCTTGGCGGTCGCATCGATCTCGTAGATCGCCGCTTCCGAGAAGGCACTGTCGCTGACGGCATAGAGGATGCCCGGCTTTTCGGCATCGCCCACCGCACCCGAAAGCGCCGCCCAGCCGATCGGCTTACCGTCGGCATCGAGATCGGACATGATCTGCGGATAGGCCGGCTCGCCTTCGCTGAGCTCGAAGATCATGACATGGGCACCGGCCAGACCGTCCGGCGACAGATCGGTTTCGTTGGCGGTGACATAGAGATTGCGCGACGGAATGGCCAGCGCGCCTTCCGGGCCGATGCCCGAGGGGATCGACTGCCAATATTCGGGCTCGGCACCGGTATCCTTGTAGATGGCGACGAGCGAGGACCGTTCCTGGTTGACGAAGATGAACTTCGTCTCGCCGAACGTGCCCACTTCCATGCCTTCAGGCTCAACGCCCTTGGCATCCGAACGGCCTTCGGGATAGTGGCCGAGCTGGGCCGCGATATATTCCATCGACGGGCCGCTCTCATAGAGCACGGTGCCGTCCTTGTTGAAGATGGTGAAACCGCGCGAGCCGCCTTCGTAGTCGCCTTCATTGGCGATGACGATGCGGTCATTGTCGAGCCACTGGATGGCATCGGGCTCGCGCTTGCGGCCCGGCTGGCTTTCGGTGAAGCTCAGGCGGCCATCTTCGGTCGCATCGATTCCCTCGAGATCGACGGTGCCGGCGCTGAAATCATTGATGATTTCGCCGGTCTCGCCATTGAGGATGACGATGTGGTTGTTTTCCTGCAGCGTCACGGCCAGTTCGTTGGCGCTGTTGAAATCGGTATATTCCGGCTCGGCGTCTTCACCAGCAAAATCGGCCACGCCAGCCAGCTCGGTGACGCGCATCGAGGCGCAGTCGATCGTGCCATTGGCGACGTCGAAGAAGGTGATATTGCCGCTCGGCAGCTGCGGGATTTCACCGTCATTGAGATCTTCATTGCGCTGGTTTTCCATCGAGATGGCGACCAGCGAGGCATCGGCATTCTTGGCGATCGCGTCGGGCTGTCCGCCCAGATCGCAGGTGACCTCGACAGCCTTGGTGGCAATGTCGATAACCGACAGATAGCCGGTGGGGGCGGTGAAATCTTCGGTCGTGTCCGAAGTCACGAGGGCCTTGCCGCCAATGACGGTAACGGAGGTGGGGCCGCCATCGAGCTTGACGAAGCCTGCAGGCTTGGGTGCGGCAGGATCGGTAATGTCGATAAAGCCAATGCCACCCAGCAGGGCGTTCGAATAGACCAGCGTCATGCCGTCTTCGGTGGCCGTGATGATTTCGGCCGAATTCTCAGTGCCTTCCTCGGCGTCAGGATTGTTCAAGGCCACCGGAAAGCTGGCGATGCGATTAAAATACTCGGCGGCATGGACCGAGGCAGTCGTCGCGAGCAGCGCGACCGTCAGCCCCGTCAAAAGTTTTGGCGTATGCATGAAAATGAGCCCCCTGGTAAGGATACGGGGCTCGGATTAGTGCCGCTGCAAGACCGTTGGATGACACAGATATGACGGATCAATGACAGGCCGGCATTCTGTACAGCGGGCCCGGTAATCCCTATATTGCACCGTGAACAAAATAAGATTCGATCTCATCCCCACGGTGCCGCCAGAGCTCGGCGCGACGTGACGGAAAGGCCATAGATGCCCGGCAACGCCCACAATACCGAACGCCCGCCTGCCGGGTCGATCACCAGCCAGTTCGGCCGGCGCGAGACGCCTGACTACCTCACTGGCCTCAATGAGGAGCAGCGGCTTGCGGTGGAGACGACCGATGGTCCGCTGCTGGTGCTGGCCGGCGCCGGCACAGGCAAGACGCGCGTGCTGACAACGCGCATTGCCCACATCATCAATACCAATCGCGCCTGGCCGTCCCAAATTCTGTCGGTGACCTTCACCAACAAGGCGGCCCGCGAGATGAAGGAGCGGATCGAGAAGCTTGTTCCCCGGCTAGAGGCCATGCCCTGGATGGGCACGTTCCACTCCATCGGCGCCCGCATCTTGCGCCAGCATGCCGGCCTGGTGGGTCTGACGAGCACCTTCACCATCCTCGATACCGACGATCAGATCCGGCTGATCAAGCAATTGCTTGAGGTCGAGAATATCGACGAGAAGCGTTGGCCTGCCAAGCAGTTCGCCGGCATGATGGATGCCTGGAAGAACAAGGGCCTGTTGCCCAAGGACGTTTCGCCGGCCGAAAGCGGCGGCTACGCCAATGGCCGCGGCGCCAAGCTCTATGCCGATTACCAGGCCCGCCTGAAGGTGCTCAACGCCGCAGATTTCGGCGACCTGCTGCTCGAGTGCATCCGCCTGTTCAAGGAACACCCCGACGTTCTGGCCGAATTCCACCGTAAATTCAAATACATGCTGGTCGACGAATACCAGGACAGTAACGTCGCCCAGTATCTCTGGCTACGGCTTCTCGCGCAGGGAAAACCGGCCTCCGAAGCCAATATCTGCGTCGTCGGCGACGACGATCAATCCATCTATGGCTGGCGCGGCGCCGAGGTGGACAATATCCTGCGCTTCGAAAAGGATTTCCCGGGCGCCAAGGTGATCAAGCTCGAGCGCAATTACCGCTCGACCTCCAATATCCTCAAGGCCGCTTCCAATCTCATCGCCTTCAATGAAAGCCGCCTCGGAAAAACCCTGCAGACCGATGTCGGCGAAAAGGGCGAGCTGGTTTCCGTCACCCAGGTGTGGGATTCCGAAGAGGAAGCCCGCACAGTCGGCGAAGAGATCGAGCAATATCAGCGCGCCGGCGACAGCCTCAACTCCATGGCGATCCTGGTCCGCGCCTCCTTCCAGATGCGCGAATTCGAAGAGCGCTTCATCACACTGGGGCTGAATTACCGCGTCATCGGCGGCCCGCGCTTTTACGAGCGCAAGGAAATCCGCGATGCCATCGCCTATCTGCGCCTTGTCGCACAACCGGCCGACGACCTGGCTCTCGACCGCATTATCAACACCCCCAAGCGCGGCCTTGGAGACTCGACGGTCCAGTTGCTGCACAGCGCGGCCCGCGCGGCTAACGTACCGCTGCTCTCCGCCATCCGCATGCTGGTCGAAACCGAGGAACTCAAGCCCAAACAGCGCACAACCTTGCTCAGCCTCGTTTCCCAGTTCGATGACTGGGCGTTCCACGCCCAGACCTTGAAGCCCTTTGAACTGGTCGAACGAATTCTCGAGGAGAGCGGCTATACCGACATGCTCAGCGCCGACAAGTCGCTCGAGTCGGAGGGACGCAGGGAAAACCTCAAGGAACTCAGCCGTTCGATGGAAGAGTTCGACACGCTCGGCGGCTTCCTCGAACACATCGCCCTGGTGATGGATCGCGACAGCACCGAGGCGAGCGATGCCGTCACCATCATGACCCTGCACGGGGCCAAGGGTCTGGAATTCAACACCGTTTTCCTGCCCGGCTGGGAGGAAGGCACCTTTCCCAGCCAGCGCTCGATGGATGAAAGCGGCCGCGCCGGGCTCGAGGAGGAGCGGCGCCTGGCCTATGTCGGCATCACCCGCGGCCGCAAGCGCGTGCGCATCTCTGCGGCCCAGAACCGGCGCATCCATGGGCTCTGGCAATCGGCCATTCCCTCGCGCTTCCTCGATGAATTGCCAGCCGATGCGGTTGAGGTCACCGATACCGGCTCCTCCTATGGCGGCTATGGCTATGGTGGCGGTGCCAGCAGCCGCTTCAACAAGGCCGATCCGTTCGAAAGCGTCTATGAAACCCCCGGCTGGCAGCGCGCTCGCGCCCAACAGGCCAACCGCAAAGGCAGCGGCCCCCTCACCATCGATGGCGATCTGGTCGCCCGGTCGGTCGACCTGGGCAATGACAAATCGGCCTTCGGCTTCGGCGAGCGGGTGTTCCACCTCAAATTCGGCTATGGCGCAATTGCCGGGATCGAAGGCAATAAGCTGACCATCGACTTCGAAAAAGCCGGACGGAAAAAGGTGCTGGACAGCTTTATCAAGAAGGGCTGAGGCGGCACAGGCCATATGAGGAGAATTGCATGATCATCAGCACGACGCCCACCCTGGAAGGCCGCCCAATCCGGGAATATCTTGGCATTGCCACCGGCGAAGTCATCGTTGGCGCCAATATTTTCAAGGACTTGTTCGCCGGCATTCGCGACATTGTCGGCGGCCGGGCGGGCGCCTATGAATCGACGCTGCGGGATGCCCGTCGCGAGGCCTTCAACGAGCTGGAATCCGAGGCCGAACGCATGGGAGCCGATGCGGTGGTGGGCGTCGATATCGACTATGAAGTGGTCGGCCAGGGCGGCTCCATGCTGATGGTGTCGGTATCCGGTACCGCCGTCAGGTTCTAGGCCGCCCCGGGGATTGCCCCGTCACCGTCAGGCAATGCCGAACCGCGTGGGGGCATAGGCCGCGACGCCCTTGCGGACGGCGTTTTGTGTGGCCCAGGACGTGATCAGCAGCACGAAGCTCACCACGGCGGGAACAAAGCCGGGATCGCCCGCGCCGACATGCGCCGTGAAGGCCAGCAGCAGATGGTAGAAGCTGCCGGCATAGGCAAGCTGAGCCAGCCAGATCGGGCGCCGCACCAGCAACGCCGCCACGGCCAATAGCTTGATCGGCACCAGCAAATAAGGGAGATAGCCGGGGTAACCGAAGCCGATAAAGGTCTCCTGCACCGCGGTCATGGAGAAGGTGTAGAAAGCAGCGCTGCCCAAATAGACGAGGCAGACCAAGCCTGTGCTGATCCAGTAAACAAGTTTCACTGCCATGCGCCATCTCCCCGCGATTTGGCAAACTCTAGCAATCTCTGCCCGCCGGTACCAGTCGGGTGGCTATCGCTACTGTCAGACCCCAATTCCGCCAAGCGGCTCGGTCGCGAAATAGTCCCCGAACCCGGCAATCATCGGCTTGGCCCTGGCTATGGTTGCCTGCACATGGGGCAGTTGCAGGGAGGCGGCGTGGCTCTCCTTGCTGTCCCAGACCTCGGTGATCCAGATACCATCCTCGCTCGCCGGATCGCGGGCTATGACATAGCTGATGCAGCCGGGCATGGCGTCATTGCCCTCCAGCATGATCGCCAGCAATTCCTCGCGTTTGCCGGGCGCCGCCAGCATCTTGCCGATGAGACCATGCATGACTTCACCCTAACTCATTGAGACGCGTGGTAAATTTTGGATCCGTCGCCGCATAGACAACATCGGCCAAGCTATCGTCGGCATAGGCATTTGTGTTGGTGACATGCCCGTCATAGCCGCCAACCTTGGTAAGCGTCGTGCCATTGCGCCAGACCAGCATGAGGCCGTGCTCTTCTTCCCAGCCGCAATTGGCTTCCATGACGACGTACCAATTGTCATCGCCGCGGCGGCCCTTGGTTAAATTGATCTCGCCGGGGCGGACATAATCCCAGATATCGGCCGGGGTCTCCGGGATGCCCATCTCCTCGTCCATCCAATCCTCGCCGCCAACGGCCTGGTGGTAGTCCTTGTAATACGCAAAGACATGGCGCGAATCCGAAATGCGGTCTTCCGGCGTCAGCGTGAGAAACGCTGCCAAGGCCGCAGCGGCTCCTGCCTCGCTCGTATCGGCATCCGCGAATGTCGTGAGTTCGGCATTGTCGAAATATGGAACTTTGAACATCAATATCTCCATGGCTAGGCGGTCATATGGTCAATGACGATAATGGTAACCGCGTGACATCCCGCCCCCACCTGCGAGAGACGCCGAATATCAATCAGCCCTAGGGCTTGATCAGTCCGCCGCTATAGCGAAGTCCATAAGCCTTTGTTCTCTCACAATAAATTTCCTCTTCACCGGAAAACAGCTCGACCCCACCCTCCGACTTATCCACGTATTCCCCGTAAGCGCCCAGCCAGCGAAATCCGCCGAGAAACCGGCCCTCGGCATACATGGCCGATAAAGCCGCCTTGATGGTCTCGCCTGCCCGCACTGCGTCGATCAGATCGGGGCGGAGGATGAAGCCATGGTAATTCATGGCCCAGACCGGCTCGGAATCGAGCCATACCGTCTCCTGGCCCAGAAAGTCCGTGCCGCCGAAATAGCTGTCGCGATAACGCCAAGCCCCCTGCGACCAGACAAGATCATACGAACCCTGCCGGCTCGACGCGGTCTTTTCTCCGCCGCCGACATAGCTGGCCTGTTTGGCGGCCACGATCACCGTGTTCAGCGCCTTCAAATTCATGACTCGCCCTCCGAAACAAACCATGAACATGGCACTCTGGAAAGTCAAGAAAATCGTGCCGCATTGACTTGTCCGAGGCCCTGCCCCAACAAGGGGCCAATCAAATGAAAGCGCCGCCCATGCCCGTCGACCAGCTCTCCGCCCCGCTCACCAAGGAACAGGCCTATGCCCTGGTCGATGCAGTGATGGAACGGGACGACCTGGCGCTGACCGCCTCGGCGCATGAGAATGAAGAGACCGGCGAATGGTTCTTCGAGGCCACCTGCGACAGCCCGCCCGATCTTGAATCATTTTCTGAACTTGCCCGGCAAACCCTTGGCGGCGCTGTCGATTTTTCCGTTGCGCCGATCGATCCGGAAATCAACTGGGTTGCCAAATCGCTGGAGGGGCTGGCCCCGGTCATTGCCGGCGGCTTCTATGTCTATGGCAGCCACGAGACCGGCCCCATTCCCGGCGGGCTGACGGCCATGCGGATCGATGCGGCCCAGGCCTTCGGCAC
Source organism: Devosia yakushimensis (assembly GCF_030159855.1). Classification (NCBI taxonomy): domain Bacteria; kingdom Pseudomonadati; phylum Pseudomonadota; class Alphaproteobacteria; order Hyphomicrobiales; family Devosiaceae; genus Devosia; species Devosia yakushimensis. Next base: position 859,720 of record NZ_BSNG01000001.1, on the reverse strand, counting down.
CGGCCATCACGAGACGACGACGGGGTGCCTCGAAGCCATCGACAAGGTGCTGAAGCGCCGCCGTCCGCGGGTTCTGCTCGATGTGGGAACCGGCACCGGAGTATTGGCCATCGCGCTGGCGAAGCGCCTGCGCCTGCCGGTTATCGCCAGCGATATCGACCCTATCGCTGTCAAGACGACCCTTGAAAATGCTGAACAAAATGGCGTCGGCAAGTTCATCATCGGCATCGAGGCGACGGGCCTGACCAACCCCACCATTGCGGGCAATGCCCCCTATGACCTGATCGTCGCCAATATTCTGGCCGGACCGCTGACGGCGCTGGCGCCGGCCATGGGCCGGGTGGCGCAGCGGGGCGCGACGATCATCCTGTCGGGGATTCTGGAGCATCAGGCGCGCGGCGTGATCAACGCCTATCAGCGTCAGGGCATGATCCTGACCGAGAAATTGCAGCGCAAGGACTGGACCACGCTGATCCTGCAAATGCGTTAGCAGGCATTCGCATTTGCTCGCCGGATGCTAGCAGACTGTTAGCACCGGCAGGAGCATCGAGCCGCTTTAGTGAGCGGAAAAGCAAAATCCCCGAACTTGCGTCCGGGGATCAACAGAATCGTCAGCAGTAAACTGCAGCGGCCTTACGGGCGCTTGGTAAATGCGCCGATCAGCTGATGCTGCATGCGATAGCTGACCTGTCGGCTCGACTCGCGGCCACGGGCGTCGATGACGGCTCCCAGTGCCTTGCGGAAATCGTTCTTGCTCTCGGTCATTTCAGTCTCCATGCATGCCGACGATCTATTGCCGCCGACAGGAGCTTATCTAGTGCTTCCCCCATGCTTTGGTTAGGGGGCTAACGGCAAGCCAGCCATGCCCGTTTCGCAAGTCCCGTTACTATCCCGTTAATTTGCCGTTCAGACTTCGCGCCGCGCCAACCTCTCGTTAAGATGTTGCATGAGCCGATCAGGGACGACGCTATGACAGACCAGACTTTTCCGCCCGCCATCTTCCAGAGTTTTGAGGAAAAGGCCGACCCGAAAAACGTCGCGCCGCGACTCAAGGCCCTGCGGGCGGCCATGGAGAAGGCAGGGGTCGACGGCTTTCTCGTGCCGCGGGCCGATGCCCATCGCGGCGAGTCGGTGCCGGCCAGCGAAGCGCGGCTGGCCTATGTGACCGGTTTTACCGGCTCGGCCGGCGTCGCCATTGTCGGCAGGAAGAAAGCCGGGCTCTTCGTCGATAGCCGCTATACGCTGCAGGCCCCAGCCCAGACCGATACGGCCAAGGTGACCGTGCATGAAGCGTTGGGCGGGCTGCCGGCCGAAATCGGCGACTATGTGCCCAAGGGCGGCACCATCCGCTATGACCCCTGGCTGCATACCCCGGGGGAAATCCGCGACCTTCAGGCCAAGCTGGGCAAGCGCGCCAAGCTAGTGCCCGGCGCCAATCTGGTCGACGCCATCTGGGCCGACCGGCCCCGAGCGCCGGTAAGCGCCATCGAGGTGCTGGGCCACAACCGGGCCGGCAGGACCGCGCAGGACAAGATTGCCGATATCCAGGCGAGCCTCGACAAGGACGGCGCCGATGCGGCTGTGCTGACCCTGCCGGAATCGATCTGCTGGCTGCTCAATATCCGCGGCCATGATGTGCCCAATACACCCTTCGTGCTGGGCTTTGCGGTTCTGCCGCGCAAGGGACTGCCCTCGCTCTATCTCGACCCGGCCAAGATCACCCCGGAGCTGGAAAAGGCCCTAAACGGCGTGGCCACGATCGTCAGCAGCAAGGCCCTGCCCGCGGCCCTGGCCAAGTTGGGCAAGGGCAAGAAGACCGTGCTGATCGACCCGGCTTCGGCCCCGGAGGCCGTTGCGTCGGCACTCAAGCAAGCGGGCGCGGCCCTGATCGAAAAGCGCGACCCGGTCTTGCTGCCCAAATCGCGCAAGAACGAGGCGGAACTGGCCGGCATGCGCGAGGCACACAAGCTCGATGGCGTGGCGCTGGCAAAATTCCTCGCCTGGTTCGACGGCAATGCCCCTTCGGGCAAACTGACCGAAATCGGCATCGTCACGGCGCTCGAAGCCTTCCGCCGCGAAGACGAAACCTGCGTCGATGCCAGTTTCGACACGATTTCGGGCGCCGGCAGCAATGGCGCCATCGTGCATTACCGGGTGACGGAGAAGACCGATCGGGTCTTGCAACCCGGTGAATTGATGCTGGTGGATAGCGGCGCCCAATATCTGTCGGGCACCACCGACATTACCCGCACCATGGCGACCGGCCCGGCCACGGACGAACAGCGCGACCGCTTTACCCGGGTGCTCAAGGGCATGATCGCCATTTCCATGGCCCGCTTCCCCAAGGGCACCTCGGGCGCCCAGCTCGACGTGCTGGCCCGGCAATTCCTGTGGCAGGATGGGGTGACCTATAATCACGGTACCGGGCACGGCGTGGGCGCCTATCTTGGCGTGCATGAGGGGCCGATCGGCATTTCCCCGCGCTATACGCTGCCGCTCGAAGCTGGGAACGTGATTTCCAACGAGCCCGGCTATTACAAGACCGGCGAATACGGCATCCGCATCGAAAACCTGATTGTGGTGGTGGAGAGCGCCAGCGCGCCTGGATTTTTGGAATTCGAGACGCTGACGCTCGCTCCGATCGATACCAGGCTGATCGATGTGGCGATGCTGACCACGGGTGAGCGGGATTGGCTCAATGCCTATCACCAGCGGGTGTGGTCGGAAATCGGGCCGGTTGTGGCTGGTGTGGTGAAGGACTGGTTGAAGGGGGCGACGGCAGCGATTTGAGGCTTGGGGGCTCTCGTCGCCCCTCCCCGGCCCTCCCCATCAAGGGGAGGGTGCCGTTCGGTGGGTGGGGAGGAGTTGTGCCAATCACCCGGCAATTGTGGCTCTAACTACAGCACCCCAAACCATCACCGCCGCTTCCCTCGGGCTTGACCCGAGGGGCTTTCTCAGTCCGGCGCAAGCGGCGAATGGCCCTCGGGTCGAGCCCGAGGGAGGCGATTGTGGGTGGGAGAAATTTTCCCGCCTCGCAACTACCCCTGCCGTCCCGGCCACCTACGATCGATACCGCAGCGCCTCGACCAGGGCGGCCAGGGCGGGCGTTCGCTGTCGCCTTGCCGGATAATAGAGGTGATAGCCCGGTGAGGGCGGGCACCAGTCCTCAAGGCACCGGATCAGCCGGCCGCTGCGCAAATGCTGCTCCACCTGGTCCTCGAACATATAGGCCAGCCCCTGGCCGGCCAGCGCTGCTTGCTCGACAACAATGCCGTCATTGACCGTCAGCGCGCCATCGACCTTAACATCGAGCGGCTGGCCGTTTTCCCAGAAGCGCCAGCGGAAAATATTGCCCGCGCTGGCCATGCGAAAATTGATGCAATCGTGCTGGACCAGATCGCGCGGGTTCTTCGGCTTGGGATAGCGGTCGAAATAGTCCGGCGTGGCCACCACGGCGGCGCGCGATGGCGGGCCGATGGGCACGGCGACCATATCTTTTTCGACTTGCTCGCCGAACCGGATGCCTGCATCAAACCCGCCGGCGACAATATCGACAAAGGCATGGTCGACGAAAATCTCCACCCTGACGCGCGGATAGGCCAGGCGGAAGCCAGTCAGCGCCGGCAACAGCATGGCCAGGGCCGGATGGAGAATCGTGGTGAGGCGGATGGAGCCCGATGGCGTATCGCTTGTTTCGGCAAGCATGCGCATTTCGGCGTCGATATCGGCAAAGGCCGGTTGCAGCTTGTCCAGCAGGCGCTGCCCCGCTTCCGTGGTCCGCACGCTCCGCGTGGTGCGCGCGAGCAGTTTATAGCCCAGGCGCTGCTCGAAATTGCTGATCGTCTGGCTGAGCGTTGCCTGCGACAGACCGAGCCGGATCGCTCCACGCGTAAAGCTCTGCTCCTCGGCTACCGCGAGGAATGCCGCCAGGTCGCTCAGGTCATCGCGCCGCATTCATAGATCCTGCCTATAAGCCAAATCACATTATTCAGTCTAATGGAAAACCGGGCCGCCTCCTATCTCCCTTTCATCATCGTTAGGAGAGCTGACATGCCCAATCGCACCCCTTCCACCGCGCTTATCACCGGCGCGTCCTCCGGCATCGGCGCTGCCTATGCCCGGCGCCTGGCCGCCCGCGGCTATGATCTTGTTCTCGTCGCCCGCCGTGCCGACCGGCTTGAAACCCTGGCGGTCGAGCTGACCAAGGAATTTGGCATAGAGGTTCGGCCTGTTATCGCCGATCTGGCTACCCATGCCGGCACCGCCCAGGTCGCAGAAATCCTCGCCTCGGATACATCGATCGACATGCTGGTCAATAATGCGGGCATCTCGCGCCTCGGCGCGACCATGGACCTGTCCCCCGCGGCCCTTGATGACATGGTCGCCCTCAACATCACCGCCCTTACCCGGCTGTCTCGCGCCGCCCTGCCCGGCTTTGTCGCGCGCAATCGCGGCACCATCGTCAATATCGGGTCGGTTCTGGCGTTTCGCGCCATGCCCATCGCGTCGGTCTATAGCGGCACCAAGTCCTATGTCCTGCTGTTCACAAGCGGGTTGCAGGAGGAGCTGAAGGACACCGCTATCCGGGTACAGGCCGTGCTGCCTGCCGGTGTCGCCACCGAAATCTACGACGGCACAATCCTGCCGCTCGACCAGATTCCACCCGAACTGGTGATGCAGGTCGATGCAATGGTCGATGCCGCCCTTGCCGGACTCGATAGCGGGGAACTCGTCACCCTGCCCTCGGTGAGCGACCTTGAGCTGCTGTCGCGCTACACGTCCGCCCAGGCCGACCTCTTCTCAGCCAGCCAAACCGGACGGCCCGCAGCGCGCTATGGCGTTTGAAGAGGCGCCTTGGCTCAATATCCGTATGGATCGGCGGTGAGGGCCCAGCTCAGCAGCCAATGGTCTTCGCTGCCCATGGAGGCGACGTCGTCGACCAGCCAATTGCCGTCCTGACGCACCATGGCGATGCTGAGCAGGCGCGGGTGATCGAAATTATGGTAGCTGACATTGATGACGGAGCGGTCGTCGAGCGTCGCCGGCTCACCGATCGAGAGATCGAACAACAGGGCGCTGGCATCGGGCAGGAAGGGATTGAACACCGCAGCGGGCGTGAATTCCTGCCCCGCCATGGCCTGGTCATTGCTGAAAACCTTGTTTTCGACGGCCTGATCGAACAGCAACTTGAGGCGCGGCGAATAATATGCGGTCGGATCGCCGGCCTGCTGGCCGGGGCCATAGCCGGCGAAAATAGCAGTGACCAGCGCCTTTGGGTCGCTGAACGTATCCGCTGCCTGCCCTGCCGCCATGGGTAGCAGCAGCCCCAATGCCAGAACACCAATCGCCAACCGCATCGTCTTTGCCTCTTCGTCTCGATGTTCCAGGGCTAGCGGCCGGTCGCGGCGCAGTCGTGATCGAGCCGTGGCCGATTTGCGGCGGCGAGATTAACTTTTGGCAAGGCGCGCAACCCGATTAATCGCCCTAGTTGGCGATGCTCGCCGCTTCGGTGAAAATTTCGCTCAGGCGGTATTGGTTTTCCGGATTGGTGGAAACGACATCGTCGATCCGCCAGCCGCCATTTTCGAACACCAGATCATAGACCAGGTGCTGGGGCTGATCGAAATTGCGGAAATTAACGTCGACAATGGCAGTGTCGCCATCGATCTGCGGTTCGCTGAATGTGAGGTCGGTCAGGTCGAAATCCTGGCCATCGATATAGGGATCAAAGCTGAGCGCGCCCATCTCCCCGGCCGGCGTCGAGGCGGCGTCGGCATCGTAGAGCGCCTGCAGCGCCGAGGAGCGGAACGAAGACTCGTCCTCATAGAATTCGCCCGAAAAATAGGGCTCGTAGAACGCCTCGAGCAAATCCTGTGGCGTGTCATAGGTCTGCGCGGCAGCCAGGCTGCCGAGGGCGAGGAAAAGGCTCGCGGCCAAGGGGACAAGACGCATGAACATTCTCCGGGGGCTCAGTTGAACCAGAAGGCATAGTTGAACCAATTGGTGCCCAGCACGCGATTGGCCTCCGCAAAGCTCGCGGCATCGGCAATCGGCCCCTCCTTGAGATAGGGCAAGGCGCCCGAACCGGTGAGGATCATGACCAGGTCGGTGCGCGTCGCCGTCTCAAAATAGGCTTTGACATCAAAGCCCTGCTTGAAACGCCAATGGGGCACCAGCAGCTTGCCGTCGAGCACTTCGTCCACGGTGTCGAGCGTGGCCATCCAGGCATCGACAACCTCCTGGGTGACAGGCATGCCGGGGAACAGCGAGGTTTGCTTGGGCGACGGAACCAGTTCGCGATTGTCGTCGGTCTCGGCCAGGATCGCCTCCCAATTCTTGCGGGAGAGCGCGGTGATGGATTTGAGCCGGACCAGCACGCCCGCCAGGCGCTCGACATCGGTCACCGGGAAGTTCAGCGTGTGGATGGCGGCGATGATATCGGCAATGCCGGTATCGCTTTCCGGGTCCATGAACAGCATGCCGCCGCTCGAATAATCCTGCATGGGCAGGCCGGATTTGGGGAAGACGCGGTGCAGGTAGGCGTTAAAGAAGTCAGAGAAATCATGGGCCAGCAGCAAATCCACCGGCGCCGCCACGACCTGCGAATAGCCGGCGAACCAGATGGCGTCGGCGTGATCGAACCCGATCGTGGTATCGAGGGGTGCCGGCGCATCGCCCTTGGTCTTGCCGCCGGGCGGCGGGCCATCGGGGGCAGGAATATCGGTGAATTCGCCCATCGAGCCGATCAGCGCACCGAGCGTCTCACCCTCGCCGGCTTGTCCGTCGCCGTTGAAATCGATCCGCACCTTGAACGGGTCGATGGCGATGACATAGTCGCCTTCCCCGCCGGCGAGTTCGAAAGCGGTTCGCGCTCGATCGAGATCATCCAGGAAATCGGTAAGGACGGTGCGCAGCCCCTCATAGGTCAGCGGCTCGGGGTTGGGATTGGCCGGGATGCTTTCGACGCCCATGTTCAACCCGAGCAGCATGGCTGCGGGAGAGGTGCCGGGCGTGGTCGCGCCATACCGATAGAGATCCTGCGCCAGACCTTCATAAGCCGTGACGAATTTCAGCAGGCCAAGCGCGAAACACCCCTCCTGATCGGGGGCATCGCAGGCGCGGCCCGCATCGGCGAGACCTTCGGCCGCCGTGCCGGCATAGAGATGCTCGATCAGCGCATCGCCCGCTTCCCCCGCCACGGCCGGAGCAGCCAGGGCCAATAGTGCAACTGCCGCCAGAATATTGCGCTTCATCGTCTCTCCCTTCGATGAGCCGCGCTATCTGGCGACCCGCTCGAACCACTCGTCTTCGCTGATCACCTCGACGCCCAGCTCTTCAGCTTTCTTGAGCTTGGAGCCGGCGCCGGGACCGGCCACCAGAATATCGGTCTGCGCCGATATCGACCCGGCAACCTTGGCGCCCAGCCGTTCGGCCATAGCCTTGGCTTCCGATCGTGTCATTTTTTCGAGAGAGCCGGTGAACACCACCGTCTTGCCGGCAATGACACTGTCGGCCGATACGTTCACCACATAGGGCTTGGGATGAACCTGGCGCAAAAGCGCCTCGATCACATCGTCATTGCGCTCATTGCCGAAGAAATCGACCAGCGCCTCGATGACCGTGCCCCCGATGCCGTCAACCGAAGGAAAGACGCTGTGCGGGTCGGCGGCCGCTGCCGTTTCCTTGCCGACCCGGATCAGTTCCTCCATCGTCGAAAACGTCCGCGCCAGCACGGCCGCGGTGGTTTCTCCGATATGGCGGATGCCCAGGGCGAAGATGAAGCGATCGAGTTCGGGCTCGCGCCGCGCATCGATCGCGGCAAAGAGTTTGTCGAGCCCCTCATAATTGCGGTCCTCGACGCCGCGGACATTCTTGCGCGTCTTGCCCGAAGCCGCCTCGCGCTGGCGCGCCTGTTCCTCGCGGCGCGCGGCCAGCGCGCGCTGCACATCGCTCCGGCGGTCCTTGAGGGTGAAGATATCGGCGGCGGTCTTGACCAGCCCGGCATTGAAGAACAGGTCAATATTCTCGGCGCCCAGCCCCTCGATATCCATGGCGCCACGCGACACGAAATGGCGAAGCCGTTCCACGGCCTGTGCCGGGCAGATCAGCTCTCCGGTACAGCGCCGACGCGAATCTTCCTTGCCGGTCTTTTCGTTGATTTCCCGCGTGGCGGGCGAACCGCAGACCGGGCATTCGTGCGGGAATTCATAGGGAACCGCGTCGGCGGGCCGCTTTTCCCGCACCACGCGAACGATCTGGGGAATAACGTCCCCTGCCCGCTGGATGACGACGGTATCGCCAATGCGGATATCGATGCCTTCGCGGATCGGCAGCCCATTGCTGTCGAAGCCCTTGATATAATCTTCGTTGTGCAGCGTGACGTTTTCCACCACCACGCCGCCCACCGTTACCGGCTCCAGCCGCGCCACGGGCGCCAGCGTGCCGGTGCGGCCGACCTGGATGTCGATCTTCTTGACCACGGTGCTGGCCTGTTCGGCCGGGAATTTGTGGGCTACCGCCCAACGCGGCTCGCCGGTCACGAAGCCCCAGCGGCGCTGCAATTCGAGCTGGTCGACCTTGTAGACCACCCCGTCAATGTCATAGCCCAGTGACGACCGCTGCTCCTCGATAAGGCGATACTGCGCGATAAGCTCGTCCACCGATTTGGCGCGCACCATCAGCGGGCTGACCTTGAACCCCCATTCGGCGAATTTCTGCACGGCATCATACTGGGTCGGCGCCGGGTCCTGGGTGGTGGCGCCCCAGGCATAGGCGAAGAACTTGAGATTGCGGCTGGCGGTAACCGAGGCATCCTTCTGGCGCAGCGAGCCGGCAGCGGTATTGCGCGGATTGACATAATCCTGCCCGCCCGCAGCCGCCGAGCGCGCCTTGAGCGCCTGGAACTCGGCATAGGTCATGTAGACCTCGCCGCGAATTTCGATGCTTTGCGGCCAATCCGAGCCGTTGAGCTTTTGCGGAATATCCGAAATGGTCTTGAGATTGGCGGTAATATCCTCACCCACAGCGCCATCGCCGCGGGTCGCGCCCTGCACGAACACGCCATCCTCGTAGCGCAGCGAAGCCGAGAGGCCATCGATCTTGGGCTCGGCGGTGAAGGCGATTTCCAGACCCTCGTCGCGCTGGAAGAACCGGCGGCCCCGCTCCAGAAAATCGACCACATCCTCGTCCGTATAGGCCTTGGCCAGGCTCAGCATCGGCACGGCATGGCGCACCTTGGCAAACCCCTCGGCGGGCGGCGCGCCGACCGACATGGAAGGGCTGTCCTCACGCACCAGATGGGGAAAGGCTTCCTCGATGGCGTCATTGCGCCGGCGCATCGCATCATAATCGGCGTCGGTGATCTCCGGCGCGTCCTTCTGGTGATAGGCGATGTCGGCTTGGGCAATAGCCGCGGCAAGGCGAGCCAGCTCGGCATCGGCCTCCGGCTCGGTGAGTTCGTCGACGGGTTTGATGGACAGGTCGGTCATAGCATCACTCAGAATACACGGCACCACTACTTTAGCGCGGAGTCATTCCCGCGAAAGCGGGAACCTCCGTTTTACAGCAGCAAGAAACAGAGGTTCCCGCTTTCGCGGGAATGACACTGTGGGAAACAACTCTCAGCAGCCGGGAGGAAGCGGATCCCTACCCCACTTCGCTCAACAGTTTGCTGGCGGCAGCTCTGGCTTCGTCGGTAATGCTGGCGCCGGCCAGCATGCGGGCGACTTCTTCCTTGCGGGCGGGTGTGTCGAGCGGTTTGACATGGGTGCGCACGAAAGCGCCCTCCTCCACGGCCTGCTTTTCGATGAGCAGATGACGCTGGGCGCGGGCGGCAACCTGGGGAGCGTGGGTGACGGCCAGCACCTGCACCTTGCCGGCAAGACGCGAGAGGCGCCGGCCGATGGCATCGGCAACGGCGCCACCAACGCCCGTGTCGATTTCGTCGAAGATCAGGACAGGGGCGGAACCGCGATCGGCAAGCACCACCTTGAGGGCCAACAGGAACCGGCTGAGTTCGCCACCCGAGGCCACCTTGAGCAAGGGACCGGCGGCGGTGCCGGGATTGGTCTGCACATGGAAGGCGATCTGATCGAACCCGGCGGCTGCGATGCGGTGCTTGTCGACCTGGTGATCGACAATGAATTTGGCCGAACCCAGCTTGAGATCGGGCAATTCGGCGCCGACCGCCTTGCCCAGCGCCGTGGCGGCCTTGGTGCGCCCCGCGCTCAGCGTTTCGGCGGCCTTGCGATAGGCTTCCATCGCCTTGGCCTCGGCCGCCGTCAGGGCCACTAGCTTGGCCTCGCCATTCTGCAGGGTTTCAAGATCGGCAGTGTATTTGGCCAGCACGTCGACCAGCCCTTCAGGCGTCGTCTGGTGCTTGCGGGCGGCGGCGCGCAGGGAGAACAGGCGCTCCTCCACGGCCTCAAGCTCGCCCGGATCATAGGCCATTTCGCGCTTGAGCTCTTCAAGCGCCTCCCCGGTGCGGTCCAACGCGATCAGCGATTGATCGAGGGCATCGACAATGGGCTGGAACTGGGCCGCGCCGCCATCGATCTTGCGCAGGAGCCGGCGCATCAGGGCCGCCAGAGCCGGCGCCGGGGCCGAGGGCCCATTGAGGATTTCATCGGTCTCGGTGACGTCGGCAGCCGACTTCTCGGCCTGCTGCAATTGCTGGCGGCGCTCGGCCAGCTCATCTTCCTCGCCGGCCACCAGCTTGAGCTTGCTCAATTCGTCGACCGTGTGACGGGCATATTCCTCGGCGGCGAGGGCTTCGGCCACCAGAGCCTTCTGTTCGGCAACGGCTTCCTGGGCCTCGGTCAGCGCCTGCCAGGCGTCGCGAACGGCCATAACCGGCCTTTCCAGCTCGCCAAAGGCATCGAGGGCCGCACGATGGGTCGCCACATCGACCAGCGCCCGGTCGTCATGCTGGCCATGGATTTCAACAATCTGGCTACCCACGCGCTGCAGCAGCGCGGCCGACACCGGCTGGTCGTTGATGAAGGCGCGAGTGCGGCCATCGGCAAATTGCACGCGGCGCAGGATGATGTCTTCATCATCGGGGATGGCATTGTCGCGCAGGGCGGCGCGGGCCGGATGATCCTGCGCCAATTGCAGCACGGCCACCACCTGCCCGCTCTCGCAACCGGTGCGGACCAGGGACGCATCGCCACGCCCACCCAGGGCCAGGGTCAGCGAATCGAGGAGAATGGACTTGCCGGCGCCGGTCTCGCCGGTCAGCACGGTCATGCCGCCATCCAACGCGAGATCGAGCTGATCGATCAGGACGATGTTGCGAACCGAAAGCGCGTTCAGCATGCGCGGGACTTCCCAAAGTGCACATCGGTCGGGCGCCCGGTGGACAACCCCGTCTAGTTTACTCCCGCCACATCGTTCCCGCGAAGGCGCGAATCCCTGTTTCACACAGGAAGCAGAACGAGGCAGTGGATATTTGCCACGTGTTCGACGTCACAAATAGAACGGGGCGCACCTTAGCGCGCCCCGGAACAAAATAGCAACATCTATTGTCTAGCGGCGGGCAGCGGCCAGCCAGCTACCAGTGTTCATCTCGGGCGCAAGGCCCTGTTTGCCCAGCAGCGCGAAGGCTTCCTTATACCAGGAACTGGTCGGGTAATTGTGGCCCAGAACCGCAGCGGCCGTCTTGGCTTCGTTGACCAGGCCCAGCAGCAGATAGCCCTCGGTCAGGCGGTACAGCGCCTCTTCGATATGGGTCGAGGTCTGATACTGCTCGACAACCGTGCGGAAGCGATTGATGCCGGCCAGATACTGGCCATTGCCGAGATAGTAGCGGCCGACCGACATTTCCTTGCCGGCGAGCTGATCGAAGGCAACCAGCAGCTTTTCCTTGGCGTCCTGGGCATATTCGGACTTGGGATAGTTCGAGATGATCAGGTTGTAGGTGTCGATGGCGTCACGCGACAATTGCTGGTCGCGGGTGATGTCCTTGATCTGGCCGAAATAGGAATTGCCCTTGAGATAGAGCACATAGGCCACGTCCTTGCCGTTCGGATAGACGGCCAGGAACCGGTCGGCGGCCAGAATGGCTTCCGAGAAGCGGCCGATTCGGTAATTGGCATAGACCTGCATCAGCTTGCCCTTCTCGCTCAGGGCGGAAGTGGGATGCTGACGCTCCAGCTTTTCGAGATGGCCGATGGCCGTGACGTAGCGCTGCTGGTCCATGTTATCCAGCGCCTGCTGATAGAGCGCCTCGGCCGGAATGATCGGCTCTTCCCGGTTCTTGGGCGGCCCGAACAGGTTAAAGCCCGAACAGCCGGCCAGCACCAGGACCAGAAAGCCAACCGTCAGGAACCGCGCGGCCCGGCTGGTGAAACCACCAATAGCATCAACTGTCACGAACTGCCCCGTCTCTCTCAGGTAACCGCTGTCTGCGGCGTAGTTAGCAAATGGTTCAAAACTGTGGCGCGCGCCAGAACCCGGCAGGGATCAGCGCACGGACCGCAGGTAATGATTGATCTCTAACCCATCGGGCTGGTCGTCGAAAGCCTCGAATTCGAGCGGAAGATCTTCCGCATTGACGATTTCATAATTGGCTTCGCTGGAAAACAGCCCTGTCAACACATGTGCGTTAAGCGCGTGGCCGCCCTTATAGGAGCGGAAACGGCCCCAGATCGGCAGGCCGCCCAGCGACAGATCGCCGATGGCATCGAGCAGCTTGTGGCGCACGAACTCGTCTTCGTAGCGCAGCCCGCCCGGATTGAGGATGCGATCCTCATGCAGGGTGATGGAATTATCGAGGCTGGAGCCAAGGGCATAGCCGGCCTGGCGCAGGATCTTGGCATCGCGCACGAAACCGAAAGTGCGGGCGCGCGAAATATCCTCGTAATAGCGGCGCGGCGTCCAATCGAAGATCATCCGCTGGCGGCCGATGACCTTGGAGTCGAAATCGATCTCGAGGTCGAACGAGCGGCCATTATAGGGCTCGAGCGCGGCAAAGGCATCATTATTGCGCACGGTGACGGCGCGCATGATCTTGAGGAATTTGCGCTGTGCCGGCTGGATTTCGAGCCCGACCCGCAGGATCGCCTCGGCAAAGGGGCGCGCGCTGCCATCGAGAATGGGGCATTCCCCCCCATCCAGCGTGATGAGTGCATTGTCGACGCCCATGCCCGACAGGGCCGAGGTGACGTGTTCGATGGTCGCAACGCTGAGGCTGTCGCCCAGATCGAGCGTGGTGCAGAGCGTGGTGCGGGCCACGCGCGAAAAATGCACCGGAACGGGGGGCGTGGTGCGGCCTTCGCCAAGCTCGCGGCAGATCAGCAAGCCGCTATCGGCCGCAGCCGGGCTCAGCGTCAATGTGACGGGCTGGGCGCTGTGAACGCCGTAGCCCGCGAACGAGATCGGCGCCGCTAGGGTACGCTGGCGCGTCGTTAGTTTTTGCATACTAGAAATTACTCCGACCCCAGCCCGGGACGACCGGCGACACCATTATCCAAAAAAAACTCGGTGCGGAAGCCGCACCGAGTCACGTTTCACAAATCCGTCAGCAGGGCATTAACCGTGCTTGCGAAGGAATGCTGGAATCTCAAGATGTTCTTTTTGAGGCGCCGGGGCCGGCTGGCGGCCATGCAGGTCGAGATTGCCCTGGGCTCCACCAGCCTGGGGCGCAACCCGCGAAGTCCTTGCCGGACCGGCCTCAATCGCGCTGCGAGCCGCGGCATCGTCGGCGTTGGAATAGGCCGGCTCGTCGCGTTCGGCAGGCTGGGACTGGCCCAGATTAAGCCCGACATTGGAGGCCAGGCGCTTGAACAGGGCCCGGGCATTGCGCGGCTCGGCATCCGGACGTTCCTGCTCCTGCTGTGACCGGCGAGCAACAACCGGAAGCTCCTCGGTGCGCGGCATGCGGCGCTGTCCATCAGGACGGGCGGCATGGGACGGCACGTAAACGCTGGGCACGGGCTCGTCCTGAACCATGGACGGCTCATCGGCATCGTGGATCGAGTCGGCGGCCGGGATATAGGGCTCGACGAAGACACCGTCGTCTTCATGGCCATAGCTCGGGGCAGGATTGTCGAAGGTGATGGCTTCGGCAACGGCGGCCTCGACCTGATGCTCGATAGCCTGGCTCACGGCCGGGGTGGCAATGGCAGCGCGCTCGGCGGCAGTGCGGGTCGGCTCAACAGGCACATGGCGGCGCACTTCGAGCGGTGTGCGCGAAGCATGCGGCTTGGCCGGCTCAAGCGCCTGAACCATGGTGGCATCGGTGCCGGTGGCAACCACCGAGACGCGGATCGTGCCGGTCAGGCCCGGATCATAGGTCGCGCCCAGGATGATGTTGCAATCGGGATCGACTTCCTCGCGGATGCGGCTGGCTGCTTCATCGACTTCATAAAGGGTCAGGTCCGGGCCGCCGGTGATGGAGATCAGCAGGCCACGGGCGCCTTGCATCGAGACATCGTCAAGCAGCGGATTGGCAATGGCGGCCTCGGCGGCGTGGCGGGCACGATCTTCGCCCGAAGCTTCGCCCGTCCCCATCATCGCCTTGCCCATGCCGCGCATCACGGCGCGCACGTCGGCGAAGTCGAGGTTGATCAGGCCTTCCTTGACCATCAGATCGGTGATGCAGGCAACGCCCGAGAACAGCACCTGGTCGGCCATGGAGAAGGCGTCGGCAAACGTCGTCTTTTCATTGGCGACGCGGAACAGGTTCTGGTTGGGGATGACGATCAGCGTATCGACATGGCGATGCAGCTCATCAATGCCATCTTCGGCCAGGCGAGCGCGGCGATTGCCTTCGAAATTGAACGGCTTGGTGACCACGCCAACGGTGAGAATACCCTGCTCGCGAGCAGCGCGGGCCACGACGGGGGCAGCGCCGGTGCCAGTACCACCACCCATGCCGGCGGTGATGAACACCATATGGGAGCCGGAGAGGTGATCGTTGATCTCGTCCCAGCTTTCCTCGGCCGCAGCGCGACCGACTTCCGGGTGCGAACCGGCGCCGAGGCCCTCGGTAACACCGACGCCGAGCTGAATGATGCGCTGCGCCTTGGAGAGCGCGAGAGCCTGCGCATCGGTATTGGCGACCACGAAGTCCACACCATCGAGGCCGGATTCGATCATATTGTTAACGGCGTTACCGCCGGCGCCACCGCAACCGAATACGGTGATGCGGGGCTTGAGTTCCTGAATATCCGGGATGGTGAGGTTGATGGTCATGAATGGCCCCATACTGGCTTGATTGGTTAAGGTTTACCCCCCAATTCGTTAACCGCGTCCTAACAATTGTCTCACCGGTGTTAACGTGAACGCAAAATGCGACACCAACCAAACCGGCATTGGCGGGTTGTTAACCAAGCCGGCTGCGCGGCCGGTTGACATATATAACCAAACACGCTTATAACAAAATGGTTATGCAAAACCGAGGAGACCTGACATGACTTCCATTATGCCCTGCCTATGGTTCGACAACCGCATCGACGAGGCCATCGAATTCTACACGACCACCTTCAAGTCGGCCAAAGTGCACGAGGTAACCCACCAGGACCCCAATGGCCCTGCCTTCACCGCCGTCATCGAGCTTGAGGGGCATAAATTCATGCTGCTCAACGGCGGACCGGAATTCAAGTTTACCGAAGCGGTATCCTTCATGATCGATTGCGCCGACCAGGCCGAAGTGGACTATTTCTGGAACCGGTTCACTGCCGATGGCGGCGCGGAAAGCCAATGCGGCTGGTGCAAGGACAAGTTTGGCCTGTCCTGGCAGGTTGTGCCCAAGCAGATTTACGAGACGGTGATGGGCAAGGACCCGGCGGGCTCGCAACGGGCAATGCAGGCCATGCTCAAGATGGGCAAGCTGGTGGTCGCCGATCTGCAGAAGGCCTATGCGGGCTAGGTTTGCAGTGTCGTCTCGTCCAGCGGCTCCCACCCACGATGTCATTCCCGCGCAGGCGGGAATCCATGCTTTCTTCTGCAACGGTTGAAGAGTGGATTCCCGCCTGCGCGGGAATGACGTTGTGGGTGGATGGCAGGCAGGCCGATTGATCCTAGCTGCTTTCCGCTCGATATGGTTCTCTCCCGCCAGCAAGGGAGAGGAATATGGACCAGCACGAGCTGATTGCCGCTGTCAAAGAGAAAATGGCAAACAAGGAAGCCGTTCGCGGCCTCTTTTTAGCAGGCAGCTTCGGCCGCGGGACGGACGACGAATGGAGCGACGTCGATCTGGTCGCCCTGGCCGCACCAGAGGATCATGCGGCCATCGCTGCCGATTGGCGGCAGACGCTGGACAGCATTATCCCCATCGTCTTCTGGCAGGAGTTGAACCGCGGCGGCACACTGCTCAACGCGGTTTCGGAAGACTGGCTGCGTTGCGACCTCAACATCGTCACGCCTGAAAATTTCGGCCGCCGCGCGAGGAACACGGTCAAGCCACTGGTGGATCGCGATGGGGTCTACGAGACCTTGCCCGATACACTGCCGTCCCGGCAGCCCGACAAGGGCACGGTCAGCTATCTCATTCACGAATTCATCCGCATGCTGGGATTGATGCCCGTAGCACTGGGGCGCCAGGAATATGTCACCATGGTCCTGGGCGTCGCCATGTTGCGCGGACATCTCGAAACTCTGCTGATGCAGGATGTGAGCAATCCCGATCCCGGCGGGATACTGCATCAGTCCAAGCTTCTGCCGCCCGAGCAGATGGATTTGCTCCGCTCCCTGCCCTATCCCGGACCGGAACGCGAAGCCCTGATTGCAGCCAACTTCGCCATTGCCCGCGAATTCATGCCGCGCGCCCGCGCCATGGCTCAGCGGCTTGATATTGTCTGGCCAGAGGTGTTTGAGGCGGCGACGCGGAAGCGTTTGGCGGCGATGCTGGGTGAAGAGGCCGGCCGGGCCTGGTGAGCGACATAAAGCAAAGCGCCAGGCGCTGATGGAGGAGACTATGCTGCAAGCATTCTTTATTGCCTGGCTCGGCGTCTGCGCGGCGCAGGCCTCCCCCGGGCCTAATTTGATGGCCGTTGCCGACGCGGCTCTAGGCCAGGGACGGCGACCGGCTTTGCTCGTTGTCACGGGCATCGCCACGGGGTGCCTAGCCTGGTCGTTGCTTACGGCACTGGGCCTTGGCGCTCTGTTCGAGGCCTATCCTTTCCTGCTGACCGTACTGAAATTCGCCGGTGGCGGCTATCTGCTCTATATGGGCATCCGCGCCTTGTGGTCGATCCGCAAGGGCCAGGGCATGACGATAACGACAGGCGCCGGCCAGCTTTCCAGCCTTGCGGCATGGCGGCGCGGCTTTGTAGTGGTGATGACCAATCCCAAGGCCGCGCTGATGTGGTCGGCAATCGCCACATTCCTGCTTGGTGCGGGCCTGTCGCAATGGCAGGTGCTGGCCTTCGGCCCCGTTGTCGCCATCACGGCGCTGACCATCTACGGCACCTACGGATTGCTGTTTTCGACCGGCATGGCGATGAGCGCCTATAATCGCTTCGCCCGCATCATCCAGGGCGTGTTCGGCCTGGCATTCGGCGCGCTGGGCGGCACGCTGGTATGGTCGGGCCTGCGCGATTTGCGGAGCTAGAGAGGGGCGGCAGCAGACCCGCCCCTCAGTCGTGCTAGGCGGCACGCGCCGTTCGCAGGGCCCGCGACCACCAGACGATATCGTCGAGAACCGGACCCGCCGTCTGGTCGAGATAGGGGAAATCGGCAAAGGTCTTGCCGTGCATGAGAAAGCCCATCATCTCGGTCATGCCGATATGGACCGCCTGCTTGAGCGTCGCCACATGCAATTCGGCCAATATGCCGCGCAGATGCTCCACGGCTCGTGAACCGCCCGTTGCGCCATAGCCGACAAAGCTCGCTGGCTTGCGGCCGAACTCGGGATAGATGGAGTCGAGCGCATTCTTGAGCGCGGCCGATATGCTGTGGTTATATTCGGCGGTCACGAAGATATAGCCGTCGAGGCTGGCGATCTTGTCGGACCAGCGCCGCACTTCCGGGTTTTCGGATGGGGCGAAGATCGGCGAGCGGTCTTCGGCGAATAGCGGCAAATCATAGTCCCGCAGGTCCACGATTTCAAAATCGGCGTCGTCGCGCTGGCGGGCGATATCGTAAAACCATTGGGCCGGCTTGTGGCCAAAACGCGCCGGGCGCGTCGTCCCGATAATGATCCCGATCCGGGGCTTGTCAGTCATGTCCATCCACTTTCATTCAAGACCTGGACGAGCGCCAGGACAGGTGAACGAAAGATAGGGACGTGCCTAAACCACGGACAAGGCGGCACATTTTGTAGCCAAGCGAACAAATTTGTTCGCCAGGCCGGCCTATTCGGCGGCGTCGAACCGCTGCCGCGACCGCTCGATGTCTTCGTGGTTCTTGAACCCCCAGCTGGCGAAATCCTTGACGGCCAGCAAGAGACTGCGACCGCGCTCGGTCAGCTCATATTCCACGCGCGGCGGCACGGCGGGATAGATTTCGCGCTGCACCAGCCCATCCCGCTCCAGCCGCCGCAGCGTCAAGGTCAGCATGCGCTGCGACAGAGCAGGCAAGGCCTTCTCGATGTCACTGAAGCGTTGCCGCCCGTCGCGCGAGAGGGTGCCCAATACGGGGCCGGTCCACTTGTCGCCCAGCGTGAACAAAATGTCCCAGCCCGGCCGGCAATTATCCGGCAGATGCGCGCCGCTACGCTTGTAGATCTGCTTGCTCATGCCACCAATGTAGGGCGAACAATCCGGTTTTAGAAGCTGGTGCGCAGCCAATTGCCGACGCGGGCAAAATAGCCGTCGGTGCCGGTCAGCCGGCCGCGGCCGCGGGGCTCGGCATATTCCTGGGCGCAAACCTGCGGATAGATCAGCATACCGGCGACGGTGGCGAAGGCGGCGCCCTTGGCCATCTCAGGCAGGCCGGCGATACCCATGGGGCGGCCATTGCGCACATTGCGCGCCAGCGTGCGGCGGGCGACTTCGGGCAGGCCGGTCATTTCGCTGGCGCCACCGGTGAGTACGAAGCGGCGGCCACAGACATCCATCATGCCGGTCGCCTGCATGCGGTCACGAATGGCGGTGAGAATTTCCTCGATGCGGGGACGCATGATGCGGGTGAGCACCGAACGGGCCACCTGCCCCGGCGCCTCGTCATGGGTGGCGCCCACGGGCTGGATGGCGATCATGTCGCGCTCGTCGGCCTGGCCGGGCAGCACCGAGCCATAGAAGGTCTTGAGGCGCTCGGCATCGGCCACGCTGACCGAAAGCTGGCGGGCGATATCGAGCGTCAGGTGATGGCCGCCAATGGCGATGGCGTCGGCATAGACCAGATGGCCGTCGTTGAAGACGGAAACCGTGGTGGTCGCGCCGCCAAAATCGATGCAGGCGACGCCAAGCTGGGCTTCGTCATCGACCAGGGTAGCAAGACCCGACGCATAGGGCGTGGCGATAAGGGCTTCGATCTGCAGGTGGCAGCGATGCAGCACCAGTTCGAGATTGCGCATGGCCAGCGTCTCGGAGCTGATCACGGCGACGTCGACGCCCAGCTTTTCGCCCACCATGCCCTTGGGATCGCGGATGCCCTTCTGGCCATCCAATGCGTAACCGATGGGTAACGCATGAATGATCGAGCGTTCCGGGCGAACCGAGCGTTCATTGACGGCGCGCAGCACGCGATGAATGTCGGCCTTTTCGACTTCCAGGCCATCGAGCGAGACCGCAGCGGAGAAGGTTTCCGAACCCAGGCGGCCGGCGGTGACATTGACGATGACGCTTTCGAGCGTCAGGCCTGCCGCACGCTCGGCCATGCCGACCACGGAGCGAATGGCATGCTCGGCCTTTTCGATATCGGTGACGACGCCGCTCTTGACCCCGGTCGAGGGGCCATAGCCGAAGCCGATGACTTCGGCCTGGTGCGAGCGGCCGCGCAGAGCCTTGCCCTCGGCGCGAGGGGTGAGGCGGGCAATGACACAGCAAATTTTGGTCGAGCCGATATCGAGGACCGCAACCAGAGTGGTTTTGCCGGGCTGGACGGGGCGCAGCCGAGAGGTCATGGCGTCGGTCATCATCGCGTTTTGGTTTCTTCTACGGCAGGTTTGGTCGGGCGCAGCGCAACGAGATTGTCGACGCGCAGATCGATCACGGTGATATCGCGATCCAGGAGGCGATAGTCCGCCTCATACATGGCGAGCTTGCGCAGCGCCTGGGCCACGCCCAGCTCGGGCAATTGCACGCGCAGGCCCGTGTCATAGATCATGTCCCAGCGGCGGTCGGCGATGCGCGACAGGGCCAGAAGGCCATTCTTGAGGCCGGGAAACTGTTCGAGCGCCCGGATCATCACCAAGGCATCGTCGGCCGCGCCATCGCCGATGACCAGCGGCAGGTCGCTATAGGCGCCCTGGTCTTCCCCGATCTGCTCGCCCTGCCCGTCAACGACGAAGGTCACGCCATCGATGCGCCAGCGGGCAATGGGGGTCTTCTCGGTGATGGTAACAAGCACGTCGCCGGGATAATTCTTGCGCACATTGACCGTCTCGACCGAAGCCAGCTCGGCAATGCGCTGGCGGGCGGCCTCGACATCGAAGCTGACCGTGGAGGTCTTGGGCTGAATGCCCAGCGCGTCGAAAATATCCTGCTCGCTGGTCAGCGACTGGCCGGTGATGGAGATTTCGCCAATGGCAAAGCCGGCATCGGCGAATTCGCCCTGCGCGATGCCACCAAGGGCGGAGAGGCCCGCGCCCAGTGGTTCACGGACCTGATAGACGACGCCGACAACGGCGAGAAGGGCAATGACCGAACAGGTGCGCACGATGGCCTTGCGGTGCAGCACCCAGGCCCGGCCGACATTATTGATGAGTTTGCGCCGCGGGGAGCGGACAGGAACAGGCAATGCACGGGGATTTACGATCCGCGCGCCAGCGAGAAATGCCTCGCTTTTTACCTGTTGCAACTCGCGTCCTCCACCATCCAGGAGACAAGATCTTCGTAGCTATGGCCCGCGTGAGCCGCCTGCTCGGGCGCCAGGGAAACCGCAGTCATTCCCGGCTGGGTATTGATTTCGAGGCAGACCAGTTCACCATCCTCGCCCACCGCGTCGTTGTAGCGGAAATCGCACCGCGTCACGCCCCGGCAACCAAGAGCCGCATGCGCGGCCAGACTCAGTTTTTGCACTTTGTCGTAAATTTTAGGTTGAAGCGGTGCGGGAAGGAGATGGCGCGCACCGCCTTTGGTGTATTTGGCTTCATAGTTGAAGAAGGTGAGATCGGTGACCACCTCGGTCACACCCAGCGCCACATCGCCCATGACGGCGCAGGTGAGTTCGCGGCCGGGCACGTAACGCTCCACCATCACCTCTTCGCCCGAAGTCCAGTCCTCACGCAAAATCTCCTGTGGCGGATGGCTGGTGCCGGCCTTGACGATGAAAACCCCTAAACTCGAGCCGTCCGCGATGGGCTTGATGACATAGGGGGGCGGCATGACATGGGCCCGCGCGGCTTCGGCGCGGGAGACGATGACGTGATCGGTCACCGGCACACCGGCCGCCTTGAACATGATCTTGGCCTGGTGCTTGTTCATGGCCAGCGCCGAGGCCAGTACGCCCGAATGAGTATAGGGAATCTGCATCAATTCGAGCAGGCCCTGGATCATGCCGCTTTCGCCGAACATGCCGTGCAGGGCATTGAACGCCACATCGGGCTTCAGCTCGGCCAGGACATTGGCAATGTCGCGGCCGACATCGACCTCGCTCACCTTGTAGCCGGCATTGCGCAAAGCGGCGGCGCAACCGGCGCCCGACATGAGCGACACCGGCCGCTCATTGGACCAGCCACCCATCAGGACGGCGACGTGTTTGGTCATGGCGTGATCCCTTACTGTACTTCTTTGCCCAGCAGCGCGGCCAGTTCGCCTGGCAAGGCGGCGGCCCATTGGGTGATATTGCCGGCGCCCAGGCACACGACATAGTCGCCATCCTCGGCCCGCCCGGCAATCAGCGCGGCCAGGTCTTCGGGGCGATCGAGCACGCGGGCGTCGCGATGGCCACGGGCGCGGATGCGGTTGACCAGCTCTTCATTGGTCACGCCCGCGATCGGCTGCTCGCCGGCGGCATAGACCGGGGAGACGATGACGGTGTCGGCATCGTTGAAGCAGGCTGCGAAATCGTCGAACAGATCATGCAGCCGGCTATAGCGATGCGGCTGCACCACGGCGATCACGTCGCGCCTGGTGGACTGGCGGGCAGCGCGCAGCACGGCGGCGATCTCGACCGGGTGATGGCCGTAATCGTCGATGACGGTGATGCCGCCAACGGTGCCGGTGCGGGTAAAGCGACGCTTGACGCCGGTAAAGCCCTTGAGCCCCTTGCGGATGGCCTCGGCCGGAACATGCAGCTGATCGGCCACGGCAATGGCGGCGGTGGCGTTGAGCGCATTGTGGACGCCCGGCATGGGCAATTCGAGCCCATCGATGCGCAATTGCGTCATGCGGATGCGGTCGCGGATCTCGACGGCGAAATGACTGACGCCATCGACGGTTTCGAGATCGACCAGGCGCACATCGGCCTGCGGATTGCGGCCATAGGTGATGACACGGCGATCGCGGATTTCGCCCACCAGGGCCTGCACTTCGGGGTGATCGAGACACATCACGGCAAAGCCGTAGAAGGGCACGTTCTCGACGAATTGGTGGAAGGCGCGCTTGACCCCCTCGAAGTCTCGATAGTGATCGAGATGCTCGGGATCGATATTGGTGACGACAGCCACATCGGCCGGCAACTTGACAAAGGTGCCATCGCTTTCGTCGGCCTCGGCCACCATCCATTCGCCGCTGCCCAGCCGCGCATTGGTGCCATAGGCATTGATGATGCCGCCATTGATGACGGTGGGATCGAGATCGCCGGCATCGAGCAGGGTCGCGACCAGGGTGGTGGTCGTGGTCTTGCCATGCGTGCCGCCAATGGCGATGGCATTCTTGAACCGCATGATCTCGGCCAGCATTTCGGCGCGGCGCACCACGGGAAGCGCCCGGGCGCGAGCGGCGACCAGCTCGGGATTATCCTTCTTGATGGCCGAGGAAACGACGACAACAGCCGCTTCGCCAAGATTTTCGGCCTTCTGGCCGATCTCGATGCGAATACCCATGTCGCGCAGGCGCTGCACATTGGGATTGGCAGCGGCATCGGACCCCTGCACCACATAGCCCTGATTGTGCAGGATTTCGGCAATGCCGCTCATGCCGATGCCACCAATGCCCACGAAGTGAACGGGGCCGATATTGTGGGGCATTTTCATGAGTTGCGTTCCATTTCGGTAGTGCCCTTCCCGGCAAGCCGCTCGGCTATGTCGGCCAGCTTCTCGACGGCGCGGGGCTGGCCCAGCGCGCGGGCAGCGGCGGCGGCCTTGGTCAGCGTCGCCGGGTCGGTGATGAGGTCAGTAAGGCGAGTGCCTAGCGATTGCGGCGACAGCGTGGCTTGCTCGGCGATCCAGCCGGCGCCCGCTGTATCGACCACCAGGGCATTGTTCTTCTGGTCGGCATCGAGCGCGCCGGGCAGCGGCACCAGGATCGATGGCCGGCCGATGACGCAGAGTTCGGTAATGGTGGAGGCGCCGGAGCGGCCGATGACCAGATGGCTCCGGGAGATCTTTTCCGGCAGGTCGGTGAAGAAGGGAGCCAGCTCAACATTGACCTTGGCACGGCGATAGACCTCGGCCACGCGGTCCAGGTCCTCGGCGCGGCATTGCTGAACGATGCGCAGGCGCTGCCGCAAATGCTCGGGAATGAGCGCGACGGCCTCGGGCACGATGTCGGAAAGCGCCTTGGCGCCCTGGCTGCCGCCGAACACTACCAGATTCACCGGACTATCGGCCTCGAGCGGCGGATAGGGCATGCCGGCCAGCACCCGCACACGATCGCGCACGGGATTGCCGGTAACGACTTTTTCGATTCTGAGGCCGTCGGCAAATTTGGTTTCGGCAAAGCTCATGGCCAGCACATCGGCAAAGCGGCCCAGCGCCCGGTTGGCGCGGCCCATCACCGCATTCTGCTCATGCAGGATGCCGGGAATACCCAATAGGCTGGCCGCGACGAAAGGCGGGAATGTGGGATAGCCGCCAAAGCCGATCACCGCATCGGGCTTGCTCTGGCGGAGCTTGCCGAAAGCGACGCCGATGCCGCCCAATATCTTGAGCCCGCCTGCGACGAATTTGAGCGGATTGCTGAGCGATGGCGTGGCCGAGGGCACGATATGGATTTGCGTGGCCGGAAAGTCCGAGCCGTAGCTTTCCACGCGATGATCGGTCATCAGCTCGACCAGATGACCGCGCCGCACCAATTCCTGGGCCAGCGACATGGCCGGGAAGAGATGCCCCCCCGTGCCACCCGCCATGAGGATGAACTTCTTCATTCAGCTGGTGCCAATGCGCTCTTGTAGGTGGGAATACCGGTGACCATGCGTTCCTCGGGCTTGGTGCGTGTCAGGGCCAGCATCAGCCCCATGCCGAAGGCAATCGCGATCATCGAGGTACCGCCATAGCTGACGAATGGCAATGTCATGCCCTTGGGCGGAACCAGGTTGAGATTGACCGCCAGGTTGATGCCCGATTGCACGGCAAACTGGATGGCCAGGGTAGAGGCAGCCAGCCGGGCGAAGAGGCTGGTCTGGCGCTGCGCACCCATCATGGCGCGGATGACGATGAAGGCGATGAGCGCCACCAGCACCATGCAGAAAATGATGCCGAATTCCCCGGCGGCAGCCGAAAACACATAGTCGGCATGCGCATCGGGGATGAGCTTTTTGGCGATGGATTCACCCGGGCCCCGGCCGAACCAGCCGCCTTCGAGCAGGGACTGCAAGGCGCGGTCGATCTGATAGGTATTGCCGCCCCCTTCGGGGTTGAGGAAGGTATCGATGCGGCGGGACACGTGCGGGAACATCAGATAGGCCCCGGCAATCAGCCCGCCGGCAGCACCGGCCAGCCCGAAAATGATCCACCACGAAATGCCCGAGATGAACAGCATGGTCGCCCAGGTGGCGAGCACCAGCGCGGTCTGCCCGATATCGGGTTGCAGCAACAGCGCGCCAACAATGGAGAACATGATCAGCGTAGCAATGATTTTGCCGGGCACATTCCTGTGCACCATGGATTCCGAGAACAGCCAGGCGCCCAGCACGGCAAAGGCCGGCTTGACGAATTCGGATGGCTGCACCGACTGCCCCAGAAAGGAAATCCAGCGGCGTGCGCCCTTGACCTCGGTGCCGAAGCGCAGCGTTGCCCAGAGCAGGGCAAGGCTGACAACCAGCGTGACCAGCGCCGCGACGCGCGCCTGGCGGTGGTTCATCAATGACGCGCCGATCAACACCGGCAGCGCCAAGAGGCAGAACAGGGCGTGGCGGATGATAAAAAACCAGGGCGAGAGCCCGATGCGCTCGGCCACCGGAGGGCTTGCCGCAAAGCTGAGCACCATGCCGCAGGTCATCAGCAGGATCAGTGCACCGAGCAGCTCACGGTCGATCGACCACCACCATTCGGCCAAGGGTGTCTTTTCTGCGCGGGAAAACATCATGGGCGAGCCGGTTCAGCCGGCCTCCTGACAGATAAAATTCGTTTCGAATTGTATCTCGTCGATGGTTACCGATTTCCCACCGGGTTTGCGTTTTGCGAATCGAATAGCAGAAGGCCAGGGCGACGCCCCGGCCTTCTCTCGTCATCCCGAATTACTGCAGGATCGCGATATCGCTCAGCGAGCCCTCGACACCTTCAATGGCGCCAACTGACGTAGCGGCGCCGGTTTCGAGATCGACGGTGTAGAGCGTGTTGTCCACCGCGAGATAGGCGGTGTTGACCAGGTCTGCCGTCGCGGCAATGTCGAAGGCGTAGCTTGTACCGCCTTCGATACCGAGCTTGCCGATTGCGGCCAGGGTGCCATCATTGGGCTTGGTCTGCTGGATCAGCGCAACAATGGTCGCGTCGATATCGAACATCTTGGTGGCTTCGGGCTTGCCGACCGAATTGGTATAGGCGGCAGCAACAATTGCCGGGGTTTCACCGGCATGCATATCGGCGTCTTCATAGGCGAGCTTGCCATCAACCGTCACCACGCCATCGTCCGGATTGACGCGGAAATTGGTGCCGTCAGCGCCCATCAGGCGCAGGCGATCCGCCATCGGGTTGAAGTCGACAATGGCGCCCTCAAAGCTTGGCAGCTTTTCCGACAGCGCGAAGGTGACGGTGGCAGCGCCCGATGCAGGATCGATGGTGACGATCTCGCCAGCGCTTGAAACGCCATAGAGCTTCTTGTCGGCGGGGCGAACATCGATGCCTGCCAATCCGTCGACGCCGGTGACAGCTACGGTGCCGCTGACGGCCAGGGTCTCGGTGTCGAAGGCCACCAGCGTCTTGCCACCGACAAGGCCAATAGCGGGGGCAGCGGCAACAGCGGCGGCAGATGCGGTCAATAGAGCGGCGGCAAGCAGGCTGCGCAGGAAAATCTGGGACAGTACGGTCATGGGGACGTCTCCTCGTTTCTGGGCGCTCTGTGCGCCGGTTACGAAGGGCCTACCCGCCGGGAGACGCATCTGGATGCACCGGCACGAAATTTTCTTTGCCCGCATCCAAATGGATGTCCCGCGTGTAATCGACTTGGAAGGGGAATTCCCCCATGTTGCTGCTCATGGCCGATGTGACCAACACAGATGATCTGATGCGCCGGATCGCCAATGGCGACAAGGCAGCTCTGGCTGAACTGTTCGCCGCCGAATCCGGCCGGCTGATCGGCATCGCCTTGCGCATCCTGCGGCGGCGGGACCTGGCCGAAGAAGCCGTACAGGAAAGCTTTATCGCGGCGTGGCGGCGGGCCAACCAGTTCGACCCGGCACGCGGCTCGGCGCAAGGCTGGCTCACCACCATCACCCGCAACCGCGCGCTCAACATGCTGCGCGATGGCTCGCGTATGGAATATCACGATGGCGACGTATTGGCCGATATGGGTGACCGCAGTGGGGACGCCATGTCGGCATTTGAGGCGCTAGCCGACCGTGACGCGCTCAAGCATTGCCTGGGCCAACTCGACGAGCCCAAGCGCAAGGCGATCCTGTTGTGCTACGTCACCGGCCTCAACCATGGCGAGGCTGCCGCGACCATGAAGGCGCCGCTGGGCACGATCAAAGCCTGGATACGCCGGGGCACAATCGCCTTGCAGGAGTGCCTGTCATGACCCAGGACCAGATGGCCCAGGCTGGCCAATATGTGCTGGGGCTGCTCGAAGGCGCCGAATTGGCGGCGTTCGAGGCCGAGCTGGCGCAGGATGCAGAATTGCGGGCGGCCGTGGACCGGCTGCAAGGCAGTTTCCACACACTTGACGACACGGCTAGACCCGAAGTGGCGAGTGCCGGGCTCTGGTCGGCAATCGACCAGCGGCTGGATGAACCAGCGGCCGACAATGTCACACCCCTGCCCTTGCGCACCACGCGACCACCAATCGCTCAGTGGATGAGCATGGCCGCCGGCGTCGTGGTGGCCTTGGGGCTGGGATATTTTGCCGGCAATCTGGGATCGCGCCAGCCGCAACCTGTGGTGGTGGCAGTGTTGGTCAACCAGACCGATGCTGCGCCGGGGGCAATCGTCGAAGCCTTTGCCGATGACAGCGTGCGACTGGTGCCGCTCGAGGACTTCATGGTGGGCGACAATCAGGTCTTGCAGGTCTGGACCCTGCCGGACCCGGCAACCGGGCCGGTCTCACTGGGCACCTTCACCGATCCGCACACGATCTGGTTGACCGGACCGCAATTGCCCATACCCAAGGCCGGGCAGCTCTATGAGATCACGCTGGAACCGGCACCGGGCTCGCCCACCGGCAAGCCAACGGGGCCGATTTTGGTCAAGGGATTTGCCAAGACGCCGGTTTAGCGCAGCTTGAGCGAGCTCAGCCCGATCAGGGCGAGGACGAAGGAGATGATCCAGAAGCGGATCACCACCTGGCTTTCGGTCCAGCCGAGATGCTCGAAATGGTGGTGGATCGGCGCCATGCGGAACACGCGCTTGCCGGTAAGCCGGAACGAAGCGACCTGCACGATCACCGAAACGGTTTCGAGCACGAAGAGCCCGCCAATGATCGCCAACACGATTTCGTGCTTGGTGGCGACGGCGATGGAGCCGAGCGCGCCACCCAGGGCGAGCGAACCGGTATCGCCCATGAAGATCTGTGCCGGCGGAGCGTTGAACCAGAGGAAGCCCAGGCCCGCGCCGATCAGCGCGCCGCAGACCACCGAGAGCTCGCCGGTGCCCGGGACATAGTTCAGCAGCAGATAATCGGAGAAATTCACGCTACCGACCAGATAGGCAATCAACGCGAAACAGGCGGCGGCGACCATGACGGGGACGATGGCGAGACCATCGAGGCCATCGGTGAGGTTCACCGAATTGCCGGCCGCCATGATGACGAAGCCGCCGAACAGAATGAAGAAATAGCCCAGATCGACCGCCAGCCCTTTGACGAAGGGGAAAAGGAGCGAACTGGCATAGGGCTCGGGGCCAAGCTGGGAAATGGCGTAGCAGGCAATGGCGCCGATCAGGGCTTCAAGGGCCAGGCGCTGCTTGCCGCCAAACCCCTTGTGGCTCATGCGCTTGACCTTGAGATAGTCGTCGTAAAAGCCGATGGCGCCGAAGCCCACGGTGACGAACAGCACCACCCAGACATAGCCATTGGTGAGATTGGACCAGAGCAGGGTCGAAAACACCGCGCCCGAAAGGATCATCAGCCCGCCCATGGTGGGCGTGCCCTTTTTGGTCAGGAGGTGCCCCTGCGGCCCATCTTCGCGGATCGGCTGGCCCTTGCCCTGGCGCAGGCGCAGCCCGTTGATCATGGCCGGGCCAAACAGGAAGACGAAGAACAGCGCGGTGACCACCGCCCCCGCCGTGCGGAAGGTGATGTAGCGGAAGACGTTGAAGGCCGAGACCGCGTCACCCAGCTGACCAAGAAAATAGAGCATGAAGGAAGGGTCCTTGTTGGCTGGGTTTACGTTCCGGAGAACTTGCTGCGGATCTTTTCCACGATGCCCGACAGCCCCACGCCGTTGGACCCTTTGACCATAACCGCGTCGCCATAGGCAAGATCGTTGAGCACGATGTCCGCGATATCCGCAGTGGTTTTTGCGTGGGCGGCAACCCGGTCCGCACCCAGCGCCTCGGCCAGGGCCGTCATATTGCCGCCGACAAGATAGATGCGTTCGGCGCCGGAGCTGATCACGGCGTTCTTGAGGCTGGCATGAAGGGCCGGCCCCTGTTCGCCCAGCTCGAGCATATCGCCCAGGATCAGCACCTTGCGGCCGCCCGGGGCGGTTTGCATGGCAAAGACATCGAGGGCCGCGGTCATGGCTGCCGTATTGGCATTGTAGCTTTCATCGGTCAGCACCAGCGGCTTCTCGGAGGGGCCCAGCACGAGGCGCTGCCCCCTGCCCGGCTGGGCGCCAAAGCCGGCCAGGGCGCGCAGCGCCACAGCGGGCTCGACGCCGGCGATATAGCCCACGGCCATGGCTGCAACGGCATTGGCCAGCATGTGCCGGCCAGGCACGTTGAGCACCAGCGCATGGCGCTGGCCGCCATGCAGCACCGTGGCAAAGCTGTGATCGGCGGTCGATTGCACATCGATGATCTGCCAATCGCAGCCCCGCCCGAACCCATAGGTGACGATATTGGCGACACCCGCCGCTGCCGCATCGAGCAGGAACTGGGTCTGGGGATGATCGGCATTGAGGACGGCCGTGCCGCCCGGCTCCAGCCCCTCGAAAATCTCGGCCTTGGCGGCGGCAATGCCGTCAAGCGAGCCGAAGGCCTCGAGATGGGCGGCCGCGATCGTGGTGATGACGGCGATATGGGGCCGCACCAATTGGCTGAGCGGGCGGATTTCGTCGGGGGCGTTCATGCCCATTTCGAACACGCCGAACTGCGTCGCCTCGGGCATGCGGGCCAGCATCAGCGGCACGCCCCAGTGATTGTTGAAGCTCTTGATCGAGGCATGGGTCTGTCCGGCCGCTTCGAACACGGTGCGAATGGCTTCCTTGGTCGTGGTCTTGCCGACGCTGCCGGTGACACCCACGATCACCGCGCGGCTGCGTTCGCGGCTGGCAATGGCGATATCGCACAGGCCCTCCAGGGCATCGGGCACGATAATGCGGCCGGGGCCCTCGCCTTTCCCCTCGGAGACCAGCGCGGCGACCGCGCCATTGGCCAGCGCGGTTTCGACGAAGTCATGGCCATCGAACCGGTCGCCCTTGATGGCGACGAAGAGCGCGTCCGGGCCAAGCTCCCGGGAGTCGATGGAGATCGAGCCAATGGCCTCTCCGGTCACCGCTTCGGCGCGGCCGCCCGTGGCGGCCAGCAGGGCCTGGACCGAAAAGAGATGTGCCATCAGAGCCCCTTGATTGCCTCCGCCACCACTTCATGGTCGGAAAAATGATGCTTGGTCGTGCCGACGATCTGGTAGTCCTCGTGGCCCTTGCCCGCAACCAGCAGAACATCACCCGGCTGCAGCGATTTGACGGCAGCGATAATGGCTTCCCTGCGGTCGCCGATTTCCCGCGCCCCTTTTGCGGCGGCCATGATTTCCGAACGGATGGTCGCCGGGTCCTCGGTGCGCGGATTGTCGTCGGTGACAATGACATCATCGGCCATGCGCTGGGCGACCTCGCCCATCATCGGCCGCTTGCCCTTGTCCCGGTCGCCGCCGGCCCCGAAGACCACGCGCAACTTTCCCTTGGCATAGGGCCGAAGCGAGGCAAGCGCAGATTCCAGCGCTCCCGGCTTGTGGGAATAATCGACAAACACCGCCGCGCCATTGTGCTCGGCAACCAGTTCGAGCCGCCCCTTGGCGCCGACCAGTTCGGACAGCGCCGGGAAGGCCTGGGCCTTGTCGACGCCGCTCGACATGGCCAGGGCAGCCGCAATCAGGGCATTGGACACCTGGAACTCGCCGGTCAGCGGCAGGTGGAAGCTCAGCTTCTCCCCGACATGGCGCACTTGCACGCGCTGGCCATAGCCCTCCGGCTCGATGGAGAGGATTTCGATATAGGCGCCCTCGCGCCCGACCGTCAGCAGCGTCGCGCTGGCGCTGAGCGCGGCGAACATGAAGGGCTCGTGCTCGGGATCGTCGACATTGACCACGGCCGGGCCGCTATCGACCAGAAGGTCGGTAAAGAGACGCAGCTTGGCGTTGCGGTATTCGTCCATATCGGCGTGATAGTCGAGATGGTCGCGGCTGAGATTGGTGAAGGCCACGGCCTCGAAATGAATGCCATCGAGCCGGCGCTGGTCGAGCCCATGGCTGGAGGCTTCCAGCGCCACATGGTTGATGCCTTGCGCCTTGAGGGCCCGCATGGATTGATGCAGCGTGCGGGAATCGGGGGTGGTGAGGCCCCCCTCGATCAGACGATTGGCTGTTTCAACGCCGATCGTGCCGATGCTGGCGCCAGGAATGCCGGCATAGGTCCAGATCTGCCGCACGAAGGAAGCGACCGATGTCTTGCCATTGGTGCCGGTGACAGCGACGGTGATTTCCGGCTGCGGCTCGAAAATGCGCGAGGCGGCGCGGGCATAGGCGGCACGCACATCCTTGACCAGCACCACCGGCACGCCGGGATCGCCCACCGGGGCGATATCGCTGATAATGGCGAGCGCACCGCGCCGCACGGCTTCCTCGACATGGTCATTGCCATGCGAATGGGTGCCCGGCAGGGCAAAGAAGATATCGCCCGGTTCGATCCGCCGGCTATCGGAATTGAGACCGAAAACGGCGCCCAGGCCCTTTTTGGGGCGGGCGCCGGAGCCTTCAAGCAGCTGTGTTACGCTAAGCGACAAGCGATGAACCCTTCTGGATTTCAGCGATAAGCGGTAGGGACGAAGTCGTCGATGATCGGAGAGAAATCGGGCGCAATTCCGAGCATTGGCGCAACGCGCTGCACAATGCGGCCGGTAACGGTGCCGGCGTTCCAGCCCGCCGTTGTGCCCGATTGCGGATTTTCCGCCTTGGGCTCATCGACCATGATGACCATGGCATATTGCGGATTATCCAGCGGGAAGGCCGAGGCGAAAAAGTTGGTGACCTTGCTGGAAGAATAACGCCCGTCAACGACCTTTTCGGCCGTGCCGGTCTTGCCGCCGACGCGATAGCCGAGGGCCGCCTTATTCATCTGCGAACCCGAACCGCCCTGACCGATCGCGTTAAGGCGCATGAGGGCGCGGATATTGGCGCTGGTTTCGGGCTGGATCACCCGGCGATAGAGCAGTTCGGCTTCGGCTTCGCTGCGCTTGTACAGCGTGGGCGCGATGTAATTGCCGCCATTGACGAAGGCGGAATAGGCCGTGACCATGTGCAGCGGGGATACCGACAGACCATGCCCGAACGAGGCTGTGGCGGCACCGACTTCCGAGAAATCCTTGGGCACGCTAGGGAGCCGCATTTCGGGCAGTTCGAACGACACGCGCTGGTCGAACCCCATCCTGCTGAGAAAGGCCCGGAAGTTTTCCTTGCCCATGGCCTGCATAACGCGGATCGTGCCGATATTGGACGAGAATTTATAGACTTCCGGCAAGGCGAGAATGCGGTGCTTGCCGTGAAAATCGTCGATGGTGAAGCGGCCGAAGCGAACGCCGAAGCGAGCATCGAACTGGTCGGTCATCTTGACCGCGCCGCTGTCGAGCGCGCCGGCCATGGTGACAGTTTTGAAAATCGAGCCCGGCTCGAAAATGCCGGAGGTGATGCGGTTGAACGTGTCCTTGACCAGCGCGGTCTTGGGATCGTTGGGGTTGAAATCGGGCAACGAGGCCAGGGCGATGATTTCGCCGGTATGGATATCGACCATGACCCCGGCGGCAGCGATGGCCTGGTAGCGCGACATGGCATCCACCAATTGCTCATGCATGACATGCTGCACCCGCATGTCGACCGAGAGTTCGACCGGCGCAAGGGCATTGCCGCGGGCCAGGCCCAGCTCCTGCAACAGGGCAACGTTCTCGTCGTCCATATGTTTTTCGATGCCGGAAATGCCCTGATTGTCGATATTGGTCGATCCCAGAATATGGGAGGCCTCGGTCATGCCGGGGTAGAAACGCTTGGATTCGGTGAGGAATTCCACGCCCGGAATGCCCAGGCGCATGATGCGTTCCTGAATGGCAGGAGAAAGCTCGCGCTGCACCCAGACGAAGCCCTTGTCTCCGGTGAGACGATTGCGCAGCCAGGCCTCGTTGAGATTGGGCAGCACGCTGCGGATCTTGGTGACGGCCTCTTCGACATCGATAATGCGGCGCGGCTCGGCATAGAGCGAGGGCACGCGGATATCGACGGCCATTTCGAGACCGTTGCGATCAAGGATCGGCGGGCGGGTCGCGGTGATGACATCGCGCGCCTGTCCTTCAATGGTGGAATCGGGAACCACCATGCCCAATTGCACCAGCCGCCCGCCGACCGCGCCAAAGCCCAGCACCAGCGCCAGCACCATCCAGCGGATGCGCGCCTGGGTTAGGTTGCCGCGGATCTTGCGGCCGCCATCAAGGGCAATGGTTGGGGAAAGGTCTTCGGCGGTAACGGCCATTATTCGATCCCTTCAAGCTCAAGGATGGCATCGATGGGGTCGATGCCCGCTTCGAGCGACTGGAACAGAGCGTCCATCTCGGCATTGTTCGGCTTGACGGGGCGCATGGGAATATCCTGGAAAGCACCGAACTGCTTCTGCTGCACCGGCCCGATGGCCAGCGCCACCTGATGGCGCTTGACGATGGGATCGATGTGGCCGGGCTGGTTGAGCACCGCCCAATCAGCCTTGAGCAGGGACAGATCGCCCTCCTGGCTTTCGATCTGCGCGGCAAGGGCGGTGCGCTCGCTGGCGGTGTGCTCGATGGAGAATTTGAGCGTGTAGACGCCGGCCAGCATGATGACGCTGGTGAAAATCAGGATGATATTGAGATTGCGGATCATGCCGCGCCCCTCACCACCGGCACACCAAGGCCGGTGAATTTGACGGCGCGCGCGGGCGCATCGGAACGGGTGCCGGCGCGCAGAATGGACGAACGGGCGCGCGGATTGCGGCTCAGCTCGGCCTCGCCCGGCTTTCTGGCCTTGGCGACATCAATCCAGCGCAAGGCTTCGCCCTGGGTCTGCGGCAGATGACGCGATTGCGCCGGGCCGCCCTTTTCGGGATCGAAAAAGCGTTTGACGATGCGGTCTTCCAGCGAATGAAAGGTGATGACAGCAAGCCGCCCCCCCTCGCCCAGCAGGCGCTCGGCGGCGAACAGCCCCTCGACCAATTGGTCGAACTCGGCATTGACCGCAATGCGCAGCGCCTGGAAGGAGCGGGTCGCGGGGTGCGCATCACCGGGCTTGCGGCCAATGGCCTTTTCGATGATGCGGGCCAGTTCCAGTGTCGTCTCAATCGGTGCAGTTTCGCGCGCGGCGACGATGAACTGGGCGATGCGGCGCGATTTGCGCTCTTCGCCAAAAGCATAAAGCAGATTGGCCAGCGCCTCGGCCTCCAGCCCATTGACCAGATCGGCGGCGCTTTCGCCCTCCCCGCTCATCCGCATGTCGAGCGGCCCCTCGCGCATGAAGGAAAAGCCGCGCTCGGCTTCGTCCAGCTGCATGGAGGAAACGCCGATATCGAGCACGACGCCATCGATCGAGCCATGCTCGGCGGTCAGCGCATCCAGCTCGGAAAACGTACCAGCAACAAAGGTGAAGCGGCCGGAAAACTCGGCCAGCAGCGCATCGGCAAAGGGTTTGACGCTGGGGTCGCGATCGATGGCGATGACAGAGGCACCGGCCTGGAGCAGAGCGCGCGAATAGCCACCAGCCCCGAATGTGCCATCGACAATGCGCTTGCCCTCCAGCGGCGCGAAGGCAGCCAGCACCTCGTCCAACAGGACGGGGATATGCGGGCCAGCATTTGGGCTGGTTTCGGGCACGGAACGCTTGCCCATAAAGGCCACTACTCCACTGCCGGCCGGGACCGGTTCGTAAACTTCCCGCCACTTTGACCAAGGACGTTTAAGATTCTGTTTCCCATTTCGGGATGGCGGGAAATTTACCGGCATTTGGTGCCGGGATGACATGGTGCGTGAGGAAGCTCAAAACCTTGCCCATCACCATCGCCTCCCTCGGGCTCGACCCGAGGGTCACTCCTGGCAAGCACATGCGTTAGTGCGGAGGAGAATGGCCCTCGGGTCGAGCCCGAGGGAGGCGATTGTGGGGAGCTGGGATGGAGGCAAACGCTACCGCCACCCGGCGCGAGCGCGCATGTACGGCATTGGAGAGGTAAACGCCAGTTGACCTATAAGCCGGGTTCTGTAGGGCCGCGTTGCCGCGGCGTGGTGACCATTCATCTGCGACGCCTGTTGCCAGACGCCTGCTGCAACCAACCCGGATGATCTGGCCTCAAAACAGGCTGGGGCCGAAGCCCCGCGTCATCCCTATTTGGTCTTGCTCCCGGTGGGGTTTACCGTGCGGCTTCCATTGCTGGTCGCCCGGTGCGCTCTTACCGCACCCTTTCACCCTTACCCTGGCATGCCAGAGCGGTTTGCTTTCTGTGGCACTTTCCCTGAGGTCGCCCTCGCCGGACGTTATCCGGCACCGTGTTTCGAAGGAGCCCGGACTTTCCTCCAACGGACAGTTACCCGTCCGCCAGCGGTCACCCGGTCAACTGGCTGGCGCGTTTGTGATGGAGAGACGGGGTGCCGTCAAGCCAGCAAGGGCGCGGGCCTCGGTTTGATGATGGCCTGATAGGCAAGATTGATCGAGGCCATGCGCGCCGTCGCCACGTCGATCAGCTCCTCGGGAACGCCCTTGGCGATCAACCGGTCGGGGTGATGCTCGGACACCAGCAGGCGATAGACCCGACGCACTTCCTCGGGCGGCGCATTGGGCGCGAGGCCCAGCACGACATAGGGATCAACCCCTTCGGCCAACACGACATGCTGGCTGGCCATCTGCTCGAACCGCACATCGTCGAAGCCGAAAATGTCGCTCACCGACTTGAGGTAATCAAGCTCGGCCTCATGCACCATGCCATCGGCAGTGGCGATGAAGAACAGGCTATCGAGCACATGCTCAAGCGTGTCGGGGCTGCCGGAAAAAAAGCGTGCGATCTTGCGCGCATAGCTCTCGTAGCCGGCAACATCCTGCTTGGCGAGGTTGAACAGCCGCTCGACCTGCGATTCCTGGCCCTGAGCGACCTCGACAGTCGCATTGAAGGCGCGCATTTCCGAAGCAGTCACAATGCCGTCAGCCACCGCCATTTTTGCCGACAGCGCAATGAGGGCGAGCGTAAAGGCCGCATCCCGTCCACCCGGCAACCAGGTATCGGGATCAAGTATATTGGCGATGGAGCCGACCAGACCCGTTCTTTGGCTGAACGAGCCCAGGAACTGGGACAGCTTCTGGCAGATGTCTCGATTGTCTTCAGCTTTGCGCACGCAGCACAGCATGGTGACGTCTTTCACGAAGCGACCACCAATGGGGGAATCCAAGGGTGATATGCTGGACCAGCATATCCTCCCCATCGCGTCCGGTCCATTGCCGGGCGCGCATACCAGCTTACATCAATTGGTGAACGGCAGGAAAATCGGTTCGTCGATCGGACCGACATAACGGTCATAGGCCTGCGGCACCGGGACCTGGTCTAGAAAAAACCCACCCGGACGATAATCATCGCGCTGGACCCCGCCCTGTTGCTGGCGACGCTCCAGGAATTCGGACAGCGGGCCGCTTTCCCAATCTTCGAGATCGCGCGCTGTGACCGCGACAGGCGGCGCGGGCTGGCTGACGGAAGGTGGAATAATGACCTGCTCAGATGGTGAGGGGGCACGAGCGGCCATCGGCTTCGGCCGCATGGAAAGCGGCATGGGCACGGGCGCGATCTTCCCGGGCGGCAGGGACGCAACCTCTATCGGATCGGTCGCGACCGGTGCAGGAGCGGTGACCGGGGGACCCGCGGGCTCGGTAGCGGCCGTCGCAGGCGCGGGCGTTGCGGCCGGGGCCGTTTCCGCAGGCGCATCAGAAATATAGCTGGGCAGCTTGCGGCCCGATTGCACATAGGCATTGAGCGGGTCGGACGCGTTGGGAGCGGGCTTGGCGGCGGCTTCCGCCACCTGCACGGGCTTGGCCGGCGCTGTCTCAGCCACCTGCTCGGGACGCTGGGAAGCCGGCGCGGGAACCGGCGCAACCGGCTCGATGACGGCAACCTGCGCGGCCGTTTCCCGGCCGCCAAGCAATTGAGCAGACAACAAATCCGCTACCGGAATTCCGACGACGAGAAGGGCACCGGCCCAGGCCAGGCCATTGGTAATGCGGCGATCGATCTGCATGGTCTTCAACGTCCCGATTTGCTTCGCCCTCCGCAGAGGGAAAGAGCCGGAATTGATGGCGGTTTTATGGAACTGCCCGGCTCCGTCTCATTGCTACCCGCTGGCTGAATGGGACCTGAACGACGCTTTTTTCAGGCCACCGACACTCGGGCGGCGACCTGATGGCACCAGATCATGGTAAATGCAAGGTTAATCCGGCCGCCGGCCCAGAATGCGCGCCAGCGCCAAAGCCAGGTTCGAGCGGTTCATCGTATAGATGTGAAATTCGGTGACGCCCTCATCAAGCAGCTCGACAACCTGCTCCGCCGCGACGGCCGAAGCGACCAGCGCATGGGTCTCCGGATCCTCGTCGAGCCCGGCAAAACGCTCGGCCAGCCAATCGGGAATCGAGGCGCCGCAACGGGATGCGAAGTTCGAAATCTGCTTGAAGCTGTGGATCGGCTGGATGCCGGGCACGATCGGGGCATCAATGCCGGCCGCCCGGGCGCGCTCGACATAGCGGAGATAGTCGGCATTGGAGAAGAACATCTGCGTGATGGCGCGGCTGGCGCCGGCATCGAGCTTGCGCTTCAGATTGTCGATATCGGTCTGCCAATCCGCGCTTTGCGGGTGCTTTTCGGGATAGGCGGCAACCGAAATGTCGAAATCACCGATGCGACGGATGCCGGCAACGAGGTCGGCCGCGTTCTGGTAGCCTTCCGGATGCGGGGTGAAGGGCTGGCCAACCCCCTCCGGCGGATCGCCGCGCAGCGCCACGATGCGGTTGATACCGGCTTCGGCATAGCCGCGCACGACGGCGTCCACCTCGTCACGCGTGGCCCCGACACAGGTCAGATGCGCCGCGGCGTCGACACCGGTATCTCTTTTAACCGAGGACACCATGCGCAGGGTGCGCTCACGGGTCGAGCCGCCCGCACCATAGGTTACCGAGACGAAGCGCGGCTGCAGGGGCGCCAGCTTGTGGATGGAGTCCCAGAACCGCTCCTCCATGGCATCGGTCTTGGGC
Organism: Devosia yakushimensis; assembly: GCF_030159855.1. Lineage (NCBI taxonomy): Bacteria > Pseudomonadati > Pseudomonadota > Alphaproteobacteria > Hyphomicrobiales > Devosiaceae > Devosia > Devosia yakushimensis. The sequence goes on along the minus strand of NZ_BSNG01000001.1, from coordinate 821,417 downwards.
GGGAAGAATTCGAAGGAAAGCTGCAGGTCCGGGCGCTGCCCTGCGATTTTCCGGCTGGCACGCGCATTATCGTCGATCATCGTCATATCCGTTCAAGTCTTGTCGCTGAGGCGCCAGAGGCAGACCGTCAAGCCGTTGTCACCATTCTCGCCGGGAAACTCGCGAACCGCCTCGACCGAAAGGCCGGCAGCAGCGGCCCAGCCGCTCATTTGCGCCTGCGACAGGCCAAGCCGCCTATGGGCATGCTCGGTGCGCAGGAATTCCAGGTTATGCGGGGCAAAATCCACGATCAGCATTTCGCCACCCGCTTTCAGCAGGCGCCGCGCCTGCGCCAGCATTCGGCCCGGATCGTCGAAATAATGCAGCACCTGATGGATCACGATCACATCGGCCGAACCGGTTGCGGTATCGAGATCGGCAATATCGCCCAACCGCACCTGAGCATGACCAAGGCCGGCGGCGGCAAGGCGCGAGCGGGCCACGGCCAGCATTTCCCGGCTGGAATCGATGCCGATACCGCGCTTGTAGAAATCGGCGAGCAGCTCGAGCATGCGGCCAGTGCCCGTGCCCAGATCGATCAGCAGCCCTACCGAGCGCCCCGCCAATGCCTCGACAATGGCGGCCTCAATAGCTTCCTCGGGCACATGCAGCGTCTTGAGCAAGTCCCAGCTGCCCGCGACCTTCGCGAAATACTCGGCCGCCTGCGCCTGCTGGGCGGCACGCACCGCAGCCTGCCGCTCAATATCGCGGCGGCGCTCCGGATCGGCGCCATCGAGACGCTCGATGACCCATTGCGCCAGCGCCGAACCATCACCCGATTGCGCCAGACCATAATAGGCCCAGGCCCCCTCGGCATTGCGCTCGATCAGCCCGGCATCGGCAAGCAGCTTGAGATGGCGTGAGACACGGGGCTGGCTTTGCCGGAGAATTTCCGTCAAATCCTTGACCGAATGGTCGCCATCGGCCAGCAATGCCAACAGGCGCAACCGGGTCCCCTCACCCGCCGCCTTCAGCACCCCCACCAATGTCGCCAGCTCCGCCATCGCACCTCACGAGATATAAAGATGTCTTTATATCTATTTTGGAGCGGTGGTCTAGTGACTCATGGTGTTGGAGTATGAAAGTGGCTCTGCATTGATTATGTAGAGCAATAGGACTACATATGTATCATACAAAATATACATCAGGTGGCGTCATGGCATTGAACGTCAACAACAAGCAGGCGGACGAGCTGACGCGCAAATTTGCACAGATCGAAGGCGTGGGCTTGACCGAGGCAATCGTTATCGCAATGCGCGAGGCCATTGCCCGGCGACGGACGAACGAAACGCCGCGCCAGACGGTGCAGCGGGTGCTATCCAAGCACGGTATTTCTAACGACGCCGAGGCGCGTCGACCCCTGCCGAAATCGGCCTATGACGAGATGTGGGGCGATGGGGACGGCAAATGACCCTGTTCGTCGATGCTTCCGCGCTCGTCGCGTTGCTTTCCGAGGAGCCGGAGGCCGAGCGCGTCAGCAATGCCATTGCCGAGGCCGAAGCGCCATTCACCTCAGCTTTGGTCATTCTGGAAACGGCGTTGGCGCTATCACGGCCTGACAAGTGGAACCTGCCCATCGAGCAGGTGGAAGTCGTCGTGCTGGAGGTGTTGGAGGAGCGCGGTATCGTCCTCAAAGACCTGCCGGAACCACTTATAGCCACCCAGCTTTCAATCAATGCTGCCGCACGATTTCGCAGGGGCCGCCATGGTCTGAACCTAGCGGATTGCCTGCACTATGCTTGTGCCAAGCATTATGACGTACCGGTGCTTGCGACGGATGACGAGTTTCGTCAAACGGACTTGCAAGTAGCACCCTAGGTCCATGGATCACGGGCGCCGCGTGCAGAGCGCCCTAGAACCCTAAGCCACGTTGGCGCGGTCGTCGCCGGCGGTGCGCTTGCGGAAGGAGTGGGCGCGCCAGAGTTCGAAAATGCCGGAGGCTTCGTCTTTTTCGAGGGCTTCGAAGCGGCTTCTCACCATGGTCTTGTCGGCCTGGGACGGCAGGTCGCGCCAGGGCAAGGTAGCAACAATGGCCTCGAACAATTCCGGCGTCAGGCCAGCAGCCCGCAGGGCCACGGTGATCGCCACATAGTCCTGGCTGGCCAGCCATTTGACGAAAACCTCGGGGCTGACGCGCAGCACGACCGTCAATGCGGCGGCGGCGTGGTGGCCATAGCCGAAGCGGGCAAAGCGGGCCAGTGCACGGTCATCGAGCTGCTTGCGGTCGCTGAGTGCCTTGACCTGGTTATAGGCCACTTTCCACTCATTGGCCGAGAAGCCGGCGCGGTTGCGCATGCGGTTGTAAACGACGGCATTGACCTTGCCGGCGGCGACCGGATCGAGCGACTTGTCCTCGTCCAGGGTCTCGAGCACTTTGCTCGCAACGCTATCGATCTCGCCGCGCAGGGAACCCCAATCGATCTCGGGGCGGCCGCGCAGATCGGCGGCGATTTCAGCGTCGGCAGTGGCGCGGGCCACCAGCTTTTCCAGCGTGGCCTTGTCGAACTCGGCATTGGAATTGCGCACCAGCCGGGTGATCGAAGAGGCTTCGCCATGTTCGACAATGGCCTCGCCGACACGCTCGGCCACGCTGCTGCGGCCGGCAATGGCGATACGATGCTGTTCACCCTGCCGGGCGATGATGTCGATCAGATCGTCATCGGAAAGGACATTGGAGAATTCGAGCAGGGGCTTGGCCACCTCGATATCGTCATTGGCCAGCTTGACCACGACCGTACCCGGCGCGCGTTCCAGCGGCGCAAGAAGCTTGGCGACGTGAATGCGGGCCTCGACCTCGACGAGTTCTGCGAGCTGGCACAGCACTTCATCATATTGGGCGACCTGTTCGTCGTCGCAGCGGTCCGACACATAGCTGAAAAGCTGCGCCATATTGCGGAAGAGCTGTTCGCGTTCGCCGCGATCGTTCTCGCCATTGAGCACTCGAAAGCTCGAAAACGCGCGCTGGCCCTGGTCAAGTTCGGTCATCAAGTCCCCCGGCTCCTGCCGCGTAAAATCCCATCAGCGGCAAAGTGGACTGCCACCTTCTTGCACGGGCTGAAGGGAGCAGGCCGGATTTGATTCAAATTTTATGAGACGACGATACCAGGCGGTCACTTGCCCGTTACCGCTGCCGGTGCTTGGATCAAGAACCCCATTAATGGAGGATTTTCATGCGTATCATTGCTCTGACGACAATATTTGCCGCATTCAGCATCGCCCCGGTTCTGGCGGACGATGTTCCCGCCAACCTACATGGTCACTGGGCCATTGACGGCGCCTGCGAAAAGGCGGACGATTCCATCCACATCGAAGGCAATACACTGAGCCTGGGCGCGGCGGCCGCCGCCGATGTCGAGTTCTTCCCCGACGACAGCCCCGCGGGCAATGGCGCCATCCATTGGAGCGAGGAAGGCAATGTCGACAATTTCGAATATGCCCCCGATAGCGACGAGCTGCTCTACAATGGCGAAGGCTATGGCATGGGCGTAGCGGCCGTCGTCTACAAGCGCTGCAAGAGCTAATAGACAAAGGCCGGTCACAAGGACCGGCCTTTCTTCACTGTGTGGCGGCTTATTCGGCCGCCGCGCTTTCCTGATCGGAAATGCTGTCCTTGGCCTGCCCGGCCAGCGCCGCGCGGGCCGCCCTTATGCCCTGGGCATAGGCGGGGTCGATCAGATGGAAATGGGCCAGCTGGCGCTCGATGATCTCGTCGGGCACGCCATCCATTGCGGCGGCGAGATTGTCGAAGAGCCGCCCCTTCTGGGCATCGTCGAAGAGGTTGAACAGCGCCCGCGGCTGGCCGTAATCGTCATTGCCATCGCGATGGTTGTACCGGTCGGCATCGCCCACGATGCGCAGCGGTGGCTCCTTGACCGACTTGTCTTCTACCGGCCCGCCAAAGGAGTTGGGCTCGTAATAGGCGTCCGAATTGCCGGTTTTGATGCCGCCATAGACATTCATCTGGCCATCGCGGTGATAGTGCTGCACGGCAACCTTGGGCTGGTTGACCGGGATCGATTCATAATGCGTGCCCAGCCGGTAGCGATGGGCATCGGCATAGGAGAACACGCGGGCCTGCAGCATCTTGTCGGGCGAATAGCCGATGCCGGGAACCTTGTTGGACGGCGAAAAGGCCGCCTGTTCGATTTCGGCAAAGTAATTGTCGGCATTGCGGTTGAGCTCGACGACACCGACCTCGATCACCGGATAGTCGGCATGCGGCCAGACCTTGGTCAGATCGAAGGGATTGTACGGCGTCTTGTCCGCATCGGCCTCGGGCATGATCTGCACTTCCAGGCGCCAGCGCGGGAATTCGCCGCGGTCGATCGTACCGAAAAGATGGGCCTGATAGCTCTCGCGATCCTGGCCGATGATCTTCTCGGCCTCGGCATTGGTGTAATGCTTGTGGCCCTGCAGGGTCTTGAAGTGGAACTTGACCCAGAAGCGCTCGCCCTTTTCGTTCCAGAACGAATAGGTGTGGCTGCCATAGCCATTCATATACATCGGGGCGACCGGCAGGCCGCGATCGGAAAACAGCGTCGTGATCTGGTGCAGCGATTCCGGGCTCTGGCTCCAGAAATCCCACATGGCGGTCTTGGAGCGCATATTGGTGCGCGGATGACGCTTCTGGGTATGGATGAAATCGGGGAATTTCAGCGGATCGCGCACGAAGAAGACCGGGGTATTGTTGCCCACCAGGTCCCAATTGCCTTCATCGGTATAGAACTTGATGGCAAAGCCGCGCACGTCGCGCTCGGCATCGGCCGCGCCCATTTCGCCGGCGACGGTGGAGAAACGGATCAGCAGATCGGTCTTCTTGCCCACTGCGCCGAAGAGCTTGGCGATAGTGTATTGGGAAAGGTCCTTGGTGATGGTCAGTGTTCCATAGGCACCCCAGCCCTTGGCATGGACGACACGCTCGGGAATGCGCTCGCGATTCTGGTGCGCGAGCTTTTCGAGCAGCTGATAGTCCTGCAGCAGAACCGGGCCGCGGGCCCCGGCCGTCTCGCTATTCTGATTGTCCGATACCGGCGCGCCGGCGCTGGTTGTGAGGCGGGGTTTGTCGATCATTGCTGCAATCTCCCTGGAATAATTCCAAACTAACTTCGTTTTGCCTCTTCGCCCGCCATTAGGCAAATTGATTGATCCTCTTATTGTGATAGGCTGAGCCTATCATGAGCTTTACCCTCAAGCAGTTGCGCTATGCCATCGCAGTGGCCGAAGCCGGCCATTTCGGCCGGGCCGCGACGGCATCGAATATCAGCCAGCCCGCACTGAGCCAGCAGATCCAGGCGATCGAGGATTATTGCGGCACCCCGCTCTTTGACCGCCTGACGCGCGCCGTGCGGCCCACCCCGTTCGGGCGCGAATTCATCGAGCGGGCCCGGCGCGTGGTGGATGGCGCCGAGGCGCTGGCCGCCTTTGCCATGGGCCAGGCCGGTAACCCCGAAAGGCCGATCCGCTTTGGGCTTATCCCCACGGTCGCGCCCTATCTGCTGCCCGAGATTTTTCCGGCGCTGACCAAGGGCCTGCCGGGGCTGGATTTTGCAGTGAGCGAGAATCGCACCGAAGCCCTGATCGCCGGACTGGTCGATGGCAGCCTCGATATCGCGCTGATCGGCACCGACCCGCCGGACCAGGGCCCCAAGCTGACGCGCGCCCAATTGTTCGACGATCCCTTTGTGCTGGCCACCAGCCGCGACGAGGAGACCGCCGAGCCGGTGGCGCTATCGACCCTGTCGCCGGAGCGCATTCTGCTGCTCGACGAGGGTCATTGCTTCCGCGACCAGACCATTGCGGCCTGCCGGCTGGACAGCGACCCGTCCGCCCGCACCTTCGCGGCGACCTCGCTATCGACCATTGTGGAATTCGTGGCCAATGGACAGGGGGTGACGCTGCTGCCCCAGATTGCACTGCGCAAGGAGGCGACCGACCCGCGGATCGCCATTCACCAATTGGTATCGCCCGGGGCGGGGCGGCGCCTGTCGCTGGTGTGGCGCGAAGCGACACCCTTTGCCGACACCTTTGCGGAAATCGCGGCGATCATCCGCCACACAAGGCGCAAGTCCGGCTAGCTGCGCCCGCGCCTGCGGAAGCTGTCATAGCTGAACACGGCCAGCGACACCCAGATCAGCGCAAAGCTGAAAAGCCGCACCGCATTGAGATGTTCGTGGAACACGATGATAGCCACGAGGAATTGCAGCGACGGCGCCAGATACTGGAACATGCCGATCGTGGTGAGCCGCAGCCGGCGGATGGCATAGGCAAAGAGCAATAGCGGCACGGCCGTCGCCGGGCCGCTGAAGATCAGCAATAGCATGGTCTGCGGATCGGCATGGGCCCCTACCCCATTGCTGGTGAGATCGTAGATCACATAGGCCAGCGCGAAAGGCGCGATCATCAGCGTTTCGGCGAAGAGGCCCGCAGCGGGGCCAAGCGCGGCAGTCTTGCGGATGAAGCCGTAAAAGCCGAACGAAAACGCCAGCCCCAGCGCCACGAGGGGCACCCCGCCCAGCCCTGCCGCCTGAATGGCTATGGCAATGACGGCAATGAGGATCGCGATGGCCTGCATCCGGTTTTGCCGCTCGCCTAGGAAAATCATGCCGATGGCGACATTGACCAGCGGGTTGATGAAATAGCCGAAGCTGATTTCGAGCACCTGGCCGGTCTCGACCGCCCAGACGAAAAGCAGCCAATTGCCGGCCAGCAAGGCGGCCGAGAGCAGTAACGTTCCGGTCTTGCGCCAATCGGTCAACAGGGCCATGACCTCGCCCAGCTTGCCCATGACACCCAGGATCACGGCCATCAGCACCAGCGACCACAGCGTTCGCTCGGCCACGATCATGACGGAGCCGACGCCGCTGAGCAGCCCGAACAGGATGGGCAGGAAGCCCCAGAGCACATAGGCACCCAGGGCGGCGAAGACGCCATTGCGGGTTTCGCTGGCAGGTGAAATTGCCGCGCCAGGCGCAGCTTGAGGCAGGGACATCGGATACTCCACGCCTTTGGGGAGGCGTCTATATCCCGGTGTTAGCAGCCGATCGCCGCGGAAACCAATGACAGTTTGTGATCGCCAGCCAGCGCTTTGCTGATGGACGGGCAAACCTTTTTGGCTGCGGGGCGTTCTGAAAGACGGGCGGTCGTCGGGCTGCTCCGTTTCGATGCCACCCACAATAGGAGCAGACCATGAAGAAGACCGTCACCTGGATTCTGATCGCTGACGGCACGCAAGCGCGCGTGCTGGAGAACACGGGACCGGGCAAGGGACTGCGCCAGGTGGATGGGCTGGATTTTGCCATCGATCCGCTCATGGCGCAGGATATCGTGACCGACAAGCCGGGCCGCGGCCAATCGTCAGCCGGCGGCGGCCGCAGCGCCATGGAGCCCCGCACCGACCCCGTCGAACACCGCGAAATGGTCTTCGTCAAATCGCTGGCGCATATGCTCGACCGCAAGCAGCAGGAGGGCGAATTCGACCGCCTGGTGATCGCGGCATCGCCAATTGCGCTCGGGGAAATCCGGCGGGCCATGTCGCCGGCCGTGAAGAAGACCATCCTGGCCGAACTGGACAAGGACCTGACCAACCTGCCGACGCCGCAGCTCGACCGGCATCTCGATGGCATTATTGCCGTTTGAGATCAAAAGGTTGCGGATGCATGCGGAATCAGGCTGACAGCAGGCGGATTCCAGATGTGAGCGCGATGAATCACTGCATGAGGTGGCCGGGTTATCGCCCGGCCATCTTGATTCAAGGGATTAGGAAATCGTCCCAGCACCATCGCTGCGTAACACTCGCAGGGTCATTCCCGCGAAAGCGGGAAGATGAATCTCTCGGCGAAGAGGTCGTGGCACCCAACCTCGTAGTTCGACAGGCTCACTCCTCCTCATCTTCCTCATCATTCCCTTCCCCACCAATGGCATCGAGAAATTCCAGCAGCATGGAATTGACCAGTTCGGGCCGCTCGATACTGGGGATATGGGCGACGCCTTCCAGCACGGCGGCGAAGGCATTGGGCATTTCTTCGGACAGGTGTTCGTGCCGTTCGATCAGCGCCGTGAAGTCCTCGTCACCCACCAGCAGCAGGGTCGGCGCATTGACCTCGGCCACCCGGCGCCAGGCGTCCGGGCGCTCCTCTTCCTGGGTCAGCACGGGCTTGCTGAGGGCCAGCGCGTTCATGTCGAGAAAGAGCTCGCGCGCCGCGCCACCGACCCGTCCGCTCTGCACCCTTGGACCATCGAGCCATTCATGCGCCTGCACGCGGTTGAGCATCTCCCAATCGTGGCGCTCATAGGCATCCTCCTCGGCCGCCTCGATCATCCTCTCGACATCGGTGGCCGTCCAGGGCGAGCCGGTAACCGAGGTGCCGATCAGCACCAGCCCGATGATCCGGCCGGGATCGCGCAGGGCAAAATCCACCGCCAGCCCGCCGCCCATCGAACAGCCGACAAAGACCGCCGCGTGAATGCCGAGCGCATCGAGCACCGCTTCGAGATCATCGACATGGTTGAAAGCCTCGTCTTCCGAGACCGTCTCGCCATAGCCGCGCCGGTCATAGGCCACGGCATGCCAGCCGGCATCGGCAACCGCCTGCATCTGCTCGGACCACATGCGCTTGTCGCACACGCCCGCATGGAGGAACACGACGGCAAGCCCCTCACCCATTTCCACGCCGACAAGCTTGGCCCGACCGATATCGAGCTCGAATGGCTCCAGTGACACGGCTATTCTCCACTAAGTTTGACGGAGGCATAGCGCATTGGAGGCGCAAGGCAAATGGCGAGGATGATCGAAGTGGTGCCAACACCACTCCGGTGAAAATCAGAGGTCGAGCATGGCTCAGGCGGCTTCCGACTTGGCGGGAGCGGGCTGCGAAGGTTCCCATTCGCCGGTCTGGGCAGGGCTGAACTGCACATGCCATGGGCCAGGCTTGGCGGCGTCGGACTTGGCCGGGCGGGCCAGGAGGGCAACATATTGCTCACGGGTCACCAACACGCCGCCCAGGGTCTCGACCCAGGGCGTGAGACCCTGATGGTCGACCACATCGACGCCCCAGGCATCCAGATGATGATAGAGGCTGACAATGGCGACCTTGGACGCATTGTCCTCGGTATGGAACATGCTGAGCGCGGTGAAAACCGTGCCGAGCATCACCCCGAATACGCCGCCAACCAGTTCGCCCTGCTCATTCCAGACTTCGACCGAATGGGCATGGCCTTCCTCATAGAGCTTTTGCAGGCGCCGCTGGGTAGCCGGAAAAAGCCAGGTGAGCGGGGGGCGCCCCGGCCGGATGGCCGCGCAGCCGCGCAGCACGCCGGCAAAATCCTTGTCGATGGTGACGGTGAAGGGCGAGGATTTGAGCGAGCGCTTGAAGCGCTTGGCCACATGCACGCCCGAGATCATCATCACGCCACGCATGGGCGGGGACCACCATTTGAGCGGCGCTATGTGGCAAAGGAAATAAAACCCATTCTGCATGCCGGCCAGAAGACCCGCCGAAGACGTATCATAGACCGGCCCACCGTAATCATTGGGCCGCGACACGATGGAGGAAGCATTGGGAACCCGCGGACCACGCACCACCAGACGATAGGCGGTATGCGCAGTGAGATAGGCCGAATCCACAAGCCGCTTGGGCATCAGGCGCAAAGCCAAACCCAAAGCCTGACGCCGGACCCAGACCGGAAGACTTTCCGAGAACTGCGATTGTTCGGTCATGCGTCTCTCCAAGTTTATCAGCCTAGTCTCTACCACTATCCGCGCAGTTTGCGGCGAATAGTATTGCTTGGGGTAAACATTGGGAAAACATGACAAACTGGCGCGGTGCCAGGCATGTCCTCTCTCCACCTTCCTTGGGGAAGAGAGAGAACGATAGAGCGTTGAGCTAGACCATTCCGCGATTTCTCGGTTCATCGTCATCACCCGGCCCGTCCGGGTGATCCATCTCGCAGCGCACGCAGAAAGATGGATTGCCCGGACGAGCCGGGCAATGACGATGGAACTGAGTTTGGACGACCCGTGCTGCGTCCTACCGCGTCAGCGGCTTGTAAGTCGCGCGCTTGGGGTTGACCGCATCGGCGCCGAGGCGCCGGATCTTGTCGGCTTCGTAATCGGCGAAATTGCCTTCGAACCATTCCACATGGCTATCGCCCTCGAAGGCCAGCATGTGGGTCGCCAGGCGATCGAGGAACATGCGATCGTGGCTGATGATCACGGCGCAACCGGCGAATTCCTCCAGCGCCTCTTCGAGCGCGGCGAGGGTTTCGGTGTCCAGATCATTGGTCGGCTCGTCAAGCAGCAGGACGTTGGCGCCGCTCTTGAGCATCTTGGCCAGATGCACGCGATTGCGCTGCCCGCCCGAGAGATTGCCCACCTTCTGTTGTTGGTCGCCGCCCTTGAAGTTGAACGAGCTGGTATAGGCACGCGAATTGACCTCGCGCTTGCCCAGCATCAGCACTTCGTCGCCTTCCGAGATTTCTTCCCAGACGGTCTTGTTCGGGTTGAGGCTGTCGCGGCTCTGGTCGACATAGCCCAGATGCACACTCTCGGCCACGGTGACGCTGCCCGCATCGGGCTTTTCCTGGCCGGTCAGCATGCGGAACAGAGTGGTCTTGCCGGCGCCGTTCGGGCCGATAATGCCCACAATGCCGCCCGGGGGCAGCTTGAAGGTCAGATTGTCGATCAAAACGCGATCGCCATAGGACTTGGAGAGCCCCTCGATGTCGATGACGTTCTGCCCCAGCCGTTCGCCGGGCGGAATGATGATCTGGGCGGTCGAGGACTGGGTGCGGGCCTCGTTGATCTTGACCAGTTCGTCATAGGCCTTGAGGCGGGCCTTGGACTTGGACTGGCGCGCCTGCGGCGACTGCCCCATCCATTCGCGTTCGCGTTCCAGCACCTTGGCGCGAGCCGCATCTTCGCTCTTTTCCTGGGCGAAGCGCTTGGCCTTGGCGGCCAGATAGGCCGAGTAATTGCCCTCATAGGGCACGCCGCGGCCGCGATCGAGCTCGAGAATCCAGCCGGTGACATTGTCGAGGAAGTAGCGATCGTGGGTGATGATCAGCACCGCACCCTCGAACTCGCGCAGATGGCGCTCGAGCCAGGCCGTGGTTTCGGCATCCAGATGGTTGGTCGGTTCGTCGAGCAGCAGCAGGTCGGGCTTGGAGAGCAGCAGCGCGCAGAGCGCGACACGGCGGCGTTCGCCACCCGAAAGCTTGGTGACATCGGCATCGCCCGGGGGGCAGCCCAAGGCTTCCATGGCCACCTCGACCTGCGATTCGAGATCCCACAGATTCTCGGCGTCGATCTGGTCCTGCAGCTTGGCGGCCTCGTCGGCCGTCTCGTCGGAATATTCCATCATCAGCTCGTTGTAACGATCGATAATGGCCTTCTTTTCCTTGACCCCGGTCATGACATTGCCGAGCACGTTCAGCGCCGGATCAAGCTCGGGCTCCTGGCTGAGATAGCCGACCTTGGCACCCTGGGCGACCCAGGCTTCACCCTGGAATTCGGTGTCGATGCCGGCCATGATCTTGAGCAGGGTCGACTTGCCCGAGCCATTGGGACCGAGCACGCCGATCTTGGCGTCGGGGTAGAAGCTGAGATGGATATTGTCCAACACCTTCTTGCCGCCGGCATAGGCTTTGGACATTCCGTGCATGTGGTAGATGAACTGGCGAGCCATAGGCTTGCTGACCTCTTCGCGGTTCTCGAATTTGGCCGTCTATGTAGGGCAAGCCGGTCGGCGGGGCAACGGGGCTGGCGAGGCGCAATATGCTGGGTTAGGGTCCATCCCGCCTTTCCTCATTGCCCAGGGTGATCAACGTGACCTTCATCTTTCCGCGCCGCGGCCGCTCCCTGGCCGCCGGCCAGCGCTCTGATCTGACCGTCATCGACCTCGACGGCAATGCCGATGTCATCTTCAGCTCGACCGAAGTCATCGAAGCGCCCAATTGGTCCGCCGATGGGCAATGGCTGGTCTTCAATGCCGGCGGGCGGCTCTATCGTATCGCCGCCACGGGTGGCCAGCCCGAGCAGATCGATACCGGCGCGCTGGCCGATCTCAATAACGACCACGTGCTATCGCCCGACGGCACCAGCATTTACGTCAGCTCTGACGATGGACACCTCTATGCCGTGCCTGTCACAGGCGGCACTCCGCAGCGCGTTTCCAATACGCATCCCACTCCGTTCCACTATTATCTGCATGGCATCTCGCCCGACGGTGCCACGCTCTCCTACGTCGCCATCGAACAGCGCAATGGCGAGCGGCAGGTCAATGTTTTCACCATTCCCACCGCTGGCGGACCCGATACGCGGCTGACCGATCTCAGCGTTCCCAATGACGGGCCGGAATATTCGCCCGATGGCCGCTGGATCTATTTCAACTCCGAGCTGGCCGCGAGCCGGCCGGGCCATGCCCAGGTCTTCCGCATGAGCGCAGCCGATGGCAGCGGGCTCGAGCAGCTGACCTTCGACAGCTACGTCAACTGGTTTCCCCACCTCTCGCCCGATGGTTCGCTCGTGGCCCTCCTGAGTTATCCCCAAGGCACCACGGGACACCCCGCGGACAAGGACGTGTTGCTGCGCCTGATGTCGCCCGAGGGCGACGAATTGCGCACGCTGGCCAGCTTCTTCGGCGGTCAGGGCACGATCAATGTCAATTCCTGGGCCCCCGACAGCCGGCGCCTGGCCTATATGGCCTATCCGCGGGGGTGAATGGTGGCAGCAGCAGGATGATCATCCACCTCAATGGCTGGCCCGGCGTCGGCAAACTGACGATAGGGCGCCTGCTGGCCGCAGACCTGGGCGCCCGCTTCATCCACAATCACCTCCTGCACGATGTAGCCATCGGCTGAACTTCAATAAACGATCCTGCCCGATGGCCCCTCTATGAAGCCGTGCGCAGCGCCGTCTATCAGACGCTTGCCGAACGGCCGGCGAACGAAACATTCGTGATGACCAATGCGCTTTGCGTGGGCGCATCTCGCGAACGCGAGGCCTGGAACCAGGTCGTGGATTTGGCTATCGCCAGAAACGTCCCGCTCATACCGATCGTGCTCGCCGCCGATATCGAGGAGAACGCCCGGCGCGTGCAGCAGGCAGATCGAATTGGCCGCAAGCTTGCCGATAGCCAGGTACTCAAGGAAGCGATGGCGACCGACCGCATACAGGAGCCTGATGTCGCCGAATTGCTGGTGCTCGATGTTACCCGGCTGGAGCCCGATGCGGCAGCGGCAGCTATTCGCCAGCATTTGACGAGGCTTGACGCGTCGGACCTGGAACCGGCCGGTATTGGACACCGCCAGTTCCGCAACGAGCACCTGACTTTCCTCAACTGACAAACAATTGTTCCCGCGCATCGACGAACTCGTCTAGGCATGCCGGGTCGACCAACCGGGATTCTGCCGATGATGTTCAAAACCGCCATGGCCTTCGCCCTGACCGCGCTGCTTGCCGCGCCAGTTCTGGCCAAAGAACAGGTGCAGCCCGAGGCCGTGGCCGAGCAATTTGTGCTCGATAATGGCTTGGAGGTCGTGGTGATCCCCAATCGCCGCGCGCCCATCGTCACCCATATGGTCTGGTACAAGGTGGGCAGCGCCGACGAGCCGGCGGGGAAATCGGGCATCGCCCATTTTCTCGAGCACCTGATGTTCAAGGGCACGGCGCGCCACCCCGCGGGCGAACTCGATCGCGCCGTCACCGAAATCGGCGGGACCGGCAATGCCTTCACCACCAATGACGTCACCGCTTATTACCAGGTGGTGCCGCCCGATGCCCTCGCGTCCATGATGGATTTCGAGGCCGACCGCATGCGCGGGCTGATCCTCACCGAAGATGTCATCGGCTCCGAACGCGACGTGGTGCTGGAGGAGCGCCGCATGCGCACCGACAGCAATCCGCAGGCGCTGCTGCAGGAGGAAGTCTACGCCACCCTGTTCCAGAACCATCCCTATCGCATCCCCACCATCGGCTGGATGCATGAGATGGAACAGCTCAACCGGGCCGATGCCGTCGCTTTCTACAATCAGTATTATGCGCCTAACAACGCCGTGCTGGTGGTGGCGGGCGATGTCGATGTGGACGAAGTCCGCGCCCTTGCCGAGGCCAGTTATGGCGCGGTGCCGCGCGGCCCTGCCCTGCCGCCGCGTGTTCGGCCTGCCGAACCCCAGCATGACACCCAGCGCACCGTTACCCTCGCCGACCCGCGCGTGGGCATTGCCAGTTTCACCAAATCCTGGATCGTCCCCACTTACCGCTCCGCTGAAAATGGCGAGGCCGAAGCACTGGACCTGCTGTCGGAAATCCTGGGCGGAGGAAGCCGTAGCCGGCTTTATCAGCAGATTATCGTCAAGGACGGCATCGGCGCATCGGCGGGCACCCGCTACGATGGCGGCGCCTATGACGACAGCACCTTCATGCTCTATGGCGCCCCGCAACCCGAGCACACCCTGGCCGATGTCGAAGGCGCCATCAGCGAACAACTGGCCCTGCTGATCAAGGATGGCGTCACCGAGGCGGAACTGGAAAGCGCCAAGGCGCGCTATGTGCGCTCCATGATCTTTGCCCGCGATGTGCAATTCAGCATGGCCCATATCTATGGTGCCGAACTGGCCAATGGGGGCAACATCGAAACCCTGGCCGAGTGGCCCGACCGCATCCGCGACGTCACCGCCGAACAGGTACAGGCCGTGGCGGCGAAATATCTCGACCCTTCCCTTTCCGTGACCAGCTATCTGCTGCCCAGCGACGCCGGAGCCCAGTGATGACCAGACTTTTCCCGCTCCGCCATGCGCTGGCGCTGTTTGCCGCGCTATTCACATTGCTGCTGAGCCTGCCTGCACAGGCCGAGATTCAGTTCCAGGAGGTCACCTCGCCCCTGGGCATCAAGGCCTGGCTGATGGAAGACCATTCGCTGCCCCTGATCACCATCCGCTTCGCCTTCGAGGGCGGCACGACGCAGGACCCCGTGGGCAAGGAGGGCCTTGCCAACCTGATGACCGCCCTGTTCGACGAGGGCGCGGGCGATCTCGACAGCGAGGCTTTCCAGATCGAGCTGGACAATGTCGGGGCGGAGATGAGTTTCGTCGCCGACAATGACGCGGTCTATGGGGCGATGCGCCTACTGACCGAGCAGCGCGACGAGGCATTGGACCTGTTCAAGCTCGCCATCGAGGCGCCGCGCTTCGACCAGAACCCGATCGACCGCATGCGCGCCCAGATCGTCGCCGGCATTGTCGCCGCTGCCCAGGACCCCAGCACGGCGGCGCAAAATCTCTGGGCCCAGACGCTTTATGGCGACCATCCCTATGCCCGCCGCCGCGAGGGAACGCCCGAAACCCTTGCGAGCATTACCGCGGACGACCTGCGGAGCCTGCACCAGGCCATTTTCGCGCGGGCAAACCTGCATGTCGGCATTGTCGGCGATATCGATGCCGAAGCAGCCGGCGCGATGCTGGACATGGTGTTCGGCACATTGCCCGAGCAGCCGGACCTGACGCCGATCGCCGATGTCGAACCCGTGCTCGGCCAGGAGCTGGAGGTCAACTATCCTCTGCCGCAGACCGCCATCTACCTGGCCTATCCCGGCATCAGGCGCGATGCGCCCGACTATTTCGCCGCCTATCTGATGAACGAAATCCTCGGCGGCGGCAGCATCCTGTCCCGGCTTACCGCCGAAGTGCGCGAAAAGCGTGGATTGGCCTATAACATCACCTCGGCGCTGCTCAATTTCCAGCACACCGAAATGCTCATCATCGGCACGGCCACGCGCGCCGACCGGGCCGAGGAAACCCTGGCCGTCGCCCAGGAGGTCATCGCCCGCCTCGCGGAAAATGGCCCCACCGAAGCCGAGCTGGCCTCGGCCAAGAAATATGTGATCGGCTCCTACCCCATCAACGAGCTGAACTCGTCGAGCGCCATCGCCAATACGCTGGTTGGTCCGGACCTGCGCAATCTGGGGATCGACCATCTGACGCGGCGCCAGGAACTGATCGAAGCGGTGAGCGTGGCGGACGTAAAGGCCGTCGCCGCCAAGCTGCTGGGCGTAAAACCGACAACCCTGCTGATCGGACCGGAAGCGCAACCAGCGCCTTAGGGTCTCGGATCACCTCGCCCCTGGAGAGGTCGGCGCGCAGCACCAAGGCCCGGCCTAATGGACCGGGCCTTGGGCATTGTGTGGAAACGAATTTAGTAAACGTAGACCGTCAGTTGCGAGCCCGAACGCTTGACCGCGAAGACCCGGTCAGCGTTGAAGCTGGCGCGGCTGAGCGAGGTGCTGATCAGCGCATCACTCATCACGGCCTGCTGCAGCACCGGACCAAGGCCCGAGCCATTGAGCTGGCCTTGCAACCAGACCCGGATTTCCGGGCACACGCCGACGCGCTGGATCTGGACGTTCGAAGCCCGTGCCCAGGAAGCATCGACCCGGGTCGATTGCACAAGGCGAACCAGCTGCGAGGGGGACTGGCCGGCACAGGCCGCATTGGCAAAGCCGCCGGCTCCGCCGCCGCCCGGAATCATGCCGGGTCCTCCTGGGCCGCCAGGCCCTCCCGGCCCTCCGGGACCTCCTGGTCCACCAGGGCCTCCGGGTCCGCCGGGACCTCCCGGCGAGCCCGGGTTGCCAATGCCGATGCCGATATCGATCAGGCTGTCGCCGCCGATATTGGCGGTGGCCCTCACCGTGCCATTGAGCAGGTTCGCATCGGCATCGACGAGACCGCCGCTGCCGCCCACGCCCACATTGGCGTTGGCGATCGAGCCGCCATTGCCGACATTGGCATCCACGCCGAGCAATCCGCTATCGCCGCCGCTGCTGACATTGGCAGTGGCCAGCGGATCGGAACCGCCGATATTGACGTCGAGCAGACTGTCATCGCCCCCAATCCCCACATTGACCAGGCCCGCATCGGATGCCGATCCAGAATCAATATTGATGAGACTGTTGTCGTCACCGCTTCCGAGAAGGCCCCCGAGCAAGTCCTGGGAATGTCCAGGAACTGCAGTACCGGCAAGCAAGATGCCGGCAAGAACTGTTGAAACAATTCTCTTCATCTTATCTCTCCTAAAGCACGGCCCCAACGGCCGTATAGAAGAGACGTAAAATCGTCATACTTGTTTCAAAGCGGAGAACATCACGTGTTCATATGCAAAACACTTTGCGAACACCGGGCGTTTATTTTCATAAACTCAAGCAAAATTTGAAAATTGATACGACAAAAAAGGACGCGAAACCGAAGTTTCGCGTCCCAACGGAGACACCACAAAGGAGCGTCAGCCTCTGTAGCAGTCCACCGAACGTTGACGCACCGAAACGGCGATACGCCAATCGTGGGCCCACCATCCAGCGGGCTCGCAAGATCAACGGGCGCCATGGGCGTGGGTTCCCCGCGCGCCGCAGATGTGATCGGGAATCAATCCTCCAGCGAGGACTGCAGGATATGGGTGGCGCGGATGGCCGCCGAGGCGCGGTTTTCCACGCCAAGCTTCGAATAGACCTGTTCGAGATGCTTGTTCACGGTGCGGGGGCTGAGGCCCAGAATATCGCCAATATCGCGATTGGACTTGCCGCGGGCGATCCACAGCAGCACTTCGCTTTCGCGCTGCGTCAGGCCAAATTGACGACGCAGGATGCCATCCTGGTTCTCGTCGCCCGGCGTGAGCAGGCGGAACAGATATTCGTCGGCCCCGATCATGCCCAGACACATGAGCTGGATACGCGCGCCATTGCCGGGCTCCAGCATCAGGCTGTCGCCGGCAATGGAATTGGCGCCGGCGCGAGCATCCAGCCAGGGCCGGACCTGATTGGCAATGAAACCCGAGGCGTCCATGCCGGGCATGGTGCGCTCCAATAGCTTACCCGCCTGCGGCGTCGCCCATAGCGTCACGCCACCGCTGGACAGCGCCATCAAATGCCGGCCGGCAGCGTCGAGCGCCACCCGCGCGCTCTGCGCCCGGCGGGCATTGGCCAGATGCACGCGGATGCGGGCGCGCAATTCATCGAGATTGATGGGCTTGGTGAGATAATCCACCCCGCCCACATCGAGCGCATGCACGATATGCTCAGTCTCGGTCAGCCCGGTCATGAAGATGACCGGCACCTGCGCGACGCTAGAAGTGGCTTTGAGCCGCTTGCAGGTTTCAAAGCCATCGAGCCCCGGCATGACGGCATCCATCAGGATGATATCGGGCACGATCTTGCCGGCAATACCAAGCGCCGCCTCACCGCTGCGGGCCAAGAGGACCGTGACGCCCTCCGCCTCCAGAGCCGTGGTGAGGAAGCTCAACGATTCGATGGAATCGTCGACCACCAGGGCGATATATTGTTTCTCAACTTCGCTCATTTTCGCCCACGCGGTTGAGGATCGCGGCATAGCCGTCGAAATCGTAGGTCTCGATCTGCTGGCGCAAAGCCGCGACCAGCGGACCATGACGCGGATCATCGGCTAGCGCCGCGAGCCGGGCATCGATGCCCCGGACATGACCGATCTCGCCCAAAGCCAGCAATTCACCCACCACATCGGCACCGGGTGAAACAATGTTCGCTGGTGGGGCCACCGGTGCATCCATCCCCGGTTGATCCTCGACCCAGCTAATACCCAGATGCGCCCCGAGCTTGTCGAGCAGCTGGCCGTAATTCAGCGGTTTGGCCATGCTGTCATTGTGGCCGGTATCGCTGGTGGGCTGGCCCAGGCCATCGCCGATATTGGCCGAGAGCATGATGATGGGAGCGCCCTGCCCGCCATCACGCAGCTTTTCCACCAGCTCCCAGCCATTCATTCCGGGCATCAGAATATCCACGAAGAACAGGTCCGGCTTGATGGCCTCGACCAGGGTGAGGCAATGCGGACCATCGACCGCCGTCAGCACGGTAAAGTCGAGCGGCACCAGCAATTCGCGCATCATTTCGCGGTGTTCGGCATTGTCGTCAACCACCATGATGGTGCGGCGCGGCCCGCTATAGGTGCGGATGCGCAGTTCCTCATGCGGCTTGGCGGCGGGGCGTTCCACGCGAGCGAGCATGAGCCGCACCTTGAAGGTAGAGCCCTTGCCCGGCGTACTCTGCACCTGGATTTCCCCGCCCAGCGTTTCCGCCAGCAGCTTGGTGATGGTGAGCCCCAAGCCCAACCCCGGCGTCAGCCGATTGCGCTCGGCCTCGCCGCGCACAAAGGGCTCGAACACCCGGCCCAGATCCGCCTCGCCAATGCCATGGCCGCTATCGGTGACGGTGAAGGTCGCCACCTGCGAGCGATAGGCGACCTCGAACGAAACAAAGCCCGTATCGGTGAATTTGATGGCGTTGGACAGCAGATTGACCAGAATCTGCCGCAACCGCTTTTCATCGGTGCGCACGAATTGCGGCAGGTTGGGCGCGACCTTGTAGCGGAATTCCAGCCCCTTGGCCTCGCCCTGCAGCCGGAACATTTCGCGTATCTGGCTGAGGAAATCGTGGATATTGATCTCGTTGGAATAGACCTGCAGCCGCCCCGCCTCGATGCGGGAAATGTCGAGCAGCCCATCGATCAGGCCGGACAGATGCTCGGCGCTGCGGCGGATGACCTTGACCGAGGAACGGCGCGGCGCGGGCACGGTCTCGTCGCGTTCCAGGATTTGCGCATAGCCCAGCACGGCATTGAGCGGGGTGCGCAATTCGTGGCTGAGACCCACCACATAACGGCTCTTGGCCTGATTGGCGGCTTCGGCCACTTCCTTGGCCTTTTGCAGGGCCGCGTCGGTGCGATTATGGGCGGCGATTTCCTTCATCAGCAGGGTGTTCTGGCGCGAGCTTTCTTCCTCGGCCACGAGGCGACTGTCATGCGCCAGCACCAGGAACCAGGCGACAATGCCCGCCACCACCGCAAAGACGAAGAAGACGACGAGGATCGTGCCACCCACCACCTCTTCGGTATCGGGCGCCGCCCCCGCGGCGAAATAATAGATCAGGCCCAAAATGGAGCCGATCAGCGCCAGCGAAATGCAGAACGACACACCATAGCGGCCCAGCCTTGTCTGCAGCTTGTCCACGGCCCAATCAGGCAGGACGCTCGCGGCGACGGCGCGGGTCTGCGCGCGGAAATGCGCATTGGGCTTGCACATGTCATGGCAGCGCGCATCAAGCGAACAGCACAGCGAGCAGATCGGAGCGGCATAGGCGGGGCACCACGCCATGTCTTCGGGCTCGAAGGGATGTTCGCAGATCGAGCAGGTGACTGATTTGAGGTTCTGCCACTGCTTGCGCGGTTTGCGGGCCAGATAATATTTGCCCTTGGTCGCCCAGGCGATGGTGGGCGAGGCGATGAAAGCCACGACCAGCGCGATATAGGGCGCCAAAGCCGCAGCCATTTCGCCAAAGGCGCCGAAATGAGCCACCAGCGCCACCACGGCCGACAGCAGCATGGAGCCCAGGCCCACCGGGTTGATGTCATAGAGATGGGCGCGCTTGAACTCGATGCCGGGCGGTGCGAGGCCCAGCGGCTTGTTGATGAAGAGGTCAGCCGAAATCGAGCACAGCCAGGCCATGGCGATGATCGAGAAAATGCCCAGGGTTTCCTCTAGCAGCCGGTAAATGCCCAGCTCCATCAGCAGCAGGGCAATGCCGACATTGAACAGCAGCCAGACCACGCGGCCGGGATGGCTATGGGTCAGGCGCGAGAAGAAGTTCGACCAGGCGAGCGAGCCCGCATAGGCGTTCATCACATTGATCTTGAGCTGGCTGACCACCACGAACACGGCCATCAGCAGCAGCGCCACCACCTCATTGGGGATCATGTAGCCAAAGGCGATGGCATACATATAGCCGGGCTCGGAGGCGTGTTCGGGCGACACGCCCGACGAGAGCGCCAGATAAGCGAGGAACGAACCCGCCAAAAGCTTGGGCGCGCCGACCACGACCCACCCCGCCCCGGCCAAAAATATCCCCAGCTTGTGACGAAGCTTGGAACTGCCCTCCGCAGGCAAAAAACGCAAAAAGTCGACCTGCTCGCCGATCTGGGTCATCAGCGCCAGAATCACTGCCGAGGCCGCGCCGAACTTGGCGACATCGAAGGGCGCAATACTGCCTGCCGCGCCTTCGGGTTGGCCCAGGCCCGCAAAGGCGCGCCAGAGGTCGAACTTTTCCCAATCCATGAAGGCGATGAAAAAGAACGGCGCGATATTGAGAATGATCCAGACCGGCTGGGTCCAGATCTGGAACCGGCTGATCATGCGCACGCCATGCGTCACCAGCGGAATAACGATGATGGCGCTGATGATATGGCCGATCCACAGCGGAATGCCGAACGCCAATTGCAGGGCGCTCGACATGATCGAGGCCTCGATGGCGAAGAGGATGAAGGTGAAGCTGGCATAGATCAGCGAGGTAATGGTCGAGCCGATATAGCCAAAGCTGGCGCCCCGGGTCAGCAGGTCGATATCGACGCCGTGCCGCCGCGCATAGCGGGAGATGGGCACCCCGACCAGCAGGATGGCGATGGAGGCGATGGCCACCGCGATCATCGCATTGGTCGTGCCATAGGACAGCGTGATGGCCCCGCCAATGGCTTCGAGCGCCAGGAACGAGATGGCCCCTATCGCGGTTTGCGAGATGGTGTCGCTGGAATATCGGCGCGCCGATTTTGCGGTAAAGCGCAACGCATAGTCTTCAAGCGTCTGGTCGGCGACCCAGCGATTATATTCGCGCCTGATCGGAATAATTCGCTGCCGCGCCATGGGCCCTGTCTAATTGTTAATCGCGTTGCGGGACTGCCCAAAAAACTATCGTTGTTATCTCTGCCACGCAATGCACCGCAAAGCCAAGCCAGCCCTGCATTTTTCGCCATAGGACCCGAGCGCGTCCCGGCCGGGTTACGTCAATCGACGTATACGCCAGCGTTAACAATGGTCCCAAGGTCAGCCTCCGTGACCCATCGCCGCCTGGGGGCGTGTTGGGCAAGCGAAATGAACGAGGGACAATAATGATGACTGGAAAACGCCTGATGCGCACGCTCATGGCAGTGGGCCTGCTGGCCGGCACTGCCCTGCCAGCCGTGCCGGCACTGGCGCAGGAAGACACCATCAAGGTGGGCATCCTGCATTCGCTTTCGGGCACGATGGCGATCTCGGAAACCACGCTCAAGGACACGATGCTGTTCCTGATCGACGAGCAGAACAAAAAGGGCGGCGTTCTGGGCAAGCAGCTCGAGCCGGTTGTCGTCGATATCGCTTCGGATTGGCCGCTGGCCGCCGAACTGGCCCGCCAGCTGATCGAAGTCGACAAGGTCGACGTGGTGTTCGGCTGCTGGACTTCGGTGTGCCGCAAATCGGTGCTGCCAGTGTTCGAGGAACTGAACGGGCTGCTGTTCTACCCCGTGCAATATGAGGGCGAAGAAAGCCAGCGCAACGTGTTCTACACCGGCGCCGCGCCCAATCAGCAGGCCATTCCGGCCGTCGATTACCTGGCCAATGAAGAAGGCGTCGAGCGCTGGGTTCTGGCCGGCACCGACTATGTTTATCCGCAAACCACCAACAAGATCCTTGAGCAATATCTCAAGGACAAGGGCGTGGCCGCTGAAGACATCATGGTCAACTACACCCCATTCGGGCATTCCGATTGGCAGACCATCGTTTCCGACATCAAGGCCTTCGGCTCGGCCGGCAAGAAGACTGCCGTGGTCTCCACCATCAATGGCGACGCCAACGTGCCGTTCTACCGCGAACTGGGCAACCAGGGCATCGACGCCGCCGACATTCCGGTCGTCGCCTTCTCGGTGGGTGAAGAAGAACTCGCCGGTCTCGACACCGCTCCGCTGGTGGGGCACCTGGCCGCCTGGAACTACTTCATGTCGGTCGATACCCCCGAAAACGAAGAGTTCATTGCCGCCTGGCAGGCCTTTATCGGCAGCACCGACCGCGTGACCAATGACCCGATGGAAGCCCATTACATCGGCTTCAACATGTGGGTGAAGGCCGTGGAAGCCGCCGGCACCACCGATAGCGATGCCGTCATCGACTCCATCATCGGCGTCGCCGTGCCGAACCTCTCCGGTGGCCTCGCCTCCATGGCGCCGAACCATCACATCACCAAGCCCGTGCTGATCGGCGAAATCCAGGATGATGGCCAGTTCGACATCGTCTACGAAACTCCTGGCCTCGTACTGGGCGACGAGTGGAGCGACTTCCTGCCTGAATCCAAGCCCCTGATCGCCGATTGGCGGGCGCCTCTGTCGTGCGGCAATTTCAACACCGCCACCATGACCTGCGGCGGCGCGACCACCCCATAAGCTGAAATCCCGGGGAAGGCGGCACACGCTGCCTTCCCCATTCTTGCCGTCTAACACCTGGAGAATGCCGATGTCCGTCAAGCGCCTGTCCGCCACCTTGCTGGCGCTGCTCATGCTGCTGATTGGCATTGTGCCCAGCCTGGCCCAGCCATCGGATGCCGAGCTCACCACCCTGATCGACGCCTTGGCGCCCGGCAGCTATTCCGACCGCGAAGCGGCCATTGCCGCCCTCGTCGCCACTGGCGACACCCGCGTCTCCCCCATTCTCAATACCCTCTCCGAGGGCAATCTCTATGTCGTGGAATCGACCGGCCGCGTCGTCTATGTCGAGCGCCAGGGCGACAATTACGCCACGACCGATCCGCTGACCGGCGCAGACCTGGGCGAAGTAGGCCGCCGCGACGCCGAGAAGGTGCGCGTCAACAATAACCTGCGCCGCGTCATCCGCTCCGCTATCGGGCAAATGACGCTGCTCAGCGACAATCCGGCGACACGCCGCGCCGCAACCCAATCGATCATGCGCGATGCCGACCCGGTCAATCTGCCGCTACTTGATGAAGCGCTCGCCGCCGAGACTGATCCCGGCATCAAGACGCTGATGCAAACCGCCCGCGCCTTTATCGTCCTGCAAGACCCTGCTGCCAGTATCGAGGAGCGCGAAGCCGCCGCGCCCGTGGTCGCCAAATCCGGCGATAGCTCGGCCATCACCGTGCTGCGCGGCGCCTTGGCCAATGCCCCAGATGCACTCAAGGCCGATATTCAGGCCAGCCTTGATGGCCTGAGCCGCGATGCGGCCGCCTGGGGCGCCGTGCAAAACGTCTGGTATGGCATCTCGCTCGGCTCGGTGCTGCTGCTGGCGGCCATTGGCCTCGCCATCACCTTTGGTGTGATGGGCGTGATCAACATGGCGCACGGCGAAATGGTGATGTTGGGCGCCTACACCACCTTCATGACGCAGGCGCTGATCCGCCAATATGCGCCGGGGCTGGCCGAATATTCGCTGGCCGTCGCCCTGCCTGCAGCATTCCTCTTCACCGCTTTGGTCGGCATCGCCATCGAACGCGGCGTGATCCGCTGGCTCTATGGAAGGCCGCTCGAAACCCTGCTCGCCACCTGGGGCATTTCGCTGATCCTGCAGCAATCGGTGCGCACCATTTTCGGGCCGACCAACCAGATGGTGTCCAATCCCAGCTGGATGTCGGGCTCGGTCGCCTTTTACGGGCTGTCGATCACCTGGAACCGCTTCTGGATCGTCATGTTCGCCATCGCGGTCTTCCTGATGCTGCTGATGATCCTCAACCGCACCCCGCTTGGCTTGCAAATGCGCGCCGTGACGCAAAACCGGCGCATGGCCTCGGCCATGGGAATCCGCACGCCGATGGTCGACGCGCTGACCTTCGGCCTGGGCTCGGGCATTGCCGGCCTCGCCGGCGTGGCGCTCAGCCAGATCGACAACGTCTCGCCCAATCTGGGCCAGGGCTACATCATCGATAGCTTCATGGTCGTGGTGTTCGGCGGGGTGGGTAATCTGTGGGGCACGCTGGTCGGCGCGCTCACGCTCGGCGTCGCCAACAAATTCCTCGAACCCTATGCCGGCGCCGTGCTCGGCAAAATCCTGATCCTGGTCATGATCATCCTCTTCATCCAGCGCCGGCCGCGCGGCCTCTTTGCCCTCAAGGGAAGGGCGATCGAGCAATGAGAATTTTGCCTAACACCAATTTTTCGGCCGTCGCCTCCCTCCCCCTTGAGGGGAGGGATCGAGGGTGGGGGTCCATCGGTGATCACTGCACCACCCCCTCCCTCAGCCCCTCCCCTCAAGGGGGAGGGGAGCACCAGGCCCGGAGCACCTCACCATGC
This sequence comes from Devosia yakushimensis, assembly GCF_030159855.1. NCBI lineage: Bacteria > Pseudomonadati > Pseudomonadota > Alphaproteobacteria > Hyphomicrobiales > Devosiaceae > Devosia > Devosia yakushimensis. The sequence goes on along the minus strand of NZ_BSNG01000001.1, from coordinate 796,268 downwards.
TGACACAAGCCCTGTTCCGCGCCCTCGACACCAAAGCCTGGTGGCTGATCGGCATTTTGATTGCCGCTGCCATTCTGGTTCCAGCCAGCAATCTCCTGCTCTCGCCCGGCCAATTCGGCTATGTGCCGACCTACCTCGTGTCGCTGTTCGGCAAATATCTGAGCTACGCCATGCTGGCGCTCGCGCTCGACCTGGTCTGGGGCTATTGCGGCATTCTTTCGCTGGGCCATGGCGCCTTCTTCGCGCTCGGCGGCTATGGCATGGGCATGTATCTGATGCGCCAGATCGGCCCGCGCGGCGTCTATGGCAATCCCGTGCTGCCCGATTTCATGGTCTTCCTCAATTACAAGGAATTGCCCTGGTACTGGCTGGGCTTCGACAATTTCTGGTTCGCCATGCTGATGGTCATCCTGGTGCCGGGCATTCTCGCCTTTATCTTCGGCTTCCTCGCCTTCCGCAGCCGCGTCACCGGGGTCTATCTCTCCATCATCACCCAGGCGATGACCTTCGCCCTGCTGCTGGCCTTCTTCCGCAACGATATGGGCTTTGGCGGCAATAATGGCCTGACCGATTTCAAGGACATTCTGGGCCAGCCCATCGCAGCCCAGACCACTCGTGCCTCGCTCTTTGCCGCAACGGCCATCGCCTTGGCGCTGTCGATCTTCGTCTGCTCGATGATCGTCAATTCCAAGCTGGGCAAGGTCATGGTTGCCATCCGCGACGCCGAAAGCCGCACGCGGTTCCTGGGCTATCGCGTGGAATATGTGAAGCTTTTCGCCTTTACCGCCTCGGCCATCATGGCGGGCATTGCCGGCGCGCTCTATGTGCCGCAAGTAGGCATTATCAACCCATCCGAATTCGAGCCATCCAATTCCATCGAAGTAGTGATCTGGACGGCCGTGGGCGGGCGCGGCACCATTATCGGGCCGATCATCGGGGCCATCCTGGTCAATATGGGCAAATCCTACTTCACCAGCGCCCTGCCCGAATTCTGGCTCTTTGCCCTGGGCGCGCTCTTCGTCTTCGTCACCCTGTTCATGCCCAAGGGCATTGTCGGACTGATCGGCCAATGGCGCACCATGACCACCAAGCGCGAACAGGCGCCGCCCAATGCGGCCCTGCAGCCTTCTTCGCCGGAAACCTCGCAAGCCGCCGAACGCGGCGAAGACCCCTCGACCATGCTGGTCGAACCCAAGCCCGCGGAGTAAGACCATGGCCAAAGCAACAGACACCATGCTCTATCTCGACGGCGTCTCGGTCGCCTTCGACGGCTTCAAGGCGATCAACAATCTCTCCATCATCGTGCGGCCCGCCGAAATGCTCGCCATTATCGGCCCCAATGGCGCCGGCAAAACCACGATGATGGACATCATCACCGGCAAGACCCGCCCCGACTCTGGGGAGGTGCTGTTCGACGGGCGCACCGACCTGACCAAGCTCGATGAAGCCGCCATTGCCAATCTGGGCATCGGCCGCAAATTCCAGAAGCCCACCGTGTTCGAAAGCCAGACCGTGTGGGACAATATCGAAATGGCGCTGAAAAAGCCGCGCGGGGTCTTCGCCACCCTGTTCTATTCGGCCAGCGCCGACGACGTCGCCCGGATTGACGAAATCCTCGACACAGTGCGCCTCTCGGCCCGCAAGAACGACTTCGCCGCCAATCTCAGCCACGGACAAAAGCAATGGCTGGAGATCGGCATGCTGCTGGCACAGGACCCCAAATTGCTACTGGTCGACGAACCGGTGGCCGGCATGACCGATAGCGAAACCGTGGAAACCGCCAAACTGCTCAAGCAAATCGCCACCACCCGTTCGGTCGTGGTGGTGGAACACGACATGAGCTTCGTGCGCGACCTCGGCTCACGTGTCACCTGCCTCGCCGAAGGGTCAGTGCTGGCCGAAGGCAGCCTGGCTCAGGTCAGCGCCAATCCGGTGGTGATCGAACGCTATTTGGGACGCTGACATGACCGCACTCTCCATCCAATCCATCGATCTGCATTATGGCGCGGCGCAAGCGCTCAAGGCGGTGTCGCTTGAGTGCAAGCCCAATCGCATCACCGCCGTGCTTGGCCGCAACGGGGTCGGCAAATCATCGACGCTGCGCGCCATTACCGGGATCAATGCGATCTCGGCGGGCGACATCACCTTTGGCGATCAAGTGCTGAAAAAGTCCCCGCCCTATCGGCGCGCGCGCATGGGCATCGGTTATGTGCCGCAGGGGCGCGAGATTTTCCCGCTGCTGACGGTCAAGGAAAACCTCGAAACCGGCTATGCCGGCCTCAAGCGGGCCGACCGCAACATTCCCACCTACATTTTCGAGCTGTTCCCCGTGCTCAAATCCATGTTGAGCCGGCGGAGCGGCGACCTCTCGGGTGGCCAGCAACAGCAATTGGCCATTGGCCGTGCGCTGGTCACCCGACCCAAGGTTCTGGTGCTGGACGAGCCCACCGAAGGTATCCAGCCTTCCATCATCAAGGATATCGGCCGGGCGCTGCAATTTCTGCGCGACGAAAAGGGCATGACCATTCTGCTGGTCGAGCAATTTCTCGATTTCTGCCGTGAAATCGCCGACGATATCTACGTCATGGACCGTGGCGAAATCCAGCATGCGGGTCCCGCCAGCGATCTCGATCTGCCGGAGGTGCGACGCCATTTGATGGTCTAGAAACGCAAAACGCCCGGCACGAATGCCGGACGCCTTTTCTCAAGGGAGATCGAACCCCTGATTACATGGCCGTCACCAAGCCTGCTTCTACGCAGGCTTCCAGGGTCAGGTTGTCGAGATCAACCGTAGTGGTTGCGTTGGCCGCCTCGTTTGGAAGCGGAGCATCCGGAGTGGCAGCGTCACCAGCGTCTTTTACCGTCTCGTCGCCGGCTTTGGTATCGGCCAGCGATGCAGTATCGTCGGCAGTCTTGAGTTCATCGCAGCGTTGCTGCACGGCAGGAAGGTCAGCTTCCGGAACAGCCGCTCCGTTGAGCATGGTCTGGGCGAAAGCCGGACCGGACACAGCGAACGCAGCGGTAAGCGCAAGGGCCGACAGAGTAGTTTTGAGGTTCATTTTTCTTTTCCTATCAAAATTATCCAAGGCAGAGCCTGTGCACCCACCAGAAACGCCGTCCCGTGCAAATCGTTGCCAATAACATCGTGAAAATGCAGCGCGCACGCGGAGTTGGTAGAATTACAACCAAGCTTCGCGACGACGCCACGCACCTGCAAACGCTCTATCAGGAAGGCTGCGCCAAGATCCGCCTGCCCCATACGCATGACCTCAGTCTCGATGCCGTTTTGATCAATACAGCAGGCGGTTTGACCGGCGGCGATCACATGCGCTGGGAGGCCGAAATCGCTCCCGGCAGCCGGGCCACAATCACCACCCAGGCCTGTGAACGCATCTATCGTTCTACCGGCGCGGTCGCAGAGGTGGAAACCCAACTCAAGGTCGGGGCGGACGCCCATCTCGATTGGCTGCCGCAGGAAACCATTCTTTTTGCCGCCAGCCGCTTCCAGCGCCGCATCGACATCGACCTCGCACCAGGCGCCAGCCTCACGGCCATCGAGGCGGTATTGCTGGGGCGCGATGCCATGGGCGAAGAGGCCCGCGACGCCATTTTCCGCGACACCTGGCGCATCCGCCGCAACGGTCGGCTGGTGCATGCCGAGGCCACCCATATCGACGGCTCCGGCCCTGCCCGTGACAATCCGGCGCTATTGGCGGGCACGCGGGCCTTCGCCACCATCCTCCATTTCGGCCCCAATCTGGCGGGCCGGCTCGATCAGGTCCGGGCGCTGCTGCCCGCAGATGCCACGGCCGCCGCCAGCGTCACGGGGGAGCGTCTTGTCATACGAGCCATGGCAAATTCCGGGCTTGCGCTCCGCCGCATGATCGTTCCAATTCTTGGCGCACTTTCCCGCGCCGGCAGCCTGCCGCGACTTTGGCACCTTTAGGACATTCCGATGAACCTCACCCCGCGCGAAAAAGACAAATTGCTGATCGCCATGGCCGCGATCGTGGCTCGCAAGCGCCTCGAGCGGGGCGTCAAGCTCAACCATCCCGAGGCCATTGCGCTGATCACCGATTTCGTCGTCGAAGGCGCCCGCGACGGCCGCCCGGTGGCCGAACTGATGGAAGCCGGAGCCCATGTCATCAGCCGCGAACAGGTGATGGAGGGCATCCCCGAAATGATCCACGACATCCAGGTGGAAGCCACCTTCCCCGACGGCACCAAGCTCGTCACCGTCCACCAGCCCATTCGTTAGGAGCCCCGGCATGATCCCCGGTGAAATCATCCCCAAATCCGGCGACATCGAACTCAATGTCGGCGCACCCCAGATCACTATCGAGGTCGCCAATACCGGCGACCGGCCGATCCAGGTCGGCTCGCACTATCATTTCTACGAAACCAATGCCGGATTGCGCTTCGATCGCGAACAGGCGCGGGGCATGCGGCTCGATATCGCCGCCGGCACGGCAGTCCGCTTCGAACCCGGCCAGACGCGCGAAGTCCGGCTGGTACCGCTCGGCGGCAGCCGCATCGTCTACGGCTTCCGCCAACACATTATGGGACAACTCTAAGACAATGACCGACAAGACTATCTCCGAGGCCGCCATTCTCGACCTGCGCCAGCGTCTCGCCGCCATCCTCACCGACCTCAATGCAGCCGGCCTTGAAGATGGCGAAGCCATGTTCCTGCTGGGCGGAACCGTTACCGGCCTTGTCGATCGCGGCGGCGCCACCGATTGGAAAAGCTTCAAGCAGGGCCTGCCCGCCGCCGATTTCGCGCGCCTGCTCAAGCAGGTCGAAACCGAGGGCAACCAATTGGTCGCCGATGGCAAGCACAAGGCCGCCTATGCATTGCAGGCGCTCGCCGTATCGCTGGTCGCGAGCCGCCAGGACGACAAGGTGCTGCGCGATGGCGAGCAATTGCTGGATGCCGTGATCGACACCACCGTCGCCAATTTCCGCAAGCACGCCAAGCCCACCCCGTCCAAGGCCCACTAAGCCGGAGTTACCATGCCCGCCCGCATTTCCCGCGCCACCTATGCCGACATGTATGGCCCGACCACCGGTGACAAGGTGCGCCTGGCCGATACCGAACTCTTCGTCGAGGTGGAAAAGGATTTCACCATCTATGGCGAAGAGGTCAAATTCGGCGGCGGCAAGGTGATCCGCGACGGCATGGGCCAGAGCCAGCGCACGCGGGCCGAAGGCGCCGTCGATACGGTCATCACCAATGCGCTGATCATCGACCATTCCGGCATCTACAAGGCCGATATCGGCCTCAAGGACGGGCTGATCGCTGGTATCGGCAAGGCGGGCAACCCCGATACCCAGCCGGGCGTCACCATCATTATCGGCCCCTCGACCGAAGTGATCGCCAGCGAAGGGCGCATCATCACGGCAGGCGGGTTCGACGCCCATATCCACTTCATCTGCCCCCAGCAGATCGACGAAGCCCTGATGAGCGGAGTGACCACCATGCTGGGCGGCGGTTCAGGCCCCGCCCATGGCACGCTCGCCACCACCTGCACCGGCGCCTGGCATGCCCAGCGCATGATCGAAAGCTTTGACGGTTTTGCGATGAACCTGGCCCTGGCCGGCAAGGGCAATGCCTCCCTGCCCGCCCCGCTGGCCGAAATGATCCTGGCCGGCGTCTCCTCGCTCAAGCTGCACGAGGACTGGGGCACCACCCCGGCGACCATCGACAATTGCCTCTCGGTTGCCGACGAATATGACGTGCAGGTGATGATCCACACCGACACGCTCAACGAAAGCGGGTTCGTGGAAGACACCATCGCCGCCTTCAAGGGCCGCACCATCCACGCCTTCCACACCGAGGGCGCGGGCGGTGGTCATGCGCCCGATATCCTGCGGGTTGCCGGGCTGCCCAATGTCATCCCCTCCTCCACCAACCCCACCCGGCCCTATACGCAGAACACCATTGCCGAGCATCTCGATATGCTCATGGTGTGCCACCACCTCTCGCCCTCCATCCCCGAAGACGTGGCTTTCGCCGAAAGCCGTATCCGCAAGGAAACCATCGCGGCCGAGGACATCCTGCACGATATCGGCGCGCTCTCGATCATCTCCTCGGACAGCCAGGCCATGGGCCGGGTCGGCGAGGTGATGATCCGCACCTGGCAGACCGCCGACAAGATGAAGAAGCAGCGCGGCCGGCTGGCCGAGGAAACCGGCGAAAACGACAATTTCCGCGTCAAGCGCTATATCGCCAAATACACCATCAACCCGGCAATCGCCCATGGCCTCAGCCGCCATATCGGCTCGGTCGAGGTCGGCAAGCGCGCCGACCTGGCGATGTGGAGCCCCGCCTTTTTCGGCGTGAAGCCCGAAATGGTGCTGCTGGGCGGCTCGATTGCCGCCGCGCCCATGGGCGACCCCAATGCATCCATCCCCACGCCCCAGCCCATGCATTACCGGCCGATGTTTGCCTCCTTCGGCAAGCTGCGGACCAGTTCGTCGGTGACCTTCGTTTCCCAAGCCGCCCATGACGATGGCCTGCGCGGCAAGCTGGGCGTCGAAAAGCAATTGCTGCCCGTCTCCAATACGCGCGGCGGCATCGGCAAGTCGGCCATGATCCACAATTCGGCAACCCCAGTCATCGAGGTCGATCCCGAAACCTATGAAGTGCGTGCCGACGGCGTTTTGCTGACCTGCGAACCGGCAACAACGCTGCCCATGGCGCAGCGCTACTTCCTGTTCTGAGGCGATTGCGCTTGGCGTAGAACGGAATAGTCTCGGCCCCGCGGCAATGGGTCCGCTGGGGTTTGGGGCATTCAAATGATCTACGTTTTTGCAGTGCTTATCGGCGTGGTGGCAGGCCTGCGGGCCATGACACCGCTGGCGGCGATCAGCTGGGGCGCCTATCTCGGCTGGCTCGACTTTTCCGGCACCGCTTTCAGTTTCATCGGCGCGCTGCCCACCGTCATCATCCTGACCATCGTGGCCATTGCCGAATTGGTCAGCGACCAATTGCCGAACACGCCCAGCCGCAAGGTGCCGATGCAATTCGGCGCCCGCATCGTGCTGGGCGCGCTCAGCGGCGCTCTGCTTCTGCCGGGCAACTGGATCATTGGCGCCATATTGGGCGCGGTCGGCGCCGTTCTCGGCACTCTCGGTGGCGCCGAGGCCCGCTCTCGCCTTGCCGCTTCCTTTGGTAGTGATCGCCCCGCGGCCCTCCTGGAAGACGCTGTGGCAATTATCGCGGCTCTGCTGATCGTCTATCTCGTGTGATGGCTTGGTGGCGGCGATCCGGATGCGCTAAGCTCCTGCCAGCACAGGAGACTTGCCGTGATCTACGTCGTCGCCACCCTTCGCATCAGGCCGGAATCGCTGGAGGCCATGGCTGAAGCGGCCATTCCGGCGATAGCGGCAACACGGCGCGAACCCGGCTGCCGCTTTTATGACATGCATGCCAGCATCACCGACCCGGAACGCGTGACCTTTATCGAACGCTGGAGCACCCGCGCGGCGCTCGAAGCCCATTTCGCCAGCACCCATGTCGCGGCCTTTCTGGCAGCAAGCCAACGGCATGTGGTCGCCAGCACGATCGAAATCATCCATCCCGAGCGGGTGGAAAGTCTCTGATCCAAATTCTGCCGCCTGCACGGTCCAGCATCCGCCTTGGACAAAAGAGGAGACAGCGCCAAGATGACGACCATGACCAAGACGATTCTCGCCGCAGTATTGCTTCTGGCCGGCGCCGCAACCGCCGCGCATGGGGTCGAGGCCTCCCTGTCGATCACCCTGGGAACCGACGCTTCTGCCGATATCCAAAAACGCACCGTGAACTATGAATGCGGCGACGGCGCCCCCATCTCCGCCGATTATATCAATGCCTCGCCCAATTTCCTGGCCTTGCTCAACGTGCCCGAGGAAACCGAAAAACTGGTCTTCGCCTCCACCGTTTCGGCTTCCGGCGTGCGCTATGTGTCGGGCAAATGGGCCTGGTGGACGCAAGGGCCCGAAGCCAGCCTCTACGACACCACGTTGGGCGAAGACGCGGCCGCGGTCAGCACCTGTTCCGAAGCCAGCGACGCACCCTGAGCCAGCATGGATCCCCAGCCCATCCATCCGGAGCTTTTCCCGCATATCCGCATCGTCATGGGCATGGTTATCGGCCTTGGCATCACCCGTCTGCTGATGGGTGTTGCCGGGTTGATCCAGCATCCTCATCGCAACAAGCCCTCGACCATTCACCTGCTATGGGTCGGCTCCATCCTGGTGGAACTGGTGCTGTTCTGGTGGTGGGAATTCGCCCTCTTCCAGATCAATAGCTGGTCATTCGGGCTCTTCTTCTTCCTGATTTTCTATGCCGTGACGCTGTTCCTGCTGGCGGCGCTGCTCTTTCCCGACAACATCACCGAATATGCCGGCTATGAGGACTTTTTCCTCAAGCGCCGCAAATGGTTCTTCGGACTTCTTGCTGCGACCTTCGTCTTCGATTCCATCGATACGCTGATCAAGGGCGAGGAACATTGGGAACGCTTCGGGCCGGACTATTTCCTGCAGGTGCCGTTTGGCCTGGTATTGTGCGCGCTGGGCATCTGGTCGGGCAAAAAACGCCTGCACGTCGCCATACCGTCCCTGCACATCGGCTATCAGCTCTATTGGATCATCAAGGTCTTCAACACGATGACCTGACGCGCTAGGGTGTTTCCGGGCCGGGAAGCCTCGTTACCGTCGGAAAGTCTATGATGCTTCGTGCCGTTTCCATCCTGCCGCCAGACCATGGGCAGGGCGCGCCTTTCGACCTCGTTGTTCTCGAACATGACGAACGCCGCCTGCGGCGCAAATTGCTGCGCCTGCGCGGGGGTGCCGAAGTCATGGTGGATTTCCCCCAGACCGTCACCCTCGAACACAAGAGCGCCCTCCTGCTCGATGATGGCAGGCTGGTGGAAATCATCGCCGCCGAGGAACTGCTCTATGAGGTCCGCGGCCGCGACGCGGCCCATCTCGTGCGGCTGGCCTGGCATATCGGCAACCGCCACACTTCGGCGCAGCTCGAAGCCGGCCGTATCCTGATCAAGCGCGATCATGTGCTCAAGGCCATGCTGGAGGGCCTGGGCGCCAGCGTGAGCAATGTCACCGAGCCCTTCTATGCCGAGCATGGCGCCTATCACAGCCACGGCGATGCCGGCCACGCGCTGCTGGCGCGATGAGCGATCTGCAAAAACTGCTCACCTGGCTGTCGCCGGCCTTCCCGGTCGGCGCCTTCGCCTGGTCGGCAGGGCTCGAAGCGGCCATCGTCAAAGGCGTGGTGATTGACCGCACCACGACCCAGCAATGGGTCGAGGGCATTCTCGCCCATGGCGGCCTGCGCACCGACGCCATCCTGTTCGCGCATGCCCATCGCGGCAGCACGGACGCGACGGCCCTGCGGGAGCTTGCCGATCTCTGCCTCGCCCTGACGCCGGCCCGCGAACGCCATGACGAAACGACGATCATCGGCGAGGCCTTTGCGACCGCCGCCAAGGCCTGGCCATCGCCCGTATTCGATCTGCTGCCGCATCCCTGCCCCTACCCCATCGCGGTTGGTGCAATCGCAGCAGCGCATAGCATCGAGCTCAATGCCGCGCTCACGGCCTATCTCACCGCCAGCGTGCATAGCCAGGTCTCCGTGGCCGTGCGCCTGATCCCCATCGGCCAGTCCGATGGCCTTGCCATCATGGCCGCGCTGGAAGGTCCCATTTCCGAAATGGCTGTGCTGTGCGAGCATGCGGTGCTGGACGATATCGGCTCCATCGCCTATGCCGCAGATATTGCCCAAATGGCCCACGAAACTCTGACCACGAGAATTTTCCGCTCATGAGCATGCTGATTTCCGCATTCATGTTCATCGCCTTGCTGGCCGTGTCCTTTGCCCATCTGCTCTGGTCCTTCGGTCGCACCTGGCCGATCCGCGACGAAAAGCTGCTCGCCCAGACCGTGGTGGGCTTTCGCGATGTCCAGCGCATGCCCCCGCGCCTCGCTTCTTTCGCGGTAGCAGTTGCGACCTTGGCCGCCGGCATTATTGCCCTCGCCCTGGCCGATCATGACAGCGGCGGCACGGCCCTGACGCTGCTCGGCATTCCCCTCGCCGCCGTTTTCCTGGCCCGCGGCATCATCGGCTACACGCCCTGGTGGGCCAACCAGACGCCCGAGCCGAATTTCCGGCTGAACGACAGCCGCGTCTATTCGCCCCTCTGCCTGTTCCTGGGCATAGGCTTTATCGCACTCGTCATCATGAGGCTGCTATGAAATCACTGAATGGCCCCCTGCGCATCGGCATTGGCGGCCCGGTCGGCTCCGGCAAGACGACGCTTTGTGAAATGCTGCTCAAGGCATTGCGTGACCGCTATTCCATGGCCGTGGTCACCAATGATATCTATACCCGCGAGGACGCACTGATCCTCGCCCGGGTGCAGGCCATTTCCGAAGACCGCATTGTAGGTGTCGAAACCGGCGGCTGCCCGCACACCGCCATCCGCGAAGATGCCTCGCTTAATCTCGCCGCCATCGACGATCTCAACCGCAAATTCCCCGATCTCGACATCATCCTGATCGAAAGCGGCGGCGACAATCTGGCGGCAACTTTCTCGCCCGATCTGGCCGATCTCACCATCTATGTCATCTCGGTCGCCCAGGGCGAAAAAATCCCGCGCAAGGGCGGCCCCGCCATCTCGCGCTCCGACCTGCTGGTGATCACCCATACCGATCTGGCCCAATATGTCGGGGCCAGCCTCGACGTCATGGAAAGCGACACGCAGAAGGTGCGCGAGAGCCGGCCCTATGTCTTTACCGACCTGTTGCGGCGCGAAAGCCTCGACCAGATCATCGCCTTCATCGAAAAGGCCGGCGGGTTCGTCGACGCCCAGGCCGCCGAATAAAAAGGCGCCGGACCCTGTGCATAGTCCGGCGCCATTTATCAACCCGCAAGGGACGAAGCAGGCGACAGCGGCAAGGTGCGCTGCGGTCGCGGCGAATGTTCGGGCAATTAGCGGAATTGTTCAGGCGTGATTGCGGCTTTGCGGTGGTGCACCCCCATAGGGGCAAGGCTAAGCCCTGACCAGTGCCACCACCGAGCGGGGCGTCAGCGTCGCGGTGCCTTCCGAAAACGCGACATCGACCATGCTGTCCGATTGCACCCCCACCGCCCAATTCCCCTCGGGCAGGCGCGCCACCACCGGCTCGGCGCGGCGGTTGAACCAGACCAGCACCTCGTCATCCTTGTTGCGCAGATGCATGCCCAGCACCGATCCGGCTGAATCGCGCCAATCGCCTTCATTCATCTCGCGCCCTTCCGGGTGCAACCAGACCACGTCGCGCACGCCATTCTTGTCCTGGCCGGTGAGGAAATGGTCATGCGTCAGCGCCGAATGGGCCTTGCGGAAGCCATTCACGGCAGCGACGAAATCCACCAGGTCCCCATCGGCGGCTTCCCAATCGAGCCAGGTGATTTCATTGTCCTGCGCATAGGCATTGTTATTGCCCTGCTGGGTGCGGAACATTTCGTCGCCCTGCTGCAACAGCGGGGTGCCGCGCGACAGGAAAAGCGTGGCCAGCAGCGCCCGCACATCGCGCTTGCGCGCCGCATTGATGGCCGCATCATCCGTCTCGCCCTCGACGCCACAATTCCACGATTGATTGTGGTTGTGCCCGTCGCGATTACCCTCGCCATTGGCCTCGTTGTGCTTGTCGCTATAGGTGACGAGGTCCCGCAGGGTGAAACCGTCATGCACGGCCAGCATGTTGACGCCATTGCTGGGCTTGCGGCCGGCGCTGTCGAAAATCTCCGCCGAACCCGCAGCCTTGCCGGCCAGCGCGCCGATCTTGCCATCCTCGCCCCGCCAGAAGCCGCGGATCTCGTCGCGATAGGTATCGTTGTGCTCTTTGAATTCCTTGCCGAACTGGCCCAGGTGATAGCCACCGGGACCCGGGTCCCAGGGCTCGGCGACCAGGATGCACTGGCTCAGGATTGGATCGGCCTTGATCTTCTTGAGCATTTCGGCGTTCGGATTGAACCCCGGCTCGCGCCCCAAAACGGTCGCCAGGTCGAACCGGAAGCCGGAAACGCCCATCTCCTCGACCCAATAGCGCAAGCTATCGATCACCAGCCGTTGCGTCGCGGGATGATCGCAGCGCAGCGTATTGCCCGTGCCGGTATCGTTGACGAGGTGCTGCTTGCCGTCGACTTCGACAAATCGGTAATAAGTCTTGGCGTCGAGACCCATGAGGCTGAGCATCGGGCCATCCGCATCCCCCTCCCCGGTATGGTTGTAAACCACGTCCAGGATCACCGAGATGCCGTTCTTGCGGTAGAGATCGGTCATATTCCGCAATTCATGCGGCCCGCGTGGCGCCAGGCGCGGATCAATGGCCGAATAGGCCACCGGATTGTAGCCCCAGGCATTGGTCAGGCCCAGCGCGGGCAGATGCCCCTCATCGATCCAGGCCGCCGTCGGCATGAGTTGCAATGTATCGACGCCAATGAATTTCAGATGATCGATCACCCGCTGGGTGGTCAGCGCAGCAACAGTGCCGCGCAACGGCCCCTGTACGCTGGGGTGCCGCATGGTGTAGCCACGCACATTCATTTCATAGAACAGCCCCGGCGCCTTCTTGCGCGGCAGCACCAATTCGTCATTGGGCGTAACCACAATGGCCTTGGGCACCAGCGGGGCCGTATCGACCGCCTCGGCCCGATCCAGCCGCAGCCGGGGCGAACGGACAAAGACCCGGTCGAGGCGTTTCGCATAAGGATCGACCAGCAGCTTTTGCGGATCGAAGAACAGCCCCTGATCGGGATTGTATTCGCCGTCCGCCCGCAAGCCATAGCGTGTTCCCGCACCCAGCCCGGCAATGAGCCCGGCATGGATGTGATCGCGATGCACGTCCAGCTCGAACCGGTCGGTTTCCTCGTCCTGCTCGTTATAGATCGACACCCAGATCGCAGAGGCGCTTTCGGAATAGACGGCGAAATTGACGCCCTCCCCGGTCAGCGTTGCGCCAAGTCGATCCGTCGTCCCGCCATTGGGGACCAGTTCTGGTTTCATAAGTCGTCCGATATCAGGGCAAGCCGCGAGCACCGAAAATCGATGCTCGCGGAACACTTGCGACTACAAAAATCTAGAGCCGGGGCTTTGACGCCGTCAATTCGGCCGGCATTCAGGTAATGACGCTGGGCTGCTGCCGGCCGGTGCGCTGCTTGATCCCCGCCAGGGTGTCGGACAGCGCGATGAGCGGCTCGAGAGCGGCCTGCGTATCAAGGTCGTGCCGTCCGCCGGCGGCTTCGTAACGTTCGAGGTAGAGCCGCAACGTCGCGCCGACCGTACCGGTTCCGCTCAGCCGCAAGACGATGCGCGAACCATCGGTAAAGCCGATGCGAATACCCTGCTTGGCGCTGGTCGAACCATCCACCGGGTCGTGATAGGTGAAGTCGTCGGCATAGGCGACCTGCAGGTCTTCGCCGAAATTCTTGCCCGGCAGCGCCGGCAATTGCGCGCGCAGGTCATCGACCAGCTTATTGGCGATACCAGCGTCGACCTCTTCATAGTCGTGGCGGGTATAGTAGTTGCGCCCGTAAGTAGCCCAATGCTCGCGCACAATCTGGTCCACCCCCTGCTTGCGCGCAGCAATGATGTTGAGCCAGAGCAGCACGGCCCAGAGCCCATCCTTCTCGCGCACGTGATTGGAGCCGGTGCCGGCACTCTCCTCGCCGCAGATCGTAACCCGGCCGGCATCGAGCAGATTGCCGAAGAACTTCCAGCCGGTCGGCGTTTCATGCATTTCGATGCCGAGCTTTTCGGCGACACGGTCGGCCGCAGCGCTGGTCGGCATGGAGCGGGCAATGCCGGCAATCCCGGCCTTGTAGCCGGGCGCGAGATGGGCATTGGCCGCCAGCAACGCGAGCGAGTCCGAGGGCGTCACGAACCGGTTCTTGCCGATGATCAGGTTGCGATCCCCGTCACCATCCGAGGCGGCACCAAAATCGGGACCTTCCGGCGTCATCAGCAGGTCGAACATGTCCTTGCAATAGACCAGGTTCGGATCGGGATGCCCCTTGCCGAAATCCGGCGATGGCGTGCCATTGACGACTGTGCCCTTGGCAGCGCCCAGCTTGCCTTCCAGAATGGCATGGGCATAGGGGCCGGTAATGGCATGCATGGCGTCGAACGTCATGGTGAAGCCGGAGGCGAACAGCGCGCGGATCGCATCGAAATCGAACAGCGTCTCCATCAGCGCCGCGTAGTCGGCCACCGGATCGATGACTTCGACCACCATGTCGCCAACCTGCTGGGTGCCGATCTGCCCCAGCGCGATATCGGGCGCATCGACGATTTTGTAGCTGTCGATCACCTTGGAGCGCTCGAACACCGCATCGGTGATCTTTTCGGGCGCCGGGCCGCCATTGGAAATATTGTACTTGATGCCGAAATCGCCATCCGGCCCACCCGGATTATGGCTGGCCGACAGCACGAGCCCGCCAAAGGCCTTGTGGTGGCGGATCACATGGCTGGCGGCAGGTGTCGAGAGCAGGCCATTCTGCCCCACCAGCACCTTGCCGAAACCATTGGCGGCGGCAATGCGGATGGCTTTCTGGATGGCCACGTCATTGTAGAACCGGCCATCGCCGCCAATGACCAGCGTCTGGCCCTCAAACCCCTCGAGGCTGTCAAAGATCGCCTGGATATAATTCTCGACGTAATTGGGCTGCTGATAGACGGTCACCCGCTTGCGCAGGCCGGAGGTCCCGGGCTTCTGATCGCTGTAAGGCGTGGTCTTAATGGTCTGAACTGTCATCTATTTTCTGCCCGATAAGGGTGGCGTAGAGACCGGCATAGCGCGCCGCGCTCGCTTCCCAGGAAACGTCCGATTTCATTCCTCGCCGTTGGATTTTCTTCCAGAGCTTGTCGTCGGCGAATAGCCGGACCGTGCGCCGGATGGCTTCGTAGAGCGCATGCGCGCTATTGGCGTCGAACATGACGCCGGTGGCAACTTCCGCGGCAATTGCGGCAGGATTGGCATCGATCACCGTGTCGGCCAGTCCGCCAATGCGGCTGACCACCGGCACGCAGCCATAGCGCAACCCATAAAGCTGGGTCAGCCCGCAGGGCTCGAACCGGGAGGGGATCAGGATTGCGTCGCATCCTCCTTGCATGAGGTGGGAGAGCTCTTCGTTATAGCCGGTGATGATGGAAACCTTGCCCGGATGGCGCGCCCAGGCGTGGCGGAAACCGTCTTCGAGATACCCCTCGCCCGATCCCAGCACGGCCAGTCGCGCCCCCAGATCGACCAGCCCATCCACGATCTGCAGCAGCAGGTCCATGCCCTTCTGGTCGGTCAGCCGGCTGACCACGCAGAACAGCGGCCCATCGATCCCGTCGAGGCCAAATCGCTCGGCGACCGCCAGCTTGTTGGCCCGGCGCAGATGGACATTGTTGATCCCATAGGGCTGCGCCAGCGCCTTGTCCGTCGCCGGGTCCCAGGCAGCGATATCGATGCCGTTGAGAATGCCCATGACGGTATCGGCCCGGCCATTGAGCAGCCCTTCCAACCCCATGCCGAAAGCCGGCGTGCGGATTTCGTCGGCATAATTGGGGCTGACCGTGGTGACGAAATCGGCACATTCCATGCCCGATTTAAGATAGGAAATACCGCCGTAATATTCGACGCCATTGACCCCGAAGGCATGTGGCGGCAAGCGCAGCTGCGAGAATATCTCGGGGCCGAAAAAGCCCTTGAACGCGATATTGTGGATCGTCATCACCGTTTTGACGCGGTCGGACGGACCATATTTGATATAGGCGGGCGCCAGGCCCCCCTGCCAGTCATGCGCATGGATGATCTGGGGGTGATAGCCCTCGACCAGCCCCTGACCCAGCTCGGCGCCTACCCAGCTTAGGGCGGCGAACCGCTTCCAATTGTCCGACCAGTCCCAGCCATCGGGGCTGACATAGGGATTGCCCGGCCGGTCATAGAGCGCGGGCGCGTCGATCACGATGATATCGACACCCGCCACGCGGCCCGCAATCAGCTTGGCCGGCACACCGAAGAGATCGGCAATCTCGGCGACAACCCGCCCGCCCGTCAGCTTGTTCATGACGGCAGGATAGCCGGGCACCAGGGTCCGCATATTTATGTCGTTATGCGCCAACGCCCCCGGCAAGGCGCCGGTGACGTCGGCGAGGCCGCCAGTCTTGATCAGCGGATAGAGCTCGGAGGCAACCGAGAGAACTTCGATCATCGGCTCGCCAGGTATTTGTTGACCATGGCCTGGGTGATGAGCGTCACCCCGTCCTCCGTGCGGCGGAACCATTTGGCGTCGAATTCGGGATCGTCACCCACCACGAGCCCTTCCGGAATGTTGACGCCGCGGTCGATCACCACCTTCTTCAGCCGCGCATTGCGGCCAATATCGCAATAGGGCAACACCACCGCCTCATGCAGTTCCGAATAGGAATGAACGCGCGACCCGGTCGACAGCAGCGTCTTCTGCAAATGTCCGCCCGAAATGATGCAATCGCCCGAAACCAGCGAATTGACCGCCGATCCGCGCCGCCCATCGAAATCATGCACGAACTTGGCCGGCGGCGTGATCTCGGCATAGGTCCAGATCGGCCAGTCGCGGTCATAAAGATCGAGCTGCGGCTCGATATCGGTCAGGTCGATCGAGGCCTTCCAATAGGCATCGATCGTCCCCACGTCGCGCCAATAGCTGACCTCTTCCTTGCTGGAGCGCACGCAGGAGCGGGTAAACCGGTGCGCCCAGGCCGTGCCGTTCTTGACGATATAGGGAATGATATCCTTGCCGAAATCGCGGCTCGATCCCTCGGTCGCCGCGTCGCGCCGGAGCTGTTCCATCAGGAACCGCGTCTCGAACACATAAATGCCCATCGAGGCCAGCGCATAATCGGGCTTGTCGGGAATACCCGGCGGATCCTTGGGCTTCTCGACGAAATTGACCACCCGGTCGCGCCCGTCCACATGCATCACGCCAAAGCCGGTGGCCTCCATGCGCGGCACTTCCAGGCACCCGATGGTGACATCGGCTCCGGTGTCCACATGCTGGCGCAGCATGATTTCATAGTCCATCTTGTAGATATGGTCGCCGGCCAGGATGACGATGTAGCGGGCGCCGTAATCCTCGATAATGTCCATGTTCTGGTAAACGGCGTCGGCGGTGCCGGCATACCACATGTCCTCGGCCACGCGCTGGCTGGCGGGCAGGACATCGAAGCTTTCGTTACGTTCCTGGCGCAGGAAGTTCCAGCCGCGCGACAGGTGGCGGATCAGGCTATGGGCCTGATACTGCGTGGCCACCGAAATACGGCGAATGCCCGAATTGATGGCGTTGGACAGCGCAAAATCGATGATGCGCGACTTGCCGCCGAAATAGACGGCCGGCTTGGCGCGCCGGTCGGTCAGTTCCATGAGCCTGGTGCCGCGCCCCCCCGCAAGCACATAGGCCATGGCCTCGCGGGCCAGTGGTGATGGAACTCTGTAGTCTGCCATATCTAACCCTCCACTCGTCGCCCGGATTGGTCCGGGACGTATCCCTCATGCCCGATCACTCAGGCTCGAATTTCAAGAACAGCGTCGATAGCGGCGGCAGGTAAAGTTCTGCCTCCGCCGGCCAATGCTGCCCCTCGACAGCATGGGCAGTCACGGCCCCCTGGTTGCCCGTGTTGGATCCCGAATACCAACCGGCATCGGTATTGATGCGCTCGACCCACCGGCCAGCCTGCGGCATGGGTATCTTGTACCCACTGCGTGGCACTGGCGTGAAATTGGAGACGACCAGCACCGGATCGGCGCCCGGCGCCTTGCGCAGCCAGGCAAAGACGGAATTGGCGTGGTCATTGCCGATCACCCATTCAAAGCCATCGGGCTCGCAATCGCGCTCATGCAAGGCAGGCAATTGGCGATAGGCCAGGTTAAGATCGGCAATCAGCCGGCGCATGCCTTCATGCATGCCCGCTTCGAGCAGATACCAGTCCAGCGACTTGCCATCGGCCCATTCCTCGCGCTGCGCGAATTCCTGGCCCATGAACAACAGCTTCTTGCCCGGATGCCCCCACATGAAAGCGTAATAGGCTCTGAGATTGGCGAATTGCTGCCAGTCATCGCCCGGCATCTTCTCCAGCAGCGAGCCCTTGCCATGCACCACTTCGTCATGGCTCAGCGGCAGCACGAAATTCTCCGAAAAGGCGTAGACCGTGCCGAAGGTCATGTCGTTGTGGTGGAATTTGCGATGCACCGGCTCGCGGCTCATGAAGCGCAGCGTGTCGTTCATGAAGCCCATATTCCACTTGAAGCCGAAGCCCAGCCCGCCGGTATAGGCAGGATGGCTGACCCCCGGCCAGGCCGTGGATTCCTCGGCAATCATGAACGTGCCGGGATGCAGCCGATAGGCCTCCGAATTCACCCGGCGCAGGAATTCCACCGCCTCCAGGTTCTCATTGCCGCCGTGCCTGTTGGGCACCCATTGTCCCGGCTGGCGGGAATAATCGAGGTAGAGCATGGAGGCCACGGCATCGACACGCAGCCCGTCGATATGGAATTTTTCGAGCCAATAGAGCGCGTTATTGACGAGGAAACTCACCACTTCCTTGCGGCCGAAATTGTAGATCGCCGTGTTCCAGTCGGGGTGATAGCCCTGTCGCGGATCGGCATGCTCATAAAGCGCGGTGCCATCGAAATGGGCCAGGCCATGCGCGTCGGTCGGGAAATGCGCCGGCACCCAATCAAGGATGATGCCAAGCCCCGCCTCATGGGCGGCATTGACGAAACGGGCAAAGCCCGCCGGATCGCCAAAACGCGAGGTGGGCGAATAAAGCCCCGTGGGCTGATAACCCCAGCTCGGATCGAACGGATGCTCGGTGACCGGCAGCAGCTCGATATGGGTATAGCCCATATCTGCCGCATAGGGCACGAGCTGCTCGGCCAATTGGTCATAGGTCAGGAAGCCGCCATCGGGCCGCCGGCGCCAGCTGCCCAGATGCACTTCGTAGATCGACATCGGCGTGCGCCGCCAATCACGCGTCGCCCGCTCCTCGATATATTTGTCGTCGGTCCAGGTGAACGGCGTCGGATCTGGCACCACCGAAGCGGTGCGCGGCCGCAATTCGGACTGGCGCGCGAACGGATCGGCCTTGAGCGGCAGCACGACCCCGTCCGGCCCGACGATCTCGAATTTATAGAGCGTACCGGTGCCCAGAACCGGCACGAACACTTCCCAGATGCCGTTCTCGAAGCGGTTGCGCATCGGGTTGCGCCGCCCATCCCACTCGTTGAACGGGCCGACCACGCTGACGCGCTGCGCATTGGGTGCCCAGACGGCAAAATGGGTGCCGTGGATACCCTCGAATTCCATTTCGTGGGCGCCCAGCTTGTCGAACAGGCGAAGGTGACTGCCTTCGCCCATATAATAATCGTCCATCGGCCCCAGCACCGGACCGAAGGAATAGGGATCGTAGATATCCCATTCGCCACCGGCATTCTTGGCGCGATAGCGGATCGGCTGGCGCCGGTCCACATTCACCTTGCCCTCGAAGAACCCGCCCGGATGGCGCGGGAACAGATGTCCCAGCTCGGTGCCCTCCAGCGTATAGGCCGTGACCATTTCCGCGTGCGGAATGAAGGCACGCAGCACCCAAGCGCCCCCGGCTTCCTGCAGGCCCAGAAAGGCGAAGGGGTCCGGGTGGCGGCCATTGACGATGGCCTCCACATCCCCGGTATCGGCTTGCCAGATTTCCTTAGTCACAGGCGCGTCCCCCCATGGACCGCCGCAGGCCGATGGCACTGCGGGTTCCAGATTCATTTATCAAGCGGGTCCGCTCTTGCATGTCGGTTGCCTCGCTGCTCACAATCATGCCGGCGTCGCGGTAACGCCCCAGATTTCCTTGGCATATTGCCGGATCGTGCGATCCGACGAGAAGAACCCCACGCTCGCCGTGTTGCGGATGGCGATGGCATTCCAGCGCTTCTTGTCGTTCCACAGCGCATCCACCTCGGCCTGGGCAGCGACATAGGCGTCGAAATCGCGCGCCACCATGAACCAGTCATGGTCACGCAAGCCGCCGATCAGATCGCGATAGCGGTTGGGGTCATCCGGCGAGAACACGCCCGAAGCGATCGAATCCAGCGCTTCCTTGAGCCGCGGCGAAGCCTCGATGGCAGCAGCAGGCGCTATGCCCTTGGCCCGCTGTTCATTCACCTCGGCCGTGGACAGCCCGAAAATGACGATATTGTCGGCCCCCACTTCCTTGTGCATTTCCACATTGGCGCCGTCCATCGTGCCGATGGTGATGGCGCCATTGGCCATGAACTTCATATTGCCGGTGCCCGAGGCTTCCATGCCGGCAGTGGAAATCTGCTCGCTGAGATCGGCGGCGGGAACGATCACCTCGGCCAGGCTCACATTGTAATTGGGCAGGAACACCACCTTGAGCAGGCCGCGCACCGCCGGGTCGTGATTGATGACCTTGGCGACGTCGTTGATCAGCTTGATGATGAGCTTGGCGTTCCAGTAACCCGGCGCCGCCTTGCCCGCGAAAATCTTGACGCGCGGAACATAGTCGCGTTCCGGATGCGCCCGAATTTCATCATAGGCGGCAACGGCCTGGATGACGTTGAGCAGCTGCCGCTTATATTCGTGGATGCGCTTGATCTGCACGTCGAACAACGCATCGGGCGACACCGTGATATTCGTGCGATCCTTGATCAGCTTGGCGAGCCGCTGCTTATTGGCCTTCTTGACCCCCGCGAACTGCTCCTGGAATCCCGGGTCCTCGGCATGCGCCTTGAGCCCCTGCAGCAGGTCGATATCGTCGAGGAACCCCTGGCCGATCCGGTCGCCGATCAGCTTGGTCAGCCCCGGATTGCATTGCATCAGCCAGCGCCGCGGCGTGATGCCATTGGTTTTGTTATTGATGCGGTCGGGGTAGAGCTTGTGCAGGTCGGAAAACACCGTCTGCTTCATCAGCTCGGTATGCAGCGCCGAAACGCCATTGATCGAATGCGAGCCGACAAAGGCCAATTGGCCCATGCGCACCCGGCGCCCGCCCGCCTCGTCGATCAGCGACACGCTGGCAATCTGGCCATCGTTGAACTTGGCGCGCTGCCGCGCTTCCGCCAGCACATCGGCATTAATCTGGTAGATGATCTGCATGTGCCGCGGCAACAGCCGCTCGAGCAGCGCCACCGGCCAGCTCTCCAGCGCCTCGGGCAGCAGCGTATGGTTGGTATAGCCAAAGGTGCCGCGCGTCAGCTTCCAGGCATCGGCCCATTTGAGACCATTGTCGTCGACCAGGATGCGCATCAGCTCGGCAATCGAAATCGCCGGATGCGTATCGTTGAGCTGAATGGCCACCTTGTCGGGCAGCGAGCCCAGATCGCCATATTGCTGCAAATGCCGCCGGACGATGTCCTGCAGCGAGGCCGAGGAGAAGAAAAACTCCTGCCGCAGCCGCAATTCCTGCCCAGCCGCCGTTGAATCAGCAGGGTAAAGAACCCGCGTAATGGCTTCTGCCCGCGCACTTTCTTCCAGCGCGCCGATATGGTCGCCCGAATTGAACTTGTCGAGCAGAATGGGGTCGATCGGCTGCGCGCTCCACAGCCGCAGCGTATTCACCCTGGCCCCGCGCCAGCCCACAATAGGGGTATCGAAGGCCACGGCCAGCAGATGGTCATTGGGTCGCCATTCCTGGCGCACAGTGCCATCCGGATCGGTCACCGGCTCGACATGCCCGCCAAAACCGATCTCATAGGCGCTTTCGCGCCGCTCGAATTCCCAGGGATTGCCATGCGCCAGCCATTCCTCGGGCAGTTCGACCTGCCAGCCTTCGCTCATTTCCTGGCGGAACAGGCCATGCACATAGCGGATGCCATAGCCATAGGCCGGGATCTTCACCGACGACATGGATTCAAGGAAACACGCAGCCAGACGGCCGAGGCCGCCATTGCCCAAAGCCGCATCGGGCTCGAGATTGATCAGGTCGCCCAGATCGACATTGAGATTCCTAAGCGCGTCGCGCACCGGCTCGATCAGCCCGACATTGCTCATGGCATCGCGCATGAGCCGGCCGATCAGGAATTCGAGGCTCAGGTAATAGACCCGCTTGTTGGACGTCCGCCACGTCTCGCGCGAGGACTCCATCCACAGGTCCATCACCCGGTCGCGGACTGCCAGGATCGTCGCCGCCAGCCAGTCATGCGGCCGGGCGACGATGGGGTCCTTGCCAACGGAATAGATCAGTCTTTCGAGGATCTCGCCCTGGATGGCCTCAACACTTGCCGCCGGGCGTTCGGGGGTGGGCGCGTCGTAAACGATTGGCTTTTGCGGCATATCGCAATCCAGTTTTCATGACGAACAGTTCCCCTCTGTCGTAGTCAGCATTGCACTTAATTTGGGCATGCGGAAGCCCCCTCGCGCAGCCCTACCATGTCTAGGACGCAGGCTGGGCGCTCTTGGCGACGGAGTCCTCCACCGCTTCTTCCGATAGCACGACCCCGCCTTCGCGGGCCTGATCGCGGGCATTGCTGAGCAGCAGATTCTGCCCGGTCCAGTCCTCGCCGGCCAGTTGCAGCTCGAAGCGCTGCCGGTCCCGGTCGCGCACGCCGGCCACCACTTCGGCGGCCTCCTCCTCGGTCGCGCCCAGCATCTGCACCACGTCGCCGCCAAAGGTCAGCGCGGATTCGAACAATTCGCGCAGCTGATACTCCACCCCGGCCTTGACCAGTTCGATGGCATGGCCGCGATCGAAAGCCCGGGCCATGACCCGCACCAGCGGAAATTCGTCGCGCAGCAATTCGGCGATCCGGGTCGTCTGCTCCTTCTTGTCGGTGCAGATCAGGATCACGTCGGCCGTGCCGGCGCCCGCGGCATGCAGGATATCGAGCCTGGTGCCATCGCCATAATAGACCTTGAAGCCGATCTGGGCGGCGACCCGCACCATTTCGGTATCATTGTCGATGATGGACACCGAATGATGCATAGCCAGGAGCGGCTGGCTGGCAATCTGCCCAAACCGGCCAAAGCCGATAATGAGTATCTTGCCCGAAAGCCCGTCGGCCTTCTCGACGCCCTCCATCGACTGCGTCTCCCCCTTGGGCATCACATAGCGCAACCCGATGATGAAGAAGGGCGTCAGCACCATGGAAATGATGACCGTGGCGGTGAAGATCGCATTGGTCGGCGCGTCGATCAGCCCGGCCGTGGCCGCGGTCGTATAGAGCACGAAGGCGAATTCGCCGCCCTGCCCCATGAGCACGGCCCGCTCCAGCGCCTCGCCATGGCTCGATTTCAGCACCCGCGCGATGCAATAGATCGCCGCGGCCTTGACCAGCATATAGGCCACCACGCTGAGGGCGATAATGCCCCAGTTCGCCCACACCGTCGCCAGACCGAGCGACATCCCCACGGCCAGGAAGAACAGGCCAAGCAGAATGCCGCGGAAGGGCTCGACATCGGCCTCCAACTGATGCCGGAAGGTCGAGGTCGACAGCAGCACGCCGGCAAGGAAGGCCCCCATGGCCATGGAGAGCCCGCTGACCTGGAACAGCAGCGCCGCCCCCAGCACCACTAGCAGGGCCGCGGCCGTCATCACCTCGCGCAGCTTGGTCGAGGCCAGCAGCGAAAAGAACGGGTTCATGATGCGGCGGCCGAGGAAAATCAAAAGGCCAATAGCGCCCAGCGCGATGGCAATCCCGGTCAACCGGGTCACCAGCGTCTCTTCCCCGCCGGTCGGCGCAAGAATGGCGACAACAGCCAGTAGCGGCACGATGGCGAGGTCTTCGAGCAGCAGGATGGAAACCATGCGCTGCCCGCTATCGGTCGACAGCTCCCCCCGCTCGCCCAGAATCTGCATGACGATGGCCGTGGACGTCAGCACGAACCCCATGCCGAAGACGAAGGCCACAGCCGGCGCAAAACCGAGCAGAATACCGACCCCGGTCAGCAACAGCCCGCAAATAGAAACCTGAATCACGCCCAGACCAAAAATCTGCTTGCGTAGCGACCACAGCCGCGACGGCTCCATTTCGAGCCCGATGATGAACAGGAACATCACCACGCCCAATTCGGCCAGGTGCAGCACCGAAGCCGGATCATTGATGACTTCAAGCCCCGATGGCCCCAGCAGCAGGCCCGCCGCCAGATACCCCAGCACCGAACCCAGGCCCAGCCGCTTGAACAGCGGCACGGCGATCACCCCGGCAGCCAGCAGCGCCACGACCGGCAGCAGGTCGATCCCGCCATGCGATGCGGCTTCTGCCGCGTGTCCAATCGCTTCGCCCGCCACCAGATTCTCCCGCTACAAATCCGAACCACAATAGGCAGTGTTCCGATCCGTCCCGGCGCGTCAAGCGCCGCGATCGCAGGGCAGCTTCACGTTGCCGGTTCCACCCCGCTTGGCGCGGTCCCTTCGGGAGGCTGCATCCGCTCTTCCTTGCGTTTGTCTTCGGCCTTCTGCTGCTCCTCGCTCTGTTCGCGAATAGCCACCGCGGCATTGGCCAGCAATTCCTCCCGGTCCGTCATATTGCGCGTCCGCCGCACGGGGCGCTTGGGTTTGACCGGCTTGCTGGGCACCGCATGGGTGAGGATGGAATGGGCGATCAGCAGCGTCGGCACGGCGATGAGCCCGCCCACCGGCCCCCAGGCCCAGAGCCAGAAAGTGATCGAAAGAAAGATGATGAAGGGGTTGAGCGTCATCGTCCGCCCGATGAAATGCGGCGTAACGATCTGCCCTTCGACAAAGTTGATGGCCACATAGCACCCCACCGGCAGCAGGATATTTTCGAGGCCGGTTTGCGTGCCCAGGCCCACGGCCAGCAACACCAGGATCATCACCCCCTGCCCCACATAGGGAATGTAATTGAGCACCGCCGCCATCGCGCCCCACAGGATCGGCGACGGCATGCCGATGGCCCACATGGCCAGCGCCACGGCGCAACCGACACAGGCATTGATGAAGGTGATCGACAGCAGAAACCGGCTGACCTTGGTCTCCACATCGAGAAAGATATGCGCCGTGCGCCAGCGCATCCGCCGGCTCACGCAGAGCGAGAGCACCGAGACGCGAATATGGTCCCGCGTCGCCACGAAGAAATAGAGGCTGGCGAGGAAAATCAGCACCTGCGCCCCAATGGCGGGCGCCAGCATGGCAAGGCCAATCACCTGCCCGCCATCCTCCACCGTCACCGCCATGGCCGAGGCGCTGCCGAACAGCGAGGTCAATTGCTCCTGGAACGCGGCCACCGATTCCATCGGCTCGCGCAGCGCCGAGATTTCGTTCTGCAGCTTGTCCCAGATCGCCGGAGCCCGCGCCACCCATTCCGAGAGCGGCACGGCAAACAGCGCCACGCCGCCGAATATCACCGCCAGCAACAGCAGGACGACCACACCTGCCGAGAGCGCCGGCGGAATTCCAAATCCCTCGAGCCGGTCGGCCACCGGCCCGAACATCAGCCCGATGACAATGGCCAGCGTCACCGGCGCCAGAATGACCTTTCCGGCCTGCAATACCACGAGCAATACCGCAAATCCGATCAGCACCAGCGCGATCCGGGCCGTGTTGGTCAGTATCCGCTCGAACTGGCTTTCGTCCATTTCAGTCGATGCAGCGGGTCGGCCCATGCGTGCCATATGGCTTCCAATAGGTGGGAGAAACTGTGCCCATCAGAACGCCCATTCCGATCCAAACGTTCCTCTGCACAAGCCCAGATCGCCAGTCGACCGGCGACGAGAGCGCCGGTACCATCCCCCGTTTTCAACGCCAAGGTTCCGACATGCCCCGCAAAATCATTATCGACACCGATCCTGGCCAGGACGATGCCGTCGCCATCCTCCTGGCGCTGGCATCCCCGGAAGAGCTCGATGTGCTGGGCATTGTCGCCGTCGCGGGCAATGTCGGCGTCGCCCAGAACGCCATCAATGCCCGCAAAGTGGTGGAACTGGCCGGACGCCCGGATATTCCCGTCTTTGCCGGTTGCTCGCGCCCGCTGCGCCGCCATCTCGTCACCGCCGAACATGTGCATGGGCAAACCGGCCTCGATGGCCCCAACCTGCCCGAGCCGCAGATCCCGCTGCAAACGCTCCATGGCGTCGACTACATCATCAACACCCTGATGGCCGCCGAGCCCAAAACCATCACGCTTTGCACCCTGGGGCCGCTGACCAATATCGCCCTGGCGCTGATCAAGCAGCCCGCCATTGCCGAGCGCATCGCCGAAATCGTCATGATGGGTGGCGCCTATTTCGAAGTGGGCAACATCACCCCCGCCGCCGAATTCAACATCTATGTCGATCCCGAAGCCGCCGATGTCGTGATGCGTTGCGGCGCTCCCATCACCATCCTGCCGCTCGACGTGACCCACCAGATTCAGTCGACGCCCGAACGCCTCGCCGCCATCAAGGCCATCGGCAACCAATCCGGCGCGGCCGTCCACGCCATGCTCACCTTCTCGGAAACCTTCGACCTCAAGAAATACGGCTGGACCGGCGCACCGCTCCATGACCCCACCGTCATCGCCCATCTGCTGCAGCCCGAGCTGTTCGAGGGCCGCCACTGCAACGTCACCATCGAAACATCAAGCGAGCTGACCGTGGGCATGACAGTGGTGGACTATTGGCACGTCACCGGCCGTGCCAAGAACGCGACCTACCTGCGCAATGGCAATGCCGATGGATTCTATAAGCTGCTGACCGAGCGATTGGCCCGGCTGCCGTGATGCGATGGGCCTGGTCCTCTACCTCTTTGGCGCAGTAATATTCGTCCTGGTAGTGGGCTGGGCCGTCTATGTGCTGCCCACGCCGGGCCCGCTTGGCCCGGCCTCGCTCGCCACCGCCCTCATTCCCGTTGGGATCATCGTGGGGTCGGTGTTTGCCACCGTGCTGCTCGCCTGGCTCCTGCTGGTACTGGCCCGGGCGCTGTTTCGCATCTGGCGGCACCTCACCAGGTCCTCCTGAAGAAGCCGATTGGCAACCGGCACGGGCAAGCGTAGTGTCCGCCTCCCGAACCGAGGCCTGCCATGGAACCCTTCACCCTCCTGACCTTCACCATCGCCTACGCGATTGCCGTGCTGGTGCCCGGCCCCGGCGTTGCCGCAGTGGTCGCCCGCGCGCTGGGCGGCGGGTTCAAGGGGGCCTTTCCCATGGTGCTGGGCATCCTGGCCGGCGACCTCGTCTATTTCGTCTTCGCCGTCTTTGGCCTTGCCGCCGTCGCCACCTGGTTCGGACCGGTTTTCACCATCATCCGCTGGGCCGGCGCCGCCTACCTGCTCTATATCGCCTATAAATTCTGGACGGCCCGCCCCGGTGCCGAGCAGATGAAACCCAAGAACGAAGACAGCTGGCGAACCTTCCTCGCCGGCTTCTCGCTGACCATGGGCAATCCCAAGACCATCGTCTTCTACCTCGCCATCCTGCCCACGGTGATCCCGCTCGACCAGATGACGCCGATCGCCTTCGCCGAACTGACCGCCATCGTTGTCGTGGTCCTGCTGATCATCGGCTGCGGCTATGCTTGGCTCGCCTCGGCCGCCCGCGAAATGTTCAAGAGCAGCAAGGCCCTCGGCCGCCTCAACAAGACCGCCGGCGTGATGATGGCGACCGCCGCAGGCCTGGTGGTCTGGCAGCACTAGGACCAATCGACATCCAGCTCAGGCTGAGCCGAAAATGGCGGTTTTCGAGAACCGGAGCGCAGCGTACGTTTGGTACGTGAGCACCGGAAGCGCAGAAAATCGGCATTTGCAGGCCAGCATCAGCTGAATGTCGATTGGTCCTAAGCGGCACGACTGTCCAACCAGACAGCCCCTAAATCGCCTTCTCCGTCGCCGGATCGAACAGATGCACATTGGCCGGCGCAATGCTCACCCCGACCGTGTCCCCCGCCTTGACCGCATTGCGGCCGGTATCGACCACCATGATTTCCGGATCGTCACCCAGCGTCAGATAGGTCATCGCCCCCGTCGACTCGACCGCTGACACAACCATGCGCAACACCGCCGGGCCATTGCCCGCCAATTGCAGATGCTCGGGCCGCAACCCGATCACCACCGAACGCCCGGCCTCTATCGTTCGACCCAAAGCCACTGCCCCCGCGCCGGGCAGGTCCGGCAGCACCGATTGGCCATCCGAACTCACCGTCCCCGGCACAAAATTCATCGCCGGCGAACCGATAAACCCCGCCACGAACTTGCTGGCCGGCGTGTCATAGAGCTCCAATGGCGAACCCTGCTGCTCGATCACCCCATCACGCATCACCACCACATGATCGGCCATGGTCATGGCCTCGATCTGGTCATGCGTCACATAAACCGAGGTCGCTCCCAGCCGGTCATGCAGCGCGCGGATTTCCTTGCGCATATGCACGCGCAGCGCCGCATCGAGATTGCTGAGCGGCTCATCGAACAGAAACGCCTTGGGATTGCGAATAATGGCCCGCCCCATGGCCACGCGCTGCCGCTGCCCGCCCGAGAGCTCGCGTGGATAGCGCTTCAGCAGCGGCGTCAGCCCCGTCGTCGCCGCCACCTCCTGCGCCGCCCGCGCCGCCTCGGCCTTGGGCACGCGCTTGAGCCGCAGCGAATAGGTCAGGTTCTGCTCCACCGTCATATGCGGATAAAGCGCATAGCTCTGGAACACCATGGCCACGTCGCGCTTGCGCGGCGGCACCCCATTCATCTGCTGGCCGGCAATTTTCATCGTGCCACCGGAAATGCTCTCCAGCCCCGCCAGGGACCGCAGCAAGGTGGATTTACCGCAACCCGAGGGCCCGACCAGCGCCACGAACGCCCCTTTGGGAATGGTCAGGTCGATATTCTTGAGCGCGTGAAAGCTGCCATAATGCTTGTCGATGCCGATCAGTTCGATTTGCGGCTCTGCACTCATTTGAGGGCTCCCGAGGTAAGACCGGAGACGATCCGGCGCTGCAGGATGACGAAAATGGCCAGGATCGGCGTCACATAGATGGCCGAATAGGCCATGATCGAATTCCAATCCGACGAATTGGGCCCCAGGAACCCGGACAGCCCCACGCTGGCGGGCTGCAAGGCCGGGCTCTGGATGATCGACTTGGAATAGATATATTCGCCGAACGAGCCCATGAAGGTGAGGATGGCGCAGACCAATATGCCATTGCGTGCCAGCGGCAGCACGATGAGGAAAAACGCCCCCACCCGCGAATTGCCATCGACCAGCGCCGCCTCTTCCAGTTCGCGCGGCACGCTCATGAAGGTTGCCCGCACCAGCACCACGAAGAACGGCATGGATTTCGCCGCCGCCGCCAGGATCACCGCCAGCCGCGGGTAATTGAGCAGCCCGATCTGGTTGAACCCCACGAAAAGCGGCGTGATCATCACCGATGCCGGCAACACCTGCAGCATCAGCACGGCAAACAGCCCCACATCGATCCAGGCGCTGCGATAGCGCGCCAGCACATAGGCGCAGCCCGTGCCCAGGATCACGGTGATCGCGGTGACGCCCGAAGCAATGATCACCGAGTTCCACAGGAACGTGGACATGGTGCGCCGCGACCAGACCTGCCCATAGATGTCGGGATTGGGTGTGGTGGGCCAGAAGGTCGGCGGATTAGCGAAAATCTCCGACCCCGATTTGAGGCTGGTGACATACATCCAATAGAGCGGAAAGAGATAGACCGCGGCCAGCGCCAGCGCGACGACCAGCAAGGCCCAGGGTGTGTAGCGCCGGGTCATCCGCGCACCTCATGCCGGGTCGAACGCACATAGAGGATGGAGGCGAACAGCACGAGCACGAACATCATCACCGAAACCGTCGCGCCCTTGGCAAAGTCATAAAGCTGGAAGCTGAGCTGCCAGGACCAATAGCCCGCCACATTGGACGTATTGGCCGGCCCGCCTTCGGTGAGCGCGGGAAAGAGATCGAATTGCTGCAAGGTGCCGATCAGCCCCAGCGACAGCACCGCGCCAATGGTCGAGCGCATCATGGGCAGGGTAATGGTCCAGAACCGCTGCCAGGCATTGGCGCCATCGAGCTCGGCCGCCTCGTAGAGATCGCGCGGGATTGCCGCCAAGCCCACCGACAGCAGCAGCATGTTGAAGGCCAGGCCCAGCCAGATATTGGCGATGATCACGGCCCAGATGGAAAAGCTCGGGTCCGACTTCCAGAAGATATTGGACTGGATGATGCCGAGCCCGCGCAGGACGGAATTGAGTACGCCGAAATCGCCAGCGAGGATCCAGCTCCAGATCGCACCCACCACCAGCCCCGGCATCACCCAGGACACCAGGAACAGCCCGCGAATGGTCGCGGCGCCCGGAAATTTCTGCGCGAAAAACAGCGCCAGCGCGAAACCCAGCACGAATTGCCCGGTCATCGACCCAACGACGAAAATTAGCGTATTGCGCGTCACCAGCCAGAATTCGGGCTGCGCCACCACTGCCGCGTAATTGGTGAAGCCGGCAAAAGGCCGGATCAGCTGGCCCAGGGTGAACATGTCCACCTGCTGGAAGCTCATCAGCACATTATAGACCAGCGGCAGGCCGGCCAGCGCCAGCAGGAACAGCATCGCCGCGCCCACCAGGATCAGGTCGAACCCGACCCCGTCCCGCAAACTATTGAAAAACTTCGCCATCCAGCCTTCCTCGACTCGGGAATGCCCCGGCCGGATCGCTCCGGCCGGGTGGGATCGATCGGGCTAGCCGACAATTCCCTTGATGGTGGCCTGCGCCTCGTCGAGCGCATCCTTGGCCGGCATCTGGCCGGTCAGGGCCTTCTGCATGGCGTCATAGATGGCCTTGGAGATTTTCTGCCATTCCGGATGCGGCCCGCGCGGCTGGGCATATTGCAGCTGCTCCTGGAACACCTTGAGCGCGGCATCCTTGAGCGCAATGCCGGTTTCGGGCAGTGGAATATCGCTGCGCGGCGGAATGCTGCCGAATTCCTCGAAGATCCGGTTATCCTGGCTGGCGAAATATTCGAGCGCCCGGAAAGCTTCGTCTGGATGCTTGGTGGTCGACATGATGCCCCAGTCGAACCCGCCCAGCGCCGAGGAGCGGGTGCCGCCATCGGTCAGGGTCGGCAACAGAGCCACGCCCCAATCGAACTTGGCGTCTTCCACCATGCGGTCCACTTCCCATGGGCCGGAAATGGCCATGGCGGCATTGCCCGAATTGAACGTGCCGGTCGAGTCCCACTGGCCCAGGCTCAACACGTCCTTGGACGCCCAGCCATTGTCGATGATCTTCTTCCAGAGCTCGAGCGCGGCCACCGCGCCCTCGGTATTGACGTTGGAATAATCCCCGCCCGACATCTGGATCAGCGGCAGGAACTGGAACGTGCCTTCCTCGCCGGCGCGGGCCGAGAAGGTCACGCCATAGACGTTATTGGCGGGGTCGGTCAGCTTTTCGGCATATTCGGCCACCTGTTCCCAGGTCTTGGGCGGCTCGGTAATGCCCGCCTTGGCGAACAGGTCCTTGTTATAGAACACCCCGATCGTATCGGTATATTTGGGAATGCCGAAATACTTGCCATCCCAGGTCACCGAGTTGAGCGGACCGGGGAAATAATTCTCGGCCTTGATCACCTGCGAATTGGCGATGCGGTCGGTAATGTCGAGCATGGCCCCGCGCGAGGAGAACATCGCGAAATCGGGATTGTCGAACGAGACGATATCGGGAGCATTGCCGGTGGCGAAGGCGCGCAGCGTCTCGTTCACCAGATCGTCGAACGGAATACCGCGATACTCGACCACGATATCCTCGTTCTGCTCGTCGAATTCCTTGGAGAAGGTGTCGGCGATGCCCGGACGGTCCACCCCGTCGATCGACCAGATCTTGAGCGTCACCTGCGCCATGGCAGGCCCTGCCGCCAGCAGCGCGCCCAATGCGATACCGGCCGCAAGGCCGAATGTACTCAGCTTCATTGTCTTCCTCCCTTGGCGGCGATGTGCCGCGTTCCACACTCGAGCGGGGCCCTCCTGCCCCGCCCGCCGGTCTAGCTGGCCAGGGCGACGAAATCGCCGCCGCGGCAATTCTTGAGATAATTGAGGCCGCGCACCTGCCCGGTCATTTCGAGCGCATCGCGATAGACCGGGTCATGCCAGCCCTCGATATCGATCGAGCCCTGATAGCCGGCCAGCCGAAGCTCGGAGATCACATCGGTCCAATTGGTGTCACCAAAGCCCGGCGTCCGCATGAACACGAACTTCTCCTTGCCGAAAATGCCGTGCTCCTTGATCACGTCCCAGCGGATGGTCGCGTCCTTGCCATGCACATGGAAGAATTTGTGCGCCCACTTGCGGATCTGAGGGATGGGATCGATCAGATAGACCAGCTGGTGGCAGGGCTCCCATTCGAGCCCGATATTGTCGTCCGGCGTCTCGTTGAACATCAGCTCCCAGGCATCGGGATTATGCGCGATGTTCCAGTCGCCGCTCGCCCAATTGCCGTCCATCGCGCAATTCTCGAAGGCGATTTTGACGCCCTTGTCATCAGCGCGCTTGGCCAGCTCAGACCAAACCTTCTTGTATTGCGGCAGGCTGTCCGTCAGCGGCTTGTTGCGCACGCGACCCGTGAACCCGGCCACGGTCGTCGCCCCGAAATGGTGTGCATTGTCGATGCAGTCCTTCCAGCCCTGCAGGGTCTGGCGGTCCATGTCCTGGTCCTCCAGCGGATTGCCGAACATGCCAATGGTGGAAATGGTGATGTCGCGATTGCCAATGGCGTCGAGCGAACGCTTGCCCAGCTCCGCCAGATCCTGCCCATTGGTCGTCTGCCAGAAAAACGGCTCGAAACTCTCAAAGCCCAGATCGGCAATAGCGGCAATATTCTCGGCCGCCTTGCCGGCCGTCGCCTGGATCATGGTGCCGATGCGGATGGTCTTGGCTGGATCGCTCACTTGGCTCTCTTCCTAAACTGCAATGGTGACGCGTTGCCGGGTCTTGGCGCTTTCGATCGCCGCAAAGACCATGGCAAGGCTCTTGATATTGTCGTTGCCGGCAGTCTCCGGCTGGCGGCCCGCTTCGATGGCGCCGAGAAATTCGGCGATGACGCTGGCATGGCCATGGGTCTGGGCGATATCCGCCGGTTCGGGCACATCGATTGCAGTCAGCTCGCGGAAAAACCCACTGTCCCCCGCCACCACCTTGGCCTCGAACTGGTCCTCGCCATTCCACAACAGCGAGCCCTTGGTCCCCACGATGCGCCAGGCGCTTTCCCAGCTGGTATTGGCCCCTTCGGCCGACCAGCTACCGCGATAGGTGAAGACCACATCGTCGGAAAATTCGAAGATCGCATTGGCCGCCGCGCCATTGGCATACCAGGAGCCGCGCGGATTGGTTTCGAGGCAATAGACCGCCAGCGGCACCTTGCCCGCCATGAACCGGGCAGCATCCAGCGTATGGATGGCCATGTCGAGCAGCAGCACATTGTCCATTTCCTCGCGGAAACCGCCGAAATGGGCGCCGATGAAGAAGTCGCAATGCAGCGCCGTCAATTCGCCCAGCGCCCCGCTCTCGATCAGCCGCCGAATGCGCCGCACGCCGGAGATAAAGCGCCGGTTCTGCACCACCGCATGCACCCGCCCGGCATCGCGCGCCAGCTTGACCAGGTCCTGCCCCGCCGCCAGCGATGTCGCCATCGGCTTTTCGCTCAGCACATGGCATCCATGCCTGAGCCCGGTCGCCACCACATCATGCCGGGCCACCGGCACCACCACGTCAAACAGCAAATCCGGCTTGACCTCGGCCAGCATGGCATCGAGATCCGTGCCGATCGCGGCCCCGCTCAGCCCGAACTCATCGGCTCGCGCCTGCGCCGTTGCGCGGTCGAGATCGACCAACCCCACAACATCAATCCGGCCAGCCAATTCCGGCGCCTCGAGAATGGCCTTCAGCCACCCTCTGGACATAGCTCCGCACCCAGCCAGAACTGCCGTTTTCGTCAAACTGATATCCTCCATACGGATTTTCGGGGTTGCGGTTTCCTCCTCCGCAAGCCTTTCCGTAAACGTTTACGACGGTATATAAACAGCCTGATCCGTGTCAATAGGGTGTCCGGAGCGCCGTGCAAAACCGGCCATGGCACCAATGCACGCCGAGGGGGAAAAATGGTTGGCATCAAGCGCTTGGCCGAGCATCTCAATATTTCGATCGGGACGGTTTCCCGCGCGCTCAATGGCAAGCCCGACGTCAACGAACAGACCCGCCAGCGCGTATTGGAGGCCGCATCCGCACTGGGTTACGTCCCCAACCAGGCCGGCCGCGCCCTGCGCAAGGGCTCCACAGGCGTTGTCGGCTTCATGATGCAGACCGGCTCGGAGATAACAGGGGAAGGCGACGTCTTCTTCATGAGCGTCTTCGATGGCGTGCAGACCGTCTTCGCCCGCCACCAGCTCGACCTCGTCGCCCTGCTCTGCTCGTCGGAGGAAGACCCCGATGCCTATCTGCAGCGCGTCGTCGCCCGCGGCTTTGCCGATGCCCTCATCATCTCGGCCACCAAGCGCCACGATCACCGCATCGACTACCTGGCCGAACAGGGCATCCCCTTCATCGCCCTGGGCCGCAGCCTCACCGATGCCGGCCATCCCTGGCTCGATCTGGATTTCGAAGGCATGGCCGAAGCCGGCGCGACCCGTCTCATCGAAAAAGGCCATCGCCGCATCGGCGTCTTTGCCCCGATCGACGATACCAATCTGGGCTTCGTCTTCGTCGACAGCTACCGCAAGACGCTTGAGCGCCACGGCATCGCCTACGATCCCGATCTGGTCTTCCGCACTTATCCCAATGAGCGCGGCGGCCACCAGATTGCCCGCGCCATCGCTGCCATGCCGCAGGACAAGCGCCCCACCGGCTTTGTGCTGATCAACGAGAAGCTTTCCGTTGGCCTTTATGGCGGCCTGCACGAAGCGGGCCTGGCACCCGGGCGGGACATCGCCATTATCGGCCGCGACAGCACCCACGCCCACTACCTCATGCCCAAGCTCACCTGCTTCTCGCTGTCGCTGCGCGATCTCGGCATCGCCCTGGCCGAGGCCCTGCTCGCCACCATGCCCGCCTATGCTGCCCAGTATCCGCTGGGCGTCGTCCGCAAGGTCGTGCCCATGGAACTGGTGGAAGGCGACAGCGACAATGCCCTCCCCCTTTGACACGAGCCCCGACCCTGCTATGAGGCTGCCAAGGGCCTATAGCTCAATGGTTAGAGCCGACCGCTCATAACGGTCTGGTTCCAGGTTCGAGTCCTGGTGGGCCCACCATTTCCCTCGCCGACGCCACCGTTGATACCCGCCAAACTTATGCGGGCCTTATACCGGCGCGGCACAATCCCTATCGAGCGCTTATGCGGCCCTGGCCCATGCTGCCGGCTCCAAACTATGGAGTCCGTCATGTCTCGCTATCCCTGGTATCCAGAACTCTATCGCGCCCATATGAGCAGCGAACGGTCACACGCCATGTCCGGGCGCGCGGCCTGGATACTGGCTGGCCTGGCCGTTCTGGTTGCCGCCGCCTACGCCATTTTGTTCATCTCGCTTATTTTGGCCTGAGGAAACGCAGCCATGTCCCAGGCCCATTCTCTCAAGCCATATGACACCTTCGCCCGCCTGCGCTGGGCTAACCGCGCCGACGCAGAAGCCCTTTCCGCCCTTTCGGGTTCGGCGCGCGGCGGGGACTTTGCCGTCGAGAACCCCGACCAATGGCAACAGGTGCTGGACACCGCCAATCTCCGCGTATTGGTGGCGGTGGAATGCCAGATCCTCGTCGGTGCCTGCATCATGCGACACCATCCAAGCGCCGCTCTCGCCCGCCTCAGCTGGCTTGCCGTGACCCCGGCGGCACGCGGCCGCGGCATCGGCCGGCTGCTGCTGGAAACGACCATCGACAATGCCCGCGCCGAAGGCGCCGCAACGCTACAGACCGATACGCCCGACAGCGGCTCGGTGGCCGAACATCTGTTTGCGACCGCCGGCTTTGCCACCAACATGCACAAGACCGGGCTCAGCATCAGTCTCTGGAACGATCATCGCGCCCTCTCCTATTGCGACATCCCCCTGCCCGAGCATCCTCCGGTCAGCGCGGCCATGGCGCCGGCAGTGGCCTTGCTGACGGCGATGGGCGCCCTTGATCGCAGCTTGCTCATGACGCATCGCGCCGAGAAAGTGCTTGCCTTCGAAATCGGCGAGGGCGGCGACGAGCTGGCCAATATGGTGCTGGCCGCCGTGCGGCGCGGCTATTTCGTCCATCTCGATGCACCAATGGACATGCCCGAGCGGCTGGTCCCCGACTATGCCGAGCGCATTGTGACCGACGATGGCCCCCTCAATCCGGAGCGGCTGGTGGGCCGTCTCTCGCGCGGGCATCTGGCCGTGCTGTATCTGCAGTTTCCGCGGCTGAACGCCGATGCACCCTGCTGGTATCTGGTCAATGGCTTTGATGGCTATCTCTTCCGTATCGCCAATGTCTCGGCGCCGGCAAACCCAATCGAGGCCGTGACCGCCAGCGAAATGCGCGTGGCCATCCAGACCTCCAGCCGCGGCAAGGGATTTATCCTGGCCAAGGTGCTGTGATGACAAGGAAGTCGCACCCTTCTCCCGCCGAGCGCGCCCAGGATCGTGGCGCGCTCATGACCATGGCCATCGTCTGCGTGCCCGCCATCGTGGCCGCTATCGTCATCACGCTGCTGCAAGGCGGCTGACCATCATATAAAGATTTCTTTATATCCTTGTTGACAGCACGCGCAGAGGGCGGCATGTTTATGCTGCCCATGGTCTCCGCAAGGGGATAACAGGGAATCCGGTGCGGCCTCGCCAAGTCCGGAGCTGCCCCCGCAACTGTAGGCGGTGACGGATGTTCAGAATGCCACTGGCCCAGGGCTGGGAAGGCGAACATCCGGCAAGACCCGCGAGCCAGGAGACCTACCTTGGGATTGAATGCTCGCAACATGCCGGTCGGGCGGACCGGTCGAGGAATTGCCATGACGCCTAGCCAGACGACCACCACCGCAAGCCAGTTAGGGTTCCGAATGCGTCGCTCCTGACGCTCGCAACGCTACGTCCCTGATTTCGTAACCGCCCGACCATGGCCGCCACACGCGGCCGGTGGGCCATCACGCTTGCATCGGTATCATTATGACCAAATCAGCCAATCTCGGCTTCCCCCGCATCGGCGCCCACCGCGAACTCAAAAAGGCGCTCGAAGCCTATTGGAAAGGCGAGACAACGGCCGCCGCGCTCCTCGCCACCGGCACAGAACTCCGCGCCCGCCACTGGCAGCTCCAGCAGCAGGCCGGGATCGACATCATCCCCTCCAACGACTTCTCCTTCTACGATCACGTGCTTGATACCACCGCCATGCTCGGGGCAATTCCCCCGCGCTTTGCCGGGATCGAAGACCCATTGGCTCGCTATTTTGCCATGGCACGCGGCACGGCCGATGCCCCGGCCATGGAGATGACCAAGTGGTTCGACACCAATTACCACTACATCGTCCCCGAACTGCATGAGGGCCAGAATTTCCGCCTCTCGACCAGCAAGGTTCTGGACGAATATCGCGAGGCCAAGGCGCTCGGCATCGACACGCGGCCGGTTCTGGTGGGCCCCGTAACCTGGCTGAGCCTCGGCAAGGCCAAGCAGGACGGGTTCGATCCCTTGACCCTGCTCGATGCGGTCCTGCCGGTCTATGCCGAACTCCTCGCCGCCCTCAAGGCGGAAGGGGCCGGCTGGGTCCAGATCGATGAGCCGATCCTGGCGCTCGACCTCACCGAGGCCCAGCGTGCCGCCCTGCGGCAGGCCTATCACGCGCTCCACGCATCGGCACCCAGCATCATGCTGACCACCTATTTCGGCGCCCTGCTCGACAATACCGCGCTGGCCGTCGACTTGCCGGTCGCTGGCCTCCATGTCGACCTCGTCCGGGCACCCGAACAGCTCGTTCCGCTGCTGAAGGTCCTCCCGGCCGACAAAGTGCTCTCCATCGGCCTCATCGATGGCCGCAATATCTGGCGGGCCGATCTCGACCGCCAATTGGCCCTGGCCACCAGGGCCTGGGACAGCGTCGGCCCCGACCGCCTCGTCATCGCCCCCTCCTGCTCGCTGCTGCACAGCCCGGTCGATCTCGATGGCGAAACCGAGCTGGACGACGAATTGCGCTCCTGGCTGGCCTTCGCCCGCCAGAAGCTGTCCGAAATTGCAGCGCTGACATTGGGCATCCAGCGAGGCCGCGGCGCAGCCCGCGATGCCTTCGACGCAAGCGCCGCCGCCATCCGCTCGCATCGTCAATCGCCCCGCATCCATCAGCCCGAGGTCAAGGCCCGTACCCGAACCTCTATTGACCTGAACCGCGGCAACGCCTTCCCCACCAGGCGAACGGCCCAGCGCCAGCGTTTCAACCTGCCGGCCTTCCCCACCACCACGATCGGCTCCTTCCCGCAAACCGCCGCCATCCGCGAGCAGCGTGCCGCCTTCAAAAAAGCCCGCATTGCCGAGGCCGATTACGAGACCTTCCTCGAAGCCGAAACCGAAAAGGCCATCCGCATCCAGGAACGCATCGGCCTCGATGTGCTGGTCCATGGCGAGTTCGAGCGAAATGATATGGTCGAGTATTTCGGCGAGCAGCTCGATGGCTTCGCCTTCACCAGAAATGGCTGGGTCCAGTCCTATGGCTCGCGCTTCGTCAAACCGCCGGTGATCTATGGCGATGTGTCCCGCCCTGCCCCGATGACCGTGCGTTGGTCGGCCTATGCCGCCTCGCTCACCGACCGCCCCATGAAGGGCATGCTCACCGGCCCGGTGACCATCCTGCAATGGAGTTTTGTCCGCGTCGACCAGCCTCGCGCGGAGACCTGCCGCCAGATCGCACTCGCCATCCGCGACGAAGTGCTCGATCTGGAAGCGGCAGGCATCGGCATGATCCAGATCGACGAGCCGGCCCTGCGAGAGGGCCTGCCCCTGCGTCGGCGCGATTGGGAAGCCTATCTCCGCTGGGCGGTCGATTGCTTCCGCATCACCGCCTCCGGCGTCGCCGACCAGACCCAGATCCACACCCATATGTGCTATGCCGAGTTCAACGACATCATGCCCGCCATTGCCGAAATGGATGCCGATGTCATCTCCATCGAAACCTCCCGCTCGGACATGGAACTGCTCCGCGCCTTCCTCGACTTCCGCTACCCCAATGAAATCGGTCCGGGCGTCTGGGACATCCATTCCCCGCGCGTACCGGGACAGGACGAGATGGAACTGCTCCTGCGCAAGGCCGCCGAGGGCATTGCCGCCGATCAGCTTTGGGTCAATCCCGATTGCGGCCTCAAGACAAGGGGCTGGCCGGAGGTGGAAAGCGCCCTCACCAACCTGGTTGCCACGGCCAGATCGCTGCGCGGGGAGAAGAGTGGGCAGAACCTGCAATAGCTGCTAACTCTCTAGGCCTTTATGAATGGAGCTCATGAATGCCTCGCGAGGACATCAGCGATCTGGTCGCCTTTGTCGCGGTCGCCAATGAGCGCAGCTTCACCCGCGCCGCCGCACGCATGGGTGTGTCTCAGTCCGCGCTGAGCCACACCATTCGCAAGCTGGAGGCCCGCCTGGGTCTCCGGCTGTTGACGCGCACCACCCGCAGCGTTTCCCCCACCGAAGCGGGCGAACGCCTGCTGGTGACCGTGGCCCCGCGCTTCGAGGAAATCGAGGCGGGTCTCGCCGCGCTCCGCGATCTCAGCGAAAAACCCTCGGGCACCATCCGCATCACCGCAACCGAGCATGCCACCAATACCGTCCTCTGGCCCAAGCTCGCCCGCGTCCTGCCCCTCTATCCAGATATCAAGGTCGAGATCATCATCGACCAGGGCTTCACCGATATCGCCGCCCACCAATTCGATGCCGGCGTGCGGCTGGGCGAAGATGTCGAGAAAGACATGATCGCCGTGCGCATCGCGCCCGATCTCAAGCTCGTCGCCATCGCCGCTCCCGCCTATCTGGCCGGGCGGGATCGCCCGACAATTCCCCAGAACCTGACGGCCCATCGCTGCATCAATCTGCGGCTATCCACCCATGGCGGGCTCTATGCCTGGGAATTCGAGAAGAATGGCCAGTTCCTGCGCGTTCGCGTCGATGGCCAGCTGACCTTCAACAGCACCCCGCCCATCGTTCGCGCCGCGCTGGCCGGGTTCGGCATTGGCTTCGCCCCGCTCGACATGGTGCAGCCCCATCTCGACACCGGCGAACTGATCGAGCTGCTCCCCGACTGGAGCCAGACCTTCACCGGCTTTCACCTCTACTATCCCAGCCGCCACCAGAACTCGCCCGCCTTCCGCATCGTGATCGACGCCCTGCGCTATCGCGTCGGAGCCTAACCGGCACGACTGTCGTCGCAATGTCATCTGCCACCGCTAACGGGGCGCGATGACCATCATTACCCTGGATGCCGTCTCCAAGCAGTTCGGCAGCAATTTTGCCGTGCGCGACGTCAGCGTCACCCTGCCCAAGGGCTCGTTCACCGCCCTGCTCGGCCCCTCCGGCTGCGGCAAGACCACCCTGCTGCGCCTGATTGCCGGCTTCGAGCAGCCCACATCCGGCACGATCCAGTTCGATACCCGTCTCATGGCGGGCCCCACGCTCAGCGTGGCGCCGGAAAAGCGTGACCTCGGCATCGTCTTTCAATCCTATGCCCTTTGGCCGCATATGGATGTCGCCGCCAATGTGGCCTATCCGCTGCGGGCGCGCGGCATCGGGCGCGCCGAAATCGAGCAGCGCGTCGCCCGGGCACTGGACATGGTCTCCCTCGCCGGCTTCGAACAGCGCAGCGTCGATGCGCTGTCGGGCGGCCAGCGGCAACGCGTGGCGCTGGCCCGCTGCCTCGTCACCGGCACCGACATCATCCTGCTCGACGAACCCCTGGCCAATCTGGACGTGCATCTGCGCGCCGCCATGCTCGACATTTTCGCCGATATCCACCGGCGCACCGGCGCAACCATCGTCTTCGTCACCCACGACCAGTCCGAGGCCCTGGCCCTGGCCGACCGCATCGTCATGCTCGACCACGGCCAGGTGCAACAGACCGGCACGCCACAGCAGCTCTATGCCGAGCCCGCCAATGCCACCGTCGCCGGCTTCATCGGCCGCGGCAGTATCCTTGCGGCCCAAGCGGCTACCGACGGCACATTGCTGGCCGGGCGCCCGATCAATGCCCGCGGCACCGGCAAGGGCCCGGTACAGGTACTGGTCCGCCCCGAAGCCGTACGCCTGGGCGACACCGGCATTGCCGGCCAGGTGGCCCGCTGCCGCTATACCGGCGCCAGCTACGAAACCGTCCTCACCCTGGCATCGGGCGAAACGCTGATGCTCGATACCCCCAACCGGCTGGACATCGGCGCCGCCATACACCTGACCATCAACGACGCCTGGATCATCCCCGGCTGATCAGCGCCAGGGCAAGGTTCCAGCCGGCAACCGCCGCCCCAGCCGGTCCAGAACCAGCAGCAGCACCACGACGACACCCACGGTCACCACCGCAATCGCAGCCGCCTGCGTCGAGAGCCCCGCTTCTTCCAGACTGAAGAGAATAACCCCCAGCGTCTCATTGCGGCTGGACCACAGCAGCGCCGACACGGTCAATTCATTGAACGCGCTCATGAACACCAGCAGTGCCCCGGCTGCCGATGCCGGCGCCACCAGCGGCGCCGCGATAGTCACCAGCCGCCGCAATGGTCCCGCCCCCGAAGCGGCAGCCGCCTCAAGCAAATTGGGTGGAATCTGCGCCAGCGCCACATCGACCGGCTTCAAGGCCAGCGCCGCAAAGCGCATCAGATAGGCCACCAGAATAATCCACGGCGTCGCATAAAGGCTGCCCAGCAGCGGCAATGGCCGCAGGAACAGCAGAATACAGGCAATGGCCAGCACGATGCCCGGTAGCGCATAGGGCAATTCGAGCGCCCCATTCGTCACCTGTCGCAGGCCCGGCCGAAGCCGCGCCAGCCCCAGCGCCATCGGCACGGCGAGCACTGCCAGCAGCGCCGCGGCAAGCAGCGACAGATAGCCGGAATTGAAAAAGGCCCGCGCCGTGGACGCCTGCCGCACCAGCACTTCCACATAATTGTCGCCGGTCAGCGTCGAAAGGCTGAGCGGCACGCCATAGGCAGGCACCAGCGAGGTCGCGACAAGCGCGACCAGCGGCAAAAACAGCATGAAGCCGATGACAGCCAGCCCACCCATGGCCAGCGGCCAACGCCACCGCCCCAGGCCGAAGCGCACCGGCATGCCCCGCCCCATGGCAAAGCCCCCGCCCCGCAGCGCCGCCACCTGCACGCCCACCCCAACAAGCGCGATGACGCCGATCAGCAGCGACAGCACCGCCACCTGCGGCAGCACCGCCGGGCCATTGCTGGCCAGTTGCTGGTAGATCAGCGTCGCCAGCGTCAGGTAGTTCTGCGGCATGCCCAGCAGCGCCGGAATGCCGAAATTGCCCACGCCCGACACGAAGGCCAGCGCCACGGCCGCAATGAGATAGGGCCGCAGCAGCGGCAATATGATGCGCCAGACCACCGCCAGCGGCCCGGAACCGGCAGATCGCGCCGCCTCCACATAATCGCGCGGCACCAGCGCCAGCCCCGCGCGCAGGGTAATAAAGACGATCGGGGCATGCTGCACGCCGAACAGCGCGATGATCCCGCCCCGCCCCAGCAGCGGATTGGCCGTGCCCGGCGGCGGCGCCATGCCAAGCGCCCCCAACAGGGCGCTGGAGGGCCCAAGCAGATGCATCCAGGCCAGCGCCGTCACCTGCGGCGCAATCATCAGCGGCAGCAGCAGCAGAAAGCCCTGCATCCTGCGCCATGGCATATCGGTCAGGGCAATGAGGAACGCAAAGGGCGCGCCGATCGCCAGCGCCAGCAGCGCGCCGAAAAACGAAGTATCGAGCGTATTGAGGATGGCCCTCTGCGTCGCGCCGCGCGCCAGCCTTTGTATCAGCAGCGTGGCATCGAACACCCCGTCATGCACCAGCGCGGCGGTGACCAGGCGCCCGAGCGGCAGCACCGCCAGCACGCCCACTGCAAACAAGACAAGGACGGCGGGCAACAAGTGCCGCGCCGTCCTGATGAGGCGTCCGTCCGGAGACAGCAAGGGAGGAACCACCCCGTCCGGACGCTTCATTGTTGGAAGAAGGGAAACGCTCAAGCGAAATTACTGTCCGAAGATCTCGCTGAACTGTTCCTTGTTGGCCGTTTCATTGGCCAGGGCCGCCGCGGCGTCATAGCCGAGCACCTTGATATCGGCGCGAGCCGGATAACCGGCCGGCAGCGCGATATCGGCCCGAGCAGGCACATAGCCCATATCGGAGGCCAGCTGCTGGCCTTCCTGCGACAGCAGGAAATCGACGAACAGCTTGGCATTGTCGGTATTCTGGGCCGAGGCCAGGATCGCCACCGGCTCGGTGACGGCCGAAACGCCTTCACTGGGGAACACGAACTTGACCGGAGCGCCCTTGGCCGCTTCGCGAATGGGCAGATAATCCACGATCATGCCATAGAGCTTCTCGCCGCCCGAAACGGCCGTCAGCACGTCGCCATTGCCGCCCGAGGCCTGCGCCCCGTTGGCGGCCAGTGCCGAATAATAGTCCCAGCCTTCGGCCAGATTACCGGTCAGCGTCACGGCATGGATCAGCGCTGCGCCCGAAGTCAGCGGGCTGGGCATGGCCAGCTGGTCCTTGTATTCCGGCTTGACCAGATCGGCCCAGCCGGCGGGAATGGCAGTGGCGGCGCTATTGTAGACGATACCCGTGGTGATCAGCTTGGTGGCGAAATAGGCGCCATCCTCATCGATCAGGCTGGGATCGATGCCCTCGGCCTTGGCCTCGGGGAAATTCAGCAGCAGGCCTTCAGCCTTGAGCCCTTCCATGGTCACCGCATCGGCGATGAGCAGCACGTCGGCCTGGGGCGCACCCGCTTCCAGCTCGGCGCGGAACTTAGCCATGATCTTGGGCGTGCCATCGCGCACCCATTCCACGGCAATGCCCGGATACTTGGCCATGAAGGCATCGGCCGTGGCCTGCGCATCAGTATT
Organism: Devosia yakushimensis; assembly: GCF_030159855.1. Classification (NCBI taxonomy): domain Bacteria; kingdom Pseudomonadati; phylum Pseudomonadota; class Alphaproteobacteria; order Hyphomicrobiales; family Devosiaceae; genus Devosia; species Devosia yakushimensis. Next base: position 752,254 of record NZ_BSNG01000001.1, on the reverse strand, counting down.
GGGCTGGCTGGTATAGAGCACCAGCTTGCCTTCTTGCGCGACGACGGGCGAAATTGCGGTCGCCAGCAACAGGCCGGCGGCGATCAGGGTGCGCATCTGCATCTCCAAATTGGACGCTGCGGCGGGGAGGCGCCGGCAGCTCGCTGGGTGGACTAATGTGTGCGTTTGACGCTGCGATGACAGCGCCAGGCAAAGCGGAGGAAAGCTTCCTAGTGGCTGCTCGGCCCGATCAGGCGCGAGCGGATGGCGGTCGAGATATTGTCGAACAGGAACACCACGAACAGGATCAGCAGCACCATATAGGCGACCTTGTCCCAGTCCGAATTGGTGCCCATGGCCTCAAGCAGCTTGAGCCCGATACCCCCTGCCCCGACAGCGCCGATAATAGTGGCCGAGCGCGTATTGCTCTCCCAGAAATAGAGCGACTGCGACACGAAGACCGGCAGCACCTGCGGCACCACGCCATAGCGATTGACCGCCGCCGGGCTCGCCCCCACCGATTTCATGCCCTCGCGCTGCTTATCATCCACATTCTCCAGCGCCTCGGCATAGACCTTGCCCAGGGCACCGGTATCGGTGAAGAAAATGGCCGCGATGCCGGGGATCGGGCCGGGGCCGAAGCCGCGAGTAAAGAACAGCGCCCAGATCAGCATGTCGATCGACCGCAGGAAGTCGAATGTCCGCTTCATCAGCCAGTTTGCCGTGCCGTTGAGCGTGATGTTGCGCGCGGCAATGAAGGCCAGCGGAAACGCCACCAGCGTCGCAAACAGCGTACCGACAAAGGCCATGACCAGCGTCTGCATCAGCTTGGCCAGGATATCGCCATGCTGCCAGGCCCTATTGCCCAGCCATTCGTCCAGCACCATCTGGGCATTGGACTTGTCCGGATTGACCCGCTCCCCGCTGAAGATCAGCCCGATGGAGCTGAACAGGTCATTGCCCCAGAGCGGCGAGCGCGGGTCGTAGAGGAAATTGGCCCAGCCCAGGAACCGCCGCTGCACATAGACCTGGTTGCTGCGGATTTCGGCCTGCCCGGCAAAGCCGAAATTGACCAGCACCTTCTCGCGGTCCTGCACCATGGCACCGGGCAGGTCGGCCGGCGCTACCGCCGCCTCGGGCGTGATGGTGACCGGATAGGCCACGCCATCGATATAGACATCGACCCGATTGGTGGTGATCTCCAGCCGGTCGTCGCTGTCGAAGGTCGCCGTCATGCTGCCATCGTCATGCGGCGTCAGCCAGTCAATATCAGCATCGGCCGGATATTGCCCCCGGCTCGACCATTGCGGCACCACTTTGCCATCCTCGAACCGCAGCCGCGGCTGCGCCCGCCAGGAATACCAATCCTGCACATAGATCGCCGCGCGATCCCATTTGCCGTTTTGCAATGCCGGCCCGACATTGAAGAAGAACCAGCAGAAGACCAGATAGACCAGCGTTATGCCCAGGCCCACCGGCAGGCCCCAGCGCTGCAGGAAATTCTGCTGGAAGACCTCGGGATATTTCTTTTCGAGCCGGCTGCGTTCGGCATGGCTGATGGCACTCATCATGCGGCTCCCCGGCCCAGTTCGAAGGATTGATTGCCCACCAGCCGGCGGCGCAGCCAGCCGGAGAACTGGTCGATGCACACAATGGTGATCAGCAGCAGAATGATGATGGCATAGGTCTTGGCGGCATGGTCGCGCCCGATCGACAGGCGGAACACTTCACCGATACCGCCCCCGCCCACCGCCCCGATAATGGTCGAGGCCCGCACATTGATCTCGGTCCGCAGCAAGGCATAGCTGACGAAATTGGGCATGACCTGGGGCACGATGGCAAAGCGCACGCGCTCGAGCCAATTGGCGCCCACCGAGCGCAGCCCTTCTTCGGGCTTCATGTCGGCATTCTCGACCACTTCGAAGAACAGTTTGCCCAGCGCGCCGATCGTATGCAGCGACACCGCGGCAATCGCCGCGATCGGGCCGATGGACAGCACCGCCGTCAACAGCCCCGCGATAACGATTTCCGGAAACGCCCGGAACACTTCCATGATGCGCCGCACGATCCAGCGCACCGGCCCCGCGCCAACCAGGTTGGTGGCTGCGAAAAAGCACAGCAGAAACGCCAGCCCGCCCCCGATAATCGTCGAGACGATGGCGATATTGACCGTGATGATCAGCTGATAGATGAAATTGGGAATGTAGAGCCCACCGGCGATATAGTGCCGCTCGGAGGTATAGTCGAACTTCTGCGACCCGTCGTAATAGGGCGATTCCAGATCGAACATGGCCCGGAATATCTCGAGCGGATCATTGGGCACGAAGTTCTTGAGGAAGTCGAACATATAGGGGATGCGTTCGAAGAACTTTCCCGAATTGGCGGCATTGGCAAAGTTCATCGCCGCGCCCAGCGCCACCAGCACCAGCACGACGCCGATGACCGAATAGATGCGCCGGATGAAAACCTGGCTTCGGTAATGCCGCAGCAGCAGGGCCGATGACGGGCTCAAGCCATTAGGTTCGGAAAGGTCGGCCATGTCTGCGCCCCTATGTGGGAACGGCGGCGCCTCTAAGCGCCGCCGTCTGGTTCAATCCGGAAAATCAGCCGCCGATGACCGACTTACGGGCGTCGATGATGGTCTGGTACATCTGCTGGTCGGCATCAACGAAGTTGGTGTAACCGCCGGCGGTGAAGGCGTCGAAGCATTCGAAATTGGTTTCCGGCAGGGCCTTGAAGAAGGCGGTGACCTTTTCCTTCATGTCGGCCGGCAGGCTGTTGGAGACCATCAGCGGACCGTTCGGGATGATCGGCGACTGCCAGACTTCGACCAGGTCGTCCATGTCCAGCAGGCCCTTGTCGACCATGATGCGCAGGTTGCCCGAAGTGTAGCCCTCGGAGAATTCGCCCTGGCCCGAGCCAAAGGTGGTGCCCACGTCCCAGGTGCCGTCCAGCACGCCCAGAACCAGGTTTTCGTGACCGCCGCCAAAGCCGGTTTCGCTGTAGAATTCAGCGATCGGCGCGCCGAGATCGGCCGGCAGCGACACGTTGGGGACCAGGTAGCCCGAGGTCGAATCCGGGTCGGCGAAGCCGAGCTTCTTGCCCTTGGTCGAGGCCAGGTCGGTGATGCCCGAATCCTTGCGGGCAACCATGATCGAGTGGTAGCCGGTCGAGCCGTCTTCCTGCTGGGTGGTCAGCACCGGGTCAACGGCGTCCGGGTTCTGCAGGTAGATGGCGGCATAGGACGAAGCGCCCATGATGGCGATGTCGATGGTGCCGCCGAGCAGGCCCTGGATGATGCCGTTATAGTCCGGCGAGGGGAAGAACTGGACTTCGGAAACGCCGGTCGCGGCCTTCAGCGGCTCGGCAACGCATTCCGAACGGCGCAGCTGGTCCGATTCGTTCTCGCCGCCATCGAGGCCGATGCGCAGCACGGTGACGTCCTGGGCAAAAGCCGCGGTCGACATGGAAAGGGCAACCGAGGCCAGAAGCAGTTTGCGGATCATGATAGATCTCCTTGAGGTGACGTAGAGGATCGTCGGCATGCCGCTCCGCCCGCTGGCGGTTTACGGCAGCGGAACTTCGGTTACGGAGCGCGGCCCGCGCTCGCGGTCTTGGTGACGGGGGGAACGGCCAGCGGCGTGATCGAGGTCGAGGTCAGCGCCTCGGAAAACGCCTCTTTCAGGCCATCTGCGCCGTAAATCGTACGGGCGACATCGGTGGTCAGCTCGTCGGGCGTGCCATCGAACACCACCTTGCCCGCCGCCATGCCGATAATGCGTTCGCAATAGGCGCGCGCCGTATCGAGCGTGTGCAGATTGGTGATGACGGTGAGCTTGCCCTCGGCATTGATGTCGCGCAGGCTGTCCATCACGATCTGCGCATTGCGCGGGTCGAGGCTGGCGATCGGCTCGTCCGCCAGGATCACCTTGGGGCCCTGCATCAGCGCCCGGGCAATGGCCACGCGCTGCTGCTGGCCACCCGAAAGCGTCTGCGCCCATTGCGTTGCGGTCTGGGCGATATCGAGCCGCTCCAGCGCCTTGAGCGCGGCAAATTGCTCGTCGGCCGAAAACACCTGCAGCAGGTTGAGCATCGGGTTGCGGCCATTGAGCCGCCCCAGCATCACATTGGTGATGACATCGAGCCGCGGCACCAGGTTGAACTGCTGGAAAATCATGGCGCAATCGCGCTGCCATGCCCGCAAGGCCTGCCCGCGCAATTCGGACACCCGCTGGCCGTCATATTCGATATAGCCGGCCGAAACGTCGTTGAGCCGGTTGATCATGCGCAGCAGGGTCGATTTGCCGGCGCCCGACCGGCCGATAATGCCGACCATCTGCCCCTGCGGGATCTCGAGCGTCACATCGTCGACGGCAAGCTTGTTACCGAACCGTCGCGAAACGTGAGAAATCTTGAGCATCCAGCGCGCCCCGCCGTTGAAACCGAGGCACAACTAGGGCCGCTGATTGACGCCCCCATGTATGTTTGATGAAGCTTTTGTGACGGTGCATAACCCGCCATTCAAGCAAAAAGCCCCGCTAATGCGGGGCTTCTTTGTTAGTGATCGACAAGCCCGGCGGAAGGAATTTCAGCGCCGCCTTCGGCATATTCCCTCAGCTTGTTCCGCATTGTCCTGATCGAAATGCCCAGGACATTGGCGGCGTGGGTACGGTTTCCTTCTGTCTGCCGCAGCGTCGCCAGGATCAGATCTCTTTCGACATCTGCTACCGGCAGTCCAACCAGGGCCTCCGTGGCGCTGGCATCGGGTGCGAAGTCATACATTGGTCGTCGCTTTCTGAGCCCCCAAAACCTGTTTACTCAGAATGCTGTCAGGGTGACCCCGTATGGTTAACCAGAGGTTAACATTTACGTGATGACGGCCTTTCCCGCGCCGATAGCTGCCGTTTCTTCGCTTGCCCTATGCCCGGCGCGCTGCGCAATCACCGCGCAGACGAACAGCTGAATCTGGTGAAAGATCATCAGCGGCAAGACGATAAGGCTCACCGTCTGACCGGCAAACAGGATATTTGCCATCGGCAGGCCGCTGGCCAGGCTCTTCTTGGAGCCGCAGAACAACAGCACGAGCCGGTCCTCACGCACCAGGCCCGATAGCCGCCCAACCAGGCTGGTGCCGATCATGATGACCGCCAGCAAAAGCGCGTCCGCGCCGATCATGATGGCCAGGGTCGAAACATCCACCTGCTGCCAGATGCCGGCCACCATGCCGGCGCTGAACGCCGAATAGACGATCAGCAAAATCGAGCCGCGGTCCACGATCTGCGTCAGCTTGGCATGCCGCTGGATGAACTTGCCCACCAGCGGCCGCATCAGCTGCCCCAGCGCGAAGGGCAGCAATATCTGCACCCCGATATCGAGCATGGACCCGAGATCGATTCCCCCTTCCCCGCTGGTATGCAACAGCAGCGCCGCAAACAGCGGCGTGATGAAAACGCCCAGCAGGTTTGAGATCGATGCCGCGCAGACCGCGGCCGGCACATTGCCATGCGCGATCGAGGTAAAGGCGATCGACGACTGCACCGTCGACGGCAGCACCGCCAGATACAGAATGCCGATGACGATTTCCGGCCGCAGCCACGGCGATAACGCGCTCGACAGGACCAGCCCCGCGATAGGGAAGGCAATGAACGTGCTGCCAAAGACCAGTGCCTGCAGCCGCCAATTGGCGAGGCCCGCCACGATGGCGCCGGTATTGAGCTTGGCGCCATAGAGGAAGAACAGCAGCGCCACGGCGAAATAGGCGACCTGCGACAGCAGAACCGCCCCCATGCCCCGCGCCGGCAGCAGGCTCGCCAAGATCACCGTGCCCAGCAGCATCAGGAGGTAGGAGTCAAAGCCAATGCGTTTCAGTCTGCTGTTCAATGACATGGTGCTTCCATCGGTATTGCGCTTCCCGGCCTAGTCGAAACCGGCAATATTGCGAAGACGGCAGGACCCGATATCGGTCATCACAATTCGCGATTGGCAATATGAATACGCTCTCTGACATTGCGCCGGCCCTGTTGCGCTCCTTCGTAGCCGTCGCCGAAACCAGGAATTTCACCGCGGCCGCCCGGCGTCTCGGCCTGCGCCAATCCACCGTGAGCCAGCACGTGCAAAAATTGGAACAGGCGGCGGGCCGTAAGCTCTTTTCACGCGACACCCACACCGTGGCCCTGACCGCCGATGGCGATGCCATGTGCGATTTCGCCACCTCCGTGCTGGCGGCGCATGACCGGATGGCCGGCTATTTCTTCGGCGCCGCCGGGCGCGAACGGCTGCGGCTTGGCATTTCCGAGGATTTCGCCATGTCCCAGCTCGCCGACGTTCTGGCAAATTTCCGCACCCGCTATCCCGCGGTCGATCTGGAGCTTGAAGTCGGGCTCAGCACCATTCTCTATCAGCGCTACGATGCTGGAGAGCTTGACGTCATCTTCGCCAAGCGCCGCGCCGGCGATGAACGCGGCGAGATCGCCTGGCGCGAGCAGCTCGCCTGGATCGGCCGGCCGGGGTTTCGCATCGAACCCGGCGCGCCCATCCCGCTGGTTTCCTATGCCCCGCCCTCCATCACCCGCGCTCTCGCGGTCGCCGCGCTCGAACAGGCCCATCGCCCCTGGCGCATGGCCTGTTCGAGCGGCAGCCTGAACGGCCTGCGCGCCGCGGCCATGGCCGGGCTCGGCATTGCCGCCCATTCGCTGCGCCTCATCCCCGAGGGCCTCGCGGTCGTCGATCCCGTCAACGACCTTCCCGCCCTGGGCGAAGTCGAATTCGTCGCCATCGGTCCCGGCCGCCACCACGCCAGCGCCAATGGCCTGATCTCGGCACTGGTCGCCAATGCGCAGGGATCAGTTTGAGGACTTGCTTCCGCAAACGCCGGCCTCCAAAATCTGCGAAAACAAACACAGAGCCCCCATGCCCCTTCACATCCGGCCTGCCCGCCAGGACGACCGCGCCGCCCTCTTCAATATCTGTCTGCTCACCGCCGATTCCGGCACCGATGCCAGCGCGCTGTTTTCCGATCCCGATTACCCGGGCCTCGTCTGGTCCGTTCCCTATCTGGATTTTGCACCCGAACATGCTTTCGTGGTCGACGATGATGGCGAGGCCGTCGGCTATATCGTCGGCACACCCGACACCACCGCCTTCGAGGCCCGGCTGGATGCCGAATGGTGGCCGCAACTGGCCAAACAATATGCCGGCCGCACGGCAAAAGCTCCGTTCGACGCCAAGGTTCTCGACCGGATCGCGGCGCCGGCCCACAGCCATCCCGGCGTCGTCGCCACCCATCCCGCCCATCTCCATATCAACCTGCTGCCGCCGGCCCAATCGGGCGGCTGGGGCCGCAAATTGATCGAAGCCGAGCTGGCCTCGCTGCGGCAGGCGGGCGCCAGGGCCGTCCATCTGGGCGTCAGCCCCACCAATACCCGCGCCATAGGCTTTTACCACCATCTCGGCTTCGAGGAGATCGAGCGCAGCGAAGGCCTCCACCTCGGCAAGGCCCTTTAGCGGCCCGGCCACCAATGCCTCTGCTCCGCCTCCCCGCTACTATTTGAGCGGCAGATGAAGCTCCACGACAACTTCACGCGCCTGCATCCCTGGTATCGGCATGAGCCGCCGGCGCGCATAGATCGGGAAGTCACGGGCCTCTTCGCCGCTTTGCGGAAGCCAGTCGCGGTAAAGATACAAGGCTGCCGGCTCAAGGTTGTTGGTATTGCCCGGATAGCGCAATACCGCGCAGCGCCCGCCGGGGATTGTGCCGGCCTTCACCTGCCCGTCACCGGCAACAGGACCATCGGTGCCGACGCACAGGTCCATGCTGTAGTCGTCGGGAACCGCGGGCTCCCTCTCGGAGCGAAAGACCATGAAGCTGGATCGCCCGGTCTCGGGCGGCAGCCCGGATGCCTTGCACCAGGCCCGGAAACGCTCGGACGTTTCCCCAAGTTTCGCGCGGTTGCCTCGATGTTCCATCATCGCCACCGGCGTATCCGGCACATCGAGAATTTTGACGTCGTCCTGTTCGAATGTGATCTTCATAAGCTTGTTTCTCGCATTGTCCAAAGGTCCAAAGGCCGTAAGCCACGAAGCCCAGTCGGGTGACTTCCGGAACGACGAGGGCGATTGCGCAAGCCGTTGCCGGAAGGCCCGGGCGAACGCATCGGGTGCGTCGTATCCGGCATCCATCGCTATATCCGTGACGCTTTGAGCATCGTCCCGGGCAAGCGCCTGCGACGCCCGCTTCAGGCGGGCAAGCTGAACATAGCGATGCACGGACAACCCAAAGGTTGCCGAGAACTGCCGGTGGAAGTGAAATTTGGAGAAGGCAGCGACGCCGCTCAACGTTGCAAGGTCCAATTCGCCGTCCAGATGAGCGTCGATATGGGCCAGGGCACGCTGCATACGGGCCTGATAATTCTCAAATGCTGCCGTCATCATTTTTCCTTCGTGGTGTCTTATCTACGCACGCACGGCCCAGATCGGCTCGACCGATCTTGCTATCTGGAGTCATTCGAAAATGGGCAGCAGCCTTTGAATGGCACGCAGAGCTTGGACGGCGTACCGATCTCCACGCCGCATCGGTACGCCGCCCAGTGCAGCATCTATACCGCTGTCAGGGTCGAAGCCGCTTTGGCGTGCGGCTGAGCAAGGTGACCTCCCTGATGCTGGCGGCATTCAGCAGGCGCATGAGGATGCGGCCGAGACCCACGCCCATTCCGCCGTGTGGCGGGCAGCCGAAGCGGAAGAAATCAAGATAGTCGGAGAGGCTGTCCAGCCGCATCCCACGCTCCTCGGCCTGGGCCACGAGGCGGTCGTAGCGATGTTCGCGCTGCGCGCCGGTAGTGATCTCGAGGCCGCGCCAGAGCAAATCGAAGCCCTTGGTAAGGTCTGGCCGATCCTCATGGCGCATATGATAGAAGGCGCGGCCGCTAGCCGGATAATCGGTGATGAAAACGAACTCATGGCCGGTTTCGGTGGCGATGCGTTCGCACAGCAAACGCTCGCCTTCTGCATCCAGGTCATCCTGACGAGTGGGGACATGACCGAGCTGGGCGAGAATCTCGTTGGCCTCGGCAAACGTGACCCTCGGAAAGGGCAGCGCCGGCGGAACGATCCTTATGCCGAAAAGCAACTCAATCTCTGGCCCATGAACCTCGGCTACCGTTCCGATGGCATAAGCCAGCCAGCGCTCCTCGAACGCCATCAATTGATGATGGTCCTCAATCCAGCCAATTTCCATGTCGATGGAGGTGAACTCGGTTTCGTGTCGCGAGGTGAACGACGGCTCGGCCCGGAACACGGGGCCGATCTCAAACACCTTTTCCATACCGCCCGCTATGGCCATCTGCTTGTAGAATTGCGGCGACTGGGCAAGGAAAGCCGTGGTGTCGAAATATTTGACGGCGAAAACCTCGGAACCGGACTCGCTGGCCGTCCCCATCAGCTTGGGCGAGTGGATTTCGCGGAAGCCTTGCTGCTTCCAGAACGCACGCATTGCCTCTTCCAGCGTCGTTTGCACGGCAAAGACTAATTGCTGCTCGGGATAGCGCAGGCTCACCTGCCGGTGGTCGATCCATTTATCCAGGCCTGAATCGTGCGCGATCGGCAGATGAGCATCGGCCAGCGCGCAGATCTCGACGCTTTCGAGCACGACCTCGAGCCCGCCGAGCTTGACGGCGGGCGCAGCGACCACCGTGCCGGTGACGATCACCGCGCTTTCGGGCGTCAAGGCGTCAAGAGCCGCTGTCAGGACCGCTTGGTCTTTGCTCTGGGTGAGTTGAACCTTGCCGGTCGGGTCGCGCAGGACGATGAAACGCATGCGTTTCTGATCGCGAATGGCTTCGGCGAACCCACGCAACGTTACGCGTTGCCCGATGCAACGGGGCAAATCGGAAACCAGGGAGCGGCTTGAAGGTAAAGTATCAGACATGACTTTCTCCGGGACAAAAGCCGGGATGGAAAAGCCAAATCCTGCAGCCCTTCCGAAAACCGGCAGGGCTGTGGTGATTAGTGAGCTACGCTAGAACGCGCACACGACATCCACGACCCCGGAGGGGCCGTTATTATTGACCGTGGTGTGGCGCTGCGTGCTCATGGCGCGATTTAGTCGCAACCACGAGGAAATGTAAACCACCAGTCCCTGAACGGCTTCAAACGCACCGCTTGTCGGCCGGCCGCCTCAATACGACCTTGGCTCGCCCATATGCGTCCACGTCCCTAATACTTTAGTAGCGGCCCGCGCCGCCGCCGGCCCCGCTCGCCGGGAACCGCCCGCTTTACGGCCCGTTTAACGAACACAGCTGTCACGGGTCGCGAACACTATCTGACTGAGCGCACCCAATTTTTCCTTGTCTGCCATATTGATCCGATGGTGCTTGCGCCATATCGTAGCACTTGGAGGACAGCTGAAATCGGATGGGCGCGACACCAGCGTTACTGGCGCTTGTACATGCCGTGTCCTATGAGTTTTCCAAGCCAATGCACCCGTTTGCATGGGCTTGCACCACATTGCGCCCCTGGGGCGCCAAGAAGGAGTAATTAACGTGAAAGTTTTCGGTATCCTCGCCTTTGCGGCCGCGACTGCTGTTTCGACGCTGTCGCTGTCCGCTGCCGAGTTCGAAGTCCACATGCTCAACAAGGATGCTGCCGGCAACACCATGGTGTTCGAGCCCGCCTTCCTGCAGATCGCTCCCGGTGACACCGTTACATTCATTCCCACCGACAAGGGCCACAATGCCGAGACCATCAAGGGCATGTTCCCCGAGGGCGGCAATGAGTTCAAAGGCAAGATCAACGAGCAGTTCAGCGTGACCTTCGATGTCGAAGGCGCCTACGGCTACAAGTGCGCCCCCCACCTTGCCATGGGCATGGTCGGCCTGATCGTCGTCGGCGAGAACCCCGCCAACCTTGCAGACCTGCAGGCCGCCCGCGTCCCGCCCAAGGCCAAAGCCAAGTTCGACGAATTCGTCGCGCAGATCGGCCAATAATCAATGCCATCGAAACGGGGACAGACGTGCCGGCAAGCAGATGTCCGGCCGCCTGTCCCGGTAGACCAATAGTGTCATGGAGCAACCCAGTCCTTCTGCCGAACAGATCGCCAAAGTCGTCGGAGCGATAGGAAAACGCGCTGCACTTGCGCGTACCCTGCCCCTCGTAGCGATTGCCATCGCCGGTGGATTGACCGGGTTCTCCCTTATTCTTGCCCTTACCCGCACGGCTCATTCCGGCCTGCTCCTGGCCATGGCCAGCCTCACCCTGCTGGTGGTTCTGGGCCTCGTTGCCTGGTCCTGGCGCCGCGCCGGCAATTTGCGCCGCATCGCCCGGCGCACCGATATCCGCCTGCACCTGAACGAAGCCCTCTCAACCACGATCGGGCTCACCCCGGGCAATCAGAACGCAGTTACCCGCGCCCAGGCGGCCCATGCTTCCGGCGTCGCCGGCCGGATCGATATCGGCCGCGCCATTCCCCTCTTTACGCGCAGCATGGCCCTGGCCATTGCCGTACTGACATCAGCCATTTTCGGCGCCTCGGCCGCCTATAGCCTGATCGGCCCCGCCGCGCTGCCCCCGGCGGCAGAAGCAGCTTCCGCCGAACCCGCCCCCCAAGAAACCATAGCGGCCGATGATATCGACGTCCTGGCACGCCTCATTGCCGACGACGCCGAGCGGCGCGACAGCGACTATCTCAAGGCGGTCGCCAATTCATTGCAGGAATTGGCCCAGGCCGCCCGCGATGGCACGCCTCCCCAGCAATTGCACGACCAGCTCGACGCCCTGCTCGATCACGCTGCTGCCGGATACGATGGCCGCATGCCCGATTGGATGTCGGCCAATACCGCCGATGCCAGCGCGCTGATCCAGAATGCCCGCGCCTTCAGCCAGGCGCGCCAGCAGGCCGCCCTTGCCCGCCAGCAAGCGCAGGGCGATACCCCTACCGCCGGCAGCTCCAGCGCCGACATGTACAATTTGCCGGAAGACCGGCTGGTGCGCAGCGCCAGTACGCCACCGCCCGGCACCCAGCCGCCACCCAAACAGGGTGAAGGAGGCGAACGCGAAGGGGGGCTGGAAAGCGCCAGCCTCAATGGCGGCGATTTTGCCGCGACGCCCATGCAGGACGAAGCCTTCGAAAGTGCCGGCGCGCTGCCGGTCGGTGCCGCGGCGCAATCAGGCAAGGGCGAAAGCAATATCGCCGGCGGCGGTTCCCAGCCGCTCGCGCCCGATAGCGGCTTTCTGCAATCCATGCCCGACCCCAGCCAGGCTATGTCCATCGCCGCCGACGACCCGCAAAGCGGCAGCCGCATCCGCCTGCATGTCCCCACGGGAGCCGAGCTGAGCGACACGGCATCGCTTGGCGGTGACCTTGCTACGGATTGGGCACGCCAAAGTGCACAGTCTGTTAGCCGCCAGAAGGTGTCTGCTAACGCGAGCGCCCTCGTCGCGCGCTATTTCAATCGCCTCATCCAGTCACCCGCCCCGGTGCAGTAGCTCATGGTCCTGCTGCATCCTCTGTCCCTGATCCTGCTGAGCCTTGGGCTGATCATCCTGGCGTTCCATATCCGCCGCCGGCAGACCATCAATGTCCCCAGCCTGCGCATCTGGCGCGAAATCGGCATGGGTCAGGCCAGGCGCAACCGCATCCTGCAATGGCCCCGGCCCAGCTGGGCCCTGTTGCTGCAATTGCTCGCCCTGGCTGCTTTGGCCGCAGCCCTCGCCCAGCCCTTGCTCTTCCGCGGCGACAAGGTCGATCACTGGATTTTCGTAGTCGACCGCTCGGGCTCCATGCAAACCATGCAGGACGGCGCTGACCGGCTTTCCCTGGCAAAAGCCCAGCTGCTCGATCGCATGCGCGACCCTGCCAGCGGGGGCAAGATTTCGCTCATTTCGCTCGCGGGCACGGCCGCCCCCCTGGTCGCCCGCCACCCGCTGGGCGGCGAAGCAATCGCCGGCGCCGTAGCTTCCATCCATGCCAGCGATGGCGCAGCCGACTGGCCCGCGCTCTTGCCGGTCGTGCAATCGCTGCTGCACCCCGGCGAACAAACCAGGCTCGTCATTTACAGCGATGAGGCGCCGCCCCAGGCCGGCCTTGCCGATGTCTCCCAGGAGACTGTCACCCTCGGCAACACCGCGCCCAATGCCGCCCTCACCGCCCAGCTTGCCCCCCGGCAAAACGAACCCAACCGCTGGACACTGAGCGGCAATGTCCAGCTCGACGACCTGCCAAGCACCGAACTCATTGTCTCCTATGCCCCCGACGCCAAGGCCACGCCCCTGGAATGGACAAGGAAAACAATCGGTTCGACCGCTACGGAGGCGCCGCAAGACACTGGCCCGCAGACCAAAAGCTTCACTATCAATCTCAACCTGCCCGGCCCGGGCATCGTTTCCGTCGCCCTGGCAGATGATGCCGCGCTCTTCGACAACAGCGCCTGGTTCGTGACCCGGGCCGAGCCGGCGCCGCTCGATATTCTCTATGTCGGAGGCGGCGAGCAGCCCCTGCTGACCGCCCTCAAGGCCATTGACGGCGCGGCCATCTACCAGGCCGAGGGTCTCCCCGGCGACCTCTCGCAATTCGGCCTTGTCGTGGTCGATAATCGCCAGGTGGCGCGCCAGCCTGAAAGCAATGTCCTGTGGATCGGCAATGCCGGCGTTTCCGGCACCGCCCTGCCTCCCTTGAGCGCGCAATCTCCAACATTTGTCGCTTCAGCCCATCCGCTCATGCACGATATCGCCTGGAGCACGCTGTCCATCGACGCGGCCCAGGCCATTGGGCCCGCGGACAATGCCGATGTCCTGCTCCGCGCCGGCGAGGTTCCGCTGATCACCGCCACGCCCAATGCCAATGGTTACGACATCCGGCTGGCCTTCGATCCCCGCCGGTCCAATTGGCCGCAGCAATCCGGCCTGCCCGTCTTCGTCGCAAACCTCATCCACTGGCTGGGCCTTGCGCCCCAGGGCCAGTTGCAGCCCAACTGCACCATAGGCGAGCGCTGCGCCCTCGATGCGCGCTTCGCCGGTGGCACGATCCGCCGCCTGGATTGGCCTAACGAGCCAGCGCCCCTCCCCGCCGCAGATTTCGTGCCCGAGCAGGCCGGGCTCTACGAGCTGAGCGCCGGAAATCTCACCCGGCTTCTCGCCATCAATCCCGCCGCACCGACCCTGCCTTTGGCAGCCAGCGAGGACCTGCCGCAACCCGCCGCATTCCCGCTGGCACTGTGGCCAATCCTGCTCGGGCTCGTGATCCTCGCTTTGATCGCCGAGGCCATCATTTCCGGTCGCGGACCCGAACGCTTTCTCCAGGCCGAAGGCCTGCGCAACGCCAATCCGCTCAGCACCCGGCGCCGCCTCACTTTGGCCCTCCGCGCCCTGGCGCTTGTCGCTGTCACGCTGGCCTTGCTGGATATCGGCATCCCATGGCAACGGGCCGGCGAACACACAGCGACGGTTCTTGCGCCCGGCGGCCCAGCAACGGCAGGCGAGGCCACGATTATCGCGGCCCCCGTCCCCAGCATCACCGGCACGGACGCCACGTCGCCCGCGCGCGCCGGAGCCATCCCGGCCGCCATTCAGCTCGCCGCGGCCAGCCTTCCCTGGGGCGAACCCGGCCGTATCATCGTTTCCGGAGCAACCGGCACGGAGCCGGCGGCCATGGCCGCGCTCGCCGCCGCACTCACCGAGCGTCAGATCTTTGTCGATGCCCAACCCGCCCTGGCAACAGACGACGCCCTATATGTATCCGCCCTGGAAGCACCCACGCCCGTCTATGCCGGCGACACCGTCGCCCTGACGGGCATCGTCCACGCGACCACGGAAACCCGCGTCACCCTGCGTTTCGAGCGGGAAGGCGTGGTTCTAGTGGAGCAACAGGCGGCCCTCACCGCGGGCGACAATCGCGTCGAAACCATGCTTTCCGACATGGCCGAAGGCGCCGCCGAATATACCCTGACCGTTACCGCCGATGACACCGATCCGGCCAATAACACGCTCTCCACCATCATCGACGCGCGCCCCGCGGGCAAGGTCGCCGTCATCGCCAATGATCCCATGCGCAGCGCGGCATTCCTCGATTGGCTGACCAGTCAGGGCATTACCGGCGCAGCCCTCGAGCCCAAGCAGGCGCCCTATAAGCTCGAAGACTGGAAGGGCTTTGACGGCGCCGTCCTGCTCGATGTGCCGGCCATCGCCCTCACCACCCAGCAGCAGGAATTGCTCGAAAGCGCCGTCGCCGAACAGGGGCTGGGCCTGCTGATCCTGGGCGGCCCCAACAGCTTCGGCCCCGGCGGCTATCTCGAAACCCCGCTCGACCGGGCTTCCCCGCTCTCCAGCCGCGTGCCCCGCGATGCGCCCGAAGCCACCCTGGTCTTTGTGCTCGATCGCTCCGGCAGCATGCAGCAGCCGGTCGGCGCCACGACAACCCGCCTCGATATCGCCAAACAGGCGACGCTGGCCGCCGTCCGCCTGCTCAATCGCAACAGCCAGGTCGGCATCGTCGTCTTCGATTCCGACCCCAATATCGTCCTGCCCTTGCAGCGGATCGACGACCCCGCCATTGCCTCAGCAGCACTCTCCAATGTCGATCCCGGCGGCGGCACCTCGATTTATCCCGGCCTCAAGGCAGCGCTCGATATGCTGCGCGGCGTCGAGACGCCCGCCCGCCACATCATCGTCATGACCGATGGCTTGAGCCAGCCCGCCGATTTCCCCGGCCTGCTGGCCGATATCCGCGCCGAGGGTATCACTGTGTCTTCAGTCTCCATCGGCAAGGGCGCCGAGCGCACCCTGATCGAGCGCATCGCCCGCCTCGGCGGCGGCACGTTTCACGCCACCGACGACTTTGCCGCCCTGCCCTCGATTCTTTCGCAGGAAGCTATGCTGCTCTCCGGCTCGCCCATCGAGCAGGGGACAACCCAACCGCTCTGGGCCGCCCGCGACGAACCATTTCTCCGCGGCCTGCCCGCCCAGATGCCCCCCATCGATGGTTTCGTGCTGACCACGCCCAAGCCCGAGGCGAGCCTTTCCATGGTCGTGCCCGACAGCAAGGGCGAACCCATGCCCCTGCTCGCCTCCTGGCGCTATGGCGCCGGCCAGGTGCTGGCGCTCACCACCGAGGCCGCCGGCCCCTGGTCCCAGCAATGGCAGGCCATGCCGTCCTATCCCGCGCTCTGGTCACAGGCGATCCGCCAGTTTCTTCCCGCTGTCGAGCGCGGCGATCTCGCCCTCGACATCATCCGGCGGGGTGACGGCTTCACGGCCAACCTGACCCTTTCCGGCGCGGCCGATGGCCTCATCCCCACCCTTTCCGTTGGGCCGGAGGATGGTGAAACGCCGCTACCACTGGAGCGCATCGCCCCAAACCAATATGCCGCCACCTATTATCCTGAAACGGCTGGCCGATACCGCTTCGCCGCCACGGCCGGCGAGATGACCACGCAATCGACCGTTGCAATGGGCTACCCCGCCCATCTCGGCCCGCTGACGCCCGACAATGCCCTGCGCCAGCTCACCACCGCGACCGGCGGAAGTTTCGGCGAACCACGGGCCCGCGACGTTCCCGCCCGCTGGTCGCTGCAATCATTCTGGCCCGCCTGGGCCGCGCTGGCGCTGGCCCTGTTCATGGCCGAACTCGCCGTGCGCTATACCGGGCTCATCCGCCCACGCCGCCAAAACCAATCACCGCAGAAAACAAGTTCGGGTCCCCGGGTGCAAACCCCGCGCCACGAACCTGCGCCCGCCGTTTGATCGAGGAGGAAGATCAGTCCCATGTCCGCAACCGCTGCCAATGCCCAACAGGCCGACGCCGAACTCACCCGCCTGCTGGAAACCCTGATCCGCGCCCGCGCGGAAATCGGCCGCGTGGTCCTGGGCCAGCAGGATATCATCGAGGATCTGCTGATCGGCCTGATCGCGGGCGGCCATGTGTTGCTGCAAGGCCCGCCCGGCGTCGGCAAGACGCTGCTGGTCCGCACCCTGGCCACCGCCACCGGGCTTTCCTTCGCCCGCGTGCAGTTCACGCCCGATCTGATGCCGGCCGACATTACCGGCTCCATGGTCCTGGTGCCCGATACGGATGGCCGCAACCACCTCGAATTCCAACGCGGCCCCATATTCACCCAGCTCCTGCTGGCCGACGAAATCAACCGCGCCACCCCCCGCACCCAATCGGCCCTGCTCGAAGCCATGCAGGAGCGCACCGTCAGCGCTGCGGGCACCAGCATGCCCCTGCCCGAGCCCTTCTTCGTCCTCGCCACGCAGAACCCGCTCGAAATGGACGGAACCTATATCCTGCCCGAAGCCCAGATCGACCGCTTCCTGCTCCAGCTCGACGTGCCCCTGCCCACTTCCGAAACCCTCTCGGCCATTCTCGACAGCACCACCGGCACCGATGAAGCCGTAGCCGAACAATGCCTCTCCGACCAGGATATCATCGCCATCCAGGCGCTGGTGCGCAGCGTGCCCATTGCCGAACATGTCCGCCGCGCCATTGCCGATTTCGCCATCGCCACCCAGCCCGCAGGCGCCAACGCCATTGACGATGTCCGCCGCTATCTGCGCTTCGGCCTCAGCCCGCGCGGCGCCCAGGCCCTGGTGCTGGCGTCCAAGGCCCATGCTTTGCTCAATGGCCGCTTCAATGTCAGCTTCGAGGATGTCAAAGCCATGCTGCTGGCCACCACGCGCCACCGCATCCACCTCAATTTCGAGGGCAATGCCGATGGCGTCTCGCTCGAAGCCCTGCTGCAGCGCCTATTCGACACCAGCATAAAAGGCGTGCTGTGAGGCCCTCTCCCGCCCTTCTCGAGCAGCTTTCGACAGCGCGCCTGCTGATGACGCGTGCTGCGCCCTCGGCCGGCATTGGCGAACGCCGCTCGCTCAGCAAGGGCGCCGGCATCGAATTTGCCGAGCACCGCCCCTATCGCCAGGGCGACGATGTCCGCCATCTCGATCCGCGCGTACTGGCGCGCCTGGGCGAATCCTATGTCCGGCAATATTTCGTCGACCGGCAATTGCCGGTCTATATCCTGCTCGATGGCAGCAAATCCATGCTGGCCGGTAGCCCGCAGAAATACGCCACCGCCACGCAAATCGCCCAGCTCATGGGCTTTGTCGGCCTGGCCGCGGGCGATCGCGTCCGCATTGGCTTTTCCGGCGCTTCCGGCTTCAAATGGTCCCAGCCCATGCAGGGCCCCGCCCGCGCCGAACAGCTTTTTGCCTGGTTCAATGACCTCGCCCCCGGCGGCAGGGCCGATTTCGGCGGGGCCATCGAGCGTGCCGCCCGCGACATGGGCAAGGCGGCCTATGTCGTGGTGCTCAGCGACTGGTGGGACGAAACAATTGCCCACGCCCTCGACCGCCTCGAGGGCAATGGCCACGAGGTCATCGGCGTACAGGTTGCCGCCCCCGAGGAGATCGCTCCCAATGCGCTCGGCACTGGCAGCGTGATGATGATTGACGACGAAACCGGCGATGAACTCGAAACCACGCTCGACGAAACCGTGCTGGCCGATTATCGCAATGCTCTGGCCGCGTTCCAGGCGCAATTGCGCCAGCGCCTGGTCAGTCGCGGCGGCCGCTTCTTCGCGCTCTCCTCCACCGCCGACATAACCAGGTTTTTTCTGCGCGATCTGCGCGCCGCAGGGGTTCTGCTGTGACTGATATCGAGACCCTTCATTCCCCCACCGACGCCATCGTCGTCACCGATCTCGTCAAGCGCTATGGCCGCATGCTGGCGCTCGATAGCGTCAGCCTCACCGTGCCAAACAATACCATGTTCGCCCTGCTCGGCCCCAATGGCGCCGGCAAGACCACGCTGATCCATATCCTGTGCACCATCCTCCAGCCCGATGGCGGCCAGGCCTGGCTCGCTGGCACCAATGTTCAGAAGCAGCCCCTCAAGGCCCGCCAGAATATCGGCGTCGTGTTTCAGGAACCCAGCCTCGACGACCGCCTCACCGCCTACGAAAATCTCGATTTCCACGGCCGCGTCTACAATGTCAAAAGCGCCGACCGCAAACGCGGTATCGACGAATTGCTGGCATTGGTCGAGCTGGAAGATTGGCGCCATGCCGTGGTCCGCACCTTCTCCTCCGGCATGAAGCGGCGGCTCGAAATCGCCCGCGCCCTGCTCCATTCCCCGCGCATTCTATTTCTCGATGAACCCACCGTCGGCCTCGACGCCCAATCGCGCGCCGGAATCTGGGCCTATCTCGATACATTGCGCAAACAGCGTGACCTCACCATCGTCGTCACCACCCATTACATCGAAGAAGTCGAGAACTGCGACAAGGTCTCGATCATCGACCATGGCAAGATCATCGCCGATGGCTCGCCCCTCCACCTCAAGAGCCAGCACGGCAAGGAAACCGCCCGCGTCATCCCGCGCGATGCCGAAACCGCCGCCGCGCTGACCGCCCGCTACGGCGCCTTGCAAACCGCCAAGGATGGGAGCCTCATCATCGACGCCAGCGCCCCCGGCTTTGCCGACGCCTTTCTAGCCGAATTCGGCAGCCGCATCCGCCAGGTCGCCTTCGACAAGCCCAGCCTCGAAAGCGTCTTCCTCACCCTCACCGGCCGCGAATTGCGCGACCGCACTGCCGACGAACACGAAAAGCGCGGCGCTGCCGCCCGCAGGGGTCGCCGCTCATGAAAATCGCCATCTATCGCCTGCTCTTCCTCGCCGCGCTCATTGCCCTCTGGTGGCTCGCCTCCACCATGGTCGCGCGCAATCTCGTGCCCTCCCCGCTCGCCACGCTGGAAGCCGCGCAACGCCTCATCGCCGAAGGCCGGCTGGGCACGGCCCTGTTCGATAGCCTCTCGATCTATCTGGGCGGCTACGGCGTCGCCATTCTCGTCGGCATCCCGCTCGGCCTGCTCATGGGCACCATCCGCCCACTCGGCAAGACGCTCGAAATCTTCGTCTATGCCCTCTCGGCCACGCCCCGCGTCGCCTTCATTCCGCTGATCATCGTCTTTCTCGGCCTCGGCCCCCAAGCCAAAATTCTCATCATTTTCCTGGGCGCCGTCATGCCCATCCTGATCAACACCTATGCCGGCGCGCTGAATTCCGATCAGGAACTGGTCGAAATGGCCCGCTCGGTCGGCGCCACGCGCCGGCGCATCTTTACCCAGATCGTGCTGCCCGGCGCCGTGCCCTTCATCATTGTCGGGCTGCGCGTCGGCGCCACGATCGGGCTGATCAACACCGTCGTCGCCGAACTCTACACCGCCGTCAAAGGCCTGGGCGGATTGCTCGCCATCTATGGCAACACCTTCCGCATGGCCGAATATTTCGTCATCGTCCTGACCCTGGCCTTTGTCGGGGTCATCGTCACCGAAGCCCTCCGCTTTCTCGAGGTTCGGCTGGGACGCTGGCGCCGAAGTGAAGTAATCGTCTGATCAAGAACACTTTTCGATTCAGGAGCGTCCCATGACATTCAAATTGCTCAGTGGCCTCGCCGCTGCCTTCCTGCTCTCCACTCTGGCCACCCAGGCCGAACCCTTCCGCCTCATCGTCACCGATCTTGAAACGCCCCTCGTGCCCAATTCCGTCATGGATCTGGCCCTGCAGGAGGGCTATTTCGAGCGCGAAGGCGTCGAGGTCGAGCTGGTCCGCGTGCAGCAGACCCCATCGGCCCTGGCCGCCATCCAGGCCGGCGAAGGCGAAATGGCCAATATCGGCACCGATGCCCTGCTATTGCTGGTCGCCGGCGGCGCCACCGATCTGCGCGCCGTGGTTTCGCCCAACAAATCCCTGCCCTTCCTGATCGCCGCCAAGGATTCCATTGCCACCCCCGCCGATCTGGCCGGCAAGAGCTTCGGCATCGGCCGTCCGGGCAGCCTCGACCAATCCCTCAGCACCCGCGTGCTGCAAGCCGCCGACGTCGATACCTCCACCCTCGACTTCGTCGCCCTCGGCCAGCCCAATGTGCGCGCCCAGGCGCTGCTCGCCGGCCAGGTCGACGCCACCACGGTTTCCATCGGCACCTGGAGCGCCATGCCCGACACCACGGGCCTCCATGTCCTGATCGACCAGGACGCCTATTACGCAGCCGCTCCCGTGGTCAGCAAGGTGAACATCGTCACCCAGAAAGTGCTCGACGAGCGCCCCGAAGACGTCAAGAAGGTCATCACCGCCCTGGTCAAGGCCTCCCGCGCCTTCGCCGCCGATCCCGCCGTCTGGGTCGCCGCCATGCACAAGGCCCGCCCTGACATCGACGTAGCAACGCTTGAAACGCTGGGCGCCAGCTTCGCCAAAAGCTGGAGCGTCAATGGCGGCCTCAACAAGGACGAGCTCAACTACACCGTCACCTCGCTCTACGAGGGCGAGGATTTCGCCAATGTGCGCAAGGTCGGCCTGGCCGAATGGGCCGATTTCTCCATTCTCGACGCGGTCCTTGCCGATCTCGGCCCCGAAACCACCATGGACAATGTAACCCGATGATCGACGACGTCCCGCAGCAGACCGTGTCAGCCGATAGCGTGGCCACCGCGCCGCGCATCACGCTGCGGGGCGTCTCCAAGACCTTCGGCAACCAGAAGGAGGGCGGCGGCACGCTCGCCCTCAACAATGTCGACCTGACAGTCCGCGATGGCGCCTTCGTCTCCCTGCTCGGCCCTTCCGGCTGCGGCAAGACCACGATTTTGCGCATGGTCAACGGCCTCATCGCGCCCGATACCGGCTCGGTCACCGTTTCCGGGCGCACGCCCGCGCCGGGCCCCGAAATGGGCTTCGTTTTCCAGTCCTTCCGCCTCATTCCCTGGTCGAGTGTGCGCGGCAATGTCGAATTCGCCCTGGTCGAGACAATCCCCGATCGGTCCGAGCGCCGCGCCCGCGCCGAGCGCTATATCGAGCTGGTGGGCCTGCAGCGCTTCGCCGATGCCTATCCCAGCGAGCTCTCCGGCGGCATGAAGCAGCGCGTTGCCCTCGCCCGTGCCCTCGCGTCCGAGCCCGATATCCTGTTGCTCGACGAACCCTTTGCCAGCATCGACGCCCAGACCCGCGAGCTGATGCAGATCGAGCTCATGCGCCTCTGGACCGTGCGCAAATCGGTGGCCCTCTTCGTCACCCACAGCGTCGACGAAGCCATTCTGCTGTCCGACCAGATCGTCCTCATGGGACCCCGGCCCGGCCGGGTGCTGGAAGTCATCGATGTGGGGCTCGAACGCCCCCGCTGGACCTATGACGTACGGGCCGAACCCCGTTTTATCGAGCTGCGCAGCTATTTATGGGACCGGATCAGGACGCTCGTCCTGACCGACCCGCAATCCGATTTTTATGGCCGCGACCTGGGAGCAAATATCTGAAGCAAGGCGCGAAAAGGTGGGAACCGGCTTTTCGCAAATAGCCTTGCGGCAACAGGGAATCTAGAGCCGGCGATTTGACCTTCTCAAATCGCATAAGGCTCTAGGCGCGGGACTTTAGGAGGAAGCCTTGGGACTGCTGGGAGGAATTTACGCGATCTGGTTGCGCGAGGTGAAGCGCGCGCTGCGCGATCGTGGCCAATTGATCGGCGGCGTCAGCCGGCCCCTGATGTGGGTGCTCATCATGGGCATCGGGCTCAATCCCTATTTCCGTGGCGAGGTGTTCGGCGAAGTCCGTTTCGCCATTCCCTATACCTATATCCAGTTCATTTTCCCGGCCATCGTCGTCCTCAACATCATGTACACGTCCGTGCAATCGGCCGTGTCGGTGATCTGGGATCGCGAATTCGGCTTCCTGCGCGAAGTGCTGGTGTCTCCACTCCCCCGCTGGGCGGCCCTGCTCGGCAAAATCCTGGGCGGCACCACCATTGCCGTGTTCCACGGGTGCCTGGTGCTGGTGCTCGCCCGTTTTGCCGACGTCAATTTCACCTTCGAGCAATTGGCGCGCGGCCTGGTGCTGATGTTCCTCCTCGCCTTCGGCCTCACCGCCTTCGGCGTCGTCATTGCCAACCGCATCCGCAGCTTTGAGGGTTTCGGCGTCTTCTCCAACGCCGTCATCCTGCCGCTCTATTTCACTTCCAGCTCGGTCTTCCCGCTCGACCCCGCCCTCACCCGCGCCCAGACCCTGGTGGTCTACCCGCAATGGTTGGTCACCCTCGTCGAGTGGAACCCCATCACCTACGCGGTCGATGCCCTGCGCGGCAATTTCATCCGCTTCAACCAGTTCGACCCCAATGTGGGCCCGCTGCTGCTGCTCGCCATGGCCATAGGCTTTTTCGCCTGGGCCCTCTACGACTTCCAGAAGGCGTGAGGCCATGACCGGTGCCCGTGAGCAAAAAGGCAAAAAGCCGCGCCCCCGCTGGGTCGGCGATATCGGTACGCTCATCGTCATCTTCGGCCTGCTCGGGGCGGTCTATCTGCTGCCCTCCGACAGCGCCCTGTCCGAGCTGGAACGCTCCGGCCGCCTCAGCGTCTGCATGCCCGATCTCTACCCGCCGCTGGTGACCAAAGATCCCGAACGCCCCGGCTTCGACCGGGAATTGCTGGCCGCCGTGGCGCAGCAACTGGGCGTCACCCTCGCAGTCGTGCCCAATAGCTCGATGGCCAATGATTTCAACCCGCGCAGCTGGCGGGTCACGCGAGCGCAATGCCAATTGCTGGCCGGCGGCATCGCACTGACCCGCCCGGTCCTCTCCTATCTCGACGCCACCGAGCCCTATCTCTCGACCGGCTGGGCCGCCGTCTCGCCCACGCCGCTCGACAGCCTCGAAGGCAAAAAAGTGGGCTTCTATGCGGGCCTCACCGGCCTCGACCGCGTCGCCCTCAGCCGCTACCTGCGCGCCGCCGGCATCCGCCCCCGCATCGTCGCCTCGGCTGCAGACCTATCGGCCGGCCTGCTCTCGGGCGAGTTCGACGCCGGGGTAACCGAAGCCCTCACCGCCCGCCAGATTGCGGGTGAGCAGGACTGGCCGGTCGCTTGGGTGGATGGCAATGGCGAGCGCTACCCGATCGGCATTGGCCTGTGGAAGGGCGATCTGACCCTCAAGCGGCGGATAGCCTCGGCGCTGCAGGCGCTTGAGGCCGATGGGACGATTGCACGGCTCAAGGAGAAGTATGACATTGCCGATATCAAGGGTGTGCTGGGTGGTGGTCCGGAGTCGGCACCAGTACTGAACTAGCTCGTCAGCGCCCTTACCAACGGCCGCAGCACACCCCCAACCACCGCACCCCGATCGATCGCCGCCAGCACCACCAGCGCAATGGCGATGATGGTGACCCGCGGCTCGACCAATGCCCATAGCCGTGGCGCCACAGCCGCCAGAATATGCCCGCCCGTAAACGGCGGCAGCGGCACGAGGTTAATCACCGCAAACACCACACTCATCTCGGCCAAAATCTGCAACCACGCCGTGATCTGGTTGGACGCTGCCGCCGGCGCCAGCGCAATCGCCACTGGCTTGAGTTGCAGCAACAACACTCCCACCGCCACGACCACGGCCAGGCTCGCCACCACGCAGATCACCAGCCCCAACCGCCCCTGTCGCAGTTCGGCGGCATCGATCCGCATCGGCCTGATCCAGCCACAAAGGCTCGCGACCGCTGCCAGCAGTCCGAACAAATCGAGATGCGTGAATGGATTACCCGTCAGCCGCCCATCATAGCGCGGCCCCTTGTCGCCCAGCAGCCCGGCAATCCCGGCCAGCGCAAAACCATGCTGGCCCGTGACCACCAGCATGGCCAGAACCCGCATGATGATCTGCTGCAGCGACAGATCAAAGCTCATTGCGGCACGCTCGTTGGCCCCAGGTGATAGCGATCGACCATTTCGGCCAGCGTGCCATCGCTGATCAATTCACCGATGGCTTCGCCGAGAATGCCGTTGAGATAAGTATTGTTCGAGCGCGTCACGATGCCGATATCGGTGCGCCGGTCGGGGAATGCCAGCGGCAGCAGATGATACCCGGCCGCCTCCGGATCGCCCGCCGTGGCAAAATACAGCGCCGGCTCCCAGATCACCGCCGCTCCCACGCGGCCATCGTTCAGCCGGTCCAGCACTTTTTGATTGTCATAGAACGGCTGGCGCACCCATCTCTTGTCCGCTGGCAATGCCCGTAGATAGCTGAGGAGGCGGTTGTCCGACAACGAAAGGCTCCGGCTGCCAATGGCCTGGTCGAGCGGCAGGTCGGCCAGCGATTTCAGCTCCGCATTGCGCGTCACCAGCACATTGCCGGTGGACAGATAGGGCCGCGTCAGCAGCACCCAGTCCGGCGCATTGCGCGACAGCACATAGCCCAGCATGGCGTCGCAATTTTCCGCCAGCAGCACGAAAATCTGCTCGGGAATATAGGGCAAGCGATAGTCCAGTGGATGGGTGCGGACCTGCGGATTGTTGATGGGGTAAAGCTCGACATCCACCAGCAATACCGAGCCGATCGTCTCGGCCAGTTCCTTTTCGAATGCCCCCGCCATGCCATCGGGATTGTAGCAGAAGGTAATGCTATTGCCGTTCTGGCGCAGCTGGTCGGTGTAGAGATCGCGCGGCACGATATCGAATGTGCGCTGTGCCTGCGCCGCTCCGGTGCATAGCAGCGCCAGCACTGCCCCCAGCAATAGCGCCAGATACCGCTTCATCGACAATCCCCTCTTCAAACGGATAGGCCCGGCAGAGCGACACTCTGCCGGGCCCAATTCATGCCGGGTCCGCCTTACTTGGTTTCGGGCAGGGCAAACACGTAGAGCGTGTTGCTGCCGGAAACCGCGTCATCCGTCGCACCCGAAGCGGTGATCAGGTTGGTCGCAAAGCCCGGGCCGCCGGCCGGGATGGCAATGAACTGCCGGCCGTTGGCTTCATAGGTGATCGGATGGCCGGAGGCGCGCGACGCCAGGGTCGTGCTCCACACCAGTTCGCCCGTTTCCTGATCGATAGCCTTGAGCTTGCGATCGGCCCCGCCGGTGAAGATCAGCCCGCCAGCCGTCGCCACGATGGGCGAATATTGCGGCATCTGCTGGGTATAGCTCCACACCGTCTTGCCAGTGACCACGTCGATGGCATCGATACGGCCTGCATCGGTCACGCCTTCCGGCATCTTGTAGGCCATTTCGGTGTTGTAGACGTCCAGGCCCGTCGGCTCCTGGTCCAGCGCGGTCAGATCGCCGCACATATTGGTCAGCGGCACGAACATGACCTTGCTGTCCGGGTTGAACGCCGTCGGCGACCAGTCGCGGCCACCCAGGAAGGTCGGGCACATATGCACCGCAACATCGGGCACCAGCGGCATCGCCGCTTCGTTGACCGTGACCAGGCCCGTATCGTCCACCGACGAAATCAGGTTCTGTTCGACCGTCGAACGGGCATAGATGAAGTCACCCGTTTCGGCGTCGAACTGCCACAGGATACCGGTCTTGCAGGGCACGCCGGTCAGCACGCGCTTGGTGCCGCTGGCATTCTGGCCGATGGCGAGCAGGCCATCCATGTCGGCACTCGGCCCGACATCGATATCCACCGGCACCATTTCATAGGTGCATTCCTGGTCCCAGTTGTCGCGCGGCAGAACCTGGTGACGCCAGACGATTTCGCCGGTCTTGGGCTTCACGGCAAAGCGCGTGTTGGTGCCGAACATGGTGCCGCCCTCGGTCCCGCGCTGGGTTTCCGAAGCCGGGCCTGCGCCGGTCGAGCCGTAATAGACGAGGTCGAGCGTGGGGTCGTAGGTCATCTGGCCCCAGGCGCCGGTCATCCAGCGCTGGTCGAATTCGGAATTGCCCCAGGTATCGTCGCCTTCTTCACCCTTGTTGGGGATGAAGCTGTTGCGCCAGAGCTCTTCGCCCGTGGCCGCGTCATGCCCGGTGACATAGCAGCCGAATTCGGAATATTGGCAGGTCGAGCCAGCCACCACCACGCCATTGGCCACGATCGGGCCGGTCGTGTTGGAAACCAGGTCCGTGCCGCCGCCGCGATCGGTTTCCCAGGCCACCTGGCCGGTCTTGGCGTCGAGCGCGACAATGAAATTGTCCCAGGTCGCCATATAGATCTTGTCTTCATAAAGCGCGATGCCGCGCTTGGCCTCGCCCAGCGTGTTGAGCAATGCCTTGTCCGGCAGCGTGCGGCGATATTCCCAGATCAGCTGCCCCGTAGCCGCATCGATGGCCTGCACCACATCGCCCGGATTGCCGGTGAACAGCACGCCCTGATATTCGATCGGCGCCGCTTCCATATTGCCCGGCTCCATGGCGCGGGCCCAAACCAGCGTCAGCTGGCCGACATTGTCCTTGGTAATTTGATCGAGCGGGCTATAGCGGTAGTTCTCGATCGTGCGCCCGTAAGAGGGCCAATCGCCCGGTTCCGGATTGGCCAGAACCTCGTCGGTCACTGGCGCCAGAGCACTGATATCCACCTGGCCATAGGCGTGACTTGCTAGCCCCAGCACCGCCACGGATGCCAGGAGAACAGAAATTTTCGACTTCATGATCTCTTCCCTAAATTGAAGCTTGTATTCGCCCGGGGTTCAGTCCCCGGCGTTATTATGACCCATCAATATGCATCCGCTTGTCCCCCAGCCCCCCTCAGGGCTTTTTGACGATGAAAATATTGCCCAATTGGTCTTCGTTATAGACCATCTCGCTCGCGCCAGGATCGGCGCCGTGCATTTCCAGCACATAGGCGACGATATTGACGTAGTCCTGCTCATTGCCGATCGTGCCGGCCTTGCCGGGCGGCATCTGGGTGTGGGCGAAAGTGTAGAAATCCAGCACCGAGCTATCGACCCAGTTCTTGTTGAAGAATGCGCCCGTGATCGCCGGGCCTCCAGGGCCCCCGCGTCCGGTCGCGCCATGGCAGGTCTGGCAATTGGTAGTGTAAAGGGCTTTACCAGCCTCAGCCTGCGCCGCCGTGAACACGCCATCCCAGATGGTGCGCTCGCTGGTGTCGACATCGCCGCTGGCGACAGGTTCGGCAGGCGCTGCTGCCGCGGCAGCAGCCGCTTCGGCTTCGGCCTTTTTGGCAGCGGCCTCGGCCTTCTGTTCCGGCGTCATGGAGTGCTGAGCATAGGCAGGCAGGGCAATAGCCGACAGCGCCAGGGCGGCGGCAAGATAGAATGAATTGGCTTTCAAGACTTTTCCTCATTAGGTGCGGCGCGAAGCAAAAGCTTCGTCTTGCGGGTTAGGCCCCGCATTTTTGTTGCCATCTTTGAAGCACCGTAGACCCGTGCGGCACTCTGCCGCAAGAGGGTAAAGTCATCACAGCATTGAATTTTCTCCACACCACCTTCTAGGCAATTAGTCGCATATGCCGCTCAGGCCGCACCTGTCCAGCGCTCGCCTTCGGGCCAACTACCATACGAGAATCAAGGTGTTGGCGGGAATCCACCTACGGACCGCCCCAGATCTCGACGGCGCCGTGACCCCGAATGCGCAATGCGCTATTTGTTCGCTTACCGAACAAGGGAAAACGGCATGCGCGAAGGCGACATCATCAACGGTCTGGTCAAGGGACTCGCTGTCATCGAATGTTTCGACGAAGAACATGCCAGCCAATCGATCACCGATGTCGCCAATCGCACCGGCCTTGAACGCGCCACCGCGCGCCGGTGCCTGCTGACCCTCACCAGCCTGGGCTATGCCAGCTATGATGGCAAATTCTTCCGCCTGACGCCGCGCGTGCTCAATCTGGGCCATTCCTATCTGGCGGCCACCCCCCTGCCCCGCCTCATCCAGCCTTTCCTCGAAGAACTCACCGCCGCCACCGGCGAAAGCACCTCCGCCGCCATGCTGGAAGGCACCGACATCCTCTACATCGCCCGCGCCTCGATCCGCCGCGTCATGTCGATCAATCTGGCCCCCGGCGCGCGCCTGCCCGCCTATTGCACCTCCATGGGCCGGGTGCTGCTGAGCGCCTTGTCGCCGGCCAAGGCCAAGTCCGTGCTCGATCAGTCCGAGCTGATCGCCTATACCGCCAAGACCAAGGCCGATCTTGCCACCATCACCACCGAACTTGCGGTCGTTGCGGCGCAGGGTTTCGCCGTGATCGACGAGGAACTCGAACTGGGCCTCTGCTCCATCGCCGTGCCGATCTTCAATGCCCAGGGCCATACGGTTGCCGCCCTCAATATCGGCGCCCAGACAGCCCGCGCCTCCACCTCCCACATGATCGCCAATTTCCTGCCGCTCATGCGCAAGGTGCAGGCGGAGGTGCGACCGTTGTTGCGGTAGGCTGTGCGGCCGCCCCCTCGGCAATCCACAGCCCCCAAAACGGTACTCAGACTGTCACAAATCCCCCCTAGGATGGTTTTCGCTGGCGCTATCCATCGCCTGACGGACTCACTCACCTTCCGTCACAAAACACCGTCACACAACCCCCTCCTGACGGTGATTGAATCTGTGAACTTCATATTTTTCAGATACTTGCACTGTCATAAACCAGTCATTGAACCGCAATAAAACTGTTGCACGCCCCTCATATGGTCGGCGGCGTCAGAGGGCGGCGTCGGCAAATGCCGGATCGGCCAGCCAGGTTTTGAAATCGACTTCGTAAAAGGGAAATCCCCATGAAAACCGCACTTTACGCCAGTGCTGCAGTCATCGCGCTTGCCGCGTTTGGCACCACCGCCGCCTTCGCCCAGTCGCGCGACACCATCCAGATCGCCGGCTCGTCCACCGTTCTGCCCTTCGCCTCGATCGTGGCCGAGGAATTCGGCGCGGCTTTCCCCGAATTCAAGACCCCTGTGGTTGGCTCGGGCGGCACCGGCGGCGGTCTCAAGCAGTTCTGTGAAGGCGTTGGTGACAACACCATCGACATCGCCAATGCCAGCCGCGAGATCAAGGACAGCGAGCGCGAAGCTTGCACCGCCGCTGGCGTGACCGACATCCGTGAAATCCAGTTCGGCTATGACGGCATCGTCTTCGCCTCGGCCGCTTCGGGCCCCGATTTCGCTCTCACCCCCGTCCAGGTCTACAAGGCCATCGCTGCCAAGGTGCCGGTTGACGGCGCTCTGGTCGACAATCCCTACACCAAGTGGTCGGAAATCGACGCTTCGCTCCCCGATCAGCCGATCGCCCTGGCCATCCCGGGCACCAATCACGGCACCCGTGAAGTGTTCCAGCTCGAAGTCGTCGACGCTGGCGCCGAAGAAGCTGGTCTTCCCGAAGGCCTGACCGAAGAAGAACACACCGCAGCCCTCACCACGTTCCGTCAGGACGTGGTTGTGGAAATCTCGGGCGACTACACCGAGACCCTGGCTCGCCTGACGTCCAACCCCAACACTGTTGGCGTGTTCGGCCTCAGCTTCTACGATCAGAACAAGGACACCCTGAAGGTCGCGACCGTTAACGGCATCACCCCTTCGAACGAAACCGTCGCCGCTGGCGAATACCCGGTTTCCCGCCCGCTGTTCTTCTACGTCAAGGGCCAGCACATCGGCACCATCCCCGGCATCGAAGAATACGTGCAGTTCTTCCTCTCCGAATCGGCTGCTGGCGGCTCGCTTGAAGCTGCTGGCCTGATCCCCCAGCCGGAAGAAAAGACCGCTGAAGTGCTTGCCGCTTTCGAAGCCGGCGCACAATAAGCCAATCCGGACCGCGCCCTCGGGCGCGGTCCTTCTCCTTTTCCACCTGGGGCGCTTAGCGAATGAATTCCCTGATCATTGCCGGCCTGCTGCTGGTTCTGCTTGGTCTGGCCTATCAGTCAGGCTGGTCGCGCGGCCGCGGTCTTGCCACCGCGAACGGCGTCAAAGTTCACTCCCGCCCGCAATATCACGGCTCCTACGTCGCCATCTGGACGCTGGTGCCCGCCCTCGTCATCATCGGCCTCTGGGGCTGGCTGGGCGATGGCATCACCCACAATTTCATCGTTTCGCAGATCCCCACCGAGACCGTGCAGTCGCTCGATCAGGTCGGCCTCAATGCCACCATCGCGCGCATCAAGGCCCTGGCCTCCGGCTATGGCGTGGCTGGCGAGATCCTGCCCTATGAGCAAACTGCCGGCGATGCCCTGCGCTCGTTCCAGTTCATCACCTTCCTCGTCGTCATTGCCGCCGCTGCGATAGCCGGCGCCGCGGCGCTGTTCTATGCCCGCAGCCGCGTCACCGCCCGCCACCGTGCCCGCAATGCGGTCGAACGCGTCATCAACCTGGCGCTGCTCGCCTGCTCGGCCGTCGCCATCCTGACCACGGTGGGCATCGTCGCCTCGCTGGTGACGGAGGCCGCGCGCTTCTTCACCTTCATCAACCCGCTCGATTTCTTCTTCGGCACGGTCTGGAACCCCAACAATGCCGGAACCGCCGGCAATTGGGGCAGCTATGGCCTGCTGCCGCTGCTGGTCGGCACGCTGATGATCACCTTCATCGCCATGCTGGTGGCCGTGCCCGTGGGCCTGATGGCAGCGATCTATCTCAGCCAATATGCCCCCCGCCAGCTGCGCGCCATCGCCAAGCCGATCATCGAAATCCTGGCGGGCATCCCCACCATCGTCTTCGGCTTCTTCGCCCTGGTCACCGTTGGCCCCTTCCTGCGCGACATCGGCAATTTCATCGGCCTGTCCATCAGTGCCACCAGCGCGCTGACCGCGGGCGTCGTCATGGGCATCATGATCATCCCCTTCGTGTCCTCGCTCTCCGACGACATTCTCAATCAGGTGCCGCGCAGCCTGCGTGACGGCGCCTATGGCCTGGGTGCCACGCAGTCCGAAACCATCCGCAATGTGCTGCTGCCCGCCGCCCTTCCCGGCATTGTCGGCGCCTTCCTGCTGGCCGTCAGCCGCGCCGTGGGCGAAACCATGATCGTGGTGCTTGCCGCCGGCAATAGCCCCGTCCTGCGCGGCAATCCCTTCGAGCCGGTGGCCACCATCACCGTTTCCATCGTCAACCAGCTCACCGGCGATACCGACTTCGCCGGTCCCCAGTCGCTGGTCGGCTTTGCCCTGGGCCTGACGCTCTTCGTCATCACCCTCTGCCTCAATATCTTCGCACTGTTCATCGTCCGTCGCTTCCGGGAGCAATACGAATAATCATGGCCGACACGCTCTCCACCACCGCCCCGGCGTCCAACGACCGCACCCGCCTGATCCGCGCCAGCCTGTCCCGGCGCCACCTCAGCGAGTCGATTTTCCGCGGACTTGGCCTTGCCGCCATCATTGTGGCTCTCGGCTTCGTCGCCCTGCTCTTCGTCGATATCGTGCGCAAGGGCATCCCCGCGTTCACGCAGTCCAATCTGCACCTGTCGGTCACCTTCGACCCCGAAATTATCAGCGTGGACCCCGCTCCGGTTCGGGCGGCGGGTCAATCCGAGGCCGATTTCCAGGCAGCCAATCTCAAATGGCAGCGTGATGTTGCCATGCTGAACTGGAACAAGGTCATCGAAGCATCGCTGCGCGCCGCCGCGCCGGCCGGCTACGAGATCGATACCCGCCAGATCCTGACCATTGCCGAAACCGATGCCCGCCATCGCGTCCGCGAGCTTTTCGTCAAAGACCCCACCCTGCTCGGCAAAACCGTCCAGGTCGACGTGCTGGCTTCCGCCAATGCCGATAACTGGATCAAGGGCAATATCAATCGCGACCTGGGCGATGCCCAGCAGCAGCTTTCGGCCCCGGCCCGCGGCCTGATCGATCAATATGAGACCAATGGCACCATCACCTCCGGCTTTGCCTGGTCGATCTTCACCAATGTCGATAGCCGCGCCGCGCCTGCCAGTGCCGGTCTGCTCGGCGCCTTTGTCGGCACGCTGTGGATGATGCTGGTCGTTATCCTGCTTGCCGTGCCGATCGGGGTGGCCAGCGCCATCTACCTCGAAGAATTCGCGCCCAAATCGCGCCTCACCGATCTCATCGAAGTCAATATCAACAATCTCGCCGCCGTGCCCTCCATCGTCTTCGGTCTGCTCGGCGCTGCGGTATTCATCAACTACATGCACCTGCCCATCTCCGCCCCCATCGTCGGCGGTCTGGTGCTGACCCTGATGACCCTGCCCACCATCATCATCGCCACCCGCGGTGCGCTTCTCGGCGTCTCCCCCGCCCTGCGCCAGGCGGCGCTCGGCATGGGTGCCAGCAAGACGCAGATGGTGTTCCATCACGTGCTGCCGGTCACCTTCCCCTCGATCCTGACCGCCACCATCCTGGGCGTTGCCCATGCGCTGGGCGAAACGGCTCCCCTGCTGCTGATCGGCATGAAGGCCTTCGTCGCCGCCGTGCCCGCCACCCCGCTCGACCAGGCCACCGCTCTGCCGGTCCAGATCTATCTCTGGCAGGGCAATGAAAACCGCAATTTCTTCGAACCCCGCACCGCCGCCGCGATCATGGTGCTTCTCGTCGTCATGATCATGCTCAACGGCGTCGCGATTTATCTCCGCTCGAAGCTCGAAAAGCGCGCATAGTGAGAAGGAACAGCTCCAAATGGACATGCTCGCCGGCAAGGTTAAAATGACCCACCAGACTGTGAACTCCACCATGAATCCCACAGACGCACTCGAACGCCCGATCCGCCTGCACGCCAAGGACGTCACCGTCCATTACGGCGCCAAGCAGGCCCTGCACGGCATCTCGATCGACATTCCCGACCGTGCTGTCACCTCCTTCATCGGCCCCTCGGGCTGCGGCAAGTCGACCTTCCTGCGCTGCATCAACCGCATGAACGACACCATCGAAGGTGCCAAGGTCGGCGGCCTGATCGAGCTGGATGGCGAGAACATCTACGATCCCAGCCTCGACGTCGTGGAACTGCGCGCCCGCATCGGCATGGTGTTTCAGAAGCCCAACCCCTTCCCCAAGTCGATCTATGACAACGTCGCCTATGGCCCCAAGATTCACGGCCTGGCCCGCTCCAAGACCGACCTTGACGAGATCGTGGTATCTTCCCTGCGCAAGGCGGGCCTGTTCGAGGAAGTCAAGGACCGCCTCAACGAACCCGGCACCGGCCTGTCCGGTGGCCAGCAGCAGCGCCTCTGCATTGCCCGCGCCATCGCCGTCAGCCCCGAAGTGATCCTGATGGACGAGCCCTGCTCGGCCCTCGACCCCATCGCCACCGCCATCATCGAGGAACTGATCGATGAGCTGCGCGAGAACTACACCATCGTCATCGTGACGCACTCCATGCAGCAGGCCGCCCGCGTCAGCCAGCGCACGGCCTTCTTCCACCTGGGCAATCTGATCGAGGAAGGCGTCACCGAAGACATCTTCACCAATCCGGTCAACAAGCAGACCCAGGACTACATCATGGGCCGCATCGGCTGATCGAACCCCGGACCAAGAGAGACAACGACATGCCCACTTCCGGCCCCGAACATATCGTCTCGTCCTACAATGACGAGCTCGTCGCCCTGGCCCAGTCGATCGCCGAAATGGGCGGTCAGGTCGAGGTCGCCATCGAGAACGGCACCAAGGCGCTGCTGCGCCTGGACCGTGAGCTGGCCGATCTCACCATCATCGCCGATCAGCGCATCGACGACATGCAGCGCCGGATCGACGACATGGCCGTCTCCATGATCGCCCGCCGCCAGCCCATGGCGTCCGACCTGCGCTCGATCATCACCGCCATCCATGTCGCTTCCGATCTCGAACGTGTCGGCGACATGGCCAAGCAGCTGGCCCGCCGCTCGCTCAAGCTCGAAGGCCTCAACCTGCAGCCGACCTTCTATAACGGCGTCAAGAACATGACCAATCTGGTCCTCCGCCAGATCAAGGATGCTCTCGACTCCTATTCGAGCCGCGACTCCGCCGGCGCCATCGAAGTGTGCAATCGCGACGACGAGGTGGACGCCATGTACACCTCCCTGTTCCGCGAATTGCTCACCTACATGATGGAAGATCCGCGCAACATCACGCCCTGCACTCACCTGTTGTTCTGTGCCAAGAACCTCGAGCGCATCGGCGACCACGCCACCAATATCGCAGAACGCGCCTATTACCTGCAGACTGGCAAGCAGCTCACATCCGAAGTGGTGGAGCTGCATCGTACCCAGCTCAAGGCCTAGCCCATGCCGGCAACTATTCTCGTCGTCGAGGACGAAGGCGATATCGCCATCCTCCTGCGCTACAATCTCGAAGCCGAAGGTTTCCGCGTCGTCACCGCGGAAACCGGGGATGAGGCCCAGAGCCAGATCCACGAAAAGCTGCCCGACCTCATCCTGCTCGATTGGATGCTGCCGGAGATTTCGGGTATCGAACTCTGCCGGCGCCTGCGTGCTCGCGAGGAAACCGCCCGCGTGCCGATCATCATGCTCACCGCCCGTGGCGAAGAGGAAGAGCGCGTTCGCGGTCTTTCGACCGGCGCCGACGACTATATCGTCAAGCCCTTCTCCGTGCCTGAGCTGATCGCCCGCATTCATGCCCTGCTGCGCCGCGCCAATCCCAATCTGGTAACGGCCGCCCTCAAGGTCGGCGATCTCGAGCTCGACCGCACCACCCACCGCGTCCGCCGCGCCAATCGCGACGTCCATCTCGGCCCCACCGAATACCGCCTGCTCGAATATCTCATGCGCCATCCCGGCCGAGTCTATTCGCGCGAGCAATTGCTCGATGGCGTCTGGGGCAACGATGTCTATGTCGATGAGCGCACCGTCGACGTGCATATCGGCCGTCTCCGCCGCGCCATCAATCGCGGCCGCGAATCCGACCCTATCCGCACCGTCCGCGGCGCCGGCTACGCCTTCGACGAACGCTTCGCCCAAGTCGCCTGACCCCCAAAAGCATCCTCACTACGAAATCCCCGCGAAAGCGGGGATTTTCGTTTGTGCGCATAGAAACGGCAGGCCACAGCGCACCCCCACCGGCCAGTCCCTCCCCCTATCAGGGGGAGGCTAGGAGGGGGTACTCCAATGGCCACGTAGGAACAGAAATCCCAGCAACTCGATGTCACCCTCCCCTTGATGGGGAGGGCCAGGGAGGGGTGAGGGAAGCCACAAAGGCTCGATGGTAACCACTACCCCACAAAAGGGCCCATGCTACCATCCCCCCACCGCCCTCCCTCGAGTCGCCTGTAATGTCCTCCACATCCCGGCTCAACCCGCTGCACCTGCTGATCGCCTTCGGCACCGGCGGCCTGCTCACGTTGATGGTCTTTTTCAACGGCGAACTGGGCCGCTACGGCAATGCCCTCTTCTCCTCCTGGGCAGCGCATGGCACCGGTACCGTCGCCGCTCTCGTCTTCCTCGCCCTGCTCTACCGCCACCGTCCGGCTGCCGCTTCCGAACCAAAACCTCGCGCGCCACTCTGGGCCTATCTCGGGGGCATATCGGGCGCCGCCACGGTCATGCTGACTTCCACCACGGTAAACTCCCCGCTTGCCTTGGCCGGAACGCTGGCTCTGGGTCTGGCCGGCCAGGTCGTTTTCAGCCTCGCTGCCGACCGCTGGGGCCTGTTCGGCCTGCCCAAACGCCGCCTCGAATGGCGCGATCTCGCTGCCGTGCTCCTGATCCTGGCCGGCAGTGCCCTGATCATCCTTGTCGGCATGGGAGGACGCCCGTGATCGTCCCCATCCTCTATGCCGTGCTGGCCGGGCTTCTGGTCGGCCTCAGCCGCCAGCTCAATGGGCGCCTAGCCCTTTCAAGCTCCCCATTGATCGCCTCGTTCTGGAACCACCTTGTGGGCTTCGTCGCGCTTACCGCGCTGGGCCTCGCCATTGGCGGCCTGATCCCGGCCGGAGCGGCCGACGCCCCCTGGCACGCCTATATCGGCGGCCCCATCGGCGTCATCTTCGTCGCCTCCGGCAGCTGGCTCATTCCCCGTATCGGCGCAGTCAACACCGCTCTTCTGGTCATCGGCGGCCAGATGGTTTCCGGCGTCCTGCTCGACCTCGCCCGCGGTGCCCCCTCGACCCTTTGGGCCAGCGCGCTAGGAGTAGTGCTCATCCTGGGCGGCATGGCGCTGACACAGCGGCGGCGGTAGCCCCAATCTATCCCTCTTATCCCCGCCACCAAAACCTCCCGCATACTGCCTCCATCTTCCGGGATACGGGCGGCGCTGCAGCGACGAGCGTCCGGAGGCCAGCCGGGGGAGTGGGGGTCGCGCTCTGCTCCGGGTCGAGCGGACAAGGCAATCGGGCGGGCGCTACGGCAAACGCTGGGGTCTGCGATCGCGCCGTCCGATAAAGTCCCGGCACCCCGAGGCGGCATGCGTCTCATACTAATCACTTTCGAGGCAAATGCCGCCTCGGGGTCCGTCCGTCTATTCGATAACCGCACCAGGCGGCGCTTCCGCACGCAAAAAAAGGACCCCGCAAAAGCGGAGCCCCAAGGATGCAACAAAATGCGTACCAATCAACCAGCGGCGGTATAAGCCGTCTTCACC
Organism: Devosia yakushimensis; assembly: GCF_030159855.1. Classification (NCBI taxonomy): domain Bacteria; kingdom Pseudomonadati; phylum Pseudomonadota; class Alphaproteobacteria; order Hyphomicrobiales; family Devosiaceae; genus Devosia; species Devosia yakushimensis. Next base: position 715,098 of record NZ_BSNG01000001.1, on the reverse strand, counting down.
ACGGTGAAGAACTCAGCCGCATACTTGCCCTGCTCGCGCGCGCCGTAGCTCGAGCCCTTGCGGCCGCCGAACGGTACGTGGAAATCCACACCTGCCGTCGGCACATTGACCATCACCATGCCGGCTTCAGCATTGCGCTTGAAATGCGTCGCATATTTCAGCGAGGTGGTGACGATACCGGCGCTGAGACCGAATTCGGTGTCATTGGCCGTCGCCAGCGCTTCTTCATAGTCCTTCACCCGGATGACCGAAGCCACCGGCCCAAAGATTTCCTCGCGCGAAATCCGCATGGAATTGGTCGCCTCGGTGAACAGCGTCGGCTGGAGGAAATAGCCCTCGGTCGCAGCCTTCACCAGCTCGCCGCCGGCCACCAGCTTGGCGCCTTCGGCCTTGCCGATGGCGATATAGTCGGTGTCCTGCTTGAGCTGGCTGGGGTCGACCACCGGGCCGATTTCCGTATCCTTGGCCAGTGCATCGCCAACCCGCAGGTTGCGGGTGCGCTCGGCCAACGCCTCGACGAACTTGTCGTGGATCCCCTCGGTCACGATCACGCGCGAAGAGGCCGTGCAGCGCTGCCCGGTCGAGAAGAAGGCCGACTGTGCCACGCTTTCGACCGCCACCTTGAGATCGGCATCATCCAGCACCACGGTCGGGTTCTTGCCACCCATTTCGAGCTGGAACTTGCGATTATGCTCGATCGAGGCAGCCGCAACGCGCTTGCCGGTGCCCACCGAACCGGTGAAGGAAATGGCGTTGACATCCTTGCTGTCGAGAATGGTCTGGCCTACGACCGAACCCTTGCCCATCACCAGGTTGAGCACGCCCTTGGGCAGCCCGTTGCGCACCAGGATATCGACAATGGCCCAGGTCGAACCGGGCACCAGATCGGCTGGCTTGATCACCACGGTATTGCCATAGGCCAGCGCCGGGGCAATCTTCCAGGTCGGAATGGCAATCGGGAAATTCCACGGCGTGATGATGCCGATCACCCCGATCGGCTCGCGCGTGATCTCGACACCCACGCCCGGACGCACGCTGGGCAGCACTTCGCCAGCCAGGCGCAGCACTTCACCGGCGAAGAAATCGAAAATCTGCGCCGCGCGCGTCACTTCGCCAATGCCTTCGGGCAGGGTCTTACCCTCTTCGCGGCTCAGCAGTTCGCCCAGCTCGGCCTTGCGCGCGATGATTTCCTGGCTGGTTTTGCTGAGGATCGCATGGCGCTCCAGAATCCCCGAACGCGACCAGGCCGGAAATGCGGCCTTGGCCGCGGCAATGGCCTGCTTGGTTTCCTCGGCGGTCGCGCGGGCATAAAGCCCCACCACTTCGGCCGTATTGGACGGGTTGATGTTCTCCACACCATCCGAGCCGATCCATTCCCCGTCGATGAGGTTCTTGTGCAATTGGGTCATATCATATGCCTTTCGGGGGGAGAGATCAGAGAAGATTTGCCTTGGCCAGATCGCGCAGCAAATGGCTGGCGCCATAGGTCCAGGGGGGACATTTGGTGGAGAGGTTCACCTTGTTAGATAGGGTGCCCAGCGACGATGTCGAGATCGAGACAGTGTCGCCAATTTTGTGGGTAAAACCCTTGCCGGCGCCGCCACGATCCTGCACCGGCGCGAACATGGTGCCCAGATAGAGCACCAGCCCGTCCGGATATTGATGATGCCCACCAATGGTGGCGGCCACGAGGGATTCGGGCGTGCGCGAAATCTGGCTCATCGAGGAATGCCCATCGAGTACGAAGCCATCTTCGCCTTCCACACGCAGCGCAATTTCAGCCTGCTTGATGGTTTCGAGCGTGAAATCGCCATCGAACAGGCGGATAAACGGCCCAAGCGAAGCCGAGGCATTATTGTCCTTGGCCTTGCCCAGCAGCAGCGCCGAGCGGCCTTCCACATCGCGCAGATTGACGTCATTGCCCAGCGTCGCGCCGATGATTTCGCCCTTGCTGGTCACCAGAACAGCCACTTCCGGCTCGGGATTGTTCCAGCTCGAAATCGGGTGCAGGCCCACTTCGGCGCCATAGCCCACCGAACTCATCGGCTGGCCCTTGGTGAAAATCTCGGCGTCCGGCCCGATCCCCACTTCGAGATACTGGCTCCACACGCCCTTTTCGATCAGCGCCGCCTTGACCTTGGCCGCCGTCTCCGAGCCCGGCACCAATTCGCTGAGATCGGTGCCGATCAACCCCAGGATTTCCCCGCGCAGCGCATCGGCCCTCGACTTATCCCCCCGTGCCTGTTCCTCGATTACTCTTTCGAGCAAGGACACCACAAAGGTCACGCCCGAGGCCTTGATCGATTGCAAATCGATAGGCGACAGCAGGACAGGAATGGACGCATCGGGCGTGGCCGCCGCGCTATTGGCCATGATGGCGTCGACGCCACCAAGCACCTGTCCGGCCGCATCACGCACATGCTCGGCAGCCGCCCCGGACTCGGCGATATCGCGCACCGTGGCCCGGCCCGCGCTGGTGATATCCACCAGCTGGTCGCCGCGCACAGTCACGATTCTGGGGTGGTCATGCCCGGCAATTCGGGCCCGGCCGACAAGCACCCCATCCGGATAAAGCCTCACGTCCAGTCTCCCCTAAAAACGCCAGGCTTGTGAGTAACCGGCAGTTCCCCCAGGCGCAAGTGCGGCGGACCTAAAGTCATACTTTTTGCTATGAACCGAATATCCACACGCGCGTTCAACTTGGGTTCATGTGCGCCGCAATACTGACGCAATGGATGGGGATTGCTCCCATCGCCACATTTTATGGAGGTTCCCATGCGTCGCCTTGCCGTTCTCGCCCCTCTCGCTCTTGTTGCCGGTTTCGCCATGCCAGCCTATGCCGGTTCGATTTCCATCGAGGGGCGCGGCGAAGTGACTGCCAAGCCCGATACGGCCTATGTTACCTCCGGGGTCACCACGCAGGGCGCCACCGCCCGCGAAGCGCTCGATCTCAACACCAAGGCCATGGCCGACCTGCTCGCCGCCCTCAAGGAATCCGGCATCGAAGCCCGCGATATCCAGACCTCCGGCTTCTCGGTCAGCCCCAATTACGTCTATTCCGACGCCCGCGACGAAAACGGCTATTCGCTGCCGCCCAAGATCCAGGGCTATCAGGTGTCCAACACCGTGACCGTGGTCGTACGCCAGCTCGACGGCCTGGGCGCCATCCTCGACAAGTCGGTCACTGTCGGCGCCAACACCATCAATGGCGTCAGCTTTGACGTTGCCGATCCCACAGCGCTCTACAACGAGGCCCGCAAGGCCGCTTTTGCCGACGCCCGCGCCAAGGCCGAGCTTTATGCCGACGTCGCCGGCAGCAAATTGGAAGAAATCAACTCGATCAGTGAGACTCAGGGCTTCAATCAGCCCCAGCCCGCTCCTATGTACGCAAGGGCACAGGCTGCCGACGCCGGTTCGGTTCCGGTCGAGTCCGGTGAATTGAGCTTTGCCATCAACGTGTCCGTCCAGTGGGAACTGGCCGACACCAGCAAATAAAACTAACCCTTTCCCCTCTCAACGAGGGGGGCTTGGGCGGTGGGGGCGGCTTTCGTAGTCACCCGCTCCCACCAACCCCATTTTTGGCCCGCCTGGCGCCGCGCACAAGCCAGACCAAGGTCTACCCGTTCACCACCGTCCAAACCATATTCAGCCCCACCACCACCAGGAAAACGGCAAAGACGTATTTCAGCGTCTTCTGGTCCAGCCGATGCGCCAGCGCCGCCCCCACCGGGGCAAACAGGGCAGCCAGCACCGCCACCAGCAGCAGCGCCACCAGGTTGATATAGCCCAGGCTCAGCGGCGGCAGCCCGGCAACACCCCAGCCCGAAATCACAAAACCCACCGTTCCCGAGATGGCGATTGCCACCCCGATGCCGGCCGATGTGCCCACCGCCGCATGCATGCTCGACCCGAACGCCACCAGCGTCGGCACGGTCAGTGATCCGCCGCCGATCCCCATCAGCGCCGAAATATATCCCACCACAAATGCCGAGATGCGGTGCGTCAGCGACGAGCCATTGAGATGCCCCATCAACCGGGTCTGGAACGCGAAGACGATATTGGCCGCGATGAGGAAAGCCATGACCGCGAAGACGATGCGCAGCACATCGCCTGAAAACCATCCGGCCATCAGTCCCCCGATAAACGTTCCCGCCACGATGAACGGTACCCACAGCCGCAGCACCTTCAAATCCAGCGCCCCGCGCTTGAAATGAGCGCGCGCACTCATGAAGCCGGTGGGAATGATGATCGCCAGCGATGTACCCACCGCCACATGCTGCACCACGTCGCTGTCATAACCCAGCACCATCAGCGCCGTGGAAAGCGCCGGCACGATGATGGCGCCGCCGCCAATGCCCAATAGTCCTGCCGCGATGCCCGAGGCCACGCCGGTGACCATCAGCCCCAGCACGAAGGGCCAATAAGTGGCCAACGCTGCCCAATCCATTACGCCTCACCGATGATATGCAGCACGATCTCGCGCCGATGCGGGCGCCTTCGATGCTCGAACAGATAAAGCCCCTGCCAGGTGCCGAACGCCGGCTCGCCCTCGGTAACCGGAATGCCGATGGAGGTCTGGGTCAATGCCGCCTTGATATGGGCCGGCATATCGTCCGGCCCCTCGGTGGTATGCACCAGCCAGTCCATGCCTTCGGGTACCAGGCGAGCGAAGAAGCCCTTGAGATCGGTCTGCACGTCGCTATCGGCGTTTTCCTGGATCAGTAAAGAGCAGGAGGTGTGACGCACATAGGCCGTCAGCAATCCCGTCGTAATGCCCGCCCCGCTAACGAAATCCCGCGCGGCGCGGCTGATCTCGTAGAGCCCTTGCCCCCGCGTTTCGATAGTGGTCGTTTCAATGGCTTGGTGCATGTCGATTCCGCGCCGTGGTCGGGTCGAATTAGCATGAAGCCGTCTCAAGCGCCAATCAGGCGCCCAAATCGTGCCATGATCCAGGAGGCGCCGACGAGCACGGTATTGCGGAACTCAGCCGCAAACCGCCGCGTTCTGGGCATTCCAGGGAGGGGATCGGTATTCACCGCCCGTTGTGAGTCATTCACACAGCGTTCAGATTGAACCGTGATGCTGATGCCAAACGTCCACCCGATCAGTCGACGACAAGAAGGATAACAACAATGCGCCTCAGAAATTGGCTCCTGACCGGCTCCAGCTTGACGCTGCTCACTGCAGCGCCGCTGGCCGTTCTCGCCCAGGACGCTCCGCAATTGCCGCAGCAATGTATCGATGCGGGCTTTACCACCATCGAGGAATGCATCGCGGCCCAGCCGGCCGAAGCCGCGCCAGAGCCCGCTCCTGCGCCCGAAGCCGCGCCTGAACCGGCACCCGAACCTGAACCGGCTCCAGCTCCTGAACCAGAGCCAGCCCCGGCGCCAGAGCCGGCCCCTGCACCAGAGCCCGCTCCGGAACCAGCCCCGGAAGCGGCTCCGGCTCCTGAAGTCGCGCCGGAACCTGCGCCCGAGCAGCCTGCTCCGGCCCCTGAGCCCGCGGCGGAACAGCCTGCGCCCGCTCCAGAACCGGCACCAGCGCCCGAACCTGCGCCAGAGCCTGCCCCGGCTCCCGAACCCGCTCCCGTCGAGCAGCCGGCCGCTGAACCTGCTCCGGTCGAGCAGCCTGCTGCCGAGCCCGCCCCTGCGGAACAGCCCGCCCCGGCCCCTGAAGTCGCGCCGGAACCCGCTCCCGAACAACCTGCTCCGGCCCCCGAGCCCGCGGCTGAACAGCCTGCGCCCGCTCCAGAACCGGCACCGGCCCCCGAGCCCGCTCCCGTCGAGCAGCCCGCAGCCGAACAGCCTGCTCCCCAGGTCGACATCTCTGCCGATCTGCGTGCCCAGGTGGATATCTACAATGCCGCGGTCGCCGACCTGATGTCGGGCGGTGACGCAGCCGCCGCGCAAAGCCAGATCGACGGCGCCCGCAACCAGATCGCCGCGCTTTGCGCCCAGACCGGCAATAGCGATATCGACGCCTGCCTGGCCGCCTATGGCCTGTCCCTGCCTGCCGTGCCCGGCATCCAGCCGACGGCTCCGGCCGAGCAGCCTGCCGCTCCGGCCGAACAGCCCGCGATGGATCCGGCTCAGCCCCCGGCAGCCGAAACCCTGCCGGCTGAGCCCGCCGAGGTCATCGAAACCCTGCCCGAGGGCATTACCCAGGAGCAGATCGCTCCAGTGCTCGATAGCGCCAAGGACGTCGAGGCAGCCCCGGCCGTAGAAGGTCAACCCGCGGTCGAGATTCAGCCACAGCCTGTCCCCGAAACGCCCCCGGCGCCCCCGCCGGTCGATGACGCCGCCGCCCAGGCCGCTTTCGAAGTACCCGAAGAGGCCGCGCTGCGCTCTGCCGTTCAGGAAGAGGGCCAGGCTGTCGAAATCCAGGCCCTGCAGCCCCAACAGGTGCCGCAGAACGTCACGATCATCAACCAGACCAACGTGGTCAACAACATCGTCAACAACAATACGAATGTGACCAACAACACGCAGAACAACACCGTCATCAACCAGCAGAACAATACGCAGGTCATCCAGCAGGGCGGCTTCGGCGACACTCTGACCCAGGTGATCCTGCAGATCGGCACCCAGCTCATCGTCAACACCCCCGGCCAGGACACTGACCGCTTCTATGATCCGGGTGCGGACGAGGTCTATTACGAGCAGCTGAGCAATGGCCGATACCGCGAGACCGTGACCCGTCCCGACGGCAGCCAGATCGTGACTGTCCGCAATCGCAATGGCGACATCCTGCGCCGCTCGCGCTTCACCCCGGATGGCCGCGAATATGTGCTGGCCTATTTCGATGACCGTTATGACGACCAGCTGCTCGAATGGCGTGATCCGGGCCTCGACCTGCCCCCGCTCCGGCTCAATATTCCGGTGCAGGACTACGTGCTCGATTCCCGCTATGCCGACGAGCAGCAGGTGGAAGTCTTCTTCCGCCAGCCTCCCGTCGAGCAGGTCGCCCGTCTCTACTCCATCGACGAGGTCAAGCGTTCGGCCCGCGTCCGCGACAGCGTGCGCAAGCTCGAAGTGGGCGGTCTGACCTTCGATACCGGCGCGGCCACCATCAGCCGCGATCAGGTCAGTGCCCTGTCCAACGTTGCCAACGGCATGTTGCAGCTGCTGGCCGCCAATCCGGGCGAGACCTTCCTCATCGAAGGCCACACCGATGCCGTGGGTTCGGAAATCTCCAACCTGCAACTCTCGGACCTGCGTGCGGCCACGGTCGCCCGCATCCTGACCGACTTCTACGGCGTGCCGCCGGAAAACCTGGCCACCCAGGGCTATGGCGAACGCTACCTCAAGATCCGCACCGAACGTGCGGAGCGGGAAAACCGTCGCGTCACTATCCGCCGCATCACCCCGCTGATCACCGTCGCCAGCAACTAGGCGAGCAGCAGGACAAATACGAAGGCCGGGCAGTTAGCCCGGCCTTTTTGTTGGGCACCCACCCAGAATGGCCACCAGCCCGTCCCTCCCCCTATCAGGGGGAGGCTAGGAGGGGGTATCCCCTCAAGTAAGCGACAAATCCACTCCCACCTTGCCACCGCCACAAAAATTGCTATGGCTTCCTCCGGCCCCGGAGCGCGATATGAAGCAATTGGAACTCTTTCTCGAAAACATCATCCTGGCGTCGCGCTGGCTGCTGGTGATCTTCTATATCGGTCTCGGCATCGCGCTGGCCCTCTACGCGGTCACTTTTGCCTACAAGCTCTGGGATTTCGCCTCCCACATGTTCGGCATGGACGAGACCGACGCTATCCTCAAGGTTCTCAGCCTGATCGACGCCGCACTGATTGCGAGCCTAGTCGTCATGGTCATCATCTCCGGCTACGAGAACTATGTCTCGCGCTTCGACGATGGCGGGGACGTGCACTGGCTCGGCCAGATCGATTCCGGCTCGCTCAAGATCAAGGTCGCCTCCACCATCGTGGCGATTTCCTCGATCCACCTGCTGCAGATTTTCCTCAACGTGCCGCAATACAGCAGCCAGAACATCATGTGGTATACCATCATCCACCTGGTATTCGTCTTCTCGGCCCTGTTCCTGGCCCTGATCGATCGCATTTCCCGGAAGCCCGCGGCCAAGGAAAAGACCCCGGAACTCTAAAAAATCTTCCGGCGCGCGCAAGAAACCGCCGCCTGACGCATTTTTCTGGCTAACGATCCCCTTGAATCAAAAGCACAATTCCGGCCCGTGGCGGGCGTGGAATAGCGTGATCACGTAAATGGGAACAAAAACAAAAAGCCGGCGTTTCTTTCCTACGGTGAAACAAAGGAGCGAACTCATGGCTAACCCTGACCGCGATACCGTTTATACCAACGATGGCAACCGTACCGTTTATACGCGCGAGAGCAGCGGAACGGGCTGGTTCGTTGGCATCATCGTTGCCCTTGCGCTGCTGGCCATCGGCTATCTTGTCTTCTCGGCCAATTCTGGCCCCTCGACCCCGGCCACCGGCACTAGCGCACCGGCCGTTGAAAGCACGGCGCCCGCCCCGATGACGGAGGCTCCGGCCGCCCCCGCGGCAACGCCGGCTCCCACTGATGCGGCGCCCGCCGCCGAACCGGCTACCCCGGCTCCGGCAGCTGAACCGGCCACTCCGGCTCCGGCCGCTGATCCGGCTACGCCTGCCCCGGCGATGTAACAACAGCTCTCATTGCCGTCGGCCCTCCCTCCGATGGCAAAAAAAGGCCCTGGCTCGTCCGGGGCCTTTTCCTTTTGCGCCTTGCCACAGCCGCATTCGATGCCCATCTCGGAGACACCATCAACCAGGGGGAACGCCCGTGTTCAATATCGACCAGATCGTCAAAGCCCTTCAGACCGATAAGAACGCCCAGCGCACGGCCATGACCGGCGCAGCGGGCCTCGCCGCCGGCATGCTGCTCAGCGGCGGCGGCCTCGGCAAGCTCGCCGGCAACGCCGTCAAGATCGGCGCCGTAGCCGCAGTCGGCGGCCTTGCCTACAAGGCCTGGCAGAACCACCAGCAAAATCAGGCCGGCGCTGCCACGGCCCAGCCCAGCGAAGATGCCTTCATTCCTGCCCCCAGCGATCAGCATGGCCAGGAAGAACTCGGCAAGTCCCTGGTCCGCGCCATGATCGCCGCCGCCAAGGCCGATGGCCGCATCGATGCCGACGAAAAGGAAGCCATCTTCGCCAAGCTCGAAGGCATGTCGCTCAGCGCCGACGAAAAGGCCTGGGTCTTCGATGAGCTCTCCAGCCCCCTCGACATCAATGCCGTCGTCGCCCGCGCCGATACTCCCGAGCACGCCGCCGAAATCTACGCCGCGTCCCTCATCGCCATCACGGCCGACACGGCCTCCGAGCGCGCCTATCTCGATGCCCTGGCCAGCAAGCTCAAGCTCCCGCCGGCTCTCATCGCCGAAATCCACAAAACCGCAGGCGAAAAAGCGCCCGAGCCCGCCCAGGCTCCCCCGGCGCCCTGGGCCTATACGCCCTCCGGCAGCAACGTCTAACCTGCCAGGCGCCTTGGTTCTCCCTGGCGAGAACCAAGGCGCCGCAGTTACATTGGTGTGCGTTCTTGATCGTGCCGAGGCCCCGGGCCATGTCTGCGGCAACACAAGAGGTCACACCATGGAACTCGGACTCTATTCCTTCGCTGAAAACACTCCCGATCCCCTGAACGGCGGCCACCTGCAGAGCCCCGCCGAACGTCTTAAGGACCTGCTGGAAGAAATCGAGCTGGCCGACCAGCTCGGCCTCAGCTTTTACGGCCTGGGCGAGCATCACCGCCCCGACTACACCGCCTCGTCACCTGTGACGATCCTGGCTGCCGCCGCCGCGCGCACCAAGTCGATCCGCCTCTCCACCGCCGTCACCGTGCTCAGCTCGGAAGACCCGGTGCGGGTCTATCAGCAATTCGCCACGCTCGATAACCTCAGCAATGGCCGTGCCGAGATCATGGCTGGCCGTGGCTCGTTCATCGAAAGCTTTCCCCTCTTCGGGCTCGATCTCAACGATTACGACGCCCTGTTCGAGGAAAAGCTCGAAATGCTGCTGAAAATCCGTGAAGGCGGCAAAGTCACCTGGCCCGGCAGCACGCATACCAAGCCAATCCCCGGCATTGCCATTTATCCCGTGCCCGTCCAACAGCCCTTGCCGCTCTGGATCGCCGTCGGCGGCACGCCCAATTCCGTCGCCCGCGCCGCCTATTATGGCCTGCCCCTGATGATCGCCATCATCGGCGGCCAGCCGCGCCAGTTTGCCCCGCTGGTCGAATTCTATCGCGAAACCGCCGAAAAGGTCGGGCGCGATCCCAAGGCCCTGCCCGTCGGCATCAGCTCGCACGGCTTCATCGCCGCCGACAGCCAGGATGCCCGCGACATCGCCTTCCCCGCCCATGGCGAGGCCATGAGCCGCATCGGCAAGGAACGCGGCTGGCCGCCCACCACCCGCGCCCAATTCGACGCCGGCGCCACGCCCAACGGCGCCTATTTCATGGGGTCGCCGCAGGAAGTCATCGACAAGATCCTGATGCAGCACGAATGGTTCAAGCACGACCGCTTCGGCCTGCAATTCAGCGTCGGCACCCTGCCCCACGACAAGGTCATGAAGGCCATCGAGCTCTACGGCACCGTGGTCAAGCCGGCAGTGGACAAGGCCTTGGGCTAGCCGCCTGCACCCACCGGTGCCTCAGTCGTCACCCTCCCCCTTGTGGGGAGGGAAGCGAGATAGGACTTAGCCCTTGCTAAGTCCGTGATCGAGCAGGGTGGGGGGTGTGCGCAGCATACTCGACACTCCCGGTGTCATAGCCTGTGGGCTGGTCATCCCCCCAAACTATTCGGCGGGTGTGCCAAACCAGTCATGCCGCACCCGTGGCTCCGGCAATAGTCGCCGGATCAATACCGCCAGGGGATGCGGCCGCGTGGGGCTATGCTTATTGCCCTCGCGACGCCGCGCCGCCTCGATCTCAGCCTCGACATCGGGATGGATGCAGGCCTCACGCGTAATATTCTCGAAGTGATATGGTGCAGGGATCATCTCTCATCTCCCGTTTTGCGCTATTTCCAATTGTCGATCAGGACATCGTCAGGATGCGGCGCACCCTTGCCTGTCTCGACCAGTGATTTGAGGCTCATCAGGAACGTGCCCCATTTGGTGCTGCAGTGGTGCATGAACTCCACCGGCTCCTTCCAGCCCATATGCTTGAAGAGCACGATGGCGTAGTCGCCTTCCTGCTTGAGGTCGAAAGCGATCCTGGTGCCGATCCATTCGGCCGGCCCACCGGTCACTTCCCAGAGCACACGCTTGCTCGGTTCGAGTTCGAGCACCTTCATGTCGAAGCCACCCGCCTCACCGAACCGGAACCGGAGTTCGCCGCCGGCCCTGGTGTCACCCTGCGTATCGATGGTCCACCAGCCCGCCAGCCCCTTGATGGTGCTGAGCGCGGCATAGACCTCGCTGGTAGAGGGCGACAGGATTCCAACTCTGTGTAGAATGTCAGCCATTGCGGTTCTCCTCGTGCTGGCCGTTTCGATGCAAGGAGGCTAGGGCAGGAACGTCGGGAGGTGGGAGTTACAAGTGTGGCGGGATTCCGATGGACGCCCTGATCGCGGCCGCAGCGCGGGCCCTCGCCACGGGTGACATCCTTGGCGCCCTGAAGCGCGTTGCCCTGCGCGACGACGGCCCCGCCCTGGCCCTGCGCGGCATCGCCATGGCCCAACTCGGCGACCTTGCCCGCTCCAAGGCGCTGCTCAAAAGCGCGGCCCGGGCATTCGGTCCGAAAGAAGCCGTCGCCCGCGCCAGATGCAGTGTTGCCGAGGCAGAAATCGCCTTCGTATCGCGCGAACTGAGCTGGCCCTTGGCCACGCTCGCTGCGGCGCGTGCAACGCTGGAACAGCGCGGCGACCGCATCAACGCGATCCATGCATTGCATCTCGAAGTGCGCCGCATGCTGCTGCTGGGCCAATTGGATGAGGCCGAGCAGAGGCTGGGTGCGCCGGCCCCCGCGCCAATCCCGCCCGCCCTCACGGCCGCCCATCACATGATTGTCGCCGGCATCGCCATGCGCCGGCTGCAGGCGGCGCCGGCCCGCGCCGCCCTGGCCCAGGCGCATCAGGCCGCCCGCCAGGCCGGCATTGGCGCATTGGTCGCCGAAGTGGAGACGGCCTCCGCAATCTTGGAAGCGCCAGCCGCACGCCTGATTGCCGGCGGCAAGGAACGCCTTCTCCGCATCGACGATGTCGAGACCCTGCTGGCCTCCGATGCCCTCATCATCGACGCCAACCGCAACCTCGTGCGCAGCACAGAGACCATAATCGCCCTGGCCGCCCGCCCGGTTCTCTTCGCGCTGGTTCGCACCCTTGCCGAGGCCTGGCCGCACGATGTCACGAGGGAGACGCTGCTTATCCGCGCGTTTGGCGCCAGGCATGCCGATGAATCGCACCGGGCGAGGCTCCGCGTCGAAATCGGCCGGCTTCGCGCCGCGCTTCGGCCGCTCGCCAATATCGTGGCCACCAAGCGCGGTTTCGCCCTCAAGCCGCGCCGCAAATGCGAGGTCATCGTCCTCGCGCCCCCGGTCGAGGAGCGTCACGCCAATGTCCTGGCCCTGCTTGCCGATGGCGAGGCCTGGTCCAGTTCGGCCCTGGCCATCGCGCTGGGAGCCAGCGCCCGCACCGTGCAGCGCGCCCTGGAAGAGCTGTCGGCCAGCGGCAAGGCCCAGTCTTTCGGCCGCGGCCGCGCCCTGCGCTGGATCACCCCGCCGCTGCCCGCTTTCCCGACAATCTTGTTACTCCCGGGTCCGCTTCCCGGTGGCTAGGCTCTCATCAGGCAACAAACCGAATGGGATAGCATCATGAAAACCATGGCTGCAGAAATACTGAACGAATACGGCCCCTACCCCGGCGTCGATAACGTCCACGGCGTCACCTTCGACGGCAATCATGTCTGGTTCGCCTCCGGCGACCGGATCAATGCCATCGACCCCGACAGCGGCGCAGCGGTGCGCTCGCTCGACGCCGCCGCCTATGCCGGAACGGCCTTTGACGGCCAGCATCTCTATCAGATCGCCGAAAACCGGATCGACAAGATCGACCCGGCAACCGGCCGCGTACTCGCCTCCATCCCGGGCCCGGCGGGCGGCGGTGAATCCGGCCTGGCCTGGGCCGAAGGCACCCTCTGGGTCGGCGAATACCAGGGCCGCAAGATTCACCAGGTCGATCCCGAAACCGGCAAAATCCTGCGCACTATCGAATCGAACCGGTTCGTCACCGGCGTCACCTGGGTCGATGGCGACCTCTGGCACGGCACCTGGCAGGACGATAAAGGCGACGTGCGCCATATCGATCCCAGCACCGGCGAGGTCCTGGAAGTGCTCGAAATGCCCGCCGGCATTGGCGTGTCCGGCCTTGAATCCGACGGCGCCGGCCGCTTCTTCTGCGGTGGTGGCAGCGATGGAAAGCTGCGCGCCATCCGCCGGCCCGAGCGCGTGTCCTAGAGCATGTCTCCCAAAAGTGGTTGCCGGTTTTGGGAGAAAGACATGCGTCAAACAAGGAATCTAAAGCGCACAGAGCGAATCCTTGAGATCGCGACGCGCTTTAGGTCCACGTCACATCCGCTTCATCGGCCCGTCCTAACTTTTCCTGATTGACGCGCCGCTCCATCCGGGGCGGCGACATCAGGAGAAATCAGCATGTTTGCCAAACCATTTTGGGCGGTCCTCCCCCTGGCCGCCACGATGCTCGCCGCCCCGGCCCTCGCCCAGGAAGAGCCGCCCACCATGAGCTCGGAAGTTCTGGGCAGCTACGTCATCCCCGAAATCAACCAGGGCATTGGCGTCGACGCCGAACATTTCTACGCCATCGATAACACCACCATCGCCAAATATACCAAGGACACCCAGGAGCGGGTGGCGATGAAGGATTATGAGGATATCGGCGCCATTCACTTCGATAGTGCTGCGGTGGTCGACGGCAAGATCTACGTCGCCCACTCCAATTACCCCATCTGGCCGATGACCAGCTCGCTCGAAATCTTCGATGCGGCCACGCTCGATCACCTCGAAAGCCACAGCTTCGGCATCCAGATCGGCTCTTTCACCTGGGTCGATCAGGCGCCCGATGGCTCCTGGTGGGGCGGCTTTGCCAATTACAATCGCGTCTTCGACAAGAGCCCGATTGCCTATGGCAACAAATACAACACCCAGGTCGTCAAGTTCGACGCCGATTGGCAGGTCGAACAGGCCTATGTCATCCCCGATGTCGTCGTCGAGAAATTCGACGACATGTCCAATTCGGGCGGTTCCTGGGGTCCCGATGGCCACCTCTATCTCAGCGGCCACGACCCAGCCGAAGCCTATGTGATGGACATTCCGGCCATAGGCTCGACCCTCAAATGGATCGGCACCGTGCCTCTGGAGATCGCCGGCCAGGGCATCGCCTGGGACCGCTCCCAGCCCGACGTGATCTACGGCTTCGTGCGCGAAACCAATACGGTCACCGTCAACAAGGTCGATCTCACCAGCCTAAAATAGCCGTGTGAGAAGAAGCACCTATGGCGTCAGGCGAAGGCTCTCCGCCAATTGCCTGATTGCCACCTCGGCCCCCGCGTCGTCCACGCCGGCCTTATGGCTGCAAAGCAGGGTCGCCACGCCCTCGGCGGGTCGCCACAGCAGGAATTGGGCGGCGAGCCCACCGCCCTTGCTCTCCATCGCATAGCGCGCCGAGGCCCATTCGGAGCCGCCAAAGGACACGACGGCCGGTCCCTCGATCCGCTTGCCATCCACGATTTTTCCCGCACCGGCAAGGTTCTCGCGATCCCCGGCAATCCGGGCCGCCACCGAAAAATCGATCTGCCCCCAGGGAACGAGCGCCTCATCCACCAGGTCTTCCACCCGGCCCGGCCCCGGTTCCGGGATCACCTCATGCACGCAGATCACCTGCGTCTGGGCGCAGGCATCGTCGCAGGAATAGCGCATGATCCCGTCAGGCCCGGCAGCCGAGTGCCAAATGTCGGACGCCGCCCCCGCGGACATTGGCGCGCCCACCAGCGCGCTTGCCAGCGCGACAAGCAGTATTCCGCCCCGCATCACTTGCCCGAGCGCTTGATCGACTTGATCTGCAGCGGCGGCAGGCCGGACTTCTCCGAAATCGCCCGATCCTGTTCCATGATGGCGGCGCGGGCCGGCTCATCGCCATCGAGGCCCCCGAGCAGGCTCGCATCCACCTTGCGGTTGGAGCGCTGGCTGCCGTCCTCATAGACGATATCGAACATCACAAATTCACTGCGCGCCGTTGGTTTTTTGGCCATGATCTATACTCCTGAATGCGAACGCGCGGCCTGCGCCGGAGGCGGGCCGCCCGTTGCCGAGACTTAGTGTGAAGAAGGCGCCTAGCTGAAAATGCGCTCGCCCTGCTCGTCGATGATTTGCCGGCCCTTGTTGAAGGCCAATGCCACCAGATCATCCTTGGAACTCATACGGTCGGCCCGAACAAAGCGATAAGTCTTGAGTTCACCGCCAATGCTCTTTTCGATGATCCCGGCCAGCTGCAATTCGCTGCCCGCACGCATCTCGATGGCCTTGATCAGGAAGTCCTTATAGCCTTCCTCGCCCAGCACCTTGTCGCCGGCAGGGGCGCTCTCGCTATTGCCACCACCGAAAAGCTTCTTGAGAAACGACATATTGGGCTCCCTATTCTTGTTTTAACGTCGGCGCCGGATCGGCAAGGGCAAAATCAGTTCGCCGCGCTTTTCCATTTCCTCGCGCAGCCAACCCGGCGAAATATCGAAATGGTTCGGCCAGGTCGGCACACCATTGGCCAGCTCAACCGTGGCAAAGAAGCGCCGGTCGCGCAACGGTTCAGTCCCCTCGCCCCGCTCCCCGATCATCGGCGCCGCATCGAATGTGCCGCTCGACCCATCGGAGAACGTCACCACCAGCTTGAACGGCACGATGGTGCGGATAGCGGTGACCTTGAGGCGAGGAATAGACAACTATTCGGCCGCCACCGACGTGGTGAGCAGGCCGGCTTCATGCAACTCCAGATGCAAATTCGTCGCGTCGATTTCATAGCCGTTCGGCCAGGCCGGTACAGTGTGATGCAAAGTGACACGCGAAAAGAATGCTTCGTCCTTGAGCGGCTCAACCATTTCGCCACCCTGGGCTAGAATATCGGCAAAGTCCCGCACGCCTTCCCGACCATTGGAAAACCGCAACCAGAGTTTAAAGCCTGGCAGCGGCTTGAGAGCAACGACGTCAACATACTCAATCATCTTCGTCAGCTCCCTGCACAGGCCAAAGCGGCACGTGTAGTCTAGCGCGCTCCCAGTTATCCAGCAATTCCTGCCGGTGCCGTATGGTCCAGGCGCGCAAATCGCGCTTGGCGCCGGCCGGCAGCTTCCCTTGCAGAAGCTCGGCGGTCTCTATCGCAATCACCGCCCGATATTGCTGGTAGCTCACATGATAATGAGGCGGCGGATGATCCCGCCAAAACATCTCAATGACCATGCCGTAGAAGATCGCAATCGTCGGCATGGTCTGGGGTGAGCCCTAATTATCCAGGAAGCTGCGCAGCTTGCGGCTCCGGCTGGGGTGCTTGAGCTTGCGCAGCGCCTTTGCCTCGATCTGGCGAATGCGTTCGCGGGTCACCGAGAACTGCTGGCCCACTTCTTCGAGCGTGTGATCGGTGTTCATGCCGATGCCGAAGCGCATGCGCAGCACGCGTTCCTCGCGCGGCGTCAGCGACGCCAGCACGCGGGTCGTGGTCTCGCGCAGATTGGACTGGATCGCCGCATCGATCGGCTGGATCGCATTCACGTCCTGGATGAAATCACCGAGGTTTGAATCTTCCTCGTCGCCGATCGGCGTTTCGAGCGAGATCGGCTCCTTGGCGATCTTGAGCACCTTGCGCACCTTGTCCAAAGGCATCTGCAGCTTTTCGCTGAGTTCCTCGGGCGTCGGCTCGCGGCCGATTTCATGCAGCATCTGGCGGCTGGTCCGCACGATCTTGTTGATCGTTTCGATCATATGCACCGGAATACGGATGGTGCGCGCCTGATCGGCGATCGAGCGGGTGATCGCCTGGCGAATCCACCAGGTCGCATAGGTCGAGAACTTGTAGCCGCGGCGATATTCGAACTTATCGACGGCCTTCATCAGGCCGATATTGCCTTCCTGGATCAGGTCGAGGAACTGCAGCCCGCGATTGGTGTACTTTTTGGCAATCGAGATCACCAGGCGCAGGTTGGCCTCAACCATTTCCTTCTTGGCGATGGCAGCTTCGCGTTCGCCCTTTTGCACCTTGTGCACGATGCGGCGGTATTCGCCGATATTGAGGCCCGCTTCGGTCGCCAGCGTCGCCACATCGCCACGGATTTCGTGGATGGTATCGGCTTCGCGCTTGGCAAATTCCGCCCAGCCCTTGCCCTCGAAACTGGCAAGGTCAGCTTCCCAGGCCGGGTTCACTTCCTGGCCGTAATAGCTTTCAAGGAACTTGTCGCGCTTGACGCCATAGCTTTCGGCCAGGCGCAGCAGGCGCCCTTCCAGCTTCACCAGGCGCTTGTTGATGTCGTAAAGCTGCTCGACCAGGTTTTCGATACGGCCGGCATTGAGCGACAGCGACTTGACGTCGGCAATCACTTCGCCACGGAAGCCCTCGATCTGCTTGCGGTCGGCATCGGACACGGTGGCGCTGCGGTCTTCTGCATGCCGGTCCTGGATTTCGCGCATCTGCCCATAGGCATTGGCGATGCGATCGAACGTCTCCACCACCTGCGGCTTGAGTTCGGCTTCCATGGCCGACAGCGACAGGGCGTTTTCGAATTCGTCGTCTTCTTCTTCGACCGGGTCCTGCGGGGCCTGCGGCTCCTCGGGCACGTAATCGTCGTCTTCGTCAGACGAAGCGCGCTTGGGCGCCGGTGCCGGCTTGGGCTTTTCGGCAACGGCTTCCGGCTTGGGCGCCTGATAGGCCTGCGACATATCGGGCGCCGCCTGCTTGGCGTCGGGGCCGGCATAGGTGGCTTCCAGGTCGATAATGTCGCGCAGCAGGATTTCGCCCTGTGCAAGCTGTTCGCGCCAGATGATGATGGCCTGGAACGTCAGCGGGCTCTCGCACAGGCCCTCGATCATGGTCTCGCGACCTGCCTCGATGCGCTTGGCAATGGCGATTTCGCCTTCGCGGCTGAGCAATTCCACCGAACCCATCTCGCGCAGATACATGCGCACCGGGTCATCGGTCCGGTCGGAACCGGCCTTGGTGTTGGACGTGGTGGAAACGGCCGTGCCGGTCGAGGCGGCCACTTCCTGGCCCTGGTCTTCCTCGTCCTTTTCGACTTCGGTCTCTTCGACCTCGTCTTCATCCACGACATTGATGCCCATGTCCGAGAACATGGACATGAAGTCCTCGATCTGCTCGGAGGACACTTCCTCCGACGGCATCACCGCGTTCAGTTCTTCATAGGTGACATAGCCGCGCTTCTTGGCGACTTTGATCAGTTTCTTTACGGCGGCATCGGAAAGGTCGAGTAGCGGGCTGTCGTTCGTCGCCTCGGGGGCGCCGGCTTCCGGCTTCTCGGTTTCCTTGGTGGTCTTGGTAGCTGCCTTGGTGGCCATCTGGTACTCCGTCGGGACCCGTCAGCGCCCGGGTTCCGCTAAGGCTTTAAGTGGTGACACCTCAAGGCAAGGTAAAGGTTTGGTAACCCAAGCGTTAACATTCGCCTGGGCGCCCCGGCCCGCACCGATAATTTCGCGTAGTGCCATACGCAAAATCGCGCAAACTCGCTGGTTTTCAGAGGTGCCCCCTAAAAACTGCGTGTCGCGCGTCCCGATAACGAGCCAAATCCTTCGATCAATGCCTCTGTGCCATCGACAGTTGTAATCTGGTTCTTGATGTCCCGCAGCCTTTCAAAGGTTTCTTCGCTCGGGTCTTCGCCCAGCGCCGCTTCGGCTGCCTTGAGTTCCCTATTTAGCTGAACTTTCTTGTTATGCAAGGCCAGCGCGTGACTCAATCCGATCTCGGTGTCGGGTTGCGCGATCTCCGAAGAGATTTGCCACACCCCCTGGGCGCGCAATAATTCACCCATCCGATCCAGCGCAGGTCCATGGCCGCGCACGCCTAATGCCGATCGGAGGTCCGCAGAGGAAATGTCGTGATGGCGCACAACGAGGTTCAAAATCTCGCTCATCACTTTTTGCGCAGCGGGCGTTTCGAAGTCCAGCGCCGCCAGAATTTCGAACTTGTCGTCCACCAGTGCCGGATGATTGACGAGGCTCAGGATGATCGCCGCTTCCCGCGGCGTCGCGTCCGGCCCGGCGCCCGGCTTCAGCAGCCGCGAATTGCGCAGAGTGTCCGATACGACCAGCCGCGGCGTGCCCCGGCCGGGATAGCCATAGGCTCCGCTTTGCCCATAGCCCCGTCCCTGGCCAAAGGTCGGCCGCCCGCCGCGCGGCTCGAACCGCCCCTGCCGCGCCGGTGCGAAAAAGGCCTTGAGCTTTTCGTCGAACGCCTGGGCATAATGGAACCGCACCGAACTGTCCTGGATCGAATTGGACCGCTCGCGCAGCCGCGCCTGCAAAGCCGCACGTTCCTCGGGCGCCTCTGGCACGAGGCCACCCGTTTCCATGCTCCAGATCACGTCCGAGAGACTCCGTGCCCGGTCGATCACATCGGCAAAAGCCTGCCGTCCCTGCGCCTTGATCAGATCGTCGGGATCCAGCCCCTCGGGCAGCGTCGCGATCTTGACCGTCTGCCCGGGCTTGAGATGCGGCATGACGATATCGGCAGCCCGTTCCGCGGCCTTGAGCCCTGCCTTGTCGCCGTCAAAGCACAGCACAGGCACATCGCTCATGCGCCACAGCAATTGCAGATGTTCCTCGGTCAGCGCCGTGCCGAGCGGCGCCACCGTGCCCTCGAACCCGGCCGCCACCGCCGCGATCACATCGAGATAGCCCTCGACCACGATCACCGTCTTGCCATCGCGTGCCGCCTGCCGCGCCATTTGCCCGTTATAAAGCGTCTGCCGCTTGTGGAAGAGTTCGGTCTCAGGCGAATTCAGGTATTTTGCCGGCACGTCAACGGACAGCGCCCGCCCGCCAAACGCGATCACCCGCCCCCGAAAATCCATGATCGGGAACATCACGCGATTGCGGAACCGGTCATAGGGCAGCGGGTCGTCGTCCCGCGTCGCCACCAGTCCGGTATCGATCATGTCCTGCGCCGAAACCCCGTTCTGCGCCAGATGCTCCTTGAGCCCATTGCGGCTGTCGGGGGCAAAGCCGATGCGGAACCGCGTCTGGCTCTGGGCCGAAACCCCGCGTTCGAGCAGATACCCCCGCGCCCGCGCCCCGATATTGTGCACCAGGGCTGCTTCGAAATATTTCGTCGCCAGCTCCATCACGTCGATGAGGCTCTTGCGCTCGGCCTCCCGCTTCTCCGCCCGCTCGTCGCGCGCCGGCATCGGCACCCCAGCCATCCCGGCCAGCTTTTCCACCGCCTCGGGAAAGCTCATCCCGGCCTTTTCGGTCAGAAACCGGAAATGGTCGCCCGAAACGCCACAGCCAAAGCAATGATAAATCCCGCGCCGGTCATCGGCATGAAAACTGGGGCTTTTCTCGCCGTGGAACGGGCAACAAGCCCACATGTCCCCCTTGCCCGGCTGGCTTTTGCGCTTGTCCCACATGACATGCTCGCCCACCACCTGCGTAATCGGCAGGCGTTGGCGGATCTCATCGAGGAACTGATCGGAAAAGCGCATATAAGCTAGATAGGCGCTTGGCCGCGCCAAGTCACCAGCATCACGCTGGCTTATCCCCGCTGTCTAATAGCCACGCATCACCAGCCGGACGCTCCTGCCGTTTTGCACGCTGACCCGCTCCAGAATGGGAACCTGTCTAAACGAGAACTTGCTTGGCAGATGGATCATCGCCACGACGTAATAATCTCCGTCCGCCACCCGATCAAAACTGAACGAGCCGCCGGAGCTGGCAATCGTCTTGCGCATATACTGCTCATAAAGCGGGTCGGCGTCGGGCATCTGCACACCCCCGAGCACCCGGTTCCGATCCCCATAAATCGCCGCGATTCGCTCGTCGGCATAGGCGGTCCGCGGAATGAGGAACACATCCGTCCCCACCGCGCGCAGCAGCTTGCCGCTGTTCTGGCGAATAAACGCCTGCCCGCTGACCTTGGCACGCCCGCTGGCATTGATGAATGCGGCCGCCTGAGCATCGAACGAAGCGGTCAACACCACCGGCGCGCGCGCCGCGACACAGCCGGAAACGGCCATCATGACAACGAGAATGGCCGCCAGACGGACCAAGACACGACGCCAACCCAATCCAGCCATAACCGCCCATCGCCCCCGCCAATGTTCACGTTATGTACTCATGACGCATCCACAGAGTCAAGCGGGCCTCATTGAGAAACGACCCGGCGCATGGGATGTTCGGCAGGCATTCGCCGGCCCCGACGCATGGGGACCAGCCACTTTCCGCAGCCGGGTCCATACATGCCGTCCACCAACAAATTTCCGCTTCGCCTTTTCCTGCTGCTCACCGCCGCCCCGGCGGTCGTGATTGGCGGCCTGCTCTGGTACCTGTCGGGCCTGCTGCCCTCCTGCGAAACCACCCAGCACGCGCGCCTGCCCTCGCCGGACAATGCGTTCGATCTCGTCATCTTCTCGCGCGATTGCGGCGCCACCACAGGCTTCAATACCCAGGCCGCACTGATCCCCGGCGGCGACACGCTGCCTGACGACGCCGCAAGCTTTCTCTCGATCGGCGTCACCGCCGATCTGGCGCCCCGCTGGGATGGCCCGGCGCGGATCGAGCTAACCATCCCTACCGGAACCGAGATCTATCGCCAGGACGAAACCGTCGCCGGCATCGCCGTGATCTATTACTGAGCTGGCAACCGCGAGCCACCGGCTCTCGTTGAGCGGGCATGACTGACACGATCGTTGAAACAATCGTCAAGCCGCTGCCCAAGAACTATCGCCGCCGCTGGCGCCGCGTCCTCTGGCGCACCATCAAGTCCATGACGCAGATGGACACTTCCATGCGCTGCGCCGGCGTCGCCTATTTCGGCTTCCTGTCGCTATTTCCTGCTGTCGCCACGCTGGTGTTGCTGATCGGGCTCTTTGCCCGGCCGACCTTCCTCGCAAATCTCGTCGACAGGCTGGAAGGCCTTATTCCTGACGTCGCGCTGCAGCTGCTGGCCAGCCAATTGGTTGCGCTCCTCCAACAGCCGCGGGCGGGGCTTGGCCTCGGCCTATTGGTCTCGTTCAGTATTGCGATCTGGAGCGGATCGCGTGGCGTGGCCGCATTGATGTTCGCTACATCCCGCACCCGCGCCGAGCCGGAAAAACGCGGCCTGGTGGCGACAATCGCTATCTCCATAGCCACGACGCTGCTGGCGGGCATTGCCATGATCGCCGTGCTGACGCTCGTGGCTATCGTGCCGGCCTATCTTGGCGTGTTGCCATGGCTGGGGACCAACCAGATGCTGCTACTATTGCTGCGCTGGCCGGTCCTGCTGGTCCTCGGCATCCTGTCCATCGCCGCCTTCTATCGCTTCGCCCCCGACCGCCGGGCCAAGCGCGCGCGCTGGATCTGGCCCGGCGCAACGATCGCCACCCTGCTCTGGCTCGCCGTCTGCGCGATCTTCTCGTTCTATGTCGAGCGCATCGGCAATTTCGAGGCCAGCTTCGGATCGCTGGCCACCGCCATCGTGCTTTTGCTGTGGATGTACAATTCGGCGCTCATCGTCGTGCTCGGCGCCACCATCAACGCCGAGCTGGAACGCGAGACCCTGGCCGAGCGGGCGCTGGCCCGCTAGGCCGCCTTGCTGCGCTGATAGAGCCGCCAGGCCCAGCCGAACAGGCCGAACGAGAAGAAGATCAGCAATATCCCGCCCAGGATCACCCCGATCGAGGCGCTGAGCAGCGGAAAGAACAGGAAGACCAGCCCGAGCAGCACATAGGACACCCCGGAGAGCACCACCGGCCAGATCCGCGCATAAAGCTCGCGCTCCCGCGTCACCACCACGATCTGCATCACGCCCACCACAAGCGCGGCAATGCCCACCAGCGTCGACATGAAGGTCACGGTCAGGATCGTCGCGATCAGCGGACTGATCAGGATGAGGATGCCCAGGATCAGTGACAGCGCATTGGCAATCACGTCGAACCAGTAATTGCCGCTCTTGCCACCGCCAAAAGTCAGGCTCCACAGCCCCAGTGCCCCATCGACGATCAGCAGAATGCCGCCCGCCAGCACCAGCACGGTCAGCGCCTGCGCCGGCCAGATGATCCCATAGAGCCCCGCCAGCAGCATGAACACGCCGCGCAGCGCCGTGGCAAAGGCAAACCGTCTTTTCGTATCAGCCGAAACCGTCATTCCAACCTCCAAAACCGGCGGACTCGCCCGCCTTGTCCCCGAGGAAGTCTAGCGCGATCATCGGTTTACGGCCAGCGCCGATCACCGTGTCATTCGAGCAGGCGCGCCTCCATCGGCGCATCCTGCCGGTAACCGGCGAAATAGTGCCCGCCATGCCGGGCCAGCTCCATATCCGTCAGCGCCAGCAACGGCCCGCTATCTCCGGCAAATGCCCGGCTGAAGGCGCTGTCGAAGGTCGCGGCCAGCTTGCTGTCCAATCGCGCCAGCAGGCGCGGCGCCCACTTGCCATTGCCCGTCCATGTGCCTCGCCCCAGCAGCATCAAATCGGCCAATTCCTGGTAGAGCCGGGCGGCAATCGCACAGATCTCCGCCGCCGGCCGGTCACCGCGCAAATCGTCGGCAAGATCGCTCACCAGATACCGCATCCGCTCATAGCTGGGCCCTGCCAGCGGCTGCGGCCCACGCGCCAGCAGCTCGGCCGCCTTCGTCTGAATGGCCCGCGCCAGCTCGTCCGCAGTGCCGATGATCCGCCCCGTCGCTACTGTGTGCGCCATGATCGGGCGGCCACCCCGGGCATCCTGATCGAAATAATAGGCCAGCGTCTGCGGGTCATGCACAAAGGCCTCGACCGGAAACCCCTCCTCCATGAACGATTCCCGCCACGCCCTCTCGAGGCGGGCAAACACCACGACAAGGTCGATGTCGGATGCCGCGGTCCCCTCCCCGCGCATGATCGAGCCTGATACGAAAGCCAGGGCCGCGCCGTCGAAACGGCTCGCCAGGGATTTGCGGGCCGCAACAAGGGCACGCTCGGCAATGCTGCTTGGGTCATTCTGGGCCATGGTGGCATCCTCAAACATGCGGATACGCCCGGGCCACAAAAAACCCCGCTCGTATCCGGCGGGGTTGGTTCGACATTCTATGAACAGATTGCGTTCATGCGCCGCCCAGCCACCGCAAACGGGTGGTGGTGGAAGCGGTTGAGCTGAGTGCAATCCTGTTCATGCGCGAGAAGCTACCGCGCCGCGGCCGCACCGTCAATTTCCGTCCGTCCTGCGACAAAAACTAAACCTCCCCCGGCAAATTGTTGATTGCCCGCCGGCCGCTCCTGTGGTTTCTCGCCTGCTCAATCGAGGCCCGCCACGGCGGTTTGCGTTCATGTCCCTGCCCCTTATCGCCCTGTTCCTTGCCGCATTCGCGTTCGGCACGGCTGAATTCGTCATCGCCGGCGTCTTGCCCGAGGTGGCCGACGGGCTCGGCATCTCGGTCCCCATCGCCGGCTACCTGATCACCGGCTACGCCATCGGCATTGCCGTGGGCGGGCCGCTACTGGCCGTCGCCACCAAGAAGCTTCCGCGCAAAACCCTTATTCTCATCCTGGGCACGGTGTTCACGCTCGGCCAGGCCCTTTGCGCCATCGCGCCCAGTTTCGAGCTCCTGATGGCCGCCCGCGTGCTGGTCGCTGTCGTCCACGGCACCTATTTCGGCATTGCCGCCATAGTCGCGGTCAGCCTGGTTCCCGAAGACCGGCGCGGCTTTGCCGTGGCCCTGATCCTCTCCGGCCTCACGGTCTCCAATATTCTGGGCGTTCCCGGCGGCACGGCCATAGGCAATGCGTTCGGCTGGCGCGCCACCTTCTGGGCGGTGGGAGCCCTGGGCCTCATCGCCACCCTTGGCGCCGCGCTGTTCCTGCCCGCAACCGCCGGCAATGCCGCCACCGGGGGCAGCTTCATGCGCGAGTTCAAGGCGCTGGGCCGCCAGCAGATCGTCAGCTCCCTGCTGATCGTCATCCTGGCGATGATTGGCCAATATAGCCTGTTCACCTATATCGCCCCGCTGCTGCGCGAGGTCACCGGGCTCGATCAGGCGGTCGTGCCCTGGGTGCTGCTGCTCTACGGCGTCGGCTCCACCATCGGCGTCTTTGTCGGCGGACGTCTCGCCGATTGGAAACTGATGCCGTCGCTCATCGTCATTCTGGCGCTGCAGGCCATCATGTTCACCACGCTCTACTTTGTCAGCCCTTTCGCTCTGGCCATGGCCATTGCCGTTGTGGCCTGGGGCGGGGTGAATTTCGCCTTCGGCTCGCCGGTTCAGTCGCGCGTGCTCGCCTGGGCGGCGGATGCGCCGAACCTGGCCTCGGCCCTCATTCCCACCGGTTTCAACATCGGCATCGCCATCGCCGCCATACTAGGCTCCACCCTGCTCGAAAATGGCTTCGGCTATCAGAACCTGCCACTGATCGGCACCGGTGCGCTGCTCCTGGCAGTGCTGGTTGCCGTTTTCTCCTACACTTGGGAACTTCGCGCCGGTACGACTCCGCCGGTCCCGGCCGGAGCTTCGGCCTAGCAAGACCTCGGAGAATATCAATGCGGGAACGTATGGCGGCCTTATGCTTCGGCCTTGCCGTGGTAAGTTCGCCAGTCGCCGCACAGCAGTCCGGCGGCTGGGTGGAAGAGAAATGCCGCATCTATGAAGCGGCCTGGGCGCAGGCCCTGGAAACCCACGGCAGCGGGCAGATGAACTATGCCTTCATAGCAGGCAATGAGAACTTTATTGCCGGCGGCTGCACCGGTCCGTCCGACATATGCCCACGCTCCAGCCAGGAACTCGACGTGGCAAACGCGCTGACGCTCGCCATGATGAATGCAGGCGCCGCAAGCACATTTCTGCCCTTCAAGTGCCCTGCGCAGCCATCGGCTGCCGGCGGCTGGTCGGGTCCCGGACTATAGCGCCGCCGATTTGTCATGATGCTGGCCAACCATGCCGGCGTCCATGCTCCCCGAGGCAACAATGAAACAAGCATTCCCTTTGCTGGGCCTGGTGCTCTTTGCGCCTCTTCTCACGCCGTCGCAGACGGCCGCGGGTCCGGCCCCCGATTCGATACTCTGCTGGTCGCAGCTCGAACTCCTGATGTCGCGGCAAAAGTTAACCGAGGACGAGGCCGCAATTTACCAGGCGCAATGCACTTGTCTGGAACAGAAAGAGCGCGGCAATCAGCCACAAGGCGAAATGTCCTGCACAACTGCCCGACATCAAAATGGCCATCAGGGATAACCTGTTGGTGACTATACATTAATCCCCCACCGCCATAGTCGCGCCAAATCCGCTAGGATGGACTTGGACGTTTCGGGGCGCGTCGATGATACTCGATCAGATTTCATTCCTGACGGCCATCGGCTTTTCCAGCGCGGCGCTCACTGTCACGCTGCTGGTGAGCTGGATGGTCTCGCGCAAGGACAGCTATTTGCTGAGCTGGTCCATCGGCATGGCTTTGGTCGTCGCCGGCGTCATTGCCTATAGCATGCTCGACCAATACGTGCCCGCCGTGCAGTTCATGTCCTTTGCTTTGCTGATGGCCGGCTTCACCTTCATTTATGGTGGTGCAGTGCAGTTTCGCACCGGCACCGTGTCTATTCCCAAAGTATTCTCCCTGGGTTCGGCCACGATAGGGCTGACCAGCAGCATCTTCGCCCTGGGCTATTCGGGCATTGCCACGGCCGCCGCCAATTTCGGCATCGCCCAATTGCTGGGCCTGTCTGCCTTTGAATATTGGGCCGGCCGCAAGGAAGCCGCGCTTCCTCTCACGCTGACCGTCGCGCTCTACGCGCTCACCGCCCTGTCCTTCGTGCTGTGCGGGCTGGTCCTGCTGATCGATGGCCAATATGTGCTCACCGCGCGCCCGGAAAACTGGGCGGAAGACATCAACAGCATCATGGCCATTGTCGGCCTCACCGGCATTGGCGCCCTCTCGCTGACGCTCAACCACTCGCGGGCGGCCCGGCAGCACCGCAGCGAGGCGATGACCGATGCGCTGACGGGCCTGCTCAACCGCCGTGCCCTTTTCGACGCGCACGGCTCCGGCCGGCTGGCACCCGGCACCGCGATCATCATGTTCGATCTCGATCACTTCAAGGATATCAACGACCGCCTGGGCCACGCCGTGGGCGATTGCGTATTGCAGGATTTCGCCGGATTGATCCGCGACGGCATCCGCCCCGCCGATGCCGCGGCACGGCTGGGCGGCGAAGAGTTCTGCGTTGTCCTGACCCATCTCCCGCAACGCTCGGCAGCGGCAGTCGCCGAACGGATCAGGGCCGCGCAGGAACTGGCCGGCATCGCCATCTCCTCCACCGTCAGCGCCGGCGTCGCCATCAGCGGGGTCGACGGCGACAGCTTCGAAGCCCTGCTGCGCGACGCTGATGAAGCCCTCTACAAAGCCAAATCCAACGGCCGCAACCGCGTACACGCACCGGGTCCGAGGCTGGTGGCATAAGGCCCCCTCATCCCTCCGGGCACCTTCTCCCACAAGGGGAGAAGGGAGGCTCGGTGCTAGGTCAAACTCGGAGCCAACCCTCGCCCCTTGTGGGAGAGGGACAGATCATTCTTCGTCCAGAAGAATGATCAGGGTGAGGGGTGCGATGCCTCCGCAAACACCAGCCTCAACCCCACCACAACGTCAGTGAAAGTTGCGGTCTCGGGAGGCCCCCTAAGCGCTCAACGCCGCCTTCACCTTTCCACTGGCCCGGCCAAAATCGATCCGCCCCGGATAATCCACCTTCAACTGCGCGATAACCTTGCCCATGTCCTTTGGCCCCTCCGCGCCGGTCGAGGCGATCGCCGCCTGGATGGCTGCATCGACCTCCCCTTCGCTCAGCGCCTTGGGCAGGAACTCGTTGAGAATATCGATCTCTTCCTTTTCCACCGTGGCCAGGTCCGCGCGCCCAGCCTGCGCATAAATGGCAAAGCTCTCCTCACGCTGCTTCACCATCTTCTGAACGATGGCCAGAATCTCTTCATTCGTCGCGGGCCCGCGATTCTCGGGCCGGATGGCGATATCCTTGTCCTTGATCGCCGCATTGATAGCCCGAAGCGTCGCCGTCCGCCGCAAATCCCGCGCCTTGAGCGCCGTCTTGAGCCCTTCGCTGATCTCGTCGCGCATGGGTTTTCATCCTCTTGCTATGCATTTTTCGTGGCCCATATAGGCACAATAAGCGTCGCGCGCCACTTGCGCTGGCGGCCATGGGCTTCTAATACGAGGCCTCAATCGACATCATTCAGCGCGGTCCGGAGAAGTTGCCCAACTTTGCCGGTTGTTCCGCGCGACCACGAAACTTACCTTGGAGGCCCACCGTGACCGGCTGGCAGCAATCCCCCGCGACCGCCCTTTTGATCCTTGCGGACGGCACGCGCCTGGAAGGCCGCGGCATTGGCGCGATCGGCCATGCGGCCGGCGAAGTCTGCTTCAACACCGCCATGACGGGCTATCAGGAAGTGCTGACCGATCCTTCCTATGCGGGCCAGATCATCACCTTCACCTTCCCCCATATCGGCAATGTCGGCACCAATGACGAAGACATCGAGACGGTGAACATGGCCGCTCTCAGCGGCGTCCGCGGCGTCGTGCTCAAGGCCGACATCACCAACCCGTCCAATTACCGCGCAGCCGAAAAGCTCGATGCCTGGCTCAAGAAGCGCAACATCATCGGCATTACCGGCATCGACACCCGCGCCCTGACCGCTCAGATCCGCGAGCATGGAATGCCCAATGGCGTCATCGCCCATTCCGATGTCGGCTATTTCGACGAGCCCTCGATCCTGGCCGAACTCAAGGCCTTCCCCGGCCTTGAAGGGCTCGACCTCGCCAAGGAAGTCACCACCGCCCAGACCTATCACTGGGACCAGACCGGCTGGAAATGGAACGAGGGCTACGGCAAGCTCGACAAGCCCGATTTTCACGTCGTCGCCATCGATTACGGCGCCAAGCGCAATATCCTGCGGTGCCTCGCCGATCAGGGCGCTCGCGTCACCGTGGTCCCGGCGACCGCTACGGCGGCCGACGTGCTCTCGCACAATCCCGATGGCATTTTCCTCTCCAACGGCCCCGGCGATCCGGCCGCGACCGGCAAATATGCCGTTCCCACCATCCAGAAGCTGATGGAAACCGGCAAGCCGGTCTTCGGCATCTGCCTTGGCCATCAGCTGCTCGGCCTGGCCCTGGGCGGCACCACGTCCAAGATGCATCAGGGCCACCATGGCGCCAATCACCCGGTCAAGGACCTGACCACCGGCAAGGTCGAGATCACCTCGATGAACCATGGCTTTGCCGTGGATAAGGAAAGCCTGCCCAGCGGCGTCACCGAGACCCATATCTCGCTGTTCGACGGCTCCAATGCCGGCCTCAGCGTCGATGGCAAGCCCATTTTCTCGGTGCAATATCACCCCGAAGCCAGCCCCGGCCCGCGCGACAGCCACTATCTCTTCACGCGCTTCCTCAACCATGTCCGCGCCCAGAAGGGCATGGAACAGCGCCCGGAATACGTCGCTCCCGCCGCCTGAACCATGGCCATTGCGCTGCTCTCAGCCAAGGATCGCCCAGACCTCGTCGACGCCGCCGAGGCCATGGGTGGTTCCTTGTGGCCGCAATGGCTGACGACGGCTGCGCAGCGCTCCTATTGGTCCGCGCTCTACCAACCGAACCTCGCCGCATTCCAGACCATTGCCGTGGACGACACCAGCGGCGAAATCGTGGGCCTCGCCAATAGCGTGCCCTTTTGGCGCGGCGACGCCTTGCCCAATACGGG
Organism: Devosia yakushimensis; assembly: GCF_030159855.1. Taxonomy (NCBI): domain Bacteria; kingdom Pseudomonadati; phylum Pseudomonadota; class Alphaproteobacteria; order Hyphomicrobiales; family Devosiaceae; genus Devosia; species Devosia yakushimensis. Next base: position 685,164 of record NZ_BSNG01000001.1, on the reverse strand, counting down.
CTGGGATTGGGTCCTCGAACACGGCGTGCTGGCGGCGCGCTCCGGCAGCGCCACCAATGCGCTTTCGGCCTTGGCCGCAGCCGTGCTTCCCAGCCAGCGCGGCACCGGCCTGGCGCAACGCCTGCTAGAGGCCATGAAGCCTCCGGCCCGTGCTGCGGGCCTGACCAGTATGGTGGCGCCGGTCCGCCCGACCCTGAAGGCGCTCTATCCCCTGCAGGATTTTGCCACCTATTGCGCCTGGCGGCGTGATGACGGCACCCCGTTCGACCCCTGGCTGCGCACCCATGAGGCCATGGGCGCCCATGTGATCGGCCCCGCCATGGCATCCCAGACTATCACCGGCACACTCGCCCAGTGGCAGCACTGGACTGGCCTCAAATTCCCGGCCAGCGGGCGCTACGCCATTCCTGGCGCCCTTGCCCCGCTCGACATCGATCTGGCCGCCGATCTCGGTATCTGCCTCGAGCCCAATCTCTGGATGGAACATCCGCTCTAGCATCGGCGCAAAAGGGTCTGGAACACCAGGCCGAATTCCCCCAGACTGCCGCCCGATACGACATACGGAGCATCCCATGCGCGCCGCTCGTTTTGCGACCTTTGGCGGTCCTGAAGTCCTCTCCATTGACGAGATCGCCACGCCCGAGCCCGCCGCGGGCGAGGTGCGTGTGCGCATCAGGGCCGCAGCGATCCAGCCCTTCGATCGCCGCGCCCGCATCGGCGACATTCCCCTGCCGCCCGGCATGAGCCTGCCGCTCACCACCGGCAATGAATTTGCCGGCGTGGTCGATGCCCTGGGCGAGGGCACCACCGGCTTTGCCATTGGCGACCGCGTCGCCGGCCGCCGCACCTTTGGCGCGGTTGCCGACTATATCGCCGTCGCCGCCACCGACATTGCCCTCATCCCCGCCGAGCTCAGCTTTGCCGAAGCCGCCACCATGGGCGGCACCGCACAGACGGCCGATGCCGTCATGGACGCGCTCGCCATCGGCCCCGGCGATATTTTCCTGATCAATGGCGCAGCCGGCGGCGTCGGCTCCTTCGCCGGCCAGCTCGCCCGCCTGCGCGGCGCCACGGTCATCGGCACCGCCAGCCCCGCCAATCAGGATTATCTGCGCTCACTTGGCATGATCGCCCTGCCCTATGGCGAAGGCCTCGCCCAACGCCTGGCCGCAGCCGCCCCCAATGGCGTCACCGCCGTGCTCGACTGCGCAGGTGGCGAGGCGCTCGATCTCTCCATGACGCTGGGCGCACCCCTCGACCGCATCACCTCGATTGCCGATCCCCGCGCCAAGGCCCTGGGCATTCGCGGCATCGAGGGCACACGCAGCGGCGCCCGCGTCGCCAAGCTCTTCGCCCTGGCCGCCAGCGGCCAGCTCAAACCCCAGGTCCGCCGCACCTATCCCATGGACCAGATCGTCGCCGCCCATAACGAGCTCGAAACCGGCCACGGCCACGGCAAGATCGTCATCGAGATCAGCCCCTAGACATTCCCCGAGAACGTATCGCAATCGCTCGGATTACCCGACTGATAGCCGCGCTCGAACCAGGTCTTGCGCTGCGCCGATGTGCCGTGGTTGAACGTCTTGGGCACGGCAAAGCCCTGCATGCGCTTTTGCAGCGTATCGTCGCCGATTTGGTCGGCCGCGTTCAGCGCTTCCTCGAAATCGCCCTGCTCCACGATATTCTGCTGGCCGGCATAATTCGCCCACACCCCGGCATAGCAATCGGCCTGCAATTCGATGCGGATCGAATAGGCATTGGCGTCGGTTTCGCTCATCGCCTGGCGGCGGCGATTGAACTCGGGCAGCACGCCGGTAATGTTCTGGATGTGGTGCCCCACTTCATGGGCCAGCACATAGGCCTGGGCAAAGTCGCCCGGCGCGCCAAACTGGTCGCGCAATTGGTCATAGAAACTGAGGTCGATATAGACCTTCTGGTCCCCCGGGCAATAGAACGGCCCGGTCCGCGCATCGGCGCCGCCACAGGCCGTATTGACCTGGCCCGTAAACAGCACCACCGCCGGCGCCGGATAGCGCTCGCCCGATGCCGCGAACACCTCGGTCCACAAATCCTCGGTTTCCTTCACCACCACGCCGACGAAGTCGCGCAGATCGTCTTCCTGCCCGCTTGTCGGCAGTGACGACGAGGAAGGCGCCGCCGATTGCGTCTGCGGGCTCGCCCCGCCCGTCAGCATGTCGAGCGGGTTCTGCCCCGTGGCAAACCAGATAATCCCCAGAATGACGATGACGCCGATCACCCCGCCAATACCGCCGCCCGAGCGCCCGCCGGTCGGAATCCGAATACCGCCGCCACCGCGTCCGAACGGGCTACCGCCAAGGCCGCCCATCCCGCCGCCGATCTGCCCGCGCCGATCCTCGATATTGGAGCTCTGCTGCCTGCCGCGCCACTTCATGGAATAATCCTCATGCCCATCACTCTTGCCGCCCGGACATAAGCCATAACGCGCCTTACCGGTTCCGCGCCAGAGCTAAGGAGATTTGGGGACGTTTCGAATGGAGTGGCGGGCCGACAGTCTACTTATGCAACGGGCAGCGTCAGTCACGGCGAGCCAACGCTGCTCCAGACATTCAGTATCGCTAGGCGGCGTGTGCGCGAAGCTTCCGGACAAACTCGGCGATCGCCAGCCCGACTTCGTCCGGACTGGTCTCCTGGACGTAATGGGCGCCTTTGACGGTGGCCTCCGTCTGATTTGGCCAGCTTTGGGCAAAATCGAGCAGCCGGTCCCTGAGCAAGTACCCCGGATCGGCGTTGATGAGCAGCTTGGGGATCGAGCTTTCGGCGAGCCACGTTGAATATGCCTCGACAATTGCAGCAGTATTCTCGGGGTATCCACCAACCGGCAGATCGAACGAAATCATGGGGCGACGGTCCTCGCCAGGCACGAGGAAGGGCTTTCGGTAGTGCGCCTGTTCGATTGCCGAGAACTCACGCGCGCCGAGCAGGAATCCTTCGAGGAATCCGAGATCCTGAAGACTTGCTTCCATGGTTTCCGGTGTCGCACTGCGGAGCGCTTCCTGGACGTAAACCGGAAAATCGGTGACCCGCAGCGGCATGACTATGGATTCCATATAGGCGATGCCCTGAACGCGTCCACGGTTCTGGTTCGCCCAATCGAAACCGAACATGGACCCGGTGTCGTGCAGGACCAGGATCACGTTGTCGCCCAGATCGAGCTGGTCCCAAAGTCCATGCAGATATTTGCGCTGCTCTTCGAATGAGTACCTAGACCGGCCGAGCGAAGCACCGAGCTTCTCGGAATCGCCCATCCCCATGAAGTCCGCAGCGATCAATCGGCCCATATTCTTGAGGTGGGGCATGACATTGCGCCACAGATAGGACGACGTGGGGTTGCCATGCTGGAAGACGATGGCGGGCCCTTGGCCCTCATCGATATAGGCCATGCGATGGCCATGGATGTCCTTGTATTTCTTTTCGGCGAAAGGTTGTTCAGATGTCCTGGATTGGATTTCGGTCATTTTGCAACTCCATTTTTGATTAGGCGAGGAAAGGCTGGGCCTTTGAGGCTCAGCGGCATGACTCACAGCCCGTACGGGGACGGGATTGCGCGAACTGCGTTCTGGGTGAGGAAGGATGCCGCAAGGAAAAAAAGCCCCAACGCGGCGGGAAGAGCGCCAATCGGTTTCTTCGTTCCAAGATGGGCGAGCGCGGAAATTAGCAGATGGTAGAAAACGCCGGCATATGCCAGGTCGCTCAAGCCCACGTTGAAGCGAGACACGATCGCCAAAGGGGCAAGAATCTTGATGACGATCAGGAACGGAATGAGGTTCGTGGCCGAATAACCCAGATCAGACTGGGCCTTTTTTACTGCCTCCGGCTTGGCGATGTAGAATGCGGCCGACGAAAGGTACAGCAGTGTAAGCAGGGCCGTACTGGCCCAGTAGGTATAAAAAAGCATCTCTCACCTTTTTTAGATTTATCCTGCCAGGGACCCCAAAGGGTGCTTGGCGGATTTTGTTTCTTTGGCGAGAAATGGCGTGCTATTTTAATTTTCACAAGTAGGATGAATTGGAGCATGCAGGTATGGAAAAACATACTACGGACGCTGGCGCCATCAACATGCACGACGAAATGCGCCGGGCTTTCGGCCTGTTATCTGGGAAGTGGAAGCTCGAGATCATGTGGCTTCTACATCAAAGGGTGTTCCGCTTTGGCGAGTTACGCAAAGCCATTCCGGGAATAACACAGCATATGCTGACCGTGCAGCTCCGCGAGCTCGAGGCGGATGGCCTTGTCTTGCGTACCATTTTTCCCGAGGTCCCGCTCCGCGTCGAATATGAAATAACCGCAAAAGCCCGCGGTTTAACGCCAACGCTTGAAGCATTGATGGCTTGGTGGCAAGAGTTTGGGGACACCCTGCCGGCTCGTCCGGAGGGACGCGGGCGTAAGGCGAATATTACAAAGAAAACAGCGAGATAGCCTAAGTTGGACTGCGATTTTTGTTGCCAGGCGGGAAGCGTTTGGTTTCGTCGATAGGCGACTGACTGAAGATTGCTGTTTGTGCGTAGATGCCGGCTCCAAAAAACTTATCCCCGCCCCAAAACCCCATGCCATCATGCCCCTATTCCCGCCAGTTACGCGGTCCCGACGCAGGGCCGGGTGGGGAGGCCGTGGGAGAGGGGCGCCTTTCCAGTGGGGTTGGAAACTCGGCAGCCGGACCTGCAATAATGGTACCGCCTGAACCGGACCTTGCGCAAAAGCGGATCGTGACGGGCGGCCTTTGGCTCCCCTAGACTATACTGGCTCGAGTCAAAGGCCGCCCGTTACCGTATAACCGCGACGCCTCAGGGCCGGGCGGAAATTTCGGCTGTCCGGCGTTTAGATACTGGGGTCGGCCGCCGACCTCCAGGCACCCCCAAAAAATTCCGCTGCTCACCCCACTGTCATAAATTGACCAACCGGTCAAAACTTCCTAGCTTGGCCGCTGCGCTGTCATGGCAACGTCACCTGCCAGCGGCATGAGCATGGTTGCCGGCAGCGCCGGTCCGCAATTCGCCGGAGCCGCTCCGGCCGCCCGGGAGCGGAGGCCCCCGAGCTCAGTTCCAGTTCATCAGTGAACGCCCAAGGGAGACGATCAATGAATTTCCTGCCAAAACTGTCGCGACGTACATTCCTCGCCGGTTCGGCGAGTCTGGGGGCCATGGCCGCAATGCATCCGTTTGCCACCAGCGCCCAGGCCAACCAGGCCCATTTGCGCATCCTGGAAACCACCGACCTGCACGTCGCTGTTTTCGCTTACGATTATTATGCTGACGCCCCCAACGACACGATGGGCCTGGCGCGCACCGCCTCCATCATCGAAGCGATCCGCGCCGAAGCCGGCAATTCCATGCTGATCGACAATGGCGACATCATCCAGGGCAACCCGATGGGCGACTATATCGCCTACGAAAAGGGGCTCGATGGCAATGTCCACCCCATCATCGCCGCCATGAATACCCTGGGCTACGAAGCCGCGACCCTGGGCAATCACGAATTCAATTATGGCCTCGAATATCTCGACAAGGCCCTGGCCGGCGCCACCTTCCCCTTCGTTTCGGCCAATCTGGTCAAGGGTGAACTGGCCGCCGATGCGCTCAGCGACACCACCTATATCAAGCCCTATCTGATCGTCGAAAAACAGCTGACCGACGGCGCCGGCGCCACCAAGACCATCAAGGTGGGCCTCATCGGCTTCCTGCCGCCCCAGATCATGACCTGGGATGCCACCCATTTGACCGGCAAGGTCAGCACCCGCGACATCGTCGAAACCGCCACGGCCTATGTGCCCAAGATGAAGGAAGAAGGCGCCGATCTCATCATCGCCCTCTCCCATTCCGGCATTGCCGCCGGCCAGACCGCGGGCGCGGAAAACGCCTCCCTGCAACTGGCCGCCATCGAAGGCATCGACGTGGTCCTCACCGGCCACCAGCATCTGGTCTTTCCCGGCCCCGATTATGAAGGCGTCGAGGGCGCCGACATCACCGCCGGCACGCTCAACGGCAAGCCCGCCGTCATGGCCGGCTTCTGGGGCAGCCATATGGGCCTGATCGACTTGCTGCTCGAGCAGGATGCCGACGGCAAATGGTCCATCGTCTCGCACACGTCCGAAGCCCGCCCGATTTCCGAGCGCGTCGAAGGCAAGGTCAATGCGCTGGTTGAGGACGAAGCCGAAGTCGCCGCCGCCGCCCAGACCGATCACGACGAAACGCTCGAATATGTGCGCCGCGCCGTGGGTGAAACCGCCGCTCCCCTCTATTCCTATTTCGCCCTCGTCGCCGACGATCCCTCCGTCCAGATCGTGAGCCAGGCCCAGACCTGGTATATCGAGCAGATGATGAAGGGCACCGAATGGGAAAGCCTGCCGATCCTGTCGGCTGCGGCGCCCTTCAAGGCCGGCGGCCGTGGCGGCCCCGATTACTATACCGACGTCCCCGTTGGCCCGGTCGCCATCAAGAATGTGGCTGACCTTTACCTCTATCCCAACACCATCCAGGCGGTGGTCATCACCGGCGCCGACGTCAAGAACTGGCTGGAGCGTTCTGCCGGCATGTTCAACCAGGTCCCGGCCGGTTCGGCCGATGCCGAGCTGATCAACCCCGATTTCCCGTCCTACAATTTCGACGTGATCGACGGGGTGACCTACAAGATCGACCTCACCCAGCCCTCGCGCTTCTCCTCGGATGGCAAGGCCGAGCCCAATCCCGATGCCAGCCGCATTGTCGATCTGATGTATGATGGCAAGCCGATCGATCCGGCCGCCAAATTCGTCGTTGCCACCAACAATTACCGCGCCGGCGGCGGCGGCACCTTCCCCGGCATCGGCCCCGATGTGATCGTCTTCAAGGGTCCCGATACCAATCGCGACATCATCGTCCGCTATATCGTTGAGAACGGCACCATCGACCCCAAGGCCGACAGCAATTGGTCGCTCGCGCCCATTGCCGGCACCACGGTCCTGTTCGCCACCGGCCCCAAGGCCGCCGACTATGTCGATGACGTGACCGCCGTAAAGATCGAAACCACCGGCGAAACCAATGCCGACGGCTTCGGCATATACCGCATCACGCTCTGATCAAGCCGCTTGCAATCAGGCCCTCCCCCAAGGGGGAGGGTCTCCGTTCTATCCGGGCAACCCGTCCAGCCTGGGCACATCCTCCAGCCGCTCATCCCATTCCGCCCGGCTGGCGTAGCAGATATGCGCACTGGGTTTGATATCGATCGGACTATCAAGACTTCCCGCCGGCACGACGAGCATCGTTCCTTGCATGGCAGGCACCGCCGCTCCGCATGCAACGCAAAAGCTCTTTTCGTGCCGTGTATCAGGCACCCGATAGGTCCTGATGCTGTCCTGGCCCGACTGCCAGTCGAGTACCGCCCGCGCGGAAAAGAGATTGGCCGCATGCGCCGATCCCGTATCCTTGCGACAGCGTCCGCAATGGCAAAAGAAAAACGCGTCGAACGCGCCAGAAATTCGAAATGTCACCGCGCCGCACTGGCACGACCCATGAACGCCCTCAGTCACAGCCTCTCCCCCATTCAATACTAAGCTGACCAGCTCGGCCGCTAGACCGATCACTTATCCCCCTCGGTCCCTGCCGGTCATAAGATGTCCACAAGGGGGGAAACGATGTCACCAATTCTCAAAACACCAAACCTGACATTGCGGCCGGCGATTGCTGTCAGGCCCTCACCCAACCCCATCCAGCCGCTCGCGCAGGCTCACCAGCTCGCGCCGCAGCGCATCGGCTCCCGCAATATCCAGCCCGCTCGCCTTGCCCACGGCCAGCGGAATGCTCAGCGCCTTTTCGCGCAACGCCTTGCCCTCGTCGGTCAGCAATACCCGCACCTGCCGCTCGTCTTCCTGGTCTCGCCGCCGCACCACCAGTCCCCGCGCCTCCAACCGCTTCAGCAGCGGCGTAATGGTTCCCGAATCCAGCAGCAGCCGCTCCCCCAACGCCTTGACCGTAAGGCCATCGCCCTCCCACAGCACCAGAAACACCAGATATTGCGGATAGGTCAGTCCCAATGCGTCGAGGCGGGGCTTATAGAACCGGTTGAAGGCATGCCCGGCGGCATAGACCGCAAAGCACAGCATCGAATCCAGCTTGAGCAGGTCGGGCTTATCGGCCACGCCAATCTCCATTCAGAACGCGTTCGTCGGTGAGCATATCATGTCTTTTTCAATTGCACACAATTTAATTGTACGCTATATGATCGGCATCCAAGGAGACCAGAAATGATCAAGTCAGCTATCTACACCGCTCACGCCACCTCCACCGGCGGCCGCACCGGCTCCAGCGCCACCGATGACGGGCGCCTCTCGGTAACCCTTGATACGCCTAAGGAAATGGGCGGCAATGGCGGCCCCGGCACCAATCCGGAGCAGCTCTTCGCCGCCGGCTATTCCGCCTGCTTCCTCGGCGCCATCAAGGCTGTCGCCCGCGGCGAAAAGATCAAGGTGCCCGACGAAACCAGCATCAACGCCGCCGTTTCCTTCGGCGAAAACGCCAATGGCATCGGCTTCGGCATCGCCGTCGCGCTCGAAGTCACCATTCCCGGCATGGACCGTGACGCGGCCCTGGCGCTGGTGGAAAAAGCCCACCAGGTCTGCCCCTATTCCAACGCCACGCGCGGCAATATCGACGTCAAGCTCAGCGTCGCCTGATCGAAAAAACGGCCGCCGGGACATGGTCCGGGCGGCCGTAATCTCTCGGAAATTACGATGGTTGTCAGGCCGCCTCGGCAACCACTTCCAGCGGCTCCCAGCGCTGCGTCCGCCGGTCCAGCGCCAGCGAGATGAAGAACAGGATCAGCCCGCCAACGGCCATGATCGCGCCAACCACGCCGGTCGATCCCCAGCCATAGCCCGCCGAAATCGCTGCCCCGCCCAGCAAGGCTCCCAGCGCGTTCGCCATGTTGAACGCCGCATGATTAAGCGTCGCCGCCAGCGTCTGGCCATCCGCCGCCACGTCCATCAGCCGCGTTTGCAGTGCCGTGCCAATGGCCACGGTGAACCCCACCAGCAGCACGCTGATCGATGCCGTCAGCCAGAACTGAGCCGTCAGCGGAATGATCGCAAGGCTCACCACATTGAAGGCCAGCATGCCGCCAATGGTCGCCATCAGCGCCTTATCAGCCATATAGGCGCCCAGGATATTGCCCAGCGTCATCCCCACGCCAAACAGCGCCAGCACCAGCGGCACCCAGATCATCGGGATACCAGCCACATCGGTCAGCAGCGGCACGACATAGGTGAACACCGCAAACATCCCGCCGCACCCGACCGCGCTGATCCCCAGCGTCAGCCACACCTGCGGCCGCCGGAGCGCACTCAATTCACGCAGCGGGCTCGCACCATCGGCAATCGCGATCACCGGCGCAAAACGGGCGATCATCACGAGCGCCAGCACCCCGACAATGCCAACGCCGGTAAATGTCGGGCGCCACCCCATATATTGCCCCAGCCACGTCGCCATCGGCATGCCGATCAGCGTCGCAATGGTCAGCCCCAGCATCACCCGGCCAACGGCCCGGGCGCGATAACCGACATCCACCATGGATGCCGCCACCAGCGCCGCAATGCCGAAATAGGCCCCATGCGGCAAGCCGCTGATGAACCGCAGGGCGATGAGCGAGAGATAATCGGGGGCGGCGGCGCTGCCGAAATTGCCCAGCGCAAACAGCGCCATCAGGCCCAGCATCAGCGGCTTGCGCGACACCTTGGCAAAAAGCACGGCAATGAGTGGCGCCCCCACCACCACGCCAAGCGCATAGGCGCTGATGACATGCCCCGCCTCCGGTTCGGTGATGCGCAGATCGCCGGCGAGGTTGGGTAATAGCCCCATAATGGCAAACTCGCCTGTGCCGATGCCGAAGGCGCCAATGGCCATGGCGAAGATCGCCAGCTTGGTGGATAGCGAGCCGAGCCCGGCAGAAGGACGGGAGGAAGCGGTCACGGCAAATACTCCGGCAGAAACACTGGCACGGCACAGAGAGGCCGTCGCCGTCAGCAATGTGGGATGGCCGCAAGAGGGATTGCGGTTCATCGCCACACTAAAATGTCGGCCGGCCAAGCCACAATGCCGGTTTCTGCAGGGCGGCTTTGCAACAATTGCCTGCCCTACAAGGATAATCTTTAACGCTGCCGATTCATCGGGACGAAAGGGCTTGCCGCTAAGCTCGCGCCGCATTCCCCGGAGCGACGCCATGTCCGTCCCAGCCCTCGCCGTAAGCAATCTCACCAAACGCTATGATCGGCCGGTCGTTACCGACCTTGCGCTCAATGTCCGGGCCGGCGAATTCTACGCATTGCTGGGCCCCAATGGCGCGGGCAAGACCACATTCCTGCGCATGGTTGCCGGGCTGCTCCAACCCGATGCAGGCGAAATCTCCATCTTCGGCATCAATGCCCGCCGCGATCCGATCGCAGCCAAGCGCATCACGGCCTGGGTGTCCGACGAACCCATGGTCTATGACCGGCTCACCCCGCTGGAATATCTCGAATTCGTCGCCGGCCTCTGGCAGATCGATGCGAGCGCGGCGCAACGCCGCGCCCACGAGCTCATCGGCTGGCTGGGCCTGGCCCCGCATGCCAACGAATTATGTGGCAGCTTTTCCAAGGGCATGCTGCAGAAGGTCGCGCTTGCCGGCGCCCTCGTCCACGAACCGCGCCTGATCATCCTCGACGAACCGCTGACCGGTCTTGATGCCGGCTCCGCCCGGCAGGTGAAAGATGTGCTGCTGGGCAAGGTCCGCGACGGCGTCACCGTGATCATGACCACCCATATTCTCGAGGTCGCCGAGCGCATGGCCGAACGTATCGGCGTCATCGCGCAAGGGCGGCTCATCGCCGAGGGCACGCTGGCAGAGCTGCGCTCCCGCATCGGGCGCCAATCCAGCCTCGAAGATATCTTCCTCGATCTCGTCGCACAGGGCGGGGCCGAGGCCGCATGAGCGCACAACCAGCCTCGCTGTTCTGGTTTGCGCAGCATGAAGTAACCCTGGCCTGGCGCGAATGGCTGGCCATGATAACCGGCGGCCGCCGCGCGCGGGGCATTGGTGCGGCCGTGGCCATCACCATAGCCCTGCTGCTGTTTCATCTGCTGGCGTTCGGCCTGGTTGCTCCCTGGGTCGCCCATGGCATTGCGCCCGACAAGCCGACCCTGGTCATGCTGGCCGGCAGCGGCTTGCTGTTCTGGTCGGTCATGCTGTCGCAGGCGCTCGAAGCCGTCACCCGGGTCTATTATGCCCGCTCCGATCTTGACCTCATCCTGTCCTCGCCGGCCTCCTCGCGCCGCATCTTCGCCGTTCGCACCGGATCGGTGGCACTTTCCACCACCCTGCTGGCCGCCTTATTGGCGAGTCCGGTCATCAATATGCTGGCAGTGCTGGACGGACCGCATTGGCTGGCCAGCTATGGCGTACTGGCTGCTGCCGGCGCACTCGCCACGGCCATCGCCGTCACCGCAGCCATCGCGCTGTTCCGTTTCGTCGGCCACAAGCGCGCCCGGCTCGTCGCCCAGATCATTGCTGCAATCGTCGGGGCAGGCTTTGTCATCGGCGTACAGGCCGCCGCTATTCTGCATTATGGCAGCCTGTCCCGCTTCACCCTGCTGCAATCGGCCGATCTCATCGCCTTGGCCCCGACGGCGGATAGCCTGTTCTGGCTCCCCGTCCGCGCCACCATGGGCGAGCTTCCCGCCCTGTTCACGGTTCTTGCCATCGGATTTGGCGCTCTTGGCGGGGTGCTGGCCTTTACCGCTTCCAGCTATGGGCATCACGCCATCTCCGCTTCCGGCTTGAGCCACATTCGCAGCCAGCGCCGGCCGCGCATGGCAGGCTTCCGTCCCGCTTCGCAGCGGCAGGTCTTGCGCAGCAAGGAGTGGCGGCTGCTGCAGCGCGACCCCTGGCTGCTGTCGCAAACGCTGATGCAGATCCTTTACCTGCTTCCCCCCGCCCTGATGCTCTGGATCAATTTCGGCGACGCGGCCGGCGCCAATGTTGTCGTGGTTCCCGTGCTCGTCATGGCAGCAGGGCAATTGGCCGGCGGCCTCGCCTGGCTCGCCATATCGGGCGAAGACGCTCATGATCTGGTGGCAACGGCCCCGGTCACGCCCCGCTCGATACTGATCGCCAAGATCGAAGCCGTGCTGATCATCATTGCAGTGATCTTGATCCCCCTGATTGCACTGCTGGCGCTTTCTTCGCTCTATATCGCGGCCGTCACCGCCCTTTGCGCCGGTCTCGCAGCCAGCTCGGCCACCGCCATCCAGCTCTGGTTCCGGGTTATCGCACGGCGGTCCATGTTCCGCCGGCGCCAGGTCGCATCGCGCGCCGCCACGCTAAGCGAAGCCTTTGCTTCCATCATGTGGGCCGGTACCGGCGCGTTACTGGCGGTGCAATCGCCGCTGGCTCTGCTGCCAGCAACGCTCGCCCTTGCCATCCTCGGCATTGCCCGCCTGATCAGCCCACGACGGCGCTAGCTACCCCATCCGGGCCATGCTCGGTCGCCTTTCATGCCGCCGAATGGCGGCCAGGCCAATTCCGGCCAATGACAGCGCCGGCAGCGTCGCACCGACCCAGCCAAGATCACCCGCCGAACCGAACTGCAACACCAGCCCGGCAATCAGCGAGCCGCTGGCAATCCCCAGATAAAGAGCGGACGCGTTGAGCGAAAGCACCAGCGGCGCGCTATTGGGCGCCAGGCCAAGCAGGTAGCTCGATTGAGCGGGCGGAAAGGCCCAGCCGGTGGCGCCCCAGACGAAGATCAGGACGAAAAAGGCCGGCCCGACAAGGACCATCGGCAAGTGCGCCACCATCGATATGGCAACGAGCATGGTCATGTTGAGCGCCACGGCCGCAACGACCGTGGGCCGTGCCCCAAGCCGGTCGGCCAATTGCCCGCCTGCCGCATTGCCGACCGCCGCCCCGACGCCGAAGGCCAGCAACACCGCCGGCACCAGCTCTGCGGCCAGGCCCATCGATTGCGTGGTCACCACCGCAAGGTAGATGATGACCGTGAAGGCCCCCGCCAGATTGAGCCAGGTGGTCACCAGAGCCCCCGGCACTCCGGGCAAGGCCACCGCGGCAACACGCTGCCGCAGGCTCAATTGGGCGCCCCGCAGCCCGGCCGGCAACATGATCCAGATCGAGGCCGCCGCGATGGTGCCGAACAGCGCAACCATCAAATAGCTGCCGCGCCACCCCACCAGGCCCGCAACCAGCGCACCGAGCGGCGCACCAAAGGCGACCGCCATGGTTGTGCCGCCAACGATTACCGAAATTGCCCGCGCACGATGGTCGGCCGAAGAGATCGCGACGCCCGTGGCTTGCGCGGTGGCAGTGTAGAGCCCCGCCGCAAAGGCCATTACGATACGGGCGGCCATGAGGTCGAAATAACCCTGCGACAGAGCCGCTCCGATGGCCCCGGCCGAAAAGAGCAGCGCAGTAATCGCCAGCGTCCGGCGCCGGTCAGCGGTACCCGTCAATGCGGCCAATACGGGCGAACCAAAGGCATTGGCCAGCGCAAAGGCAATCACCAGATACCCAGCCTGGGTCAGGCTGACACCAGTGGAATCGGCGATCTGCGGCAGCAGGCTCGGCACGGCAAAGCTCTCGACGCCTATGGCAAAGGTGCCGACCGCCAGCCAGATGAGACGGATATCCATGAAAAGCGTCCTTGTCCAAAATTTATTGGACAATTGGACCTCGCGGATCATTGTGTCAACCACTAGTCCAAAACTTATTGAACTAACTAGCATCCGGCGTTACATATCCGTCATGTCACTGCCGCATCCAGACGCCGACCAGATCACCATGCCAGCTGTCCTCGCCGCCCTTGGCGACGAGACGCGGCTGGCCATTGTCGGTCATTTGTCCCGCTGCGAAGACGTGGGCATGGTCTGCGGTCAGTTTCACGATCTGACCTCCAAGACCAACCTCACCTATCACCTGGCCAAATTGCGTGAAGCCGGTGTGGTCAGCGTCACGCCCGAAGGCACGCGACGGCGCGTCACCCTGCGTCGTGCCGACCTGGAGGAGCGTTTCCCCGGTTTTCTCGATACGATCATCGCCGCAGCGGTCAAGTCGCCACTGATGGCCTGACCAGAACGCCGGCTTGCCATGGCGCTGGCCAGATGATCATGTGCTGCCGCCTTTCCTTAAAGCGACGCCCATGACCAACCTGACCTTCCGCGACGCCACCCCGGCGGACATCCCCACCATGATCCAGCTCAGCCATGCCGGCGATGCACGCGGCACCGATACGCCACCGCTGGATCCGGCAACGCTGGACGATCCACGCTATCGCGCCGCCTTCGACGAGATCGCCGCCGATCCCAAACATCGCCTGATCGTCGCTGATCTGGATGGTGAGGTCGTCGGTACCCTCCAGATCAGCTATCTACCCGGCCTGCCCAATTTCGGCATGAAGCGGGGCCTGCTCGAAAACGTCCATATCCGCGGCGACCTGCGTGGCGGCGGCCATGGCAGCACCATGGTCAAATGGGCCATCGAGCGCTGCCGCGAAGCCGGTTGCGGCCTGGTTCAACTAACCTCGAACAAGATCCGCCTCGACGCCCACCGCTTCTACGAAAAGCTGGGCTTCGCCAAAAGCCACGAAGGCTTCAAGCTCAAGCTCTAGCTACCAGATGGCATTGTTGGTGGCCGGATCGCTGCCCACTTTCCCGTCGCGGCGGTCCAGCTTTGCAATGCTGGCCATGTCATCGGCATCCAGCTCGAAATCGAACACATCGATATTGGCGCGAATGCGATCGGCATGGGTGGATTTGGGGATCACGATCAACCCCTCCTGCAAATGCCAGCGAATGATCGCCTGGGCCGGGCTCTTACCGTGCTTGCTGGCAATCGCGCCGATCGTCTCGTTGTCGAGCGCCGCCCCGCTACCCAGCGGGCTATAGCTTTCGATGGCGATATTGTGCTGCCGGTGCAACGCCCGCACGTCACGCTGCTGGAATTCGGGATGCACCTCGATCTGATTGACGGCGGGCGCGACCCCGCTATCCCCGATAATGCGATCGAGATGCTCCGGCAGGAAATTGGACACCCCGATCGAGCGGATGCGGCCATCGCGCTGCAATTGCACGAAAGCCCGCCAGGTGTCGGAATATTTGTCCTGCGCCGGCACCGGCCAGTGGATCAGGAACAGGTCAAGATAGTCGAGCCCCAGCCGGTCCAGCGAGCCCATGAATGACTTGAGCGTCGCGTCATAGCCCTGATCACGCGTCCGCAGCTTGGAGGTGATGTAAAGATCACTCCGCGCGATGCCGCTATCCCGGATGGCCGCCCCCACGCCCTTCTCATTGCCATAGCCCTGCGCCGTATCGATTGACCGGTAACCGGCGCCAATCGCCTCGGCCACGGCGCGGCCCACCTCGTCATTGGGTATTTGCCAGACGCCAAATCCCAATTGCGGGATGGTCTTGCCGTCATTGAGCTCTATCGCGGGAATAGCGGACATCTCGATAATCCTTCAGGTCAGAACAGAACAGCCAGGCCCATGACCGCCAGGATGAGGATAATGGCGATGCCGGCCAGCATGAGGAAGAAAATGATCTTGGCCAGCGCCGCCGCACCGGCCGCAATGCCAGTAAAGCCGAGCGCGCCGGCGACCAGGGCGATGACGACGAGAAGAATGAGCAATTGCAGCATGGATATGTCCTCGGGAAGGTATTCCCGTCGTCAACGCGCTGCTCCTCTGCCCGTTCCGCCCTGTATGCGGCGTCAGGCGGTGCCGTATCGCAGTTTCGCCCGCTCCCGGGCCTTGGCCGCGACCACCTCCCGGTCCCGGGCGGGCGCATCGGTATCGAGCGATTTCAGCAGGTTGCGGACCACCTTCTCGATCTCTTCGACCGCTTCGTGAAACGCCGCCTCATTGGTCTTGGAGGGATGAGTATATCCCGAAATCTTGCGCACGAACTGCAGCGAAGCGTCATGCATTTCGTTGCGTGTGGCGGGTGGCTCGAAATTGAACAGGGTCTTGATGTTCCGGCACATGATCAGTCTCCTCGTACCCCAAGGCTGACTCGATCACGGCCCCGGCGCAAGCCCGAACCTAGTCGCGGAACCATCCGGCTCCGATCAATGCGCGGTCGCCATGCCGCGTCAGCCTTGCCTTCAACGCGGCCAGGGCCTCTGCCGTCCAGCCCGGCGGGTCGGTCACCGCCACCCAGCCGTCAAAATAGTCCTGCGGTGCGTAAACATGGCCGAAGCCGACCGGCGCCGTCTGGGCCAGTGCCATATCGAGCGCCAATTGCAGGAACGTCACCACCGGATACCAATTCAGCAGCGGCGACACATCGGGCGCCCGCTTGCCTTCGATCCATTCCGGCGGGCGGTAGAAGGCGTCAGGCTCGAAAAAGACGATGGGATCGCTCGGATACTGCAAATAGACCAGCCGGATCGGCCCCCATTGGGCCCCGGGAATATCGAGCGCATTACCCTGATTGGTAAAGCGGATGATCGAGCCATCCTCGAAGCGCGGCAGCCATTCCGGCGTGCTGGGGTCGCGATTGGCTGTCGTCGTCCGCCAGGTTGCGCTGGCAAAAGGCGGTCCGGCCCAGAGCGCCCCATCGAACGGATCGGCCAGAATCTCGTAGAGCGTGCCCGAGGCCTGCGAGGCATAGGCACCCAGGCTCAGCCCATGCAGATAAAGCTTGGGCCGCGTCTCCTTCGGCAAATCCGTCCAGTAATGATAGACCGCGCTGAACAGCGCCTGCGCCGCCGATGTGCCCACATCCGGCTCGACCACCAGCGACAGCCAACTGGTCAGATACGAATATTGCAGCGCCACGCTCGCAACGTCTCCACCATGCAGGATTTCGAGTGTGTCGATCGCCGGCGGATCGACCCACCCCGTGCCCACCGGCATGATCAGCACCAGCACCGACCGGTCGAACGCCCCCACCCGCAGCATCTCGGCCAGCGCGAGGGCCGCCCGCTCCTGCACGGTTTCCGACGATCGCAAGCCCACATAGACCCGCAGCGGCGTCTCAGCAGGCCGCCCGATCATTGCCGAGATTTCCTCGGCAGTCGGCCCGGACTCCACATAGACCCGCGCATCCAGCCCGATCGTATCCCAGGGGATCAGCGACGCGGCACTGCCCGACTTCAACGGATCGGTTGGCGCCGGATCGTCACGCCCGGCTATGGTGTCGAATTCGGCATAGAACCGATCGGCGGTGTAAAGCGCCCAGCGGATCACCACGCCATTGACGAAAAGGCTCGCGACCAGGCCGACAACCAGCACGCCGCCGACAAAGGCCACACGGCGCGGGATGATGCGGCGCAACATGGCCGACACCAGGCGCACCCCCTGCACGATCAGCGTACCAATCCCGATCAGCAGCGTAGCCGGCACAATCGCAATGGCCGCCACCCAGAGCGGCTGGATACTCTCGACCGGCTCGACGCCCATCACCGCCCGGATAGAATTCTGCCACCCGGTGGAGAACCACAAAAACGCCACCACCAGACCAGCACAGGCCAAGGTAATTCCCTGCTTGATCCTGCGCGCCCAGACATCATTGGGCAGGCTTAATTCGAGAAAGGTCCAAAGCCATTCGAGAAAGACACCGATGCCATAGCCCGCCGCGAAAACGCAGCCGGTCAAAATCCCCTGCACCACGAAATTGCGGGGAATGAGCGATGGCGTCAGCGACAGCGCAAAGAACAGCAGCCCCAGCATGATGCCGCCGGTCGAAAAGCGGTTGAACCAGGCAAGTGCGCGAGCAAATTTCATCCGCCTGTCCCTACTATATCGCCGGCCGCAAGACCCAGCGAGACGACACCCCAGATCAGCAGGCCCGCAATAGTCAGCCCGATCAACCCGATAATGGCGCCCACGATCATGCCTGCGCCGTCCCGATTGATCCGCGACAAGCAGATTACCGCAATGCCCACATTGGGCACGGCGTTGATCAGGGGAATGGGTATGACCATCGGAATACTGAGCACCAGAATGGAGAACCCGACTGCCATCCGCCCCCGTTCCGCGGCCAGAAATTCCACCCGTGGTGCGGAAAACCGCGCCACCAATTTCGAGAACCAGCGCAATTGCTGCACCATGCGCGACGCCAGCCTCGGCGACAGCCGCCGGTCGCTGATAAAGCGCGGCAGTGCCGGCGGCCGTCCCACGATCATCGCGACGGCAAAAGCGATGATGGCGCAGGCAATCGTGCCGCCATAGCCGGGCGGCCCAGGGAGCATGTTGAGCACGCAGAACACCAGGATGACGAAGCTGTGCGACTGATCGCCCAGAAGGGCAATGATCTGCCGGACGGTTAGGGCCTCGCCTCCTGCCGCCTCGGCCTGTTGCAGGCCTGCGGCGATGGCGTCGATCTGCATCTCGACTGGGCTGGGCATATCATTCATCGGATGGCGATATTCCGGGCATCGTTTCTCCAAGGTTAGGTCGGATTCGGAAACCAGGGCAATCGATCTGCCGCCATGCCGGCTTACCAAAAGTTAGCTACCGCCCCGATCTGGCGTTGACCAGGCTGCCTTGCGCCGTGAAATACCCTGCCGCATGGGGCGGCGAGGGACTCAGCCTGTGAAGTCGCGCCATGTGGTATTGCTGAGCATCGCCATGGCCATTGCCGGCGCGGCTATCCCCTTGGCCGCAGCGGCCTATCTGTCCTGGCAGCTTGCGCTCGGCGCCGAACAGGGCCGCCTGAGGGAACTCGCCGATCGGCTGATCACGCGCACCACCTCCACCCTGGCGGACGCTTCGGAAGCATTGGATGCAATCGGGGCCGCTGGCCTCGCCCCCTGTTCCCCCGACCACATCGCCGAAATGCGGCGATTGACCACCAGCCGGTCGATCAAGGAGATCGGCTATGTCGAGCAGGGCCTGGTAAAATGCACGTCATGGGGCCCTACCACGCCACAACCGGCAGCGGCGTCCGTCGATTTCCGTACAATGGACGGCCTTGGCATCACCGCCCCATTCATTTCCAATGTGTTGGGCGGCGGCCAGCCGATGATGGGCGTGCAACGCGGCGCCTACACGGTCCTGATCGACCCGCAAGGGTTCACCGATGTCGTCGACAGTACGGGATCGGGTCTCACCATCGCCCATGACGGCGGTCCGGTGCTCAGCGCAAGCCACGCCCTCGACCCCGCCCTATTGGCCTCGCTTCTCGCCGCCCCCCGAAGCGGCGCGGACGACAATACCATCTTCGCCATAGCCAGGCGCGATGGCTGGCTGGCCGTGGCAGCCAGCCCGCGCGGCGCCATATTCGCCAATCTTTGGCGGCAATTGCTGATATTGCTGCCCCTGGGCATGGCTATCGCGGCCCTGCTCGTTGGCGTCGTCGTCTGGATGTCGCGCCGGCGCCTGTCTCCCCTGGGCGAACTGACCCGGGCCGTGCGTCATCGGGAATTCGTGGTCCACTATCAACCGCTGATGGAGCTCAAATCCGGCATCTGCGTCGGCGCCGAAGCGCTCGTCCGCTGGCGCCGCCCCGACGGCACCATGGTCCGGCCCGATCTATTTATCCCGCTTGCCGAGGAAAGCCGGCTGATCCTGCCCATTACCGATCAGGTCATCGACGCGGTGATTGCCGAACTCGGCCCGACCCTGGTGGCCGACCGCTCCTTGCACATCGCCATCAATTTCTCCGCCGACGACATCAAGACCGGGCGCATGCTGCCGCTTCTCGAGGAAAAGCTGCGTGCGGCGGGCATCAAGCCGCAGCAGATATGGCTCGAGGCAACCGAACGCGGTTTCCTCGATATCGAAGCCGCGCGGGCGACCATGGCCAAAGCCCGCGCCATGGGGCATTCGGTCGCCATCGACGATTTCGGCACCGGCTATTCGAGCCTGCAATATTTGCAGGACCTCCCGCTGGACGCTCTGAAGATCGACAAATCCTTCATCGACACCATTGGCCGGGGCAGCGCCACCAGTTCGGTGACGCCGCACATCATCTCGATGGCCAAGACCCTCGGGCTCTTTTCTGTCGCCGAAGGCATCGAAACCCAGGAGCAGGCCGATAGCCTGATCGCCCAGGGCGTCGAATTCGGGCAAGGCTGGCTCTATGGCAAGCCTGTTCCAGCCGCCGCCTTCGCCGCCTTCCATGCTCAAAACAAGGCCACAAAAGGCAGCGCCCCCGAGATCATGCGCGCCTCACCCTAGCCCCGCAGCGGGGGACCGGGTGTGATCCTCCCACCTCTGACCCCACCCACCGTCGCTTCACTCCGGCTTGACCCGAGGGTCACTCGCCGCTTGTGCCGGGTTGAGAAAGGCCCTTGGGTCAAGCCCGAGGAAGCGACGGTAGTGTTTGGAGATGGTGCAAATTTGCTGGTCGCACATGCAATCGAAGAACCGCGCCTAGCGCAGTGGCACGGACAAGGTGCCGCTGGCATTGAACATGCGGCTATCGGTACCGATGCCGCCATAGCCCAGCGTCGTCTTCCATCGCGCCCCGGCCGGCAGGATGATTTCCACAGTCCCCTCAAGCCGGCCACTCACCCCCTCAAATCCCCCCGAACTGCTCATCAGAGTGGCGGTCGTATTGAGCCGCAGGCCCGTATTGACGACCACATTGTTCTGCGTTGTCAGCCGATAGGAGAGCCCCGGCCCAATGGCGAGCCGGCCCCGCCCCAATTCCTGCCCGCTCACCAGATTGCCACCGGCATCGAGATAGGGCGCGATTTTCTCGTCGAAATAGCTGAGCCGCGCCTGGGGGCTGAAGGTCCAGTCCCCCGCGCGCCACTGGCCCAAAACGGCCGCCGTCAGCAGCCAGGACTCGGCGGCAAACCGTCCCGCCACGCCCTGCGCTTGCGTCACCCCCAGCGACGTTCCACCCCCGCCCAGCACATCCACATAAACATTGTCGAGCACGCGCGCCGTGGCATAGCCACCGGCGATCCAGCCCCCGCGCGACAAAGCCGAGGCATCGTTCCACTCCCGCACCATGGTATCGGCCTGGACGAACCCGCCCAGGAGAACGTCCTCGTTCACCAGCCGGTCCATGCCCAGCGCGGCAACGCCGAACCGCCCCGCCGCGCCCTGCTCGCTGGCCAATGCAAACGTGCCGCGCATCCAGATATCCCAGGGATTGCGCTGCTCATTGCCAACAATCCTGTCAAAGGCGCCCAGCGAAGCCGCCAGCGGTATCGGCTTGCCAGCCACAATGCCCGGCAGCGCATTCATGAACCGCTGCGGAGAATCGGCCACCGCTATGGATCCCTTGAGCCGGTTGATACGATCCTCGCTGGGCGGCAGGCTGGCCAGCATCAGATCGCCGCGCGCCGGAACCAGGCTCTCGATCAACTCCGTGGCCCGCTCCGGGGCGCTGGCGACGGTAAAGGTGCAGACCAGCATCTCCCCCGCATCGAGCCTGAAGCTTACGCTGCCCGCGTCGCCATGGCCGCGGCCATCCGCGCAATCGGCACCCTTGAGGGACATGCCCAGCCCGCTGAGGTCGTCGATTTCAATCCGGTAATCCCCGGCCGGCAGGACAATGGGCAGACTCTCGGCCAGACCGCCGATACTGGTCAGATAAAGATTGAGCGCGGGCGTCGGCGAGGTAAAGCCGAAGACCGCATCCGCGCCTGTAGCGCGGATGATGACAATCCCCGGATCGGCGGCCGGTTGCGCAAACGCCGGGAATGTCGTTGCCAGAACCAGGCACAACCAAACGCCGCCGGGCCGGAATAGCCGGGCGAGCGAGAACATCCCGCTTTGTCCCGTCCGGTATGACCCGGACAATCCAGCCATGTGCAATTGCCGTCCTTGCCTGCTCGGCGCCTGCTCGCGGCCAAACTGGCCACAGCGCCTCCTGCATCAAGAGAGCCCCGGGACTGACGCTGGCTCTCCGCTCACCCCGAATAGGGCTATGGCAATGGTCACCCCATTTGGCGTCACAATCCACCCCTCTGACCGCAAGGGAGTCATGACCTGAGAGGGCAACTGCGCGCCTGGGGACAAGAGCGGCGCCGAAATCCGCAGCCGCCACAAAGGGGAACGCCACCCCTTCCCTTTCCGCCGCTTCTCCGCTAGACAGCCCACCTAACCACCCCGTCCAAGCCTTCCCCAAGCGCCGCAACGCCCTGTTGTCGTGCGCGAATGGTGCGGGTGGCCTGAGCGTCTGGTGATTCTTCCTCGCCCGACCCGTCCGTAGACCGAGCCGAGCGAGCCCAAGAAAATGCCAAAGCGTACCGACATTAAATCGATCCTCATCATCGGTGCGGGTCCGATCATTATCGGGCAGGCTTGCGAGTTCGATTACTCGGGCACCCAGGCGTGCAAGGCACTCAAGGAAGAGGGCTACCGCATCATCCTGGTGAACTCGAACCCGGCGACGATCATGACCGATCCGGACCTGGCCGACGCCACCTATATGGAGCCGATCACCCCCGAAGTGGTCGCCAGGATCATCGAAAAGGAACGTCCCGACGCCCTGCTGCCCACCATGGGTGGCCAGACGGCACTGAACTGCGCACTGTCGCTGCGCAAGATGGGCGTGCTGGAGAAGTTTGGCGTCGAGATGATCGGCGCCACGGCCGAAGCCATCGACAAGGCCGAAGACCGCGAGCTGTTCCGCGACGCCATGAAGAAGATCGGGTTGGAAACCCCACGCTCCATGCTGGCGCATAACGCCATCGAAGCGCTGCAGGCCCTTGAGGTCATTGGTCTTCCCGCCATCATCCGCCCCAGCTTCACCCTGGGCGGCACCGGCGGCGGCATTGCCTATAACCGCGAGGAATATCTGGCGATCTGCGAAAGCGGCATCGATGCCTCCCCCACCAATGAAGTGCTGGTGGAAGAAAGCGTGCTCGGCTGGAAAGAGTACGAAATGGAAGTTGTCCGCGACAAGAAGGACAATTGCATCATCATCTGCTCGATCGAGAATATCGATCCGATGGGCGTCCATACCGGCGACTCCATCACCGTCGCTCCAGCCCTGACGCTGACCGACAAAGAATACCAGATCATGCGCGACGCAAGCCTTGCCGTGCTGCGCGAAATCGGCGTCGAGACCGGCGGCTCCAACGTGCAGTTCGGCATCAACCCCGCCGATGGCCGCATGGTCGTCATCGAGATGAACCCGCGCGTGTCCCGTTCCTCGGCCCTCGCCTCCAAGGCCACTGGCTTCCCCATCGCCAAGGTCGCCGCGCGCCTCGCCGTCGGCTACACGCTGGACGAATTGGACAATGACATCACCGGCGGCATGACCCCGGCGTCCTTCGAGCCCACCATCGACTATGTCGTGGTGAAAATCCCGCGTTTCGCCTTCGAAAAATTCCCCGGCGCCGACAATCGCCTTACCACCTCGATGAAGTCGGTCGGCGAAGCCATGGCCATTGGCCGCACCTTCCAGGAAAGCCTGCAAAAGGCCCTGCGCTCGCTCGAAACCGGCCTCACCGGCCTCAACGAAATCGGCATTCCGGGCCTGGGCGAAGGCGAAGACAAGAACGCCATCAAGGCCGCTCTTGGCACGCCCACGCCCAATCGCCTGCTGCATGTGGCCGAGGCCATGCGCCTGGGCATGAGCCTCGAAGACATTCACGAGGCCTGCAAGATCGACCCCTGGTTCCTCGAGCAGATGCAGGGCATTGTCGACACCGAGGCCAAGGTGCGCGAATTCGGCCTGCCCCAGGACGCGGCCAATCTGCGCGCTCTCAAGGGCATGGGCTTCTCCGACGCGCGTCTCGCCCAGCTCGCCGCCCTCAAGCCGTCCGACGTGCGCAAGCTGCGCCATTCGCTCGACGTGCGCCCGGCCTATAAGCGCATCGACACTTCGGCTGCCGAATTCGCTTCGCCAACGGCCTATATGTACTCGACCTATGAGACCACCTTTGCCGGCGTCGTGGCCGACGAAGCCCGCCCGTCCGACCGCAAGAAAGTGGTCATTCTCGGCGGTGGTCCCAACCGTATCGGCCAGGGCATCGAGTTCGATTATTGCTGCTGCCATGCCGCCTTCGCACTGGCTGACGCGGGCTATGAAACCATCATGGTCAACTGCAATCCCGAAACCGTTTCGACCGACTACGACACCTCCGACCGCCTCTATTTCGAGCCGCTGACCGAGGAAGACGTCATCGAAATCCTGCTGCGCGAAAAGCAGAATGGCACCCTGCATGGCGTCATCGTGCAGTTCGGCGGCCAGACCCCGCTCAACCTGGCCGAGGCCGTGCAAAAGGCCGGCGTGCCGATCCTGGGCACCCAGCCGGACGCCATCGATCTGGCCGAAGACCGCGACCTCTTCTCCAAGCTGCTCAACAAGCTGGAGCTGACTCAACCCAAGAACGGCATCGCCTATTCCCTTGAACAGGCTCGCCTTGTTGCCGAGCGCCTGGGCTATCCACTGGTCATCCGCCCCTCCTATGTGCTGGGCGGCCGCGCCATGGCCATTGTCCACTCGGCCAATGATTTCGAGCGCTATGTGCAGGACACGCTGACCGGCCTGGTCCCGCCCGATATCCTGCAGCGCTATCCCAATGACAAGACCGGCCAGATCAATTCGGTCCTGTCCGACAATCCGCTGCTGTTCGATGCCTATCTGTCCGGCGCCACCGAAATCGACGTCGATGCCCTTTGCGATGGCAAGGACGTGTTCGTTGCTGGCATCATGGAGCATATCGAAGAGGCCGGCATTCACTCGGGCGACAGCGCCTGCTCGCTGCCGCCGCAGAACCTGACGCCCGAAACCATGGCCGAACTCAAGCGGCAGACGGCCGAACTGGCCTTCGCCCTCAAGGTCGGCGGGCTGATGAATGTGCAATATGCGCTCAAGGACGGCGTGATCTACCTGCTCGAAGTCAATCCGCGCGCTTCCCGCACGGTGCCCTTCGTCGCCAAGGTGATCGGTGAACCCATCGCCAAGATCGCCAGCCGCATCATGGCCGGCGAGAGCCTCGCCAGCTTTGGCCTCGTCGAAAAGACCTTCAAGCATGTCGCCGTCAAGGAAGCCGTGTTCCCGTTCAACCGCTTCCCCGGCGTCGATACGGTCCTCGGGCCCGAAATGAAGTCGACCGGCGAAGTGATTGGCCTCGATACCAATTTCGCCATGGCCTTCGCCAAGTCGCAAATGGGTGCCGGCTCCAAGGTCCCCACCAGCGGCACCGCCTTCATCTCGGTCCGCGATGCCGATAAACCCCATATCGTCGATATGGCTCGCCATCTCGCCGAGGCCGGTTTCACCATCCTCGCCACCAGCGGCACCCAGCGCTATCTGGTGGAAAACGGCATCGCCGCCACCAAGATCAACAAGGTGCTCGAAGGGCGTCCGCATATCGTGGACTCCATGAAGAATGGCGGCGTGCAGCTGGTGATCAACACCACCGATGGCATGAAGTCGATCAGCGACAGCCGCGACATCCGCCGCACGGCCCTGCTCGCCAAGATCCCCTACTACACCACCATCGACGGCGCCCTCGCCGCCGTGGAAGGCATCGTGGCCCTCAAGCAGGGCAGCCTCCAGGTCCGTTCGCTGCAGAGCTATTTCGCGGCCTAATCGCCAGATACTCGATCTGTCCCTCCCCCTATCAGGGGGAGGCTAGGAGGGGGTACTCCAATGCCCCATCTTGACTCCTAATCACGCGTCACTATCCTGCCCGCCACCATGATGATGTCCGAAGCAACTAAGTTCGCAGTGCACTTGAACGCCTAACGGCGCTCTTGGAGCACTCCCGACGAGCGGCATTCCGCTCGATCCGGCTGTCCTCGCGACGGCCACGCGAACTTATGGACATATCTCATGCCCTCTCATTTTGCTGCGCTCAGCGAAGCGCAAATTGCTGCCTTCATCACTGAAGGTTTCGTCCGCATCGACAATGCCTTCCCCCGCGACCTCGCCGACGAGGCTCGCGCCATCCTGTGGCGGGATACCGGCTGCGACCCGGACAATCCTGCCACCTGGACCAAGCCGGTCATCCGGCTGGGCGGTTATTCCGACCTCCCCTTCCGCGAAGCGGCCAATACCCCGCTGCTCCATGCGGCCTATGACCAGATCGTGGGCAAGGACAGGTGGGTAGCGCCGCAAGGGCTGGGCACTTTCCCGGTGCGCTTCCCCTCGCCCGATGATCCGGGCGACGCGGGCTGGCATGTCGATGTCAGCTTCGGCTGGCAGGACAACCCGACCGATTTCCTGGCCTGGCGCGTCAATGTCATGTCACGGGACCGGGCCTTGCTGATGCTGTTCCTCTTCTCCGATGTCGGTGAATTGGACGCGCCAACCCGCATCCGGGTCGGCTCGCATCGCGACATTGCTCGCCAGCTGGAACCCGCCGGAGCAGCCGGACTAAGCCTGCGCGAACTGGCCGCCGATAGCTTTGCCGGCACGGCCCATTGCCCGGAAGTCCTGGCGACTGGGGCCGCCGGCACGGTCTATCTGTGCCACCCCTTCCTGGTCCACGCGGCCCAGCCGCACCGGGGGACGCAACCGCGCTTCATGGCCCAACCGCCGCTCCAGCCCAGGGAACAACTCTCCCTGGACCGGCCCGACGGCGCCTATTCCCCGGTCGAAACGGCCATCCGCCAGGCGCTCAATCGCGCCTGACACACACAATTTGCTCCCCACCCACCGGGTCATTCCGGCGCAGGCTGGAATCCATGCTGAGATATCAGGATGGGTTCCAGCCTTCGCCGCGCCGACACCGTGGATAGGCAAACCCACAAGAGACAAACATGACCAACTATTTCAAAGACGCCTTCAGCGGCATCCGGCTTGATGAGCAAGTCACCAATCCGAACATCATCGTGGGCCGCTACAGCTATTATTCCGGCTACTACCACGGCCATAGCTTCGATGATTGCGCCCTCTTCCTCATGAACACGCCCGGCGTCGACAAGCTGATCGTGGGCAGTTTCTGCTCCATCGGCTCCGGCGCCGCCTTCGTCATGGCAGGCAATCAGGGCCATCGCTACGATTGGGTCAGCTCCTTCCCGTTCCACTACATGCCCGAAGTCCCCGGCTTCGGCACGGCCGCCGATGCCTTTGCCAGCGCCGGCGATACCATCATCGGCAATGACGTGTGGATCGGCACCGAAGCCATCATCATGCCAGGGATCAACATCGGCCACGGCGCTGTCATCGGCACGCGGGCGCTCGTCACCAAGGATGTCGAACCCTATGCCATTGTCGGCGGCAACCCGGCCCGGACAATCCGTAAGCGGTTCAGCGAGGAACACATCACCATGCTGCTCGAAATGGCCTGGTGGGATTGGCCGCACGAACAATTGCTCGCCGCCATGCCGCTTATGACCAGCGACGATATCCCTGCGCTGCATAGCCATTGGCAGCAGAAAATACGGACCTGACCGGCGCGCGGGCGGACATCAATGTCCGCCCGCTTGACCACCAATATCCGTCCGCCTAATGCTGCGCGGCAATCTGGAGACGCCCATGCGTTTGGCCCTGCCCCTGCTGCTGCTTGTCGCGCTGCCTGTCGCCGCCCATGCGCAGAACACCGATTTCAATCCCTACCAGGCAGTGCTCGACCATATGCCCCAGGCCGAAGCGGAGCCCCTGATTGAAGCGGCCCATGGCCCGATCCAGACCCGCCAACCGGGCAATCCCGAAATCGATGGCAATGCCGAGATGGTGTTCGCGGGGGGCACAGGACCAAATCTCACCGTGTTCCTGTTCTGCGACGGCAAGCTCACCGCAGCATCGGCACCGGTCACCGCAAAGGTCGCAATGGACGTCTTGCGCCCGCTGACGACATCACCCGATCTGGGCACCGTCTACCCAACCGAAGACGGCGTCACCTTCCTGCTGCAGGATGGCGCCCTGAACGTCACCTATTGGGGCATTGGCACGGACGCCAGCGGCGTAGGCGTTGCCTACCCCACTGGCGTATTCAATAATTATCAGACCTGCGCCGACCTGGCGGCTAATCCCTAGACGCCAAAGGCCCCGAGGGCCCAGTTTGGACCCTCGGCATCTCATCGTGGAGGTATCATGCGGTCGATCTATGTCGTCGTGCTGGCGGCAGCCATTGCCACGCCTGCCCTGGCCCAAAGCGAGGACTTCAACCCCTATCAGGCCACGCTTGACCGCATGCCGCTGGCCGAAGCCCAAACCGCGATCGAGGCGGCCTATGGGCCCATTGCCGATCGCAGCCCCGGCTCGGCGACCTCCAAGGACAAATCGGCGCTGGTCCTGACCGTCAAGACCTTGCCCAATCCCAGCTTTTTCCTGTTCTGCCACGAGCAGATGGCCGGCTTTTCAGCACCCGTCACGCCAGCCCAGGCGGGCGATATCATCAACGCGCAAACCGGCGCCGGCAAGACGCCACCCGCTGTCTACGGCACACCCGACGGCGTTACCGTCTCGCTGCAGGATCGCGCCCTGTCCATCTCCTACCTGGCCGTCGGCACGGAGCAAAACCGGGTCGAAATGACCTATCCGACGGAGGTCTTCACCCTCTTCAATACCGACGCACTCTGCGCCGCATTGATCGGCTAGCGGAAAAACTCCGCCACCTCGGCCAGCGCCCCATCCACGGCCTCGTCATCCACATCCAGATGCGTCACCCAACGCTGCTGGCCATAGCGACCGGTGATCCCGATGCCGCGTTCGGCCAGAAAAGTGTTGAACCGCCCGCCCAATTCCGCCTCGCTGTTGAGGAAGATGATATTGGTATGTGGCATGGTCACCTTGAGCGCGGGATAGGCAGCCAGCCCCTCCGCCAGTCGTCTGGCCCGCCGATGGTCATCAGCCAGCCGCGCCACATTGTGCTCCAGCGCATAAAGCCCTGCCGCGGCCAGAATGCCCGACTGGCGCATCCCGCCGCCCAACATCTTGCGATTGCGCCGCGCCGTCTCGATCAAATCGGCCCGTCCGATCAACACCGAGCCCACCGGGGCACCCAGCCCCTTGGAAAGACAGATCGACACCGTATCGAACGGCGCCGTGAACTGCTCGATATCCAAGCCCAGCGCAACGCTGGCATTGAATGCCCTTGCGCCATCGAGATGCAGGCCAAGCCCGCGCTGCCGGGCCAGTTCCCCCACTGCCGCCATATAGTCCACCGGCAGAATCTGCCCGCCATGGGTATTTTCCAGCGCGATCACCCGCGTCGTGGCAAAATGGCTGTCTCCCGCCTTGATCGCCGCGGCAATATCGTCCAGCGCCAATGTGCCATCCGGCTGATGCGCAATCGGTTGCGGCTGGATCGAGCCCAACACGGCCGCGCCGCCGGCCTCATACTTGTAGCAATGCGCATTCTGCCCGGCGATGAATTCGTCGCCACGCCCGCAATGGCTCATCAATGCCAAGAGATTAGATTGCGTCCCCGAGGGCACAAAGAGCGCGGCATCCTTGCCCAGCATGGCCGCCATACGCTGTTCCAGGCGGCTGACCGTGGGGTCATCACCAAACACATCGTCGCCCACCTCGGCCTCGGCCATGGCTGCTCGCATTGCAGCGGAGGGCCTGGTGACGGTGTCGGAGCGGAAATCGTAGCGAATGGTGTTCATGCGGCAACCTCAATAGATCTCATCAGAGGTCTATTGAGGCGCCGCTGGCTTGTCAGCCCCCTACTCGCGCAACCCTGCCTGAATGGCATCCCATAGCGGATTTGGCTTGTAGGGCATCACCGGCGGCTCGCCCTTCTCCACCGCCTCCCAATATTTCCAGCCCAGCGCATCGCTGCCCAGCTCGTAGTCGAACCCGTCATATTCATCCTCGCGGAACGAATAGAAGGCCCAGTGAATGTCATGGCTGTTCAGATTAGCCATGACATCGGTGAGGTAATCAGCACAGCCCTCATTGCGCCGCATACAGCCGAATTCGGCGGCAACGATGCGATTGGCGGGAATGGCCTGCTTGTCCGCCCAGTCATAGACGGGCTGCAGGAATTCATTGACCGTGCTCGCGTCCCAGGCCACATCGCCCGTCCCGAACGGCACCGTGCCGGGATAGACATAGCCCAGCTTGTCGCGAAAATTCTTGCCGGCGGTAAAATTGTACGGCTCGTACATATGGAAGGCGTAGAGCACCTTGTCGTCGTGCAAGGCATTGGGCCAGCCGCTGAAGGCTCCCGCATTGGCGTACCACCCGGCATCCACCATGATCGGCGTATCGGGATCGACCGAGCGGATGGCGGCGATGACCATTTCATAAAATGCTGGCAGATCGCGCGCCGTGCCTTTATTGGCTTCGGCGAAGGCGACATGGCTTGCAACATCGCCCGGCGCCGTATTCTCGGCCGCCCCAGTGCCGCGCTCCGGCGCCGGCTCATTGACGATATTATAAGCCAGCACGCCCGGATTATCCTTCAGCTCGGCAGCAAGATCGCGCCAGAAATCGGCCGTCTGCTGCCAATAGGCTTTATCCTCCCAAATCCGCCCGTCGAACTTATCGCCATTATTCTGGCTCCAGCGCATGCCGGGCAGGCTCAGCGGCGCGATCACCATGCCAACCCCGGCACCATGGGCCCAGCCCAGCACTTCCTTGAGCCGCGCCACGTCCGGCTGGACCAGGCCGTCATAATGGTCGGCGTCGCCGATCAGGAAGTCGCGGCCGGTGGCGTCCCATTTGTCATAGGCCAAGCGCCCCCATTGGATGCCGGCGGCATGGGCTTCGGCAAATCGTTCGGGCGACGGCACGACGGAAAAGAAGTTGCTGCCCTTGCGCTGGGTGTCCCAGAAACCGATCGTATCGCCCGCAAACGCCGGGAAACCGGTGAGAAACAGAGCGAGCGCCAGGCCCGCCTTTGCTGCAATTTTCATAAAAGTTCCGCCTGTTTTGCTGGGCGGAACCGAAATCCCCAAAACGGGGCGTGACTGTGGCAGGCTAGGCCGCGACACCCCCGGACGCACCAAACCCCATTGTCATCTCGTCATCTAATGTTAGCAGACTGTTAACATTGGCGGACCGCCGCGCCAAAATCAGCATGCCCGCTATGGGCGCCCCGCGATCCTGCCGGAGCGTTGCCATTTCGAATTGCAGGATTTCGAGACCGGCATCGGTCAGCGCCTGCCGCGTAGCGGCCACCCCATGGGCATAGCGCAGCGAGGGTCGCAGGAAGACCGGCTCCTCGCCGTCATGGGCTTCAAGCGAAAATGCCAGCAGGCCCCCCGGCATCATGGCGGGAACCACGGCGGCCAGCACCGGCGGCAGGGCGCCGCAATAGATGAAGACATCGGCGGCGGTGACCAGATCGGCCTCGGCCGCACGGCCGGTCAGCGCGACGACCAGCTCGGCCTTGTCCAGCCGGTCGTAAATGCCCTTCTTGCCGGTTTCGGCAATCATGGCGGCGCTGAGATCGACCCCTTCGAGATAGGACACCCTCGAGCGCACGCGCTCGCCCATCAGCCCGGTGCCACAGCCCAGATCGATAGCCCGGGCGAAATGGTCGATCCCCAGCCGCCCCATCTCCGCACCGAGCATACCATCGAGCAGGGCCGGCACCTGATAGCCCAGATTTTGCAGCAGCGCGCTTTCAAAGCGCGGCGCATATTGGTCGAACAGCGCCTCGACATAGCTGACCGCCGTGCCCTCGCCCGCCCGCGCTGCGCCATGCGCCGCCAGTTTGAGGCTCGCGCCGAACAGGCCTTCGTCATCAAGAGCTTCGAGGTGCCGCCAGGCCGAAATGGCGCCGGATATGTCCCCGGCCTTCTCGCTGTAATTGCCCAGCAATTCCCAGCCAGCCGCCCATTCGGGCGTCAGCTCGAGCGCCTGAGCCATCAGATCGGCGGCAGCAGCATGGTCCCCGCCCTCGGCCAGCATCCTGGCATAGCCGGAACGACGGTCGGCGATGACATCGCCGGAAGAATGAAACGCCTTGGTCAAGACGAAGTGATCTCTGGAGGGCTACCGGTCCCGCTGGCCCGGCGAGCGGGGGATTTGCCGCAAAACCGGGACGAAATCAAGCCGCTCTTTGCACTGCATAGCAGGGGTGCGACCAAGAGTGCGGTAGCCAAGCCCGGCAATCGGAGTAGTATGGGTTTGTCCCGATCCGGTCATTGGCAACCGGGTTGGCGGCAGGACGCCCTTGATTAAAAGTTCATCGCGCGTCAGCACCCGGTTCCCCAAGACCTGGCGCAAATACTTGACGGAGTTCAATTTTCTCCTGGCAGATCCCTCGATCGGCCGGGCCTTTCGTCATGTGTAAACAAATTATTGAACGCCGCTTTTTTTGCAGCTAAGCTCGCCCGATCGAATATTGCGGCCGACAGATCTGATCCTGCGAAGACCATTCGCGCATGCTGACGTCACTTTCCGATATTTCGATATCATCAAGTCTTGGTCATCATGACTGGGACCGTTCTACCGCAGCGATTGCACGAGGGAAACGCGCATCATGGCAACTGGCACTGTGAAGTGGTTCAACGGCCAAAAGGGATATGGCTTTATTCAGCCCGATGAAGGTGGTGCGGACGTCTTCGTCCACATCTCCGCCGTCCAGCGCTCGGGCCTCAATGGCCTGGATGAAGGCCAGAAGGTCACCTACGAAATCGTCAAGGACAAGCGGACCGGCAAATCCGCCGCCGACAATCTGACCGCCTCCTGACGGGCCTGAACCAAAACGAATTAAGGGCGCATCGAGGGGATGCGCCCTTTTTTGTTGGCTAGATCACCTGGCCGACATCGATGCGATTTCCGTCCGGGTCCTCGAAGACGAATGCGCGCAGACCATAATCCTTGTCCTGCAGTCTCTTGATGATCCTGGCCCCATACTGAACGCAAATGGCGTGCAGTGCGTCGGCATCATCCACCATCAGATGCGCGATGTTGAAGTTAGCGGCCTTGTGACCCGGCTGGAGCGTCAGGTGCAACTCGCCCTGATCGCGCTTGAGGATCATGAACCCGACAGGGTTTCCGTTCTCGAAGGTTTTCTCAAAACCCAGAGCCCCGGCGTAAAAGGCCAGGGCCCGGTTCATATCGCTGACGGGCAGCATCGCGGCAATTCGTCCGAACCGGACAGTGTGAGGGGCGATAACAGTCATGGCAGTGCCTCTGCTAGCGAAGTCGCGATCACCCGCCAGTCGGTGCCGGCTGAGGTGATGCACTCCATCATTTTGGATCAGCAGGGCGGTGCCTACAAAACCAAACCTATCGCGGCTTTTGCTCGAAAAACAGGCCCAATATCACTGTGGCGGTGGGGAGGTTGGAGCATCTTGGGATGCGCGGAGCACTCAACCAACCACCGGGTCATTCCGGCGCAGGCCGGAATCCATGCTGTGCTCTGACCGCGTGCGGGATGGAGTGGATGGCCTTCAGAATGGATTCCGGCCTGCGCCGGAATGACATCGGGGGCGGGGCGGGATGAGGGCGCATACACGATGGGATGGTTGGGCACCCACATACTTTGCCCGAGCCCCTTCGCCCCCCTGCCCACCGCCGCCTTCCTCGGGCTTGACCCGAGGATCATTCGCCGCTTGTGCCCTGTTGAGAGTGACCCTCGGGTCAAGCCCGAGGGAAGCGACTGTGGGTGGGGGAGCGTGTTCTAAGCACCAACCGCTCAAGCACCAACCGCGTCATTCCCGCGCAGGCGGGAATCCATTCTGAAATCGACCCGTGCAGATCAAGAGTGGATTCCCGCCTGCGCGGGAATGACGCGATGGCAGGACGCCGTGTGGAGCGTCCTAGCTCCTCATAGGCCCTCTCCTCACACCCCTTCCGGCGCAACCCGGATCAGCCGGCCATTGCCGGCATCAGTCAACGCATAGATGGCGCCATCCGGCCCCACTCGCACATCGCGGATGCGGCCCAGCTGGCCTTCGAACAGCCGCTCCTCGCCCACCACGGCATCGCCTTCCATGTCGAGCCGTACCATGACATTGCCGCTCAGCCCGCCGGCAATCAGATCGCCCTGCCAGCCTTCGATCAGCGCGCCTTCATAAAAATCGAGGCCCGACGGCGAAATGGAGGGGTCCCAAAAATGCAGCGGCTGCTCCAGCCCCTCTTTCTCGGTGCCTTCACCAATCGAGGCGCCGGAATAGTCCACGCCATAGGTAATGACCGGCCAGCCATAATTGCCGCCGGCGCGCGGCATGTTGACCTCGTCGCCCCCGCGCGCACCATGCTCGACGGTGAACAGCGCGCCATCGCTCTCGCGCAACGTCGCCCCCTGCGGATTGCGGTGCCCCTTGCTCCACAATTCCGCCGCCCAGCCCTCGACCTGGGGATTGCCCTCGGGCACGGAGCCATCGGGCGCAATACGCACCACCGCACCCGCCAGATCGGCCATATCTTGCGCACGATCGGCCTCGCCCCGCTCGCCCAGCGTGACGAACAGATTGCCGTCATTGCCGATAACGATGCGTGACCCATAATGGCGGTCGGTGCCGGTGAAATTGTTCATGCGGAAAATGACATTCTGCTCGCTGAGCGCCCCGCTATCCCCATCCAGGGTCAGCTTGGCCGAAAGCACCGCCGTACCCTGCCCGCCGCGCAGCCCGGCATCCTCAGCCGCCTCGGAAAAGCTCAGGTAAATCCGCCCGCTACTGGCAAAGTCGGGCGCCAGCGCCAGATCGAGCAACCCGCCCTGCCCCCGCGCTACGACACGGGGCACTCCTTCGATCGGCGCTCCCACCGCTCCATCCTGCCCTACCACGCGCAATTGCCCGCTGCGCTCGGTGACCAGCATGCGGCCATCGGGCAGAAAGCCCAGCGCCCAGGGATGATCCAGCCCCTCGGCAATCACATTGGCCGTGAGGCGCCCGGCGCTGGTATCGATGGTCTGCGCCACGGCAGGGGAAGCCAGAAGAGCGGCGAACGCGGCGCCGGAAAGAGTTGCGAAGCAAAACGGGTACACACGGATCATGCTGGGGGCCTTTCGGTGGGAACACTGGCAAATCTTGAATGGGTATGTGGAGATAACCATCTTCATGATGCACCCCCGCTTGACCGGAACGCGGCAGGCGGGCAAGTTGAACCTATCTCCCCCAAAAACTTATCGTGATGCACACGCCGGGTTTGGCTGGGGAGTTTGACGTTTTTGCCGTGCCGAATGGAGGCGACGAATGGACAAGATCCCGATGACGGTCGGTGGCCACAAAACCCTGACCGCCGAATATGAGCACCGCACCGCAACCGAACGCCGTCGGATTATCGACGCGATCGCTGAAGCACGCGCCCATGGGGACCTGTCTGAAAACGCCGAATATTCGGCCGCCAAGGAACAGCAGAGCCTCAATGAAGGCCGCATCCAGGAACTGGAATCGATTCTGGCCCTCGCCGACATCATCGATGTCAGCAAGCTGTCGGGCGCCAGCGTCAAATTCGGCGCCACCGTGACATTCCTCGACGAGGATACCGAAGAGGAAAAGACCTATCAGGTCGTGGGCGATCCGGAGGCCGATGCCTCGGGCGGCCGAATCTCGATTTCTTCCCCCATTGCCCGCGCCATGATCGGCAAGGGCGAAGGTGATTCGTTCGAAGTTTCGGCGCCCGGTGGGGCCCGCAGCTACGAGATCGTCCGGATTCGGTACATCTAACAGGACCGATCAGCATTCATCTCAGGCCGAATCGAAAATGGTGTTTTCGAGAACCGGACCGGAGCGTACCTTTGGGTACGTGAGGACCGGAAGCGCAGAAAACGCCATTTGCAGACGGCATCAGATGAATGACGGCGGTTCTGGCGCCCATTTCTTGGGCATTTGCCCTAGGCAGGCTGTGACATTTTCGTTCGTTCCACAGTCACGAGCGCCACAAAAACGACTTAGCCTTGAAAGAGTACACCTTCGCCCCTTAACTTAGGGCCGAGGGTTACTCGCATTTGTTGGAGAGCGTTGCGATGCACGCGAAAGTCATCATCATCGGTTCCGGCCCTGCCGGCTACACCGCTGCGATTTACGCGGCGCGTGCCATGCTCGAACCGGTGATGATTCAGGGTCTGCAGCCCGGCGGCCAGCTGACCATCACCACCGATGTCGAGAACTATCCCGGCTTTGCCGATGTCATCCAGGGCCCCTGGCTCATGGACCAGATGAAGGCGCAGGCCGAACATGTCGGCACCAAGATCGTCAATGACCTGATCGTCAATGTCGACCTCGACAAGCGCCCCTTCGTTTTGACCGGCGATAGCGGCGATATCTATACCGCCGACAGCCTGATCATCGCCACCGGCGCCCAGGCCAAATGGCTGGGCATTCCGTCCGAGCAGAAGTTCCAGGGCTTCGGCGTGTCCGCCTGCGCCACCTGCGACGGCTTTTTCTACCGCAACAAGGAAGTGCTGGTGGTCGGCGGCGGCAATACCGCGGTCGAGGAAGCTCTGTTCCTCACCAATTTCGCCAGTAAGGTCATCGTTGTGCATCGCCGCAACGAATTCCGCGCCGAACGCATCCTGCAGGATCGCCTATTCAAGAATCCCAAGATCGAAGTGCGCTGGAATACCGAAATCGCCGAAGTCGGCGGCTCGGCCATGCCGCCCTCGGTCAATTCGGTCACGCTGCGCGACACCACCACCGGCCGCACCTATGAGCAGCCGATCGACGGCATTTTCGTCGCCATCGGCCATGCCCCGGCAACGTCAATATTTGCTGGCAAGCTCGACATGAAGCCGGGCGGCTATCTCCTGGTGAAGCCGGGCACGACCGAAACCAATGTTCCCGGTGTCTTTGCCGCCGGGGACGTGACGGACGATATTTACCGTCAGGCAATCACTGCCGCAGGCATGGGTTGCATGGCGGCACTCGAAGCAGAACGATACCTGGCTGAACACGAGCTCGCCGAAGCGGCGGAGTAGACTGACCGACGACCCAAATAGAAAGCGTCACAAGAAATGCTCGACTGGGACAAGCTCCGGATTTTCCACACCGCCGCCGAGTCGGGCAGCTTCACACATGCCGCTGAAAAGCTCGGCATGAGCCAATCGGCCGTCAGCCGCCAGATCTCGGCGCTGGAGGATGATCTCGGCCTCAAGCTCTTCATCCGCCACGCGCGCGG
This sequence comes from Devosia yakushimensis, assembly GCF_030159855.1. Taxonomy (NCBI): domain Bacteria; kingdom Pseudomonadati; phylum Pseudomonadota; class Alphaproteobacteria; order Hyphomicrobiales; family Devosiaceae; genus Devosia; species Devosia yakushimensis. The sequence continues at coordinate 648,277 of NZ_BSNG01000001.1, read as the reverse complement.
GCTGGTGTTGACCGAAGTGGGCGAACAATTGTTCCGCACCGCCCACCGCATGCACTGGGAGCTGCAGCAGGTCGAAACCCAAATGTCCGAAAGCCAGGACGTCCCGACCGGCCCGCTGATCGTCACGACCACGGTGGGTATCGGCTCGACCTGGCTCAGTTCGCGCCTCGATGAATTTCTGAAACTCTATCCGCTGATCCAGCTCGAAATCCGCCTCAATGACGCCGAGCTCGACCTGGCCATGCGCGAGGCCGACGTGGCCATCCGCCTGCACCGGCCCAACCAGTCCGAGATGATCCAGCGCAAGCTGTTCACGGTGCATAACCACTTCTACGCCGCCAATAGCTATGTCGATGAAGTGGGCATGCCCGCCACGGTCGATAATCTCGAAGACCACCGCATCATCAGCTTCGGCGAGCCGGTGCCCTCCTATCTGGGCGACATCAACTTCCTCGAACGCATGGGGCGCTCCGATTCGAGCCCCCGCCGCGCCACGCTCAAGGTCAATTCGATCTATGGCATGCTGCAGGCCTGCCGCGCCGGCATCGGCATCGCCATGCTGCCCGATTACGTGACGGAAAAGGAAGACGGTCTGGTCCAGGTGCTGCCCGAAATAGAGCTGCCGGCCTACGAGGCCTATTTCGTCTATCCCCCTGCCCTCAAGAATTCCAAGCGCGTCGGCGTGTTCCGCGACTTCCTGGTCGGCAAGGCCCGCGAGTGGAGCTTCTAGCTCGCTCGCCGTCCACATTCTCATAGGGGCGTTGCGTGAACCTGATTGCCCATGTCGAAATTCCGGTCACTGACCTCGAACGGGCGATGCGTTTCTACAGCGCCGTTTTCGACGTGACCTTCGGCGAGGTCGTCACCATCCACGACAACAAAATGGCCTACTTCCCTTTCGAAGCAGGCAAGGACGGCGCCAGCGGAGCGCTCGCCCAGGGCGAGGTTTACGTTCCCACCCGGGACGGAGCCATTATCTATCTCAGCGTCGCCGATATTGACGATATTCTTGCCAGGGCCGTCGCGCAGGGAAGCGAGATACTGTTTCCAAAGACGCCGGTCGGTGAAAACGGGTTTGTCGCCGAAATTGCCGATAGCGAGGGCAACCGCATCGCGGTTCAATCGCTCCGATGAGGCAAATCTCATCACCACAATCGTCTCGACGGCAAGGCCCACGAGTGGTCGCGCTGGCGCTGGGCCTTGCGGCCAGCCTGCAACCCGCCGCGGCCATGCCGCTGTTCAACATCCCCTCGACCTCGATGATGCCCACACTGCAAGCGGGCGAGGTGATCCTGGCCGTTCCGCTGACCGCCCCGCCTCAGCGCGGCGATATCGTGGTCTATACGATGGACGATCAATCCTGGCTTGGCCGGGTCATCGCCTTTGCCGGGGAGAGCGTGGAATTGCGCCACGGCCAGATCTTTATCGACGGCACCGCCCTGCCGCAGACCCCGCTTGCCGATGCGATAGAGGATGGCTGCCCGGACTTCCTGCAGCCCGATGCCACCTGCACATTTCTGCGCGAAACAATGCCGGACGGCAGGAGTTACGCCATCATCGACAGCCTGCCGGACAGCATGGTCGACACCATGCCCGCCCAGCGCGTGCCCAAGGGCAGCGTCTTTATCATGGCCGACAATCGCGACAATGCGGTGGATAGCCGCCTGCCCCAGCACGGCGCGGTCGCCGTCAGCGCCATACTGGGCATGGTCCAGAACGTCGTCGTCAGCGCCCATCTCGGCACAGGGGCAGACCGTCTGGCCGGATTTCCCGAGGCAAGATAGCATGCCCCTGATCACCACGATCGCCTTCGATGCCGATGACACGCTCTGGCAGAACGAACACTTCTTCCGGCTGACCGAGCAGCGCTTCGCCGACCTGCTCAAGGACTATACCGACGCGCCCGATCTCAATGCGCGCCTGATCAAGGCCGTCACGGCCAATCTGCAATATTACGGCTTCGGCATGAAGGGTTTTACCCTCTCCATGGTTGAAACCGCGCTGGAGGTAACCGACCATCGCGTGCCTGGCACGGTCATCGCCGAAATCCTCGCCGCCGGGCGCGAATTGCTGACCTATCCGGTCGAAACCCTGCCCTATGTCGACCAGGTGCTGAGCCAGTTGCAGGATACGCATCGCATGATCGTCATCACCAAGGGCGATGCCTTCGATCAGGAACGCAAGCTCGCCGCGTCCGGCCTGGCCGATTATTTCGCCGCCGTCGAAATCGTCACCGACAAGAATCCGGCCACCTATAGCAGTATTTTCGAGCGCCATTGCGATGGGCCGGAACGAACCCTCATGGTGGGCAATTCGCTCCGTTCCGATATTTTGCCCGCCTTGGCGGCCGGTGGTTTCGCGGTCTATGCGCCCCATGCGCTGACCTGGTCCTATGAGCATGCCGAGGAGCCCGTGGGAGAATCGCGCTATGCAAAAATTGAGCATATTGGGGAGCTTCCCGCAGCCATTGCCGCCTTCGAGGCCAGCCATGGCTGAGATAACCTGCCGTTTTTCAGGCAGTTTTGTCGCTGCTCTGCCTGCGACATACCGTACCGCTTGTTACAGCTATTCTTGATTTCATTACGATTTTCGGCCTCACATGCTCGCCATGCATGGCTGACATGTAGCCTGCCTAATTGTTGAGCGCGGTGCCGCCTCTTATATGAGCGTCATCACAGCGGCGCTTCCCTCCTCCCTTGCGCGCTGCTGCGTTCCCTCCTGGCGGGATTTTGTCCCGCTCCCTTGTGGCTTCGCTCTCCCCTCGAGCGAGGCCACTTTTGTTTTAAGCCCCAGACATTTGCCCGCGCGTTTATGCATGGCTGGCATGTAGCTTTCCGTATTGCCGACTAGTTCAGTAGAGTTCATATAGAAGGTGTCGCTGAGACGCGCTCCGAATCCTCCTCCCTCGGACCCCGTATCGCGACACCGAACCAGGGCCGTATCCTCCTCCCTCGGCCAGGGTTCAACGGTAGAGCGCATATCCTCCTCCCTTGCCTCTACCCCACTTTCGATTTGGCTTCGGCCCAGTCATCGGCCCCATCCTCGGATGGGGCCCTTTTTTTTCGCGCCGTGTGGAACCTATGCAGCAAGGCCGCATTGCTCTGCTGCACAAAGAATGGACAACTTGTCGCAGTGCCTATTGCATGGCTGACATGTTTAGACATGTATTGCTGACCGAACGGTCAAAATCTATATGTGTACTCGTCGCTGGGACGCCGCTCCGTATCCTCCTCCCTCGGACCCGCGTTAAGGCGACACCGGATCAAAGCCGTATCCTCCTCCCTCGGCTTGGGTCCAACCGGTTTGGTGCATATCCTCCTCCCTTGCACCGGACCATTACTTACGATTTGGCTTCGGCCCTATCATCAGGCCCCATCTTCGGATGGGGCCCTTTTTTTGTTTTGAGGTACGTGGGCCAAGCGGCATCGTCAGAGCTCGGCGTCATTCCCGCGCAGGCGGGAATGACGTTGTGGCAGAACCGGCCGGGATGCCGGGGATCCATCTTCCTCTCCCTTGAGGGGATTAGATCAGGGCCCCTCTACCCCCTCACGCATGGCTGACCTTCCGATTGAGCGTTTGTTCCGCAGCGGCACATGGAAGATAACTGCGCCAGGTTTTCCGCTTCGGCGGAAGGCCCTTGGCCTCGCCCATCCCCTCGGGCGGGGCCTTTTCGTTTTCCAGCCGGATAATTCCTGCCGCCGCCCGGCAAGTTCTGCCGCCCCCGGAATGGCCCATTACGCTAACCCATTGAAACGGTTGAGCATGGCTTCGGCATGCCGCTTGCAACGCCTTCTGGCAAAGCCAGGAGAAACGCCCATGGTTGCCGTCAACACCGCCTATAGTGCCAGCACCTATTATAGCGCCGCGGCCAGCCAGACCGGCAATACGGCCACCACCGGCAATGCTACATCCACCAGCACTACACCGGTCGAGACCGCCGCAACCTCGGTGACGCTTTCGGACGCCGCCAAGGCAGCGCTGGCCACCAAGGATTTCGCCACGGTGCTCACCGAAACCCACGCCAAGCTCAAAGCCTTGCTCAAGGAAGCCGGCCCCACAAATCCGCTGGAAAAAGACAAGCTGGCGCTGGACCTGTCGAGCCTCGATGCGCGCGAGCTCTATGCCATGGCCAGCAATGACGGCTTTACCAGCGACGAGCAGAAGGCGGCCGGCCTCGAAATGCAACGCCGGCTCGAAGCGGCGCTGGCCGGCCCGGCAGCCGTCAGCAAGGTCACCGGCAATTATCACGGGCTCTATAAAGCGGCGGCCGAATATCTCGATAGCCTCGGCCCCGAGGAAAAGGCGGCGCCCGACTGGGTCGCCGCCCGCGCAGCCATTACCGAAGGCCTCAAGCAGCTGCAGGCCGACCCCAAGAAACTGCCCGATGCCGGCAAGGACGATCCGGTCGCCATCTATCTGGCGCTGGTCAATTCCGGCGAAACCACCACGCCCCGGCCTATTACCGACATCGCCACGACCGCCCGCAAGACCCTCGATACCCTCTATGCCGACGCCACCGCCGCAGGCAAGGCGGCCACGTTCAACAAGAATACGACCGTGGGCACCTATATCGACATGTCCAAATTCGACAGCCGCACGCTGTCATCCATCGTTCTGGATACATCGGGCCAGTTCACCACCGAGGAAACCCGGGCAGCCAATATGGCGCTCAAGGCCAAGAGCGGCGCAGCCCTGCTGGCCGGCTTCCAGAGTGCCGCCAAATCGAGCGACCCCACCGCCTTCAGCCAGAACGTCATCTCGATCTATTCTTCGATGAGCGCCGAAGAACGCCTGGCCGCCGGCTGGAGCGAAGACTTCTACAAGGCAGCGCTCGGCAGCTACCAATCCACCGCCAATCTACTCAACATGTTCTCCCAGGCCACCAGCTCCAACAGCGGCACGGGCATAATGAGCTGGTTCGCGCAGTAGCGGGCAAGCGGCAAAGCCGAATTAGGCGATATCCCAGCCCTCCCCCAACGTGATATGAGCGCACAAAACCTCACCCCACCACTGCGCCTCCCTCGGGCTCGACCCGAGGGCCATTCTCAACCCGGCACAAGCGGCGAGTGGCCCTCGGGTCGAGCCCGAGGGAGCGGCGGTGGTAGGGATAGATTGGGGACCCAACGCGATCTATCGCGCGATGCCCCATCCGGGGTTTCTAACGAATGCAGACCAACCGCTATCCCGCAAACCCATCCAGCGCCGAGACAATCGCTTCGCCCATGCCGGCGTCGCCGCTGGAATGGCCGGCGCCTTCGATGATCACCAGCCGGGCAGCGGGCCAGGCGCGGCTCATGTCCCAGGCGGTCGTCAGGGGCGCCTGCAGATCGAGCCGCCCCTGCACCATCACGCCGGGAATATCAGCCAGTGCGGATGCCCCGGAGATCAGCGCGCCCTCCTCGAGCCAGGCGGCATGGCGGAAATAATGCGTCACGATGCGGGCGCGGGCCAGGATATAGGCGGGATCGTTCCAGCGTTCGGGCCAGCCGGCATTCGGGTCCGACGAAATGGTTGCGGCTTCCCAGAGATGGAAATCGAGCGCGGCCTTGTTGTGGATCGCGCCATCGGGGCTGAGGAGCAGATCGCCATAGGCCGCAATCAAGCCGCTATCGGACGTTCCCGCCGGCGCGCCCGCGCGAAAGGCTTCCCATTGCGCGGGAAAGAGCGGGGCAAGGCCCCGATAGAGCCAGCCGATTTCCGATTGCCGCGTCGTGGTAATGCCCGCCAGCACCATGGCCCGCACCCGTTCGGGATGCCGTTGGGCATAGGCAAAGCCCAGCGTGGTGCCCCAGGACATGCCATAGAGCACCCAGCGCTCGACGCCCAGATGCAGGCGCAGCGCCTCGATATCGGCCAGCAGATGCCCGGTCGTATTGGCGGAAAGGTCGGCCCCTGCCGCTCCGGCATGGGGCGTGCTTCTGCCGCAGCCGCGCTGGTCGAATGCGATGATGCGATAGCGCGTGGGATCGAAGAACCGTCCGGTCGAAGCCGCCACACCCGAACCCGGCCCGCCATGCAGGATCAGGGCGGGCACGCCGTCGGGATTGCCCGAAATGCTCCAGAAGATGGCGTGCCCCTGCCCCACATCGAGCATGCCCTGGGCATGCGGCTCGACGAGGGCATGGAATGCCATTCTTACGCGATCCCGGCGCAGAAGCCCTGAATGCGCCGCACCGCCTCTTCCAGCTCGGCATTGCTCGCCGCATAGCTCAGCCGGAAATGCCCCGGCAGGCCAAAGGCCGTGCCATGCACCAGCGCCACGCCGGTCTCTTCCAGCAGCGCCATGACGAAGTCCTCGTCAGTGGTCAGCAGCTTGCCGCCCGCGCTGGTCTTGCCCAGGAGCCGCTGGCAGGAGGGGAACACGTAGAACGCGCCCTCCGGCACCAGGCAATCGAGCCCGGTATTGGCATTGAGCCCGGCCACGACCAGGTCGCGCCGCTGCTGGAATACCTGACGCCACTCGGCCAGGAACTCCTGCGGCCCATTGAGAGCCTCCACCGCCGCCCATTGCGAAATGGACGAGGGATTGGTGGTCGATTGCCCCTGCAGCTTGGTCATCGCCGCCAGCAGCGGCCGCGGGCCGGTGCAATAGCCGATGCGCCAGCCGGTCATGGCATGAGACTTGCTGACGCCATTCATGGTCAGCGTGCGCGGGCGCAGGGCCGGCTCGACCTGGGCGATGGTGGCGAAGACGCCGCCATCATAGACCAGCACCTCATAGATATCGTCGGTGAGGATATGCACATGGGGATGGCGCAGCAGCACATCGGCCAACCCGCGCAGCTCGGCCGCCGAATAGGCCGCGCCCGTGGGGTTGGACGGCGTATTGAGGATCAGCCACTTGGTACGGGGCGTGATCGCCGCCTCCAGCACCTCGGGCGCAAGCTTGAAACCGGTCGAGGCATCGGCCACGGCAAATACCGGCTCGGCGCCGCACAGCCGCACGATTTCGGGGTAGCTCACCCAATAGGGTACGGGCACCACAACTTCATCACCCGGATTAAGTGTCGCCATCAGCGCATTGAAAATGATCTGCTTACCGCCCGAGGAGACGAAGCAATCCGCCGCCGTCACATCGAGCCCATTGTCACGCCGGAACTTGGCCGCCACCGCTTCCTTGAGCTCGGCAATGCCATCGACATTGGTGTAGCGCGTCTTGCCCTCGTCCATGGCCTTGATCGCGGCCTGGCGCACATTGAGCGGCGTGTTGAAATCGGGCTCGCCGGCCGAGAGCGCGATAATGTCCCGCCCCTCCTCGGCCATGACCCGGGCTTTCTGGCTGATGGCCACCGTCGCCGAGGGAGCTACCCGCGCCAGTGCATCGGACAAGAACGCCATTTCATTTCTCCCGGGAAAAAATACCGGGGGATTGATAGGGCGTTAGCGGCAGCACGGCAACTGGCCAGATGTCTTATTTCGCGCGCGGCGGCGCCGTCGATTCCCGCACCACCAATTGCGTCGGCAGCACCCGCCGGCCTTCGACCTGGCTTTCGCCCAGTGCCGCATCGACGGCGAGCCGGGCAATGTCATGCATCGGCTGGGCCATGGTGGTCAGCTTGGGCGTCGCGACGGCCGCCTCAGGCACGCCATCGAAGCCAACCACCGACACATCGCCGGGCACGGTCCGGCCCGATTGGAACAGCCAATCGACGGCATACATGGCAATCTTGTCCGACATGGCCAGGATCGCCGTTGGCGGTTCGGGAACGGCGAAGATCTGCGCCATGGCCGCATGGGTGCTGGCCTCGTCCTCCCGCGTTCCGAAAATAGGCGCCGATAGCGGATCGATCCCGGCGGCCTGCAGCGCCTGCCAATAGCCCAGGGCCCGATCCCGCGAGGTGGAATACCAGGCCTGCCGGACCAGGGCCTCATCCGCCCGCCCGGCATGACCATCACGCAGCATGGTCGAGAGGATGGCAATGCGGCGATGCCCCAGCCCCAGCACATGCTCCGCCGCGATGCGCGCGCCGTTCAGATTGTCGACGCCTATGGCCGGGACGGATTGGTCGTCCGCGCCGATGGCCAGCGCCACATAGGGCAATTGGCGCTGCCGGGTGATGTCGACCAGCCGCTCGCCGCCCTCGACGCAGAGCAGGATGAACCCATCCACCAGGGCCGAGCCGATATTCCAGGCCAAGCGCTCATCATTGCGCGCCGACACCAGCGCCACCCCCGCGCCGCGGCTGTCGCAGATATCGGAAATCTCCGCCATCAACTGGCGCGCCCAGAGGTCCTCGAAGAAATAGCTGAGCGGCTCGATGGCGGCGACGCCCACCGCATTGACCTTGCCCGCCCGCAGCAGCCGCCCGGTGACGCTGGGCCCGCCATAGCCCAGCTCCTTGGCCACGGCATGCACCCGCTCGCGCACTTCCTCGCGGACGATTTCGGGCCGGCTGAACACATTGGACGCGGTGCCTTGCGACACGCCAGCCGCCTTGGCCACGTCCTTGAGCTTGATCTTTTCGGAGCCTTTGACCGTCATGCGGCTGATTTAGCATGATTTTTGGATCGATTCAATTTTTGCTTGACGTGGCGCTTCTGACGGCCTAGATTTGAACCGGTTCAACGACACAGATCCGCCGACGGATTGAACCGATTCAATATTCAGGAGGAAGAGATGATCCCCGCCAGCTACATGTATAGGGATATCTATCACCAGCATTGGGAAGTGGCCGAAACGGAAGCCGCTTCCGCCCGCCCGGCACCGCGCGGCGGGATCACCATTCCCATGCGCGATATCGTGGCGCTGCTCGGCCGGGCCGTGGAGAGCCTGCGGCGCCGGCCAGTCGCCGCCGGTCAAGTCCAGCCCTGCCCGTAGAGCCCTTGTTTGGTCGCGTTTCCGAGCGGCAAAACCGTTGCCACTTTGCTGGAAACGCTCCAGGGGCTAGATGCCCATGCCGGGCGCCTTGCGCAGGATGACGCCCCGCACCCGCCAGCCGAGGCCGGGCTCATTGCCCAATTGATAGAGCGCCTCATAAAGGCTTTGGTCGGGCCCGACCAACCGCACCACCTGGGCCACTTCGGTTTCACTCACCCGGGTAAAAGGCCCGAAACTATGCGACCGCGAGGCGACGATCGGCCCATAACCGGTCGCGACGATAGCGGCGATAAAAACATCGGGATCGGAAAACTGCTGGCGAAAACCGGCGCCCGCAAAGCCCAGCGCCGCCTCTCCATCACCCGCCCGAAACGCCTCGATCTGCCCGCTCACCACGGCCTGCCAGGCCTGTTCCTCGGTCTGCGCCGAGAGAGGCACTGCAAGCGCCAGCATCATAGCCAAAGCCAGAACAACGCGCATTTCCGCCTCCAACGGGCCAGTGCCACAGTTCTGCCGCCAAATGGTACGCCAAGCGACGCATTGGCTACAAACTCGAACCGCATTCGCATGGTTTCATTTGATCGTCGCAACGAACAAAGACGACGTCGATCCCATGCACAAATCTACGTCTCCCAAGCGGAAAAGTTTCAGGCTCTTTGCCATCGCGTCGGCCGCCCTTCTGGCTGTCGGCTCGGCTGGTGCCCTGATCGCTGGCGTCACACCGGCGACCGCTGCGAGCCTGGCCAACCACGCTGATACGCAAATTGCCGTCTTCATGGTGCCGCTGACTATTCTGCTTGTTGCGATCCTGTATGAGGCCGCACGTATTGCCCTTCGCGGCAACCTGCCCGTCGAGGCGCCCGCGCGCCGTGCGGCGGGCCGCTATTGGTCCCCCGACCGTGGCGAAGGCTGAATACAGTCTTATCTGATCTCCCTAGTTCCCTGACCAACGTCACACTGGACCGGCCTCGCGCCGGTCCTTTTCTTTGTGTCCGCTGTTCGACCAACCGACTATTGCCCCCGCCCCCCTGCAGGATCACACTGGTCCACGTGAGGAGGACTGAACCATGCTGGTTGATACCATACTGCAAAACAAGGGTTCGCTGGTCTACACCCTGCCCGAAACGGGCACGCTCGCAGACGCCGTCGCCATGCTCAACACCCACAATATCGGCGCCGTCGTCATCACCCATCAGGACGGCACCATTGCCGGCATTCTATCGGAGCGCGATGTGGTGCGGCGCCTCGGCGAGGACACCGCGGCAGCATTGGCCCTGACCATAGCCGAATGCATGACCCGCTCGGTCTATACCGCCAGCCGCCAGACCCATATCGATGACATCATGGAGCGCATGACCCATTCGCGCGTCCGCCACATGCCGGTCACCGAAAACAAGAAACTGGTCGGCATCGTCTCGATCGGCGACGTGGTGAAACTCAAGATCGAACAGGTCGAGAAGGAAGCCGAGGAACTGCGCGAATATATCGCGTCGTGAGCTAGGCATCGTGGCTCCATCACTCCCTCCCAACCTCCCCCATCATGGGGGAGGTGCCGGGCCGGTGGATGGGGCAGTATTTCGCCCATTCACCGGGTTCACCCTCCCCCTTGATGGGGAGGGGTGATGGGAGCCCGGATATCGGAACTCCCGCTGGTGACGCCACGACCTCCATTCCCCCCAAAACCACAGCGTCATTCCCGCGCAGGCGGGAATCTATTCTTCCAAAAGAGTGGATTCCCGCCTGTGCGGGAATGACGTGGTGGCTGGAAACAAAAGAGAGCCACGATCCCAGCTTTTTCGCGTACGCGAAAAAGCTGACCTCCCCTCAAGGGAGAGAACAGGATCGGGGCTCGCCCCCTTACTCCGCCATGGCATGCGCCCGTTCGAGCGCCTTTTCCTCGTCGGTCAGGGGCTTGTCCGGCTTCTTTGGTCCGCGCAGCAGCAGGATCAGCGGCACGGCGCCCAGGCTGAGCAGCAGCATGAGCCAGAAGTCGTCGAGATAGGCCAGCATCTGCGCCTGCTGGGTGACCAGGCCATTGACCATCGACACCGTCACCGGATTGCCCGTGAGCAGAGCCGGCATCTGGTTCATCACGGCCTGCGACGTGGCGGTGATCCGCTCGGCCAGCTCGGCATGGTTGACCTGCATCATATTGGCCAGCACCGCCGTCACCAGCGAAATGCCCACGCCCTGCCCCATATTGCGCACCAGCGCGAACATCGAGGTCGCGTCGGCCCGGAATTTGGGGGCAATGGTGGCAAAGGCCAGCGTCTGCAGCGGCACGAACAGGAAGCCCATGCCAAAGCCCTGGATACAGCCGGTGATGATCACTGGCCAATAGTCCATCTGCAGGTTGAAGCTGGTCATGCCGTAGAGCGAATAGGCCATGCAGCCAATGCCGAACAGCATCAGCAGGCGCGCATCCACCTTGCCCGAGAGCCGGCCCACAATGACCATCGAGGCCATTGTGGCAATCCCGCGCGGCGCCATGATCTCGCCGGTCAGCACCACCGGATATCCCATCAGGTTCTGCAGCAACGGCGGTAGCAGGGCCAGCCCCGAGAACAGGGTGATACCCACAATGAACATCAGGATCGAGGCCAGGGCGAAGTTGAGATCCTTGAACAGGCGCAGGTCGATGAACGGATTTTCCGTGGTCAGGCAATGCACCACGAAAACCCAGAGGCCCGTGATCACCAGCCCCAGCTCGATCCAGGTCTCCGTGGATTCGAACCAGAAATTCCCTGCCCCGCGGTCAAGCAGCAATTGCAAGGCCCCGACGCCCAGCGCCAGCATGGCAAAGCCGAAGAAATCAAAGCGCCGCTGCCTGATATCAGTATCGGGCATGAAGGCCAGCAACATCATGACCGTCACCACGCCGACCGGCAGGTTGATCAGGAACACCCAGCGCCAGTCATAGCTCTCGGTCAGCCAGCCGCCCAGTGTCGGCCCGATGATCGGCGCCACCATGATCCCCATGCCATAGATGGCCATGGCCTGGCCCATCCGTTCCTTGGGATTGATATTGAGCATCACCGTCTGCGCCAGCGGCGCGATGACGGCACCGAAAATGCCCTGCATCACCCGGAAGATCACCATTTCGGGCAGGCTTGTGGCAATGCCGCACAGCGCCGATGCCACGGTAAACCCGATCACGGCGATGAGGAACAGCCGCTTCTGCCCGATGCGGTCGCTGACCCAGCCTGTCAGCGGCGTCGCAATGGCGGCCGCCACGATATAGGAGGTGAGCACCCAGGTAATTTCGTCCTGCGCGGCGCCGAGCGAGGCCGCCATATGCGGCAGCGCCACATTGGCAATGGTGGTATCGAGCACCTGCATGATGGTGGCCAGCATCAGGGCTCCGGTGAGGAGCCCCTTGTGCTTGACGACCAATGTGGGTGCGGAAACGGCTTGAACTGGGGCTTTGGCCATGATCGGCCTCCAAACGTCTAGCGGCGCGGACTTTCGGCGCGGTTCGAACCGCGCCGAAGCCTTATTTGCTCATCATCTTGTCGAGCGTCGACCGCCCGGTATCGACCGACACGGTCGCGCTCATCCCCGTCTTGAGCATGGCAAGTTCAGGATCGTTCGGCAGCGCGATCCGCACCGGCAGCCGCTGCACTACCTTGACCCAATTGCCGGTGGCGTTCTGCGCCGGGATCAGGGAAAATTCCGAACCCGTAGCCGCGCCCAGGCTGTCGACAGTGCCATGCAGCACACCGGGATAGGCGTCGACATGGATATCGACCGGTTGCCCGACCTTGAGCTCGGCCAGCTGGGTTTCCTTGAAATTGGCCTGGACCCAGGTCGCCTGGCTTTCGACCAGCGATGCAATCGTGGTGCCCGCGGCTATGAACTGGCCCACATTGAGGCTCGACACATTGGCAACGACCCCGTCAGATGGCGCGACAACCGTCGTCTTGCTCAGGTTGCGCTCCGCCAGATCGACGGCGGCGAGCGCTGCCAAGACGGTCGGATGCGTGTCGGTGGGAATGTCGGGATTGCCTGCCAGCGCTGCCGTGGCGGCAGCAACCTGCTGATTGGCCAGATCCACCGAGCTTTGCGCCTGCTGGTAGGCCAGCTTGGTATCGTCCAGCGTCGCATTGGCATTGATGCCCTGCGTTACCAGCGTGCTCTGCCGGTCGAACGCCGCCTTGCGAATGGCCAGCGTGTCTTCCGATGACTTAAGCTGGGCCTGCGCCGTGCCATAGCTCACCTTGAGCTGCTCGACGTTGACCCGCGCCGTCGCCAGCGCTGCATTGGCCTGGCTCAAGGCGATCTGGTAGGGCTGCGGATCGAGCGTGAACAGCACGTCGCCAGCCCTCACGGTCTGGTTCTCGGCCACTTCGACGCCGGAAACGCGGCCCGCCACATCGGCACTCAGCGAGACCTTGGCCTGCTGCACATAGGCATTGTCGGTGTCTTCAAAGCGGCCGCCGGTCAGCCAGAACCAGCCCCCACCGGCCACCAGCAAGAGCGGCACGCCGAACATCAGCAGCATGCGGCCGCCATTGCGCTTCTTGGGTGCAGCGGCGGGCTGGGCGATTTCGGCGGCAGGCGGCGGCAACGCAGTCTCGGGCGCCTCGACCGCCGGCGCGGACTTCTCCAGGCGCGGCATGGCGACGACGCTAGCTTCACCGGCTTTCGGATCAGTAACGCGGGCGTTCATTTAAACGGCTTCCTTTTCTTGATCGGCCTCTGGGCCGAGATTGTTGAGATTGTCCCGCATGCGGGTCAGCCCCGAAATGAGAGTGTCGCGTTCGGCCTCCGACAGACCGGCCAGCGCGTTCTGATACAGTTCAAATCCGACATGGCGGGCTTCGCCCACCAGCTCCATCCCTTCGGCCGTCAGCCGCGAAAGCTTGGCGCGACTGTCTTCGGGATGGGCATAGCGCTCGATAAGGCCGCGCTTTTCCAGCCGGTCGAGAATGCCGCTCACCGTCATCGGGTCGGCATCGATATAGCCGGCCAGCTCCACCTGGGTGACCGCCTCTTTCCAATGGATGGCCCCAAGCGTCCGCCACTGCGCCAGGGTCAACCCATGCGCCCGCGCCTCTTCCTCGAAACGCCGGCGGAACAGGCGCGCCACCTCGTGAACGAGGTAGCCGATCGGCCTTTCCTTCTTCACATCGGGATGCATCTGCACCTCATAAGTACACTTATTGTCTGCGGGTATATAATAAGCACACCGACCAATTCAATCGCAATGGGATCATTGCTCCCATGCGCCGGTATTGTGGCTCGAGATGCAAAAAAGCCGCGCCACCCGGTTGGGCAGCGCGGAGACTATGAAGAACAATCAGATTTGCGCGATGCGTTGGAAGCCGCGATCGCGGCTCTCAGTCCCTAAAGGAAACTGGCCTCAAACAACGTCTTGGAATAGGCCTGCGTAATCTCCCCGCCCCGGAACGCCTCCGGGGTCAGCTCATCGACAAACACGCCATCCTTCATCACCAGCACGCGGTCGCACATATGCGCGATCACCGACAGATCGTGGCTGACCAGCACATAGGTCAACTGCTGCGCCTCGCGCAGATCGCTCAGCAAATTGAGCACTTCGGCCTGCACCGAAACGTCCAGCGCCGAGGTCGGCTCGTCCAGCAGCAGGATCTGCGGCGCCAGCATCAGCGCCCTTGCGATAGCAACACGCTGCCGCTGCCCGCCGGACAATTCATGGGGAAACCGTTCGGCGAACGCGGCCGGCAAGCCCACCCGTTCCAGCGCCGGCACGACACGATCCCAGCCCTCGCCACGCTTCATGGCGCGCAGCGGTTCGGCCAGCACCCGCTCGATGCGATGGCGCGGATGGATCGAGCCATAGGGGTCCTGAAACACCATCTGGGCCAGCTCGAACTGTTCCTTGGTGCGCTCCTTGGCCACATCCTGCCCGGCCAGCGCGATGCGGCCGGTCCAGTGCCGGTCGAGGCCCGCGAGCGAGCGCAGCACGGTGGATTTGCCGCACCCGGATTCGCCCACAATGCCCAGCGTCTCGCCCTTGGCGACCTTGAACGACACCGATTTGACGACCTGCTTGCGATCATCGCCCTTGCCGAAGGCGACTTCGAGATTTTCGACTTCGATCATGGCCGCGCCTCCGCTGCGTCGATTGCCTTGCGGTCGAGCACCTGCAGGCGCTTCACCGGATGGCGGGGATCGGGCATGGCCGCGATCAGGCCCTTGGTATAGGGATGGCTGGCGTCTTCCAGCCGCGTCAGGCTTTCCACCACATGGCCCTTGTACATGACGAGGATGCGCTGGCAGAACGCGGCCACCATGCGGATATCATGGCTGATCAGCACCAGGCCCGAATTGTTCTCGGTGACCAATTCATCGAGCAGCTTGAGCACATCGCCGCGCACGCTCACATCAAGCGCCGAAGTCGGCTCATCCGCAATCACCACGGCCGGCTTGGCCAGCAGCATCATGGCGATCATCACGCGCTGCCCCATGCCGCCCGAAATCTGGTGCGGATAAAGCCGCATCGTGCGCTCGACATCGGCAATCCGCACCCGCTCCAGCATGGTCGCGGCCACCGCATAAGCCTCACGCTTGCCCAGGCCCAGATGCAGCTTGGCGGCCTCAGCCACCTGCTTGCCCACCGACAGCACCGGGTTCAGCGAATAGCGCGGGTCCTGCATGATCAGCGCCATCTTGTTGCCGCGCAGCTTGCGCATATGGCCTTCGCTAAGGCTCAAGAGAGGCGCGCCTTCGAAGTCGAGCCGCTCGGCCTCAACGCGGGCCGAATTGGGCAGCAGCCGCATGATGGCGCGGCCAACGGTGGATTTGCCCGAACCGGATTCCCCCACAATGCCCAGCCGTTCGGCGCCCAGCTCAAAGCTCACATCATTGACCGCCCGCACCTGGCTTTGCGCGAACCGCACCGACAGCTTGCTGACGCTGAGAATGGTCTGATCAGGAGCGGACATGGCGCGGATCCAGCAGGTCACGGAGGGCATCGCCCACCAGATTGAAGGCAAGGCTGGTGATGAGAATGGCCAGGCCCGGCATCACCGCGACCCACCAATAATCCAGCATGAATTTGCGGCCATTCGAAATCATCGCGCCCCATTCCGGCGCCGGCGGCTGTGCCCCAAGGCCCAGAAAGCCCAGTGCCGCAGCGGTCAGGATAATGCCGGCCATATTAAGCGTCAGCCGCACCACCACCGAGGGAATGCACATCGGCGCGATATAGAGGAACAGGATGCGCAGGGGCGAAGCGCCATAAAGCCGGGCCGCCGCCACATAATCGGTATTGCGCACGACCAGAGCCTCGGCCCGCGCCAGGCGCGCGATCGGTGGCCAGCCCGTCAGCGAAATGGCGATGATCGCCGTTTGCAGCCCCGCCCCCATGGCGGCGGCAAAAGCCAGTGCCAGGATCAGCGAGGGAAAGGACAGCACGATATCGGTGGCGCGCATCAGGATGGCGTCGGTACGGCCGCCAACAAAGCCGGCCACCACGCCGATGACCAGCCCCACCGGCCCGACGATCAGCGTCACCGCCAGCACCGTCTGGATGGTGATGCGGGTACCGTGGATCAGACGCGAGAGAATATCGCGGCCGAATTCATCGGTACCAGCCCAATGCGCCCAGCTCGGCGGCTGCAGCGCCTGCGGCAGGTTCTGCGTTACCGGGCTATAGGGCGCGATCCAGGGGGCAAAGATGGCGATGATGACCAGCAAGGCCAGCACGATGAAGCCAAGCATGCCCAAAGGCTCGCGCGACAGCTTGGAGAGGCTCAGCCGCAGCGTCGTCGTTATGCGGCCCACAAGCCGGCCAAATCCGCCGCGCCCGGGAAGGGTCTCGACATTACTCATGAGGTCGCCTCGCGGGTACGGGGATCAAGAAAGACATAGGCGAGATCGGCCACGAAATTGAGCAGCATGAAGATCAGGCCGATGATGAGCGTCGAGGCCAGCACCGCATTCATGTCGCCGATCATCAGCGCATTGGTCATGTATTGGCCGATGCCCGGCCAGGAGAACACGATCTCGGTGACCACCGCGCCTTCCAGCAGCCCGCCATAGGAAATGGCGAGAATGGTGACGAGCTGCACCGAGATATTGGGCAGGATATGCCCGATAACGATACCGGCCGAGGACACGCCTTTGGCGCGGGCGGCGGTCACATAATCCTGGTTGAGCTGCTCCAGCGTGAAGCTGCGCGTCATACGGGTGATATAGGCCATGGCCGAATAGGCCAGGATACAGGCGGGCAGGATGATGTGGCTGATCGCGTTCCAGAACACCTCCATGTCCCCAACCAGGAGGCTATCGATCAGCAATAGACCGGTGCGCGGCTCCACCAGCCCTTCGAGATAGATATCGACTCGCCCCGGCCCGCCGACCCAGGCGAGACCGGCATAGAAGATGACAAGCCCCACAATGCCGAACCAGAAGACGGGAATGGAGTGCCCCACCAGCGAGACGACGCGGGCGATCTGGTCGATCAGCGAGTCGCGATAAAGCGCCGCCGCCATGCCCAGCGGCACGCCGACCAGGGTGGAGATGATGACGGCCAGCGTGGCCAGTTCCAGGGTCGCCGGAAAGGCCGAGGCCAGATCCTGCGTCACCGGATTGCCGGTGAGAATGGCCGTGCCCAGGTCGCCGCGCAGCAGCGAGGTCACATAGATCCAGAATTGCTGGTAGAGCGGCAGGTCCAGCCCGAGACGCTGGCGCATGGCTTCGAAAGCCGCGGGGTCAGCCAATTCGCCGACAATGGCCCCCACCGGATCGGTGGGCAGCACGCGGCCGATCACGAAGGTAACCAGCAGCAGGATGAACAGGCTCACCAGCAGTTGCACGAACCGCTGGCCCAGTTCCTTGAAGTTGAATTCTTTCATATTGGCCGCTCTGTTTCAGATGGCATACGGCCTGGCAAGCCTGCCAGGCGCGGCCGTCGGATGTGGAAATACCGACCGGGCAGCGTCCACGCCCAATCGAATCGAAAACAGTTCCATTTTTCCTCCGGCATTGGTACCTTTGGCGCTAAGACGTCATTGGTATCTCGTCATATGACTTACTTTATGTGATGAAGGCTGGCAAGCCGCTTGGAATCACGGCTCAATGACGAGCAAGGGGGACGCAATGAACAGCGACGGCAAGAGCACGACCCGCCGAAGGCAACGGCTGGCCCAGGCCGTCATCGACACCCTGCGTGACCGTATCGTCACCGGCGACCTGGGCATTGGCGACCAGCTCCCCACCGAAATCCAGCTCGAGCTCGAATTCGGCGTCAGCCGTACCGTCGTGCGCGAGGCCATTGCCGAATTGCGCGCAGCGGGCCTGGTCACCCCCGTTCAGGGCAAGGGCATTTTCGTGGCCGAGCCCCAGGCGAGCGGGCGGCAGCTCCACCTCACCCCGGGCGAGCTCAAAAGTATCCCGGAAACCCTGGAATTACTGGAATTCCGCCTCGCCATCGAAGTTGAGGCCGCCGCCATCTCCGCCTATCGCCGCTCACCCCAGCAGGAAGAAGCGATTCGCGACGCCAACCAGCACATGGCCGCCAATATCCATGCCGGCGCCCCTACGGTGGAGGCCGATTTCGCCTTTCACCTGGCCATCGCGCGGGCCACCAATAATCACTATTACATCGACTCGATGACCGGCTTCGGCCCCCGTTCGATTCCGCGCGGCCAGTTCCCGACCCTGCCCGATGCCAGCGATGTCGACTATCTCAACGGCGTCATCGCCGAGCACGCCCGCATCATCGACGCCATTGCCGACCAGGACCCCGATGGCGCTCGCGCCGCCATGCGCGAGCATTTGCTCAACAGCCAGAAACGATATCGCCGGCTGGCGCGCTAATCGCTCGACAGACTTCAAAATTCATATTATGTCATACCTCATTGATGAAATGGGGAGTATGTCATGTATGTAGGAACTCAGCTCGCCGCCCGTGACGACGACGATTATCGCGTCTGGGCGCAGCTCGGCATCAAGCACATCTGCGCCGATCCCGAGACCAAGCTCGGCACCTGGACGCTCGATGACCTCAAGCGCCTGCGCGACAAGGTCGAAAGCTTCGATCTGATTCTGGACATGATCCAGCTCCCCCTGCCCTCGAGCCCCATCGAGACGGCGACCTATCCCGATATCCTGCTGGCCGGCCCCGAGCGCGATCGCCAGCTCGACGCCATCTGCCAGCTGATCGAGAACCTGGCCGCGGCCGGCATTCCCGCCGCCAAATACAATCTCAATCTCATCGGCATTCCGCGCACCCCCGACGAATTGGGCCGCGGCGGCTCGCGCAATGCCTCCTTCCGCTGGGACAAGACCGACCAGAAGGCTGCGCCGGGCCTTGCCGGCGTGCTGTCGGAAGAGGAAAACTGGGAACGGATCGACTATTTCCTCTCCCGCGTCGTGCCCGTCGCCGAATCCAACAAGATCCGCCTCGCCTGCCACCCGCACGACCCCTATACCCCGCCCGGCTATAAGGGCGTCACCCGCGTGCTCGGCACGGTCGAAGGGCTCAAGAAGTTCGTCACCCTGCATGAAAGCCCCTATCACGGCCTCAATTTCTGCCAGGGCACGGTCGGGGAAATGCTCGACAATCCGCGCGAGGAAATCGACGACGTGATCCGCTGGTTCGGCAGCCGGAACAAGATTTTCAACCTGCATTTCCGCAATATTCGCGGCCACAAGCTGTCCTTCATGGAAACCTTCCCCGATGAAGGCGACATGGACATGGCCCGCTCGCTCAAGGTCTACAAGGAAGTGGGCTACCAATACATGGTCATGCCCGACCACGTCCCCACCATTGATGGCCGCGATCCGCAGGGCGTCGCCTTTGCCTATTGCTATGGCTACACCGCCGCGCTGCTGCAGGCGCTCGACACCTATTAATTCCCGTATTCAGAGGACTTCTCTTCCATGACTCCCAGCGAACTCAAAGTGGCGCTCGGCAGCGGCCTGCTCTCCTTCCCCGTCACCACGTTCAATGCCGACCTCACCATCGATGAGGATGCCTATCGCACCCATATCGATTGGCTCGACGGGTTCGGCGCTGCCGTGCTGTTCGCTCCGGGGGGCACGGGCGAATTGTTCTCGCTGACCCCGGCCGAAGTCGCCCACGTCACCAAGATCGCCAAGACCACGGCCGGCAAGACCCCGATCCTGGGTGGCGCCGGCTATGGCACCGCCATGGCCGTGGAAATGGCCAAGGCTGCCGAAGCCGCCGGCGCTGATGGCGTGCTGCTGTTGCCGCCCTATCTGATGTTCTCCGAGCAGGAAGGGCTCGTTGCCCACGTCAAGGCGGTCTGCGATGCCGTGGGCATCGGCGTCGTGGTCTATAACCGCGACAATATCGTGCTCACCGCCGATAGCCTGCAAAAGCTGTGCGATCAGTGCCCCAACCTGATTGGCTTCAAGGATGGCTATGGCGAGGTCGACCGCGTCATCGAAATCACCACCAAGCTGGGCGACCGCCTGACCTATATTGGCGGCATGCCGACGCATGAACTCTACGCCACCGCCTATTTCGCCGCCGGCGTCACCACCTATTCCTCGGCCGTGTTCAACTTCGTCCCCGAACTGGCCCAGCGCTTCTATAAAGCCCTGCGCGCCGGCGACACCAAGACCACTGACGGCATCCTCAAGGACTTCTTCTTCCCCCTCACCACCCTGCGCAACCGCCGCAAGGGCTATGCCGTCTCGATCATCAAGGCGGGCCTCGAAGTCCGCGGCCGCAAAGCCGGCCCGGTACGTCCGCCCCTGGTCAACCTGACGGGTGAGGAACTGGCCCAGCTCAAGGCCTTGGTCGACGCGAATATCTGATCTTTACGATCGGGGCCAGAGAGCCCCGATCCGTCCCCTCCCCCTTGAGGGGAGGGCTAGGGTGGGGGTTCTGCGCCCACCATGAACTCCATGCCGATGGAAAGCTCAGAACCCCCACCCTCAATCCCTCCCCTCAAGGGGGAGGGAGGCAGATCGTGGCTCCCCGCATACCCGAAATCCTCCCAACGCCCTGCCCTATCACCAGCGCCCATGCTACCTATCCCGCACCACCGCCGGATAGGACTCCCCGTGCTGATCGATAGCCACTGCCACCTCGATTTCGACGAGTTCAACCCGGACCGCGACGCCATCCTCGCCCGCGCCACCGCGGCCGGCGTCGATGCCTTTCTCACCATCGGCATCCGCGTCCGCCAATTCGCCCGCGTCCTGGCCGTGGCCGAGCAATACGACAATGTCTATTGCACCGTGGGCACCCTGCCCCATTTCGCCGACGAAGAACGCGACGTCACCACCGCCGAACTCGTCGCCCAGACGGCGCACCCCAAAGTCATCGGCATCGGCGAAGCCGGCCTCGACACTTTCTTCGGCAATGCCTCCTGGGACGCGCAGATCGACGTCTTCCGCGCCCATATCCATGCCGCTCGCCAGACCCAATTGCCGCTGGTGATCCACTCCGTCCGCCAGGACGACGCCATGGCCCAAATCCTCACCGAGGAAAGCCGCAAGGGAGGCTTCCCCATCCTGATGCACGCCTTTTCCGGCGGCCCGCAACTAGCCGAAACCGCGCTGTCCCTAGGCGCCTACCTCTCCTTCGGGGGCCTGCTGACCTTTCCCGAAAACGAGACCTCCCGCCAGATCGCCGCAGCCGCGCCTGCCGATCGCCTCCTGGTCGAAACCGACGCCCCCTCCCTCGCCCCCGTCCCCCACCAGGACGAACGCAACGAGCCAGCCCTCATCATCCACACTGCGCAATTGCTGGCCGATCTCCGCCACACCGATCTGGCAACGATAGGCCAGCAGACCAGCGAGAACTTCTATCGCCTCTTCACCAAGGCAAGGCGGTCAGACTGAGGCCCGGGCCTTGAGCACTTCGGGAATCGAGATCAGCAACAACAGCGCCGCCGAAATCAGCAGCATCACCCCACCCACAGCCTGATAGGCCACCACGCCCGCTATCCCCCCGAGGAAAAAGGCCAGAATGGTCGTGCAATGAAGGCGCAGGCGGTGCAACACCTCCGCGCTGGCGCCCCCTTTGTTGAACAGGGCCGCGAGCCCCAGCCCAATATCGGTGGCCATGCCGGAAACATGGGTCGTGCGCACGCGAGCGCTGGAAATCCGCGTCGTGGCGGCATTCTGCAGCCCCATCAGGAAGCTCAGGCCCAGAATGACGAAGGAACTGCTATGCACGGCGGCAATGAACAGGTCCGCCACGCCAAGCGCCACCAGCAACCCGCCTTCCGCCGCGATGCTATAGGCATAGATAGCCCTGATGCCGCGCTGCCGGCCCACTTCGATCAACAGCCCGGAAAAGAAGGCGCCCAGGATAAAGGCCACCACAATCGAGCCAAACAGCGCCGCCAGCCAGAGATTGCCCAGCCCCAGATAATCCGACAGCGCCGAGACATTGCCCGTCATATTCGCCGAGAAATAGCCCACGGCATGAAAGCCCGCCGTATTGAGGCCGCCCGCTATCGCCGACAGCATGGCGGCCAGCCGGATATCGATGGCCGCCGTCCGCTCCTCGCCCTCATGCACCAACATGCCAAGTCCCCCAGTCACTGTCCTAGGGTTGGCCGGACGCCCGGGGAAAGTCCAGAGGCCCCGCTCTAGATTGAGAGCACCAACCGGCTGACAATCGTTCCCTCGCACCACATGGGGAAATTGGTGCCCCATTTATTGTTGTGCAGGTTGACGCGGAAGCCACCGGCGAAATCCGGCCTTTGCGGCTGGAACGGCATGAAAGGCGCCGTCGCCGGAGCCACGAGCGCACTATCGAGAAGCTGCACCGAAATGGGTGTTGCCCCAACCACCGCCCGCATTGCCTCGACAGCCTGCAATTGCCCGCCGCCGCGTTCGACGATAGCGGCCGCATCCTGCCACAGCCCCATCTTGCGCAGGGCCCAATGGCTGGTATCCTCTGGCGTGAAGGCGAGGAAACTGGCTTCGGGCATGCGATTGGCCGGCTTGTCACGCAGCACCAGCGCAATCTCCAGCTGCCGCTCGTCCAGCGCGCGGAAAGCCAGCTCGATCCGCGGCGGCGCGCCCAGCGTCTCATGCGCCAGCGCCGGCATTTCCGCCAGTGCGGTCTTCCCCGCGACGCCCTTGAAACGCGGCGCGAAACTCTGCGTCAGTGCAGTCTTCGCCTGCGCCAGGCCGGGCTTGTCATGGTCGAGAATGGCCCATTCCAGCCGGTGCTGCAGATAGCTGTCGAGATGCCGCTGCAACTCGGCCCAGTCATAGGTCTCATAGCGATAGCCCAACAGCGAACCACCAGCACCCTCAATGACCACGCCAGCAGGCGAAACAATCCGCGCAATGTCGCCGGTCTGGGGATCAAGCGTCACCACCCAACCGCCATCGCTCAGCTCATGCCCAGCCGCCAGCGCCCCCGGCAGATCCGGCTCCCACTCCGCACCCTCAGCCAGCGCCCGATCCTCCGGACCCAAAGCCGCCACCGCCGCATCGAGATAGTCCCGCTGCTCGGCCCAGGACTGCTCGGCATAAGCAAAGCGATAATCGCCTTTGCGCGCCGCCTCAAAAGCCGGCCGGTCCCACGCCTTCTCGTCCCGCAGATAGGTCTTGATATCGACGCCCCAGGTATGTTCGGCCACCATGGCGAGCCCACGCCCGAAGGCCAACCGCTCCGGCGTCAGCTCTGCTTCAAAGCCATCATAGAGCCGCTGCAAGGCCCGGAACCGCGCAATCTTGCCGGGATCGCTCCCCGCGCCATGGATCCAGCTATCGCCGATCTCCTCCGTCACCGCCGGAAAGCTGTCGCGCCGCTCCCACATGGCGGCCCCGAAAGCATCCAGCGTCGACGCCACGATCTCCGCGCCCGGCTGCGCATGCCCCAGCGCCCGCACCGCCTCCATCGTCTGCCCCACGCTTTGCGGCCCGATATTGTCGTTAGTATGGGCAAAGCTCAGCCCGATATCGTCACCCGCCGGAAAGTCCGTCTCCCCATAGGAGGCCTGGTACATCACCACCACTTCCGACCCATCCGGCGCCCACCAGCGGAAAATCGGCGGCACGTCGGGTACCGGGCTCGCCGTATTCACCCCCAGATGCAGGAATTTGACGCCCGCCTCAGCCAAAAGCGGCACCATGCCCAGCGTATGCCCCGGCACATCGGTCATCTTGGCCGCGATCGTAGACTTGCCAAATCGCCTGTCCAATTCCTGCCCATAGCTCAGTCCCGCCCGGAACACCGCCGGCGACATCAGCTCGGTATGGGTCGTAAACGGCAGCGCATGCCACGCAATCAGCCCCCGCTCGATAGCCCGCTCCAGCCGCCTGACCCGCTCACCATCCTGGCTATTGAGATGATCCCAGATCAGCCATGCGCCAGTGGTCCAGATGAAGCCAGGCCGCGCGGGATTCTCCGCATAAAAATGCTCGCCCGTGGCGATGGCCTGCGGAATGAACTGCTCATGATATTGCCGCCGCACGCGGGCGGCATGGTCGGTAAAGCCGATATCGAGATGGGTCTTGAAGACCAGATGGATGCGCTTGTTGGTCATGAAAATCCGATCAGCCAACCGTGCCGCGCACGACCAGCCTTGTTTGCAGGGTTTCTTCGAAGGCGGGCGCATCCGGATCGTTGAGCCGCCGCAGGATCAGCCGCACCAGCGCCCGCACCCGCTCAGCCAGGTCGATCTTGACCGTGGTGAGACTGTAGCTCTTCCAGTGCGATTGCTCGATATCGTCGAACCCGACCACCTTGACGTCCTGCGGCACACGCAGCCCGAATTCATGCCGCAACGCATCGATCACCCCGAAGGCGCCCACATCGTTGGCGGCAAAAATGGCATCCGCCCCCTGCCCCACGCGGAACAGATCGACGGTCGCCGCATAGGCCGTGTCATAGGTAAAATCGCCCGCGAATACCTGCGGTTCGCCCAGCCCCCGCTCGGCCATCACACGGCGCAGGGTCTGCTCGCGCGCGACGCTCGCCAGCGATCGCGGCAGGCCGGAAAGATAGGCGATGCGCTTGGCGCCATAGCCCTGCACCAGCGCCACCGCCTGTTCCATGCCATTGCGCTGCAGGATATTGAGCCGGTCATGCAGCGTCTTATCGGCGGCCAACACACCCGTTTCGGGCTGCCCTTCGAGCGGATAATGCACATAGATCGGCACCGCGCGCCCCAGCACGCGCGCCAATATGGCCGGCTTGATATTCTCGACAAAGGCGATGACCGAGTCCGGATTGAAGCCCTTCATATAGGTCAGCAGCGTCTCGTCCATGCTCATATCGGTCTGGGTCTTGAACAGCAGCGTGGCAAAGCCCTCGTTCTGCAGCGCCGTGGTCAGCGCGTCGATTTCCTGGCTTTCCCAGGGGCTGCAGACATCGGGCACGATGACGCCCACCAGATGCGAGCGCCCGCTGACCAGCGCCCGCGCCGCCCGGTCCGGCGTGTAATTCAGCTCCTGCGCGATTCGGAGGATCAGCTCGCGCTTTTCCGGCTTGAGCGAGGTATGGGGATTGAAGGCGCGTGACACGGCGACCCGCGAGACCTTGGCCCGCTGCGCCACCATCTGTGCCGTCGCACGCTCCCGCGCGGGCGCCCCGCTATCGCTCAAACAATCCTCCCACACGTTTATGAAATCGTGTTCAAAACACTGGCTCTCGCCTGCGGCACTGTCAAGCACGAGGCTTTTTTCCGCGCAACCGAAATCCACGCACTTTGTCACGCAACCTTTGCAAAACATGCTCACCATGCCCCGGCACGTTTCTGCCTCGTCCTGTCCAGTCAAATGCCGCGCATTGACGAGCAGTGAAAACGTGTTCATTGTTGATGGGTTCGTGCCTATACCGGTCAGCGCCGGGGGCCACGAACCAACACCGGCTACCGGACCAATCCGGAGCCAATACATGGGAGGTTTTTGCGATGAGCAATCGTCTGCGCGCCCTGGCCTTTGGCCTTGTCGGCGCTACTGCAATGGCCGGTCCGGCTTTCGCCGTCGACCTCGAGATCACCTGCCGCTGCGTCATTGGCGGCGTCAATAGCGGCACTGCCGAGTGGATTCAGAACAGCGTCATTCCCGCCTTCGAAGCGGCCAATGCGGATACCAAGGTCACGCTCAACCAGTTTGGCGGTGAAGACGCTCAGCTCACCCAGCAATTGGCCCTCGATTTCTCCACCGGCGCCGGTCCCGACGTCACCGCATTTGACGGCTTCCTGATCCCCAGCTTCGTCGAAGGCGGCCTGCTCAAGCCCCTCAATGAAGTGGCCGGAGCCGAAGTCGATGACTGGTCCGGCTGGGCCGCCCTGTCGGAAGGCTCGCGCGCCCTGATGCTCTATCAGGACAAATATTACGGCATTCCGCTCGGCACCGACGTGCGCATGCTCTACACCCGCAAGGACATGCTGACCGAAGCCGGCATCGACGCCGAAACCTGGCAGCCCAAATCCTGGACCGAAATCCTCGATGCCGCCCGCGCCATCAAGAAGGTCAAGCCTGACAGCTTCCCCATCCAGCTCAATGCCGGCGTCGCCATGGGCGAAGCCACCACCATGCAGGGCTATTGGCTGGCGTTGCTGGGCACGGGCGAAACCGTGCTCGACGAGAACGGCAAATGGATCGTGGGCAGCCAGGGTATTCTGGACACGCTCAACCTCTACAAGACCATCTATGTCGATGAGCAGCTCGGCGATGCCCGCGCGCAATTGCTGGCCGATGGCCGCAACCGCTCCTTCGCCAATTTCCGCGATGGCGTGACGGCGCTGCTGTTCGAGGGCGATTATTTCTACCGCTCGGTCACCCCCGAAGGCTCCGAATTCGCCGTGGCCGACCGTGACAATGTCATGGGCTGGGTCAAGATTCCCGCCGAGGAACCCGGCAAGGGCATTCGCGGCCAGGATTTCGTCACCATTTCGGGCGGCACGGGCTTCGTGCTCAATCCGGCCACCGACACCCCCAAGGAAGCCTGGGCCCTGCTCTCCTTCATGAACGAGCCCGCCCAGCTCGAGGCCTTCCAGGCGATCCAGCCGCGCATCACCGCGCGTACCGATGTGCCGATCCCCAACAGCCCCTTCCTGACCCAATCCAGCCAGGAACTGTTGCCGATCACCACCGCCCGCCCGAACGATCCCGATTACAACGCGGTCTCGGCCGAAATCCAGCGCATGACGGAAAGCGTCGTCTCGGGCGAACTCTCGCCCGAAGATGCCATGGCCCAGTATCGCGACGCGGTCATCCGCATCGTCGGTGAAGAAAACACCGTCAGCCTGCTCTGACGGCAAGAGGTTCCTCCCCGAGCCGCCCGGTGTCCCACGGGACATCGGGTGCGGAGGAGAGGCTCCAAGCTCTCCTCCCACAGTGTCATTCCGGCGTAGGCCGGAATCCATGCTGAAGGCCATCCACGCCATCCAGCTTGAGGAGGGAACACAGCATGGATTCCGGCCTACGCCGGAATACACCGCATACTGGACGAAATCAGGAAAACGGCATGACGGCTGAACCAACGACACCGGAACCCAAACCCGCCCGCCGCTTCGCCCTGCTCTCCAACCGCGCCGGCGCCGTCTTCCTCACTCCGGCTGGAATTCTCGTCGCGCTCTTCGTGATCATCCCCTTCTTCTGGGTGATCTTCGTATCCTTCACCAACCGCACCCTGCTCGGCCGCACCGCGCTCAATCCCGAATTTGTTGGCCTCGCCAATTACTTCGCGCTGTTCGACCCCTCCAATTTCTTCCAGCGCGGCCAGTTCGGCTTCTCGCTTATCCTCACCACCCAATTCGTGCTGGCCTCGGCGCTGATCGGCCAGGCCCTGCTCGGCCTATTGCTCGCCTGGCTGATCCAGACCGTGCCGCCCTGGATCAAGCGCCTCACCGAAACCTTCGTCATCGCCGCCTGGATTCTGCCCGAAGTGGTGATCGGCTTTGCCTGGTTCGCTTTCCTCGATCGCGATCAGGGCACGCTCAATGCGATCCTGGGGAGCGTCGGCCTGCCCAAGGGCGATTTCCTGCTGCAACAGCCCTTCTGGGTCATCGTGGTGTTCAATACCTGGCGCGGCGCCGCCTTCTCCATGATGCTGTTCAACTCGGCCTTTTCCTCGATCCCGCCCAGCTATTTCCAGGCGGCCGACGTGGCCGGCGCCTCCTCCTGGCAAAAGTTCAAGGATATCGCCCTGCCCCTCATCCGGGGTCATGTGGTGACCGATCTGATCCTGATCACCATGTGGACCTTCAACACCTTCACCCCCTTCCTGCTGACCAATGGCGGGCCCTCCTACCGCACCGAATTGCTCTCGATTTACAATTACCGGGTAGCCTTCCGCGATTTCGAATTTGGCAAGGGCGCGGCGGTCGGCGTCATCATCATGCTGATCAATCTGGCTTTCGCGCTGATCTATCTCACCATCGGCCGCAAGAAGAGGGCTTGAGACATGAAACTCACCTTCCCCGCCTTTGCCGGCCGCATCGCCTTCTCAGCCCTCGCCGCGTTGATCGGCGCCATTTTCGCGCTACCGCTGATCTGGTTCATCTTCGCCCCCTTCAACGCACGGGCCGAATTGGGCGTTACCATCCCCGATCCCTGGACGCTGTCCAATTTCATGACCGTGTTCCAGAACAACTTTGCCATGCAGGCGCTGTGGAACAGCCTGATCCAGTCCATCGGCGGCGTCATCCTCGTCGGCGCAGCCGCAACGCTGGCCGCCTATGCCCTCAGCCGCTCCTCCATCCCCGGCAAAGGCGCCGTCACCTATATCCTGCTGCTGTTTTCCTCGGTCGTGTCAGGCTCGGCCGCCATGGTGCCGATCTTCCTCATTGTCTCGGCCATGGGGCTGATCGATAGCCACCTGGCCGTCATCCTCACCTTCGCCGGCGGGCTCCTGCCCACCGCCATGTTCATCCTGCGCGACTTCATCGATTCCATCCCCAAATCCTACGAGGAAAGCGCCATGGTCGCCGGCGCCTCCCCCGTCCAGGCATTTTTCGATGTCGCTTTGCCGGTCATCCGCCCCGGCATTGTGGTCGTCGTGGTCTGGGCGTTCGTGAACATCTGGGGCAGCTTCCTCATCCCCTTCATCCTGCTGCGCAGCGACAAGCTGATGCCGGCCTCGGTCGCCATCTATTCCTTCTATTCAGAAGCCGGCACGCCCACCGTCACGCTCCTTGCCGCCTATTCGCTGATCTATTCGCTCCCCGTCATCATTCTCTACCTGTTCGTCAGCTGGAAGTTCGGCTTCCGGTTCTTCGGCGGCATCAAAGCCTAGGGCTCCCATTTCATGGCTTCAGTCGAATTCAAAAACGTCACCAAGAGCTTTGGCGCCTTCAACGCCGTTTCCGATGTCAGCTTTGCCATTGGCGATGGTGAATTCGTGTGCCTGCTCGGCCCCTCCGGCTGCGGCAAGACCACCAGCCTGCGCATGATCGCGGGCCTCGAAACCCCCAGCAGTGGCCGGGTGCTGATCGGGGGCGACGATGTCACCAATCTGCACCCCAAGGACCGCCAGATTTCCATGGTGTTTCAGGATTATGCGCTCTATCCGCATATGAACCTGGCCGACAATATCGCCTATCCGCTCAAGGTGCGTGGCGAACCCATCCAGAAGCGTCACGGCCGCGCCAAGGAAGTGGCCGATGTGCTCAAGATCGGCCATCTCATGGATCGCCTCCCCAGCCAGATTTCCGGCGGCCAGCAGCAGCGCACTTCACTCGCCCGCGCGCTGGTCTATCCCTCCCGCGTCTATCTGTTCGATGAACCGCTTTCCAATCTCGACGCCAAGCTGCGGCTGGAAGCCCGCGGCTTCCTCAATCACCTGCAACGCGACATGGGCATGACCGCCGTTTACGTCACCCACGATCAGGCCGAAGCCATGGCGCTCGCCACAAGGATCGCCGTGATGGACCAGGGCCGCATCGTGCAATATGCCCCACCCATCGAAATCTACCGCCGGCCGGCCACCACCTTCGTCGCCAATTTCGTCGGCAATCCGCCCATGAATCTGGTGCCCGTGGAAGCGAGCCATGGCGACGGCCAATTGCAGCTCAAGGCCGATGGCCTGACCTTGTCGTCACTCCCCATGTCCTCCGGCATCGCGGCCGCCCTCGCCAAGGACAAAAACCTCACCCTCGGCATCCGCCCCGAACACCTCGCCATCGCTAATCCGGGCCTCGCCAACACCATTTTCGGCACCCTTTTCGCCAACGAAAACATGGGCCCCGAAAGCCTCGTCACCATCGAACGCCCCGACACCTCCCGCCTCACCGCCCGCATCTTCACGGATGACCACATCACGCTGAGCGAGGCGGTGGTGCTCAGCTTCTCGCCCGAGCACATCCACCTCTTCGACAGCACCGGGGCGCGCATTCCGGCGGACGGGGAACAGCCGCTGTGACCACAATCACCACCCCCATCACCCGCGCCGACCAGTCAAAAAATCCCTATTTCTACATCCCCTTCGACGTCCCCGCCGGCACCACGCGCATCGACGTCACCCTCGCCTATCCCAAGGCCGAAGACTGCATCATCGACCTCGGCGCCTTCGACTCCAGCGATACCGGCTATCCCACAGCAGAAGGCTTCCGCGGCTGGAGCGGCGGCGCGCGCGACCATTTTTTCATCGCCACAGACGACGCCACGCCGGGCTATATCCATGGCGATATCCCGCCCGGCCGCTGGAACGTCATTCTGGGCCTCTACAAAATCCCCGAAACGGGCACCCAGGCCTCCGTCACCATCACTCTCGACAGCGCCGCCCGCCCCCTCGCGCCACAGCCCGCCCGCACCTTCCCCATCCGCCGCGAACCCGGCTGGTACAAG
The DNA here is from genome assembly GCF_030159855.1 of Devosia yakushimensis. Lineage (NCBI taxonomy): Bacteria > Pseudomonadati > Pseudomonadota > Alphaproteobacteria > Hyphomicrobiales > Devosiaceae > Devosia > Devosia yakushimensis. Next base: position 617,736 of record NZ_BSNG01000001.1, on the reverse strand, counting down.
GGCGACCTGCACTGCCACACCTACCATTCCGACGCCAAAGGCGCCCCCGAACTGCTCCACGCTGCGGCCAAACAGGCCGGCCTCGATTTCCTCGCCATTGCCGACCACAACACCATCACCCAGCGCCGCTATTTCCACCCCCATTCCAGCCCCGATCTGGTCTTCGTGCGCGCCATGGAAATCACCACGGCAGTCGGCCATGCCAATGTCTTTGGCGTCGATGACTGGATCGATTTCCGCATGACCCAGCCGTCCGATGCCCACATTCTGGCCCAGTCGGTGCACGACAAAGGCGGCCTGCTTTCGATCAATCACGACAAGCCCACCATCCCCTGGGATTATGAGCTGCCCGAAATCGACTGCATGGAAGTCTGGCAATCCACCTGGCTGGCCTGGAACTGGATTTCCCTCGAGCGCTACCAGCGCCGCCTGGCCGCCGGCCTGCGCATCTCTGCCATCGGCGGCTCCGACTATCACCAGCCCGACCGCCTCCTGCCCGAAGGCCCGCTCGTCCTCGCCCGCCCCACGACAGTCCTCTGGCTGGACGAACTCTCCGAAGACGCCGTCCTCGCCGCCATGAAAGCGGGTCACGGCTACATCACCGAAAGCCCAACCGGCCCGCATCTCTCCATCACCGTCGATGGCCATCCCATGGGCTCAACAGTCAATGGGGCAGCCACGACCACGGCAAATATCCGCGGCGCCGCCGGCGACCGCCTGCTCTGGATCGATGCCAATGGCCCCCTGGCCGAAGTCACGATTCCCGATGACGACTGGCGGGCCGAACTGCCCCTGTCCGACGCAAAAACCTTCATCCGCGCCGAAATCATCGCCCAGGCCAGCCGCGAAAGCCTCATCGCCGACTTCACCGCTACCCTGGAAAATCGCGAACTACCCTGGCAGCTCAAGGGCAGCGACCTCACTCAGCAACCGATAAGACGGGCGCTGAGCAATCCGGTCTATCTAACGCGCTAGAGGCTTGCTGCGGGGCCTGCATGAGCCCCTCTTCCCCTCGCCCCTTGAGGGAGAGGGATAGAAAATCCGCGTTCAGCGGATTTTCGAGGGTGAGGGGTACTGCGCCCACCTATGCTTGGATGCCCGCTCCCCCACAATGTCATTCCCGCGAAAGCGGGAACCTCCGTTTTCTTCTCCAGTATCCCGAAACAGAGGTTCCCGCTTTCGCGGGAATGACACCGTGGATGGCGAGGACTTAGAGCCTCACTCCCCCAACCGCATCAACCCCGCCGCAGTCCCCCGGAACCCGCAGCCCCGATAAAACCCCTCCAGATGCGCTTCAAAATCCACATGTAGCCATTCCGCGCCCCGTGCCTCGGCCAGCTCCGCCGCCCGCGCCACCAGCGCCGTCGCAATACCCTTCCGCTGATGCTCCCTGTGCACCGACGTATCGAGCACAAAGGCATGCGCGCCGCCATCCCAGGCCACATTGACAAAGCCCACCAGCACGCCCGCCTCATAGGCCCCGACATGCGCCAGGCTCCGCTCCAGCACCTTGCCATAGCCCGGCGCCACGGGGCCGTTCCACGCGCTCAGCCACAGCGTGTTCAGCGCCTCAATACCCGGAAAGGGATCGTCGACAATCTCAACCATTCGCCGTCTCCCCGCTGCACCTTACCAACCTGACCAAGTCTTCATGCCGCCGCAAGGTCGGGAAGAGTTTGCCTGCCCTATGGTCCTTTCCATACCGGACGACCCGGTCCCATGCAAAAGGACGTAAACCTCCATGAAGACGCTCTCCCGGACCGCCATTGTGGCCCTCGTGACTGCCGCCCTCGGCCTGACCTCTGTCGCCCCTTCCTTCGCCCAGCAAACCCCTGCCCCTCTGGCTGCCGAAGCGCAGAAGGACAATCCCGGCCATAACCGCTTCCAGCGCCCGGGCCAGTTCCCCGGCTTTGGCCCGCGCCATATGGAAATCCGCAATGGTGGCGGCTTCCTCAATTTCGAACGCGGCGCGGAAGCCGCCGAAATCGGCCTGGTTCGCCTCAGCCATCGCATCGAACTCACTGCCGAGCAGCAGCCCCTGTTCGACGCCATGAAGTCATCAATCCTGGCCGCCGCCGAAAATTTTGAAACCGCCGCCAAGGCAGCTCGTCCCGCCGAAGGCGCCGAGCGTCCCGATGTCACGGCCCGCCTCGATACCCGCATCGCCGTCGTCACCGCGCAGCTCTCCGCACTCGAAGCCGTAAAACCCTCGGTCACCGCCTTCTTCGATAGCCTTACCGACGAGCAGCGCCAGGCGCTGGCGCCGGAGCGCGGCGAGCGCCCCAACTGGTCCGGCAAGCCCGGCGGTCCGCGCCATCCCGGCCCCGACGCCGCCCAGCCGGCCCTGCCCGCGCCAACCAACGGCTGAACCAGGCACCCCCCTCCGTGGGGAGGTTGGGAGGGTGTTAAGAGCCTGATCTTCGGGTCATCCGGGCCCTCCAAAATTCCCTCCGGCGCTGCCTATACCTCCTGTGGCAGCACCGTCATTGCGGATCATCCGGCCGACCCTCCCCGGACCCGCACAAGCCCCGGCCCGCAATGGCCGGGGCTTGCATTTGTCCAATCATCCACTACCAATCTCTGAGTTTTGTTTGGATGATGTAATGACCGCCCTGCCCCTCGACCCCGCGCGCATTCGGGCGCATTTCCCCGCCTTTGCCGAACCCTCCCTTGCCGGTCAGGCCTTTTTCGAAAATGCCGGGGGCTCCTATACGGCCCGCGCCGTGCTCGACACGCTCGAGCATTTCTACCGCGCCACCAAGGTCCAGCCCTATGGCGTCTACCCCGCCTCCATCGCGGCGGGCGACGCGATGAACCGCAGCTATGAGCGCATTGCCCAGGCCTTCAATGTCGATCCCGACTGGATCCATTTCGGCCCCTCCACCTCCGCCAATACCTATGTGCTGGCCAATGCCTTCGGCGCCTGGCTCAAGCCCGGCGATGCCATTGTGGTCACCAATCAGGATCACGAAGCCAATACCGGCAATTGGCGGCGTCTCGCCGCGCGCGGCATCGAAGTGCGTGAATGGCAGGTCGATCCGCAAACCGGCCGCCTCGATCTGGCCGGCCTCGACGCCATCCTCGACGCCAAGGTGCGTCTCGTCGCCGCCCCGCATTGCTCCAACATCGTCGGCGAGATCAATCCTATCGCCGAAATCTCGGCCCGCGCCCATGCCGTGGGCGCTGTCACCGCCATAGATGGGGTGAGCTACGCCCCCCATGGCCTACCCGACCTCAATGAACTCGGCGCCGATATCTATCTCTTCTCCGCCTACAAGGTTTATGGCCCCCATCTCGGCGTCATGGCCATCCGGCCCTCACTGGCGCTGGACCTGCCCAATCAGGGCCATTATTTCAACGACACCAAGCTGCGCTATCGCCTGACCCCCGCTGGCCCCGACCACGCCCAGATCGCCGCCGTCGGCGCCATTGTCGACTACTTCGAGACCGTGGCTGACATCTCCGGCGGCACCGGCAACCCCTTCGCTCGCGCCCGAAAGGCCATGCGGAGCCAGGAAATCGCCCTGGTCCAGCCGCTGCTCGATTACCTGCGCGGCAAGAACAATGTCCGCCTCGTCGGCCCCGACGACGCCGAAAGCCGCGCCCCCACCATTTCGCTGATCCTGTCCGAGCCCGGCGCTGCTGTCGCCGCCCGTCTCGCCAAACACGGCGTCATGGCCAGCGGCGGCAATTTCTACGCCGTCCACCTGCTCGAAGCCCTCGGCGTCGACCCCAACCACGGCGTCCTCCGCCTCTCCTTCGTGCACTACACCACGCCCGAGGAAATCACCCAGTTGATCGCCGCACTGGATGCGGAACTGCCGTAAGGCAGGCCGGCTTCAATACTCGCCCACCCACCGCGCCTCCCTCGGGCTTGACCCGAGGGCCTCTCTCAACCCGGCACAAGCGGCGAGTGGCCCTGGGGTCGGGCCCGAGGGAGGCACCGCGCTTCTTGATGCACCTCGACGGCCACAATCCTCAATCACCGATCCGATACATCTGATAGGTCCGGCAGACGACGAACATGAAGCACCCCTGCAGCGAGATGGAGGTGTCGCTCGTCTGGGTAATCGTGCCGCCGGCCTGCTGGCCGTAAAGGTGCAGCGTGCCCTTCCATTCGTTGGCCGCGGTCTGCGGCGCCCGGTCGATCAGGAGCGTATTGAGATAGGGCAGGTTCTCGGCATTGTCGGCGCCATTGCCCAGCCAGACAAGTTCCGCGCAAAGCTGGGTGCCGTCGCCGCATAGCGTGACCTTGTAGCGCGAATCCCCGCTCTCGATTTCCCACAACCCCTCGGGCGAGGCCAGCACCGGCAGGCTCGCCGCCAGAACCAATGCCATTGCGGCCAATGCGCGAGCCATGATCTTCATGCCAATTCTCCGGTTCTGACCGCTAGATAGTGCTTCAGTTTGCTTGCGGCAAACTGAACTCGCGCTGAACAAATCGTGTCACGCCCACGTCATAGAAGGCCGCTAGCCTCTGCCTTGTCCCGGCGATCCCCCATGCAGCCCGGACTGCCGCGCCCCACGTCCCCAACGTCGCGCCCGGCCATTTGGAGCCCGGCCGCCAACCCCGGCTCCGCCGATCAGATCGGCATTTTTGGCCGCCCTCGGGCGGCCTCTTTTTTCGTCGGCCCGCAATGAGCTGTTGAACGCCGCCGGCAAGGCTTCTAGCCGGCCCTGTTCCGGTCTATTGGCTTGTGCTGTCCCCTGCGCAACACTGAGTCCCCCCGCATCCCGCATGGCCAAGCTCTATTTTTCCTACGCGGCAATGAATGCGGGCAAATCGACCCTGCTGCTGCAAGCTGCCTATAATTACCGCGAACGCGGCATGCGGCCGCTGCTCTATACCTCCGCGCTCTATGCCGAAAATGGCATCGGCCTCATCAGCTCGCGCATCGGCATTGCCGAGCCGGCCGAACTCTATTCCGCCGATGACGATCTCTATCTCGCCATTCGCGAGCATATCGACGAGGCCAAGGTCGATTGCGTCTTCGTCGACGAAGCCCAGTTCCTGACCGCTGAACAGGTGTGGCAGCTGGCGCGCGTCGCCGACCGGCTCAAGGTGCCCGTCATGTGCTTTGGCCTGCGCACCGATTTCCGCGGCAAGCTCTTTCCCGGCTCCATGCAATTGCTGGCCATTGCCGATGTGCTGCGCGAAATCCGCACCATCTGCGAATGCGGCGCCAAGGCCACCATGGTAGTGCGCCAGGATATTTCAGGCCGCGTCCTCACCGATGGCGATCAGGTCTCGATTGAAAAATCGGTTTATGTTTCTCTCTGCCGCAAGCATTGGGAAGAAGCGGTTGGCCGCTGGCCCGTGAAAGGACCTGAACATGAACGCTGACCAGACCGAGCCCAAGGGCGCTCTCACCATCCGCACCCTGGCCATGCCGGCCGATACCAATCCCGCCGGCGATATTTTCGGCGGCTGGGTGATGAGCCAGATGGATATTGCCGGCGCCATCGCCGCGGTCGAGCGGGCCCAGGGGCGCGTTGTCACGGTGGCCGTCGAAGCCATGACCTTCATCGCGCCCGTCAAGGTGGGCGATATTCTCTGCGTCTATACGACTGTCGAACGCGTCGGCACCACTTCGATCACCATCGGCATCGAGGCCTGGGCCCGCCGCAACCGGCTCGACGATCGCGTCAAGGTCACCGAGGGCCGCTTCGTTTATGTTTCGCTGGGCGAGGACGGCCAGAAGCGGCCAATTCCAACCTGACGCCATCGTTCAGCCCGCGTTCACCTCGATAATGGTTATTGAGCGTCATCAACCGCCGATTGGCGGCACTCCGGGGAGCAAAAATGAAGTCCTTCCGCCTCGCCATTTTCACCGCCATAGCCGTTGTCACCGCGGCAAGCGCGGCCTTTGCCGCGCCGGCAACCGTCACCACCAATGTCAATGTCCGCTCCGGCCCCAGCCAGCAGACCGCCGTGCTCGACGTGCTGCAGGCCGGCACCCGGGTCGATGCGCAATGCGACAGTAGCGGCTGGTGCCAGGTCAGTTACGGCCGCATCTCCGGCTGGGTCTCGGCCGCCTATATTTCCACCGGCGGCGTATCGATGAATCCCAAGCCCCCGCGCCCCACCGAGCCGCAGCCGGTTCCGCTGCCCGAGCCCATTCCCGGCAATCCCTGGCCCGGCAATCCTGGCAACCCCTGGCCGGGCAACCCCGGCAATCCGTGGCCGGGCAACCCCGGCGGTGGCTGGAATCCGGGCAATCCCGGCTGGCCGCAGCCCCCGCGCCCGCCGCGTCCGCAGCCGCAGCCGCCCGTTTATGAAGATGCCGGCGCCTGCTTCTATAGCGAGCGCAATATGCGCGGCCAGAGCTTCTGCCTCGACCAGGGCGAGACCATGGATCGCCTGCCCCGCGGCTGGAATGACAATATCCGCTCGGTCGAAGTCTTCGGCGGCGCCCGCGTCGACCTCTGCTCCGACCAGTTCCAGTACGGCGCCTGCATCACGCTCCGTTCCGATACCCCCCGCCTGCCCGGCCGCCTCGACCGCCAGGCCTCCTCGGTCGACGTGTACTAAGCCGGCTACCAAAGGCCGTATTTGCGCCCTTGATCCCTCCCCCATAATGGGGAGGGATGCTCTGCATCCCCACGCGCCACCAACCCCACCGCAGTTAACCTAGTCCATTGATTTGGCAACCATATCGGGAACTCCCGCTCACCGCTTCCCATTGCTTGCGCTAGAATGGCCAAAATTGTCTGGCGTTGAGTGAGGAGCGTCATTGATGAACCATAAAAGCAAAGTGCTGCTCAGGATTGTCGGGGCCCTTGCCCTGGCGGTAGCGGCGGTCGTGGTCTTCCTGCCCGCGGCCCAGGCCGCGCCTGGCACCGTCACCACCAATGTCAATGTGCGCTCCGGCCCAGGCACCAACTATGCCGTCGTCGATGTCGTGCGCGCCGGCACCCAGGTCGATGTGCAGCGCTGCCAGGGCTCCTGGTGCTACATTGCCAAGGCCGGTCCCGATGGCTGGGTTTCGGCCAGCTACCTCACGGCCGGCGGCCGCCCGGTCAATCCAAACCAGCCGGGCCTTTCCTTCGGCTTCACCATTGGCGGCCCCAATGGCTCGGTCAGCATCGGCATCGGCCAGCCCAATCCGCCGCGTCCCCCGCGCCCGCCGATCATCCAGCCGCCCGCCTTCTACCCCGAAGTCTGCTTCTTCGATCGCACCCGCATGCGCGGCGACAGCTTCTGCCTGCAGGCCGGCGATGCCAATCGCGATCTGCGCAACTGGGTCGACCGCATTTCTTCCATCGACAATCCCGAAGGGCTCGAAGTGCAGGTCTGCTCGGAAGTCAATTTCCGCAATTGCCGCGTCTACACCACCAGCGCCAGCTCCCTGGGCGATTTCGACGACTATATCGCCTCCATCCGCGTGCGCTGATCGGCACCATCGCAACACGGGCGCCAATCTTGCGATTGGCGCCTTTTCTTTATGCCTCCGGGGCTTGGAGATAAGACGCGGGCGCGCTAATCTCCGCGCGCTTTGTTCGCGAGGGTTTCCATCATGCGTCTTATTTCCGCTCTCACTTCGGCCTGCCTGGCCATCGTCATGCTGTTTGGCGCCACCACGGCCAGTTTTGCGGAAGAAGCCGGCACCCATGCCTGGGCCATCAAGCCGCTGATCCTGGCCTCCGGCCCCGGCCGTTCCTATGACGTCACCGGCCACATCGCCAGCGAAACCGCCATCAAGGTGCTGCGCTGCCAGCGCGACTGGTGCCTGGTCTCGGCCGAGCGTCAGCGCGGCTGGGCCTCGATCCACTATGTCGATTTCGGCCGCAACCCGGCGCCCATCATCACCCATGGCGGCGCCGGCGAGGTCTGCTTCTTCTCAGGCACCAATTTCACCGGCACCTCGTCCTGCTTCTCCGGCAGCCAGAGCGTCGACGATCTGGCACTGCTCAATCTCGACAATAACTTCGCCTCGGTTCAGCTCAACGGCCGCACCTCGATCTCGGTCTGCCGCGACCGCTTCTTCAAGAGCTATTGCGAGCGCATCGTTCGGTCCGAACCCGCCCTCAACACCTATCTGCGCGGAAACGTCTCCTCGATCCGCATTCACTAGGCGTTTGTCGTATCCCGCATCCAAGGCCCGCCAGTGCGGGCCTTTTTGGTTTGACCCCTCTGAGGCGCTTACCCAGCCTCTGTTCTCCCACAACGTCATTCCCGCGCAGGCGGGAATCCACTCTTCCTGAAAGCAGTGGCAAACAGAATGGTTTCCCGCCTGCGCGGGAATGACGTTGTGACTGCTGGTGGGAATGGGCCGCGGGAGGGCCCTGGAAGGAAGGGAAGGGAAACGAAGAAACCGCGAGCCATCAGTTTGCGCCTCCCTCCCCTTGATGGGGAGGGATTGAGGGTGGGGTGATGAGAGCCCGCATCTCGAGACGATCGCCGTTCTCTCCCGCCCCCTATCGCGCCGGCAAACTCAGCGTCAGTCCGAGGCTGCCCTTGGTTCCCTCGCCGGCCCCGATCCCGTCGAGCCGTGCCGATACGCCAAGATTGGCGCCGCCAACCAGCCGCAATCCCACCGTCCCCGAAAGCCGCGCCTGCACATCGCCCAGCGCCAATCCGCCATCATTGGCGATGTCGAACACGCCTTCGGCCCGCAGCCCCAGATTGACCACGACGCCACTCTCCAGCGTCAGCCGGTAGCCGATCCCCGGCCCCACCGCCAATTGCCCCAGCCCGACCGTCACCGCGGGAATACCGGCGCCCAGACTATCCACATAGCTGTCGCTGGTTTCCTCGAAATAGCTCAACCGGGCGCGTGGCGAGAAGGTCCAGTTCTCATGCGTCCATTGCCCCTGCAGCGACGCGCTCAGCAGATAGCGCGTGGCATCGAACCGGTCCTCGTAACTGCCGTCCGGGCTGATCTGGTTGTCCGACTGCCCGCCCGCGGCCAGCAGGTCGAGATAGAGATTGTCGCTCAGCCGCGCGGTTACATAGGGTCCAGCCAGCCAGCCGGTCCCCGATATGCTGGCCGGGTCGTCGGCAAAGCGCCGCGACAGATGGTCGAACTGCACGAAACCACCAACCAGCAGGTCCGGATTGAGCAGATAGTCCGCACCCAGCGCGGCGCTATTGAACCGGTCGCGCGGCCCCCCGCTGTCGAACAGCGAGAATGTGCCCTCGAACCAGGCGTCGAACGTCCCTTGCTGCTGGTTGCCCGCCATGGCATCGATCGCCGCCAGCGAGGTCGATACCCCCAGCGGAGCACCATCGGCCGCTCCCGACAGATAGCCCAGCAACGCCGAGCCCGAGAAACCACCGCCTGAGACATTCCCGTTCAGGCGATCGATGCGGCGCTGCTCATCAGGCGCATTGACCAGGATCAGCTCTGCGCGGCTGCCAAGAAAATCCTCAATCAGCGCCGTCGTCGCCTCGGCCGAATTGACCGAGGTAAAGGTGCAGATCACCACCTCCCCCGCCGCCAGCTCGATCTTGGCCGTCCGGCTGGCAATATCGCCCAGGCTATCGCCGTCATTGCAGGCTAGCCCCGTCAGCACATAACCCGCCCCGCTCATATCGTCGCCGGTCACCGCATAGGAGCCGGCGGGCAAGGCAATGGCGGCGCTCTGCCCCACCCCGTTTGCCGTGGAAATCGCCACATTGAGCCCCGCCGTGGCCGAGTGGAAGCCGAATACCGCATCGCTTCCGCTGGTTTCCTGGCGGATCGTCACCGAACCCAGCGCCGCCGCCTCTACCTCAAGGCTGACCTGCCGCGTCGTATTCCCGCTGCCATTGGTCTGGTTGACGAAGGCCACGCTGCCGCCAACCGTTCCGGCCGCCAGCCCATTGGCGCTGGCATTCAGGTTGACCGTGACATTGGCGCTTCCCCCCGCCACCAGGGTAAACGGCACCCCATCGGTCGCACCGGCAAGGTCGAACACGCCGCCCGGACCATTCACCACCACCGAGATATCGCTCGCCCCGCTATTGGTCAGCGTCCAGGTCTTCGATGAGGGCGTGAATGGCCCCCCAACCGGTCCCGAAGCGGAGAGATCTCCGCCATCCACCACGTTCAGCGCGCCGGGCGTCAGATAGGTGTAACCATTGGTCAGGGTCGCGGACAGCGCTCCCTTGCTCAGCGTAACGTCCACCGGGCCGCCGGATGCCGCCGGGGGCACTGTTGCGGTAATCGTGCTTGCAGAATTGACGGTGAAACTCGCAGGGATGCTGCCGAAGGACACGACGTCCACATTGACAAAATTGCTACCCCCAATGACGACGGTCCCTCCCCCGGCCACCGGCCCGCTGTTCGGCAGCACGCTCGTCACCGTCGGCGGCGTCAGGCCTACAGTGATCGTGGTGATCGAATTATCGGTATAGAGGGCATTGGCAACGCTGACCTCAAAAGTGTCGGTCCCCGAAAAATTCGTGTTCGGGGTATAGGTAAAGCTGCCATCACCATTGAGCACGACTGTGCCATGGACCGGTGGCACGGCAAGCGAAGCCGTAAGATCGCGCCCGATATCATTGGTCAGCACATTGCCTGTCACCGGCACATTGTCCTGCGTGGAAACGACATCGTCGACCGCGACAACCTCGATGCCATCGACCAGAACGCCATTCGTCGCCCCCACGGAATTAAGCGTCGTATCGGCATCGACACCTGACGCATTGCGGATGCTGCCCGTATTGAGCGCCATGGCCCCCACGGCGATGCCATCAAAGTCCAGGTCGCCGGACTGGATGACATAGGTAAATGTCAGCACCGATGTGCCCGAGCCGCTCACATAATTGGCTGCCCGCGTGGTGGAGCCGACAGTTACCGCTATGCTGGGCGTGCCGGTGACAACCACTGGCTGATCGAACAGGACCCGGAAGGTCAGGCGATCAAGGCTGGTGCCGACGCCATAAGTGCCATTGCCGGGAACCAGAACCGACGTCACGCTCGGCGCGGCGGCAGGGGCAAAGGTGATGGAATAACTATTGGTGACCTGGAACGGCGCCCCCGTGCCTGTCGTACTGTCGGCTGCAATTATATCGAAGCTGACAGTGCCTACCGACGAGGATACGCCGCTCAGCGTACCCGTAGTCGTGTCAAAGCCCATGCCACCCAGATTGCCGGAGCTTACCGCAAGGGAATAATTAAGAGGCTCCGTTCCGCCGCTGGCAGAGAAAGTCTGGCTATAGGGAGACCCGACCGTACCACCAGGCAAAGCCCCCGACCCTGGCGACAGACTTAGGGCCGGCGCCACAACCGTCACGCTATAAGACTGGTTCCCGCTGCCGGAATTGTCATCGAAAGCCCTGACCGTAAAGTTGAACGTGCCAACTTGCCTCGGCGTACCACTGATCGTGCCGGTCGCTAAATCAAGGGTCAATCCGGTCGGCAGCGTGCCCGACAAGATGGTATAGGCATAGGGCGCCGTTCCGCCACTCGCTGTCACCGTCTGGGAATAGGCGACCCCGGCCCGCGGTGCCGGCAGTGTCGATGGGCTGAACGTGATCTGTGCCAGTGCCGGCACGGCCAATGCCGCCAGCGCCAACATGGCCAGCACCAGCGGCCGCACAAAGCGCCAGACTCCGGCCGGCGCCAGCGCGCGCATTGCCCCAAACCCCATCATGCCGCCCCACGCACTGACTCAGTCCCTGCCCTTTCTTACGGTGCAGGCGCCCTCAAGGGCAACCAAGCACCCCATCTTTTGGTCATAATAGGGAGAATAATTTTGCGTGGCACCATAGGTTTACGACAGGTAACCAGCATGCTGACACGGCCTGTCAGCAGTCCCTGTTCCGTCTCCGTTCATGCGGTGCTAGTGTGGGCGGAACATTGCATTATGCTGTGCCGTTCCCCATCTTGAACGCTCCCCCGAGCAACGGTGTCTTTCATGGCCGATAAATCCGCGCGCCCCGGAAAAGCTGAGTTTTCCATCGACGACTTCCTCGGCGAAATCGAGAAGGCCGAAGACCTGGCCGCCAACAAGCCCCTCTATGCCGAACGCATGCGCAACAAGCGCGCGCTCGACCGTGCCGACCAGAAGGCCGCCGCCGAAGCCGATGCGGCCGAGAAAAAGACCGCGCTCGAAAAGCGCCGCACGACCAAATCGAGCCACGACACCGCCACCGGCATGTCCAAGCGCACCTCCAAGACCAAGATCAACTCGGTCGACCGCATCGACTTCTCGGGGCTGGGCGAAAGCCCCCAGGCCGGCTTCGGCCACGTGCCCTCGCAAAACGAGAAGCTGACCGCCCGCGACATTTCCCGCGCCGCCGCCAAGGATCCCGAGACCCAGGCCAAGCTGCGCGACGCCCTGGCCAGCGCCCGCTCCAAATCCGGCTCCAGCCGCACCGTGGAGGATGCCCAGACCGTCGGCGTCACCGCCACGGTCAAGGCCCTCGAACAGATCATCCTGCATGGCCGCAAGGAGGTGGAAGGCTCCTCCCCCTGGGTGCCGCACAAGGCCACCAACCACCTCGAAAAGCGCCTCGCCGGCAAGCCCTTCCGCATGGTCACCGACAAGCAGCCCGCCGGCGACCAGCCCACCGCCATTGCCGAGCTGGTGGAAGGCATCGAGAATGGCGAAACCGACCAGGTCCTGCTCGGCGTCACCGGCTCGGGCAAGACCTTCACCGCCGCCCAGGTCATCGCCCGCACAAATCGCCCCGCACTGATCCTGGCTCCCAACAAGACCCTGGCCGCCCAGCTCTATGGCGAGTTCAAGAGCTTTTTCCCCGACAACGCGGTCGAATATTTCGTTTCCTACTACGATTACTATCAGCCCGAGGCCTATGTGCCGCGCACCGATACCTATATCGAGAAGGAATCCACCATCAACGAGCAGATCGACCGCATGCGCCACTCGGCCACGCGCGCGATCCTCGAGCGCGACGACGTCATCATCGTCGCCTCGGTCTCCTGCATCTACGGTATCGGCTCGGTCGAAGATTACACGGCCATGACCGTCGACCTGCAAAAGGGCCAGAAAATCGACCAGCGCGAGGTCATCGCCAAGCTCGTCGCCCTGCAATACAAGCGCGGCGATACCGGCTTCGTGCGCGGCACCTTCCGCGTCCGCGGCGACACGATCGAACTCTTCCCCGCCCACTATGAAGCCGCCGCCTGGCGCGTCTCCCTGTTCGGCAACGAGATCGAATCCATCGTCGAATTCGATCCCCTGACCGGCAAAAAGAGCGCCGACCTCACCTTCATTCGCGTCTTCGCAAACTCCCACCACGTGACGCCGCGCACCACCATGAACCAGGCCATCAAGGCCATCCGCAGCGAGCTCGCCGCGCGCCTGCAGGAGCTCAACGGCGCCGGCCGCTTCCTCGAGGCCCAGCGCCTCGAACAACGCTCCCTCTTCGATCTCGAAATGATGGAAGCCACCGGCTCCTGCGCCGGCATCGAGAATTACTCGCGCTACTTCTCCGGCCGCAAACCCGGCGAGCCGCCCCCGACCCTGTTCGAATACCTGCCCGACAACGCCCTGGTTTTCGTCGACGAAAGCCACGTCACCATCGGCCAGCTCGGCGCCATGTATCGCGGCGATCTCCGCCGCAAGGCGACCCTGGCCGAATACGGCTTCCGCCTCCCCTCCTGCATGGACAATCGCCCGCTGCGTTTCGAGGAATGGAACGCCATGCGGCCGCAATCGGTCTATGTCTCGGCCACGCCCGGCTCCTGGGAAATGGACCAGACCGGTGGCGTCTTTGCCGAACAGGTCATCCGCCCCACCGGCCTGATCGATCCCCCGGTCGAAATCCGCCCCGCCAAGGCGCAGGTCGATGACGTGGTCGATGAAATCCGCAAGACCAACGCTGCCGGCTACCGCACGCTCCTCACCGTCCTCACCAAGAAAATGGCCGAGGACCTCACCGAATACCTGCACGAACAGGGCATTCGCGTGCGCTACATGCACTCGGACGTGGACACCATCGAGCGCATCGAAATCATCCGCGACCTGCGCCTGGGCGCCTTCGACGTCCTCGTCGGCATCAACCTGCTGCGCGAGGGCCTCGACATCCCCGAATGCGGCCTCGTCGCCATTCTCGACGCCGACAAGGAAGGCTTCCTGCGCTCAGAAACCAGCCTGATCCAGACCATCGGCCGCGCCGCCCGCAACGTCGACGGCAAGGTCGTGCTCTATGCCGACCGCGAAACCGGCTCCATGCAACGCGCCCTGGCCGAAACCAGCCGCCGCCGCGAAAAGCAGCTCGCCTATAATCTGGAACACGGCATCACGCCCCAATCCGTCCGCTCCAACATCCACGACATCGTCGACAGCGTCTACGAACAGGACCACGTCACCATTTCCATCGGCAAAGGCAAGGACGGCAAGGAACAGGTGGCCGTCGGCGCCAACCTGGCGGCTGTTATCAAGGACATGGAAGCCCAGATGCGCGAGGCGGCCACGAACTTGGAATTCGAAAAGGCGGCAAGGCTGAGGGACGAGGTGAAGCGGCTGAAGGAGATGGAGCTGGATACTTTGAGTGGGGAAGTTTCCTAGTGAACTATCTGAACTCGGCCAACCTGCAATGAAGAAGTCCAAACCAGAACGCGACTTCGACGACGCCATAACCCGCGCTGCGGCAGACGCGGTGCACAAACGCAACTCGACATACATAGCCGAAGAAAACGTCCTTCAGTATCGCCATGGCAGCCAATGGTCCCACGTGGACGCAAACGATGGGAAAGAAAATACTGGAACCTTTGTCTCACACTCTGCCGAGTTTTCCATGGGAGTGGAAAGGCTAATTGAGCGGGATACTTCGACCCTTCAACGGTTTATACACACCATGAGTGAAGAACTGCATGGACAATTTGTGGGGTCACTTTTTCAGATGATTAGCGAAGAGACGGAAAAGATCGGCAATTCGGTCCAGATTGGCCCCAAGCTGCCCGATGAGGATGCTGATCAAGCCATGCAGGACGGTTTTCTTGAGATGTTCCGGAAGGTAGAACTTGGCATCTCGAGGTACGGTACTGTCACCTATCCAACACTCTTTGTGCACCCAGACAACAAACGCGTCTTAGACTTAATTGAACAACCGGTCCCAGAACAGCACCAGCGCGAACTTGACAGTGCCCATTACGCCGCTGAGATATCCGCCATTTCTCGCGAAGCCGGTCGCCTTTCGAGGTATAAGCGTTGACGAGGGTGTTGCTGTCGATCGGTTGCGACAAGTACGAGCATGTCACTCAACTAAATTCCGCGGAGAGTGACGCTCGCGCTATTTTCGAGAACTTGTGTGTTTCTGACCGCTACGCCTACCTACCCGAGAAAAGCATCCTCAAACTTTCTCCCACGCTTTCTCAGCTAAATGCTGCGTTGCTCGAACTCTATGAAGCTAAACCTGACGACGTAGTAGTCTATTTCGCAGGCCACTCTGAGAGTCGAGATGGCCGGCTCTATTTGAAGGTATCGGATACACAGGATACCGCCCTGCCGATCACCTCCCTCACATTTGCGGATCTAGTAGAGAAGATCGCCCACATACCCTCGCTTCAGCGGCTCAATGTGGTACTCGACTCCTGCAATTCCAGCGGCCTTACCACCGATCTGGCAAATGTACTTAGTGACAGGCTGCGATCAAATCTTGGCAACATCAGCATATCCATACTTGCTGGCGCAGCGCCGCACTTGGCCGCTAAATCAACACGTAGCGGCGGCCACTTGACCGCAGAAGTACTGAAAATATTGGGTGGGACGATTACCGCCCAGCGATGGAGCCCTTTTCTGGAACTCTCTCAGATCGCCGAAACCGTGAAAAGCGCTCCAAGCGTTCAGCGACAGGAGCCATCCTACTGGGGAATGAACATCAGGGGGCCTAACCCCTTTGCTCGCAATCCTAACTATGACCCGGCACTGGGAGCGACCGCCTTACCTGAAACGTTCTTTGGGTCGGACGTCAAACTCTCTCCGGACCAAGTTGCTGTAATCCGTAGGTTTGTTGCCCAAGTTTCTACTGACGGCTATTCGCCAGATTTGCTCAGACCTGTACAATCCTCCCTAGAGCCTCTGACGACTGCCCAACAAATTTCAGTATTTTTGGGGTTAGCAGAGACTCTTTGGCCCCGAGACGATGAAACCATCGGCCCACCTGACGGCGTGATGCTTCTAATTCAGGCACTAATACCACTTTGCTCGGATAAATCAGCAGAAACGATACTTTCGTTTCACGCGCAGCGCCTCATAAGCGAGATAAAGACTAGAATTTTGTCAATTAGCAAAAAGGTAAAAGACGACCCAATAACGTTAGCGCGCGATTTTGGCGGCGCTATGTCTGGTTTCTATTTTTTCCCGATTGAAATATCAATAATACTTGGATGGATCGGGATTTTACTATTACATGATGACAAAATCAGCGCTGAAGATATTGGAGATGTTATTTCATTAATTGAAATTATAACTGAAAAATACGGAAACAACCTGGTTTGCATGGAGGATAGACAGGCTCCAGGCATTTTGATGTTCTGTCTTGCGGCTCGCATGCGCGGTTGGAAGGAGCAGGCCGATGCGGTAATTTCGCTATACTTCAACGACCTATGGAGTTCGGGCGGGCGAGTGGCGCGAGACGAGCTTGAGGCCGATGAGAGGCTCAAATTCGTCCTCAACAAACCAAATCCCTTGGCAAACCTTGACGGAATATTACAGAATCCAAGTGAATTACTCGGAATAATTCTATTCGCCGGAGCAATCTCTGGCCTAGACGACGAATGGGATGGCCTTCTCATCCAAATCGATCACGCCAACCTGAATTTCTTCATATGCGATGGCTTCACAAATTTTTCTGCAAATAGAATAGAAACAGGAAAGAATATTACACTTCGCGTCGGAGGCGAATTTTGGTCATTGTTTGATCTGCGTCAATTTATTCATGAACAAATTGATAAATGGACTGGTACAAACGATACACTATCCCTGTCTATGAATGCCTTATCCGTATATTTTGGAGATCGAACAAATTGGTCATATGTTTTTGGCCTCCTTCATGATCGCAAGATTATCATGGAATCTGCCTGGCGGCGTTTGACAACTACAGACGTAGAGTCTGAGGAACGGATCATATTGTTCGAGAAAGGTGAGCGATAATGAGCGCGCCAGCCTCCCATAACCCCACCCAATCCCCCAATCGAAAACATTCATTGGACGTCCCGCTCTCACCCGGTCGATCATCCCAGCATGACCGAGACGTCCCATCCGCCCTGCCTCTCCAATAACGGCCCGCCACTGGATGATGACCCCCGCCCCTGGGGCGCCAATGGGATCGGCACCTATTTCGAATGGGAGGCGTCGCGAAAGAAGGCATTCGACGTGCCCTATGACATCGCCCTGCTGCGCGCCCGGCGGGCCGAGAAGCTGGGCCTGACCTATGACGAATACACGCTCGAAATCCTCGAACGCGGCCGCTATCTCAATGCCGAAGACGCCGAGCGCATCGCCGCGATTCTGCGTCGCCGCCCGCTCTGAGCCGCCTGCGGCAAACTTATCCCCGCCCACACCCGCGCTGCTATCCTCACCGGTTTCATCTCCGGGAGAACAGCATGTCCAGCAAGCCTCATCTCAGCCAACGCGCCATTGTCGCTTATAATCGGCTGAGCCGCGAAGTCGCGGCGCTCAATTATCTCGTCAGGGTCGCCAAGCCATCCGGTACGCTGGGGGAAATCGGGCGGGAATGCCTCGACCGCGCCCTGCGCATCGCCAATCGGCTCTATCGCCGCGAGCCCGGCCTGCCCGCTTTCGGCCGGATCGATACCAGGGAAGCCCTGACCGCGGCCGATGTGAGCCTGCTGGTGGCCCGCCTGAGCGCGGCCGGCATTGCCTTCGAGGAACGCTATGCGCACCTCACCGCTTCCGGCCAATCCGCACAGGCGGCCCGCCTCTCCGCCGACGGCCTGCCATCGCCCCATGCCTGACCGGCGCAAAAACTTATCCCCGCCCCATTGGGCGCATGCAATTATGCCTCATCCCGCCAGTCACCGGCCCCCACGCAGGGCCGGGCGGGGTGACCGTGGGAAAGGGGCGCCTTTCCATTGGGGTTGGAAACTCGGCAGCCGGGCCTGCAATAATGGTACCGCCTGAACCGGACCTCATGCAAAAGCGGATCGTGACGGGCGGCCTTTGGCTCCCCTAGTCTATACTGGCCTTGAGTCAAAGGCCGCCCGTTACCGTGAACCCGCGACGCCTTAGGGCCGGGCGGTTCTTCATCATGTCCGCAGCAACGGCTTGAAACCGACGCGGCGCTGGCGCATTTCACTGGAGACGAGTTTTCTGGGAGACCGATATGCGCGCCCTGCCCCTGGCGGCCCTTGCCGCCCTTCTGCTGGCGACCCCGGCCTTTGCCGAGCCCCTGGCCCGGGTCAAGGGCGGCAATATCGATGTGCGCACCGGCCCCGGCGCCAATTACCGGGTCATCGGCAAATTGGCCGATGGCGCCGAAGTCCAGCTCGATGAATGCACGCGTGACGATCGCTGGTGCCTGGTGAGCGGCGCCGGCTGGGTGCGGGCCAGCTATCTCGTCGGCTGGTCGGCCAAGATGCGGGTCACCCCGCCCGATTTCATTGGCGGCGGCCCCTGGTTCACCTTCGATGATAGCGACGATGACCGCCACGGCATTTTCGAGTGATTTGACGCAAAGCCGGCAATAGGCTCCTCTCTCCCCAAAACGGGGAGAGCCGAATGACCGACCAGCGCATTGCCACTATCGAGGCCCTGACCAGAAAGGCGCTGTGGCTCTCCAACTGGATGATCCACCACGCCAATCACATCCGGCCCAATGTCGATGGGGTAAAGGTCGGCGGCCACCAGGCCAGCTCCGCCTCCATGGCAGCGATTCTGTCCGCGCTCTATTTCGGCATTCTCCGCCCCGAGGACCGCGTCGCCGTAAAACCCCACGCCGCCCCGGTCTTCCACGCCATCCAGTATCTGTTCGGCAAGCAGAGCCTCGAAAAGCTGCAGAATTTCCGCGCCTTCGGCGGTGCCCAATCCTACCCCTCCCGCACCAAGGACACCGACGACGTCGATATTTCCACCGGCTCGGTCGGCCTGGGCGTCGCCTTCACCGCCTTCGCCTCCCTCATCCAGGACTATGTCCGCGCCAAGCCCTGGTCCCGCAAGGACAGTCCCGAAGGCCGCATGATCGCCCTGGTCGGCGATGCCGAACTGGACGAAGGCAATGTCTACGAATGCCTGCTCGAAGGCTGGAAACACGGGTTGCGCAACACCTGGTGGGTCATCGACTATAACCGCCAGAGCCTCGACGGCGTCGTCCGCGAAGGCCTTTACGACCGCATCGAAGCCATTTTCCGCGCCTTCGACTGGCAGGTGATCACCCTCAAATACGGCGCCCTGCAACGCGCCGCCTTTGCCGAGCCGGGCGGCGAGCGCCTGAAAGCCTGGATCGACGCCGCCCCCAACGCCATCTATTCGGCCCTCATGTTCCGCGGCGGCGCCGCCTGGCGCGAACGCCTGCTCGATGAAATCGGCGATCAGGGGCCCGTCACCGCCCTCCTCGCCCGCCGCAGCGATGCCGAACTGGCCGAGCTGATGGCCAATCTGGGCGGCCATTGCACCCAAAGCCTGCTCGAGCAATTCGAAGCCGCCGGCACTGACAAACCCACCGTCTTCATCGCCTATACCGTCAAGGGCTGGGCCACCCCCCTGGCGGGCCACAAGGACAATCACGCCGGCCAGATGACCGGAGCCCAGATCGAAACCCTGCGCCAGTCGATGCATGTCCGCGAGGGCCACGAATGGGACAAGTTCGAAGGCCTGGCCGACCCCGCCGCTACCGAGCGCTTCCTGGCCGAAGTCCCCTTCAATACCACCGAGAGCCGCCGCCGCACCTCACCCCCGGTCCCCACCATCGGCCCGCAATTCGTCGGCACATCAGCGACTTCGACGCAAACCGCTTTCGGCAAGATCCTCGACGCCATCGCCAAGACCGATAGCGACCTCGCCCAGCGCATCATCACCACCTCGCCGGACGTGACTGTCTCGACCAACCTGGGCACCTGGGTCAATCGCCGCAATCTCTACGCCAATCGCGAAATGGTCGACGTGTTCCAGAAAGAAGCCATTCCCAGCGCCCAGAAATGGCGCTTTACGCCCGAAGGCCAGCATCTGGAACTGGGCATTGCGGAAATGAACCTCTTCCTCGCCCTGGGCGCGGCCGGCCTCTCCCATTCGCTCTTCGGCGAGCGCCTGCTGCCCATCGGCACGCTCTACGATCCCTTCATTTCCCGTGGCCTCGATGCCCTGAATTACGCCTGCTACCAGGATGCCCGTTTCCTCCTGGTCGCTACGCCCTCCGGCGTCTCCCTCGCCGGCGAAGGCGGCGCGCACCAATCCATCGCGTCTCCCCTGATCGGCATGGCGCAGGATGGCCTGGCCTCTTTCGAGCCGGCTTTCGCCGACGAACTCGCCATCATCATGGACTGGGCCTTCGACTATATGCAGCGCCAGGGCGATGCCCGCCCGGATCTGGCCGATTGGCCCCGCGACGTCACCGGCGGCTCGGTCTATCTGCGGCTTTCCACCCGCAGCATCGAGCAGGTCCCCCGCGAGGCGGACAAGGTCCTGGCTGATGGCATCATTCGCGGCGCCTATTGGCTGCAGCCCCCCACCCCGCAATGCGAGGTGGTCGTCGCCTATCAAGGCGTCCTCGCCAGCGAAGCCATCGCCGCCGCTGCCGCAATCGGTGGCGACCGGCGCAATGTGGCCGTCCTCGCCGTCACCTCGGCCGATCGCCTCAATGCCGGCTGGCACGGTGCCCAGCGCGCCCGCCTCCACGGCGATGCCAAGGCGCGCAGCCATATCGAGCTCCTGCTGGAACAGGTCCCCTACCGCGCAGCCCTGGTCACCGCCATCGATGCCCATCCGGCCACTTTGGGCTGGCTGGGCAGTGTGCTCGGCCACCGCACCACGAGCCTTGGCGTCGAGCATTTCGGTCAGACCGGCACGGTCAACGACCTCTATGCCCATTTCGGCATCGACGCCGCGACGATTGAAACAGCAGCCCGCGCCACGATGGGCGGCCGCTCCTAGCACCAAACCCTCAGTCGACACCCTCCCCATCATGGGGAGGGTCAGGGAGGAGACCTCAACACCCCGCCACCGGGGCGGCTCATTGGCCAGAATAGTATCGCTCTCGTCCTTTCCGGGACGCATCCCAGCCTGCCCAAATTATCACCCGGCCGCGGCCTGCGGATAAGTTATGGGCAATTCCTCCACAACCAACCTTGCCAAGCCGGAACCTATTTGTCAGACATATGTCATTGGACAGATTTTGAAGGGGAAATCGATCGGTCCATCGCGGAGGGGCATGTTTGGCCCGCCGCCAAGAGAGTGACCGGTGCGCTGGGCTCCGTCCAGACAGCCGGCATCAGGGAACGTCCGAATGGCTCTGCACCAAGGAGGGAGCTTATGAACATAGTGTTGAAGGCAGCCGCTGCGCTGGCCGTCGCCACGGCTTTGACCGTGCCGGCACTGGCGCAAACCACGATTGTCGCGCCGAGTGGCGTCACCACCGGCACCTACATGGACTACATGAAGACCGTCTATGCCCGCGCCACCCTGGCCGAATTGCTGCAGGTACCGCTGGCGACCTTCGACAAGGAATTCGAGCTGACGCCCATGGCGGCGGAAAGCTGGAGCCAGTCCGAGGATGGCCTGACCTGGACCTTCAAGCTCCGTCCGGGCCTGGTCTGGTCCGATGGCGAACCGCTCACCGCCGAAGATTATGTCTTCGCCCTGCAGCGCGCCGCCACCACCGGCTATGACTTTGCCTGGTATTGGGACTTTGCCGGCGGCATCAAGGGCTGGAAGGAAGTCACCGAAGGCAAGGCCGACGTCTCGACGCTTGGCCTCAAGGCGGTCGATGACCTCACCATCGAGGTCACCACCAATGCGCCCAAGCCCTACCTGCCCTCAGTCACCAGCCTCTGGTATCCCGTCCCCAAGCATGTCGTTGACAAGCTGGGCGACGATTGGGCCCTCAATGTCGACACCGTCGTTTCCTCCGGCCCCTTCGATCTGGAAAGCTGGGAGAAGTCCAACAATTCGGTCGTGCTGACCAAGTCCGATACCTATACCGGTCCCTGGCAGGCCCAGATCGATCGCCTTGAGGTCGACCCCACCCTGGCCGCGCCCGAAGTCGGCCTGCCCGCCTTCCTCGCCGGCGACGCCGATTATTCCTTCCTCAATACCGGACAGGTCCCGGTCGCCACCCAGCGCTTCCCCGACGGCATCCGCAAGAACGCCGTGTTCGCCACGTCCTACATTTCATTCGACATGGATTCGCCGCCCTTCGACAATGTCGATGTCCGCCGGGCGCTCTACTATGCGGTCGACCGCGCCGAGCTGACCTCGACCGTCCTCAAGGACATTGCTATCCCCGCCGGCTCCATCCTGCCGCCCGGCTATCCCGGCTATAATCCGGAGATCGCCGCCCAGGCCGTTTTCGATCCTGAGAAAGCCAAGGAACATCTGGCTGCCGCCGGCTTCCCCAATGGCGAAGGCTTCCCTGAAATCGAAATCTGGTACCGCGAAGAGGGCGGCTACAATGGCGCCATCGTCCCGGCCATGGCCCAATATCTGCAGGCCGAGTTCAAGGAAGTGCTTGGCATCACCATGAATATCCGCGTCCTGCCCGGCCAGGACTGGATGGATGGCCTGCTTAACAAGAAGAACAATATCTTCATCGCCCCCTACGAATACGACTATCTCGATCCGTCCAACTTCTACGGCATTTTCTACAATGGCGGCCGCCATGGCTATCATGTGCAGGAATATGACGACCTGGTCGCCAAGGCGGATTCCGAACCCGTCTGGGAAGAGCGCCTCAAGCTCTATGCCCAGGCCGAACAGGTGATGATCGACCAAGCCGAAATCGTCCCCCTGGTCCATCCGATCACCATTGCCGTGATCTCCGACCAGCTCGGCGGCGATGCGGCGACGCCCAATTCGCTGGGCTTCACCCCGCTCGACCGGCTCGGCCACTACTTCTTCACGCACCTGACCAAGCAGTAGTCGCACCAGCCAAACGCTTCCCGGGTCCCAGGCCGGGAAGCGTCCTTTTTCCAAAACCAGGGATGACTATGCCCCTCGTCGAAATATCCGGCCTCAAGGTCAGCTTCAGCCAATATGGCGGCCAGGTCGATGCGGTGCGCGGCGTGAGCTTTCACGTCAATGAAGGGGAAAGCCTCGGCATTGTCGGGGAATCCGGCTCCGGCAAATCGGTCTCCTGCAGCGCCCTGCTGCGCCTGCTGCCCGCCACCGCCAATGTGTCAGCCACCACGCTGAAACTCGACGGCGTGGACGTACTATCAGCCAATAAGGAAGACCTCGAACGCCTGCGCGGCCGCACCGCCGCGATGATCTTCCAGGACCCGATGACCGCCTTCGATCCGGTCTTCACCATCGGCCACCAGATTGCCGAAACCATCATCGCCCACCGCGCCACCAGCAAGCGCGAGGCCATGAAGGAAGCCGAGCAGCTCCTGCCGCGCGTCGAAATCAAGAACGCCAGGGATATTCTCGGCTATTACCCGCACCAGCTTTCCGGCGGCATGCTGCAACGCGCCATGATCGCCATGGCCCTGTCCTGCCGGCCCAAAATCCTGATTGCCGACGAGCCAACCACCGCGCTCGACGTCACCATCCAGGCCCAGATACTCCAGCTCATCAAGAAGGTGCAGGCCGAGTTCGGCATGGCGCTGATCATGATCACCCACGATCTCGGTGTCATCGCCGAGACCACTGATCGCGTGCTGGTCATGTATAATGGCGAGGTCAGGGAAGAAGGGCCGGTCGAGCAGATTTTCGACGCCCCCAAGGACGATTACACCAAATCGCTGCTCGCCAGCCTCCGCGCCGGTTACAGCAAATCCTCGCCCGCCCCTGATGATGCGGCGCCCGCCCTCGAGCTGCGCGGCCTCGCCAAGGCCTATCGCATCCGCCGGCGCAATGGCTTCTTTGGCAGCACCTATGGCGACTTCCACGCCGTGCGCGCGGTCGACATGGTGCTGCCGCGTAACCAGATCGTCGCCTTGGTGGGGGAATCCGGCTCGGGCAAAACCACGACCGGTCTCATGGCCATGCGGCTCACGGAGCCCTCCAGCGGCCAGATCCTGGTCGATGGCGCCGATATTTCCGCCCTCGGCCCCGATGACCTCAAGGCCTATCGCCGCCGCATGCAGATCGTCTTCCAGGACAGCTATTCCGCGCTCGATCCGATGATGACGCTGGCCCAGATCATTGCCGAGCCGCTGCATATCCACGGCATCGGCACGCCGCGCGACCAGACCGAACAGGCGCTCGACTGGCTCGAACGCGTCGGCCTCGACCGCAATTTCGGCTCCCGCTACCCGCACGAACTCTCCGGCGGCCAACGCCAGCGCGTCGCCATCGCCCGCGCACTTATTCTCGAACCCACAGTCCTCGTCGCCGATGAGCCCACCTCCGCCCTCGACGTCACCGTCAAGGCGCAGATCATTGGGCTATTGAAAGCGCTGCAGGCCGAAATGGGCCTCTCCATGCTGCTGATCAGCCACGATCTCTCCACGGTCAAATCGCTGACCGACAGCGTCATCGTCATGTATCGCGGCCGCGTGGTGGAAGCCGCGCCCACCGCCGAAATCTTCGCCAATCCGCGCCACCCCTATACCCGCGCTCTGCTCGACGCCATTCCCGCCACCAATCCGCGCGACCGCCGCACCCGCACCTTCCTCGCCGCCGAGGACATCGCCGCGGCCACCCCGCGCTACACCGTGATCCAAACCGGCCTCGCGCCCCATCCCGACCCGCAACTGATCACCATCGCCCCCAACCACCGCGTCGAAGCGATTGTGACGACATGAGGCCCCCGGCATGATCCTCTACATCCTCCGCCGCCTCCTCTCCGTCGCCGTCACCTTCTTCGTGGTGTCGCTCATCATCTTCCTGATGATGCACTCCATTCCCGGCGGACCCTTCGATGGCAATGACATGCCCGTCTCCGCCGCCGTACGCGAGCAATTGATGAGCCGCCTCGGCCTCGATCAGCCGCTCTGGGTCCAGTACGTCCGCTACATGACCGGCGTACTGCAATTCGATTTCGGCGTGCCCTATCAAAGCCCCGGCGAAACCGTCATCCAGCTCCTCTCCCGCGCCTGGATACCAAGCCTGGTGCTCGGCGGCCTCGGCGTCCTCATCGGCACCCCGCTCGGCATCCTGCTCGGCATGGCCGCCGCCCTCAATCGCAATACCTGGATCGATTATCTCGCCTCGGGCTTCGCCACCCTGGGCCTGACCGTGCCGGTCTTCGTCACCTCCATGCTGCTGATCCTGGTCTTCGCCGTCTGGCTCAACTGGCTCCCCGCCAGCGGCTGGGGCAAGCCCGAGCGCTGGATCCTGCCCATCGTTGCCTACGCGGCCATCCCCATCGCCACCTATGCCCGCTATACCCGCTCGGCCATGCTCGATACGCTCAACCGCCCCTTCGTCACGGTGCTGCGCGCCAAGGGCCTCAGCGAACGCCGCATCATCTTCCAGCATGTGCTGCGCAATTCAGCCATCCCCATGGTCACGGTCTTCCTGCCCATGTTCATCGGCACCGCCACCGGCTCCATTTTCGTCGAGGCCATGTTCCGCGTACCGGGCCTGGGCGCCTATTTCGTCTCCTCCATCCAGACCCGCGACTACCCCCTCGAAATGGCGCTGATGCTCATGATCACCTTCATGTATTGCATCGCTTATCTCCTCAGCGACATCGCCTATGCCTGGCTCAATCCCCGTATTCGCACCGGAGGCAGTCAATGAGCGAGGCCCTCGTCACCGCCCCCAAATACCGCCAGCGCAGCCCGTTCTGGTTCGCCTGGAAGCGCTTTGCCGGCAACCGCGCGGCCATTGCCGGCGGCCTTGTGCTCGCCATCCTGATCCTCATGGCCATCTTCGCTCCGCTGATCACCCCGTCCGATCCGACCGCGCAGACCTTCCGTGCCGAAGCGCTGGCCTTCCCCTCCGCCCAGCATTGGTTCGGCATCGATAATCTCGGCCGCGATTTCTATACCCGCATCGTCTATGGCGCCCGTGTCTCGCTGACCATCGGCTTCAGCGCCGCCATTTTCAGCGTCATCATCGGCATCCCATTGGGGGCATTGGCCGGCTATTTCGGCGGCAAGACCGACTGGTTCATCATGCGCGTCATCGAGCTGTTCTCAGTGGTCCCGCCATTGCTCGCGGCCATGCTGCTCGGCGCCCTCACGCGCGGCGGCTACTTCACCATCCTGCTGATCGCGGCGCTTTTCGGCTGGGTCAATGTCTGCCTATTGGTCCGCGCCGAGATCAAGGCCTTCCGCGAAAAGGAATTCGTCCGCGCCGCCCAGGCGCTCGGCGCTTCCCCCTGGTACATCATTCGCCGCCACCTCATCCCCAATTGCGTTTCGCCCATCATCGTGGGTTTCGTACTGGCCATTCCCCTCGCCATGATGCTCGAGGCCAGCCTCAGCTTCCTCGGCATCGGCGTGCCGCCACCCACCGCCACCTGGGGCCAGATGATCAGCGAAGGCATCGACTTCATGTTCTTTTACTGGCATCTCGCTCTCTTCCCCACCGCTGCCCTCGCCATCACCGTTCTGGCCACCACCCTCTTCGGCGATGGCCTGCGCGATGCGCTCGATCCGACCCTGAAAGGCCGCTGAAGTGTCTGAAAATCTCGCCCGGCAATTCCTCCTCCGCGAGGATGTCGTCTTCCTCAACCACGGCTCCTTCGGCGCCTGCCCGCGCCCGGTCTTTGAGACCTACCAGCGCTGGCAGCTCGACCTCGAACGCCAACCGGTGGAATTTCTCGGCCGCAACCTCACCGAGACCATGCGTGTGCCCCGCATCGCGCTATCAGCCGAACTCGGCTGTTCTTCCGACGACCTCGTCGGCCTCACCAACGCCACCACCGGCCTCAACATCGTCGCCCAATCGCTCGACCTCAAACCCGGCGATCAGATCCTCACCACCGATCACGAATATTCCGCCCTCGAAAAAACCTGGGCCTATGTCGCCCGCCGCACCGGCGCCGAGATCGTCGTGGTCAAGGTGCCCATGCCGCTGCTTACCGAAGCCCAATTCACCGACACCATCATTGCCGGCATGACCGAGCGCACCAAAGTGCTGTTCCTCAGCCACATCACCTCCCCCACCGCCCTGCTCTTCCCCATCGAGCGCTCCATCGCCGAAGCCCGCAAACGCGGCATCTGGAGCGTCATCGACGGCGCCCACACCCCCGGCCATATCAAGCTCGACCTCGACGCACTCGGCGCCGATTTCTATTCCGGCAATTGCCACAAATGGCTGATGACCCCCAAAGGCTCGGCCTTCCTCCACGCCCGCCCCGAAGTGCAGAACCTGCTCAATCCCTTGGTCATCAGCCATGGCTGGACCATCGACAGCAAACAGCCCGGCGCCAAAGGCGCATTCGGCAATTCCCCCTTCATCGACGGCATCGAAATGCAGGGCACCCGTGACCCCGCTCCCTGGCTTACCGTCCCCGCCGCCCTCGATTTCCGCCGCGACAATGACTGGACGTCCGTGGCCGCCCATTGCCAACAGCTCGCCCAGGACACCGCAAGCCGCCTCGGCGAATTGACCGGCCTGGCCCCGCTCAGTGCCTCCCAATTCTGCGCTCCACAAATGGTCGCCATGCCACTTCCCGAATGCGATGTCGTCGCGGTCAAGGACGCGCTGCTCGACAAATACAATATCGAAATCCCGGTCTTCAAATGGCAGGACACCTGCATCGCCCGCCTGTCGGTGCAGGGCTACAATTCCCGCCCGCAAATGGATCTGCTGATCGGGGCCCTGACCGACCTGCTCGGGCTCACGGCCGGTGCGAAACGGCAGGCCTCATAGCGGCAAAAAGCTGACAAGCGCCGCAAACTATGGTGTGTGGCTGATAGAGCCGCATCGGAGGAGAGTCGGCACGGTGACACGTGAAGGCGCATTGAGCTATCTCGAACCGCTGGAAACCCGCACGCGCGGCGTGGCGGTGCTGGATGCGCTTGCCGAAATGATCGAGCGCGCCGGCCTCACCATCGGCGATCGCCTGCCGCCCGAAGTCTCCCTCGCCACCACGCTCGGCGTCGGCCGCTCCACCATCCGCGAAGCCCTCAATCGCTGGGAGGGCCTGGGCATCATCAAGCGCCGCCGCGGCGACGGCACCTATCTCTCGGCTCGCGTGCAAACCTCGCGCGGCCTCGTGCCCACCATGGTCCGCCTCGAAGGCGAAGCCCTGCTCCGCCTCATGGAAATCCGCCGCACGCTCGAAAACGACGTCGTCCGCAAGGCCACGATCAACGCCACCCCAGCCCAGCGCCGGGAAATCTCCCGCCTCTGCGACCTGCTGCTGATCGAAGTCAATGCCGGCCGCCCCTGGCGCAAGGCCGACCACGCCTTCCACGGCGCCATCTACGACGCCTCGGGCAATCCCATGTATGGCCAATTGCTGGTCAACCTGGACCACGCCCTTGAGCGTGGCGGCTCATCCCCCTTTGCCGCCGACAATTTCGGGCTCGATTCCTTCCCCATCCACCGCGACCTCGCCGACGCCATCGTGGCCGCCGACCCGGAACTGGCCGTCTCGGTGATCAATCACCTGCTCGATACGGTGGAGCGCGAAGTCAAAGCCATCATCGAAGGCGGCAAGCCCGGCTGATCGCCCTAGGGCCAATCGACATTCACTCAGGCTGAGCCGAAAGTGATGGTTTTCGAGAACCGGCGCGCAGCGTACTTTTGGGTACGTGAGCACCGGAAGCGCAGAAAACTGCCATTTGCAGGCCAGCATCAGCTGAATGTCGATTGGCCCTACAGCCAGCCCGCCAATTCCCGCCGCACCATGGCTTCGATCATATCCATGCCCGCCGGGGTGTCATTCAAACACGGAATATAGGCAAACCGCTCGCCCCCCGCATGCATGAAGGTCTCTTTCCCCTGCATGGCGATTTCTTCCAGTGTCTCGATGCAATCAGCCGAAAAGGCCGGCGCCAGGATCGCGACTTTCTTGACGCCCTGCCCCGGCAGCTTCTCCAGCGTATCGGCCGTGGCCGGTTCCAGCCATTTGGTCGGCCCGAACCGCGATTGGAACGTCACCAGCAATTTGCCCTCGGGCCAGCCCAGATATTCGCCCACCAGGCGCGTCGTCTCGCGGCAATCATGCTCATAGGGGTCGCCGCGATCGACATAGCTCTGCGGCAGCCCGTGATAGCTGGTCAGCACCAGATCGGGCTCGAAATCCAGCGCGGCAACGCCATCACGGATCGAATTGCCCAGCACCTCGACATATTTGGCATCACTATAATAGGCCGGCGCCGTCCGCACCGCCGGCTGCCAGCGCATCTCGGCCAACGCATCGAACGCCTTGTCATTGGCCGTCGCGGTCGTCGTCGCCGAATATTGCGGATAAAGCGGCACCAGCAAAATCTTCTGGCACCCCGCCTGCTGCAGCTTGTCCAGCACGCTGCGGGTCGATGGATTGCCATAGCGCATGGCAAAATCCACCATCACATTGCTCTCGCCCGCCAGCCGCTGCGCCAGCGCCTCGGTCTGGTCGCGGGTAATCACCCGCAGCGGGCTTTCATTCTTTTCCTTGTCCCATATCTGCGCATAGGCATGCCCGCTTTTCTGCGGTCGGAAGCTGAGGATGGCGAGATTGAGAATCGGCCACCACAGCCATTTGGGCGTCTCGATGACACGCGGATCGCTCAGGAATTCCTTGAGATAACGGCGCACGCTCCAATAATCCGTCCCATCGGGCGTGCCCAGATTGAGCAGCACCACGCCGATTTTCGGCGTCTGCGCAGGCGGATGATCGGCGGGAAAAGCTTGGGACATGAAATGGAGCTGTTTGGAAGAATTCTAACGTTTGGGCGCACCATAACGCCTAACGCCATAACCGCAAGGCGGCGATGGGTCGCGCTTTCTTCACCACCGACCTCCCCTCTCCCCTTGAGGGAGAGGGACGGCAATTCTGCGTCCAGCAGAATTGACAGGGTGAGGGGTTCTGCGCTCGCCCATGCTTCAATGTCCATTTCCCCACCGCGTCATTCCCGCGAAAGCGGGAACCTCTGTTTGCCAATCTTGCATCCAAAGCGGAGGTCCCGCTTTCGCGGGGATGACATTGTGGATGGAAAAGCCCCCTACAAACTCGCAATCAGCAACAACACACCAAACACCAGCACCAGCACGGCCCCCGCCAGCTCCGCCCACCACAGCACAGCCCCCGTCACCGGGTTATCGACGCCGCCAATTTTCCGCGCCAGCCCCTTGGCCGTCACCGCCAGCGTCGCCAGCGCCGCCACGGTGATCGCCGTCCCCGCGCCCATCAGGAAAACGGCAACGATCCCCGCCGCCAGCAACCCCTGCGACAGTGCAAAGACCAGCACTACCAGCGCCCCCGAGCAAGGCCGCAGCCCCACCGCCAGCACCACACCCAATTGCTCCCGCCACGTCCCGCTCGCCGCCTCCGGCGTCACGATATGCTGGTGATCGTGATGGTCATGGCCGTGCTCATCATGATCATGGTGATCATGCCCATGGTCGTGATCATGATGATGATGATGCTCGTGCTCATCATGCTCATGCAGATGCGCATGCGCTTTCTTCGCCATGTCATCGGGCTGCTGATGGTGGTGGTGCGAATGCCCCCAGCCAAAAATCTTGCGCGCGATCAGCCACAGGCCCAGCAGCGCCACCAGCCCATAGGAGACGATGCCGATCCAGTTCGCCGCATCGCCCATGGCAATGCTGGTCATCCCCAGAATACCGGCCGCCACCAGCACGAACAGCACCGCCACCAGCGATTGGATCATCGCCGAGATGACGCTCAGGATCACCCCGCGCCGCACCTGCGTTTCATTGGCCAGCATATAGGATGAGATCACCACCTTGCCGTGCCCGGGCCCCGCGGCATGGAACACGCCATAAAGAAAGCTCAGTCCGCCCAGGAGCCAGAATGCCGTCCAATCGGTGCGCAGCGCCGCCAGCGACGCATTCATCGCCCCATAGAAATGCCGCTGCTGCTCCTGCAGCCAGCCGAAAAACCCGGTGCGCGGCAGGTTGAGTCCTGGCTCCGGCGGCGGCCCGCCAAAAGGCATGGAAGGCTTTGCCACCGCCACATTATTGACCGCATCGAGCGCCGTGGCCGGCGCCGCCGGCGGCGCATCACCACAGGTGATGACAATCATGCCCTGCGTGCCCCGCATCGCCGCAGCGAGGTCGGGCGGCAATTCCATTACATCGGGCCCCAGCGCAAAGAGCCGCTCCTGCACGGCCGGATCCATTTCCTTGGGCGGATCCAGGCTCACCGCGCAATTGCCTGGCGCATTCTCCAGCGTCACATCGCTGGGATCGGCAAAGGTGATCGCCACATAATAGTCCGGGTCATAAACCCCCAGCTCGAACCGCGGCCCGGCCGGATGCGGGCGCTCGGTTTTGAGCGAATAGCTGAGCGTCACCCGCCCATCCTCGTAAACCATGCGCTGGTCGCCCGCGGGCTGGAAATGCAGCAGATCGTCCTGCGAGCCGGCAAAGGTATAGAATTCGAAATCGGCCAGCCCGGTCATGTTCTCGTCGGCCAGGCCCTGCATTTCCTCCGAGCTCGTGACCCCATCGCCATTGGTGTCGAGCCCCTGGATCACCCAGGCCGAAAATGCCGCGTCGAACGTCCAGTCATGCTTGAGCCCGATGACGGCCCCGCTGTCGTCGAACACCACATTCACCTTGGCGTCGATGAAAATATGCGGATGCGCCCAGGCCGGCGTCATCAGGGCCAGCAGCCCGGCCAAAACCACCGCCACCCGGCGGGCAAAATTCCAAACCGTCACAC
Organism: Devosia yakushimensis; assembly: GCF_030159855.1. Classification (NCBI taxonomy): domain Bacteria; kingdom Pseudomonadati; phylum Pseudomonadota; class Alphaproteobacteria; order Hyphomicrobiales; family Devosiaceae; genus Devosia; species Devosia yakushimensis. The sequence goes on along the minus strand of NZ_BSNG01000001.1, from coordinate 585,929 downwards.
CGCGCCCCTAACTGATCGGATGCGTCTGGAACCACTCGACCAGATGGTCGATCAGCGCCCGCACCTTGCCCGCCAGATGCCGCCGGTGCGGATACACCGCCTGCAGCGTCTGGCCGGTCGGCAGATAGCGGGTAAGCACAGGAACGAGCTCACCTTTAGCCACTGCCGGATCAGCGAGGTAGGAGGGCAATGCGGCAAAGCCGAGACCGAGAATGGCCGCCTGCCGCGCCGCTAACGGAGAATTGACCCGCACCGGCCCGCTGACCGGAATGGAGATGGTCTTGCCATCTTCATCGATGAATCGCCAGTTCGATTGCCCCTGCAGATTGGTATCCACAATGCAGGGCATGGTCCGCAATGCATCGGGATGCTCGGGCGTTCCCAGCGTCTTGAGCAGCGATGGCGCGCCCCCGATCACGATATGCATATCGGCAATCTTGCGCGCGATCAGCGAAGAATCCTGCAGCGTCGATATCCGCAGCGCCACATCGATCCCTTCATCGACCAGATCGACATAGCGATCCTCCAGCCGCAGATCGAGCGTCACCTTGGGATATTTGGCCAGATACGCAAAAATCGCCGGCGCCAGCGTGTCCTCGCCGAAATTGCGCGGCGCCGACACCCGCAACAGGCCGCGCGGCTCGGCCGTCTGGTCGGTAATCGTCGCGTCGAGGTCGTCCAGTTGCTGCAGCAGCGCGCTGGCCTCGCGATAATAAGCCTCCCCCGCCTCGGTCAGGCTCAGCTTGCGCGTGGTGCGGTTCATCAGTCGCACGCCCAGATAATCCTCGAGATCGGTCACATACTTGCTGAGCAGCGCCTTGGACCGCCCATGCTGGCGCGCCGCCGACGAAAAGCCGCCGGAATCGAACACCTGCACGAAGGCGCGAATGCGGGCGAGATCCTGTGTCATGTCCTACTCCAGCCTGCCGAGGTCAAACGCGGCGACCTCGTCAATCAATTGGGCAAACCCGGTCAGCGCATGCTCGGCGCTCGCCGCCCCCTTTTCCGCACTCGCCAGCAGGGCATTGCCCATCGCCCCCTGCGGGTTGAGATCGCGGCTCAACCAGCCCGGCCGTGTCCGCCCATGCGTCTTGAGCCAGGCCGTCCCGGCATCCCACTCCATTGCCGCCGAAGCGAAGTCGGCGAGATGCCCACCCCGCACCGCCTCGGGCCGGTAATGCAGCATCAGCGAGGTTTCCACATCCCCGCCATGAATGCCATGCTCCAGCTCATCCGCGTCAAACAGCCCTTCCGGCTGCCCGAACCGCAGCCATGCGGCATTCACCGCCAGCATGTCGCGCTCCGCCCGCAGCCGCGTCGCCAAGAGCCCCACCACTTCCGAATTGCCGCCATGGCTCGAAACCACGATCAGCCTGCGCACCCCCGCCGTAACAACCGCATCCACCACATCGGTCCAGGCCCGCAGCAGCGTCTCGGCATTATGGGTAAACACGCCGGCAAATCCCGAATGCTCCAGACTATGTCCGATCGCCTGCAATGGCAGCACCAGCACATCCCGCTCAGGGCTCACATACGCCGCCAGCCGGCTCAAATGCCCCCGGGCGATATCGCAATCGGTCGACAGCGGCAGATGCGGCCCATGCGGCTCGATCGCCGCCACGGGCAGCACGGCAATAGTCTGTGGCCCGGCAAAGCGGGCAAATTCCGGTGCGGTCAGCTGTTCGGCAAAATGGGTGGCCAAGCTGCGCTCCGTTCGATTTTATGGGGGCAATCAACGCATAACTCATCTGCGCGCAGTGAACAATAACGGGCCTTGGTCGTTACCCGATTAACGATAGGATGGAATGGCTGATCGACGCGCCCAAGGAGTTCGGACTATTTTCCCGCTTATGTCCAAACCCTCGTCCCGCTCAACGCTCTACCGGCTGATCGAAGCCGGCCAGCTGGCCCACCGGGCCCTGCTGCTGCCCCTGGCGGAGCGCGGACTTGAGCCGGGCGACGATGCCATCCTCTTCGAACTCGGCCGCTCCGGCGCCACCCAGGCGGACCTCGCCGCCACACTCGGCCTGCCGCTCGACAATCTCGAGGCCCGCCTCGCCCGCCTCATCGACCGCGGCCTGGTCGGTCCCCAGGCCGTCGGCCCCGAACTCGCCCCCGGCATAGCCCTCACCGACCGCGGCATCCGCATCCGCAACGGCCTCTCCGACCACTGGACCCAGCTCGAAGAGGCCCTATTGGGCGAACTCAAACCCAAACACCGCAAAAAACTCGCCACCACGCTCAAGCGCTTCGTGGATTTGCTGAAGCTTTAGACGCCAACGCTATGCGCCTAGGCGCTCGCTAACTTGTTCTCTCCAATGAAATACGGCCGCCATAGCGTAGAGCGTCGTGCGCACGGTGCCCGCGACATTTCAGGAGAATAATCGTGTCGCAATACCAACAGGAGTCTCTGGCCGGAGGCATTCGCACGTGGGTCAATGACGGTTCGACGATACCATATTGGATACAACATCGAATATCGGAAGACAGATCTCCCAATGGAACCTTCATAATCCCAACTGCCCTCGGCCTCGCTCGTGTCCATATTGGTCATGTCGTCCTCGAATATCGTGGCAAGTTATGGAGTCGTAAAGCGGAAGAGGTGCCGGAGCTTCTGGCAGGCTTCGCCGCCTCCCTCAGTGTCGACAGTTCCTATCAGCGATCTATCGACAATGATGGGTCGCGCCGCCTTATTGCGAGCATTGCTGCAAATTTTGACTGGCGGCTCTGTGCGCCTTTGGTGGTATCTCGTCGGCAAGGTGACTTGAAGGTGATTATCGATGGACAGCATCGATGGGCGGCAGCGATACGTCGGGGTGATTTGCCCCAACTGCCATGTTGCCTCTTTACCTACGACAGCCCAGAGGACGAAGCCCGCATGTTTATTGTTGCGAATAGGGCGCGGAAGGCAGTGAACCGTATGGACGACTTCCACGCTGCCCTTGCGGCTGGAGACGAGGATGCCCTGGACATCCAGCGGCTTGTGTCGGAGGCAGGGTTAGCCGTTTCCCGAAGCACCTCAGCTACCACACGGAAGCTAGGTGAAGTTACGTTTACCTCTTCGATCGCCACTGCGCGTCGCAGGCACGGTGATGCAATTGTGTCGGCCGCCCTGACCTCCATGGCAGAAGCGTACAAGGAGCAGCCGCTTACACATGGCGCTTCAATCTTTGGAGCGCTTGTGCGCATTTTTGTCGATCCTCCAGAAGACTTCGATTCTGATAAGTTAGTACCAACGCTGCGTCGCTTCCCAATGGCGGAGTTGAGCAGTGTTGTCCGCGACGAGAAGGGCGGCGACGCGCGCGCCCTCCTATTGTCGAGAATGATCAGCGGGGCACTAAGCATGGGGGACGACGTGACCAAGTGACGGCTGCATGTCGCGCTTCCTTAGAGTGCGACATGCTTGTAACTAAACGGAGTGCATCGGTGGCGCGCCCCATTAGTTCGCACAGCGCCCACCCCACTCCCACATGACCAACCCATTCAGCTCCAGTTCATCGACAATGGTGTTTTCTCTGCTCACAGGCACAGAGGTGCTTAACAGGGATAAGGAGTTCAACAATGGCTTTGAGGAACAAACTCATCGCTGGCGGACTGGCGGCGTTTGCAATGCTTGCAACGGCGACGGTCGCTATGGCTGCCCCGGCCTATGTCACCAGCAATGTTAACGTCCGGTCCGGCCCGGGCACCGGTTATGGCGTCGTCGACACGCTGCGCCGTGGCGAACAGGTCGATGTGCAGCAGTGCCGCGGCAGCTGGTGCTATGTGGAAAAGCGCGGCCCCGATGGCTGGGTCTCGGCCAATTACCTGAGCGCCGGCGGCAATGGCGGCGGCTGGGGTGGTGGTGGCTGGGACAATGGCTGGAACCGTCCGCCTCCGCCCCCGCCGGTCTGGAACCCGCGTCCCCCGCGTCCGCCCCATTGGGGTGGTGGCTGGGATCGCCCGCGCCCGCCCCATTGGGGTGGTGGTTGGGATGGCCGCCCGCCGCGTCCATATCCCGGCAATCCCGGTGGCAGCGTCTGCTTCAATGGCCCGAACGGCTACGTCTGCATGGGCAACTAGCCAAAATAACAACGCCGCCCCTCGGGGCGGCGTTTCTCATTCATGACCAGGCAGGCCCGGCTCGGGCGCCACGGCCACCTTGCGCATTCGCTCCCGCGCCATCACCACCAGCCCCGCCACCACGATGATCACCGCCCCGATCAGCGATATCCCGTCGATCCAATGCCCGAACACCACCGCGCTCAGCAGGATCGCCCAGGGCAGCGAGAAATAGTTGAAAGGTTGGATCACGCTGGCCGGCGCCATCGAGAGCGCATAGATCATCAGCCCATGGCCCGCGCAGGTCGTCACCATGATGATGCAGATCAGCATCACATCGATCCAGCCCATGGGCTCCCAGAAGAACACGCCCACCGCGCTCGACAGCACCAGCCCCACCACCCCGGTATAGGCCATGCTGGTGGCCGCGCTGTCATACTGGCTGACCTTGCGCGTGATCACGAGGTAAAGCGCATAGAGCACCGAGGAAAGCCCGGCAAAGGCCACCCCCCAATCAAGCGGTAACCCACCCGGCCGCACGATGATCATCGCCCCGGCAAAACCCACCAGCACGGCGACGAAGCGGAAAATGCCGACTTTTTCGCCCAGGAGCGGAATGGCGAACAGCGTCACCAGCAGCGGATAGACCAGCGAAATCGCCTGCAATTCGCCCAGCGGCACGCTCTGCAGCGCCCGCGCAAAACACCAGATTTCGATGATCAACAGCGAGCCGCGCAGCACCTGCAGCAGCGGCACTCGGGAGCTCAACGCCTGCCGCAGCGGCGCCTGGCGCATCACCAGCCACAGCGAAAAGGCGGCAAAGCCCCAATAACGCATCATCGTGACCTGGAAGGTCGAATAATTCTGCACCAGGATTTTGGAAATCGCATCCTGCGCGCCGAACACGGCAATGGTCACAAGCGTCAGGAGGATGGCGCGGCCGACAAGATCGCTGCGCCCGTCTGCTGCAGTAACGGACATGAAAAAGGTCGCCGCCAGTCATTGAATGGCGCTCCGATTCGGGCCGAACCGGAGCGCGGGAACTCGCAAGGAGCTGACGAAACTTAGCCCTTGGCGGTCGCCGATTTGATCATGCCGGCAATGGCGGTCAGGATGCCGCCGCCGACCAGACCCGTGGCGCCCTGGCCGACCAGTGCACCAATGTCGAGCCCGCCCGTGGCAGCGCCCGTCGCTGCCGCAGCCGATGCTCCGCCCACCAGGCCGCTCAGGCCGGGGATCAGGCTGGCGAGCCAGGTGCCGCCGACGCCACCAACAGCGCCAGCGATCGTGTTGCCGGTCGGTCCGAGATTGAGACTTTTGACGATCTGGCCGATCACGTTTCCGCCGGCCCCACCGGCAATCAACTGCACGAGAATAGGTACGATGACTTCCATGATGTCCCTCTTCTGGACGCCGTGCGAGCCCTCCGCCCCACGGACATTCACAATGTACTGCCGATTGTTGCGCAACAAAAGGACATGACTACTGTCTAATTCTGTCAGGATGCTTGGCTAGGGATTTGGCGAATATTTCAGCGTTCCCCATATGTACGCGGAGATTGATGTGCCAGCCCAAAGCGGCCTATGGTCCCGCAAAACCACCGAATCCAGCCATCCATGACTTTGCCAATACCCGAATCGCTGCCCGCTTCCGCCGCCCTTGTCACCGGGGCCGGCGAGCGTATCGGCGCGGCCATTGCGCTGGCCCTGGCCCGGGCCGGCCACCCCGTCATCATCCATTATCGCAGCAATGAAACGGGCGCCCGCCGAGTCGCGTCCGACATCGAAGCCATTGGCGGCCGCGCCGCAATCGTCCAGGCCGATCTCGCCGATCGCAGCCAGCGCGCCCGCCTCATGGCCGATGCCACCCGGCCCTTCGGCCCCCTCGGCATCCTGATCAACAATGCCTCGCTTTACGAACGCGACAGCGCCCGCGATCTCGACGAAAACCTCTGGGACACTCACTTCGCCATCCACGCCGAGGCCCCCGCCTTCCTCTCGCGCGATTTCGCCGCCCAACTGCCCCAGGGTGCCACGGGCAATATCATCAACATCATCGACGAACGCGTGCTCGATCTCTCCCCCGCCTATTTCAGCTATACCCTGAGCAAGTCGGTGCTCTGGACCATGACGCGCACCCTGGCCCAGTCCCTGGCGCCCGCCATTCGCGTCAATGCCGTCGCCCCCGGCCCCGCCGTCGCGCCGCCGCATATCCCCCAGGCCAAGTTCGACCAGCGCCGCGCCGAACTGCCCCTGCAAACCGCCGCCGATGCCGCGGGCATCGCCCAGGGCGTCATCGCCATTCTGAACCTACCCAGCATGACCGGGCAGATGCTTGCCCTCGATGGCGGCGAACATCTCGAATTCCCGGCCCGCCGCGGGCCGACGCCACGATCATGACCGACGATATCGCCACTCCGCCCCCGCCCAGCGGCCACGAAGTCATCCGCGCCTTCGTGCGCACCCTGCCCGCCGCCCCCGGCGTCTACCGCATGCTCGATGCGGAAGGCGAGGTCATGTATGTGGGCAAGGCCCGCAATCTCAAGGCCCGCGTCACCAATTACACCCGCCCCGATGTCCTCGAAGTGCGCCTCCAGCGCATGATCGCTGCTACCGTGACCATGGAATTCGTGCGCACGGAAACCGAGTCCGAAGCGCTGCTGCTCGAAGCCAACATGATCAAGCGGCTCAAACCCCGCTTCAACGTGTTGCTGCGCGACGACAAGAGCTTCCCCTATATCCTGATCGCCACCGATCACGAGGCGCCCGAACTGACCAAGCATCGCGGCACAAGACGCCGCAAAGGCCATTATTTCGGCCCCTTCGCCTCGGCCACCGCCGTCGGCCGCACCATAGCGAGCCTGCAAAAAGCCTTCCTCCTCCGCAATTGCTCGGACTCTTTCTACGCCGCCCGCACCCGCCCGTGCCTCCAATTCCAGATCAAGCGCTGCGCCGCCCCCTGCACCCGCGAAATCAGCCTCGAAGGCTATGGCGAGCTGGTCGAAGACGCCCGCCAATTCCTCTCCGGCAAGTCCCAGGGCGTGCGCGACCACCTGCAGCGCGACATGAACCAGGCCGCCGAACAGCTCGATTTCGAGCGCGCCGCCCTCATCCGCGACCGCCTCTCCGCCCTCGCGCTCATCCAGAGCCAGGGCGACGGCACCGCCAAATCAGTCGAAGAAGCCGACGTCTTCGCCATCCACCACGAAGGCGGCCAGTTCTGCGTGCAGGTCTTCTTCTTCCGCGCCTTCCAGAACTGGGGCAATTACCCCTATCGCCCCCGCGCCGATGCCAGCCTCAGCGATGCCGAAGTGCTCGAAGCCTTTATCGGCCAATTCTACGAAAACCGCACCCCGGCCCGCCTCGTCCTCATCAGCCACGACCTGGCCGAACCCGACGTCATGGAAGAAGCCCTCTCCACCCGCGCCGGCCGCCGCGTTTATATCGAACAACCCAAGCGCGGCGAAAAGCGCGACCTGGTCAATCACGCCCTCAACAATGCCCGCGAAGCGCTGGGCCGCCAGCTCGCCGAAGGCGCCACCAACCGCACCCTGCTCGAAGGCGTGGCCGAAACCTTCGGCCTCGAAGAGGTGCCCCGCCGCATCGAAACCTACGACAACTCCCACATTTCTGGCACCAATGCCGTGGGCGCCATGGTGGTCGCGGGGGAGGAAGGCTTCGCCAAGAAATTCTACCGCACGTTCAATATCAAATCGACGTCGATCACCCCCGGCGACGATTTCGGCATGATGCGCGAAGTGCTGACCCGCCGCTTCACCCGCCTCGCCAATGAAAGCGAAAACGACGCCGAAGACGAAAATACCGGCATGCCGGACTGGCCCGACGTGGTCTTCATCGACGGCGGCGCCGGCCAGCTCAACGCCGTGCGTGAGGTCATTGCCGAACTCAACCTGCCCAAGGAAGTGACCTTTATCGGCATCGCCAAGGGCGAAGAGCGCGATGCCGGCCGCGAAAAATTCTTCATGGAAGGCCGCGAAGCCTTCATGCTCCCTCACCGCGACCCGGTCCTTTACTACGTCCAGCGCCTGCGCGACGAAGCCCACCGCTTCGCCATCGGCACCCACCGCGCCAAGCGCAAAAAAGACGCCATCAAGAACCCCCTCGACGAAATCGAAGGCATCGGCCCCACGAGAAAACGCGCGCTCCTCAACCATTTCGGCTCCGCCAAGGCGGTGGGCCGCGCCAGCCTGCTCGATCTCGAAGCCGTCCCCGGCATTTCCGGCGCCATGGCGCAGCTGATCTACGATCATTTCAATCGCGTAGACTGAGGGGCACGGTCCATCCCACCCACCAGCCTGTCCCTCCCCCTATCAGGGGGAGGCTAGGAGGGGGTGCCCCACCCAAGACTCTTCCATTCGCTCCCCCTCCAAACGTCCAATATCTCCCCCCTCGACTCTTGCCCAAACCCGCGCTACATCTCCTGCCATGATCTCCGTCGCAACCATCTCGTTTTGGTATTTTAGCTATCCGCTCCCGGCGGAGGCTATTGTGCGCTTGATCTGATCTCACCAAGAGACGACCAAACCCGAAGCCAGCCGCCCGACCCACGAGGCGGCTTTTTTGTTGGCCGCCGTCGAGCAAGACACACCGAGGAACCGACAAATGCTTAAGACCACCGATGATCTGCGGATCAATTCCATCACCGAACTGACCACCCCAATCGAGGTGATGCGCCAGCATCCGCGCACCGATGCGGCCACGCGCACCGTCATCAGCGCCCGCCATGATCTGCATAATATTCTGGCCGGCAATGACGACCGCCTCTCCGTCATCGTCGGCCCGTGCTCGATCCACGATACCAGGGCCGCCATGGATTACGCGCAGCGACTCGTGGCGCTGCGCGAAACCCTTGGCGACCGGCTTGAGATCATCATGCGTGTCTACTTTGAAAAGCCCCGCACCACCGTGGGTTGGAAGGGCTTGATCAACGACCCCAATCTCGACGGTACTTTCGACATCGATACGGGCCTGCACACCGCGCGCGCCCTGCTGCTCGACATCAACAATCTGGGCCTGCCCGCCGCCTGCGAATTCCTCGACATGACGACGCCTCAGTACATTGCCGATCTGGTCAGCTGGGCCGCCATCGGCGCCCGCACCACCGAAAGCCAGATCCACCGCGAGCTGGCCTCGGGCCTGTCCTGCCCGGTCGGCTTCAAGAACGGCACCGACGGCAATCTGCAGATCGCGCTCGACGCGGTCAAATCCGCCAGCCAGCCGCACCATTTCATGGCCGTGACCAAAAATGGCCGCTCCGCCATCGCCTCCACCACCGGCAACGAGGACTGCCACGTCATCCTGCGCGGCGGCAAAGTGCCCAACTACGACGCCGCCAATGTCGACGCTGCTGCCAAGGCCGCCACCAAAGCCGGCGTGCCCGCCACCATCATGATCGACGCCAGCCACGCCAACTCGTCCAAAAAGCCGGAAAACCAGCCGCTGGTCCTCGCCGATATCGGCCACCAACTCGCCGCCGGCGACCGCCGCATCATCGGCGTCATGATCGAATCCAACCTCGTCGCCGGCCGCCAGGACCTTATCCCCGGCCAGCCGCTGACCTACGGCCAGTCCATCACCGACGGCTGCATCGATTGGGACACCACGGTCACGGCGCTGCAAGCATTGGCCGAGTCGGTAACCCAACGCCGCGCGGCGACCAATCAGGCGGTGGCATAACCAACAATCTCTAAGTCGACACCCTCCCCCTCGCGGGGAGGGATCAAGGGAGGGGGGCGGCTAGCCCGAATATTGGGGCTCTCATTACCCCCACCTAACCTCCCCCTGATAGGGGGAGGAACCGCCTTGTGGCCAAAACTCAATCCAGCCCCAAGCACGAAGAGATCCCTCCCCCTATCAGGGGGAGGCTAGGAGGGGGTACTCCGATCCCCGGTCAAACCATCTTGACCCCCTCGCCCCCATCCTGTTCTGTCCCCTCATGGCCAGAAACCCGCTCCTGCTCGTCCCCAATCTCATCACCATCGCGCGCATTCTCGCGATCATCCCCATTGTCGCCCTGGTGATGGAAGGCAGCACCGCGCTGCGCATTCTCGCGCTGGTGCTCTACATCCTCGCCGCCGCCAGCGACTGGCTCGACGGCTATCTGGCTCGCGCCTGGAATCAATATTCCCCCCTCGGCCGCATGCTCGACCCCATTGCCGACAAGCTCCTCGTCGGCATCCTCATCGCCGCCCTGGCCTGGGACGGGAGCCTCTCCGCCCTCGACATGATCCCTGTCACCGCCATCCTGTTTCGCGAATTCTTCGTCTCGGGCCTGCGCGAATTCCTCGGCAATGCCGAAGTGGTCCTGCCGGTCAGCCAGCTCGCCAAATGGAAAACCACAGTGCAATTGGTGGCCCTCGCCATCGTGCTGGTCGAAGGCATCGTGCCCGGCCTGGGCCTGATCAGTGACATCGTGCTTTGGGCCGCCGGCATCCTGACGCTATGGACCGGCTGGCAATATCTGCGCGCCAGCTGGCCGCATCTGTCGGGCGAATCCAAATGAAAATCCTCTATTTCGCCTGGCTGCGCGAACGCCTCAATACGGGCGAGGAAGATGTGACCCTCCCCCCCGAAGTCACCACCATCGCCAACCTGCTCGATTGGCTCGCCGCCCGCGACGAAGCCGCGGCCCTGGCATTGGAAAAACGCAGCCTCATCAAAGCCGCGATCAACGCCAAACTGGTGCAACACGACGCCTCCCTCGCCGGCGCCCACACCGTGGCTCTCTTCCCCCCCATGACCGGCGGCTGACATGGACATCCGCGTCACCCAGACCCCGTTCGATCCCGGCGCCGAATCCAACGCCTTCATCGCCCGCGGTGCCGCCGCCGGCGCCGCCGTGACCTTTACCGGCCTTGTCCGCTCCCTGCCCGACGATCCCATTCTGACGCTGACGCTCGATTGCTATCCCGAGCTCGCCATCAACCAGCTCACCGCCCTCGCCACCACGGCCACCGAGCGCTTCCACCTGGCCGACGTCACCATCATCCACCGCTATGGCCGCATGCTGCCCGGCGAGCCGATCGTGCAGGTCATGACCCTTTCGGCCCACCGCCAACCCGCCTTCGACGCCGCCCAGCTGATCATGGACCACCTCAAAACCGACGCCCCCTTCTGGAAGAAGGAGCAAACGGCGCGGGGTGAGCACTGGGTAGAGGCCAAATCCGACGACGACCAAGCCAAGGCGCGGTGGGAGTAGCGCGCAGCGACAGGCAACCGCTACCCCACGTAGCGACCCCAGCCCCACCGCAATCGCTCCTTCGAGCTCTACCGAGGGCATGCCCGCTCCAACCCGTCCCACCCACAATCGCCTCCCTCGGGCTTGACCCGAGGGCCTCTCCCAACCCGGCACAAGCGGCGAATGATCCTCGGGTCAAGCCCGAGTAAAGCAACGGTGGTTTTGGTGGGGAAGGTGCAAACCACCCCCCGATGTCATTCCGGCGAAGGCCGGAATCCATGCTGAAGGCCATCCACCCATCCCATGTGAGGAGAGAGCACAGCATGGATCCCGGCCTCCCCGCCGGGATGACACCGTGCAAGGAACATCGCTTGGGAACGCCCAAACTCACCCCACCCACCGCTCTCCCTCGGGCTTGACCCGACGGCCACCCGCCGCTTGTGCCGGGTTGGGAGAGGCCCTCGGGTCAAGCCCGAGGGAGAACCGTGGTGTTTGACCATCACGCCCCAACCACCCAAACGCCTCCCACCAAAAACAAAAAAAGGCCGGGCTTCCACCCGGCCTCCTGAACTCACAATGGCAAAAAGCCCTACTCCGCCGCTGCCCGCTTCGGCTGCACTTCCGCCGTATAAGCATCAATCAGCGTCCGGCAAGCCTCGCCCGGCGTGAACTTGAACTCGCCGATCTCGCTCACCGGCGTCACTTCCGCGGCCGTGCCGGTCAGGAAGCATTCGTCGAACTGGCTTAGCTCCTCCGGCAGGATATGCCGCTCGGTCACCGTGAAGCCATTGCGCTTGGCCAGATCGATCAGCGTCTGCCGCGTAATGCCGTTGAGGAAGCAATCGGGCGTTGGCGTCGTGATCTCTTTGCCCTTGATGAAGAACACATTGGCGCCCGTGGCCTCAGCCACATAGCCACGATAGTCCAGCATCAGCGCATCGGCATAGCCATTGGCCATGGCCGCGTCCTTGGAGAGCGTGCAGATCATATAAAGACCGGCAGCCTTGGCCGAGGACGGGATCGTCTCCGGCGACGGGCGCTTCCACTTGCTCCATTCGAGCCGAATACCCTTGAGCTTTTCCTCGACCGAGAAATAGCTCGGCCACACCCAGGCAGCGATGGCCAGATGCACCTTGTTATTGCGCGCGGGAACGCTCAGCTCTTCCGAGCCGCGCCAGGCCACGGGACGCACATAGGCATCGACCAGACCGTTCTTTTCCAGCACCTGGCGCTTGGCTTCCTCGATCTGCTCGACCGACCAGGGAATGGTGAAATCCAGCGTCTTGCCCGAACGGATCAGCCGTTCGGTATGCTCGCGCGACTTGAAAATCTCGCCGCCATAGGCGCGCTCACCCTCAAACACCGAGCTGGCATAATGCAGCCCGTGCGTCAGCACGTGAATCTTTGCGTCCTTCCAGGGTTTGAACTCGCCGTCAAACCAGATCCAGCCATCGCGCTGGTCCATTGGCACGCCTGCCATGATCCTCTCCCGCATCCTATGATTATGCTGATGCCACAACGGCACAGCGCTTTGGCGCCGATCATGCCCCAGGCCCAAGCCCTTGGCAAACCACAAAGGCTTTGGGATAAGACTGATTGGCGTCCGATGGGAAGACAATGGCAGCAAACCAAAAAAATGTCAACATGGCTGACATAAATTCCACCACCGTGGATCGCGGCGCATTGCCGCTCGATATCATGGGGTTGTTTTTCTTTGCCTATCGGGATTTTACCGGCGATGCCGATGCCCTGCTGGAGCGCCAGGGCTTTGGCCGTGCCCACCACCGGGTGCTCTATTTCGTCAATCTGCGGCCCGGCATGCCCGTCGCCGACCTGCTCGATATCCTCAAGATCACCAAGCAGAGTCTTGCCCGCGTGCTCCGCCAATTGATCGACAACGGCTATATCGAGCAGAAAACCGGCCATTCCGACCGCCGCCAACGCCTGCTTTTCGCCACCGACAAGGGCCGCCAGCTCTTCGCCACCCTCTCGGCCTCCCAAGCCAGCCGCATCGACGCCGCCATCAACGCCCTCCCCCCCGAAGGGGCCCGCCTCGTCCGGCGGTTTCTGGTCGGCATGGTCGAACCGGGTGATCGCACGGTACTGGATCGCTTGAATTTGACGGGCGGGCTGTAGCGCCAGATCGTCCCACCCACCGAGCCTCCCTCGCCCCTTGAGGGAGAGGGGCCGAGCGTGGGGGTCGGCGCGCCCTAGTGCAGGAGTCGCAAAGAACTAGCTCCGCCCCAATTCCTCACTCCGCTTCCGCGCCGCATCCACCGCCCGCTCCATCAGCGGCGTCAGCCCATCATCGGCCATCAACACCGCCAGGGCCTCGGCAGTTACCCCCTTGGGCGAGGTCACATTCTGCCGCAACACCGCAACCGGCGCCGGATCGGCCTCCATCAGCGCCGCAGCGCCAATCACAGTCTGCCGGGCCAATTGCATGGCCAGCGCCGGAGCCAGCCCCTGCTGCTCGCCGGCGGCCGCCAGGGCCTCGACCATGTTGAACACATAGGCCGGGCCGCACCCGGAAATGGCCGTCAGCGCATCGATATCGCCTTCATCGGCCAGCCAGACTACCTGGCCGGACGCGCTCAACAATGCATCCACGCTCGCCTTTTCGGCAGCCGTCACATCTGGAGCCGCAACAGCGCCGGTAATCCCCTTACCGATCTGCGCCGGCGTATTGGGCATGGTGCGCACCACCCGCCCCGTCCCCGTCCCTCGCGCCAGCCGGGCAATATCGATGCCCGCCGCAACCGAGACAACAAGCGTTTGCGGCCCGACAACCGGCCGCAAGGTTTCCATCACCCCGTCGATAACCTGGGGCTTGACCGCCAGCACCAGCACATTGGGCAACAACCCACTGGCCTCGGCATAGATCTGCAGCCCATAATCCTCGGCAAACGCCTTGGTGTACTCACCCGGCGACGGGTGGATCAGAATGAGATTGCTGGTCGGCAGCCCCGCGTCGAGCCAACCCTTGGCCATGGCCAAGCCCATTTTGCCGGCGCCAACCAGCATGACCGGCCCGATATCGCGCAGGGACGTGCTCACGCCTCGCCAACCGTTTCAAACATCACATGGGTCAATGCGTCGCCCGCCGTCTTGCCGGCCCACACCACGAATTGGAACGCCTGGTAATAGAGATCACAGCTATCGGTAGCCGAGCGCAGCAGCGCCTCGCATTGCTGCGGCGACACTTCCGCGCCCCCGGTCAGCAGGTGCGAATTGCGGAACAGCACCACGCCTTCCTTGTTCCAGATGTCGAAATGGCCGATCCACAGCTGCTCGTTGATCAGCGAAATGAGCTGCTTGATTTCGTTGCGCCGCCCCTCGGGCACCTTGAGATCGAAGGCACAGGCGATATGCAGCGATTCCAGGTCTTCCATCCAGTTGAACGAGACATGGTAGTCGCTCCAGCCGCCCCGCACCGAGATCGAAATCTCGTCCGCATCCTGGCGTTCGAAACTCCAGTCATTGATCGAGGCGATGTGCTCGATGATGTCCACCGGGTGGACGACGCGATCCGGCTCGACTTGAAGGAGTGACATTGACGATTCTCGTCCTGGCAGCGCGTGTGTTCGAGGCATGCGGCCCGCAATGGAACCGGCACGATTTCGGGGTAGTCAGGCAACTGGCCGCAACGCATTACGCTTACGAATCGTCCTGATGTTTTGACCCTACACCGCCCCACTGATTCAGGGGACGCGCGGCAGAAGGAGGACGGCAATCTCTTGTGGATGATCAGCCCGTCAACGTTAACAGTCTGTTAACAGGGCCCAGCTTTTCGCCAGGAAAAGCGGCCCGAAAGGGAACAGTTTTTTGGAGCAGCAGGCACAGCCAAGATGCTGCATGCCCAATCCCCCACAAGGTTCCCGCGAAAGCGGGAATGACCTTGTGGCTGAAGACGTGACTTAAGAAAATCAGGCCTTGGCGGCCTTGCCGCCCTTGAGCGCCGCCAGTTCCTTGCGCAGCGCATCAATCTCCTCGCCCTGCACCTGAACCAGCTCGCGCAGCGCATCGAAATCCTCGCGCTTGACCAGGTCCATATCGGCGACGAAACGCTGGGCCTGCGACTTCACCGCGGTCTCCACTTCCCGCCGCACGCCGTCGGCCACGCCAGCCGCTTCGTTCATCACCCGGCCCAAACCGTCGAAAAGCTTGCTGTTCTGGGTCATCGCACACCTATATTGTTGGCCGCCGTCGCGGGCACTCTTTGTTGATATCTAGGCCCTTGATCCCGACTTGACCAGAGCAGGCGAAGCGGCAATGGTCCGCCCGATTGCCGCAGGAGCCGCTTTTGCCCTTCCCCAATATCGACCCAATCGCCCTCTCCATCGGCCCGCTCGCCATCCGCTGGTATGCGCTGGCCTATCTGTTCGGCGTAATCCTGGGCGCAGGCTATGGCTATCTGCTGCTGGCCAATACCAGGCTCTGGCACAAGGGCGAACCGCCCTTCAAAGCCGCTGATATCTGGGACTTCGCCTTCTGGACCATGCTGGCCATCGTGCTGGGCGGCCGTGTCGGCTATATCCTCTTCTATAACCTGCCCTATTACCTGGCCAATCCGCTCCAGGTCTTCAACACGCTTGATGGCGGCATGTCCTTCCATGGCGGCATGCTCGGGCTGATGCTGGCGGCCATCGTCTTCACCCGCTCCAAGGGCGGCAATTGGCTGAGTTCGCTCGATCTGATCGGCGCTGTTTCCACCATCGGCCTGCTACTGGGCCGCATCGCCAATTTCATCAATGCCGAGCTTTACGGTGCCCCGACCACCCTGCCCTGGGGCGTCATTTTTCCGACCGACCCGCTCGGCACACCGCGCCATCCCAGCCAGCTCTATGAGGGGCTGTTGGAAGGCGTCGTGCTCTTCCTGGTCATTCGCGTCGCCACCCATGTCTTTTATGCCCTGCGCCGGCCCGGCCTGGTCGCCGGCATTTTCGGCATTGGCTATGCCCTCTCGCGCATCGCCGTCGAATTCGTGCGCCTGCCCGATAGCCAGCTTGGATATCTCTATGGCGGTTGGCTCACCATGGGCCAGGTCCTCAGCCTGCCCATCCTGGTGGCCGGCATCGGGCTGATCGTCTACGCCATGCGCAAGCAAAGCGACCTGCGCTAATGGCTGAGCCCAATCCCACCCTGCCCGAACTCATCGACATGCAGATCCGCGCCACCGGGCCAATGTCGATCGCCACCTATATGGGCCTGGCGCTGACCCATCCCCGGCAGGGCTATTACAAGGGCGCCGACCCGCTCGGAGCCAGGGGTGACTTCGTCACCGCCCCCGAAATCTCCCAGATGTTCGGCGAACTGATCGGCTTTTTCTTCGCCAATATTTTCCAGCAGATGGGCTCGCCCAAGGCTTTCACCCTGCTCGAACTCGGCCCCGGCCGCGGCACGCTGATGGCCGACATGCTGCGCGTCGCCTGCCGCGTCGAAGGTTTTCGTGACGCGCTCGATCTCCGCCTCTTCGAGACCAATCCGTCCCTCATCGCCGAGCAGCATGCGCGGCTCGAACCTTACGGTCCCAAATGGATCGACGGCTTCGACAAGGTGGGCGACGGCCCGCTGCTCGTCGTCGCCAACGAGTTTTACGACGCCCTGCCCATCCGCCAATTCGTGCGCGGTGCCGAGGGCTGGCACGAGCGCATGGTCGGCCTGGTCGATGGCAAGCGCGCCTTCGGCCTCTCCCCCACACCGATCCCGCAATCGGCCATGCCCGACGCCGTGGCCGATGCCGAACCCAATGCCGTGTTTGAAGTCGGTCTCGCCGCTGGCGAAGTCTCCGCCCGGCTGGCCCGCACCATTTCCACGCAGGGCGGGGTCCTGCTGGCCATCGACTACGGCTATGGCACGACGCAAACCGGGGAAACCCTGCAAGGCGTGCGCCGCCACGCCTATGACGATGTCCTCGCCTCGCCCGGCGACACCGACCTCTCCGCCCATGTCGATTTCGAGGCCATCGGCGCTGTGGCGCGCAAGGCCGGCCTTGCGGTTCATACCCTGCTGACCCAGGGCCAGTTCCTCACGCGTCTGGGCATCAACGATCGAGCCAAGGCGCTGAGCGGCGCCAATCCTGGCTCGGCCGCCGATATCGCCGCAGCAAAGTCCCGCCTGATCGCGCCGGACCAGATGGGTGAGCTGTTCAAGGCCTTCTGCGCCGCCAGCCCCGGCCTGATGCCACCCGGATTTACCCAATGAACGTTCCCCACGAGCAAAGCGCCGGCCTCATCGCCATGCCCGACGTGCGGCATGCCTTTTTCGGCCGCCAGGGCGGCTTGTCGACCGGCATCTTTGCCGGCCTCAATACCTCCGATGCCGGTGGCGATGATCCATCCATCGTGGCCGACAACCGCAAGATGGTCATGGCGACGCTCGGCTTCGAGCCGCACCAATTGGCGCTGGTCAAACAGGTCCATTCCAATAAGGCCGTGACGATAACCGGCCCCCATTCCGGTCCCCGCATCGAAGCCGATGCCCTCGTGACCAACCGGCGCGGCATAGCGCTGGGCATCCTCACCGCCGATTGCACCCCCATCCTCTTCGCCGATCCCGAGGCCGGCATTGTCGGCGCCGCCCATGCCGGCTGGCGGGGCGCCGTCGATGGCGTCATCGGCAATACCGTGGCCGCCATGACAGCGCTGGGCGCCGTTCCGGCCCGCATCGCCGCCGCCATCGGCCCCACGGTGACCGCCCCGAATTACGAAGTCGGACCGCAATTCATGGCCGATTTCCTCGCTTTGCATCCCGGCGGCGCGCATTATTTCACCACCCCAACGGGTGGTCGCGAACATTTCAACCTGCCCGCTTTCGTGGCCGACCAATTGGCCGCGGCAGGTATCCGCACCATCGACCGGGTCGGCGGCTGCACCTATGGCAATCCCGGCCGCTACTTCTCCCATCGCCACGCCACGCACCAGGGCACCACGACTGGCCGCCAGATCGCCGTCATCGCCCTGACGTGAATCTAATTTAGCCATCATCCATTTGTTGCGTTGCGAGTCCGGTTGGGACTCGCTAAAGCTGCCCGCGAAACTGGAACGCCCCTGCTCGCGGGCGCTGTTGAGACAGGATCGCAACATGAAGCTGGTCACCGGCAACGCCAACCGTGCTCTCGCGCAAGCCATCGCCAGCTACCTCGAACTTCCCCTCACAGATTGTACGGTCAAGCGCTTCGCGGACAATGAAATCTATGTCGAGGTGCATGAGAATGTGCGCGGCGAAGATGTCTTTGTGCTCCAGCCCACCAGCTTCCCGGCCAATGACAATCTGATGGAGCTGCTGATCATCACCGATGCGCTGCGCCGCTCCTCGGCCCGCCGCATCACCG
This sequence comes from Devosia yakushimensis, assembly GCF_030159855.1. Classification (NCBI taxonomy): domain Bacteria; kingdom Pseudomonadati; phylum Pseudomonadota; class Alphaproteobacteria; order Hyphomicrobiales; family Devosiaceae; genus Devosia; species Devosia yakushimensis. The sequence goes on along the minus strand of NZ_BSNG01000001.1, from coordinate 567,358 downwards.
CCGTCCTGCCCTATTTCGGCTATGCCAGGCAGGATCGCAAATCGGCCTCGCGCACGCCCATCTCGGCCAAGCTCGTGGCCAATCTCATCACCGAGGCCGGGGTCAATCGCGTCATCACGCTCGACCTGCACGCCGCCCAGATCCAGGGCTTCTTCGACATCCCCACCGACAATCTCTATGGCGCGCCGGTCATGGTCCGCGACATCCAGGAGCATTACGGTTCGGGCAATGTCATGATCGTCTCGCCCGATGTCGGCGGCGTGGCCCGCGCCCGCGCCATCGCCCAGCGCATCGGCGCTGACCTCGCCATCGTCGACAAGCGCCGTCCCCGCGCCGGCGTGTCCGAAGTCATGAACATTATCGGCGATGTGTCCGGCCAGGCCTGCATTCTCATCGACGATATCGTCGATTCCGGCGGCACCCTGGTCAACGCGGCGGAGGCCCTGCTCAAGGCCGGCGCCAAGGAAGTTTCGGCCTATATCACCCACGGCGTGCTCTCCAACGGCGCCGCCGAGCGCATCGCCGCCTCCAAGCTCAAGGAATTGGTGATCACCGACTCGATCGAGGAAACCGACCTCACCCGCGCCGCCGCCAATATCCGCCGCCTGACCATTGCCCCGCTGATCGGCGAAGCCATCGCCCGCACCGCCAGCGAACAATCGGTATCGAGCCTGCTGGACTAGGGCCACGCCCTCCAATTTTCGCGACGTCATTCCCGCGAAAGCGGGAGCCCCTGTTTCTTCGCTGAAATAGCAAACGGAGGCTCTCGCTTTCGCGGGAATGACGTCGTGGGTTGAACATCCACTCAGCCATTTCTCACCATCACTGTCGAAATCTCCTCCCCTCGCGCGACATAGCCAAGACGGGCTATGGTGCTCGTCGGAAGGAGACGAGCGATGAAGTATTTACTGATGCTTTATGCCGACGAAAACGCCGGCGCCGCCATTCCACCCGATCAGATGGCCGGTTTCATGGGCCAGATGCATGCCTATCAGGAAACGCTCGAAAAGGCCGGCGCCTTTGTCGCGACCAGTGGTCTTTCCCCCACCTGGGACGCCAAGACGATCCGCCGCGAAGCGGGCGAACTCAAGGTCCATGACGGCCCCTATGCCGATACCCGCGAGCAATTCGGCGGCTATTTCATCATCGAAGCCGCCGGCATGGATCGCGCCACCGAACTGGCTGCCCTCTGCCCCGCCGCCAATTGGGGCGCCATCGAAATCCGCCCGTTCCACGCCGGCCGATAGATTTTTTAGCAAAGAGTCGAAACCCGCCTCTTCCCTGCGACATAGGTTCATCGGGGCGCCGCTCCGATCCAAGCAACGGAGATGAAAATGAAGTTCATGCTGCTGATCCACGGGAACGAACAGGCGATGATGGCCGCGACCCCGGTCAACCAAGCCGGAATGAACCCCGAATACGCCGCCTATAACGAAGCCCTGGTCAAGGCCGGCGCCTTGCTGGAAGGCGAACGCCTGCGCCCCACCTCGAGCGCCGCCAGCGTGCGCATCCGCGACGGCAAGACCGAAGTGTTCGATGGCCCCTATGCCGAAACCAAGGAGCAATTGGGCGGCTATTATGTCATCGAGGCCGCCGACATGGATGCCGCCATGGAATGGGCCACCCGCTGCCCCGCCGCACAATGGGGCACAATCGAAGTGCGCCCCATCTGGCCAACCCGGGATTGAGGGCTCGACATGCGCTTTATGATGATCATCCATCACGATAACGACGCCTTGTCCAAGGCCCCGCAGCAGGAATTGTGGGCGGAATATGCCGCCTTCAACCAGGCGCTGCGCAAGGCCGGCGAGGGCTTTTCGGGCGGCGAGCGGCTGGCCGAGAGCAACAGGGGCACCATTGTCCGCACAACGGCGGGCAAGACCGACGTGATCGACGGCCCCTATGCCGAAACGCGCGAACAGCTTGCGGGCTATTTCTTCATCGACGTGCCGGGCCTCGAACAGGCCATCGAATGGGCCAAGCGCTGCCCCAGCTCCAAATATGGCGCCATCGAAATCCGCCCTATCGTCGATCAGAACGCGCCCTGATGGCCGATGCGGCGAGCCGGGCGGCCGAGCAGGTGGCGAGAGAAAGCTACGGGCGTCTCGTCGCCTTCCTCGCCGCTCGCACCCGTGACGTCGCAGGCGCCGAAGATGCGCTGGCGGAAGCATTCGCCAGCGCCCTCAAATCCTGGCCAGAGGACGGCGTTCCGGCCAATCCCGATGCCTGGCTGCTCACCGTAGCCCGGCGCCGGCAGACCGACGCCGCCCGCCGCCGTCAGACACGCATTGCCGGAGAGGTTCATATCCAGCTCATGGCCGAAGAACTCGACGAGGCCGCCGCAAATCCCCAAGCCATTCCCGACCGGCGCCTCGCGCTGATGTTCGCCTGCGCCCATCCGGCCATCGAGCGCGGCATGCGTGCGCCGATGATCCTGCAGACCATTCTGGGCCTCACCGCCATCGACATCGCCGCGGCCTTCCTCATCCCGCCCGCCACTATGGGCCAGCGCCTGGTACGCGCCAAGACACGCATCAAGGATGCCGGCATTCCCTTTGCCATTCCCGAACGCGAGGATCTGCCCGAACGGCTCGATGCGGTGCTTGAAGCCATTTATGCCGCCTATGCCAAGGGCTGGACTGAGATCGGCGACACCGCTGCCGACCGCCTTGCCGATGAAGCCATCTGGCTCGGTCGCCTGGTGGTTTCGCTATTGCCCGATGAACCCGAGGCCAAGGGCATGCTCGCCCTGATGCTCTATGCCGAAGCCCGCCGCCCGGCCCGGCGCGACACTGTGGGCGGTTATGTCCCGCTGGAGCGGCAGGATGTCGAGCTTTGGGACGAACCCCAGATCATGGCCGCCGAGGCCCTGCTCCGTACCGCCAGCCGGGCGGGTCCCACCGGCCGCTACCAGATCGAGGCAGCCATCCAATCGGCCCATATCGCCCGCCGCGTCACCGGACAGCCCAATTGGCCCACCGTCGTCAGGCTCTACGATATCCTGCTCGGTCTCACCGATTCTCCCGTCGTCATTCTCAACCGGGCTGCCGCCCTGGCTCAGGCAGACGGCCCGGAAGCGGCGCTCGCCAGCCTCGACACCATTGCCGATGACAAGCGCATGAGCGACTACCAGCCCTATTGGGCCGCCCGCGCCCATTTCGCCGCCCGTGCCGGCCGCAAGGACGAAGCGCATGAGGCTTTCACCCTCGCCATCGGCCTTTCAAGCGACGAAGCCGTGCGGCAATATCTGACTAGCCAACGCGCGGCACTGCAGGACGGCTAAGCCTTCTTGCGCTGCCGCACAACATTGGCGAGCTCCTCATTAAGCCGCGTCTGCCAACCCGGACCATCGGCCTTGAAGAAGTCCACGATCTCGTTGTCGAGCCGCAGGGTCACCTGCTGCTTGCCATTACCGGTCGGCGGACGGCCCGGTTTGCCGGGCAATGGAAGACCAAGCTCGACAAAAACCTCGCGCGCCGGCCGGAGCCGCTTGATCTCTTCGTCCGTCAAAGGAGCGGTCTCGAAATCGACCATGAACGGATCTGGCTTGTGCTTAGATGCCATATTTCCTGGCCTCCTTGTCGTGTACGCGTCGCACACTGATAATCCGGGTCTCACTCCCACGAACCGTAAAGGCGATACACAGGCGAAACCCCGAAGCCCACCCAAAGGCCCTGTATCTTATCTCGCCATAGTCCTTTCGGTCGTCTCGCTCGACGATCGCGGCAGACCAATTGAACTCATTCGCAATCTCGAAACCGAAGCCGCGCGTGATGCGGTTCCGTTCCGACTTCTCCTCGTCCCATTCCAAGCGCGCCCCCTTGCTTGCCTGAATAATGTAGTTACATAATTCATCGACTGCAAGCCACGCTTGCCCCCAACTCCCCTTTAAGCTATAGCCCGCGCCATGAAGCGCTCGTCACCCCTGGAGGACGGGCGCGTATGTCGTTGTAGTGGCGGCATACACCAACCCAGAATGGATATTTCCATGGCTGCGACCAAAGTGCTCAAGGCACAGGCGCGTGAGGGAGTGGGCAAGGGGGCCGCTCGTGAACTGCGTCGTCAGGGACTCGTTCCCGCTGTTATCTACGGTGACAAGAAGCCCCCCGTCACCATTTCGATCGCTTACAAGGACGCGATGAAGTCCATCTATGCCGGCGGCTTCCTCAGCCACGTCATCGAGCTGGACGTCGACGGCACCAAGCATCAGGTGATCCCGCGCGATTACCAGCTTGATCCGGTCAAGGACTTTGCCATGCATGTGGATTTCCTCCGCATCGGCAAGGGTGCCAAGCTCAACGTCCAGGTGCATGTGAACTTCATCAATGAAGAACTCAGCCCGGGCCTGAAGCGCGGTGGCACGCTCAACATCGTGCACCACACGCTCGACCTGACTGTCGATGCGGCCAATATCCCCGAGGAAGTGGTCGTGGATCTGACCGGTCTTGATATCGGCGATGCGGTCCATATCTCCAATATCAAGCTGCCGGCCGGTGCAACCGACCACAGCCATGAAGCTGACGTGACCATCGCAACCATCGTTGCCCCGTCGGCCCTCAAGTCCTCTGAAGGCGGCGAGGCCGAGGCCAGCGAAGGCGAGGAAGAGCCGAAGGCCGAGTAATCGTCCTTTCGTCTGTTCATGCCAGACTATTGGGGCGGCCTTCGGGTCGCCTCATCCATTTTAGGAGCTTTTCCGATGAAGCTGCTCGTGGGCCTAGGTAATCCGGGCAACCAATACTCCGAAAACCGGCACAATATCGGCTTTATGGCCATCGATGCCGTCGCGCGCGAGCACAATGCCGGCCCCTGGAAGAGCAAGCATTCTGCCCTTCTGGCGGAAGCCACCATCGAGGGCGAAAAAGTGCTGCTCCTCAAGCCGCAGACCTTCATGAACCGCTCGGGCGACAGCATTCAGCAGGTCGCCCAGTTCTATAAGATCGCGCCAGCCGACATCATCGTGCTCTATGATGAACTCGACCTCGCCCCCGGCAAGGTCCGGGTCAAGACCGGCGGCGGCAATGGCGGCCACAATGGCCTGCGCTCCATCGATCCGCAGATCGGTGTCGATTATAAGCGCGTCCGCCTCGGCATCGGCCATCCCGGCAAGGAATTCGTCACCCACCACGTATTGGGCGACTTTGCCAAGGCCGATCAGACCTGGGTCGATCCCCTCCTCGACGGCGTTGGCAAACATATCGGGCTCGTGCTCAAGGGCGACGACAATGGCTTCATGAACAAGCTGGCATTGGCCACCGCGGCCGACCCGGCCCCGGCCAAACCCGCCCCCAAGGCCCAGAGCCATATCCGTCAGGCGCGCGCCACCAAGCCGCAGGTCGCCCTGCCCGAAACCGGCCCCATGGCCGCCATGCTCAAGAAACTGTTCAAGGGCGAATAGCACTGCACGAGCGTCACAACTGCGCGACCTTTCGGCCACACACCGGCTAAAGTTATCATCCGGTAATGATTTTTTGGCCTATTTGGGTGCATGGTGAACGAAATCTTCCGGGGTTCGATTTGCTTAAGTCTAGTCTAGCCAGCCTCGCCGCGATTGCGGCGCTGTCGTCTGTTTCAGCGGCAGCACTCGCTTGCGAGGATTTGCGCATGGCTCCCGGCGGCATCGTGACCGAAGTTACCGATGGCGATACCGTCGTGCTCGATAGTGGTCTGGTCGTCCGTATGATTGGCACTCAGGCGCCCAAGCTGCCGCTGGGCCGCGAGGGGTTCGAAACCTGGCCGCTGGCGCCCGAAGCCAAGGCGGCGCTTGAAGCAATGGCGCTCAATAAGCCCGTCCGGCTGGGCTATGGCGGCGAAGAGGTCGACCGCTATGAACGGGCACTCGCCCATGTCTTCGTCGACGGGCCCGATGGCGAAATCTGGGCGCAACAACAGATGGTGGCCAAGGGCCTTGCCCGCGTCTATTCCTTCCCCGACAACCGCAAATGCCTCGATCTGCTGTTTGCCGCCGAAGGGCGTGCGCGCTTGGCTGGGCTTGGCATCTGGGCCGATCCCTATTACAGCACTCGTCTGGCGGACCGGCCGGCCGATCTTTTGGATCGGCAGGGTCATTATGAGCTAGTCGAGGGACGTGTCCTGCTTGCCGATCAATCCGGCGGGCGGATCTATCTGAACTTTGGCCGGTTCTGGAAAGAAGATTTCACCGCCGTGATCGAGGCCTCTGCGCTCAAGCTTTTTGCGGCGGACGGCTTCGATCCACTAGCCCTAGAAGGGGCGCTCATTCGCATTAGAGGCTGGGTCGACGATCGGGATGGCCCACGCATCGAGGTTACCCATCCCGAGCAGATCGAGGTTCTGGCAGCACGATGACGCGCACCAAGCACATCATCAACAAGGGTTTGCGCAATGGCTTGCTGGCGGTATCGCTGCTGGCGCTATCGGCATGCACCAGCTTTACCGGCTCCCAGATCGCCGTAACGCAGACCGGGGATATTCCCGCGCCGACCGTGGTGCCCGAGGGCACCGACCCCGAGGACGTGGTCATCGGCCGCCGCGAGCATCCGCGCATCATCGCGGCCTATGGCGGGGTCTATTCCGATCGCGCTGCCGAGATCATGGTGGCGCGCATTGTCGGGCGCCTACTGGCCGCCGCCGATCAGCCCAATGCCCAGTTCCAGGTGACCATTCTCGACACCTCCGAGGTCAATGCCTTCGCCCTGCCCGGCGGCTATATCTATGTGACGCGCGGCATTCTGGCGCTGGCCTCAGATACCAGCGAGCTGGCCGCCGTGCTGGCGCACGAGATCGCCCACGTTACCCTGCGCCATGCCCGTGCGCGCACCGACCGCACCCGCACCACCGCAATCGTTGATCGCGTCATCACCGGCGTTCTGGGCGGCGATACCTCGACCGACGCCACCGCCAGCCGCACACGGCAGTCCATGGCTGCTTTCGGTCAGCAACAGGAACTCGAAGCCGACAGGGAAGGCATCAAGTTCGCCGGCAAGGCCGGTTACGACCCGCAGGCTGCCGCCCGCTTCCTGGGCGTCATGAGCCGTTTCGCCACCTTCTCGGCCGGCCAGAACGGCAATAGCGACGGCTTCCTCTCCTCCCATCCCTCGACGCCTGCCCGTATTCAGAAGGCGCTGGACACCGCCCGCACCATGTTCGGCCAGGCCCAGGTCGGGGAAACCGACCGCGCCGGCTATCTCGATTCCATCGCCGGCCTCACTTTTGGCGATAGCCCGGCCCAGGGCTCGATCGTCGGCCGCAAGTTCATCCATTCGGCCAGCAAGTTCACCTTCAGCGTGCCCGATGGCTATACCCTGCAGAATTCGCAGAGCGCAGTCGTCGGCGTGGCCGGCGATGGCGAAGCCGTGCGTTTCGACAGCGCCGATGTGCAGGCCAATGTCGGGCTTGCCGACTATCTCAAATCCGGCTGGATCGCCGGCCTCAAGACCGACAGCGTCACGACCCAGACCGTCAATGGCATCGAGATGGCCTCGGGCGTCGCCCAGACCGATCAATGGTTCTTCCGCGTTTCGGTGGTGCGGCTCGACGGGCAGGTCTACCGCTTCATTTTCGCCGCCAAGGCCGATAGCGCCCGCTTTTCGGCCGGGGCCCAGACGACCCTCGCCAGCTTCCGCCGCACCGATAGCAGCGACCTCAGCGCCATCCGCAAGGTCGCCGTGCGCGTCGTCACGGCCAAGGCCGGCGACACCGCCGACAGCCTGGCGCGGCAGATGGCCGGGCTCAATCGCGGCGCGGACCTGTTCTACATCATCAACGATCTCTATCCGGGCGATCCAGTGCAACCGGGACAGAAATACAAGGTCGTCGCGCTGCAATAGGCTGGAGCGGCCGCCTCAGAGAGTGTCGGCCGCCTCACCGATAATGGCTGCGGGTCCGCCGGCGCCAGTGCCGAACAAGCTGCTGAGGCTATCGCCCAGAACGGCGAAGGAAGCGGCCAGCGCAACGGCCACCAATACACCCAGCAGGGCATATTCGATCGCCGTGGCCCCGGTCTCATCCCGGAGAAATTGTAACAGCGCCGTCCTCATGCCTACCCCCGAATAACCGGGCTATAGAAGATCGCAGAGCGCAGCGATCAGCGGTTCGTCGGCTGGTGGCATCGGATAGTCGCGCAGGGCCTGCGGTCGCACCCATTTGAGGGCGGAATGTTCCTTGGCTTGCGGCTGTCCTTGCCACTTCCGGCAGACATAAAGTGGCATTAACAGGTGAAAACTCTCGTAAGAATGACTGGCGAAAGATATCGGCGCCAGGCATGCCGTCTTGGTCGAGACGCCCAGTTCTTCTTCCAGCTCGCGGATCAATGCCGCCTCGGGACTCTCGCCCTGCTCGACCTTCCCGCCGGGAAATTCCCAGAGACCGGCCATGGCCTTGCCTTCGGGCCGCTGGGCAATCAACACTCTGCGGTCAACATCGACCAGCGCGCAGGCGACAACCAGCAGCAGCTTCATTCCGGCGCCCGCCTGTAGTGATAGGAATAGACCTCGGCAAAACCCAGTGAGCGGTAGAGCGACTGCGCCGTCTCATTGTCACCCAGCACCTGGATGGCGGAACGCTCCGCACCCGACTGGCTGGTCCAATTGAGCGCGGCATGCATCACGGCCCGGCCATAACCCTGCCCCCTGGCCGACGGGTCCACCACGACATTGAGGAAAATGGCGATCCCATCCGCATTGATGGCGAGCGCGGCGCCCACCGGTCGATAGGCATCGTCATAAACGAGCACGCCACGGGCTGGCACGGCGATCTTGTCCAGAATGCCGGCCAGAGCACTGCTCTCGGCCTCGCCATACCCCGCCATCGCCCCCTGGGCCTGCCGCCATTCGGGGTCGGCTGCCTCGAACAATCGCGTCGTTGCCGCGACCGGCCGCGCACGCTTGGGCAATTCCATCGCCAGCACCAGGCTCGGCTCATAAAACGCCCAGCCCTTGTCGTCGAGCGCGGAAAGAACCCCTGCCCCCACCAGCGGCGTCACCCGGAATGTCGGCCGCAGACCGCGCTGCCGATAGGCCTGCGCCACCGCCTCGATCCGCCGGGGCGCATCCTGGTCGTCATCGACATCAAGGCTCTGCACCGAATTGGCGCGCTTGGTATAGCCATTGGCAAAGCGCGCGATCCAGGCGCCATAGCGCTCTTCTTCGAGCGCCGGCCAGGCCTTGAGGCAGGCATGTTCAATCTCGGGGGCTGTCGGCAGGCTCATCGTCAGATCTTCCGTGGAGCCTAGCTCCGATAGTCGCCATTGATGGTGATGTAACCATGCGTCAGGTCGCAGGTATAGACACTGGCCGTGCCCTCGCCGAGCCCCAGGCTCACCGTCAATTCAAGCTCTTCGCCCTTCATATAGGCGCTGGTTGCCGCTTCGTCGTAAACGGCGGCACGCTCACCATCCTTGGCCACCAGCAGGTCGCCGAAGCGAATAGCCAGCCTGTCGCGATCGGCCGGTTCGCCCGCCTTGCCCACGGCCATGACCACGCGGCCCCAATTGGCGTCTTCGCCGGCAATGGCGGTCTTGACGAGGGGCGAGTCGGCAATCGCCTTGGCAATGCGGAAGGCGCTCTGGTCCGAGGTCGCCCCTTCGACATGGATGGACACCTGCTTGGTCGCCCCCTCCCCGTCGCGCACCACCTGAATGGCCAGGTCAAACAGCACATCGGCCAGCGCCTGCCCGAAGGTCTCGGCCCGCGGATCATCGAGGCTGACAATCGCTTCGACGCCGGCCTTGCCGGTGGCAAAGGCCAGCAATGTGTCGGACGTGGAGGTGTCACTATCGACCGTTATGGCATTGAAGCTGGTCTGCACGTGTCGCGCCAGCAATGCCTGCAGCACCGGGGCGGCGATCGGCATGTCAGTGACCACAAAGCTCAGCATGGTGGCCATGTCAGGCGCAATCATGCCGCTGCCCTTGGCAATGCCGTTGATCTTGACTTCGACCCCGTCGATCTCAAGCAAGGCGCCCGAGAGCTTGGGGAAGGTATCAGTGGTCATGATGGCCTTGGCCGGCTCCATCCACGGCCCCGCATCGACACGGGCAGCCATATTATCCAGCACGCCCGCAAATTTGGATGCATCGAGCGGCTCCCCGATCACCCCGGTCGAAGCCAGGAAAATCTCCGACGGCGCGCAGCCCAGCGCCTTGGCCGCATAATCGGCCGTCAACTCGACGCTCTTTTGCCCCTTGATGCCGGTAAAGGCATTGGCATTGCCCGAATTGACCACCAGGCCCCGCGCCAGCCCGCCGGGCAGGTTGGCCCGGCACCAGTCGACCGCCGCCGACGAGCATTTCGAGCGCGTCAGAACGCCTGCGGCCGTCGTGCCCTCATCGAACGCCATCAGCAGCACGTCCGTCCGGTTCTTGTACTTGATCCCGGCCTCCGCCGTCGCGAAACGCACACCGGCAATCGCCGGCAGGTCCGGATAGGATTTGGGGGCGAGCGGGGAAACGGGATGGGCCATCTGGGCTGTCCTCTTGGGGGGCAAGTTCAGCCCCCGGTGTGCCTCAAACGCAAGACGTCCGCAAGACAGCTCTGCGGATGTCCGCGCACCGAGCATCTTGGAAAGATGCAGCAAAATGACTTTATTCGTTTATCCTCTTTGTCTAAGTTGCGCCCGGCTGGCCCCGTAGCTCAGCAGGATAGAGCACAGGATTCCTAATCCTGGGGTCGTGGGTTCGAATCCCGCCGGGGTCACCATCGCAGATCATGTCTTGGGCCAAATTCGGCCTGAACCGATGCCGAGAAATCGTGAGTCGGTTTGGCGCAAATGCGGGCTTTAGGGACGATCTTTGCTTAGGTCCCTCTGCGCCCAAGCCCGTCATTGCCAATCGATTTGTTGATGACAGGCGGCCGCACCAAGCTGCGCTCCACATGGTTCGCTGATGTCAGCGTTTATGCTTGGCGCGCCAAGCGGCAAAATCCTCCAGATTCTGCTGCTGGGTCGCCGGGTAAAGCCCGATAATGGTTTGCCCGGCCAGCACCCGCTCGGTGACGAAATCCTCATAGGCGATCATCTCAACAGCCTCATCGGCAATCTCGTCAGCCAGAGCCGCCGGGATGACGATCACCGCTTCATCGTCCCCGACCAGAATATCGCCGGGCCACACGGCCACGTCGCCGCAGCCGATCGGCACATTGATATCGAGCGCTTGATGCAGCGTCAGATTGGTCGGCGCTGACGGACGATTGTGATAGGCGGGAATGGCCAGGTCAGCGATCTCCGGGCTGTCGCGAAACCCGCCATCGGTAACGACACCAGCCACGCCCCGCACCATCAGCCGGGTGACCAGAATGGAGCCGGCGGAAGCCGCGCGTGGATTCTTGCGGCTATCCATGACCAATACCGCGCCGGGCGGGCAGCTTTCGACAGCGGCGCGCTGGGGGTGCTCGGGATTGCGGAACACTTCGAGCCCGTTGAGGTCCTCGCGCGCCGGGATATAGCGCAATGTATAGGCCGGGCCGACCATGTTGCGGCCCTTCCGGCCGACCGGCTGCACATCCTGAATGGTCTGGTTGCGCAGGCCGCGCTTGAACAGCGCCGTGCTGATCGTGGCAACGCTGACCCCCATCAGTTTGTCCCGCGTCGCATCCGCAAAAGTGCTCATCCATATGCTCCTAGAAAATATCGGGCTCCCCGGCCGCCGGGCCAAACTCAGGCAGCAGGTAATCAAAATCACAGCCCTTGTCGGCCTGGCTGACATGGGCGGCATACATCCAGCCATAGCCCCGCCCGAACCGGTCGGCCGGCTTGACCCAGGCAGCCCGGCGGCGCGCCAGCTCGGCATCGTCCACCAGCATATCCAGCCGGCGGTTTGGAATATCGATGCGGATAATGTCGCCATTGCGCAGCAGAGCCAGTGGCCCGCCGACATGCGCCTCGGGCACCACATGCAGCACGCAGGCACCATAGCTGGTGCCGCTCATACGGGCATCCGACAGGCGCAGCATATCGCGATGGCCCTGTTTGAGCAGCGCCTTGGGCATGGGCAGCATGCCCCATTCCGGCATGCCCGGACCGCCCAGCGGACCGGCATTGCGCAGCACCATCACATGGTCCGGGGTAATATCCAGGTTTTCATTATCGACAGCCGCCTTCATCTGCGGATAGCTGTCAAACACCAGCGCGGGCCCCTGATGCACATGAAAGCGGGGATCGCAGGCCACCGGCTTGATCACCGCGCCATCGGGCGCCAGATTGCCCTTGAGCACAGCCAGCGATCCCTCGGGATAGATCGGATTGGACAGCGGCCGGATCACATCGTCATTATAGACTTTCGCATCGGCCAGCGCCGCACCTAGGGTCTCCCCCGAGACCGTCATCGCGCCCAGGTCCAGCCGGTCGCGAATTTGCGCCATCAGCGCTAACAGGCCCCCGGCATAATAGAAGTCTTCCATCAGATAGGTCTGCCCGGAGGGGCGGATATTGGCCAGGACCGGCGTAGTGCGGCCCAATGCGTCCAGATCATCCAGCGTCAGTACCACCCCTGCCCGCCGCGCCATGGCGAGCAGATGGATGACTGCATTGGTCGAACACCCCGTCGCCATGGCCACGATTGCCGCGTTGCGCACTGCGGCCGGAGTGACGATCTGATCCGGCGTCAGCCCCTCCCAAACCATTTCAACGACGCGCCGCCCGCTCTGGGCCGACATGCGGATATGGTTGGCATCGGGCGCAGGAATGGAGGACACCCCCGTCAGTGTCAGCCCCATCGCATCAGCGATGGCCGTCATGGTGGAAGCGGTGCCCATGGTCATGCAATGGCCATAGGAGCGGGCAATGCCCCCTTCGACGCCCTGCCATTGCTTGTCCGATATCGTGCCCGCGCGCCGCTCGTCCCAATATTTCCAGGCGTCCGAGCCGGAGCCAAGCTGCTGGCCGGCATAATTGCCCCGCAACATCGGCCCCGCCGGCAGATAGATCATCGGCATTCCGGCGCTGAGCGCCCCCATGATGAGGCCCGGCGTGGTCTTGTCGCAGCCGCCCATCAGCACCACGCCATCCACGGGATGCGCGCGAATCTGCTCCTCGGTCTCCATCGCCAGGAGATTGCGATAGAGCATGGTCGTCGGTTTCATGAAGTTTTCCGACAATGCCAGAGCCGGCATCTCGACCGGAAAACCACCGGCCTGCAACACGCCGCGCTTCACGTCATCCACACGATGCTTGAAATGCGCGTGGCAGGGATTGAGGTCGGACCAGGTGCTCAAAATGCCGATCAGCGGCTTGCCGGCCCAGTCGCTGGCGTCGTAGCCCATCTGCATCAGCCGCGACCGATGCCCGAAACCACGCAGATCATCCGACGCGAACCAGCGCGCCGAGCGCAGCTCACCCGCTGTCTTGCGGGCGCTCATGCCAATGGCTCCATCGCATCGAAATCGGGCAAGGCGCCGCTGGCATAGCCCACCGCCGCCAGCGAGCCGATGGCGATCTGACCATCGCGGATCGACAAGAGCGGCCCATCGGCACCCGGCTCATAGAGGCCTGCATGGGCCGCCGCGAAGCGCGCCTTCTCCGCCGCCGGAGCGCCCTGCATGCCCGCGACATAATGATGCCCATTGCGCTCGACATGAGACAGACCAAGCAGGGAGACCAGCGCCAGATCCTGCTGCACGGCGAGCCCGGCCTGACAGGTCAAATCCTCACCCGAGACAAACAGCCCCGGCGCGGTGCCGGTTTTGATGCGGATCACCTTGAGCAGCGAGCGATAGATGCCTTTGCAGGTTTTCGAGGACACCCCGGTATAGCCCAGCGCCTTGGCGCGGGCGAAAGCGGCATCGGTGTCGTCGCTTTCGTCGATCAGGAACGGCAATTGCCCCGCCAGACCATCCAACGGCGTATCCATAGCGATCCCGCGCGAAAAAGGCTGTTCGACAAAGGCAATGGCCGCACGCAGCCGGGCTAGTCTGGGCGTAGCCCCAATGCGGGCCAGCAAGGCATCAACCTGTTCTGCGGCCTCGAATTGTTCATTGCCATCGAGCGTGACCCGATAATCGGGCACGCACTCCAGCACGGCGGCTATCTGCAATAGCCGCTCAATGTCGGCATCCCCATCACCGGAAAGCTTGATCTTGAACCAGCGATTACCATAGCGCGCAATCACCGCCTCCAGGCTCTGCGGCAAGCCGTCATGAGCGGGATCGGCAATGTCAGCTTCGCTGATCGGATCGAGCAGACCGATCGTGTGGCGGGCCGCAATCGACGTGCCGGGCCTGAGCGTCGCCAGCACGGCCTCCGCCGCCGTACCGTCGATATCACTGGGCAACATCTCCCCGCCGACACCAATCAGATTGCGCCGCACCGCATCGAAAAACGACAGCTCCGCCAGCCGGCAATAGCCATCAAGCGCCGCCCGCGCGATGAGGGCGGGGCCGAAGCCCGCGGCCAGCGCATTTCCCGGCAGGCGGCGGCTGGTTTCCAGCTCATTGAGCCGGGCGGCGGCAAACAGCGCCATCGGCTCGCTCATCTCCAGCGCGGCGGCAGAGGCCACGCGGATCGAGCTACGCAATTGCTCGACATTCTGCGCCGGCGTCAGTGCCGGGTCTTTGTCGAACCATTTGGGCACCATCATTTCGGCGGCCCCGCCAATGGCGGTTCTCCCGCTCGCATCGGCCACAACCACCCGCACAAAGGCCTGCGGCGCCCGCTCCAAAGTCGCCGCGCCAAACCGGAACGGCAGCCGCAATCGCGTATCCCGCTCGAACGCGTCGATCTCGATGGTCCTTATGCGTGGCGCAGTCATCACGCCATGGTCTCAAGCATGGCGCGCGACACTTCGTGCCATAGCGGCTCATTGCGCAGATGCCGGCGGATTTCATCGACCATGGCCTGCCCCTGACTGCGATGCCCCTCTTCGGTATGGCCCGCCGCATGCGGCGAGATAGTAACATTGCCCAGCGCCGGATCGCGGAACGGACTGTCCTGGGGCAGCGGCTCATCGTCAAACACATCCAGCGCCGCCCTGATGCGGCCCGAGCGGATTTCCGCCAACAGCGCCGCCTCGTCCACCAATTGCGAGCGAGCAGTATTGATGAACAGCGCGCCGGGCCGCAGCAGCGCCAATTCACGCGCGCCGATCATCCGGCGCGTTGCCGGCAGAACCGGCGCATGCAGCGACACGACATCGCTTTGCGCCAGCATATCGTCCAGGCTCACACTGGTAACGCCAAGGGCCGCGGCCTTATCGGCGTCCAGCATCGGATCAACAACCAGAACCCGGCACCCAAACGCCACCAGCAGCCGGATGACCGAGCGCCCCACATAGCCCGCTCCCACAATGCCCACGCTCTGCCCGCCCAGCAGCCGTTGCGGCACCGAGGCGCGCACATCGAGCCATTCACCGCCACTGCGCAATCCATGGTGCAGCAGAGGAATGCCGCGCATAGCCAGCAGCGCCTCCGCCACCACGAATTCGGCCACCGAAGCGGCGATCTTGGACGCCGCATGGGTGACCCTTAGCCCCTCGTCGAACAATTGCGCCGGCACCAATGTCCGCACGCTGCCGGCGGAATGGGCAACCAGCGCAAGCTGCGGATGGCGCTGGCGCGTCGCCACATCGAATGCCGGCGTGCCCCAGCCGGTGAGGCAGGCCGTAGCGCCCTGCAGCAGGGCGTCAACTTCGCCCGCACCAATGGTCGGCCCGGCCGGCCAGCGTACATCGCCAAGTCCGTTCAACTGGGCGATGGAGCCATCGTCCAGCATCATGCGGCGTGTTTTTTCGGTCAGCAGCACCGCAATCACGGGAGTCTGTTTGGTCATGATCTCTACTCTTTGCTTGCGGCCAGACGCCGGAAATAGGCCAGGTCGGCGCGGACCTTGTCGAGCGCCTGCTGGCGGGGAACCCGGTATTGGGAATGCAGCGAAACCACCCCGGCAAAGCCGCTGCGCACCAGATGCGGTACGATCTCATTCCAGGGCACCATGCCCTCGTCGAGCCCATACCAATCCGATTGCCATCTGCGCTGCCCATCAGCGCCATAGGCAGCGGGAAACCAGCCGCCATTCTTGACGCCGATGCAGCAGAACCAGGGCTCAAGCAGATCCAGCGTCACCCGCCAATCCTCGCTGCCTTCGCGCACGATCTGATTGGCCGGGTCGGGATAGGCCCCGATCCGTGTGGGGTCGCGCCCCGCCAGCAATTGTAGGGCCAGGGCGCCGGAACTGTGCAGCGTGCCGCCATGCAATTGCACACTCAGCACAATGCCCAAGCGGCCCGCCAAGGCCTCGAAACCATCGAGATCGCGGCGCGCATCATCCACCTGCGCCTGCCAGCGCCGCATCGGATCATAGCGCCAGAACCCCAGCCGCACTTGCCCGATACCGGTCTCGGCGCAATGCCCCAGCAGCCGAGCCGCCGCCTCATCGGGCCGGGTAGCGTCGATCGTCGCCATAGGCATCCGCACGCCATTCGCGCCGAATACCTTCGCCGCACGGGCAATATCCTGCGGCACCCCCGGCGACACGACATGCCCCTCGCGAATCAGCAGATCGACACAGTCGAAGCCCAGATCGGCGGTAGTCTCGGCGGCCTGTTCCAGGGACAGGCCTTCCAGCGTCTTGGTAAAATAGGCGATATGCATCGATCAGCCCTGCGCCGGAGCAATACAAAGCGGGCTGCGGCGGCCGAAGGCATCGCGGGCGCGGACTGCGTAACGAACACCCGCTGGCGGCGACATATGCAGGAACGCCGTCGAGAGCAGCGGCACGGCACTGACCTGGGTGAAGTTCTCGCCATCACTGCTGGTCAGCACCTCGTAGAAAATGGCCGGCTGCGCATCGCCCGGCGCCCAGAACAGCATGCGCTCTTCCCGCCCACCCAGACCGCGATAGCGCTCAACCACCAGAGCCGTGGGCGCCGCCGGCGGTGTATCGGTATCGGGCACCACCAGCACCTGCGTCAGCGAGGGTAGCGGCACATCGATATCCACGCTCACCCGGCCGTCCTCGGCCTCGATAATGCTGATCGGATGCAGCAAGGCTGGCTCCTGCGCCTTGCGCAGCTCGGCAAATTGCGCCTCGGTGGGTTCGCGCGGCGCGCCGACCGGCTCCCAAGGGCCACGCGGATTGCTCTCGTCGTGCTGGGCTTCCCAAACCTCCATCGGATTGCTGAATTCGTCATCGATCCGCAGCAGGCACAGCCCATGCCGCCCCGCCGCCAGCCCGCTCACCTCCAGCCGGACAGCGGTCCGGCCCGATCGATTGATGGCATCGACGCTATGAATGAGCGTGATCGAGGCCCCGCCCCCTTCCAGCCTGGTCGGCAAAATGGCCAACCCGTCCCCGTCAGGATCAAGCGCCGGCTGCGCGGACACCGCGCAGACCGTGTCGCCAAGCGTCGCCAGCAATTCCATGGAGGTCAGGCCGGGCTTCTTGATCAGCTCGAAGGGCGGCGCGGTATCGACATCGGTCGCCAGTTTACCCAGGTCCGTCTTGTGCTCCCACTGCGCCTTGCCGAAATTGCGTGGCCCGAAATAGGCAAAGATCGTGCGCTGGCCCCAGCCGCCGATAAAGGCGTGGTCATTGCTGAGAAAGGTGAAATCGGCTGCCCCCGGCGCAATGATCCGCCGGTCATGCTGCTCGATGATCTTGGCGATGATACCGGCATAATAGGCTTTGCCATGCCAGGAATGGCGGTCCGTCCAGCCCAATTGCGGGTCGCATTCGTCATTGACGATCGGCAGCCCGGCAAGGCTGGGGTGATGCCGTTTGAGATAATCCACCACCAGCAGCGTACGGTCCACAATGGCTGATGTGTTGGGCGTCAGGTCCTCGACACTGCCATTCACGCCCTTCTCGTGGATCGAGATATAATCGAGGCGCGGCTTCGTGCCGGTGAGGCAGCTCACCCCCGTATCGCAATGCACCATCAGGGCCCGGAAGATCGGCGACAGCGTCCGCGCCGTGCCGGGGCCGCCCATGGGCAGACCAGGATCGACCGCATCGAGCCCGGCGACGCAAGCATCATAGTAATTGGTGTAGCCCTTCTCGCCATAAGTCCACCAACCGGAATCGGCCTCATTGGTCGTCTCGAAATACCAGCTGCGCACCTCGTCCATGCCGTAGCGGCCGACATAGCGCTCGACCGTCGCCGTCACGAGGTCGCGCCAAAGCCGGACCTGGTCCATGTCCTCATAGTCGGTGAACAGGCCCGACGGATTGCCCATCAGCTCGAAAAACGGCTTGAGCCGATGTTCGATCATCACATCGAGCGCGCGGTCGAGCAGCGACCAGTCATACTCCACCCTGCCCGCGCTGCTGGTGGCGCTCAGCAGATTGTAGAGATAATGCACGCGTAGGAAGCGGATACCTTCATTCGGCAATCCTCCAATATGGGCCAGCATCTGGCGCATTTCGGGTTCCAGCAGCAGTTCGGCCGGCGAAAAGCCCGTGCCGCGCCAGAACCGGTTGAACGGGCGCAATGCCTGGCTGGCATCAACAATTATGCGAGTGCGTTCGCGCATGAAGCTGTCGTCTCCTCGGCCGGGCCGATTATTTGAACTTGTCCCGCATCGCATCGATGCCGGGGATCACGCTGGTCAGGTGCTGGTGGGCCGGATCAAATTGCTGGATCAGGCCGCGCCGGTGCTTGCCGACGAGAATGGTGAAGATGTAGCCGCGATGCCCCGGCGAGGTGACGGTGGGGTGATAGCCCCGGTCGAGCAGGAAAGTGTCGCCATGCCGGGTCATCAGCGTCTTGACCGGGCCATCCTGATCATAGGTGAGCTGGCCGCCAAACCCCGTCTCGGGCAGGAAGCGATAGTGATAAAGCTCCTCATGATGGGTCTCGACATCGCCGCTTTCGGTGTCGTGCTTGTGCGGCGGATAGCCCGACCAGCACCCCTCCCCGGCATAGAGTTCGCTCACCAGCAGATTGCCGCAGCGCCCATTCTGCCGCTGCCCGAGCAGATGCACGATCCGACGCTGGCTATGGGTTTCGCGCGAGCCGACTTCGACCGCGTCCACCTCATCGGGCCGAACCCGAAATGGCGCATAGCGCGTGCTGCAAAGCCCGCCGGCAATAGCGACCTCCGCCGAGCCGCGCGCCGTAACCTGCACCTCGGCACCCACCGGCGTGTAGACCGAGTCCGCATTGCCACCCCAGATATCGTCCCGTCCACCAACCCCTTCGAACAAGGTCCCGTCGACTGCAATATCCACCTGCCCCGACAGCACGACATAGAGGCTTTCATGGTGTGGCAATTGCCGCGTGTCCTGCCCTCCAGCAGGCAACGTCAGCAGGTCGAAATAGATCAGTTCCAGCGTTGCCGAAGACGCGTCGACAATTGGCCGCTGGGCGGAGCGCGCGATGAGTTCGGGCATCAGGTCAGCTCCGGGACAGGACTATTGGCAAAGGGATTGAGCGTCAGCTTCTCGGCATGGTGGCAGGCCACTTCGTGCCCCGCGGACGTGACGCTGCGCAATTGCGGCACTTCCTGCCGGCACAAATCCGTGGCGTAGCGGCAGCGCGGATGAAAGGCGCAGCCCGATGGCGCATTGGCCGGATCGGCGACTTCGCCGGCCAAACGAATGCGCTGGCCACGGCGCCGCAGCCGCGGATCGGGGATCGGCACGGCCGAGAGCAGCGCTTCGGTATAGGGATGCAGCGGGCGCGAGAAGATTTCGGCCGTCGGCGCCTTCTCGACCACTCGGCCCACATACATGACCGCGATATTGTCCGAGATATGCCGCACGACCGACAGGTCATGCGCGACGAAAAGGTAGGTCAGGCCCAGCCGCTCTTGCAGGTCCTGCAGCAGATTGATGGTCTGCGCCTGCACGCTGACATCGAGGGCCGACACTGCCTCATCGGCAATCACCAGCCGCGGATTGGAGGCCAGTGCACGAGCAATGCCAATGCGTTGCCGCTCCCCACCCGAAAAGGCATGGGGATAGCGCCGCATATATTCGGGCCGCAGACCCACGCTCTGCATCAGTTCGGCAACCCGATGCTCCAGCTCCTGCCCCTTGACGATGCCGTTAATGCTGAGCACTTCCCCGATAATGTCGATCACCGGCAGGCGCGGATTGAGCGAGGATTGCGGGTCCTGAAACACCATGCGCAGGTCGCGGTGAATTTCGTTGAGCGCCGGTCCGGATAATGAGGCTAGATCGACCGTGCCGCCGCTGCGGTTGCGATAGCGGATTTCTCCACTGGTGGGCTGATAGATGCGCAGCACAGTGCGGGCGAGCGTCGACTTGCCACAGCCCGATTCCCCCACAATACCCAGCGTCTCGCCATCCTCGACGCGCAGCGAAACGCCATCGACGGCTTTGACATGCCCCACAACCCGCCGAAAGGCACCCTTGCGGATGGGAAAATGCATGCGCAGATCGTCAAGCTCGAGCAGCGGCGCGGCAGTAGGCGCGGTCATGATTGTTCTCCCTGATGGAGCAAGCAGCTGACCACATGGCCATTGCCCACACTGACCGGCCGGGGATCTTTGCGGTCGCAAAGGCCGACCACGGCCTCCTTGCAGCGTGGATGAAAGCTGCAGCCTTGCGGTCGCTCGAAGCGCGACGGCACCATGCCTTCAATGATCGCCAGCCGTTCGGTCGGCTCCCCGTGCATGCGGGGCACCGATTGCAGCAGCGCCTTGGTGTAGGGGTGGGACGGCGCATGAAAGATCGTGTCGACATCGCCCGCTTCGACCACCCGGCCGAGATACATCACCACCACCTCATCGGCGATTTCGGCCACCACGCCCAGATCATGGGTAACGAACAAGACCGACAGGCCGAATTCGGCCTGAAGCGAGGACAGCAGGTCCAGAATATTGGCCTGCGTGGTTACATCGAGCGCCGTGGTCGGCTCGTCAGCAATCAGCAGCTTGGGCCGGCAGGCCAGCGCCAGAGCAATGCAGACGCGCTGCCGCATGCCGCCGGAGAATTGAAACGCATAGCTTTCCATCCGGTCGGCCGGCCGAGGAATGCCAACCAGCGCCAGCGTTTCGATGGCATGTTCCCGCGCTTCCTTGCGGCCCATTTTCAGATGCAGGCGGATCACCTCCATCATCTGGTTGCCGATCGTATGCACGGGCGACAAAGCCGCCATCGGCTCCTGGCTGATCAGCCCGATCTGGGCGCCGCGAATGGCCCGCATTTCGCGGCCGCGTGGGTCGAGCCCCACCAGGTCAACCGCTGGTTCCGCCGGATCGGGCCGATAGCGAATGGCGCCCGATACGATGCGCCCGCCACGCGGCACCTGGTTGAGAATGGAACGGCCGGTAATGCTCTTGCCGGAGCCGGATTCCCCCACCACGCAGACGGTCTTGCCGCGCGGAATGGTGAAGGATACGCCATCGACCGCCCGCACCATGCCAGCCCCGCCGAAAAAATGGGTGGCCAGATTATCCACCTCGATCAGCGGATCGGGATCAACCTGCGGCATGCGGGCGGCGGTATCAATATTCATAGGGGTCTGCAGCATCACGAAGTCCATCGCCGAGGAAATTGAGGGCCAGCACGGTGACGATCACGGCCAGGCCGGGAAGGAACAGCCAGGGCGCGCTGGAGACGGCGAGAATGTTCTGGGCTTCCTGCAGCAACACGCCCCAGCTCACCACCGGTGGACGTAGTCCGATGCCAAGGAAGGAAAGCGCGGTTTCCGCCAGGATCATCGTCGGAATGGCCAGCGTCACCGAAGCGATGATGTGGCTCATGAAGGAGGGCACCATATGCCGCCAGATGATGCGCATCTGCGAACAGCCATCGAGCCGCGCGGCAATGACGAAATCCTCGGTCTTGAGCGACAGGAACCGTCCGCGCACCACCCGCGCCAGATCGGTCCAGCCGATCAGCGACAGGATGATGGTGATCCAGAGATAAACCAGCAGCGGATCGGCACTGATCGGCACTGCCGCCGCCAGCCCCATCCACAACGGAATGGTTGGGATCGAATTGAGCAGCTCAATGCAGCGCTGGATCACATCGTCGAGCCAGCCGCCATAGAGCCCGGACAGCCCACCTAGAATAATACCCAGCACGAGGCTGATAGTGACCCCGATCAGCCCCACCGACATGGAAACCCGAGTGCCGTGGATAGTGCGACTGAACACGTCGCGGCCCAGCCGGTCAGCGCCGAACAGATAGAAGGGATTGCCCGCCTCCACCGGTCCGATCAGGTGCCTGTCGGATTCGAACAGGCCCCAGAGCTTGTAGGGCTCGCCTTTGACGAAAAAACCCACCGGGATGACGATCGAGGGATCGACCTCATAGGTGCGATTGAGTGCGATCGGGTCGATCTTGACGCTATAGCCATTAACGTAAAGGGGCTGGAACACACCCGAACTATCGTAGCCGGCGAACCTGACCTGCTGGGGCGGTGCGTAGGTGTATCGGGAATCGTAGGTTTGGGAGGAGAGCGGCGCCAGGAACTCGGCAAAGATCGCCACCATATAGATCAGCAGCAGAATGACACCCGAGGCCAGAGCCAGCCGGTGGCGGCAGAAGCGCCACCAGATCAGCTGCCACTGCCCGGCGGCAGCAACCTTGTTTTCGGCCTTGGGTTCAGGCGATAGCGCAATGGCTTGATCAGTCATTTCAGTCAAATCCTTCAGCCGTTGCGAATGCGTGGATCGAGCCAGGCAAGCAGCAGGTCGGAAATCAGGGTGCCGATCAGTGTCAGCATGCTCATCAGCAGGATGAAGCTGCCGGCCAGATACATGTCCTGGGCAAAGAGCGCGCTGAGCAGTAGCGGCCCGGTTGTGGGCAGGCTCAGCACAATGGAAACCACCACCGCGCCCGACACGAGATGCGGCAACACCCAGCCAACGGTCGAAATGAATGGGTTGAGCGCCACCCGCACCGGATACTTCAGCAGAAGCCGGATCTCGCCCAGACCCCGGGCGCGGGCCATGTCTACATAGGGCTTGTTCAGCTCATCGAGCAGATTGGCCCGCATGATGCGGATCAGCGCGGCTGTGGACCCGGTGCCGAGCACGATTATCGGTATCCACATATGGGACATCAGATCGGCGAACTTGCCCCAGCTCCAGGCGGCATTGATGTAATCGGGCGAAAACAGCCCACCCACGCTCTGGCCGAAATATTGGGCCGAAACGAACATGAGCACCAAAGCCAGCAGGAAATTGGGAATGGCCAGCCCGAGAAAGCCCAGGAAGGTGGCGAAATAGTCGCCTACCGAATACTGTCGCACCGCCGAATAGATGCCGATCGGGAAGGCTACGGCCCAAACAAAAATCAGCGTCGTGACCGAAACCACCATGGTCAGGTTGAGCCGGCCCCAGATCAGCTCGCTGACCGGCTTGTTCCAGTCGAAGGATTGGCCGAAATCGCCACGCAGCACGATGCCGCTGATCCATTTCCAATATTGCACGACCCACGGCTGATCGAGCCCATAGCGCTCACGCAGGCCAGCCAGCACGCCGGGATCGATGGACTCGCTCTGGGACGCCAGACGCGCCGTCATGGCCGTCAGAAAATCGCCGGGTGGCAATTGGATGATGATGAAGGTGACCATGGAAATCACTGCCATCATGGGGATCATGTAGAGCAGGCGTCTGATGATGTAGCCAACCATGTGCAAGTTCCTGACAATTAGGCGAACGGGCAAGCGCGCGGGTGTCCGGGCGACCACAATGGGCAGGGCGGCGCCCGATGGCGTCGCCCCGCTAGCTGCGTGTCGTTACTGTGCGTAGTAGAAGGTCTCGGGCTTGGCCGGCCCCGGCATCATGTAGAATGACGTGCTGGGGATGACGTCGGGCACGTTGTGCATATTGGTCTTGACGATGCCGACGCGATCCGGCTCGAGATTGGTGCCGATGATGTAGAACTCGTCGCGGGTGATGGCGAGCAGCTCCTTCATCAGGGCCAGGGCCGCCTCGACCGTGGGGGCTTCCTGCACCTGCCGGTAGAGATCCATCTGCTTCTTGGCGGCCGGGCTCGGCTCCTCGGCATTGGGATCATTGGGGTTCTGGTAATAGAGGCCCCAGGCCGTGGCAAAGCTCGATTCCTGCTCATGGGGGAAATACCACTTGGGATCGAGCAGGCCGAGGAAGTCGTAACCGCCGCCGCCAACCCAGCCGAGCCCGTCATTGTCGTTGGTCTGCAGGCGCGCAAAGATCAGCGAACGCTCGGCCGGACGGGGCTGCATGTCGATGCCGACGGCGCGCCAATAGCGCTGGATCATTTCGAGCGCATCGACCTGGATCGGGCTGCCCGTCAACGCGTCGATGGCAAAGGTGATCCGCTTGCCGTCCGACCCAAGCCGGAACCCTTCGGCATCGCGTTCGGCAATGCCCGCCTTGTCGAGATATTCATTGGCCAGATCGACATTGTATTCGAGATATTGCGTGGCCATCTGCTCGTCATAAAGCGCAGTGCCTTCGCGTGGCGCCGCCTGATAGGGCTTGGCCTGTCCGGCATAGATGAGCTGGTTCAGCTCCTCGCGGTTGATGGCGTGGCTGAGCCCGATGCGGAAATCCTTGTTGGAAAACACAGCGCGCAAAGCCGGGTTCTTATGCGTCTGGTTGAGCGTGATCAATAGGGCATTGGACCAGGCCGGCCTGGCGATGAACAAGTCATAGCCGCCCTTTTCTCGGTTCTGCACGATCACCGGACGGGCGTCGGTGGTTTCGATAAAGCGGTTCTGCATATCGATATCCCCGCTGATCGCCTTGAGGATGATCGCCTGGGTATCTTCCATCACGTCGATGGTGATGCGGTCGATATAGGGGAGCTGATTGCCCTCAGTATCGACCTTGGGATAGTAGGGATTGCGCTCGCCCACGACCTGGGTCGTGCCGCTATAGGGCGAGCTCATGACCCATGGATCAAGCGTGGGCCGGCCCAGATCGCGCCAGCGGCCGGGAAAGCCGACCTTGTTGTTGAACAGCTGCACCCAATCGGTCGCACCGGCAGCCTTTACCAGCGCTTCGATCCCATCGGGATTGAACTCCTTGTGGAACTGCCGCAGATAATGCGCCGGTGCGCCGGCCAGGATATCGGCGCCGCGCACCGTGGCCATGTTCATCAGGAACAGCCCGTTCGGCGCGGCGAATTTGAAGGCAACCTTGTTGTCGCCGAGATCTTCCACTTTGACGGGCTCTCCGCCCGCCATCAGCCAGGCCGGCGGGGATGGCGTGATCTCGGTATTGCGCAACACATTCTCGTTCCAGAACACCAGATCGTCGGCGGTGAACGGCTCGCCATCGGACCAGCGGGTGCCCGCGCGCAGCGTGAACACATATTCGGTGGCGTCCGCATTGACCTCGACGCTTTCGGCAATGTCGGGGATCACTTCGGTCCATTCGAAATTCCAGCGCACCAGCCGCGAATAGCCGATGGTCCGCTCGATTTCGCTGTCGCCGCCGCCAAAGGTGGCGGTGCGCCAGGTGCCGCCATAGCTGCCCACCGATTCAAGCGGGGTCAGCACCAATGGGTTCGTCGGCAGCCGCTCCTCAACGGGTGGCAACGAACCGGCATCCACCAGCGCCTTGAGCTGTGGTGCCTCCTGAAAGCCGAAAGCGGCGCCGGCCCATGTACTGGCCAGCATCGCTATTGCAACGGCAGACACAACCTGCCGTCGCAGAACTCCGAAATTCTGCATCCAATCCTCCCATGATTTCGAGCTACGTTATCGTTAACGTCGTTTCTTATTTTTCGGAACGTTATCGTTACCGTTATTTCTTGTCAAAGAGATTCGATATGCCCTATATTTGCGCCGGAAACCCTTGGAATTTCTGGCGCCTATGTTAGTTATCGTTACCGTAAAGTGCTATAATTTGATGAGACAGCGCCGTTGAGACGCCCCAAAAATACCGAACCCAAGATCACCATTGCCGATGTCGCCCGCGCTGCGGGTGTCTCGCCGATGACGGTATCGCGGGTGCTGAACGATCGCGGCGGCGCCAGCGCCGAAACCAGCGAACGTATCGTCGCGGCGGCGAACGAGCTCAACTACCGCCCCAATCCCTTTGCCCGCGGCCTGCGCTCGGATCGCTCCAAAACCATCGGCCTCCTGGTGCCCGACATCACCAACCCCTTCTTCCCCGAAGTCATCCGCGGCGCCGAGGATGCAGCCAGCGCCGCCGGCTACAATCTGCTGCTCTCCAATGTGGTGGAAAGCAGCAAGCGCGAGGAAGAACTCATCGAAGCGCTGCTGCTGCATCGCGTTGATGGCATCATCGTCTGTAGCGCACGCCTGCCCGACGCCGCCCTGCACAAGGCGCTCGAACCCCATCGCGCCGTCGTGCTGATCAACCGCGAAGCCCCCAACGACGTCGCCGGCACCATCACCACCGATTACGAAGCCGGTGCCTCGCTGGCCATCGATCATCTGGTCCAGCGCGGCCGCCGCAAGATCGGCATCATCGCCGGCCCGCGCAGCTCCTTCGGCGGCAAGAGCCGGCTGGTGGGCTTCCGCGCCACCCTGGCCGCGCATGGGCTCAAGGCCCAGGGCATCGTCTATTGCGACCCTACGGTCACGGGCGGCCAGAGCGCCGCCACCCAATTGCTGGCCGAGACGTCCGATATCGACGCTCTCGTCTGCTACAACGATCTCAACGCCATCGGCGCTATGAAGGCCTGCCGGGCCGCCGGCATCGCCATCCCCGAACAGATCGCCCTGGTCGGGTTCGACGACATCCCCATTGCCGAATTGCTCTCGCCCACCCTCACCACCCTGCGCGTGCAAAAACGCGAAATGGGCGAAGAGGCCGTGCGCCTGCTGCTCAGCCGCATCGCCACCAAAAACCATCAGCATGGCATCGTCATCGTCCCCGAACTCATCGTTCGCGAGACCAGCTGAGCTTTCATCACCCGGAGGAGGACTATCCATGTCAGCACAGGACCTGCAGCCGCTCGCGCTGCACCAAGACAAGAAAGCCTGGTTCATTCACGACCGTTTCGGTCTCTTCGTGCATTGGGGGCTCTATGCTCTCCCCGCGCGCCACGAATGGGTCAAGAGCCGCGAAGAGCTCTCCGACGCGGACTATCAGAGATATTTCGACAATTTCGATCCCGACCTCTACGACCCCAGGGAATGGGCCCGTCGCGCCAAGGCCGCCGGTATGAAATATGTAGTGCTGACCACCAAGCATCATGACGGCTTCTGCCTGTGGGACACCAAGGCCACCGATTTCAAATCGACCAACACCCCCTATGGTCGCGACCTGCTCACCCCCTTCGTCGACGCCTTCCGTGCCGAAGGCCTCAAGATCGGCTTCTATTATTCGCTGATCGACTGGCACCACCCCGACTTCACCGTCGATCCCCGCCATCCCCAGCGCAACCACCCCGACGCCCTCAAGATCAATGAGGGCCGCGACATGCACCGCTACGCCGCCTTCATGCGCGAGCAGGTGACCGAATTGCTGACCCAGTTCGGCCGCATCGACATCATGTGGTTCGATTTCAGCTATCCGCAGTGGAAGCAGGGCGAACTGGTCGGCAAGGGCCACCAGGATTGGGAAAGTGAAAAGCTCGTCCGCCTGGTGCGGGAGCTAGCGCCCGATATCATCATCAACAACAGGCTCGATCTGGCGGGCCTGCCCGCCGATATCACCACGCCCGAGCAATATACCCCGCGCGCCTGGCCGCAACGCGGTGGTAAGCGCGTCACCTGGGAAGCCTGCCACACGCTGAGCGGCTCCTGGGGTTATCACCGCGACGAAGACACCTGGAAAAGCACCGAACAACTGGTGCAAATGCTGATCGGCACGGTCGCCATGGGCGGCAACCTCTTGATGAATGTCGGCCCCACCGCCCGCGGCACGCTCGACCACCGCGCCATCGCCGCTCTCGATGCCTACGAACAATGGATGGCGGCGCACGAACGCAGTATCGTGAGCTGCACCCAATCCGAATTTGCCGCCCCCACCGATTGCCGGCTGACCCAGAATGGCGACAAGCTCTACATCCACCTCTTCAACTGGCCGTTCAAACACCTCCATTTCGACGCCCTGGCCGGCAAGGTCGAATATGCCCAATTCCTGCATGACGGCAGCGAAGTCACCTGGCTGAAACCCGCTGCCAATGCGCTCTGGGCCAATACCCAGTTCCCCGTCAGCCCGGATGAAATGACCTTTGTGCTACCGATACGCCGTCCCCAGGTCGTCGTCCCGGTCATCGAGGTCACACTCAAGCACTAGCGGTTTGGGTCGGCGTCGCTCGGCGCCGGCTCGCCCAAACTTCAGTTGACGTTTCAGGACAAGGTCGAGGCGCGAACAAGCAGTTCAGGCGAAATTTTGGAGTTTTGGGGCAAGTTATCGGCCGATAGTCCCAGCAGGCTCAAAAGTGTCGCAGCCGTTTGCCGGCCAATCTGTTCTGGAAACGGATTGACGGTGGTCAGCGGCGGCACGCAGATTTCTGCAACCTCGTAATTGCCGAAACCGGCTATGGCCATCTGATCGGGCACGGCAATGCCCAGGCGTTGGCATTCTGTCAGCGCACCGAAGGCAACGAGATCGGAGACGCAGAGGACAGCATCCGTATCAGGCGCCTGCTGCAACAGGGCGCGGGTGGCGGCGGCGCCTTCGAGCATGGAAACCGGCGGGACGCCGGCCGCGATCAGGCGGGTGGCGTCGAGGCCGTGGCGCTGCATGGCCGCGATGAAGCCTGCCCGGCGGTCGGCGCCGCGGGAGTCCCGCCCCGCTTCGCCGCCGATGAAAGCGATACGCGTTCGGCCCGTACTCACCAGATGGTCGATGAGCATGCCGGCCGCTGCAGCATTGGAAAAGCCGACGACATGCCCAACGGGCTGACCCGGAAGATCCCAGATTTCGACAACGGGGATGCCGGCGCTTTCCAGCAGGCGGCGGCAGCGCGGAGTGTGCTGCCCGCCAGTGACGACGATGGCCTCCGGGCGGCGACGGAGCAATTGCTCGACCAGCGCCTCTTCCTGGTCGATGTCATAGTCGGTGTAACCCAGGAGCGGCTGCAGGCCGTGCACCTTCAGCCCATCGGAGAGCCCCCGCACCGTGTCGGCAAAGTTGGCGTTGTTGATGGAGGGGATGGTGACGGCGACGAAGCCGGTGCGCTGCTGGCGCAGGTTGGCGGCAGTGCTGTCGAATACATAGCCGAGCTCCTCCACCGCCTGTCGGATGGCTTCGCGCGTCTGTGTATTGACGGAAGTGCCGTCACGCAGAGCGCGGCTCACGGTCATGGGAGAGACGCCGACCTTGCGGGCAATGTCCTGCATGGTCGGCGGTTTGCGCGGCGGCATCAGCAGTCCCGGCGAGAGCGAATTGGCACGGCCAAGTGATCAGCAAGCGACATGTTGTTCAAGCCAGAACTCAAAGCTCTTCATAATCTTCCGCCGACATCACGTGATGGTGGATACGGCCGGTGAAGAAGCGGGCAAGCACGGACTCGGTGGCGGCACGTGCTTCAGTGCGGATCGGGCTGGCAAGGGCTGCATCGACCGCGGCCACATCGGGATAGGAGACAGACAGGACCATTGGAAATTCGGGGGCGCCATCATCGCGCTTGACGGCATAGCTCACGCGCACCGAGAGGGCACCGGGGAAGCGCTTCCAGAGCGGCAGGATTTCCGTGGTCACCGCAGCACGGAATGCGGCCCCCTGACCCTCGCTCACCTTGCCTTCGAACAGCGCGTAACGGGTAATCACTCAAACTTCTCCTTGCTGGGACCGCTGAAAAATTCCATCAGCGCGGCCTGATCCTCGCCCCCAAGGCCCGCTGCGGTGAGCAAGCGATGAATCTCCGCCGCAAGAGCGGTCAGGGGCATACTGGTCTGGGTCTGGCGCGCCAGTTCGCGGGCGCCATCGAGGTCCTTGACCATATTGTCTATGCGACCGGTGCGTCGATAATCTCGGGCGGCAAAGCGCGGCATGTATTCCTGCAGCAATGCGCTGTCGGCCCGGCCGCCTTTAAGGGCCGATGGAATGCGATCGACTTTGACGCCGGCCGCCTCGGCAAGAGCGGTGGCTTCGGCGACGGCCATGAAGCCAAGGCCGCAGAGGACCTGATTCACGATCTTGGTCGTCTGGCCGGTGCCCACATCGCCCATATGGGTCTGGTTGGACGCCACATGTGCGAGAATATCCTGTGCCTCGCGGACATCGGCTTTGGCCCCACCTTGCATGAGCGTCAACTGGCCGATTTCGGCTTTGGGCGCGCCACCGGAAAGCGGACTATCGACCCAGCGCAGGCCGCGTTCAGCGGCCTCGACCGCCAGCGCGCGCGTTTCGGCAGGATCGATGGAAGACATGTCGATGATGAGGAGCCCCCGTTCCGCACCAGCCGCAACCCCTTCGGGTCCGAAGACTGCAGCGCGTACAATACGCGGGGCGTTGAGACTGAGGATGACGGCACGGGCGCCCCTGGCGGCTTCGGCCGCACTCATCGCGGCAATTGCGCCTTTGGAGACCAGCGCCGCGACCTTTTCCTTATCGAGATCAAAGACCTTTAGCGGCGCACCGACACCGGCAAGACGCGCGCCGATGGCGCCACCCATGGCGCCGGCACCAATCAGACCAATATGACCGGTCATGAGCGAACTTCTCCTAAAGCAATGCAGGCAGCGTCGATCAATTGGTCGACCGGCCGGGCAATATCGAGGGTGATGGCTTCGTCCGGTCCCGGCGCCTCAAGTGCCGCAAACTGGCTATCGAGCAGGCTTGCCGGCATGTAGTGACCACTGCGCGCTGCCATTCGTTCGGCGATCAAGGCCCTGTCGCCGGCCAAATGCACGAAGACTACCCGACCGCCCGCCCCCTGCCGGATGCGGTGGCGATAGGCGCGCTTCAGGGCGGAACAGGATACCACCGCGGGATGCTTGAGCGTTTCGGCGACCCGATCGAGCCACGGCCAGCGGTCCTCGTCGGTCAGCGGCGTACCACTGCGCATTTTTCTGACATTGGCAGCCGAATGCAGCGCGTCGCCCTCGAAATAGGTGAGGCCAAGCCGGCTGGCCAAGGCCTGGCCGAAACTCGACTTGCCGCAGCCGGACACGCCCATGACCACGATGCGCATGTCAGAGCGAGGCCGTGATGCCGCCATCGACATAGAGCGTGTGCCCATTGACGAAGCTGGATGCCGGCGACGCGAGAAAAACACAGGCGCCGACCAGTTCTTCCACATTGCCCCAACGCCCAGCCGGCGTGCGCTTCTCGAGCCAGGCCGAAAAATCCTTGTCGGCGACAAGAGCCGCATTGAGCGGAGTGTCGAAATAGCCCGGAGCGATGGCATTGCATTGGAGCCCGTATTTCGCCCAGTCGGTGCACATTCCCTTGGTGAGATTGCCCACGGCGCCCTTGGTCGCCGTATAGGGCGCGATCGAGGGGCGAGCCAGCGCGGTCTGGACGCTGGCAATGTTGATGATCTTGCCGGAGCCGCGTCCGATCATGTGGCGGGCACAGGCCTGGCCGACATTGAAGACACTGGCCACATTGGTTTGCAGCAGCATGGCGAAGGCGTCGGCCGGAAAATCCTCGAGGGGCGCCCGGAACTGCATGCCGGCATTGTTGACGAGAATGTCGATGGCGCCCGTGCTCGCCTCGAACGCGTCGATCGCCGCGCGGGCGGCGGCGTGGTCGGTCACATCGAAGGCGATCGTCGTAGCCCCGGGGACGTCCTTGGCGGCGGCGGCAAGCTTGGATTCATCGCGACCGTTGAGCACCACCGCGGCGCCGGCCTCAGCCAGGCCCTTGGCCAGCGCCAGCCCAATCCCCTGCGAGGACCCGGTGACCAAGGCACGGCGGCCGGTGAGATCAAAAATCTGCATTGCATGCTCCTCGAACGAAACGGGCTCGACAAACACCGTTTCCTCTGTTTTGTTATCGATAACATTTCCTGTCAAGCCAAAAGCTGAGTGCCGATGACCAAGCCGCATATTCTCCAGATGGGCCCCTATCCTGAATGGGACCAGGTGCCGCTCGACGGCCAATTTACCGTCCACCGCTATTTCGAGACAGAGGACAAAGCAGGCCTTCTTGCCAGGGTTGGTGGCGATATCCGCGGCATTGCGACCCGTGGTGAACTGGGTGCCAGTGCCGAGACCATTGCCGCCTGTCCAAATCTCGAAGTGATCAGTGTTTATGGTGTTGGCTATGACGCGGTGAACCTCGAGGCCTGCCGCGCCCGCAGCATTCGCGTCACCAATACGCCGGACGTGTTGACCAAGGATGTCGCCGATCTCGGTGTCGCGATGATGCTGACCCAGTCACGCGGCATGATTGGCGCGGAGAGCTGGGTGCGCGACGGATCATGGGCCACCAATGGGCTCTACCCCCTCAGGAGCCGCGTCTGGGGCAAGCGCGCGGGCGTGCTGGGCCTCGGCCGCATTGGCTTCGAAGTGGCCAAACGCCTTCACGGCTTTGATCTCGAAATCTCCTATAGCGACGTTTCCGCCAAGGATTTTGCGGCGGCCTCCTGGCGCTTCGTGGCAGACCCCGTGGCGCTGGCCCGGGATGTCGACTTCCTCTTCGTCACGCTCGCCGCTTCGGCTGAAACGCGCCACATCGTTGGTGAAAAGGTGATCTCTGCGCTTGGTCCACAGGGCATGCTGGTCAACATTTCCCGCGCCTCCAATATCGATGAAGAAGCCCTCCTCACGGCCCTTGAAAACAGAACGCTCGGTTCAGCGGCGCTCGACGTTTTCGAGGGCGAGCCCAAGCTCAATCCACGCTTCCTCGCTCTCGACAATGTGCTGCTGCAACCCCACCACGCCTCGGGTACTTTTGAAACCCGCAAGGCCATGGGCCAACTGATGCGCGACAATCTTGCGGCTCACTTTGCGGGCCGCGATCTCCTCACCCCGGTGCTCTGATGAAAGCCATTGTCATTCATGCCGCCAAGGATCTTCGTGTCGAGGATCGTCCGGTTGAAAAACCGGGTCCCGGCGAAGTTTCGCTGCGCCTTGCAACTGGCGGCGTCTGCGGTTCGGACCTGCACTACTACCACCATGGCGGCTTCGGCACGGTTCGCCTGCGCGAGCCAATGGTGCTAGGCCACGAGGTTTCGGCCTATGTGGAGGGGCTTGGCGAAGGTGTGACGGGGCTGGAGCGTGGTCAATTGGTGGCCGTCTCCCCTTCTCGGCCCTGCGGCACCTGCCGCTATTGCCAGCAAGGCATGCAAAATCAGTGCCTCAATATGCGCTTTTACGGCTCCGCCATGCCGTTCCCGCACATTCAGGGGGCGTTTCGCGAACAGCTTGTCGCCATGGCCAGCCAATGCGTACCGGCTGACGGTCTCAGCGCGGGCGAGGCCGCCATGGCGGAACCGCTTGCCGTGACCCTTCATGCAACCCGTCGCGCTGGTCAGCTTTTCGGCAAGCGCGTTCTCGTTACCGGTTGCGGACCGATCGGCATGCTGTCGATCCTCGCAGCCCGTCGTGCCGGCGCCATCGAGATCGTTGCCACCGACCTTTCGGACTTCACGCTGGCCATTGCCAAGGCCGCTGGTGCCGATCGCGTCATCAATACCGGCAAGGAACCAGATGGCCTGGCGCCCTATGGCGCTGACAAGGGCTATTTTGATGTACTCTATGAGTGCTCGGGCGCCGCTCCGGCCCTTGCCTCCGGCATCGGCGCTCTGCGTCCCCGTGGCATCATCCTGCAACTGGGTCTGGGGGGCGACATGACCATTCCCATGCAGGCGATCACCGCCAAGGAACTCGACCTGCGCGGATCGTTCCGGTTCCACGAAGAGTTTGCCATCGGCGTCGAACTGATGCGCAAGAGGCTGATCGACGTGAAGCCGCTGATTACCCATTCGGTACCGCTCGCCGACGCAGAAACGGCCTTCAAGCTGGCATCGGACCGGTCTTCGGCCATGAAAGCGCAGATCGTCTTCGCGACGGCCTGAGCCCTGTGCTGACCCGCGACGTCCGCGGGTCAGTCCCCCGGCATGTCGATCGGTGCAGCACCCCGGCTGGGGCGAAATACGCGGACAAATTCCTGCACGATGATGCGCTCTGCCTCGGACAGCTCACGATCGGCAGAAAAGATAACCGAAAGCGCGCCAGAAACTTCTTCCTGGCGGATGGGCACGGCCACGAGGTTGCCGGCCTCGATATCCGCACGCACCGAAGAGGCCGGCAGGATGGTGCAGAGAGGCGCCTGCCGCACCATTGCGATGGCGAGGGCGAGCGAGCCAACCTCGATCACCGATTTTACGCGAAGCGAACGCTCCCGTGCCGCATCGGCAAAGCTCTGGTGGATGCTGAGATGGTGGCGGCCCAGAACCAGAGGCAAAGCAACGGCGTCTTCCAGCCTGAACTCCTTGCGCCCGCCAAAGTTGATCGTGGGATTGCCGATGACGCAGAGCGGCTCCGTGGGGCCCAGGCTGATGCGCGCAACCTGGGAATGCACCAT
This sequence comes from Devosia yakushimensis, assembly GCF_030159855.1. Taxonomy (NCBI): domain Bacteria; kingdom Pseudomonadati; phylum Pseudomonadota; class Alphaproteobacteria; order Hyphomicrobiales; family Devosiaceae; genus Devosia; species Devosia yakushimensis. Next base: position 533,090 of record NZ_BSNG01000001.1, on the reverse strand, counting down.
GCCGACCAGGGCCAGGTTGAGATCTCCCGAACGCACGCGTTCATGCAGCATGGTGTTGGAGCTTTCGACAATCTGCAGCTGCCAATCCGGATGCCGGCTATAGATGCGCGTCATGACATGGGCGATCTTTTCGGTGAGCGCGCTGTCATGACCGGAGCTGGGAAGCGTGCCGATGGTCACCCTGGCCTCGGAATGGGCCGCGATGTCATATGCCTTGCGGATAATCCAGTCCTGGCGCTCTTCAATACCCACCGTCTGCGTCCGAACCTCCTGGCCGAACGGAGAAAGCGTGGCCCCCTCCTCCGTGCGCAAAAGCAGCGGCACCCCGATTGCCTCTTCCATCTGGCTGATATGCTTGGATGCAGAAGATTGAGCCGTATTGGCGACGCGCGCGGCGGCCGAAATGCTGCCGGTCTGGGCCACGAGATTGAAGAAATGGATCTGGCGCGTCGTCAAAAGTGGCGTGAAGACTGCGCTTTGTTCCTCGATCAAGTTGCGCCGCATCACATCAAGGAATGCCTTGCCATATCGCCCCGCGGCACCACTGGCCTCGCCATAGAGCGAGGACACGAAGCGAGGCGAAAAGGGGGCTTCCACATGCCGCGTCAGGCCCAGGCGGCGCGGCATCAGATTTGCTGGCATCAGCAAACGGAGCTGCGGGTGGTCGCGCAGAATCGCCGAAACCTGGTTCGGCTCTTCATCGCGATAGCGTAGACGATCGGCAAAGCCACGCTCGGTGGCAAAAACGGTCATAGCATCAAGGATTTCCCGGCGCATGCGCAGCAGCGTAACATGCTCTTCGGGATGGAACGCATCCACACGGCTGCCCTTGCTGCCCACGATGATCCAGGGATCGTCGTAAAGGCGCAGTGCACCGGGGCCGGTGTTGACAGCGTCACCGTAGAAAATTCGAAGATGCCCGGACTTGTCGGGCAGTTTCTCGGAGCCAGCGAGCCCTGTCGGATCCCCGATATCGTCATCGTCGAGGCCGGCAAAGTGCCAGTCGACCAGAAGTTCGGGAAAGATCGCGATCATTTGCTGTGCGGTCCGCAGCAGCGCTTTCGACACCCGGCCGATGGCGAAGTTCAGGTCGAGTTCGATGGAGAGCTTGATGAGGCGGCGGCCAGGCTTGTTGTGAGCTTCGCGGGCATGCTGCTCAAGATAGAGCAGATGCGAACCGCTGCGAAACAGCCAGAAGGCCGATGGCAGGAGATCGAGCCCACCACTGCGGCGCTCGAACAGCCTGAGGCCCAGTCTCTCCTCGAGGCCGTGGAGGGCGATGCTGAGCGCGGGCGGGGTCTGGCCAAGGTCCTTTGCCGCATCGGCAAGGCGGGACGACTGGCAGGCGAGAACAAACTTTGAAAGCAGCGAAAGTTCGAGCCCGACCTTGTCCATGAGGGGCAGCATAGGCCTGGCCATATATCTACTCAAGCAGGCCAAAGCTCCGGCCGAACCCGCAGCAGGCCAAGCTGCGGGTCCGCGAGGCGCCCTCTAGTTCAACGCACCAATGGCGATTTCGGCGGCAGCGAGGACGCCGCCATCGTTCAGCAACTTGATCATCGGGACGATCTGATCCTGCATGTAGCCATCCTGCTCCTGCAGCGGCACCACGTCGGCAACCGCGTCGTAGATCGCTTGGGTACCCTTGCCGAGGGCGAACTGGCCGAGCGCATCACGGGTCAGGAAGATCGCCTTGGTGGCAAGGAGGCATTCGACGGCGACAATCTTGGGCATATTGCTCAAGACCTGCTGCGCCTTGCGGCAGGACCAGGCGGCCATCGACACGTGGTCTTCCTGGCTCGACTTGGTCGGGATGGTATCGGCGACCGAGGGGAAGGCGAGCGTCTTGTTTTCCGAGGCGACGGCGGCAGCGGCGGTCGAGAGAATGCCATAGCCATAGTTGAGGCCGATGGGGCGGCCGGCCAGGTTGGGCGGCAAGCCGTAGTTCAGCGTCGTGTCGCAGAGCGCGAAGAGGCGGCGCTCGGAGATATTGCCGATCTCGATCAGCGCGATGGCGAGGATGTCCATGGCGAAAGCAATGGGTTCGCAGTGGAAATTGCCGCCCGAGAGGAATTCGAGCGCGCCGGCTTCGTTCCAGAACACCAGCGGATTGTCGGTAGCCGCGTTCAGTTCACGGGTCATCAGCGTCTTGGCGTGCTCGAGCTGGTCGCGGCACGAGCCGTGAACCTGCGGCAGGCAACGGAAGGAATACTGGTCCTGAATGCGCGGGTGGAAAGTCGGATGCAGGATATCGTCTTCAAGACGAACGGCCCGCGAGGATTCCGAGGTGCGGCGCGAGCCCTTGATCATGCGACGCACGTTTTCGGCAATGGCAATCTGGCCCGGCTGCTTGCGCACTTCATGAATGCGCGCATCGAACGCGGCCTGCTCGCCACGAATGGCTTCAAGGCTGAGCGCACCGATTGCATCGACGGTCTTCATGAGCTGCTCGGCATCCCACAGTGTCAGCGAACCCATGCCGGCGCAGAGGCTGTTGCCATTGATGAGAGCCAGACAATCCTTTGCCTTGAGGTCGAACTTGGTCGGCGAGATCCCGGCAAGTTCGAGCGCCTTGGGCGCGGACATGCGCTCACCCTTGAACCAGGCCTCGGCCTTTTCGTAACCGATCAGCACCGACACCATGTGGGCAAGCGGGGCGAGATCGCCCGAGGCGCCAACCGATCCCTGGATGGGCACAACCGGGTGTACTCCGCAATTGAGCATTGCAACGAGACGATCGACGACCTCGATACGCAGGCCCGAGACGCCGACGCAGAAGGCATTGATGCGCACCGCCATCATGGCGCGCACGATTTCCTCCGAAGCCGGATCGCCCAGGCCCGAGCAGTGCGACAACACGATATTCATCTGGAACTGCTCGTTGTCGGCCTGGTTGATCTTGTAATCCTTGAGCTTGCCGACGCCGGTATTGAAGCCATAAGTGGCCGGGGCGTTTTCGGTCAGCCAGTTCTCTTCGATATAGGCGCGCTTCCTGACGATTTCGGCGCGGGCTTCAGGGGCCAGCTCGACCTTGACGCCTTCGCGGGCGATGCGGACGACCTGCTCGATGGTGAGGCTGTTGCCGTCGAGGACTATGGTGCTCATTGTTCTATTCCTTGGAGGGAGGCGCCTGGCGCCAATGGTCAGGCCGCCGGGGCAAGCGGCCGCTGATCGAGGGTTGAAAGGGTCAGCGCCAGAACGTCAGCGGCGCGGGCGATGGCTTCGGTATCGGTCCATTCTTCGGGGGCATGGCTGATGCCACCCTTGGAGGGCACGAAAATCATGGCGGCCGGGGCAATGCGCGCGACAAAGGCCGCGTCGTGGCCGGCGCCAGAGGCGAGTGGGCGCGTGGCAAGGCCGTGGACTTCGGCGGCCTCGCCAATGAGCTTTTGCAGCCTGATATCGCAGGCCACAGCAAAGGTGCGGCTCAGCCGTTCCGCCGCCGCTACACGGCAGCCCTCGGCAGTCGCGGCCTGTAGGGCCAGCATGTCGATAGCCATGAGATAGTCATCCATGGCCGCATTATTCTCGGCGCGAACATCGACGATGGCTTCGGCCGCGCCCGGCACGACATTAGCCCCGTTGGGCTCGAGCCTCACGACGCCGATAGTGGCGGTAAAATGCCCCCTGCTCTTATTGGCTTCGGCGCGCGCCGTATCGCGCAGCGACAGCATCAGCCGCGCCATGGCCATGCCAGCGTCGGCGCGCATCGCCATGGGCACGGTGCCGGCGTGGCCCGCCTCGCCTTCGAGACGCAGGCGGACGCGGGCAATGCCGGCAATACCGCTCACAATGCCGAGGGGAATATCCTCAGCTTCGAGAACAGGGCCTTGTTCGATGTGAATTTCGACAAAGGCGCCGACATCGCTGCGAACTGAATTGGCAATCCCGTCCGGCACGCCGCCCATTCGGATGATGGCGGTATCCAGGCGTTCGCCGTCCGGACCAATCATCGCGAAATGCTCGCCATTGAGCGCACCGACCATGCCGCGGCTGCCAATGCAGGAAAGGCCCCATTCGCTGGGCTCTTCGGCGAGGAAATCGACGAGATCGATGCTGTGCTCCGGCTGGTAACCGGCAAGACGCAAGGCGCGAATGGCGGCAAGGCCGGCGAGAATACCGGCGATGCCATCAAAACGTCCGCCGCTTGGCACGGTGTCGCTGTGCGACCCGGTCATCAGCACCGGAGCGCCGGAATTGCTTCCTGCCCAACGGCCAACGAGATTGCCGGCGGCGTCGATATGCGTCGTCAGACCTGCTTCGGCGAAGCGCTGCGCAAGATAGTCCCGTCCCTTGAGGAATATCGGCGTGAAAGACCGGCGCGTCCAGGGCCTGCCGGGTTCGGTCAGTGCAGCAAGGGCGTCGAAATCCCGCTGCAACTGCTCCCGATCCACCTTCAGTGGGACATTTGAACCCAAGGCGTTCATGCCGCAGCACTTACGTTGGCCGACGCAACGCGGTTCGGCTTGACGAAGCGGCCGGTGCCAGGCTGGGCGAGAACATTGGTGCCGTCAAAGACCATTTCGCCGCGCAGGAAGGTTGCGACGGGAGCGTGGCGGATCAAGCGGCCTTCGTAAGGGCTCCAATCCACGATGTTATGGCCACTGGCAGACGGATCATAGTGGCGCGGACGTTCGGTGAAGACGGCAAAGTCGGCATCGAGGCCGAGGCCGAAACCACCCTTCTGGTCAGCTATGCGGAAGAGGCGCGCCGGATTGGCGGCAAGCAGCTTTGCCGCATGCGTCAGCGACAGGTTGCGATCGGTCAGGCCATCGAGCAGCAGGCTGGGCAGGACTTCAAGGCCCGGCATCCCCGACGCGTTTTCCAGCATGACTGGCGACGACTTGCGCTCAAGCCCCCAGGAAACGTGATCGGTCGAGACAATGGTGATGTGACCGGCGGCGAGGTGTTTCCAGAGCTTTTCGCGTTCGGCGGCCGAGCGGATCGGCGGATTGCACTTGGCCCGGCCGAGCAGGCGCGACACATCCTCTTCCTCGCTGCAGACGAGATAATGGATGCAGGCTTCAATGGTCGCATCGACACGCTGGGCACGATAGGCCTCGGCGAGCTCGTAACCCCGGCCGACCGAGCAATGCACGATATGGGCCGAGGCCCCGGTGGCCTGCGCGATCTCGTAGACTTCGGCAACGGCAAGGGTTTCGGCGATGGCCGGCCGGCTCTCGCCATGGGTGCGATAGTCGGTGCGGCCGGTTGCCATGATGGCTTGGCTCCACACTTTTACGCATTCGTCGTTCTCATTGTGGACGCCGGCGATCAGCCCGGTTTTTGCGACCTCGGCAAAGGCCGCATGGAGCAGTGGCGTCGGGATACGCGGAAAGCGATTGGGGTCGGTATCAAACGTCGAGAATTTGAAGGCCGCAGCGCCGGCCTCGGCCATCTCGGCGATATGTACCGGGCCTTCGGAGGGGCGAATAGTGCCATAAAGCGCAAAATCAACGCGCGCCTGTTCGCCAGCACTGCGGGCCTTTTCGCGGATCATGTCGCCGGTCGAGATCAGCAGGCCGGCATCATAGGGCATGTCGACAATGGTCGTGACGCCGCCAGCGGCAGCCGAACGGGTCGACCAAACAAAATCTTCCTGATCCTTTTGCGAGCGTGAATGCACCTGGCCGTCGATGACACCCGGCAGCACGATGGCATTGCCGAAATCGTGCACATCCTTGGCGGCCGGAACCTGGCCCGAGCCGAGAAGCGCAATCTTGCCGTTCCGCACGGCCGCAAAGCCACGCTCGACAATGCCGGCTTCGCCAACGAACCTGCCCTGGATTACCGTATCGAAATCACTCATCGTCTTTTCTCCCCGTCAATCCAGCACCGCGACAGGCAAGACCTGCGCGTCATAGGCGAGATTGAAAGTCTTCAGGAATTCAGTGGCGGCCGTGGCGGCAACGCCGCGCATGGCCAGATACAAAAGCGCGGTGCTTTCGCCATTCGCGGCGGGTGGCGGGAAAGCTTCGGCGAGGCGCTGCACATGGAGCCGTTCGGCCTCGAGTTCGAGCCGCTTGACGTCGTCGCGCAGTCCGGCTTCTGAAGGAGCCGTGAAACGCCCCTTCATTGCTTGCCGCGCGTGACGCAGTGGCTGGATGACGATGCCCCGCCAGTCCTCGCTCTCGACGATCAGCGCTTCAAGACCGGCCCGCCCGACGCCGTGTCCAGCCCTGTCGGCAATGCAGAGCAACAGCAGCAGCGGCACATCGGCAGCATATTTTTCCTGCATATCGAGGCATGCACGCCCGAGCGCAGCATCCCGATAGGCGGCACACATGTCCGGCCAGACGCGACGAAGAAATGCGAGGCCCGTCATCTCGGCTTCCTCACGCTGCCATGCCCGGCGCGGGCTCATCGTGCGGATGATGGCACGCCACCATCTGGCCACGCGGTGCCGGCTGGAGTGTCGGAACGTTTTGGGCACAAACCTCGCTCGCCCGCGGGCACCGGCTGCGGAAGGCACAACCACCCTCTGGACGATTGCGCGATGGCATGACCGTGCGCTTGCCATCGGGCTCGATCTTGTGGGTGGCATCGACCACCGGGACGGCTTCGAGCAGGGTTCGGGTATAGGGATGAGCGGGGCGCTCATAGATCTGCGGCCCGGTGCCGATCTCCACGATCCGCCCCATATAGAGAACAGCGACGCGATCGCTCACGTTCTTCACCACGGCAAGGTCGTGCGAGATGAAGATCAGCGCCAGATTGCGGCTTTCCCGGATGTCCTGCAGCAGGTTGATGACCTGCGCCTGCACCGATACGTCGAGCGACGCGACCGGCTCGTCGCAGACGATGAGTTCGGGCTCGACGGCAAGCGAACGGGCGATGGCGATGCGCTGGCACTGCCCGCCTGAAAACTGGTGCGGCCTGCGGCCGGCGACACTCGCGGGATCGAAGCCGACGGCGGAGAGGGCCGCCTCAACGCGCGATTTGCGCTCGCTCGCCGGCCTGCCCTGAATGACAAGGCCTTCAGCCACGATGTCTTCCACGTTGCGGCGCGGATTGAACGAGGACAAAGGGTCCTGAAAAATCATCTGCAACCGATCGCGCATGTGGCGCATATCGGCGTTGGAAAGCGTATTGAGATAGGTCTTCTTGTAGCGGACATCGCCTTCGGCCTTGGTATTGGCGTCGGGCAGAAGGCGCAGGATGGCGCGGCCGATCGTGGTCTTGCCGCTGCCGCTTTCCCCCACAAGGCCAAGGGTTTCGCCGGCCGCCACGGTGAAGGACACATCGTCGACGGCCTTCATCTGCTTGCCGCCGCGAGAAAAGCTCACCGAGAGATTGCGGACCTCAAGGATCATGTCGTCGTTCGGTTCGATATCACTCGACATGGGCAGAATCCGAAGATGCCGGGCGGGCGATTTCCGCGAGCGGGAAGTGGCAGGCGAAGCGATGGCCTGGATGCACGCCCGGGGCCATGGCGGGCATGACTTCATGGCACTTGGCCTGGGCCGAGGCGCAGCGCGGCGCGAAGGGGCAGCCGGTAGGGCGATTGGCCAGGTTGGGCGGCTGGCCCGGAATGGTGCGCAGCCGGGTATGAGCGGGCTGATCCATGGCCGGCATGGCCGAGAGAAGTGCCTCGGTATAGCGATGGCGCGGATTGCGGAAAACTTCCGAGGTCGGGCCATATTCGACGACATTGCCGCCATAGAGCACCAGGATCTCGTCGGTCCGGCCCGCGACAACACCGAGATTGTGCGACACCAGGATCATCGACATCTGCCGCTCGGTCTGGATGGTCTGCAGCAGGTCGAGCACTTCCTTCTGCACGGTCACATCGAGCGCCGTGGTCGCTTCGTCCGCGATGAGCACGTCCGGCTGACAGATCAGGGCTGCGGCGATCATGATGCGCTGCTTCATGCCGCCCGAGAACTGGTGCGGATAATAGTCGTAGCAATCCTCGGGGTCGGGAATGCCGACGAAGGACAAGAGCTCGATGGAGCGAGCCCGAGCTTCGGTCTTGCTCAAGCCGAGATGGATGCAACCGGCTTCCTCGATCTGCCGTCCGATCTGCACGAAGGGATTGAGCGAGCTCATCGGGTTCTGGAAGACGATGCCGACCTTGCGACCGATCAGCTTGGCGCGCTGTTTCGGTTTGAGCGAGGACAGGTCCTGCCCATCCAGCTCGATCTTGCCGATCGTGCGCAAACCACGGGGCGCAATGCCCATGATCGCCTTGATCAGCATGGATTTGCCGGCCCCCGATTCACCGACAATGCCAAGGGCACGACGAGTATCGAGGCTGAAATTGATGTCCTGCAGGATCTGCAACGGACCCGAAACAGAGTCCATCTCGCAGGTCATGGCCGTGCACGAGAGGACCGGCTGGGAGGCAAGCGTAGCGTCCATTTCAGCTCTCCCGCTCACGATTGTTGAGCCGTTGGGCGAGATAGTCGCCGATAGTGTTGAAGGCATAGACCGTCAGGACAATGGCGAGGACGGGCCCGACAATCAGCACCGGGAAGCGGCTCAGCAGGTCGGTCGAGCTGGCGATCATGCCGCCCCAGCTCGGCGCCGGCGCCGGAATGCCATAGCCGAGGAAGCTCAACGAGCCTTCGGTGATGATGAGGCCGGCCATGAGGGTGGGCATGACGGCGGTGAGCGCCGGGATGAGATTGGGCAGGATTTCCTTGAGCAGGATACGCCCGTCAGTGGCGCCCATCGCGCGAGCCGCCAGCACATAATCGCGATTGGACTGCGAGATGACGCCGGCCTTGGCGACGCGGGCATAGGTACCGATATCGAAAATGCCCAGCACGACGATGATGGTCACGACCGAGGGGCCGGTAACGGCGACAAAGGCGAGCACAACCAGCGTTGAGGGCATGGCGGCCAGAGCATTGGCGAAGAGATCGACGCCACGCTCGAAAATGCCGCGATAATACCCTGCCAGCATGCCGAGCAGCAGCCCGGAAACGAGCGCGATAGTGGTCGAGATGGCCACGATCATCATCGATGTTCGCGCACCATGCAGCACGCGCGAGAAGATGCTGCGGCCGATATCGTCGGTGCCAAGAAGACCATTGAGCGACCATTCCGGCAATTGCGAGAAGTCGCCATAGGGCAGCTTTGGGCTGACAAGGCCGGGAACGAAGTCGACGAGCAATGCAACGAGAACGAGCAGCACGAGGAAGATCGCGGCCAGCATTTCGAATGGCGTGGCGCCGGGCAGCTTCAGCTTGCTCGACCACGGCATGGCGTGGCGGACGATGTCACCGAGCTTGGCATTCGGACCGGGCTTGAAGGCGGGCATGTTACCGATATCGGTCATGAGACTTTCACCCGCGGATCGATGAGTGCATAACCCAGGTCGACCAGCATGAAGACGATGACGAAGATCACTACGGTAAGCGACAGGATGGCCTGGACGAGCGGAATGTCGTGGCTCTTGACGGCGCTGAGGATGGTCCAGCCGATGCCGGGCACGGCAAAGTAGCTTTCGACCACGAAGGAGCCGGCAAGCATGTAGGTCAGTGACAGGCCCATGACCGTCAGGATCTGCGGCATGGCCGGGCGCAGGGCATGATTGAAGAGGATATAGGAGAGCGGCAGCCCCCTGGCGCGCGCCACCGCGATATAGTCTTCCTGCAGCGTCGCCACGAACTCGTTGCGCGCCACCCGATAGAGATAGGCGGTCTGGTGCAGGCTGAGGCACAATACCGGCAATGCCACATACCAGAGATTGGCCACCGGGTTCTCGGTAAGCTTTGCCCAGCCCGTCGCAGGAAACCAGCGCAACACCATGGCGAAGAGATAAGAAAACAGGACGACGATCACGAAGGTCGGCACGGCGAGGAGCACGGTCGACACCGAGCGCATGATCTTGTCGGTCAGCTTGTTGGGGTGGCTGGCGGTGTACATGGCAACCGGAATGCCGATCAGCGATACGGCCATGGCAAGGAAGGCAATTTCAAAGGTGACGGCCGCGCGCTCAAGCACCACGCCGAGGATCGGCTGTTGGCTGAACAGGGTCACGCCGAGGTCGCCGCGCAACAGGTCGCCGAGCCAACTCAAATAGCGCTGCCAGATCGGCAGATCGTAGCCATATTGGGCATTGAGCGCAGCGATCTGCTCGGGCGTTGCATAGTCGCCGAGGATCAATTGGGCAGCCGAGCCGGGGGCCAGGCTCGAAAGGGCAGTCGCGCTGAAGGTCACCAGCAGGAAAACCAGAATGCCGGTGAGCAATCGCGTCGATATGGCCCGCAAATAGGGCATTGCGCTGTTCAGCACGTCATTTCCCTTTCCTGTTCTGACGGTGAGCGGAGACCACCCACCGCCGCGGTTGCGTTACGGGGAAGGAGGCGGTCAGATGCGCTTCCACTCTTCTTCCGCGTCCATCCAGCCGATGTCGCGTTCAAGCAGGTTCCGCTGCTCTTCCCTTGTATAGCCGCCCATGTCGTGCTCGTCCGAGTAGCGGGTGCTCATGCTCTCGAAGACCTTGCGCCCATAGTCCATCATGCCGAACATCGAGCCCTTCTCGAGGTAGTGCATCGTGACGAGGTTGAAGCCCAGCGCGCCGATGTCTTCGAGTTCCACGAAAGGCTTGCCGTTGACGACGGCGATGTCGCCGAACATCTTCCAGCCCGGCAGTGCCTTGTTAACCTTCTGGCACTCTTCGAGGGTGCGCAGGCCGTGGACATAGGTCATCTCGGCACCAAGTTCCTCGGCCTTGACGCAACGCTCGATGGCGTCGTCGAGGCCCTTTTCGAGCTTGGACTCGGTGCGGGCGATCACCACGCAATCGGTGTCGGCGCAGGCATCGAGTGCGGCCTTGATCTTGGCCAGCCAAAGTTCCTGCGACACGACAGGATGATCGATATTGCCGTCGAGCTTGCCTTCCAGCGTCGCCTTTTCCATGGCGCGGCCGAAGCGGGCATAGCCACGCTCGTTCGGAGTGTCTTCAAGAAGGATCGCGGCAGCGCCGGCCTTGGCGAGGCGCCGGCAGGTGCGATAGGCCTGCGCCACGTCACCGAAGCAATCGTCGGCATCGATGATCAGCGGCAGTGGCGAATAGTCGGAGATGCGATCGGTGGCCCAGACCAGCTCTTCCTGGTTGTGCAGCCCCATATCCGGCACGCCCGACATGCTGAAGCCAAGCGAGGCACCGCTGAGCAGAATAGCCTCGAAACCGGCCATTTCGGCGGCCTTGGCGGAGTAGCAGTCCCATACGCAGGGAGTGAAGACCTGCTTCTCACCGAAGAGCTGGCGGAAGGTCTTTCTGGGGCGTTTGTCAAACATCGGGTTACCCTTTGGGTATCATGAGGCGGACGGGCATTGGCCAGGTCCAGGAAATCTGCGGTGCCACCGGACGCGACACCGCCCCGCCGGAGCGACCGGCGGGGCTTTGTGTCACGACCTATTCCGCGGCGCAGGCATCCTCACAGACGTAAAGATACTGCTTCTGCAGAATGCCGCCGTTGGACGGCACGATACCGCCGGTATTGTCGCGCAGCAGCAGGAAGCGGGTTTCCGAGCCGAAGATGTAGAGCGGCAGATCTTCGGCCACGACCTTCTGCACATTGGCATAGGCCGCCTTCACTTCGGTTTCGTCCATGGTCGCATTGGCCGCGGCCAGGAACCCGTCCATGGCTTCGCTCGAATACTGGCCCCAATTGTCGACGCCACCGGTCTTGAGAAGGTTCGAGATGATCGGCTCGGCACCATTGGCCACCAGCACGCCACCATCGACGCAGAGGTCGAAATTCACCTGCGTCTGGCACTGCGGCTTAAGCATGGCCTGATCGACGAGTTCGAGTTCGACCTCGACGTTTTCGTAGGCCGAGAGAACCTGCTGGACATAGGAGGAAAGACGCTTCAAGTCGGAGTTGGTATAGGTCACCAGCTTCATCTTGAACGGCTTGCCGTCGGCAGCCAGCTCGTTGAACAGCTCCTGAGCCTTGGCCGGGTCGTAGGTTGGAAGAGTGTAGGTTGGGTCGTAGAACGGCGAAGCCTGGGTGAAGTAGTTCGTGGGAATGACGTAGCCTTCGACCTGAGTATAGGCCTGCATCAGACGACCCGGATCGATCGCGTGGTAAAAGGCTTCGCGGGCGCGATGATCGGTGAACGTGCCGGCCTTCTGATTGAAGTAGGCTCGGTAGAGGCCGGGGATCGGGATCTCGTGGGTGGCAACGCCCGGTGCCTCGGCATTGGCGCCGAACTGGTAGGGATAGCCGGCCATCATGGTCGCGCCACCTTGCACCACCGTCGAGATACGGCTGTTGGTTTCAGGAATGATCGCGAATTTCAGCGTGTCCAGATAAGGACGCGGCTGATCCCAATAGTCCGGATTGCGCTTGAACGAGAGCGAAATGCCCTGGTCCCAGCTTTCAAAGAGGAAGGCACCGGCGCCAACTGGTTTGATGGCGGCCTTGTCGCTGCCGGCGGCCTCGAGAGCGGCAGGCGAACCCACAAAGGGGGCAGACTGGGCAAGAGTCGAACCGAAATTGCGGTTGGCGGTCGGCAGCGTGATTTCGATTGTCAGCGGATCGACGATCTTGACGCCGTCGATCCAGGACGAGACGAAGGGTTGAGCTGGGGCGAGCGTGTCTGGATTGGCGGTGCGCTTCCAGTTGTACGCCACCGCTTCGGCGTCATAGGGCGTGCCGTCAGTGAATTTTACCTCGGGGCGCAGCTTCAGCGTCCAGACCACAGCATCGTCGCTGGTGAGGCTTTCGGCCATGCCGCCCTGAACCTTGCCCTCGAGATCGACATAGACGAGGAAACCATAGACGGCATCAAGCTGGTCCATCGGACCGCCCGGGAATGTGCCCGAGGTGATGGCCGGGTCCCAGCTCTTGATGTCCGAGCCGGCGATGATAGTCATTTCGCCACCGCTTACGGCCTGTTCGTCAGCCTGGGCGAAAGCGGCGCTGGTTATGCCGGTCAGTACCGAGCTGCCGAGCAAAAGCGCAATGGCGGCGGCCCGGCCCATGCGGGCGGCGCTCGACTTGCGGGTAAACTGCATGAAGTTCATTTGTCTCTCCTTGTTGGCTCTCTTTTCCCGAAGAGAGCCTCGTTCCCTGGTTCTTCACTGGCTGAGCCAGCCAGCAGGCACGTCCCTAGCTGAGACCTCCTTCTTTCCATCGGCGCACGCTGGGGTGGTCGAAATCGAACTGGTCCAGCGCACGGCCCACCGTCTGGCTGACCAGATCGTCGAGCGTTTTCGGACGAGTGTAGAAGCTGGGCACAGGTGGCATGATAATCGCCCCGCTGCGCGTTGCCGTATCCATCAGGGCGATGTGACCGGCATGGAGCGGGGTCTCCCGCACCATCAGCACCAGCTTGCGTCGTTCCTTGAGGCAAACGTCGGCAGCGCGCGAAATCAGATCATCCGTGTAGCAATGGGCAACGGCGCTAAGAGTCTTGATTGAACAAGGAGCGATCAGCATGCCTTCGCATTTGAACGAGCCGGAGGCGACCGCTGCGCCGATATCCTTATGCGGGTAGCAGACATCCGCCAGCGCCCGAATGTCCTCGGCAGCGGTGGCAACACCCTCCTCTATCGCGGTCCGGATGCCGGCACTCGACATGATCAGATGCGTTTCCACATCCTCGATGTCGCGCAGCATCTCGAGCGCCCGCACGCCGTAGCAGGCACCGGAGGCCCCGGTAATCGCAACGATCATGCGGCGCTTCTTCATGGTTCAGCGCCCCTTGGCGCGGGCGAGTACACCGCGCATGCGTTCGTAGGACGCTTCCGGTGGGAGCGCTTTATCGAAGCCTTCCTTCCGGTCAGCCTGGCGGATGGTGGCGTCATAGCCGATCTTGGCGACCATGCCGCCCGCTTCCTGCGGCTCGGAACGATCGGCCGGCAGGTCGGCGACGATCAGAACGTCGCGTTCGGCGCGCATGCGGGTGGATTTGGCCAGTTCAACCGCTTCCGTATCCCAAGGGTCGACATCGCTGTCCACGATGGTGATGTTCTTGATGATGCTCACGGCACCCCAACAAATGGCCATGGCGCGGCGGGCCTGGCCAGGACGCGGATTATGGAGTTGCACCACGACATTGTTGCGGCCCGAACCGGATGCGGTCACGGCGACTTCGCCGACATTGAGGATGGAACGGGCGAGCTGCGCCCTGAGGCTGGCCGCAATGGGAATCGCACCGAGATAGATATGCTCGGCATGGTAGCCCGGCTCGATGACCTGGAACATGGCATCGGAGCGCCTGGTCATGCGGTGGAATGTCGCCAGCACGCCGACCCCGTAGTCTTCGTACATACCGTGGTACTCAGACACATAGCCTTCCTCGACGGGCTTATCCGCATGGATAAAACCTTCAAGGACAATCTCGGCATCGGCCGGCACCAGAATATCGTTGGTGAGGCATTTGGTGACGCGCACCGGTTCGCCGAGCAATGCGCCTGCGCAGTGCATTTCGTCGTCGCCAAGGCCAAGATAAAGGCAGGCGGCAAGCTGGATAGCCGGGTGGGCGCCCAGCACGACGGCGAAGGGCAGCGGCTTGCCCATGACGGCGGCCTTGCGGGCCATGATCGCAAGGTGATGGTTTGGCGCGATGCCGATCAGGGCCTCGTTCGGGGCTAATATCTTGAGGCGGGCATAGGAAGCATTGCCCAGCCCGGTTTCCGGGTCCACCGCAACCATCATGCCGGCGCTGATGTAAGGGCCGGTCTCCCTGGCAAAGAAGGTGGGGACTGGCAGGCGCGCAAGAACGCCATCGGCAAAGTCGAGCTGCTGTACCGGCGCATTTTCAACCACGACCGGCGGAATGGGCCTCTTCACCGAGCCAAGCAGCGTGTCCTGAATTTTGGCTGGTTCGACGCCGAGAGCCATTCCAATGCGCTCGCGATCAGACAGCAGATTACCAAAGGCCGGCATGTCCGAGCCCTTGAGGCGATTGGCCTGTACGGCCATGGTGTCGTGCGTCAGGGAGAGCAGAGCCGAAAGGTCGAAGACGGGATCGATCTCCTCGTCGACAACGAGCAAATCGTCTTGAGCGGCAAGCTGTGCGAGCATGGGGCGACAGGATTGGTCACGCAAATCCGTGGCTACGTCGTCCGCCTCAGCCGGAAAGGTCGTCAGAGTGTTCGCGGCTGAAGTGTGGGCCGACATCGGCAGACCTCGATGCTCAAGTGACTATTTGATAAGCATGCGCGGTGAAGAGAAAGCCGAGTAGCCACTTCCAGTTTATGAAGGATATCGTGTATTTTTAATTCGACAACTCAGCTGGAAGAACATCGGCGCAGATCAAAGATCGGTTGGTCACGCCTGGACTACACAACGATCCGGAAAACCGTTGCCGCGCCGGAAGCCGTCGGGTTCTTGGTCCGCTGAGTACACCCCCATGAGTTGGGCGCCACTGCTATCGCGCGGGCCCGTCCACTGATGCCATGGACAAGGTCATCCTGGGCCCAGGTGCTGATGGCCGGTGCTGGTCAAAACCCCGCCCGGCAGGCCGCGATCAAGGCCGACATCCCCAAATCGGCCACCGCCTTCGGCGTCAACCGGGTCTACGGCTCGGGCTTGCGCCCCGGCCCGAGGCATGCAGCAATGCCTCGGGCCTCAATGACGGCGCTGCCGCCCTCGTGTTGATGCATGAAGATGAAGCCCGCCCGCCGCGGATTGACCCCGATCGGTCCGCATCGCCAGCTGGGCCACAGCGGGCGTTGATCCCGTGATGCAGATCCTTCTGCCCGTCAGCCGGCCCGCGCCAGGATATCATTGGCCCCGCTGACCATTTCGGCGCCCCCTGCCTCGGGCGTTTTGGCGCCGAAGGCGATTTCCTGGCTGATGGTCCGCAACAGTGACAGATCGATTTCGCCCGCCGCGGCTGGTGGCGGTGGCGGAATATCACCAAGCAGATCGCCAAGATTGGCAAAGAAGTCCACGGTCTGCTTCTCAAGATCAGTGAGCCCGGTCACGATATGCTCGCGCGACGCCGCCGAGCAGGGAATACCGCGCTCCAGCCCCAACACGCTTGCCGCCTCCAGATCGTGGGTGAAGAAATTGGCCAGGTCCACCGCCTCGTCCTTGAGCGTGGACGTATTGGCCAATGTCCAGAGCATGGTGGGCTTGCGGTAATGCCCGCCTTTGCCGCCCGCCGCCACCAGCGGCATATTGGTCACCTTCAGCGTGTCCTGCACCAGAGCCTGATAGGCGATGAGCTCGTTGACCCCGGTTATCCCGGTCGCCGCCTTGCCCGACACCAGCATGCTGGTATCGATCGTGCCGGTGGAAAGCGCCTGGACATCGGCGGGCACGCAGACGCCCTTGCCCCGCAGGTCGGCCCATAGCGCAAACCATTCGCTGGCATCGGCCGCATCGAACGCCAGTGCCCCATCCGGCGTATAAAGAGCCTTGCCCCGCTGACGCAGCCAGTTCTCCAGGGCCGGTTCGTTCCCGGAAGCATCCATCAGCATGTGCATGCCCGCATTGGCGGCGTTGAAATCGCTGACCATGCCGGCAAGATCGGCATAGCTCGTCTCCGGCCCCGGCGCCGGCAGGCCAGCCCGCTCGAAGGCGCTGGCATTGACCTGAAGGCAGAATCCGCCCGCCCCCAGGCTGACGCCGTAAAGCTTGCCATCCACTTTGCCGGCCTCGACCTGGTCGGCATCGAAGTCGGAAACATCCAGCGCACCGCCAAGATAGCCATCCAGCGGCGCCAATGCACCGCGCCGCGCATATTCAACGATATAGCGGTAATCCATCTGGATCAGGTCCGGCGCATTGCCGCCGGCGGTGAGCGTTGCCACCTTGGCCCAATAATCGTTGAAACCCATAAACTCGCTGGCGACCGGCCCACCGCCGCGCGCCGCGCTGAACAGGTCGAAGACCTTGAACGTGCGTTCCGCGCGGGCCTGCCCGCCCCAAAAGATCGTGCGCAGCCCAGTCTCTTGGGCGCGGATAGCTGGCGCGAGCGCGGCCATGGCGCCCAGGGCAAGCCCATTCTTGATCAACTGCCGGCGATTTAGGTTCATTTCTTCTCCTCCTGTTTTTTGCCGTTATTGGCTTGCGCCCGGCGCCGGTCCTCCCCCGGCGTCGTGGCGAAGTATGATTTGTACTGGCGGGTAAAATACTGCGTGCTCGCATAGCCGAGCTGCGCGCTGATCTCCCCAATGCTCATGGTGGATGTCTGCAACAGGTTGCGTGCCTTGAGCAGCTTGGTGGATTTGACGAACCGCGCCGGGCTCACCCCATAGATGCGGCCGAAGGTGCGCGTGAAATGCGCCCGGCTCCGCAGCACCTGCCCGGCCAGGCCCGAAATGTCATCGAACTCCGCCGGCATTTCGAGCACCTTGTTGGCAAGCTCGATCACATCGCGATCCAGGCGCGATGTCGGCGCACTGGCCTGCTGCATTTGCCGGGCCGACAGCGCCAGCTCATCGAGCGCCGCCCGCAACAGCATGGCCGTGCGCGTGCCATTGTCCGCCATGCCCGCCAGCTCCGCCGCATGCAGTTGCACGATCTTGCGCGTCACCGCATCGACGAACAAAAAGTCCGCCGTCCAGCACCAGAGGGGCGGCAGCGGCGCGTCGCCGTCGCCATAGGCATAGTTGAGAAACGTCACGCCCAGCCGGTTGGCCGGATTGTGCCGTGCCTGATAGATGCCGTCCGGCCGCATGATCACGGTGACCCCCGGCATCAGCGCAATGGTCTGGCCATCGGGCGCAACCAATTCCCCCTCACCCGACCAGATGAACCACAGCCGGTAATTGTCGGTCTTGCTCGGGTCGGACACGAAGCTCCAGTTCGGCTCGCAGACCATGCGGCCGACAGGCGCCCGGAGCTCAACCCCGGGCGTGCCATCATGCAAAGCGTCGATGTGCTTGGGTTTCAGCAGGTTGCGCCGGCCCCTTCGCCGCCAAAGATCGCCAGCCGCTCTGCCGCGTCGGCCGGCTGGGCCTGCTGGTCCATATAGTGAAACTGCAAGGCCCGCCGCCGCTGCGCCGAATTGTTAGAAGGCGTGCCATGCGGCAAAAGCCCGTCGAAGAACATGCCGTCGCCCGGCTCGAGCGGGAAAGCCACCGATCTACGGCCCATCATATCGGTGTCGCAGATCTGCCAGTCGCGGCGGCGGAAATGGTGGATCGGCCCGGCCAGATGACCGCCATCGAGCACCTGCATACAGCCATTGGCAATGGTGGCTTCATCCACCGCGATCCACACGCCGACAATGCGCGTGCCCAACGGATAGTCAAAGAAGGCATGGTCCTGATGCCAGGGCTTTTCGCGGCCGCCCCGCGGTGGCTTGAGCAAGGCCATGTCCTGAAACAGCCGCACATCCCGCTCAAGCAAATGCCGGCAGATCGAGGTAATGCGCTCACCCAGTGCAATACTGGCCAGGCGCTCTTCATGCGGCACGAAATCGTAGAGCTTCCGCACCGCGTCATAGCGCTCTTCGGCGCTCATCGCCTCGATATTGCCGCTATGGCTCTTCTCGTAGGAAACCCCAGAGAACACCGGCACCCGGCCATAAATCAGATCGTCGATCGCGGCCTTGGCAGCGTCGAGTTCCCGCTGATCCAGCAGCCCCTTGACCGACAGCCAGCCGTGCTGACGATAGTGATCGCGCGATGGCGGCGTCAGCGCCTGGGCGATATCGATGCGCGGCGCGGTTTCCTGGGGGTCATAGAGCCCATCCTGATAGACCCCGCCCTGTTCCTGATCAAATTGCAGCATTGTCCATTTCCGTCAGCATCGGCCGCCATTACGGCGCCCCATGTCACGGATAATCGGGCGATTATGCGCAAATGCCTAGATCACGAAACCTGCGAAATTGTGCACGAAACGCGCATAGTGAGCGAGATCAATCGCCCGCCGGAGACTGCCCGGAAAAGACCAGGCGGAGATAATGTTCCCCCGAACGCACCACATGGTCGCGCATGGCCCGCTCGGCCGCATCCACCTGGCCTGCCGCGATAGTCTCGGCAATCAACCGGTGTTCGGCCAGCGCACGCGCCCGCTCATCGGGGTCTGAATGAATGATCCGCCGCGTACCCTCGTCGTAAAAACGCTGCCGCTCGATCAGCCGCGCCAAGTAGACACAGTGCGAGGCAACATGGATTTGCTCGTGGAACACTTCGTTGAGTTCGATCAGCCGGCCGGCATCGCCTGCCGAGCTGGCCTCGCTCATGGCCGCGATCGTTGCCTGCAGCGCCACCGCGCCTGGCCTGTCGATCCGCCGCGCCGCCAAATGCGCAATCATGGATTCGAGCGCGGCCCGCGCCAAGATCATCTCTTCGGCCCAGGTGCGGCTATAAAGCACGACTATGCCCCGGCGCGGCAGCGTCGAAATCAGCCCCTCGGTCTCCAGCTGTCGCAGCGCTTCCTTCAGCGGCGTCGTGCTCACGCCCAGCTCCTCGGCCAATTGCCGCTCATTGAGCTTTGCCTGCGGCGCAAAACGCCCCGACAGGATCGCCATGCGCAATGCCTTGTGCACGTGATCGCGCAGCGTCAGGCTGAGCTTGGGATCGAGCCGTTCCAGCCGCGTACCAACATGATCCTGCATGACAATTTCTCCGCAACAAGCCTGATTGGTATATCAAGTTTCAGCTTGTCTGGCACCATGCCATCCACCCACCGGGTTCACCCTCCCTTGCTGGGGAGGTCAGCTTTTCGCTAGCGAAAAGCGGGGGAGGAGTGGAGGGAGGCCCCGATCTAAGCCGGCGCCCATCCCTTATATTTCGGATGCCCCGCATCCAGTGGCAGCACGATATCGGTCCCGGTCTCGGAAGAATGATAGATCGCCGTCACCAGCTCCAGCGCCTGCCGTGCATCCTTCGTCGTCACCGGCAACGGCCCGCCACTGGTGATGGCCTGATGAAACAGCTTCAATTGCGTCGTATGCCGCGACGGCACGAATTGCCAATCGGCCAGCACCGCGTCGATCCGCGTGCCGATCTCGGGTGTCTTGGGAATGATCTGCCAATCCGCCGCGCCGGGCTGGTAGGGCGCATGATCGCTTTCAATGGTCAGGTTCTCAAATGCCAGCCGAATACGGGTCAACTGATCCGCCGACCCCAGCGTCGCCGTCAGCGATACCAGCGCCCCATTTTGCATGCGCAATGACGCCGACAGACAATCCTCGACCTCGATATCGTTGACGCGGGTATCCACCCGGCCGAACACCCGGTCCACCGGCCCCATGAGATAAGTCATCATGTCATGCGGATGGATGGCATGGGCCATCAGCACACCGCCCAGCTCGGTCTTCCATTTGCCGCGCCAGGGCACGGCATAATAATCCGGCCCGCGCCGCCAGAAGGTTTCGACCGTTCCGGCATAGGCCTTGCCGGCCAACCCGGCATCGATCACCGCCTTGGCCTTGGCCACCCCATTGCCATAGCGATATTGGAACACCGGCATCAGCCGCCCGACCGAACGCGCTTCTGCCGCCATGATCACATCGATCTCGGCCAGTGACCCCACCAGTGGTTTCTCGCAGACCACATGCTTGCCCGCCGCCAAAGCCGCCAGACTCTGTTCCAGATGCAGCCCCGGCGGGGTGCAGATGTCGATGACATCGAGCTCGGGCATGGCCAGCAGCGCCTCGAACGACGTCGTCCGCCCCGCAATGCCGAACTCATCGCCCACCGCGGCCAGCCGCTCGGTATTGAGATCGCAAAGCGCAACCACCTCGAACAAGTCGGCATTGGGCGCATAGCCCTCAACCAGATGGGTGCGGCCCGCGCCGCATCCGACGATCCCGACCTTAAGCTTGCGTGTGGCCATATCAAATCCAATTGTGCCATTGCGGTGCCCGGCCCGTCGCGAGCCGGACACCATCAGGCCTTTTAGCCGCGCGCGACGGCCTGCGCCATGCCGGTCACGAGATCGGCTGCGCCTTGCTCGGTCGATTTCGCCTCGAACGCCACTTCCTCGGCCACGCTCATCAGAACTGTGGTCCCCTCGCCCGCGCCCTGCGGAGGAGCGGGCGGCAACGTACCGATCACCGAAGCAATGCTGTCGAGATAGGTCAAAGCCGCCTGTGAGGGCTCATCCAGCGACGGCAGGATAGCCTGCCGCGTTTCCGGCGCTTCGGGCGCGCCGCGCTCGACGCCAAGGATTTGCATGGCCTCGGGATTGTTGATGAAGAAGTCGAGGAACTTGCCGGCCAGTTCGGGGTCCTTGGTCTGCGAACTCAGGCTGAAATACATCGAGGGCTTGAGATATTGTCCCGGCTTGCCGCCCTCGATCACCGGAATGCTGGTCATGCCCAGCCGGTCGGTATTGGCTTTCTGGTAGCTGACCAATTGGTTGGATTGGGCAATGCCCGTCGCGGCCTTACCCACGGTGACAACGCTGGTATCGACATTGCCCTGCGAGAGGGCCTGCACCTCTGCCGGCACGCAGGCCTTTGCCTTGCGCATCTCCGCCCAAAGATCGAGCCAGGCCTTGGCGTCGGTTTCGTCGAACCCCAGGCTGCCATCATTGGCATACACGGCCTTGCCGCGCTGGCGCAGATAGGTCTCGAACGAGGTCTCGTGCCCGCTGGCATCCTGCGTGCCATAAAAATCCGCGCGCTGCGTCTTGCCGCTGAACTGGGCGCAGAGATCGGCAAACTGCTCCCAGGTCGTGCCCACTGTCGGCGGCTCGATTCCGGCCTCTTCCCAGGCCGAAAGGTTGAGGATCACCGCACCGGTATTGGCGCCCAGGCTGATGCCATAGACCTTGCCGTCCACCCGGCCGACTTCGATGCGCTCTTCCGGCCAATTGGAGAGATCGATGGTCGAAGCCATCAGCTCGTCCAGCGGCAGCAGCACGCCGCGTCCGGCATATTCGAAGATATAGCGGTAATCCATCTGGATCACGTCGGGCGGATTGCCGCCCGCGGTCTGGGTGGCAAGCCACGTCCAGTAATCGCCCCCGCCCGGCAGGGTCTGCCCCTCGATTTCCACCCCGGCATTGGCCGCCTTGAACAGGTCGATGATCTTGTTGGTTCTTTCGGCCCGCTCGGCATTGCCCCACCAGCTCAGGCGCAACCGGCTCTCCTGGGCAAAAGCCCGGCCGCTTCCCACCAGGCCCGCCAGTGTCAGTGCAGAACTCGCGGCCAGAAAACTCCGTCTCGTTAGCATCTAGGGTTCCTCCTCCCCAATAAATGTGAAATCTGATATATCAAATTTACAATGCCGGTCAAGGCTAGTATGGAAGCGGCAAACGGCCGATAAGAACTCTGCTGGAGGAACAAGAATGGCATCAAACGAGCAGAGCGCAGCCCGCAAGCGGCCCGAGGATTTGCGCAGCGCGCGCTGGTTTGCGCCCGATGATCTACGCGGCTTCGGCCATCGCTCGCGCCTGATGCAGATGGGCTATAGCCCCCAAGATTGGGTCGGCAAGCCGGTCATCGCCATCCTCAATACCTGGTCCGACACCAATCCCTGCCACGGCCATTTCAAGCAGCGCGCCGAAGACATCAAGCGCGGCGTGCTCCAGGCCGGCGGCTTCCCCATCGAGCTACCCGCGCTCTCGGTCTCGGAGACCTTCCTCAAGCCCACCTCCATGCTCTATCGCAACATGCTGGCCATGGATGCCGAGGAGATGATCCGCGCTCATCCGGTCGATGGCGTCATCCTGATGGGCGGCTGCGATAAATCCACCCCGGCTTTGCTGATGGGCGCCACCAGCGCCAACCTGCCCACCATTTTCGTGCCCGCCGGCCCCATGCTGCGTGGCAATTGGCATGGCAAGGAATTGGGCTCGGGCTCCGACGCCTGGAAATTCTGGGATGAACGCCGCGCCGGCAATATCACCCAGCAGGATTGGAACGAGATGGAAGGCGGCATTGCCCGCAGCGCCGGCCATTGTATGACCCTGGGCACCGCCAGCACCATGACCGCCATTGCCGAAGCCATCGGCATGACGCTGTCGGGCGCCTCCTCTATCCCCGCCACCGATTCCGCCCATATCCGCATGTGCGCCAATGCCGGCCGCCGCGTCGTGGACATGGTGTGGGAAGACTTGGTGCCCACCCGCATCCAGACCCGTCCGGCTTTCGAAAACGCCATCACCGTGGCCATGGCCATGGGCTGCTCGACCAATGCCATCATCCACCTGATCGCTCAGGCCCGCCGCGCCGGAGCCGATATCGGGCTCGACGATTTCGAAAAAGCCAGCCGCCGCGTCCCGGTCCTCGCCAATATCCGGCCCTCGGGCGACCGCTACTTGATGGAAGACTTCTACTTTGCCGGCGGCCTGCGCGGGCTGATGAACCGGCTGGGCGACCACCTGCATCGCGATTGTCTGACGGTCGAAGGCAAGACCCTGGGCGAAGTCGTGGCCGATGCCAAAATCTACAATGACGACGTCATCCGCCCGCTCGACAACCCCGTCTATGCCGAAGGCGCCCTCGCCGTGCTACGCGGCAACCTCGCCCCTGACGGCTGCGTCATCAAACCCAGCGCCTGCGACCCGCGCTTCCTGCGCCATTCCGGCCCGGCTTTGGTCTTCGACAGCTATCCCGAGATGAAAGCCGCGGTGGAGGACGACACTCTCGACGTCACCGCCGACCACGTCCTCATCCTGCGCAATGCCGGCCCATTGGGCGGCCCCGGCATGCCCGAATGGGGCATGCTGCCCATCCCGCGCAAACTGGTGAAACAAGGCGTGCGCGACATGGTCCGCATTTCCGACGCCCGCATGAGCGGCACCAGCTATGGCGCCTGTATCCTGCACGTCGCGCCGGAATCCCACATCGGCGGCCCGCTGGCTTTGGTTCGCACTGGCGACATCATCAGCCTCGACGTCGCCGCCCGCACCATCAATATCGAGATAACAGCCGAAGAACTCGCCGCCCGCCGCGCCGCCTGGCAACCTCCCGAGCCGCATTACCATCGCGGCTATGGCTGGATTTATTCTCAGCATGTGCAGCAAGCCAATGAAGGCTGCGACTTCGATTTCCTGCGCACCGAATTCGGCCCGGCAGCGGGCGAACCCGCGATCTACTAGCACACACCGGGTCATTCCCGCGAAAGCGGGAACCTCTGTTTCGCGGTACGTGAGAAGCAAACGGCGGTTCCGCTTTCGCGGGAATGACTCCGTGGGATTTCGGCGCGGCGGTCCGAAACCGCCGCGCCACTCATTCCTTACTGACCGGCCGCCTGCGCCGCATACATGTAGCTGTCATAGGTATATTCGGCGACGCGGAACCATTCGAAGCTCTCGTCGCGGAACTTCTTCCAGCTCGGATAGATCGCCGCCCATTGCGGATTGTTGGCGCTATATTCCTCATAAAGCTCGAACGTCGCCTTGTAGGCGGCGTCGAGCACGTCACGCGGTAGCGGCCGCAGCTGCACGCCCTTGCCCACCAGCGAACGGATCGCGGCCGTGTTCTTGACGTCGTAAAGCGCCTGCATGTTGATATTGGCCGCCTTGCAAGCGGTATCGAGCGCGACCTTATAGGTCTCCGGCAAGGCTTCGTACTGCGCCTTGTTGATATAGAAGTGGATGGTCAGCCCGCCTTCCCAATAGGCCGGATAATAGTAGTAGGGCGCGATCTGGTAGAAGCCCAGGCGCTCGTCGTCATAGGGCCCGACCCATTCGGCCGCATCGATCGTGCCGCGTTCCAGTGCGGGATAGATATCGCCACCCGGCAATTGCTGCGGCACGACGCCCAGCCGCGACATAACCTCGCCCGCCACACCCGCGATACGCATCTTGATGCCGGAAAGATCGGCCAGGCTATTGATTTCCTTGCGGAACCAGCCACCCATCTGCGCACCTGTGGCGCCGCCCGGAATGCCGACAACACCATATTCCTCAAGGAACGTATTATAGAGCTCGTTGCCGCCGCCATGATAGAGCCAGGCATTCTGCTGGCGGGCATTGAGCCCGAACGGAATGGTCGAGCCGATGGCGAAAGTCGGGTTCTTGCCGGTGAAATAATAGCCGCAGGTATGGGCGATTTCGACCGTATTGGCCTGCACGGCATCGATCGCCTGCGCGCCCGGCACCAACTCGCCCGCCTGGAACACCTGGATCTGGAACTTGCCCTCGGTGATTTCCGACAGCGCCTCGGCCATCACGACCGCGCCGCCATAGATGGTGTCGAGATTGTTCGGGAAACCCGAGGTCAGGCGCCAGCGCAGGGTCGGTAGTTCCTGGGCAATCGCGGGGGTGGCAAGCACTGTGCCGGCGGCAGCGGCGACGCCGGCGGCAGCGCCCTTGCCGAGAAAATTACGTCGATTGAGATCAGCAGTCACGTTCAGTCCTCCTCAGGATGTTTAGGCGTTCAAGGTGCGGGAGCCGCCGGAGCAGGCTCGGCACCGAAAGAGGGAGCGGCAGGAGCCGCATCTGGAGCAGGCGCGCCAAAGCTGGGCGCGGCTGGGGTAACAGGAGCGGCCGGAGCCCCGAAACTGGGCGCCGGGGCACCAAAGCTCGGAGCCGGTGCGCCACCGAACGGCGCGGCGGGCGCGCCGAAGGGATTTTCCCCGCCCGCGCCAGGCATGGGCACGTTGAGCTGGATGCTGGCCGGGTCGACCACCGCCGCGCCGGATTTGTAGTGCGTCACCAATTGCGGGAAGAACATGACCAGCAGCACCATGACCAGCTGGATGCCCAGGAATGGCAGCGCCCCCATATAGATTTGCCCTGATGTCACCGGCTGGATGGTCGCACCGGTCACCCTGTCCTTGTAGGACCGGGATGGCGCCACCGATCTGAGGTAAAACAGCGAGAAGCCGAAGGGCGGATGCATGAACGAGGTCTGCATGTTGATCGCCAGCATCACACCGAACCAGATGAGGTCGATCCCCAGTGCATGTGCCACTGGCGCCAGCAGTGGGATGATGATGAAGGCCAGCTCGAAATAATCGAGGAAGAAGGCCAGGAAAAAGACCAGCAGATTGGCGATGATCAAAAAGCCGATCACCCCGCCCGGGATCGAAGTCATAAGATGCTCGACCCAGACATGGCCATTGACGCCATAGAAAGTCAGCGAGAAGACGCGCGCACCAAGCAGGATGAAGATCACGAAGGACGAAAGCTTGGCCGTCGAATAGAGGGCCGATTTGAGCATCGGGAGGTTGAGCTTGCGATTGAGCGCCGCCAGCGCCAGCGCACCGACCGCGCCCATCGCGCCGCCCTCGGTAGGCGTGGCAAAACCGATGAAGATCGTGCCCAACACCAAGAAAATCAGCACCAGCGGCGGCACCAGCGAGGTCACCACGCGGCCGAGCAGCTTCCATCCACGCAGCGTGCGCGCCTCGGGCGGCAGCGCCGGAACGCTCTTGGGATAGATGATCGACATGACGATGATATAGGCGGCATAGGCGGCCACCAGCATCAGGCCGGGCACCAGCGCGCCCTTATACATATCGCCCACCGACCGCCCGAGCTGGTCGGCCAGGATGATCAGCACCAGGCTGGGCGGAATGATCTGCGCCAGCGTGCCCGAGGCTGCAATCGTGCCAGCCGCGACTTTGCGGTCATAGCCATAGCGCATCATGATCGGCAGCGAGATCAGGCCCATCGAGATGACCGAAGCCGCCACGACACCCGTGGTTGCCGCCAGGATCGCGCCCACGAAAATCACCGCAAAGGCCAGGCCCCCGCGCACCGGCCCGAACAATTGCCCGATCGTATCGAGCAGGTCCTCGGCCATGCCGCTTCGTTCCAATATCAACCCCATGAAGGTGAAGAATGGAATGGCCAGCAATGTCTCGTTGGACATCTGCCCGAAGATGCGGTCGGGAATGGCCCCGAACAGATTAATCGGCAGCAGCCCCATTTCGATGCCGACAAAGCCGAAGGCGAAGCCGACAAAGGCCAGTGCGAATGCCACCGGATAGCCGAGCAGCAGCACGACGATCAGCGACAGGAACATGATGGGCGCGAGATTTTCCGCGAAGAAGGCAAACATGATGATTATCCCGGCTTAAAGAGCTGCAGCTTCGGCATCGGCAAGCGATACCGGGTCGGGAATCTGCCCGCGCAGAATGGCGATGCGCTTGATCAGCTCGGACACGCCCTGCAGGAACAGCAGGCCAAACCCAGCCGGGATCAGCGCCCAGACCGGCCACAGGATGAGCCCGCCGGTATTGTTGGACACTTCCCCGCTGGCAAATTTGGCAGCCACCATCGGCCAGGCGAGATAGATGGTGATGAGGCAGAACGGGAACAGGAAGAACAGCGTGCCCAGGATCTCGATCCAGAGCTGCACCCTGCGCGGCAACTGTCCATAGACCAGGTCGACCTTGACGTGTTCGCTGTTGAGCAGCGTATAGCCGGCCGCGATCAGGAACACGGCCGAGAACAGATACCACTGCGCCTCGAGCCACGCATTGGAGCTGAGATTGAACAGCTTGCGGGTCGTGGCATTGATGGCGCTGATCAGCACGGCCGCCAGCAGCAGCCAGGACACCGCTTTTCCGATAAAAGTATTGGTCGCGTCTATCGCACGCGACAGCGCCAGCAAACCAGACATGGTATCCTCCCGAGGGTTCCGCACATTGGCGGACAGCCATTTGGGAGCTAGCTAGAACGCAGGGCCCGGGCCGGACAATATAGCCAAATGGCCCAAATGCAGGAGCCTACCCACTATTGGGTATAGGACTGCCCTGCCCCGGTTTTTCAGACCAATCCATTCTCGATGGCATAACGGGTAAGTCCCGCCGTGGAAGAAACGCCGAGTTTCTTCTTGATCTTCTTGCGATGCGTTTCCACCGTCGCCGCCGAGATCGACAACGCTTCGGCCACCTGCTTGTTGCTCTGTCCGGCGGCGATCAGCAGCAGCACCGAATATTCGCGCGCCGTCAGCGGCTGCGACGCTTCGGCCGAGCGGCGTTCGAGCAATACGTCGGAAACGCCGGACGAAAAATAGGTGCCCCCTGCCGCCACGGTTTCGATGGCCGAAACGATCTCCTCGGTCGAAACGTCTTTCAGCACATAGCCCGAAGCGCCATGCATCACCGAGGTCGAGATATATTCCCGGCTGTCATGCATGGAGAGCATCAGCACCCGCGCCTCGGGCACCTGCTCGCGGAACAGCTCCAGCGCCTCGATGCCGTTGACATGCGGCATATTGATATCCATCAGCACAACCTGCGGCCGGCTCGCACGGGCAATGTCGAGCCCTGCAAGCGCCAGTCCGGCGACACCCACCACCTCGATATGCTCGAATGTCTCCAGGATCGCCTTGAGCCCGTCGAGCACCAGCGGGTGGTTGTCGACCAGCAGCACCTTGATCGGCTTCTGGCTCATGCGACCTCGCTCAGCGGCGCCTGCGGCAGGTTTGCCGATTTCGGCAGGCTCGCCTGCAACCTGGTTCCCTCCGCCGATGTCTGGATCAGCAATAGGCCACCGAAATGGGCCATGCGCTCCTGCATGTTGCGCAACCCCAGCCCACCCGAACCGCCCTGTTCGGCAAAGCCCCTGCCGTCATCCTCGATGATCATCTGCACCCGCCCCTTGGGGCTGGCCAGCGTGATCGACACATTTCGCGCGCCCGCATGCCGCTCGACATTGTTGAGCGCTTCCTGCGCAACCCGGTAGAGCGCCGTGCTCGCCTCGGCCTTGGGCCGCGCCTTGAAGCCGCTGCATTCGAGCCGTGTCGCAATCCCCGTCCGCTCCGAAAAATTATGGCACAGCGCCTCGAGCGCCGGGCTCAGTCCCAGATCGTCCAGCACCCGCGGCCGCAGGTCGTGTGACAGCCGCCGCACTTCCTTGATGGCTCCGTTAAGCGCTTCGGCGCCCCGCTCGATGGCTCCTATGGCATCGGCGCTGTCATTGCTGGCCTTGCGCCGCGCCAGGTCGATCGCATAGCGCACCCCGATCAGGTTCTGCGAAATCCCGTCATGCAGCTCCCGCGCCAGCCGCGAGCGCTCCTCTTCCTGGGTATCGACGATCCGCTGCGTCAATTGCTTGAGCTTGCCATCGGCCATGCGCCGCTCGCGGGCATTGAGCAGCATGCAGGTGGCAAAGACGATCAGCACGGCCGGCACCGCGATCAGCGCCACGATAAAGAACGTCTGCCCTATACTGGCGCGCAATTCGGCCTTGGCCGCCGCGGTCTGGGCAAAGACATCGTCGAGATAGACGCCGGTCCCCAGCATCCAGCGCCACTTGTCCAGCCCCACGGCAAATGACAGCTTGTCCGCCATCAACCCGGCCGAGGGCTTCTCCCATTTATATTGGTGCAGCCCTCCGCCCTCTTTGGCGCGCTGGATCAGATTGGCGATCACATGGTCGCCATCGGGATCAACCAAAGCGAGCCAGTTCTGCCCCGGCCGGTAGAGCTGGCGCGGATGAACGACATTGTTGCCGTCATAGTCATAAACGAAGAAGTAGCCGTCCTGCCCATAGTCGAGCCGGGTCAGGATGGCTCGCACCTCCTCCTTGGCGGCATCATCATCGGGGCCGGCCCGCTGATAAATTTCGTCGATCGCCGAGATCGCCAGATTGGTGAGGTTCAGCAGCTCATCCTGCTTGGCCTGCAGCAGGTTGCTCTCGAACGTATCGATACTGGTCTGCGCCAGCCGGGTCGATTGCCAGGTAATCAGCAGCGTGATGGCCGAGATCGCCACGATCAGCGGAATGATCGCCAATGCCAGGATCTGATATCGCAGGTTCACCGCACTTTTCCCTTCGGCCCAATTCAGCCTCGTGGTTGTGCGGCCAAACGCGCGCTATCGCAAGCGGGTGCATGCGGGCGGCGTTGCGCCGCCCGCCCAGACCGTCAGAACTTGCCCTTGTAGCTGATCGAGAAGGTCCGGCCCGGCCCCTTGACGTTGTAATAGTCGTCATAGCCATAGGCGGGCACCGAATAGGCCTGCTGCACCACCGGCACATAATCGGCATTGAGCAGGTTCTCGACACCCAGCGTCAGCGTGCCATTGCCGACCTTGAAATCGGCCGCGGCATCGAGCACCACATAGGGCTCTATGGTCTGCAGCCCTAGGAATTCGCTGCTGTCGGGGTCGCGATAGCCCGAGAACAACCCCATCAGCCGATAGACCGACCAGTCATTGGGCGCATATTCGGCATAGGCCGTGATCTTTGCCGGTGCGATGCGGTCCGAGGGCAAGTCGGAATCGTTTTGGCCGTCGCCATCGGTATCGTAGCGGCCTTCGAGCCAGGTCAGCGTGCCACCCAGCGTCAATCCATTCTCAAAGGCATATTCGCCAGCCACTTCAATGCCATAGACCGTCTCAGGCGCCAGCACCAGGTCGAGGTCGGCCGAGTAGCTCACCCCATTGTCCGAGGTGCTGTAGAAGCCCGTGGTCGTGATGTTCCAATTGTCGCGATGAAAGCGCACGCCCGCTTCGTAGCTATTGGTCTTTTGCCCATTGGCCGCCAGCGATGCCACGCTGGGCACATCATTGTCGGTGGCATAACGCACCAGATTGCCCAGCTGGTAGCCCTGCGAAAATCCGGCGAACAGGGTCGCAAATTCGGTGAGGTCATGGGAGGCGCTGACATTGAACAGCGGCTCGGCAACATCCACCGTTCCGCCCTGGACGGTAAAGCCATTGGCATTGACGAAGGTTGGAATCTCCAGCTCCATCGCCTCGTAGCGCACGCCGCCGGTAACCCGCGTTGTATCGTTGAGATCGATTTCGAGCTGCGCAAAAGGCGCTATGCCCGAGAGCGTGGCATCGGGCGTGCCCGAGGGCCCGTCGATGTCGTTGACCACGGTCTTGTCGTGCAGATAGTCGACGCCCCACACCACATTCATGTCGGGGCCCAGCACAGGCAGTGGCGTATCGAAGGTCAGCCGCGCCCCATATTTGTCCGAGGCCGTCTCATATTGCGGATATTGAAAGCCGAGGAATTCGGTGCGGGTAAAGGTCGTGGTGTTCTGGTTGTAGAACACCTGCAGATTCATGCTGCCGCCCAGCACTTCCTCATTGGAATATTTGCCGCTGATGGTGAGGTTGTCGACGCCCGGCGTGAGCGTATTGAGATTGCCCAGTGACGGGACAGCGCTGGTATTGTCCTCGACGCTTCCGCCGCCCACCGGCCCCGCCCATATGCTCTTCTGGGCATTGTCATAGCGGTTGATCATCACCTCGAACCGGCTCGACCCCATCTGGTAGCCAAGTTTGCCCAAAATATTATAGGCCGTGACATCGTCGAGCCCACCCTGCGAGCCGAACGAGTCGGGCGGGCGGCGCTCGCCATCGGCGGTAAAGCTGCTGCCGGTCTTCTCGAAACTTCCGTTCAGCAGGAAATCCACATCGCCATCGCGGCCGCTGAGATTGACCACGCCGGTATAGGACATCGAGTCACCGATATCGGTCGGTGAGAATTTGATGCCGCTGCCATATTCGACGTTGAACCCATCGTCCTGCGGGGTCTTGGTGATGATGTTGACCAGCCCGCCTGGCGCGCCAAAACCGTAGGCAGCCGTTGCGCCGCGCACCACTTCGATCTGGCCGACCGCCAGGCTTGAAATGGTATTGAGGCCACGGAAATTATTGTTGAGCGTATTGGTTTGCGGCACGCCATCGATCAGCGTCAGGAAATTGCGCCCGCGCAGCGACTGACCATAATCGGTCATATTCTCCGCGCTCTGGCTGAAGCCCGGCGTGGTCTTGGCCAGGATCGAGCCGATAGGCGTATTGACGCTCGATTGCTTGGCGATGGTTTCGTCGTCGATCACCGTCACCGAAACGGTGGACTCGCTGACCGGGGTTTCCGTTCGGTTGGGTCCCGAAACGATCAACCGCTCGAGCATGATCACTTCATCGGAAAACAGCGTGGATTCCTGCCCAAAGGCGGTTGTCGCCAGCAGCAGGCAGGGAAGCGCGCACAGCAGCGCGGAGCGTGACACAGACATAAAGCCCCCTTCATAGTCACAAGGTCAGGCCCTGGCTTGTCGTCCCCTCCGTTAAAGTTGACTGGCTTAGGCAGGTTTTTCGATAGGGGCTTCCCCCCGCGCACGCAAGAGTGTCCCGCTATCGTCCACAGCTTGCGTCACGTTTTTGTCACACCGCCGGCACGGGCACGAAAAATTGACGTTTGCCACGCAACATCGGGCGAAATACCGGCCGCCCACCACATTGCTGCGGCACGCGCCATAGTAGAACCGCATTTGCCGCGAGGTATCGCGGACTTCACGCCTCACATGACGAAGGAATACCCATGACGCATCCCGCCACGCCGCGCCGTTTTGCAGGCACCCTGCCCCACCTTGCCGTGGCCCTGCTGACAGCCGCCGCGCTCGCCGGATGCAGCATGGGCGGCGGCGGTGGCGCCAGCGTTGCTGCGCTGCATCCCGGCCTCAGCGCCCGCATGGACCAGCCCGGCGCCAGTCTCGACCGCGCCCAGGCCCTCGGCATCGTCAATGCGTACCGGGCCACCAATGGCATTACGGCCCTGGCGCCCGATACCGGCCTTGATGGCACCGCCCAGGCCCTCGCCAACCAATATGCCCAGACCGGCACCCCGCCCAAGACCCCGCAGGGCCTGCGTGTCATGAAGCTCAGTGCCGGTTACGCCACCTTCGCCGAGACCTTCTCCGGCTGGCGCAACAATCCCGCCGATGCGGCTGGCCTGACTTCGGCAGGCAGCAAGGCCGGCGTTGCCATGGCCTTCAATCCGGCCTCCAGCTATGGCGTCTATTGGGTGCTCGTGGTTGGCGACTGAGCCCGAGCTCATCGACGCCAGGGGGCTAAAATGCCCCCTTCCGGTGCTGCGCATGGAGAAACGGCTCGCTAGCCTCCCCTCCGGCGCGGCCCTTATCGTGCTGGCCACCGATCCGATGGCCAAGGTGGATATCCCCCTTTACTGCCGCCAGAACAGGCACGACTGCACCCTCACCAGCGAAGGTGATGTGCTGCGGTTCGCTATCGTGAAAAGCTAGGGCGAGCCTTTGTGGCTCTCGTCACGCCACCCCTGCTTTTTCGCTACAGCGAAAAAGCTGACCTCCCCATCATGGGGAGGGAGGCGCAGGCTGAGGACTCACGGCTCTTTCGTCTCCCTCCCCCTTGTGGGGAGGGATTAAGGGTGGGGGTGAGTCACAAGCACAATCTAAACATTACCCTCAACGGGTGCCGACTAGATCGGCCCCTCAAAACACCGGACGCGGCCGGGGAAACGGAATATCGCCGCTCGCCGCAACCGGCAGGCCCGGCCGCAACCCGCCATCGAGAGCTGCCTCAGCCGTCGTCGGCACGGCAAAGATCGGCACATGCGCCGGCCGCGGACGTGGCAGGGCAACACCCACCGCCATGCGACCCAGATCGGTCGCCACATAGCTATTGGGCACCACCGTATCGGTCAGATAGCTCGGCTGTCCCTTGAGACCCATCGGAAACGCTGCTTCCTGCGCCTTCACATAGTCCTGCGATCCCTTGCCGCAGATATTGGGCCGCATATCGACCGGCGCCGCGCCCGGATTGTTGGCGAGGGTCAGCACTGTCTGCCCGCTGGATTGCACGCCCCCCGATAGCCCCTTGAGCACCAGTTCGGCCGCCCGCTCATTGCGCTCGCGGGCCGATGAACCGCCCAGCACGATAGCCAGAAGCCGGCGCCCGCCGCGCTCCACCGTCGCCACCATATTGAGCCCCGAGGCGCAGACGAAACCGGTCTTCATCCCCGTGGTCCCGGCGAATTTGGTCAGCAATTCATTCTGCGATTCCAGCCTCGCCTTGCCCACCTGCACCACTTCGGTACCGAACATGGGCAGGTATTGCGGAAAGCTCTGCCGGATATAAAGCGTCAACACCGCCAGGTCGCGCGCCGACATATATTGTCCCGGATCATGCAGCCCATTGGGATTGCTGAAATGGCTGGCCGTAAGCCCCATGCGGCCCGCCACGTCATTCATCTTGGCGACGAACCCCGCTTCGCTCCCCCCGACCGTCTCGGCAATAGCCATGGCCGTGTCATTGGCCGATTTGACGATCATCACATAGAGCGCGTCCTTGAGGCTCATGGCACTGCCCACCGGCAGGCCCGAGCGCGACGGCGCCTGCTTGAGCGCCTTGGCCGACAAGATCACCGGCGTATCGAGCGTCACGCTGCCCTTGGCAATTTCCTCGAACACCACATAGGCCGTCATCATCTTGGTCAGCGATGCCGGGTGCCACGGCTGGCCGGCTTCCTGCGCATAGAGCACATCGAAATTGTCCATGTCGACCAGCAACATGGGCGTAGCGCGCGCGGCGCCCAGGGCGGCAGCGAGAGTGGCAAGACAGGCAAAGACGAACAGACCAAGACGGCGGGCAAGCGGCAAGTGACACAGACTCCGTTATGTCGGGAAGGCGGCTTTCTCTTATCAGCGCGCTCCCTCTATCTCAATGCGGCCAGGCCCCTGGTGACGGGCTTTTGACCGCTCCTGACACCATCTGGCAGCACAAGCGTTCAACAGTGTGGCGACTAAGACACGGGGAGAATTCGACCATGACCGCCATCGTCACCATCCTGGCCGACGGCTTTGCCGATTGGGAAACCGCACTGCTCAATGCCGGCGCCAGCGGCTATTTCGGCATCGACACCAAATTCGCTACGCCCGGCGGCAAGCCGGTCACCTCCGCCGGCGGTCTCAAGGTCACCCCGGACCTGGCAGTGGAAGACATCGACCCGGCACGGCTGGATGC
The DNA here is from genome assembly GCF_030159855.1 of Devosia yakushimensis. Classification (NCBI taxonomy): domain Bacteria; kingdom Pseudomonadati; phylum Pseudomonadota; class Alphaproteobacteria; order Hyphomicrobiales; family Devosiaceae; genus Devosia; species Devosia yakushimensis. The sequence continues at coordinate 498,580 of NZ_BSNG01000001.1, read as the reverse complement.
GCTCGTCGTCTGCGGCGGCACCGCCTGGGCCGGTGAAACCCCGCCCGACATAGCGGCGGTTCTGCTGGCCACCCGTGACGCCGGCAAGACCGTGGCGGGCATTTGCGACGGCACGCTCGCGCTGGCCCGCGCCGGCATTCTCGACAATGTGGCCCACACCTCCAACTCGCCAGACAACCTGCCCCCAACCGGCTATGCCGGCGCCGCGCACTACAAAGACCAGCCCCAGGCCGTCATTGACGGCAGGATCGTCACCGCACCCGGCACCGCGCCGGTCAGCTTCATGGGTGGCGTTCTGGAAACGCTGGGCTTGCGCGACGGCAATCTGGACTATTATCTCGGCCTCTACGGCGCCGAACACCGGGCCGGATGAGCCCCCCTAGGCACAAGCAGTAACCGTGTCTATATTTGTGCCTAAGGTTCTTCTAGACGAAAGCATAGTCATGTCTCTCACCGACACATCCAAATCCGCCAATTGCCTGGCCATGTCCGACGTGCTCAACCGCATCGGCGACAAGTGGAGCGTGATGGTCGTGGGCATTCTCGGCCAGAACGGCACGCTGCGCTTCAACGAGCTTAAGCGCATGATCAACGGCGTCTCCCAGCGCATGCTGACCCTGACCCTGCGCAATCTCGAGCGCGATGGCCTGGTCACCCGCACCATCTATCCCGAGGTGCCGCCCCGCGTTGAATATAGCCTGACCGAACTGGGCAAGACCCTGCAGGTGCCGATCAGCGGCCTCTGGGACTGGTCGGCCGAACATCACGGCGCCATCATCGACGCCCGCGCCATCTACGATGCCCGCGAAAACGCCACCGTGGCCGCCGAACCCCGCAAGGCCGCCTACGCCCGAGGCTAAAGCCAATGCTCTGGACGCAAAACCAGCTGGCCAGCCAGCTGGTCGAACTCGGCCTACAGCAAGGCGACGCCGTGCTCGTACACGCCGCCCTGCGCAAGGTTGGACCAATTCTTGGTGGTCCCGACACGCTGATCGATGCCATTCGGACGATTGTTGGTCCCGAAGGCACCATGCTGGCCTATTGCGACTGGCAGGCCGATGACGACATTCTCCAGCGCGCCGACCTGCGCGACGAGATACCGCCCTTCGATCCCCAGCGCTCTCGCTCTATCCGTGACAATGGCGCCTTCCCCGAATTGCTGCGCACCACGCCCGGCGCCTTGCGCAGTGCCAATCCCGGCGCCTCCTGCGCCGCGCTTGGCGGCAAGGCCGAGTGGTTCACTGCCGATCACGCGCTCGACTACGGCTACGGCCCGCAATCGCCCTTCGGCAAGCTGGTCGAAGCAGGCGGCAAGACCATGCTGATCGGCGCGCCGCTCGACACGATGACCCTTCTGCACCACGCCGAACATGTCGCAGATTTCCCCAACAAGCGCCTCCGCCGCTACGAAGCGCCCATTCTCGTCGATGGCAAGATTGTGTGGCGCCATTTCGAGGAATTCGACACCGCCGATCCGCCGCACGGCCTGCCCGACGACTATTTCGCCACCATCGTCGAGGCCTTCCTCGCCACCGGCCAGGGCAAACGCGGCACTATCGGCGCGGCCCCTTCCATATTGGTGGAGGCCGCGCCCATGATTGCATTCGGCGTTACGTGGCTGGAAGACCGTCTCGGCTCCTAGGGCCAATCGACATTCACTCAGGCCAGCATCAGCTGAATGTCGATTGGACCTAGATCAGCGCGACGATCTTCTTCTTGCTCCAGACAAAGCGATACCAGGCGGCTTGCGCCACCAGCATCACGCTGAAGCTCGCCGCATAGGCGATCCAGATGCCATGCAGCCCCAGGCTCGTCCGGCTGAGCACGATAGCCCCCGGCAATTCCACCAGCAGGATCGCCGCCAGCGAGATCACCATGGGCGCCACCACCGTGCCGCTCGACCGCATGATGCCCGAAAACACCACACTCCAGCCAAAGCACAGCATGCTCCACAGCACGATATGCAGCAGCGTCTCGGTCATCTCGATCACCGCCGGATCGGTGATGAACAGCGCCACCAGATGCTGGGAAAAGAGATAGGCAACCAGTATCAGGCTGCCGGTGATGATGAGGTTAAGCACCAGCGCCGTCTTGGTGATCCCCCACAATTGCCCCGCCTGTCCGGCGCCGATGGCCTGTGCGCCGAAAATCGACGCCGCAATACCGATCGACATGGCCGGGAATTGCACATAGCCCACCACCTGGTTGACCGCGCCATAGGCCGCCGTGGCGTCCGAGCCAAAGCCATTGACCAGCCCGACGACAACGATGGCCGAGATCGACGAGATCACCATCTGTAGCCCCGCCGGCACGCCCAGCCGCAGGATCAGCCCCAGCAGTTTGAAATCGGGCACCATGGCCGCCAGCAGCTCCCCATCGGGCGCCAGCGGCATCTTGCGGGCACGCATATAGATGAACAGGAAGATCAGCACGCTGACGAACCCGGCGATGAAGGCATAGGCCGCGGCCAGCAGCCCCAGCTGCGGCAGCCCGAACCAACCCTGGATCAGCGCCGGGGTCACCAAAAGGCTCACGATGAGCGAAATGATCAGCGCCACGAGCGGCGTCACCGTATCGCCCACCCCGCGCAGCACCGACGTCACCACCAGGAACACGAAAAAGCCGGGCATGCCGATCAGCACGATCCGCGCATACTCGGTCGAAAGCCCCAGAATATTGGCCGGCGCGCCCAGCACCTGCATGATCTGCGGGGTAAACAGCGCCCCGATAATGGCGACCACCACGCCCAGCGCGATCGTTGCGGTCAACGTCGTACCGGCAATCTGCTTGACCTTGGCCACATTGCGCGCACCCCAGGCCTGCCCGATCAATACGGTAGCGCCCGAGGAGAGCCCGATGATGAAGCTCATCAGGAAAAAGAGGATCGGGAAGAAGGTGGAAATGGCCGCCAGGGCCTCCACGCCAACCAGTTGGCCGACATAGACCGCATTGGCCGTCCCCGACAGCGACTGCAGGATGTTGGAGATCATCAACGGGATCAGGAAAAACGTAAACCGCTGCCAGAGCGGCTTGGAAATGGGGTTCATCAGAACGCTCCAGAAAACCTCGACAAAACACGCATCACGTCAGACCCCGGACGCAGCTGCCGTCCCAAAATACTGGGAAAAGCTGCGGGGACCATTTTCACACCCAAAAGATCGGGTGCCGGCTGGACGGGCGCTTGAGGCTTGGAAATGACACGGGCGATTGTCTACGCCCGCGCCGAGGGGCCGTCAACGGCACACCCCACGACACCATCCGGCGGAGCCAAATCCCGCGCCATTGCCGCTCTTCCTCCACACCGCTATCCTGCCCGTCTGTCCCCGCGGGTCGCCCATGATGGTCAAGGCTTTCCTCCTCGCACTATTGCTTGTCCTGCCGTGCCCCGCCCTCGCCGGCACCCTCGAAAGCCAGTCCTTCCCCAGCCCCGGCATGGGCGGCACGATCAAAGCCCTGATTTATCGCCCCGACGGCAATCCGCCACCCAGCGGCTGGCCGGTCATCTACCTGCTGCACGGCCTGGGCGGCGACGAAACCAGCTGGCGCGATCTGGGCCATATCCAGCCCACGCTCGATGACATGATGGGCCAATCCATCAAACCCGCCCTCGTGGTCATGCCCGGCGCGGGCCCCGAAAGCTGGTATGTGGATTCCCGCGCCATAGGCGGCCCCGGCGATTCCGAAACTGCCATCGTGAAAGACCTGCGCGCGGCCATCGAAGCCACCTATCCGGTGCGAAAGGACCGGGGCGGCCGGGCGATTGCCGGCCTTTCCATGGGCGGCTACGGCGCTCTTCGCCTTGCGCTTGGCCATCCCGATCTCTTCGCTGCTGCCGCAAGCCTCTCCGGCGCCATCTGGCAGAACGTGCCCAGCGATCAACTCGACCTCGCCCCCGAGGCCATGGCGCTGATCATCGACAGCACCTATTTCCATCACAACGACCCGGCCGATATTTCCACCGGCATCGACCTGCCCCCGGTCCCGCCCCATTTCGGCAGCGCCTTCGGCAATCCCTTCGACGCAAGGCGCTTCAACAGCCAGAATGTCTTCACCTTGCTGGCTGCCGCCATTGCCGAGGACACCGCGCTCCCTGCGCTGTTTCTGACGGTGGGCGACGATGACAGCCACAAGCTCTGGCGCGGCGCTATTGCCTTTTACGAAACCATGCAGGCGGATAATCGCCCCATCGAATTCCGCGTCACCAATGGCGACCATTCCTGGGATGTCTGGTCAACCAGCATCCGCGATGCCTTGCGCTTCATCGACAGCCAATGGCAGGCACCACGCTGACATTGGCGGGCCCCTGGCTTTTGAATCAAAAGCCACTGCTCCCCGCCACAGGATGGCTGCATTTTATGAGCAATCCTCGAGGTCGATCGACACACAGCTCAGGAGAGCCGAACCAAGGTCCGCGCCGGCGAATATGGCGGGTTTCGATTAATTCAACCATCGATCCGAGAGGCCCCATGCCGAAACAAGTACGGCTGGTCCGCGACCAACTGGAACAGGCCCTGTTCACGCTCCCCAAGGATCCTCAGAGCCCCACGATCGGCCTGCTGATCGAGGAAGCGATCGAGGTCGCCCTCGAAATCGAGTTCACCAATCCCACCCCTTCGGCCCCCGCTTGTGCTAAGGAGAAAGCCGAAGAGGAAAAGCCGATGCCCGTAAGCTATCGCGTGATCGATCTGGCTTCGGGCGGCGCAGAGCCGGTCGAACATGTAGTCGATGGGGTTGCCACGCCCGAGGCGGCAGCCGAAAAAGCCCTGGGAGCAAGGCTCTTCCGCAGCGGCCGCAAGCCGGAGCTGCGCGCCCGCGTCTATTTCCAGCGCCCCGGCATGCCCCTCAGCATGGTTCGCCTTTACGCCAAGGCCGCCAAGCTCGGCTGAGATCACGCCTTCGGGAACACTCGCCCGGGTCTCATCGTTTTCCGTCCACACATCTGGATTGGAGACGTGCCATGAAAACCATGACCGCCCTTTTCGACGACTACAACCAGGCAGCACAGGCCGTGCGTGCGCTGGAAGCGGCCGGCTTTCCCGAGGATGAGATTTCCCTTGTCATCTCCACCCTTGACGACGAGGTCGGCGAAGACACCACCGACGAGAGGGCTGCCGGCGGCGCCGGTGCCGGGGCAGGGATCGGCGCCCTGATTGGCGGCGCGGGTGGATTGCTGGCCGGTGTCGGAGCCCTTGCCATACCCGGCCTGGGCCCCGTAATTGCCGCCGGTTGGCTGGTATCCACTGCCATTGGCGCGGTTGCCGGAGCCGCTTTGGGCGGCGCTACCGGTGGCGTCATCGGCGCCCTCACCAGCTCGGGCATACATGAACAGGATGCCCATATCTTTGCCGAAGGCGTGCGCCGCGGCGGCAGCGTCGTCTCGGTCCGCACCGACGAAAGCAGGGCTGGCATTGTCGAGGACATTTTCGTCAAGGCCGAGCAGGTCGACATAGCCGAGCGCCGCGCCCGCTACGAAGAAGAAGGCTGGCAATATTTCGACCCCACCGCCCCCGGCTTCAACCGCGACCGTGACCGCGAACGACACGGCCTCGATCACTTGCAGGGCCCGTTCTGATCCAACGAACCCGCATTGCGCGAACCCGATGCCGCAAAAGCCCAGGCACCAGAAAGCGCGGGTCGCGTCACTTCGATTATGGGGAAAACTGGTGCCCCCCGCCGGACTCGAACCGGCACGCCTCGCGGCGGAGGATTTTGAGTCCTCTGCGTCTACCATTCCGCCAGAGGGGCACAAGGCAAGCTCTCTAACCCAGCTCGCATCGCTCCGCAACAGCATCGCTCATCGCCGGCCGACTTTTGTGCCGCCACCCCGCTCTCTGCCCTCCCCTCGAAAATGTGAACGCTGACATATGGTTAAGACGGCTCCGTTAACCACGTTCCTTACCGCCGCGTTAATTCATTCCGTCGCATTTTGCATAAAAATCAACCTATCTCCCGACTGACGAGGACGACCATGAATCGCCAGGCCATTGCGCTTGCCACTGCACTGCTAGTCACCACCCCGGCATTCGCCGCCGATCTTGGCTGGAATGGCGGCAATAGCGGCAGCTCCTTCTATTCGCCAACTTCCGTCTCGAACTGGAGCGGCTTTTATGCCGGCGTCAACGGCGGCTATGGCTGGGGCGAGCTGACCCGCAAGCCTGTCGGCGGCGGCGTCACCACCGAAAACAATTCCGGCGGCTGGAACCTGGGTGCCCAGGCCGGCTACAATGTGGACATGGGCGGCTTCGTGATCGGTGGCGAAGCCGACATCAACTGGGCCAGCATCGGCCATGACGAAGACATTGCCGGCGTCGGCAATTCCAAGGTCGGCATCGACGCCTATGGCACCCTGCGCGGCCGCGCCGGCGTGGTCTTCGGCCAGGTCATGCCCTATGTGACCCTGGGCGCTGCCTGGGGCCGCGGCACGGCCAGCGTCACCACTCCCGGCGACGTGATCACCAGCCAGAGCAAGAACCATCTCGGCTGGACGGCCGGTCTTGGCCTCGAAGCCGCCGCCACCGAAAATATCACCGTCAAGGCGGAATACCTCTATGTCGATCTGGGCACCCAGACCTATAGTGGCTTGCCCGGCGGCAATATCGACGCAACCCAACGCTTCAGCGTCGTCCGTGCGGGTGTGAACTACAAGTTCTAGCCTCTCGGGGGGATTGCATGACGATCAGAACGGGCACGGCGGGCTGGGTTTACGAACCCTGGCGCGGCACCTTCTTCCCCGAAGGGCTCGTTCAGAAAAAGGAGCTGGCCTATGCCAGCTCCCGCCTCGGCACCATCGAGATCAACGCCACCTTCCGCGCCACCCAGAAACCGGACAGCTTTGCCAAATGGGCCGGCGAGGCGCGCGAGGGCTTCGTCTTCTCGATCAAGGGCCCGCAGCTCGTCACCCATATCAAGCGGCTCAAGGATTGCCGGGCCGAATTGGCCAATTTCTTCGCCTCGGGCCCCTTGGCCCTGGGCGCAAAGCTCGGCCCCTTCATCTGGCAGCTGCCGCCCAATCTCAGCTACAAGCCCGACATCTTCGCCGCTTTCCTGGCGCTGCTGCCCAAGACGCCCGAGCAATATGTAGCCCTTGCCGGGGAAGCCGACGGCCGGCTCAAGACCCCGCCCTTTCTCGCCACCGATGGCGTCACCACCATCCGCCACGCCATCGAGCTGCGCAATGCCAGCTTCGATACGCCCGAAATCCGCGACCTGCTGGCCAGCCATAATGTGGCGCAGGTCATTGCCGACACCGTCGAAAACCCGGCCCGCACGCTGACCGCCGATTTCGCCTATTGCCGCCTGCAGGGCCCTGCCCGCCCTGCTGCTCAAGGCTACGAAACCAGCGACATCGCCGACTGGGCCGGAACGATCGGCGCCTGGGACAAGGCCGGCAAGGACGTCTTCGCCTATTTCGTCCACGAGGACAAACTCCACGCCCCCGCCAATGCCATCGCCTTGCGCCAGGCCCTGGGCATCACCCTGCCCGGCGATTGATCACATCGCCGTTCCCCGCTGGAAATTGCCCCAATTCGGTTTTATCGACGCAGCCAAGCGTCATACGGAATCTGCCATGCCCGCCACCAAATCTCGGCCGCTCGACAAGATCACTGCCGGCATCGCCTTCGTGCTGGGCCTGGCCGCCATTGCCGGGGCCTGGGGCAGCCAGTTGATCGGTGGCCTGGTGCCCTGCGAACTCTGCCTCGAACAGCGCCTAGCCTATTATTGGGGCCTGCCCATCCTGCTGCTCGTGCTGCTGACCTGGAACCGGCTGCCGCTGACCGTCTGGTACATCGCCATGGCCATCGTCACCGCTATTTTTCTCTGGGGCACCTTTATGGGCGGCTTTCATGCCGGGGTCGAATGGGGCTTCTGGCCCGGCCCCACCGCCTGCACCGGCGTCGGCGATCCCATGGATTTCAACGCCCTGAGCAATATGAACGACGCCCACGTCATCGGCTGCGACGTCGTCCAGTTCCGTTTCCTCGGCATTTCGCTCGCCGGCTACAATGCCCTGATCTCGGCGGGCATCGTCGTGCTGCTGCTGGTCTCGATCGCCGCCCAATGGCGGGGCAACAAACGCACCGCATAGGCGCTCCGCCACAGGTTCGGATTGACATCTCAGCCCATCCGAACCATGTGGAAGCCAACAATTTCCGGAGTTCCCCATGGGTTTCAAGATGGGCATCGTCGGCCTGCCCAATGTCGGCAAGTCGACCCTTTTCAACGCGCTCACCCGCACCGCTGCCGCCCAGGCCGCGAACTTCCCCTTCTGCACCATCGAGCCCAATGTGGGCGAAGTCTCGGTGCCCGATATCAGGCTCGATAAGCTCGCCGCCATCGGCAAGTCGATCAATATCCTGCCCGCCCGCATGAGCTTCGTCGACATTGCCGGGCTGGTGAAGGGCGCATCGCAGGGTGAAGGCCTGGGCAACCAGTTCCTTGCCAATATCCGCGAATGCGACGCCATCGCCTATGTGCTGCGCTGCTTTGAAGACAACAATATCATCCACGTCGCCAACAAGGTCGATCCGCTGGCCGACGCCGAAGTGGTCGAAACCGAGCTGATGCTGGCCGACCTCGAAAGCCTCGAAAAGCGCCGCGCCGGCGTCGAGAAAAAGGCCAAGCAGAACGACAAGGACGCCAAGCTCACCCTCGAGCTGATCGACCGCGCCCTTGTCCTGCTGCGCGACGGCAAGTCCGCCCGCTTCGTCAAGCGCGATGCCGAGGAAGAAAAAGCCTTCCAGGAGCTGCAGCTCCTCACCTCCAAGCCCGCCCTCTATGTCTGCAATGTCGACGAAGGCTCGGCCGAAAACGGCAACGCCATGAGCAAGCTGGTCGAAGACTATGCCCATAGCCATGACGCGGGCGTCGTCATCATCTCCGCCGAAATCGAAAGCCAGCTGGCCCAGCTCCCCGATGCGGAACAGGCCGAATATCTGGAATCCCTGGGCCTGCACGAAGCCGGCCTCAACCGGCTGATCCGCGAGGCCTATGCCTTGCTGGGCCTACAGACCTATTTCACCGTCGGCCCCAAGGAAACCCGCGCCTGGACCATCCATAAGGGCGACAAGGCCCCTGCGGCAGCCGGCGTCATCCACTCCGATTTCGAACGCGGCTTCATCCGCGCCCAGACCATCGCCTACGATGATTTCGTCACCCTGGGCGGCGAAGTCCCCGCCAAGGAAGCCGGCAAGGCCCGCGACGAAGGCAAGGAATATGTCGTTAGGGATGGCGACGTGATGCTGTTCAAGTTCAATACCTGAGTGTCACGCCGGGACTGGCGAGTATCCGCCAGTCCATCCATCGGCCTCTCGACAGGGAGGAGATCTCGGGAGCTTTATTCTAGCCATTTGCCCTTCGCGGCAGTTACGGTCCCCGCTGTAGGAGGGACTGGACGCCAATGACTGATACCCCAAAGCAGCATCGGCTGATTCCATTGTTTCTATCCGCTACTGCGACGAGCTTTGCGGATTGGATCGACTATCTGGCAATCGTGGCCCTGCTAACGCATTGGCAAGTGGGCGCCTGGGGTCTGGCATGGTTCGCCATTGCGCTCGCCGCACCGCGCCTTTTTGTCGGGCCGCTGGCCGGAATGCTCACCGACCGCTTTCCGCACAAAAGCGTTTACCTGGGTGCCAATATAGGTCGGGCATTAATTTGTGGCGTCATGATCTTTTCGCCCAATCCAATCATTCTGCTCATTCTCGTCGCGCTGAGAACGAGTTTCGCCTCCGCCTCCCTGCCCGCCTCTCAAGCCGCAATTCCAAATCTTGTCGGCCCCGATCAGCTCACATCGGTCAATTCCACCCTGTTCACCATCCGCCAGCTCACGCGCATATTGGGCCCGGCACTCGGCGGCGCGCTCTTGCTGGCCCTGAGCAGTCAATCGCTTTTTGTCCTCACGGCCGCTTTGTCGGTCTTTGCGGCACTGACCTTCTTGTTGCTTGAAATGCCAGGCGAAGGCCGGAAGAGCCACCAGGTCTCAGAAACATTCCTCGTAAACTTCAAGGCGGGACTGACAGAAATCACCGGCCAACCACTCCTGCTGCTGGCAACCGTCTATTTTGCCGCCAGCATGTTCGCCACTTTTCTCTATGACAGCTTTGCCGTGCTCTATCTGGATAGCCTGGGCATGCCGGCAAGTTTTCTTGGCGCCGTAATGGCGGCGCTCGGCGCTGGCGGCATAGCCGGCGCCTTGCTGTTGGGACGTCTCAGCCTCACGACGCAAAAAGCATTCGTTTCCATGACGGTCTCCAGCGCAGCAATTGGCGCTCTGATCATGCTTGCGGGCGTTCTGCCCTACATCACGCAATCAGCCTCCGCACTATTTCTCACCGTGCTGTTTTTCGTCGTTGGCGTGGCCAATTCGTTCGCCCTGATCCCCTACCGCACAATCGTCCAATTGGAGACATCGAAGGATAAGATGGGCCGGGTCACCGCGCTGAGCGATGCCTTCGTCACGGCAACCATGGTCAGCGCCCCCTTCTTCGGCAGCGTTATTATTTCCGTCTTCAAGATTGGAGCCGCATTTCTGGTGAGCGGAGCCATCACGCTGGCAATCGCCGCACTGACTTGGATACTGGCGCAACGCATCACCAAGCCTGCCGCAGCCCCGGCATCGACGAATAGCATGGGTACCTGATCCCGCGAACCTGCCCCGCGCTGCCAGCGTCTACCCCCAATCGTATCCTTCTCGGCGTCATCCCATAGAGCCTTGCGGGAATGCTCGTAGAACTGCCTCTGGTTCACGAACCCAGATTGAAACGCGATATTGACGATCAACAAATTCCCGTCGAACAACATCGGTCCGGCACGAGCGGTTGAAATGGCTGCTCCGGAGTACGTTGTTTGCTTCGCTGGATGAGCGAAATAGCGTCAAAACCTGCCCTTCCAAAAAACTTATCCCCGCCCAAAAAAACCGTGCGACTATACCCCCATTCCCGCCAGTTACGCGGCCCCGACGCAGGGCCGGGCGGGGAGGCCGTGGGAGAGGGGCGCCTTTCCATTGGGGTTGGAAACTCGGCAGCCGGACCTGCAATAATGGTACCGCCTGAACCGGACCTCATGCAAAAGCGGATCGTAACGGGCGGCCATTGGTCCACTCTTTAGTCTTCGGAAGGCCCAATGGCCGCCCGTTACCGTAAATCCGCGACGCCCATGCCGGGCCGGGCGGCGTTTTCGGCTGTCCGATAAGGAGGAGCCCCTAGGGCCAATCGCCATCCACTCAGGCTGAGCCGAGAATGGTGGTTTTCGAGAACCGGAGCGCAGCGTACGTTTGGGTACGTGAGCACCGGAAGCGCAGAAAACTGCCATTTGCAGGCCAGCATCAGTGAATGGCGATTGGTCCTAGCCCTCGATCGTATCCTTGCGCATCTGGCTCGGGGTCATCCCATAAGCCTTGCGGAAATGCTCGTAGAACTGCGTCTGGCTGACAAAGCCCGACTGAAAGGCAATGTTGGCAATGGAAAGGTTCCCATCGAACAGCAGCGACCGTGCCCGGATCAACCGCATCCGCACCACGAATTTCTGCACCGAAATGCTCATGACCTTGGTGAAGAGGTTGGTCGCGTAATTGGGATGCAGCCCAACCACACCGGCAATATCCTCGGCGGTCAGCGGCTCGGTGATGTTCTCAACGATATGGCGCACCATGCGCACCACATAGCGCACCGGCGAGCCCGTCCGCGTGCGGCTGCCTGCCGGTTCGATCCAGGCCGGCAGCAGCAGGTCCCAGCCGGTGATCGCCGCACGGCGGAATAGCGTGCCGATTTCCAGCCGCACAATGTCGGTGCGCAGCGAATTCCCGCTCCGATAATCGCTGTGCCAGCGCTCCAGCGTATCGAGCCCGATAGCCTCCGGTTGAAACAGGATCACCCCGCCGCCCATCAGCGTTTCGGTCAATCGTCCCAATTGCGGCATGTGCAGGAATGAATCCATCGGCAGGTAGATATTGTGCTGCCGGCCGGCAATCGCCTCCTCGCTCAATCCCACAGTCTGGTGCGGTATCCCCGCCCAGAACGCCACGAGCCGGTTGGCGCTCACGGTCACCGGTCGGCCGTCGAACACATAGTCCATCGTGCCATGGGTCAGCCAGTTGAACTCGATATGGCCATGGCTATGGGGCGCCGGCATCAGCTGGGGCGTGAAGGCCCGCATGCCAAACCGGCCAAAGGCCTTGCCCGAGGCATAAAAGCTCCGGTCGGGCCGCGGCGTGGGGCGCGGCGCCCGCTGCCGGGGCAGCCGGACCAGGTCGCCGGCGGCATTGAGTTCATCCATGTGGACGACGATCCAAATCTTAGAAACCCGGAAGAAGTCTCTATCATCCCGGATTGTTTCGGCCATGGCAAGGCGTACCATTCAAGCGTTGCACGGAAAGACGAGCACGAATTGGAATGTTCGGCTCCTGGCCAATCGCCAGTCCGTTGCCATGGGAGGAATTATGAAACATTACGCTAAGGCCCTTGGCGGGGCCGGCCTCATGCTGGGCATTTCACTGATCGCGGCCCAGGCCCAGACAGTGGCCCCCACCACCCCGCCCGATCCGCCGAAATTCGACGCACAGCAGGTTCCGACCTTTGTCGGGGTCAAGGACATTCTCGAATTCAAGGCATTGCCCGAATATCACGAGCCCGACTACGTCAAGGCCTTCGTCGATGCCGGCAAGCTGCCGCCGGTAGCCGAGCGGCTGCCCAAGGAGCCCATGGTCTACAAGACTGCCAACATGCCCGATGGCATCGGCGTCTATGGCGATGTCATGCGCCATGTCATCGGCGGCCGCCCGGAAGGCTGGAACTATAGCGGCGGCCAGACCCAGGGTTGGGGCGGCATCGATATCGGCCTCTCCGAATGCCTGACGCGCACCGGCCCGCTCTTCCAGGTCAAGGCCGAGGAACTCGAACCCCTTCCCAACCTCGCCAAGAGCTGGGAATGGTCCGAAGACGGCCATGAGCTGACCATGCATCTGATCGAAGGCGCCAAATGGTCCGACGGCGACCCCTTTGATGCCGAAGACCTCATGTTCTATTGGAACGACGTGCTGCTTGACCCCCAGGTCACCCCGCTCAATGGCGCCTCACCCGAGACCTTTGGCGTTGGCACCACGCTCGAGCAGATCGATCCCTATACGGTCAAGTGGACGTTCAAGGACGTCAAGCCGACGCAGTATCTCTACGCCATGGCCTATGGCAATTTCTGCCCCGGCCCCAGCCACATTCTCAAGCCCGAACACCCCGCCTACAAAACTGGCGCGACCTATGACCAGTTCAAGAATGCCTTCCCGCCCGAATATCTGAACATCCCGGTCATGGGCGCCTGGGTGCCGGTGGAATATCGCGCCGACGACATCATCGTCATGCGCCGCAACCCCTATTATTGGAAAGTCGACGAGAACGGCAACCAGCTCCCCTATCTCAACGAGCTGCAATACCGCCTCTCCACCTGGGCAGACCGTGACGTGCAGGCCGTGGCCGGATCGGGCGATCTCTCCAACCTCGAGCAGCCCGAAAGCTACGTCGAAGCCCTCCGCCGCTCGGCCGAGGAAAGCGCCCCGGCGCGTCTCGCCTTCGGCGCTCGCACCATCTCCTATTCGATCTATCCCAACCTCTCCGGCAATGGCTGGGGCGAGCCCGATGCCCGTGGCCAGGCTGTGCGTGAGCTCAATCGCAACCTCGATTTCCGCAAGGCCGTCAGCTATGCGCTCGATCGCCAGGCGCTGGGTGAAGCCCTCGTCAAGGGCCCCTTCACCTCGCCCTATCCGGGCGGCCTGATGGCGCCCACCAGCTATTACGACAAGGATTCCACGGTCTATTATCCGTACTCACTGGAAGACGCCAAGGCGCTGCTGGAAAAGGCCGGTCTGACCGACACCGACGGCAATGGCTTCGTCAATTTCCCTGCCGACGTGCTGGGCGGCGCCGATGTCGAGATCACGCTGCTCGCCACCTCCGACTACCAGACCGACAAGAGCCTGGCCGAAGGCGTGATCGCCCAGATGGAACGGCTCGGCATTCGTGTCATCGCCCAGTTCCAGGCTGCCAATCAGCGTGATGCCAATTATCAGGCTGGCAAGTTCGACTGGCAGATTCTGCGCAACGGCTCCGACCTGGTTACCGTCGTGCAGAACACCCAGAACCTGGCGCCCACCGGTCCCCAGATCAGCCAGGGTCACCGCGCCGGCACCGATGGCACCCAGGATCTGCTGCCCTTCGAGCAGGAGATGGTCGCTACCATCAACAGCTTCGTGGGCACCGCCGATCCGGCCGAGCGCATCGAACTGATGAAGAAGTATCAGAACCTCTATACCGAGAACCTCTACGGCATCGGTCTCACCCAATATCCGGGTGCGCTGATCATCAACAAGCGCTTCGTCAACGTGCCTGCCGGCACCCCGATCCTGCAGTTCAACTGGGCTGAAGACGGGCTGATCCGCGAACGCCTCTATGTTCCGACCGACCGGCAGTCCACCAACGAGCTGTTCCCCGATACCCTGCCGGGTGCTCCCGGCGCCGGTAACGGTCCGATCAAGAGCAACTAAGACGCTCCCCGGCGAGGGGCCCTGCCCCTCGCCACTCCTCGATTAAGATGAGCCGAACCAGATGATCCGTTTCCTCATATCGCGCATCCTGTCGGCGATCCCCATTCTGCTCGTGCTGAGCATCGTGACCTTCGCCATCATCCAGGCGCCTCCGGGCGACTATGGCGACTATATCCGCTCCATGGCCATCAATCAGGGCGGCGCCTCCGTCGAGGCCGCCAATGCCCAGGCCGAAGCCTATCGCGAGGCCAATGGCCTCAACGATCCCCTGCCGGTCCAGTATCTCAACTGGATGGCCGGCATCCTCACCCGCTTCGATTTCGGCCACTCGCTCTATTTCAACAAGCCCGTGGGCCAGGTCGTCGCCGAACGCCTGCCCGCCACCATCCTGCTGGCCCTGACCTGCCACATCCTGGCCTCCGTCATCGGCATCACCATGGGCATTGTCGCCGCCACCCGCCAATATAGCTGGGTCGATAGCCTCTTCGGCTTCATCTCCTTTCTGGGCATGACCGTTCCGCGCTTCCTGCTCGCGCTGGTCATCATCTACTTCCTCGTCTTCCGCATGGGCGTGCAGGATGTGGGCAATTTCTTCTCGCCCCGCTATGGCGGTGCGCCCTGGAGCTGGGACAAGTTCGTCGACCTGGTCAAACATGTCTGGCCGGTCATCGCCATCGCCACTTTTGGCGGCCTGGCCTATAATATGCGCGTGATGCGCGCCAATCTGCTCGACGTGCTCAATTCGCAATATATCGAAACCGCCCGCGCCAAGGGCCTCAGCCAGGGCGCCGCCGTGATGAAGCATGCCGTGCCCAATGCCCTGCACCCGCTTGTCGCCTATCAGGGCGTGGTGCTGCCCTATATGCTGACCGGCGAAATCGAAGTCGCCATCGTCTTCGGCCTCGCCACTGTCGGCCCCGCCATCACCGGCTCCATGGCCGTGGGCGACGTCTGGGTCACCGCCACTTTCATGCTGGTGCTCGCCACCACGCTGATCATCGGCAACATCATCTCCGACGTGTTGCTGGCCCTTCTCGATCCCCGCGTTCGGTTGGGAGACGCATGATGAGCCGCGATATCGTCGACCAATCCATCCCCCTGCCCCCCGATGCCGGCACCGCTATGCCCACGCCAGCCCACGAGTCGCAGGCCGACGTGCATCCGGCGGCCGCCGCCATCAATCCGCGTTTTGCCCATAGCGAAAGCTATCTGAGCCTGGTCTGGCGCCGGCTCCGCCGCTCGATCATGGGCATGATGGGCCTCGTCCTGGTGGCGCTGATGCTCTTCGTGGCGGTCTTTGCCGATTTCTTCGCACCGATCGACCCCAAGCAACCCAATATCGGCTTTGCACCTCCCGATACGATCAGCTTCTTCCACGCCGATGGCAGCTTCACCCCGCTCCCGGTGATCTACCCGATTGCCGAGGGCGAAGAACTCGATCCCATCACCTTCCAGCCCATTGTCGGGCCGGATTATGAAAACCCCACCGAATTGGGCTTTTTCGTCCAGGGCTATGCCTACCACATCCTCTGGCTGATCCCCGCCAATATCCACTTCTTCGGCCCCACCGATCCAACCAAGACCCTGCATCTGCTGGGCACCGACAAATTCGGCCGCGATATTCTCTCGCGCGGCATAGTCGGCTCCCGCATCTCGCTCACCATCGCCCTCATCGTTACCGCCCTCACCACTATCGTCGGAACGCTGGTGGGCATTACCTCGGGCTATCTGGGCGGGCGGTTTGACCGCTGGACGCAGAAATTCGTCGAATTCGTGCTCGCCTTCCCGCAATTGCCGCTCTATCTGGCGCTGACCTCGCTCATCCCCATCACCGCCCCCTCCAATATCTTCATCGCCTTTGTCATCGGCGTCATGGCGGTATTGGGCTGGGCGCAATTGAGCCGGGAAGTGCGCTCCAAGACGCTGTCCCTCGCCCGCATCGAATATGTGCGCGCCGCCATTGCGGTGGGCTCGTCCGATGGCCGCATCATCACCCGCCACATCCTGCCCAATGTGATGAGCCATATCATCGTGGCGGTGACGCTTTCGGTCCCCTCCGTAGTGCTGCTTGAAAGCTTCCTCGGCTTCCTGGGTTTTGCGGTGAAGCCGCCGCTGATCTCCTGGGGCCTGATGCTGCAGGATACCGGCTCCTTCTCGGTCATCGGCTCCTATCCCTGGATCCTCTCGCCCGTCATCTTCGTGCTGATCACGGTCTTTGCGTTCAACGCATTGGGCGATGGCCTGCGCGACGCTATCGATCCGTATTGAGGAACAGGCCAATGACCAACACAACCAGCAAGCCTGTTTCCGACACCCGCCACGACCTGGGCAGCCATGGCCGCGAACTGATCCTTGATGCCCGCAATATCGGGGTCAATTTCAAGGTCGAGGGCGGCGTGGTCAACGCCGTGCACGACGTCTCGTTCCAGCTGCACAAGGGCGAAACCATTGCTCTGGTGGGTGAATCCGGCTCGGGTAAGTCCGTGACGGCCCGCACGCTGATGAAGCTTCTGACCAAGCGGGCGACCATCCTGCCCAATTCGCGCATCACGCTCTCGGGCAAGGATGTCGTCGCCACCAGCGAGCGCGATATGCGCAAGCTGCGCGGCAATGACATTGCCATGATTTTTCAGGAGCCGATGAGCTCGCTGAACCCGGTCTATACGATCGGCCAGCAGATTTGCGAAATCCTGCATCTGCACAATCGCATCTCCCGCAAGGAGGCCATGGAGCGCGCCGAAAAGCTGCTCGAGGAAGTGCAGATCCCCGATCCCGGCGCGCGGTTGCGCCAATATCCGCACCAGCTCTCGGGCGGTCAGCGCCAGCGCGTCATGATCGCCATGGCGCTCGCCAACCGGCCGGACGTGCTGATTGCCGATGAACCCACCACCGCCCTCGACGTGACCGTGCAGGCCCAGATTCTCAATCTGATCAAGGACCTCAAGGACAAATACGGCATGGCGGTGATCCTGATCACCCATGATCTGACCGTGGTCCGCCAGTTCTCGGACTATGTCTATGTGATGCAAAACGGCCGTGTGCAGGAGCACAACGCGACCGAAGCGTTGTTCGCCAATCCGCAGCACGCCTATACCAAGCACCTGCTCAATTCCGAGCCCAAGGGCACGGCCAATCCGCTGGTCGGCGAGCATGACACTGTGCTCGAAGGCAAGAGCGTCAAGGTCGCCTTCACCCTCAAGCGCGGCGGCTTCTTCAAGCCCGATTTCTTCGAGCTGAAGGCCGTCGACGATCTCGATCTCAAGCTCTCCCGCCACGAAACCCTCGGCATTGTGGGCGAGTCAGGTTCGGGCAAGACCACATTCGGCCAGGCCCTGATCCGGCTCATCAACAACCAGGGCGGTGAAATCTACTTCGACGGCCAGCCGATCCACGACAAGGACCGCGCCGCCATGCGCCCGCTGCGCAGCCGCATGCAGATCGTCTTCCAGGATCCGTTTGCGAGCCTCAATCCCCGCATGTCGATCCGCCAGATCATCGAGGAAGGCCTGATCGTCAACAATATCGGCGCCAATGGCCGCGAACGCCTCGATCGCGTCCGCCAGGCGCTCAAGGATGCCGGCATGCCCGATGGCATTCTCAACCGTTTCCCGCACGAGTTTTCCGGCGGCCAGCGCCAGCGCATCGCCATTGCGCGCGCCGTGGCGCTGGAGCCAGAATTCATCCTGCTGGACGAACCCACCTCGGCGCTGGACCTGTCCGTCCAGGCGCAGATCATCGATCTGCTGCGCAAGCTGCAGAACGAAAAAGGCCTCTCCTACCTGTTCATCAGCCACGACCTCAAAGTCGTGCGCGCCCTCTGCCACCGCGTCATGGTCATGCAGCGGGGCAAGATCGTGGAACAGGGTCCGGTCGCCGATGTCCTTACCAATCCCCAAACCGAATATACGGCAAGGCTGGTCCGCGCCGCATTCGAAATAGCCGCCTAGTACTGGAGCATTCCTATGGCAAATCCCAAGATCACATTCATCGGCGCCGGTTCGGCCGTGTTCATGAAGAACATTGTCGGCGATATCCTGCAGCGCCCGGCGCTCGCAGGCGCCACCATCCGGCTGATGGACATCAACCCCACGCGGCTTGAAGAAAGCGAAGTCATCGCCAAAAAGCTCGTCGCCACCCTTGGCGTTCCGGCCAAGGTCGAAACCTATGCCAACCAGCGCCAGGCTCTCGACGGCACCAATTTCGTTGTCGTCTGCTTCCAGATCGGCGGCTACGAGCCCTCGACGGTGGTCGATTTCGAAGTGCCCAAGAAGTATAATCTCCGCCAGACCATTGCCGATACCCTCGGCGTCGGCGGCATCATGCGCGGCCTGCGCACCGTGCCTCATCTGTGGAGCATCTGCGAAGACATGCTCGAAGTCGCGCCCGACGCGATCATGCTGCAATATGTCAACCCGATGGCCATCAATACCTGGGCCATTTCCGAGAAATACCCCACCATCAAGCAGGTCGGCCTCTGCCATTCCGTGCAGGGCACAGCGATGGAGCTGGCCCACGATCTCGAAATTCCCTACGAGGAAATCCGCTATCGCTCGGCCGGCATCAACCACATGGCCTTCTACCTCAAGTTCGAGCATCGCCAGCCCGATGGCTCCTACAAGGATCTCTATCCCGATCTGTTCAAGGCCTATGCCGAAGGCCGCGCCCCCAAGCCGACCTGGAACCCGCGCTGCCCCAACAAGGTGCGCTACGAGATGATGACGCGCCTGGGCTATTTCGTCACCGAAAGCTCCGAGCACTTCGCCGAATACACACCCTATTTCATCAAGGAAGGCCGCGAGGACATCATCGAAAAGTTCGGCATCCCGCTCGACGAATATCCCAAGCGCTGTGTCGAGCAGATCGCCAAGTGGAAGAAGACCTCCGAGGACTACCGCAACGCCGACCGCATCGAGGTTCAGCAGTCCAAGGAATATGCCTCCTCCATCGTCAATTCGGTGTGGACGGGCGAACCTTCGGTGATCTACGGCAATCTGCGCAATAACGGCGTCATCACCTCCCTGCCCAACAATGCGGCCGTGGAAGTGCCCTGCCTGGTCGACAGCAATGGTCTGCAGCCCACCTATATCGGCGAACTGCCGCCCCAGCTGACCGCACTGATCCGCACCAATATCAACGTCCAGGAACTAACCGTTCGCGCGCTGATCGAGGAAAACCGCGAGCACATCTACCATGCCGCGATGATGGACCCCCACACCGCCGCCGAACTCGATCTCGACCAGATCTGGAACCTGGTCGACGATCTCATCGAAGCCCATGGCACCTGGTTGCCCGAATGGGCCCGCGGCTCCCGGAAGCAGCGCGTCGCCTGACGCATCTACCTCCCCTGCTTCCAAAAAGCGGCCCCGGCGCTCTGCGCTGGGGCCGTTTGGTTTTGGAGCTGCCCCGGCCGCGCCAAGGATAATTTTATGCTGCCCAAAAACCAAAACGGGCGCCCACTTGGAGCGCCCGCTTCGGGAGGTGTGTCGATAATCCTTTGGGCTAGTGGTGTCCGCCGACCACTTCGCGCAGTTCTTCCACTGAGCGGACCTTCTTGCGGGCGGCGCCGTCCCAGTCCTTGGTCTTGACGGTGCCCTTGGCGAGGCGTTCCTTGGCGGCGGGGACGGCGTCCTTGTATTGCGGCAGCCATTGCGCCTGCGTCACAACCAGTTCGTCCACCATCTGCCAGACTTCGTCCGGCGTGCAGATGGCGCCGACCAGCGGATCATGCAGCACAGCGAGCTTGAGCAGGTCGATATCGCCGGTCATGGCGGCCTCCACGCTCATGCGCTGCACCGAAATCGAGGCCGAGCAGGTGGCGGCGCAAGCCAGCGGCAGGGTGATGCCCTCCACCATGTTGAGGCCGAAACGATCAACAAAACCGGGGCTTTCAATGATCGCATCATCCGGCAGATTAGTGATGATGCCATTGTTGCGGACGTTGAAATGCCCGCGATAGACGCGGCCGGTTTCCATCGCCTCGATAATGTAGGAAGCGTGCTCCGAGGTGCGCTTGTGCTGGTCGAGCGGCTTGGCCGCCTGTTCGAGGAACATCGGGAAATCGGTCTCGAACCAGTTCCGCCGCTCGGTCGAATAGCGCAGATAGCCGCCGGTTTCGCCGTGGATCCAGTCGCTCATGTCGATCCACTTGGAGATTTCCTCCGGGCGCTTGCGATACCAGGGCAGGTACTCGCTGAGATGACCATTGGACTCCGTGGAATAGACGCCGAAGCGCTTCAGCACGTCGATGCGGACCTTTTCCTGCTTGGAATAGACCGGATGGGCCTCGAAAGCGGCGATCAGCTCGTCCTTTTCGATTTTGTGGCCCTTGGCGCGGATGTCGATATACCAGGTCTGGTGGTTGATGCCCGAGCAGATATAGTCCAGCTCGCTATCGGCGACACCCAGCACCTGGGCGATCTGATGGGCGCCATGCTGCACGCCATGGCACAGCCCGATTGTCTGCACGCCGCCATAGGCATTGGCGGCCCAGGTATTCATCGCCATGGGATTGGCATAGTTGAGGAACACCGCGCCGGGCTCGGCCACTTCCCTGATATCCTTGCAGAATTCGAGGATCACCGGGATATTGCGCTGGCCGTAGAGAATGCCGCCGGCACACAGCGTATCGCCCACGCATTGATCGACACCATATTTCAGCGGCACGGAAATATCGGACGCAAAGGCCTCAAGCCCGCCCACCCGCACGCAGCTCATGATATAGCGGGCGCCTGTCAGCGCCGCACGGCGATCCGTCGTCGCCGTCACCTTGGCCGGCAGATTATTGACAGAAACGATCTTGGCGATGATCTGGTGGACCATATCCAGATTGTGCGGATTGATATCGGTCAGCGCGAATTCGCAATCGGCAAATTCGGGGACCTTGAGCAGATCCGAGATCAGCGTCTTGGTGAAGCCGACCGAGCCGGCGCCGATGACGGCAACTTTGAATGACATGACATTCCTCCTGTTACACCACCACTAGCCGCCGCCACCGTAAAGGAGTAGAGAAAGGTTATGCCAATAAGGGTAATTTTGTGCTCCAGACGCTCCAGGACTACGGCCACAAAGTCCGCTCCCTAACCCTCCCCAAGAGCCCCATCCCGCTGCATTGCATGGCGATCAGCGCCGGTTATGAGCAGCGCATCAACGAGGTCTACTCCTGGGACGGGATGCAGCGCGGAACCGCGCCGTTCCTGGTGATTCAGCATACTCTGGTCGGCGAGGGACGGCTCGATTTCGCCGGCACGCAGCATCGTTTGACACCCGGCCAGACCATGATCCTGAGCCTGCCGCATGCCCATCGCTACTGGCTGGAACGCGGCCAGCACTGGGAGTATTTTTGGCTTGTCCTCAACGGCCGCGAGGCTCTGCGCCTGGCCCGCGAAATCATCGATACCGCCGGCCCGGTGGTCACCCTGCCTCCCAGCATTATCGATCGCATGGCGGCAGCCTGCCACACACTGATCGACAAGCCGGCCATCTCCCCCGGCGAAGCCTCCAGCGCCGCCTATAGCGCTATGGCCGCCTTGCATGACGGTGTATTCGGCAATGACGCCGCGCCCGATTTCACGCTGCCACCCGCCATCGCCCGCGTGGTCACCTATATCGACGCCAATTTGAACCGCCCCCTCAATGTCGACCGCCTTGCCAGGGTGGCGGAGATGAGCCGGAGCCATTTCGTCCGCCAGTTCACCATCGCCACTGCCCGCGCCCCCTCGGCCTTCGTGCAGGAACAGCGCATTGAGCGTATCGAGCGCCTGCTGGTCGCCACCGACATGAATGTCGCCACCATCGCCGCGCTGACGGGCTTTAGCGACCCCAATTATCTGGCAAAGACCTTCCGGCGCCTGCGCGGCATGACGCCGGTCGACTACCGCGCCGCCCGTCGCTTACCCAGCAGCATCTAGGCGCACCGGCGCTTGCCCAACCCGGCAAAAGGGTGCAAAAGGCATTGACGTATAGGGAAGTTCGATGACCAATCCTGTAACCCGCGATCGCCGCCACTTCGAAGACCTCGCCATGGGCGAAATCATCGACCTGGGTCAGACCAAAGTGACCCGCGAGATGATCACGACCTTCGCGCGCGAATTCGATCCCCTGCCCTTCCATCTCGATGAAGCCGCCGCCAAGGCGTCGCTGCTCGGTGGACTGGCGTCCAGCGGCTGGCAGACCGGCGCACTGAGCCTGCGCATGCTGGTCGATAGCTTCCTCAACAAAATCGCCTCGGCGGGCGGGCTGGGCTTTACCAACCTAAAATGGAAAAACCCGGTCATGGTGGGCGATACGATCGGCGGCACGGTGACCATTGCCGAGCTGCGCCGCTCCGCCACCCACCCGCAATGGGGGATTGTCACGCTCGACTTTGACATCCGCAACCAGAAGGGCAAGCCGGTGCTGACCATGCGCCTGGCCAATATGGTCGAAACGCGCGGCACGGAAGCAGAAGCATGACCCGCTGGTTTGAGAATATCACGCTGAACGAGGTCTTCCCCCTTGGCAGCCATACATTCACGGCCGAAGAAATCGTGCGCTTTGCCAGCCTTTATGATCCGCAATATTTCCACCTTGATCCAGAAGCGGCCAGGCACAGCCATTTCGGCGGCTTAGTCGCCAGCGGATGGCACACTGTCAGCGTCGGGCATCGCCGCATGGTTGACGCGCTGGAGGCCGAAGAGGAGCGCCTTCGCGGATTGGGCGAGGAACCGGGCACTTCCGGCCCCTCCCCGGGCGTCAATACCATGGAATTCAAAGTGCCCGTGCGCCCCGGCGACACGGTAAGCTATGAGCTGGTCGTTACCGACAAGCGGGCCTCTAACTCAATTCCTGGCTGGGGCCTGTTGTTCAATTCCATCACAGCCACCAATCAGCACGGCGAACTGGTCTATCGCGCCGAGGTGGTCGGCTTTTCCAAATTGCGCGACTATCGCGCACCTGCGGGACAGCGACTGTTGCTCGCGCTCACCAGCTGGCCCCTGATCGGCGGATTGCTCAAGCGACGCTCTTGAATGCGACAGCGCCCATCGGCACTGTTCTGCCATGCGCCGAATCGCCCTTATCTCCGCCCTGCTCGCCCTTGCCACCACGCCCGCCCTGGCCCAACAGTTTCAGGGCAATTGGTCATGCCGGGACGGCAACGCCAACCGCGCGGGCATTCTGACCATCTATGGCTCGGTCTATGGCTTCGCCTCGACCACCTATGGCGATACCTCCTCGGGCACCGGAACCATCATGGGCTATCAGGACGGCGTGGGCTTCAGCGACGGCCCGCTGCGCGCTGCCCGCAACGTGCAGGCCGGACGCATCATTCCCGACCCCAATTACGGTGTCGCGATACAGCTGGAAACCACCGATGCCATCATCATGCTGTGTACGCCCCGGTAGCGAGCCATGATCTGCATCTCCTTTCGGCGGGAAGACGTCGATCGGAGTTCCCCATGCTGGACAAAAAATAGAGGGGCTTGAATTCCTCCCGCCCTACGCGCATTATTAGAGCGCGGCGCCGGGCCCCTCTGGCGAGGGCACTTATGCTCTCGCGATGTCGGAGCTGCTCCAATTTTCTCATGGAGATGGTCCGGCGATGGAATCGCTTCTTGCCGCCCTATCGGGTGATTTTCTAGGTACCCCCGTCTATTTTTGGATCGCGTTCATCACGATCGTGATCGCTCTATTGGTTTTCGACCTCGGTGTCCTCCACAAGGACGAGCACGAGATCGGCGCCAAGGAGAGCCTGACACTTTACGGCTTCTACGTCGCTATTGCCCTGGCCTTTGGTGGCTGGGTGTGGTGGCAGCGCGGCGCGCAAGCCGGTCTCGAATTCTATACCGGCTATTTGCTCGAACAGAGCCTGGCGATGGACAATATGTTCGTCATCGCCACCATTTTTGGCTTCCTCGCCATTCCCCGCATCTATCAGCACCGCGTGCTGTTCTGGGGCATTCTGGGCGTTATCCTGTTCCGCGCGGTCCTGATCGGCCTCGGCGCAGCGCTGGTCAACGAGTTCAACTGGATATTGTTCGGCTTCGGTGCCTTCCTGGTCTTTACCGGCATCCGCATGTTCGCCCACCAGGACGAAGAACCCAATCTGGAAGAAAACAAGGTCTTCCAGTTCATCTCCAAGCGCTTCCGCGTGACCAAGCAACTGCATGGCCGCAATTTCACGGTCAGGCAGCCCGACCCCAAAACCGGCAAGGTCGTTCTATGGCTGACGCCGCTGGCCGTGGCGCTGATCATGGTGGAAGTGGTTGACCTGGTATTTGCGGTGGATTCTGTGCCCGCCGTCTTCGCGGTGACGCAGGACACGTTCATCGTCTATACGTCCAATATCTTCGCCATTCTCGGCCTGCGTTCGCTCTACTTTGCCTTGGCCGCTGCGATGAACCGCTTCCGCTACCTGCAGGTGTCGTTGGCGATCATTCTGGTGCTGGTGGGTATCAAGATCTTCCTCGTGCCGCTGCACATCCATATCGACACATTGCTCTCGCTGCTTGTGACGATCAGTATCCTGGCGGGCGGGATTATCTTCTCGCTCTACAAGACGCGCAACGAGCCCGATATCTCAGCCGAACAGCAGCCGAAAACCGGCCAGCTCGAACCTTAATGCCACAACGCGCCGGCGGTTGACGCCGGCGCGTCTCTTTGCCTATGATTTGGTCATTCCAAAGATGAGGTCTCGCGCCAAATGATCTGAAATTCGTTCAGGACGCCCAGTCAGTGTCTTCCGCCTGCCCATGCATGCGCAAAGACTATGGATGCCGTTCGGAGCGATCATGATCTTGCGCGTCAGCCAGCCGGCCCAGCCGGGGCCTGAAGCCTCCTTCCCTCCTGACGACACCCACTGCGTCCGCCCAAAACCACGCTTAGCCGCGCGGTAGCGGTTGCTTGTACCGGACCCGCGCATCGACATTTTCAATCCCACTACCGAGCCGGTTGCGCCGGGGTGGGAAAGCGAAAGGCTGTGTCATGCCCAAAAACATGTTCCAACGCCCCGTGCGTGTAACGCCCGCTCATAATGTCCCCCGCCATGGTGCGGCCGTGCCGGGCAAGAAACAGGAGGTGCCCAAGGCGCTGAAGCCGAAGCCGGAGGCACCAGCCACCCTGCCCCCGCTGGCGGCCTTGCTGGCCAAGACCAGGCAATAGCAGCTCCTCCCCAGGCCCGGCGCAAGCGCCGGGCCTTCCCGCAAGCCCAGTCTTGCCTTAATCTCGGTTTAACGAACGAGAAAACGACCACAGGAGCTAAGGCATGGGAGCCATCCAGGAAATCGTGTTCGATTGCGACAAGCCGGCCAAGCTGGCCCAATTCTGGGCAGAAATGCTCGATGGCTATGCTGTTCGCGCTTATGACGAGGCAGAGATCGCCCGGCTGGCGGCACTGGGGTTCACACCCGATACAGACCCCACCGTGATGGTCGACGGTCCCGGTCCCAGCATCTGCTTCCAGAATGTCGAAGGGCGCCGCTACGACAACAATCGCGTCCATTTCGATATCCAGGTGGCCGATCGCAATGGCGAGGTCGAACGGCTCAAGCAAGTAGGCGCCGAAACGGTGCGCGTATTGCCCACCTATACGGTGATGCGCGATCCCGAAGGCAACCAGTTCTGCCTGGTGGACCAGCGCGAGGCGCTGGCCGCATAAACCCTGTACGGCGCACGGCCAAACTGCTGACACGGGCTGGCAGCACGCCGGGATAGGCTGACTTCATCACCTGCACGGAGTTCTGTCATGTCCCTCATCGCCACCTGTCATTGCGGCCAGACGAAAATCGAACTGCCCCATCTGCCCACCACCGCCAAGACCTGCAATTGCAGCTTCTGCGGCCGGACCGGCGCGGTCTGGGGGTATTTCGGCGAAGGCGAGCTCAAAATGCTCTCCACCCAGGACGATAAGATCTATTCGGCCAGCGGCGGCATGAACCAGCACCATTTCTGCGGCAATTGCGGCATGCAGACCTGGGGCGATTCACCCGACTGGGCCTCGATGTACAATAGCGACGGTACGCCCAAGAACGGCGATCCCAACAGCTTCCCCACCACACGCACCTATGCCGTCAATCTACGGCTGGTAGACGGGCTGGACCTGTCGACCATCAAAATCGAGCAGATGAATGGGCGGAATAGCTGGTAGCGCGGGCGAGCGGGCGCCGCGTTGTTCCCCCGCCCGCGGCGTCATTCCCGCGCAGGCGGGAATCCATTCTACGCCCAGCGGGCCCTAGCAAGAGCGGATTCCCGCCTGCGCGCGAATGACGTTGTGGGCAAGGCAAGTGGAGTTGATGCGAGCGGCCCGCCCCCTCAATGCCCCTGAAACGCCATCAGCGTCGACACTTCCACGCCCTCGGCCTCGAGTTTGGCTGCGCCGCCCAGGTCGGGCAGGTCGATGATGAAAGCGGCATTGGCCACCCTGGCCCCGGTGCGCCGCAACAGGCCCACCGCAGCAATGGCCGTGCCGCCCGTGGCGATGAGATCGTCGACCAATAGCACCGTGTCGTTGCTGTCCAGCACATCGGCATGGATTTCGATCGTGTCGACGCCATATTCGAGCGCGTAGTTTTGCCCGATGGTTTCGCCCGGTAGCTTGCCCTTCTTGCGCACGGGAATGAAGCCAACGCCCAGCGCGATCGCCACCCCCGCTCCGAAGATGAAGCCGCGCGCCTCGATACCGGCCACATGGGTCACGCCCAGATGGCGATGCGCCGCGGCCACCTGCTCAATGCTCGCCTTGAAGCCCTCGGGATGCTCGATCAGTGTGGTGATGTCACGAAACAGGATGCCCTTTTTAGGATAGTCCGGAATCGTGCGCACAAGGGCCTTGAGGTCGAGCGTCATCGCTATCCTGCAAATTGAAAATGGTCTGGAAAATCAGGGAGTGCGGCGGCCCACGATGTGCCGCGCGATCACGCCAGCATTATAGGCGGCCGAGCGTGTAATGCCGATAGCGGTTTCGCGTGTCTTGGGATTGCTGACAAGGGCCTGCACCCCGGCGCGCACCACCGGGTGGCGGCTGACAGTGATGGCGGCGCTGACGACGGTCACTGCGATGCGAACTGCGGACATGTCGGCTGCCTCGCGA
The DNA here is from genome assembly GCF_030159855.1 of Devosia yakushimensis. Taxonomy (NCBI): domain Bacteria; kingdom Pseudomonadati; phylum Pseudomonadota; class Alphaproteobacteria; order Hyphomicrobiales; family Devosiaceae; genus Devosia; species Devosia yakushimensis. The sequence continues at coordinate 470,987 of NZ_BSNG01000001.1, read as the reverse complement.
TTGATTTGGCTTGTTCCATCATATTGCGGCCCCGCGTCCAATTGGCAAGAGGCTGAAGCCGATGTGACCGCCGCAAAAAACAAAGGGCCCCAGCTGGGGCCCTTTGCCGGATTTCAGCGAGCCTTAGTGCTCGATACCCTGCCACAGCTTGCGCTTGGTGGCATACATCAAGCCCGCGAAGGCGATGAGGAACAGCAGCACCTTGAAACCAGTTTCCTTGCGGGAAACCAGGCCCGGCTCGGCCAGCCACATCATGAAGGCAGCGACGTCGTGCGAATATTGCTCGACAGTCATCGGCACCGGCTCCTGGCCCTCGGCGGCTTCATAGGCCACCAGATCGTCCTGCAGCGGGGGCCCCATGCCAATGGAGTGGCCGGGGAAATAGTCGTTGTAGAACTTGCCCTCGGGCAGCTCGAACCCTTCAGGCGCTTCATCGTGATAGCCGTTCAGCAGCGCGTGGATATAATCCGGGCCGCCTTCCGAATAGCCGGTGAAGTAATTGGTGATCCACCAGGGGAAGGCATCCTTGACACCACGAGCCTTGGCCAGCACCGAGAAATCGGGGGGCACGGTGCCGCCATTGGCGTCGCGTGCATCCTGATCGGTTGCGAAGGGCGAGGGCCAGCGATCGGCCGCAACGGCGGGACGAACGCCGCCTTCGGCGGTCGGATCGGCCACTTCATATTCGGCCGCGAGCGCCTTGACCTGGCCTTCGGTAAAGCCGGGGCCGCCGTCTTCGCCGAGGTTACGGAACGCCAGCAGCCGGGCGCTGTGACAATTGGCGCAGACTTCGCGGAACACCTGGAAACCGCGCTGTAGCTGGTTTTCGTCATAGGTGCCGAAAATACCGGCAAAGCTCCAGCTCTGCTTTTCGACAGGTGGTGCCGTGCCTTCGGCCGCGATTGCCGGTGCTGCCGCCATGCCGGCGGCAATGGCGATGGCAGCGATGATGGTCTTGATCTTCAACATTGAACCTGCCCCGCCTTTCACGAATGTGCCTTGCCGAGAACGCTCTCGGAAATGCTGGTCGGCAACGGCTTGGCTACCTCGATGCGCGACAGTACGGGCAGGATGACGAAGAAGTGCAGGAAGTAGTAGCCGGTGCAGACCTTGGCCAGCGTGGTGTAGGGCTCGATGGCCTCCTGCGCCCCCAGATAGGCCAGGGCAATGAAGTCCAGCACGAACAGGGCATAGAACCACTTGAACATCGGGCGGAAGCTGCCCGAGCGGACCTTGCCGGTATCCAGCCACGGCACCAGCAGCAGCGCCAGCATAGACAGACCCATGGCGATCACGCCGCCAAGCTGCGAGTTGATGAACAGCACGTTGAAATCAACGGCGCGCAGGATGGTGTAGAAGGGCAGCAGATACCATTCCGGCACGATGTGCGACGGGGTGACCTGCGAGTTAGCCTGGATGTAATTGTCCGGGTGGCCCAGGATGTCGGGGGCGAAGAACACGAACCACGCGAACGGGATCATGAACAGCACCATCGCGAACAGGTCCTTCATCGTATAATACGGATGGAAGGGCACGGTATCGCGCTTGTCCTTGACCTCGACGCCGATCGGGTTGTTGTTGCCCGGCACGTGCAGCGCCCAGATATGCAGCACCACGACCGCCGCGATGATGAACGGCAGCAGGTAATGCAGCGAGAAGAAGCGGTTGAGCGTGGGATTGCCCACGGCAAAACCACCGCGCAGCAGCTGCAGCAGGCTCTCGCCGACCACCGGGATGGCCGAGAAGATATTGGTGATAACCGTGGCGCCCCAGAAGCTCATCTGACCCCAAGGCAGCACATAGCCCATGAAGGCGGTGGCCATGGTCAGGATGAAGATGACGACGCCCAGGATCCACAGGATCTCGCGCGGCGCCTTGTAGGAACCGAAGAACAGGCCACGGAAGATGTGAATATAAAGGGCCGCGAAGAACATCGAAGCGCCCACCGAGTGGACTGCCTGGATGATGCGGCCGCCATTGACGTCACGGCGGATATGCTCAACCGAGTCAAAGGCCAGCGCCACATTGGGCGTATAATGCATCGCAAGAATGATGCCGGTGACGATCTGCACGCCCAGGCACAAAACCAGGATGGCGCCGAAGGTCCACCAGTAGTTGAGGTTCTTCGGCGTGGGGAAATCCATCAGGTGCTCTTTGGCAAACCTGACGACGGGCAGGCGCTCGTCGAGCCACTTCTCGGCGGCGTTCCCCGGAACGTAAGTCGAATGTTCTGACATCGGAAAAGCCCCCACTAACCGATCTGGACCAGCGTATCGCTGATGAATTCATAAGGCGGCACCACCAGATTCTTGGGTGCGGGACCTTTGCGGATACGGCCGGCACTATCGTAGTGCGAACCATGGCAGGGGCAGAACCAGCCATCAAAATCACCCGACTGGCCGATCGGCACACAACCAAGATGGGTGCAATTGGCAATCATGATCAGCCATTGTTCGTGGCCAGGCTTGGTGCGCTGCTCGTCGGTCTCGGGGTCCTTGAGATCAGCCAGCGGAACCGCTTTGGCCTCATCGATCTCGGCCTGGGTGCGGTGCCGCACGAAGACCGGCAGGCCACGCCAGGTGATGGTCACCGACTGGCCTTCAGGAATGTTGGCGAGATTGAACTCGATACTGGCCAGCGCCAGGGTCGACGCATCGGGATTGAGCTGGTTGATGAGCGGCCAGACCACTGCCGCCGCACCCACGGCGCCAACGGCGCCAGTTGCGACATACAGGAAATCCCGCCGCGTCGATGAATGTTCTGCTTGCGTAGCCAAGGTCACGATCCCCGTACAATACACGCCCGACGCGGCCGGTAGCGGCGAGGCTCCTCACGCATAAGCGGAATCAGCCGCCGTCCACCCTCAAGCGGCCCGTCAGTCCGGGGTTCTTTTTGCACTGTCACAGGAACTTGTCCAGTGCGCCCGGCAATGACATGGATCAAGTGCGACACTATTCCCAGGTCGATTGCCGCGAGGGGCCGAAAAGTCCCCGGCCGACAGCCCCGATACCACCCAGTCCGAGGACCACATGGCCGTAGAACTTGCCCTCTATCAGCCCGATATCGCCAACAATACCGGCACGCTGATCCGGCTCGGCGCCTGCCTGGGCACCACCATTCACATCATCCATCCGACCGGTTTCCCCTTCTCGGCCAAATCGCTGGCCCGCGCCGGCCTCGACTATGTGGATCACGCTACGGTGCACGAGCACACCGGCTTTGCCGCCTTCGAGCAATGGCGCCAGGCCGAAAGCCGCCGACTTGTATTGCTCAGCACCAAGGCCACCTTGTCGGCCTATCAGGCACAATACGAGGCCAATGATATCCTCATGGTCGGCCGCGAAAGCGCCGGCGTGCCGGACACAGTGGCCGATATCGCCGACTTGCGGGTCCGCATTCCGATGCGTGACGGTTTGCGCTCGATCAATGTGGCGCTGGCGGCAACGCTTATCCTGGGGGAAGCAAAAAGACAGACCGATGGGTTTACAGGGCTGCAATGACGGTTCATTTCACTTCCACCATGACTCTTCCCGCCGATATCGCCGACAAGAAAACCACAGCAGCCGCCTGGTTCCGCACCCTGCGCGACCGGATTTGTGCCGCTTTCGAGCAGTTGGAGGCCGATGTAGCCGGCCCCAATAGCCACCTGCCCCCGGGGAAATTCGAGCGCACCCCCTGGGATCGCGCCGCCGGCGGGGGCGGGGAAATGTCCATGCTCCATGGCCGCGTCTTCGAGAAGGCGGGCGTCCATATTTCGACCGTTCACGGCGAGTTCTCGGCCGACTTCGCCAAGCAGATGCCGGGTACCGAGGCGGGCGCCCAGTTCTGGAGTTCAGGCATCTCGCTTATCGTGCACCCCTGGAACCCCCATGTTCCGGCCGTGCATATGAACACGCGCATGATCGTCACCGGCAAGCAATGGTTCGGCGGCGGGGCTGATCTCACGCCCGTACTCGATCGCCGCCGCAGCCAGCAAGACCGCGACACGCTGGATTTCCACGCGGCCATGCGCAGCGCCTGTGAGAACCGACCCGGCGTCGATTACCAGCGCTACAAAGACTGGTGCGACGAATATTTCTTCCTGCCACACCGCAATGAGCATCGCGGCGTGGGCGGCATATTCTACGACCACCATAATTCGGGCGATTGGGCCGCCGATTTCGATTTCACCAAGGCAGTCGGGGAAGCATTCTTGGGCATTTACCCCGAACTGGTGCGCCGCAATTACGAAACGGAATGGACCGAGGCCGACCGCAACGAACAACTGATCCGGCGCGGCCGCTATGTGGAATTCAACCTGCTTTACGATCGCGGTACCACATTCGGCCTCAAGACCGGGGGCAATGTGAACTCGATCCTGTCCTCCATGCCGCCTGAAGTGCGCTGGCCGTAAACGAGATGCCATGGGCCTGACCGATATCCATATCGCCGGCTATCGTTCGGTCCGGTCAATCTACTTCCCCGTGCGCCAGCTTTCCGTGCTGGTCGGGGCCAATGGTGTGGGCAAGACCAATCTCTATCGCGGGCTAGAACTGGTCCAATCCGCCGCCACCGGCACGTTGGCGCTCGATATTGCGCGGGATGGCGGGCTGGGCTCGGTGTTCTGGGCTGGCGAACGCAAGGCCGGCGAAGCGCCACGGCTGGTCCTTTCGGTATCGCTGGAGGATGTCGGGAGCGGACCGCACAACTATTCCCTCGAGCTCGGCTTTGCCCCCAGCTACGAAATAGAGATCGGTTTCCGCGTCCCAACCGCCGCGGCCTTCCCGCTCGAAGCCCAGATCAAGGCGGAGCGGCTGACGCTGAAGCAAGGTCCGCGCCCCGTCGTGCTGATGGAGCGCAAGCAAGGCTCGGTCTGGGCGCGCGACAATGAGGGCCGCCGCGTGCTGGCCGATGACAATCTGCTGGCCAGCGAAACAGCACTCTCGGCGCTGCGCGGCTATCCCGAAATCGACGCCGTGCGCGAAACACTCTCCGCCTGGCGCTTCTTTCACAGCTTCCGCACCGATGCGACCTCGCCCATTCGCCGGCCAGGATTGGCAGTCGCGGCACCCTTTCTGGATGCCAATGGATCAAACCTTGCAGCAGTTTTCGCCACTTTGCGCCATATCCGGCAGGACACCGTCGACCTCGACCACGCTATCGAAGACGCCTTTCCCGGTGCGCAGCTCGACGTGCCGGTTCCGGAAGAAAATGCCAGTTTCACCCTGACCTTCCCCGACATGCCCAAGCGCGCCTTCGGGGCGGCCGAACTGTCGGACGGCACACTGCAATTTTTGGCGCTGATGGGCGCGCTATTGTCCTATCGCCTGCCGCCACTGATCGCGCTCAACGAACCCGAATCGAGCCTGCACCCTGAATTGCTGCCTGCGCTTGCGCGCGTGATCGCCAAGGCGGCTGAGCGCAGCCAGGTCTGGGTGGTCACCCATTCCACCGTGCTGTCGGACGCCATCGCCGCCGAAACCGGCATCCTGCCGCGCGAAGTGATCCGCAAAAATGGCGGCACCTGGCTTGAAGGATTGAGCCAGGTCGGGGTTTTTGCCGACGATTGAGAGCGGAACCCCTCGCCTGCCTCGCACGTTCCCTCCCACTGCTCAAACCAAGGGAGATGCAGATGAAACGCTTTGATTCGGGCTCACTGATCCCCGGCTCCACCTGGCATGCCGAGGCCGAGAGCGAAGCCGAGGTGGTTCGCCGCGCGGTCGAAAATCTCAAGACCCTGCACGGCGAAACCGAAGTGCGCCCCGATATGATTGAGCGCATCAAGGAGCGCATCGTCGATATCGACGCGCCCAAGGCGACCAAGCACTAGGAGCCTGATCAGGAAAAGTTGCAGACTTTTCCGGTTCGATCACGCGACAAACAAAAGCTCAACGCCTGACCTGCGCCAGCAGCGCCTCCCGGTCCAGCGCGAAACCGCTATCGATCCAGAGGCGTTCAAGGCGCGCCAGTTCCTGACCCAGGGCCGGTCCCGGTTTCATGCCGAGGCCGGCAAGGTCGTTTCCGGAAATCGGAAATGGCACCAATTGCACCGCCGCCAGCGAACGAGCGGCCTCGGCGAGCCGGTCGGTCTTCCAACCGCCCCGCGCCGCCGCCAATGCCAATCCTTCGACGGCCGCTTCCCCGAAGCGGTAAGCCGCCTCGCCCAGCCGATCTTCTTCCACCGTGTCGGCGGCACCAGCAACGGTCTGCGCCGCCCGCATGACCTCGTTCGAGAGCCGCCACTGCTTCTGGAGGTCATCTGCGTCCCGCCCGCCGATGAACACGGCCAGCCGCGTGGCAGAGGAAAAGCCGCCCAGTTCCTCATAGGCCTTGAGTGTCCTGAGCTGATCTGCATCGACCGCGATCAGACCTATCGCGGCCATGGCGCCAAGCGTTTGCGCGATATCGGGCAACGCGAGCATGCGCAGCATTTCGGCGCCAATGCGTTCGGCCGATAGGTGCCCCAATTGCCCCACCGCGGCGGCACAGGCCGCAAGCCCGTCGGCATCGAGCTTTTCCCCGCCATGGCTCGCCGAAAACCGGAAGAAGCGGTAGACGCGCAAACCATCTTCCGCGATGCGCCCGGCAGCATCGCCGATGAAACGGATACGGCCGTTAAGGGCATCGTTGATGCCGCCCAATGGATCGAACAGGGCGCCATCGGCGCCGCAATAAAGCGCATTGAGCGTGAAATCGCGCCGCGCCGCATCCTCGGCCCAATCGGTGCCGAAGGCGACAATGGCGTGGCGGCCGTCGGTCTCGACATCACGCCGCAGCGTGGTGACCTCGGCCAGTGTCTCGCCCAGTTTCAGCGTCACCGTGCCATGGTCGATTCCGGTGGGATAATGAGCAATGCCATTGGCCTCGGCCCGCGCGATGACCTCCTCGGGGCTCAACTCGGTCGCAAGGTCAATGTCTGGATTGTCCCGCTCGCGGTCCAACAGGGTATCGCGCACCACGCCGCCAACTGCCCGCGTGCGGCCTTTGTCGCCATCAAGCGCAGCGAAAATCGCCTGCGTTTCCGGGCGCACCAGCCATTCGGCCCGCGCCAGCCGCTCCTCCGGGCTCACGGCACAGCCTCGCCCAGCGCCAGATCACGAAACTGGCGGGTCAAATTGGCCGTAATGCCCCAGATGACATGCCCGTCATGGTCGATCTGCCAGGTGCTGTGCTCCTTGCCATTCCGCTTGATACGGAACCGGCCATAGCTCTCGGGATCAAGAATCCGCTGCAGCGGCACTTCGAACACCGAATGCACTTCGCCGGGATTGGGAACAAAGGGCCCGCTGGGCTCGACTTCGGCCACGACCGGCGTGATCAGATAGTTCGTGCCGGTGAAATAGGTCGGCATGAAGCCCAGAATACGGGCATCCCTGCGCCGCATCCCGACTTCTTCATAGGCCTCGCGCAGTGCCGCGGCGGCGGCATCGCTATCGGCCGCGTCTACCTTGCCGCCGGGAAAGGCCACCTGGCCGGAATGCGCCCGCAGGTCGGGCGAACGCTCGGTATAGAGTACGGTATGCCCCTCGGGCCGCCGAATCAGGGCGATCAACACCGCTGCAGGCACTGGCGGACGATCGAAGCTACGCTCGGGCAACCAGTCCGGCACCAGTTGATCGGGCGCCGGCAAGGCAGGCGGATCAGCCAGCAGCCGCGCGGCAAGATCATCGATGACGGAAGCGTCCAGCGACAAGAGGCACCAGGAAATCAAATCGGAAGCAGGAGCTTAAGCGAGCATGCCCGCCCCTGCATCCCTTTTATCGCGCTAGGCGTCTTTGCGCCGCCAGGCCGCAATCGACCCGGTCAGCGTCGTCGCCAAAGACTTGTCCTCGGAATAGAGCAGCACGCGGGTCGGATCGACCGGCCCTGGGAACTTTATGGCACCCAGCGTGGTCGGCTCCCAGCCGAGCGGGCAATAATAGTCGCGGTCACCCACCAGCATGACGAATTGGCCATCGCCCCGCGCCAAGGCGCGCTTGGTCACTTCGCGGGCCAGGAGCTTGCCGGCGCCAAGCTTACGGAAATTGGGATGGGTCGCCAGCGGTCCGAGCATCCAGCCATTGATGCCGCCAATGCTGATCGGGGTCATCCAGACCGAACCGCATGCAGTGCCGTCCACCTCGGCGACGAGGCTCAGGCTCCTGTCGATCGGGAACCGCTCGCGGATGCGGAAGGCCGTGCGGGCAAACCGGCCCGGGCCAAAGGCAATAGCCTGCAATTCCTCGATGAACGCATCATCGGCATCGGTTGCATAACGAACACTGGGGACCCGAACGGGCGAAGCGGAGACAGCAGCGGCCGCAGCCGAAGGCGCAGAATGAAGGCTCATGACAAGATCCAAGATCCAGAGGATGGAACGCGTAGGACAAATCCGGCGCCCCAAGGGCACCGCTTCAAGGACCGCTTACGGTCGTCGTGTCACCAGCAAAACCTTTGCCATCCTGGGCGCCTCCACGCCTGAAAATCGCATTAGCACCAAGGGGGCCTCGCGTAAACAGAAAGGTATTGTGGCGCCGAAGAATTTCAAGACCTTCGGCCGGCTCTGTGTTCAATATGCACAACGGTTCGTCGCGCCATTGCGTTCTTATCCTTTGCGTCGCCAGGCGCTATCTGCATGGCAAAGCATTCGACACGCGGATTTAGACCGCGCAAACGAGACGACAACATGACGGAAAGGGTACGATCATGGGACAATTGATCGACGGCAAATGGTCCACCCAATGGTATGATACCAAGAAGACAGGCGGCAAATTCGAACGCAGCCAGGCCGGGTTCCGCAACTGGATCACCGCGGACGGTAGCACCGGCCCATCGGGCACAGGCGGCTTCAAGGCCGAGGCGGGCCGCTACCACCTCTATGTGTCGCTGGCCTGCCCGTGGGCGCATCGCACACTGATTTTCCGCAAGCTCAAAAATCTCGAAGACCTGATCACCGTCTCGGTCGTCTCGCCCAAAATGCCCGACGAAACCGGCTGGAGCTTCAAGACCGACGAAGGCTCGACCGGCGACAGCCTGCTGGGCAAGGATTTCCTCTGGCAGGTCTATACAAAGGCCGTGCCGGACTATACCGGCCGCGTCACCGTGCCTGTGCTCTGGGACAAACAGACCGGCACGATTGTCTCCAACGAAAGCTCGGAAATCATCCGCATGTTCAACTCGGCCTTCGACGAGCTGACCGGCAATACCGACGACTATTATCCCGAAGCCCTGCGCGCCCAGATCGATACGATCAATGCCCGCATCTATGACGACATCAATAATGGCGTCTACAAGGCCGGCTTTGCCACCAAGCAGGAGGCCTATGACGAGGCGGTCGCCAAGCTGTTCGAGGCGTTGGACTGGGTCGAAGGCCTATTGGGCGAAACCGCCTATCTCACGGGCGACACCATCACCGAGGCCGATTGGCGGCTATTCACCACGCTGGTTCGGTTCGACGCGGTCTATGTCGGCCACTTCAAATGCAACCGCCGCCGCATCGCCGACTATCCCAATCTCAGCCACTACCTCAAGGCGCTCTACGAGGTTCCCGGCGTCAAGGAGACGGTCGATCTCGACCATATCCGCACGCATTATTATTGGAGCCACATCACTATTAATCCGACGCGGATTATTCCGGTTGGGCCGGAATTGCCGTTTTTGAAGTGAGCGCCCCTTTCTACCCTCTCCCCTTGTGGGAGAGGGACCGACCTGACGCGTTCAGCGGAAGGTCAGGGTGAGGGGTCCTGCGCCATCCCATGCTTTAATGCCCGTGGAAGCGCCCCTCATCCGCCCCTTCGGGGCACCTTCTCCCACGAGGGGAGAAGGAAAGAACCGCCCTTAATACCCCCAAATCTCCCGCTTGGGCTGCCCATCGAAATATTCATCGATCCGCTGTGATGTCGCCGGGGTCACCCCCTGCGGCAGCGCCTTGCGATCGAACCAGCCGGCCTCGGCTATCTCCCGGTTCGGCTTGAAGGCGCGCTCCAGCGTGTGGGTCTTGGCGACATAGAAGGCGACGTGATCGCGATCGGTCACCGGGCTCGCATTATGATAGATGCCGAACAGCTCGACCGGTCCGGTCACCCGATAGCCGGTTTCTTCCAGCGCCTCGCGTCGCGCCGCCGCTTCCATGGTTTCCCCAGGATCCACGCCCCCGCCAGGGAATTGCCAGCCGGGCACATAGGTATGGCGGATCAGGAACACCTTGTCCCCATCCACCAGCATGATGCGGGCGCCTATCGTCATCCTGTGCCAAAGGCCCTTGAGCGTCAGGAAGACCTTGGCGCGCACCTGCTGGAATCGATTCATCTGCATCGCTGGCTCCGTTTTCGCCCTATCGGTAGCAGAGCTTTGATGACGACAAAATTGACGTTACAGGCGATTGCCCGTTTTCTTGCCCCTCCCCTTCTGGCATTACGCCCATAATGATCACCCTCGCCCATATTTCCGACATCCACCTTTCGCCCATGCCCGACATCGCCCTGCGCGATCTGTTCGGCAAGCGGCTGACCGGCTTTCTCAACTGGAAGATCAAGCGGCATGGCGAGCTCAATAGCGAGACGCTGGCGAGCCTGGTTGCCCATATGCAGGCCCAGAATGCCGATTTTACGGCAGTAACGGGCGATCTGACCAACCTGGCGCTCGATATTGAGATCGAACGCGCCGGCAAATGGCTGGAAGCCCTGGGCAGCCCGGACCGCATCGCAGTCTGCCCTGGCAATCACGACGCCTATGTGCCTGGCGCGCTGGAGGAAGCCCAAAAGCAATGGGGCAACTATCTCAGAGGCGAAACGCTGGACGGAGCCGCTTTCCCCTTCGTGCGGCGGGTTGGCGAACTGGCCGTCATCTCCTGCTCAAGCGCCGTGCCGACACGCCCTTTCCTTGCTATCGGGCGGTTCGAGGAAAAACAGGCCGACCGGCTGAGCCGCATTCTCAAGGCCATGGGCGATGCGGGTTATTTCCGCACCGTGCTCATCCATCACCCGCCCAATGCTGAATTGCAGCACCCCTCTTTCGGGCTCAAGGGTCACAAACTGTTCCGCCAGGTGATTGCCGAACACGGTGCGGAGCTGATCCTGCACGGGCACACCCACCGCTCCTCGATCCATTCCATTCCGGGCAAAAACCACGAAGTCCCCGTAGTTGGCGTCGCCGCTGCCAGCGCGGCACAGGGCGGCACGCTGGACGATCCGGCGCGCTACAACCTCTTCCGCATCGAAAAATCCGGCGAGGGCTGGACCTGCACCATGCGTGAATACGGCTTCCAGCGCCTCGGCTCGGACATCGTCATGCGCCTGCAAATGCGAATCTACTGAGCACCTTCGGACTTATCGTTCGATTGGTTTTGGCATTGGGCACGCAACCCACCTATCGAAAATCGGCTTGAGGGTTCCTCTCATGCTGCATCCTCTCCGTGCACTGAGCTGAGTGCCGCAAGTTCGCGCGCCAAAGCGTGTAGCCGGCTCAGGTCCGGCCAGCGGGGCGCCGCCTTGCCCTCCGTGAGGTCGGACACGACCGCACGCCAGAAGCAGCGGAGGCCTGTCTCGAATATGCCGTGCGGTTGCTGAAGCCCGCCGGCAGTACCATGACGAACCAGCAAAGGACGCGCCGAACCGTCCAGGACACCGCTCACTTCAAGCCGCTCGGATAGGCCGATAATATCCAGTTCATAGTCGGACTGGCCGGTGTCAATACGGCCCGACCAATTGACGACAATACCACCCTGGGTCTGCGCCGTGCCGATGTGTCCATTGTCTGAGCTGGCCAGAATGCGCACCTTCGATATCGGCCCAAGCACGGCCTCAAGACCGGCAAGGTGCTCCAGCAGCACCTCATGTATCGTGCCGCGCCAGCTCAAACGACTGCGCACAAGACCTGCTGAGGCAAGGGTCGCGCCGGTATCGAGCAAGCGCAGCCTCGGCGCCAGCGCCAGAGCCGGGAACACCGGAACGGCAGCCTCGCCCAGGATGCCGATCGCGGCGTCGTCGAGCAAAGCTGGCTGCGTCACCACCAATCCTTTCGGCGAGACCGCAAGGGCCGCCGTGATGGATCTCAGGTCTGGTGTCGTGGTTGCGATATCAGCCTGCCCCGCGCCGACCACCCGAAGACTGGCAGGAAGGCTGGCTATGGTTGCGGCATGGTCGAGATCAAGCGAGCCGAAGGCCCGGACGGTCAGAAAACTGTTCATGCCGCTGCCTCCAGCAGCCGATCAATGCCATCGGCAAGATCGAGGGCGAAGCCAAGATCGGCGATGACTGTATCGAGATCGATGGGGGGCTCGGCGCCGCCGCGGACGGTGCCGGCAATGGCCTGCCAGAGTGCCTGGTAGCCATTGACGCCGGACTGGAAGACCTGCGTGCCATCGGGACCGGCCAGCTCCACGCGGGCCGAGCCGGCCATGACATAGGAGGGTGGCATATCCGCCCGCAGGCAATGGGTCTTGCCGAGCACTTCGAAGGTCCATTTCGGCGGCCACTGCCCCGGCATCATTCCGCTCAGCTCGGCGGTCGAGCCATTGGCGGCGCTGACCAGCGTGTAGCCGAATGGCGGCAGGAATTGTGCGAGTTCCAGAGTACCCACTTCGGGGTGGAAGTCCCGGACGAGCGGGATATTGTGGATGGCAAGGCCCAGCATGGCGCCCCGCATCATGGCCTGCTTCATCGCCAGATCGGGTGGCCCCGAAGGCCGGGGTATGGGTGGCACGGGGACCAGTTGTGTTGCCTGATCGGTGAACACGTCATTGGTCGGCAGGAAGATGCCATTGCGCACCTGCACGGCCGTATCGCCGCTGGCCCGCCATGCCGCGCGGGCCGCGAGATAGGCCGGATCATAGGCATGCATGGTACCCACGAAGATCACCGTGCCGCTGGCTTTGGCAGCATCCCGGATCATCTCGGCTTCGGCCTTGGAGACAGCGAGCGGCTTCTCGCACAGCACCGCTTTCTTGCCGGCACGGCAGGCGGCAATCACCTGGTCGGCGTGAAAGGCATTGGGACTGCAGATGGCCACGACCTCAACCGCGGGGTCTTCATAGATGGGGGTAGCGTCGGTCGAGCCAACCGCGCCGTAGCGAGCGGCGACCTCATCGGCCACCACCGGATTGACGTCCATCACGCGAATAGTCCGGAACTGCCCACCCAGCGTGGCGATGGCCGGGAGGTGGATGGCCTGCGTGACAGGACCGCCGCCGATAAAGCCGATGCCGATCGGGTTCATGACCGGGCCTCAAGGCGGGGCCGCAGCCACTGCGCTGCAACGCGGGCGCTTTCCTCCACCGTCGGCTGGTCGGCAATGTCGACCTCGACGACGAACCAGCCATTAAAGCCGCCAAGCGCCTTGAGCGCGCCGTCGAGATCGATGCTGCCACGACCCGGTTCGGTCCAGATGTGGGCAGCGCCGGCATCGTGATAGCCTTTGCCTGCCGCGCGCGTGTCATCGGCCACCGCTTTGCGGTAGTCCTTGATATGTACGGCGCCGACGCGGGAAGCGTGCCTCCTCAAAAAGTCATTGAGATCAGCGCCCGCCCAGCTGAGGTGGCCAGTATCGGGCCCCACCAGCAAGATGTCGGCACCAACGCGGTCCAGCACGAAATCGGTCTCGGCAACAGTCTCGATCTGCGTGCCGACATGGGCATGGAGGCAAGGAATGACGCCTTCCGCCGCCATGGCAGCGGCCACCTTGCCAAGGCCATCGGCAATGCGGGCCAGGGTTTCGGGATTGCTGCCCACGCCCACGGCCGGCGTAGAAATGCGAGCCGGATTGGCCCCGAACTGTTCGGCGATGAAGATGCGGTCGAGGCCCAGAACGGCGTGATCGGCGGCCGCCTTGCGGGCCGCCTCCATGGTCGCCGGCAAGGCCGCGGCGTCGGCGAAGTTGGACTGGAAATAGCCCGGCGCCGGCTTGAGGCCATGATCGCCCAGCAGCGTGGCATAAGCGGCGGCGGTGCTGCCCTGCGGGACTTCGGCGTGGATGCCGTCATAGCCGGCATTCTTGACGATGGTCAGGATGGTGGGGAGAGGCGGGGCGAGCTCCGGCTTCCAGCCTTCGGCGGTGAGCGAGAAGGAGAGCGGATTATAGGCCATTTGGGTCATGCGAATATCTTTCATTAGGAATGGGGCGGGACGCGCTCCGGGAGAAAAGCGCGTCCCGGAACGGCCGGGAGGACGATCCGGCCGTTGACTTGTCAGTCCAGCCGCCGGCCGGACGCCTTGTCGAACAGGTGCGCCTTGCCCGGCAGCACGCGGATGTGGATGGTGTCGCCCGGCTGGACCTCGATGCGGCTGTGGAACAGTGCCAGCAGGTCGGACTTGCCAATGCGCAGCGTGACCTGGGTTTCCGATCCCGTGGGTTCGGTGACAACCACCTGCCCTGCCATGGCGCCCTCCGAACCGGCAGCTGCCAGTTCCAGATGTTCCGGACGAACGCCCAGGACCAGGCTCGCGCCTTGTTGCGCGGTGAGGCCAGGGACCGGAATAGTGGCACCGGAGGCAGTGGCGAAGCTGCCGGCCGTTTCCGCGGTGCCGTCGATGAGATTCATCGATGGCGAGCCGATAAAACCGGCGACAAACAGGTTGGACGGCTTGTCGTAGAGATCGAGTGGGCGCCCGATCTGTTCCACTACGCCGCCATGCATGACCACGATGCGATCGGCCATGGTCATGGCCTCGATCTGGTCGTGGGTAACGTAGACGATTGTGGTGCCGAGCCGCTGGTGCAGTTCCTTGATCTCGGCCCGCATCTGCACGCGCAGCTTGGCGTCGAGATTGGACAGCGGTTCATCGAACAGGAACACTGCGGGATTACGCACAATGGCGCGACCCATGGCAACGCGCTGGCGCTGCCCACCCGAAAGCTGCTTGGGCGTGCGCTCGAGCAACTCCCCCAGCGCCAGGATGTCAGCCGCCTTGCGGACAGCGGCGTCGATCTCGGCTTTGGGACGACGGGCCAGCTTGAGCGAGAAACCCATATTCTGCGCGACAGTCATATGCGGGTAGAGCGCGTAAGACTGGAACACCATGGCGATATCGCGCGCTTTGGGCGGCAGGTCGTTGACCACGCGGTCGCCGATCATGATCGTGCCGCCGGTGATCGATTCCAACCCGGCAATCATGCGCAGCAGGGTGGACTTGCCGCAGCCCGAGGGGCCGACCAGGATGAGGAATTCCCCATCCTTGATATCAACATCCACGCCATGCAGCACCGGCACTGTGCCGTAGTTCTTCCTGGCCGATTTAATCGTGAGTGAAGCCATTTGAATTATCCCTTCACGCCACCGGCGATAGCGCCATGGGTGATGAATTTCTGGACGAAGAGGAAAAGGATCAGCGTCGGCATCATGGTCAGCGTTGCTGCTGCCATCAGACTGCCCCAGTCGGTCGAGAACTGCTGCATGAACATCTGGATGCCCACCGGCAATGTCATGGCCTCGGTGGTCCGCAGGAACACATTGGCGACGAAGAACTCATTGTAGGAAAAGAGGAAAGCGAAGATCGACACTGCGGCAAGGCCTGGTCCCGACAGCGGCAGAACGATGCGGATGAAGGCTTCGATGTGGCCGCAGCCATCGATCAGCGCCGCTTCCTCGAGCTCGCGCGGAATGGTGTCGAAATAGCTCCGCGCCATCCAGGTGACAAAGGGCAAGTTGACCACCGCATAGACGATGATGACCGACACCGGCGAGTTGATGAAGCCCAGCGGCCGGAACAGCAGGAAGAGCGGGATCAGGGCCAGGATGATGGGAAACATCTGCACTGCGAACAATGCGGTCGAGTAGGCGTCGAGCAATCCATTGCGGAAGCGCGATAGGGCATAGCCGGCCAGCACCGCCGCGGTAACGCTGAACGCCGTCGCGCCAAGCGAGACGATCAGCGAATTGCGCAAATAGGTGAAGAACGGCGTATTGGTCAGGCCCTCGTAATTGGCGAGGGTGAAGCTGGCTGGGATGATGCTGCGCGAGGCCAGGATCTGCTCGGTCGTCTGCAGGGAATTGAGCATCAGCAGGATGATTGGCAGGTTCACCAGCAGCACGATGACCGTCATCGCCCCAGTCAGACCCCAGCGCTTGAGCAGCGTGTCATTGGTCATGGCATCAACTCCGGCGCTGCAGACGGAGCAGGAAGAAGACCAGCGCCATCAACACAAACAGGGTAACGAAGGAAGTCGCAGCGCCCATGCCGACATCGTTGCGGGCAAAAGTGTAGCGATAAGCCAGAACGACGAGGTTTTCCGTGGCATTAGCCGGCCCACCCTGAGCCAGTAGCCACGGCGTATCGAAGTCGTTGACGCTCCAGATGGTCATCAGCAGGCAAAGCACGATCGAGATGTTCTTGATCTGCGGCAGCGTAACGTTCCAGAACGACTGCCATTTGGTGGCGCCGTCGATGGCCGCAGCTTCATAGAGCGAGCGGTCGATGCTCTGCAAAGCTGCCAGCAGCGACAGCATCATGAAAGGGAAGCTGCGCCAGATCTTGATCAGGATGACGATCGTCACGGCCCAATTGCTGTTGGACAGGAAATAGATCGGATCGCCGCCGAACAGGGTGATGACCTGGTTGAACAGCGCCTTCTCGTCATTGACCATCCAGCGCCAGGACACGATCGACACCAGCGACGGCACGATCCACGGCAGGAGCAGCAGCACGCGGAAAACCCCGCGACCGGGCATGTCCATCTGCAGCAGCAGCGCCAAACCGAGCCCGAGCAGATAGCAACCGGCAATATTGCAGGCGGCAAAGATCGCGCTGAAGCGCAGCGAGTGCCAGAACGCCGGAGAGGTCAGCAACTTGGTATAGTTTTCAAACCCCACGACATCGCCGCCCTTCATCAGCGAGCCATCGGTGAAACTGAAAAAGAACCCCTGCACCATCGGATAGGCGATGACGACCAGCAGCAGCAGCACCGATGGCGCCAGCAGGATTGCGGGGGTGACGAATTCGGGGGCCAACATCTGCCTGGCGCGGGTACGCCAGGCAGGAGCCTCGTTGCTATCGAGGGCGACAGTCATCAATCAGCCATGATCTCTTCGAGATGGGATTGGGCGGCGGCAAGATTGTCGCCGAGCGGCTGGCCCTGCCAGATTGACTGCATCAGGCTCATCAGGAAGCCGTCGCCATCGATCTCGTTGAGCTGCGGAAAGGTTCCACCCACTGCCGCCGACATGGTCTTGGACACCGGCAAATAGGTGTCGATGATGTATTTGACGCTTGGATTGTCCTGGAAATAAGCGTCGGCCTGGATCGACTGACGCGCGGGGAGGTTACCCGCCTTGCCTTCGGTCCACAGCGGCAGCGCGTTATCGCTCCACCACTTGAGGAAGGCCATGGTTTCGGCCGGGTGCTCGGTCTGGTTGTAAACCATGATGTTGTTGACCCAGTAGACCGTGCCGACATCGCCATGCAGCGCCTGCATCGGCGGGACGATGCCGATCTGGTCCTTCACACCGCCGGCCTGGTCAGGCAGCAGGGGACCGTTGAGCAGGAAAGCCGCCTCGCCGCGGAAAAAGGAACCGCGCGCATCGTCATTGACATAGCCGACGCTGGCCGGATTGACGGAGCCATCGGTCTTTAGATCGGTCAGGTATTGCAGCGCCTCGGTGGTGCGCTCGCCGTTCAGTGCGGCATTGCCATCGGCATCGAACAGGCCACCGCCATTATTGATAGAACTGGCCAGAATCCAGTGCATTCCGCCCGAGTCACCCGACGACACGAGACCGAACTTGCCGTCTGCCGTCAGCGTCTTGGCAGCGGCACGGAATTCTTCCCAATTGGTCGGAACAGCCACCCCTGCGGCCTCCAGCACGTCCTTGCGATAGAACAGCACGCGCAGGTCCACGGCCCAAGGCAGGCCGACATAGTGGTCGTCGTAGCGCAGCGCGTCGAGTGCGCCGGGAGCGAAGTCATTGGCATCAAGCTGGGCGACCACCTCGTCCACCGGCATGATGGCGCCCTGGTCATAAAGCTGCACCGCCTGGAAGCCGGCGCCAGTCGAGATATCGGGCGCGCTGCCCGAGGCGATCGCGGTGACGAAGGTCTCGTACCAGTTCGTCCACGGTACGGAGCGGTAGACGACCTGCACGTCCGGATGCTCGGCATTGTACTTGTCGACCAGCGCCTGGGCTGCGGCCGGATAGGTCGGTCCGCCCCAGATCATGTCCCAGAAATCGATGGATACGGGCTGCGCAAGGGCCGGGCCCGCGCATAGGCCCAGCGCGGTGCCGGCTAGCGCCAGCTTGATCATGTTGCGGCGCATGAAATTGGGTCTGCTCATGTTGGATTCCCTCCCAGGTCGAGCATCGTCGTTCGCGCTCCGGGCATCCGGGCGCGGTCTTGGTTTGTGATTAGAGATGCGCAGGCCGTTTCCTCGTCTCGGCCGGCCCTGGCCATCCTCCTACCCGGACGCCCCTGCAAGCGCCGGGCAGTCAATGCGCCACCCCGAGTTCTCTTGTTGGAATTCGTATGGTGACGTCATCATGTTGACGTCACCATATTGCCTTGAGTTTGGCAAGAGGGCATTTGTAGGCGTGTGGAAAGAGGAGATCAGTCAAGGATGAAGGCGAGTAAAGCCACCATGACGGACGTGGCGCGCCGCGCCGGCGTTTCAGCAGCCACGGTGGCGCGCGTTCTGTACAACAACGGCTATGTGAAGGAAGAAACGCGCATAGCTGTGAAAAGCGCCGTGGAGGCAACAGGTTACCGGCCCAACATGGTGGCCCGCGGCCTTCGCACCAGCCGCAGCTACACGCTTGGTCTCGTGGTCAGCGAGTCACGGCTTAACGCCTTCCATCCGGCAGTGGCGCATTTCGTGCAGATGGAAGCACTGCGCCAAGGCTATACCGTGCTGACTTTGAACAATAATGCCGATTCGGACATGGAGGCCGCGGGGGTACGGCGCTTCCTCGATCATCACGTCGATGCAGTCATTTTCTGCAGCGCCAGGGACCCCAGGAATGTCCGCATCATTGCCCAGAACGGCATTCCCACGGTCCAGGTCGAGCGGCACATCGCCCATGTCGGCGCCGTTGTGACGGTGGATGCGCATGACGGCATGCGGGAGGCCGTTGATCACCTCTATGGCCTGGGCCACCGGCGCTTTGCCTTCATTGGCGGCGACGTGGATTCCAGCAATATGGAGGGGAATCTCGACGACGCGATCGAGGCAGTCCGCGAGCGGCTGTTTCGCGAGAACCTAGCACGACATGGAATTGACGTGCCCGCGGCCAATATGCTCCGTGCCGTCTATTACGACGATAGCAAGCCGGTCCGGCAACCCGGATACCACCTGATGCGCCGCTTGCTGGCGCTTCCAGAGCGACCTACGGCAGTGATTTTCGGCTCCGACCTGCTCGCCGCCTCGGGGCTGCAGGCGATCAGCGAGGCTGGACTGAGCGTTCCCAACGACATTTCGATCATCGGCTATGACGACAGCATGGCCGAAATCCTGACGCCGGCGCTGACCAGCATCGCCCAACCCATCGGCGAACTCGGACGCCTCGCCGTGACCATGGCCCTTGCCGCAATCGAGAATTCGGAGAACGCAGAACCGGCCATTTCCACTGTGACCAGGCTTGTCATCCGCGAGTCGACAGCCACTGTACCAAACGAAGGGTCCGAGTGAGCTGAGCGCTACTGCATAAGGAAGGCCGTCGCGACCTCGGTAAGGAGCGGCGAGTCGATCAGGCTGTAATGTGTCGTGTTGGGAAGGATAGCGAGCTGGCCGGCGGGGCGCTGGGAGCCGTCAAGTCCGGCGTCGTGCAGACCGCCCCCGAGCAGCTGCCAGAACTCGACCATATGTTCGGGCCGTATGGAATCCGCATCCGCAAAGACCAGCAGAATCGGGGCCTTGATCGTCTTGATGCCCTCGGTCCAATCGTGGCCGGGCAGATTCATCTCGCCGCTCTTGCGCATCACGCTCTCCCAGTCGACGCCGGGGTAGAGCTGCGCGAGCGGCGAGGCCGCCAGTTGCTGGCCGATAGCGGCGGCCATATCAGGCATTTTCGCGAAGGCCTGCCGGACCTCGGGAAAGTCGCCATCGGTGCGGAAGGCCACGGAGACGACCACCAGCTTTTCGACCAGTTCTGGGTGCCGGATCGCGACCTGCAGTGCCACGGCGGCACCGAGCGAATAGCCCATGAAGCGAGCCTTGCCGATGCCGAGCTGCCGGAGCACGGCCGCGACATCGTCGGCCATCAGCTCGGACGACCACGGCCCGTCGCCGTCCGTGCTGAAGCCGTGGCCGCGCATATGAATGGCGATCACCTTGTGCGTCTTGGCCATCACGGCCAGCGGGGCGCCGAAGGTTGCAGACGGGTTGACGCCGCCATGCAACAGCACCAGCGACGGCCCGTCGCCATGGATCTCGTAGTAGATTTCGGCGCCGCCGACCGGGACCTTGCCCGTGTTGCTGGTGGTGCTCATCGGATTGTCTCCTGCGGTTTGAGCAATGATGGCGCTAATTGGATTTATCGCGTACCCGATTGTGAATTTCGGCCACATCGGAGGTCATGGCCTCGCCGAAATCACTCATCTCGAATACCGGACGGATTTCCAGCACGCCGCCGCCGTCCATGGGGTTGGGACAGCGCCGGGCCCAGGCCACCGCCTCCTCCATGTCCTTGACCTCCCAGACCCAGAAACCGGCAACCAGCTCCTTGGTCTCGGTGAAGGGACCGTCGATGACGGTGCGGCTTGAGCCGTCGAACAGGATGCGCTTGCCCTTTTTGGAAGGTTGCAGCCCATCGCCGCCCTTCATGATGCCGGCATCGACCAGCTCTTCATTGTATTTGCCCATGGCTTCGAGCAGCTCGGTGGAGGGCATTACCCCCGCTTCACTGTCTTCATTGGCTTTGACAAAAACCAAGACACGCATTTTTCGTCTCCTCAAATTGGACCGCCTCGCGGCCTTCAGACATACAACGAATGACATGTCCGGTTTTCGACACAAAAAAGCGCCCCACTCCCGCCACGGCGGCAAATCACTTATATGATTGGCAACTTAAAGGTGTGATCAGCCCCGTGACCGAACAATTTCTCATCGAGCGCCCTACCTTCAATCCGGCGACGGGCCAGGCCGTTTTCACCTATGGCCTGGGCGGCAAAAGTTTCACCGAGACCCTGACGCTGCCAGAAGCTGATGCGGAAAAAGCGGCCAGCCCCGCCTTCGTCAAGCTGCTCGACCTGACGGCAATCGTGCTGGGTGTCAGCTATTTCAAGCTG
Source organism: Devosia yakushimensis (assembly GCF_030159855.1). Classification (NCBI taxonomy): domain Bacteria; kingdom Pseudomonadati; phylum Pseudomonadota; class Alphaproteobacteria; order Hyphomicrobiales; family Devosiaceae; genus Devosia; species Devosia yakushimensis. The sequence continues at coordinate 449,820 of NZ_BSNG01000001.1, read as the reverse complement.
CGCGCACCCTTTGAGATTACTGCCCCCAATATTGCGCTGAGCGAGGCCGAACGGGCTTTCGCCATCGATGTCTATGAAAATGGGCTGGGCGAGTTCTATGCCCGCAACAATCTCGCCCGTTTCGGCAAGTTGACCATCTCGGCCCCCCATGACGCCGAAGCCGTCAAGCCGGCGGTGTCGCTGCCCGATCGTGCATTGCTGCCGATTGGCGGCGGCAAGGATTCGCTGGTCAGCGTTGATCTGCTGACCGCGGTCGGCCTCGATTTCACGCCCTTTGCCGTCAATCCCAAGGGTCCGATCATCACCTCCGTCGACAAGATCGGCACCAAGCCGGTCTATGTCACCCGCACCCTCGACGCCGAGATGATCCGCCTCTCCAGGGAACCCGGCTATTACAATGGCCATGTGCCCTCGACCGCGATCAATTCCATGATCGCCGCGCTCTGTGCGGTGCTGTTCGGTTTCAACCAGATCGTGCTCTCCAACGAGCGCTCGGCCAGCGAGGGCAATGTCGAATTCGACGGCCGCGAAACCAACCACCAATATTCCAAGTCGCTGGGCTTCGAACTGCTGATCGCCTCGATCCTGTCCGACGCGACCGGCGGAGCATTGAAATACTACTCCCTGCTGCGTCCCTATTCGGAAGCGCGCATCGCCTCGCTCTTCACCCATGAGACCAAGTTCGACCACGTCTTTTCCAGTTGCAACCGCAATTTCCGGCTGACCGGCAATGACGGCCCCCTCTGGTGCGGCGAATGCCCAAAGTGCCATTTCGTCTTTCTGATCTTTGCTCCCTTCATGGCCAAGGACAGGCTGCTCTCCATCTTCGGCAAGAACCTGCTCGACAATCTCGACAACGAGGCCTCGTTCCGCGAACTTTCGGGCCTGGCCGGGCAAAAGCCCTGGGAATGCGTGGGAGAAATCCTCGAAGCCGCGGCGTGCCTCTATACGCTGACGCGCCATGCCGATTGGCATGAGGCGGCCGTGGTCCGCGCGGTCAAGGCCGACCTGTTCGCCCAATATGGCGAACCCAAGCTGCAGGCTGCCATGGCCGAATGCCTGACAGACAGCCACGATCATCACATTCCGCCGGCGCTTGCCGCCAAGGTGGCCGCCTATGCGGTTTGAGGAACCTGTCCTGCTCTATGGTGCGGGCCGCGAGGCCATTTCCACCGCTGGCTTCCTGAAGGCCCGCCAGCCCGATCTCAAACTCTATGTCACCGTCGACAGTGGCGCGGCCGATATTCCGGGCACCGAACAAATCGCAACCGAAGATCTCGGAGCGGCCATTCACGAGCATCGCTTCGGCATCATCGTGAAAAGCCCGGGCGTCTCACGCTACAAACCGGTGTTCGACATTGCCCGCCATGCCGGCATTCCGGTGACGTCCAATCTCAACCTCTGGGGCGCAACCTATCGCCACGGCCGCACGGTCATCGCCATTACCGGCACCAAGGGCAAATCGACCACCGCCACGCTGACCCATCTGATGCTGACGCGGTCGGGGATCGATGCGGGGCTCGCCGGCAATGTCGGCGTCGCCCCGCTCGACATCGCCGATCGCCATCCGGTCGTCATCTTCGAATTGTCGAGCTACCAGACCTCGGACATGAATTTCCTGCCCGACATAGCGGCGGTCACCAATCTTTATCCCGAACATGTCGACTGGCACGGTTCGGTCGAGCGCTACTTCCACGACAAGCTGCATCTGATCGACCGGGAAGGCAGTTTCCCGGTGGCGCTGGGCGCGGGAGCCAGGGGCAATGCGCTGGTCGCTCAGGCCGTACGCGACCATCGCCGCCTCTTGCGCGATTTGACGCGCGAGGAGCGGGCCGCCATCGACAAGGCAGCGATGGGCTCGCGCCTCAAGGGCAGCCACAATATCGACAATGCCCGCCTTGCCGCCCAGATCGCCCTGGCGGCCGGAGCAAGCCTGAATGGCGTGGTGGCCGGCATCGCCGCCTTCGTACCCCTGCCCCACCGGCTCGAGGAACACCAGTTCGGCGGCACCATCTTCGTCAATGACTCGATCTCGACCACCCCCGAGGCGACCAAGGCGGCACTGGCCGCCTATAAGGGCTTTCGCATTGCCCTTATCGCCGGTGGCCATGAGCGCGAGCAGGACTATACCGAGCTGGCAAGCCTGCTGGCAGGCTATGGCGTGACAACTCTCGCCTGCCTGCCGGTGACGGGCGCGCGCCTGGCCGCTGCCACGCGGGTCGCCGCGCCACATATTACCGTCCTGGCCGAGCCCGATCTCGAAACGGCCATGCATGCCCTGCACGCCTACAAGGAGCGTTTTGATGCGCTCATCCTCTCGCCGGGCGCGCCTTCCTATAACCAATTCAAGAATTTCGAGGAGCGCGGGGTCCGATTTGTCGGACTTGCACAAGCCATTTTTGGCTAAGCTGTGCAACAAACCCGGCTGTCCGGCGCATATCCGATGGCTTAGTCTGGGATCAATTCCCATGCGTTGGAGGGGCCATGAACGGCGCCGTCTATCTATTGATCGCCATTGTCGGCGAAGTGATCGCCACGTCCTTCCTGCGGGCCTCGGCCGGGTTCACCCAGCTGGGCCCTTCGATCGTGGTGGTGGTGGGCTATGTCATTACCTTCTATTTTTTCTCGCTGGCGCTCCAGACCATTCCGGTCGGCATCGGCTATGCTATCTGGTCCGGGGTCGGCATCATTCTGGTCTCGATCATTGCCTATTTTGCCTATGGCCAGACGCTCGATCTACCGGCGTTGATCGGCATTGGCCTGATCCTGGCGGGCGTGCTCGTCATCAATCTTTTTTCCCAGTCATCGACGCATTGATCAAAACCGGCCATTGAGCGACGACGGCGGCACACCAGCCGCCGCCAACGTCGCCCCGATCCGCCCCAATAGGCCGGCATCGCTGATGCGCTTGCGCAATTGCGGCAATACGCCCGCCGCCCGGAAACTGGCAATTTCCAGCACCTGGGGCAGATAGCGATTGACGATGGCGCTATCCCCGGCCTCCTGCGCCGCCATGATGGCCAGCACCGGCCCCAGTTCCCGATCCGCCGCGGCATAGATTTCGGCATCGGCTATCGCCGTGGAGAAGTCGCGATCGCGCAGCGCCAAGAGCGCCGGCACACCGAAATACCAGGCGGGCGGACTGGGCGCCGCATTGATCGATTGCTCCGCCAGAGATCTGGCATCGTCGAGCCGGCCGGAAAAAGCCAGCAGCCGGGCATAACCCGCCAGGGCATCGGCACTGGCCGGATTGAGTTGCGTAGCCGAGCCGAAAGCGGCTTCCGCCTCGACGATTGCACCCAGGGTTTCGAACAATCGTGCCTGCTGCTCCCACACAAATGCACTGACCGGGGAACCGGCAATGGCCCGCGCCATATCGGCCTGGGCCGTGCGATAGCGGTCCGTTGCCGTGCTGTCTTCGCCCATTTCGGCCATGAGGCTCGCTGCCGCCGCCAGAGCCACCGGCTTTTCGCCTTCGCTTTGAGGCACAGCCGCAAAGCACGTCCTGGCCCGATCCGCCGCCTCGGCACTGCCCGTATCGCGATAAAGATCGAAGGCCACCCGGCAGAGATAGGCGTTTTCATTGCCGGTCAATGGGGCGCCGGAAGCCAGAAACTGCCGCGCCTGGGCATGGACCGGCCCTCTTGTGCTGCCCAGCACAAGGCTGAGCCGGCGCGACACCTCGTCAAGCGCCAGAGGTTCGCTGGCCCGCGCCAATGGCAGCGAGATGACATCGCTCCAGACGATATCGCTGGTGCGCGTATCGGTGAGAATGGCACTATATTGCACCATATCGGCATCGATCCGCGCAATGCCGCTAAGCGCGAAGCCACCCGGCGAAGCCGGTTGGGCTGCGGGCGTCGGACCGCCGTCATAGCGCACATCCATGGTGTCAAAGGCTTCGAGATCGGTCACCAATTCGATGGCAAGACCCGATACCGACAAGGGTCCCCGCCCCTGCCCGGTGAGATTTTGGAATTCCGACACACCCAGGCTGGGTCGCTGCACCGCGCCGGCAGCCAGGGTCAGCGCCTCCTGTCGGGGCTGCCAGGTCGCCAGGGAGAACGCAAGCGCCCCCGTGCCCAGCGCGATGACGGCCAGCGCAAACCAGGAAAGCGTTATGCTCCCCCGTGGCCTGGATGGCGCGGGGACCGGCTCTTCCTCGACGACAGGCGGCGCCGGCAATGTCTCGGTATCAACCAGGTCGAAGTCAGGCACATAGCGGCCCACGGGCAGGCGTATCCGCACACGCTCGCTGGCTCCGGCGCCCTGATAATAAGTGTGGAGCAAAGCCCGCAGCCGCCGCGCCTGCACCCGCACGATGGGGTCTGCCTGCGGGTCGAAATCGGCCGGGCGGCCGAATACGTCCACCGCTATCGAATAGGCCTTGATGGCCTGCTGCTCGCCATCGAGCGTGCGTTCGACGATATAGCTGGCAAAGCGCGCCAGCTGCGGCGAGCGCGCAATTTCGGGCCACTCGAGCAACCGGCCGAGTGCCACAAGGATCTGATCACGCTCTGGCACAGAGGGACTAACGGTACACCTCCCCGGGCAGCGCGGAGATCATCCTCCTTTACATGTAAAATTCAAGCGAATGTTACCTTTGCATTACCCCGCTTTGCCTGTTTCCCACCGCCGGCTTCGCGCATAGGCCATGTGTCGGCGCCTGTTTGTGGCGCGACCTCGTCTGCGGTGGTGCGGCGCCTCCGCTGACATTCTTGACCATGCAAGACTCGCTCGGCCCCCGCCAGCAATGGCGGTGTGGCCGATTCTCTTTGTTTCCGGATGCCAATCGTCCGGCGCCAGTTGGCATGCAACTCCTGCGTCCACAGGTTGCATGCCTCGGCGGGGAGCGACGCCCGCAAGTTCTGCCTTTGGGCTGGCCTTGCATTCCCAAGCTCCCTCCCCGCCATTCGTCTAACCCGTCCGGCAGCTTGCACCTTGCGCCGGAGGGGATGTGCCGGCCCTGCTCCAAGGGGGCGAGGCACCAGGGCGCGGTCGCGACACCTCCCGGTCGCGTGCCGTACGGGGGGAGGAGCAGGGCTGCGCGCATGTCCCTCCGCGCGCGCCATCAATCTCCATCTGCTTCTCCCCGCGGCCCTTTTCCCTCATGGGCGCCCGGCTGGGCATCGCGCCCCACCACCTGATGGGCAAAAAATCGCAGCATGGCGAGAATTGCCACCGCCAACACCGCCACGCCCAATGCAATCAGATAATAGCCAAGCGCCGTCGCGACGCCCACCGCCCCTGCCAGCCACATTCCCGCGCCGGTGGTGAGCCCCTGCACACCCCCGCCGCGCCGGAAAATGGCGCCGGCCCCAAGAAAGGCTATGCCGGCCGTCACCGCCTCTACGGCACGGATCGGGTCGGGATTGGAGCGTCCTTCCCCCTGGATGGTATGGAATATCTCGAAGGCCAGAATCGTGAAAAGCGCGGCCGCCACCGCGATCAGGATATGGGTGCGCAGCCCCGCTTCGGCCGTGTGCCATTCCCGCTCAAAGCCGATCATCGCCCCCAGGATGGCCGCGATCAGCAGGCGAATGGCGATGATATGCTGGGGCAGGAAAGTATCGACATAGCCGAATGCATTGCCGGCATCCATGGCACAGACCCTGATTGTGGCGCTGCTGTCACAACCGGAAGCCTGCTCGCTTGGTTCCGCAGCCCTCAGACCGTCTTGAGCCAGCCACCATCGACAAAATAGGTCGAACCAGTCGAATAACTGGCCTTGTCCGAGCACATGAAGACGAAGAAATTGGCCAGCTCCTCGGGCGTCGCAAAGCGCTTCATGCCGCCCGCCTCGTCGGCCACCCCTTGCAGATGCGCCTGCCAGCCATCTTCCCCGGCAATCTGCTTGGCGGTCTTCACCCAGTCCGGCGTCAGCACCAGCCCGGGATTGATCGTGTTGACGCGGATATTGTCGCCCACCACCTCATTGGCCAAAGTCTTGGAAAACATCATCAGGGCCGCCTTGGTGGTGTTGTAGATCGGCTCGTACCACAGCGGCTGCACCGCGCAGATCGAGGCATTGTGCAGCACCACGCCGCCGCCGCGCTTCTTCATCCCCGGCACCAGCCCTCGCGCCAGCCGCACCGCGGCCATCACATGCAGGTCCCAATAATATTGCCACTTGGCATCGTCGGCTTCGGCAATGGTCTCGTTTGAGCCGGTCCCGGCATTATTGATCAGGATATCGGCCCCGCCAAAGGCTTTGGCCGTGCCCTTGATCACCGCATCGCACCCTTGCGCGGTCGCGACATCGGCGCTGATCGCCGTGGCGATAATGCCGAACCTGTCGGCTACCCGCGACGCCGCGTCATCACCCCGCAGCTTGTCGCGGCCCACCAGCACCAGGTTTGCCCCCTCCGCCGCCAATCCCTCGGCAACGGCCAACCCGATACCCACTGTTCCACCCGTGATAACGGCGACCTTGTCGCGCAGATTCAAGTCCATGAGGCTCTCCTAGTCGAGAATGGTGAGATCGACGTCCTGGCCGCTCGCTCGCGCCTCGGCAAAAACAGCGGCAATATCGGCAATGGTTTGCCGCGCCTCGGCGCCGGCAGACCCGGCACCGCGCACCAGCAGCGCATAGGGTGGCTTGAGGACGCTATCTTCCGGCGTCCGCAAGATATCCCAGAGGGCATCGAGATTGCGCCCGAAATAGCTGGGGCCAATGGCGATCTCGATGGCCTGGTAGACATCGTCGCGGCTCTGCCACGACGCGCCATCCAGCACCACCTGCCGCGTTTCAGCCATCGCTGCTCACGCGGATCTGCAACTTCACATCGCTCGGCCGCGCTTCCACCGCCCGATCAAACGCCTTGATCGAATCCTCAAAGGCAAATGTCTCCGAGATCAGCGGCTTGAGGTCCACCCGCCCCGAGGCGAAGAGCGCAATGGCGCGGTCATATTGATGGGCATAGCGGAAGACGTTTTCGATCCGCACTTCCTTGGTCGAGGCCGCGGCGATGTCGACGGCGACCGGCTCGACCGGCAGGCCGACCACGACAATGGTTCCACCCGGCCGCGGCAGGTCCATGATGGTCTTCCAGGCATGGGGCGAACCCGAGCATTCGAACACCACATCGGCGCCCCAGCCATCGGTGAGGCGCGACACTTCCTCGACAATATTCTTCTCGCGGATATTGACCGGAATGACGCCCTGATAGCGCGCGGCGATATCGAGCTTGGGCTGCGCCAGATCGGCCACGATCACCCGCGCACAACCACCGGCCAATGCGGCGATAGCGACCATGGTGCCGATTGGCCCGGCACCCAGCACCACCGCGGTATCGCCGGGCGTGATCCTGGCCTTGGTCGCCGCCTGCATGCCCACGGCAAAGGGCTCAACCATTGCCCCTTCGGCAAAGCTGACATTGTCGGGCAGCTTGAAGGTGTAATTGGCGGGATGGACCACCTCGGGTGTCAGCACACCATGTATCGGCGGCGTCGCCCAGAAGCGCACGGCGGGATCGACATTATACATGCCCAGCCGGCTGGCCCGCGAATTGGGATCGGGAATACCCGGCTCCATGCAGACCCGGTCGCCAACCTTAAGATGGGTCACACCCGCGCCCACTTCGGTGACGGTCCCCGCCGCCTCATGCCCCAGCACCATGGGCGCATTGACCACGAAAGGCCCAATCTTGCCATGGGTGTAATAATGCACATCCGAACCGCAGACACCCACGGTGTGAATGGCAATCTTGACCATGCCCGGCCCCACATCGAGCGGCAGATCGATATCGCGCAGCGCCAGTTCATGCTGGCGTTCGAGAACGAGGGCGCGGACTTTGGTCATCGAGATATTCCTATGCATATCGGCCGATAGACTGAGCATCTGCCCAGCAGGTGAGCCATTTGTAACTCACGGCGTCATTCCCGCGAAGGCGGGAATCCATTCTTGGGTTCGGTGCACGAGAAAGAATGGATTCCCGCCTTCGCGGGGAAGACTCGGCGGGGTTGGGCGTCAGGAGGGCGGTTTCATCGCCCCCGTCATGATCGCCACCGCATCCGACATCGAAAAGTCCTTCGGATTGATCACCGCGATCCGCCGTCCCAACCGGTGGATATGAATACGGTCGGCCACCTCGAACACATGGGGCATATTGTGGCTGATCAGCACGATGGGCAGGCCACGCCGCTTGACGTCGAGCATCAGTTCCAGTACGCGGCGGCTTTCCTTGACGCCCAAAGCCGCCGTGGGCTCGTCCATGATCACCACGCGCGAACCGAACGCTGCCGCCCGTGCCACGGCCACGCCCTGGCGCTGGCCGCCCGACAGTGTTTCAACCGACTGGTTGATGTTCTGAATCGTCATCAGCCCCAATTCGCTCAGCTTTTCGCGGGCCAGGCGGTTCATGGTCGAACGGTCGAGCAACCGGAAGATATTGCCAAGCGGCCCTGGCTTACGCATCTCGCGGCCCAGGAACAGATTGTCGGCAATCGACAGGGCGGGCGATAACGCCAGGTTCTGGTAGACCGTCTCGATCCCCGCCAGCCGCGCCTCCATCGGCGATTTGAAATGCACCGGCGAACCGTCGAGCTTGATCGTCCCTGCATCGGGGATCACCGCGCCGCACAGCGCCTTGATCAGGGTCGATTTGCCCGCGCCATTGTCGCCGATCACCGCCAGGATTTCCCCCGGCATCAGGTCGAAATCGGCATTGTCGAGCGCCACCACCTTGCCATAGCGCTTCTGCAGCCCCTGGGCGCTGAGAATAGGCTGGGGCCCGGCAATCGGGGTGGCGGTGAGGCTCGTTGCAGTTTGATCCAGACTCATGCCGAAATCTTCCTGATCCACTGGTCGGTGGTAACAGCGATGATGATAAGCGCGCCCACGGCAAATTCCTGCCAGAGCACGTCGACCCCGGCCAGCGCCAGGCCATTGCGGAACATGCCCACGATCAGCGCCCCCAACAGCGTCCCAATGATCGAGCCACGCCCGCCGAACAGCGACGTACCGCCGATCACCACGGCAGTAATGGAATCGAGATTGGCTGTCTGACTACCCAGCGGTGAAACGGCCCCGACCCGCCCGATCAGCACCCAGCTGGCCAGCGCGCAGATGAAACCGGCCAAGGTATAGACGCCGATCAGCGTCATGGTGGTGTTGATACCGGCCAGCCGCGCCGCTTCCGGGTCGTCGCCCGTGGCATAGATGTGCCGTCCGAAGGCCGTGCGGTTGAGCAGATACCAGACACTCGCCGCGATCAGGATCATCACCATGGAGCCCGCCGTGAGGATCGCCCCGCCGCCCAGCGCCACCCGCGCACCCATCCATTGCAGCATGGGCGCGATCGCCGCGATGTCCTGGCTGCGAATGGTCTCGGATTGCGAAATGAAGATGATCATGGCGCCATAGATCGACCAGGTGCCCAGCGTGACGATAAAGGGGGGCAGCTTGACCAGCGCCACCAATACGCCATTGATCAGCCCGCATAAAATGCCTGTGCCGATGCCCAGCACGAAGGAGATTTCCACCGGCACCCCCGCGACCACCGACAGCCGCCCCATCACGATGGAGCTGAGGATCATGATCGCCCCCACCGACAGATCGATGCCGGCCGTGAGGATGATCAGCGTCTGGGCAATGCCCAACACGCCGATAATGGTCACCTGCTGCAACACCAGCGACAGGTTGAACGGCGCGAAAAACTTGCTGCCCGCCGCCACCGAGAAGATGGCGATAGCCACGATCAGCACGATGAACGGAATGGCGGTCGGATTGGCATGGAGAAACGCCTGCAACCGCCGGATCGGGCTGGGCGAATCCTCCTCAAAGCTCGCCACTGCCTGCGCGGCTCCGGCCAATCCCTTCTCCGCCACGGCCGAGCCGCCTGCGTCATCACTCATGCACTTGTCCTCCCCAGGGCAGTGACTCAAAACTCGAATGTCTCACTCTCACCGGCACCTTTCCCGGGACTTGATCCGGGGCCTCCAGTCGCTTGCGCTGGAGGCGAGTGCCCCGCGGATCAAGTCCGCGGGAGGCGATTGTGGGGTGGGAAGCATATGTTTCCCACCCGCACAAAAATCAGCCCCAGCAGAGCTCCGCGCCCTTGGTGGTGTCGATCGACTCCACCCCTGCCACCGGCTTATCGGTCACCAGCGCGGCGCCGGTGTCGAAGAAGTCTAGCCCTTCGGTCACGGCCGGCTTTTCGCCCGTGTCCGCGAACTTCTTGATCGCCTCCATCGCCATCGACGCCATCAGCAGGGGATATTGCTGGCTGGTCGCGCCGATCACGCCGGCCTTGACGTTGGCAACGCCCGGGCAGCCGCCATCGACCGATACGATCAGCACGGAACCATCATCCCGGCCGATCGCCTTGAGCGCTTCGAAGGCGCCCGCCGCAGCCGGCTCGTTGATGGTATAGACCACATTGATATCCGGGCATTTCTGCAGCAGCGTTTCCATGGCGGTCCGGCCGCCATCTTCGGCGCCGCCCGTCATTTCATGCCCGCAAATGCGCGCATCGTCCTCGTCGCCATATTTATTGGGATCTTTGACGTCGATGCCGAACCCGGCCATGAAGCCCTGGTCGCGCAGATAGTCGACCGTCGGCTGGTTCACCGCCAGATCGAGGAAAGCCACTTTGGCATTGGCCGCGGCATCGCCCAGCGTGCCCTTGGCCCAGGACCCGATCAGCTCACCGGCCTTGCGATTATCGGTGGCAAAGGTCGCGTCGGCCGCATCGATCGGATCGAGCGGCGTATCGAGCACGATCACCAATAAACCCGCATCGCGCGCTTGCTGGATGGTCGGCACGATGGCGCTGGAATCCGAGGGCACGATGGCAAAGCCCTTGGCCCCCGCGGCGATCAGATTTTCGATTGCCGCGATCTGGCTGTCATTGTCGCCATCGAACTTGCCGGCAAAGGTCCGCAATTCGATGCCCAACTCATCCGCCTTGGCCTGGGCGCCTTCGCGCATCTTGACGAAGAAGGGATTGCCTTCCGTCTTGGTGATCAGCCCGACAATGGCTTCCTGCGCCATAGCCGAGGTGCCCATCAGCCCCAGCATCACGGCTCCTGCGGCCGCCATTCCGATAAACCTACGCATATTATCTCCTCCCGAGAGTTGCTGCTGCCCCTCGGGCGCAGCGGATTGAAGTCCGCGTGGCGCTCTCCTCCGGCCACCCGTCCTCGGCGCCATATCAGCCGCCAATTTTGCCTCTGTCAATAAATTAATCCAACTGATTTATTAATTGACAGACAGTCGCCATCCGAGCCACCTAATGGCGGGGAGGAACTTCAAGCCAATGAAAACGATTGCGAATTCGCGCCCGTTTGGGCTAGCTGCGCCATGGCAAATTATTGGCCTGGTTAAGAAAATAGGGGCGGAAGGATGGATGAGGCAGGCGGCGTTCGGGCCCGTTCGGACGATCTGAGCCGCGGCACCAACCAGACGGGCGTCCGCCTCTATAATGAGCGGCTGGTGCTCTCGCTGATCCGCCGCCACGGCGCTCTGCCCAAGGCCGATATTGCCCGCCGCACGGGCCTGTCGCCCCAGACCATTTCGACGATTGCCAATGCGCTGGAGCGCGATGGCCTGATCGTGCGGCAGTCACCCTTGCGCGGCAAGGTCGGCCAGCCGCTCGTTCCCTATGCGCTCAATCCGCGCGGCGCCTTTTTCCTCGGCCTCAAGGTTGGCCGGCGCAGTTCCGACATCGTGCTGCTCGATTTTGCCGGCACCGTGCTCGGCCGCATCCACGAACCGCACCCCTACCCCACACCCGAAATCGTCCAGGCGCTGGCCCGCCGCGGCATTGCCGAGCTGACAGCCCCCCTCAATTCGGCCGAACGCAGCCGCATTGCCGGCTTCGGCATCGCCTCGCCCTTCGAACTCTGGAACTGGGCCTCCCAGCTGGCGGCACCGCCCGAAGTGCTCGAAGCCTGGCGCAATGCCGATATCCGCCGCGATATCGCCGCCCTCTGTCCCTGGCCGGTCTATCTGCACAATGACGGCACGGCCGCCTGCGCCGCTGAACTGGTGCTGGGCAATGGCCAGCATGGCGAGGACTTTCTCTATATCTTCCTCGGCTCGTTTCTCGGCGGCGGCGTCGTGCTCAACGGGCATCTGTTTCCCGGCCGCACCGGCTATGCCGGCGCCATCGCCCCCCTGCCCGTCCCCATTCCGGGTGGCTTTCAGCAAATCCTGCGTAGCGCATCCATCTATGTGCTGGCCGACCGGCTCAAGGCCGCCGGCCTCGACCCGCAAGTATTATGGCTCGATCCCAGCGATTGGGGCCCGCTTGGTGCTCCGCTCGACGATTGGATCGCCGAGGCCGCCCAGAGCCTGGCGCTTGCCTGCGTCTCCGCCGTGTCGATCATCGACTTCCCGACTATCGTCATCGATGGCGCATTTCCACCCGCCATACGCAAACGCCTGGTTGAGGCCACGCGCATCGCATTCGGCCAGTTCGACCGCCAGGGCCTGGCCCCATTCGACATTGCCGAAGGCACGATCGGCTTCGGCGCGCGCGAAGTTGGCGGCGCCTGCCTGCCGCTTTTGGCCAATTTCACGCAAGACCGCGAGGTTCTGTTCAAGGAAAATAGCTGATTAAGGCCAGACTGCGGAATTATGCCAAGGCCGGTAACCAGTCTGCAAGTTTACCCGGTCTAGGTTAAGGCCGCATTTGGCCCGGTTTTCATTTGATGCAGACGCAAACTTCAACGACTGAGCGTTGGCAGTTCATAACGGCTGTTCTGTTGCCCGTCGTGCTGGCATTGGTTGCGACGGCGGCGGCCGTTATCGGCTTTGTGTTCTGGTCGACCAACAATATCGACCAGCGCGCCATCGAACGGCAGACCACCATGGTCACCCAGGTCCTGCAGTCCAAGCGCGATGCCCTGCTCAAGGATCAGGGCGGCGTCGCCATCTGGGACGAGGCCGTGCTCCATGCCGATCGGACATTCGATCGGGAATGGGTCCACGCCAATATGGGCCTGTGGATGCACAGCTTCTTCGGCCATGATCGTTCGGTGCTGCTCGACGCGCAAAACCGCCCTCTCTATCTGATGGAAGAGGGCAAGGCCGCGCCAACCAGCCGCTTCCAGAATATTGCCAGCGGCGTGATGCCTCTGGTCCAGCAATTGCGGACGCTGATCGCGGCCGGACAACTCGACGATTTCCTCGTCGGCAGAACCGAAGCGCCGCCCACCGTCTGCGATTTCGCGCTCGTCAACGGCCAGCCGGCCATTGTCGGCATCAGCCCCATCGTCAGCAATACCCGGACCCTGGCACATGTGCCAGGGTCCGAGAGCCTCATGGTTTCCGTGCGCTTCCTGGGCGCTGATACCGTCAGCGAGATGATGGAGCAATATCTGATCGACGACGCCGCTTTCGTTCGCACGCCATCGGCCGATCCGGACCGTATCTCCTATCCCGTGATCAACCAGGCGGGACGGTTCGTCGCCTTCTTCGAATGGACCGGCGACCGGCCGGGCCGGCTCATGCTTGGCCATACCGTGCCGGTCCTCGTAGCCGTCATCCTGGCTGGAGCCGTGCTGTTCCTGCTGCTGCTGCGCAAATTGCGCAGCTCGTCGGCCGCCCTTCAGGAGGGGCGCCGGCTGGCCGAGCATGAGGCCGCGCACGACAAGCTCACCGGCTTGCCCAACCGGACCAATTTCGATGCGCATCTGGCGCGTATTCTGCGCGAGCAGAAAGCGCCGGGCACCAGTATCGCCCTGCTTATGCTCGATCTCGATCGCTTCAAGCAGGTCAATGACACGCTGGGCCATCAGGCCGGCGACGACCTCATCCGCAGTGTCGGCGAACGCATCCGGCTGGTGGTGGGCACCGATGTCATGGTAGCCCGGCTTGGCGGCGACGAATTCGCCATCCTGGCGGTCACCCATAACCGCCCCTTCGACGCCATGGCAGTCTCCGACCGCATCATCGAAACCATTGGTCGCCCCTTCGATCTCGGCCATTTCAAGGCCCATGTCGGGGTCAGCATCGGCATTGTCGAAGACAATGCCGCCGCGGCCGAGCCGCGCGAACTGGTGCGCAAGGCCGATATCGCGCTCTACGAAGCCAAGGCCAGCGGCCGCAACCGCGCCATGGTCTATGAAGAGCACATGAACGAGCTGCTGCAGCTCCAGCACACGATCGAAGGCGAGCTGCGCGCCGCGCTCAATCGCAACGACCAGCTTTCCGTCGCCTTCCAGCCGCTGGTCGATCAGAAGTCGCGCAAGGTCATCGGCGCCGAGGCGCTGGCACGCTGGTATCACCCCAAATATGGGCAGATTTCCCCCGGCCGCTTCATTCCCGTGGCGGAAAATACCGGCCTCATCGAATATCTGGGCGAATTCGTGCTGCGCCGCGCCTGCGAACTGGGCGCCAGCGCGCCCGGCCGCACTATCGCGGTCAATATTTCGCCCACCCAGCTGCGCAATCCCTATTTTTCCAATCAGGTCTTCGACATCCTGCACCAGACCGGCATGCGCCCGGTCGATCTGGAGCTCGAGATCACCGAATCCATCCTGCTTGATGACGAAAACATTTCGGGCCAGAACCTGCGCACCTTCCGCGCCGCCGGCATCCAGATCGCGCTGGACGATTTCGGCACGGGATATTCGTCCCTGAGCTATCTCAAGCGCTACCCCGTCGATCGCATCAAGATCGACCGCTCCTTCGTCAGCCAATTGGCCGAGGGCCACGTTTCGGTCGCCATCACCCAGGCTATCGTCACCCTGGCCCATGCCATGGATATCGAGGTTACCGCCGAGGGCGTGGAATCGGAAAAACAGGCCACCATCCTGGGCAAGCTGGGCTGCAATACGCTGCAGGGCTTCCTGTTCTCGGGCGCCGTACTACCAGCCAAGATCACCACCATCTTTGCCGACCCGGCCAATGCGCCTGAACGTCGCCGCCGCTTGCGCACCCACGCCGCCTGAGGATTCAGCCGGCCGCCGCGAGCACTGCGCCCAGCCGCTTTTCCCGCGCTGAAAGTCCGGTCCGCCCGCGACCGGCAACGGCCCATATCGCCTGCAACTTGCCCTGATCGAACAGCTTGAACAGGCATGGCGCGATATAGGACTTGCGGCAGATCGCCGGCGTATTGCGCAATTCCAGCGCCACCTCGCGGGCGACCTGCGCCATCTGCCGCCGCCGCGCCGATAGGGAGGTGCCGCTTTCCATCCGCGCCAGTGCCTCGCCCGCCATGGCGCTGGCATGGAGCGTGCGGAAATCCTTGGCCGAAATATCCACGCCCGCCAGCTCGCGCAGATAATCATTGATGGCGCCGGTCTTGATCGGCCGCGTCTTGCCCTTTTCGTCGCGACAAACCAGCAGGCGCTTGCCCGGCAACTGCAATATGCGGGTCAATGCCGCGGCCAGTTGCTTGTCGAGGATGCGATAATCGGCCCGCTTGCCGCCCTTGGCCGCAAAGCTCATGCATATTTCATCGCCCTCGATTTTGACGTCGCGAGCGAACAGGGTGCCCGCCCCGCGCGTACCGCTGCTTTCGAGGTATTTTTCCCGCCCCACCCGCATGGCCGTCCGGTCGATCAAAGCCATCGCAATGGCCAGCGCCAGCTCTCGGCTGCCTGTTTCGGCGCTGAGACCCGCGCGTATCTTGCGGCGCACCTTGGGCAGGACCCCGGTCAACACCGCCAGCCGCTTGAGCTTGCGGCCCTCGCGCTTCAGCTCCCAATCGGGGTGGTAAATATATTGATCGCGCCCCGCCTCATCCTCGCCCAGCGCCTGGATATGGGCGCGCGGATCGCCCGCGATCCGCACATTCTGCCAGGCCGGTGGAATGCCCAGCGCCATGATGCGCGCCCTGGTCCGGGCGTCGCGGATAACGGTGCCATTCGCATCGGCATAGCTGAAGCCCCGGCCTCGCCTCTGGCGGATGATGGTCAGGTCTTCGCGTTCCGCTCTGATCAGCCGCACCATGGGTCAGGTCGGGTTCGGCTGGCTCATCGTGAAGATCAAATAGATGATGGCAAACAGCACGACGATGCCAATCAGCGAAATGACCAGCACGAGCATATTCATCCTGCGTGGACTGGCCTGCCGGACCTCGGTCGTATTCTTGTGCGGGTCATAGGTTTCCAAGCTGGCTCTCCTGTTGGCGCGCCTCATGTGAGCAAACGCCGGCCTGCTGCCCAAGTTCCGGATAAGCGCCCAGCGGCACTTGACGCCATCGCGCCCCCGGCCGACTTTCAGCAATGGCCATCCAGGATACATCGATGACTGATCCCCAAACCCTCACCCGCATGATCATGGCCGGACAGGGCAAGGCATCAGCCGATCTCGTCATCAAGAATGTGCAATTGCTCGACGTCATCACCGGCGCCATCACGCCGACCGACATCGCCATAGTCGGCGACCGCATCGTGGGCACCCATGCCAGTTACGAGGCCGAAACGGTCATCGACGGCGCCGGCCGCTATGCCGTGCCGGGCTTTATCGATACGCATTTGCATATCGAATCCTCGCTGGTCACGCCCTTCGAATTCGACCGCTGCGTGCTGCCGCATGGGGTCACCACGGCCATCTGCGACCCACACGAAATCGCCAATGTGCTGGGCGCCGAGGGCATTCGCTATTTCCTCGATAGCGCCGAACAGACCATCATGGATGTGCGGGTGAACCTGTCATCCTGCGTGCCGGCCACCGGCTTTGAAACCAATGGAGCGACACTGGAGATCGAAGACCTCGAACCCTTCCGCAGCCATCCCAAGGTCATCGGCCTGGCAGAAATGATGAACTTTCCCGGCGTGCTGTCGGGTGATCCGGGCATTCTCGCCAAGCTCGTGGCCTTTCAGGGCGGCCATATCGATGGGCATGCCCCATTGCTGCTGGGCCAGGGCCTCAACGGCTACCTCGCCGCCGGCATCCGCACCGACCACGAAGCCACCAGCGCCGCCGAGGCCCGCGAGAAACTGGCCAAAGGCATGGCCATCCTGATCCGCGAGGGTTCCGTCTCCAAGGACCTCAAAGCCCTGGCCGAAATACTGGACGAAAACACCTCAAGCTTCGTCGCCCTCTGCACCGATGACCGCAATCCGCTCGACATTGCCGAGGAAGGCCATCTCGACAGCTCTATCCGCCGCCTCATCGCCATGGGAAGGCCGCTGCATCACGTCTATCGCGCCGCCAGCCACTCCGCCGCCCGTATTTTTGGGCTGCGCGATCGCGGCCTGCTCGCCCCCGGCTGGCGCGCCGATATCGCCCTGCTCGATAGCCTTGAGGATTGCCGCGTTTCCGATGTGCTGACCGGCGGCAGGTTAGTGCGTCCAGAACTTTTCGCCGCTCGCAAACCCGTGGCGCCGGTGGGCCTGACCTCAGTCAAATCCCGAAACATCGTCGCTGATGATTTCATCGTCTCGGCCCGCGCCGATCGCAACCAGACCCCGGTCATCGGCGTAAAGCCCGGCCTCATCCTGACCTTCCGCGAATCCGCGGCGCTGGCGGTGAGCGACCGGGGAACCCAGGCCGATATTGCGCAAGACGTTTTGAAATGCGCAGTCATCGAGCGCCACGGCCGCAACGGCAATATCGGCCGCAGTTTCGTCACCGGCTTCGGCCTCAAGCGCGGCGCCATCGCCTCCTCGGTCGGCCACGATAGCCACAACATCACCGTCATCGGCGCCAATGACGAGGACATGGCCATCGCGGTCAACCGGCTTATCGAGCTGCAAGGCGGCTTTGCGGTTGCCGATGGCGGCAGGATAACTGCCGAGTTGGCGCTCCCCATAGCCGGGCTGATGAGCCTCAATCCCTTTGAAACCGTCGCCCATGACCTGCATCAATTGCGCGACGCCGCCTTCGCTCTGGGCTGCGTCCTGCCCGAACCCTTCCTCCAGGTCGCCTTCCTCGCCCTGCCGGTTATTCCCCACCTCAAAATGACCGATCGCGGCCTCTTCGACGTCGATAAGTTCGATTTCGTCGACTAGTCGCGGGCGGCCTAGCCGACATGAAACCGTTACGCGCGGTTGCTAGGCACCTGCCAATCTCGGATGCCAAAGGAGCGCCGCCATGGGAGCCGTCAGGATCATCGCCGCCATACTGCTGGCCAGTGCCGCCGCACCCAGCCTTGCGCATGGGCTGGAACTGCAAATCCTGCACACCAATGACCATCACTCCCACCTCGACGGCGCCAGCCAGGACATCACCCTGGCCGGCACCACCTATCGCGTAGAAATGGGCGGCTTCTCGCGCCTGGCCGGCCTGATCGAGGGCCTGCGCACCGACAATAGCCTGGTGCTCAATAGCGGCGAGCTGAACGGCACGCTCTATTTCAGCCTGTTCCGTGGCGAGCCGGACTTCAAGCTCTTCAACGCCCTGGGCATCGACGCCTACCAGATCGGCAATCACGAATTCGACGAAGGCGAGGACGTGCTGGCCGGCCTGATCAAAATGGCCGAATTCCCCGTCCTCGGCGCCAATATCCACCCCACCGAAGCAAGCCCGCTGCATGGGCTCGACATCAGGCCTTACATCGTCAAGGAAATCGAAGGCGAAAAGGTCGCCGTCCTTGGCGTGCTCAAGGTCGAAAAAACAGTCAATTCGTCCATGGTCACCGACGCCGTCCAGTTTTCCGAGGAAACCGAGACGGTCCGGCGCACCATCGCCGAGCTGGAAGGCCAAGGCATCGACAAGATCGTCGTCCTCAGCCATCTCGGCTATGAAGGCGATATCGCCCTGGCCGGCGAGGTATCGGGCATCGACATCATCATTGGCGGCGACACCCACAACCTGCTCGATTCGACGGGCGAACTCGCCGAAATGGGCCTGCCGGTCTCAGGCGAATATCCGACAGTCGTGGACTCACCCGAAGGCACGCCCGTCTATATCGCCCAGGCTTGGGAAATGGCCCATGGCCTGGGCGTGATGAACGTCACCTTCGATGACGCCGGCAAGGTCACCGCCGCCAGCGGCAATATCCTGCTGCCGGTCGACCGGCCATTCCAGGTGCTCGGCGCCGACGAAAAATTCGCCGATCTGGACGCTGCCGGCGAAACCGCGCTGCTGACCGCGATCGAAAACGCGCAAACCCTGGTGCTGCAGCAGCCCGACCCGCAAGTAGCCGAAATCCTGGTGCCCTATAGCAAGGAGCTCGAAAGCTTCCGCGCCCAGGATCTCGGCACCGTGGCCCAGACCATGCCCTTCGAGCGCATCCCCACCGCCTTCGCGCCCGGCGCGGCCCCCACCGGCAGCTATGCCGCCCATGTCGTCGCCGACAGCTTCCTGGCCTACCTGCCGCATGCCGATATCGCCATTCAGAATGCCGGCGGCGTGCGCACCGAGTTCCTCAGCGGCACCTTCACCGTGGCCGACGCCTATACCATGCTGCCCTTTTCCAACACCGTGGCAACGCTCACCATGACCGGGGCACAGGTCGTGGCCGCGCTTGAGGATGCCGCCGATTACGCGCTCAATTCCGGCTCGACCGGCGCCTTCCCCTATGCCTCCCACCTGCGCTTCGACGCCAATCTGGGCGCCGCCAAGGGCAGTCGCATCCTCGCCGTCGAGGTCAAGGATCGCCAGAGCGGCCAATGGGCGCCGATCGACATGGCGGCCAGCTATCGCGTCGTCACCAATTCCTTCACCGCCCTGGGCAAGGATGGCTACGACACCTTCGCCACAGTGATCGCCACCGACCCCGCGGCACATGAGGACAGCTCTGTGGCCTATGCAGTCCCACTCGTCGAGTATTTCCGCGAGCATCTGCAGGACGGCGCCCTGCCGCCGCTTAACAGCGACGACTACAGCCTCAAGTCAGTAACCGAATAGGCAGCCGGCGGAGCGGCCTAGCCCCGCTCCGCTTCCCGCGCCTTGACCTTCCGCCGTGCCGCATGCAGCAGCGGCTCGGTATAGCCCGAGGGCTGGTCAGCGCCATGCAGCGCCAGATCGAGCGCGGCCTGGAAGGCGACGGATTGGAAATTTTCGGCCATGGGACGATAGAGCGGATCGCCTTCATTCTGCTGATCGACCACGCCGGCCATGCGCTCGAAGACTGAGGTGACTTCGTCTTTGGAAACCAGGCCATGGCGCAGCCAATTGGCCACCGCCTGCGAGGAAATCCGGCAGGTGGCGCGGTCTTCCATCAGGCCGACATTGTTGATGTCGGGTACTTTGGAACAGCCCACACCCTGCTGCACCCAGCGCACCACATAGCCCAGAATGCCCTGCGCATTGTTCTCCAGCTCGCGGGTGATTTCTTCCCGGCTCAGCGAATAAGGCACCTGGATCGGCATGGAGAACAGCTCCGCTAGCGGCGGCACGGGCTGGTTGTGGCGGCGCTGCTGCGCCTCGAACACGTCGATCTGGTGATAATGCAGCGCATGCAGCGTCGCCGCCGTCGGCGAGGGCACCCAGGCGGTATTGGCGCCGGCATTGGGATGGCCCGATTTGGCCGCCATCATCGCCGCCATATCGTCGGGCCGCGCCCACATGCCCTTGCCGATCTGCGCCTTGCCGCTGAGGCCACAGGCCAGCCCGATCAGCACATTGCGATCCTCATAGGAGGCAATCCAGCGCTCGGACTTGATCTCGTCCTTGCGCAGCACCGGGCCGGCTTCCATCGAGGTATGGATCTCGTCGCCGGTGCGGTCGAGGAAACCGGTATTGATGAAGAACACCCGCTCGCGGGCGGCATGGATCGCGGCTTTCAGATTAGCCGAAGTGCGGCGCTCCTCGTCCATAATGCCGATCTTGATGGTGAGCGGGGCCAGGCCCAGCAGCTTTTCCACCGAGGCAAAAATCGCGCAGGCAAAGGCCACCTCTTCGGGGCCATGCATCTTCGGCTTGACGATATAGATCGCACCAGTGGCGCTGTTGAGCGTGTCATGCATGGCGCACAACACGGTCAGCGCGGCATCCATCAGTCCTTCGCCAATCGGCTTGCCATCGAACAACACGGCATCAGTCGTCATCAGGTGGCCGACATTGCGCACCAGCAGCAGCGACCGGCCCTTGAGCACCAGCGGAGCGCCGTTGACGTCCTTGTAGCTGCGGTCGGCATTGAGCTTGCGGGTGATCTGGCGTCCGCCCTTTTCGAATGTGTCCTGCAGACTGCCATTCATCAGGCCCAGCCAATTGCGATAGACCCCGACCTTGTCTTCGGCATCGACGGCGGCAACCGAGTCTTCGCAATCCTGAATCGTGGTGAGCGCAGCTTCGACAATGATGTCGCTGAGGCCGGCTTTATGCGCTCCGCCGATGACGCTGCCCGGCTCGATCACCAGAATGGCATGCAGGCCATGGTGGCGCAGCACCAGCTCGCCCTTGGCCTCACTGCCGCCATAACCAACAAAAGCGGTAGGGTCCTTGAGGGCGGTGCGGCCCGAAGCGGTATCGACGACGAAGCGGCGGACGCCATCTTCCTTGATCACATGATAGCCAGTGGCGTCGCGATGGCTGCCGCTTTCAAGCGGGAAAGCCTCGTCGAGGAAACTCGCGGCCCGATCGACCACGGCTGCGCCGCGCGCCGCATTGTAGGCCTTGCCCGGCGCGAGATCGCCGCTGCGCTCGATAACGTCGGTGCCGTACAGCGCGTCGTAAAGGCTGCCCCAGCGCGCATTGGCGGCGTTGAGCGCATAACGCGCATTGCTGACCGGAACCACCAGCTGCGGGCCGCAAAGCGTGGTGATTTCGGGGTCGAGGCCCGTGGTTTCAATGCTGAAATCAGTCGGCTCGGGCACCACATAGCCGATATCCTTGAGGAAGAATTCGTAGCCCTGGGGATTGTTAGCGACCGGGCCATAGCGGCGATGCCAATCATCGATCCGGCCCTGCAAATCCTCGCGCTTGGCGAGCAGAGCGGCATTGGTGGGGCCATGTTCGGCCACCAGCGCGGCAAAGCCAGACCAGAATTGATCGGCCGAAACGGAGAGGCCCGGGAGCGCTTCTTTCTCAACAAAATCGACCAGCAGAGGGTGAACTGAAAGGGTCGATTTCGTCAGATAGTGGCTCATAAATTCTCTTCCTCAAATGGCTCGTCATGTTCGATGCAGCACCCTCCCCTTGCGGGGCCTGCTTTTTCGCTGCTAGCGAAAAAGCTTGAGTTGGGGAGGGGGCCATTGACCCAATATCGGGGCTCATGCACCCCTCCCACCCTCCCCCGTCAAGGGGGAGGTGCGCATCGTGTTCGCTTCTGGCGCAGTGGCCAAAACCCAGGGCAACCTAGGCGAAGGTATCCATCCTCACAACCCGCCTAAAGTTGACTTGGCCTGTGCGCCAGCGACATAGACCTCAGCAATGGAGCGATCATCGCCCAGGGTCTGGAGCAGGAAGAGCTCTTCGACCAGACTGGTGACCGTCTCCATGCGCAGCCGCATGGCGGGCGTGGCGCTGGCATCAAGCACGACCAGATCGGCGGCATTGCCCGGCGCGATGGACCCGATTGTGCCTTCGAGCGAGAGCGCCCGGGCATTGCCCAAGGTCGCCATATAGAAGGAATTGAGCGGGGTCAGCCGCTGGCCGCGCAATTGCAGCACCTTGTAGCCTTCGTCCAGCGTCGCCAGCATGCCGTAATTGGTGCCGCCGCCAATGTCGGTGGCAATGCCGA
This sequence comes from Devosia yakushimensis, assembly GCF_030159855.1. Lineage (NCBI taxonomy): Bacteria > Pseudomonadati > Pseudomonadota > Alphaproteobacteria > Hyphomicrobiales > Devosiaceae > Devosia > Devosia yakushimensis. The sequence goes on along the minus strand of NZ_BSNG01000001.1, from coordinate 427,297 downwards.
TCCGCACCCCGGCCTTGGCCAATCGGTCGCGGTCGAACAAGCCACTTCCCAGGAACAGGTTCGATGTCGGGCAGAACACTGCCACCGATTGCGTCTCGGCCAGCACCTGCGTTTCGCGGTGATTGAGATGGATGGAGTGACCCAACAGGGTCTTGGGGCCGAGCAGGCCATAATCCTCGTAAATGCCGGTATAGTCGGGGGAATCCGGATAAAGCTCCATCGAGAAGCTGATTTCAGCGGCGTTTTCGCTCAGATGGGTCTGCACATAGCACTCGGGATGCTCGACCACGAGCGCCCGCGACGCCTCCAGCTGCGCCGGGGTCGAGGTAATGACAAAGCGCGGCGAGATGGCATAAAGCCCCCGGCCCCGCCCATGCCAGCGCTCGATCAAAAGCCTGGTATCGTCATAGCCCGATTGGGCGGTGTCGCACAGCGCTTCGGGCGCATTGCGATCCATCATCACCTTGCCGCCCACCATCAGCATATTGCGCTTTTCGGCCTCGGCAAAATAGGCATCGACCGAGCGCGGATGGCTCGAGCAATAGGCCACGGCCGTCGTCGTGCCATTGCGGATCAGCTCGTCATAAAAGGCCGCCGCAACAGCGCCGGCATGGCCCTGCTGGCTGAATTTCTGCTCTTCCACAAAGGTGTAAGTATTGAGCCATTCGAGCAGCGAGCCGGCATAGGAGGCGATCATCTGGCTTTGCACATAATGCAGATGCAGATCGATAAAGCCGGGCAGGATCAGATGGGGCCGATGGTCGATGATCTCGGCATCGCCCGCCACACCGGCATCGTAATCGCCAACGCTCGCCACTTTGCCATCGGCAATGACCACCATGCCATCGGCGAAATAGCGATAGCTCGCCGTGTCATCAATGCCCTGCGGCTCGCTGACAAAGCTCAGCACCCGGCCGCGCAGAATGGTCCGGTTCATTGGCCCGAGCCTTCGCGGAACCACTCGACCAGCAAGGCCCGTTCGCCCAGGGTCATTTCGGTGGCATTGCCGGGCGGCATGGCGTGCGAATAGCCGGCCTGGATGGCGATATCCCTAGCGTGATTGGCCACCGCAATATCATTGTCGAGAATGACATTTTTGGGTGCTTCATAAATGCCCGGCCAGGCGGGTTCGGCGGTGTGGCACATGGCGCAGCGGGTCTGCACGGTCAGGCTGGCCTCAGCGAAATGGCCTGCTGCGAGAAAGGGTTCGGCCGCCCGAGACGCCACCTCCTCTCCCGCCGAGCCCGGCAGCTTGGGCGCGGTGGAGAGCCACGCAATGATCAGGAACAGCACCACGGCCACCGCCCAGGTCCAGTGCGGATTGCCCTTGCGGGCATGGCGCGTGTTGAAATAGTGCCGGATAACCACCCCGACTAGGAAGATCAGCGAAGCGATGATCCAGTTCCACTGCGTGGCAAAGGCCAGCGGATAGTGGGACGAGAGCATGAAGAAAATGACGGGCAGCGTCAGGTAGTTGTTGTGCAGGCTCCGCTGCTTGGCGATCTTGCCATATTTGGCATCGGGCACCCGGCCGGCCTTGAGATCGGCCACCACGATTTTCTGATTGGGGATGATGATCATGGCCACATTGGCCGCCATGATGGTCGCGGTGAAGGCGCCCATATGCAGCATGGCCGCGCGGCCGGTGAAGATCTGGGTATAGCCCCAGCTCATCGCGACCAGAATGGCGAACAGCACCAGCATCAGCCCGGTGGTCGATTGCCCGATGGGGGATTTGCACAGGCTATCGTAGAGCACCCAGCCCAATACGATCGAGGCCAGCGACAGGGCTATCCCACCCCATTGCGGCAGGTCGAGCACTGTGCGGTCGATGAGATAGATATCGGCGCCGACATAATAGACCAGCACCAGCAGCATGAAGCCGGAAAACCAGGTCCAATAGCTTTCCCATTTGAACCAGGTCAGGTGCTCAGGCAGGAATTCGGGCGCCACCAGATATTTCTGGACGTGATAGAACCCCCCGCCATGCACCTGCCATTCCTCGCCATGGGCGAGCGGGGGCAGGCTCGGCGTCTTGCGCAGGCCCAAATCGAGCGCGATGAAATAAAACGACGAGCCGATCCAGGCGATCGCGGTGATGACATGCAGCCACCGGACTGCAAACATCAGCCATTCATAGAAAATTGCAAAATCGCCCATCGACCCGTCTCCTTCTACCCCTCTCCCCTTGAGGGAGAGGGACAGATCATTCCGTGTTCAGCGGAATGATCAGGGTGAGGGGTTCTGCGCTATCCCATCGCCTCGCGGCATCTGGCTAGCGCAGAACCCCTCATCCCAACCGAATTCGCAAACGCGAACTCGGTGACCCTTCGGGCACCTTCTCCCTCAAGGGGAGAAGGCCACCACCCTAGCCCCGGCGGCGCACCAGCAATATTTAAGCCGGCTGCTCAACGCCTTCGACATACCAGTCCATGCTGAGCAGTTCGGCATCGGTCATGGTCACCCCGGCAGCGACGCGTTCGGCGCCGGTATTGTCCTTGATCGGGCCGGTGAAGATGTGGAACGAACCATCGATCTGCCCAGTGCGCACCTTTTCCGCGTCGGCGACGACATCGGCCGGCACCTTCGCGTTGTAGGGGCCCATCTGGACCACGTCTTCCTTGAGGCCTTCCCAGGTGTCGCCGGCCACCCAGGTGCCATCGATCACCGCCTGGGCAGACGCCAGATAATGCGGGCCCCAATGATCGATAATGGCGGTGAGCTGGGTCTCCGGCGCGAAGGCGCTCATGTCGGCGCCCTGCCCGAACCCGCCGATAATGCCGCGTTCCTGCGCCACCTGCAGCGCCGCCGGACCATCGGTATGCTGGGCAATGATGTCGATGCCCTGGTCAATCATGGCGCGGGCCGCGTCGGCTTCCTTGGCCGGGTCGTTCCAGGTCGAGATATAGACCGGCTTGACCGTGAAGTTCGGGTTGATGCGGCGGCCGGAAAGGGCGAGCGCATTGATGCCCATCACCACTTCGGGGATCGGGAAGGAGCCGATATAGCCCGCCTTGCCGGTCTTGGAGAGGTGCCCGGCAATGGTGCCGCAGACCGCACGACCCTCATAGAAGCGGGCATTGTAGAGGCCCACATTCTCGGCCTTCTGGTAGCCGGTGGCATGCTCGAACTTCACGTCGGGAAACTGCGGAGCGACCTTGATCACCGAGTCGCCAAAACCGAAGCTGGTGGCGAAGATCAGCTTGTTGCCCTGCTGGGCCAGTTCGCGCAGCACGCGTTCGCAGTCCGGGCCTTCCGGCACATTCTCGACATAGGTGGTTTCGACCGCGTCCCCGAGATGCTCCTCGACATAGAGGCGGCCCTGATTATGAGCATAATTATAGCCATTGTCGTTGATCGTGCCGACATAGATGAAGCCGATCTTGAGCGGCTCGGTCTGGGCGAAGGCCTTGGAGCCGAGCAGCGGCAGGGCTGCGGCAGCGCCGCCGATCTTCAGAATATTGCGCCGTGATAAGGTGGTCATGGTTCTCTCCTGATTGACGTCTTGATATTCGATTGAGCCGGTCATTGGCGCCGCCTCAATTGCTGGGCAGAAACGGCTTGCCGAGGCAGGCCGGTGCATTGCTGGTCGCATCGCGCCGGATCGAGATCAGGACCAGCACGATGATCGTCGCGAGATAGGGCAGAGCCGCCCACAGCTCGGAGGGAATAGCCGAAAGCGGCCCGCCGCCCGCCTTGGCATAAAGCTCCATGGTCATGACCAGCCCGAAAAGATAAGCGCCCGCCAGCAGGCGGAACGGTTTCCACGAGGCAAACACCACCAGCGCCACCGCGATCCAGCCGCGGCCCGCCGTCATCCGTTCAGCCCATTGCGGGGTCAGCAGCAGGGGGAAACAGGCCCCGGCAATACCGGCCATGGCCCCGCCGAACAGGACCGCTGCATAGCGCACACCCTGCACCGAATAGCCGATGGAATGGGCCGACACGTCATTCTCGCCCACCGCCCGCAGGGTGAGCCCGGAGCGGGTACGGTGCAGAAACCACCAGATGGCCACGACCATGAAGAACGAGAAATAGACCGGGAAGGAATAGCCGAACACCACCCGCCAGACCGGATGGGTAGCGAGTTCGGCTGGAAACAGCGGCCGCATCAGCTGCACGGGCCGCGCCGAAAACGGCGCTCCGGCCAGCGCCGAAAATCCCGTGCCGAAAATCGTCAGCGCCAGGCCCGTTGCGGTCTGGTTGGCCGAAAGGCTGAGCGTCAAAAACCCGAAGATCAGCGACGATGCGGCCCCGGCAAAGGCGCCGCACAGCAGCGCGAAATAGGGATTGCCGGTATAGAATTGCCCGGCAAAGCCGGCAATGGCGCCGACCAGCATCATGCCCTCGACGCCCAGATTGAGCACGCCGCTCTTTTCGACGACCAATTCGCCCAGGGCAGCAATCAGGATCGGAGTGGCGGCGCCGACCAGGGTGACGATGATGGCGATATAAATGTCCACGCTAGGCCGCCCCCGCCGCCGGTTGGTTGACCACCCGCTTGAGGCGGTAGCGCACCAGAATATCGCCCGCCAGCAGGAAGAACAGCACCATGGCCTGGAAAATGCCGGTGGCGGCATTGGGCAGGCCAATGGTGGTCTGGGCCACTTCGCCGCCAACAAAGGTAATGGCCATGACGATACCGGCCAGGATCACCCCTAGCGGATTGAGCCGGCCGAGAAAGGCCACGATAATGGCGGTGAAGCCGTAATTGGTGGGGAAGCCCGGCACCATGCGCTGGAACGGTCCGGCCACTTCCAGCACGCCCGCCAGCCCCGCCAATGCCCCGCTGACCAGCATGGCCAGCCAGATCGTCTTGTTTTCCGAAAACCCGCCATAGCGCGCGGCATGGGGTGCGGCGCCAACGGCTCGCATCTGATAGCCGAACACCGAACGCGTCATGATGAACCAGGCCACCAAAGCCACGAGAATGGCTATCGGCACGCCCAGATGCACGATCGTGCCGGGAATGATGGTGGGCAGGCGCGCGGCCTCCGAGAAGAGCCGCGTTTGCGGGAAGCCCATGCCCATCGGGTCCTTCCAGGGCGCACGGATCAGATAATAGATCAACTGCACCGAGGCATAGGTCAGCATCAGGGAGGTGAGGATTTCATTGACGTTGAGACGCGTTCTGAGCAGCGCCGGAATGGCGGCATAGAGCATCCCGCCCACCACGCCGGCCAGGATCATCAACGGCAAAATCCACGGCCCCGTCATGCCATAGGTGGCCAGCGCCACCCAGGTTCCGGCGAGGCCCCCAATAATGTATTGCCCCTCCGCGCCGATATTCCAGACATTGGCGCGGTAGGCGACCGAAAGGCCCACCCCGATAATGATCAGCGGCGCGGCTTTGACGCCCAGGTCCTGCCACTTATAGGCATTGGTCAGCGGCGTGAGGAAGATTTCGCGCACCGCGCCGATCCCGTCATAGCCGATCAGCGAGAAGATGATGGCGCCGATGATCATGGTCAGCAGCACGGCCGCGACCGGCGTGACATAGAGCATGAGCCGGCTCGGCTCGGGGCGCTTTTCAAGCCGGAATTGCATCTTCTGCCTCCGTCGCGCCATGCACCCCGCCCATCAGCAGGCCAATTTCTTCCACCGACATTTCGCCGACCGGCTGGGCGGGCGATAGCCGCCCCAGATTGATCACCGCCAGCGTATCGCTCAGCGCCAATAGCTCATCCAGATCCTGGCTGATAACGACAATGGCCGACCCGGCCGCGGCCAGATCGACCAGCGCCTGATGGATGGCGGCGGCGGCGCCCGCATCGACGCCCCAGGTCGGCTGGCTGACCACCAGCACGCTGGGCTTTTGCAGGATTTCGCGGCCCATAATGTATTTTTGCAGATTCCCGCCCGAGAGCGAGCCGGCCGTGGAGCCCGGCCCCAGCGCCTTGACGGCAAAGTCGGCAATCACCTTGCCGGTATAGGTCTTGGCAGCGCCCGAATTGATCAGCCCCAGCACGACCATGCCCAGCCGGTCGCGCGCCGTCAGCACTGAATTGTCGCTAAGGGAGAAATCGCCAATCGCCGCATGCCCATTGCGCTCCTCTGGCACCGCACATAGCCCACGCTTGCGGCGGCCGGTGGTGTCGAGCAAGCCGAGCGGATAGCCGTCAATGGTAACGGCATCCTTGTCATCGCCAATGATCTCGCCGCTGAGCGCGTCGAGCAGCGCGTTCTGCCCATTGCCCGCAACCCCGGCAATGCCGAAGATTTCCCCGGCCCGCACGGTAAAGCTCACGCCATCGACCGGCACGTCGAAATGGCCCGCTTTCTTCGTCGTCAGCCGCGATACCACCAATTTGGGCGCGCCCATGGTGCGGCCCGGCTGGCGCACAATGTCCTTGAGCCCCGCGCCGATCATTTTCTCGGCCATGGAGCGGGACGTTTCCTGCTTGGGATCGCAGGTATCGACCAGCTTGCCGCCGCGCAGAATCGTCGCCGTGTCACACAAGGCTTTGATTTCATGCAGCTTGTGGGAAATGTAGAGGATGGAACATCCCTCTGCCGCCAGCTTGCGCAGCACGTCGAACAATTGCTCGACCTCCTGCGGCGTCAGCACCGATGTCGGCTCATCCATGATCAGCAATTTGGGGTCGAGCAGCAGCGCCCGCACGATCTCGATGCGCTGGCGCTCGCCCACCGAAAGCGTCGCCACTGTGCGGTGCGGGTCGAGGGTGAGGCCATACGTGGTCATCACCTCCCGGATGCGCGCTTCCAGCTCACGCGCCGGAATCTTGCCATCCATGCCCAAGGCAATGTTCTCAAGCACGGTCAGCGCCTCGAACAGCGAGAAATGCTGGAACACCATGCCAATGCCCAGCTTGCGGGCCGCCTTGGGATTGGCCACCACCACGGGCTGCCCGTTCCAGGCGATTTCGCCGGCATCGGGCTGCATGATGCCATAGATCATTTTGACCAGGGTGGATTTGCCCGCGCCATTTTCGCCCAGCAGCGCATGGATTTCGCCGGGCTTGACCGCAAAGCTGACATTGTCATTGGCGCGCACGCCGGGAAAGCTTTTGGTGATACCGGTCAATTCGAGCCGAAACGGCATACTAGCGTCCATTCACGGCTCCCAGTTTCCTGGCGCCCCGCCCACGCACAATCTCAGCTTCCCGCTGACCAATGTGGACCATAATTTCCGCCGCCGCCAGTGCCGCAATTATCGCTGGCCTCTTATCCCCAAGCCCTTGGCGGCCAATAGGAGAAATCAGCCGTTCAAGCAATGCCGGATCGCCTCCTTCCCCCCGGAACCAGCTGGAGAACTTTGCCCGCTTGGTCTGCGACCCCACCATGCCGACATAGGGACTATCGGCCCGTTTGAGCGCTTCAGCGACAATGAGGAAATCAAGCGCGTGATCATGGGTCAGCACGACATAGCTGCTGCCCGGCGGCGCTGAGCGCACCACTGCCTCGGGCATGGCAACCCGCCGCCAGGATACGCCGGGCGGCAGGGCACTCAACTCCTCCTGCCGCGTATCGATCACCTCGGACCGCACCGGCAACAATGCCAGGATTTGCGCCAGAGCCCGCCCGACATGGCCGGCGCCGAAAATGTAGATCTGCGGCTCCTTGGCCTCTTCGGCGGCGATCCGTTCGACAAGCGTCGCCCGCACCGCGGCATCGGCATGGCGCAGGTCGACGCCGACCCGGCCGCCGCAGCATTGGCCGATTTCGGGACCAAGCGGCACATCCATCACCTCTTCGGCACGGCCCTCGGCAATGAGGCGGCGCGCATGCTCGATGACCATATACTCCAGCGCCCCACCACCAATGGTCCCAAAGATCGAGCCCATGGCAACCAGCATGAATGTGCCCTGCTCGCGCGGGGATGAGCCGCGCACGGAGGTGAGTTCGCAAGCGATTATGGTGTGATGGGCGGCAAGGAAATCGGCGAGTTCGGAGGAGCGGGTCATCTTGTCCTCGCAATTTTTGAAGGGGATACCCCCTCCCAACCTCCCCCTGATAGGGGGAGGGGTGGCACGGTGTATTGACCACCATCGTGCCACAAAAGCGGAGCGGTCCCTCCCCCTATCAGGGGGAGGCTAGGAGGGGGTACTCCGATGTCGGGGCCATACGACCCCCACCCCGGCCCTCCCCTCAAGGGGGAGGGAGGGCAAAACTCTGAACTCAGTGGGTGTGTGCTCCCCTCCCCCTTGAGGGGAGGGGTCGGGGGTGGGGGTCGGCGGTCTTGGCGCAAAGCCGTCACCCCCGCGCCTCCCGCTTCAACCGCTCACACCCCATCAACACCCGTTCCGGCGTCACCGGCGTATCCAGCCGCGGCGCGATCCGGTAATCCGCCACACTCGCCACCGCCATGGACAGCGCCTCGACCACGCTCATCGCCAGCATCAGCGGCGGTTCGCCCACCGCCTTGGAGCGGCCAATAGTGGGCTCCTTATTGACCGACCATTCGGCCAGCCGCACGTTGAACACCGGCGGCACGTCGCTCGCCAACGGAATCTTGTAGGTCGACGGCGCCTTGGTGCGCAGTTGCCCCTTGTCGTCCCAAACCAGTTCCTCGGTGGTGAGCCATCCCATGCCCTGGATAAACCCACCCTCGACCTGGCCGATATCGATGGCCGGATTGAGCGAGCGGCCGACATCGTGGAGGATATCGACGCGGTCGACGGTATATTCGCCGGTCAGCGTATCCACGGTGACCTCGCTCACCGAAGCGCCATAGGCGAAATAATAGAACGGATGCCCGCGCCCGGTCGCCCGATCCCAGTGGATTTTCGGCGTCTGATAGAAGCCGGCAGCCGAAAGCTGCACGCGGTTCATATAGGCCGAGGCGATCAGCTCGCCAAATTCAACGAATTGCTCGCCGGCCTGGATACCACCTGGAACCCATTCCACCGCCGCTTCATCGCATTGATAGAGCTTGGCCGCATGAGTAACGAGCCGCGCCTTGATCTGCCGCGCTGCATCCCACGCCGCCATGCCGTTGAGATCGGAACCGGAGGAGGCGGCGGTGGCCGATGTATTGGGCACTTTGCCGGTCGAGGTGGCCATAATCTTGATGGCATCGAGCCCGACGCAGAACGCATCGGCCAGAACCTGCGCCACCTTGATATAGAGCCCCTGCCCCATTTCGGTGCCGCCATGGCTGAGATGGATCGAGCCATCCTTATAGACATGCACCAGCGCGCCGGCCTGATTGTACCAGGTGGCGGTGAAGGAAATACCGAATTTGACCGGGGTCAGCGCAATGCCCTTTTTGAGAACAGCGCTGCCCGCATTATAGGCCAGGATCGCCTTGCGGCGGGCCTGATAATCGGCGGATTGCTCCAGTTCCTCCACCACGCGATGGATGACATTGTCCTCCACCGCCTGGTGGTAGGGCGTCACATTATTGGTGTCGGTGCCGTAGAAATTGGCCTTGCGGATATCGAGCGGATCGCAGCCCAGATCATAGGCAATATCCTCGATCCAGCGCTCGGCCGCCATCATGCCCTGCGGGCCACCGAAGCCGCGAAAGGCGGTGTTGGACACCGTATTGGTATAAAGCGGCTCGGACCGCACCCGCACGGCGGGATACCAATAGGCATTGTCGGCATGAAACAAGGCCCGGTCGGTGACGGGGCCGGAAAGGTCCGAGGAAAACCCGGCGCGGGCGCCATAGACGGCATCCACCGCCTGGATTTTTCCCGTCTCGTCATAGCCGACATCGTAGTCGACCACGAAATCGTGCCGCTTGCCGGTGGCGGTCATGTCGTCGTCGCGGTCGGGCCGAATTTTGCAGGCGCGGTTCCACTTCTTGGCCGCAATGGCCGCGACCGCCGCAAAGAGGTTGCCCTGGGTTTCCTTGCCCCCAAAGCCGCCACCCATGCGGCGGACATTCACCGTCACCGCATGCTGCTGAATATTGAGCACATGGGCCACCATCAGCTGCACTTCGCTGGGATGCTGGGTGGAGGAAAAGACGGTCACGTCCTCATCCTCGCCCGGCACCGCCATGGCGATCTGGCCTTCGAGATAGAAGTGATCCTGCCCGCCAATGGCAATGCTGCCCTTGACCCGGCGCGGCGAATTTTCCAACCCGCCCGCCACATCGCCCCGCTCCAGCTTGAGCGGCTCGGTGACCAGCTGCCCGCCCGCCGCCTGCGCGGCCCGGACATCGAGAGCGAATGGCAGGTCGCAGTATTCAACCTTAGCGAGATGGGCCGCGCGGCGGGCCTGGTCGCGGGTTTCCGCGATCACGGCAAACAGCGGCTGGCCCCAGAAATGCACTTTGCCAATGGCAAAGATCGGCTCGTCATGCTTGTGGCTGGGGCTGACATCATTCTCGCCGGGAATATCCGCGGCGGTGAGCACGCCGATAACGCCGGGCGCGGCTTTGACCGCGGCATAATCGATACCAACGATGTCGGCATGCGGCTTGGTTGAAAGCGCGAGATAGGCATGCATCGTGCCAGCCGGCTCGATCATGTCGTCGATATATTCGGCCGAGCCGGAGACATGCTTGGGCCCGCTATCATGGCGGGTGGCTTCGTGGAGCGTCGAGCGGGAGATGGTGGGGTGCTTGTTCATCACGCCACCTCCCGCCGCAATCTCTGCCCCTGCCCGGTCGTCTCAAGGAAAAACCGGCGCAGCAGATTTTGCGCCGCCAGCAGGCGATATTCCGCCGATGCGCGCATATCGGAAATCGGCTGATAATCCTCAGCGAAAGCCGTGATGGCCGCTTCAATCGTCTCAAGATTCCATGGCTTGCCGACCAAGGCGGCCTCCACCGCTTTGGCGCGCTTGGGCGTTGCCGCCATGCCGCCAAAGGCGATGCGGACCATGCCGACCACGCCGGCATCATTGACGAACACGCGGAAGGCGCCGCACAGCGCGGAAATGTCCTCCTCGCGGCGCTTGGAAATCTTGTAGGTGGCGAAATGCTCGCCCGCCGGCAGATAGGGAATGGTGACGCTCTCTACGAACTCGCCCGGCTGGCGGTCCTGCTTGCCATAGGCGAGGAAATAATCCTCAAGCTTGATCTCGCGGCGATGCTCGCCCCGGCGCAAATGCAGCTTGGCCCCCAGCGCAATCAACGGCGGCGGCGTGTCGCCAATGGGCGAACCATTGGCAATATTGCCGCCAATGGTCCCCATATTGCGGATCTGCTCGCCCGCGATACGATCCCACAATTCCCCCAATTGCGGGAAATTGGCCGCAATGGACGGCAGCGCTTCCGAATAGCTGACCCCAGCATAGAGCCGCAATTCGCTGTCGTTTTCGGCGATGCCTTTCAGCTCTTGCAGATGGCCGATGAAAATCACCGGGCCAATGCGGCGCATGAATTTGGTGACCCACAGGCCCACATCGGTGGAGCCGGCAACAATGGTCGCGCCCGGATTGGCCTCGTAAACAGCAGCAAAATCATCAAGGCTGGCCGGCACGATGATCTGGTCGGCAATCTCGACCCGACGCCCGTCATGGATCGCCTTGATCTTACCCTTGAGCGCAATGCGCTCGGCCCGTAGCGGATCGGCTTCCGGCGCGCCATAAGAGGAAATCGCCTTGGCGGCGCGGATGATCGGGGCATAGCCGGTGCAACGGCAGAGATTGCCCTGCAATGCCTTTTCAATCGCCCCCTGGCTCGGATTGGGATCGCGCATCCACAGCCCATAAAGGCTCATTACGAACCCCGGCGTGCAGAAACCGCACTGGCTGCCATGTTGATCGACCATGGCCTGCTGCACGGGATGCAGCGTACCATCCTTGGCCCGCAAATGCTCGACCGTCACCACATGGGTGCCGTGCAGGCTGCCCACGAAACGAATGCAGGCGGTGACCGAGTCATAGATCATCTCATCGCCATGCAGCCGCCCGACCAGCACCGTACAGGCCCCGCAATCGCCCTCGGCACAGCCTTCCTTACTGCCGCGCAGCCGCTTTTCCAGCCGCAGAAAATCGAGCAGCGTCGTATCGGCCGCCACATCGGTCAGCGCGATTTCCTCGTCATTGAGGATGAAACGGATGGCGTTGCCGACCTGGACCATCTCTCAGCTCCCCCGATAGGTCGAATAGGCGAACGGGCTCACCAGCAGCGGCACGTGATAATGCTTGTCCTCGGAAATCGTGAAGCGGATCGGCACCACGTCGAGGAATTGCGCCTCCAGCTCCACCCCCAGCCGCTCGAAATACTGCCCGACATGAAAATGAATTTCGAATTCGCCATGCTGGAATTGATCAGTGTCGAGCAGCGGCTGATCGACCCTACCGTCAGCATTGGTATAGCTATCGGCAATGTGGTGCGTGTGATCGCCATGCACATAAAGCAGCTCAAGCCGCATCCCCTTGGCCGGCTTGCCATGCATTGTGTCCAATACATGCGTCGTCAGGCGTGCTTCACCCGCCATAAGCTGCTCCTTGCGTCGTCCCCACACAAACCATAGCGCGCGTGGATTTGTTCTTGATACTCTCAATTTGGGAGCATTATGCTGCCAAATCGGCAACATGGTAGAACCATGGATTCCAGACCAAAGCCACAGGACCGCCCCCGCGAACATGCCCTTTCCACGGGCCTTTTGGCGCGCGTGTTCCACCAGCCCTCGCTGATCTACTTCAACGCGGTCGCCACCCATTTATCGATCCGCGAGGCAGCGCGGCGGCTCGATATCGCCTCCTCGGCCATCACGCGGCAGGTGGCCCAGCTCGAAGACGCCCTGGGCATTGCCCTCTTCATCCGCGAAAAACGGCGGCTGCGCCTCTCACCCGCCGGGGAAATCCTCTTCCGCCATTCCCGGCGCCTCGCCGCGCCTATCGAGGCGGCCGTATCGGAAATCGAAATGCTGCGCGGCATCAAGTCCGGCTCGGTCCGCATCGCCGCGGCCGAAAGCATTGGCCTGTCCTTCCTGCCCCGCCTCATCACCGATTTTGGCCGCCGCTATCCCCGGCTTAATCTGGATGTCTCGGTCACCTCATCCTCCGGCGTCATCGAACGCCTGCTCGACGAGCGCGTCGATATCGGGCTGGGCTTCATCGCCAAGCCGCCCCGCCAGATCGATATCGCCTTCCGCCGCGATGTACGGATCGGCGCAGTGATGGCCCCGGACCATCCGCTGGCCACCAGCAAACATCTCACCATGCGTCAATGCATCGAACACCCGCTGGCCGTGGCCAAGCCGGAAATCTCCATCCGCGAGGTGATCGAGCCCTTCCTGCGCAGCTCGGCCTCCATCCTGCCGCCCATGGTCGAGGTGGATTCGATCCGCCTCATGGTCGAGCTGGCGCTGGGTGGTCATTATGCCTCGATCATGACCCCCATCGGCGCCCAGAACGAGATCGAACGCGGCACCCTGGTCTTTCGCCCGCTGGAAGATAGCGGCCTGCCCACCAATCGCTTCGGCATCATGGTCCGCGGCAGCAGCGCCCTGCATCTGGCCCCGGCGATCTTTTTCGAACACGCCAAGGGGTATTTCGAGGGGGTATCCCTGCCGGGGGCGGTGGCGCAGTAGATCTCATTGTTGGCAGAAACAAAGGTTCCGCTTACGCGGGAATGACACATCGGGGTGGACTAGCGCAGCACCCCCGCTTCTGCTTACCTTGTCTTCCGACCTTTCCACGAGACAGTCCAATGCGTTACCCCCGCGACCTCAACGGCTACGGCCCCACCCCGCCCCATGCCAATTGGCCGGGCGGCGCCCATGTCGCGGTGCAATTCGTGCTCAATTACGAAGAGGGCGGGGAGAACAATATCCTGCATGGCGACGCTGCTTCCGAAGCCTTCCTGGTCGATGTGGTGGGCGCCGCGCCCTGGCCTGAAAAGCGCCACTGGAACGTTGAATCCATGTACGAATATGGCGCGCGGGCCGGTTTCTGGCGGCTGCATCGCCTGTTCACCGAGGCCGCCCTGCCCGTCACCATCTATGGCGTCGCCACCGCCTTGATGCGGGCTCCCGCCCAGCTCGCCGCCATGCAGGACGCCGGCTGGGAGATCGCCAGCCACGGCTATAAATGGGTCGAGCACAAGGACATGACGCCCGAGCAGGAGCGCCAGCAGATCGCCGAGGCGATCCGCCTGCACACCATCGCCACCGGCACCCGCCCCACCGGTTGGTATACCGGCCGCTGCTCGCTCAACACAGTCGATCTGGTCTCCGAAGCCGGCGGCTTCGCCTATATTTCGGACACCTATGACGATGACCTTCCCTATTGGCGCGTGCATCAAGGCCGGCCGCAGCTCATCATTCCCTATACGCTCAGTGCCAATGACATGCGCTTCGTCACCGCCAGCGGCTTTGACAATGGCGAGGAATATTTCCAGTTCCTCAAGGACAGCTTTGATTGCCTCTATGCCGAAGGCCAGGCCGGTTCACCCAAGATGATGTCGATTGGGCTGCATTGCCGCCTGGTCGGCCAGCCCGGCCGCTTCCAGGGGCTCAAGAAATTCGTCGATTACATCAAGGGCTTCGACAAGGTCTGGGTGCCGACGCGGCTCGATATTGCCCGCCACTGGGCCAAGGAACACCCCTACCAGGCCCCCGAATTCATCCCCTCGCAACTGCCCAAGACAGAGTTTGTGGAAAAATTCGGCTCGATTTTCGAGCATTCTTCCTGGATCGCCGAGCGCGCTTGGGAGGGCGAATTGGCGCCCGCCAATAACACGGCCGTCGGCCTCCATTTCGCATTGCGCACCCAGTTCCGGCTGGCCAGTGACGAGGAACGCCTCGCCGTCTTGCGCGCCCATCCCGATCTGGCCGGGAAGCTCGCGGCCGCCAAGCGCTTGACCGCCGCCTCGACCGAGGAACAGGCCTCCGCCGGGCTCGATGCCCTGACCGATGCAGAGCGCGAGAAATTCACGACGCTCAACACCGCCTATGTCGAAAAATTCGGCTTTCCGTTCATCATCGCGGTCAAGGACAATACCAAGGCCTTGATCCTTGCCGCTTTCGAAACACGCATCAACAACAATGCCGCCGAAGAGTTCAAAACGGCCTGCGCCCAGGTGGAACGCATTGCGCTGCTGCGGCTAGGGGCGATCCTGCCGTAGCGCCAAGCTAGCCGTCCAGCTCTGTGGGCTTCTCGCCCATCGGCGTGCCGTCGCGCTCCAGCCCGAAGAGTATGGCGAGCATGGCCAGCCAGGGCAGATTGTGCTGCACCCAGTGGTGTTCGATGCTGCCGATATTGAGGAGCAGGTTACGCATAGGTCCAGAATAGGCCGGAAAGTTGAACAATTGGTAACCCTAACCAGCCGCTAATGCCGCTCAGACCAAGGCCAGGTCGATCGCCTTGAGCATGGACGTCCACGCCTTGGCCGTGGGCTCGATATAGTCGGCCCATTCGGCGCTCATCTCGTGGCTGATCGTCACCGCGCATCCCCTGTCCTTGGGGGCAATCTCGATGGTGACGAGCGAATTGTCCTCTGCTTCCTCTTCCGGCGTCACGAACCAGGTAAAGACGATCCGGCGCGGCCTTTCCAGCACGCGATAATAGCCCCAGACGTCCGAGTCTTCCCGCGTATCGGCGAAGTCGAAGCGCCCGCCCGGAACGGGGTCGGTCTCGATCCGCGTCACCTGTTCACCAGGCATGCTCTCCTTGAGATGGCGCGCCATCCACACGCCCAATGTGGCGGCATCGAGCCAGGCGGAATAGACCTGTTCTGGTGTGAGGCTGCCGAAATCATGCCGCGCAATCGCACTGACCTTGTCAGTCATTTGTAAAACCCCTCGCAAAGCATGCCGCTACCAGGCGTCGGGCGTGCGCACCAGATGGACGATACCCGCGGGGTTGAAGAACCAGCCGCCCTGGAACCCCTCGCCAAGCGGCTCGATGCCATCATTGCGAACCACGCCCGCCCCTTCCAGCGCATCGGCGGCGCCGGGAAAGTCCGGCGTGAACAGCTCGAGCCACACTTCCGCTTGCGACAATTGCGGCACATGGTCGATCCACAGCCGGTTGGGCCCATAGACAAAGCCCATGACATCCGGCTTCTCCGGCACCCGCTGCAGCTTGAGCGTATCCCGGTAGAACGCCACCGTGGCGTCGTAAGAATGGGTCGGCACCTTCATGGCGATATTGATGCCGCCACCGATCTGCGGGCTCATTTGTAGAAGCCCTCGCGCAGGTTGATGCCGTGCTCGATATAGACCTTGAGCGCGCAAAGCATGCCGGTCCAGCCTTCGCAATTGCCCAGCGCCGCCTTGAGGCCCGCCGCGCCATCGCGCCAGCCCTTTTCCTCGATGGTCACCAGCGTCCGGCCGTCGTCCAGCCCGGCAAAACTCATGGTGACCGTGGTGTCATAGGCCGGCCCGCCATCATCGGCGGCCTGCCAGTGCAGCACGATTTCCTTGTCCTTCTGCACCCGCTCGACCCGCACGGGGAACGCGCCGGGGAAATCGGCGAAGTCCCAGGTCACGGTTGCGCCCGTCTCCAGCCGCCCCTCGGCGCCGCCCGTGGTGAAATAGCCCGATAGCTGCTTGGGGTCGGCCACCGCCTCAAAGACCTCATGGACCGGCTTGGCGATCCGGCCGCTCACCCTGAAATCATAGGCCATCTTGTCTCTCCTCACGCTTGACTGACATCACCATATGTTATAAAAATATAACATGTCAATCGAAGACGAAAACGATGCCATCTTCAAGGCCCTGGGACACCGGGCGCGCCGGCATATGCTCGATCTGTTGAAGGCCGAGCCGCGCACCACCGGCATGCTGTGCGACCTGCTGCCCGAGCTGGACCGCTGCACCGTCATGCAGCATCTGAAGGTCCTCGAAGAAGCCGGCCTGGTCGTTGCCGAACGCCGTGGCCGCGAGCGCTGGAACCATCTCGACGCCCTGCCCGTCCACGCCATTCACGAGCGCTGGATTGGCCCCTATGCGGCCTATGCCGCTGCCATGCTGAGCAAGCTCAAGCGCCAGGTGGAAGCGCCCGAGCACTCTTGACGAAGCGGGCGCCGCGCTGTCCAGTCAGCCCATGCCGCTTTGCCGCCAGGAAACCAATTGACCACGTCCCCCTACGCCACCCCGATCGCCGGCCTGCCGGCACAGACCGCCCTCCATACCGGCCGCGCCGTCTTCACCGAGGCCTATGCGGTCATCCCGCGCGGGGTAATGCGCGATATCGTCACCAGCTATCTGCCCCATTGGACCGCTACCCAGGCCTGGGTCATCGCCCGTCCTCTCTCCGGCTTCTCTGAAACCTTCTCGCACTACATTATGGAAGTGGCACCCGGCGGCGGCAGCGAGCGGCCTGAACCTGACACCGAAGCCGAGGGCGTATTGTTCGTCGTCAAGGGAGAAGCCAGCCTCACCATGGATGGTGCAAATCATATTCTGGCCGCGGGCGGCTATGCCTTCCTGCCGCCGGGCTGCGTCTGGACCCTCCATAACAAATCCGCCGCTCCGGTCCATTTCCACTGGATACGCAAGCGCTACGAACTGGTCGAAGGCATCGACCTGCCCACCGCCTTCGTCGCCAATGAGCAGGATACTCCCATCCGCTGGATGCCCGGCACCGACGACCGCTGGGGCACCACTCGCTTCGTCGAGCCCACCGACCTGCGCCACGACATGCATGTCAATATCGTCACCCTCGAACCCGGCGCCTCCATCCCGTTCGAGGAAACCCATGTCATGGAACATGGCCTCTATGTGCTCGAGGGCAAGGCGGTCTACCGGCTCAACCGCGACTGGGTCGAGGTCGAGGCGGGCGATTACATGTGGCTGCGCGCCTTCTGCCCCCAGGCCTGTTATGCTGGCGGCCCCGGGCGCTTTCGCTACCTGCTCTATAAGGATGTCAACCGCCACATGAAGCTGGGCCTGCGCTGATGAGTGGCCCCGCCATCTTCATCGAGCCGCTGACCGCCGAGGCCTTCGCGCCCTTCGGCCAGGTGATCGAGACGCG
This sequence comes from Devosia yakushimensis, assembly GCF_030159855.1. NCBI lineage: Bacteria > Pseudomonadati > Pseudomonadota > Alphaproteobacteria > Hyphomicrobiales > Devosiaceae > Devosia > Devosia yakushimensis. Next base: position 409,453 of record NZ_BSNG01000001.1, on the reverse strand, counting down.
GGGCGCCCACCACTATCCCATCAATGCCGGCATGACCGAGCGCTTCCACGATCTGGCCCGGGTGGAGCTGGGCGGCGCCAATCCTCGCCCGCTGATCTCGATCTTCCGTGGCCAGCCCTATGATATCCCGCTCACCCTCAAGCTGGTCGAGCGGCACCCCCTGGGCAGCCAGGCCTTCTACCCGCTGTCGGAGCGCCCGTTCCTGGTGATCGTCGCTCCAGATCTCGACGGCACGCCCGGCCAGCCGCGCGCCTTCCTCACCGGGCCGGGGCAAGGGGTCAATATCGCGATCAATACCTGGCATGGCGTGCTGACGCCGCTGGAGCGGGAAAGCGAGTTCCTCGTGGTCGACCGCGGCGGGGATGGCAACAATCTGGAGGAATATCTTTACCCCACGCCATTCATCGTGCGGCATGCCGATTGAAACCGTTCCGGGCGAGCATCCATAATGCCGCCAAGGCGTTACCTCAGATCACGCGCGCTTGAGAGGAGAACAAAAATGTTCAAGATCGTGCTGACTTTGCTGCTGCTCATGGTCGGCCCGGGCGCCGCTGCCGCCGCCGAGGATCTGACCTTTTCCGGTGACGTCACCTATCGTCAGCGCATCGCCCTGCCCCCAAATGCCCAGCTGCGGGTAACGCTCGTGACTCTGGGCACCGACGGCGAAGCCAAGCCTGTGGCAGGCGCCACGGCCCTGATCTCGACCCCGGGCCAGGTCCCCCTGGCCTTCGCTTTCGATGTCCGCTCCAATGTCGTCTCTGCATCAGGCCAGTATGGCCTTTCCGCCGAAATCCTCTCCGGCAATATCGTGGTCTTCCGCGATGCCGCCCCGGTTCCTGTGGATATCGAAGCCATCGCGCCGGTCACCATCATCGTCCATCCTCTCCCGGTTCCCGCCGAGCCGGTCGCCACGCTCGATATCATGCCCGCCATTTTTGAAACCGAATGGGCCGTGGACAGCATTGGCGGCACGCCGGTACTACCAACGGCCGTCCCCACCCTCTCCATCGCGCCCGAAGGCCGCGCCGGCGGCCATGGCGGCTGCAACAGCTATTTCGCCGAAGCCGCCTTTGCCAATGACGGGTTGACCTTCGGCCCGGTCGCCGGCACCCGCATGGCCTGCGCTCCCGACGTCATGACCCAGGAAGCAGCGCTCTTTGCCGCGCTCGCCGCCACAAGGGCCTACCGCATCGATGGCGCCATCCTCCACCTCACCGACCACGCCGGAACCAGCCTGCTGGAATTGCACGCCGCGCCATAGACTTAAGGATACTCGATGGATAATGCCGCCTTGATCGATCGCCTGTTCGACGTCATCGAACGGGATATTGTTCCTGTGACCCAGCGCGGGGTCGCGCGCGGCAACAAGCTCTTCGGAGCGGCCATCCTGCGCAAATCCGATCTCTCCGTCGTGGTGGCCGAGACGAATAACGAGATCGAAAACCCGCTCTGGCATGGCGAAATGCACGCCATCAAGCGCTTCTTCGAACTGCCCGCCGAGCAGCGCCCCGACACCAGCGATTGCCTGTTCCTCGCCACGCACGAACCCTGCTCGCTATGCCTGTCCGGCATTACCTGGTCCGGCTTTGACAATTTCTATTTCCTGTTCAGCCACGAAGACAGCCGCGACAGCTTCGCCATTCCCTACGACATCCAGATCCTTAAGGCAGTCTACGCCACCCCCGATCCCGAGACCGGCACTGTCTCGCCCGACCGCCCGCTCTACAACGCCACCAATCAATATTGGACCAGCCACAACCTCACCCGCATGATCGCCGCCCTCGACCGCGGCCACCGCGAAACCCTTCTGGCCCGGCTGGACGATATCGGCGCGATCTATACGGATCTGTCCTCGGCCTATCAGAAGGACAAGGGCAAGAAGGGTATCCCACTGGCCTAGCCAGCTCCCACATACCAGCCATGCCCCGGCGAACCAATTCACGCACCATGCGTTGGTGTTTCAGAATTGTTCCATCCCGAGGCACGCTATGTCCCAGATCGACCATGCAGCGCCGCGCGCCGTTCCGCGTCTGGCGATCTTTACTGATTTTGACGGCACCCTGGTCGAACTGGCCGACACGCCGGACGCCATCGACGTTCCCGTTTCGCTGGCCCATCAGCTCGAACGCACCGCGCGCGAACTCAACAGCGCCTTCGCCGTGCTGACCGGTCGCGAGATCGAGGATATCGACAAATATCTGGCACCGCTGACCCTGCCGGTCGCCGGCGCCCATGGCACCCAGCGCCGCCGCGCCGATGGCTTTGTTGAAACGGTCGATCCTGCCGCGGTCCTTGCCGCCGAGGAAATCGCCCATGCCATCGAGCCCCTGGTGGTCGCCCATCCCGAACTGGTCATGGAAGCCAAGGAAGGCGCCGTGGCGCTGCATTTCCGCCAAGCGCCCGAGCTCGAGGATGTTTGCCGCCATGCCATGGAGGAGGCGGTCAATAGCGTCACCGACTTCACCCTGGTTGCCGGCAAGATGGTCATCGAGGCGCGCCCGCGCAGCATGAGCAAGGGCACCGCCCTCCGCGCCTTCATGCAGGAAGAACCGTTCCTGGGCCGCACCCCCATTTTCATCGGCGACGACACCACTGACGAAGACGGCTTCATCGCCGCCCAGGAACTGGGCGGGGTCGGCATCAAGCTGGGCGAAGGCGAAACATCAGCGCGCATGCGCATCGCCAACGTTGCCTCGGTCCACGCCCTGCTGCAAGGCCTGGGCGACATCGTCGCCCGCGACCGGGAATATGAGCAGACGCATTAGGGATCCTGCACCACTGGCGTCGGCTTACCGTGGATGCATCGGTTCGTCGCCTCCCTCCCCCTTGAGGGGAGGGATTGAGGGAGGGGGTCGTCGTTTTGACCACTGAAGGCCCCCCACCCCGGCCCTCCCTCCCCTCAAGGGGGAGGGAGGGCCAGAGCCGGCAGTTCTGGCCGGCGGGTGGCCAATAGTGTGAGTCAAACATCAGGGGCAAAAACCATGAGCCGATTAATCGTCGTTTCCAATCGCACGCCGGGAAAAGGCCCCGCCGCGGGCGGATTGGCTATTGCCTTGCGCAAGACGCTGGCGGAGCGCGAAGGCTTCTGGTTCGGCTGGTCGGGCCGATTGGTCGACCAACCCGACCGCGAGGCACGGTTCGAGGACATTGACGGCCTGTCGGTCGCCCAGATCGATCTGACCCGCGACGATCACCACGATTATTATGCCGGCTTTTCCAATTCCATCCTCTGGCCCAGCTTCCACCTGCGGCTCGACCTTGCCACCATCGAGGCCCATTGGTATGAGGGCTATCGCCGCGTCAATGTGCAGTTCGCCCGCGCGCTGCTGCCCCTGCTCAAGCCAGATGACGTGATCTGGGTGCATGATTATCACCTGATGCCGCTGGCCAGCGAATTGCGCAATCTGGGCGCCCGCAACCGCATCGGCTTTTATCTGCACATCCCCTTCCCCACCTCCGACGCACTCTACGCCATCCCCCACCACAATGACCTCATGCGCGATCTCTCGCGCTATGATCTCGTCGGCATGCAGGCCAAGCGCGACGTCGCCGCCTTCACCGAATTCGCCGATCACCAATCGCCGTCATCGCTGTCGGGCAATCCACTCAAATCGGTGGATTTCAGCCGCACCGAAGTGGATTCCTTCCCCATCGGCTCGGACCCGGATGCTTTCGCCCGCCTCTCGGTCAGCCCCGCGGCGACCAAGATGGTCAAGCGCATGGAACGGGTGCTGCGCGAGCAAAAGCTGATCCTGGGGGTCGACCGGCTCGATTATTCCAAGGGCCTGCCGCAGCGCGTCGAGGCTTATGAAAAGCTCCTCGCCAATAACAGCCGCTTCCGCCGCCAGGTGCATATGCTGCAGGTGGCGCCGCCCTCGCGCGACACCATCAAGGAATATCAGGAAACCAGCGACGCGCTCGACGCCATGTGCGGCCGCGTCATGGGCCGCTTTGCCGAACCCGATTGGCAGCCCCTGACCTATGTCAAACGCGCCTATGGCCAGCCCAGTCTTGCCGGGCTTTACCGGCTGGCCAAGGTGGCTTTGGTCACCCCGCTGCGCGACGGCATGAACCTCGTCGCCCACGAATATGTCGGCTCGCAAAACCCGGCCGACCCCGGCGTGCTGGTGCTTTCGCGCTTTGCCGGCGCCGCCGAGATCTTCGATGGCGCCATCGAGGTCAATCCCTTCGACACCGACGAAACCGCCGAAGCCCTGCGCATCGCCCTCGACATGCCGCTCGACGAGCGCATCGACCGTTGGACCAGGCTGATGCACGCCGCCCGCGAACACAATGTCGACGCCTGGGCCGCGCGTTTCCTCGAACGCCTGGCGCCCGCCACTACCGCCGGCAGCGGCACGCGTGATATCCTCTATCTGGCATCGGTGGCGTGATCCCTACCAAATGGTCATGCGCCTTTCTGCCTTGTAACGCCCTTCTTCCGTTGCAAGTCGCTATCTGGACTATTCATGGCCGGCGTTGAGCGGATTATCCGAGCTCCGGCAGAACGGTAAGAAGGGGATTACATGACCAGGATCAATCGCCGCGATGCCTTCCGGGGCCTTGCGATTACCGCTTCGGGCGGCCTGCTGATGAGCCAATCGGCTTTCGCACAGGAAGCCGCCGCCTCTGCCAGCCAGACCGCCGCCCTGCTGCAAGGCGCCGATGTCTGCGTCATCATTCCTGAGGTCACCGAAGGCCCTTATTATTTCGATCCGGCCATGGAGCGCGCCGACATTACCGAGGGCCGTCCGGGCATTCCCACCCGCCTGCGGCTGCAGGTGGTCGATGCCGCTTGTGTGCCAATGAGCGGCGCCCGCGTCGATATCTGGCATTGCGACGCCAGTGGGGTCTATTCCGGCTATTCCGGCCAGGGCGATGACGGCAGCGTCGATACGACGGGCGAGACCTTCATGCGGGGGACGCAGTTCACGGCGGAAAACGGCATTGTCGAGTTCGAGACCGTCTATCCCAGCTGGTATCGCGGCCGCACCACCCATATCCATTTCAAGGTGTTTCTGGACGAAACCAATGTGCTGACCGGCCAGATCTTTTTTCCGGACGCGCTGAGCGAATATATCTACCTCAACGTCGCCCCCTATAACGACCGCAGCGGAGCGCGCGACACGCTCAATTCCAATGACAGCATCGCCGCCCAATCCACTCGCGCCGCCTTCGCCTTCGTCAAGGAATTGGAGGCCGAATATCTGGTGGCCATGATCGTGGGTGTGGACCCAACTGCGCAGTCAGCCGTGGGCTTTGGCGGCGGTGGCAGACCAGCCGGCGGACCGCCCCCGGATGGTGCAGGTGGCCCCCCGCCCGGTGGCGGTGGACCGACGGGCACGGCGGAGCAGAGCACCATGACGCCGCCGGTCAAGGGGTAAATTCAAACCACGGCGTGCCACGCCCTACTTAGAAATCCACGGACTCCCCGAAGCCTCCAGCAGCGTCACCAGCACCCCGTTCATCGGCGTCGGAATGCCGTGCTTGCGGCCCAGTCGCACGATCACCCCGTTGCGGGCGTCCACCTCCAGCCTATGACCGGCCAGCCGGTCGGCGTGGAAGGAGCCGGAAACGGCGCCCTCGCGCATGGTCATCGACGCCGCGATCGCGGCGTCGATGACCGATTGCGGGATCGTCGCGCCCTCGGCCCGTCCCACCGCCGCGCATTCTTCCACTACGCCACGCACGATGTTTTCGAGCGCCTCGTTCCATACCGGCCCCGGAGCCCGCAGCGTCAGCGTCGGCACGATGGACTGGCTGTTGGTCGTCAGCTTGATCCATAGCTGCGAGGTGAAATCCTCATGCGCCGTCGCTTCGATCTCGGTCTTGTCAAACAGCGCCGCAAAAGCCTCGCCATTCGGCCCGGCCGGCACGGCGATGATGCCATGCCGGTGCTGCACGATCTGCCCTGGCGCGTTTCGCACGGCCGGCAGGTTGATCATCACCGGCACGATAGTCTGAGCGGGCACCAGATGGGCGAAGAGCTGCACATGTTCGACGCCATTCTGCACGATTGCCACCCGCGTCTGCGGCCCCGCCAGTCCTTCGAGCCAGGGCCTTGTGGCCTCCGCGTCATAGGTCTTGGTGCAGACCAGAACCCAGTCCACGACCTGGGCCTGGGAAGGGTCGCTGAGAATGTCCGGCTGGGCCGTGATCACGCCCTCCGGCGTCTCGACCCGCAGCCCGTCAAAAGGCGTCCGTGCGCAGACCGTCACCGCGAGCGCAGGATCCTGCGCCAGCCAGGCGGCCAGCGTCCCGCCAATCGCGCCCGGTCCGATAATGGCGATTGTCGTCATGGGCTGCCTCCAAAAGCAAAAGGGCGGCCACTGGGGCCGCCCTCTTCATATCCGATTCCGCAAGGGCGGCCACTGAGGCCGGCCTTGCTCAATTCAAAAGTCCCTTACGAAGCCGCGCGGCCGCGTTGGCGGTCGGCATTGGAGCGGCCATTGGTGCGGGCTGCATCCTTCTGGGCCTTGCCCCAGCGCTGCTTCTTGGCGGCTTCCGGCTTGGCACCGACGGGCTTGCCCGTCTCATGGTCGCGGCGCACGCGGTTGACCTGCCCATCCGTCCGCGCACGCGGCGCTTCGGAAGGCTGGTGATGCTGGCCGGCCTTGTTCGCCTCCTTGCCGAATTCGGCAAAGGGACGGCGCTCGGCCGGCGAGCGGCGATCCACCGCCCCATTCTTGGGATTGCGTGCCGAGCGCGGACCCGGACGGCCACCATTGGGCTTCTTGTAGGCCGAACGCGGCGCTTCGTTGACGCCGGTCGTATTGCCCAGGCTCAGATCGCCCGACACCGGCAGCGTGCGGCGGATCAACCGCTCGACATCGCGCAGCTTGCCGCGCTCGGTGCTATCGCACAGGGTAATGGCAATGCCCGAAGCCCCGTTGCGGCCGGTGCGGCCGATGCGGTGCACATAGTTTTCCGGGTCATCGGGCAGCTCGTAATTGACCACATGGGTAATCCCGGGCACGTCGATACCGCGCGCCGCGATATCGGTCGCGACGAGGATCCGGACTTCACCCGAGGCAAAGCCCTTGAGCGCATTCTGGCGGGCATTCTGGCTCTTATTGCCATGGATGGCCGCGGCCTTGTGGCCGTCGAGATCGAGATTCTTGGCGACGCGGTCGGCGCCATGCTTGGTGCGCGAGAAGATGATCACGCGTTCCATGTTTTCGGTCTCGCTGGCCAGCAGCTCATTGAGCACGCCGCGCTTGGCCTTGGCACCGGAAAGGATCACGCGCTGGTCGATCTTGACCACGGTGGAGCCGGCAACCGAAGCGTCAACGCGCACCGGATCGTTCAGCAGGCCCTTGGCCAGGTCGGCGATTTCGGGCGCCATGGTGGCCGAGAACAGCATAGTCTGGCGGCGCTGGCCGATAGCCTTGGCAATGTGCTTGACCGGGGCGATGAAGCCCATGTCGAGCATGCGGTCGGCCTCGTCGAGCACCAGCCAACGGGTTTCGTTCAGCTTGATCTTGCCGTCATCCATCAGGTCCTTGAGACGCCCGGGAGTGGCGACAACAACGTCGACGCCTTTGGCAATCTTCTGCACCTGGTGGTAGCGCGACACGCCGCCCAGCACGAGTACGGTGGAAAGCGCCATCTTGGAGCCGGCGAACTTGCGGATATTTTCGTCGATCTGCACGGCCAGCTCACGCGTCGGCGCCAGGATCAGCGCGCGGGTGGTCATGGGGCGTGCCTTGCCGGTGAGGGTGAGAATGCCGGCCAGGATCGGCAGGCCGAAAGCAGCCGTCTTGCCCGAACCGGTCTGGGCAATGCCCATCAGGTCCTTGCCTTCAAGCAGCTTGGGAATGGCCTGGGTCTGGATTTTGGTGGGCACGGTAAAGCCGCCAGCGGTAAGGCTGTCGGTCAGAACGCTGGGCAGGCCGAGGGAGATAAAATCAGTCAATGTTTGGTCTTTCTGCGCCTCATGGCGCATGGCGGCGCGCAGAACAATGCAGCGCGCATATCGCCAGCCGCACCTGCGGTGGCGAGGGTCAACAAATGCAATCGGGCGATAAAGGGAGATATCGCGCGGGTGCTGGCTCGAACCCGGACATATCGGGAGCGTCTCGAAGACGCGACCAATGTAGTTTCCGGGCTGACTTCGCCGCTCACCGCTAGGATCGATAAGAAGAGAAGTCCGTCGCTAATAGGCTTGCCGGCAATTTCCGGCTGCGACGATGAGGCTTAAATGGGGGAACGGGGCTGAAATAGCAAGGCAATTCGTGTTTTGGAGATGCATGGCGGGGTTGCGCTTGCAGGATTGGGGCTCTCGTTACCCCCTCCTAGCCTCCCCCTGATAGGGGGCGGGACCGCCTTGTGGTTTGGACTCGATCGAGTTCCAAGAGTGGAGAGATCCCTCCCCCTATCAGGGGGAGGCTAGGAGGGGGTATCCCCTTCAAATCCCCCCATACCAGTCATACCCATTGTCCGGCCAATACCCGCCCTTGCCCTGCCCGAAGGGCGAGAGGTCATCCACCAGCTCGATCGTATGCACATATTTGGGCTGCTTGTAGCCCAGCGCCCGCTCGATCCGCACGCGGATCGGCGCGCCATTGGGCACGGGCAGCACCTGGTCGTTGAGCCCATAGGCCAGGATCGTCTGGGGGTGATAGGCGTCGATCAGGTCCGAGCTCTCATAATAGAGAATGTCCCCGGCCAGCGAGGTCTGGATATTGTCGTAGCAGTGATAGACGCAGAACCGCGCCTCTGGCTTCACCCGCGCCATATCCAGAATTGGCCCTAGAGCCGTGCCGGTCCATTTGGCGATGCAACTCCAGCCCTCGACGCAATCATGCCGCGTGATCTGGCTGCGCGCCGGCATATTGCGCAATTCGGCCAGCGAGAATTGCAGCTCCTGCTCCACCATGCCCTTGATGGTCAGCTTGTAATTGGCGAAATCGGCCGCCCGCAGCGCCGAATATTCGGCCGTGCTCGGATTGGTCGAGCCGTTCGGCCGCTGCCCCTGGCGGATTTCGCTGGCCGAATATTCCCGCGCCAGCGTCTGCTCGCCGATCAGCTTGCGCTGCACCTGATAGGTCAGCACATTGGCCTGTTCGAGCACCGCCCGCACCTGATTATCGCGCTGGCCGAGAAAGTCGAACTGATCGCAGCCGGACAGGATCAGTCCCGACCCAGCGACCGCCGACATGCCCAGAAACTTGCGGCGATTGAGCCTCAAACCGCTCATGGCTTGTCTCCCTGGCTGGCCGGCGTGCCGGGGCTGGCGCGATACCAGCCGGTGATCATCGAGCGCAACTCGTTGAACGGTCCCGCCGCCAGCACCATGATGATGTGGATGATGAAAAAGCCCACCAGAGCCAGCATGACGATGAAATGGATGGTCCGCGCCGTCTGCCGCCCACCAAAAATATCGAGCAGGAAGGGCGCGATGGCATTGATCCCTGGCGACATGGTGAGCCCGGTCAAAACGATCAGCGGGAAGAGGATGAAGAACACGGTGAAATAGCTGAGTTTCTGCAGCGGCCCATAGCGGCGGCCATGGTGAAACCGGAGCCGGGCATGCGCCGCAATATCGGCCGGCACTGCTTTGAGATCAGCCCCCAAAGGCACGATGTCCCGCCTGATATGCCCATTGATGAAACTGGCCAGAAACCAGACGAACATGGTCAGCACGAACACCCAGCCAAAGAAGAAATGCACCACCCGCCCTGTCGCCAGGTCCCGATAGGAGGGAATGGTGACGGCGCCCGGAAAGGCGGTGAATTGCGGCCGCTCGGCCGAACCGCTCATCCCCAGCACGCCGGTCGTATCGAACGTCCTGCCGAAAATGGTCGTCTGCCCGCGCGCCCCGGCATCGGTATTGACCGCGCCGATCTCAAGCACGGCATTGTCGAATTCAAAGCCCGATTGCTGCCCGATATAGAGGGCGGGATGGGCATTGAAGATCTGCAGCCCCGACAGCAGCAGGAAGAACAGGCAGATCGCCCAGACCCAATGGGTCACCCGCGTCCAGATCGACTGGCGGTAGATCAGCGGGCCCTTGCCCTTATGGCTGGTTTGTTCCGTCATAGTCACCCCTATGGGCACATCTGTCCCGCGCCTTCCGGAGCGTTTCCAGCAAAGCGGAAGCCACTTTGCAGCTCGGAAACGCGGCCAGACATGATCTAGCAACGGTAGCACGCGGGACAAATGGTCACGATCACCTAACTGTTATTGCTGGGGCGCCATGGCCCCTCCCATGGCATTGGGTGCCAGGGGGTTGGCTTCCATTGCCTCATCCATGCCCAGCGAACGGATGGCGCCGAGCACATCCATGCCCTGGTGCATGCCATTGCAGGCCACTGTCGCGGCCGTCATCGCCTCGGGAAAGGTAAGCGCCGCCGCCTGGGTGAGGCAGAGCTCGAAATCGGCATCGCTGAGCATTTCCGTGGGAGCCATGGCATCTGTCGCGGGCGACATGGCATCCGTCGCGGGCGCCATGGCGTCCTGCGCCAGGGCCGGCAGACCAGCGGAAAGGGACAGGATGGCGGCGGCGGCAAGTGTCTGAAAAGCCTTCATGGCGGAAAATCTCCGGTTCGACCGCACCCCTCTGGCGCCGTCCATGCCAGCCATTCGGCGCGGCGGCGCCGCCGGTTACCTGGTCACCGCCTCGTGATTACAGCTCAACTTTCCTCGCGCCGCCATGTAACCATAGGGCCGCAGACCACGAATGAGGTCCCGATGCAGGCCGACGAAACCGAGATGCGATTGCGCGGGCTGATGCTCGGCGCGCTCGATGGCGATGCGGCCGCTTATCGCCGGTTGCTCGCCGATCTCACGCGCTATCTGCGGCCCTATTTCGCCCGGCGACTGAGCCCGGCCCATGCTGCGCATGCGGAGGACCTCGTGCAGGAAACCCTGCTGGCCATACATACCAGGCGCATGACCTACGACCCGACCCGTCCGTTCACCGCCTGGCTGCATGCCGTCGCCCACCACAAATTCGTCGACCATGTCCGCCGCCATGCCATCCGGCCCACCGTGCCGCTCGACGATGACTCCCCCATCTTTGCCAGCGACGACAGCGCCAATGCGGCCAACCGGCTCGATGTCGAGGCCGTGCTGGGCGAAGTCTCCCCGCGCACGTCCGATCTCATTCGCCAGACCCGCCTTGAAGGCGCCAGCGTCACCGAGGCGGCCGCCCGCCACGGCATGACCGAAACGGCCGCCAAGGTCTCCATCCACCGCGGCCTCAAATCGCTGATGGCGCGCTTTGCCGGAGGCGAAAAATGACCGACGATCTCATCACCCGCCTCGCCGGCGAGCTGAAGCCGACCCCCAAACGCGCCGTCGAACGCCGCCTCCTGCTGGCCCTGCTGGTCGGCGTGCTGGTAACCGTCATCGGCGCCTATCTGGTGCTCGACCTCATGATGGGCCGCCCCTTTGGCGGCGCCGATAGCGCCGTGATGTTCTGGACCAAGTTCGGCTACACCTTTGCCTTCGGCCTGCTCGGCCTGGCCGCCGCGCCCGTGCTGGTGCGGCCCGAGGGCAGGATCGTCTGGCCGCTTGCCGCGGCGGGCATCCTGGCGCTTCTGGCGCTGAGCTGGGGCAGCATGATGTGGATGCGCGCCGACTGGGCGATGGAGATGGTGATGGGCAAGACGGCAATGGTCTGCCCCTGGCTCATCGTGCTGGCCGGCCTGCCGGTGCTCACGGCCCTGCTCGCCGCCATGCGCAGCCTGGCGCCACGCTCGCCCACCCTGGCCGGCTTTGCCGCCGGACTGATCGCCGGCGGCTTCGGCGCCTGGGCCTATAGTTTTTATTGCGGCGAGACGAGCATGATGTTCATGGCCGTCTGGTATTCGCTGGGCATCGCCCTGACCGCCCTACTCGGCGCGGCTTTGGGAAAACTGGTCCTGCGGTGGTAGCAGCAAGGCTGGAGGGCCCCGACCCCTCAGCGATCGCCTCCCTCCCCCTTGAGGGGAGGGAATGAGGGAGGGGGTCGGCGAGCTTTCGCACAAGGACCACACGACCCCCACCCCGGCCCTCCCCTCAAGGGGGAGGGAGGAAAAGAGCCGCAAGTCCCCAGCCTGCATCTCCCTCCCCCTTGAGGGAGCCGGATCGGGCTTCCCCTACCAGAAACCTGAATATCGGTTGGCTTAAGCCTGCATATCCTCACGCGCCGCCCAGTTGATACCGCGGCGCAGGATGGTCGCCATCTCGGGCACATCGAATTCCTTGACCGAATGGCCGAGCGTCGAATGAAACACCCGCCCCGCCCCATGCCGGCGCTTCCACACCACGGGCATCACCACCCCATCGATCCATGGCGCATACTCGCCGCTGAACGTGGTGGTTGCCAGCACCTCGTTGGAGGGGTCGACATGCATGTAATATTGCTCGGACGTATAGGGAAACGAGCTGATCCCCGCCATGATCGGATCGTCCGGCTTGGTCACGTCGACCGTAAAGTCGATGATATTGCCGGGATGGGCCACCCATTGCCCGCCCACCATGAACTGATAGTCGACCGCATCGCGAAAGGCGTCGCTCATGCCGCCATGGTGGCCCGCAAGGCCCACGCCGCCCTGCACCGCCTTGCTGAGATTGGCCACCTCTTCGGGGGCGATCTTGCTCATCGTATAGATCGGGACGATCAGCGACAGGTCGTGAATGGACGGATCGGCAAAGGCGCTGGTTTCGGTCGCGGTGCGTACGGCAAAGCCATCTTCATGCAGCCAGCGGCGATAGATGGCCGCGCATTCCTCGGGGTCATGGCCTTCCCAGCCACCATAAACAATCAAAGCACTGCGCATACCAATTCCCCGCAAATCAAAACGCGGCGGAGCTTATCGCAATGAGGAATGATTGGAACCCTTGAGGGTGGGCCTTGGGAGTACCCCCTCCTAACCTCCCCCTGATAGGGGAGGGACCGTCTAGTGATTGGGACTCGATCCAGGTCAAAGAGTGGAGAGATCCCTCCCCCTATCAGGGGGAGGCTAGGAGGGGGTACTACGATGCCAGCCCAACCACCTGCCCCCGCTGCGCAAAGGCCCAGCCCCGCAGCACCACAAAATTCACCGCCGCCGTGAGCCCCGCCACAATGGTGGAAGCCCCGACCGCCGCCAAATCGAACAGCCCATGCACGACAAAGGAAAACAGCGCCACCAGCAGCACGGAAAGCAATTGCACGCCCACATAGCGCGGCAAGGCCTGCCCATGCGGCGCGTTCGAACCGAACGAAAACCGGCGATGCAGCAGATAGACCGGCACGATCATCGCCGCATAGCTCAGCCCATTGGTGAGCCAGAGGGGCAGTCCCGTACCCAAACCCGCCACCAGGCTCGAAAGCGCGATAAAACCCATTGCGCCGCTGCCCCCGATGCAGAGGAACGCCGCCAGATCGAGCAGTACATGCCGCTCCGTTCCGGCGCGCCCCATATCGGGCAAGAGGCTCTGCAGCGCTGCGTTCAAAGCGGATCGTCCTGCCATTGTCAAAGACCAGCCCCACCTATAGGCGCGCCACAGGCTCCAACGCCTTGCCGGCCATCCCTTGGTAGCGCCAAATTGTGTGAGATGGTTGACGCCACATGAACCCCCATTTGGCGCATGGCACGCTTGAGCGATGGGCAGGGGGATCAAGATTGTACCGGGGGACCCACTCTTGATCCCTCCCCACAAAGGGGGAGAGAGACGGACGCGCCGTGCGTCCTCAGCCTGCGCCTCCCTCCCCCTTGTGGGGAGGGATTGAGGGTGGGGGTCCTGAACCCTCCACGGGCGCGAAGTCTTCGGAGATCGCAGCCCCACTCGAAATTTGACCAAAGGGTCCACTTTCGCCCGTCATGAAGACCTGTTTAACTGCTCTTTCGCCGCGGCCGGCATGGGAGAGCTGCTGGTTTTGGGAGATCGCCCGGGGACGGCGGTCGCGGGGTCTATTGCCGTCAAGCAAAATCAAAGGGATAACAGGGATGAAACGATTACTTCTGGGCGCTACGGCGCTGACCCTCTGCGCTGGTTTCTCCGGTGCCGCCTATGCGGATTTCACACTCAACATCCTGCATATCAACGATTTCCATTCCCGCTTCGACCCGATCACCGGCACCGATTCCAATTGCGACGCCGAAACCGACGCGGCCGGGGAGTGCTTTGGCGGCATAGCGCGCCTCAAGACCATTATCGATGACACCCGCGCCAAATATGCCGACGGCAATTCGCTGCTGCTTTCGGCCGGCGACAATTTCCAGGGCTCGCTCTACTACACCACCTACAAATCCAAGGTTGTGTCCGACTTCTTCAACCAGATGGGCTTTGACGTGGTCGCCACCGGCAATCACGAATTCGACGATGGCCCCGAGGAATTCCTCAAATTCATCGAAGCAGCCAAGTTCCCGATCATCGGCGGCAATTTCGATGTCAGCCGCGATGAAAACCTGCGCGGCAAGATCAAGGGCTCCTTCGTCATCGAAGTGGGCGGGGAAAAGATCGGCATTATCGGCGCCACCACCGAGGACACGCCCGACATCGCTTCGCCCGGTCCCGATATCGAATTCACCGATGTCATCCAATATGTCCGCGGCGCTTCCGAAGCGCTCGATGCCGCCGGCGTCAACAAGATCATCCTCTTGAGCCATATCGGCTACACCGTCGACCAGCAGGTCGCCGCAGCTCTGCCGCTGGTGGACGTGATCGTGGGCGGGCACAGCCATACCCTGCTCTCCAACACCGCCGAAGGCGCTGCCGGCCCCTACCCCACCATGGTCACCAATCCCGATGGCGTGGAAGTGCCGGTGGTGCAGGCCAACCAATATGGCAAATATCTGGGCGATATCGCCATCACCTGGGACGATAATGGCGTCGTCACCAAGGCCGAGGGCGAACCCTTCCTGATCGACGCCTCGGTCAAGGGCAATGAAGACTTCGCCGCTCAGCTCGCCGATCTGGCCGGCCCCATTGCCGACCTGACCGGCAAGGTCATCGGCTCCTCCACTGCTCCGCTCGAAGGCGCCCGCGAAGTCTGCCGCGCCATGGAATGCTCCATGGGCAATCTGCTCGCTGACGCCATCCTTGATCGCGTTGCCGACCAGGGCGCCACCATAGCCTTCCAGAATGGCGGCGGCATCCGCGCCTCCATCGACGCCGGCGAAATCACCGTGGGCGACGTGCTGACCGTGCTGCCCTTCTCCAATACCCTCGCCACCGTCCAGATTTCGGGCGGCGACGTGATCGAGGCGCTGGAAAATGGCGTCAGCGATGTGGAGAACGGCGCCGGTCGCTTCGCCCAGGTCGCGGGCCTCAAATATTCCTTCGACCTGCGTGAACCCGCCGGCAGCCGCGTCAGCGACGTTCTGGTCAAGGACGGCGAAAACTGGGTGCCGATCGACGAAGAAGCCACCTATACCATCGTCACCAACAATTACGTCCGCGGCGGCGGCGACGGCTACGAGCCCTTCGCCAATGGCGAAAACCCCTACGACTTCGGCCCTCCGCTGGAGGAAGTCGTCGCCGACTACATCGCCAAGCTGGGCGGTGAATACACCCCCTATACCGACGGCCGCATCACCGAGATCAAGTAAGATTTTGGCTTAGCTGCAAATACGAAGGGCGCCCTTGCGGCGCCCTTTTTGTTGGACTGGCCGAGGACCCCTCAAACCCGCCGCGCCAACTGCCCCCAGGCCAGCAGGATAATCACCGCGCCCACAATGGCTCCGATGAAATTGGCCCCGTCGCCGGGCTGATACCAGCCTACCTGCTGCCCCAGCCAGGTCGCCAGCACCGAGCCGACAATGCCCAGCACCGTCGTCAGAATAAACCCGCTCGGCTTGCGATCCCCCGGCGTGATCCACTTGGCGATCAGGCCGGCCAGAAACCCGATGATAATGGCCCAGACAATGCTCATGACGACGCTCCATGTTTGCTGCAAGCATACGTCGTAATACCCGGCTTTGGTTGCAAGAGGCAGGACCAGACTTGACCTGCTAATGTCGAGACCCTAGCCTGACCACGCTTCTGCAGGGCGCAACGGTATCAGGCCGAAGGGGCATTGCCCGCCTGCGATCCATCAACCGTAATTGCGCCGATGCCGAATCTCGAGCACCTGAAAAAGCAGGCCAAGCTTTACCTCAAGCAGCACCGTGACCAATATTATCCCGTCGCCGCCGCTATCAGGACGGTTTTGCCACGCTATGGCCATCTGGACGATAACCAGATCCTGAATGCCAGTTTCAAACTGGCTGATGCGCAGGAGCTGGTCGCCAGGAAATCGGGTTTCGAGAGCTGGCAGGCGCTCAAGAAAGGCCTGCAGACAATGAGCGACCACAGCGATAACCCGGTTTCCAAACCATTCCTGGTTTTGGCCGAACCGCAGCTATTCGTCTCCGACATC
Source organism: Devosia yakushimensis (assembly GCF_030159855.1). Classification (NCBI taxonomy): domain Bacteria; kingdom Pseudomonadati; phylum Pseudomonadota; class Alphaproteobacteria; order Hyphomicrobiales; family Devosiaceae; genus Devosia; species Devosia yakushimensis. The sequence continues at coordinate 393,120 of NZ_BSNG01000001.1, read as the reverse complement.
CACAAATCCTGCGATTTCTACGTGAACCGGCTCGGCTTCATGCTGGGTTTCCTCTATGGGGAGCCGCCCTTTTATGGCCAGGTTTGCCGAAACAGCGCGCGGCTCAACCTCCGCCACGTCGACCGGCTGCCTTTTGACAGGGACCAGCTCGCACAAGAAGACCTGTTGTCGGCAACTATCGTGGCCCAAGAGATAAAGGCCTTGTTCCTCGAGTATCAGGAAAAGGGCATCCTCTTTCACCAGTCGCTGCGGACCGAGCCCTGGGGCGCCCGCACCTTTATCGTGGCCGATCCCGATGGCAACCTGATCGCCTTTTCAGGCTGATCGGCCCCAGCAAAAAGGCCCGCATTTCTGCGGGCCTTTCCGTCAAACCTTGTGCTCGGTCCGGTCCCGGTCCGTCACCACCGCCAGATCCAGCACTTTCTGGATATTGGTGGCGTGGCGGAAGCTGGGTTCGAGGTTCTTGCCCGCCCGCACCGCCTCAACGAAGCGCATGTAATTGGTCGACACCGGGTCGACCTCGACCTCAGTCCAGGTGCCGGTTTCGGCATCCGCGCCCAGGCAGGTGAAAAGCTTGGACCAGTCATGCCGGTGCTGCACTTCGACCGACCCCAGCTCGCCATAGACGCGCAGGCGCAATTCGTTGAAATGGCCGGTAGCCCAGCGTGTGGCGTGGATCACGCCCAGGGCGCCGCTTTCCAGCTGGGCCGTCATGGCAAAGCTGTCATTGGCATCCAGGTCATATTCCCCGATGCGGTTATTCTCGGCCTTTTCGAACGTCTCCAGCCGGCAGAACACCTTGGAAAAATCGCTGCCCGCGCCATAGGCGGCAAAGTCCAGGATATGCACGCCGATATCGCCCAGCACGCCATTGGAGCCATGCTTTTTGCTGAGGCGCCACAGCCACTGGCTCTCGGTGCGCCAATCGCCCCAGGCCTTGGACACCAGCCAGCTTTGCAGATAGCTCGCCTCGAAATGCTTGACCTTGCCCACTGCGCCCGACTGCACGATCTCGCGCGCCTTCTGCAGCTGGCTGACATTGCGATAGGTGAGGTTGACCATATTGATCAATCCCATCCGCTCGGCCGTCTCGGTCATTTCCATGGCCTTGGCATGGTCGGTCGCCAGCGGCTTTTCGCAGAACACATGCTTGCCGGCCTTGAGCGCCGCCATGGTCGTGGGGTGGTGGATGGAGTCCGGGGTGACATTGGCCACCGCATCGAACTCGCCCCAGGCAATCGCCGCATCGAGCGAGCCGAAGCCCCGCTCGATATTATGGGTGGTATTGAACGCCTCGACCCGCGCCGGGTCCACGTCCACGCCACCCACCAGGGTCACGCCCTCGATGGCGGCAAAATGTTTGGCATGCTGATTGGCCATGCCGCCGGTACCCAGAATGAGCAACCGCATCTTCGTTATTCCTTATGCGGCGCCCTGGGACGATCCGCGATGTTTCAACTATCTCGGTGTCATCCCGGCGCAGGCCGGGATCCATCCTGAGATCTCGAGATGGGCCCCGGCCTGCGCCGGGGTGACATTGTGGTTGTGGCTAGAACGTGCCGAACAGCAGCTTACTTGAAGCCTTCTTCGCGGCCGTGATGCAATTTGGGGCCGCGCTCTTCGATCTTTTCCAGCGCCTCATCGACCGGCGTGTTGGGCGCGTCCAGCAGCTGCGGGAACTGATTGGCGTTATAGGCCCAGTTGACCGCATTGCGCAGCACCAGCCCGACCGTATCGTCATGATAGGTCGGATAGGTTTCGTGGCCGGGGCGGAAGTAGAAGATATTGCCCGCGCCACGGCGATAGGTCAGGCCGCTCCGGAACACTTCGCCACCCTGGAACCAGGAGACGAACACCGTTTCCAGCGGCTCGGGCACGCTGAAGGGCTCGCCATACATTTCTTCCATTTCGAGCTCGAAATAGGCCGGCAGGCCCTTGGCGATCGGGTGGCCCGGATTGGTGACCCAGAGCCGTTCGCGTTCGCCCGCTTCGCGCCAGTGCAGCGCGCAAGGCGAACCCATAAGGCGCTTGAAGATCTTCGAGAAATGGCCCGAATGCAGCACGATCAGGCCCATGCCTTCCCAGACCCGCTTGGCAATGCGCTCGACGATCTCGTCGGCCACGTCGCCATGCGCCGCATGACCCCACCACACCAGCACATCGGTATTGGCCAGCGCCTCGACCGTGCAGCCATGCTCGGGCTCCTGCAGCGTCGTGGTTTTAGCAACGATATTGCTGTCTTTGCTCAGCAGCGAGGCGATCTGGTTGTGCATGCCCGTGGGGTAATTGTCCGCCACGATCTTGTTCTTCTGCTCGTGAACGTTTTCGCCCCACACCAGGGTACGGATCGGCATTGGTAGTCTCCTAAAGTCCGGGTCGCTGATTGAACCCGATGGTTTGGCTTAGCTCTGTGTCATTCCCGCGAAAGCGGGAACCCCTGTTTCGCGAAACGGAGGTTCCCGCTTTCGCGGGAATGACACAGTGGATGAGAAAAGGTCGGGCCTTAGTCCGGCCTTTTTATGGTTCAGCCGATCGGCTTGCCCGCTCCATCGAAGCGGTGGATCTTGTCCTCCATCGGCGCGATATGGACCGTATCGCCGCTGTGATAGGTATTGGCGCCGTCGAGCCGCACCACGACCGGCTCTTCCGTGCCCATTTCGAGATAGACATAGCTGTCCGCGCCGAGATTTTCGGTGTGGATCACCTTGCCGCTCCAGGTGCCGTTATCGGGCACGATAGTGATGTGCTCGCCGCGAATACCCACCGTATGAGCCCCGAAGGACGAGGCCTTTTCCCCGGAGATGAAGTTCATCTTGGGGCTGCCGATAAACCCGGCCACGAAAACCGAATTGGGCTTGTCGTAGAGCTCCATCGGCGTGCCGACCTGCTCGATCAAGCCATCGCGCAACACGCAGATGCGATCGGCCAGCGTCATGGCCTCCACCTGGTCATGCGTCACATAGATCATGGTGACGTTGTTCATGCTCTCATGCAGCTTGGCGATTTCGATACGGGTCGCCACGCGCAGCGCCGCATCGAGATTGGACAGCGGCTCGTCGAACAGGAAAACCTTGGGGTCGCGCGTAATGGCGCGGCCAATGGCCACGCGCTGCCGCTGCCCGCCCGACAGCTGCTTGGGCAACCGGTCGAGATATTGCCGGATCTGCAGCATGTCGGCGGCTTTTTCCACCCGCTGGCGGATCTCTTCCTTGCCATGGCCCTTTTCCAGGGTCAGCCCGAAGGCCATGTTTTCATAGACCGTCATATGCGGATAAAGCGCATAGGACTGGAACACCATGGCAATGCCGCGCTTGGACGGGGCCAGCGCATTGACCAGCTTGCCGTCAAACAGCATTTCGCCCGAGGTAATGTCTTCCAGCCCCGAAATCAGGCGCAGCAGGGTAGATTTGCCGCAACCGGAGGGGCCCACGAACACCATGAATTCGCCGGACCGCACTTCGAGGTCCACGCCCTTGATGACTTCCACCGCGCCAAAGGCCTTGCGGATATTGCGAAGCTCGATGCTTGCCATTGTGGTAACTCCCCTTAGCCTTTCACGCCGCCGGCGGTGAGACCGCTGACGATCTTGCGCTGGAAGATCAACACCAAGATCACCAGCGGCACGGTAACGATGACCGAGGCAGCCATGATCAGGCCCCACGGCGTTTCATATTGCGACCCGCCCGATAGCAGCGCGATGGCCACCGGCACGGTACGGGTATTGTTGGACGAGGTGAAAGTCAGGGCGAACAGGAACTCGTTCCACGCCCCGATAAAGGCCAGCAGCCCCGTGGTCACCAGCGCCGGCCACATCAGCGGCAGGAAGACGCGGGTGATGATCACCCAGGGCGAAGCCCCATCCACGATTGCCGCTTCCTCGATCTCCACCGGCAGGTCACGCATGAAGGTGGTCAGCACCCATACGGTAAAGGGCAGCGTGAAGATGGTGTAGGAGAAGATCAGCGCCCAGGGCGTATTGTAGATGCCCAGCGCACGGATCACCTCGAACAGGCCCGCCAGCACCGCGATCTGCGGAAACATCGAAACGGCCAGGATCGTCATGAGCAACAGGCTCCGGCCCCGGAACCGCACGCGGCTGAGCGCGAAGCTCGCCGTCACCGCCAGGAACAGCGCCAGCAGCACCGTGACCGATGCCACAAAGATGGAGTTCAGCAGGTTGCGCGGGAAACTGCCGGTATTGAGCACCGACAGGTAATTGTTCCAGCTGAACGAAGTGGGCCAATAGGTGATGCGGAACAGGTCCGTGCCCGATTTGAAGCTGGTCAGGATGGCGTAATAGAACGGGAACACCGAGACCACGACGATGAATAGCACCAGCGCATAGAACAGCACTGTCTTGGTGAGGCCCCAGAGGTTGAGCGTGCCGACCATTAGCGGTCTCCCCCGTCGAAATTCACCTTGCCCAGCCAGATATAGAGAATGGTGAAGGCGGCGATGATCAGGAACAGCAGCGTCGATTGCGCCGAGCCATAGGCGAACTTGTCGAAATCGAACAGGTTCTCGCGCGCCAGCACCGACATGGTTTTGGTCGCCGCGCTATTGGGCGTCAGCACATAGATCAGGTCGAAAATGCGCAGCGCATCGAGCACGCGGAAGATGATGGCCACCATCAGCGCCGGACGCACCAGCGGCAGCGTGATCTTGAAGAATTGCTTGACCGGATGCACGCCATCGATTTCGGCGGCTTCGTAGATATCCTTGGGGATCATCTGCAGACCCGCCAGGATCAGCAGCGCCATGAACGGCGTGGTCTTCCAGATATCGACCACCAGCACCGCGGTCATCGCCGTTTCGGCGGTGGCGGTCCAGGCGACCTTCTGGCTGAGCAGGCCCAGCCGCATCCCGAGATCGTTGAGAATGCCGAACTGGTCGTTGAGCATCCAGCTCCACATGCGGGCCGACACAATGGTCGGGATGGCCCAGGGAATGAGAATGGCCGCGCGTACAATACCGCGCCCACGGAATTCGGCATTGAGCACCAGGGCGACGATCATCCCCAGCACGGTTTCCCACAGCACCGACCAGAAGGCGAAGCGCACCGTGTTCCACACCGCGTTCCACCACGCCGGATCGACCAGCAGGCCCCGATAAATGGTGCGGCCGCTATCGAGCGTGCGCCAGGTGAGGTAATTGCCGATGCCGATCCATTCAGCGCCATAGAGATTGGTCAGCGATGCATCGGTGAATGAAAAATAGATCGAGCGAAGCAGCGGCCAGCCGGCCACCACGGCCAGCGCGATCATCATGGGCAGCAGGAACCAGCGCGCAGCGCGCACCCTTTGCTGCATCAATTCGGATTTGATCTTGGGCCTGCCAACAGTGCCCGCGGTCGCGATGGTATCGGTCGCCATCCCCTACTCCTCCCGTTTTCCTTATGTCCTTATGCGGCACGGGCGGCGGGGCAAACCGCCGCCCGTGCCTTGGCGCTATCGGGAGGTCTTACCAGGCGTCGCCCTTGAGATCGGACAGGTCGGCTTCGAGAACTTCCAGGTTCTCGGCGGCCGAGCCATTGCCCGAGAGCGTATTGTGAACGGCGCTCCAGAACAGCGAGGACACTTCGTTATACTTGACCTTGGTGGGCGCGGACGGACGCGGCACCGCGTTCTGGAAGATTTCCTTCCAATTGGCCATGAACGGAGAAGCGGCCAGCACATCGGCGTCGTCATAGAGCGCTTCGATGGTGGGCAGGTTCGACTGGTTGATGGCGCGTTCCTTCTGCACTTCGGGCGAGCTCAGGAACAGAGCGAGCTTGATCGCCTCTTCCGGATCGGGCGAGTACTTGGAAACGGCGATATTCCAGCCGCCCAGCGTTGCCGCCGAGCCAGCGCCTTCGCCGTCACCGGCGGGAAGCGGAGCCACGTCGAACTTGCCCTTTACCGGGGAGTCATCGCCATTGCCCAGCGCATAGGCATAGGGCCAGTTGCGCATGAACACCGAATTGCCCAGCTGCCAGACGCCGCGGCTTTCTTCTTCCTGATAGGCCAGGTTGCCTTCCGGCGAGATGGTGCCGATCCAGGTTGCGGCGCGATCGATAGCGGCAGCAGCCTGCGGATTGTTGATCGAAATCGTGCCATCGGCCTCGACGATCTGCCCGCCGCCATTGGACTTGACCCATTCGAGCGCATCGCAGGTCAGCCCTTCATAGGCATTGCCCTGGAACACGAAGCCCCACATTTCGGCATTGCCGGCAGCGCGCTCGCCATCCATGACTTCCTTGGCGGTGGCGGCCATTTCTTCCCAGGTGGTGGGAACGGGCTTGTTGTACTTTTCGAGCAGATCCTTGCGGTAGAACAGGGCCGGCGCGTCGGTAAAGGCCGGCAGGGCAACGAGCTTCCCATCCACGGTCTGCGACTCGATGATCGAGGGGAAGTGCGCGCCCACCACATCCTTGGCCGCATCGGTCAGGTCGAGGAACTGATCGGCCAGCTGGGGCGCCCAGATCACGTCGGTCTGGTAGACGTCGATATCGGTATTGCCCGCGGCGAGCCACAGACGATACTGGCCGAACTGGTCCGAGGTCGAGGACGGCATCGGCACCACGGTCACCTTGTTGCCGGTTTCCGCTTCAAACTTGTCAAGCTGGCTGCGCAGGAATGCCAGACCATTGCCGGTATCACCCGACACGATCGACAATTCTGCGGCCTGGGCCGAGCCCACCACCAGCGTCACGCTCGTCAGCAAACCAGCGAGCAATGTGTTGATTTTCATTACTTTCCTCCCGAATGAAACCATCCATGAGGAGGCAGGCCAACCAGCCCCGCGCCTGGCGCGCCGGTCCAGCCTGAAATCCTCCCCCCAAAAGCGCCTCGGCAGCGGCTCAAACCGCAAAGCTTTCAAAGCGCTTTGAATGAAAAACAACCAGAGGGCCGAACATCTGTCAAGCAGCCGCAAGTCAGATTCTCACGGCTTTAGCGGGTGATGAAAAAAATACTAAGTAATATCAATATGTTACAGAAGTCAGACATTTTAAGGCCGCGTTTACACCTTCCGACACCTGATGTACGCACCTCATCCAAACCGGCGTAAAAATGCTCTCTTGCATCAAAATTTGAAATCGCTTTGAATGGATATGGAGGAGGATTGCGGGAACCGCTGTTCAAAGCGGCCTGCTCGCCCTAAAGCCTGTGCGGCTTAAGGCTTTGTGCCGGATTTATCCGCGCCGGGCTGCCGTATTATCGCTCCGGGCCAGAACGCCAATGAGACTGAAAGACCTCGCCGAACATCTCGGCCTGTCGCAAACCACTGTCAGCCGCGCGCTCAATGGCTATCCCGAAGTCAACGAGGCGACGCGCCGGCGCGTCGCCGAAACCGCCCAGCGCCTGGGCTATCGGCCCAATGCCAGCGCGCTGCGCCTGGCCACCGGGCGCTCGGGCGCCATCGGCATGGTGCTGCGCGGCTCCTATGAATTCGGTCCTCATACCAGCGAATTTCTCGGCGGCGTCGGCGAGCGGCTGGCCGATGAGGAGATCGACATTCTCCTCACCACCGTCGAGACCTACGAGGATGAAGTGGCCGCCTATAAGCGCGGCGCCGCCAGCCAGAAGGTCGATGCCTTCATCCTTCACTCCCCCACCCTGCGCGACGAGCGCGCCGAATTGCTGCTCGATCTCAAAGTGCCCTTCGTGCTGCATGGCCGCACCAATATCGGCAAGCCCGTGGCCTGGCTCGATATCGACAATACCGGCGCGGTCGAGCGCGCCACCAGCCATTTGCTCGATCTGGGCCATCGCCGCATTGCCTTGCTCAACGGCATCAAGGGTCGCACCTTTGCCGAGCACCGCGAAATCGGCTATCTCGCCGCCCTCTCGGCCCGCGGCGTGCCCTTCGATCCCGCCCTGATGGGCAATTCGGTCTTCACCGACGAAGTCGCCTTCCGCATGGCCCAGGCCATGCTCGAGCTGCGCCCCCATCCCACCGCCTTCCTCGCCGGCTCGATGATGACCGCTTTGGGCATTTTCCGCGCCATCCGGCAGGCGGGATTCGTCTTGGGCAAGGACATTTCCATGATCGCCCATGACGACGTCTTCCCCTATCTCAACGCCGACAACATGTACCCCACCATGTCCACCACCCGCTCCTCCATGCGCCAGGCCGGCATGCGCGTCGCCGAACTGATCCTGCACATCCTGGGCGGCAAACCGGTCGAAGACGTCCACGAACTCTGGCCGGTGGAACTGGTCCTGCGGGAGAGTTCGGGCCCGGCGCCAACTGCCCAATAGACGCTCCGCCACCCCCAACCACGACATCATTCCTGCGCAGGCGGGGACGAGCTTGTGGCACCCGCAGCTTCCCCACCCACCACGTCATTCCCGCGCAGGCGGGAATCCATTCTTCAGGCCACGGCGCGTTGATAAAGAGTGGATTCCCGCCTGCGCGGGAATGACGTAGTGCTACGCTGCTGCATGTCGGGGAAGCACAGATGAACGAGGAAACTTCCGGGTCGAGCCGCGGCCCCACCCCTCTCGACTTCACTCAAGCCATAACCCTCGCCGCCGCCACCAGCGCCCGCTTCATCGCCATTGACGGCCTGCCGGTCAGCGGCAAGACCACGCTGGCCGACAGGATCGCCCCGGCCATCGGCGCCGAAATCCTCTGGCTCGACGAATTCGTCCTGCCGGAACAGGACTGGCGCGGCAAAGCCCAGCCAGCCTTCCCCTTCGCCTATTTCCGCTACGACGATTTTCTGCACGCGGTAACGACCCTGGCCGAAACCGGCCAATGCACCTACCACCCCTATGATTGGACCACCGGCGAGGCCCGCCCCACCGCCCGGACCATCACCCGTAACCAGCCGGTCATCGTGGAAGGCGTCTCCTCCCTTCATCCGGACCTGATCCCGCTCTACGATCTGCGCCTATGGGTGGAAAGCGCCCCCTCAACCACCCTCACCGCCGCCCTCGCCCGCGGCGTCGGCGATTGGGAGCACGAATGGCGCAATCTGTTCATGCCCAGCGTCGAACTCTATCTGCAAACCAACCCACGCAGCCGGGCGGACTATCTGGTCAAGGGCCGGGGCGTCTGAGCGCTCCGCCCACCCACAATGTCATTCCCGCGAAAGCGGGAACCTCTGTTTACCTGCAAGGGCCTCCACATGACGGAAACAACAATCCGGCTAGCGACCGAAAGCGACGCCGCCGCAATCCTCAAGCTCCTCCAATCCGTCGCCCTTTGGCTCGAAACCGACGGACCAGGCAAGTTGTGGCCGGCATCGAGCTTCAAGCTGATCGACATTTCCGCCAAGGCGCAGCGATCTGAAATCCTCGTCCTCACCGTCGACGAAGATATTGCCGGCTGCCTCTATATGGAGGAGAGCGACGATGCCTTTTGGCCTGAAGCCCTGCCCGGCGAAGCGCTCTATCTCCACAAGATCGCCGTGGACCGCGCCTTTGCCGGACGGGGCTTTGCCCGGCAGCTCATCGATTGGGCCGCGCAACATGCAGCCCAAAAAGGCCTGAAATTTCTGCGGCTCGACTGCGCGCCACGTCCCCGGCTTGTGCAGGTTTATCGCGATGCGGAATTTGAGCGGGTGGGCGAGGATGCGCTGATGGGAGGGTTTCTGGTCGCGCGCTTGCAAAGGGCGGTCTGAAATATGCCAGGTCTCCCGGGCCGCAAACAGAGGTTCCCGGCTCACTTTGGCAGGCGCACCGGCAGGTAGCTCATGGGGATGAGGCTGCTCTCGACGGCGGGACCTTTGGGCTGACCAGGATCATAAAAGGCGCCGTTGTCGGCGTCATAAAGGATGAAATGGTCACCTTGGACGTGAACTATCGCCACCCCGCCAATGTCGTCCCATTTCTCCGCCGCGCGCAATTCGCCGGTGCTCCATTCCAGCTCGGCCAAGACCCCGCGCAATTCCTTCCATGTAGTGTAGTGATTGGTCCGAACACCCCAATCGATCATGCCGGCAAGTTGCTCATAAGGCCTGCCCGTCAGCATCTGCAACACGAATAGACCGCAGCCATCATCCCTTGGCCGTTGCGTGGCAAATTGAAAGCGAACGTTCTCGGATGCGGGAAGCGTCAATGTTCGGTTCCTGGGTCAATGTCCATAATGCATGCCATGCGAGCCAGCTATCAAGGCCCGCCCCACCGAGTTTAGTAATTGCCAGCCTCAAACGCAGAAGCGAACTTCAGCTCCCCCTGCGGAGCAGGGCCAAAAAAGCGCATCCATTGAACAAGATGAGTTGGCAGGTTTTCATAGGTTAGCTTGCCGTCGCTCTCGAAACCAAACCGGCTGTAAAGAGCGGGGTCCCCGATAAGAGCACATCCGGCAGCCCCTCGCTCCCTTAGCGTTGCAAGCCCGGAGGAAATCAAGGCCCGTCCGGTGCCGGAGCGCTGAATTGCGCGCTCAACGGCAATGGGCCCCAGACCAAACCAGCCATGCAGGCCGTCAATGGTCACGGGAGAAAACGCGACGTGTCCGACGATCCTGTCATCCAGCTGCGCAACGAGCGACAGGGACAATTGGCCCGACCTGCGCAATGCGCGGATGATCAGCGCTTCCGAGCCGTCGCTGAACGACATTGGCTCAAAGGCACTTACCGTCAGATCGTGGATAGCGTCTTCATCCCCGGCACGTTCGGGGCGGATCAACAAATCTGACCGCATAGGTTTGCCCCCTACCCCACCCGCAACATATGATTATCAAACGAAAAATCGAACTTCTGCCGGTCGCGCTCGGCCCCGGCAATGCCGATCATTTCGCCCATGCCGCTGGTGGCCACGAACCCCGACCCATCCGCCGCCAGCCCACAGCCATTGCGCAGGGTTTCGACCAGCACAGGCCGGCCCCCTTCGGCATCGATTGCTACCAGAAGATCCCCCTCCGGCGAGGACACCGCCACGGTACCGCCATCGGCCGAGACGGCAACCGAGCCGACATAATTGCGCAGGTCGCGCAGCGTATCGATCGGCAATTCGATCAGCCGGATTTCCCCATCGGCCGTCGCATAGCCCACCAATTGCGGGCTGTCGCTTGGCGCGCCCTTATATTGGCAGCCGAACCACGCCCGGCCACGCGCATCCACGGCCATGTGCCGGATCGAAAGCTGATGCAGCCCGCTTTCAAGCCGCAATTGCCCGATGAGATGCCCATCGCGCCGGTCGATAAAGACCACCGAGGGGTCCATCGTATCGAGATTGAGCTCCGCCCGGCCGTAATCGGGATGGGTCTCGATGCCACCATTGGCCACCACGAAGGTCACCCCATCGGGCATCAGCAGCATTTCATGCGGGCCCGTGCCATAGGTGGGAAATTCTCCCACGCGCTTATAGCCATCGGTCGCGTCATAGATGCCGATCACGCCCCTGGCCGCCTCGAAATCGCTTTCCGTGGCGTAGAGCAGCCTGCCATCGGGTGAGAACACGCCATGGCCGAAGAAATGCCGCCCCTCGATGCTGGTCAGCGTCACCGGGGCCTCCCGGCCAGCCGGATCGAACACCACGGCAAAGGTTCCCGGCTGCCGCGCAAAGACCACACCCCGCCCCGCTTCGGCGCTGATGGTAATATCGTGCCCGCGATCGGGCAGGGCGATCTGGGAAATGACATCGCCACGCTCGCCCATAAGCACCGCGCCATATTTTCCCGCGCTGGTCTGCACCGAACTGGCAAACACCAGCTCGTTACGCTCCAGCGCCAGCAATTGACGCGGCAAGAGGCTCGCCGCAAAGCCCGCGCCCGCCGCCTTGAGGAATGCCCGCCGCTGCCACATGGTCAGTCTCCGTCCAGCGAGGAAAAGCCGACGCTCAGCCCCAGCGCCGCCGACAATTGCTCGCCCACCAGCGTCTGCAGCGATTGGGTGACGATGACGAGATAGGCCAGCGCCTGAGCCTTTTTGGGGTCGGCCACCGCCTCATCCACCGGTCCCGTCACCAGGCTAATGGCCCGCTTGGCATTGGCAAATTCGAAGCGCACCGAATTGTCCAACCCGCTCTCGGCGGCCCCGCCCACCAGCGCCATGCCGGAAACGGTAAAGAGCTTTTCCAGCCCCTCCACATTGGCCCGCGCCATGGCCATGGTCAGCCCCGAGCGCCAGAACAGCGCCTGCTTGGGCGCCGCCGCCCGCTCGCCCTGGGCGATAAAGGGATTGATGCGGGTGTCCCGCACCCCCTCAACGCCGTGGGAGATCAAGCCCACCAGCGCTTCGAGCGCCTCGGTCTCGGTGCGGTAATCGGCATAAGCGGCGCTGGGCGCCATCAGATGCGCCGCCGTGCCATCGGGCGCATACCAGCCCGCCGCCAGCTCATCGGCAATTGCGGCCAGATTGCCGGCAATGGCCGCGCCATAACGGCAACGGAACGCTCCCTCGGCTCCGGCCAGTGTCTCTGCCCCAGTGCCGAACAGCACGAATTCCAGCGCCGTCAGCCCCTGCACGGCAACGCTCTTGCCCCGCAGTGTATCGAGCGAAGTGGCCGTCTCGTCCTCATCGGCCAAAATCGCCTGCACCTGCCGCAGGGCAATCCCCTTGCGGTCGGGCCAGAACAGCAGCCGGTCGCTGCGATTGTCCTCCATCAGCGGCCCGATACGAATAAATTCCACTCTTCCATAGGCCGTCGCGGTCCGGCCAAACCGGTCCTGCGCCAGCGCCTGCGCATCCGCCGATGGCTCCGCGCAAAATGCGCCCATGGCGTCGACCAGGCCATGCGCCTCGTTGCGCAATTCGGTAAAGCCCGGCCGGATCACCTGCTCGACCGCATTGGCCATCACCGCACTGGTGGTCAGCTCCTGCGCCATGGCCGGCGCGGCGCCCAAAAACAGCAGCATGGCAATGAGCAGGCGCATCACAGCGACTCCAGGAAAGTGATCAGGTCCTTGCGCGTGGCCTCGGACATGGCGGCAAAGGCATCGCGCGCCGCCTGGCCTTCCCCGCCATGCCACAGAATGGCCTCGGTCAAGTTCCGCGCCCGCCCATCATGGAGGAAAAACGTGTGCCCCGAAACGGTCTGGGTCAGCCCGATGCCCCAGAGCGGGGGCGTACGCCATTCATAGCCATCCGCCTGCCCCTCGGGCCGGTGATCGGCGAGGCCCTCGCCCATGTCATGCAGCAGGAAATCGGCATAGGGCCAGATCAGCTGGAACCGGTGCGCCGGATTGGGCGCATCGCGGCTGGTGACGAATTTGGGCGTGTGGCAGCTGGCGCAACCCGCACCATAAAACGCCGCCTTGCCGGCCAGCACGGCGGGGTCTCCCACATCGCGCCGCTCCGGCACGCCCAGCGTCTGCGAATAAAACGTCACCAGGTCCAGCACCGGGTCGGGCGCTTCCGATACGCCCAGCCGCGCCTGTTCCCCGGTGGGCATGGCCAGGCACTCCGGCTGCCGCTCGGTGCAATCGCCATGCGGCAGGTTCACCAGCGGCGTCGAAATGCCGATATCGCCGGCAAAAGCCGCCGCCGATTGGCTGCGAATGGTCGGCATCCCGGCCTTCCAGCCAAACCGGCCCAGCATGACGCTCTGGCTTTCCGGGTCGATAACCCAGTTCGGCCGCCCCGAAATGCCGTTCCCATCGAGGTCATCCGCATCGGCCAGCGCCAGGATATCGGCGGCCGGAATCTGCTCGATCAGCCCCAGCCCGATCATCGGCGGCGCCACCCGCGGCGACAGCATCACATCATCGGCCATCGGCCCATAATTGAGCTCGGCCACCGAATAGGCGGGCTGGCGCAGGGTCACCACCGTCCCGTCGTCCAGCGTCACGGGCAGGTCGGTATAGTCCACCACCATCCGCCCTTCCGCCTTGAGGCCCGGCACGGCAAAATCCTGCAATTGCGTGCCATAGGTGGGCTCGCCCACCTCCCCGGCAAAAACGCCGTCCAGCGCCAGCCGCGTATCGTTCTCGCCCGGCGGCACCGATAGCCGCAGGAACATCGATACCCCGCTTTCCCGGCTCGCATCGAACGGGGGATGGCCCCGCCCGTCCTTCAAATGACAGCTCTGGCAGGCCCGCGCATTGAACAGCGGCCCCAGCCCGTCCGAGGCCTGGGTGGAGCTGGGCGAACTCACCCAGAGCTTGCGGAACAGCGCATTGCCCAGCTTGAACTGCTCTTCCTGCTCGAAGCTGAGGCTGGCGAGGAAATGGGAGAACGCATCCTGGTTGACGATCTTTTTCGTCGTCCCCTTGCCCGCCTGCATGGTCTCGAAATTCTCGGGCGCCGAAAAATCCGTCGCCGGCGCCGTCACCCGCGCCACCCGGCCGAGGTCCTCAGGCGTCAGATCGGACCGAACCGCTCTGTCCTGCGCCAAAGCGAGGCCCGTTGCGAGCAGGGCGATGAGGGCAAGGGTCAGGCGGATATGCATGTTAAGTCCACGGCGTCGTTCCCACACAAGCGGGAACCATCGACAATTGCCTTACCCGTTCCGTCCATGAGGCACCATCTCCCCCACCCGCAATGTCATTCCGGCGCAGGCCGGAACCCATCCTGAGATGACCAAGCACGCACTGGCCGCCTGAAGACCTCAGGATGGACCCCGGCCTGCGCCGGGGTGACACCGTTGTAAGCTGAAGGGCCGCGCTCCTACTGGAACACCGCATCCGGATTGGACAGGCTATCGCTGTCCTCGATGGTCACATCGTCCAGCTGCAGCAGCGCCACGGCGCGTTCGATGCCGCGGGTCTGGGCGATCAGCCCGTCGATGGCCGCCTGCACCACCGCATTGCCCTCTTCATTGCCTTCCCCGATCTGCTGGTCATAGGCCTCGCCATCCTCGGCGCGCTTGGCCATGATTTCCATCTTGGCCACGGTGTCGTCGATAAGGCCGGCAATTTCGGTGTCGAGCGCCCCGTCCTTGGCCGCGATCAGGTCCGAGATCGCCGGCCCTTCCACCACCGAACCATCGATGCGCGTATAGCTGCCCGAATAGACATTGCGGATACCGATCGCATCGTAGAGATGGGAAATATGGGTATTGTCCGAGAAGCAGTCATGCTCTTCCTCGGGATCGTGCAGCAGGAGGCCCAGCTTCATCCGCTCGCCCGCCAATTCGCCGAATGACAGCGAACCCATGCCCGTCAGAATGGCCGAAATGCCCAGATCGGGCAGTGCCGCCCGCGCCGCGCCATCGGCCGTCCAATTGCCCACCATCTCTTCGAGATCGCTCACCAGCAGCGTCGTCGCCGCCTTGAGATAGGCCGCGCGGCGATCCGCATGCTCGGCCGTCGAATAATCGGTAAAGGGCCTATTGCCCGCGCCTGGGCCGGTGCCATTGAGGTCCTGGCCCCAAAGCAGGAATTCCACGGCATGATACCCCGTCGCCACATTGGCTTCGATCCCCGCCGCTTCCTGCAGGCTATCCTGCAGCAGCGCCGGCGTGATCTCGGTCGCATCCACCTCGACGCCGTCGATGGTGAGCTTGGGATTGGCAATGACATTGGCCACGTAAAGCGCATTGCTGTCGCTTTCCATGCCGTAGCCGGCATCGACATAGTCGATCAGCCCCTCGTCGAGCGGCCAGGCATTCACCCTTCCTTCCCATTCATCCACGATCGGATTGCCGAACCGGAACGCCTCGGTCTGCTGATAGGGCAGGCGCGATGCCTTCCAGGCCTCCCGCGCCGCCAGCAGCGTGGCCTCGCTCGGATCGGCGATCAGCGCATCGACCGCCGCGTCCAGCGCCTTGGCCGTGGTCAGCGCATCCTCATATCCGGCCAGCGCGATATCGGCATAATTGGCCAGCACATCGGCCTCATCTGGCGCCTGCGCATAGGCGGCCACCGGGGCAACGGAAAGCGTAAGCGCCAAAACCAGGCCGCGCAGCGTCCCCTTGGAAATCATGGATCGTCCTCCAGGCTGAAATCTCAAAGCGGAGTATCCCTCTCACCTTATAAAAGCAATTCAATTTCAATAGTTTAGAAGAAGTCTAAAGTATCGGAACGGCGAGATTTGCAATTTTCCCAATAGTTTCGGGACCTTGCTGTTTCCCCACCACGGCCCCTCAATCGTCCACCCTCTCCCTTGTGGGTGGATCAGATCGTGCCACACCCACCGGCAGATCCCTCCCCCTGTCAGGGGGGCTAGGAGGGGGTACACCAATCCCTCCGCCAACCACCCAATGCCTCATTCCCAAAATTTTTGACCATCTGGACTAAACTGTCACAAAGGGGCACTGTCACAATTGCGACTGGGAGGGAGCGGAGAGATCGGCACTGGCAGCTAAGGGGGGCGCGCGAGCGGGCTTTTTCGTCGGCATGCCGACTGTCACATTGTCGTCCCGGCTCTGTCATTGCACTGTCACACCGCCTCACTACTCCCTCCGCCAGTCCGCCACGGCAGCCACCAATGGCTGCCGGCGAACGACCAATTCAGGGAGACTGAACATGACCTTCAAGAATGTGCTTGCCGCGTCCGTCTCGATGCTGGCCGTGCTTGCCGTTTCCGCCCCGGCCTTCGCCCAGGCCGATCTCGACGCCCTCTATGCCGCCGCCAAGGCCGAAGGCCAGCTCACCGTCATCGCGCTGCCCCACTCCTGGTGCAATTACGGTGGCGTCATCGAAGGCTTCAAGGCCAAATACCCCGACATCACCATCAACGAGCTGAACCCCGATGCCGGCTCGGCCGACGAACTCGAAGCGGTTCGCGCCAATATCGGCAATACCGGCCCGCAGGCCCCCGACGTGCTCGATATCGGCCTGGCCTTCGGCCCCCAGGCCAAGGATGAAGGCCTGCTGCAGGCCTATAAGGTCTCCACCTGGGACGAAATTCCGGACGACGCCAAGGATGCCGAGGGCTTCTGGTATGGCGACTATTACGGCGTGCTGGCTTTCGGCATCAACAAGGACGTGGTCACCGGCGACAACCCGGTTTCCTGGGCCGATTTGAACAAGGACGAGTTCGCCAATTCGGTTGCCCTGGCTGGCGATCCGCGCACCGCCAATAACGCCATCATGTCCGTCTTCGCGGCTGGTCTCTCGACCGGCGCCGCACAGGACGCCGCTGCCCAGGCCGGCCTCGAATACTTCAAGGCGCTCAACGACAAGGGCAATTTCGTCCCCGTCGACGCCGAAGCCGCCGCCATCGCCCAGGGCACCACGCCCATCGCGATCAACTGGGACTACAACCTGCTGGCCGCCCGCGACAACCTCAATGGCAACCCGCCGATCGACGTGGTCGTGCCCTCCGATGGCGTCGTGGCCGGCGTCTATGTCCAGGCCATCTCGGCCCATGCGCCCCATCCCAACGCTGCCAAGCTCTGGATGGAATACCTCTATTCGGACGAAGGTCAGCTCGGCTGGCTCGCCGGCTATTGCCACCCCATCCGCTTCAACGCCCTGGCCGAAGCCGGCAAGCTGCCTGAAGACCTGATGGCCAAGCTCCCCGCCGCCGAGAACTACGCCAAGGCCGTGTTCCCCTCGATCGAAGAGCAGAACGCCAACAAGACCACCATCACCGGCGGCTGGGACTCCACCGTCGGCGCCAGCGTGCAGTAATCTCCACGCGCAGAACACCGGTTCTGCCCTCCCTCCCCCTTGAGGGGAGGGTAGCGTCGCTAGGCCCTGATGGGCCGTAGCAAAGCTGGGGTGGGGGTCGATTTGGCGCATAACCACACGACCCCTCCCTCAATCCCTCCCCTCAAGGGGGAGGGAGGCGAAAGCCGATATCTTCGGGGCAGCACCATGACCGATACAACCCTACCACCGCCAAAACCGCCCCGCCGCATCCCCTGGGACAGCCTTGCGGTCTTTCCCTTCGTCATTTTCGCGGTGATGTTCCTGTTCCTGCCCACCCTCTCGCTGGTGGGCGCCGCCTTTACCGACCGGGCCGGCAGTTTCACCTTCGACAATATTGCCGGCCTCTTCACCGACCAGATCCTTGCCGCCTACTGGATTTCCATCCGCATCTCAGGCGCCTCCGCCATTCTGGGCGCGCTGATTGGCCTGGCCATCACCCTCGCCATCATCCGCGGCCGGCTGCCCGCGGGCCTGCGCTCCGCCGTCATGACCTTTTCCGGCGTCGCCTCCAATTTCGCCGGCGTACCGCTGGCCTTTGCCTTCATTGCGACTCTGGGGCGGCTGGGCCTCGTCACCATCATCCTGCGCACTGTCTTCGGCTTCGATCTCTATCGCTCGGGCTTCAACCTTTTGAGCTTTTGGGGCCTTACCCTCACCTATCTCTACTTCCAGATTCCGCTGATGATGCTGACCATCGCCCCGGCAGTGGATGGCCTCAAGAAAGAATGGAACGAGGCCGCCCAGATGCTGGGCGCCAGCCAGTGGCAATTCTGGCGCTATGTCGGCCTGCCCATTCTCTGGCCCAGCTTTCTGGGCACGCTGTCGCTGCTGTTCGCCAATGCCTTCGGCGCCATCGCTACTGCCTGGGCCCTGACCGGCTCCAACCTCAATATCGTGACGGTCCTGCTCTACAATCAGATCCGCGGCGATGCCCTGCAAAATCCCGGCCTCGGCGCTGCCTTGGCACTCGGCATGATCGTCATCACCAGCCTTGCCAATGTCATCTATCTGGTCGTCGCCGCCCGCGCCGAGAGGTGGATGAAATGAAGACAAACCGCTTCTGGGCCTGGCTGGTCTTTGCCATTGGCGCGGCCTATTTCATCATCCCGCTGCTGGCCACCTTCGAATTCTCGCTGCGCATGCGGCGCGGCGAATATAGCTTCGATGCCTATGCCTCGGTCTTTGCCGACCCGGCCTTTGCCCGCAGCTTCACCTATTCGGTAGTCGTGGGCATTTTCACCATTATCGTGGGGGTTCTGGTCGTCGTGCCAGCCGTCTATTTCGTGCGGCTGCGCATGCCCTGGCTCAGGCCCTTCATGGAATTCGTCACCCTGCTCCCGCTGGTCATCCCGGCCCTGGTGCTGGTCTATGGCTATATCCGGCTCTACAATTCCAGCTCCTTCATCCCCTTTACCGGCAGTGCGCTCGGCACCGATATCCTGCTGACCTGCGCCTATGTAACCCTGGCCCTGCCCTATATGTATCGCGCCGTCGACAATGGCATGCGCACCATCGATATCGGCACCCTGACCGAGGCCGCCCAGATCATGGGCGCCAACCAGGCCCAGATCATCGGCCAGATCATCCTGCCCAATATTCTGGTGGCCATTCTGTCCGGCGCCTTCCTGACCTTCGCCATCGTCATCGGCGAATTCACCATAGCGAGCCTGCTCAACCGGCCGGCCTTCGGCCCCTATCTCGTTGGCATCGGCACCAACCGCGCCTATGAGCCGGCTGCTCTCGCCATCATTTCCTTCATTATCACCTGGGGTGCCATGGGCATGATCAACGTGCTCGGCCGCTTCGCCCCCCGCACCTCCGCACGGACCGATTGATATGACCCAGGATTTCCTGTCCGTCCAAAACGTCACCAAATCCTTCGGCAGCAACCGGGTGGTCAAGGGCATCAGCTTCGGCTTCGGCAAGGGCGAGTTCATCTCCCTGCTCGGCCCCTCCGGCTGCGGCAAGACCACCATCCTGCGCATGATTGCCGGTTTCGAAAACCCGACCTCGGGTACGATCAGCATTGATGGGCAGGACATCACCCACCTCAAGCCCAACCAGCGCCAGCTCGGCATGGTGTTTCAGGCCTATGCGCTCTTTCCCAATCTCAATGTCGGCGACAATATCGCCTTCGGCCTCAAGATATCGGGCATGCCGGCCGAGCAGCGCCGCGCCCGCGTCGATGAAATGCTGAAACTCATCGGCCTGTCCGGCTTCGAAAAGCGCTACCCCTATGAAATGAGCGGCGGCCAGCAGCAGCGCGTCGCCCTTGCCCGCGCCATCGCCCCCCGTCCCCGCATGCTCCTGCTCGATGAACCGCTCTCGGCCCTCGACGCCAAGATCCGCGTCTCCCTGCGCGAAGAAATCCGCGCCATCCAGATCGATCTGGGCATCACCACGGTTTTCGTCACCCACGACCAGGAAGAGGCCCTCTCCATCTCCGACCGCATCGTGGTGATGAATGCGGGCAATATCGAGCAGCTCGGCGCGCCGCACGAAATCTACAACAAGCCGGCCACCCGTTTCGTCGCCACCTTTGTCGGCCAGCTCAACACCATCGAAGCAAAAATCGTCGATGTGGCGGCCAAAACCGTCGCCATTGACGGCCAGACCGTTCATGTCAGCCAATTGCCAGCCAATGCTACTGCCGGTGCTAACAGTCTGGTGACATTGCGGCCCGAAGTGCTGTCCGTCGGTGCACGCGAAGGCAATGATATTACCCTCGCCGGCACCATTGCCGATGTTACCTTCCTCGGCTCGGTCATCCGCCTGCGCGTGGCGCTGGGCCAGAATATTCTGAGCCTCGACACCTTCAACGACCAGCGCACCGCCCCACCCAGCCGGGGCGAACCCGTCACCATCAGCTTCGCCAGCAAGGACCTGCTGGCGCTGGACGTCTGATTTCAAAAAACCTTGTTATGCCAGTTACCTAGGGGTTTGACGTTACCGCCGGGAAGGCCCATCCTAGGGGTCAGAACCACACAGGAATCCAGCATGGACACCCCCTTCGTCACCACCGAATGGCTCGCCAACCATCTGAGCGACCCCAATCTGGTGGTGGTCGATGCCAGCTGGCACATGCCCAACGCCGCCCGCAATGCCCAGGCCGAATATCTCTCCGGCCACATCCCCGGCGCGGTCTTCTTCGACATCGACGGCATAGCCGACACCAGCTCCCCCCTGCCCCACATGCTGCCCTCTCCCGCCGATTTCGCCCATATGGTCGGCGCCCTGGGCATCTCGGACCAGTCGACCATCGTCGTCTATGACGAACTGGGCCTCTTCTCCGCCCCCCGCGTCTGGTGGACCTTCCGCACCATGGGCGCCCGCAATGTCTACATCCTGGCCGGCGGCGGTCCCAAATGGCGCGCCGAAAAACGCGCCGTCCAGACCGGCACCGTGACCCGCCGCCCCGCCATTTTCGCAGCCCGCTTCGACCCGCATCGCGTGGCCGATTTCGAAACCGTGCGCGACCGCAGCCACGATCACGCCACCCAGATCGCCGATGCCCGTCCAGCCCCGCGTTTCCATGCCGAACAGCCCGAGCCGCGCCCCGGCTTGCGCGGCGGCCACATTCCGGGCAGCACCAATGTCCCCGTGGGTCTCCTGACCGAAAACGGCCAGATGCGGCCGGTTTCCGAACTCCGGCAAATCTTCGCCGATCGCGGCATCGACACCGCCAAGCCCATCATCACCTCCTGCGGCTCGGGCATCACCGCCGCGACGCTCGCTCTGGCCCTCGAGGTCAGCGGCGCCAGCAATGTCGCGGTCTATGACGGCTCCTGGGCCGAATGGGGCGGCCGCTCCGACGCCGAAATCGAATAACAAGCCCGCGATCCTTACGGCTTTGTAATGTCGTGCGGTTAGCGCCGCTGCTACAGTCCCGCTGATGTCCCGGCGCCCTTTCCGCCGGATTACTGACAGCTCAGCATTTTTCAGGGTCCAAGGCTTGATACGGCAGCTTCTGGCTTCACTCATAATTCTGGCCGCCGCATTGGCGGCCTGGGCCTTTTTCGTTCCCGGCGCCAGCGAAACCCTGGCCAATTACGGCATCACTCTGCCCTTCGCTGCTTCGGAGCAAGCCGCGACCGGCCCCGGCCAGCGCCCCGGCGGCGGACGGCCAGGCGGCGCCCGCCAGAACAATGTGGTGACCACAGGCGTCGTGCTCGCCACCATCAATTCCACGCTCAGCGCCGTCGGCGAAGGCACGGCCACCCGCTCGGTCACCGTCGCTTCCCCCGTCGGCGGCACGCTGGCAGATGTCGACGTGCGCCCGGGCCAGGCCGTGGCGGCCGGCGACATCATTGCCCTCCTGGATTCGGACGCCGAGCAGATCGCGCTGGATCGGGCCCGGCTCGCCGTGGACGACGCCCAGGCCACCCTCGCCCGCACCCAGGGCCTCGCCAATTCCAATGTCGTCGCCCCCACGGCCCTGGCCGCCGCCCGCCTCGCCGCGGCCAATGCCGATCTCGAATTACGCAATGCCAGCGTCGCCCTCAGCCGCCGCACCATTACCAGCCCCATTGCCGGCACGATCGGGCTAATCCAGGTTACTCCCGGCAATTACGTCCCCGCGCAAACCACCGTCACCACGGTCGACGACACTTCCGCCATTCTCGTCGATTTCTGGGTGCCCGAGCGCTATGCCGCGTCCATCGCCCCGGGCATGCAGGTCACCGTCACGGCTATCGCCCTGCCCGGCCGCACCTTTGCCGGCGAGGTCAATGCCGTCGATAACCGCCTCGATCCGGCCAGCCGCACGCTGCAGGTCCAGGCCGAAATCCCCAATGACGACCGGGCCCTGCGCGCCGGCATGTCCTTCACCGTCGCCCTGCGTTTCCCGGGCGAGCAATTTCCAGCGGTCAATCCTCTGGCCATCCTGTGGTCGGCCCAGGGCTCCTATGTCTGGAAATACATGGATGGCAAGGCCACCCGTGTCATGGCCGAAATCGTCCAGCGCAACAGCGACGGCGTCCTCGTGCGCGCCGACCTTAATCCCGGCGACGCCATCATCACCGAAGGCATCCTCCAGCTCAGCGAGGGCAGCGAAGTGACCCTGTTGAGCGGACCCGATGGCGCATCCGCTACCCGTGAAGCCGAGGCTACACAACCCTGATCCGATAAGGACCGCCAATGTCGATTGCCCAGAAGAACGAACGTGGCGGAACCTTGGCGGCGCTCTTCGTGCGCCGTCCGGTCCTGGCGGTCGTGATCAATGCCATGATCGTGGTGGCCGGGCTCGCGGCCCTGCTGGGCGCCGAAGTGCGCGAATTGCCCAGCGTCGAGCAGCCCGTGCTCACCATCTCCACCAGTTTCACCGGCGCCGCCGCCGAAACCATGGATCGCGAAATTACCGCTGTGGTGGAAGGCGCCGTCGCCCGCGTCCAGGGCGTCACCGGCATTTCCTCCAGCTCCTCGACCGGGCAGAGCCGGGTCACTCTCGAATTTTCCGACAGCACCAATCTCGATGTCGCCACCTCCGATGTGCGCGATGCCCTCAGCCGCATCGGCCGTTCCCTGCCCGACAATGTCGACGATCCGGTGATCTTCAAGGCCGATTCCGACGCCCAGCCGGTAATGCAGCTCGCCGTCACCTCCGACACCATGAGCATGGGCGACTTGAGCACCTTGGTCGAAGACGTGATTTCCGAACGTCTCGGCGCCGTCGCCGGCGTTGCCGAGGTGCAGGTCTATGGCACGCGCGAAACCACCTTCGATGTCGATGTCGACCCGGTCAAGCTCGCCAGCCATGGCCTGACCGTGGCCGATGTGCGCAATGCGCTCGCCACCATCGCCTTCGACACCCCCGCCGGCTCGATCAACGGCCCCAACCAGAACATCACCGTCCGCGCCATTTCCGAGGTCACGACGCCGCAGGATTTCGAGGATATCATCATCAATGGCCGCACGCTTCTGGGCGATGTGGCCAGCGTCGTGTTCGACGCCTCCGCCAGCACTTCATCGCTCCGCTCCAATGGCAAGCCAGGCATTGGCCTGGGCATTATCCGCCAGGCCCAGTCCAATACGATCGAGATTTCCCAAGGCATTCACAATGCCGTCGCGGTGCTGAACCAGACCCTGCCGGCCGGCGCCGAAGTCACCATTTCCAGCGACGATGCCGTGTTCATCGAAGGTGCGCTGCATGAGGTCGAGATCGCGCTGATCGTGGCGCTGGTCGTGGTCGTCGCCATCATCTTCCTCTTCCTGCTCGATTGGCGGGCCACCATCGTTCCCGCCATTTCCATGCCCATCGCCCTGCTCGGCGCTGTGGCGGGCATCTATGCCATGGGCTTTTCGCTCAACATCATCACCCTTTTGGCGCTGGTGCTGGCGACGGGCCTGGTGGTCGATGACGCCATTGTCGTGCTGGAAAATATCGTGCGGCGCAAAGGCATGGGCGCCGGTCCCCGCGCCGCCGCTGTGCTCGGCACCCAGGAAGTGTTTTTCGCTGTTATCGCCACCACGCTGACCCTGGCCGCCGTCTTCATCCCGCTCTCGTTCCTCTCGGGGCAGACGGGCCGGCTGTTCCGCGAATTCGGCTTCACCCTCGCCATCGCCGTGCTGCTCTCCTCCATCGTCGCCCTCTCCATGGGCCCGATGATCGCCTCGCGCTTCCTCAAGCAAGGCGAGCACAAGAGCCATGGCGGCATTCTGGGCGCCTTTGGCCGGGCCTGTGCCCGCTTCTACCGGGTGACGCTGCGTGTCGCGCTGGCCAATCCCTTCGTCGTGGTGCTGATCGCGCTGCTCTTTGCCGCCTCGTCCTATTTCGTCTATGGCAATCTGCGCCAGGAAATCACCCCGCCCGAGGATCGCTCGCAAATCCAGCTGCGCATCCAGGCGCCCACCACAGCAAGCCTCGACTATATCCGCACCCAGCTCACCACGGTCGAAACCATGCTGCAACCCTTCGTTGCCAATGGCGAAGTGCGCTCCATCTTCGTGCTCTCCGGCTGGGGCAGCGGCGGCTCGCTGACCCTGACACTGGCGCCCTGGGGCGAGCGGCAGCGCAGCCAGCAGCAGATTGCCGCCGATATCACCGCGCTCATGGCCCAGGTGCCCGGCGTGCGCGCCTCGGTGGGCCAGGGCAATTCCCTGGGCATTCGCGGTGGCGGCTCCGGCCTGCAATTTGCCGTGGTCGGCTCCAATTACACCGTGCTGGCCGACACCGCCGAAACCATTGCCGATCTCATGGAAGAAGATGGCCGCTTCGGCCGCGTCACGGTCAATTTCGATACGACCCAGCCGCAACTGACCCTGAGTGTCAATCGCGAGCGCGCCGACGCGCTGGGCATCGACATCAACGGCCTTGCCTCCACCATGCAGGCCATGATCGACGGCAGCGATATCGGCAATGTCTTCATCGATGATACCAGCTACACCGTGCGCATGGTCTCGACCAGCAATCCGATCAACGATCCGCGCGACCTCGAAAGCCTCTTCGTACGCACCGGCGACGGGCGTTATGTGCCTATGTCCACCATAGCCACCATCACCGAATCCGCCGTGCCGCCCACCCTGCGGCGCGAAGCGCAGCGCCGCGCCGTCAATGTCACGGCAAGCCTTGAAGACGGCCTCGCCCTGGGCGACGCCTATAGCCAGATGCTCGAAATGGCCCGCCCCATCCTGCCCGAAGGCACCTCAATCCTGCCGCTGGCCGAAGCCAAGACGCTGGGCGAATCCACCAACGGCCTCTTCGTCACCTTCGGCTTCGCACTGGTCATCATCCTGCTCGTTCTCGCCGCGCAATTTGAAAGCGTGTGGAGCGCCGTCATCGTCATGACCACCGTGCCCTTCGGCGTTGCCGCGGCGCTGTATGCGCTCTTGGTCACCGGAGGGAGTCTGAACATCTTCAGCCAGATCGGCCTGGTCCTGGTGGTCGGCATCATGGCCAAGAATGGCATCCTCATCGTCGAATTCGCCAACCAATTGCGCGACCGCGGCATGCCGGTGCGCGAAGCCATCGAGGAAGCCTCCAATATCCGCCTGCGGCCCGTGATGATGACCATGATCGCCACCATCCTGGGCGGCCTGCCTTTGGTGCTGGCCAGCGGCGCCGGCGCCGAAGCGCGTGCTGCGTTGGGCTGGGTCATGGTCGGCGGCCTGAGCTTTGCCGCCGTTTCGACCCTCTACCTGACGCCGGTCGCGTATCTCCTGATGGCCCGCTTCAGCAAACCCAAGGTCGAGGAAGAAGCAAGGTTGGAACGGGAGCTGGATGCAGTCAACGGGATTGGCGAGCCGGCGGAGTAATCCGGTATCACGGCTCTTGCCCCAACTCGCCCCACCCCCAACGTCATTCCCGCGCAGGCGGGAATCCATTCTTTGCTCCTACCGCACCTTGATCAACAGGATCACCAGCAGCCAGATACTCGCCACATGGATGAGCAAAAACCGCAACAACACCTGCGCATTGGACCAGTGCAGGTTCTTGCGCACATGATCGTGGAACGGAAACCGGATCGATCCCAAAATCCGCCAGCCGAACAGCCGCATCAGCGCCACCTTGGCCAGCCCCGTCGCGCCATTGAACAGCAACAGCGCGCCGACGAAAAACACCGTCGCCGGATTGCCGGTGACCACCACGCACATGCCGACAAACAGCCCGATAGGCCGCGATCCCGCATCGCCCATCAGGGCCGCGCTGGGCGGCGCATTGTGCCAGAGATAGCCCAGGATCGCGCCGCAAAACACCGCCGCCGCCAGCGCCCAGCTGGCCGCGTCGGGATTGTAGGGGATCAACAGGTATTTGGCATTGTTGGCATCGCCCACCACGAAATACAGCAGCAGGCCCAGCACGCAGATCGTGACCGATGAGAGCGTGCCGGACACTCCATCCACGCCGTCATTGCAATTGACCGCATTGATGCACAGCCAGATGACCGGGGTATAGAGCAGCACCCCGCCCCACCAGGGCAGGGTAATATGCGCCGAGGTAAAGGGCAGCCAGACTTCGGTGGCATTGCCGCCCATCAACACCATGCAGACAAATAGCGCTATGGCGAGATCGGTCAGCCCCAGCGTCAATTCGCTCAGCCCGCCCGGCGTCCGGTCATCGACATAGCCGACGCCCGAGGCGATCAGCAGCGCGCCCAGGCAAAAATAGATTTTGGGATCATAGGGCAGGCAGACCACCACGACGCCCACCGTGATCAGCACGATGAAGCCCCCTACCCCCACCGGCTTGCCCACGCTTTCTTCCGCGTTGACAGCATGCGCCCGGCCCTTGTCGGTGGTCAGGACGTGCCAGATGCGCGGCAGCACCAGCAGCGACAGCATGGCCGAGACCAGCGCCCCCAATGTCGCCAGCACGGTATAGGAGGTGAACAGTCGCGCCGGTCCCCAATAGGGAGCAATGAACTCGGACAGATAGGTAAGCATTATGGGCCGATCGAAAATGAATGGCCGCCCCGCTTGAGTCGGGCCGGCACGACATGATTGCTTGGGAACCTTGGCAGATCAATGTTGGCGGCCTGCCAGCCATCGTGGCCCTCGGGAGCAGCAATCCAAGCAGGCCAGCAAAAAGCCGCCGGGTCACCCCGGCGGCTTGATGCGCAAAGCCCGAAAAATCAGGCCTTGTTCTTGTTGTAGAGGTCGAAGAACACCGCGGCCAGCAGCACGATGCCCTTGATCATCTGCTGCCAATCGATGTTGACGCCCATGATCGACATGCCGTTGTTCATCACGCCCATGATGAAGGCGCCGATCACCGCGCCGGCCACGGCACCCACGCCGCCCAGCGCCGAAGCGCCGCCGATGAACACCGAGGCGATCACGTCCAGCTCCAGCCCCTGCCCGGCCTTGGGCGTGGCCGAGTTGAGGCGGGCCGCATAGATCATGCCGGCCAGCGCCGCCAGCGCGCCCATAATGGCAAACACATAAAAGGTCAGCCGCTCGGTCTTGATGCCCGACAGCGCAGCGGCCTTGAGGTTCCCGCCCAGTGCGTAGATGCGGCGGCCAAAGGTCATGCGCTTGGTGATGAACACAAAGAGCGCGATCAGCAGCGCCATCACCACCAGCACGTTGGGCAGCCCGCGATAGGAGGCCAGCATATAGCCGAAGAACAGCACGATGGCGGCCACCACCAGGTTCTTGGCGACGAAGAGGCCGAACGGCTCGCTTTCATAGCCACGCGCCTTGCGGCGGGCCCGGCCGTGAATGGCAAAGCCGATCATGGCCACCACGCCGAGAATGGCGATGACGAGACTGGTGGTATGCAGGGTTACGGCCTGCACGCCTTCGCTAGCCTCCACCAGTTTGGTCGGTCCGATCACATCGGGGATGAAGCCGGCCGACAGCAGCTGGAATTCGGCCGGGAACGGGCCCACCGACTTGCCGGCCAGGATGGCCAGCGACAGCCCCTTGAAGATCAGCATGCCGGCCAGCGTTACGATGAAGCTGGGGATCTTGTGATAGGCGATCAGATACCCCTGCGCCGCCCCGATCACCGCGCCCACCACGATGCAGATCGCCCCGGCAACGAAGGGATTGGCGAGGAACGCGAATTCGGGCGGAAACCGCCAGCCCACCATCAGCATGGCCGCGAGCGCGCCCACAAAGCCCGAAACCGAGCCGACCGACAGGTCGATATGCCCGGCCACGATGACCAGCAGCATGCCCAGCGCCATCACGATGATATAGCTGTTCTGCAGGATGATATTGGTCAGGTTCACCGGCTTGAACAGCACGCCATTGGTGAAATACTGGAAGAACAGCATGATCAGGATCAGCGCCAGCATGAGCCCGTAATCGCGCATATTGGCCTGGAGCGCGCCCCAGACGCTGAGTTCCTGAACCTTGACCTTTTCGCCGGTCGCGGTAACGCCCGACGGGGCGGTTTCTGTGGTCATGATGCCTTCCCTTCCGCGCGAACGATCGCGCGCATGATCTTTTCCTGGCTCGCCTCGGCAGTGGGCATCTCGCCCACCATGCGGCCTTCGTTCATTACATAGAGCCGGTCGGTGATGCCGAGCAGTTCGGGCATTTCCGAGGAAATGACCAGGATCGCCTTACCCTGCGCCGCCAGCTGGTTGATGATGGTATAGATTTCATATTTCGCGCCGACATCGATGCCGCGCGTCGGCTCGTCCAGGATCAGGATTTCCGGATTGGCGAACAGCCACTTGCTGAGCACCACCTTCTGCTGATTGCCGCCCGAGAGATTGCCCGTCACCTGATAGACGCTCGAGGAGCGGATATTGGTGCGCCTGCGATAGTCATTGGCGGCGTCGAGTTCCGCCAGGTCGTCGATCACCCCAAAGCGCGACACGCCCGCCAGGTTGGCCAGGGTCGTATTGTTCTTGATGTGGTCGATGAGGTTGAGACCATAGGTCTTGCGGTCCTCGGTGGCGTAGGCAATGCCATGCGACACGGCCTTGCCGACGCTTGAGGTATCGATCTTCTTGCCATGCAGGAAAACCTCGCCCGAAATCTTCTGGCCGTAGGATTTGCCGAACAGGCTCATGGCAAATTCGGTGCGGCCCGAACCCATCAGCCCGGCAATGCCGACCACTTCGCCCTTGCGGACATTGAGGTCGATATTCTTGATCACCTGCCGGTCGCGATGCTGGGGGTGATAGACGCTCCAGTTCTTGACCTCGAACACCACTTCGCCCACCTGCGGCGTGCGGCTGGGATAGCGATCATCGAGCGAGCGGCCCACCATTGAGGTGATGATCCGGTCTTCCGAGATCTGCTCCTTGTTCATGGTCTCGATGGTCCGTCCGTCGCGGATCACGGTGATCCGGTCGGCGACCTTGCTGATTTCGTTGAGCTTGTGGGAGATCAGGATCGAGGTAATGCCCTGGCGGCGGAATTCGACCAGCAGGTCGAGCAAAGCCGCGCTATCCTTCTCGGAGAGGCTGGCCGTGGGTTCGTCCAGGATCAGTAGCTTGACCTCTTTGGACAAGGCCTTGGCAATCTCCACCAATTGCTGCTTGCCCACCCCGATATTGGTCACCAGCGTATCGGGGTCTTCCTTGAGCCCGACCATGGACAAGAGCTTGCGCGCCCCATCGCGCGTCTCGTCCCAGTCGATCACGCCGCCCTTGGCCTGCTCATTGCCCAGAAAGATGTTTTCCGCGATCGACAGCAGCGGCACCAGCGCCAGTTCCTGGTGGATGATGACGATGCCGACATGCTCGCTGTCGCGGATGGATTTGAAGTGTTGCTCGGCGCCCTTGTAGACGATCTGGCCGTCATAACTGCCGGAGGGATAGACCCCGCTCAGCACCTTCATCAGCGTCGACTTGCCGGCGCCGTTCTCGCCAACGATGGCGTGGATTTCGGCTTCGCGAACATCGAGATTGACATCCTGCAGCGCCTTGACGCCGGGGAACGTCTTGGTGATGCCGCGCATCTCTAGAATAGTTTCGGTCATACTGCACTCACCGGCACGGGGGTCGTTGCGAAGGGGCTCGCTTTATCTGCGAGCCCCCGGTTTGGTCAATCGCCTTTATTTCAGGTCTTCTTCCTTGATGTAGCCCGAGTCAACCACGAGCTCCTTGTAGTTGCTCGCGTCCACTTCATAGGGCGTGAGAAGGATCGAGGGCACGACCTTGATCCCATTGTTATAGGTGGTGGTGTCGAGCCCTTCGGGCGTGCCACCGCTCAACACGGTGTCGACCAGGTCGCCGGTGACCCGGGCCAGCTCGCGCGTATCCTTATAGACTGTGGAATACTGCTCGCCGGCGATGATCGCCTTGACCGAGGGGACTTCGGCGTCCTGCCCCGAAATGATCGGATAGGGCAGATCGCCCGAGCCATAGCCAATGCCCTTGAGCGAAGAGAGAATGCCGCGCGCCACGCCATCATTGGGCGAGAGCACCGCATCGACCCGGCTGCCGTCGGAATAATTGGCGGAGAGCAAATTATCCATGCGGGCCTGGGCAGTCGCCCCGTCCCAGCGCAGCGTGCCCACCTTGTCCATGCCGGTCTGGCCGGATTTGACCACCAGCACGCCGGAATCGATCAGCGGCTGCAGCACGCTCATGGCGCCGTCATAGAAGAAGAAGGCGTTGTTATCGTCGGGCGAACCGCCGAACAGCTCGATATTGAACGGCCCCTGCTTTTCCGGATAGCCGAGCCCCTTGAGGATCGAGTTGGCCTGCAGCACGCCGACCTTGAAATTGTCGAATGTGGTGTAATAGTCCACATTGGGCGTATCGCGGATCAGCCGGTCATAGGCAATGACCTTGACCCCCGAGGCCGCGGCCTGTTCCAGCACGGCGCTGAGCGTGGTGCCGTCAAGCGCCGCGATGACCAGGGCCTTGGAGCCCTTGGTGACCATGTTTTCGATCTGGGCGAGCTGGTTGGGGATATCGTCACCGGCATATTGCAGGTCGACGGTATAGCCCTTGGCCTCCAGCGCCGCCTTGAGCTCGGCACCATCCGAGTTCCAGCGCAGCGTGGTCTGTTCCGGCATCGAAATGCCGATCGTGCCCTTGTCCTGGGCCATGGCCAGGCCTGCCGAGCCCAGCACGAAAGCGCCAGTCAAGGCGACAGCCGCGAACGACTTCAGAATGTTCATTCTAGTCTCCCTTACGATGTTGTGCAGTCTTGCGGAGGCAGGCGCAAAAACGGTGTCCGTCACGGCCTTGAGGCGGCGCAATGATCGAACGAAACCGGACAATACGCGATGGCGGTCTGCTTCGACCCTCCCATTGGCGTCTTTGCGCCTTGGCCCTCCCAAGCCAACATCGTCAGAATATGGCACGGCCGAACCGTTCGCAAGAAATTTGAGGTACGTGCATCGATCTTGCATTTATTTCGATCAGCCACAGATTGTTACAAAGCCGAACCGAGGCCCGAGAGGCCAGAGAGCCCCGATGCCGTCCCCTCCCCCTTGAGGGGAGGGCTAGGGTGGGGGTGCTGCGACATCCATTTGCTCAATGTCGGTGGACAACTCAGCACCCCCACCCTCAATCCCTCCCCTCAAGGGGGAGGGAGGCAGATCAGTGCACGCAAACACCCCAACGGAATGAGCCCCGCGTCACCGCGGGGCCCTTTGCGTCAGAAGCCGGCTTACTGCAGGTCTTCCGCCTTGATGTAGCCGGAGTCGACAACCAGTTCCTGGTAGTTCGACTTGTCGACTTCATAGGGGGTCAGCAGGATCGACGGCACGACCTTGACGCCATTGTTGTAGGTCGTGGTGTCGAGGCCTTCCGGCGTACCGCCGCTCAGCACGGTGTCGACCAGGTCGCCGGTGACGCGAGCCAGCTCACGGGTGTCCTTGTAGACGGTCGAGTACTGCTCGCCGGCAATGATCGCCTTGACCGACGGAGCTTCCGCGTCCTGGCCCGAAATGATCGGCCAGGGCTGGTCGGCAGTGCCGTAGCCGATGCCGCGCAGCGAGGAGATGATGCCGCGGCTCAGCCCGTCATAGGGAGCCAGGACCGCATCGACACGCG
The DNA here is from genome assembly GCF_030159855.1 of Devosia yakushimensis. Classification (NCBI taxonomy): domain Bacteria; kingdom Pseudomonadati; phylum Pseudomonadota; class Alphaproteobacteria; order Hyphomicrobiales; family Devosiaceae; genus Devosia; species Devosia yakushimensis. Next base: position 361,252 of record NZ_BSNG01000001.1, on the reverse strand, counting down.
AACCGTCCGAGTAGTTGGCCGAGAGGATATTGTCCATGCGCGCCTGGGCGACAGCACCGTCCCAACGCAGGGTACCCACGGTATCCATGCCCATCTGGCCGGACTTGACCACCAGCACGCCGGAATCGATCAGCGGCTGCAGCACGCTCATGGCGCCGTCATAGAAGAAGAAGGCGTTGTTGTCGTCGGGCGAACCGCCGAACAGCTCGATATTGAACGGACCCTGCTTTTCCGGATAGCCCAGACCCTTGAGGATCGAATTGGCCTGCAGCACGCCGACCTGGAAATTGTCGAACGTGGTGTAATAGTCCACATTCGGCGTATCGCGGATCAGGCGGTCATAGGCGATGACCTTGATGCCGGCATCGGCGGCCTGCTGCAGCACGGCGCTGAGCGTGGTGCCGTCGATCGAGGCAATCACCAGCGCTTTGACGCCCTTGGTGACCATGTTTTCGATCTGGGCCAGCTGGTTGGGGATATCGTCTTCCGCATATTGCAGGTCGATCGTATAGCCCTTGGCCTCGAGGGCCGCCTTGAGTTCGTTACCGTCCGAGATCCAGCGCAGCGACGACTGGGTCGGCATGGCGATGCCGATCTGGCCCTTGTCCTGGGCGAAGACCGCAGTCGAAGCGGTCAGCGCCATGGCGCCGACGGCCAGCACGGTGGCAAGCGTCTTGAAAACCTTCACGTCTCGACTCCCTTTTTGTCTTTCGAGTTCATAAAGCCTTGGAATGGTCGTCAGGGAGAGCTGGTTCGACATGCAGGGCGGAACCACCGGAAACCGGCATCGATTCCACAACGGGTGACCGCCGGGCTGACACCCGGACGCACACACTTGGTCGTCGCTGCATGAAAATCCTCCACAAGGAACGGCAATGCCGTTTGGGCCCTCCCAAGCCCACGTCCGGAAGCTAGAATAGTCTGATACCTTTTGTAAAGCCGCTTCCGCCGCGCCTGGCTAACAAGCCTGTGTGCCATACCAGACGATTGTTGCAGTTGCAGCGCGCCACAACGCGCTATATCGTCCGCCATGCCTTCGGGAGGAATCTGTCCGAGAAGCCGTTCAATGGCCCCAACAGATGTAAAGGTATCAGATATCAGGAGGGGAAGTGGTCACTCACGAGGGAGAGGCTCGCTCCGATCAATCGGCGGCAAGCGTGGTTGCGGACGACCTGGCGAACATGATTCTGGGCGAGCTGGTGCCCGGCACCAGCCTGCCTAGCGAGGCCGAATTGGCGGCGCGCTACGATGTCAGCCGCCTCACCATTCGCGAGGCGGTCAAGCTGCTTGAAGGGCGCGGCCTGCTCGAGCTGGCCCGCGGCCGCCGCGCCGTGGTGCGCGAGCCCGATGGCGCCGCCTTTGCCGACTTCCTCACCTCGCTGATCCGCTACGATCCCAAGGGCTTGTTCGACCTTGTCGAAGTGCGGCTATCGCTCGAAGTCCAATCGGCAACCCTGGCCGCCAAGCGCTCTACCCGCGCCGGCCAGACGGCCATTGAAAGCGCCCTTGAAGGCATGCGCGAAACGCTCGCGCTGGGCCTCGACACCCCCGAGCGCGAGCTGCAATTCCACACCTATGATGTGGGCTTCCACGAGGCCATCGCGCTGGCCAGCGGCAATCGCGTCCTGGGTTTTCTCTTCGAAGCCATGGCCCAGCCCCTGCGTGAAGGCTTTTTCATCAGCCGCCGCGGCCATGAACAGCGCGGGCACACCCTCGCCCACACCATCGAAGCCCATCAACGCATCCTCGACTGCATCCGTCAGGGCAATGGCCGCGCCGCCGCCGAAGCCATGCGCTTGCACCTCAAGGACACCGAACGCGACATCCGCACCGCCCTGACCCAATTGCGACAGGGCTTGCCTAAAGCATAGGGATAGTGGAAGCACAGGGCACTAGCCCACTAAATTCTCAGTCGTCACCCTCCCCCTCGCGGGGAGGGTCAGGGAGGGGGGCGGTTGGCCCCAATATCGCGGCTCTCAACACCCCCTCCCAACCTCCCCCGTCGAGGGGGAGGTGCTGTTCCGTGGGTGCCCCAGCATCGCATTCCCCTTGCAGCAACACCCCCCTCGCCCCAATATCCCGCCGCATGAATCCGAGGAACCGGCATGGCCAACAAAACCGATAGCCCCAGCACGCGGCTCGACGACGCCGCGCGGGCCGGCTGGCTCTATTACGTCGCCGGCAATACCCAGGAAGAGATCGCCGCCAAGCTCGGCATTTCCCGCCAATCCGCCCAGCGCCTCGTCTCGCTCTCGGTCAGCGAGGGCCTGATCAAGGTCCGCCTCGACCACCCCATCGGCCGCTGCATGGACCTCGCCGCGCGCCTGAAATCCCGCTTCGCGCTCGACCTGGTCGAAATCGTCCCCTCCGACCCCGCCAGCACCTCCACCACGATCGGCCTCGCCGAAGCCGCCGCCGCCGAAATCGAACGCTGGCTCAAGCGCACCGACCCCATCGTCATGGCCATCGGCACCGGCCGCACGCTCAAGGCCGCCATCGAGCAGCTCATGCCCATGGAATGCCCGCATCACAAGGTCGTTTCCCTCACCGGCAATATCGCCCCCGATGGTTCGGCCGCCTTCTACAACGTCATTTTCAACGTTGCCGACACCGTCAAGGCGCGCAGCTTCCCCATGCCCCTGCCCGTCATCGCCTCCTCGGCCCGCGAACGCGAAATGCTGCATACCCAGCCCATGATCCGCGATACCCTGGCCCTGGCCGCCCAGGCCAATGTCACCTTTGTCGGCGTCGGCGAAATCGGCCCCGACGCCCCGCTCTATCTCGACGGCTTCATCACCGACGACGAGCTCAAGGCCCTGCAAAAGGCCGGCGCGGTCGGGGAAATCTGCGGCTGGAGCTTTGACGCTGATGGCAAGCTCATCGAAGGCCTCACCAATGAGCGCGTCGCCTCCGCCCCGATTCCTTCGCGCGAACACTCCCTCGTCGTAGCAATTGCCATGGGCCGCAAAAAATTGCCCGGCATCCGCGCCACCCTCAACCGCCGCCTGGTTAACGGCATCATCACCGACGAGACCACCGCCGAAGGTCTTTTGGCCTAGCCACAAGCCTTTGATCTAAAACCAGAACCGCCCTTCCGTAAACGTTTTCTGCACCCGCCGCGCCACCACCCCGGCGCTGCACACGCTTGACTCTGCCGCCCAATATGTGAGTATTTGCCCATGACTGGAACAAATGCCCGTTCTGGTTCGGGAGGAAATCGATGAAACTGACACCGCTTTTCGTGAGCGCCTTGACGCTCGCGCTTGCCACATCCGCGTCCGCGCAGACCCTCACCATTGCCACTGTGAACAATGGCGACATGGTCCGCATGCAGGGCCTGTCGTCCGCCTTCACCGCCGATACCGGCATCGAACTCAATTGGGTCGTGCTCGAAGAAAATACCCTGCGCCAGAACGTCACCACCGACATCGCCACCAATGGCGGCCAATATGACGTGATGACCATCGGCACCTATGAAGCCCCGATCTGGGCCAAGCAGGGCTGGCTGGTCCCGCTCGATGGCCTCAGCGCCGACGCCGCCTATGACGTCGACGACCTGCTGCCCCCCATCCGCGATGGCCTCTCCTATGAGGGCAAGCTCTATGCAGCCCCCTTCTATGGCGAAAGCTCCATGGTCATGTATCGCAAGGACCTGATGGAAAAGGCGGGCCTGACCATGCCCGACGCCCCCACCTGGGAATTCATCGGCCAGGCCGCCCGCGCCATGACCGATCGCGCCAATGACATCAACGGCATCTGCCTGCGCGGCAAGGCTGGCTGGGGCGAGAACATGGCCTTCCTGACAGCCATGTCCAATTCCTTCGGCGCCCGCTGGTTCGACGAAAGCTGGAAGCCCCAGTTCGATCAGCCCGAATGGAAATCGACCCTCGATACCTATCTGGGCCTCATGGCCGATGCCGGCCCCGCCGGCGCCTCGTCCAACGGCTTCAACGAAAACCTGACCCTGTTCCAGCAGGGCAAGTGCGGCATGTGGATCGACGCCACCGTCGCCGCCTCCTTCGTCATCAACCCCAATGATTCAACCGTCGCCGACCAGGTCGGCTTTGCCCTGGCGCCCGATAATGGCCTGGGCAAGCGCGGCAACTGGCTCTGGGCCTGGTCGCTGGCCATCCCCAAGAGCAGCCAGAATGCCGAGGCCGCCGAAAAGTTCATCGATTGGGCGACCAACAAGGCCTATCTCGATACCGTCGCCGCACAGGATGGCTGGGCCAACGTGCCTCCGGGCACCCGCACCTCGCTTTACGAAAACGCCGAATACCAAGCCGCCGCGCCCTTCGCCAAGATGACGCTGGATTCGATCAATTCGGCCAATCCGAGCGAGCCCACCGTCAAGCCCGTGCCCTATACCGGGGTGCAATTCGTGGCCATTCCCGAGTTCGCCGGCATCGCCACCAATGTCGGCCAGCTCTTCTCGGCCGCTCTCGCCGGCCAGATGTCGGCCGATGACGCCCTGGCCCAGGCCCAGGACGCCACCACCCGCGACATGACCCGCGCCGGGTACATCAAGTAGGCCTCCAAAGCCGAACCCGCCCGGTCAAAGGTCCCCTCTGGAGGCCGGGCGGTCTCGCCAACTGCAACGCATGAGTGTGGGGATGCATTGCACCCCTCCCTTCCCTCCCCACTAGGGGGAGGGTGATCTCCACTCCGTGGCACCATCTCGCCACAACCACCGCAGTCACCCTCCCCCTTGTGGGGAGGGCCAGGGAGGGGGTTCCCTCCGTCACCTCGGGATCACAAGCATGGCCACCGCCCAAACCCGTACGCTCTCCCGCATCATGATGGCGCCTGCCGTCATCGTGCTGCTGATCTGGATGATCGTCCCGCTGGTGATGACCCTGTGGTTCAGCTTCCAGAACTATAGCCTGATCAACCCGATGATGACCGGCTTTGCCGGCTGGGCGAACTATATCTACGTCATCGGCGATCCCAGCTTCACCCAGTCGCTGGTCAATACCCTGATCCTGGTCGGCGGCGTGCTGCTGATCACCGTTATTGGCGGCATCCTGCTGGCGCTGCTGCTCGATCAGCCCATCTGGGGCCAGGGCATTTTGCGCATTCTGGTCATCTCGCCCTTCTTCGTCATGCCGCCCGTCGCGGCGCTAATCTGGAAGAACGGCTTCATGCATCCCGGCTATGGCATGCTGGGTCATCTGTGGAAGGCATTTGGCCTCCAACCCGTCGATTGGTTCAATCAATATCCGCTGTTTTCGGTGATCGTCATCGTCGCCTGGCAATGGCTGCCCTTCGCCACGCTGATCCTGCTGACCGCGCTGCAATCGCTGTCCGAAGAACAGCGCGAAGCCGCCGAAATGGACGGCGCCAATGCGCTCAACCGCTTCTACTATATCATCCTGCCGCATATGGCCCGGGCGATCACCATTGTCATCCTGATCCAGACCATCTTCCTGCTCGGCATTTTCGCTGAGATTCGCGTTACCACCGGCGGCGGCCCCGGCTATGCCTCCACCAATATCGCCTTCCTCGTGTTCCGCACCGGTATCCTCTCCAACGACATCGGCGCCGGTTCGGCCGGCGGCGTGGTGGCCGTCATCATCGCCAATATCGTCGCATTCTTCCTGATGCGCGCTGTTGGCAAGAACCTGGACGCTTAGGAGGCACGACAATGGCCCGCACCGTCTCCACCCAGACCCGGATCGGCTTCACCGCCCTCGCCTGGATTGTCGCGCTCCTGCTGTTCTCGCCCATCCTGTGGACGATCCTCACCGCGTTCAAAACCGAGGCCGAAGCCATTGCCGCCCGGCCCACCTTCTTGCCCGAGACGTTCACGCTGGAAAACTTCTCGGCCGTGCAGGATCGCTCCGACTATATCAAGCATGCCATCAATTCGATCCTGGTCTCGGTGGGCTCCACCCTGTTGGGCCTGGCCATCGCCATCCCCGCCGCCTGGGCCATGGCCTTTGCGCCCACCAAGCGCACCAAGGACGTGCTGATGTGGATGCTCTCCACCAAGATGATGCCCGCCGTGGGCGTGTTGATCCCGATCTACCTGATCTTCCGCGACCTGCGCCTGCTCGATACCGTGCATGGCCTGACCCTGATCATGACGCTGATCAACCTGCCGATCATCATCTGGATGCTCTATACCTATTTCAAGGAAATCCCGGTCGATATCCTGGAAGCCGCCCGCATGGATGGCGCCGAGCTGTGGAACGAAATCGTCCACGTCCTCGTCCCCATGGCCGTCCCCGGCATTGCCTCGACGCTCCTGCTCAATGTGATCCTGGCCTGGAACGAAGCCTTCTGGACCATCACCCTGACCTCGGGCCGCGCCGGCACACTCACCGCCTTCATCTCCTCCTTCTCCTCGCCCCAGGGCCTCTTCCTCGCCAAACTCTCGGCCGCTTCGCTGCTGGCCATCGCGCCCATCCTGCTCATGGGCTGGTTCAGCCAGAAACAACTCGTCCGCGGCCTGACATTTGGAGCGGTGAAATGATGGTCCTTGCTTTCTTCACCTCTCCCTCTGGGGGAGAGGTCGCCCCTCTTGGGGCGGGTGAGGGGGCCTTCCCCCAACATTTGACCCAGAAAAGGCCCCCTCACCCGTCGCTGCGCTCCGACCTCTCCCCCAAAGGGAGAGGTAAGAAGAATCCTGCCCCCCATATGTCGTCGACAAAGGACCACTGAAAAATGGGTTCCATCCAACTCTCCCACGTCAACAAGTCCTTCGGCGAAGTCCAGGTCATCCCGGACATTTCACTTGAGATCAATGATGGCGAATTCGTCGTCTTCGTCGGGCCATCCGGTTGCGGCAAGTCCACTCTGCTCCGCCTCATCGCCGGGCTCGAAGACACCACATCCGGCACCATCCTGCTCGACGGCCAGGACATGACCAAGGCGCCACCGGCGCGCCGGGGCCTCGCCATGGTGTTCCAGTCCTATGCGCTCTATCCCCACATGACCGTGCGCGACAACATCGCCTTCCCGCTCAAAATGGCCAAGGCATCAAAGGAAGTGATCGACCAGAAGGTCGAATACGCCGCCCGCACGCTCAACCTTTCTTCCTATCTCGACCGCCGCCCGCGCGCCCTGTCCGGCGGCCAGCGCCAGCGCGTCGCCATCGGCCGTGCCATCGTGCGCGAGCCCAAGGCATTCCTGTTCGATGAGCCCCTGTCCAATCTCGACGCCGCCCTGCGCGTCAACATGCGCCTCGAAATCACCGAACTGCACCAGCAGCTCAAGACCACGATGATCTATGTAACCCACGATCAGGTAGAGGCCATGACAATGGCCGACCGCATCGTCGTGCTGAACGCGGGTAATGTGGAGCAATTCGGCTCCCCGCTCGATCTCTACAACAAACCCGCCAATCGCTTCGTCGCCGGCTTTATCGGCTCGCCAAAAATGAACTTCGTCGATGGCCCCGAAGCCGCCAAGCACAATGCCCATGCCATCGGCGTCCGCCCCGAACATTTCAAGCTCAGCCGGGAGCAACAGGCCGGCGCCTGGAGGGGCAAGGTCAGTGTCGCCGAACAATTGGGCAGCGACACGTTCCTGCACGTCCAGGTTGAGGGCCTGGGCCTCATGACCATCCGCACCGATGGCGACCAGACTTTTGAGCACGGCGACGATGTGTATCTGACGCCCGATCAAACCCGCATCTATCGGTTCGACGCGGCCGGCAAGGCGATCTAGGTGCGCGACCATTCCACCAATGCAGCGGCTCCTGCGCATCCCTCGTCCTTGAGGGGCTTTGGAGCGATCCGCAGGGGCAAATCGCTCCACTGGAGCGATTTGAGCGAGAAAGGCCATGAGAGCTACGCTCGAATGGCTGTCGAGGGTGGGGGTGTCGTGCCCTCCTCGATCATCGGGCTCGTTGAAACCACGACACGCCTACCCCCAACCGCTCCCCTCAAGGGGGAGGGGAATAGCTCGACGCCCGACCACTCCCTATCCGGGGCCTAACCCATGACCACCAAACTCTCCGCCGCCGCCCTGCCCGCCATCACCACGGCGTCCACCCCCGCTTATAACCGCGGCACCCTCCGCGCCGGCATCGTCCATTTCGGCGTCGGCAACTTCCACCGCGCCCACCAGGCCGTCTATCTCGACGATCTCTTCGCCACCGGCGCGGGACACGACTGGGCCCTGATCGGCGCCGGCGTGCGCGAGGCCGACGAGGCCATGCGGCAAAAGCTCAGGCAACAGGATTGGCTGACCACCGTGGTCGAGCAGGAAGCCGATTCCAGCTCCGCCCGCGTCACCGGCCCCATGATCGATTACCTCAAGCCCGGCGATAGCGACGCGGTGATCGAGCGGCTGACCGATCCGGCCATCCGCATCGTGTCGCTGACCATCACTGAAGGCGGCTATTACATCGACCCGGCCAGCCAGACATTCGATCCCGCCCATCCCGATATCGCCTGGGACGCGGCCAATATGGCTGCCCCCAAAACCGCCTTCGGCCTCATCCTGGCCGGCCTCATCCGCCGCCGCGACCTCGGCATCCGCCCCTTCACGGTGATGAGCTGCGACAATATCCCCGGCAATGGCCACGTAACCGAAAACGCCGTGGCCGGCCTTGCCGCGCTGATCGACCCCGCCCTTGCCCAATGGGTCAAGGCCAATGTCGCCTTCCCCAATGGCATGGTCGATCGCATCACCCCGGCCACTTCGCCGCGCGAGATTGCCCTGCTCGCCGAAACCTTCGGCATCGAGGACAATTGGCCCGTCTTCTGCGAAAGCTTCCGCCAATGGGTGCTGGAGGACAATTTCCCCGCCGGCCGCCCCGCGCTGGAAAAGGTCGGCGTGCAATTCGTCGCCGACGTCGCCCCCTACGAGCACATGAAGATCCGCATCCTCAATGGCGGCCACGCCACCATCGCCTATCCGGCCGGTCTCATGGATATCCACTTCGTGCACGAGGCCATGGAGCATCCCCTGGTCGCCGCTTTCCTCCGCAAGGTCGAAGAAGACGAGATCATCCCCATCGTGCCCCCGGTGCCCGATACCGATCTCAACGCCTATTTCGCACTGTGTGAAAAACGGTTCGCCAACCCCAAGATCGGCGATACTGTCCGCAGACTGGCTCTGGACGGGTCGAACCGGCAGCCCAAATTCATCATTCCATCCGCGCTCGAGCGAAGCCAACGTCAACAGTCTGTTAACGGATTGTCACTCGTTTCGGCCCTCTGGTGCCGCTATTGCTACGGCACAACCGACAGCGGCGCAGTCATCGAACCCAACGACCCCAGCTGGGATCGCCTCACCGCCCAGGCCCAAAAAGCCAAGGTCGATCCGCGGGCCTGGCTCGAAATGGCCGATATCTACGGCGAGCTGGCCCATAGCCCCGCCTTCATCGCCGCCTTCAGCAAGGCATTGAAAACGCTATGGGAAATCGGCACCAAGGCGACGCTGGAACGGTATCTGGCAGACCAGTTGTGAGCCGGGCCATCGATCTCATCATCTTCGATTGCGATGGCGTGCTCGTGGATAGCGAGCCCCTCGCCATGCAGGTGCTCATCGCCGCCATCGCCCGCCAGGGCGCCGCAATCACCCCCGCAATGGCCTATCGCGACTATCTCGGCCGCTCCCTCTCATCCATCTCGGCCAGCCTGCTGGACAGCCACGGCATGCCGCTGGGAGAAGCCGCCCTCGCCTCCATGCGGCAGGATCTCTATGCCCTCTATCGCCAGCAATTGCAGGCGAATCCGGGCCTTCCCGGTATTCTCGACCAGCTCGAAATCCCGTTCTGCGTCGCGTCCTCCAGCCAGCCCGAACGCATCCGGATCAGCCTGGAGTTGACTGGCATGCTGGCCGCCTTCGAGCCCAATATCTTCTCCGCCACAATGGTCCAGAACGGCAAGCCCGCGCCCGATCTCTTCCTCCACGCCGCCCGCGCCATGGGCGTTTCCCCCGCCCGGTGCCTCGTCATCGAGGATAGCCCCGCCGGCATAGCCGCGGCCCGCAGCGCCGGCATGAAAGTGTTCGGCTATCTGGGCGGCAGCCACATCGCTCCTGCCGGCCTGGCCGCCACTATCACCACAATGCAGCCCGACCGCATTTTCGACGATATGCATTCCCTGCCTGATCTTGTACGCTCCCTGCGAACCGAGAAGAGGGCGCTCTAGTCTTGTTACAAAGCCTCCTGGTTGCTGTCGATGTGGGCACGGGGAGCGCCCGGGCGGGCGTGCTGACGCCCGAAGGCCTGCTGCTGGGCCGCGCCGAGCATCCCATTTCCATGAATCGCACCGATGCCAACCATGCCGAGCATGACAGCGAGGAAATCTGGCGCGCCGTGTGCACAGCAGTACGCAGCGCCATGTCGCTCGCCGGCGCTGCGCCCGAAGCCGTAGCCGGCCTTGCCTTCGATGCCACCTGTTCGCTGGTAGTCCGCGCCCGCGATGGCGCCCCGGTCAGCGTCTCCACCAATGGCGATGCGCGCTGGGACACTATTGTCTGGCTTGATCACCGCGCCCTGGCCGAAGCCGAAGAATGCACGGCCACCGGCCACCTCGTGCTCAATTTCGCGGGCGGCGTCATGTCGCCGGAAATGGAAGTGCCCAAGCTGATGTGGCTCAAGCGGCATATGCCGCAGAGCTGGGCCAGCGCTGGCATGATGTTCGACCTCGCTGATTTCCTCTCCTGGAAAGCCACCGGCTCGCTCGCCCGCAGCCAATCCACCCTCACCTGCAAATGGACCTATCTGGGCCATACCAGCCCGGCCTGGCGGCAGGACTTTCTGGACCTCGTGGGCCTTGATGACCTGATCGAACGCGCCGCACTGCCCCAGGCGGCCAGCCCCATCGGCACCGATCTGGGCACGCTCACGCCGGCCGCCGCGGCCGATCTTGGCCTCACCACCAATTGCCATGTCGGCGCCGGCCTCATCGACGCCCATGCCGGGGCCCTGGGCCTGCTCGGCGCCTTTACCGGCGATGTCGGCACCATCGATCGCCACCTGGCGCTGATCGCCGGCACATCGAGCTGCGTCATGGCGCTATCGGCCGAAGACCGCCCTACCGCCGGGGTCTGGGGCCCTTACTATGGCGCCGTGCTCCCGGGCGTCTGGCTCAATGAAGGCGGCCAATCGGCCACCGGCGCGCTGCTCGATCATCTCGTGCGCTGGCATGGCGCGGGCGGCGAACCCACCCGCGAGCGGCACCGCGCCATCGCCGAACGCATCATGGCCCTGCGCGCCGACGAGGGCCTGGGGCTGGCGAGCCGGCTGCATGTGCTGCCCGATTTCCACGGCAACCGCTCGCCCCTGGGCGACCCCTTCGCCCTCGGCGTCATCTCTGGGCTGACGCTGGACAGCGATTTCGACAGCCTCTGCCGCCTCTATTGGCGCGCCTGCGTCGCCATCGCGCTGGGGGTCCGCCACATCCTCGAAACCCTCAACACCCGCGGCTATGCCATCGATACCCTGCATATCACCGGCGGCCACACCAAGAGCCCCTTGCTGATGGAGCTCTATGCCGACGCCACCGGCTGCACGGTGGTGCAGTCCTCGGCCCAGGACGCAACCCTGCTCGGCATGGCCATGGTCGCCGCCACCGCCGCCGGCCTCTATCCCAGCCTCGACGCGGCTTGTGTGGCCATGCACCAGCCCGGCAGTTCGCGAGCGCCTGCCGCCGCTGCGCGGGTTCAATTCGATAAGGACTATCGGATTTTCCTCGAAATGCTGCGCCAGCGGCAGGTCATTGACGCGATGGAGTGAGGGTAACTCCGTCCCCATCATAGCCACTCCGCCACCCTATCCCTCCCCCAAAATCCCCGCTAAGCTCCTTATCGGGAAGTCGAAATACGTGGCCTGAAATGAGCGACTGGAACGCATGTCGATCAAAGCCGCCGTCTACCATCTGACTCACTACAAATATGACCGTCCGGTCCTCCTCCAGCCCCAGATCATCCGGCTGCAACCGGCGCCGCATTCCAGAACCAAGGTGTTGAGCCACTCCCTGCGGGTGTCTCCGTCGCTGCATTTCGTCAATGTGCAGCAGGATGCCTATGGCAATTTCCTGACCCGTTTCGTGTTCCCCGAGCCGGTCACCGAGCTCAAGATCGAAGTCGATCTCGTCGCTGATATGACGGTCTATAATCCCTTCGATTTCTTCGTCGAGGAGACGGCGGAAACCTTCCCGTTCCAATATCCCGAAGACATTCGCGAGGACCTCTCCATCTATTTGCGGCCCGAACCGGTCGGCCCGCTGCTGCAGCGTTTCATCGACGGCATCGACAAGACGCCGATGAACACGGTCAATTTCGTCACCGGCATCAATGCCTCCATCCAGCAGCACATTGCCTATATCGTGCGCATGGAAACCGGGGTGTGGACGCCCGAGGAAACCCTGGGCAATGCCAAGGGCTCCTGCCGGGATTCCAGCTGGCTGCTGGTCCAGACCCTGCGCAATCTGGGCTTTGCCGCCCGCTTCGTGTCGGGCTATCTGATCCAGCTCAAGCCCGATCTGGTCTCGCTCGATGGCCCCGCCGGCACCGATCATGATTTCACCGATCTGCATGCCTGGTGCGAAGTCTACCTGCCCGGCGCCGGCTGGGTCGGCCTCGACCCTACCTCGGGACTTCTCACCGGCGAAAGTCACGTACCGCTGGCCGCCACCCCGCATTATCGCAATGCCGCGCCGATCTCGGGCTTTGCCTCTTACGCCGAAGTCGATTTCGCCTTCGACATGCGAGTCACCCGCGTTGCCGAACATCCGCGCATCACCAAGCCCTTTTCCGACGCGTCCTGGGATCAGCTCAATGCCCTGGGCAAACAGGTCGACACAGTCCTCGCCGAAAACGACGTGCGCCTCACCATGGGGGGCGAGCCAACTTTTGTTTCCATCGACGATTTCGAAGCCGACGAATGGAATACCGGCGCCGTCGGCCCCACCAAGCGCGCCCTGGCCGACGACCTGATCCGCCGCCTGCGCCAGCGCTTCGCGCCCACCGGCCTGCTGCATTACGGCCAGGGCAAATGGTATCCCGGCGAAACCCTGCCGCGCTGGACCTTCTCGCTCTATTGGCGCGTCGATGGCAGGCCCGTTTGGCAGGATGAGGCGCTGGTGGCGCGCGAAGGCGTCAAGACCGCCGCGACCCATGCTGATGCCCGCAAATTTCTCGCGGCCTTTGCGAACAATCTCGGGCTGACCGGGGAAACCATCGACGAGGCCTATGAAGACCCCGGCGAATGGCTGCTCAAGGAAGCCAATCTGCCCGCCAATGTCGATCCCACCAATTCCGAACTGGCCGATCCCGAAGCGCGCTCCCGCATCGCCAAAGTGTTCGAACGCGGGCTGACCAACCCCACCGGCTATGTGCTGCCCGTGCAGCGCTGGAACGCAGCCGCCTCCAGCCCCTGGCTCACCGAAAAATGGAAGACCCGGCGCGGTAAACTCTTCCTCGCGCCTGGCGATAGCCCGGCCGGGTACCGGCTGCCGCTGAGTTCCCTCAAGCATATCAAGCCCACCGCTTATCCCCATGTTGTGGCGCAGGACCCGGGCGCGCCGCGCGGCCCCCTGCCTGATCCGCTGGAAATTCTGACACGCCAAACCTCCGGCATCGAAGCCGATCCACGCGCGCAGACCGCCTCGTCTTTCACTGCCGCCAGCGAGCAGCAGGACCGGGTCGAGCAGGAAATCAGCGAGATCGAGGGCGAGGTGCGCACCGCCGTCACCGCCGAAATCCGCGATCATCGCCTTTGCGTCTTCCTGCCGCCGGTCGAAAAGCTCGAAGACTATCTCGAACTGATCGCCGCTGTCGAAGCATCAGCCAAAGCCATCGGCTTCCCCGTGCATGTCGAGGGCTATTCCCCGCCCCACGATCCGCGTCTCAATGTCATCCGCGTGGCGCCCGATCCGGGTGTCATCGAGGTCAATATCCACCCCGCTTCCAATTGGGACGATTGCGTCGCCACCACCACGGCCATCTATGAAGAGGCCCGCCTGTCGCGGCTGGGCGCCGACAAATTCATGATCGATGGCCGCCACACTGGCACTGGCGGCGGCAATCATGTGGTCGTGGGCGGGGCCGTGCCCGATGACAGCCCCTTCCTGCGCCGCCCCGATCTGCTCAAGTCGCTGGTGCTGCATTGGCAGCGTCACCCGGCCATGAGCTATCTGTTCTCGGGCCTGTTCATCGGACCCACCAGCCAAGCCCCCCGCTTCGACGAAGCCCGGCACGACAGCCTCTACGAACTCGAAATCGCCATGGCCCAGGTGCCCCATCCGGCCTCGGGCGCCTTGCCGCCTTTGCCCTGGCTGGTCGATCGGCTATTCCGCAATCTTCTGGTCGACGTCACCGGCAATACCCATCGCTCGGAAATCTGCATCGACAAGCTCTATTCGCCCGATGGCCCCACCGGCCGGCTGGGTCTGGTCGAATTCCGCGGCTTTGAAATGCCACCCAATGCGCGCATGAGCCTTGCCCAGCAAGTGCTGATCCGCGCCCTCATCGCCCGCTTCTGGACCGATCCGCTGGAGGGCAGCTTCACCCGATGGGGCACAACGCTGCATGATCGCTTCATGCTGCCCCATTATGTCTGGCAGGACTTTCTCGACATCCTCGCCGATCTCGACGCCCACGGTTTCAAGCTCGATCCAGCCTGGTTCGCAGCCCAGCTCGAATTCCGCTTCCCCTTCTGCGGCGAAGTCGAATATGACGGCGTCCGCCTCGAACTGCGCCAAGCGCTCGAGCCCTGGCATGTCATGGGCGAACAGGGCGCCATTGGCGGCACGGTGCGCTTTGTCGATAGCTCGGTCGAGCGGCTACAGGTCAAGCTCGATGGGCTCAATCCCGAACGCTATGCCGTCACCTGCAACCAGCGGCCCATTCCCCTGCGCAAGACCGATACGGCGGGCTCGGCCGTTGCCGGGGTGCGCTACAAGGCCTGGCAGCCCGCCTCGGGCATGCATCCGGCCATGCCGGTCAATACGCCGCTAGTGTTCGACATCTACGACACCTGGACCGGCCGCCCCGTCGGCGGCTGTACCTATCACGTCGCCCATCCGGGCGGGCGCAATTACGAAACCTTCCCGGTCAATGGCAACGAGGCCGAGGCAAGACGCCTCGCCCGCTTCGTGCCGCATAATTACACCCCGGGCGGCTACGATCTGCGCGCCGAAAAGCCTGCGGACGAATTCCCGCTAACGCTTGACCTGCGCCGCCCGCCACGCTTCTGGTAAAACCCATGAATACGCGCAGTCAAAAGCCCCGTGGCAAGCCCCCAGCCGGTCCCAGCATCATCGCTGATTACCGGCTGCAACCGGGCGTGCCCGACGAAATGATTGACCCTGCCGGCAATATCCGGCCGGGTTGGGCTGCCTTGATGACTGCATTCGACAGGCTCGGCCCTGCCGAGCTTGCCGCCCGTTTCGAGCGCGCCGATCAATATCTGCGCGATGCTGGCGTATTCTACCGCAAATATGATGGCGCCGAGGGCAAGGAGCGCGATTGGCCACTGGCCAAGATTCCGCTGCTGATCGACGAGGCCGAATGGTCCACCATCAGCGCGGGATTGACCCAGCGCGCCGAGCTGCTCGAAACCGTCATTGCCGATATCTATGGCGACAATACCCTCGTGCAACAGGGACTGCTGCCGCCCGAACTCATCGCCCGCAATGGCGAATTCCTGCGCCCCCTGGTCGGTGTCAAACCCGCCAGCGGCCACTACCTGCATTTCTGCGCCTTCGAATTGGGCCGCGGCCCAAATGGCGCCTGGTGGGTACTGGGCGACCGCACCCAGGCCCCATCCGGCGCCGGCTTTGCACTGGAAAACCGCGTCGCCACCACCCGCGCCCTGTCCGACATCTATGCCGATATGAACATCCAGCGGCTAGCCGGCTTCTTCCGCGCCTTCCGCGATACCCTGTTCACCCAGGCCAAGCGCGATGGCGGCCGCGTCGGCATATTGACGCCGGGTCAGCTCAACGAAACCTATTTCGAACACGCCTATATCGCCCGCTATCTCGGCCTCATGCTGCTTGAGGGCGAAGACCTGGTGGTCGAGGATGAGCGCGTCATGGTGCGCACCGTGGCGGGCCTGAAGCCGGTGACCGTGCTGTGGCGGCGCATGGACGCCTCCTATATCGACCCGCTGGAACTACGCTACGACAGCCGCATCGGCACGCCCGGCATGGTCGAGGCGCTGCGCCATGGCTCGATCTCGATGATCAACGCGCTGGGCACCGGCCTGCTCGAAACCCGGGCGCTGGCCGCCTTCATGCCGCGGCTGGCGCAAAAACTGCTGGGTACCGATCTGCTATTGCCCGAAATCGCCACCTGGTGGTGCGGCCAGCCCGGCGAGCAAAAACACGTGCTCGACAATTTCGACAAGCTGATGATCGGCCCGGCCTTCGCCACCACGCTCCCCTTCGATGATCAGCGCGGCACCATGCTCGGCTCCGCCGTGCCCGCCGACCAGCGCGAAGCCCTGCTCGACCGCATCCGAACCAATGGCGCCGATTATGTCGGCCAGGAACAGGTCCAGCTGTCCACCGCCCCGGTCTATGTCGATGGCAAGCTCGAACCCCGCGCCATAACCCTGCGCGTCTATGCGGCCCGCACCGAAGACGGCTGGACCATCATGCCCGGCGGCTTCGCCCGGGTCGGCTCTACCAGTGATGCCTCGGCCCTGGCCATGCAGCGCGGCGGCCAGGCGGCCGACGTCTGGGTCGTGTCGTCCAAGCCCGTGGAACAGGTGTCGCTGCTGCCACGCGATGGGCAGAAGCTGGTGCGCAATTCGCCGGGCAGCCTGCCCAGCCGCGCCGCCGATAACCTCATCTGGCTTGGCCGCTATGCCGAACGCTGCGAGGCCACGGTCCGCATTCTGCGCGCCTATAATGCCCGCCAGGCCGAGCTCTCCAAGACCGACCTGCCGATCCTCACCCATTGCGCCGCCTTCCTTGAAACCATCGATGTCGATGTTGCCGATGCCATGCCGCTGGGCTTGCTCTCCTCCATCGACAGCGCCGTGCACAGCGCCAGCCAGATCCGGGATCGCTTCTCGCCCGATGGCTGGCTCGCTCTGGTCGATCTGCAAAAGACTGCCCAGCGCTTTGCCACCCGGGTCAGGCCCGGCGACGACGCCACCCGCGCCATGACCGTGCTGCTGCGCAAGCTGGCCGGCTTTTCCGGCCTCGTGCACGAAAACATGTACCGCTTTGCCGGCTGGCGCTTCCTCGAACTGGGCCGCCGGCTCGAGCGCGCCATGCAGATCGCCCGCGCCACCGCCTGGTTCACCGGCAAGGAGGCGCCCGACGGCTCGCTCGAAATGCTACTCGAAATCGGCGACAGCGTGATGTCGCATCGCCGCCGTTATTCGGTCAGTGCGGGTACGGAGAGCGCCATCGACCTGCTGACGCTGGACCCGCTCAATCCACGCTCGGTGATCTTCCAGCTCACCGAACTGCAAAGACAGATCGAGATGTTGCCTGGCGGCGTTGCCGATGGTCAGCTTTCACCCGCCGCCAAGGCCGGGCTGCAATTGCATACCCAATTGCGCATCGCCGAGCCCGCCGACATGACGCCCGACCGCCTCGACAAGCTCGCCGCCGATATCGGCGTGCTCGCCAGCCTCGTGGCCGCGGCTTATTTCGTGTAGCGCCATGCTCTACGATGTCCGCCTCGACCTGCATTACGATTACGACGCTCCGGTCCATGGGGGCCGCCACCTCATCCGTGTCGCCCCCATCACCGTTCCCGGCATTCAGCGTGTCATAGCCTCGCGCCTGTCCTTCGAACCGCGGCCGCAGCGTGAAAGCACCTTCACCGACTTTTTCGGCAATGCGGTAACCACGCTCACCTATCTGACGCCACACGATCACCTCGATATCCGCCTGACCGCCCGCGTTCAGGTCGAGGACACTCACCCTCCAGCCGATCTCTCGCCCTCGGTGGACCAATTGCGCCAGGAGGTCACCCGCTTCTGGTCGGTCGAGTCCGATAGTCCGCACCATTTCCTGGCTGAATCGGGGAGCGTGCAGCTCGTGCCGGCCATTACCGGCTACAGCCAGGCCGTCATCGGCGATACCGCTTCCGTATTGAGCGCGGCAAATGCCCTTTGCATGGCGATCCACCGCGATTTCATCTACGACCCCAAGGCCACCGACGTTCAGACCACGCCGGCCGAGGCCTTTGCCCTGCGCAAGGGCGTCTGCCAGGACTTCGCCCATGTCATGATCGCCGGCCTGCGCGGCGTCGGCATACCCGCCGGCTATGTCTCGGGCTTCCTGCGCACCAATCCACCGCCGGGCAAACCGCGGCTGGAAGGCGCCGACGCCATGCATGCCTGGGTCCGCGTCTGGTGCGGCCAGCATATGGGCTGGGTCGAGTTCGACCCCACCAATGCCATGATTGCGGGAGCCGACCATATCTCCATCGGCCATGGCCGCGACTATGCCGATATCTCGCCCATTGTCGGCGTCCTGAAAACCCACGGCTCGCACGAAACAACCCAGTCCGTCGACGTCATCCGCGTTGAATAGCAGCTATCCGCACGCTGTTTTCGAGCTGCACGCGGAACTAAAGTTGATCCCTCGCCGTTCTTAGAGCAGGCGCAATAAAGCGCGGCTTTTCAAAGATATCGGCGACCACGTGATCGGTCGCCGACCGGTGGAGACCACTATGACACACGCTGAAATCCGAGCACTGGAAGATGCCAGCCGCGCCAATTTGGCTTGGTCGACCGAAAGCTATGATGGCCAGACCCATTATGCCGACGTGCTCAAGGCACTGACCCCGGCATTTCTTATTCTGCTGGTCGCCACTGGATTGCTGCTCGCGCTGTTCTGAGCGGGCTCTTAGCGTCACAATAACAAAAGAAGGATCGGCCCTATGACCTTAGGCACAATTCTCATCATCATCTTGATCCTGCTGCTGATCGGCGCCCTGCCCAATTGGGGTTATTCGCGCGGTTTCGGCTATGGACCATCCGGTATTCTGGGCGTCGTCCTCGTCGTCATCCTCATTCTGGTTTTGATGGGACGCATCTGACGCACCAGCCGATAAAGGGCGCGACCAGTATTGGAGTCCACGACAGTGGAAAGCGCCCCGCGGGTTGAAGGTCGCCCCCCTTTCACCCGCCCCTGGTCACCCCGGTACGCACACCGCGTATCGGGGTGTCTTTCTGTTTGAGGCTAGAGGCAGCAGGGCCAGGGCCAATCGCCGTTCACTCAAGCTGGCATCGGCGAATAGCGGTTGGCCGTGGCAGGAACCTACCGCCCGCTATGACGTTGACTGACATCAACTTATGGAGCGTTCAATGGCTAGTACACCCGAAATGGCACCCACAAGGCGCAAGACTTCCAACGGTGCCTCCCGCGCGGCCGCCAGCCGCGCCAAGGAAAAGCAGCTCGAGGATCAGATTGCCCAGTTGCAGGATGATCTCAAGGGTATCGCCGCAACGCTGGCTCGCCTCAGCAGCGAGAAGGTGAGCGAAGTCAGGAACGTTGCCAAAAACGAAGCCCAGCAGCTCAAGAACCAGGGCCAGCATGTCATCGAGGACGTGCAGGAACAGGCCGGAGCGCTGGAACAGCAGCTCAAGGATACCATTCGCGAAAAGCCGCTGACGGCCGTGGCCAGCGCGGTGGGCATCGGCTTCATTCTCGCCCTGCTCTCACGGCACTAGTCATCATGAACCTGTTGACTCCCCTCGCGGCCCTGCTCGGCATCGAGGTCGAGGCGATCACCGACCGGGCCAAGAAGCTCGTGATCGTTTACGCGGTGATTGGCCTCTTCCTGCTGATCGGCTGCGGCTTCCTGGTCGCAGCGGGCTTTTTCGCGCTCACCACGCAAGTCGGGCCGATCTATGCGGCGCTGATCCTGGGTGGCGGTTTTCTGGTGCTGGCGCTGGCGGTTTTCCTCGGCGCCCAGATCGGGGAAGGCAATCGCAAACGCCGCGCCACCGAACGGCGCCGGTCCAGCGAAACCAGTGCCTTCGTCACCACGGCGGCATTAACCGCCCTGCCCGTGCTGATGCGTTCGCCGGCCGTGCGCACGCTGGGCCTGCCCGCGGTAGCCCTGGTGGCATTCCTGCTGGCGCGCAAGGCCGACGACAAAGAGGATTGATCAATCCTGCTCGGAAGGCAGGGGCATCCAGATTTCGGCGGCCACGCCGCCGGGATCGAATTCCAGCTTCACATTGCTGTCGAGCACCTTGGCTAGGCTTCGCTCGATCAGCCTGGTGCCCAGGCCATAATCCCGCGGCGGCGCCACTTTGGGGCCGTCGGTTTCCCGCCAGCGCAATATCAGCCCCGGCACCGGTTCCTCGCGCTTCTCCCACTCGATATTGACGATGCCCTGATCCGTAGACCAGGCGCCATGCCGATGCGCATTGGTGGTCAATTCATGCAGGATCAATCCCAGCCCCACGGCATGATCGGCCGGCAGCATCATATCGGGTCCCCGCACCTCGGCACGATCGGGATGATCGAGGAAGTCAGGACCCAATTGGGAAGCAATCACCTCATAAAGATGCACCCCACTCCAATCGCGATTGGCGAGCAGCACATGGGCGTCCGAGATCGTCCGTAGACGTCCGGAAAACGCCTCCATGAAAGCCTTGGGATCGGGATTTTGCCGAATGGTCTGGCGCGCGACGGACTGGATCATCGCCAGGGTATTCTTGACCCGGTGGTTGAGTTCGCGCAGCAGCAGCCGCGTATGATCCGCGCTCTGCTTGGCTTCGGTGATATCGGTGGAGGCGCCCATCATGATCAGCGCCCGGCCCTCGGCATCGCGCTGATAGACCCGCCCGCGCATGGTCCGCCACTGGCCAGTCTCCCCCGCGCGCACCTCGGCGATGAAGTCGACGCCTTCCTCCAGGCTCGCCCGGATGCTTTCCTCAATGGCCGGCCGGTCGCTGGGATGGATGGTGTGCAGCACCTGCTCGAACTGGATCGGACCGCTTTCGGGCAATTGATACATCCGGCGGAACATGTCGTTGCAGACCACTTCCCCCGTGCGGATATCCCAGATCCAGCTGCCGACATTGCCGGCCTCCAGCGTCAGGGCATGCCGCCACTCTTCCTTGAGCAAGGCCGCGGCCGTGCGAGCCCGCACCCGCGCCTCGTCCTTGAGGGCGAACAGCGTCGATGCCAATCCGGCGAGGTCTGTCAGTTGATCGAGCAGGCCCGGTTCGACCGCCGCGCGCGGCGTCCGGCCGATGACGCAAAGCGAACCCAATCGCTGGCCGGCAACCACGATGGGCGCCCCGGCGTAAAACCGCACATGCTCTTCGCCGGTAACCGGGGCATTGTGCATGAAGCGGGGGTCAGCCGCCGCATCAAGCACCACCATTGCCTCTGTCCCGGCAAGAACGTGAGCGCAAAAGCTGTCGCCCGGCGCCATTTCCGTCAGGTCGGTGCCATGGGATGCGCGAAACCACTGCCGATCGCTATCGATCAGCGTCACAAGTGCGATTTCAGCGCCAAAGATATGAGCCGCCAGGCGGGCGATCCGGTCAAAATCAGCATCGGGACCGGTGCCGAACACTTCCAAAGCCGCCAGGGCCTGCAATCGGGATGGATCATCCAGAACCCTGCGGACCTCGTCCGGAAGGGTGGAATTCACTTCTGTCACTTTTCGTCCTGACGCTTCCGCGACAATTGCACAAAGTCATACTGGGCAAGGTGGGAAACGGCAGAAACCGGAGGCCTTGCAAAACGCCAAGCCCCAATAACCGCAGATAAATCGCTGCGATATACTCGGACCCGATGCCGTTAAACTCCAATGGGGCGGCATGGTTCCACGCCCGGGGCAAAAATCATGCGCCGGCTTTGGGCAGCAACACCTTGAGCGCGCCGGGATGTAGCTTGAGCACCACGCTGGGCGCCAGCCTGATCAACTCGCCATCGATCACCGCTTGGGCGCCGCGCTTGCGCCGGGGAAAACTCAGCGTCACCTGCTCAACCTCCTGCTCGGAGACGGCGGGGCTCGACCGCCACCTACCCAGCAGGACATCCACCGCCAGCCGGATCAGCGCCCAGGTGGACATCGGCGCCGCCAGATAAACGCCCAGCACGCCCGCGTCGAGCCGGTCGGCATGGGGGATATGCCCGTCGCCCAGCGGATTGTTGGAGACCGCAATGCCCGAGACGCGCCGCCGCTCCCGCCCATGCCTGGTCTGGATTTCGGCCTCGAAATCGGGCGGGCGCACCGCCGCCGAAACCACTGCGCGCAGGCTCGCCAGCATTTTGCCGATCCGGCTGCGATAGACCATGCGCTCGCGGATGCGCACCAGCCGGGCATGCACGCCCACCCCGAACTGATGCACGAAGGCCCGGTCATTTGCGGTGGCGATATCCACCGCGCCGATCTCCCCATCGGCAAGGGCTTCCATGGCCGCCGTCAGCTCCAGCGGCATTTGCAGGGCTCTGGCAAAAAGGTTCATCGTGCCAGCCGGCAGCACGGCCAGCGGCATCCCCGTTGCAAAGGCAATGCCTGCCGCCGCCGAGACGGTACCGTCGCCGCCTGCCGCCAGCATGACATCGACGCCCGCTGTCCCGGCAATCCGCTGCAACTCAGCCTCGACCGCTTCTCCCGCCACGATCCGGCAGTCGAGCACATGGCCATGCCGAGCAAAAATCCCGATTGCCTGATCGCAGAGCCCATCCAGATCCATGGTTCGCAGCGTGCCGCCATCACGGTTCAGAACCGCCACGACATGCAATTCTAGATCTCCCCACGCGGCCCGTCGGGCGCCGCATTGCGCTCGACGCCGGGCAGCGGCACGGTTACCACAATGCCCCCGGAGGGACGGCGCTCATAATGCGGCGCGCCAGCGAACTGGTTGGCGAGCTGCTTGACGATGACCGACCCCAGCCCGCCCTCGCCGGGGTTCCGTTCGGCATCCATGCCGACGCCGTCATCGGCCACCCGCAGGGTGGGAATATTGGCCTCGTCCCGCTTGAAACTCACCTCGATGCTGCCCGCCCTTCCATCGGGAAAAGCGTGCTTGAGGGCATTGGTCACCAATTCCCCAACCAAGATGCCGATTGTCGTGGCGTCGCGTGCGCCGATCTCCACCGGCGCGAAATCGCCCTTGAGCGTCACCGCCTTGGCCCCGGTAGCCGTATCGTCCAGATCGTCCAATACGGCGCCCAGAAATTCGGCCGCGCTTACTGTCTCGAGATCGTCGCCGAGCCGCAGGCGCCGGTGGGCCGATGCGACCGCGTGAACGCGAGCGCGCGCCGCTTCGAGCGCATCGCGCACCTCGCTCGAACTGGTGCGCATCAATTGCAGTCCTAGCAACGAGGACACAGTGGCCAGCGAATTGCCGACTCGATGGTTGGTGTCCCGCAACAGGGCCTCCACCCTTTGCCGTTCATATTCGGCATGCTCGCGCGCTTCTTCGATCGCCTGGGTGCGCTCACGCACTTCGGCCTCCAGCGCCTCGTTCTGCGTCAATAGCTGCGTCCGGCTTTCCGCCAGGGCGCTGATCTGCCGCTGCGTCCGCGACAGCAGCGAATAGGACAGGATCGCTGCCCCCGCCAGCGCCACGATAATCGCCCCTACCAGGGCCCGACGCGACAGGTCGATGCCCTTGTTGCGCTCCAGCAGCTTGGCATTTTCCTCGCCGATGAATTGTTCAAGCCCGCTGCGCAGCTCGTCCATCAACCGGGCGCCCATGCCGCTCTGGATCAGTGTCTGGGCTTCGCCGGGGCGCTGCGATTGCACCAGATCCACGGTCCTGGCCATCTCCGCCATCTTGATGGAAATGGCTCTGGCGATCGATGCCACCCGTTCGGATTGCTGCGGATCGGCCAAGGTGATCGCGGTCAGTGTCTTGATCCGCGTGTCGATGCCCGCCACCGCCCGTCGATACGGCTCCAGATAGCTCTGGTCCCCTGTCAGGATGAACCCACGCTGGCTGCTTTCCGCCTCGGTCAGCGCAATGGTCAGCTCGCGCGCCTGGTTGCGCACTTCATAGGTCTGGATGACATCGGCCAGTTGGCGGTCGATGCCGGTCGTCATGATCAGCGCCGCCGCCGCTGCCAGCACGACAAGCGCCAGCGAGGCGAGAACGGCAAGCCGCGGCCGCGCCCGGCGCGGTGGTCTGGTTTCGCGTTCCTGCTCGTCTGTTTCGGCCACCACAACTATCCCGGCAATCCAGCGGAAAGCTCAGGATAGACCTGCCCCCCTGGAAGTATCGTGCCAGTCGCACTGCACCACCGCAATGGCGGTTTTGCGACCACATTCATCAGATCAACGGCCGCCTGCGTTCGGGCAGGCCATCCCACCCCGACAGCGCCTTGAGCCCGGCCACATCGAGCACCTGGCAGGTGCGATCCAGCCATCGGATCAGCTGGCGGTCGGCCAGCTTGCGCAGTGTCTTGTTGGTATGCACGACGGAGAGGCCCAGGGTATCGGCCACATGCACCTGGGTGATCGGCAGGGTTATCGCGCCATGAGCCGAAAGCCCCACCGCCTTTGCCCGCTCATGCAGGAAGGCCAGCAGATACGCCGCGCGTTCCAGCGCGCTGCGGCGGCCCAGGCTCAGCAGATGCTCATCAAGCATGCGTTCCTCTCGCGAGGCGAGCCAGGCAATGTCGAACCCCAATCCGGGATGATTGCGGAACACTTCATCGAGCCGGTCGCGCTGGAATACACAAAGCACCGATGGCGAAAGCGCCTCGATCGAATGCTCCATCTCGCCAATGACCGACCCCTGCAGGCCCAGCAGGTCGCCCGGCAGCATGTAATTGAGAATCTGCCGGCGGCCATCTTCCAGCGTCTTGTAGCGGAAGGCCCATCCCGACAGTAGCGTATAGAGATGAGCGCTATGTGCGCCCTCGGCCAGCAGCATCATGCCGGTCTCGGCCACCAGCTCGCCGATTTTGAAGGACGCGACGAACTTCAGTTCCTGCGGCTCGAACGGCCGGAATTGCGGCATTGCACGCAAGGGACACTGCTCGCACGCCACCCTGCGCCCGGGGCCGGGAAGAACAAGACTCAATGCACACCATATGTCGGGAGGGGAAAAGAATGCAGCAAGCCAACGCCTTGGACGCCAACCCGTTCCGCGACATGTCAAATTTAAATGACAGCTTTCGTGCCGCGCCCCATGAAGTGGCTTCATCGTTGCGGACCAAACCATGCTCAGCGCGCAGACAATTCTCGTCGTCGAGGAAGAATTTCTCATCGCCCTCGATATCCAACGGGTGTTGGAGGATCATGATGTCGGCCAGTGCGTCTTCGCCCGCAGCATTGCCGAAGCCCTGGCCCTCCGCGAGCGCTGGAGCGACTATGGCCTTGCCATAGTCGAGTTGCAGGCCAACCACGCCGATGGTCTCGAATTGCTACAGGGCCTCAAGGCCGCAGGGCTCGCCCTTGTCGTGACGACGGCCGATCTTTCGCTGCGGCCGGGTCTGTCCGGCCTGCCGGACGTCGGTATCCTGATCAAGCCATTCCCCGAGGCAGAGCTGGTAAGCGCCATAAAACAGGCGCTCACCAGTGTTCCTCAGAACGAATGATTATGCGTGGTCACCTGGGCGGAGACGGCATCGGGCCCGTAATCGGCCTCGCCGCTGATCTTGAGAATATCCTGCAGGCGGGTGCGCGCCCGGCTGACCCGGCTTTTCATCGTGCCGATGGCGCAATCGCAGATTTCGGCGGCCTCTTCATAGGAGAAGCCCGAAGCCCCAATCAGGATAATCGCTTCGCGCTGGTCATCGGGCAACTGTGCCAGGGCCTTTTTGAAGTCCTGCATATCCATCGAGCCATATTGGGACGGATGCACGGAAAGCCGCTCGGTGAACGAGCCGTCGCTGTCCTGAACCTCACGGCCACGCTTGCGCATCTGGCTGTAGAATTCATTGCGCAGGATGGTGAAAAGCCAGGCCTTGATATTGGTGCCCATCTCGAAGCTGGACTGCTTGGCCCAGGCCTTCATGACGGTGTCCTGCACCAGATCGTCGGCCTTGTCGTGCTTGCCCGTAAGGGAGACGGCAAAGGCGCGCAGGCTGGGCAAGGTTGCAAGCATTTCGCGCTTGAACGAGGTCGGTTCGGCGCTCATGCCGTTACTCCCCGTCACGAGAAGTGGTTTTGGCCTTCTGCGCCTGTTCGGCGCTGTCGAGCTTTTCCAGCAAGTCGAGGAGTTGTTCGGGAACGCCCTCGTCCTGAACTGCCCCATAAAGTGCACGCAAACGCGCGCCGATATCCGAATTCGGACCCAGCCCATCATCTGCCCGCCCCGCCTGCGTTCGCATACGTTGCTGGGTCACCAGTTTGTCCTTTATCATGCCTATGTCTTTGCCGTCCGAATTGGTCCGCCCTTAGGCGAGCTAAATGTAGTTTCTGCCGAAAAGTTCCACCACGAGGGGAACTTTTGCCCCAACGAGCCGTTGGTTCGTTTCGTGGATCCACGATCCAAGCGTCACTGGGAGTTCTTATATGACTTTGTCCACGCGGATTGCTCCGCACCTGCCGTATTTGCGGCGGTTTTCGCGCGCGGTAACCGGATCGCAAACGTCCGGGGACGCGTATGTAGCGGCAACGCTCGAAGCACTCATTGCAGACATTTCGTTGTTCCCTGAAGCATCGAACGACCGCATCGCCCTCTATAAGCTGTTCTCCGCTCTTTTCTCGTCCTCGGCCATCCCGATTCCCGAGCCGGCCTCCAGCTTTGCCTGGGAAAAGCGCGCAGCGCACAACCTGGCCAATCTCGGGCCGAAGCCGCGTCAGGCCTTTTTGCTGGTCGCCGTAGAAGGCTTTACCCACGCCCAGGCCGCCGAAATCCTGGCGATTAACGAGGGTGAATTTGCCGCTCTGCTTGAGGAAGCGTCCATCGATATCTCGCGCCAGGTGGCGACCGAGATCATGATCATCGAGGATGAGCCCCTGATTGCTATGGATATCGAGCAATTGGTGGAAAGCCTCGGCCACAAGGTGGTGAGCGTTGCCCGCACCCATAAGGAAGCGGTCAATCTGTTCAACCAGACCCATCCGCGCATGATCCTGGCCGATATCCAGCTGGCCGATGGCAGTTCAGGGATCGATGCCGTCAACGACATCCTCAATACCCATTCGATCCCAGTGATCTTCATCACTGCCTTCCCCGAGCGCCTGCTGACCGGCGAGCGGCCCGAGCCGACCTTCCTCGTCACCAAGCCGTTCAACCCCGATATGGTCAAAGCCCTGATCAGCCAGGCGCTGTTTTTCGACGAAGGCTCGCGGGCCGCAGCGTAAGACACGGCAATTTGTTGATACAAAAATGCGCTAAGGGCCGGGTTTCCCGGCCTTTTTTATTTGTACCCGGAACCCCGCCACCAACCGGCACGTTGTTTAGCCAAGAGATTCAAGCAAACAATTCAAAGGAGAGTCTCATGCTTTACTATGCCCTCGTCTTTTTCGTGATCGCGCTCATTGCCGGCGTTCTCGGGTTTGGCGGCATTGCCGGCGCTTCGGCCGGTATCGCCCAGATTCTGTTTTTCCTGTTCCTGGCTTTCCTCGTCATCTCGCTGGTTGTCGGCCTCATTCGCCGGGTCTAGCCATGACTATTGATGCCCTGAACCGAAAGGCGGCTCCGCTCCGGCGCGGCCGCCTTTTGCACCCCGCCGGCCATGCAAGGACCCACGCTATGTCTTCGGCAACCACCGAGCGCCACCTGCACATGCAGCTGCGCACTCTTTCCGCCGGTCTGGGCGGTCGGGGGGTCAGCGTGCTGCACCAGGACCGCAATCATACCTACGATCTGGCTGAAAACCTGCCCGATGAGTGGATCGGCCATGGCGTTATCGGCCAGCGCGAGGCCGATTTCCTGGCGCTCCCGCTTGCCCATAGGCTGATCGAGGCCTTCGACGCCTGCATCAAGTCCGGGCAATCCCAACGGCTGGGATTTGAACTGGCCGATCCCATCCGGCGCCGGCAATTCCAGGCGCAGCTCCTGCCCGATATCGATGGCGTTATCACCATTGTCACCGACGTAACCGAGGAGCGCAGCCGGGAGGCCGCCATCAACGAGCTCTTGCGGGAGGTCAGCCACCGCTCCAAGAACCTGCTCGCCATCGTGCAGTCGGTCGCCATGCAAACCGCCCGCCACAGCACCACAATCCAGCAGTTTCTCGACCGCTTCCGCGGCCGGCTGCACGCCCTGTCCAGCACGCAGGACCTGGTGACCGAAAGCAATTGGCGCGGCACCCATCTACAATCGCTGGTCACCTCCCAGCTTGCTCGCATCGGCCCGACGGCGCTGGGCAATACCCGCATGACTGGCGAAAACCCGGTGCTGGGCCCCAATGCCGCACTTCACATTGGCCTGGCCATCCACGAGCTTGCCGCCAACGCGGCATTGCATGGCGCCCTGGCGCATGACGGCGCCGGCCATATCTGGGTCGATGCGAAACTCTCTTCCGACCAGAGGCAACTGATCATCGAGTGGCAGGAAACCGGCACCGGGCCCTCCAAGGGCCGCCAGCCAGCCCGTTTCGGAACCATGGTGCTGGAACATGTCGTGCCGCTATCGGTGGGCGGAGAAGCGCTATTCAGCGTCGACGCCGACCACGTCTCCTACCGGCTTTCCATCCCGGCCGATCAGTTCAGCGCCTGAGCGGGGAACAATTCGCTCGTCCGGCCGATCCAGGAATAGACCACCAGCCCGATCCACTCCCGGATCGCCACGCCGGTTGTCGTTACATTGAGCACCGGATTGACGATATCAAAACCGGCCGTCTCGTCGCCCGCGCTGCGATAATCGGTCGGCCAGGCAATTACATCCATGCCCACCTGCCGGAAAATGCCGATCGACCGCGGCATGTGAAAGGCCGATGTCACCAGCACGACATTGCCCGAAATCTCTCCCAGCAGCGTCTGTGTCAGCTTGGCATTCTCGTCGGTATTGCGCGAGGCGTCTTCAAGCACGAGCCGGGCGGGATCGAGCCCGAGGCCGGTGAAAAACCGCTCTGCCGTCGCCGCCTCGGACTCCCCGTCCGGCACCATCAGGCCCGAGCCACCGCTCACCACGACCTTTGCCTCGGGATAAAGCATGGCCAGCCGCAATGTCTCGGCCAGCCTGTCACCGGCCTCGTTCAATTCCGGAATCTGCCGCCTCGTGCTGACCCGCCCGGCCGTGGCGCCACCCAGCATGATGATGGCCGAGACCTGCTCGGGCATATCCACCGGCCGCACAAACCGGTTTTCGAGCGGCATGATGAGGAGCGCTCCGGCAGTTGTGAACGCGGACATACCCAGGAAAACCAGCGCCGCGCCCACTGCAATCAATCCAGCCACGCGTCTCCGGAATACGATCAGCAGCCAGCCCAGAAAGACCAGCAAAAAGACCAGGCTGACCGGCTGGACCAGCAACCAGAAGATTTTTGAAAGCACAAACAGCATCGGCAAACCACGGCGAGAGATCGTCCGACACTACGGAAGCTGACGCGGGCTGGCGAGGCGGAAATCTGTGCCTGCCCCGGCTTCCCCGTCAATTTCGCTTGCCATCCACCGCGCTTTTGCTTTTGTAGAGGGCGGTCAAGACTGCCCGCCTCAAAATAAGGCAGTCACCAGTCAGGAAGCGCCCGCCCAAGCGGGCAATAGGTGAGCATGGCGCAATCGAAGCCTGTCGAGGCGGCGAAATTGCCGGTCGTTGCAATTGACGACCTGCACAAGTCCTTCGACGACCTTGAGGTTCTCAAGGGCATATCCTTCTCGGCGCGCGAGGGCGAGGTTGTCTCGCTGATCGGCTCATCAGGCTCCGGCAAGTCGACATTGCTGCGCTGCATCAACATGCTCGAAATACCCGATCAGGGCACGGTCGCCATCGATGGCGAGGTGATCGCCCTTCGCGGCAGCGGCAATCGCCGCCATATCGCCGACGAAAACCAGATCCGCCGCATCCGCTCCGAACTGGGCATGGTCTTCCAGTCGTTCAATCTCTGGGCCCATATGACGATCCTGGAAAACGTCATGGAAGTGCCCCTGATCGTGCAGCGCCGGGAGCGGACCGAGGTCGAGGCCGAGGCTCTGGCCATGCTGGACAAGGTCGGCATTTCGGCCAAGGCATCGAACTATCCCAACCAGCTTTCCGGCGGCCAGCAGCAACGCGCCGCCATCGCCCGCGCGCTCTGCATCAATCCGCGCGTCATGCTGTTCGACGAACCCACTTCCGCGCTCGATCCTGAGCTGGAAGTCGAAGTTCTGCGCGTCATCAAGCTCCTGGCCGATGAGGGCCGCACCATGATCCTGGTGACCCATGACATGGAATTTGCCCGCTCGGTCTCCGATCGGGTGATCTTCCTCCACCAAGGCCTGATCGAGGAAGAAGGCACACCCGATCAGGTCTTCGGCGCCACCAAATCGGCCCGCCTCAGACAATTCCTCAATGCCGCCAGCCATGCTTAACGCGCTGGGCACAAACAAAACTACTCAACGGAGAGACGTGAAGATGAAGAAGATTATCCTCGCCGCCGCTGCAATCCTGGCGCTGTCTTCGGCGAGCCAGGCCCAGGAAAATGTGCGCATCGCCACCGAAGGCGCCTATGCCCCCTGGAACTTCCTCGACGATGCCGGCAAGCCCGCCGGTTTTGAAATCGAGCTTGGCGCCGCCATCTGCGAAAAGGCCGGCATCACCTGCGAATTCATCATCAATGACTGGGATTCGATCATCCCCAACCTGTTGGCCGGCAACTACGATGTGATCATGGCCGGCATGTCGATCACCGATGAGCGGCTTGAAACCATCGATTTCAGCCAGAACTATTTCCCGCCCGATCCGTCCAAATTCGTTGCCGCCACCGGCGCCGGCATTGATCCTTCGGCCTTGGAAGGCAAGCGCGTCGGCGTGCAGGGCGGCACTATCCAGGCCGCCTATGCCGAGGAAAATCTCGGGGCCAACAATACCGTGGTCTCCTTTGGCACGGCCGACCAGGCCATGGCCGACCTCGCCGCCGGCAATCTCGACACCATCCTGGCCGATGGCGCCTATCTCGAGCCCGTCGTCGCCGCATCGGGCGACGCACTCGAATTCGTGGGCGAGGACATTCTGATCGGCGACGGCGTCGGCGCGGGCCTGCGCAAGGACGAAGCCGAGCTCAAGGGCAAGTTCGATACCGCCATCACCGCCCTCAAGGCCGATGGCACGCTCGACACCCTGATCGCTAAATGGTTCGAAGGCCGCGGGCCGTATTTCGCTGAATAGCTAAAACCCTGGGCTCCTGCCCACCCTCCCCCTTGTGGGGAGGGCCCGGGTGGGGGTCGTTGGGCTTTGCGCCAAACTTTGTCGACCCCACCCTTGCCCCTCCCCTTAAAGGGGGAGAGGAACCAATTGCGAGATCGTGATCAGCCGCATGCCAAATTCAAATTCTGATCTGATCCGGGCGGCCGCTCCATGACCGACGATATCGCCTTCTGGTTCTCCTACCTGACCAATGGCAAGCATCTCACCTGGTATGCCAGCTTCCAGTTCACCATCTTTGCCGCCCTGGCAGGCGGCACCTTGGCCGTGGTTTTCGGCCTGATCGGCGCCACCCTCAAGAATTCGCGCTTCTTTCCGCTGCGCCTGATCGGCACGATCTATTCCTCCATCGTGCGCGGCGTGCCCGATGTGCTGTTCTTCCTGTTTTTTCCACTCGCCTTCGAGCAGGCGGTCGAATGGCTGGTAGCGACGCAGGTCTGTTCGCCCGAAGCAATCGCCGCCCAGTCATCAGTCTGGCCGCCCTGCAAGGAAGCCAATTGGTTCCTGGGCACCACCGAATATTTGCTGCTCGCCAGCGTCTCGCTCGGCCTGGTCTACGGCGCCTTTGCGACCAATGTGATCCATGGCGCCATGCGCGCGGTGCCCCAGGGCCAGCTTGAGGCCGCCCGGGCCTATGGCATGTCGTCCACCCAGGTCCTGTGGCGGGTCCATATCAGGCAGATGTGGGTCTATGCCCTGCCCGGCCTCTCCAATGTGTGGATGCTGATCGTCAAGGCAACCTCCCTGCTCTCGCTGCTGCAGATTGCCGATATCGTGCTGTGGGCCGACCGGCTCGGCGCGCCCAATTTCCTGCCTGCCGTGGGGCTGGTGCATGAGGACTGGCGCTGGCGCTACTATCTCCTGCTCTTCGTCTTCTACATCCTCGTGACGCTGGTCTCCGAGAAAGTCTTCAACGCCATCATGCGCCGCGCCGGGCGCGGCATTCTGAGCGAGGCGCGATAGATGGAGCGCTTCCTGCAAGAACTGGCGTTGTTCGCCCCCGCGGTGCTGTTCAACATCTACTTTGCCGCGGTTTCGATCCCGATCGGCTTCGTGCTGGCGGTCGCCTTGGCCCTGGGCAAGGCTTCGCCCAACCCCTGGCTGTCGCGCCCCAGCCGCACCTTCATCTATGCCTTCCGCGGCTCCCCACTCTTCATCCAGTTCTTCATGTTCTATTCACTGGCGCTCTCGCTCAATGTGAGCCTGTGGAAGCCCCTGGGCCTATCCTGGTTCGTGCTGCATCCGCTGTTCATCGGCCCGCTGGTGCTGACGCTCAATACCGCCGCCTATACGGCGGAAATCTTCTATGGCGCCTTGCGCGCCGTGCCCCGCGGCGAGGTCGAGGCTGCTCGCGCCTATGGCATGTCGGCGCGCCAGCAGTTCCGCCAGGTCATCTGGCCCAATCTCATCCGGCTGGCCTGGCCCGCCTATACCAATGAAGTGGTCTTCCTGTTCCACGCCACCGCCATCGTCTATTTCGCCCTGCCGGTCATCGGCATGCAAAAGGACCTGATGATAACAGCCAAGGAACTCTTCGAGCGCGACTACAATGCGTTCCTGCATTTCTCGGTCGCCGCGCTCTATTTCCTGGCGGTATCGCTGGTGGTTTTTTTCCTCTTCGGTCTGGTCTACCAACGATTGATGCGGCATATGCCGGCCCAGCCGCGCATGCGCTTCAGGCCAAAATGGATTCGTTGATCCCATGACCTTCCAGTTGCACGAGACCACATTCTCCGGTGATACGCCCGGCACGACGACCAGCCTTTATTGGTATACGGCCGGCCGCGAAGACGCAGCGGTCAAGGTCCACCTGCAGGCTGCGCTTCACGCCGATGAACAGCCCGGCACCATGGCGCTGCACCACCTCCTGCCCATGCTGGCCGAGGCTGACGCCGCCGGTACCCTCAAGGCCCGCTTTGTCATCTTCCCCTCGGTCAATCCGCTGGGCCTGGCCAATCGCTCGCTGCGCCACCATATCGGCCGCTACGACATCGAGACCGGCGTCAATTACAACCGCCGCTGGCCCGATCTCTATCCGCTGATCGCCGACGCCATCGCGGGCAAGCTCGGCACCGATCCCACGGCCAATATCGCCACCATCCGCGCCGCCGTCGGCGCCTGGATTGCCGCGCAGAAGCCAGGCTCGGCCGCCCAGCAATTGCGCCTGTTCGTGCTCGGGTCCGCCCATGACGCCGATATCGTGCTCGATCTGCATTGCGACGACGATAGTCTGATGCACATCTTCACCTCGCCCGAATTGATGCCCGGCCTGCAGGACCTGGCCGATTGGATGGGCGTTGCCGCCACCCTTACCGCCGAAGACAGCGGCGGCGGCTCCTTCGATGAAGTCCTGCCCTCGCTCTACCGCAAGGCGCGCCTTGCCAATCCGGACCACCCCATCCCCAATGGCGCGGAAACCGCCACGCTCGAATATCGCGGCCGCGCCGACAGTTTCGATGCGCTGGGCAAGGTGGATGCCGAAGGTCTGTTCGGCTTTTTCGCTGGCCGCGGCCTGATCGCCGCCGATGTAGAGGCTCCGCCCGCCGCGCCGCCTGCAACCCCGTTCGAGGCCACTGAAGTCTTGCGCACCGCTGCGCCGGGCCTGTTGGCCTATCACGTTGCACTGGGCGACCGCGTCCACAAGGGGCAGCCGATTGCCGACCTGATCGCCATGGATGGCCCAGGTGCCTTTCTCGATCGCCGGCCGATTCTGGCCGGAACGGATGGCTTCGTCCTTTCCCGCGCCAGCGCCAAATATGTCGCCCGCGGCGCTGGGATCGCCAAGATTGTCGGCACGGAAGTACTGCCCGCCCGGGCCGGAGCCTATCTCCTGGAAGACTAGGGCCAGTCTTCATTCTATCCGGCCGAGGCCGCAAAGACGGCCCCTCGCCCATTCTACCAATAGCGAAGAACCCAACCGGTCATTTGCATATCGCAAATCACGCGGTCGTGATGGCTCGCGTTAACCTTACCAAGAATCTCTTTAGACGCCCCTTTGCAAAGTTAACAAAACGTTGCATTTTAAAAATAGGTTAAAATCTTCTTAAAAAGCTGCGCTGCGACAGAGATGGCAGAGGAGGTTTTCGAGCGCCCTCCGTAGTTTCGCCAGAGTAAGGCCTGTTAGTCAGATTAGGAGAGCGTCATGGAAAGTAAGTATAAGTCCGTGCCTGAGGCGGCACTCAGGGGCAGCCTTCGCGATTACCGCGCGCCCGCCGGCGCCAATCTGATCGGCCGGATTGCCGGCTTTTACGAATGGCAGAACCTCCGCCGCCAGCACGAACTGTGGCCCTATGCCCGTTCCACCTCCACCGCGCCTAAGGCTCGTTGCGAGGCGCGCAGCGATGCGGGGCAGGACTTTTCCGGCATCAACTTTGCCAGCCAGGACTACCTGAGCCTTTCCTCGCACCCTGCCGTGAAGCAGGCCGCCATCGAGGCCATTGGCGAATATGGCGTGCATAGCGCCGGTTCCGCCGCCCTGCTCGGCAATACCGCCAATTCCCTGCGCCTTGAACACGCCCTGTCCGACTTTATCGGCGGCCGCGAAATCGTGCTTTACCCCACTGGCTGGGCTGCCGGTTACGGCTCGGTCCAGGGTTTCGTGCGCGCCAACGATCATATCGTGATGGATATTCTGGCCCATTCGTGCCTTCAGGAAGGCGCCAAGGCCGCTACACAGAATATCCATCACCACGGCCACCTGAACCTGCAGATGCTGGAGCGCAAACTGTCCCGCATTCGCGCCAGCGACGCCGAAAACGGCATTCTGGTGGTGACGGAAAGCCTCTTCTCCATGCATTCCGACACGCCCGACCTGGGCGCCATGCGGGCGCTGTGCGACAAGTATGACGCCACTCTCCTGGTCGATTGCGCCCATGACCTTGGCTCGATGGGCGAGGATGGCCTTGGGCATCTGGGCATGCAGAAAATGCTTGATGCCGCCGATATCATCATTGGCAGCTTCTCCAAGACCTTCGGCTCCAATGGTGGCTTCATCGCCGTCCGCGACAAGGCGACCGCCGAATATCTCAAATATTACAGCGCCACCCACACCTTCTCGAACGCCCTCTCGCCGGTCCAGGCCGCCACCATTCTGAGCGCGCTCAACATTGTCCGGTCCGACGAAGGCCGCGCGCTGCGCCGCAAGCTGATGGACAATATCGTCTATCTGCGCCAGCAGATGACGGAAGCGGGCCTAGAAGTGCTTGGCAATCCTTCGCCCATCGTCCCGGTGAGCCTGGGGCTGGAAAGTGTCGGCCGCTATGCCTCACGCCACCTGATGGCGCTGGGTGGCATTGCCAATCTGGTGGAATACCCGGCCGTGCCGCAGGGCGCTGCTCGCTTCCGCTTCCAGGTCATGGCCGCCCATACCCACGACGATATCGATCAGGTCGTGGCCATCCTCGCCCGCGCCATGCGCGATGCCGATCTCGAATACCGGCTGGGCCATGAAGGCCAGCCCCAGATCAGCAAGCATATCGACGCCAGCGTGGTTCCTGCGGAATAACCGGGCTTTCATCCCTTCACCTCTCCCCGACGGGGAGAGGTGATTAGCCCTCGACCAGCGCCGCGGCCGGTGTTTTGGGGCCGAGCACGGCCTGCATTTTGCCCAAGAGGCGCGGCAGGTCCACCGGCTTGGTATCAAAATCGATGCAGCCGGCGGCCAGCGCCTTGGCCCGGTCGGATTCGAAGGCACTTGCCGTCAAGGCGATGATCGGCAGCGCCGCGGTTTCCGGATTGGCGCGGATGCGGCGCGTCGCCTCGCAGCCATCCATTTCCCCCAGCCCCATATCCATCAGGATCACGTCCGGCATCAGTTCCTGGGCAGCGGCAATCCCACTCGGGCCATCTTCGGCAAACCGGATCGCATAGCCCCGCCGTTCCAGCCGCCGGCCCAGCACGTCACGATTGATGGGATTGTCTTCGACGATCAGAACCAATGCCATGGCACGCGCTCCTGCCTATTCGTTGACTGCCCGGGCTTGCCGCGTTCCGCGTGCGGCCTTGAGGCTGGCAACGGCAGCCCTGACCTTGTCTCCATCCAGCGGCTTGAGCAAGATGCCATCCGCCCCCGCCGCTAATGCCTTGCTGCGTTCGGACAGGATGGAAATCATCAATACCGGGATATCGCGGGTAATCGGATCCGCCTTGAGAGCCGCCAGCACATCCCAGCCATCATAGCCCGGCATCAGAATATCGAGGAAGATCGCCGACGGCTTGACGGTGCGGGCGATCTGCAGCGCCGATTGCGGCGCATCGGTGCAGATCGGGGTGAGGCCCTCCTTGCTGAACAGACGCTCGGCCAATTCCAGGAAGTTGCGGTCGTCGTCCACGATCAGCAGCCGCAGCCGCTCGTCACCGCCAGCCGTGCCGGAAATGCGATCGTTGAAATCCTGCACCTGCTCGCCATGCAGGGGCACGATGGCGCCCCGCACATTGGCCAACGGATCGTGCGCCGTCTCCTCGTTCTGCGCCGGCAGGCGAATGGTGAAGG
Source organism: Devosia yakushimensis (assembly GCF_030159855.1). Lineage (NCBI taxonomy): Bacteria > Pseudomonadati > Pseudomonadota > Alphaproteobacteria > Hyphomicrobiales > Devosiaceae > Devosia > Devosia yakushimensis. The sequence goes on along the minus strand of NZ_BSNG01000001.1, from coordinate 324,617 downwards.
TCGAACCCTTGCCCAGCTCGCTTTCGACATCGATCTGCCCACCCATCAGGCGGCAGAGATTCTGGCTCAGTGACAGGCCCAGGCCCGTGCCGCCGTAAACCGCGGCAATCTTGGGATTGGCCTGCGCGAAATTGTTGAACAGCGCCTTTTGCTGCTGCGCGGAAATGCCGATCCCCGTATCGGCCACCGCGATCTCGATCCATTCCTGCCCCGCTTCCGGGCGGCGGCGGATCGAGAGGGTGATATTGCCATTGTGGGTGAACTTGGCGGCATTGGACAGCAGGTTGAAAATGGCCTGGCGCAGCTTGGTGGCGTCGCAGCGGATCGAGCCCAGCTCTCCGCTCCTTTCCACCACAAAGCTATTGGCATTCTTGACCGCCAGCGGCCGCGCGGTGGATTCCACCTCGTTGATCAGCTTGTCGAGATCGACCGTCTCGATATGCAGCGCCATCTTGCCGGCCTCGATCTTGGAGATATCGAGGATGTCATTGACCATGGCCAGCAGATGCTTGCCCGCGGCACTGATCTTTTGCAGATCGGCAATCTGCTCGCCGCGCCCGTCCAGTTCGGCGTCTTCGAGCAGGATTTCCGAATAGCCCAGCACGGCATTGAGCGGCGTGCGCAATTCGTGGCTCATCTTGGCGAGGAATTCGGACTTGGCGCCATTGGCGCGCTCGGCCTCTTCCTTGGCGATGGTCAGGGCGCGCAGCGTATCCTGATGGCGCTCCACTTCCTTGATCAGCTCGGACTGGCTGTCCACCACACTGGAATAATAGGCCGCCATCATGAAGACATAGATATTGCAGCCCAGCGCCGAGAGTACGCCGGCCACTACCATGTTCTCGACCGGAATATGGTCCGGGAAATCGCCGAGCAGATAGAAGACGTAAAGCGCGCCAAGGCCCAGCGTGAACTGGGCAAACACAAAGATACGCGCCGTCCAGGTGGCCCCCAGATACATGAACGCCAAAAGCGGCGTCAGCACCAGCCAGACCAGGAATGGCGAGCTGGTGCCCCCGTAATTATAGGTGCCCCACAAAATACAGAAGGTCAGGTTCAGCACCGAGAACATGGCCAATTGCGTATAGGCGCGCGGGAACAGTTTCAGCAGCGCCAGGAACGGCCAGAAGGCATAGATCGACGCTGCCAGGATGGGCACCTGCGGCTCGGGCGCCGGGTCCGCGAACCACAGGAACAGCGGAATCGGTGTCGCGATAATCGGCCCGAACATGTGGCTCATGATGAACATCTGCACGCGCTTTCGCGTGTGCAGATCGCGCTGCAATTCCTGCGGCGTGAACCATGCCATCGTTCGCTGGAAAAGACCCAAAGGATCCATGGGAGTGCCTCGACCGGCCAATGCCGAGCACCGACAATGATCTTAACACTTTGACAAGTGGTAAATCATGCGCACTAAAGCGCAATACCTGGCAAAAATCGACTAATCAGCTGTTTGCCAAATCGATCAGCGCATCGGCATGACAAGGTGTTCCTGCCCGGCACCAGCAGGCCAGATTTTTCCCGGCCAGCGTGGCCCGGATGTCCTCGAGTGCCAGCGGCGCCGCGCCGGTCGCCAATTGCCCACGCACCCAGCGGCCATAGCGGGCCACCGCCTCGGCCTGCGCCGCGGCCTTGTCGACGCCCATCTCGGCCATGACATCGGCAATGGTGAAAGGATTGCCCCAGGGCCCCGGCCGCGCCACCGATTGCGCCGGAAGGCCATTAAGGGCCAGCGAAGTCGCCTGCAGGTCAAACCCCGCCCGGCGCGACAGCACGATCCGTTGCGGTTTCATCGTAAATCCTTGTCATAGACGAATTTGGGCATTTCCCATTTCAGGATCAACGCAACGACACGCAGTGTAAACCCAACGGCAATGGCCACCAGCATCACCAGATCGGGCGGCAGATTGGCCTGCAGCCCGAAATAGTAGAGCACCCCGGTCACGATCGAAACGGTGGCATAGAGCTCGCTGGAAAATACCAGCGGCACGTCATTGCACAACACATCGCGCAGAATGCCGCCGACAATCCCTGTAACCATGCCCGCCACGATGATAATAAGCGGATGCTGCCCCATTTCGATGGCCACATTGCACCCGACAATGGTGAAGACCACCAGGCCCAGCGCATCGAGCAGCAGGAATGGCCAGCGCAGCTTGTCCACCACCCGCGCCATGGCGATGGTCAGCAACGCCGCGCCGCAGACCAGCAGCAGGACATAGGGGTTGTGCACCCAATAGAGCGGGTAATGCCCTAGCAACACGTCGCGCGCCGTGCCCCCGCCCAGCGCGGTCACGCAGGCCAGGAGGCACACCCCGAACCAATCCATCTTGCGCCGCCCCGCCGCCAGCGCTGCGGTCATCGCCTCGGCGGTTATGGCGATAAAGAACATCGCTTCAAGCATTGAAAAATCCTGCTGCGGCAAAACCGGGTTGTCGCCCAGACGTTACCCCAAGACAATGCCCCATGCATCAATCGGAGGCAGCACCATGCGCCAACCCAGATCCGTTAAGGGTCTCGAAGAATTCGGTCGCGTCCGCCTGTCAGAAAGCTTTTTCATGCGCGATTTCCTCTATTCGGAAATCGCCGCCATCAATGGCTTTCCTAACATTCCCGCCGACCCGGATCTTGCCATCGCCGCCGGCAAGGTGCTGTGCGAAACCTTGCTTGAGCCGTTGCAGGCGCGGTTCGGCCGCATCTCGGTGCGCTCATCCTACCGCTCCCCCGAGGTCAACGGCTTCGGCAATGCCAACAAACTCAATTGCGGCAGCAATGACAGCAATTTCGCCGGCCATATCTGGGACCGCCGCGACGCGCAGGGCCGCATGGGCGCCACCGCCTGCGTCGTGGTCAACCGCTTCATCCCCTATTACCAACGCACCGGCGATTGGGAAGCCATGGCCTGGTGGGTGCACGACCACCTGCCCTATTCCGACATGGAATTCTTCCCCAAATACGCCGCCTTCAACCTGCAATGGCGCGAGGACCCGATCCGGGGAATTTACAGCTTCATCCCGCCCCGGCGCGGGCGGTTGACAGAGCCGGGAAAGCCCAATTGGGCGGGACGGCACGAAGCCGCCTATGCCGCGATGCTGGCGGAGATTGGGTAGGCCCTCCCCCTGGAAATCCAGGGCGAGGGAGGTTTCTTCGCTTGCGCTGAGCTACAAAAAATCCTGCCGCATCGGCGTGAACACATCGATCAACCGCCCATCGGTCAGCGCCACCACGCCATGCTCGATCCCACTGGGCACAATGAAACTACCGCCCTGCTCGACCACTTCGGTTTTGCCACCAATGGTCACCTCGAACCGCCCCTCGGCCACATAGCTCACCTGCACATGCGGATGGGAATGCAGCGCGCCGACCGCGCCCTGCTCGAAGCCAAATTCCACCTGCATTAGCTCAGGCGTATGGATCAGCACGCGCCGCCGATTGCCCGGTGCCAGCTCGGTCCACTCTGTCGCCCCCGGCTGCGCAAAAATCGCCTGTCTGCTCATCGCTCTCTCCTCATCGTGCCAGCCAGCCGCCATCCACCGGGATCACGGCGCCATGCATATATTTGGACGCCCGCGACAACAGGAACACCGCCGCATCGCCAATATCGGACGGCTCGCCCCAGCGCCCCGCCGGAATGCGCCCCAGAATGGAAGCCGACCGGTCCGGATCGGCCCGCAGCGCCTCGGTATTATTGGTCTCGATATAGCCCGGCGCGATGGCGTTGACGTTGATTCCCCGGCCCGCCCATTCATTGGCCAGCAGCCGCGTGATGCCCAGCACGCCACTCTTGGACGCGGTATAGCTGGCCACCCGAATGCCGCCCTGAAAGCTCAGCATCGAAGCGATATTGACCACGCTGCCACTGCCGCGCTCCAGCGCCTTGCGCCCGAAGGACTGGCACAGGAAGAACATCGTCTTGAGATTGATGTCCATTACCGCGTCCCAGTCGGCCTCGGTGAAATCGACAGCATCGACCCGTTTGATGATGCCGGCATTGTTGACCAGCCCATCAATCGGCCCATGTTCGGCCCAGGCTGCCTCGAACATGGCCTGCGCCGCGCCCGCCGACCCCAAATCGGCCGCAACGCCTACAAAGCCATCCCCCACCAGCCGCGCCGTCTCGTCCATCGAGGAACGGCCCACGCCGATCACCCTGCCGCCGGCCCGCCCGATCGACACTGCAATGCCCTGCCCGATGCCCGTATTGGCGCCGGTGACCAGCACGGTCTTGCCGACGAGGCTGAACGCCGACAGATCGCTCACCGCAGCGCTTCCATCGCCACCTTGTCGACATCGGTATAGTCGACATTGTCACCCGCCATCGCCCAGATAAAGGTATAGGCGCCCGTGCCCGCCCCCGAATGGATCGACCAGGGCGGCGAGAGCACAGCCTGCTCATTGCGCACGATCAGGTGCCGCGTCTCGTCCGGCTCGCCCATCAGATGCACCACGAAGGCATCGGGCTTGAGGTCGAAATAGAGATAGGCCTCCATGCGCCGGTCATGCACATGGGCTGGCATGGTGTTCCACACCGAGCCGGGCGCAAAGATCGTCAACCCCACCACCAATTGGCAGGTCTTGGCGCTGTCGGCATGGATGAACTGGAAGATCGACCGCTCATTGGCCGTTTCCTGGCTCCCCAGATCGAGCCGCTTGGCTTCGCTGATTTTGATCAGCCGGGTCGGGTGGCGCGCATGCGCCGGCGCGCTCAGCAGATAGAACTTGGCCGGTTCATTGGCATCGTCCGAAGCGAATTGCACCGCCTTGCTGCCCATGCCGATATAAATCATGTCGCGCGGCATGAGCTTGTGCTCGACACCGTCCACCGTGATCGTCCCGGCCCCGCCGACGTTCGCGGCGATCAGCTCCCGCCGGTCGAGGAAATTTTCGGTCCCGGTCGGCTTGATTGGCTCGAGCGCAAGCCCCGCGGCGCCAGGCATCACGCCGCCCACGGCCATGCGATCATAATGGCTATAGGTCCAGTTGACCCCGCCCAGCGTGAACAATTCCTCGATCAGGAAATGCTCGCGCAGCTCATCGGTATTCATGGTCCCGGCCGTCACCGGATCGATGGCAAAACGAATATCGTAATCGGTGCTCAAGCGATCCTCCAACGCAACAGAACCCTGTCCTTCTACCCCGCATCGATCTGGTATGGAAGAATAAGGCGGGCAAAAAAGAACCCCGGACTTTGCCGGGGTTCATCACAAAAGGCGTCACACCTGGAGTGTCAGCATCTTGCGCCATCTCCCCCACCCGCCGTCGTTTCCCTCGGGCTTGACCCGAGGGTCACTCTCCGCCTGTGCCGCGTTGAGAAAGGCCCTCGGGTCAAGCCCGAGGGAAACGAACGTGGGTGGCGAGAGGCTTCCGGCCAGCCAGCCCGAAAGCTGCCTTCCAATCAAATATGAATAGCCCCATCGCCGAGCGACAATGCCGCTTCGCGCACCGCTTCCGACAGGGTCGGATGGGCATGCGTGCTGCGTGCCAAATCCTCGGACGACCCCGAGAATTCCATCAGCACGACCAGTTCATGGATTATCTCGCCGGCATTCTTGCCCACGATATGGGCGCCCAGCACCCGGTCGGTATTGACGTCGGAAAGGATCTTCACGAAGCCCTGCGTCGCCAGCATGGCCTTGGCGCGGCCATTGGCGGTGAAGGGGAATTTGCCGATCTTGTATTCGACGCCATCGGCCTTGAGCTCGTCTTCCGTCTTGCCGACCGAGGCGATTTCCGGATTGGTGTAAACCACGGCCGGGATCGCCGCATAGTTCACGTGGCCGGCCTGGCCGCTCAGGATTTCGGCCACCGCAATGCCCTCGTCCTCGGCCTTGTGCGCCAGCATCGGCCCGGCAATCACGTCGCCAATGGCGTAGATGCCATCGACCGAGCTCTTGTAATGCCCGTCGACCCGCACCCGGCCACGCTCGTCCAGCGCCACCCCGACAATGTCGAGCCCCAGCCCTTCGGTATAGGGCTTGCGGCCGATGGCCACGAGGGCCACATCGGCGTCGAGAATTTCCATATCGCCGCCCTTGGCCGGTTCGACCCGCACCTTGAGCGAGCCATCATCCTGCTTGTCGATGGCGGCGACCTTGCTCGACAGCTTGAATTCCATGCCCTGCTTTTGCAGCATGCGCTGGAATTGGCGGGCCACTTCGCTGTCCATACCCGGCAGGATGCGATCGAGATATTCGACCACGGTCACCTGTGCGCCCAGCCGTGCCCAGACCGAGCCCAGCTCCAGCCCGATCACGCCCGCGCCGATCACCAGGAGCTTGCCCGGCACCTTGTCCAGCGTCAGCGCGCCAGTGGAGCTGACGATCTGCTTCTCGTCGACCTCGATACCCGGCAGGTTAGCCGATACGGAACCCGTGGCGATAACAATATTCTTGGTCTCGACTGTCTGGGCCGAACCCGATTGCGGGGTGACCAGAACCTTGCCCGCCGCAGCAATGGTTCCGGTGCCGCGGAAGACAGTTATCTTGTTCTTTTTAAAGAGATAATCCACCCCACCTACATTGGCGGCAACGGTTTCGATCTTGTGGTTCATCATCTGCGGTAGGTTCAGCACCGGCGCGGGGATATCTATGCCCAGCGCCTTGAAGCTATGGCCGGCTTCCTCGAACAATTCGGAGGCATGCAGCAGCGCCTTGGAGGGAATGCACCCGATATTAAGGCAGGTACCGCCCAGGGTCGGCCATTTTTCCACCACGGCAACCTTCATTCCCAGCTGCGCTGCGCGGATGGCCGCGACATAGCCGCCCGGGCCCGAGCCGATAATGGTGAGGTCGAAGATGTCTGCCATTCTGATGCCCCGATTACTGAGAGGTGCCTAGTGTTGCTGCGCGATCGCCACGCGGACTGCCAGCAGGATGAATGTAATGCCGGTTACCCGATTAAACCACCGGCCGAACCGGAAAAAGCCTTGCCGTACAGAGGGTGTCGTAAAGAAAATCGAGACCAATGCGAACCAGGCAAAAAGCATAAGGCTCATGGCCAGCACGTAGATAACTTTAACGTCGCCGCCGGTATGGGCCGAGACCAGGCTGGTGAACAGCGCCAGGAAGAACAGCACGGCCTTGGGGTTGAGCAGATTGGTGAGGAAGCCAAGGCCGAAGGCGGCGAAGTCACCGCGCCTGGCGCCTGCAAGATCACCCGCTTCGGGCGGCCTGGGCGGTGGACTGCGCAGCGCCGAAATGGCCAGCCAGATCAAATAGGCCGCGCCTATCCACTTGAGAATATTGAACAATAACAGGGATTGCCCGACGATCAGGCCAACGCCCAGCAGGGTATAGCTGCCATGGACCAGGATCGAGGTGGCAATGCCGGCCGAGGTGAACAGGGCCGCGCGCCGGTCATGCACGATGGATTGGCGCAGCACCGTGGCGAAATCGGCGCCGGGGATAACTGCATTGATGCCGAAGGCCAGCATCAGGCCGGCAAATTCGAACCAGGGAAAATCCATCACGGGCACCGCCGAGTCATTGCGCCCCAGCAGTTACACTAGCCTGCTTGTCCGGGCAACGCGTCTGCTCGGCATCCCCTCTTGCCGGGCCTTTATTGAGCGGCAATGTCCTGGGCGCGCTTGAGCACGGCGGGCAATTGCTTGTCGATATCGAGCGAGCCGCTATCGACACGTTCGAGGAAGGATTTGCAGAATGCGTCCTTGTCGCCGGCCTGGTTGAAGGCGCTCATGATCTGCGTGCCGCCATAGGTTTCGGCCGCTTCCACCTGCCCCTGGGCCGCCCCGCCCAGCTTGGCGATCACCCGGTTGGCCAGATCGAGAAAGCCGATATTGCGCAAGTACCAGTTATCATTGGCGGTTTTGTAAGCGCTGTTGAGCCCGGTGGTTTCGTAGCAATGGGTGGTCATTGCCGACACGATGGCCCGCGAGCCGTGGAAGGCCATCAGCTCACCGACCAGTTCGGCGTCGGCGGTCTCCTGCGCGGTGGCCGCAGCGGGGATAAGTGCGGCAAGGCAAAACATGGCAGGGAAAAACAGGGAACGCACCAGGCGCTTTACTCCGAAATATCTGGTTAGCACACTGTGTCATCTGAGGCTTCGGCGTTAACAGACTGTTAGCACCGGCAATAACCCCGATCACGATAATGCCAACAAAAAGGGCCCGCCGCGGCGGACCCTTCAGCATGCCTAAAATTGTGTCGTTCTAGAGGTCGAGCACCAGCCGCTCGGGCGCCTCAAGGCTTTCCTTGACGCGGACCAGGAAGGTAACGGCTTCCTTGCCGTCAACCACACGGTGGTCATAGGAGAGCGCCAGATACATCATCGGGCGGATCACAATCTGGCCGCCAACGACGACCGGACGCTCCTGGATCTTGTGCATGCCCAGAATACCCGACTGGGGGGCATTGAGGATAGGCGTGCTCATCAGCGAGCCATAGACACCACCATTGGAGATGGTGAAGGTGCCGCCCTGCATGTCGGCCATGGACAGCTGAGCATCGCGCGCCTTCTTGCCCAGGCTGGCGATTTCCTTCTCGATCTCGGCAATGCTCATCTGGTCGGCATTGCGCACCACCGGCACGACAAGACCCTTGTCGGTGCCGACGGCGACGCCGATATGGGCGTAGTTCTTGTAGATCAGGTCATCGCCATCGATCTCGGCATTGACCGCCGGGATTTCCTTGAGCGCATGCACCACGGCCTTGGTGAAGAAGCCCATGAAGCCGAGCTTGACGCCGTGCTTCTTCTCGAACAGCTCCTTGTAGGAATTGCGCAGGTCCATCACCGGCTTCATGTCCACCTCGTTGAAGGTGGTGAGCATGGCGGCAGTGTTCTGCGCATCCTTCAGGCGCCGGGCAATGGTCTGGCGCAACCGGGTCATCTTGACCCGCTCTTCCTTGGCCGCATCGTCGGCGGCAACAGGGGCACGCGGCGCAGCCGGGGCCTTGGCTTCGACGGCCTTGGGCGCAGGAGCGGCAGCGGGCTTGGTCAAGGCGGCCAGCACGTCTTCCTTGAGCACCTGGCCGCGCTTGCCCGATCCTTCGATCTCCGAGCCATTGAGGCCCTTTTCGTTGATCAGCTTCTGCGCGGAAGGGGCCGGGGGCATGCTCGTGGCAGCGGCGGGTTCGGGCTTGACCGGTTCGGGACCGGCAGCATTGGCGGCGGGCACTTCGGCCTTGGCCTCCGCCGGTTTGGCTTCGGCAGGCTTGGCTTCGGCAGGCTTGGGCGTGGCAACCGCGCCAGCGCCACCGATGGCGCCCAGCAGCGCACCCACATCGACCGTATCGCCCGGCTGGGCGGCAATGGCTTCGAGCACGCCGGCAGCGGGGGCCGGCACTTCGATGGTCACCTTGTCGGTTTCCAGCTCCACAAGCGGCTCATCGGCGGCAACATTGTCGCCAACCTGCTTGAACCACTGGCCGATCGTGGCCTCGGTCACGCTTTCGCCCAGGGTCGGTACGCGGATTTCTGTCGACATTATTTTGTCCTTTTAGCTGCCAAGGGCTTCGTCGAGGAAGGCCTGCAATTGGGCAAGATGGGTCCGCATCAGACCCGTAGCAGTGGAGGCGGAAGCCGGGCGGCCGGTATAGCGCACGCGCTGGCCGGTGCGGCCCATCTGGTCGAACACCCATTCCACATAGGGCTGGATGAAGGCCCAGGCGCCCATATTCTTGGGCTCTTCCTGGCACCAGATGATCTCGGCATTCTGGAAGCGGCTCAATTCGTCCAGCAGCGCCTTGGCCGGGAACGGATAGAGCTGCTCGATGCGCAAGAGATAGACATCGTCGATGCCCTTCTTCTCGCGATCTTCCAACAGGTCATAATAGACCTTGCCGGTGCACAGCACGACGCGGCGGATCTGATCGTCGCTTTTGAGCTTGATCGTGGTCTTGGGTGCGCCCGGCGCCTCGGCATCGTCCCAGAGCAGGCGATGGAAGCAGGAATCCGGACCCAGCTCGACCAGGCCCGAAGTGGCGCGCTTGTGGCGCAACAGGCTCTTGGGCGTCATCAGGATCAGCGGCTTGCGGAAGTCGCGGGTCACCTGGCGGCGCAGGGCATGGAAATAGTTCGCCGGCGTCGTGCAATTGGCGACCTGCATATTGTCTTCAGCACAAAGCTGCAGGAAGCGCTCGGGACGCGCCGAGGAGTGCTCCGGCCCCTGCCCTTCATAGCCATGCGGCAACAGCATCACGAGGCCCGACATGCGGAACCACTTGCGCTCGCCCGAGGAGATGAACTGGTCGATCACCACCTGCGCGCCGTTGACGAAGTCGCCGAACTGGGCTTCCCAGATGGTCAGGGCCTTGGGCTCGGCCAGCGAATAGCCGTATTCAAAGCCCAGCACCGCTTCTTCTGAGAGCATCGAATTGATGACTTCGTAGCGGCTCTGGTCCTCGGAGAGGTTGTTGAGCGGGGTATAGGTCTTGTTGTCGACCTGCTGGTCGTTCAGCACCGAATGACGCTGGCTGAACGTACCGCGTTCGACATCCTGGCCGGAAAGGCGCACGGGATGACCCTCGGTGACCAGTGTGCCAAAGGCCAGGGCTTCCGCCGTCGCCCAGTCGATGCCTTCGCCGGATTCAATAGCGGCGAGCCGGTTATCCATGAACTTCTTGACCGTGCGGTGCACGTTGAAGCCCTCGGGCACACGGGTCAGCGCGGTGCCGATCTTGACCAGCCGGTCGATCTCGACACCGGTATCGCCGCGGCGCGGGCCTTCCTGGTCGGCGGGGCGGAAATCCTTCCACACGCCATCGAGCCAGTCGGCCTTGTTGGGGCGATAATCCTGGCCGGCTTCGAATTCGGCATCGAGCTTGGCGCGCCAATCGGCCTTGAGCTTATCGACATCGGCCTCGGTCAGCAGACCCTCGCCCACGAGCTTGCCGGCATAGATATCCAGCGTCGACTTATGCGCGCGGATCTTGGAATACATCAGCGGCTGGGTGAAGCTGGGCTCGTCGCCTTCATTATGGCCAAAGCGACGATAGCAGAACATGTCGATGACGACGGGCTTGGCAAACTTCTGCCGGTATTCGACAGCGATCTTGGCCGCAAACACCACAGCTTCCGGGTCATCCCCGTTCACATGCAGCACCGGCGCCTCGATCATCTTGGCGACATCGGTCGGATAGGGCGAGGAGCGCGAATACATCGGCGCCGTGGTGAAGCCGATCTGGTTGTTGATCACGAAATGGATCGAGCCGCCCGTGCGATGGCCCTTAAGGCCGGAAAGCCCCAGGCATTCGGCAACCACGCCCTGGCCGGCAAAGGCCGCATCGCCATGGATCAGCAGCGGCAGCACCATGGAGCGATCGGGCTTGCCGTCCGTTGCGATATTGATCAGCTTGCCATCGGGCGCAATATGCTGGTCCTGCTTGGCACGGGCCTTGCCCAGCACCACCGGATCGACGATCTCCAGGTGCGACGGATTGGCCGTCAGCGACAGGTGAACCTTGTTGTTGTCGAACTCACGGTCCGACGAGGCGCCCAGGTGATACTTGACGTCGCCTGAGCCTTCCACGTCATCGGGGTAGAAGGCGCCACCCTTGAACTCGTGGAACAGCGCGCGATGCGGCTTCTGCAGCACCTGCGTCAGCACATTGAGCCGGCCACGGTGCGCCATGCCCAGCACGATATCCTTGATGCCAAGGGCGCCGCCGCGCTTGATGATCTGCTCGAGCGCCGGGATGGTGGCTTCCGAACCGTCGAGGCCGAAGCGCTTGGTGCCGGTATATTTGACGTCGATGAATTTTTCGAAGCCCTCGGCTTCGATCAGCTTGTTGAGGATCGCCTTCTTGCCCTCGGGCGTGAAGGTGATTTCCTTGTCCGGCCCTTCGATCCGTTCCTGAATCCACTGCTTGGCTTCAGGATCGGAGATATGCATGAATTCGATGCCGAGCGTGCCGCAATAGGTGCGCTCCAGGATCGTCAGCATTTCGGGGATGGTGGCGTATTCCAGCCCCAGATAATTGTCGATGAAGATCTTGCGGCCGTAATCGGCTTCGGTGAAGCCATAGCTCTTGGGATCGAGCTCGGGAGCCGGCTCGTCTTCCTTCATCTTGAGCGGGTCGAGATCGGCATGCAGATGACCGCGCATGCGATAGGCCCGGATCATCATGATGGCGCGGATGGAATCCCGCGTGGCCTGCAGCACGTCAGCGACGCTGGCCTTGGCCACGCCCATGGCCTCGGCCTTTTTGGCGATGGCCTTCTCGGTCTTGATGGCGACTTCGCCCCAATTGCCGTCCAGCGCGCTGACCAGTTCGCCATTGGCGCTCTGCGGCCAATCCTTGCGGCCCCAGCTCGGGCCGTCGGCGCTCTTTTGCGCGTCGCTGTCATTATCGTCGAGCCGGCCGAAGAAGCTCTTCCAGGTCTCGTCGACGCTGTCGGGATCGCTTTTATAGCGGGAATAGAGTTGTTCGATGTAGTCGGCGTTCCCCCCATAGAGGAACGAGGTCAGCAAGAACGTGTCGTTCTTTTCCTGTCGTGTCATCGCTTTTTGTCGCGAGGCCCACGCCCCGCCATCCTTCTCAACAACCGGACAAGCCGGTCCATGCGGTCCCTAATTTCGATCGGATACTGACCGCTTATCCTTAGTATCCTGTTAAGTGTAACGACCCCTGAGCAGGGCCGTGGCTCAATTCATCTATACCCGTTTCGGGCACAGCTGGCGTAACACCGTTCTGTGTCCGAAGCGCGACCGACATTGGTCGCATTCTTGGCAGGGATACCCCACCTAACCTCCCCCCTGATAGGGGGAGGGATCGATCGGGGCCTCCCAAAAATCGCAGTCCACCACCAGCCCGTCCCTCCCCTGTCAGGGGGAGGCCAGGAGGGGGTATCCGATCTCAGCCCTTCAGCACTTCCGCCAACGTCCGGCCGATGCGGGCCGGCGACTTCGACACGCGGATGCCGGCGGCTTCCATCGCGGCGATCTTGTCTTCGGCGCCGCCTTTACCACCCGAAATTACGGCGCCAGCATGGCCCATGGTGCGGCCGGCCGGAGCCGTCAGGCCGGCGATGAAACCAGCCATCGGTTTCTTGCGGCCGCGCTTGGCTTCGTCGATCAGGAACTGGGCCGCGTCTTCCTCGGCCGAACCGCCGATTTCGCCAATCATGATGATCGACTTGGTCGCTTCGTCGGCCAGGAACATTTCGAGCATATCGATGAACTCGGTGCCCTTGACCGGGTCGCCGCCGATGCCGACAGCGGTGGTCTGGCCAAGGCCTTCATTGGTGGTCTGGAACACTGCTTCATAGGTAAGCGTGCCCGAGCGGGAAACAATGCCCACGCTGCCCTTGGAGAAGATCGAACCGGGCATGATGCCGATCTTGCATTCTTCCGGCGTCAGAACGCCCGGGCAGTTCGGCCCGATCAGGCGCGACTTGGACTTTTCGAGCTTGGCCTTGACCCGCACCATGTCGAGCACCGGCACGCCTTCGGTGATGCAGACGATCAGCGGAATCTCCGCATCGATCGCTTCCTCGATGGCGGCAGCGGCGCCCGGAGGCGGCACATAGATGACCGAGGCATTGGCCCCGGTCTTTTCCTTGCCTTCGGCAACGGTGGCGAAGACTGGCAGGCTGGCCGAGGCATCGACGCCGCTGGTCCAGGTTTCACCGGCCTTTTTGGGGTTCACACCACCCACCATCTTGGTGCCGTAATAGGCCAAAGCCTGCTCGGTGTGGAACGTGCCGGTCTTGCCGGTCAGGCCCTGTACGAGAACCTTGGTGTCTTTATTGACCAGGATGGACATGAGTTTTCCTATAGTCGGTTGAGTTCGGTGACAGTGCGCGCGCTTGATGTCGCAGTGCCGGTGTTGATGGTGGTGGATGGCTCGACCATGAGCACGATGGGCTCATGGGTCAGCGAACGGGGACGATGCTCGACGGATTTGGGCACGACGAGGAATTCCCCTTCGCCCAGTTCCACCACCCCGTCGCGGAAATCGATGGCGATGCGGCCCTTGAGCACGAGAAAGCCTTCGTCCTCATGCTCATGGGCATGCCAGTCGAAGACCTCGCCGAATTTGGCGATCTTGACCTGGCTGTCATTGATATCGCCGGCGATATGGGGCTGCCAGACGGCCTTGATCGTATCGCTGGCGGCCTGCACCAGATTGATCTTGCGCGGAACGCTCATTCGGTCTCCGCCTGCGGCCGGATGACCGTCAGCTGGATCACGAAGCTGGTTTCGCTGTGATGGGCGAGCAACAGGGTGTCCGGATCGCCGGCGCCGGTAAAGCTGCCGAACATGCCATCGTCATTTTTGGTGGTCTTGCCGTCATAGCGCTCCAGCGCATCGATGGGCTCGATCTCGGCTACGGCATCCCCGCTGGGCTCGCTGGCGTCGACGCGGCAATAGCCGAACATCTTGCCCGGATAATCCTCGATCAGCACGGTCAACTCGGCATAGCCGATGCCCGGAATGTCCTTCTCGCCGGTATAGAACCGGACATAGGGGCTTTCGCCATCTTCGTCGTAAATGGTCCAGCCGTGCTCTTCGGCGTTTTCGCGCGCCAGCACGTCGCCGGTGGCGAATTTCTCGCACACCTCGAGCACCTGCACCGATTGGGGCACCTTGCTCTTGGACTGCGCGACGGCGGGCGTCGCGCAGGCAAGAAGCAGCAGGAGGGCGGGACCGGCGCGCATGGCGCTAGCCCTGCACCGCCTTGACGATCTTCTGGGCTGCATCGTCGAGATCGTCGGCCGAAATCACGTTGAGGCCGGATTGATCCAGGATCGCCTTGCCTTCCCTGACATTGGTGCCTTCGAGACGAACCACGAGCGGCACGGCAAGACCCACTTCCTTGACCGCAGCGATCACGCCTTCGGCGATCACGTCACAGCGCATGATGCCGCCAAAGATATTGACCAGAATGCCCTTCACCGCCGGATCGGCCGTGATGATCTTGAACGCCGCCGTCACCTTCTCCTTGGAGGCGCCGCCGCCAACGTCGAGGAAGTTGGCGGGCTCGGCGCCATAGAGCTTGATGATGTCCATGGTGGACATGGCAAGGCCTGCGCCATTGACCATGCAGCCGATATTGCCGTCCAGCGCCACATAAGCGAGGTCGAACTTGGAGGCTTCGATTTCCTTGGCGTCTTCCTCGGTGAGGTCGCGCAGGGCCTTCAGCTCTTCATGGCGGAAGGCGGCGTTGTTGTCGAAGCTCACCTTGGCGTCGAGCACGCGCAGATGCCCGTCGGTCATCACGATCAGCGGGTTCACTTCCAACAGGCTCATGTCGGTATCGGTGAAGGCCTTGTAGAGGATCGGGAACAGCTTGGCCGCATCCGCCTTGGCATCGCCATCGAGCTTGAGCGCCGCAACGATCTCGGCAATGTTGGCTTCGGTGACGCCAGTGGTCGGGTCGATATCGACGGCGATGATCTTTTCGGGCGTATCATGCGCCACCGCTTCGATATCCATGCCGCCTTCGGTCGAGATCACGAAGGAAACGCGGCCAGTGGTACGATCGACCAGCAGCGAGGTGTAAAGCTCGCGGGCAATATCGGCGCCGTCTTCGATATAGAGGCGATTGACCTGCTTACCGGCTTCCCCGGTCTGCTTGGTCACCAAGGTGTTGCCCAGCATTTCCTTGGAGAAGGCCACGACATCGTCGATGGTCTTGGCGAGGCGCACGCCGCCCTTGGCGTCGGGCCCCAGTTCCTTGAACTTGCCCTTGCCGCGCCCACCGGCATGGATCTGGCTCTTGACCACATAAAGCGGACCCGGCAGCGACTTGGCAGCAGCCTCGGCTTCGTCAGCCGAGAAAATCGCCACGCCCGCAGCGACCGGCGCACCGTAGGACTTGAGCAGCTCTTTGGCCTGGTGTTCGTGGATGTTCATTCGTGTTCCCCTTGGATGGGCAAATCTGCTGTGGTCACGGAGCGCCTCGCTCCCACCACGTCATTCCCGCGCAGGCGGGAATCCATTATTCATACTCGTCGCTGTGCCAGAGTGGATCCCCGCCTGCGCAGGGATGACGCTGTGGCAAGCTGCGCGAAAGCGAACTAGGCCAGTTTCGGCGCGATCTTCTTGCAGGCTTCGATCAGGCCTTCCACCGCGCCAACCGACTTGGCGAAGGCCTTCTGTTCAGCAGAGTTCAGTGAAATTTCGATGACCTTTTCAGCGCCACCGGCACCGATCACCACCGGCACGCCAACATAGGTGCCCTTGACGCCATATTCGCCATTGAGGAAAGCGGCGGAAGGCAGCACGCGCTTCTTGTCCTTGAGGTAGCTTTCGGCCATCGCAATGGCGGAAGCTGCCGGCGCATAGAAGGCCGAACCGGTCTTGAGCAGGCCGACAATCTCAGCGCCGCCATCGCGGGTGCGCTGGGTGATGCTGTCGAGCTTTTCCTTGCTCATCCAGCCCATCTTGACGATGTCGGTGAGCGGAATGCCGGCAACGGTCGAATAGCGGGCCAGCGGCACCATGGTATCGCCATGGCCGCCCAGCACGAAGGCATTGACGTCTTCGACCGAGACATTGAGCTCTTCGGCGATGAAATGCACGAAACGCGAGCTATCCAGCACGCCGGCCATGCCGATCACCTTATTGGTGGGCAGGCCCGAGAACTTCTGCAGCGCCCAGACCATGGCGTCGAGCGGGTTGGTGATGCAGATGACGAAGGCGTCTTTGGCGTATTTGGCAATGCCCGCGCCCACCTGCTCCATCACCTTTAGGTTGATTTCCAGCAGGTCGTCGCGGCTCATGCCGGGCTTGCGCGGCACGCCGGCCGTGACGATCACCACATCGGCGCCCTTGATGTCCTTGTATTCGCTGGTACCGGCCAGCTTGACGTCAAAGCCCTGTGCGGGGGCAGACTGGGCGATATCGAGCGCCTTGCCGGGGCCGACGCCGTCGACCACGTCGAACAGCACAACATCCCCCAGCTCCTTCTGCGCCGCCAGCAGAGCCAGCGTACCACCGATCTGACCCGAGCCGATAAGAGCGATTTTCTTGCGCGCCATTAGTCCTCATCCCAGACTGCGTTGAATTGGCGCACCTATTAACGCCCCGGGCTTTGAGGGGCAAGTGAACCCTTCGTCTAAACAGAGATTTGAGCCTTGCTCATGGGCGATGGGGTGGTGCCGGATGGGCAAGGAAGGGGTTTTCTCCCCGCGCCTGAAGGAAGCGATGCATCCTCATCCACCGTCGCCTTCCTCGGGCTTGACCCGAGGACCGCTCTCCATTCGTGCCGCGCTGCGAGTGGCCCTCGGGTCAGGCCCGAGGGAAGCACAGGTGGGAGGGAGACATCGAACTCTATCCGGGACATAGGATGTGGGGAAAGAACACAGCATGGATTCCGGCCTGCGCCGGAATGACATTGTGGTGCGGAAAATCCCCCTACCCGACGGGCACCGTATCCCGCAGCGCCTTGCCCAAATATTCCTCCGACTGCATCTCATCGAGCCGCGACACCGTGCGCTGGAACTCGAACGCGGTCTTGTCGTCCTTGCCCAATTGCTCGAGCGGCACGTCAAAGCTGGCTCCCAGCTTCACCCCCCGGTCATAGAGATTGTCGATCAAGAGGATAAACCGCTTGGCGGCATTGGATTTCAACCGGTCCATCTGCGGCACGCCATCGATGATGATGGAATCGAACTGATGGGCAATCCGCACGAAATCGCGCGAACCCAGCGGCTTTTCACACAGATCGGCAAAGCCGAACCGCGCCGCGCCCATGGCCATCAGCGGCACGGCGATTTCCCGGCCGATGCTTTCAACCACGCCCGGCTCGCCCACGACGCCGCCGGTGATGCGCAGCCAGAGCTGATCCATCGCCGCCTTGACCTCCGGCCCCGTGCCGAAGGCATAGACATGCTGGCCGGCAAATTTGAGCCGCCGGTAATCGCGCGCTGCCGGCAGCGCCGCCACCGTCACCTGGCGCTTCAGCAGATCGATAAAGGGCAGGAACAATTGCCGGTTGAGCCCATCCTTGTAGAGCTCGTCCGGCACCACATTGGACGTGGCCACCAGCGTCACGCCATTGGCAAAGAGCTTGTCGAAGAGCCTGTAGAGCAGCATGGCATTGGTAATGTCATGCACATGAAATTCATCGAGGCACAGCAACCGCAGCCCCGATTTGACGATCGGCTTGACCACTGCCTCGACCGGATCGGCATCATCGCTCTTGCTCTTGGGCGACTTGCGGAAGGCAGCGATCCCGGCATGGATTTCATCCATGAATTCATGGAAATGCACGCGCCGCTTCTGCTTGAGCGGCACGGCGGCAAAGAACAAATCCATCAACATGGTCTTGCCCCGCCCCACCTCGCCATAGAGATAGAGCCCCTTGACCGGCTCGGGCTTGTCGAACAGCCGCCCCAGCAACCCCTTGGGCCTTTCCGCAGCAAGGCCTGCCGCAATGCCATCAAGCAGCGCCGCGGCTTCCACCTGGGCTGGATCGGCCGCCAGCGCTTCGCGCGCCACCAAGTCTGCGTAAGCAGCACTGACAGGGCCTTGCAGGGTGGCGATTTTTCGGGGTTTGGACGACACAGGGGTCAATCGGGATTCAGCTTTCTGATCGGCGGAGAGCCACAATCCGCCTCCCTCCCCTTGAGGGGAGGGATTGAGGGGCGTCGAGCTGTCCCTCGGCATAGAGTATGTGGAGGCCGCGACACCCCCACCCTAGCCCTCCCCTCGAGGGGAGGGGACCACATCGGGGCTTTCGAAATTCTCAAGCGCTAAATCAGCTCGGCCTTGGGCCAGGCTATCCTGACCCAAATATCAGCGCTGCAGCGCGATGGGCTGGCCGCCGCCCATGGTGCCGACATAGCGGCCGCCATTGGGGGCGAGGAACGCGGCGATATTGCCGTTCTCATCATAGAGCTGGAGCTGGCTACCCACCTGCTGCCAGCCGCCGACCGAAGCCAGCTGCGGCACGCTGCAGCCCGGGGCCGAGGCGCGGTAATAATTGGTGCCGGCCTTGGTGGTGAGCGGCAGATTGAGCTGGCACTGGGCCGAGCCGGCCACCACGGTCCAGGCGCCCTCGGGCCCCGCGCTCATGCCGCTTGCGCCCGGCTGGGCCAGCGGATCGAGCGAAACGATCGAGCCGCCCGGTGCGGCCGGCGCGCCGGGGGTCGTGCCCGGTGTGCCAAAGCCGGGATTGGTCATGCCGGGCGTAACCGCCGCAGTCTGCGCCGGAACCCCGCCCAGCACCGGCTGGCCGGACAGGCCCGGAGCGGGCGTGCCCGTTGCGCCGATGGCGGGAAGCGTTCCCTGCGACACAGTCGAATTCTGCACGGGCTGGAGCTGCTGGGGCGCACCGATCGTATTGAGGTTCGCCGTATTGGAGCCGCCAGTGGTACACCCCGCCACCAGCAGCGCAAGTGCCGCTGCTCCAGCGGCGGTGAACGATCCACGCTTCCAAACCATCATCGGTTCGCTCCTGCCCTAGGGCTTAACAAAGGTTAACAGCTTTGGCTGGCTTATAGCCAAACCAGCTTTTGTGTTCAACAGCCCGCCCACCACATACGAGCGCGCAACAATGTGGCCGATTTAGAGCGCCAGCCCCCGGCACACCAGTGACTTTCCGACAAATCCACCGCTACCGCAAGGACTTGGTCCTAGTCCTCCCCGGCCTGCATTTGCTTTAACAAATCCAGCGCCAGAACGGTTGCATCGGCGGCTTCCGCCTCTGGCACCTGCACCGGCACCCCCTTGGGCCCGAACAGGCCGCGCACACCCGGCAAACCGCCCTCCCCGCCTTCGAGCGGGTGAAATCCATGCGCCTTGAGCGCCACCACCAGCACGCGGGCCTGGGAAGGGTCTTCGACTTCAACGATCGTCTCAAACGACATGCAGCGCTCCGGCTTGGGTTCAGATCGATCCTGACGGGCAAAGAGGCAAGAGGCAAGGCTGGACCTTCGCGCCATACAAAGCTGGACTTTCGCGCGGTAACAAACACCACGTCATTCCCGCGCAGGCGGGAATCCACTCTTTCGTGCCACTGAACAAAGAAGAATGGATTCCCGCCTGCGCGGGAATGACGCCGTGGGTGGTGCGGCGTCGCATAACCCGGCCATGCCCCGCGCTGGACAAGCCGTCGCCAAAATGTTGCATTAGCCGCTAGATCGCTTCACCGCTTGGTGATTTGCCCGTTCGGGCCATCCAGCATCTAGTTTTGCAAGACCAAGGCTCCGGGCAGCTTTGCCCGGATATCGCGGAGACCCAATGGGCGCCTATATAGTCCGCCGCCTGCTCCTGATGATCCCGACCGTGCTCGGCATCATGGTGGTTTCCTTTCTCATCACCCAATTCGCACCCGGCGGCCCGGTCGAGCAGGCGCTTGCCAATATTTCCGGCCAGAACGCCTCGCTGACCGAACGCGTCACCGGCGGCGCCGGCGATATGGTGGAGCCGCCCCAGGGCGGCCAGGGCTTGGCCTATCGCGGCTCGCGCGGCCTCTCACCAGAACTGGTGGCGCGCATCGAAAAGCAGTTTGGGTTCGACAAGCCCCCCCTCGAACGCTTCGGCATGATGCTGTGGAACTATCTCCGCTTCGATTTCGGCGAGAGCTATTACCGCGACATTTCCGTCATCGACCTCATCAAGGAGAAGATGCCGGTCTCCATCTCGCTGGGCCTGTGGATGACGCTGATCGCCTATGGCATTTCCATTCCGCTGGGCATCCGCAAGGCCATTTCCGATGGCTCGCGCTTCGATGTCTGGACCTCGACGGTAATCATCGTGGGCTATGCCGTGCCCGGCTTTCTCGTTGCCATCGCCCTGGTCGTGCTGTTTGCCGGGGGCAGTTTCTGGTCGATCTTTCCGCTGCGCGGGCTGACCTCGCCCGGCTTTTCGAGCTTCCCCCTCTGGCGGCAGGCGCTCGATTATTTCTGGCATCTGGTGCTGCCGCTCACCGCCATGTCGCTGGGGGCCTTTGCCACGACGACCCTGCTCACCAAGAACTCGTTTCTCGACGAGATCGGCAAGCAATATGTGATCACCGCCCGCGCCAAGGGCCTCACCGATGGCCAGGTGCTCTACCGCCACGTCTTCCGCAACGCCATGATGCTGATCATCGCCAGCTTTCCCGGCGCTTTCGTTGGCGCTTTCTTTGGCGGCTCGCTGCTCATCGAAACCATTTTCGGGCTGGATGGGCTGGGGCTATTGGGGTTCACCTCGGTCGGCAATCGCGACTATCCGGTGGTTTTCGCCACGCTCTACATCTTCTCCCTGCTCGGTCTTGTCATCGCGCTCATTTCGGACCTCGCCTATATGTGGGTCGATCCGCGCATCGATTTCGAAAGCCGCGAGCTATGACCGACCTCGCCGCTCCCGCAGCACCGGTCCGTTCGCGGCTCTCGCCCATCAACCGGCGGCGCCTCGCCAATTTCCGCGCCAATCGCCGCGGCTTCTGGGCGCTGTGGATTTTCCTCGTGCTGTTCGTCGTTACCCTGGGCGCCGAATTCATCGCCAATGACCGGCCCATCCTGGTCTCCTACAAGGGTGAATTGCTGGTTCCGGCCCTGGTCGACTATCCCGAATCCAAGTTCGGCGGCTTTCTCGCCACCACCAAATATCGCGACGATTTCATCGCCGAGGAAATCGCCGCCAATGGCTGGGCCATCTGGCCGCCCATCCGCTTCAGCTACGCCACGGTCGATGGTTTCCTGCCCCATTCCGGCGCCGTCGCGCCCGCCTGGCTGATGAGCAAGGCGGAAAATTGCGCCAGCTACCCGCTGCAGGCGGCCGATCCGGAATGCCACTGGGGCAATTTCCACTGGCTGGGCACCGACGATCGCGGCCGGGACGTGCTGGCCCGCCTCATCTATGGCTTTCGCATTTCGATTCTGTTCGGCCTGACCCTCACCCTCTTTTCGTCCATCATCGGGGTCGCGGCAGGCGCGGTGCAGGGCTATTTCGGCGGCTGGATCGACCTCATCGCCCAGCGCGTCATCGAAATCTGGACCGCCGTGCCCGCGCTATACCTGTTGCTGATCATTTCGAGCGTCATCACGCCCAGCTTCTGGGTCTTGCTGGGTATATTGCTGCTCTTTTCCTGGGTCACGCTGGTCGGCATTGTCCGCGCCGAATTCCTGCGCGCTCGCAATTTCGAATATATCGCCGCCGCCCGGGCGCTGGGCGTCTCCAACGGCACCATCATCTGGCGGCACCTGCTGCCCAATGCCATGGTGGCCACCCTTACCTTCATGCCCTTCATCCTTTCAGGGTCGGTTGTGACCCTCACTTCGCTCGATTTCCTCGGCTTCGGCCTGCCCCCCGGTTCGCCTTCGCTGGGGGACCTCTTGGCGCAGGGCAAGGACAATCTCCAGGCCCCCTGGCTGGGCCTTACCGGCTTTTTCACCATCGCCATCATGATGACCCTGCTGGTCTTCATCGGCGAAGCCGTCCGCGACGCCTTCGATCCCAGGAAGACGCTGGCATGACCCCGCTCCTGTCCATCCGCGATCTCACCATCGCCTTCGGCGACACTGTGGCGGCGCGCAATGTCGGCCTCGATATCGCCCCCGGCGAGACGCTGGCTTTGGTGGGGGAAAGCGGATCGGGCAAGTCGGTCACCGCTCTTTCGGTGCTGAAGCTCCTGCCGCCCACGGCCAGCCTTTCCGGCAATATCATCTTCAAGGGCCAGAACCTTGTCGCGGCCAAGCCCTCCCAATTGCGGGCGGTGCGCGGCAACGATATCTCGATGATCTTTCAGGAGCCGATGACGAGCCTTAATCCGGTGCACACGATCGAGCGCCAGATCGGGGAAGTGCTGGCCATCCACCAGGGCCTGCGGCCCAACGCAGCCCGCGCCCGCGTCCTCGAATTGCTTGACGCGGTCGGCATTCCCGATCCCAAAAGCCGGCTCCAGGCCTTTCCACACCAGCTCTCGGGCGGCCAACGCCAGCGGGTGATGATCGCCATGGCTTTGGCAAATGAGCCCGACCTGCTGGTAGCAGACGAGCCCACCACGGCGCTGGATGTGACCGTGCAGGCCCAGATTCTCACCCTGCTCAAGCAATTGCAGCAGCGCCTGGGCATGGCCATGCTCTTCATCACCCACGACCTGGGCATTGTACGCCGCATTGCCGACCGCGTCTGCGTCATGACCAAGGGCGAGATCGTCGAAGCCGGCCCGGTCGCCGCCGTCTTCGACACGCCGCAGCACGGCTATACCAAACACCTGCTCGCGGCCGAGCCGCGTGGCGCCCCGCCCAAATCCGATCCGGCCGCCCCCGCCATTGTCGAGGCCCGCGATCTCAAGGTCTGGTTCCCCATCAAGCGCGGCCTGTTGCGGCGCACCGTCGGCCATATCAAGGCGGTGGATGGGGTCGACCTGGCCATCCGCCAGGGCGAAACACTGGGCATTGTGGGCGAAAGCGGCTCGGGCAAGTCCACGCTGGGCAATGCCATTTTGCGCCTCATCTCTTCGGAGGGGCGCATTGTCGTGCTGGGCAATACGGTTTCGGAACGCTCCTGGAAGGCCATGCGGCCGCTGCGCGCCGATATGCAGGTGGTGTTCCAGGACCCATTCGGTTCGCTCAGCCCGCGCATGTCGGTGGCCGAGATTATTGGGGAAGGGCTCAAGGTCCATGCCCCACGCCTCTCCGCCGCCGAGCGCGATGCCCGTGTTGCCAAGGCCCTCGAAGAAGTGGGCCTGCCCGCCAATGCCGGCCTGCGCTATCCGCATGAATTTTCCGGCGGCCAGCGCCAGCGCATCGCCATTGCCCGCGCCATGGTGCTCAATCCCAAATTTGTCGTGCTGGACGAGCCGACCTCGGCGCTCGACGTCTCCATTCAGGCCCAGATGGTCGACCTGCTGCGCCAATTGCAGACACGCCACGGGCTGACCTATCTCTTCATCAGCCACGATCTCAAAGTGGTCCGGGCCCTCGCCAATACGATCATCGTCATGCGCAATGGTCGCGTCGTCGAGCAGGGCGCCACCGCCGAGATTTTCGCTGCGCCGCAAAGCGATTACACCAAGGCCCTGATAACGGCCGCTTTCGACCGCACGGCCGTCGGGGTGGCAAATCTTTGATGCGCGCCCTCTGTCGCGCCCGCCGCAATCCGCCTAATCTCCCGTCACAAATCTGCAAAATGCCCGGAGCCGCCCGATGAAGCTCACCTCTGTTTTTGCCGCCGGCCTCGTGCTGCTCTCAAGCCTGCCGGCCCTGGCCCAGGCAGACAAACCCGACACCTGGCTGCACGCCACCTCGGCCGTGAACGAACCGAAATATCCCGAGGGTTTCACCCATTTCGACTATGTCAATGTCGACGCCCCCAAGGGCGGCACGGTGCGGATGGGGACCATGGGGAGTTTCGATACCTTCAATCCCATCCTGCCCAAGGGGCAGGTCGCCAGCGGCGTCGGCTTGCTCTACGAAACCCTCATGTCCCCGTCCATGGATGAGGTGTTGACCGATTATGGCCTCTTGGCCGAAGCGACGAGATTTCCCGCCGACTATTCCTCGGTCACCTTCCGCATGAACCCCGATGCCAAATGGCACGATGGCGAGCCGATCACGGTGAGCGACGTCATCTGGTCGTTCAACAAGCTGGTCGAACTCAATCCCGACCGCGCCCAATATTACCACAATGTCACTGGCGTTGCTGAAACCGCGCCAGGCGAAGTCACCTTCACCTTCGACCAGCCCGGCAATCGCGAACTGCCCAAAATACTGGGCCAGCTGATGGTGCTGCCCCAGCATTGGTGGGAAGGAACCGACGCCAAGGGCAATAAGCGCGATATCGGCGCCTCGACGCTGGAGCCGCCCCTGGGCTCGGGCCCCTATGAACTGGCCAGCTTCGATGCCGGCCGCACCGTCACCTATAAGCGGGTCGAAAATTACTGGGGCAAGGACCATCCGACCCAGGTCGGCACCAATAATTTCGACGAATATCGCGTCGAATATTTCCTCGATCTCAATGTGGCCTTCGAAGCCTTCAAGGGCGACCAATTCGACTGGTGGGTGGAAAATACCGCCCGCCGCTGGGCCACCGCCTATGACTTCCCGGCCGTCAAGGAAGGCCGCGTGGTGCAGGAACTGTTCCCGCAGGATTACAACAATTACGGCTACATGGTCGGCTATGTCCCCAATCAGCGTCGCGCCATCTTCCAGGACGAGCGGGTGCGCGAGGCGCTCAATTATGCCTTCGATTTCGAAGAGCTGAGCAAGACCCAGTTCTACGGCCAGTACGAACGCATCAACAGCTACTTCTTCGGCCTGCCGCTCGCCTCTTCCGGGCTGCCGCAAGGGGAGGAGCTAGAAATCCTGCAATCGCTGGGCGACAAGATTCCGCAACGCGTCTTCACCGAGCCCTATACCAATCCGGTCAGCGGCGACGCCTCCAAACTGCGCGCCAACCTGCGCACGGCGCTGGGTCTGTTGCAGGAGGCGGGCTACACGCTGGATGGCAATCGCCTGGTCGATGCCAATGGCACTCAGCTCAGCTTTGAAATCCTGCTCAACGGCCCCACCAACGAGCCGGTGGCCACCAATCTCGTCACCAATCTCAACCAGATCGGCATTGCCGCCACCATCCGCACGGTCGATAGCCCGCAATATATCAACCGCGTCCGCAGCTTTGATTACGACATCATCTATTCGGGCTGGGCGCAGACCGTATCGCCGGGCAATGAGCAGCGCTTCTTCTTCGGCTCGGCCAGCAAGGACGAGGAGGGCTCGCAGAACTATGCCGGCATTGCCGATCCCGGTATCGATGCCCTGATCGACAAGATCATCTATGCCGACGACCGCGAGACGCTGGAAGCGGCTACCCGCGCCCTCGACCGCGTGCTGCTGGCCCAGCACAACATCGTCCCCAGCTATGGCCTGCGCAACACCCGCGCCGCCCGCTGGGACCGTTTCAGTCACCCCGGAACCCTGCCCGAATATTCCGCCGGCTTCCCGTCCATCTGGTGGTATGACGAGGCCAAGGCGGCAAAGACCGGCGGGCCGTAAGAACTCATTTCCATCCGCTCCTTTGGCCGCTTACCGCCGCTTCCCGGGCTTGACCCGGGGGTCGCTCTCAATCCGGCACAAGCGGCGAGTGGCCCTCGGGTCGAGCCCGAGGGAGGCGATGGTGTGAGCCATTCCACCCGTTGCCCATCGGCCACGTTCGCTCACGGAATTGAGAACAATTTTTCCTAAACCTTGTCTCTTGTCATCAAGCAGCCCTAAACTGGCCACGAAATGACCGCCTGTTGGGCGCGTGCAGCGTCGGAGGGTCGGGACGGGGTCTGGTTTAACCAAATCTTTCGGTCCCAGAGGGCAATATCGGCTTCTGTCCTTCTTGGTAGAAGCGTAAACGGACGGGAATTGGTCCACTGCATATCGCGCGTCTGGTAACGAGTTTTAGCGCCCTTTTGCTTGCTGCGACCTCTCTAGGCCTTGCGGTGGCGCCGGCTTCTGCATTCGAAATTTTCGGCATCAAGCTGTTCGAAAGCCAGAGCGATGCCGACGCCGAGGCAGTGATCGCCGATCCCCAGCCCTATAAGGTCAATCTCTCCGTCACCGAGACCGGCGCTCCCGAAAACGCGGTGCGCAATGCCTCCGCGCTCATTGCCGACGAAAGCGAACCCGCCTCGGGCGCCGTGGGCCTGCTCGCCAAGGCGCGGGGCGATTACAAGCGCATCATCGCCGCGCTCTACAATGAGGGCTATTACGGCGGCACGGTCAGTATCCGCATTGCCGGCGCCGAAGCCGCCAATCTGCCGCCCGATACCAAATTGCCCAAGCCGGTCGATGTCGCGATCCTGGTGACGCCCGGTCCGCTGTTCCATTTCAACAGCGTCAATATCGTCAACCAGGCGCCCCCGACATCGGACCCGTTCGACCATGTCGAGCCGCCCTCTTCGCGCGGTTTCGGCAGCGGGGAAATCGCCAAGTCCAGCACCATCCTCAGGGCCGAGCAGCTGGCGCTCGAAGCCTGGCGGCAGCAGGGCTATGCCAAGGCCGTGGTCGTCACCCGCGATGTGGTGGCCGACCATGCCAGCAGCAGCGTCGATGTCACCATCACCGTCAATCCGGGCATGAAGGCTGCCTTTGGCGAGGTGAGTGTTTCGGGCACCGAGCGCATGGACCCCGAATTCGTGCGCCGCCAGACCGGGCTTACCGTGGGCGAGGAGTATGACCCCGACGAGCTGGCGCTGGCGCAAAAGCGGCTCGACCGGCTCGAAGTCTTCCAGGCCGCGCGGCTGGAAGCGGCGCAGTCCATCAGCCCAGACGGGCTGCTGCCCTATAATCTGATCGTCCAGGAATCGGCCGGCCGGCGCTTCGGCATCGGCGCCACCTATTCCACCGTCGATGGACTGGGCGTCGAAGGCTTCCACCTCTGGCGCAATCTTTTCGGCCAGGCCGAACGGCTGCGGCTCGATGCGCGCGTTGCCAGCATTGCCTGGCCGCTCGATACCGAAGAATTCGACTATATGTTCGGCGGTACCTTCACCAAGCCCGGCTTCCTGACCCCCGATACCGACCTGGTCGCCGCCATTTCGGCCGAGCGCACCATCTATCCGACCTATATGGAAACCTCGGCCAATGCCAAGCTGGGGCTGACCCATTTCTTCTCCGACCAGATCACCTTCGAGGGCGGCGCCGTGTTCGAGCGCAGCCAGTTCGAGGACGATGTGTTCGGCACGCGCGATTTCATGACGGCCGGCGTTTATGCCAGCGCCACGCTCGATTTCCGCGACAACAAGGTCGATCCCACCAGCGGCTGGTATCTCAAGGCCGACCTCGAACCCTTCTACGAATTCAATTACGAGAACCCCGCCGCCCAGATCGTGGTGGAAGGCCGCACCTATTTCGGCTTCGGGGAGGAAGACCCCTTCGTGCTGGCCGGCCGCTTCAAGGCCGGGGCACTGGTCGGCCCAGACCTCAGCGAAATCCCGCCCGACAAGCTCTTCTTTGGCGGCGGTGGCGGCTCGGTGCGCGGCTATGCCTTCAAATCCATCGGCGTCGATGACGGGCTGGGCAATGTCACGGGCGGGCGCTACCTGCTCGAAGGCTCGCTCGAGGCCCGCGCCAAGGTGACCAGCGATATCGGCGTGGTCGGGTTCCTCGATGGCGGCTATGTCGCCGCCGATACCTTCCCCGATCTCGAAGACCTGCGCTTGGGCGCCGGCGTCGGCGTGCGCTACTATACCGGCCTCGGCCCCCTGCGGCTCGACGTCGCCGTGCCGCTCAACAAGCGCGCGGGCGATCCCGATTACGCCATCTATGTCGGCATAGGGCAGTCTTTCTGATGGCCCGGCTCCTCACCATGCCACGGCGCGTTGCCATTACCCTGCTCGTATTGTCCGGGCTCGGCGTCGCCGTGCCCGCCGTCATCGTCGCCCAGGATGTGCTGACGATGGATAATGAGGAACAAAAGGATTGGCTGACCAGCTTCGTGCAGGATCGCCTCTCCACCCCGGAACGCCAGATCCGCCTCTCCAATATCGATGGCATATTGGGCTCCAATGTCTCGGTGCGCGAGATCACCATTTCCGACGCCGAGGGCGTGTGGCTGCGCGTTAACAATGCCACCCTCACCTGGAGCCAGGCCGCCCTTTTCCTGGGCCGGCTCGAAGTGCAGTCGCTCAAGGCCGATTCCATCGAATATCTGCGCAATGCCGTGCCCGCCGAGGGGGGTGCCGACCTGCCCCCGCCCGAAGCCGGCTCGCTGCAAATTCCCGAATTCCCGGTCGCGGTGATCCTGCAGGAACTGGCCATACCCAAGGTCACGTTCGGCGAGGGCGTGTTCGGCCTCGGTTCGGAAATCTCCCTCAATGGCGCCTTCACGCTCGAAGGCGGCAATCTCGCTACCAATCTCGATATCGTCCGCCTCGACGGTCCGGGCGGCACGCTCGATCTCGACGTGGATTACAAGAAGGCCGAAAACACCATCGATCTGGGCCTGGCATTGGTCGAGCCCGCCGATGGCGTCATCGCCAACCTGCTCAATATCGAAAACCGCCCGGCGGTGAACCTGTCGCTCAAGGGCTCCGGCCCGGTGGCCGATCTGCGCACCGAACTGGTGCTGCAGGCCAACCAGCAGACAGCGCTTTCGGGCGTCGCCACAGTCACCCAGCAGCCCGAGGGTTTTGCCATCGCCGCCGACCTGCGTGGTCCGCTCTCGACGCTGATGGCCGAACCCTATCGGCCCTTCTTCGGCGCTGAAACCGCGCTCACCGCCAATGCACTTGTGCGCTCGGCCGGCGGCCTCTCCATTTCCGGTCTCAAGCTCACTGGCGGCCAGCTGGCGCTCGAAGCCTCGGCCGAAACCACGCCGGACAATTTCCTGCGCCAGCTGGTGCTCAACGCCCAGATTGCCGACCCCGCGGGCGGACCGGTGACCCTGCCCGTCCCCGGCAGCGCCACCCGGGTCCAGTCGGCCCAGATCAATGTGGATTTCGGCACCGGCAATTCGGAAGATTGGACGTCCAATCTCACCATTGGCGGCTTCGAGACATCTGGCTTTGCCGCGCAGAACCTGACGCTGGGCCTGGGTGGCGTCGCCGCCAATCTCTCCGACCCCGCGGCACGCCGCCTGACCTTCAACGGCGACGGCACGCTTTCGGGTATCGACGCAAGCGAGGAAGTCGAGGCGGCCCTGGGCGACAGCATCGGACTGGGCATTGCCGGCCTCTGGAATGCCGGCCAGCCCGTGAACCTGGCCGAATTCCGCGTGGTCGGCCAGGCCCTGACCGCAGCCTTGAGCGGCCAGCTCGACGGCCCCAATTTCACCGGCGACATTGGCCTGCAAACCGCCAGCATTTCGCCCTTTTCCGGTCTTGCCGGCCGCGAGCTGGATGGCGCGCTGGATTTGAAGGCTACCGGCTCCATCCTGCCGCTGACCGGTGGGTTCGATCTCACCCTCGATGGCTCGGGCACCAACCTTGCCATCGACGACGACACCGCCGACCGCCTGCTCGCCGGCACCGTCGCCCTTTCCGGCCGCGTGGCCCGCACCGAGGCGGGTCTTGAGGCCGAAAATTTCCGCATCGCCAATAACCAGGTGCAGATGCTGGCCGATGGCACCTATTCCAATGCCCTGGCCGATTTCACTTTCAATCTCGACCTGAGCGATCTGGGCCTGCTGTCCGAGGCCGCCAGCGGCCCGCTCAAGGTGGTGGGCACCGCCAAGGGCCAGGAAAACGTCATCGACCTCAATCTCGATGCGACCGTCGCCAGCGGCACCCTGACCGATCGCCGCCTGCGCGACGCCAATATCGGCTTTGCCGGCCGCTACAATGTCGACCGGCTCGATGGCAAGCTGACCGGTGCCGCCGAGCTGGATGGTTTCCGCACCAGCCTCGCTGGAGACATCGCCGTCACCCAGGCCGAACAATCCCTCGCCAATCTCGATTTCCAGGCCGCGGGCACGCGCATCACCGGCGGGGTTACCCGCAATGCCGAGACGAGCCTCCTCGATGGCGCGCTCAGCATGGTTGCGCCCGACGTTTCGGTTGCCGCAGCCCTGGCGCTGCTCGAGGCCAAGGGCGCGGTCAATGCCGATATCCAGCTGTCTCCCGCCGATGGCAAGCAGGGCGCTACAATTCGCGGCGATATCAGCAACCTGGCCGTCAACGACATCACGGTCGGCGCGGCCGATCTCAATGCCACGATTGCCGATCTCTTCGGCGTTCCGGTCATCGATGGCGCGGCCAATGCGCGCAATGTCGCCGCCGCCGGTGTCACCATCAATACCCTGACCGCCAGGGCTAACCAGACCGGCAATACCACTGCCTTCGACGCCCAGGCAGCACTGGCCACCGGCACCAATGTGGATGTGGCCGGCTCGCTCACCCCCATTGCAGAGGGTTACCGGCTGGCGCTGGACCGCGCCCAGCTCCGCCAGGGCCAGCTCGCCGCCGCCTTGGCCCAGCCCACCGTGCTTGCTGTCAGCGGCTCGACCGTGGCGCTCGACGCCGTGCGCTTCAATGTCGGCTCGGGCAGCATCACCGCCAATGGCACGGCGGGCGAAGCGCTCAACCTCACCGTCGATATCAACGCCCTGCCGCTCTCCATCGCCAATGCCATCATGCCCGATCTCGGCCTGGCCGGTACGGTCAATGGCCGCGCCACCATTGGCGGCACCGGCAGCGATCCCCGCGTCAGCTTCGAGGCGCGCGGCCAGGGCATCAATGCCGCCGCCATCAGCGAATTCGGCATTGCCCCGCTGACCTTCACCACCAATGGCAGCTTCGCCAGCAATGTCGTGACCCTTTCCGCACTCAGCGCCAATGGCTCGGGGGGCCTGACCATGACCGGTTCGGGCACCGTTCCGCTCGCCGGCAATGGCCTCAATGTCAGCGTCAACGGTTCGGCGCCCCTGGCCCTGGCCAATCGCTTCGTCGCCGACCGCGGCGGCCAGCTCAGCGGCACGGCCACGCTCGACGCCCGCGTCACCGGCTCCATTTCCGCCCCCCAATTCGGCGGCACCGCCTCGATCAGCAATGGCGGCTATGTCGATCCCGAACTCAATGCGCGGCTGCAGGCCATTACCGGCTCGGCCACGCTGTCGGGCGAACGCGCCGTCATCAACAATTTCTCGGCCAATCTCTCCACCGGCGGTTCGGTTTCCGCCTCCGGCTCGGTCGGCCTCAGCGCCAATTTCCCGGCCGACCTGCGCATTGCGCTCAACTCCGCGCGCTATGCCGATGGCAACCTCTTCGTCGCCACCGCTTCGGGCCAACTGGCGCTGACCGGCAACCTCACCGGTTCGCCCCTGCTGTCAGGCGATGTCTTCGTCGAGGAAGCCAATATCACCGTGCCCGACAGCTTTGGCGGCGGCGCCGAGCTGATCGATGTGCAGCATGTGCGCACCCCCATTGCCGTGGAACAAACGCTGGCCCGCGCCAAGGTCGACGAGCGCGGCCGGCCTATCCCCCAGACGCGTCCCAGCGGGGTCGTGCTCGACATCAATGTCAACGCGCCCAACCAGATCTTCATCCGCGGCCGCGGTCTCGATGCCGAAGTGGGCGGCTCAGTCCGCCTCACCGGTCCGATCAGCGATATCCAGCCGGTGGGCGCCTTCTCGCTCAATCGCGGGCGCCTCGCCATTCTGGGCCAGCGCGTCACCTTCCAGAGCGGGGAAGTGACCCTGGTGGGCGACATGGACCCCTTCCTCAATTTCGTCGCCGAAACCGAGGGCGAGGGCATTACGGTCTATGTGACGGTCTCCGGCCGCGCCTCCGACATTTCGGTCAGCTTCACCTCCACCCCCATGCTGCCGCAGGACGAGGTGTTGAGCCGGCTGATCTTCAACCGCTCCATGAGCGAACTATCGCCCTTGCAGCTGGCCAAACTGGCGGCCGCCGCGGCCTCGCTGATGGGCGGGGGCGGCAATGACCTGGTCGATAGCCTGCGCGGCGCTGCCGGGCTCGACGATCTCGATATCGTCACCGACGATAACGGCAATGTCGCCGTCCAGGCCGGCACCTATATCCAGGACAATGTCTATCTGGGCGTGCAGGCCGGCGCGGGCGGACAGAGCAAGGTGACCATCAATCTGGACGTCACCAACGACCTCAAGGTTACCGGCGCGGCCGGCCAGGACGGGAATACCAGCGTCGGCGTGTTTTACGAGAAGGATTACTAGGGGATACCCCCTCCTAGCCTCCCCCTGATAGGGGGAGGGACCGCCTTGTGATATTGACGCGATCCAGCTCCAAGAGTGGAGAGATCCCTCCCCCTATCAGGGGGAGGTTAGGAGGGGGTACTCCGATGCCCGGCCCCTACTCCCGCGCCAACGCCTCCACCGGATCCAGCCTTGCCGCCGACCGTGCCGGCATGAACCCGAACACCACGCCGATCAGGCTCGACGACACGATCGCCAGCACGATCGACTCCGCCGAATAGCGCACGGTCGCCCCCTGTACGAGCGCCGTCAGCGCGCTCCCCAGCCCGAAGCTCAGCGCCACCCCGGCCGCCCCGCCGACAAAGCACACCAGCACCGCCTCGATCAGGAATTGCCGCAGGATATCGCCGCGCCGCGCGCCCACCGCCATGCGGATGCCGATCTCCTTGGTCCGCTCGGAGACGCTCACCAGCATGATATTCATCACCCCGATGCCGCCCACCACCAGCGAAATCACCGCAATGGTCGAGATCAGCAGGGTCAGCGTCTGCGAGGTGGATTCGATGGTTTCGCGGATGGTCGCCGTGTTCTGCAGGAAAAAGTCCGTCTTGCCGCCATGGAGCCGCGTCAGCAGCTCGGTAATGTCGGCCTCGGCCTGGGTCATGTCATAGCTGTCGGCCACGCGCACGGCGACCGAACTGAGATAAGACTGCCCCAATATCCGGCGCATCGCGGTCGTATAGGGCACATAGACATTAGCGCTGTTGCCGCCCGGACCGAAGCCGGTGACATTGGCCACCACCCCGATCACCCGCACCGGCACATTGTCGAGCATGATGACCTGCCCCACCGGGTCCTCGCCATTGACGAAGAAGGCGTCGCTCGCATTCTTGTCGATCACGGCTTCCTGCGTCATCTGGCTGACGCTGGTTTCGCTAAAGCCCACCCCATCGGTAAAGGTGCGGCCATTGACCTGGAAATAGCCCGCGCCCACCCCGGTCACCGTCGCATTGGACGAGGTGGCGCGGAACAGCACCGTGGCATTGGAGCTCACCTGCGGCGAAACGCTGTCGGCAAAGGGCTGCTCTTCCAGCGCCGCCGCGTCGGAGGGTACCAGCGTTTCGATGCGCGCCGAGCGCCGGTCGCCAAACCCGGTGCCGGGATAGATATTGATCGTATTGGTGCCGATCGAGGCGATATTGTTGAGCACGGTCTGCTGGCTGCCCTGCCCCAGGGCCACCACGCTCACCACCGAAGCAATGCCGATGATAATGCCCAGCATGGTCAGGAACGTGCGCAGCTTATGCGCCACCATGGCCCGCAGCGCCATGCGGAAGGCCTCGCCCGCCCGATCCAGCCCCTCGCGCCAGCGCGCGATGCGGCGGATGGTTTCCTTGGTCCGGCTGGTGCGGGTCTCCTCGCCATTGCGCCTGTCGGCAATGATCACCCCGTCGGAAATCTCGATCACCCGCTCGGCCTGGGCGGCAATGGAGGGATCATGCGTCACGATGATGATGGTGTGCCCATCCGTATGCAATTCATGCAGCAGGCCCAGCAATTCCTTGCCGCTATGGCTATCCAGCGCACCGGTCGGCTCGTCAGCCAGAATGACCTCGCCGCCATTCATCAGCGCCCGCGCCACGCTGACGCGCTGCTGCTGGCCACCCGATAGCGCATTGGGCCGGTGGCTCAGCCGCTCGCCCAGCCCCAGCCGGGTGAGGAGGTCGATGGCCCGCTGCCGCCGCGCATTTGCGTCCACCCCGGCATAGATGGCCGGGATCTCGACATTCTCCACTGCATCGAGATCGGGCAGCAATTGATAGCGCTGGAAGATGAAGCCGAAATGCTCGCGCCTGAGCTCGGCCAGGGCATCGGGCCCCAACCGGCCGACATCCTTGCCGCCGAATTTGTAGGTGCCCGAGCTCGCCTTATCGAGGCACCCCAGAATATTCATCAGGGTCGACTTGCCCGAGCCCGATTGGCCGATGATCGCCACCAGCTCGCCCTGGTGGATATCGAGATCGATATCCCTGAGCACGGTCACGGCCTCGCCGCCGGTGGCAAAGACCCGGTTGAGCCCCCGCACCGAAATGATCGGCGTCTTGCTGTCCGTCATGGCCTGGGGCCGCCCATCATCACCATGCCGCCGCCACCGCCCATGCGCATGCCCTGCCCGCCGGTCGGCACCCGCACGCTGGCGCCGGTATTGGAGACCACTTCGTCGCCCTCGTTGAGCCCGCTCTTGATCTCGGCCATGACATTGTTGTTGAGGCCCACTTCCACCCGGCGCGGCTCGGTCTGTTCAGTCGCCGGGTCGTAGACCATCACCATGGCATTGCCGTCGGGCCCGCGCCGCGTCACCAGGCCCGATGACAGCACCAGGGCATTTTCCACCTCGTCGAGCACGATGGTCACCTGCGCCGTCATCGAAATGCGCAGCTTGTGATCGGGATTGGGCACGTCGAACAGCCCATTGTAATAGATGGCCGTATCGGTCGAGGTGCTGTCCTCGCTGATCGAGGTGGGCGCCGGTTCGATCTCGCGCAGGGTGGCGTCGATCTGGTTGTCCGGCTCGCCCAGAATGGTGAAATAGACCCGCTGCCCGGCCGCGACGCGCACCACATCGGCCTCCGAAATCTCGGCCTTGATCACCATGGTATCGAGATCGGCGATCTTGACGATGGTGGGCGTGGTCTGGTTGGCATTGACGGTCTGCCCCGCCTCCACCAGTACGGCCACGACCGTTCCGTCATTGGGCGCCACGATCTGGGTGCGCGACAGGTTGAGCTTGGCCGATTCCACGCTCAATTCGGCCTGCGCGATCTGCGCATCGAGCTGGTCGATCTGCGCCAGCGATGAATCCACCGCCGCCTGCGCGCTGTCGAGATCAGTCTTGGACACCAAATTGCCCGCGCTCAGCGAGGTATTGCGCACCAGTGCGGCCTGCGCCTGCACCAATGTCGCCTGCTGCGCGCGCTTCTGCGCCTGGATGGCAGCGAGCGCGGCCTGGGCGGTCTTGACCGCATTTTCCTGGTTCAGCGAGTCGATCTCGGCGATCAGGTCGCCCTTCTTGACGTCCTGCCCGAGCTTGACATGCACCGCATCGATCCGGCCGGAAACCTCGGCACCCACGCTCACCAGCGAATTGGCCTGCAACACGCCCGACGCCAAGACGGTCTGTTCGATATCGGCGCGGGCGACCGTCACCGTATTGGGCACCGTCGCGGCCTTGGGCGCGGCAAAAAACCACCACCCGGCGCCCGCCGCGCCGCCGATCACCAGCAAGGCCACCACTATCTTCGCGACTGTCTTCAAGCCCGTTCATCCCCAGATTGTACTGTCCAACCATATCCCCCCCGCTGCGCCCATCACGTTAGCTCTCGGTAAGCCGGGTTAAGTTTTGGAAAGGTGGGTATGGACATGGCATTCAATATTTCACAGCGTCATTCCCGCGCAGGCGGGAATCCATTCTTCTCTTCCCTTGTGCGCCAAAGAGTGGATTCCCGCCTGCGCGGGAATGACGTGGTGGGAGAAACAAGCGGTGAAGCAACGGAACACTCACCCGACGTCGTCACCGAGACACCCCCGTTGACGCTCCCACCCTCGCCGGTCCACCTTGCCCACCCTTCCCGACTATTCTTCAGGACATCGCCATGTATCAGTTGCTCGATCCCAAGAGCTTCGTCGTCTTCATCACCGGCGCCACCTCCGGCTTTGGTGCCGCCGCGGCGCGCCGCTATGTCGAGGCGGGCGGCAAGGTGATCGCGACCGGCCGCCGTACCGACCGGCTCAAGGCGCTGCAGGCCGAACTGGGCGCTGAAAACTGCCACATCATCGAGCTGGACGTGCAGGACCGCACAGCCATCGACGCGGCAATAGCCGCCCTGCCCGCGCCCTTCGACAAGATCAATATCGTCCTCGCCAATGCGGGTCTGGCGCTTGGCTTGCAGCCGGCCGCCGAAGCCGACGTGACCGATTGGGAAACCATGATCGCCACCAATATCACCGGCCTGGTCTATACCGTGCGCGCTTTGCTGCCCGGCATGATCGCCCGCGGCGGTGGCCATGTGGTGACCCTGGGTTCGGTGGCCGGCGACTATCCTTATCCCGGCGGTTCGGTCTATGGCGCCACCAAGGCCTTCGTGAAGCAATTCGCCCTCAATATCCGCTCCGATGTGCAGGGCAAGAATATCCGTGTCACCAATATCGAGCCGGGCCTGACCGAAACCGAATTCTCCCTGGTCCGCTTCAAGGGCGATGAAAGCCGGGCGGCCAAGCCCTATGAAAACACCAAACCCATGAATGCCGAGGACATTGCCGAAACCATCATCTGGTCGACGCTCCTGCCCCACCACGTCAACGTCAACCGGCTGCAGGTCATGGCCACGACGCAGGCGTTTGGGAATTTTGATATTTATCGGGGGTAGCGGATACCCCCTCCTAGCCTCCCCCTGATAGGGGGAGGGATATGCCGGTGGTTGTGACTCGATCCAGTTCCAAGAGTGGAGAGATCCCTCCCCCTGTCAGGGGAGGTTAGGAGGGGGTACTCCAATACCGGGGATGTCACACCCACCTCTTGCCCCACGCGCCCCCACCGCCCTATGCTGCGCCCAGCAAGCCACGGATGCCTCATGCCCAATATCGACCCCCTGACCCGCGACCTCTGGCAGGTCGTCGCCGCGACTGATGAAATCACGCCCGGCGTGGTCGAAACCACGATACTGCTCGATACCCCAATCGCCATCACCCGCGACAGCACCGGGGCCCCGATCGTCTGGCGCCGCACCGATGAGGAACAGGGCGACGAGATCAATCCGGCCAGCATTGCCGAGCGCCTGCCGGTCACATCAGGCTATGGCTATATCTGGACCAGTTTCGGCAACCCGCCCGCCGAGCTCTTCCCCATTCCTGAATATGCCGAGGCCGATCGCGTCAATATGAGCTGCGGCTCCATCGGCATTCACGTCTCGGCCCCGCGCGCCGTCGAAAATTTCCTCGATATGGGCCACTTCCCATACGTCCATACCGACATTCTGGGCGCCGAGCCGCATACCGAGGTCAAGGAATATGACGTCGAGGTCTCGGAAGAACGCGACGAGGTCCTGGCCACCAGATGCCGCTTCATCCAGCCGCGTGCCGCCAAATCGGCGACCAGCGCGATGGAAGTGGAATATGTCTATCGCGTGCCGCACCCCTTCTGTTCGGTGCTCTACAAATCCTGCCCGGAAGACGAGAGCCGCCGCGATGTCATCGCCATTTTCCTGCAGCCCATGACCGAGGAACGCTGCCGCGCGCACCTGCTGCAATCGATGATCGATTCCACCTCGACCATCACCGATCTCAGGCGTTTCCAGCAGACCATTTTCGGCCAGGACAAGCCCATTCTCGAAAACCAGTTTCCCAAGCGCCTGCCCCTCGATCCGCGCTCGGAAACCCCCATCCGCGCCGACAAATCCGCCATCGCCTACCGCCGCTGGCTCAGCCAGAAAGGCATCACCTATGGCGTGATCCCGGCGGCGGGTTGACCGGGGATGTCCACGGCAACAGCGGTTCTATTGCTTCCCTCCCCCTTGAGGGGAGGGACCGAGGGAGGGGGTCGTTGGGCTATCATGCCAAACTTCGTTACCCCCACCCCGGCCCTCCCCTCAAGGGGGAGGGAGGGCCCTTCATCAGCATCGAGCCGCCCCGTACGCCAGGGTAGCTCAACCGACCTCATCCGATCGTGGCGCGATCTTCGTAATATCTTCGGATGATCCCATGACCTTCACCCTCTCCGATCCCACCTGGTACCCCATCGCCAGCTCCGAGGACCTGCCCTTCCGCCACGTCTATCAGGGCCAGTTGCTCGGCCGCGAGCTGGCCGTCTGGCGGGCTGACGACGGCAATGTGAACGTCTGGGAGAACCGGTGCCTGCATCGCGGCGTGCGTCTCTCCATCGGCATCAATGAAGGCGCCGAGCTCAAATGCCAGTACCACGGCTGGCGCTATGCCAACCGTTCGGCCGGCTGCACCTATATTCCCGCCCACCCCGCCGATGCCCCTGCCCGCCGCATCCAGAACCGCACCTATCCGGTGCGCGAGGCCTATGGGCTGATCTGGTCGGCGGCCAATGACGAGCAGCCTTTCCGCCCCTTCCCCGGCGCCGAGGACAAGGATTGGCTGCCCCTGCGGCCCATGCCGGTCAATGCCGAGCCCGAGGATGTGCTGGCGGCACTGGCCCGCCTCGACCAATACGCCGATATCCTGCCCGGCCTTTCCATCCGCTCGGGCAATGTCATCTGGTTCGTCCAGCCGGTGGATGCCGGCCGCGCCGTCATCCGCGGATTGCTGGCCGACCAGCCCGCCGAACCGCTAGCCGAACTGCGCCGCTACAATGAGCTCCTGACTGGCCTGCGTGATCGCCTCGAACGCGCCGCCACCCGCAAGCCGGCCCCCGCGCCGCTGCAACCCATCTTCGAAAAGGTCTCGGCCGATCTCGCCACCATGCCCGAAATCGCCATTCCGCGCGGCAATACAATGACCGTCGTGGTCAAGCGCAAATGGCAATCGGCCGATGGCGTCATCGGCTTCGAGCTCGCCGCCCGCCAGGGCCATCTACCCACCTTCCAGCCGGGCGCCCATATCGATGTGCACCTGCCCAATGGCATGACGCGCCAATATTCCATCACCAATGGCCCGGGCGACCTCATGAGCTATGTCATCG
This sequence comes from Devosia yakushimensis, assembly GCF_030159855.1. Classification (NCBI taxonomy): domain Bacteria; kingdom Pseudomonadati; phylum Pseudomonadota; class Alphaproteobacteria; order Hyphomicrobiales; family Devosiaceae; genus Devosia; species Devosia yakushimensis. The sequence continues at coordinate 285,423 of NZ_BSNG01000001.1, read as the reverse complement.
GCGTCAAGGCCGAGAGCGCCGGCAAGGGCGGCTCCAAGGTGCTGGTCGAAACCGTACGCGAGGGCGATCTGCTCGCCATTTCCGAGCCGCGCAACAATTTCCCGCTGCGCCGCGACGCCACCCGCACCGTGCTGATCGCCGGCGGCATCGGCATCACCCCCCTGCTCTCCATGGCCCGCTTCCTCGATAAATCGAGCCTGCCCTATGAGCTGCATTATTTCGTGCGCAGCGGCGAACAGGCCGCCTTCCGCGACCAGCTCGAAGCCCTCCATGGCAAGGTGATCATCCACCAGGGCCTGCCGCGCGATGAAATCGCTGCCACCATCGCCACGAGCTTGGGAGAGTGGTCGATGGCCCAGCATGTCTATGTCTGCGGGCCCTCGGCCATGCTCGAATCCGTCCGCGCCACCGCCGCGGCGCAGGGCTGGCCAGACGAGGCCATCCATTTCGAATATTTCAAGAACGACAAGGTCATCGACAATTCCTCGTCCTTTGAGATCGAGCTGGCCCGTTCGGCCATGACGCTGCATGTGCCGGCCGGCAAGACCATCCTCGAAATCATGCGCGAGGCGGGCCTCACCGTGCCTTCCTCCTGCGAACAGGGCGCCTGCGGCACCTGCCTCACCACGGTCATCGAAGGCGAAATCGACCACCAGGACGTCTATCTCAACAACAGCGAAAAAGCGTCCAACGCCTGCATGATGACCTGTGTGAGCCGGGCGAAGTCGGCGCGGCTTGTTCTGGATATCTGACCCATGACCATCACCCTTTACGACTTCGAACTCTCGGGCAATTGCTACAAGCTGCGCCTGCTGATGAGCATCCTCAAGCTCCGCTACGACATCGTGCCGGTCGATTTCTTCCCCGGCCGCCAGCACAAGGCCGATTGGTTCCTGAAACTCAATCCCTTCGGCCAGCTCCCCGTGCTCAGGGATGGCGATCTCACCCTCTCCGATTCCGGCGCGATCCTGGCCTATCTCGCCAAGCAATATGACGAGACCGGCCTCTGGTTCCCCGACGATCCGGCCATCACTGCCCAAGTGCTGCGCTGGCACGCCGTGGGCGACGACATCACCAGCACCGCTTCGGCCGCCCGGCTGGCGCTGGGTTTCGACTACGATTTCAACATCGAAAAAGCCCAGAAATCCGCCCACCGCATTTTCCGTATCATGGACGAGCATCTCTGGTTCGGCGAGCGCGAGGGCCGCGACTGGCTCTGCTCACCCGCCCATCCCACCACGGCCGACATCGCCTGCTTTCCCTATGTGATGCTGAGCGAGGAAGGCGGCATTTCCCGCCAGGATTATCCGGCTTTGCGCCGCTGGACCGACCGCGTCCGCCGCATCCCCGGCTTCGTCGTCATGTCCGGCATCTTCCCGGCGGGACGGGCGCTGGAACAGGCCTGATCTCGGCCCCGATACCACCCAACCACAATCGCCTCCCTCGGGCTCGACCCGAGGGCCATTTCCAGCCCGGCGCGCGCTCGTAAGGAACCTCGGATCAAGTCCGAGGGAGGCGTCGGTGCATGGGAGAGCGTAATCGCTCTAACCCCAATTGACAGAACCGAAATCCGGGCGCATGGACGGTCTGTCGATGGCCCAGCCATTTCACACGCGAGAAACAAGATGAACCCCGACAGTCGAAGTCGATCTTCGACCCCGCGCACGGCCTTCTCGACCTGACATCTTGTCGGCTCGGTAGCCCGCGCGCGGTCTACCTTAGGAGCCTACCCAATGCTGCGCGCATATCACAACGAAGCCGCCCGGCTCGTGCAAAGCACCCTTCCGCTCGACCCCGCCAGCGTCACTGGCCTGGTCTGGCTCGATCTTCTCCAGCCCACGGCCGAGGAAGACCGGCTGGTTGAACAATTGCTGGGTGTCGACATTCCCAGCCAAGCCGAAATGGAGGAAATCGAGCTTTCCGCCCGCCTCTACAGCGAGGACGGCGCCGAGTTCATGACCATGACGGGCCTGCACAAGCTCGATAGCGACGAGCCCGGCAAAACCCCCATCACCTTCATCCTCAAGGGCGAGACGCTGGTCACCGTGCGCTATGCCGAGCCCAAGCCGTTCCTGGCTTTCACGCTGCGCGCCCAGAAGGCCAAGAGCACGGCCTGCGGCTCGGGCGAACAGGTCTTTCTGGGCCTGCTCGAATCCATGATCGACCGCACCGCCGATGCGCTGGAACGCGTCGGCAACGAGATCGACCAGATCTCGCGCGACGTCTTCGGCAAGAAAAAGAGCAGCGCCAAGCAATTGCAGCAGGACCTGCGCTCCATCATCGAGCAGATTGGCGCCAAGGCCGAGCTCCTGACCATGGTGCAGGAAAGCCTGGTCAGCATTTCCCGGCTGATGGCCTTTCACATCGCGCCCAATGGCGATGTCACAAGGGCCGGCCGCGATGCCCGCCAGCTGGTCAAGCTCATCCAGCGCGACGCCGTCTCGCTGGGCGAACATGCGCGTGCGCTCTCGAGCAAACTCAATTTCCTGCTCGATGCCACGCTTGGCCTGATCAATCTTGAGCAGAACCAGATCATCAAGATCTTCTCAGTCGCCGCCGTGGTCTTCCTGCCGCCCACGCTGGTCGCCTCGATCTACGGCATGAACTACGACATCATGCCCGAGCTGAAATGGGAATTCGGCTATCCCTTCGCCATCGCGCTGATGATCCTGTCGGCGGTGCTGCCCTATCTCTATTTCAAGAAGCGCGGCTGGCTGTAGAAACCGCTCTACCGCCACCCCTCACCCACCACGGTGTCATTCCCGCGAAAGCGGGAACCTCCGTTTTACGATGTTGGGAAGGTAAACAGGGGTTCCCGCTTTCGCGGGAATGACCCGGTGGGTGGGGGCGGTAGGTTGGCACAGAATGCCACTCACGCCCCCGCCTTCTTGCCCGCCACTTTCGTCACCAGCAGCTGGTTGAGCCGCATCTTGTCGGCATCCACCACTTCGAACACAAAGCCCGCCGCCTCGATCCGGTCGCCCTTGCGCGCCGCCCGGCGCAGCCGGTGGACGATGAAGCCGCCAATGGTCTCGTAGCTTGCCTCGGCCTCCAGGTGCTTGATCCCCAGCGCCCGCGTCACATCGATGAACGGGGCTACTCCATCCACCAGCCAGCTCTGCTCGTCGCGCTTCAAAATGGCCTGTTCTTCGAACGGATTGGCCAATCCCTGCATCAGCGCACCCATGAGATCCTTGAAGGTCACAAGCCCCACGACCAGTGCATATTCACTCACCACCAGAGCAAACCCGGTACTCTGCGCCTGGAACTCGGCCAGCACTTCCCAGACATTCAGTGTATCGGGCACCGAAAGCACGTCGCGCCGCGCCTTGGCGAAATCCACCTGTTCAGAACGGTCCATCACGGTAGCCAGGACATCCTCTGCCCGCACACAACCGATCACCGCATCGATCCCGCCATCACAGATCGGATAATGCGAGAATGGCCGCCGCCGCACCTTATCCTGCTGCACTTCAAGCGGATCGCTGAGATCGAGATAAACGATGTCGTCGCGTATGGTCATGATCGAGGTTACGCTGCGCAGTTCGAGCGCCAGCACATTCTCGATCAGCCGATGCTCGTTCTTCATCAGCACGCCCGAGGCGGCGCCGCCGGCCAGGATCATGCGGAAATCTTCGGCCGTCACCGCATCGGCAGGCACTTTGGGTTCGAGCCTGAGGCGTCCGATGATCCAGTCGGACATATTGCCGAATAGCCATACCAGGGGCTTCAGCAGCTTAACCGCAAGCTCCGGGAACCAAACCATTCCCAGCGCCACATCTTCGGGCACCAGCATGGCGATGCGCTTGGGCGTGAGATCGGCGAAAAGCACGAAAAGCCCGGTGACCAGGCAGAAGGCCAGCACCGAGCCAATAGGGCCGGCGGCTCCCGGCGGCACACCCAGCACCAGCAATGCCCCGCCGAAGACCGGGCCGAGCGCATCCTCACCCAATGTCCCCGCCAGGATCGACACCGCATTGGTAGCGATCTGCAGCGCCGTGATCACCTCGCCCGACTTGGCCCGCAGCGCCACAAACCGCAGGGCTTTCGTGTTGCCCGCCTCGGCCAGGGACCGTATCCGCACCTCCCGCGCTGCCGCAAAGGCGATTTCGGAGAGGGAAATGATCACGCTGGCCCCGATCAAAACCAGGATCAGCACAATGCCAAGAATGGGATTCATCGCGATAACTGAACGCTCTATGGCCGGGACCCGGTTCTAGCACGGCTCCCGGCCTAAAGCGACGTTGCGGCAATTGCCCCGGACGGGCGGGTGCGGCTCAGAAATATGTGACCACCAAAAACCCCGCCGCCCCCAGCATGGCCACTTGCGTCAGCACGCCCCCGGCGATCCGCAGCGGCGCTGCCGGGTTGGTCACATTGAGCCCCGCGACATGGGCCAGGCGCCCCACGATCAGCACCACTCCCATGGCATGCAGCCAGGGCGCCGGCAGGCCATGGGCCTCGCACAGGCCCATCAGGATCAGGGCCAGGGGAATGTTCTCGACGAGATTGCCATGCCGGCGCATCCACAGCGCCAGCGTCATGTCATCGCCATGCAGGATCGAAACCTTGGCCCGCGCCCGCTGCGCGCTGACAACATTGGCCAGGACGATAACGAAGACGGTGAAAATCGCGGCATAGAGGGCAGTGATCTGGAAAGTCATGATTTGCTCCATCGCTTGAGGTCCAGTCCCCCCGATGTCGCGCATCGCCTCGCGCTTTCGACAGGCACGATGAGAAATTGTGGTAGGGAAGATGGTGCGAAATTGCTGGCACGCTGCAGCGCTAAAGCCCACTCCGCGCCAGCGCCAGCAACCGCTCGGCCTCCGCCGGCACGTTTTCCGCCAATCGCGCCGCCGCCAGCACCGGGAGCCAGTCGAGTACCGCCGCACGCGGCAGACCCCAATGCTGCTCATAGCCAGCAAGATAGGGTTCCGCCATGGCGGGCAAATTGTGCAATAGCAACAGATAGCTGCGCCCCACATCCGCTGCGGGAGGGCCGCTGCGCGCATCCGGCCAATCCACGATCACCGGGTGTTCGAGCGAGCCGATAATATTGGCCGGGTGGAAATCTCCGTGACACAGCCGGTCACCATCCGGCAGGGCAGCAAGGCGCTGCATCAGGCCCGCCTGTTCAACCGCCTCCAGCCCCTCTGCCTGGCCGATTGCCGCGGTCAATCGCGCCTTGTAGCTCTCGAGCCCGGTGCCGGGCTGTGCATGGATGCGGCCATGCAGCATTGCCGTGCCCTGAGCTATGGCCTCGATCGTGTCGTCCCGCAGATCGGCGGCCAGCGGCTGGCCCACGGCGCGGCTCATCACCAGGCCCCAGCGGCCATCGATCTCGACCACGCCGCGCAATTGGGGCGCCGGCAGGGGCAAATCCGCAAGCCGCGCCAATATGCCGGCCTCGCGCTCCACTACTGGCTGGCCAACACCGGCCCGATAGAGCTTGAGCACATCCTCGCCGGCCTCGAAGACCTCGGCCTCCTTGCCCCGGCCGATCAGGCGCCCGGGCCGCATGTCAGGCCATGTCGGGTGGGTAGCGATGTTCGCCACCACGGAAATCGCGCACGGTAAAGCATCCATCCCCACCGCTGATACTGCTCGCCCCGATATCGGCCTTGCCGTAGCCGCCCGGAATATCGAGAATATAGGTCGGCTGACAGAGGCCCGAAATCGTTCCGCGCAGGGCACTCACCAGGGCCTGCCCTTCTTCGATGGAAACGCGGAAATGGCTGGTTCCCGGCGCCAGGTCCGGGTGGTGCAGGTAATAGGGCTTGATGCGGTTTTCGACAAAGCCGCGCATTAGCGCCGCCAGCGTCTCCACATTGTCATTGACGCCCCTGAGCAGCACCGATTGGCTGATCAGCACCACGCCACTATCGGCCAGGCGCGCAATCGCTGCCCGCGCGGCGTCGGAAAATTCGCGCGGATGATTGGCATGGACCGCTAGATAGGTCGTCTTGCCGCTGGCCTTGAGCGCCGCGATCAGCGCGTCATCCACCCGCTCGGGTTCGACCACCGGAACGCGGGTGTGAAAGCGCACGATTCTGACGTGACTGATCGCTTTGAGCCGCCCCATCATCTCGCCCAGCCGCCGCGCCGACAGCACCAGGGGATCGCCGCCGGTGAGGATCACTTCCCAGATTTCGGGGTGGTTTTCGATATAGCCGATAGCCGCGTCCATCGCATCAGGCGTCAGCGTTCCCAGCCCGGCCGGGCCCACCATTTCACGCCGGAAACAAAAGCGGCAATAGACCGGACAGACATGCACCGCCTTGAGCAACACCCGGTCGGGATAGCGGTGGACGATCCCCTCGACCGGGGAATGGCTCAAATCCCCGATCGGATCGGCCCGTTCCTCGGGCGTGGTCACCAGCTCCGCCGCCGTCGGCACGAACTGCCGCGCCATGGGATCATGGGCATCGTCCCGGTCGATCAATCCGACAACGGCAGGCGTCAGCGCAATGGCATAGCGTTCCGCCACCGCCGCCAAAGCGTCGCGCTGCTCATGCCGAACCAACCCGGCCGCCACCAGATCATCCGCATTCTTCAAACTGGCCTTGACGGCACCCATTAGAAATCTCTCAATTTTGGCGCTCCCGCGAGAGAGCCCGATGCAGTCCCCTCCCCCTTGAGGGGAGGGTTAGGGTGGGGGTGTCGCGCCCTCAGCGAACACCATGTCGGCGGAGAATACAGACCCCCCACCCTCAATCCCTCCCCTCAAGGGGGAGGGAGGCAGATCGCGGTTCATCCAACCACCGGCGCCCACACTACCATATCGATGCGCGGCGCGCCGGTTGCCAGCATGACCAACCGGTCAAATCCCAGCGCCACCCCACTCGCCTCGGGCATCAATTCGAGTGCCGCCAGGAAATCTTCATCCAGCGGATAGCGCTCGTTATAGATCCGTTGCTTTTCGTTCATCTCGGCGGCAAATCTGCGACGCTGCTCGGCCGCATCGGTCAATTCGCCAAAGCCATTGGCCAGCTCCACGCCGCAGGCGTAAAGCTCGAACCGCTCGCTGACCCGCTGATCGTCACCCGCCCGCCGCGCCAGCGCCGCCTCCGCCGCCGGATAGCGATCCAGCACAGTCACCCGCCCAATCCCCAGATTTGGCTCGACTTTTTCCACCAGCACCCGACTGAACAGATAGCTCCAGCTGCGATCCTCCGGCACATCGAGCCCGACCGCTATCATCGCCGCAGCCAGCGCCTCGCCATCGGTTTGGCCCGCGCCATCCATGGTGGCGAACAAATCTATCCCCGCATAGCGCGCGAAAGCCTCCACGACGCTCAGCCGCTCGGCCGCGGCAAAGGGATCGCATTCCCGGCCCTTGTAGCGCAGCATTGTGCTGCCCACCGCTTCGGCCGCCAGCCTGAGCATGGCGAGGCAATCATCGATGATCACCCCATAATCCTCCCCCGCCCTATACCATTCGAGCATGGTGAATTCGGGATGGTGCAACGCGCCCCGCTCCCGGTTGCGCCAGACATGTCCGAGGCTCGCAATCCGCTTTTCGCCTGCCGCCAGCAGCTTTTTCATGGTGAATTCGGGCGAGGTGTGGAGGTAAAGCGTCTCCCCCATTCCGTCATTGCCAATGGCGGTGGTGGCAAAGGCATGGAGATGGGTTTCATTGCCCGGCGAGCGCTGCAGCCCCGGCGGATCCACCATGATGAAATCGTTGGCGCAAAGATATCCCCGCAGGGCCGCATCGATCCGGCCGCGCCCAATCAGCAGCGGGCGCCTGTCGGCATGCACCTGCGGGCTCCACCAGGGCGAGGCTTTTTGCGAAGACGGGGCGGAAGACAATCAATCGGCTCTTTCTCGGCTCGGGTCTGGCGGTTTGGACCGAATTATTGTATCGGGCAGCACCAAGGAAAAAATATCAGCGCGCCCGGCCCGGCCCCCTATGCCGCTCCTCTAGGCCGCCGCCACCGCTTGAACAAGGAAGAATTGATGGTCAAGGTCATCGCCTCATCGCTGCGCAAGGGCAATGTCGTCGAACAGGACGGCAATCTGCACGTCATCCTGACGGCGGAAAACGTCCACCCCGGCAAGGGCAACTCCATCACCAACGTCAACATGCGCCGCATTTCCGATGGCGTGAAGGTTGTCGGCCGCTGGCGCACCGTCGAGATGGTCGAAAAGGCCGATGTCGACGATCGCGAATATGACTATCTCTATTCCGACGGCGAAGGCCACCATTTCATGGAGCCGGCCACCTATGAGCAGATCACCGTCCCCGACGATGTGATCGGCGACCAGAAGGCCTATCTCGTCGATGGCATGAAGGTTCACCTGATGACCTTCGAGGGCACTGCCCTCTCCATGGAACTGCCCCAGCGCCTCACCTTCGAGATCGTCGAGACCGAACCGGTCGTGAAGGGCCAGACGGCCTCGTCGTCCTATAAGCCGGCCGTGCTCAACAATGGCCTGCGCGTCATGGTGCCGCCCCACATCGGCACCGGCACCCGCATCGTCATCCTCACCGATGACAATTCCTATGTCGAACGCGCCAAGGACTGATCCGGCGCTGCCAATCGCGATACGGGAAACGGGCTCCATCGGGGCCCGTTTTCATTTCTCGCCCAGGTCGTGCCGCGCCTCGTGCCAATGGCGGTCCGCGCGGTCGTGGGGTGTTCCGTCCGCCAGCCATTTGTCATAGGCGAGCTGGCGCAGATGCATTTCCTTGGCGCGCAACCAATAGTCAAAACTGCGCCCTGGCGGTCGCCCGTCATTCTCCCATAGAAAATATGCGGTCTTTCTGACCATCTCGGCCAGCGCCGAATTCTTGTGCATGATAGATATCTGCCGCAACATGCCCCCTGGTGGGGCTTGCGGGGCAACGGCACGGGCATGGACAGGGTTCCGCCCTTCCCGGCCCCGCATAAACATTTGATCGCTGGCCTAGCGGAAACCGCCCGCGTACTATCGCAAGCTCCGTCCACCGGCGAGCCGCCTCGATGACTGCCTCGATCTATCCCGCCGATTTCTACGACAATCGCCGCGCCCATACCGCCCACGCAGCCGCCCGGCTGCTTGCCGCCCTGCCCACGGGGCTTGCCCGGCGCAGAGTTGCCGATATCGGCTGCGGCACGGGCACCTGGCTCGCCGCCGCCCTGGCCGATGGCGCGACCGAGGCTTTCGGCATGGAAGGCGATTGGGTCACCCCGGACATGCTGGACGATCCCCGCATCGTCTTTGCCCCGCAGGACCTGGAGCAGAGCTTTACCGGCCCTTGCGTCGATCTGGCCATCTCGCTGGAAGTGGCCGAACATCTCTCGCCAAGACGCGCCGCCGGCTTCATCGCCGACCTCGTGGCCCTTGCCCCGGCCATCCTGTTCAGCGCCGCCGTGCCCGGCCAGGGCGGGGTCGGCCATCTTAACGAACAATGGCAAAGCTATTGGGCCGGGCTTTTCGCCGCCCATGGCTACCAGCCCCACGATGTGCTCCGCCCCCAGATCTGGACCGACGAAGCCATCCCCGCCTGGTACCGGCAGAATGCCGTGCTCTATCTGGACCAGGCCACCGCTGGCCGGCTCGCCCTCACACCGGACGACCCGGCCCTTCTCGACACAATCCACCCCGCCTTCTGGAACCGCGCCAATCGCGAACTGAAATACGCCAATGCGCTGCCGGAGTCGGAAGTGCTGCGGCGCCAGGCGCAGCAGGCCCAGCAGTAAATCGCGGAGCGATCAGTCGGGACACCCTCCCGGCGGCTAGCCAGAAATCACCGCGCCGCCCAGATCAGCCCGCGCCCCAGGATCGTCCGCACCTGCGGAATCTCCAGCTCATCGGCGGTATGCCCGAGCGAGGAATAGAACACCCGCCCGGCCCCGTGATTGGTGGTGAACACCACCGGCATCACCACATCCTTGCGCCAGGGGTCGAACTCGCCCGAAAACCGTGTCGTCGCCAGCACCTCAACGGCCGGATCGTAATTGAGATAATACTGCTCGGACGTGTGCTCGAAGCTCTCGATCCCGGCCATGATCGGGTGATCGCTGCGGCTCACATCGACCCGATAGGTGATGATATTGCCCGGATGGGCCACCCAATAGCAGCTCGCCGCATAACGAAAGGCCACGCTGTCGCGGAAACTGGTCGCCAGCCCCATGTGATAGCCCGCCAACCCCGTGCCGGCCCGGATCGCAGAGACCAGATTGGCCATCTTTTCGCGCGGCAATTGGCCATCGGTAATGACAGGCACAACCAGATCGTTTTCACCGACATCCGCCGCGCCCAAAGCATCATAATCGGACGTCACCACCACCGAAAAGCCTTCGGCCTCCAGCAGCGCGCGCACGACATTGGCGCCCCGCTCGGGCGTGTGCAGCTCCATCCCGCCCCAGACCACCAGGGCCTTGCGCGCGCTCACAATCCCAGTCCCACGGCTTTGGTGCGATGCACGCCCTTGGGCACGAAGGCAAAACTATAGGCAATCCCCAGCAGGTCGGCTGCCAGATGCACCACCGAGAGCCACATTTCGGTGCCCTGCAGGCCCGGCTGCTGGCCATCGGCAAAGGCGAAACCCTCGCCTGCCACCCAGCGCTGCTCGGCGCGCTCGATCACCGCCCGCGCAATCGCCTCCGCCTCGCCCCGCCGATAATCGGTCTGCTTGAGGCACAGCAGCAGCGGATGAATGGTGTCGAGCAGGTTGCAGGCCGTATAGGTCGGCCCCGAAAAGCCGCCGTAATTGCGATAATTCAGCAGCACCGAGTCAATCGCCCGCTCAGCCTGCGGCACTGGCAGGCCGAATTGCGCATAAGTGCCGCGCGTCAGCCGGTAGAACCCATTGACCGGCTGCAATAGTCCCTCGGCCGTCGTTGGCGAGCCCCATAGCCCGGTGCCACGATCCTGCTTCAGCGCCAGCCAGCCGAACAGCGTTTCCCGCGTCCGCCCGGTGCTGAAATAGCGTGCGTTGAAATAGAGCGCCGTGCCGATGGCATCCACCACCGATCCCGCGCTCCAGGCCCGCTCCCGCCAGCTCAATCCATCGAGCCAGTCGCAAAGCTCGCCCGCGCTCAAATCCTCGACGGCCGCGATCTTATGCAGAGGCTGCCCGCCCAGCACTTCGATGGCATAGCCCACCGAGAGCACATTATAGAGCGCCAGCCCATTGTCCCGCATGGCCTGCCCAGCCGCCGGCTTCTGGTGCGGGTCGGGGAAAAGTCCGGTCGCCGGGTCCTGCAGCGTCTGCAATTCGGCCAGCGTCGCCGCCACGTCGAGCCCTTCCGGTACCGCTCCGAACCCAGCGGCAATCTCGATGGCGTCATTGCGATGCCGGGCGCTGCGCCGCGCCTGCCCATCGGCCTCGCGCGAGACATACTCACCCTGCTCACGATGCCGCGCCAAAATGTCCGGCCATTGCGCCTGTGCTGCCGCACCCAGCCGGGCGAGCACGGCCACCGCGTCGCCCCGGTTGGCCTTGCCCTGCCCGCGATAGCGCACGACCTTGGCCGGCACACCGCCGACAATGGCCAGCGGCGGCACATCCTTGCTGACCACGGCCCCCGCTGCAATCACCGCGCCACGGCCCACCGTCACGCCATCGAGCACCACCGCATTGGCCCCGATCCACACATCATCCTCGATGGTGATGCCCAGGCTCTCATGCTTTTGCGTGTGGATCGGCATGCTGGGATCGTCGAACCCGTGATTGAACCCCACGATCGAGACATGGCTGGCAATCCGCACGCCGTTCCCGCAGCGCACCTTGCCCGAAATCATCGCATAGGGATTGACCGTGCTATGCGCGCCAAATTCCACATCGCCCCGCACCAGCGCATGTCCGGCGATCCAGCTCTGCTCGCCCAGCACCAGATGGGTGGTAAAAATCGCCGCTTCCGCCGCCACATAGGCTGTTGGCGCAAAACTCGCCCCCGCCACCCGCGCCCAATGCGCCAATCGCGCCTTGTGCTCGGGGCTATCGATATCGGCCGGCGTCCGGTCCCAGGTCAGAAATTGTAACCGGGCTTCGTGGTCGGGATCAGTTTGGGCAATATTCGCAACCGACATTCAATTCTCCATCGGGGCTCTCGCCACCCCTCCCGGCCTCCCCCATCAAGGGGGAGCTGTTGGCGCAGTGGGTGCCGAGCCTCGTACCCACCAGACATCCAGTCGACACCCTCCCCCTTGTGGGGAGGGATCAAGGGAGGGGGTATGCTCCCGCAACCACCGCTCTCAGGCCAGTCGTTCCAACGCCTCCGGCACCACCGCATATTCCAGTGGCCGCCCCGCGACAAACCGCTCGATTTCCTCGATGGCCATCTGCCCCAGCCGCTGCCTTTCGGTGCCCACTGCCCCCGCCACATGCGGGGTCAGGAACACATTGGGCAGATCATAGAACGGCGAGCCCGCCTCGGGAATCTCGGGATCGGTCACATCGATCACCGCATGAATGCGCCCAGTGCGCAATTCGGCAATCAGCGCCGCCTCATCGATCAGCGCACCGCGCGCCGTATTGATGAACGCAGCCCCGTCCTTCATCAGCTTGAGCTGCCTTGCCCCAATCATCGCCCGGGTCGAGGGCAAGGACGGGGCATGAATGCTCACCACATCGGAACGCGCCATCAGCGTATCGAGATCAACCAGCTCAACGCTTTTGGTAATGGGATCGTTGGCGCTGACAAAGGGATCGCTCAACAGCACCGTGAAATCGAACCCTTCGAGGAACTTGGCCACCCGCCGCCCGATGCGCGAGGCGCCCACCAGCCCGATCGTGCGATGATAATTGCCGATCGGCTCATCCATCACCGCATAGGTCGAGCGCCGGCTGTGATCGGCGCGGTAGAGATCGCGCAGCTCGAACACCCGCTTATTGGCATAGATGATCGAGGCCAGCGTGAACTCGGCCACCGGCACCGCATTGGCGTCGGCCGCATGCGTCACCACAATCCCGGCCTCATAGACCGCCGGGTCCAAAGTGAACTTCACCGTTCCCGCGGCATGAGCGATCAGCTTGAGGTTCGGCGCCGCCGCCACCACCGCGGCCGTTACCACCGGGCAGCCCCAGCCGGTTACCAGAATATCGATCTGCCCCAGCACGGCCCGGGCCCCGGCTGCTGAAAAATCCTCCAGCGGTTCAGCCGCAACGATATCGCAAGTTTTCGCCAGCCGGGCGAGCGCCTGCTCGTCGAACACATATCTGGTCTTGTCCGCCGCCATGGCGAAGGCGAGTTTTGGTCGCATCAGAACCGCTCCGCCACCTGAATGGCTGTGACCTCGATACCCTCTTCCCGGATCAGCGCCTCCAGCACTCCGAGATCGGGGGCCGCCGGCACCTTGTCGAGCGAGGTTTCAGCCGCCGCACCGGCCGGCAATGCCAACACCGCCGTCATCAGGACAGTCGTGCCCGCCGGAATCTCCCCGCGCAATTGCGGCACGATGGTTTTGGCCACGATGAGATTGGTATTGGGCAGCGCCTTCTGCGCCCGCCCATCGCGCTGCCCGCCAAGATCGACAATGGCGCTCACATCGCTCTGGCTGCGCGCCACCGCCCGCCCGGCCCCCTCGCTGAGCTTATCCGCATTGAGGTCGGCCCGGCCGATGGCGAACCCGCCTTCAGTGCCATGAAGGGCGCGGGGCGTGGTAATCCTGTGTACCCGCACATGCCAATCGCCCTGCGGCACGAGCCAAGTCTCGACGCTCACATCGGCCCAGGGCTTCCATTGGGCAAAGAGCGTATGGCCGGCAATCTGGGCCACCTCATTGCTCTCGCGCACGCGATAATGCCGGCCATCATCGCTCAACCCCAGCATGCCGTCGAAAGCCGCCCCGTTATAGGCCCGCTCATCGCTCTCGACCGAAAAGCCATAGCGCGAGGAATAGACGAATTTGGCATATTTCTCTGCGCCCCAGCGCATCTGCCAATTCTGCTGCCCGCTCGACAGGGCCACCACATTGCCTGCCGTGTGCTGCACCACCATGCCCGGATGCTTGAGCGGCACCGGCTCGCTCGGCGTCACCGCGGGAGCCTCCTCCGCCGTCCAGAATGGATGGTCAGCCGGCAAAGCCAGCGGCAAAAACGCCTTGAGCGCCCAATAGGGCGAACCCGCCGAATTGTAATTTTCGCTCATGATCAGGTTGGGATAGCCATAGCCCACCGACAGCACACCGTCGCGATTGGCAATCGGCTGGGTACTCCACCAGCGCAGATGGCGCATGAACTGCCCCTTGATCTCGCCCCAGGGCAGGGCTTCGAGATCGGCAAAGGCCAGTGCCCCCCAGATGCCGCCACAGGCAAAGCGATAGGTAAGGCTCCGCCCAAAGGCCAGCGTGCCGCCATCCTCATCGAACCAGTGGCGGATATCCTTGGCAAACAAGGCCGCCCGCTCCCGGTAGGCCGCGACGCGCTTGTCGTCATTCCTGGCGAGCTTGGAATAGATCAGCCCATAAAAATGCATGGCGAAGGGAATGTAATGGTCCACGCGCCGCACATTGCCGTCGCGATACCAGCCATCGCCCAGATAAAAGCCATCGAGTTCTTCGAGATATTTCTCGGTCAGCGAGCGGTCGAATTCGACCCCGCATTCTTCCAGCCCCAGATCGACCAGGATGCGGAAGAATTTCCAGTTATTGTCGGCGTAATCGAATTGCCGCGCATGCTTGAGATAGGCGGCGAGGTTATCCTTGGCCTTTTGCGGCAGCGGCTCCCAGACCAGATGCGGCAGGAGGCGCAGCGTGAAGCCGATGGCCGCCAGCTCCACCATGCGCTGGTCGGTCGAATTGACCTGCCCCCAATATTCGGGATGCTCGGGATCGGTGCCATTGGCCAGGCCACGGCGATAGAGTTCCCAATGGTCGAATTCCGCCCCGCCCGCCGCCAGGGGCGTCAGCCCCCAAAGCGGCCGCGCAAAGCCTTCGAGATCGGCCGCAGCCCGGTCGAAATGGGCAGCGCCACCATCGAGCCGCACCCGCGCGGCACCCTCGGAGAAATAGGGCAGGAGCGGATTGAACAGGTCGCGCAGGCCCTTTTCGACATCGGCGCGCGTCTTGAGCGGATTGCCAAAAAGCGGATTTGCGGAGGCTGGATCGTAAGTCATCTATGCATAGGTCCCGGTCACGGGCGCATCTTCGTAAGCGCCCTTCAATTCCAATGTTTCGGCAAAGTGGCAGGCCGCTTCCTGGGCGGTGCCATTGATGGACCGCAGCACCGGTTTTTCCGTGCGGCAGCGGTCCTGGGCATATTTGCAGCGGGTGTGAAACGGGCAACCCACGGGCCGATTGCCCAGATAGGGAATTTCCCCGCGCACTTCGGTCTTGCGCCCCTTGCGCCGTGTCGGATCGGCAATCGGCAGGGCTTCCAGCAGCACTTCGGTATAGGGATGGCGCGGCCGCTCGAACAGCATTTCGGTGGGCGCATTTTCCACCACATGGCCCAGATACATCACCACCACCCGGTCAGCGATGTAATTGACCACGCCCAGATCGTGGCTGATGAAAATATAGGTCAGCCCGAATTCGGCCTTGAGGTCTTCCAACAGGTTCAGCACCTGCGCCTGGATCGAAACATCAAGCGCCGATACGGCCTCGTCGGCAATCACCAGCTTTGGGTCCAGCACCAGCGCCCGGGCAATGCCGATGCGCTGCCGCTGCCCGCCGGAAAAGGCATGCGGATAGCGCCCCACGGCATCGGCAGATATGCCCACCTTGGCCAGCGTTGAGATAACCCGCTCTTCCAGCTCGCGGCCCTTACACACTTTATGGATGCGCAGCGGCTCGGCGACGATGTCGAACACCCGCATATTGGGGTTGAGCGAGCTCATCGGGTCCTGGAAGATCATGCGGATATCCTGCCGCCAGGGCTTGATCTGCCGCTTGTTGAGCGCCGTCAGCTCGACATCGCCGCCCGTTTTCGGGTGATAAACCACCCGCCCGCCGCTCGAAGGCTGCGCATTGATGATGCAGCGGCCCAGAGTGGTCTTGCCGCACCCGCTCTCGCCCACAATGGCCAGCGTCTCTCCCGCCTCGACAGTCAAATTGATATCGGTCAGCGCATCGAGCTGCCGCATCGGGGCGAATATCCCGGATTTGACGGTATAGTGTTTGGACAGGTTCTCGACGGTCAAAAGCGTGCTCATGCCAGCGCCTCCGTCTTGGCCCGGGTCAGCAGATGACACCGCGCATGATGGTTGGCGCCCACCGCCGTCCGTTCCGGGGTCACGGTGGAACAGGGTTCGAACGCATAGGGGCAGCGGCTGGTAAAGGCACAGCCCCTGGGCCGGTCCTTGGGCGAAGGCACCGTGCCCTTGATGGGCGAGAGCCGCACGCGCTCGGCCTTGCGCGCCATTTTGGGAATGGAGGCCATCAGCGCCTGCGTATAGGGGTGCTGGGGCGCCGAGAACACGTCATAGACGCTGCCCTGCTCCACCACGTCGCCCAGATACATCACCGCCACCTCGTCGGCGATTTCGGCCACCACACCCAGATCATGGGTGATGAACAGCATGGCCATGCCGTAATCGGCCTGCAATTGCCGCAACAGGTCCAAAATCTGCGCCTGCGTCGTCACATCCAGCGCCGTGGTCGGCTCGTCGGCGATCAACAGGTTGGGTGTACAGGCCAGCGCCATGGCAATCATCGCGCGCTGCCGCAGCCCGCCCGAGAGCTGGAACGGATACGCATCCGCCCGTTCCCGCGCACCGGGAATCCCCACCTGGTCGAGCAGGGCCACAGTGCGTTCGCGCGCCTGCTTGGGTTTGAGCCCTTCATGGATCACCATCATCTCGTCGATCTGGTCGCCAATCGTATGCACCGGCGACAGCGAGCTCATCGGCTCCTGAAAGATCATCGAGATATGATTGCCGCGTACCGCCCGCATGGCGGGGCTGTCGGGCTTGAGCGCCGCCAGGTCGACATTGGCGCCACCCGGCTCGTCGAACAGGATGCGGCCGGTGCCGATCTTGGCGTTCTTGTCGAGCAGGCGCAAAATCGCCCGCGCCGTCACCGACTTGCCGCAACCGCTTTCACCCACGAGGCACAGCGTCTTGCCCGGCGTCAGCGTCAGGTCCACCTGGCGCACGGCTTCGATATCGGGCTCGTCCGGCGAGGAGAAGCTGATCGACATATTCTCGATTTTGAGGAGCGGCTTATCGGCCATGGGGGTCTGCAGCATCGCGCAATCCATCTCCGAAGAAATTGAGGGAAAGAATGACAATCACCACGCAGAGCCCGGGCGCCAAAAGCCACGGTGCACTGGCCAGGGTGCGGATATTCTGGGCGTCCTGCAGCAGCGTGCCCCAGCTGACGATGGGCGCCTGTAGGCCAAGTCCGAGGAAGGACAATGCCGTCTCCGCCAGGATCATTCCCGGCACGGCCAGCGTCGCCGCCGCAATGATATGGCTCATGAAACTGGGCACCATATGCCGGGTGATGATGCGCCAGTCGCTGGCCCCATCAAGCTGCGCAGCAGTCACGAAATCCTCGGTCCTCAGACTGAGGAACCGCCCACGCACCACGCGCGCCAATTCCGTCCAGCCTATCAGGCTGAGAATGATGGTAATGGCGAAATAGGTCTGGAGCGCGCTCCAATCCTTGGGCAGCGCCGCCGCCAGCCCCAGCCACAGCGGGATCGTCGGCATGGAGCGGATGAACTCGATCACGCGCATCACGGCGCCATCGAACCAGCCGCCATAATAGCCCGAGAACCCGCCGATAATGATGCCGAAAAACAGGCTCAGCGTCACGCCCGCCAGGCCAATGGACAGCGAAATGCGCGTACCATGGATCAGCCGGCTCAGCAGGTCGCGGCCCAGCCGGTCGGCCCCCAGCACATAAAGCGGCGCCCGTGGCTCGGTGACGCCGAACAGCTTGACCGACATCGGAATGACGCCCGCCAGCATATAGGGCTCGGACGGCACGAAGAACTGCACCGGAATCTTGGTCTCTTCGTCGATAACGAAGGTCCGGCGCATCGCCTTGGGGTCGATCTCGCTCTTGTACCCGTTCACATAGGGCCCGAACGACCACGAGCCATCCTCATTGGTCGAGAAAAATTCGATCCCCTGGGGCGGCGCATAGGTATAGCGCGGATTGTATTGCGACGGATCGAATGGCGCCAGGAACTCGGCCAGCAGCGCCACCAGGTAAAAGGCCAGGATGATCCACAGGCTCACCAGCGCCAGCTTGTGCTGGCGGAACCGCCGCCACATCAGGGCGAACTGGCTCTCGCGCTTGGCCTTCTTGATTACGATGGGTTCGGCAATATCGGTCATGGTGTCTGCCGCCATTTATCGGCTCCCATAGCGGATGCGGGGGTCGATCCAGGCCAGGATCAGGTCGGAAATCAGCGTGCCGATCACCGTCAGAATGCCCAGCAGCATGATGATCGCGCCGGCCAGATACATGTCCTGGCTGGTGAGCGAGCGCAGCAGCAGCGGGCCGGCCGTCGGCAGGTTCAGCACCACCGACACGATCACCGAGCTCGACACCAGCGCCGGCAACAGCCAGCCAATGGTCGAAACCAGCGGATTGAGCGCCACGCGCACGGGATATTTGAGAATGGCCCGGGTTTCCGAAAGCCCCTTGGCCCGCGCCGTGGTCACATAGGGCTTTTTCAGCTCATCGAGCAGATTGGCGCGCAGGATGCGGATCAGCTCGGCCGTGCCCGCCGTCGACAGCACCAGGATGGGTGCCCAGGCATGGCTGGCGAAATCCCAGATGCGTTCGAGGCTCCAGCGGGCATTTTCCATGCCCGGCGAGAACAACCCGCCAATGGTTTCCCCGAACCAGACAAAGCTGAGATACATCAGGATCAGCGCGAAGAAGAAATTGGGAATGGCGAGGCCAATGAACCCGCCAATGGTGGCGAGGTAATCGCCCAGCGAATATTTGCGCACCGCCGCATAGATGCCGATGGGCAAAGCCACCAGCCACATCACGATAACGGCCAGCCCTTCGAGCAGGATGGAATTGCCCAGCCGTCCCCAGATCAGCGTGGTAACCGGCGCCTTCCATTCAAAACTCTGCCCGAAATCGCCACGCAGCACGATGCCGCTGACCCATTTCCAATATTGCACCAGATAGGGTTCGCCGAACCCATATTGCCGGCGCAACGCCTCGATGGCAGCAGGGTCGACCCGGTCGCCATTGGCCGCGAGCGTCGCCATATAGGTCGTGAGGTAATCGCCCGGCGGCAATTGAATGATGGCAAAAGCCACAAAGCTCACCGCCCAGATGGTCAAGACCATCGCAATCAGCCGGCTCGTCACGAAACGCAGCATCTCGGCGTCTCCAATCTAAACTATCGAGCTCTCCGACCTTTCAGTCGGGCCACCCTCCCCCTCGTGGGGAGGGAAGCGAGATAGGACCTAGCTTGCTAAGTCCGTGATCGAGCAGGGCGAGGGTATGCTGCCGCAAACTCCAGGTCCGTGGCTCTCGCCACCCCCTCCCAGCCTCCCCCATCAGGGGGAGGTGTCGTTTTGTGCTTGTGGCCAACGCGTGGCCTTAACCGCCCTCCATCCCCCGCAGCCGTCACCGGCCGCGAGGGTGGGGAGGAACCTGTTATTCCGCGGCGAAATACCACTGGAAGGGATCGTAAGGCGCCGGGGTCGGGAACAGGTAAGCCTGGAACAGGGTCGGCGGGATGTTCCGCATATTGTTCTTGGCGATGTAGTAGGTGTTGCCGGGCAGGCTGACGCCGATCACCGGGAAGTTCTCCTGCCCAAGGGTCAGGATCTGCTTCATCAGCTCGGTCCGCTTGTCCGGATCGCCTTCGCCGCGCAGCTGGTTGTAGAGGTCCATCTGCTGCTTGGCCCATTCGGCCGGCTCTTCGGCGATTTCGGGCCGCGAACCGTTGAACCACTGCGCCCAACGATAGGCCCAGACCGATTCATCGCCCGAAGCCATGTAGTAGCGCGGCTCTTGCACCACATCGAGGCCGCCATCGCCACCCCAGACCTGGGCATCATAATCACCCAGCGGGCGCTTTTCGTAATAGAGCGTGCGGTCGATATTGTTGATCTCGAGCTTGATCCCGGCGGCCTGCAACTGCAGTTGGATGAGTTCGAGCATGTCCGGCCATTCGGGGCGCAGCGAGGCAATGGTGTCGATGGTGATCACCAGCGGTGAGCCGTCGGCAAAGGTATACATGCCATCGCCGCCCTTGATCAGCCCGGCAGCCTCAAGATGCTGGGCCGCCAATGCCGGGTCGAACTCGGTATACTGCTTGGCATACTCCTCGTTGTAGAACGGGGATTCCGGCCGCGGGGCCACCTGGAAGGGTTCGCCCTGTCCGGTAAAGACCACGTCGATGATCTCGGCCCGGTCGATGGCATGGGAAATGCCGATGCGGAAATCCTTGTTCTGGAACAGCTCGCGCCGCTTGGGGTCGACGTGATTGAGGTTGAACTGGATGACCATGGTGTTGGAGGAGGACTGGATTTCCTCGCCCATGCGATAATCGCCCGCTTCCTGGCCGTCATAGAACAGGGGCTGGTTGGCGACGGTGGCGATATGGCGATCCTGGAAATCGATCTCGCCATTGAGCGCCAACAGGGTCAGCTCTTCCACCGAGTCCGACACGCGCATTTCGAGATTGTCGATATAGGGAAGCTGGTTACCCTCGGTATCAACCTTCCAGTAATAGGGATTGCGCTCGAAGGTTACCCGGGTGGCGCTGCCGGTCAGCGGCTCCTTGACCTTCCAGGCATTCATCATCGGCAATTCTGGATTGGCCCAGCGGATGGTTTCGGTGGCCCAGCTGCAGCGGTCCGTCATCCACAATTCCCAGGTCTCGAACCCGGCTGCCTTGGCCTGTTCGGCGGCGTCCGGATTGTATTTGGGATAGAACTGGCTGCAATATTCCTTGTTGAGCGAGACGATCGAGAAGCCATTGACGCTGGCCAGCTCGTCCATGATCACGCCATTGGGCTTTTCGAAAACGAACTTGAACGTGGTGTCGTCCACCACCTCGATGTCGACCGGATTGTTGGGGTTCTTCACGAACCCGCCGACCGAATAGCTCGGCTCCTTGAGCAACTCGACCGCAAAGGCGATATCGGCTGTCGTAAACGGCTTGCCGTTATTCCACTTGAGCCCTTCGCGCAGCTTGAACGTATAGGTCTTGGCATCAGCGCTGACTTCCCAGCTTTCCGCCAGGTTGGGAATGATCTGCTTCCACTCGCGGTCGTAGCGCACCAGCCCGTCATAGGCGACGGTGCGGGCGATCCAGGCATTGTCGAGCCCGCCGCGCAGCGCCGAGCGCCAGGTGCCGCCATAGGTGCCCACGCCCTCGACCGGTGTCACCACCAGCGGATTGGCCGGCAGGCGTTCGGCGACGGGCGGCAGCTCGCCGCTTTCCACCAGCGCGTCCAGCACTGGTGACTGCTGTTGGGCCAGCGCCGGGGCGGCTGCCGCAAGCATTGCCGCCACAGCGACTGCTCCCGCGAGGCCGCGGCCGGGTCGCCTGGTAAGTCGACGAACCAAGTCATCTTGTTGTTTCATTATGGTCCTCCCTTGCCCGGAACGTTTGCGCCGGGGTTATTCCTCCACGAATGAGCAGCAATCGAGCCGCCCCGCAGGACGCAAAGCCTTGCCTCCTGCCGCTCTTTGTCCCGACATCGCTCAGATGGGAGTGATGTCGAGGGCCACTTCGCCCTGCCCCGCCTTCCCTCTGGCTGAAAACAGGACGCGAGTGAGATCGACCGGGGGGGCATATTGCTTTTCCACCCCGGCATGATGTTCGGTTGATACCTCGACCTGCCCGGCGTCGAACGCGACCTTGACGCCGCCATCCGGCCCCCCGATCCGCACTTCGCCGGCACCGATTTCAACGGCCAGCGGCGTTACCAGCACGGATTGGAAAGCCCCGCCGCCATTGGCAAAGGCAAAACTGTCCTTGAGCGCGATCCTGCCGCCCGGCGCCTGGCGGTCGAACGCAATCGTCCGCTGCAATTGATTGAGCCCTGCCTCGGGCGGATAGGCCGCCGCCATTTCCAGCGCCAGTTCGTCCCGCGCGGCGCCATTAGAATGGACCAGCACCCTGGCGGCGCGCTCGGCGCCTTCGGCCTGTTCGAACCCATTGACCACCGGCACCGAATGGCCGCGCGAAGAGGTCATGATATTGGCGTAGCGCTCAGGCCCGAAATAGGCCTTGGAATAGCGCCCCCGGCCCGGATCTGTCAGCACGACCCTGCCGTTCTGCACCACGATCAGCGAGCCGACATCGTTCTGGTTGTGCATCTCGTCGTTATGACCGCCCTTGATGGCCAGCCGCAGCGATTTGGGATCAGTGGGATCGAGCCGGCAAATCATCCACCCCATATCGGCAAACCAGTCATGGTCGGTGCCACCAAAAGCCACCGCCTTGTCCGGCAGCGGCCAGGCATATTGGCGCAGCGGCCAGACGAACTGGTTGAAAATCTCCACGCCAAAATCATTGCGCATGCCCAGTTCGGTCAGCGCCGGCAGATCGAGGTTTTTGGCCAGATAGGACAACAGGCCAGGATGGAAATTCGGATTGCTGTCGGAATCCGAAAAACTCGCCCATACCCCCTGCGTCAACACCGTGCGCACCGGGAATTGCGCAATCTCGCGCACCATGGGCAGCGCCAATAGGTCGATCTTGCCGCCGGTGCGCTCCTTCAGCAGATGCGCCAAAACCACATAATTGCCAAAGCCATAGGACCAATAATCCGGCCCCTCGGACGATCCGCCCTGGCTGTCGAATGTCTCGAGATAATCGGCCAGGCTATGCAGCCCCCGCGCGATGATTTCGGCCAGCCGATCCAGGTCGGTTTCGAAATAACATGCCGCCCCAACCACGCCGGCCACGCACACCGCGGTCCAATTGTTGACCTGCTTGGCCGGCGTCGTATGCAGCCACCAATGATCGTTGCGCTTCAGAAACGGGGCAATCGTCCGCCGGTTCGTCTCGCTGCGGATGCGCGCCCGCAATTGCGGCGAGAGCTTATCGCCCAGCAGGTAATCGGTTTCGGCCAGGTCGAGCGCCGTCATCGCCGCGGCCAGGTCCACCGTGGGCCGATCGGGAAAATCGAGGCCCCTGGCATGTGCCGGCCAGGCCCAGTTGGTTTCCTCCAGCCGTGCCCAGAGCAGGTTTTCCACCGCCGGCACGAATTCCCCGCTTTGCTCCAGCCATTCGGCCAGCGTCAGCCGATAGAGCATATTGCGCCGCTCGCGCTGCGCATCCTCATAGCCCTCACGCCGTCCACTGCGCTGAAATTCGAGATAAAGTTCGGCCGGCAGCGCGGGAATGGGTGCACCGATATCGGTCCGGGCCCGTTCCAGCAGATTGGCCACCGCCGCCTGCCCCAGCCCTGCACGAAGGGCCGCGACGTCTGCGGCCTCGCGCGCAAAAGGCGCAAAACCGGCAACGCCTTCCAGCGTCATGCGAACATGTTTGACGTTCCAGCGCCGCAAGTCCATGTCGCTCTCCCGCATCCACCCTGGCCGGACTCCAGGTCGCTCGGGGCGGCCATTCTTGCGGTCCAGCGCAATGTGGTCACGCTATTTCACAAAATTTGCAAAATCAAGCACTTTGCGCAAATAGCGCAAATTACGCAAATTCATTCATTTTCTCTCGACGAGCCAAGGAGATGCGCCGGCACCGGCGTGGGAAAACCGCGCCGGCCGGGTCCAGAAATGGGGAAGACTACTAGGGAAAACGAGGCGAAGTCAGAGCGAGAACACCGTCTCGCCATCGACCATGCTGACGCCGGTTTCCACCTGCTGTACGGCGCGCTCGCCATCCATCTGCTGCATCAACAGCCGCACCGCCGATCGACCGATCGCCTCGCGATCGACACCAATCGTGCTGAGCCGCGGCGTGGCAATGCCCGCCAGCGGCAGGTCGTCGAACCCGATGATCGAAAAGCCCTTTGGCAGGGGACTGTCAGGAGCATAGAGCCCGCCAAGCATTTCGACGGCCGCGATATCGTTCCAGCTGAAAACCGCCGTCACATCATGAATCCCGGCCAGCAGATCGGCCAGCAGCTGGGCCGTCGGGCATTCCGAATTGTAGACAATCTTGCCCGTCACGCCCGGATTGGCAGCGATTGCGGCCTGAAAGCCGCGCTGGCGCTGCAGCAGCGTCGCCCGGTGCCTCTGCCCATAATGCAGGATCTGCCTGTGCCCGGCATCGATCAGCCGCTGCGTCGCCATGAAGGCGCCGTAGAAATTGGCCGGCGCCGCGCCGCTGATCTGCATTTTGGGATCAGCGCCATTGACCAGCACCACCGGACAATCGGCCTCGGCCGACCACTGCACGAGCCCGTCCCAGGCATCGATCCCGGCCAGCAGCACGCCTTCCGAATTGGTCAGCAAAAGCTGCTTCTTGATCAGCTCCAGCGTCACCACCGATTCATTGACCAGCCGCACGTCCAGCACCATGCCGGCTTCGGCGGCCTGGGCGCGCATGCCCTCGACAATGCCGAAATAGAACCCGGATAGCCCGCTTGTCGCACTCCCCAGCGGCACCAGGGCCACCGCGCGCTTGCCCCCGGCCGGGCCATTGCCATGCTTGCTCTTGTAACCCAGCGCCCGGGCCGTGCGCTGCACATCGCGTCGCACGGCATCGCTGATCCCGATTTCATTGGCCAGCGCCCGCGATACCGTGCTGACCGAAACACCAAGGCGCTCGGCTATATCTGACTGGTTTGCGCGCCGCTGCGGGGCCACTTCGCGATTCCGATGGGCAGTATTGCCTCCCTACGCAATATTTGCGTTTTTTGAGCAATGCAAGCCCTCGCTGCAATTTATGCTCGCGGAGTCACAGGGTTCCGCCCTTATAGGACACCAGCGGGGTCACATCGGGCGTTGCGCTGAACGCCACCACCCGGCCGATAACAATGGCGGTGCCAAACCGCTCGATCACCTCTTCGAGGCGGCAATCGATCACGCCCGCTGCCCCGTCCAGCGCCGGCGCCCCCGTCGCCAGCCTGCCCCAACGCCCCATCTGAAACCGGTCCGCGCCCTTGAGATCACCCTTGCCGCCAAATGGCCCGACCAGGTCCGCCTGCCCGCCCGCCAGATAATTGATGGCAAAATGCCCTGCATCGAGAATGGTCTGCAGCGCCGAGGTTTTCTTATCGACCGAGATCATCATCAGCGGCGGCTCGGCCGTCAGATGCGTTGCCGACAGCGCCAGAAACCCGCGCGGACCATCCCCCGCCTCGGCCGTCACAATGGCCGTGCCCACCGCCCGCAGGCCCACCGCCTGCCAGAAGGTGCGGATATCAATGACCTGTTCGGGTGTCGCAG
Organism: Devosia yakushimensis; assembly: GCF_030159855.1. Taxonomy (NCBI): domain Bacteria; kingdom Pseudomonadati; phylum Pseudomonadota; class Alphaproteobacteria; order Hyphomicrobiales; family Devosiaceae; genus Devosia; species Devosia yakushimensis. The sequence goes on along the minus strand of NZ_BSNG01000001.1, from coordinate 260,202 downwards.
CATGAGACATGGAAAAACTCTCGGCAGGGGGAAATACGTAGAAGACCAGGCAATGCTACGCCCCCACCCCGCCCCACCCAACGAAGTTTTTCTTCTCGCGCTTCCAGGGCCAAGCGGCGCAGAAAATGCGGGCCAAGCGGTCCCATTGCTGCTAATTGGGCACCGTTGAGAACACTTGCGGGAACAGGTCGGGATGACGGATACGGATGGTCTTAATGGCCGCGAAAGCATGGCCTTCGACGTCGTCATCGTCGGCGCCGGCCCGGCCGGCCTCGCCGCCGCCATCCGCCTCAAGCAATCCAATCCCGATCTTGCCGTCGTCGTGCTCGAAAAAGGCGCCGAAGTGGGTGCCCACATCATTTCAGGCGCCGTCGTCGATCCCATCGGCATCGATGCGCTGCTGCCTGGTTGGCGCGACGAACCCGACCACCCCTTCCGCACGCCGGTCACCCAGGACCGCTTCCTTTTTCTCGGCAAGACCAGCGCCACCGCCATCCCCGCCTGGCTGATGCGCCTCATGCCGCCGCTGATGCACAACCACGGCAATTTCATCGTCTCGCTGGGCGAAGTCTGCCGCTGGCTGGCCGACAAGGCCATGGCGCTGGGCGTCGAAATCTATCCCGGCTTCGCCGCCGCCGAATTGCTCTATGACAATGGCGCCGTTATCGGCGTCGCCACCGGTGATATGGGCCTTGAGCGCGACGGCACGCCCGGCCCCAATTTCGCCCGCGGCATGGCCCTGCTCGGCAAATATGTGCTGCTGGCCGAAGGCGCCCGCGGCTCATTGAGCAAGCTGGCCATCGCCCGTTTCGGGCTCGATCAGGGCCATGAGCCCCCAAAATTCGGCCTCGGCCTCAAGGAAATCTGGGAAGTCGCGCCGGAAAACCACCAGAAGGGCCTCGTCCAGCACAGCTTCGGCTGGCCCCTCGATAATAGCACCGGCGGCGGCAGCTTCCTCTATCATCTGGAGGACAACAAGGTCGCCGTGGGCCTCGTCGTCCACCTCAATTACGCCAATCCCTATCTCTCGCCCTACGAAGAATTCCAGCGCTTCAAAACCCACCCGGCCATCGCCAAAACCTTCGCCGGCGGCACCCGCCTCAGCTATGGCGCCCGCGCCATCACCGAAGGCGGCTATCAATCGGTGCCCAAGCTGACCTTCCCCGGCGGAGCGCTGCTCGGCTGCGCCGCCGGCTTCACCAATCTGCCGCGCATCAAGGGCAGCCATAATGCCGTGCTCTCGGGCATCGAGGCCGCCGACGCAGCCCTCGCCGCCCTCAGCGCCGGCCGCTCCGGCGACGAACTGACGGAATACGAAGCCAACTGGCGCAGCGGCCCCATCGGCCGCGACCTCAATCCCGTCCGCAACGTCAAACCGCTCTGGTCCCGCTTCGGCACCATCTTTGGCATAGCGCTGGCCGGTATCGACATGTGGCTGACCACCCTGCTCAACGGCTGGTCCCCCTTCGGCACGCTCGCCCATGGCAAGCCCGATTCCGCCACGCTCCACCCCGCCAGCGCCCACCAGCCCATCGCCTATCCCAAGCCCGATGGCGTGCTGACCTTTGATCGCCTGGCCTCGGTGTTCATCTCCAACACCAATCACAGCGAAGACCAACCCAGCCATTTGCTGGTCGCCGCTCCCGCGCTGCAAAAATCATCCGAACACGATATCTATGCCGGCCCTTCGGCGCGCTACTGCCCCGCCGGCGTTTACGAATGGATCGAGGACCCCACCGGCCCCCGCTTCCAGATCAACGCCGCCAATTGCGTCCACTGCAAAACCTGCGACATCAAAGACCCCAACCAGAATATTACGTGGGTCCCGCCCCAGGGCGGCGAAGGCCCGATGTACGGGAATATGTAGGGTACAATCGCGCCCAGCCACCATTCTAGGGGCGAATACGCGAGCGCCCCAGTAGACCTCATGGTGAGCTTGTCGAACCACGAGGTCGTGGCACCAAGCCCATCCCACCCACCGGCCCGGCACCTCCCCCTCGACGGGGGAGGTTGGGAGGGGGTGTTGAGTGCCCCAATCCCCCGGCAAAGCCACAAAACCGTGGCTCCCATCACCCCTCCCTAGCCCTCCCCGTCAAGGGGAGGGTGAACCCTGTGGGTGTAGCGGGATAGTGCCCAACACTCGATCGCTTCGCGGGACGTGGCAACATGCTGCCCCAAACTCAATGTCACCCTCCCCCTTGCGGGGAGGGCCAGGGAGGGGGTCTGCGATCCCCCCCGCCCACAAAAGCCCGAGCCGCCCTACTTCATCACCGGCATCTGGAATTCCGCCCCATCCTTGATTCCCGACGGCCAACGGCTCGTCACGGTCTTGGTGCGCGTCCAGAACTTGATCGAATCCATGCCATGCTGGTTCAAATCGCCAAACGCTGACGCCTTCCAGCCGCCAAAGCTGTGATAGGCGAGCGGCACCGGCACCGGCACATTGATACCCACCATGCCCACATTGACCCGGCTGGCAAAGTCGCGCGCCGCGTCGCCATTTTGCGTGAAGATCGCCGTGCCATTGCCATAGGGATTGTCCATGGTCAGCTTGAGCGCATCCTCATAGGTCTTGGAGCGCACCACAGACAGCACCGGCCCAAAAATCTCTTCCTTGTAGATATCCATTTCGGCGGTGACATTGTCGAACAGCGTCGGCCCAACGAAATAGCCGTCTTCATAGCCCTGCAGGCTGAAGCCACGGCCATCCACGGCCAGCGTTGCCCCCTGCTCCACGCCCTTTTCCACCAGCCCAAGAATCCGCTCCTTGGCCGCCTTGGTGATCACCGGGCCCATTTCGCTGGCCTTGTCCGTCGCCGGCCCAACCTTGAGCTTTTCGATGCGCGGCTTGAGCGCGGCAACGATCCGGTCTGCCGTTGCTTCGCCCACCGGCACCGCCACCGACACGGCCATGCAGCGTTCGCCCGCCGAGCCAAAACCGGCCCCCATCAGCGCATCGGCCGCCTTTTCGATATCGGCGTCCGGCATGATGATCATGTGGTTCTTGGCGCCGCCAAAGGCCTGCACGCGCTTCCCGTTCGCCGCCGCCGTGCCATAGACATAGCGGGCAATTGGCGTCGAGCCGACAAAGGACACGGCCGCGATATCGTCATGGGCCAGGATGCCATCGACCACCGACTTGCCGCCATGCACGACATTCAGAATCCCCTTGGGCAGCCCCGCCTCCAGCGCCAGCTGCGCCAGCCGCACCGGCACGGAAGGATCGCGCTCGGAGGGCTTGAGAATAAACGCATTGCCCGCAGCGATGGCCGGCGCCAGCATCCACAGCGGGATCATCGCCGGGAAGTTGAACGGGGTAATGCCCGCGCCAATCCCCACCGGCTGGCGCATCGAATACATATCGATCCCCGGCCCGGCCCCTTCGGTGAATTCCCCCTTGAGCAGATGCGGCGCCCCGGCCACAAATTCCGCCACTTCCAGCCCGCGCACGATATCGCCCTTGGCGTCGTCCACCGTCTTGCCGTGCTCGGTGCTCAGCAGGGTCGCCAGCTCTTCCATGTCGCGATTGATCAGCGCCACGAAATTGAAAAACACCCGCGCCCGCCGCTGCGGATTGGTCGCCGCCCACTTGGGCTGCGCCGCCGCCGCCGAAGCTACTGCTGCATTGAGATCGGCCGCATTGGCCAGCGCCACCTGCGCCTGCACATCGCCCGTCGCCGGGTTGAACACATCCTGAAATTGCTTGCTCTCGCCCGCAGTTTCCACGCCGTCGATGAAATGGCCGATAATGCGCATAAGGCTCTCCCTTGTTGTGAGAACAGTCTTCGCGCTATATTTTATGCAACTCAAGACGACAAAATTCGCAACCGATGTGCGAAAATTATACAACGATAGACGCGAGCCCCAATCCATCCCTCCCCCTATCAGGGGGAGGCTAGGAGGGGGTACCCCCTTACTAAAGAGGCCAAAAATCCATGAACTGGGACGACGTCCGCATCTTCCTCGCCGTCGCCCGCCACGGCCAAATCCTCGGCGCCGCCCGCAGCCTGGGCCTCAATCACGCCACCGTCGCCCGCCGCCTCACCGCGCTCGAAACGGCGCTCGGCAGCACGCTCTTCACCCGCAAAACCAATGGCTCGGACCTGTCCGGCGCCGGCGAGCGCTTCCTCAGCCATGCCGAAGCCATGGAAAGCGCCATGCTCGCCGCCAGCCAGACCGCCGGGGCCGATAGCGCCATCGAGGGCATAGTCCGCGTCGGCGCGCCGGACGGCTTCGGCGTCGCCTTCCTCGCCCCGCGCATCGGCCAGCTCACCGAGCGGCATCAGGGCCTGCGCATCGAACTGGTCCCGGTCCCCCGCGCCTTCTCGCTCTCCCGCCGCGAAGCCGACATCGCCGTCACCCTCGAGCGCCCCCGCGAGGGCCGCCTCGTCGCCCGCAAACTCACCGATTATCGCCTGGGCCTCTACGCCGCCAAATCCTACCTGGCCCGCCACGGCACCCCGCTTGCCCTGGCCGATCTATCCGCCCACCACCTCGTCGGCTATGTCGATGACCTGCTCTTCTCGGCCTCGCTCGACTATACCAGCGCCTTCCTCCCCGATTGGCGCTCGACCCTGTCCGTCTCCACCGCCATGGGCCAAACCGAAGCCGTCCGCGCCGGCGCCGGCATCGGCATCCTGCACGGCTTCATGGCCCAAGCCGATCCAAACCTGGTCCCAATCCTGCCCGCCCACAGCCTCACCCGCGCCTATTGGACCGTCGTCCACGAAGACCTCCGCACCCTCCGCCGCGTCACCATCGTCGCCGAATTCCTGGCCGAGATCGTGGGCAAGGAGCGGGCTATCTTCGCGTAAACTGCCGACCGCGCCCACCTGTCGAAAGCGAAAACTCGGCGCTAGCCCCCGTTTCCCGGCTCTGCGATAGTGCGCCTCAAAGCACGGAAACAAATCCGGCAGAGGGGACCTGGCCTTGGCGTCCAGCTACGATTTCATCATTGCCGGCGGCGGCTCTGCCGCTTCGGTTGCTGCCATGCGCCTCGTGCGCGATTTCGGCTGCTCAGTTCTCATCCTCGAGCGCGGCCCCGCCAAGACCGCCCGCCTCATGGATTTCCCCGCCGGCTATATGAAATATCTGGCGCGCGAGGATTTCCTCGAAATGCACCATACCGTCCCCCAACCCCAGCTCGGCGGACGCGGCCCCATCGTGCCCGTCGCCAAGGCCCTGGGCGGCGGCAGCGCCGTCAACGCCATGGTCTATATGCGCGGCCAGCGCGAGGATTACGACGGCTGGGCGGCGAGCCTGGGCAATAATGGCGCCTGGTCCTATACGGACCTGCTCCCGCATTTCAAAAATCTCGAAGCCAATGCCCGCTTCAACAATGTCTATCACGGCATATCAGGCAATCTGCGCGTCTCCGAGCCCGGCCAGATTTGCGACACGACCGAGGATTTCCTGCTCGCCGCCCAGGGCCTGGGCCATCCCTACAATCCCGATTTCAACGGCGTCCGGCAAAACGGCGTCGGCATCATGCAGCACACCTATGGCCTGTGGAACCGCCACAAGGCCCGCTCCGACGCCAAAAAGGCCTTCCTCGATCCGCTGCGTAAAGATGGGCGCCTGACCATCGTCACCGGTGCCCGCGTCGACCGCATCGTCATCGACAACAACCGCGCCATCGGCCTGAGCTACACCAAGGACGGCACGACCCAAACCGTCCATGCCGATCGCGAAGTGCTTGTTGGCGCCGGCACCTACAACACCGCCAAATTACTCATGCTGTCCGGCATCGGCCCCGCCGATCACCTGCGCGAACACGGCATCGAGGTCATGGCCGACCTGCCCGGCGTCGGCGCCAACCTGCAGGACCATCACGAAGTCCCCGTCATCGCCACCACCAAGGGCAAGTCCGGCTATTTCGGCCAGGACAAGGGCTGGCCCATGCTGCGCAACGGCCTGCAATATCTGCTATTCAATTCAGGCCCCGTCACCACCACCGGCATCGAAGCCTGCCTGTTCTACGATCCCGATGGCGGCGACCGCCCAACGATCCAGCTCTATTGCGCGCCCATTGTGTATCTGGACCGCGACGTCTCCTCGGCCAAACCCACCTATGGCGTCACCTTCACCTCCTGCCTGCTCCGCCCCAAGGCGCGCGGCAGCGTCAAGCTGCGCTCGGCCAATCCCGAAGACAAACCACTGGTCGATTGCAATTTCTTCGGCCATGCCGACGATCTGCGCCTGACGCTGGCCTCCCTCGCCGTCGCCCGCCAATTGCTCGCCACCGAGCCCTTCAAATCCAAGATCGCCGAAGAATTGCTGCCCGGCCCCGCCCTCACCGCCGAGGACGACCTGGCCCGTTTCGCCGGCCAGACCGTCAAAACCAATTACCACCCCGTCGGCACCGCCCGCATGGGCCCCGACAGTGACCCCATGGCCGTCGTCGACGACCGCCTGCGCCTGCGCGGCATCGACAGCCTGCGCATCATCGACTGCTCCATCATGCCCGCCATCGTCTCGGGGAATACCAACGCTCCAGCGATGGCAATCGGGTCGAAAGCCGCAGAAATGATCGGGATGGAGCGCTAAGCGCAGACAGGCACGAAGCCCAACCCTCGCCCCTTGAGGGAGAGGGACAGACCTGACGCGTTCAGCGGAAGGTCAGGGTGAGGGGTCCTGCGTCCTCCCATCGCTTCAACGCCCATTCCCCCCACAATGTCATTCCCGCGAAGGCGGGAACCTCCGTTTCCCTTACCGGTATCCGGGCTCCCACCACCCCTCCCTAGCCCTCCCCATCAAGGGGAGGGTGACATCGAGTTTTGGGCAACATGCCGCCAAGCCCGGACTTTCTTATGGATGGATGATCGAGCACCATCCCACCCCGACCACCAGGCTCACCCTCCCCTTGATGGGGAGGGAAGGGAGGGGTGGAGGAAGCCCCTATCTCACCGCCTAAAACCGCCCATTAAACCCGCGCAAATCCCCATATAACGCCTGATAATGCCCGAACCGCTCCGCATGATACCCCTTCACGGCCCCATCCGGCTCAAACACCCGATCATACCGCACCAATAGCCGCACCGCCTCCATGAGCGTCCCGCCAATCCCGCTCGCCTGCCCCGCCAAAATCGCCGCCCCCAAAGCCGCCGATTCCGGCGCCACACACCGCCGCAAGGGCTTGCCCAACACATCCGCCCTGATCTGGCACCAATCATCGGATAGCGACCCACCGCCCCCAATATTGATCACCGCCGGATCCACCGCCGCCGAGCGATACAGCGCCTCAAACGCCCAGCGACCGGCATAGGCCACGCCCTCCATAACCGCCCGCGCCATCTCCGCCGCGCCTGATCCAGGATCGAGCCGCGCAAACACTCCGCGCGAGGCGCTATCCCACAGCGGCGCCCGCTCCCCCTGCAAATGCGGCAAAAACAGCGGCGCCGACCGCCCCGGAACTGCGCTCGCGCCCAAAGCCGCCGCCTCGGCCGGTGAGCGCCCCAGCACGCCCGCAATCCACCCCAGCGACGCCCCGCCCGATTGGGTGGGCGCGGCGTGCATCACCACCCCCTCATAGGGCGGAAACAGGATCACTCCTGGCGTGGGCACAATCGTGCTCGACACAATCCCCGGCACGTCGCTCGTGCCGCTCTGATACATGGCGTCCCCATCGGCCACCACGCCCACTCCGAACATGCCGCCCCAGGCATCCATTGCCCCCACCACAACCGGCACCCCCGCACAAGGCAGCCCCGCCCGCACTACACCGGCAATCGTCGTAAAACTCGCCAGCGGCGGCAAGAGCTCCGCCGCCCGCGGCACCAGCGCCAGCAGATCGGCGACGTAATCGCCCCCCGCATCCACCAGCCCCACTGCCGCAATCGGGTCGCTCACCACCGCCCCGGTCAGCTGCAAAATACAAAAATCCTTGGGCGCCAGCACATGCCGCGTCCGCGCATAAATCTCGGGGCTCACCCGCCGCACATGCGCCATCCGCGCCAAGGCGTGGCTCGCATCAATCGGCATCGGCGTGCCGAACCAGCCAATCTTCTGCGCGTCACTCACCTGCCCATCCAGCGCCGCCGCATCCGGCGCCGAGCGTCCATCCTGCCAGATAATCGCCGGCAGCAGCGGCGTGCCAGCGCCATCGACAAACACATGGCTATTGACCTGGCTGCAAATCCCGATGGCCTTGAGCCCGCTCAGGTCATGTCCCCGCGCAAACGCATCCAGCGCCCCCAGCACCCCCGCCATCCAGTCGCGCGGGTCCTGCTCGGCATGGCCTTCCTGCGGCCGCCTAGTCGCATGCGGATGCGCAAACGCCGCCAACCGCTCCCCCGCCTCGTCGATCAGCACCGCCTTGGTGGCCGTCGTGCCCACATCCAAGCCGATCAGCATGATTTTCGCCACGTCACCCTCATTCCCAATACGCGTTTACCCACGATGTCATTCCGGCGCAGGCCGGAATCCATGCTGAAGGCTATCCCCGCCATCCCGGCTGCGGAGAGGGCACAGAATGGATTCCGGCCTGCGCCGGAATGACATCGTGCGGGTTGCGAGCCCGAGCACAATTGCACCCTTCCCGCATTCCGCCCTCTCCAATATGGTGCCTGCCGGCGAAAGGGAACCATCCCGGCAAGGCACCAGATGGCATTCGCATCCAGGGGAACACGCATATGACTTTCAAGACCATTCATTTCACCCGCGGCCTGTTGGCTGGCGCGAGCCTGCTCGCTGCCACTCTGGGCGCGAGCGGCGCCATGGCCCAGTCCAAGATCGCCATCATCACGCCCTATCTGGCCCAGCCCGGCACCCAATTCTATGTCGAGTCTTTCCAGGCCGCCGCCAAGGGCAAGGATTGGGACGTCAATGTCATCGACACCGCCGGCGACGTCGCCGCCGTGATCAGCCGCATCGAAGACATGGTCACCCAGAATGTCGATGCCATCGTCATCAATGTCGATCCCAGCCAGGTCGCCGCGGGCCTCCAGGCCGCCGCCGATGCCGGCATTCCGGTCATCGGCATGGATGCCGGCAGCGATCCGCTGCTGGCGACCAATGTCACCTCCAATGGCTATGCCATGGCCGCCGAAACCGCGACCTATGTGGCAGACCGCATCAGCGGGCAGGGCAATGTCGTGATGTTCATCTTCGAAGCTTTCCCGCCCGTCCAGGTGCGCGGCGTCGTGGCCGATGCCGTCTTCGGCAATTTCCCCGATATCAAAGTGCTCGATCGCGTCACCCCCGACGTCTCCGATGGCGGCATTGCGGATTCCCGCGCCAAAATGGAAGCCATCCTCGCCGCCAATCCCGAGCCCGGCAGCATCAAGGCCGTCTGGGCCGCCTGGGACCAGCCCGCCCTCGGCGCCCTGCAAGCCATCGAGGCCGCCGGCCGTGACGGGGAAGGCATCGTCATCACCGGCATCGACGCCAATCCCCAGGCCCGCGAGGCCATCGCCGCCGGCGGCAATTTCGAAGCCAGTGTCGCCCAGGACTTCGCCGGCATCGGCACCGCCACCGCCGACGCCGTCACCCGGGTCCTCGCCGGCGAAACCCTCAAGCAGCGGGTTACCTACGTGCCCACCAAACTGATCACTGCAGCCAACGCGGCTGAGTAACACTTGCTTCCCCTCTCCCCTTGAGGGAGAGGGACCGACCTGACGCGTTCAGCGGAAGGTCAGGGTGAGGGGTTCTGCGCTCTCCCATCGCTTCAATCCCTCAGTCGGCACCCACCCTCCCCCTTGTGGGGAGGGAAGCGAGATAGGACTTAGCTTCAGCTAAGTCCGTCCATCGAGCAGGGTGGGGGTATGCCTCCGCAGACGCGGGCCGTTGGTGTATCGAAATCTCAGCGCTCACCCCGCCATTTCCCAACCCACCGCATCTCCCTCGGGCTTGACCCGAGGGCCTCCCACCACTCGCGCAATACTGGGACAGGCCCTCGGGTCAAGCCCGAGGGAGGCGCGGTGGTTGCGGCACACGCTGACGCAACAACAACTCCGCTTGACGAACCGCCCCCAAACCAGCCAACACCCCTTCATGACCCTGCTCTCCCTCAAACACGTGACCAAAGCCTATGGCGGCGTCCCGGCCCTCAAGGGTGTGGACCTCGATATCGCGCCCGGCGAAATTCACGCACTGATGGGCGAAAACGGCGCCGGCAAATCCACCCTCATCAAAATCCTGGCCGGCGTCACCGCCCCCGACCGCGCCGATATCAGCCTCGACGGCACTCCGGTCCATATCGACAGCGCCCACCAGGCCCATCGCCTCGGCCTGCGCTTCATCCACCAGGAATTCAACGTCGTCCCGGCCCTGTCCGTGGCCGAAAACATCTTCATGGGCCGCGCCTATCCGCGCCGCGGAGGCCTCTTCGTCGATTGGAAAAAGCTCAACACCGCCGCGCAGCAAACCCTGCTCAAACTCGGTATTACCCATATCGATCCCCGCCAGAAGCTGGGCACGCTGACCCTGGGCGATCAGATGCTGGTGCGCATTTCCAGCGCCTTTGTCGGCGAGGCCGGCGCCCCCGCCCGCCTCTATGTGCTGGACGAGCCCACCGCCGCCCTCACCAGTGAGGAATCCGAACGCCTCTTCACGGTACTGCGCGAACTGCGCCTCCAGGGCGCCTCGGTGCTTTACGTCTCCCATCGCCTCGACGAGATCATGGCCATTTGCGACAAGGCCACCGTCATCCGCGACGGCACCAGCATCGACACCGGCAAAATCGCTGATATCACCCATGACGATCTGATCGCCCTGATGATCGGCCGCCGCGTCGAGGAAGCCTATCCAAGCCAGCTCACCCCGCCGCAAGATCACGCCGTCTTCACCGCCACCAACCTCACCATTCGCGGCCGCGCCCCACTCTCCCTGTCCGTCCGCGCCGGCGAAATCCTTGGCCTGGCTGGCATAGCCAATGCCGGCCAGCGCGAAGTGCTGCGCACCCTGTTCGGTGACCTCGCCCCCGCCGGCGGCGCCATGACCCTGGCCAACCAGCCCTATCGTCCGCGCAGCCCCGCCGATGCCTGGCGCGCCGGCATTGCCTATATCCCGCGCGAGCGGCGCTCTGAGGGGCTGATCCTCTCCCGCCCAATTTTCGAAAACACCACGCTGCCCCACCTCAAGGCCCAAAGCCGCTGGGGCACTCTCCTCACGCCCCGCCGCGAACGTCGCCTCACCGAGGAAAACGGCCAGCTCGTCCGCCTCAAATCCGCCGGCCCCAATCAGCGCGCCAGCGAACTCAGCGGCGGCAACCAGCAGAAGGTGGTCTTCGCCAAAGCTCTGGTCGGCAATCCGCGCCTGCTGCTGCTGGACGAACCCACCCGCGGCGTCGATGTCGGCGCCAAATTCGATATCTATACCGTGATCCGCGAAATGGCCGCCCGCGGCATGGCGGTCATTCTGGTCTCGTCCGACCTGCCCGAATTGCTCGGCATGGCCGACCGCATCGCCGTGCTGCGCGATGGCGTCATCACCGATACGCTCGAGGCAGCTGGCCTGAGTGAAGAAACGCTACTCAATGTCATCTATGGTCGCGCTCAAGGGTAACAGTGTGTTAACATTTCTCCGCCGTTACGGCACGCTTATCGGCTTCGCTGCGATCCTGATTTTCTTCTGGGCCAACCTGCCCGACACCTTCATGACCGCCCGCAACTGGCTCAATATCTCCCAGCAATTGTCCATGCTCATCGTGGTCGCCGCCGGCATGACCATCGTCATGGTGATGGGTGATTTCGACCTCAGCGTCGGCTCCATGGCCAGCCTTGCCGGCATTGTCGTCGCCATCCTGTTCACCCTCGGAATTCCCGTCTGGGCCGCGGTTTCCCTGGCTTTGCTGGTCGGTCTGGTGGGCGGCGCCATCAATGGCGCGCTGATCAGCTTCATCGGCATCCTGCCCTTTGTCGCCACCCTTGCCACCCTCACCATGTTCTCCGGCGCTGCCTTCGTCGTCAGCGGCGGCAAGACCATTTCGGGCCGCGCCATCCCCGAGGATTTTTCCCAATTCGCTCGTGGCGGCATACCTTTAGGCGATTGGGGCGGCGTCGCCGTCAGCATCCCAAACCTCACCCTCCTGGCTCTCGCCGTGGTCGTTTTGGCCTGGGTATTGCTCGAGCAAACCACGTTCGGCCGCCGCCTCTATGCCATTGGCGGCAATAGCGAAGCCGCCCATTTAAGCGGCGTTGCTGTGCGCAAACTCAAGCTCATCGCCTTCGCCCTCACCGGCAGCACGGCGGCCCTCGCCGGCATCATGTATGCCAGCCGCGTCGCCTCGGCCAATCCCACCCAGGGCTCCAGCCTCATGCTCAACGCCATTGCCGGCGTGTTCCTCGGCTCGACCCTCAGCGAACACGGCGAGCCGCGCATTCTTTATACCATTGTCGGCGTGCTCATCCTGGGCGTACTCGACAACGGCCTGACGCAAATGAGCGTCGATAGCTATGTCAGGCAAATCCTGGTCGGCGGCATCATCATCCTCGCCGTCTCCGCCAGCTCCCTCACCAAGCGCCTGCGCAGCCGATGACCCTTTCCCCCAACGAAGCGGCTCTCCGCCTGCTCGAAACCCGTCGCTCGGTGCCAACCAGCCAATTGGCTGACCCCGCGCCGAGCGAGGCGGAACTGGCCCGCATCCTCACCATCGCCACTCGCGTCCCCGATCACGGCGCGCTCACGCCCTGGCGTTTCATCATTTTCTCCGGCGCTGCCCGCCACCAGGTCGGCCAGCGCCTCTCCGCCGTCTATCGCCTTGAAAAACAAGATATGCCGCCCGAGCGCCTCGAAAAATTCGCTGGCATCATGACCCGCGTTTTCACCTATGCGCCGCTCGTCATCCTCATCGTCTCCAGCCCCGCGCCCGACGCCAAGATCGCCCTGCGCGAACAGGAGCTCTCCGCCGGCGCTGTCGCCATGAACCTGCTCAACGCCGCCCACGCCAGCGGCTATGGCGCGATCCTCCTCACCGGCTGGGCCGCCGAAAGCCGCGGCGCCGCTGATATCTATGGCCTCGCCCCCCACGAACACATTGCTGGCATCGTCCATATCGGCACCCCCACCGATATCCCCGCCGACCGCCCCCGCCCCGATCTGGCTGATCTCGTCACCCATTGGACCGCCCCGGAATGACACCGCGCGGTGGTTCAGATAAAGGAACCTCATCCGCGAACCACCCCAACGCGAAAGTGCCTGCCATGATCCCCGCCGCCGTCACTGTTGAAGATGTGCGCGCCACCTATGGCAGCAAGGCCGCGCTCGATGGCGTCAGCCTCACCATTCCGCGCGGCTCCAGCTTTGCCCTGCTCGGCCCCAATGGCGCGGGCAAAACTACGCTGGTCAATATCCTATGCACCCTGCGTCGCCCCGATGGCGGCCGCGCCGTAGTCGCGGGCGCCGATGTCGTGCGCCAGCCCACCAAGGCCCGCCGCTCCATCGGCGTCGTCTTTCAGGACTCAAGCTTGGATGACCGCCTCAGCGCCTGGGAAAATCTCGAATTCCATGGCCTGGTCTATGGCCTCGCGCCAAAAGTCCGCCGCGAACGCAGCGCCGCCGTACTGGCTCTCGTCGAGCTCGAGGACTGGCGCGACGAAATCGTGCGCAGCTTTTCCGGCGGCATGCGCCGGCGCCTCGAAATCGCCCGCGCACTGCTGCACGAGCCAGAAATCCTCTTCCTCGACGAGCCCACAGTGGGCCTCGACGCCCAGACCCGCCAGCGCATCTGGCAGTATCTGGACCAACTCCGCCGCGAGCGCGAACTGACCGTGCTCACCACCACCCATTACATCGAAGAAGTCGAAAGCGCCGATATGGTCTGCATCATCGACCACGGCAAGATCATTGCTCAGGCGCCGCCCGAAGACCTCAAGGCCCAATACGGCACGCGCTGGCTGCACATTCTCCCCCGCGACGCCGCCGCCACCGCCGCGATCCTGGCCCGCTACCCCAATGCCCAGCCCCTGGGCAGCCACAGCCTGGCCCTCCCCGCCGGCGACAATGCCGTGACCGACGCTTTCCTCGCTGAATTCCGCGATAGCCTCTCCGAAGTCCGCTTCCAGGAACCGACGCTTGAAAGCGTCTTCCTTTCCCTCACCGGCCGCGAATTGCGCGACCGGGCCGATGGCCAGCGCGACGCCGAAAAGGCCGCCGGCAAGCGCGGAGGCCGAAGATGACCAGCCCCATCATTCTCATGCGCGGCGTCTATGGCGTGTGGCTACGCGAAATCATGCGCGCCACCCGCGACCGCGGCCAGATGATCGGCGGCGTCAGCCGGCCATTGATCTGGCTGCTGATTCTGGGCGTCGGCCTCAATCCCTATTTCCGCGGCGAGGTCTATGGGGAGGTGCGCTACGTCATCCCCTATACCTATCTGCAATTCCTCTTCCCCGCCGTCATCGTGCTCAACATCATGTATACCTCGATCCAGTTTGCCGTTTCGGTGATCTGGGATCGCGAATTCGGGTTCCTCCGCGAAGTGCTGGTCTCCCCCATGCCCCGAGCGCTGATCCTGCTCGGCAAGGTACTGGGCGGCAGCACCGTCGCCATGATCCATGGCGGCCTCGTGCTCATTCTCGCCCGCTTTGCCGATGTCACGCTCAGCCTTGAACAAATGGCCATGGCGCTCGGCCTCATGTTCGTGCTGGCCTTTGGCCTCACCTGTTTCGGCGTCGTGCTAGCCGCCCGCGTGCGCAGCTTTGAAGGCTTTGGCGTCTTCTCCAACACCATCATCTTGCCGCTCTATTTCACCTCCTCCTCGGTCTTCCCGCTCGATCCCGCCCTCACCCGCACGCAGACCGCCACCGCTTATCCCGAATGGCTGGTCTTCATGGTGCAGATCAATCCGATCACCTATGCGGTCGATGCGCTGCGGGGCGTCGTCATCGGTTTCAACCAATTCCCGGCCATTTACGGCCCCGCTGTCATCTTCACCATGGCCGTGGTGTTCTTCATCATGGCGCTGATCGATTTCGGCCGCTCATGACCCGCACCCGCCCGCATCGGTGGCTGCAGGCCGGGCTCAACATCGCCTTCATCGCGGCTCTCCTTACCGCCATCAGCTTCCTGCCGCCCGACACGTCCCTCTCCGACCGGCAAAAGGCCGGCGTGCTCAAGGTCTGCGTTCCCCCGAGCTACCCCCCGCTCATCACCGGCAATCCCACTGAACCGGGCTTCGACGCCGAACTGGTCGCAGCGATTGCTGGTGAACTGGGACTGCGGCTCACGCTCAATACCCTCCCTGCCATCGGCCAGGACTTCAATCCGCGCAACTGGTTCCTCACCCGCGCCCAATGCGATGTGGTGGCAGGCGGCGTCGCCGATACGCTGCAGACCCGCGGGTTCCTGCAGACTATTCCCACCGATGCCGAAACCGGCTGGGTCGGCATCTCAGCCAGCGGCGCCATGCCCCCTTCCGGCAGCGCCGTGGGCGTATTGCCGGGCACATCTGGCCTAAACCGGGTGGCGCTTTCGGGCTGGTTGCGGCAGCAGGGCCTGCGCGCTCAATTAATGCGCAGCCCTGACCAGCTCCGGACCGCCCTTGAAACGGGCGCAATTGCCGCCGGCATAACGGAGCGATTCGTTGCCGGAACGATCGACTTGGAAGAAAATTCGTTCCGACTGTTCTGGTTACCCGAAAGCATCTTTCCACATTATCGAATGGCGCTGGGCCTCTGGAAAGGCGATCAGACGCTTAAACGGGCCATTGCCAATGCCTTGGACAAGCTTGCGAAAACCGGCGCTCTCACCGGGCTTCGCGAGCGCTACGGGCTCGATGGCACCGTTGCAGACACCGCGGAATAATGGTCAGGCATAAGACTTTAGTATGCCCAGCACCATCGCAAAACCCGCTTCCGGCTGGACGGATTTGAGCAAAGTGTCATTGTACTTTTATGCCGCATGTGCGACGGTGACGCATCACAATGAACCCCAGCGTTAACTGTCTGAACGTTAACGCGTTTTTGCATTGTGCTTTACAACTCATTGGGAGGGTACCGTGCCTTTCAGATCCAAGCGGATCACCGCCCCCGTCGCCTTGCTTGCTCTTACCGTCGGCGTGTTGAGCGCCGGTTCGGCCATGGCTGCCGGCTTCACCGCCGAACAGGCCACTGCCGGTAAGACTGCATATGATTCCAACTGCGCCCAGTGTCATGGTTTTCAGCTTGAAGGACCCGATGCTCCCGGTCTTGCCGGGCGGGACGTGATGCAGAATTGGGATACCGCAGGCGGGCTCTACGACTTTATTTCGGTCGCCATGCCCCCTTCTGCGCCGGGCCTGCTCGGCGAAGAGACTTACGTCAACATCGTCGCCTATATCATGCAGTTCAACGGCGCCGCTCCGGGTGATACCCCGCTCGCCACCGGTGACGCGATGTATGAAGTCTCCCTGGCCACCGAAACGGCCGCTGGCGCTGCCAGCATGGCCGCTGCCGCGCTCGATGCCGGTGGCGCTTCCGCCGATGCCTCCACCGAGCCTGCTATCGCCGTGCCGCAGGCCTTTACCTGGGGCAAGCAACTCCCCGGCGGCCTGGCGCCCGCCGACATGGCTCCCTCGGCCGACGCCGCTGCGCCGACTGTTCCGCAAGCTTACACCTGGGGTCAGACGCTCCCCACGGTCGGCAGCAAATAACCACGGTCAACTAAGGCGTGCGGGAAGCACGCTGAACTCTGGAGGTATCGATGAAAATCGATCTGATGAAGTCCCTGCTGGTGGCAACGACGGCGTTTATCGCGCTGTCCGCTCCCGCCCATGCACAGGGCGTAAAGGCCGACTACGTACCGGTCACCGACGAAATGCTCGCCAACCCGCCGGCCGAAGATTGGCTGATGTTCCGCGGCGCATACAACAACCAGGGCTATAGCCCGCTTGACCTGATCAACAAGGACACGGTCGGTCAGCTGCAGCTCGCCTGGGCCTGGCCCATGGCTGAAGCCGGCATCCAGGAAACCGCTCCCCTGGTGCATGATGGCGTCATGTTCCTGCAGACCAACAACAACATCGTCGAGGCGCTCGACGCCAAGACCGGTGACCTGATCTGGCAATATCGCCATGTTCTGCCCCAGCTCCCCACCTCGTGGAGCTACCAGATCAACCAGGCCCGCCGCCAGAAGAACTCCATTGCCCTCTACCAGGACAAGGTGATCCTCACCACGGCTGACGCCAAGATCGTCGTGCTCAACGCGGCCGACGGCAAGGTTGCCTGGGAAAAGCAAGTTCTCGACTACAATCTGGGCTATAGCTACACCGTTGGCCCGCTGATTGCCGATGGCAAGATCATCTCGGCCATTTCCGGCTGCTCGATCGCCGGCACCGCCGGCGGCTGCTACATCTTCGCCCATGACGTGAATACCGGCGACGAGCTGTGGCGCTTCAACACCATCGACGATCCCGATAACCAGGCCCAGCAGGACAGCTGGGGCGGCGTTCCCGCTGAAAACCGCTGGGGTGGCACGCCTTGGACCACCGGTTCCTATGATCCGGAAACCAAGACCACCTTCTGGGGCATCGGCATGCCTGGCCCCTATTCCGAGCTGATCCGCGGTTCGGGCGACGGTTCGGTGCTCTACACCAACTCGACCCTGGCTCTCGATATCGAGACTGGCAAGCTCAAGTGGTACTACCAGCACCTGCCGCGCGATAACTGGGATCTGGACAGCCCGTTCGAGCGTATCCTGGTCGACCAGGAAATCGACGGTCAGACGCACAAGCTGCTGATCACCGTCCCCGGCAAGAACGGCATCGCCTTCGGTCTCGATCGCGACACCGGCAAGTATCTGTGGTCCAAGGAAACCGTGGTGCAGAACGTCGTCACCGGCATTGATCCGGATGGCACCGTTCATATCAACGAAGACCTGATCTCCAAGGCTGTCGGCGAAGAACACCTCGCCTGCGCCTCGGTTTCGGGTGGCAAGCTCTGGCAGGCCGGCGCCTATAGCCCGCTGACCCAGGCTTACTTCGTGCCCCTGACCGAAGCCTGCAACACCGTCGCTCCGACCCAGACCGAATTCACTGCCGGTAACGCAGTGGGCGCCGTCAAGTTCGGTCCGCGCGTGCTGCCCGAAGGCATCACCGATGCGGGCCTCCTCCAGGCCCTCAGCATCAACCCGACCCAGGGCGACTCCAAGTGGCAGGTGCGTGAGCGCCCGTCCATGACCAGCTCGGTTCTGGCCACGGCCGGCGGCCTCGTGTTCGGCGGTGACGCCGCCCGCGAAGTCAAGGCATGGGATCAGGAAACCGGTGACGTCGTCTGGTCGCAGCGCCTCAACGCGCCAATCGGCGGCTATCCGATGACCTACGAAATCGACGGCGAACAGTATCTGGCGATTCCCACCGGCTACTCCAACTCGGCCAGCTCGATTTCCTCGGCCTTCCCGGAAATCCCGCTGCCCACCGGCTCGGGCAACTCGATCTTCGTGTTCAAACTGCCAAAAGCCGGCAGCTAAAACCCAAGCAAAAGAAAGGGGCTTCGGCCCCTTTCGTCTTTCTGGGCGCCGCAACCGGCACCATATTGTGACTGGACGCCACGGCCTGTTTGGCCTTGCTGGGCGCCCAAGGAGAATTCCGATGCTTCGTTATTTCACGCTTGGCCTGGCCCTGCTCATGGCTGGCAGCGCCTATGCGCAATCCTCCGGCATTCCGCCCGAGGAGATGGACAATTCCAGGCGCCTCGCCGGCGACGCCATCAATGTGTGCTTCGATGTCACGAGCCTGGGCCGCGCCTTTGACGAAGACGTCGCCAAGGCCATCGGCGACGCGCTCTTTCTCGAGGTCAATGTCGTGGAAGGCTTTGGCGGCTTTCCGCTCAGCGGCGATGGCTTCCTCGACGAACTGACCCTGGCGATGAACAATACCTGCGACATGTTCATGGGCGTCTCGGTCTCGGTCAATTCACCGGTATCCGATGCCTTCGCGCTGACCCGCCCCTATGCCACCATTCCCTTCGTCTTTGTCGTCGCCGATCCCGATTGGCAAAAGCTGGGCGATATTCCCAAGGATCGCAAGCTGGGCACCGCCATGGCGAGCCTCGGCGAGATGAACTACATCACCTGGGCCCAGCAGCAGCCCGAGGCCGAGCGCTGGGTGCGCTACCCCTATGCCAATTTCGACCTGATGACGACGCGCGTGCTCGATGGCACCATTGCCGGCATGGTGTTGTGGCAGCCCGCCTTTGCCCGCCTGCAGCAGGAGCGCCCTGACGCAACTGCGCTCCGCGTCATCGCCAACGATCCCATCCCCAATGCCGAAGTCCATGTCGGCGCCCTGGTATCGAGTCGGAACAGCTTCCTGCGCAACCAGGTCGATCAAGCCATCGACGCCCTGGTCGCGGACGGCACAATTGCCGGCTTCCTCGAACAATACGGCTATACCGGCCACGCCGGCGAATAACGCCGCACTGGCCGCATCTTTTTTGAAGGATGGAGCGCAATAAGGTGCCCGCCCTCCCCCTCGAGGGGAGGGACTAGATCGGGCTCTCCGGCGTTACCGCAACTGCACCCACGGCAACGGCATCGTCGCCAGATTGGGCAGCCAGCCCGCCACTATTCCCACGATCACCAGCGCCAGCCCAAACGGCTCAAGCCGCAGCAGGCGCCGCTCTTCGCCCGGCCAGATCGCCTGCCAAAGCACGCCGCCGATCAGGCCCGGAATGGGCAGCAGATTGAGCGCCACCGAAGCCAGAACCAATATCTGCAACTGGCTGAGCACATAGATAACCGCATAGCCCCCCGTTCGCGGCAGCATCAGCGCCAGCGGCCGCAGCAGGTCAATGACCGGCACCGTGGCCACCATCGCCGCCAGCGCCAGCACGGCCCCCAGCACCAGCCCCCAGCGTCCCAGCCGGTTCTGCTTCGGATCGAACCGCATCGGCCGCACCCAGCTCATGGCAAAGAGCGAAGCCATGGCCACGCCCCAGACCGAAACCTGTGCAAAGGGATTGCCCGTGAGCCGCCCGTCATATTGCGGACGCCTGTCCCCCATCATTCGGGCAATGACGGCAAGCAACAGCCCCTGAATGCCGGCATAGAGGATCACCGCCGCGATACGCGACACGATCTCGCCCATGCTGAGCTCTCTGAGTAAATTCATGGGCGCGATTCTCCGGCGCTATGCTCCACGCACTTACCGCGCCACAGCTGCCGGAGGCAACAAATCCCGTCGTGAACGGCCCGGCATCCCGCCGGGACAGAGCCTAGCTGGCGCGATGCTCCGCATTGCGCTTGCGGGTCGCGGCAGCTTTCCTGGCCGAAGCCGATCGGGCAGCCGCGGACCGGTTGGCCGCAGCTTCCCCGCCCTTGCGTCCGCCCTTATGCGCTGCAGGATGCCCGGTGTCCTTCCCCCGCCCCGAGCCCGATTTCTTGCCGCCACCATCATCCTTGTTGACCGTGGCCCAAGCGCGCCGTTCGGCCTCCTTTTCGGAGACACCGCGGGCTTCATAGCCTTGTTCAATATGCCCGGCCTTGCGTTTCTGCTTGTCGGTATAGGCGGATTTGTCACCCTGGGGCATGGTTCTACTCCTCATCTGGATGAGGCACGGCACGGGTGGGACAAGGGCTCGGCTGCCATTTCGTTGGCCGGACCGGGAAACCGGAAAAACCGGCCCGTTCCCCATACCACCGCGTCCGGTTGACGCGTGCCGGGCCTGCCTTGATCAACCCGGCGCGCCCGAACTCGTTCCCATCACGTTTTCTGGCAAAGCCCGGCGCAGCAGATGAACCGGACTTAAACAGCCGGTTCACGCCAGCGTGAACTGGGCTTGGCTATTAGCCCCTCATCCAAAAAACAGCGCATCCACGATGCCACAGATGAGGAGACTACCAATGACCAAGACCATGACTCTGACACTCTCTCTTGCCGTCGCCGTTCTGGGTTTGGCAGCAGCCGCTGCCCCCACACAGGCAGCTACCCGCCTGATGAGCAGCTCGCTCGAAGGCTTCGAATATCGTTGCGAACGCCATGGCGGCGTTTTCGAGCAGGCGGGCGCACTGGTCAGCTGCCAGACCCCGACAGTTCCCGTCGCTTGCGAATACTTCGCCGCCCGCCAAGCCGTCTGTGAGTGGCCAGGCATCGAAAACCAGATCGCCGTCATCCGGGTGATCGGCATCCTTCCGGCTGGCTACTACCCGACCGGCAGCAGCGATGATTCCGCTGGTGGTGGCGGCAATGGGGGTGGCAAAGGCGGCGGTTTCGACGGCCCCAAGGACATTCAGGACGCACCCCAGAACGATCCCAAGCCGAACTTCGACGGCCCCGACGATATCAAGGCTCCGTAAGACCAGAGCTGTCGACGATGAAGGCCATCCGTATCCGCGGGTGGCCTTTGGCGTTAGCGGCCCTGCGCAAATACCGGCACGCCAGCGGGCTCGCTGGTTTTGAGATGATCGGCCAGGCGCAGCGCCATGGCAATCATGGTCAGCGTAGGATTGGCATAACTGCCCGTGGGGAATACCGAACCACCTGCGATATAGAGATTGGCGATGCCATGCACCTTGCCATCGGGATCGACCACGCCCTGGCTCGGGTCCTCATGCATCCGCGTCGTCCCCATATTATGGTGCAGGCTGAGACCGACGCTATTGTCGATATTCTCCAGCTCCAGGCGCCCCAGCCCGACCGCCGCAAGCTGGCGCACCAGGATCGCCTGGGCACGGTGAATACTGTCCTTGTCCGAGGCCCCCCAATGCACGGTGAGTTTGGGCAGGTTTGACCCCAGCCGGTCGCGCCGCTGGCTGAGCGTGATGCGATTGTCCGGATTGGGGGACTGCTCGGTCTGGCTGGTCAGCTCGAACTTTTCGTAGCGCTTCTCGTTTCCCGCCTGGCTCGACCAGCCGCCCCGGCTCAAGCTGGG
Organism: Devosia yakushimensis; assembly: GCF_030159855.1. Lineage (NCBI taxonomy): Bacteria > Pseudomonadati > Pseudomonadota > Alphaproteobacteria > Hyphomicrobiales > Devosiaceae > Devosia > Devosia yakushimensis. The sequence goes on along the minus strand of NZ_BSNG01000001.1, from coordinate 238,420 downwards.
AAACAGGTGATCGCGGCAGACGGCATGCTTGTAATAGTCCAGCACGAAATCATCGAGATTGCCGGCGAAATCGGCCACGAGTTTACCCGCATTCGTCGGTATGCGGCGTTCCCGCATGGCCTGGCGGAATTCACGCACCGCCAGATGCGCCGGTGATTGCTGGCGGCGGGTACGCGGAAACAGCAGCGTGGTAAATCCCAAAAGCTCCTGGCGCCGCCTGGTTTCCTCCGCAAAGGTCAGCCTGCCCATTACGGTCAGCTTGTCGAGATAGCGCATGTCATAGAGCGCATGCGTGGCAAACGCGCTCTGCTCATAGGGAAACAGGAAACCGGTACGGATCACCGGGTGATCCATGAAAAACCGGCCAACCAGATCCTTGCCATTGCCGAGACCGGCCTTCTGTACCCGATTGGACGCCAGCAGCAGACGCGCATTCTCAATCGCGCCTGCGGCAAGAATGTATCGCCTCGCCTTGACGGCATAGTGCTGGCCCGACAATGCGGCCACCCGCAGCCCCACTATTTCGCTGGCATTGCCGCTGGCCTCGATCTCGAGAACATTGGCATAAAGATAGACCGTGACATTCGATGCGCCTTCGAGCGCGGCGCGGCCCTCGCCGAAAAACCGGATACTGGGTCCGAATTTGAACATTGTGGTCTCGAGCTCGCCGCCCGCAAATGGCAGCCGCTTGGAAAGCCGCGCCTCCCAGCTGTCCGCCGAATAGTCCAGCGATCCGATGCCGCAGATATCCGATGCACGCCGGTAAAAGGGGTCCAGATGGTCACGCGGAAAAGGCCAGCCGCTATAGGCGAGCCAATCGCGCTTCTCGAAATCGATGGCTTCGAAAGGGGCATGCCGCACCCCGTGCTGGGCATAATCCTCCACCTGCACGTTCCAGGCATTGGAAAGCCCCCCGAACTGGCGCCGGCGCATGCGCGAAAGGCTGACAAAACGGTCTCCCTGGCTTTCGCCCGCGGCCAGGGACTGCGTCATCGCATCCAGCTCGACCCCGCCACTTTCCAGCACGCAAACCCGGATGGAAGAGCCAATGAATTCCCGCGCCAGCGAGAGGCCGACCGGTCCGCTACCGACGATGCACAGATCGAACTCGACCGTGGTCCCATCCGGCAGATTGCGGATATCTTCTAACATGTGGTGGCAGCCCCAGGCCTGCGATCTGCACTATGATATTCGCAACTTTTATTTTTAGGAATCCCGTCATCTCTTGAAGATTTAGAATAATTAGGGACCGAGCGAAAATACTCTATTATCCGAATAATCCCATTCTCATCGACTATTGATCACACATGCAGACGGGAAGTAAGCTAAGCTGGACCTAGTCAACTTTTCATCGTTCCTCAGAGAATAGGCGCGTGGAATGAACTTCAAGCGCCAGTTCGTGGTGAGCGCCTTCTGGTCCAGCATAGGCAATGGGGCCAGCAGCCTTATCAGCTTTGTTGTTTTTGCGCTGGTTGTACACCTCGTTGAGGCCGAGGCGGTCGGTATTGTTGCCTTTGCCATGGTATTCATCGTCTTCGGGCGCGTTTTCGTCGAAGCCGGCACGCACGAACTCATTCTCAGGCGCAAGGAATTCGACGACCGCTATGCCTCGGTGGCCTTCTGGCTCAGTCTGGCAATCTCGGCAATTGCCGTGCTGCTCTTTGCCCTCATACTTGCCCCATTGATCGATCGCGTCTTCGCGCCGGGCAGCGGCATCGTCCTGACGGTGCTCTCGCTCAGCTTCCTGGTCGATGGCAGCCGGGTCGTGCATGAGGCAAAGTTTCGGCGGGATTTCAAATATCGCGAACTCGCCATCCGCTACATGGCCGGAACGCTGGTTTCCGGCATTGTGGGGGTATGGGCGGCCTATGCGGGATATGGGGTCTGGGCGCTGGTCGCCCAGCGGCTGGTCGCTTCATTGGTCACCACCGCGGTAACCTGGTTCTCATCCACCTGGCGCCCCAGCCTGCTCTGGTCGCGGGAATTTGCCTCGGAACAGATCGTTCATGGCGTCGGACTATTGGGCGCCAGCACGCTCAAAATCATCATCCAGCGCGTTCCCGAAGTTGCCCTGGGCCTGGCACAGGGCCCGCTCAGCGTAGCCATTTACGGCGTAGGCATCAGAACCTATGAGGCACTCTACCAGCTCACGGCCTTCCCCCTGCTGAGCGCCGCCATGTCGAGCTTCGCGCGCCTTCCCGATCGCGAGTCGCTGGCCAAGGCCTATGTCAGCACGACCGGCTTTTTCAGCACGTTCAGCTTTCCCCTCTTCTTCGGCATGGCAGTCATCGCCGAACAACTCGTCCCCTTGCTCTTCGGCCCGAAATGGCAGACCTCGGGCTTTGTCCTGATGGCGCTTGCCGTGAGCGCTCCTCCCAGCGTGCTGGGCGTGCTGCTTCATCCGGTGCTCAACGCGCTGGGGCGCACCGCACTCATTTTCAAGCTCAATCTCGGCTCCGCCATCGTCATGCTAGCCGCCTGCGCCATCTTCGCCGCCCATGGCCCGGTGGTCGTCGCCATTGTTCTGGCCATACGGATCTACCTTGGCCTTGCCTGCATCCTCTTCGTGCTGAAGCGCGAGGTCGGCATCGATCCGCGGGCAATCCTGCTGGCAAATGCCCCGCCATTTTTCAGCTCGCTCGCCATGCTGGCCGCGGCCATTGCGATACGCCATATCCTGCCCCATGACCTGCCAACGATACTGGTTCTGGCCGCCCTGGTGCTGACCGGCGCCGTGACCTACATGGCCGTGATGATCCTTGCTTTCCCGCGCCACAGCGCCCAGGTGGCCCAGGAGGCCAGCGAGATGTTTCCTGGCCTCAAGCGCTTTGCCCGTCCGCTGCTCCGGGCCAATTAGTCGCCGGGAAACTGGCCCGCCACAGCAATTTCAAAAACACCGCAACAGCGTTACTGGCGCCGTCATGTATTTCGGCGACAGATCTTTTCAAACTGTACTTGCTCGATCCGCGCCATTATTATTAATTGCGGGCGAGCCAGAGGGGGCATTATGCAGCGCCGGGAATCGACGCTTGATGCATTGAACCAGGCCGGTTCGGCAGGGGCTGCCGGGCCCCATCCGGACCTGCCCCTGGTCTCGATTTGCCTGCCGACCTACAAACGCACCACCTTCATCCGGGAAGCGCTGGAATCTGCCCTGCAGCAGACCTATCCGAATATCGAGATATTCGTGAATGACGACACGCCGGGAGATGATATCCGCGCGATAGTGGAAGGTTACGCCTCCCCCAGGCTTCGCTATCAACACAACATGCCCGCGTTCGGATTTGTGCCCAAGCTCAACAATTTCCTGAGCGAGGCCAAAGGCGACTGGATGGTGATCCTGTGCGACGACGATATCTTCGCGCCGCAATTCGTCGAGCGCATGGTCGACAATGCCCGCCGCTATCCCGAAGCGAGCCTGCTGCGATCACGCAATAACCGCATCGACCTGCACGGCCAGCAAATCCAGCTCGATCCGCAATCCCCGGAAATCTCCTCGCCGACCCGGTTCATTCTCGATCTCTTCCGTCCGCAATCGGAAACCTTCTGGGTGAACCTCACCGGCTTCATGTTCCGGCCCGGGCAACTCAGGACCCTGGGTGGCTTTACCGATCTCTATGCCGCGCGCCATGCCGACCGGCTCGCCTGGGTGCAATTGGCGACCCTGGGGCCGGTCATCTGCGACCAGCAGTCCCTGTGCAATATCCGGCTGCATGGCACGTCGGTCTCCTCCGCGCTCGAGAGCGGCTACAACGATGCCATCAATGCCACCCACATTGCCGAAAAGAAGATCATCGGTGTTCTCGACGCGCTTGAGGGAACGGCGCTCGACGCCGGGCAGCAAGACGAAATAGCCAAAACCCGGCAGCTGCTGGGTCCCTATATCAACGAACACATCGCGCGCACCCTTCGCCATAGCCTCGTCGCCGAACTCAAGAAGCCGGATGGCAGTGAAGACCAGTTGCGCCATCTGCGCGCGCAATGGAGCAAGCTCGGCTTGCCGGTCACCCGCCTCACACGGCTGATCTTCCTGGTCAGCACCCTGCCCCGCTGGATGCGGCAGCCCATCGTCAATGCCATGCTGAACTACAAGCAGGCCTATATGCATTGATAATAGCCCGGCGGCGGCTCATCGGCGGAAGAGCACCCCGCCCAGCCAGCCGGTGGCCAGCGCCAGCATGATCGTCGCCAGCCCATAAACCACCGGATTGCCGCGCGCGGCTTCGGCAACATAACGCTCGAACCCCTGCGTGCGCACGGTGAAGCGCGTCGTGGTTTCGGCGACGATTTCTCCATCCCTGACAATCAAGGCACGCGCCAGATAGGGCCCGTTAATGACATCGGAGGCAATGGGAACGCGCACCGAAAAGGCGGTGGGCGACAGCATGACGACTCCACGATCCGCCTGCAGAAAATGCCCTGACTTGAGCATCAGCCGCACGAATTCTGCATCATAGGCCGGCGCATCGGACTGGGCCCGGCGCTCATCCACCAATCCAGCGAAACGCAGCCGCGGCTGAGCCAGCACATCCGCATTGGCGATTTGCTCCAGCGGACTGCTGGTGAGAATGGCATAATAGCTGGGCACCCGATCGTAGCGCGCCGAGGCGGAATTGAGCACCAGGCCGAGTTGGCGCCGTTTTTCCTGCACGCGCCAATCCGCCGTCGGCCCCTGCACCAGAACGATGACCGAAAATGCCCCGCCGGCGTTTTTCGGCGGTGTCTCGATATTGCCGAACAGCGTGACCGCCTGCCCCCGGAAATTGGAGTGCACCGCCACGACGGGATCGGAATTGGTGAAAACCACATTGATCTGGTCTTGCGCCAAAGCCGGCGCGCACAACCCGGCCAGCAGCGTAACCAAGGCAAGAAACCGCATCATCCGTCTCCAAACCCAAGTCTGGTGAGACTGAACGGATCGGTCGGCGAGATCACGAGGCCTAGGCCGAACCGTATGGCAATGGCCAGGATCAGCAATGCCAATAGGCCCCGCAACTGCTCGCCCGGCAGATGCTGGCCGGCGCTGGCACCGAATTGCGCCCCCGCGACACTGCCGATCATCAGGCAAAAGGCCAGCAGCCCATCCACCGATTGCGTCTGCAGGGCATGCAGGAAACACGTCACCGCCATGACGGCAAGCAGATGTAGCAGCGAGGTGCCCACCACGACCTTGCCTGGCACCCGCAGGATGTAGACCAGCGCCGGCACCAGGACGAATCCGCCGCCAATCCCCAGTAATGCACCGATAATGCCGATGACAAAGCCGATACCGATCACCGGAACGACGGAAATATAAAGCTGCGATTTGCGGAACCGCGTTCGCCATGGCAAGCGCTGAACCCATGGCGCTTGCCCCGGCAGACGGCGGCGCACGGCTGGCCTTTCCTTGTTACGGTTCAGAAGGGCCCGGGCAGCCTCGACAAACATCAGGCTACCGATCGAGCCCAAAAGCAGCAAATAGCCGAGCGACAGGAACAGTTCCAGCTGCCCCATCGCGCTCAGTCTGCCGAAAATCCACACACCCAGGGCCGAGCCGAAGAGCCCGCCAAACACCAGATAGCCGCCCATCTTGATGTCCATGGCGCCACGGCGGAAATAGGACAGCGCCCCCGATGTCGAGGAGGCAACCACCTGCGCCGTCACCGAGGCGACCGCGACAGGCGCCGGAACACCGGCAAAAAGCAGCATCGGGGTCAGAAGGAACCCGCCGCCCACCCCGAAGAGGCCGGAAATGAAGCCGATGGCCGCACCGATCCCCAGCAGGAAAAAGAGGTCCACGGAGAGTTCGGCAATGGGCAGATAGATGGGCATTTAAAGGCCGGTCATCCGCGGCATGCTGCGGATCAAAGCGGTTGCGGTTTGCGAGCGGCCGCAAAGGCCGCCGCAGCTAGAGGTCGAACGCCACGCGGAACCCGGCATTGCTGGCGGCACTGTCAGGCGACAGGGCCATGCGCGCAGCGATGCGGTATCGGTAGCAATAGGAGATGTGGCAAAGGAACGAGCCGCCCTTGAGCACCTTTTCAGAGTGGGCGAGGGCCTGGCCATTGCGCAGCCGCGCTTGCTTGGACAGCGAGCGGACCCGGAAAGTGTCGCGCGTCCATTCCCACACATTGCCGGCCATATTGTAAAAGCCGAGTTCGCTGGGCTGAAAGCTGCGGGCCGGGGCAGTGCGCTCGAAGCCATCCACCAGGCTATTGTTATTGGGAAACTGTCCCTGCCAGATATTGGCAAGGATCGTCTGGTCATCGGGCTCTTGCTCACCCCAGGGAAAGCGGCGCTTGCGCGCGCCGCCCCGGGCTGCATGCTCCCACTCGGCCTCGCTCGGCAGGCGGCCGCCCACCCAGCTGGCAAAGGCATTCGCATCGGCCCAGGAAACCTGCGTCACCGGATGATCAAGCCTGTCATGGATCGTGCTGCCCACCCCCTCGGGCTGGCGCCAATTGGCCTCGTCGATCCGATGCCACCAGGGCAGGTTCGAACCGATCGCCGCCGCCGATTTCAGATGCGCCTCGTCGCCGAAGAACACGGCAGACCAGCCGAACCGCTCGGCCTCGGTCACATAACCGGTGGCCGCGACGAATGCGGCAAAGCGGGCGACGGTGACGGTCTGCGCCTCAAGCCCGAAATCGGCCAGCGTCACCTCGCGTTCGGGTCCCTCCCCATCCTGGGAAATTTCGGGGCGGTCGGTGCCGACAAAGCTCCGCCCGCCCGCGACGCGGATCACATCCACCGGCTTGCCACCGCTAACCTGCGGCAATGACGTGGCCGGGGCGGAAACTACCGCCCCGCCCAGATTTGCCCGTGATGATCCGCAGCAGGAACTCATGGCCGCAACACGATGGGGCTCGTGCGCAGAACGGTTTCCTCGCTCAACAGGGTTTCGGCATCGGTCCCCAGCACAAGCCGGTAAGTCCCCGGGGCCACCAGCCAGGCGCCGGTGCCGACATCGAAATAGGCAAAGGCGCGGGCATCGAGCGTCAGATCGACCCGCCGCGTTTCCCCCGGCTCCAGCGCCACCTTGGCAAAGGCCTTCAATTCCTTCTTCGGCCGCGCCACCGGCGCCTCGGCCGGCGACACATAAAGCTGGACCAATGTGGACCCGGCCCGTGTCCCGGTATTGCGCACATCAAGGCTCACCGAAACGGCGCCCTTGGCCTCGAAAGCGCTGGCATCGACCGCCATGGCCTCATAGGCAAAGCTGGTATAGCTGAGGCCAAAGCCGAAGGGGAACAGCGGACGTATGCCATGCTGGTCATAGTGGCGATAGCCGATGAAGACCCCTTCGCGATATTCCACTTCGCCATCCAGGCCCGGATAGACCCGCAGGTCCTGGCTGAAGGCGGGATTGTCCGACCATTTGGCCGGGAATGTCTGCGCCAGCCGCCCGCCGGGCTCAGCCTTGCCCAGCAGCACATCGGCAATGGCATTGCCCGCTTCCTGGCCCGGATACCAGGCCTGGACGATGCCGGCGACCTCATCCACCCAAGGCATCTCAACCGGCCCACCGGTCTGCAGCACCACTATGGTCTTGCTATTGGCACGGGCCACCGCGCTGACCAATTCATTCTGGGCGCCGGGCAGCTCGATCTGGGGCAGATCGCTGCCCTCGGTATCCCATTCGCCATTGCGGCCGATAAAGACCAGCGCAACATCGGCGCCGGCGGCAGCCTCCACGGCCGCTGCAATATCGGCCTCGCCCATGGGCAGGCCGATCCCCATGCGGAACGCGGCAACGCCCAGAACGGAATGGTCCTTGCTGGCAAATTCGATGGTGATATCAGCCGGCTTGCCGGCTTCCAGCGCAACTTCGCCCACCACTTCGTCGCACCCTTCTTCAAAGAAGGTGCGGCCGCGTGTCCAATTGCTCCAGGCATCGGCAACGAGCTTGCCATCGACATAGACCCTGGAGAGACCCGCCGAAGCGATGCCGACGCGATAGGTGCCGCTGCGCTCGGGAACATATTGAGCCGTGAGACGGGCGGAAAACTGATCGGCCCGGACCTTGCCGCCGCCAACCATATCGAGCCAGAAGGCCTCCGCCGCTTCCATGGTTTCGCTATGAACCGCTTCGCCCGACAGGGTGCGGTTGGCGAAGTAATCGATCTTGAGCGCGCCGGTCAGCAGCGGCTCGAACCGGGCATTGCCGCAGCCGGGAGCATAGACCAATTCCTCCTCGCCCAGCGCCGAGACGAGCCCGTCCCAGGGGCTGACGCGATAATGCGGATTGATCTGGGACGAGCCCCCGCCCATGATCTGCGCGATCTTGGCATTGGGGCCGATCACCGCGATCCGCTGGCCTGCCGGCAGGGGGAGCACGCTCTCATTCTTGAGCAGCACCATGCCTTCGGCGCCGGCCCGACGGATCAGCGCGCGATGCTCGGGACGATCCTCGGCCTTCTCTACATGGGGGCCTTTGTCTGCCAGTGCGCCGGTCCAGGCCATGACCGAAAGAATGGCGCGGACCCGATCCCCAATGGTCTCGCGCGACACTTGACCCGCTTCGACCGCGGCAATGAGCTTTTCCCCGCGATCGCGTGCGGGGCCCGGCATTTCCAGATCGAGCCCAGCATTGACCGTTGGCGCGGTGGAGTGGGAGCCGAACCAGTCGGACATGACCAGCCCGTCAAAGCCCCAATCGCCACGCAGCACGTCGGTCAGAAGCCAATTATGCTCGGATGCGAAATCGCCATTGACCTTGTTATAGGCCGTCATCACCCCCTTGGTGCCGCCCTTCTTCACCGCCCATTCAAAGGGGATCAGATAGACTTCGCGCAGGGTCCGCTCATCGATCACCGAGCTCATCGTGGTGCGCTCGATCTCGGATTCATTGCCGGCAAAATGCTTGACCGTCGCCGAGATACCCTGGCTCTGCAGCCCTCCGATATAGGCCGCGCCCAGCTCGGCGGTGAGGATGGGGTCTTCCGAATAGCATTCGAAATTGCGGCCATTGCTGACCGAACGCTGGATATTGACCGTGGGCGCCAGCAGCATATGCGCGCCCTTCGATTTCGTTTCGGCGGCAAGCGCCACCCCCACTTCCCGCAATAGCTCGACATTCCAGCTCGCCCCAAGGCTGATGCCGACCGGGAAAGCGGCGGCTTTGACGCCACCCAGCAGGCCCCCGCCGCCCCGCGCGCCATTCGGTCCATCCGAAACGCGCAGCTTGGCAATACCCAGCCGCTCGACCGCGGGAAGCGACCAGAAATCTTCGCCGGACAGCAGCGACACCTGCTCCTCCAGCGTCAGTGCCGCGATCAGATCGTCTATGGTCTTCGTCATATCGTTCATGTCCACTATGCTGCCAGCGCTGCGCGAACCAGGCTGCTGTCATGCTCAGGCAGGTCGCCGATCTCGGCCATCTTGGCATCGAGCTTGGACAACATATCTCCGAACACGCCGGCATAATCGGGGTTCGCAGCAACGTTGTTCAACTCATGTGGGTCCTTTTCGCAATCGAAAAGTTCCCATTCCGGCGGGGCGCCATTGGGCCGGGCGCCGAGCTGCCCCAGATCGTCATTGTACCAGTAGATGAGCTTGTAACGCTGGTCGCGCACGCCGTAATGCGCCCAGGCCTCGTGGATGTCGTCATTGTGCATCCAGTAGCGGTGATAGGTCAGCTGGTCCCAGTCATCGGGCGTCCTGCCTTCCAGCACCGGCCGCATGGTGCGGCCCTGCATATAGCTGGGCAGCGGCAGTCCGGCATAGTCGAGGAAGGTCGGAGCAAAATCGACGTTACAGGCGATATCGCTGCTCACCGAGCCCGGCTCGATGGCCTTGGGATAGCGCGCCAGGAACGGCATTTGCAGGCTTTCCTCATACATGAACCGCTTGTCGAACCAGCCATGTTCGCCCAGGAAAAAGCCCTGGTCGGAAGTGTAGATGACGATGGTGTTCTCGGCCAAACCCTTCTCGTCGAGATAATCGAGCAGCCGCCCGACATTCTCGTCGATCGATTGCACCGTCCGGAGGTAGCGCTTCATGTAGCGCTGGTATTTGAACTCGGCGAATTTCTGCGGGTCCTCGAAGGTGAAGTTTTCCCCGGTCGTCGAACAGATGACGGTGATGGTTTGCCCGGGTTGCAATTCGGGCACCTTGCGCATCCAGGAAATGACGTCGAGCATGAGGGGTCCGACTTTTTCTGCGGGGCCAGAAGGGGTTACGAGGCCGAGGTCCTCGTAGTTCATGTCCGAGCGGATGCGCATCTTGGCGGCGGCAGCGGCGGCGGCGCGGTTGGAATAGTCGTCGTTGAAGGTTTCGGGCAGCGGAATGTCTTCGTTGGCCCAGAGATGATCGTATTTCGGATGCGGCTCGAAATTGCGATGCGGCGCCTTATGGTGGCACATCAGGAAGAACGGCTGGTCGCCCGATTTCTCAATGAAATCAAGGCTCATATCGGTGATGATGTCGGTGGCGTAGCCGGGAATGCGGCTGCTGCCATCGGGGAAGATGAATTTGGGATCCCAGTAATCGCCCTGGCCGGGGACCACGGCCCATTCGTCGAACCCGGTGGGGTTATGCGCTTTCCCCTCGCCCATATGCCACTTGCCGAACATGCCGGTGCGGTAGCCGCCCTGGCGTAAGTGCTTGGCAACATTGGGCAAACGATTGTCGATTTCGGTATGGAGCGTGGTGACGCAATTGACGTGATTATAGGTGCCGGTGAGGATGGCGGCGCGGCTGGGGGTGCAGATGGAATTTGTGACGTAAGTGGCGTCGTGGCGCATGCCCTCATTGGCCAGCCGGTCGAGATTGGGCGTATGGTTGAGCCCTGCCCCATAGGCGGAAATCGCCCTTGCGGCATGGTCGTCGCTCATGATGAAAATGATGTTCGGGCGCATGCTAAAATCCTGAAATATAAAGCTATTCCGCAGGAATCACGGCCTGCAGCGAACGCTCGATAGCATCGAGCCGGGCCTTGTCGAGATGCGGCACCATGCCGGCGATTTCGAGCAGGGTCTTGTCATCGAAAATCGCCGCGATCCGGCTGCCGTCGAGCGCCGGCAGGGCGTTAACAACGATTGCCTTGGTGCTGTCTTCTGCTAGCAGACTGTTAACCGTGACAGTCGCAATCACAGCATCGGGGGAAAAGTCGGCGACGGTCGGCGCGCGGCGCTGCCCGGCCTCGACCTGCGCCCATTGTTTCTCGATGAGGAGATGGGCTTCGGTGACCTTCCCCGTGGCCGGAAGACCCAACCGCTCGAACTGGCTGGGGGGCGCATCGTTCTCGCGCATGAGCCGGACCAGAAGATCGGCCATGCGCAATTCGAGAGCGACATCGCGCAAGGGCGTGGTCTGGCCCGGATCGGTTTCGAGGTCATAGAGCAGAGTGCCGAATTCGGCCGGCCCCCGCATGGTCCAGCCCGGCAGGCGCAGCACGGGCGCGCCCTTGGTGAAGGAAAAGCCCGCTATCAACTCGGCCCCGACAAATTCGGACGGCTCGAAGCGCGACCGCATATGGGTGGGCATCAGGGTATGTTCCAGCAAGGGCCCGTTCGCCGCCTCGGCCGAGGCGCGCATATAGACATAGCGCCCGTCGGTGACGCTGACATGGCCGCCGAAAATGCCGAACAGCCCCCCTTCGCGCACCGGTTCGTCGCTGGCCACCGCCTGCCCGAGCGGCTGGCCCAGCATGTCCTGGGTCGGCGCAAGGCCAAAAAAGTCGAGCAGGGTTGGCGCGATATCAATGGTCTGCACCAGCGCCTGGCGACGCTCGCCGGCCACGCCGGAGCGCGGGTCCCAGACGAAGAAGGGCGTGTGGATGGTTTCGTCATACCAGGGCATGACCGACTTGCCCCACCAGCCACGCTCGCCCAGCATATAGCCATGGTCGGTGCAGACGATGAGCATGGTGTCCTGCCACATGTTCTTCTCGTCCATAAGGTCGAGCACGCGGCCCAGATTGGCGTCGCACATGGAGAGCAGCGCCAGATAGCGCAGCTTGGCGTTTTCGACCGTGCTGCCGGATTCTGTGACCCGCGCATAAGGCGGCCAGTCGAAATCCTCGCCATTGCCCAGCGGGCTCTCGGGATAGAGCTTGTGGTACTGCTCGTAGCTGAAAAACGGCTCGTGCGGATCGAAGGTCTCGAGCTGCAGCATCCAATTGTCGGCGCCCGCATTGGTCTCGATGAAATCGAGCCCGGCATTGAACGTCAGCGTCTGGGGGTGGTCGGCCTCGTCCTTGAGGTAATCGCGATTGATCCCATCCTGATTGTGCATCCGGTAGAAGATATCCCTGAGCCTTGTGCGGTCGGTGCGGGTGACATCGCCCTTCCAGAGATCGCCTTCCTGGCCGCGGAAGAACTCATAGCTCGAATAGCGGTTGTGATAGGTCGCCCCGCCATCTTCCCAATAATGCTGATGGTCGGTGACCAAATGGGTATAGACGCCATTCTTGCCCAGGATTTCCGGCATGGAATCGTCGAACGGCTCGATGGGTCCCCAGGAGCGGTGCAGGAAATTATAGCGCCCCGTATGCATTTCGCGGCGTGCCGGCATGCAGGGCATGGAGCCGGCATAGCAGCGGTCGAAGGTTGCGCTGCGCGTCGCCAGCCTTGCGAAATTAGGGGCATGCGTCTGGGTGTCGCCATAGGGCGGCAGCATGCGCCGGTTGAGGCTGTCGAACATGACAATAATGGCGCGCATCTTAGGCTCCGGTATTCAAGATGTCGGCGCCACATGCGCCAGCGTTTCGTTTTTTCACTGTGGGTAGGAAGCGCCCATTAGGCAGCCCCATTTGTCGCTAGCGCGCGGAAGGCGGCGCGGCGTTCGGCCTGCCGCACGGGATCGGCAACAGGGGCGGCCAGCAGCAGCCGCCTGGTATAATCGTGCCGCGGATTGGCAGTGACCTGGTCGCATTCGCCGAATTCGACGATCTCCCCGCCGCGCATAACGGCAACCCGGTGCGAGATATGGCGAACTACCGACAGGTCGTGGCTGACAAAGAGATAGGCGACGCCGGTGCGCTCCTGAATCTCGACGAAGAGATCGAGCACGCGCGCCTGGGTGGACAGATCGAGGGCCGAAACGGGTTCGTCGCAGACGATGAGATGGGGCGAAAGCGCCAGCGCCCGGGCAATGGCGACGCGTTGGCGCTGGCCGCCGGAAAATTCGCGCGGATAGCGGCTGGCCGCATCGCTGGGCAGGGCGACCTGATCGAGCAGGGTCCGCACTCTGGTTACCGCCTCGGCGCGCGAGGCCTGGCCGCGCGCGACGATCGGCTCGGTCAGAATATCCTCGATCGTCATCGAAGGATTGAGCGAGGTATAGGGGTCCTGAAACACCGCCTGGATAGACGCCGCCTTGCCCTTGCGGTCGCGCGGCGCAACACCGGCAATATCCTGCCCTTCAAAGAGGATGCGGCCCGAACTGACCGGGCCGATGCCCAGGATGGCGCGGCCCAGCGTGGTCTTGCCCGATCCGCTTTCGCCTACCAGGCCCACGGTTTCGCCGGGGCGGACGGTGAGATTGATATTTTTGAGCACGTGATGCGCCCCAAAATGGGTATTCACGTCCATGCATTGGACAATGACTTGCTCGCTCATGCCGAAACTTCCTTGACGCTGAGGGGCCGGTAGACGCGGGGCGTCACGTCGTCGAGCACGGCGCCAAGCAACATCTTGGTGTAATCGTGCTGGGGATCGGCAAAGAGGCTCCGGACATCGCTGGTTTCCACCACCTTGCCATCCTTCATCACCGAAACGCGGTGGCAGATATCGGCAACCACGCCGAAATTGTGGGTGACCAGCACGACCGACATGTTCATCTCGGCCTGCAGGTCGCGCAGCAATTCGAGCACTTCGGCCTGCACCGTCACGTCCAGCGCGGTGGTGGGCTCATCGGCGATCAGGAGGTCGGGATTGCAGGAAATGGCCCGGGCGATCAGGACGCGCTGCGCCATGCCGCCCGAAATCTGGTGCGGATAGGCATTAAAGGTGCGCAGCGGATTGGGCATGCCCACCCGAGCCAGGAGCTTGAGCGCCCGCGCCTTGGCTTCGCCCCGCGAAATGCCCAGCACGGTGACCATGGGCTCGGTGAGCTGGTAGCCGATGCGGAAAGCCGGATCGAGATTGCTCATCGGTTCCTGCGGCACATAGGCAATGCGCTTGCCGCGGAGCTTGCGCATCTCTTCTTCGGGGAGATTGGCAATGTCGCGGCCATCGAACCAGATCGAACCGGAGAGGATGCGCCCGCCGGTGGAAAGCAGGCCCAGCACGGCAAAGGCCGTCTGCGTCTTGCCCGAACCGCTTTCCCCCACGAGGCCCAGCACTTCGCCGCGGCGCAGTTGCAGGGACACGCCCTTGACCACTTCGGTCCAGCCATCCGCCGAGGGATAGCCGACGACGAGATCGCGGACCTCGAGCAGCGCGTCTTTATCGCCCGGGGCTGCGCCGACGGCGGAAGCGGCGACCGGAGCAGGCAGGGCCGCGACCTTGGCGACGCGATTGCCCTGCTGCAGCCGGTCACGAATGGCATTGGCGAGCAGCACGAAGGAAGCCACGGTGACCGAAATGGCCAGGCCCGGCCAGAGGATCGCGGTGGGCACCACGAACATATTGGCAAAGGCATCCTGCAGCATGCCGCCCCAGGTCGGCACGGCCGGATCGCCCAGGCCCAGGAATTCCAGGCCCGCCTGAATGACGATGGAAACACCCGCCACGATGGACACCTGGATGATGACAGGCGCGCGGATGACCAGCAGGATGTGTCGCACGATGATGCGGAGGTCCGAGAGGCCGGACACGCGGGCCGCATCGACATAAAGCTCGTGCTTGACCCCGTTCACCAGATTGCGCGTCAGCCGGTAGAAGCCGGGCGCCAGCATGACGCCGAAAATCACCATGGACACCTGGATGGACGAGCCCAGCGACTGGTAGAAAGCCAGCAGCACGATGAGCGAGGGCAGCGCCATGAGCCCGTCGGAAATCCAGCTCATGACCACTTCGCGGCGGCCGCCGAAATAGCCGGCAAACAGCCCCGAAGTGACCCCGATCGAAGCGGCGACCGAAATGGCGATCAGCGCGCCGGTCAGCGTATTGCGGGCGCCATAGACCAGGCGGCTGAAAATATCGCGGCCCGAGCCGTCGCCACCCAGGAAATACCCGTCGCCCGGCGGCGCATTGATCTTGAAGATCTGCAGCTCATCGGCCGGAAAGGGCGCGATCTGCGGCGCAAAGACCGCCGCCAGAATGACCATAGTGAGCAGCGCGGCGGCCAATAGGCCGAGCGGATTGGTGAGCACGGAGCGGACAATGCCGTCGCGGGTGGCGGCCGGCGTTCCGGTTTGCGGAGTGCTTGCAGCGGACATCAGAGCCTCACCTTCGGATTGACCCAGGCATTGAGCAGATCGATGGCGATATTCACGAGCACGACGAGAATGATCATGGTGACGACCACACCCATAAGCACGGGAATGTCGCCCGAGAGCGCCGCCTGGACGGTGATCGAGCCCAGGCCCGGAATGGCAAAGACGCGCTCGATAATGGCCGCGCCGCCCAATAGGGCGATGAACTGCACCGAGAGCACGGTGAGCGCTGCCGGCATGGCATTGCGCAGGGCATGGCGGAACAGCACCGAGGATGGCTTGATGCCGCCGGCGCGCAGGGTGCGCACATAATCCTGCCGCAGGGCATCGATCATGGCGCCGCGCACCTGTTGGGAGGCCGAGGCGATGCCCGACAGCACCAGGGCCGAAACCGGCAGCGCCAGCGAGGCCGCCCAGCCGGTTGGAGAGGCGAGGAAATCGACATAGCCGGTGGCCGGCAGCCAGCGCAGATTGAGCGCGAAGACCACGACCAGGATCAGCCCGAGCCAGAAATTGGGCAGCGAAAAGCCGACAACGCTGATCACCTGGATGACCCTGTCGGCCCAGCCGCCGCGCACCGCCGCGATAATGCCCAGCAGCGCCGAGACCAGTCCGATGGCAAAGATGGCCAGCGTAACCATGGAGAGCGTCACCGGCAGGCGCCCGGAGAGGATCTTGCCGACGCTTTCGCCCATGGTCCAGGAGGTGCCGAGATCGCCGGTGACGGCCTTGCCGACCCAGGAGACATATTGCTCATGAAGCGGCCGGTCGATGCCCAGCTTGACCTCGAGCGCGGCAATCTGCTCGTTGGTCGCATTCTCGCCCAGAATGTTCTGGGCCACATTGTCGGCACCGCCAAAGACCAGCGCGAAGGTGACCGTGGTCACCAGCACCAGCAGCACCAGGCTCGAGACCACGCGCTTGGACAGATATCTAAGCACGGTATCGCCCCTCCCCGCAGGGGGCCGCGCGGCGGCGCGGGCCCGCAGCGGCGCCTTGGCTGAGAACCATCATGCTGTTCCTCCTCAATACCCACTTGCGGGGCCTTATCTTGAGGCGGTGATAGCAGTTGAACCGATGCACAGATAATGCAAAAAATGCCGGAAGCGATAACTTCGGTGCATAGCCATATGCTTGACCAGATCACCCACCTCTTCCGGCTTCGGACCATTCTCGAAGAGGGCAGTTTGCGCCGCGCCTCCGAGAAGCTGAATGTCACCCAGCCGGCCCTGTCGCGCTCCCTGGCGCAGCTCGAAAGCTATTTCGGCCAGCAATTGGTGGACCGCCATGCGCGGGGTGTCAAAGCCACCCCCTTCGGGGAAAAGGTGCTGTCGGTCTCCAACCGGATCGAGCGTTATTGGGAGATTGCCGAGCACGAATTGCGCAGCGAGGTCAGCGACGAAAAAGCGGTGATGCGCATCGGCGGCGGGCCGGTCTGGCGCTCGGGGATCTTGTCGGGCGTGCTGGCCGAATTGCAGAGCCGGTTTCCGCGCCTCGTCATCGAATTCACCACGCTGACCTATGGCAAGACTATAGACGACCTGCGCGAGGGCCGGCTCGACGTGGCCTTTGGCGGCGTGTTCAACGATGGCGGCACCAGCGCCCGGATGGCGCGGGTCAAACTGACCGAGGTCACCAATTACGTCATGGCGCGGGAGAACCATCCCCTGCTCAAGGGACAGAGCGGCCCGGGCGGCAAGGTTCTGCCATCAAGCCTGCTGGCCTATCCATGGATCGTTTATTCCGAACTGCCAGCCTATCGCGAAATCACCGAGCATACCATTGCCGAACATGTCGGCGCGCGGCCCGATGTGCGCTTCATCTGCCAGAACCTGCTCTCGGTGCTGACCATATTGCAGCAGAGCGACTGCCTCTGCGTGCTGCCGGGGCTGTCGGTGCAGGCGGTCAATTCCCCGCGCATCGTTCCCATCCCCCTGCCCCTGCGGCACAGCACGGCCGAGATCGGCATGATCTTCCGCACCGAAATGCGCGACTGGTCGCCCATGCAGACCCTGGTGGAGCTCTGCCAGGACAAGTTCGGCATCGCCCATGAGCAGGGGTTCGATACCAGCCGCGGCGGGGTGAAACCCACAAGGGTCACAAGCGAAATCGGACAGCCCTGACGGCTGCCCGCTTCCTCGCTTGGCGAAGGACGCCGGGAGAACTACTCCGCCTTCACGAAATCGCGAATATGGGGCACGGTAGGCGGCCACTGCTGGCCGCCTTTCTGCTCGAGCAGATTTGGCGATTATTGCGCCTTTGAGTAATTGCGGATGGGCGACACCACATTGGTCGACTGCAGATCCACAAGCGTTTCCTTATTGGTCAGATAAATGATGTCGCGACGATACATCGGCGCATAATAGGCGTTCTCGACAAAGTACCTGCCGACATCCTTGTAGAGCGCATTTTGCGCGTCGCCGGAGGCATACTGAACCTTGTCGATAAGCTCCAGCAAGGCAGGATCGGCAACTTTGGAAGTGTTCCAGGGGCTATCCGGGAAGCCGAATTTGCGGATTTCCGACCACTCGCCCTGATAGCCGAACTGGAAGACATAGGCCGGGAACTTGCCCGAGCGCAGCTCGGTAATGGTGGCGTTGGGCGCGATCTTTTCCCACTTTACGCTGACGCCGATATCCTTGAGGAATTTCTCCACAATTGGATTGAAGGCAGCATAATTGGTCGTTTCCGGCAGGGTGAGCGAGAAGCCATCGGGATAACCCGCCTCGGCCAGCAGGGCCTTGGCCGCAGCCGGATCGAACGGATAGACCTCGTCGAGTTCAGGGACATAGGCCTGGCTGGTCGATGGGAAAATCTGATCCGTCAGCCGGCCATAGCCCAGATCGACGAATTTCAGAATGGACGCGCCATCGAAGGCCATGTTGAGCGCCTTGCGCACGCGCAGATCGGCTAGCGCCGGCGCAATTTTGCCCTCGCGGTCGGCAATGATCAGGCCGAACCAGTCCACATCGACGCGGTTGAGCACCAGGCCATTGGCCTCGGCATCGGCGACGGCCCGGGCCTCGCTGATACCGGCATCGATCTGGCCGGACTTGAGGGCATTGAGCCGCGCCACATTGTCATTGATCGGGGTGATGGTGACCCGCTCGAACGGGAAATCGGCGGCATTCCAATAGTTGGGATTTCTGACATAGACATATTGGCGGCCGAGTACCGAGGCCGCGGTGTCGTAGACATAGGGGCCCGAGCCGATCGGGCTATTGGCAGACCCTTCAACGCCCAGTGTGGCGGGAGACGCCATGGCGCCGCCGACGACAGCCAGGTTCTGCAGCAGGCCCGGATCGGGCTCGCTGAGATGCAGCTTCACCTCATTGGGCGAAACCACCTCGATTTCGGAAATCGAAGCGGCCATGAAGCTGTTCTGCCCGGCGCCGCTCTTGAGATATTCCAGGTTTGCCTTGACCGCCTCGCCATCGAAGGGCGCGCCATCGCTGAAAGTGATGCCGTCGCGCAGCTTGAGCGTGAGCACGCTGCTATCGCCATTATAGGTGTATTCGGTCGCCATGTTCGGGCCGATATCGCCATTGGCCTCGCGCACCAGAAGCGTATCGAAAACCGGCGACCAGTACTGAAGCTGGTGGCCGATCATCAACTGGGCGCGGTCGAAGCTGGTATTGTCGATCGTCGCGCCGAGCGCGAGCGTATCCGCATCGTTGGCAACCTGCGCCATGGCCGCGGGCGCGACCCCAGCCAGCAAGGCGGCAGCAAGCAAGGCCGGCAGAAGCCGCTTCGTCATCTCAATCCTCCCATTGCCGCCCGCCTTTGCGGATTCCGGCGTCCCCTCCGACCTAGCAGCAGGCGCGATAAGCGAGAAATGCAATTTCGCCCAGCAGCGATAAGCCGCTTTCATAGGGTCAGTAGCGGGCATCCTCGAGCCCGCAAAAGGCGTCGACCGGCGATTGGCCGGCAAAGGGACGCAGCCCCATCATGCAGTCCAGCACCGCCTCCTGCATCTCGTCGGACGTGCAATAGGCGTTGACATAGGCGGGCATGCGCGGGGCGTCATAGAGGTAATAGGGGTAGCCGAACGAGACCATGGCGGTGGGCATTTCGTGCCAGGTGCGCCGCATGGACAGCCGGAAATTGCCCATCAGCCCTAGCCAGTCGAGGAAAATCCGGCCGCGGGTCAGCAGGGTCTCCTCGCCCAGCCCATAGAGTACCAGATCATATTGCCCCGTCGGTATGGCATCGCCCGCCACATGCACATCCACCGCAAAGCCGCGCTGGCGCATGAGATCGGGCAAGGCGAAAGCCATGGACGCGCCATGGATCGGGGAGACGATGCCGCCGGTGACGAACAGCACCCGCTTGTGCCGGTCGGGCGAGATCGGAAAAAGGTTCTGCACATCCTTGACCAGGGTCGGCGCCCGCTGGAAACCCGCGCGGGCAAGCGCCTCGGCTTCCGGCTTGCCCAATTGCGTCAGGCGCGCGGCGGCCGGCACGCGCCCGGCCTTGTGCAGGCCCAGCGCCGCCTTGAGCCCGAGCACGCGCAGCAGCGCTTCATCGACCCGGCTCCGGGACAGGCTGCCATCGGCCAGCGCCGCCTTGATGGCGCCGAGGTCGCGCGGCACATCCTGGGAAAAGAGGATCATGTCGCAGCCGGCACGCAGCATTTCGACCTTGGCCTGGGCGACATCCATGAAGGACGTCACCCCCGCCATTTCCGAGGCATCGGAAACGATCAACCCGTTAAAGCCCAGCCGCCCGCGCAGCAGATCGGTGGTCAGCGCCGTGGAGAGCGAAGCGGGTCGGAAGGCCTCGAGCCCGGCTTCGCTCTCCCCCTCCCGGACAAACGAGGGCAGCGCGATATGGGCGGACATGACCGAGAGCACACCCTCGGCAATGGCAGCGCGATAAAGCCGCCCAAAATGAGCCTCCCATTCGTCCATGGACAGCGGATTGACCGTGGTCAGCAAATGCTGGTCCCGATCGTCGAACCCCTCGCCCGGCCAATGCTTGACGCAGGCGGCGACGCCTGCCTGCTGAAACGCCTTGGCCTGGGTCAGCGCGTGAGCCTCGATGCGGTCGATCTCGGCGCCATAGCCGCGCGTAGCCACGATAGGCGAGCGGAAGGCGGCATTGATATCGAGCACCGGCGTATAGGACCAATTGACCCCAACCGCTCGCGCCTCTTCGGCCATGATGCGGGAAATCCCCTCGGTCAGCGCCACATCGTTCACTGCCGCGAGCGCCAGCGGATTGGGGACGGTGGTGCCGAAAGCCAGGCTCATGCGCGAGCCTTCGAGATCGGCTGAGACCAGCAGCGGCACCTCGGCTTCGTCCTGCAGGCGATCGAGCAGCCCGGCCTCGGCCGCGCCATCGGCCGAAAAGAAGCGCATGACCCCACCGGGCCGCAATTGCGCGATCTCGTCGGTCCAGGCCCCCACCGGACCATGCATGCCGATGACGAAAAGCTGCATCAGCCTGCTGTCGCCCTCAAGACGCGTGGCGGTGTCGGCCACCCACGCCACGGCTTCCTCATCGAGATGGAACGGCGCCTGACGCAGCAGGTCGAGAGTCTGGTCGGTCATGGTCATTCCTCGAAATCGGGCTGCCGCGCGGGGGCGGCCAGGGCAAAGGCGTCGAGCCCGTTGCAGCGGGCGGTGATGGCAGTGAGGCGGGGCAGATGGCCGGTATCGAGTCCGAACCGGCCGGCCGAAGCCATTTGCGGTACGAGGCAGATTTCGGCAAGGCCCGGCTGGTCGCCGAAACAGAACGGGCTATCGGGCGATACCATGGCCTCGCAGGCCTCGAGTCCCGCAGCGATCCAATGGCGGCACCAGGCGTCCTTGCCCGCCTGGTCCTGGCCGAAATGCTGGCCGAGATAGCCGAGCACGCGCAGATTGTGCAGGGGGTGGATATCGCAGGCTATGGCCTGGGCAAAGCCCCGCACCCTGGCGCGCTGGAACGCGTCCTCCGGCACGAGCCTGGGTCCCGGCTGGGTTTCATCCAGCCATTCGATAATGGCGAGCGACTGGGTCAGCACACCCGCTTCGGTCTCTAGCGCAGGCACCAGGCCCTGCGGATTGATGGCGCGATAGGCCGGCTGGTTCTGTTCGCCACCACCGCGCCGCAAATGGACGAAACGGGTCTGCTCGGGAGAAATCTCCTTGAGATTGAAAGCGATGCGGCAGCGCCAGGCAGCCGAGGAGCGGAAATAGCCGTGAAAGATCATGCCGCCGGCCCGATGGTCAGCCGCACTTCGGGGAGGCCCTCGATACTGCCCACGATGCGGTCTCCGGCCAGCACCGCGCCCACCCCGGCCGGCGTGCCGGTATAGATGAGATCGCCCGGCATGAGATGGTAATAACCCGACAAATGCTCGACCAGATCGGCGGGCGACCAGACGAGATCGGAGAGATGGGCATCCTGCCGCGTCTCGCCATTGACATTGAGCGTGATGCGTTGCGGCCCCACCTCGCCGAAGGCGGCAGCCTCGACAATGGGCGCGATGACGGCGGACCGCTCGAAATTCTTGCCCAGGTCCCAGGGCCGCTGCTTGGCCCGGGCCTCGAGCTGCAGATCGCGCCGCGTCATGTCGAGGCCCGACGCATAGCCGAATATGGCCGCCGCTGCACCCGCACGGTCGGCCCGGAAAGCATCGGCGCCGATGGCGATCACCAGCTCCATTTCGTAGTGATAATTGGCCGTACCCGGCGGATAGGCCACGACGTCCCCACTCGGCACCAGCGCCTGGGCGTCCTTGAGGAAATAGAACGGCGCTTCGCGATCCACTTCCACGCCCATTTCCTTGGCATGGTCGGCATAATTGCGGCCCACACAGAAGATGCGGTGCACGGGATAAAGCTGGCTTCGCCCTTCCACCGGAACGGTGGGCCAGGCGGGCGAGGGAAACAGGCGGTCCGTCATGACGGCACTCCGAAAATCTGCGATTGCGAGGGGAAAGCCAGAGCGGGCTGGCCGTGATCGGCATAGAATTGGAAAGCCGTGGCGCCCGCCTGGAGCAGCGCGCTCATGCGACCCAGCGCCTCGGCGGGGGTGGCGGCAACGAGGCCGGGAAGGGTCAGCCGGGCGCTCCAGCCCGACCCATCCATGTCGCGGCAGGCCACATCGAGATGTTGCAGGGCATGCAGGTAAAGCGAGCGTAGCGCCCGCCCCGGCAGGGTTTGCGCCAGGACGATTTCCGCGACGAGGCTGTCGCCACGTTCGGCTTCGTCGCCCTCTATGCCATCATGCCCGGACAGAGCCTCGAAAGCTTCGGCAATGAGCCGGGCCGTGCAGCCCAGCTCGGCAACAAGCCTGGCCAATCCGATCAGTTCCAGATCGTCATCGCCAATGTGCGACAATTGGCGGAGGCAAGCCGCCCGCGCCAGCCGCATGGTCAATAGCTCCGTGGCTGGCGCCGCGGCAGAGTCGAACCGCGCGCCCGAACCCAGCCTTTGCCGCAGCCGGGTCCGCGCTTGCTCAAGCGTTTCACCCATTCTAGGCGTCCGGCCCGACCGCGCTGCGGGCGAAATTGAGCCGTTCCATGATGGGTGCATCGGAAAAGCGGAAGAGATCGAGCTGGCTTTCCGCCGCGATCGTCCAGGGCACCCAGGAGGGCACGACGAAAAGATCGCCCATCTCGAGGCTATGGCTCTGTTCACCCAGCTCGACCCGGCCACCCCCTTCGAACACCTGGAAGACGCTGGAGCCGACCTCACGCCGCCTTTGCGTCACGACACCAGGCCGCAGACGATGAAATTCCGCCCTTATGGTGGGCATCACATCGCCCCCGGTGGTGGGATTGATATAGCGGATGGCGGCATGCCCCTCGGCAATCGTGGCGGGATGCCCCTCTTCTTCCAGCAGCAATTGGCCGTTGAGGGCCCTGTCGGTATGCTCCCAGCGATAGGCGCCAATGGGCGAGGACACGGTATCGGACAAACCCGAAAGTGGCCGCAGGCCCGGATGGCACCAGAGCCGCTCGCTGCGCGAAATATCGGGCGTGGCATAATCGGTCACCCGGTCGGCACCGAATTCGAAAAAGCCCACATCGTTCTGGTAGGAAAAGGGAATATCGAGGCCATCGATCCAGGCCATGGGCTTGTCGGTGGCATTGTGGTGGCCGTGGAAATTCCAGCCGGGCGTCAACAGGAAATCGCCCCGGCCCATCCGCACCGGATCGCCATTGACCACGGTCCACACTCCCTCCCCCTCGACCACGAAGCGGAAGGCATTTTGCGAATGGCGGTGTTCGGGCGCCGTTTCATGCGGCCCCAGATATTGGATGGCCGCCCAGAGCGTGGGGGAAATATAGGCATTGCCGCTAAGCCCCGGATTGCCCAGGCCCAACGCGCGCCTTTCCCCGCCCCTGCCTACCGGAACCAGCTCACCCGCCTTTTGCGCCAGCGGATAGAGATCGGCCCAGCGCCAAAGATGGGGCACCGCCTTGGGGCGCGGATGACGCGGCATGAGGTCCCCGATCTGGGTCCAGAGCGGCATGATGGAATGGCGGGCAAACCCGGCATAAAGCTCGGCCAGCTCGGGCGTCTCCTCCGGCTGCATGCCATGCGGCTTGGCGCTTTCAGCCATGGCGAAATCCTCCTCCTTGCGGGGCAACCATTATGTGGCTGTCCTCTCCGCAAATGGTAAGTATACTCACTAAATTTGGCAAGTCTGGTTCTGCCGCTTTTTGCGGGTTAGAAACGGCAGGCAGACAAAGGATGAAAATGACCAGCAGACAGCCCCCGGGCTTTTTGATCCGCCGCCTCCAGCAATCGGCCGTCGCCATATTCCTGCGCGAGCTCTCCGCCGCCGGGCATGACCTGACGCCGGTGCAATATGCCGTGCTGGACAAGGTCGCGGCCAAGCCGGGAATGGATCAGGCGACGCTGGCCCGGCTGGTTGCGCTGGACAAGGTGACGTTGGGCGGCGTGGTGGATCGCCTGCTGACCAAGGGCCTGGTGGCACGCAGCGTCAACCCCAATGACCGGCGGGCGCGCCTGCTTGCCCTGACCGAAGCCGGCCGCGACGAGCTGGAACGCTGCCAGCCGGCCGTCGACCGGGCACAGCAGAAGATTCTCGCCGGTCTCTCGGAAGATGAGCAGCCCCAATTCCTGCGCCTGCTGACCAAGCTGGTCGACGCCAAGAATGAAGATAGCCGTGCGCCTCTGATCTAGGTGCTTAGAGAGAGCTGCCGCTCCTGTTGGCGCGCACGATGAGATAGATAAGATAGGGCGCGCCCAGCACCCCCGTCACCACCCCCACCGGATAGCGCGCCGGCAGCAGGAACTGGCCGGCATAATCCCCCGCCAACACCAGGAGCGCACCCACCAGCGCCGCGGGGATCAAGAGCGAACCGCGTGAACCCACGATGCGGGCGGCAATCGGCCCGGACAGAAACGCGATAAAGGCGATCGGCCCGGTAACCGCCGTCGCCGTGGCGATAAGCCCGACCGCGGCGACGATGATCGCAATCCGCGTCCGGCCGACACGAACGCCCAGGGCAGCCGCGGTGTCGTCGCCCAGCCGCAGCAGGTCGAGGCTCCGCGCCTGGCTCAGCAGCAGGCTGCCGAATACGGCCAGGGCGGCGAGCAGGGGAATGGCCTGACCGAGCTGGGCGCCGTTGAGACTGCCGGTCAGCCAGCGCAATGCTTCCTGCAGGTTCCAATCCGCCGCCTGGGAGAGGATATAGGCCACAACGCTTTCCAGCATGGCCGAAACCCCGATGCCGACCAGTATGAGCCGCGTTCCCGCCGCGCCATTGCGGAACGAGAGGGCATAGACCAGCAACGCCACCACCAGACCACCGCTGACCGCGAAAACCGATACTGCGGCGCCCTTGAGCGACAGCACGACAATCGCAAAGACCGCCGCCGCGCTGGCGCCCGAGCTGATGCCGATAATATCGGGGCTGGCCAGCGGATTGCGCGGCATGATCTGGAAGGCGACGCCCGCCAGACCAAAGCTCAGCCCCGCCAATATGGCGAGCACGGCGCGCGGCAAGCGCAACTGCCCCACTGCAAAACTAGCGCCCTGCACCTCTTCGCCAAACAGAACGCGAAGCACCTCGCCGGGCGGCGTGAAGCTCTGCCCCAGCGACAGCGTCAGCACGAAAATTGCGACGACCAGCAGCAGGAGCATGCCCGTCAGGAATGCGTAATTCCGCCCGTGCTGGCGGCGGCTGGCAGTAATGGCGCCGATTGCCGTCACAGCTCGCGAATCCGCTGACGCATGACCACCCAGATGAAAAACGGCGCGCCGACAAAGGCGGTGACAATGCCGACATCGAGTTCAGCGGGCCGGGCAATGATGCGTCCGGCAATATCGGCGAGCAGCAACAGGCTCGCGCCGCCAAGTGCCGAAAAGGGCAGCAGCCAGCGATAATCGGCACCCACCAGCAGGCGGCAGAGATGGGGCACGATCAGCCCCAGGAAACCGATGGGGCCGCAAATGGCCGTGGTGGCGCCGCAGAGCAGAATCGCCCCGAGCGCGGAAACGCCCCGGGCCAGCGCCACCCGTTCGCCCAGCCCCGCCGCCATTTCATCGCCCAGCGCCAGCGAATTGAGCCGCCGTGCCGAGAGCAGGGCGATGACCATGCCGACGGCGAGAAAAGGCAGCACGGGCAGAATGCGCTCGAAGGTGGCGCCACCCACCCCGCCGATCTGCCAGGAGCGGATGCCCCCCGCAATATCGTTGCGCGGCAGCACCACCGCCATGACCAGGGACGCAAAGGCAATCGAGGTGGCAACGCCCGCCAGCGCCAGCTTGAGCGGCGTTGCCCCACCCCGTCCCAATGAGCCGATCGTATAGACAAAGCCGGCCGTGCAGCCCGCGCCGATAATGGCCGCCCAGATATAGGCCTGGGCCGAGGCGATGTTGAACCAGGCGACCCCGATGACCACGGCGAGCGAAGCGCCCATATTGACGCCCAGAATACCCGGATCGGCCAGCGGATTGCGCGTCACCCCCTGCATCACGGCCCCGGCCAGCCCCAGCGCCGACCCGGCCAACACGGCCAGGAGCGTGCGCGGAATGCGCAGCGACACCGCCGCCTGGCCGATATTATCCTGCCCGCCTGTCAAAGCCGCGGCGATATCGGCCCAGCCGACATCGCGCGACCCGGTGGTGACCGAAAGCGCGCAGAGCGCGGCGAGCAGCCCGGCAAGACCCAGCAGCCACAGGCTCCGCACGCGGTTCGACCGCCCGGCGATAGGCTGCCGGACAGGCGATGGAAGGCCCAATGCCGTCATTGCGATTTCGCGGCCGCCTCGGCGAGCAGGGCGACATAGTCCTTGAGCACCCAGGCAATCGAAAGCGGGGTGGGATTGGCTGCCGTGCCAACCGGATTGCCGCCCAGAATGACCAATGCCCCCTGTGCCACTGCCGGCATCCGGGCCATCAGCGGATTGGCCATCAGCGCGCTATGAAGCTGTTCGTCGCCATAGGTGACGACGATATCGACATCCTCGAAGCGATCGATCTGTTCGGCGCTGACCGAGCCCGAGAACTTGCCCGGCGCCGTCGCCTCGACCACGCCCTGGGGCGAGGTCAGGCCGAGATCGGCGAAGAATTTCACCCGCGTATCGTTGGTCGTATAGAAATTGATGGTGCTGAGATCGGACGCGTTGAGATGGGTGGCGAACATGGCCGACTTGCCCTTGAGCGCGGGATAGGCGGCAAGGGTATCGGTAATCTCCGCCTCGATCTCGGCGATCAGCGCCTCGCCCTCTGCCGCCAGGCCCAGCCCCGCGCTATTGAGGCGGATCATGCCGCGCCAATCGGTGGACCAGGGCGCGTCGGGAAAAGCGATAACAGGCGCAATCTGGCTCAGCGTGTCGTAATCGGCCTGGCTGAGGCCCGAATAGGCAGCCAGGATCACATCGGGATCGGTGGCCGCCACCGCCTCGAAATCGATGCCATCGCCCTCGTCGAACAGTACCGGTGTTTCGGCGCCCAGTTCGGTGAGTTTTTCGGCCACCCAGGGCAAAAGACCATCGCCATCGTCATCACCGAAATTGGCCCTAGCGAAGCCGACCGGCACGATCCCCAGCGCCAACGGCACTTCATGATTGGCCCAGGCCACGGTTGCGACCCGCACCGGCTTTTCGGTGATGATTGTGGTGCCCAGGGCATGCTTGATGGTGATGGGGAAATCCTGCCCCAGGGCGGAGCCCGCCCCCAGGATCGATAGACATGCCACAATCAATGGTGCGGAAAAACGAAACAGCCGCAGCATGGCGAGGCCTCCTGAACTAAAAGTAGACATTCACTTTCAGGTTTGGAGATACCGCGTCAACCGCAATGCGCATGACCACGGGGATAAAGGCGAAATTCCCATGGAATCGTACAAAACCGGCGCTTTTTACAATACCAGACAAACATCCTCAAGTTATGAGCAGAAACCGGCAGGAACCGGCCCAAGGGGGGCGCGGCCGCCAAGCCGCACACCAACATCTGGAATTGCATATGAATATCAGGGATGCCAGCGGGGCCCGCTACCGGGCTGCCATGCTTTTGGGATGCACCGCTCTGGCGGGCATGGCGCCCAATATCGTCTTCGCTCAGGAGGCCGCCGACCCGACCGTGACGATTCTCCCCACCCTCACCGTCAATGTCCAGGGCACCGGCACCGACGACGACCGCAATACGATTGTGGCACGGACCACGACAAGCGGCAGCAAGATCGCCACGCCGATCCTGGATACCCCCGCCTCGGTTTCGGTGATCACCGCCAAGGAAATCCAGCAGCGCGGCGCGCAGAGCACCGAGGAAGTGATCCAATATACTGCCGGCGTCACCACCGATTTCTACGGTTCGGACGACCGCTTCGACTTCTTCAAGATCCGCGGCTTTGATGCCTATACCTATCGCGACGGCCTGGTGATCGGCGCACCCTTTGGCGGCATCCGCGAAGAACCCTATGCCTTCGAGCGGATCGAAGTGCTCAAGGGCGCCAATTCCACCACCTTCGGCGTTTCCGACCCCGGCGGCGCGGTCAATTACGTGACCAAGACGCCCAAGAACGAAAAGTTCGGCGAGGCCTATATTTCGGGCGGTGCGCTGGGCACGGCCGAGATCGGCGCCGATTTCGGCGACAATATCACCGAAGACGACACGCTCTCCTATCGCCTCACCGGCAAGCTCCGCGTGGGCAATGACGAATATGATTATTCGCGCAATGACGAGCAATTCGTCATGGCCGGCCTCACCTGGCGGCCGACCGACGCAACCACCCTCACCATCGTCTATGACCATCTGAGCAAGCAAGGCGTGCCCGGCAGCGGCGGCCACCCGGTGGGTACCGATTTCGACAGGAATGTCTTCTTCGGCGAGCCGGGCTACAATTTCCGCGGGGTAGATCGCGACACACTGAGCGTCATGCTCAGCCACGATGTCGGCTATGGCCTGACCTTCAGCTCCAATGCGCGCTACAGCAATACCGCCAGCGATTTCGGCTATGCCTATATTTCGGCAACGCCCACCGATGGCTCGACCCTGGCCAGCCGCGCCTTTTTCGGCAACGAGACCACCCGCGAAAACTTCGTCATCGACGGGCGCGTGCAATATGACGCCACCTTCGGCCCCGTCGAGAGCCGTACGCTGGTGGGCGTCGAGCACAATTCCAACTACGCCACCAACAAGACCTATTGGGGCCCCGCCCCCAGCATCGATTGGCTGAACCCGGTCTATTCGGGCGCTCCTGCATCGGTGCCACTGATCGGCAGCACCACCAATGACCAGAAGACCAATGCGCTTTACCTGCAGCAGGACCTGACCTTCGACCGGCTGACCGCCTCGATCGGGCTGCGCAATGACTGGATGGATATCGAGCAGACCAACAATCTGACGGGCGGACTGACCGCTGCCGAATTCAGCGAATTCACCAAGCGCGCGGCCCTGACCTATAAGTGGACCGACGAGATCGCCACCTATGTCAGCTATGCCGAATCCGCCGTTCCGGCCTCGCTCAGCGTCGAGCCCGAGCGTGGCGAACAATGGGAAGCGGGCATCAAATACCAGCCCGAGGCTTTCCCGGCCCTGTTCAGCGCCGCCATCTACGACCTCACCAAGAACAATATGACCCGCACCAACCCCGCTACCCTGCTGCAGGAGACCATTGGCGAAGTGCGGGTGCGCGGTATCGACCTTGAGGCCAAGGCCGAGGTCATGGAAAATCTGAGCCTCACCCTGGCCTATTCCTACATGCTCTCCGACATCGTCGAAAACGGCACGGCGGGCAATGAAGGCAATGAACTTTCCTTCGTGCCCAACCACATCGCCTCGCTCTGGCTGGATTATACCCTGCCCAGCAATGGCATTGTCGGCGACATGACCTTTGGTGTGGGCGCCCGCTATTCCGGCCCCTATTTCTTCAACGACACCAATACCCAATCGGGTGACGCCAGCATCGTCTTCGACGCCGCCTTCAATTACAAGGTGCAGGAAAACACCACGTTCCAGCTCAATGTCAGCAATATCTTTGACGAGAAGCACGTGGCCTATGGCGGCTTCGGTGCCGACTTCTACAATCCCGGCCGCTCGATCACGGCCAGCCTGCGCCAGACGTGGTAGCCGTCTTTCATTTGAACTCGGCTGAAGGCGGGAACCTCTCGGCTCCTGCCCTCATCCACCTCCCTCCCCCGTGTGGGGAGGGAACCGGATCGGGCACTCCACCAATCAGAAGGCCCAATCCTGAAATCAGCGGCCTAGCGAACCTGCTGTATCCGCCGCCACGCCGCCGGCGTTTCCCCCGCCACGTGCCGGAAAACCTTGGTCAAATGCGCCTGATCAGAAAATTCGAGCTGGGCGGCGATATTGGCAACGCTGAGATCGGTCTCTGCCAGCAGCCTCTTGGCGCTCTCCACCCGCCGCTCCAATTGCCATTGCAATGGCGTCTTTCCCGTCGTCTGCTTGAAGACCGTACTGAACCAGCTTTCCGACAGCCCCACCGCATCGGCCATTTCCGCCACGGAAAGCCGGCCATTGCCGGGCGTATTGGCGCGCAACGTCAGCTTGTTCATCTGCCCCTGGGTCAACCGGCCCTCGACCTGGTCACCCGGCCGCTCCGGAATGTCCAGAAGGCCGGCGACAATGCTGCCGACAAGGCTTTCCGCATAGACCGCATGGCGGGAAGGCGCTGAAATTTCCCCCACCAGTAGCTTGGCCAGGGCCTCGATGGCGCCGACATCCTGGATTTCGACCGGTCGGCGCAGGGCCGCCAGCGCCGCGGACCGCCCCACCGAAGGCGCCAGAAACCGCAGCAGCCGGTCTTTGTGGATATGCAGGTTGAGATGGGTGACGTGGTGGGTGGATTCGACATTGGTCCACAACGGAACGCCCGCGGGGATATAAATGGCCCGCGTCATCGGCCGGTGCTGGCGGACAAAATCGCCATCGTGATTGGAAATACGGACCTTGCCGGACACGTCGTTGAAGAAAAACATGATGCGCGGATCATCGGCCAGGTAATAGCCGCTGGCGCCCGTGAGGCATTCGGCCTCCCAGAATGCTCCCATCAATCCATCCAGACACCGCCACTTGACCGGATCGGTCACGCGGATGCCCTCGGTGCGCCAGGTCATGGCAGGCCAGTAGTGCAAGATCGGAATATGCCCCAATGTATAAACTGAGTAGTTTTATCATATTTTTGCGGCATATGCAAAGCGCAGCCAGGCGGGATTGACTGGCGGGTCAGGGAGTCTGGCTTGCTTCGGCGGCCGGGGCCTGGGTCGCTGCCGGCGGCGCATTGCCGGTCCGCGCTGTCCCCATGGCCGCGACGGATACGAACAGCAGCGCGCCACCGATCCACAATATCGCTGCCAGCAGAAAGAACGGCTCGAGAAATCCGCCGTCGCCATAGTCCCTGTCGGCCATGATGTCCTCCTTCAATCCACGATGTTTTGAAGTAACCCTCAAACGCCGGTGCCGGTTGCAGCCGGCCGGCGGGCTGTATCGCTGCGGGCGATGGCGCAGGCCATATTGCCTTTCGCCCCTGCCCCTCGCACAATCGGGGAACGAGGCAAAAAATGACCGAGCCAGAGACCAGAACCGCGCAATGTTCCTGCGGCCAATTGCATGTCGAATGCAGCGGTGCGCCCGAGAAGATATCGGTCTGTCATTGCCTTGAATGCCAGCGCCGGACCGGCAGCGCCTTTGGCATAGCGGTCTTTTTCCGCAAGGAAGCCGTGGTGATTACGGGCTCATCGCACATCTACCAGCGCATCGGCGATAGCGGGCTCCCGCTGCGGCATCATTTCTGCCCGAACTGCGGCAGCACGATATTCTGGTATCCCGAACGCAAACCCGCCCACATCGCCCTGGCCCTCGGCGCCTTCGCCGACCCCCACTTCCCCGCCCCCCAGCAGGCCGTTTACGAACGCAGTCAACATAGCTGGGTCACGCTCAACCTGCCGCCGGACGGACAATAAGTCCCTCAGCAAGCGGACGGGAGGCGCCGCGACCTGGGCCGCGAGCGCCTCTCCAATGTCAATCACGCTGCCTTTGCCCGCCGCCCCTTGCCGATATCGGGCAGGAAAATGGTCAGCAGACCCAATAGCGGCAGATAGGAACAGACCTGGAAGACGAACTCGACGCTGGTCTGGTCTGCCACAATTCCCAGCACGGCCGCGCCAATGCCCCCGATGCCGAAGGCGAAGCCAAAGAACAGCCCGGCAATCATTCCGACCCGGCCCGGCACCAATTCCTGCGCAAAAACCACAATGGCCGAGAAGGCTGACGCCAGGATCACGCCGATGATGAAGGTCAGAATGACCGTCCAGGTGTAGTCGGCATAGGGCAGTGTCAGCGTGAAGGGCAGCGCCCCCAGGATCGACAGCCAGATCACGAATTTGGTGCCGAACCAATCCACCACCGGCCCGCCGGCCACTGTGCCGATCGCCACCGCGCCCAGGAAGACGAACAGCAAAATCTGCGCGTCCTGCACCGAAACGGCAAAGCGATCCATCATGTAGAAGGTATAAAAGCTCGAAAGACTGCTCATATAGAGGTATTTGGAGAACACCAGCAGCGCCAGCACGGCAATGGCCGTGATGACCGTCTTGCGCGGCAGGCTCACAGCCGGCGTTGCGCTCGTGCGCGTCCGGTTGGCAGCGCGATGGCGACTATACCAATTGCCCACCTGAAACAGAATGCCCATGCCCAGCAGCGCCGCCAGCGAAAACCAGGCAACGCTGCCCTGCCCGCGCGGCAGGACGATGAAGGCGGCCAGCAAGGGGCCCACGGCCGAGCCGAAATTGCCGCCCACCTGAAACAGTGATTGCGCCAGCCCATGCCGCCCGCCCGAAGCCAGCCGCGCCACGCGCGAGGCTTCGGGGTGAAACACCGCCGAGCCCAGCCCCATCACTGCCCCGCCCACCAGCAGCATCCAATAGGAATGCGCAAAAGCAAGAGTGGCGAGACCGATCAGGGTAAAGCCCATTCCCACGCTCAGCGAATAGGGCAGCGGGCGCTTGTCGGTATAGATCCCGATCAGGGGCTGCAGCAGCGAGGCCGTCACCTGAAACACCAGGCCGAGAAAGCCGATCTGGGTGAAATCGAGCGCGTAGTCCTCCTTGATCATCGGATAGAGCGCCGGAATAAGCGACTGCATCGTGTCGTTGAGCAGATGGCAGAAACTCACCGCCATGATCACGGCAAAGGCCGTCTGTTCTCCCGCGTCCCTGTCTGCGGCCACTGCACTATTCGTCACGATATCGCTCCATATTGAAGCCTTTTCGATAGACCAATTGCCCCTGTCCCGCATTCGTGTTCTGGTCCACTTGTTTCGCGAGTGGGCCAAGACCATGATCAACCATACAATCCTGCATGCCCAGCGGCTGGAACAGATCGAAGCCGCCTCCGGCCCGGTCTATGCCCTGCCTTCGCACTACCCTGCGGGCCATTCCATCGCCCCGCATCACCATAGCCGGGCGCAATTGCTCTATCCGCGCAAGGGCGTTGTCATGGTGACGTCGAGCCAGGGCCGCTGGATGGTTCCGCCCGAACATGCCTTGTGGATTCCACCGGAGATCGCGCATGCCGTCGATATGCTGGGCCATGTCCACATGCTTTCGATCTATGTCGCGCCTAGCGCCCTGCCCGACATGTCCGGCAATGTGCGCGTCGTAGGGCTGACCGATCTGGCCCGCGCCCTCATTGTCGAAGCGGTCGCCCTGCCAGCAGACCGTGCGACACGCTCCAGCCTGGTCATGGCGCTGCTGCTCGAGGAAATCGCCAAGCTGCCCGAAGTCCCGCTCGGCCTGCCCTTTCCGTCCGAACCGCGCCTTTTTGCGCTCTGCCGCAGCTTTGTCGAAAACCCATCCCCCCATCTGGTGATCGATGATTGGGCACAGACCCTCGCCATGAGCCGCCGCGCCTTCACCCGCGCCTTTCGCCGCGAGACCGGCCTGAGCCTGTCGCTCTGGCGGCAGCAGGCATGTCTGCTCACCGCCCTTCCCCGCCTCGCCAATGGCGAGCCGGTCACCAGCGTCGCCCTCGACCTGGGCTATGACAGCGTCGCCGCCTTCACCACCATGTTCAAACGCATGCTCGGCGCCCCGCCAAGGCAATATTTTCAGGGCAACCGCAGCCCGCCATAGTGAACGGGACGATGAGCAGATCCCCATTGAAAGCGGATCCCGCGACGAAGAGCTATCAGCTCCAGAACAGCGGCAAATTTCTCCATGTCTTCGGCATTCAGATTTGGCACACGCAAATGGCGCATCCTGCCATCATGAAAATCGAGTTCCAGCTGAAAATTATTGGGAGCGACAGCCCAAGGCTCAGCACGCAGTGTTATCAGTCCAATCTCGGACCAATTATAGGTGACGGCCCGTTCCGCCAGTATGTTGCTCCATATGGGCGGCCAATCCACGTGTCCCATCACACTCGTGATATTGCCCACTACATAATTGCCCGCACCCAATTGACCTGTTCGAAGTTGAAAGAGCAGAGGCACAAAAAAGAGCGATGCGATCACCGTGCCACCGATGACACCGGCGCTCACCCACAAATCGAGGCCTTTCTGCCAGGCGCCCAAAGCAATCAGTGGTATCAATGCAATCGAGATCAAAACGACTTGCAATGGCTGGGGATAGAACTTGCGGGTAACAAGCACGAACTCGCACTCATCGAGTGAGAAATAGTGTTGGTCGAACGGCAATTTCATTGCGCTTTGCCCCATCAACGCGTCCGCCTGAAGCGCCGTTTGCGGGGCGCTGCCTACAAGAAGACAGAACGTATAGACAAAGGCACTCCGCCAAACCAGCGCGAGTGACCAGACCGACTAATGGGGATTGAGATTAATTCCCAGTGAAATCAACCTATATTCTAACAGACTGATTTCACTGGGAGAATTTGGTAGCGAAGCCCAGATTTGAACTGGGGACACACGGATTATGATTCCGCTGCTCTAACCAACTGAGCTACTCCGCCACAAGGGCCGGCCGGTCAAACGTCCGGACGGCTATGCTTGTAAGCTTGTGGACGTATTAGATTTGCCTTTTGGCCCTGTCAAGCGCCCTCCTGCGCCACCCCCATGACAAATGCCCGATCATGCCAATGCAACGACAACGATCGCCAATCGTTCGGATATCGGCAACAGCCTGTTGGAATTAGCCCGCTGCACAAGCCGAACGCGCTGTCCTACATCTTGGGCAATGTTAGCGCGGTTCGCCGCCGGAAGGAGACACAAGCCATGACTTTGCAGCTCGGAGGCATCCACCACCTCACCGCCGTTACTGCCCAGGCCAGCAAGAACCTGGCCTTCTATACCCAGACTTTGGGTATGCGGCTGATCAAGAAGACCGTCAACCAGGACCAGACCACCGCCTATCACCTGTTCTATGGCGATGGCGTTGCCTCGCCAGGCGCGGACCTGACCTTTTTCGACTTCGAAACCGGCCCCGAAAAGCGCGGCAACCACACGGTCAGCCGCACCGGGCTGCGCGTCGACAGCGAAGACACACTCAACTGGTGGAAGGACCATTTGCAGAACCACAATGTGGGGACCTCCGCCATCAAGGAGCGCAATGGCCATGTCTCGCTCGATTTCGAGGATTTCGAAGGCCAGCGCTTCCGCATGGTGATCGATGCAGCCAACAAGGTCGTGCCCTGGCACAAGAGCCCGGTTCCCGCTGAAAAGCAGATCATCGGGCTGGGCCCAATTTCGCTGGCGGTACCGCGGCTCGACCGCACCGAGGCCGTGCTGACCCAGGTGATGAACATGCGCAAGGTCCGCACCTATCCCGCCACCAGCACGACCGGGGAAACCCATGTGTTTGAAATGGGCGAGGGGGGCCCGTCGGCCGAGCTGCATGTCGTTGTCGATCCGACCCTGGCTCCGGCCCGGCCCGGCGCCGGCGGTGTGCACCACGTGGCGTTCCGCACGCCCGATCAGGATAGCCTGCGCCAGTGGATTGCCCGGGTGACCCAGGCCGGCATTCGCTCCAGCGGCGAGGTCGAGCGCTATTACTTCACCTCGCTCTATTTCCGCGAGCCCAACGGCATCCTGTTCGAGATCGCCACCGATGTCCCCGGCTTTGCCGCCGACGAGCCGATGGAAAGCCTGGGCGAAACGCTCGCCCTGCCGCCCTTCCTCGAACCCCGTCGCGCCAGCATCGAGGCCAACCTCAAGCCGCTGGTCTAGCCAAACCGCCCCGTGCCCAAAAAGGCGCGGGGCTTTCCCTTTATCCGCGCGGGCCGGGCGGATCGGGATCATTGCTGCCACCCAGGCCGAGCCCCATGCCCATGCCGGCGCCTCCGCCGCCACCACCACCGCCTTGACCACCGCCGCCGCCACCCTGGCCGCCGCGTTCTCCGCCTCCTTCGCCCCTGCCTTTGCCACCCGCTCCAGAGGGCCGGGTCGGCCCCTGCATCGGAATGGCGAGGTCGGGCGGAACCGGGTCGAGATCGAGTGCCGCGCGGATGAAATTGCGCAGCGACACGACCAGTTCGTGGGTATGGATGGGATGGCCGGCGATCAATTCGCGCGCCGCCCGCTCGGCCAGCCGCACCTGTTCCTCGGTCCCCAGCAGCAGAATATCGGACAGCGCCGCCTCGACGGCATCGCGAATGCGCCGGGTCCGGTCCGAGCCGGGATGGCCCGCCACCACCTCGACCGCCTCCTCGCCCTCCGATTGGGGCGCCGCATGCAGTTCGCGCAAATGCCGGGGATCGACGGTCAGCGTGCCGGTGAACGAGCCGCCCAATACTTTGTAAGCGGCCATCAGGGTGCGCAGGCGCTCATTGATCTGCCGGTTGAGCCGCTGCTGGCGCTGCTGGATCGTGGCCATGATCAAAAGGCGGATGCCAATGCCGATCAGGGTGAAGAGCGCCAGCCCGATCAGCGTGGTGAGAATGCTCTCCCAGGAGCTGAAATCGAAATTGCGCAATTTTGCCTCCGACACGTACCGGAGACATCAGATAGTCGGGCGGGCTGGTTGTCCAGCCCGCCCCAGCGCCTGGAAGCCCTCAACAGGCGCTGTCTGCTTCGCCCGCTGCAACGCAGGCATCTTCTTCCGCATCCGCCGCGGGCGCCGTATCCGGCTTGAGCAGCGCTGCGGTCTTGAGCAATTGGATGAATTCGGCGCGATAGCCGCTTTCATCGGCGCCCTTGCCCGATTGGGCCAGCGCGCGGATCGCGTCCCAGCTCATGCCCCGGACATAGTCGGAGCCCTTGAGCTTCTGCCCGAAGGCGGCCACGGCCGCGGCGAACCGCGCATCATCGCTCACCGCGCTGATATCGTCATAGACCACGCTGGGCGTGACGGCCTGCTCGATGAGCTGGCTGACATCGCTGTCGGGCATTTTGAAGCGCATCTTGAGGAAGGCGATTTCCTCGTTCCCGCCAGCCGCCGCGGCAGCATCCCCGCCATAGCGCAACGGATCGACCAGCTCGCCGCCCGAACCGACCGGGGTGATTTCATACAGCGCGGTCACCGTATGGCCGGCGCCGATATCGCCGGCATCGACCGCGTCATTGTTGAAATCCTCGCGGTTGAGCGCCCGCGTCTCATAGCCGATCAGCCGGTATTCGCTGACCACGGCGGGATTGAACTCCACCTGGATTTTCACATCCTTGGCGATCATGTGCAGGGTCGATCCCACCTCTTCCACCAGCACCTTCTGGGCCTCGCGGAAGTTCGAGATGTAGCTGGCATTGCCATTGCCGTTCTGGGCCAGCGCCTGCATGGTGGCGTCGTCCAGATTGCCCATGCCGAAGCCGAGCACCGAGAGCGTCACGCCGCTATCGCGCTTGGCCTTGATGAAGTCCTCGAGCTTTTCGGGGTCGTCGATCCCCACATTGAAATCGCCATCAGTGGCCAGGATCACCCGGTTGGTGCCGCCCTCGACCTTGGCCTGCTCGGCCAGCTTGTAGGCGAGCTCGATGCCTTCGGCCCCCGCCGTGCTGCCGCCGGCATAAAGCTGGTCGAGCGCGGCCAGGATCTTGGCCTTGTCCGTTGCCTTGGTCGGCTCCAGCACCACCCCGGCCGAACCGGCATAGGCGACGATCGAGACCGTGTCATTGCCCGATAGCTGATCCACCAGCAGCCCGAACGCCCGCTGCAGCAGCGGCAGTTTGTCCGGCTCGTCCATCGACCCGGAGGTATCGATCAGGAACACCAGATTGCTCGGCTTGTCCTCGCCGGCCGGGGGCACATAGCCCTTGATGCCGATTTCGAGCAATTGCGTCTTGGGGTTCCAGGGCGTGGGGAACACGGCCATGGTCGGCTGGAACGGCTGGTCCGCGCTTGTCGCCGGGGCATAGTCATAAGGGAAGTAGTTGAGCAATTCCTCGACGCGCACGGCGTCGGGCTCAGGCACATAGCCGTCTTCCAGCGATCGCCGCACATAGGAATAGCTGGCCGTATCCACATCGATGGAGAAGGTCGAAACCGGCTCTTCCGCCGCCACCTTGAGGCGCTGTTCCTCAAAGCTGGTGAATTGGTCCCCGCTGGCTTCGGCCGGGGCCGCCAGCATGTAATTGTCGCTATTGCGCGCCACAGCCCCGGGCAGCACCGTGATCGGCGCGGCAGACGGCGCCATGATCGTGCTGTTGCCGAATTGCGGAGCCGCGTCCTGGCGCATGCGCAATTCATCGCCCGGCACTGCCGGCTCCGCCTGCTGCACGGCAGGAATCTCGGCGTCCTGGCTTGCGGCACCCAACGGGTCCGGACTAACCGGCATGGTGGTTTCAGGCGTGGCCGCGGGCGGCGGCGCGACCGCTTCGGCGGGCTGATTATTGGCCGCCGTCTGCGCCGGTGCGCTCACGCCGGGCGTCATCGAAGTGCTGGTGTAAAGCTGGTAACCCAGTGGCAGCACGAGCAATGCAATGGCAGCCGTGCCGATGGGAAGACGCATATCCATGATCCAGTTCCCTTTCAGGATTGAGATGATGGACGTGAGACGCTGCCCTTTTCGGTTTCCTTTGGTCGCTTCTGCAGATTTCTGTGCCGCCTGCGCCTGGGCCGCTTCAAACGCGGCCATACCGGCGCTGAGGGCGCGCTTTTTCGCGTCGGCCCGCGCATCGGGCGCCTTGGCCTGGCTCAGCACTGTCAATGGATCGTGCATGTTCTCGCTCATAGCAGCCCCCTCAGGGTCTTGCGCGCCTCATGGACATGAAAGGAGACCGTGGCCTCCTTGATGCCCATGATTTCGGCCGCCGCCGCATGGCTCAATTCCTCCGCATAAACCAGCAGCACCGCGTCGCGCTGCTTTTCGGGCAATTGCCGTACGGCCGCCCAGAGCTGGCGCGATGTCGCCGCATCTTCCTGGTCGGCCGGCTGGTCTTCCGGGCTCACCTCGGCATAGGCATCGGCATATTTGCCGCGCCGGCTGGTCGCCCGCTGCATGTCGCGCACCGCATTGAGCGTGATCCGGTAAACCCAGCTGGAAAAGGCGCTGCGGCCATCAAAGCCGGCAATCGCCCCGCCCAGCTTGACGCAGACATCCTGCGCCACATCTTCGGCATCGGTGCGGTTGCCGCACCATTTCCAGGCCGTGCGGTAGATCAGGTCGTAGTGATCCTCGATCAGCTCACCAAATGCCGCCGCATCGCCATTCTGCGCGCGGGTCACCAGCGCCCGCGTCAACGCACCGGCATGATCGATCTGTGGTGCGGCAGACAGTCCCATCACGGGGGCAAACACTCGCGCAAGCCTTAACCTTCAGCCTCTTATAGTGCTAAGACGCCGCTTCTCACCCCTTCCTTTGGTGGTTCTGAGCAGTTTTTTTGAAAGGTCTTCCGATGGACGAACCCAAACTGAGCCCTTTCGCTCTGACGCGCGCGCGCATCATGCTGCTGGCGCTTGGCGCCCTGCTGGTCGTGATCGCCATTTCGACCTCGCTGGGCGGCATCAACGCCTATCAGCAATTGCGCGAAGCCAATGCGGCCGCAACGCAAGCGGCCCCCGCCGAGGCGGGAGCCGCGCAGTCATCGACGGAAAATACGGCTCCCTAGCCGCCCACGGTCACGTTGACGGCGGTGCCGGTATAGCTGGCCTCGGCCGGCTGGCCATTGACGAGAACCTGCGTGAAGCGGCCTGTAACGGACTGTCCGGAGACAATCTGCAGCACGGCCCCTGCGGTCGCAGGCCCCTGAACGTCGAGCGTGCCACCCTCGATCACGATATTGCCTTCAACCACCAGCGCAGCGCTATCGGTCGTCGCGGCAATCACCAGGAGCGTTGCCCCTTCGAGCTGGGTATAATTGCCCTTGAGCACAACGCCATCCTGTCCGGTCGCCAGCGTGCCACCGGCCACATAGACATCGCCGCTGCCCAGCGCAGCGGAATTGTCCGCTGTGAGGCGCCCTGCTTCGATGACCGTGCCACCCGCATAGCTGTTATTGCCGGCAAGCGTCAGGCTGCCGCTGCCCTGCTTGGTGAGCATACCCTTGCCGGCGATATCGTTGCGCCAGCTATCGCTGGCATTGAACCCGCCCAGGGCCCCATCCATGGTGACGACCACATCGCCGTCGAAAGCGCCATAGCCGTCGGCGGCCTTGATATAGTCGAGGCGGCCAAAGCCCTCGGCATCGTTCATCACCGGGTAGCCGGCCGGCCAGGCCGTGGTCTTGAGCACGACGCGGCGCTGTTCGGCGCTGAGATAAGGCAGCCGGGTTTCGAGCAGCACTTCGGCGCCCTTGGGCACCACGACCGGCGCCGCGCTGTCCGACACTGGTGCAAAGCCATAGCTGGTGCGGCTTGCGACATAGGCGAGGTTAGCGGCCGGATCGGCAAAGCGGTCCTCGGCTACCGGCGCGGCATGGGCAGCGGCAAAGAGCGCGGCCGGCGTTGCCGCACCGGTCTGGCGCATCAGCCAGCCCTGCGCCTGGGCATAGGCATCCTGCTTGAGCTGGGCATTTTCCGGCCGGTTGAAATTGTAGACCACAACGGCCGTGCCCAGCATGCGGCCGCCAATGACATCGAGCGGGGAATGCATGCCGGCCAGAATGCGGCTATCGCCCATTTCCACCGAGCGCGTCAGGATTTCCTGGTAACGTTCGGGAACGAGATAGGCCAGCGCCAAGCCATCGCGCCAGGCTTCGGCCGTATGCCCGCTCGGAAAGCCGCCATCGGTGCCGGGCGAACCGCTCTTGGCCGGCTCCAGCGTTGGCAGGACTGATACGTCCATGGCCCAGCGCCAGGGCCGGGCATATTTGAAATAGCGCTTGGCCGGTTCGGTCGAGCCATCGGCGCTGGCCGCCACGATCAGATCGACCGCAAGACCGAGATCGCCATTGGCCTCTTCGCCATCCACCAGGCTGCCGACACCGCGATTATTGCCGTTATCGTCATATTTTACGGCATCGGCATCAGCCGGCACATAGCTGATGGTGCTCGATTGCCATGCGCCCGCGCGCCAGGCATCCGATAGCGGGCCAAGGCCATCCATCATGCTCACATTCTTGCCGCGGCGGTCATCGAGATAGGCCTGCACCGCCTCGCTTTGGGTCCGCAACCGGGTGATCTCGATCACGTAGTCGATATTGGCCTTATGGGTCGTGGCATCCACGACCGCACCATCGGTATCGCTGCCGGGAACGCCATCCCAGTCCGCTTTGGCCACCGCCGCGCAATCGCCTTCGGCCGCAGCTTCCACATCGGCATCGACAAAGGGCGTGCTGGGTGTCCACACATCGAGGAACCCGGCGAGCAGGCGCACACCGGCATTACCATCGACGTCGGACATGCAGGCCTGACCGCGCTGATTGGTGGCGCCGAAATCGACATAGGCGGGCACATCGGCGGCAATGGGCGCCTCGTCCGCAAAACCCAGGCCAGTGGGTCGCGCAGGCAAGTCATAGGCAAAGGCGCCGCTCGTCAGCAGCAAACCAAGCGCTGTCGACAGACCCAGGTTTCGCAAAAGCATGAGAGTCTCCGGTATGAGATGAACCGGAGCGGGTGCTAGCTGGCTTACATGTCAATCATGTATCGGATCGGCAGGTTTCACCGCTATTTGCGGGTCGGGCCCCCTCGCCGGAGCGGCGCCAATTTCAGAAATTGGCGACGTCCCCACACCGCTGCCGCGCCCATTCGAGCATCGGACGATCACCCGCCAGCGCGCTTTGATAGATCAAATCCAACCCGATGCGGAGTTGATAGCACCGCAGCACATCGCTACGGGCGAGCCAGGCCGGGCGATTGACCTCGAAGAAAACGGACTGTTGTTCCATGCAATCAAGCCAGGTCCGCCAGAACAGGATATTGGCCACGTCATAAAGCCCATCCCCCACCATGGCTTCGGACCAATCGATCAGGCCGCTGATCCTTCCATCCGCGAACAGCACATTGTTTGAGCCGAAATCGCCATGCATCAGATGGCGCGCCTCAGGGCAGGCCTTGGACAAGGCCGCCACCTGTTCCAGCCACGGCGCAACACCCTCAACTCCGACACGGGACCAATCATAATGGGCGGGGTCGCCGATAGCAGCCACAAAGGCGGGCCATCGGGCAAAGGGCGCCTTGCCCTGCGCGTCGAATGGCCCAAAGCCCTCGATTGCTCCCACATCGACTGCCGCCATGCTCTCCAGCAGCGCGGCAACTGGCTGCAATGCCGGCGCCAGACCATCGGCCGGCAGCGCCTGCAGCGTCACACCCCGGGCAAGCCGCGAGATACAAAAACCCAGCCCATCCTCCAGCTGCCCCACCAGCATGATTTCGGGGATCGGCAGCTCCGTGCCGAACAGCCGCTGCACCAAGCCATCCTTGGCAAAGCCGCCAAGGTCCCGATTGATGCGCAGCACGAAATCCTGCCCGCCGCGTTCAAAACGAAACGCCCGGGATTCCTCGCCTTCCACCAATGGCGAGAATGCTGAGATGCCCGGCCACCGCGCCGCAAGCGCCAGCCGGGCGTGCTCCGTCGAAATGAGCGGCTTGCCCATTTCTGTTACGCCGCGAACACCGCCGGAACGGCCTCGGCGATAAAGCCTCCGCCCCAGACTTCGGACGTCGCCGTATCGTCGGCATAAAACACGCAGGCCTGGCCTGGGGAGATGCCATATTCCCCGCTGACCAGCGTGACATAGACATCGGAGCCGCGCATCTGCACCACGGCCGGCTGCGGCCCACGGGTCGAACGCACCTTGACCTCGACCGGCGCACCATTGCCGGCGCTCAGCTCGGCCAGCGGCCGGCCACCCAGCCAATTGACGTCGCGCAGCCGCACGGTATGCGTCTTGAGCGCCTCGCGCGGCCCCACGATCACCCGCCCGGTCTTGTGCTCGAGCTTGATGACATAGAGCGGCTCGGCCGCCGCCACGCCCAGGCCCTTGCGCTGCCCGACCGTGTAATTGACGATACCTTCATGCGTGCCCAACACCCGGCCGTCGAGATGGACGATCTCGCCCTGTGCCACCGCCTCGGGATGCATCTTGCGGATGATGTCGGCATATTTGCCCTGCGGCACGAAGCAGATGTCCTGGCTGTCATGCTTGTCGGCAATTTCCAGCCCCATCTCCCGCGCCAGTTCGCGCACCTCGGCCTTGCCCATGCCGCCCAGCGGAAAGCGCAGGTAATCGAGCTGTTCCTGGGTGGTGGCGAACAGGAAATAGGTCTGGTCGCGCTCTGCGTCGACCGGGCGGAACAACTGCCGCCGCCCA
Organism: Devosia yakushimensis; assembly: GCF_030159855.1. Lineage (NCBI taxonomy): Bacteria > Pseudomonadati > Pseudomonadota > Alphaproteobacteria > Hyphomicrobiales > Devosiaceae > Devosia > Devosia yakushimensis. Next base: position 195,053 of record NZ_BSNG01000001.1, on the reverse strand, counting down.
TCCGCACCAAGCTTGCTCTGCACATAATGCCCGGTCGCCAACGCATCGGCGCCCAGATCCTGCGCCACCGTCATCAGGTCGACGAACTTGACCGACTGGTTGCAGGCAATGCAGGGCACTGGCGTTTCGCCCTGCTGATAGGCATTGGCGAAAGGCGCGATAACGCTCTTTTTGAAGCGCTCTTCATAATCGAGCACATAATGGGGAATGCCCAGCGTGGCGGCTACGCGCCGCGCATCGTGGATATCCTGCCCGGCGCAGCACGCCCCCTTGCGGTGGGTGGCTTCGCCATGATCGTAAAGCTGGAGTGTGACGCCGACGACGTCATAGCCCTGCCGGGCCAACAGGCCCGCCACGACCGAAGAATCCACGCCCCCCGACATCGCAACGACAACGCGCGTGTCTTCAGGACGCTTGGCAATATCAAGCGAGTTCAACATCATTCCTCTATCCGGTTGGGTTCAAGGGCCAGCGGACGAATTTAAGGCCCGCTCCATACTCCCTTCCGCCCGCCCGTGCAATCGGCCGGCGGAGAGAACCCGGCAACAATTGCCGCCGCCCCTCCCTTTCTGCCGGATCGGGCCACCACCAGTCATCCGCCGGAAAATTCAAACCATTGAATTAAAACAACAATTCAAACTGGCACCCCGCTTGCATTGCTCTTGCCGGATTAGTCTCATCTTCACGGGTCCGCGTAGCGTGGCATCAAACCTGACCGTCATCACCTCCACTGCCGCCGGCACGATCAGCAAGGGCCTCAACAACCAGGCCCCGGCCCCGCGCGACGATTTCGCCGCCCTGCTTGGCGACACCAAGCCGGCCCCCGCCAAACCAAAGCCCCCCGCACCACCTGCGAACGAGCCTGCCAAACCCGATGCCGACCAGGACAGGCCCACCGATGACACCGAGGCGGTCGCCGCTCCGGTCGAGGCAACGACGCCCATCCAGCCAGCGCCCGCATCCGAATTGAGCGACCTGCTCGATCGTCTCGCCAAGCTCAGCGCAGCACTTGAAGCCGGCAAGGCCCCCACCCAGGAAGAGTTGACCGGCCTCGCCGCCGCGCTCGACGCGCTGGCCCAGGCCCTGGGCATTTCGCTCGACGCACTGCCCAGCACGGCAGAGCTGACGGCAATGGCCAATGGCGCTCTTGCCGACCCGGCCAGCTTTGAGGATCAACTGGCCAAGGCCCTCGCTCCGCTGGCGCTGACGCTGCAGGACGACACCACCGCGCAAACCGCGGCCGATGCCGAACTCGCCCAGCAATTGGCCGAAATGGGCCGCAAGCTGGCTGCGCTCGCCAAGGGCCTCAGCACTGGCGACGACGCGACCGAGGCCCTCGCCGCCCTGGGCATGGACGCAGAGACCGGCATCGACCCCGAATTGCAGACCGCGCTCGACCGGCTCGCCGCCCGCACCGCCATCAAGGTAGACGCCACGGCCAATGCCCAACCGCTGGCCACGCCCGAGCTCAAGCTCACTGAACCCGTGCTGACCGGCAAGACCGCCGAGGTCAAGACCGAGCCCACTGCCGACCCGGCCCCCGGCGCCGAGAGCGAAATCGCCGCCAAGCCCATAACCGGCGACAAGCCGCAGACCGATACCGGCGCCAAACCCGATGACGGCAAGCCGCGCGAGCCCGAGATCAAGACCGCCGCCGCGCCTGCAGCCCCCGTGCTCGACAAGCAGCCCGAAGCCCAGGCCCCGTCCCAATCGGCCCAGCAGCAGACCGCGCGCATCGATCCCCTGCTCGCGCCGCGCATTATCCAGACCGGCTACCAGACCAGCCAGCAGCAGCTCAACCTGCCGCAACTGGCCTTCGAAGTTGCCCGCCAGGCCACCGACGGCAATACCCGCTTCCAGATCCGGCTCGATCCGGCCGAACTGGGCCGCGTCGATGTCCGCCTCGATATCGACGCCTCGGGCAAGGTCAATGCCAGGCTGACCGTGGAAAAGGCCGAAACGCTCGATCTGATGCAACGCGACCAGCGGGGCCTGGAACGGGCGCTGCAACAGGCGGGCCTCGACAGCGCCAAGACCAATCTCGAATTTTCCCTGAAGCAGAACCCCTTCAATGGCGGCCAGCAGGGCCAGGACGGCAATGGCCGCGGCTCCCGCTTTGGCGGCAGCGACGCGCCCACCGAGGCCGAGGACGTTCCGGCCCCCACCATCAACCTCTATCGCGGCAGCCTCACGGCCAGCGGCGTCAACATCATCGCGTAGGGATCAGGCCATGGCCGTCGATAGCGTTTCGAGCAACACCAATACCAGTGCCCTCAGCGGCTCGCGCACCACCATTGCCGAGAATTTCGACACCTTTCTCAATATCCTGACTACCCAGCTGAAGAACCAGAACCCGCTCGATCCGCTCGATACCAACCAGTTCACCGCCCAATTGGTGCAATTCACCGGCGTCGAGCAGCAGCTCAAGACCAATGAATTCCTCGAAAGCCTGCTGCAATCGACTCAGAGCTCGGGCAAGACCGATGCCGTTTCCTATATCGGCAAGGAAGTGACCGCCGCCGGCACCACCGCCCAGCTCAAGGATGGCGGCGCCACCTGGGCCTTCAATGCCGAAGCCCAGGTCGCCAACGCCACGGTCACCATCAAGAATGCCAATGGGCAGGTGGTCTATACCGAGACCGGGTCACTCGAAAAAGGCCCGGGCAACTTCCTGTGGACTGGCAAGGGTTCGGACGGCAATACCCAGCCGGACGGCATCTATACGATCGACATCAAGGGCACCAATCTGGCCGGCAATACGATCAAGATTTCCACCTCCACCGTGGGCGTCGTCACCGCCGTCGATTTCTCGGGCGCCCAGCCCATCCTGACCGTCGGCACCGGCAAGATCCTGCTGTCGGACGTGACCAATGTGAAGATACCAGCCGCCACCACGCCGCCGCCGGCCGATAGCGACGACGAAACCGACAGCTGATAGCAGCCAAGAGTCGAAAGCCATTGCTCGCCAAGAGTTTGCGGCGAGCGCTGCGGTATTTCCCAAAGCCTCTTCTGGTCTTTATTGCGACGATTCAATCCCTTGAAATCGCAGCGCATTCTTAACCTGTTGTAAGTTTCCCCTTAGCTGAATTTTAAGGCCGTTGCCTTAGTCTCTGCTCATATGGTCAGGTTTGAGTAGAGAGTAAAATGACCGTACAAATGCGTCCACGCGTTAAGTACGTTATCGGACCGGACGGTAGTCCGCTCACGATTGCAGACCTTCCCCCCGCCAATACGCGGAGGTGGGTCATCCGCCGTAAAGCCGAAGTCGTCGCAGCAGTGCGCGGTGGATTGCTCAGCCTTGAAGAGGCCTGCGATCGCTACACCTTGAGCGTCGATGAATTCCTCAACTGGCAGGCCGCCATCGACAAGCATGGCCTTGCCGGATTGCGCACCACCTGGATCCAGCACTACCGCGAAGGCTGATCCGGTCCCGCATCCATGAGTTTCAAAACCCGCCCGGCATGGCCGCGGCGGGTTTTGTTTTGGCACAATCTCGCCCGCCCACAGGCTCACCCCCTGTGGGGAAGGCCAGAGAGGGGCCTTCATTCCCTAAGGCGTCTCGGGGCCCATCCACCTTGCCCCCGCTTCCCTCGCCATCATCCGCTCATAATAATCCGCCACCGCCGCGAACTCCTTCTTCTCGGCCGGCAGGCTCATCCAGCGATGCACCGACAAAGCAAGCGCGATATCGGCAATGGTGAACTCATCTCCCGCAACGAAAGCCTGGCCCCGCGCCAATTGCGCCTCGAGAATGTCCATCTTGGCCGACCAGCCGGCAATCGAGGCCGCAACCTTGTCGGCATCGTCATAGCCCGGCGTCTTGCGGATCAGCGCGTTCACCGCATAGCCCCAGGGCGGATTAAGCTCGGTCGATTGCCAGACCAGCCATTGCAGCGCCCGCGCCCGCAATTCGAGCTGGCGGGGCAATAGCTTGCCCTCCCGCTCGGCCAGATAGATCAGGATGGCGTTGCTTTCCCACAACACGAACTGGTTCTCGACCAGCACCGGCACCTGGCCATTGGGGTTGAGCGCCAGGAATTCGGGCACTTTCGGATCGCGCAGCGGCAGGCCCCAATCCTCCCGCTCATAGCCCAGCCCCAATTCGTCCAGCGCCCACAGCACTTTGCGCACATTGATCGACGTGACCCGTCCCAAAACCTTCATCGCTTCACCTTTCCTTCACTCAACTGGGCACTTTCTGCCCAAATTCGCAAACTGCAACGGGGAGTTAAGACAATGTTTACCATCTGCTAGGTAATTTTTGCCCATCGGTCCCGGTGTTCGTTTGCGTCGCGTGGCCCCCTTCGAATCGAGTGCCGGCGTGGACAATCTTACCCAGCTCATTAATCGCATTGGCCTGCCCCGTCTCGCGGCTATGGCCACGGTAGCGGTGTTGATGCTCGGCTTTTTCGGTTTCCTGATCATGCGGGCCCAGGCCCCCAATCTGGCGCCGCTCTATACCGGGCTGTCGCTCGAAGATTCCTCGGCGATTGTGACCGAACTGCAGACGCAGAACGTGCCCTTCGAGCTGCGTGGGGAAGGCGACACCATCCTGGTGCCGCGCGACCAGATCACCACCCTGCGCATGAGCCTGGCAAGTTCCGGCCTGCCCCAGCGCGGCCAGGTCGGCTACGAGATATTCGACCAGCAATCGACCCTGGGCGCCACCAGCTTCGTGCAGAACATCAACAATGTTCGCGCTCTCGAAGGCGAATTGGCCCGCACCATCGCCTCGCTCACCCGCATCAAATCTGCCCGGGTGCATCTGGTGCTGCCCGAGCGCGAATTGTTCCGCCGCGAGCGCAAGGACCCCTCGGCCTCCATCGTGCTCTCGGTGCGCGGGCAGCTGTCCAATGGCGAAATCCGCGCCATCCAGCATCTTGTCGCCTCCGCCATCGAGGGGCTGACGCCCACCCGCGTCTCCATCGTCGACGACCAGGGCAATCTCCTGGCTTCCGGCACCGAGGACGACGCGGTCGGCGCCATGTCCGGCCAGGCGGCAGAGCGAACCCTGGCCTATGAGAACCGCCTGCGCACCCGCCTCGAGGACATGCTGGCCAATGTCGTGGGTGCTGGCCGGGCCCGCGTCGAAGTCTCCGCCGAGGTAGATTTCAACCGCTCCACCACCACCCAGGAAACCTTCGACCCCGATGGGCAGGTGGTTCGTTCCACCCAGCTGCGCGAAAACCAGAACCTCACCAATGGCGCCAATGGCCAGGTGACCGTCGCCAACGAATTGCCCGGCGCCAGCCAGAACAATGGTGCCGCCGGCACGACCGAGCAGGGCACATCGAGCGAAGAAGTCACCAATTACGAGATTTCCAGGACCACCCAGACCGCCGTTACCGAAGCGGGCGCCGTCAAGCGCCTCTCGGTCGCCGTCGTGGTCGATGGGATCTATTCCACCGATCCGCAGGGCGCGCCGGTCTATACCCCGCGCAGCGCCGACGAGATCGCCCAGATCCTGACGCTGGTCCGCTCCGCCGTCGGTTATTCGGAAACGCGCGGCGACAGCGTCGAAGTGGTCAACATGCAGTTTGCCGAGCGGCCCGAACTGGCAGCCCCCGGCACCGACGCGGCATCGGGCCTGCTCGATTTCACCCGCGACGACCTGATGAACGGCGCCGAAATGGCCGTCACCCTGCTCATTGCCCTGGCGCTGGTCTTCTTCGTCATGCGCCCGCTGCTCAAGAAAGTGCTGACCCCCGAAAGCCAGCCCCTGGCCCTGCCCACCGCCGCCGAAGTCAGCCACCATGGCGTGCTGGCGGCCAATGGCGAAGTGCTGGCCGACAATGCCGAAGAGCCGCGCGACAAGACGCCGGCCTGGGTCGCCAATGCCCGCACCATGGGCGAAACCCAGCTGCAGACGCTCAAGACCGTCGGCACCCTGGTTGAAGAAAATCCCAAGCAGGCCGCGCTGATCGTGCGCGACTGGCTAAGTAACGCGGCGTAGTCGACATGGCCCTGGTTTCCCAATCGCTCGATATTCCCGACGCCACCGCCCCCCGCCAGCTGGTGGTTGGCGGCGGCGCCGACAATCGCGTGCTGCGCGGCGACGAGAAAGCGGCTGCACTTCTGCTCGCTTTGGGTCCCGATTACGGCAAGCCGATTTTCGACGAGCTGGATGAGCTCGAAATCAAGGCGCTGTCGCGCGCCATGGTGCGGCTGGGCCCGATCACCCAGGAAATGCTCGACGACCTGATGATCGAATTCGTCACCACCATTTCCTCCAATGGCTCGCTCTCGGGCAATACCGATTCCACCGAGCGCCTGCTGCTGAGCTTCCTGCCCCCCGAGCGGGTGGATTCCATCATGGAAGAAATCCGCGGTCCCGCCGGCCGCAACATGTGGGAAAAGCTGAGCAACGTGCAGGAAGACGTGCTCGCCGCCTATCTCAAGAACGAATATCCCCAGACCATTGCCGTGGTGCTGTCCAAGATCGCGCCCGACCACGCCTCCAAGGTGCTCGCCATTCTCCCCGAGGAACTGGCGATGAATGTGGTACAGCGCATGCTGGGGCTTGATCCCGTGCAGAAGGAAATCCTCGAAAAGATCGAGACCACCCTGCGCACCGAATTCATGTCCACGCTCAGCCACACCAAACGCCGCGACAGCCACGAGCAGATGGCCGAAATCTTCAACAGTTTCGACCGCCAGACCGAGGCCCGCTTTATCACCTCGCTCGAAGAAAACAGCCGCGAGGATGCCGAACGCATCAAGGCGCTGATGTTCACCTTCGAAGACCTCACCCGCCTCGAGGCCTCTGCCATGCAGACCCTGCTGCAGCGCATGGACAAGCGCGAACTGGCCCTCTCGCTCAAGGGCGCCAACGAGACCATCAAGGATTTCTTCTTCGCCAACATGTCCGCCCGTTCGGCCAAGCTCCTGCGCGACGACATGGAAACAATGGGTCCGGTGCGCCTCAAGGATGTCGACGAGGCCCAGGGCCGCATGGTCTCCACCGCCAAGGATCTGGCCGCCAAGGGGGAGATCATCATCCTCAAGACCAAATCCGACGATCAGATGGTGGCGTAAGTGGCACAGGCAGCACGTTTCACCTTCGATCTGGACCTGGGCGAGCGCCCCACCATGGCCGCTCCCATCCGCCCGACCGTGCCCGAAGACCTGGTGGCCCAGCTCGTCGCCCAGGCGCGCGAAGATGGCTATGCCGAGGGCCTGGCCCAGGGCGAGCAGAACGCCACCGCCATGGCCGCGCAGACCCTTGCCGCCGCCGCCGGATCGCTCGCCACCCGCACCGCCGAAATGGCCGCGGCCCTCGATGACGCCGCAGCGCTCAACCGCCGTGAGGCAGTGGAGCTGGCCGCCAGCGTCGGCCGCAAGCTGGCGCTGCACCTGCTGGCCCGCTACCCCACCACCGAACTCGACACGCTGATCGCCGAATGCATGGCTAGCCTCAATGGCGTGCCGCACCTGGTGGTGCGCTGCCACCCCGACATTGCCGACGCCATCCGCGACATCGCCACCAGCCACATGCAGACCTCGGGCTTTTCCGGGCGTCTGGTGGTCATGGGCGATCCCGACCAGCGCCTCAGCGACGGGCGTCTCGAATGGGTCGACGGGGGCCTGGTGCGCGACATCGCCGCCATCTCGGCCGACATCGACAGGGCCATCTCGGCCTATCTCAACGCGCATGCATCCGCTGCTGCCCAGCAGGAGGAGACCGGACATTGACCCCCGATCCCAATGATATCGCCGCCCCAGAAGGCATCAGCTTCGAAGAAATGGCCCCGCCCGGCCAGCGCGGCGGCCCCGAGACCTATACCGAGCGCAGCGCCGCCGACCTCGAAGCGGTCTTCGACGTTCACGTCCGCATCTCGGTCGTGCTCGGCCGCACCAAGATGCCGGTCAGCCAATTGCTGCGCATCGATACCGGCACCGTCATCGAACTGGACCGCCAGGTCGGCGAAGCCGTCGAAATCTTCGTTAATGACCGCCTGGTCGCGCGTGGTGAAATCGTGCTGGTCGAAGGCCGGCTCGGCGTCACCATGACCGAAATCATCAAGCCCCAATAGGAGCCCGGAAGCCATGCGTCTCCTCATTATCGGGGCCCTTGAAGGCCAGCTCAGCACCGCCACCAAGATGGCGATGGATGGCGGCGCCAAGGTGGCCCACGCCCCCTCCATCGAAATCGCCCTGGCTTCCCTGCGCGCCGGACGCGGCGCCGATCTGCTGCTGGTCGATGTCATGATGGACATTGCCGGGCTGATCGCCGGGCTCGAAGCCGAGCGTATCGCCATTCCGGTGGTCGCCTGCGGTGTCGAAACCAATGCCGCCGCCGCCGTCAACGCCATCCGCGCCGGCGCCAAGGAATATATTCCTTTGCCGCCCGATGCTGAACTGATCGCTGCCGTCATCGCCGCCGTCGCCCGCGACAGCTCCGAATTCCTCTATCGCGACCCGGCCATGGACCGCGTCGTCAAGATGGCGGAGCAGATCGCCGGCTCGGACGCCTCGATCCTCATCACCGGCGAGAGCGGCACCGGCAAGGAAGTCATTGCCAAGCACGTCCATGCCCGCAGTAAGCGCGCGGGAAAACCCTTCATCTCGGTCAATTGCGCCGCCATTCCCGAAGCCCTGCTCGAATCCGAGCTGTTCGGCCACGAGAAAGGCGCCTTTACCGGCGCCATCGCCCGCCGCATCGGCAAGTTCGAGGAAGCCTCGGGCGGTACGCTCCTGCTCGACGAAATCAGCGAAATGGACGTGCGCCTCCAGGCCAAGCTGCTGCGCGCCATTCAGGAACGCATTATCGACCGCGTCGGCGGCACTAAGCCCGTCCCCGTTGATATCCGGATACTGGCCACCTCCAACCGCAACCTCAACGAGGCGGTGCGCGAAGGCAGTTTCCGTGAGGATCTGCTGTTCCGCCTCAATGTGGTCAATCTCAAGCTCCCCCCGCTGCGCGACCGCCCCGGCGATATCGCGGCCCTCTCCGAGCACTTCGTCGCCAAATATGCCAAGGCCAATGGCCTGCCCCCGCGCGCCCTCTCCGCCGAAGCCCGCGAGGCCCTGCTCAAGGCCCCCTGGCCCGGCAATGTCCGCGAGCTGGAAAATACCCTGCACCGCGCCGTCTTGCTCTCATCGGGCGACATTATCGGCCCCGACGCCATCGTCCTGCCCGATGGCATGGGCCTGGCCGAAGCCGCTTCCGCCAGCAGCCTTTCGGCCCAATTGGCCCAGACCGCCCAGACCATGTCCGCCGCCCTGGTCGGCCGCACCGTGGCCGATGTGGAACGCGACCTGATCCTCGATACCCTCGACCACACCCTGGGCAACCGCACCCACGCCGCCAATATCCTGGGCATCTCGATCCGCACCCTGCGCAACAAGCTCAATCAATATGCCGAGGAAGGCACCAACGTGCCCGAACCCGGCGAGCGGCGCTCGGTGGCTTGATGCAGATGGGTTTGACCACAAAGCCCGCATCTCCGTTCCTCCCCTTCCCCTTGAGGGAAGGGAGGCGCATGTCTGACGCCGGTGATCAAACCCTATGACCGACCTCCCCACCGGCCGCGCCCGCCCGGCTTTCAACATTCCCTCGGTCTCCTCGATCTTCGACCTGCTCCGGTCGGGCGATATCGCGCTCGCCACTGGGATCATGGGGCTGATCTTCATCCTCATCGTGCCTCTGCCGCCGCTGATGGTCGATGCGCTGCTCGCTATCTCGATCGTCTTTTCGGTGATGATCCTGATGACGGCGCTCTTCATCCAGAAGCCGCTGGAATTCTCGTCCTTTCCCACCGTGCTGCTCATCGCCACCATGCTGCGGCTGGGCATGAACCTGGCCACCACACGCCTGATCCTGTCGGAAGGGCACAATGGCACCGCCGCCGCCGGTCACGTCATCGAGGCCTTCGGCACTTTCATCACCCGCGGCAATTTCGTCATCGGCGCCGTGGTCTTCATCATCCTGGTGATCGTCAATTTCATCGTCATCACCAAGGGTTCGGGCCGCATTGCCGAAGTTGCCGCCCGCTTCAACCTCGATGCCATGCCCGGCAAGCAGATGGCCATCGACGCCGATCTCAGCGCCGGCCTTATCGATGAGGCCGCCGCCAGGCAGCGTCGGGCGGAACTGGAAGGGGAAAGCGCCTTTTTCGGTAACATGGACGGCGCCAGCAAGTTCGTGCGCGGCGACGCCATTGCCGGCCTCATCATCACCTTCATCAACGTCTCGGCCGGCATTCTCATCGGCATGATGCAGGAGGGGCTTTCCTTCCAGGAAGCGGGCAATGTCTATACCCTGCTGACCATCGGCGACGGCCTGGTCTCCCAGATTCCTGCGCTGATCGTTTCGACTGCCGCTGGTATCCTGGTCTCCAAATCAGGCGTTACCGGCTCGGCCGACAAGGCCCTGTCCTCCCAGTTCACCGGCTATCCCAAGGCCCTGGGCATGTCGGCCGCTGTCATGGCCTCGCTGGCCCTGCTGCCCGGCATGCCGATCATTCCCTTCCTGGCCCTGGCCGGCGGAGTGGGTTACCTCGCCCTGCGTGCTTCACGCGGCAAGGCGACCAGGACGGCCGAGGAAGCACTCAAGACCGCCACGGCCGCCAGCCAGCCCGGCGGCGCCAATGCCCCCCAGGCCGAAGCGCCGATCACCGACAGCCTCAAGATCGACGAACTCAAGCTCGAGCTGGGTTATGGCCTGTTGAGCCTGGTCAAGGAAGACGAGACCGGTTCGGACCGCCTGACCGAACAGATCAAGGCTCTGCGCCGGCAGCTCGCGACCGAACTGGGCTTCGTCATGCCCCCGGTCCGCATTCTCGACAATATGCAGCTCGAACCCAATGATTACAAAGTCCGCATCAAGGAAGTGGAAGCCGGCCACGGCCAGATTTTCGCCAATCAGCTGATGGTTATGGACCCCATGGGCAATACGATCGACCTGCCCGGCCACCACACGACCGAGCCCACATTCGGGCTGCCGGCCACCTGGATCGAACCTGCCCTGCGCGACGAGGCCGAATTGCGCGGCCTCTCCATCATCGACCCCTCGACCGTCATCTCCACGCACCTCACCGAAGTGCTCAAGGCCAATGTCGCGGACCTGCTCAACTATGCCAATGTGCAGTCCCTGCTCTCGGGCCTGCCCAAGGAACAGCAGAAGCTGGTGGAAGATATCGTCCCCGGCCTCATCTCGGTCTCCGGCGTCCAGCGCGTGCTGCAGACCCTTTTGACCGAGCGCATCTCGATCCGCGATCTCTCGACCATTCTCGAAGGCATTGCCGAAATCGCCGGCCCGGGCCGCTCGACGCAGATGATTGCCGAGCATGTCCGCTCCCGCCTCGCCCGCCAGATCTGCGCCGCCAATCTGGGCCCCGATGGCAATCTGCCGCTGCTGACCCTCTCCCCGCAATGGGAACGCGACTTTGCCGAAGCCATGGTGGGCGATGGCGACAACCGGCACCTGGCCATGGCGCCTTCGCGCCTGCAGCAATTCATCGCCGCCATCCAGCAGGGCTATGAACGCGCCGCCCAGATGGGCGAATTGCCCGTGCTCATCACCTCACCCTCCATCCGCCCCCATGTCCGCTCCATCATCGAGCGCTTCCGCCCGCAAACCGTGGTCATGAGCCAGAACGAGGTCCATCCCCGCATCCGCCTCAAGACAGTGGGGAGCATCTGATTGGGCAAGGTCTTTCTCACCGGCTATCTCGAAGTTCCCCCCGACCGGCTCGAAGCGGTGCAACAGGCTTTGCCCGAGCACATCGCCCTCACCCGCGCCGAACCCGGATGCCTCAGCTTCTCGGTCACCCAAAGCCCGGAAGACCCCACCCATTTCCTGGTTTCGGAAACCTTCGCCGACCAGGCGGCATTCGACGCCCACCAGAAACGGGCCTCCGCCTCGGCCTGGGCCAACATCACCGCCGGCCTGGCGCGACACTATTCGATCCGCACGGAATAGCGGGCTGCCTCCCGCCCCTTGACGGGTGAGGGGTGCGATCTCGTCGCAAACCCGGCTCAAGCCCCAAGCCTTACTGTAGAATATGCCCCGCGGGCAGCGGCGGCACCTTGATCTCGCCGTCTTCCTTGGACAAATCGGCCTCGTCCTCGCGGCTCAGTTCCTCTTCGGCCAGATGCCAGAATTCCTGGTCCCGCCCCTCGGGCCACCCTGCCTTCTCCCAAAGCAGATAGGCCCGGTGGCGAATTCGTCCTTCATCCCATCCGATCATTTTCATCTCCCTGCATGATTGGCCTTGGGGACTAGAACGTTCGGCAGAACTGTCGGTTGCCTGGTGGTGGAACTATCGGGGCCCGCTTTCATTGCCCCTCCAACCGGAGGAAACCATCATGTACAAACCAGCCGACCATAATAGTCTGTCGCCCTACCTCATCGTCAACGACGCAAGGCCCGTGATCGATTTCATCAAGGCCGTTTTCGGCACGGAGCCGACGCTGGAACACAGCGACGAAAGCGGCGCGCTGAGCCATGTCGAATTCAAGATCGATGACACAATCCTGATGCTCGGCCAGGCGCCCGGCGCGACAAGCCAGGCCCATATCCACGTCTATGTGCCCGATGTCGACCAGAGCTTCGAGCTGGCCCGCGCTGCCGGTGGCAAGGTCGTGCAGGAACCCATGCAGAAAGCCGACCCCGACCGCCGTTGCGGCATAGCAGACCCGTCCGGCACCACCTGGTGGCTGGCCACCACCCAGGGTTTCAACAACGCCTGACTATTCCAGCCGTTTGAGCATCCATAAGATTAGGTCGTCGTCCAATAGAACGGACGCACCAGGTGCAATATCGGCATAGTCGTAGGTTATGCCGTGCCCATCGGGCACGTAGCCCTGCGAAACATAGAGACGCTGAGCGGCCCCATAGTCTGCATAGAGACCCACACCTATCCCCACCACGGCCTTGCCGGCACGGATGGCTTCCGCCTCGAGCGCCTGCAGTAGCAGCGCGCCGATCCTCTCGCCTCGCCGAGACTGAGCGATTACGAGATCACTGATCTCAGGCACATCCGCGTCTCGAAAGCGGGCATAGCGCGATTGCCAGATCAGGCTGCCATAGCCAGTAACCTCACCGTCATCCGCTGCAATCAGTACAGTGCGCAAGCCCTCGTCCCGCTGTCGAACGATGTCGTGCCAGGGCTCTGGCCACCGTTTCCATGCCGGTCCACCGTCAGTAGCCAGTATCTTTTCTATATCCCGGGCCAGAAACGGCCTGATGCTGACGGCCACCGCGTTACCGCTCCGTCAGCGCCAATTTTGCGCCCAGCAGGACAAATGCGCCGGCAAAAGTGCGGCGCATCCAGACCATTATGGCCGGCCGGCTGATCACATGCCCACGGATCGCGGCGGCAAACAGTCCGTAGAGCACGAAAACCGCAAAGGTCATGCCCATGAAGACAGCGCTGAGCTCGAGCATGCGCGGCAGGGCATTAGGCGCGCTGGCCGGCACGAATTGCGGCAGGAAGGCAAAAAAGAAGATCGAGAGCTTGGGGTTGAGGATATTGATCAGGATGCTTTCGACGATCACCTTGCGCGCCGATTTGGGCGTCACGTCCTGATCGACGCTGAGCGCACCGGTCTCGCGCAGAGTGGTCCAGGCCATGTAGAGCAGATAGGCAACACCGAGATATTTGATGATTTCGAACGCCAGGGCGCTGGTATGCAGGATTGCCGCCAGGCCGGTGATGGCCGCCAGCATATGGGGCACGATGCCCAGTGTGCAGCCGAACGCGGCCACCGCGCTGGCCTTGCCACCCCGGCTCAGGCCCGCAGCAATCGTATAAAGCGCCCCGGTGCCGGGCGACACAACCACGATCAGCGTGGTGATCAGGAATTCGATGCTCATAGCCACCCCCTCCGGCGCTTGATGCGATCATGCCCCCGATCGGCATGCCGGCGCCAGCCGCCTTGCCACATTCTCCCCACGGAACGCCGCACCGCTTCGCGCATTATCCGCTCGGCACGCCAGGGGCTTTCATGAAACTGTTTGTCTGCGATCATTGTGGCAACACCGTTTATTTCGAAAACGCGGTGTGCGAACGCTGCGGCCATAGGCTCGGCTATCTTCCCGATCGCAACGCCCTGGTCTCGCTGGCCGAAGCGAATGGCCTGTGGTCGACGCCCGCCTTTGCCGGCGAGACTTATATCTTCTGCGACAATGCCCGCCATGGCGCCTGCAATTGGCTGATCCCCGCCATGCCGGGCGGCGACATCTATTGTTCCGCCTGCCGCCACAACGACACCATTCCCGCGCTGAGCGATCCCTTGAACCTCAGCCGCTGGCAGATCATCGAACGCGCCAAAAAGCGCCTGTTCTATTCCCTGCTGCGCCTGCAGCTCCCGCTCCACACCCGGAGCGAAGACCCCGAACACGGCCTGTCATTCCGCTTTCTGGCCGATATGCCGGTCGAACCAATACCGGTTCTGACCGGGCACGATAGCGGCATCATCACCATCGCCCTGGCCGAAGCCGACGATGCGGAACGCGAGAGCCGCCGCACCGCCATGGGCGAGCCCTATCGCACCCTGCTTGGCCATTTCCGCCACGAGATCGGCCACCATTATTGGGACCTGCTGGTCGCCGGCACCCCCGCTCTGGCCCGCTTCCGCGCCCTCTTCGGCGACGAAACCGCCGACTATGCCCAAAGCCTGGCGTCCTATTACGCCAATGGCGCCCCCGCCGGCTGGCCGCAGACCCATATCAGCGCCTATGCCACTTCCCATCCCTGGGAGGATTTCGCCGAAACCTTCGCCCATTACCTGCACATCACCGACACGGTCGAAATGGCGGCGGCCTTCGGCGTCCGCGCCCGCCCCAAAACCGAGGATATATCCCTGGCCGTCCGCCTGGATTTCGACCCCTATGCCGCCCCTGACATGCAAACCATCATCGACAATTGGGTGCCCCTGGCCGCCATGCTCAACAATCTCAACCGCGCCATGGGCCATCCCGACGCCTATCCCTTCATCCTCACGCCGCAGGTCATCGAAAAACTGGGCTTCTTACACGACCTGGTGCATGGCCGGATGGGATAGCCTGGGAATGGCACAATCCCCTTCCCGCCCCACCACCCGCTCGGCTATGGTCCGGCCATGTCAGCCATCACCATTCTCACCGTCCCGCCCTTTTCCACGCTCTGCAACGCCGCCTTCGCGCTGCGGCGCGAAGTTTTCGTCTGGGAACAGAAAGTCCCCGAAAACGAGGAAAACGACGCCGACGATCTCACCGCCACCCATTTCGTCGCCATCGCCGAAGGCGAGGTGGTGGGTACGCTGCGCCTGCTCGATAAGCCCGAGCATATCAAGATCGGCCGCGTCGCCGTGCGCGCCGCCTTTCGCGGCCGAGGTATTGCCAAGCTGATGATGGTCGCCGCCATGGAGCATGCCCGAGCCCAGGGTCACGAGCGCTTCTACCTCACCTCGCAATCCGACAAGCTGGGTTTCTACGAAAAACTCGGCTTTGCCGCCTTCGGCCCCGAATTCCAGGATGGCGGCATGCCCCACCGCGCCATGCGCACCTATGACCGCGAAACGGCCGTGCTCACCTGAGCGACAAATTGCACGCGGCCCGTTAACCAGTTAGCAACCCATTAAGCCTGCCACAGGGTCCTGCGTGCCCCGTCATCGCCCTTGCGCTATTGTCGGCCATGTCGGGAGTACCGCGCGCCAAACGGCGCAAGCGCCCTCCAAGAACGAAAAACCGCCCAGGGAGGCGGAGAAGGCCGGCCTCGCTTGAGAGCCGGCCTTTTCAATTTCGTTCCCGAAAAAGCCGGAAAAATCCTTCGGAACGTCTCACGCCGTCGTGACGTTGACCCCTACATAATGGGCCGCACGGTGCGCCACCTCGCAAGTTTTGCACCGCACGGCCCTGTTCACCGAACCGATGAACCTAAGGAGCCTACAATGATCCGCACCCTGTTGACCACTTCGGCCATAGCGCTGCTGCTTGCCGCGCCTGCCATGGCCCAGGAAACGCCGGCCCCAGCGCCGGAGGCCCCCGCCACCACCGAAGCTCCGGCCACGCCCGAAGCTCCGGCTGCTCCCGCGCCCGAAGCGCCTGCACCCGCTGACTCCGTCGATACCGGCGCCGCCCAAACCACCGATGTCAACGAGCCCTGGGACATGTCCGCCGGCTATACGGCCGCCGATACCGACAATCTGGGCACCCGCCTGATCGGCCAGCCCGTCTATTCGGCCGCCGGCGAGGAAGGTGAGGAAATCGGCAATATCTCCGATATCGTCTTTGACGAAGGCGGCCAGATCACCGCCGTGGTGATCGGCGTCGGCGGGTTCCTCGGCATTGGCGAAAAAGCCGTGGCCGTCGATTTCAACGCGCTCGAATTCACCCTGGCGGCCGACAATACCGAACGCTGGGTCCTGCCGACCACCGCTGAGGCCCTGACCACCGCCCCCGATTTCGTCTGGGCCGAGGATGAGCCCGTGGATGGCGCTGCCCCCGCCGATGGCGCAGCCCCGGCCCCGGCCGGTGGTGACGCCATGGCGCCGGCTCCGGCAACCAACTGACCCCTTCGCGAATTGTGGAATGGAGGGCCGGCCCGCGGGCCGGCCCTTCTGCGTTCGAGCCAAGGATATTTCATGCGCCACTTCGTCACCGTCTCCGCCCTGTCCCTGCTGCTGGCCATGCCGGCCGCCGCGCAGGACAGCGCGCCCGCCCCCACTGCCCCTACCGAGCTTGAACAAAGCGGGCTCACTCCGCCCACCGTCCTGTCCGAGGGCTATGCAACCGATGACCAGGATGTTCTGGTGACCAAGCTTTTGGGCCAGAAAGTCTATTCGTCGGTCGCCGACAATGCCCGCGAGATCGGCACCATCAACAATATGGTGGTCACGTCCGGCATGGGGATTTCGGCCGTGGTCATCGGCGTCGGTGGTTTTCTGGGTGTGGGCGAGAAAGATGTCGCAGTCGATTTCGCCGAACTGACCTGGGCCCGGCGCGAGGACGGTTCGCGCCGCTGGGTGCTCGAAATCACCCGGGAAGAACTGGCAGAAGCGCCCGCCTTTATCTGGACCGACAGCGAGGAGGCGACCGGCAAGCCGGCCCTGACCACCCAGCAGGAGCAGAACCAGCTGGTGGATGGCAATCCCAATGCCACCCCGCTCGATCCCTCCCTCACCACCGACCAGCCCGAGCGCCCGGTGATCACCACCACGCCCGATCGCTCCGGCATGACGGCCGTCAACCAGGCCGATCTCAGCGCCGACGAGTTGCGCGGCATTCCGGTCTATGGCCGGGACAATGAGCAGATCGGCGCCATCAGCGACGTCGTCCTCACCCCCCAGGGCAATTCCGATGCCCTCATCGTCGATGTCGGCGGCTTTCTCGGCCTGGGCGGCAAGCCGGTCGCCGTCGCCTTTGAAAACCTCACCTTTTCATCCGACACCAATGGCCAGCGCTATCTGTTCCTCAACACCTCGCGCGACCAGCTCGAAGCCCAGCCGGAATACGACCCCGACACCTACCAGGCCCAACGGACCACCCAGCGCATGGTCGTTACCCCTTAGGATACGCTCCCCCCTAGCGCAGCTGAGGGCCCGCGGCTCCGTCGTCTCCCCTCCCCTTGTGGGGAGGGATCAAGGGCGGGGTGCATCACACGCACAGAACGAGGGAAAGCCGGCCCGGTTTGTTCCATGGCCTCGTCTAAAACCGCAATGTCATTCCCGCAAAATCCGCGCTACCATCGCGATATGCTGCGTTACCTTCTCATTGCTCTCATCCTGCTTGCCGGCCTCACCCCCGCCCAGGCTCAACCCTTGCGCCTCGGCGTCGAAACGGCTGAGGTCGTCATCGACCCCCTGTCCGGCCTCAATCAGCTTGAGCTCAGCCTGACCCCCGCCAGCCAGCAGGACATGGCAACATTCACCGCCGCCAATGTCGGCAGGACGGTGAATGTCACCATCGATGGCAAGCTCATCACCTCCCCGGTGATCCAGACGCCGATCATCAGCACATCGCTCATGCTCACCGGCAATTTTACCGCCGCAGAATTGCAGGTCATGGCCGACCAGCTCAGCGCCCAGGATGCGGTGGTCGAACTGAAACTGGCCAAGCAGAAGCGTTAGGCGGAACCGGCCATGAAAAATCGCGACCTCATCGAGCAAGCCGCCCAATTGCTCAAGCCGCACCGGACCTCGGCCGGCCGCCTCTTCGGCGATGTTGGAGCAATGGTGGTTTCGGGCAGCGGAGCGGTCTATCCCGGCGTTTGCGTCGATACCCCGAGCTGGGGATTATGCGCCGAGCGCAGTGCGCTAGCGACCATGGTCACCCATGGCGAATACCGGATACGCCAGGTCGTTGCCGTATGGCGCAACGACGAAACCGGACAGCTCCACGTCCTGCCGCCCTGCGGCGTCTGTCGCGAATTCATGCGGCAGCTCGACGACGCCAATCTCGATGCCGAAATCATCCTCGATACCGATCGAACGGCAATACTGCGCGACCTCATCCCACATCACGAATGGCCCAGGCCGCTGGACCTCTAGCGGTGCCGCCCTCCAGGCGTCCAATACCACCCACAAAGAACCATCAGTCCCCCCTCACCCTCCCTCTTGTGAGGGGAAGCAACGGACTTAGTCCTTCGCTAAGTCAGTAATCGAGCAGGGTGGGGTGCTTCCGCAGCCATCCAAAACAAAAAAGGCCCACTTCCGCGGGCCCCTTTTAAATCTCTCCGATCGCTTCACCTAATTGCGGAACCGCAACCGGCCGATCTCGTCATAATCGGCCTGTTCGGCCTTGAGCTGTTCGGCGGCTTCCCGCTGATGCTCGCGCTGATCGAGCAATTCGACCTTCTTGAGATCTTCGATGGCTTCGGCCAGCGCATCCTGGGCCGTTTCGAGCTTGGCGCGCATATCGGTGGCCGAGGCCAGCAGGTTATCGCGCCGGGCGAGGGCCGCCTTGGCGAAAGTCGAATAGGCAAAATGGGCCACGTCCGAAATGCCGGTCTTGGTCTGCTCGATTTCGATCTGCTGGTCGAGTTCACCGGCCATGCGCTCGAAGTCATTGACCATCATCTCGATCTGGCTGACCTGGCGGCGTTTTTCGTCCACCTGGAACTTCTTGAGCCGGATGAGGCTCTCGCTGCGCGATTTCAAGACCTGTACTCCTTACACATCAAGTCAGTTCCGGGGCCAATACACCGCCCCTTCAGACCGCTGCCTCGCTGACGATCGCTTCGAGCATTTTATAGCCCTCGGCAATTGTCGTCGTCTCTTCCCGGCTCTGGCCCAGAAAGGCCTCCAGCGCCGGATAGAGCGCGATCGCGCGGTCCACTTTCGGATCTGACCCTTTCCGGTAAGCCCCCAGCCGGATCAGCTCCTCCATGTCCGAGAAAATGGACATGAATTCCCGCGCCTTGGCCAGGACCGGCCGCATATCGGCCGGTACGCACCCTGGCATGGTGCGCGAGATGGACCGAAGCACGTTGACCGCCGGGTAACGACCCCGTTCGGCAATCCCGCGCTCCATCACGATATGCCCGTCGAGAATGCCGCGAACGGCGTCCGCGATGGGCTCATTGTGATCATCACCTTCTACCAAAACGGTAAAGAGACCGGTAACAGAACCCGTTGTCGGCGTTCCCGGCCCCGCGCGTTCCAACAATCGCGGCAATTCTGTGAACACGGTTGGCGGATAGCCCTTGGCCGTGGGCGGCTCCCCGATGGCCAGCCCAATCTCGCGCTGCGCCATGGCAAAGCGGGTGAGGCTATCCATCATACAGAGAACCCGCCGCCCCTGGTCGCGGAAAAATTCGGAGAGCGCCAGGCTCATATAGGCCGCCTGCCGCCGCATCAGCGCCGCCTCGTCCGAGGTGGCGACCACCACCACCGCATTGGCAAGGCCCTCTTCACCCAGATATTCCTGGATGAATTCATGCACCTCGCGCCCGCGCTCGCCGATCAGCCCGATCACCGCCACGTCCACATTGGTATTGCGCGCCAGCATACTCATCAGCACCGACTTGCCGACACCCGAACCGGCGAAAATGCCCAGCCGCTGCCCCTCGCACACGGTCGTAAAGGTATTGAGGCACCGCACACCCAGGTCCAGCGGCTCGCCCACCCGCACCCGGTCATGCGCGGCCAGCGGCGATTGCTGCAGCGGATAGGCTACCGACCCGCGCGGCAGTGGCCCCTTGCCGTCGATCGGCTCGCCATTGGCATTGATCACCCGGCCCAGCCACCCCTCCGAGGGGAAGGCCGCGCCATCATGGCGCTGGAAGATCGCCTTGCAACCGAGCCGCACGCCGGCCAATTGCCCGAATGGCAGGCACAGAGCATGCCCGGCCTTGAAACCGATGATTTCGGCCGCCAGATGCTCGCCATTGACGGTCTCGATCTTGACCCTGCCGCCCACGCGCAATTCCCGCACCGGCCCGACAATTTCCATGAGCAGGCCCTGCACGGACTTGACCCGGCCGAATATCTCGACATCGTCGATGGCCTCGATCGCCGAAATCAGTGCCTTCATCGGTTCATTATCCGTTCGGAACCCGTTCATCTCTGTGGCGGGACATGGTTTCCGCCGCCGCATTTGCGGGCCGACCCGCGAATCAGATGGTAACGCAACGTTAAGCAAAAAGCGCTATTATCAGTGTCGGAGCATTCCGTCCGCGCCCTGCCGCCGTCTCTGCTCTAAACCCCTGACATAGCCGCCATTGCTTGAGTCTCCAGAGTCGCTTGCAACGTCTTCTTAAACCATTTTCTTAAGAAAAATTGATAGAATTAACCTATAAATTTCAATGACTTAAACTTAATTCATCCTAATGCCGTTTGCGTATTGCAGAACGGAATTAAACTTTGTTAACTATTTGGGCTTAGGGTTCAGTCATATCCAGTAGGGTTGGGCATGAGGCGGCTGCCACCGCCGGACCTCATGTGTTCCAGCAGGAACGAATGACAAGGGGAATATTAATGCGGGTACTCCTTATTGAGGACGACAGCGCCACAGCGCAGAGCATCGAGTTGATGCTCAAGTCCGAAAGCTTCAACGTCTACACCACCGATCTCGGTGAAGAAGGCGTCGATCTCGGAAAACTCTACGATTACGACATCATCCTTCTGGATCTGAACCTGCCTGACATGAGCGGTTACGAGGTGCTCCGCACCCTCCGCGTCGCCAAGGTACAGACCCCGATTCTCATCCTGTCCGGCCTGGCCGGTATCGAGGATAAAGTTCGCGGCCTCGGCTTCGGCGCCGATGACTACATGACCAAGCCGTTCCACAAGGACGAACTGGTCGCCCGCATCCACGCCATCGTCCGCCGCTCCAAGGGCCACGCCCAGTCGGTCATCCAGACCGGCGACCTCACGGTCAACCTCGACACCAAGACCGTCGAAGTTCAGACCCAACGCGTGCACCTCACCGGCAAGGAATACCAGATGCTGGAGCTGCTCTCGCTCCGCAAAGGTACCACGCTCACCAAGGAAATGTTCCTCAACCACCTCTATGGTGGCATGGATGAGCCCGAACTCAAGATCATCGACGTGTTCATCTGCAAGCTGCGCAAGAAGCTTTCCGTTGCGACCGGCGGCAAGAACTACATCGAAACCGTCTGGGGCCGTGGCTATGTGCTGCGCGAGCCCGACGAAAACGAAGCTTACGCCGAAAACGTCGCCTGATAGGCCGCTGCGGGCGACCGCATCGCCCACTGCGACAATTCACCAGCCCCGTGCGACAGTGTCGCGCGGGGCTTTTGCTTGGTGCCTCCACTAGCCTCGGGGTGACGATGGAGAACACACCAATGGGCAAGCCCTATCGCTACCCGCCGGACGGCGCCCTGATGACCTACTTCCAGGCAGGGGATTTCCTCGACAGCCAGAGCGTCCCCCTGCCCCATCCCGCCCCCGACGCGGCCGGGCTGACCATCGCCATCTTCTTCAACATGCCCGGCTGGGTGCGGGTGCTGCTCGGACTGCGCAACCTGCTGATGGCGCCCTTCGGCCTCAAGACCGGCACTGCGCGCGACATTGCCGCTCCAACCCGCGAGCAGATCAACACCTGCAGCTATTCCGGCATTTTCGCGGTCCATTCGGCCACGGCCGACGAAGTGATCCTGGGCACGAATGACAAGCATCTCGATTTCCGCGTCTCCATTCTCAAGGACGAAACCGCCGATTGCGTGAGCCTCAGCACCTGGGTCAGGCCGCACAATTTTTTCGGCCGCGCCTATCTCGCCCTGGTCTACCCCCTCCACCGCCTGATCGTGGCGCGGTGCCTGGCCAACGCCAGTAAGCTCGGATTGACCGCTCCGGCCTGACGCCGGAACAAAATCTTTGTGCGCCATGTCGAAATCTGCGCGCGCCAATCGTTGTCTGCTCAGAACACCCAATCTGAGGAGACATTCATGTTCCGCACCGCCGCCATCATCGCCGCCACGACCCTCTTGACCAGCACCGCCTTCGCCCAGTCCGAACCCAAGGGCGACACCATCGAGGTCAATGGCATGCAGATGTATTATGAGGTCTCCGGCTCCGGCGACCCGCTGGTCGTCCTGCATGGCGCCTATATGAATATTCCGAGCATGGGCGAGATCATCCCCAAATTGGCCGAGACCCACACCGTCTATGCCCTCGAATTCCAGGGCCATGGCCGCACCACCGATATCGACCGGCCGATCACCTATCCCAACCTGGCCGATGACGTTGCCGCCTTCATGGATGCCGTCGAACTCGAAAAGGCCGACGTCTTCGGCTATTCCATGGGCTCGGCCGCCGCTCTGCAACTGGCCATCCGCCACCCCGAAAAAGTCGACCAATTGGTGGCCGCCTCGGTAGCCTACGACGTCTCCGGCTGGCAGCCAGCCTTCACCGCCTTCATCCCGCAGATGGCGCCCGAAATGTTCGTGGGCACCCCGATGGAGGATGAATACAAGAAGCTGGCCGTAAACAAGGATGGCTTCCGCGCCCTGGTCGAAAAACTGATCGCCCTGGAAAAAGAGCCAATGGCCTGGGAGGCCGACGTCAAGGTCCTCAAGGCGCCCATGCTGATCATTGCCGGGGACGCCGATGTCTCGACGCTTGAGCACAATGTCGCCCTGTTCCGCCTGCTCGGCGGCGGTGTGATGGGCGACATGGGTGAACCGCTGCCGGCCTCGCGCCTGGCCGTGCTTCCCGCCACCTCCCACACGGCCGTCATCAACCAGGTCGAATTGCTGCATGCCTTTATCGAGCCCTTTCTCCAGGGCGAGACTCCAGCCGGGTTCATGCAGTAACCTCTTGAAAGGACAGTGAAATGCGCTTCATGATCCTTGTCAAAGCCACACCGGAAAGCGAGGCGGGCGCCATGCCCGCCTCCGACGCACTTGTGGCCATGGGTCGCTATAACGAAGCCCTGATCGACGCCGGCGTGCTGCTGCATGGCGAGGGCCTGATGGCCTCCGGCAAAGGGGTTCGCCTCCGTTTCGACGGCAATCGGCTTACCCTTACCGAGGGCCCCTTCCCGCAGACGAGCGAGCTGCTGGCCGGCTTCTGGCTGATCGACGTCAAGTCGCGCGACGAGGCGCTTGCCTGGTGCCGCCGCCTTCCCTTTGAGAGCGGCGAAGAAATCGAACTACGTCAGGTCTTCGAAACCGCGGATTTCGTTGCGGAGGGCTCCGCCCGGGACCACCTTCAACGCGAACAGTCCTGGCGCGACCAGACGCAGCGGCCATTGACCAGATAGGGTTGGCGGCCACTATGTTACCGCCCGGGCAAAAGACCGGGGTAATCTTGCGCGTCCGCCCGCTTGCGCTGGTCGGTCCATCCTGCTTTCATCCCGCCATGACCAGCCAGTCCGAAGCCCACCGCGCCATCACCGCCGTCTGGAAGCTCGAACAGCCACGGCTGATCGCCAGTCTCACCCGCATGGTGCGCGATATCTCGCTGGCCGAGGAGCTGGCGCAGGACGCGCTGGTCATAGCGCTCAAGAACTGGCCGGAAGGCGGCGTGCCCAAAAATCCGGGCGCCTGGCTGACCCAGACCGCCAAGCGCCGTGCCATCGATTATTTCCGGCACAAGAAAATGGCGGCCACCAAGCTGGTCGAGGTCGGCCATGGCATTGAAACCGATGTCCCCGACCATGTCGAAGCCCTGCATGACGCCATGGATGACGATGTCGGGGATGATCTGCTGCGCCTGATCTTCACCTCCTGCCATCCCATCCTGCCGGCCGAATCCCGTGTCGCGCTCACCCTGCGTCTGCTGGGTGGCCTCACCACGGAGGAGATCGCCCGCGCTTTCCTCGCCGCCGAGCCGACCATTGGTCAGCGCATCGTGCGGGCCAAAAAGACCATTGCCGACGCCAATATCCCCTTCGAGGTGCCGCGTGGACCCGAGCGCGCCGAACGGCTCGCCTCGGTGCTCGGCGTGCTCTACTTGATCTTTAACGAGGGTTATTCCGCCACGGCAGGCGACGACTGGATCCGCCCCCAGCTCTGCGAGGAAGCCACCCGCCTGGGCCGCATTCTGGCGCGCCTGGCACCCGACGAGCCCGAAGTGCATGCTTTGGTGGCGCTGATGGAAATCCAGTCGTCCCGCCTCGGCGCACGGACGGACGCCAAGGGCCATCCCATTCTCCTGCAGGATCAGGACCGCGCCCGCTGGGACCAATTGCTGATCCGCCGCGGCCTCGCGGCTTTGGCGCGAGCTGAGGAACTGGACGGCGCCGACGCCCCCTATGCCCTGCAAGCCGCCATCGCCGCCTGCCATGCCCGTGCCCGCCATGCTGAAGACACCGACTGGGCTCGTATCGTTGCCCTCTATGCCCGGCTGGCGCAGGTGACGCCGTCGCCGGTGATCGAGCTGAACCGGGCGGTAGCGATCTCCATGGCCGAAGGGCCAGCCGCGGCATTGGTATTGATCGACTCGATCAAGGATGACCCTGCGCTCAAGAACTATCATCTGCTCTATGGCGTGCGCGGGGATATGTTGAGCAAATTGGGACGGCACACCGAGGCCATGCTGGAGTTCCGCCGCGCGGCGCAACTCACTCATAATGAACGAGAAAAAGCGTATCTGCTCAACCGTGCCGAGGCCGGTTAGGCGGCCAGGTCCGGCTCGAATTTGGCTTCGAGGATGCGGCGGTCGAAGGGCTTCATCATGTAGTCGCTGGCACCGGCCTTGAGGGCCATGGCGATGGCGCCGATGTCGTTTTCGACAGTACAATAGACGACATGCGGCTTCTCGCCGCCAATATAGGCACGCAGCAGCTTGAGAAATTCCAGTCCGCTCATGATCGGCATCTGCCAATCAAGCAAAATGGCGTCCGGCATTTCCTGCCGGCATTTGTCGAATGCTTCCTGCCCGTCTTCGGCTTCTTCAACGATATAGTCGAGATCTTCCAATATCCGCCGCGCGACTTTGCGCACGACTGTAGAATCATCGACGATCAGGCAGGATTTCATCTCCGGGCGGGCTCCGCATCGGCTCACACATTGTGCACCTTAGCGCCACCTCGCTTAGGAATTGGTTAGCAGACTGTGCTCATTCAGCCGCTGCAACCACAGCTTTTGGTGTCGCGGTGAGGAAAAACTGGTCGTTTTCCAACCCGATGGCGATATCCATATCGGTCATGCGCGCGAGCAGCCCGGTATAGAAGGGCTGAATGCCCCGGGCATCGACAAAGCCCTCCTCGGGCGTACCCGAAAGCAACCCCGCCGAACCGGAGGGTACCAGCGTCTTCTGCCGCTTTTCCGGATCGCTCTTGGAGGTGAAGGCGAATTTCTCCTGGCCCGCTTCGCCGGTGATCGAAGCCGCCACCTGCCCGCCGCGCGGCACCGAGCCGGCCGCGATCAGCAGCATATTCATGAAGAGCTTGGCCTTGTGCTTGGGCAACAGGATCAGCGGCACCTGCCAGTCGAGATCGGCCTTTTCGATTTCGAACAGGATACGGGCCACGCGCTCGCATTCACGCGTATCGATATCGGTGCCCGAGGTCGAGGACGCGCCATAGGCCAATCGGGCGAATTCGAGCTTGGCCCGGCTCTGCTTGGCAGCGCTGGCAATGAGATCGCGCGCGCCTTCGGCCATGTCCCCCTGGTTGGGATCGCCCAGCACTTCGAGCCCGTTGCCGATGGCCCCGATCGGGTTGATCAGGTCGTGGCAGACCCGGCTACACAGCATGGCGGCCAGATCGGTGGCCTTGAGCTCGATAATGTCAGCCATGAATGTCTCCGGAAGCGGCAGGGAATCACTAACAGGAACTTTAGTGGCGGATGGCCTTTCGCACTACTGCGTGGAGAGCGTTTTGGACAGAACCTGCCAATTCTCTTCCGCCTTGATCGCCGCAGCATCGGGCGCGAGCAGGAATGCCTCGCGATTGCCGGGGGAATAGAAGAGGTAAAGCCGCTGCTTGAACACGGTATAGATGCGCGGGTCGCTGTCGGACAGGAACCCCCGCGCCATGGCCATGGCGCCGTGCCCGCCGAATTGGGGAGCGTAGGTTTCCGGGGCCCGCATGAAGATGTCGCGATTGGCAGCACTGGCGAAATTCCACGCCACCCCGCCCCACACATATTCGATATCGCCCCGCCCCAGCAGGGGTGCCGGTTCGACGAAATAGGACACCGGGTCCATGCCGAAAATGGCAATGCCGGTCAGCGGATCAGTGACGATTGCGGTGACCACCGACTGCGCCCGCACAGGCGCGATTGCGCCGGAAAACGCCCCGAAAAGCGGCAGAACAAAGGCAAGCATGGTTAAGATTTGTTTACAGCTTTGCTTCATCATCGAGCCACTATTGGCCTGCCTTGTGCAGCCAGAAGCGGATTTTGGGTAACAAACCTTAAGGTCCCCGTAATTGCGGCCGCGCCGCCCGCCAGGAGTTCGTCCATGCTCAAGCGCATCCTTGTCACACTCGCCCTGCTTGCATCCCTGCTGGCCCCTGCCACGGCTTTCGCCCAAGGCTCGCTCAGCGACAGCTATTCGGGCGAGGAACTGGTCGAGAGCGGCAAGCAGTTCTTCGGCTCCACCTCGCAGGGCCTGGCCTCCATCGTGGAACGGGCGGTGAGCCAGTTCGGCCTGCCCAATGGCTATATTCTGGGCGAGGATGCCGGCGGGGCCCTGTTTGCTGGCGCCCGCTATGGCGAAGGCACGGTCTATACGCGCAATGTGGGCCAATATGCCGTCTTTTGGCAGGGCCCCTCGATCGGCTTCGACATTGGTGGCGACGGCTCCAAGGTCATGATGCTGGTCTACAATCTCTCCCAAATTCAGGACGTGCTGGGGCGCTATGCCGGCGTCAACGGCTCCGCCTATGTCATCGGCGGCTTCGGCATGACGGTGATCAAGCGCGGCGATGTGGTGATGGTGCCGATCCGCTCGGGCGTGGGCGCCCGGCTGGGCATCAATATCGGCTATCTCAACTTCACCAACGAGCCGACCTGGAACCCGTTCTGATCGGGATATCAACTGGGCAATTTGGCGTCAGGTTTTTGCTTCAGACGCCTTCAAGAACACGGTGTCATCCCGGCGAAGGCCGGGATCCATGCTGTGAAGTACCCTCGAACGCCGGTACCAGTGGAAGCATGCGGACATGGATTCCGGCCTTCGCCGGAATGACACGGTGGGTGATGCGAGTCCTCAGAACACTTCCGTTGCAGGAGTCTTGTGGGTGGTGCAGCGATTTGTGCGCCCCCGCCCTCACACAGTCAGCCATTCGTTGATCGCCGGGCGGGCCAAGACCTCGCCCATTTTTGCTTCCGCGCCGGACGCGGCCAGATCGAGCGGCAATCGGGTGGGGCCGCAATCGACGCCGATGGCCCGGAAAGCCGCCTTCATGCCTGGCAGGACACCGAAATCCAGCAGGGCCTCGACAAAATCCTGCGACAATTGCTGCAAGGACTGGGCACGGTCGAGCTGGCTCGACCGAACGGCCTGGTCGATCGCCACATAAAGCTTGCCCAAGATATTGTAGGTCGTACCGATGCCGCCATCCGTCCCCAGGGCCGCGGCGGCGGCATAGATCTCGTCAAAACCGTAATAATAGACCCTGTCCGGCCGCCGCCGCCGCAGGCGGGCATATTTGAACAGGTCCGTGGAAGTGAATTTGATGCCCGCGACATTGGGAATGTCGAGCAGGCGCACGAGCAAGTCCAGCGGCAGCGGCCGCCCGGTCCGCAGCGGAATTTCATAAACGATCATCGGCAGCGCCGTCGCGGCGGCAAGGCCTTGATAATAGGCGAAGATTTCCGCGTCGGAAAAGGGATAGGAATGCGGCGGCAGCGCCGAAAGCGCCTGGTAGCCCAGCCGCTCGGCATTGCGGGCAAGGCTGATCGAGTCGCGCAGATTGGCCATGCCGACATGGGCAATCAGCACCGCGCCCGACGCCGCGGCGCTTTCGGCCACGATGCCTTGCTGGGCCAGCAGCTCCTCGCTGGTCAGCAGCCCCGATTCTCCGCTGCTGCCGCCGACATAGAGCCCGGCAAGACCCTGGCGCAGCACATATTCATTGATATTGCGCTGGCGCCGGGGATCGAATTCGCCCTGCTCGCTCAAACCGGTCATCAGGGCCGCAAACATGCCCGATAGACGTTCCGTCATTTATCTGAACCTCAATGCCTCCGGCGACCCTCCCGGCCGCTCCGCCCAGCACTTTGACGCGCCCGCGGCAGTCAACTCAAGCTTTTCTGACTCGGGCTTTTGCCGGTACCATGGCATTAATCACCGCCATGTATGGTTCTCATGCCCAGACCCCCGGGATTCGGCAGCTGCCGGTGACGGAACCGGACAAACCCGTTAGGGTTAATCAGTGGCAAAGATGGCTCTAGCCGGGCTTTGCTGCCAGACAGAAACAGCTCACAAGGATGAGCCGAAGCGCATGGCCTCGGATTACGCAGGATGATGATCGAAAACATCATGTATTTCGCCCTGGGGCTGCTGGTCGCTGCGCTTGTCGGGCTGATCGTCATACCGGCAGTGTGGAAGCGCGCGGTGCGGCTGACCAAGCGGCGTATCGAAGCCGCCACGCCCATTACCATGGCCGAATTCCGCGCCGACAAGGACCAATTGCGGGCCGAATACGCCCTATCCACCCGCAAGCTGGAAATGAATGTCGAATCGCTGCGCAAGCGCCTGGCCGAGCAGTTGAGCCATGGCAGCGACAATGCCGGGGCGCTCAGGACCGAGCGTGAACAGCACCAGACCATTGTCGAGGAACTCGAAGGGCGGGGCGAGCAATTGCGCGGCCGCGTCACCGAGCTGGAACGCGAAAACACCGACCTGGCGCAGCGCCTGCGCATGCGCGACCGCGAGCTCGATACCAGCAAGGCCGAGCTGAGCGCCCTGCGCCAGCCGGCGCACGAGCCCGAGCCGGAGCCCGATACGCTGAGCACGGCCGAAGCCAGCATTGCCAGCGCCGAAACCCGCCTCAATGCCCTATTGGCCGAGGCCGATCCCGAAGAGCCGCTGGCCGACAAGCTGAACCTCGAGGCCGAAACGGAAACGCTGCGCGCCAAGGTTCTGGCGGTGCAATCCGCGATTCTGGCCGATTGGGACACCGACCGGGTCGACGAGGGCCAATTGCGCCAGCGGCTGGGCGATATCGCCGCCAGCGTCGGCCGTCTGGTCTATGCCGCCGACCATCAGCCGGCACTGACCGAAACCCAGGAAGAAAGCCTCTTCGAGCGCGTCCAGCGCTTTGCCGACGATGGCGAGAAGGTAGACCTGCTGCCTGCGCCGAAACCGAGCAAGCGCCGAGGGTCGGTGTCGGATCGGTTGACGGCGCTCAAGGAAATCCGGGGGCGGTAGGGATTGGGGGCTTTCCGCGGTGTCCTAACCCCGAGGCTGGATAGCCTTCAGCATGGATTCCGGCCTGCGCCGGAATGACACCGTGGTTGGTTGCGCGATCTGTGGCACCAGACTCAATGGTGCTCCCCAACTCATCTCCCCCACTGGCGCCTCCCTCGGGCTTGACCCGAGGGCCGCTCTCAACGCGGCACAAGCGGCGAGCGATCCTCGGGTCAAGCCCGAGGAAGGCGATTGTGGAGGTGGAAGCACCGAGTGCAAGCCATTTCGGCGCGAACCCGCAGACGCAACCTACTCCGCCCCGATCACCACGCTGCGCGTCAATTCTCCCGTGGCCTGATCGAACAGGCCCAGCGTCGTGACGCCATCGATCGTATAGGTCACATTGATCGCCCCATCGGCCACCACGGCCGAGACAATCGCTGCCCCGGCCGGGATGGCGACGGTTTCGGCCACGGCTGGTGGCGGCGCATCGCGCATCACGCGATAGACAAGCGCCAGGGCAATCGCCATAAAGCCGAGCAACAGAATGCTGATTGAAAACCGGAACGAGCGGCGCGCCTTGGCGAGCGCAGCCTGCGCCTCGGGCGACAATGGCTCGTTTACATAGGGGCCGTCTGGCCCGGACTCGTTAGGATTGCTCATGGCCGAAAATACCGAAGAAGAATTCGAGGGCGAGGCAGTCGAGATCGTGGTCGATGAGGCCCTGGCCGGCGGAAGGCTCGATGCCGTCCTGGCCAAAGCCCATGATGTGCTGAGCCGCAACCGCCTCAAGGACCTGATCCTGGCCGGTGCGGTCAGCATCGAGGGAACTATTGTCAGTGAGCCCAAGTACCGCGTCAGCGCGGGCGAGACAATCACCCTTCTCGCCCCGCCCCCCGAAGATCCCGAGCCGCAGCCGGAAAACATCCCGCTCGACATCCTCTACGAGGACGATCAGCTCATCGTCATCAACAAGCCCGTAGGCATGGTGGTCCATCCCGCGCCCGGCAGCCCCTCGGGCACGCTCGTCAACGCGCTGATCTATCATTGCGGGGCAAGTCTGCAGGGCATTGGCGGCGTGCGCCGTCCGGGGATCGTCCATCGCCTCGATCGCGACACCTCCGGCGTCATGGTCGCGGCCAAGACCGAGCTTGCGCACAAGCATCTGTCCGAGCAATTCGCCGATCATGGCCGCACCGGCCCGCTGCACCGGGCCTATATCGCCTTTGTCTGGGGCTCGACCGAAACCGCCAAGGGCACGATCGAGGCGCCCCTGGGGCGCGACGCCAATAACCGGCTGAAACAGGCCGTGCGCAAGGATGGGCGCGAGGCGATCACTCATTATTTCGTCGAAGCGCGCTTTGGCGACGTGGGCTGGGATATTACCCGGGTGCAATGCCATCTCGAAACCGGCCGCACCCACCAGATTCGCGTGCATATGGCCTATATCAGCCATCCCCTGGTGGCCGACGCCGTCTATGCCTCGGGCTATGCCACCAAGATCAACCGGCTGCCGCCCGAAGTCGCCGCCCCCATCCAGGCACTGGGCCGGCAGGCGCTGCACGCGGCCGAACTGGGGTTCGAACACCCCACGACCGGCGAGGAAATGTTCTTCGAAGCCCCGCTGCCGCCCGATCTCGAAGCGCTGGAAGAGGCCTTGGAGCCCTATAACAAGGCTTTTGCGCGGTAACAGGTGCCGGCCCGCTGGACACTGGAAAACCCATCGTCCCTGCGCTAGAATGGTTCACGGAAACGCTACTGCCCCGCCGCCCAAGGCCCAGCAACCATTGCGAATTTGTAACGTTTCACGGACACTTCGCGCCCTTACATTCGCGAAGCCGCTACCTATATATGCTCTAAGTTCCGCGAATATGCCGAAATGGATATTTCCGGGGGACTGATCCGCCCGCGCCAAGCGTTGAACGGGCGTCACTACATTCGGCTTTTACGCAATGTAGCGGCAATCCGGCGCCACTAGCATGGGGGATATCAGAAAGGGGTGCATTCATGGCCCAGACAAATCTGCCGGTCCTTTCAAGCGAAGGCGGGCTGAGCCGCTATCTTCAGGAAATCCGCAAGTTCCCCATGTTGGAACCGGATGAAGAATATATGCTCGCCAAGCGCTATAAAGAGCATGCCGATCCCGGCGCTGCCCAAAAGCTCATTACCTCTCACCTGCGTCTCGTTGCCAAGATCGCCATGGGCTATCGCGGTTATGGCCTGCCCATTTCCGAGGTTATCTCGGAAGGCAATGTGGGCCTGATGCATGCGGTCAAGCGCTTCGAGCCGGAAAAGGGCTTCCGGCTGGCCACCTATGCCATGTGGTGGATCCGCGCCGCCATTCAGGAATATGTCCTGCGCTCCTGGAGCCTGGTCAAGATCGGCACCACTGCCGCGCAAAAGCGCCTGTTCTTCAACCTGCGTAAGGTGAAGGGCCAGATCGCCGCGCTCGACGATGGGAGCCTGCATCCTGACCAGATCAAGCAGATCGCCACCACGCTCAACGTCACCGAAGACGATGTGGTGTCGATGAATGCGCGCCTGTCGGGCGACGCTTCGCTGAACTCGCCGATGCGGGCCGACGAAGGTTCCTCGGAATGGCAAGATTGGCTGGTCGACGACACCCCGAGCCAGGAAACGGCTTTGGGCGAAAGCGAGGAGTATACCGAGCGCATGGGTCTTCTGACCAATGCCATGGACGTGCTCAACGAGCGCGAACGCGCCATCTTCAACGCCCGCCGGCTGCAGGAAAACCCGGCGACGCTCGAAGAGCTGGCCCAGCAATATGACGTCAGCCGCGAACGCATCCGCCAGATCGAGGTCCGCGCCTTTGAAAAGGTGCAGGACGCGGTCAAGGAAGCTGCCCGCAGCGCGGCCTAAGCGGTTGAGACAATTTGGAAAAGGCGGGCCCGGTGCCCGCCTTTTTTGTTAGCGCGGCACGGTCTGCATCCACCGCCAGAATGGATCATCGGAGGTTTCCGATTCCATCAGCGCAACATTCCCAACGATTTCCGACCCCCGTTCGGGGATGGTGACATTGAAGGTTTTAGTGATGAACCGGCGGAATTCCTGCGGTGGGCTATAGGGCAGCACATTGTCTGCCCCCAGGATCATGACAAGATCGGAATGTTCCTGTTCCGGCGTTATGGCAAGGGTCTCCGGCCAGCACAGCTCGGAATAGCCGATCGCCATCAGCCGCAGCATGTCGACAGGGTCATCAGCCAAAACGCATGTCATGGTTGAGCCCGAACCCGACCCCATATGCACGATGCTGAGGCCACCATCGTCGCGCCGCCACAACGCCGCATACGAGCCCTCGCCGCCGGTCGGAATGATGGGTGCCAACCGATCCACGTAGCTGGGGTCTTCAGTGCCCAGCCACGCGGCAACATGGCCGGCATCCACAGGCTTGAAGCCGGTTTCGCTCATGAGTTGAGCGCTGGCGGGCGAGAGATAGGCAATTGGTCCATCACGCACAAAGTCATTGGCCGCCATCCAGTCCATGGTCGTAACGAAGGCCTCGGGCAAGGTGACGCCTTGGGGCAGCGAGGCGGCGACCTGCTGAGTGAAACTGCTCATGGCCCAGGCCTCCTGCCGGACTGAAAGGCCGAGTGAGAGCCCGGCCAAACCCGTCAATATATGCCGGCGATTTGTCATGCCATCTCCCTGAGGTCCGCCCCAGCATAGGCGGGCAAAGGCGAATTATCCACCGGGATACCCTCCCGGATCAGCCAAAGGTCTTGGCAAGTGGATACCCCCTCCTAGCCTCCCCCTGATAGGGGGAGGGACCGTTCAGTGGTTAGAACTCGATCCAGTTCCAAGAGTGGAGATATCCCTCCCCCTATCAGGGGGAGGTTAGGAGGGGGTATCCCGACCCCCCCAGCAGCGCCTAATACATCCGGCCCGGCACAAGCTCGTCCGGATTGCTGCCCTGCCAGAAGCCGGGGCGAACCGCGGTCGCCGGACCCCTGCCCGGCGGCAATGGCTGGGGATTGAGCCCCTGCCGGACCCAGGGATTGACAATGCCCGGCGGCAAAGGCTGCGGGTTGAGGCTGACATCCCCACCCTTGCCGCCAACGATGATAATGGCCAGTTCGGACAGGCCGGTGCCAATGGCAATGTCATTGGCCTGCGCGGCGCCGGCCGCAAGCCCGGTGGCAAGCACGAGGGCAACGGCTATGGATCTGCTGATCGACATTTTCGGAAAACTCCTCTCTGATCGCCGGTTATTCCGGCGGCTCCCGATGTGAGCCGCACCGGCTGAAACGGCCTTGAACGGGCCATTCAGAAAGGCGTCACGCAGGGGCGAGGAGCAGGTCGATGAGCGCCGGCAGATGCGACTTGTCGAGGATGAGCAGCCAGGGCGTGTCGTCGGCCGGAACAATCTCGACCCGCCCCCCGAGCCCCTCATTGGACGTACCGAGCCGTCCGCCCGGCGCCAGCGTCAATCCATCCAGCGGATAGAGCAGTCGCTCGGAGCGGGCAAAGCTCACTTCCGCCAGGGGATAGATCGACACCCGCTCGCCCTTGGCGGCTTCGAAGCTGAACGGGCCAATTACGGCCAGCGCCACGTCGACCTCATCCACCAGCAGCAGATGCCGCCGCAGCGCAAATTTCTGCATGGCATTCAGCGCTGACAATGTGTGATCGAGCCGCTTGCCGGTCATGCCCAGCGCCAATGTCAGCGGCGCTGCGGTCGAATAGAGGGCTTTCTCGAAGTCGGTGGTTTCCTGCTCGGCAAGGTGGACGACCCTGGTCCGTTGCTCCCAACCGGTCCGGTTGGAGAGGGAATCAAGATCGCCGATGATCGCGGCGGGCACCAGGCCCGCATCCCCGATTGCATCGCCCCCGCCATCGGCGCCCACCAGGGCGACGCCCCGCCGGTCCAACTCGACCAGCAGAGCCGGGTCCACCACCCCGCCGCCCACAATGGCCAATGGGCCTTCAAACACGATGGGCAGCCCATCCGCGCCGCTCACGGAAGTCTCTTGCACTGTCACAATTCTCGCACTAAGTCTCAGGCGTCTCGCTGGGGTGTTCCGGGTTTCCGGAGCTGAGAATTACCCATTGAACCTGAACCAGGTCATGCTGGCGGAGGAAGTTCGAGATGGCAAGGGCGTCTCGCCACGCTCCACCATTGACACCTATCCCTTCACACATGATCGCTTGAACCGATGAAGGGAATGACCCAATGGTCAAATCCACCTCTCTGGCGCTTGCGGTCCTTGCCGGACTCTTCGCCACGCCCGCCTTCGCCCAGGATGTGCCGGCGCTCAAAATCTATACCTATGATGGTTTTGCCGCCGATTGGGGCCCCGGCCCCCAGCTCAAGGCCGGCTTTGAAGCCATTTGCAACTGCACGGTCGATTTCATCGCCGCGGATTCCTCCATCGGCACGCTGCGCCGTGTGCAGCTCGAAGGCGCCACGACCGAGGCCGATCTGATCGTCGGGCTCGATACCGCCATTGCCGGGGAAGCGCGCGACACCGGGCTGTTTGCCGAGCACAATTTCTATTTCGACAACCTGACCCTGCCCACCGGCTGGACCGACAAGAGCTTCGTGCCCTTCGATTACGCCCATTTCGCCTTTGTCTATGACAGCGACAAGGTGGCCAATCCGCCAAAGTCGTTCGAAGAGCTGATCGCCCTGCCCGACGATTTCAAGATCGTCATCCAGGACCCGCGTTCGGCAACGCCCGGCCTGGGCCTCGTGCTCTGGATCAAGGCTGCCTATGGCGACCGCGCGCCCGAAATCTGGGCCGGGCTCAAGCCCCATATCCTGACCGTCACGCGCGAATGGAGCGAAAGCTACAATCTCTTCCTTGAGGGTGAGGCCGATATGGCGCTCTCCTACACCACCTCGCCAGCCTATCACATCGTCGAGGAAGACGACGATACGATCAAGGCAGCCCTGTTCGAGGAGGGCCATTTCGCCCAGACCGAAGTGGCTGGCGTGCTCAAATCCTCCAAGCACCAGGAACTCGCCTTCCAGTTCCTCGATTACCTGACATCGGCCGACGCCCAGAAGATCATCCCCACCACCAATTGGATGTTCCCGGTCATCGACCTTGGCTATGAACTGAACCCCGCCTTTGGCGCGCTGCCCCAGCCGGAAAAGACCCTGACCCTGCCCGACGCCGAGATCGAGGCGAATACACCTGCCTGGATCGACGAGATGCTGAAGGCGATTCAGTAGGGACCACCGGGATGGTCACAACCACAGAACGGCACCTCCCCCTTGATGGGGGAGGCGGGGAGGGTGCAGATCGTGGCTCGCAGGCATGCGTGCTCAGCGTCAGGGGTGGGGGCGATCTGTGCCCATGGAAGCATCCATGACCGCCCTGCCCCACCGCCCGCTGCGTATCGCCGCCGCTTCCGCCCTGGCTTTCGCGATTGCCGTGCTGATCGCCCTCGTCTTGTGGTCGATTTTCAGCGCGGCCACCGATCAGGCCAGCGGCCCGGGACGGGTGGATATCCCTCATCTGCTGCGGATGACCTCGATCCAGGCTGGCCTCACCACGATACTCTCGCTGGCCGTGGGCATGGCGCTCGCCTGGGCGCTCAACCGGCTGCGTTTTCCCGGGCGCGATCTGGTTGTCGGCCTTTTCGCCTCGGCCATCGTCACCCCCGGCATGGTGGTGGCCTTTGGCCTGCTCTCCATCTGGGGACGCAATGGCTGGATC
This sequence comes from Devosia yakushimensis, assembly GCF_030159855.1. Lineage (NCBI taxonomy): Bacteria > Pseudomonadati > Pseudomonadota > Alphaproteobacteria > Hyphomicrobiales > Devosiaceae > Devosia > Devosia yakushimensis. Next base: position 158,679 of record NZ_BSNG01000001.1, on the reverse strand, counting down.
AACCAGGCGAGCGAGGCCCTGTTCGGCACCGCCATCGGCAATCCCGCCTTCGGGCTTTCCGGCATTCTCTTTGCCCATGTCATTCTCGACGGCGCCTTTGCCGCCCGCATCATGCTGGCCCGGCTCGACGCCATCCCCCGGCCTCGCCTCAAGACCGGGCAATCCCTGGCCCTTTCCGCCTGGCAGCGCTTTACCATCATCGATTGGCCGGCCCTGCGCGGCACGCTGCCGGGCCTGGGCGCCATCATCTTCCTCCTCGCCTTTACCAGCTTCCCCATTGTGCTGCTGCTTGGCGGCGGGCCCGCCAACCAGACACTGGAAGTGGCCATCTATGCCGCCGTGCGGCAGGATTTCGACCTGCGCGCCGCCGTGCTGCTGGCGCTGACGCAGATCGGGGTCTGCTCCATTGTCATCCTGATCGCCTCGGCCCTGGCGCCCATTCCCACGAGCCTGGGGCCTTCCACAGCCCCGAGCTGGCGCGATGGCATTGGCGCGCGGATAGTGCAAACCATCATCCTCATCCTTTGCACCATAGCCTTCATCCTGCCCCTGGCTTCGGTCCTGTTCGATGGCGTAGTGGGCGGCTTCGGGCGCCTCTTGGCGCAGCCGGCTTTCTGGTGGGCGGCGCTTTCCAGCCTCGTCATCGGCACCAGTTCGGCGTTGCTGACGCTGCTGCTGGCCATCACCCTCGCCATGGGCCGCGGCGCCACCGGCAATGGCATGATCCGCACCATTCTGGGCATGCCGGCCTTCGCCTATCTGGCCGTGCCCGCCGTGGTGCTCTCGCTGGGCTTTTTCCTCCTGGTGCGCAATCTGGGCGTTGCGCCCGCGCTGGCTGCGCCCTATGTCGTCATCCTCGGCAATAGCCTGCTCGCCCTGCCCTTCGCCATGGCAACGCTCGGCCCGCCCTTCGAGGCCATCGCCCGCACGCGGGGCAAGCTGATCCGCTCGCTCGATCTCTCCGGCTGGCGGCAATTCACCGCCGTCGAGTATCCCCTGCTCGGCAAGGATATCGGCGTCATGCTGGCGCTGGCCTTCTGTTTTTCGCTGGGTGATCTGGGCGTTATCGCGCTGTTCGGCACCCAGGATTTCCAGACCCTGCCACTGCTGATGTTCCGCGCCCTGGGTGCCTATCGCGGCAATGACGCGGCTGCTATCGCCGCCATTCTGCTCATCGGCACCATTATCGCCTTTGTGGGCCTGCCCCGGCTGTTCGAAAGGATTGCCAATGCTGCGCGTTGAAGACCTCGCCTTCGCCTATCCCGGCCAGGTCACACCCTATCACTTCGAGATGGAAGCCCTGCCCGGCGAAATCACCGCCATTTCGGGCGCCAGCGGCTCGGGCAAATCCACCCTGCTCGACCTGCTGGCGGGGTTCCTCGCGCCCCTTTCGGGCCGCATCGATCTCGATGGCCGGGACCTCGTGCCGCTGGCGCCCGAATCCCGGCCGGTCTCGCTGCTGCTGCAATCGGACAATCTTTTCGACCACCTCTCGGCTGCCCGCAATGTGGCGCTCGGCCTGCCCGGCAAGGCGCCTGCGGGGCAGACAGTGGAAACGGCTTTGGCCGAAGTGGGTCTCGCGGGAATGGGCCAACAGACCGCCGCGACATTATCGGGGGGACAGAAACAGCGTGTGGCCCTGGCCCGCACCCTGGTGCGCAACCGCCCCGTCGTGCTGCTGGATGAGCCTTTTTCGGCCCTGGACGACGCCACCCGGGCCGCCACGCGCGAACTGGTCAAGACCCTCACCATGGCCCATGGCTGGCACACCATTCTGGTGAGCCATCACATGGACGATATCGAGGCCATAGCCAGCCGGCGGTATTTGCTGGATGAGGGGAGGCTGGCGGAGGGGTAGCAGGACCGCAGGTTCTTCCCACAACGTCATTCCCGCGCAGGCGGGAATCCACTCTTCACGGAGCCGCCGGAAGGCAGAATGGATTCCCGCCTGCGCGGGAATGACGTTGCGGTTTTGACCTAGTGCAGTGGCCCCTTCGGCCCAGCTCAGCTATTCCAGGTGGTAAACACCTTCTGGAACAGCGCCTGCGCCGTATCGTCTTTCTCGAGCGTGATGATCGCGTTGCGGCCTGTGCCATAGACCACGGCCAGGTCGATCCATTTGCGGTTCTCGAGCAGGTCGGTATTGGTCGTCGTGTCATTGGCCGCGGCGCTGAGCGCGAAGAGGAAGGAATTGCCCACGACGCGGGCCGAGGCACCCACCAGCGGCGTGCCGGGCACCAGCTCTTCATTCTTCAGCAGCACGCCGGGCAGGCCGGCAATCGTGCCGCCGATAAAGCTGTCGCTCACCTGGAAATTGACTTCCATGAGATGGCTGGCCGGCAGGCTCGGATCGGCATTCTTGCGGATGATCAGCTCCACGCCCAGATTGCGGGCCGGAATGCTGGCCTTGCCGATCAGCGTGGGCAGGCCAAGCTCGTCGGTGCCTTCGCTCCAGGCAATGGTACCCGAGAAGGGCACGGCGCCGGTGCGCCCATCCTGGGAGGCTTCGAGCAGCAGCGACTGGCTGCCCGCCAATATGGACGGATCGACCGAAGCGGCCGGATCGGCGGCGGCAATGGCGGTATCCTCGCCGGCCAGGCGCTCTTCGGTCTTGACCTCGGCATCGATGCCCGGCAACGCCGTCTGTCCGGCTTCGGGCACGACCGCTTCGGGGGTCGGCTCCAGCCGGTCTTCGATTTCAAGCGCGCCGGTCGGCTCGGCAGCCGCTGTGGTCGCCGTATTGCCCGGGCCGGTGGCATTGTCAGCCGGCGCATCGCCCGATGACGGCGGAGCCAGCGATGGCGTCAGCGCCTGTGGCGCGGTTTCGGCGACTTCGGTCGCCGGCTGTGCCTGGCCGAACATCTGGTCGAGATCGACATAACCCTCGCGCCAGGCCCAGAAACCGGCCCCGCCGACACCGGCAAGCAGGATAGCAAAGACCACGAGGAAAATCGTCAGCCCCGCGCCGGACCGGGGTTCGAGCCGGGGGGCGGCAAAACTGGCATCGTCGGCCGTTTCCACGGCTTCGGCCGGCGGCACGGCAAAGGAACCGCGCTCGGCGGCGCTCTTTTCAAGCTCGGGCAAAGCCGGCGCGGTCTCCCCGCGCGCTTCGCGATCCAGCACTTCGATGGCCGTGGCCATGGCGCTTTCGGCTTCGCTCGGATCGTTGACCGCAGGCTCGACTTCGACCTCGCGAACACTGGACAGCGCCGTCTCGACCGCCTCGGTATCCTCGACGACGGGCTTGACCACCTCGAGCGGCACGATGACCTGCTGGCGCGCCAGGGCCGTTTCGCCCCGCCCGCCGCTGCGCAACGGCTCGGCCGTCGAATTGGCGGCAAAGGGCAAGGCGTCGCGCCGCGGCTCGAAATTCGGCGCTTTCAGCGGCGCCTCGATCGGCCGCACATTGGAGGCGCCCGGCAAGGGCGAACTGGGTCCGCTTTTGGTGGCTTCGGCCCGCGCCACGATGGAAGGAATGGGCCGCACATCGGGCTTGGGTGTTTCGACGGGAGCCTTGGGCTCGGGCTCGGCGTCTTTCTTGTCCGGCTCGATCGTGACGGAACTGCCGCCGACCGCCGCGGCCTCTTCGATAATATCTTCAATGGACGTGACGCTCGCCACCGGCTTGGGCGCTTCGAAAAGCCGTGGCTTGGGTGTTTCGACCGACGCTGGTGGGGTAACCGGGGCAGGTGCAATTTCCATGGCCTCGGGCGGCTCCGCCTCGGCCGGGGTTGGCGCCGGGGCAATCACGGCCTCGGTGCGCGGGGCGGGCTTGAAGGCGAGCGCGCTGTCGCGGCCCAGCGAGATCACCGCCTCGCTGGCCTCCTGTTCGACCTGGCGGATACAATCTTCGAGCTGCAGGCGATGCTGAGTGATGTCGCGGGCCGGCAAGGGCGGCGTGATGGCGCGCAATTGCCCCACCAGCGCCGAACGCGCCTTCTCATAAACCGCGCGGCGCGCAGCCCCATTATTCTCCGGCAGCGCCGAGATTGCCCGGCGCAACAGCTCTTTGTAGTCCGCCATTGGTTACTTGGTACTCACAATTTGCAGCACGTGTTGTAACAAAAAAACTCAGTCTTGGAATGGGTCTACGACAAGGATGGTATCGGCACGTTCCGGGCTCGTCGACAGCATGGCAACGGGCGCCCCGATCAGCTCTTCAATATAGCGCACATATTTGACCGCCTGCGCCGGAAGCTCGGCCCAGCTCCGTGCGCCAGCCGTCGTTCCCGACCATCCCTCCAGCGTCTCATAAATCGGGGTAACGCGCGCCTGTGCCCCCATTGAGGCAGGCAAGTAATCAATTCGTGATCCGTCCAGCTCGTAGCCGACGCAGATTTTGATCTCCTTGAGCCCATCGAGCACGTCGAGCTTGGTCAGCGCAATGCCCGAAATACCCGAGGTCTTGACCGTCTGGCGTACCAGCACCGCATCAAACCACCCGCAACGGCGCGGCCGCCCGGTATTGACGCCTACTTCGCGGCCAACCGTGGCCAGATGGCGGCCGATCTCGTCATCGAGTTCGCACGGGAACGGGCCCTCGCCCACGCGGGTCGTATAGGCCTTGGTGATGCCAAGCACATAACCGATGGCCGTGGGCCCCAGGCCCGACCCGGCCGCGGCCTGCCCGGCAACGGTATTGGAGGAGGTAACGAAGGGATAAGTGCCGTGATCATTGTCAAGCAAAGCACCCTGCGCACCTTCGAACAGGATGCGGGCGCCGGCTTTGCGCTTGTCGTCCAGCACCTGCCAGACCCGGTCCATGAAGGGCAGGATTTCGGCGGCGACCGAGATCAGTTCCTCGTGGATCGCCGAAGCTTCGATTTCCACCAGCCCCATACCGCGGCGCAGCGCATTGTGGTGGGCGAGCAGGCGCTCGATCTTGGGCATCAGCGTTTCCGGCTCGCTGAGATCGATCAGGCGAATGGCGCGGCGGCCCACCTTGTCTTCATAGGCCGGGCCGATGCCGCGCTTGGTGGTGCCGATCTTGAGGCCGGAATTGGAATCCTCGCGAATCGCATCGAGCTCGCGATGCAGCGACAGGATCAGCGGAGCATTGTCGGCAATGCGCAGGATTTCGGGGGTGATGTTGACACCCTGCCCGCGCAGCTTGGCCATCTCCTGCACGAAGTGATGGGGGTCCACCACCACGCCATTGCCAATGACCGAAAGCTTGCCCTGCACCAATCCCGAGGGCAGCAAGGCCAGCTTGTAGCTCACCCCGTCGATGACCAGCGTATGGCCCGCATTGTGGCCGCCATGATAGCGCACCACCACATCGGCGCGCTCGCTGAGCCAGTCCACGATCTTGCCTTTGCCCTCGTCGCCCCACTGCGAGCCGACGACAACCACATTCGCCATAAAAGTCTTCCTCAAGAGAGCACGACCGGCCCGGGCCGGTGCGAACTGCCACATCCAATTGGACGTCGGTCCCCACGGCCACCTTTGTCGAGTTTGATCGCGGCCGAATAACTGATAAGTCCGACTGTCCTTACATCACCCGGGCGACGATGACAAAGCCGCTAGACACCGAAAATCGCGGCATTTCCGCCCGGCTGCTCGATCAGCCCTATTTGCTGCTGGTTCTGGCGCCCCTGTTCTGGGGCGGCAATGTGGTTGCGGCCAAGCTGGTGGTGGGCGAAATCGACCCGTTTCTGCTGCTTGCGGCGCGCTGCGTGGGCGCAACGCTCTTCATCCTGCCCTTCTCTTGGCCGTATCTGAAGGCCGATTGGCCAGTCATCCGGCGCACCTGGCCATTGCTGATGGCGTTTGGGGCGATCGGCTACGCACTCTTTAATGTGCTGCTCTATGTCGGCCTCAGCACGACGACAGGTGTGAACGCCGCGATCGTGCAGGCGGCTCTGCCGATGATGATCCTGGCGGCCAATTTCATCGTCTTCCGCGCCCGCGTGAAGCCATTGCAGATCGCCGGCGTCATCATCGCCATAATGGGTGTGTTGCTGACGGCCACCCATGGCGACCTTGGCCGCATCCTTGGCCTCGACATCAATATCGGCGACGGCTTCGTGATTCTGGCTTGTCTCGCCTATACCGCCTATACGCTGGCGCTCAAATATCGCCCCGACGTGCATATGATGAGCTTCATGGCGGTTGCCTTTTCCGGGGCCGCACTGACCGGGCTGGTCATGCTCCAGTTCTTTGGGCCGGGCCTTACCTCGTTCGCCACCATTCCGCAGATGTCGCCAATGGTCTGGGGCGTCATCGTCTATGTGATGATCTTCCCCTCCATGTTCAGCCAGATTTTCTACGCCCGCGGCGTCGAACTGGTCGGCCCCAACCGCGCCGCACCCAGCCACAATCTCATCCCGGTCTTTGGTGCGCTCGGCTCGGTACTGGTGCTAGGCGAACGGCTGGAAATCTACCACTACCTGGCGGCGGCGATCATCGTTGGCGGCATCGTGCTGGCGGAATGGGCGGCACGGCGGCGCTAGTGCCGGGAACCTCTGGAGAGGCCGAGTTCCAATAACCGGACAATTGCCGTACAGTAATAGAGCGCGTGCCGGCCCTTGGAAAAGCAAGCTGCCAGCAATTGCGCCGAATTCATCTAATTGAGGCACGCTCATGTTGGGAAATTCTGATGCTGGCCAAAAATCAATGCATCACCGGGCACGGCAGGCGCGCGCAACCATTCAGCGGCTCGCGCTGATCGCAGTCCTGGGCGTTGTCCTGGGCTTTGTTATGCAAGGTCTTGTTATAGCGGCACGACTGCTTGGCGGCGGCGCATTTCCCGGCATCACCGTTGTCGCCGATCTGGTTCAAACCGTCACTTGGTCGGTTCTGGTCTGCACCGGCGTAGCGATCGGCGTGTCAGTGGGGAAGGCGCGCAAGGCGCTCGCCGGATTCATCGGCTTTTTCTTCGCCCCGCTGGCGCTCGCCGTCGCCAAGGCAGGGCAAAAGGCGATGCTTACCGTGATCGGCGCGCTGGAACAGCCGGCGGCCTTGTCGCTCACCACCATAGGCCTGGTCCGTGCCTTCGAGTATGGCCTGCTGGCCTGGCTGTTGATGTTGCTGACCGAGAAAGAAATCATCCGGCCCGCCCCCTACGTCGCCGTAGGCGCGGCAATCGGCGTGGTATTTGGATCAGTATTGTTCTGGCTCACCTACACCGCAGCCTCGGCCAATGATGAACAGATGACCACGCCGCAGATATTGGGCATGCTCGTCAACGAAGTCGGTGCTCCCGCCGGCTGCGCCTTCCTGATCTATATTGGCCAATTGGCCAGCTACAGCTTCACCGTCTACAAAAACACCAGCCCACGATACAAACACCGTCGGCTGGATCACTGCCGAAGAGCGAGTGAACACGGCGGAAATAGCTGTCGCCCGCAGCCTTTCGGCCGCGAGCGACATGTTTGGCGCAAAACCGATTGCGCCTCAGGGGCAACGCCGGGGCTAGCTGACGTTACCGAACAGGCCCGAGAAATCCTGCCGCGACAGCCATTCAACCACCGTATGGGGCGGCGGCAGGTCTTCGGCGGCAACCGCATCGCCGTTCGCATCCACGGCCTGGCCATTGGCATCGACCAATGGCGCGGTGGCAGCGTCGGCACCCTCTTCGTCCAGCGGCGCCGGCAGGTCCTCAACGGGAATGGCATTACCCTCCTCGTCCACCGCCTGACCATTCTCGTCCACCAGCGGCGCCGATGACGGAGCCTCGGCATTCTGCTCGCCCGAAATGGCCGGCAGGTCTTCAAGCGCAATGGCATTGCCATCGGCATCGACCGCCTGGCCGTTCTCGTCCACCAGCGGCGCCGACGATGGAGCCTGGGCATTCTGCTCGCTCGAAATGGCCGGCAGATCTTCAAGCGCGATGGCGTTACCATCGGCGTCGACGGCCTGGCCGTTCTCGTCCACCAGCGGTGCGCTTTCCTCCGAGCCATTGCCCTGCTGGGTCGAGGTCGAAGTCTGCTCGCCCCCACGGCGGTCCGAACTGCCGGCGTCCTGGGAATGGCCAGTCTCGCTCGAGCTGGTCGCGTGCTCGGAACCGCCACCCTGGCCACCGCCATGGTCGCCATGTTCATGAGCATAGCCGCCCTGGGTCAGGGCCAGCACGAGGCAGGAAGCAGCAAGGGTCGCGAGAGTTTTCTTTTGCATGGGTCGTCTCCTTTTGGTTCGACCCGCCAACCATGCGCTGTCTCGGCTGACAGAGCCGTGAGGCCGATGTCAGCTTGCTGTCAGCTTGCCTGCGGTAGATGATTGCGCATGCGCATGCGTCCAAAAATCCTAGTCTTGCTCTGCCTTGCCGTGGCCTTCGCGGCGCCATTGCCCGCCTTTGCGCAACCATCGGGCGGTGGGGATGGCGGCGGCCCCGGCGATCCCGGCGCGTCATCTCCTCCCTCGCCCCCCGATACCGGGCCACCACCAGAGGCAAGGCCACTGCCACCTCACGAAACGGCCCTTGAAGCGGTCCAGAGCAAGCGGGCCTTGCCCCTGGCCGATATCATCGCCCGCAACGCCATTGCCGATCAGGTGATCGACGCGCAGCTCATCACCCTGCGCGGCCAGCTCGTCTATCGCCTCAAACTCCTCTCAGTTTCGGGCCAATTGCACCTGGCCGATTTTTTTGCCGATACCGGCATGGCCCTCAAGGGAGATTGACCTGCGCATTCTGGTTGCTGAAGACGATCCCCGGATTGCCACTACGCTGGGCGACGCGCTGCGTGCGGCCGGTTTCGTGGTGGAGCGTGAGGCCGATGGCGAGGAAGCCTGGTTCCGGGGCGATACCGAAGCCTTCGACGCCATTATCCTCGATCTTGGCCTGCCGACGCTCGATGGCCTCACCGTGCTCAAGCGCTGGCGGCGCGCCCAGCGCAATGCGCCTGTGCTGATCCTCACCGCCCGGGGCGACTGGCGCGAGCGCGTCGACGGCATCGAGGCGGGCGCCGACGATTATCTCGTCAAGCCCTTCCGCATCGAGGAACTGCTCGCCCGGCTGCGCGCCCTGATCCGCCGCTCGGCCGGCTTTGCCGCCTCGCAAGTCGATATCGGCGATCTGACCTTCGATTTCGCTGCCATGCAGGTGCTGCGCAATGGCGTCGCCATCCCCATGCCGCCCCAGGAATATCGCCTCGTGGCCTTCCTCGCCCATCGGCGCGGCCGCGCCGTTTCGCAACTGGAGATCACCGAGCATCTCTATGCCCAGGATTATGAGCGCGACTCCAACGCCGTCGAAGTGCTGGTCGGGCGGGTGCGCAAGCGGTTGGGCAGCCATGTCATCGTGACCCGCCGCGGCTTCGGCTATGCCATTGGTGAACCCAACTGAGCCCGCTCTCCATCCGCCGCCGGCTGCTGGCATTGGCGGCGCTCTGGATCGGCCTGGCGCTATTATTGGCCGCCATCGGCATCGGCTATCTGTTCGTGCAAACCGTCGAGCACAATCTGCGGGCCGAATTGTCGGCCGGGATCAGCCGCATCGCTGCGGTCATTGATCCCCAGGCAAACAGCCCCGCTTTATCCCAAAGCCCCGGCGATCCCCGCTATGACATCCCGCTCAGCGGCTCTTACTGGCAGATCAATCCCATGCAGGGCGGGGTGCCATTGCGCTCCCCCTCGCTCTGGGATTTCGTGCTGGCGCCCGCACTCGGGGCCGGCGAAAATCAGCAATTCGCCCAGCTCGACGGCCCCAACGGGCAGACGCTTTCGGCCGTAACGCGCAAGATCGACCTGCCGGGACAGGCCAGCTATCTGGTGACCGTGGCTGCCGATCGCAGCGTCATCGATCAATCCATCCGCCAGTTCGGCATGGCGCTGCTCATCGGCCTGCTCTTGCTGGGCGGCAGTCTCATGGCCGCCGCCTATCTGCAGGTGCGCATGGGGCTGGCGCCGCTCGACAGCGTGCGCACCGGCATAGCGGCGGTTCGCCGGGGCGATGGCACGGCCATGGCCGGCTCCTACCCCAAGGAGGTGCAACCCTTGATCGCCGAGATCGATGCGCTGCTCGCCAGCCAGGCCAGTTCGGTCGAATTCGCCCGCCAGCGCGCCGCCGACCTGGCGCATGGCCTCAAGACACCGCTCGCCGTGCTGGGCAACCTGGCCGAAGCATTGCGCGGCAATGGCGATGGCGAGACGGCCGGCCGGATCGATAGTCTGGCCGGGGAAATGCTCGAACGCATCGATTATCAACTACACCTGTCGCGGCTGCGCCACCGCACCCACCAGCACATGCTGCGCGCCTCGCTGGAAACGGCCTTGCATCGCACCCTGGCGGTAGTCGAGCGCACGCCGCAAGGCGAAAAGCTCGCCTGGACGCTGCATGCCGATCCGCTCGATGTCGATATCGACAGCAACGACCTGATCGAGCTGCTTGGCGTCATCCTGGAAAATGCAGCGCGCTGGGCCAGGAGCACCGTCTGGATTACCGCCCGCGCCGTTGGCGGCCAGGCCGAGGTGACGGTGCGCGATGACGGGCCGGGGCTCGAGGCCGCCCAATTGGCGGCCTTGGGGCGGCGCGGCCAGCGCTTTGACGAAGACAGCGGCGGGCACGGCCTGGGCATCGCGATCGCCAGCAATATCGTCACCCTCAATGGCGGCGAGATAAGCTTCGAACGCGCCGAGACCGGCGGGCTGCTGGTGCGGCTGCGCCTGCCATTGGCAAGCGCAGCGCAGGAGTAATGCTGGCTTAGAACTTGAGCGCTTTGGCCTGCTTGACGCCTTCCAGCGCGGCGATTTCGGCCAGTTGCGGCTCGGTCAGCGTACCGTCGATGGAAACGAGCGCGATAGCGTCCGACCCCACTTCGACGCGGCCCAGGTTGAAGTTGGCGATATTGATGCCAAGCTTGCCCAGGAGCGTGCCGAGACGCCCGATATGGCCCGGCTTATCCTCATTGGTCACATAGAGCATGGAGGGGCTGAGCTCGGCTTCCATATTGATGCCCTTGACCTGGATGATGCGCGGCTTGCCATTGGCAAAGACCGTACCGGCCACAGCGCGCTCCTGCCGCTCGGTGACCACCGTCAGGCGGATATAGTTTTCATAGGCGCCCTGCTGCTCGCGGGTCACCACTTCGACATTGACGCCACGATCCTTGGCCACCTGCGGCGCCGAAACCATGTTGACCTCGGCCAGCAGAGGCTTGAGCACACCGTGCAGCGCCGCCGCCACCATGGGCCGCGTATTCATGCCGGCGACACCGCCCTCGAACTCGATCTTGATGCCCTGGATCGCCGTTTCGGTCAGTTGCCCGGCAAACGAACCCAGCACCTCGGCCAGCTTGATGAAGGGAGTAAGGCGCGGCGCTTCCTCGGCCGAGATGGACGGGAAATTGAGCGCATTGGTGATTTCGCCGGTCATCAGATAGGCCGAAATCTGCTCGGCCACCTGCAGCGCCACATTCTCCTGCGCTTCCGTGGTCGAGGCGCCCAGATGGGGGGTGCAGATCACATTGGGCAATTCGAACAGCGGATTGTTCTCGGCGGGTTCCTGCAGGAACACGTCAAGCGCCGCGCCGGCTACCTGGCCCGATTTGAGCGCATCGTAAAGCGCCGCCTCGTCAACCAGACCGCCACGGGCGCAATTGATGATGCGAACGCCCTTCTTGGTCTTGGCCAGGGCTTCGGCGCTGATGATATTGCGCGTCGCATCGATCAGCGGCGTGTGCAGGGTGATGAAATCGGCCCGCGCCAGCAGCTCGTCCAGCTCGACCTTTTCAATGCCCAGCGTCTGGGCGCGTTCCGGCGTCAGGAACGGGTCGAACGCCACGACCTTCATCTTGAGGCCCTGCGCCCGATCGGCCACGATCGAGCCGATATTGCCCGCCCCGATCAGGCCCAGCACCTTGTTGGTGACTTCAACGCCCATGAAGCGGTTCTTTTCCCACTTGCTGGCGCGGGTCGAGGCATCCGCCTCCGGCAGCTGACGGGCCAGGGCCATCATCATGGCAATGGCATGCTCGGCCGTGGTGATCGAATTGCCGAAAGGGGTATTCATCACGATGATCCCCTTCTTGGTAGCCGCGGGAATATCGACATTGTCGACGCCGATACCGGCCCGGCCGATCACCTTGAGATTGGTGGCCGCGGCAATGATCTTCTCGGTCACCTTGGTGGCCGAACGGATGGCCAGGCCATCATATTGGCCGATGACTTCGAGCAGCTTGTCCTTGTCCTTGCCCAGATCGGGCAGGTAATCCACCTCGACGCCATTATCCTTGAAGATCTGGACGGCAGTGGGGCTGAGCTTGTCGGAAACGAGAACCTTGGGCATTTGGTAATCCCTGAGATTTTGAAAGTTTTTGAATGGGATACCCCCTCCTAGCCTCCCCCTGATAGGGGGAGGGACAGCCCCGAGTTTGTGGCACTATCTCGCCTAACACTCGATCGGCTCCTCCCCCTGTCAGGGGGAGGTTGGGAGGGGGTACTGAGATCTAGGCAGCGACGCTAAGCGCGGCCTTTTCTTCGGCAAAAGCAAAATCCAGCCACGGCACGAGCGCTGCCAGATCGGACGTTTCCACGGTCGAACCGGCCCAGATGCGCAGACCCGAGGGAGCATCCTTATAAGCGCCGATATCATAGGCGACGCCCGCCTTGTCGAGGCGCGACACGATGGCCTTGGCAAAGGCCGCCTGCTTGTCGGCATCGAGCGCGGTCACAGCCGGATCGACAATCGAGAAGCATACCGACGTATTGGAACGATTGGCCGGATTCCTGGCCAAAAAGTCCACCCACGGAGTCGTCTCGACCCAATCGGCCAGCACCTTGAAATTGGCATCGGCCCGGGCCTGCATGGCCTTGAGCCCGCCCAGCGACTTGCCCCATTCCATGGCGTCGATCGCATCTTCGATGCAGATCATCGAGGGCGTATTGATGGTGGCCGCCTCGAACACTTCCTGAAGCAACTTGCCGCCCTTGGTCAGGCGGAAAATCTTGGGCAACGGACGATCCGGCTTGAAGGTCTCGAGCCGCTCGACAGCACGGGGCGACAGGATCAGCACGCCATGGGCAGCTTCCCCACCCAGCGCCTTCTGCCAGGAGAAGGTGACCACATCGAGCTTGGCGAAATCGAGGTTCTGCGCAAAGGCCGCCGAGGTGGCGTCGCAAATGGTCAGCCCCTTGCGGTCCGCGGCAATCCAGTCGCCATTGGCGACGCGGACGCCGGAGGTCGTGCCATTCCAGGTGAACACCACATCGCGATCGAAATCGACCTGGCCCAGATCGGGCAGCTCGCCATAACCGGCCTTGAGGATACGGACGTCATCGAGCTTGAGCTGTTTCTGAACGTCGGTGACCCAGCCCTCGCCAAAGCTTTCCCAGGCCAGCATATCGACGCCGCGCGCGCCCAGCATGGACCACAGCGCCATTTCGACCGCGCCCGTATCGGAAGCCGGCACAATGCCGATGCGGTAATCGGCCGGCACTTCGAGCAGTTCGCGCGTCAGATCGATGGCGCGCTGAATGCGGGCCTTGCCCGGCTTGGAGCGGTGCGACCGCCCAACCAGCGCATTGGCCAGCGCTTCAACCGTCCAACCAGGACGCTTGGCACAGGGGCCCGACGAAAAATTCGGATTAGCCGGTTTCACCGCCGGCGCGGTCAGGGGCATTGCAGCCATCTTCAGCGACCCTCCCAGGTCTATGCGTCTCGCGTTAGGGCGAGATGTCCTGAGGCGGGAGATACGCCCGATAGGGGCGGGCCGTCAATGGGTCTTTTGATGGTGGATGGTGTGCGGCACACCACAAAGCTGGAATGAGTGCTGCCAACCCATTGCGCCGCGCATCAGAAGGCGCCCGCGCCCAGCTCGACGCCACAATAACCTTTGCCGCAGCCCGCTTTTAGCATAAACCAAAAGGCAAATTCATTTCTGTCGACAAACAGAATACAGAACCTGTATATAGAGAAAAATGCGAGGCGGGCGGCTGATTTGGCCGCGCCGTTATGGACAAGGATACGATGAACACTGAGATTTTTACCGGCGTAATCCCGGCCCTGATGACGCCCTGCAAATCCGATCGCACACCTGACTTTGACGAGCTGGTGCGCAAGGGCAAGCAGTTGATCGAAGCCGGCATGTCCGCTTTGGTCTATTGCGGCTCGATGGGTGATTGGCCGCTGCTAAGCGATGCCCAGCGCCAGGAAGGCGTGGAACGTCTGGTTGGAGCAGGCCTGCCGGTGATCGTTGGCACCGGTGCGGTGAATTCCGCTTCTGCCGTGGCGCTGGCCGCCCATGCGCAGAAGATCGGCGCTGCTGGCTTAATGGTCATTCCCCGCGTGCTGTCTCGCGGCAATTCGCCGACTGCCCAGCGCCACCATTTCGAGGCCATTCTGGCCGCCGCGCCGGATCTGCCGGCCGTTATCTATAACAGCCCCTATTATGGCTTCGAGACCAAGGCGGACCTGTTCTTTGCGCTGCGCGCCAAGTTCAAGAACCTGGTTGGTTTCAAGGAATTTGGTGGCGCCGCCTCCATGACCTATGCCGCCGAGCATATTACCAGTGGCGACAATGGTGTGATCCTGATGGCCGGCGTCGATACCGGCGTCTATCACGGTTACGTCAAGGCTGGCGCGACCGGCACCATCACCGGTATCGGCAATGCCCTACCCAAGGAAATCCTGCATCTCGTGGCCCTGTCCAAGGCCGCTGCCACCGGCGATGTCGAGGCACGCCTGCGGGCCCGCGAATTGGGCGAAGCGCTCGAAGTGCTGTCCAGCTGGGATGAGGGCACCGATCTTGTGCTCTATTACAAGTATATGCTCGAGCTGCAGGGCGAGGACGCTTACAAACTGCATTTCAATGCCACGGACGAGCTTTCGCCGAGCCAGCGCGCCTGGGCCAAGACGCAGTTCGAACAGTTCAATGCCTGGTACGCCAACTGGAGCCGGCAGCTTGATTCCCACCAGCCGTAAGCTCCTCCCTGGATGTTTCGGCAAAGGCCCTCCTGCAGGAGGGCCTTTTCTTTGCGTCTTAATCGATGGCGGCAAGGCCCAGCTCGAGCAGGCGATCGAGTTGCTGCATTTCAGCTTTCGAGAGGATAATGCCATCCGCCTCAGCCTTGCGACGCGCAGCAAAACGGCGCTGCGAAGGCAGACGCGCGCCCTGCCCTTCGATGGCCTCGAATAGCATTTCGGCACGAGCGAAGGGATCGCCAGGCCGACCGGCGGAAAAACGCTCGGGCGAAAGGGCGATGACCAGCTCGCCATGGGCTGGCGAAAGCGTGGTCGTGCCTAGCGCTTCGAGTGCGCCAGTGCTGGTGAGATCGCCAATCATTACGCCAGCCAAAAGCTCGATCATCGTGCTCAGGGCAGAGCCCTTGTGGCCGCCAAAGGGCAGCATGGCACCAGCCAGCGCGGCTTCGGGCGAAGTGGTCGGCTCGCCCTCACTATCGAACGCCCAACCTGGGGGCAGCGGCTTGCCGGCGCGGCGATGCAGTTCAATCTCGCCACGCGCGGCGACCGAGGTGGCGAAATCGAAGACGTAGGGCTCGGTCTGCTGGCGCGGCCAACCGAAGGCGAAGGGATTGGTGCCAAAGAGCGGTTTGCTGCCGCCCCAGGGCGCGACGGTGGCATAGCTGGGGCACATGACCAGTGCAGCCAGGCCATTGTCGGTCACGGCCTCCACTTCCGGCCAGAGCGCCGAAAAATGCGTGCAATCATTGACCACCATGGCGGCCAGGCCGAGCGCCTTGGCGCGTTCGGCAAGCAGCGGCAGGCCGAGCTCGAATGCCGGGACGGAGAAGCCGTTCTGTCCGTCGACGCGGATGATGGCACCCGTGCCGGCATCGGCAATGGCGGGAATGGCGTCACCTCGCACCTTGCCGGCCTTGAGCGTGCGCAGCACGCCTTCGATGCGGTAAATGCCATGCGCCTTGCAGGCGTCGCGCTCCCCCGCCGCGATGACGCCCGCCACCGCAGCGGACTGCACCGCATTCATGCCCGCGCCGGCCAGGATCGCTTCGATACGAGACTGCAGCTCGGTGGCGGTAAGGATAGTGATGCTCATGCAAAAGTTCTCGTCTTGGCAAGATAGTCGACCAGCATGCGCAGCCCGAACCCGGTGCCGCCGGCCGGGCTCAGGGAGTTGCCCTTGGGCGCATAGGCCGGACCGGCAATATCGATGTGTAGCCAGGGCGTTGCCGGGGCCACGAATTTTTCGAGGAAGGCTGCGGCAATTGAGGCATTGCCATAGGTCACGCCGGGCCAGTTGAGGAAATCGGCAAAGTCGGATGCCAACTCATCGTGGAAGCCGGCATCGATCGGCATGGGCCAGACGAGTTCGCCGGTCCGCTCGGCTGATTGCAACAGCGCATCGATCTCCGGGCGGCTATTGCCATAAATGCCGGCATAGCGCGGCCCAAGGCCAACCTGCACGGCATAGGTCAGCGTCGCGACATCGATGAGTTGGCCGGGCGCGAAGCGCTGTTGCAGATAGGTGAGACAATCGGCCAGGACGAGGCGACCTTCGCAATCGGTGTTGCGGATTTCGACATAGGGGCCAGCGAGACTCCTGACGACATCGCCGGGGCGGGTTGCCGATCCGCTGGCCATGTTTTCGGCCAGGCCCAGCGCGGCGACGAGCGGGCGGCTGATGCCGAGCCGGGCCATTGCCGCCATGCTGGCCGCAATGGTGGCTGCACCAGCCATGTCATTCTTCATTTCCCACATGCCGGCGACCGGCTTGATGTGAATGCCGCCGGTGTCGAAGGTCATGCCCTTGCCAGCCAGACCAATTGGAGTGCCTTCGCCTTGCATGCGGAGCACGACCATGCAGGGCGGGTTGACCGAGCCCTGCCCCACCGCGAGCAAAAGGTTGGCCCCCAGTTCCGCCAATTTGGTGGCATCGAGGATTTCAACGGCAATGCCGAGCGGGGCGCAGAGGCCTTCGATGCGCGCTGCGAGTTCCAGCGGTGGCAGCGCATTGCCCGGCTCGTTGACTAGGTCACGGACGATATGGACGGTTTCGACTGCCACCTGCAGGCTCTTGATCTGCGTAATCACCACCTCCGAACAGCCAGTAATTTTCAGGTTCGCGAGACCAGAACGCGGCGCACTGCGATATTTGTCGAAGCGATAGGTTCGGGCGAGGAAGCCATAGACGAATTCGGCAAACAGGTTCGCATCGAGCCCCTCCGGGTAAGCGAGCGCCAGGTCACCCGGCAGATCGAGACATTTGACTGCGAGCCTGGCGCCGGCCAGCTGGGCATCAAAAACCGATGCTTCTGACGAAAGGCCGGCGAGGATCAGCCGGTCTTCGATCCGCCCGGCCGGGGCCAGCAGAATGACGACCTGCCCGGTGCGGCCGGCAAAATCTTCAGCGGTAAGAATCCGGGCCAGCCGCTCACGTTCTGACGATGCATCTACAAAGGCGGCAAGTGTCTCGGGATGCAGGATTTCGACCGCCGCTGCGCCGGTGCCGACGCCACGAGACGCCTCAAAAGTAATGTTCATTTGTACCTCGCAGGTGGTGCCGCAGAACTGATCATACAAGTATGCACAGTGTCGACATTAAAATGACCGCAATGCCCGATAAGGGCTTAGCATCGCTTTCCGCCACCCTGCACAGCAAACGGTCACAGGCGTTCGAGGTGACGAAAATTACATCAGGCTCTTGTCGACACTTTGGATATTAGATAGCATCCATCCAGAAATAGGATGCCTATCGTGATCAGTACCGGCCTTGTTGATGAATTCATGGCGAGCGTTCGCCGCCCTGGTGTAACGGCCACCGACCTGATCGGAGGCGTCGGCAAGATGTTGCAGGAGACGATCGGCACAAGACTTTTGACGGCGTCGGTTTATGACATGGGCAGGCGCCAGTCCAAGCGCGTCTATTCGGAAAACCTGGAGGCCTATCCGCTGGCCGGGCTCAAGCCGATCGAAGACAACACGTGGACCGAAATCGTGCTCAACCAGCACCGCGTGTTCCACACCCTGCGCATCGAAGAGATCGCGGAGGTCTTCTTTGACTGGCAGTTGATCCAGTCGTTGGGCAACGAATCCAATGCCAATATTCCAGTCGTCGTCGATGGCAAGGTCATCGGTACGCTGAACCTGCTGCATGAGGCTGGCTACTATACGGCCGAGCGCATCGCGCCGGCTGCCGACCTGCTGCCTTACGCCACCATCGCTTTCCAACATCTGGCCAAGTCGATGAACGAGCAAACCACTTCGTGAGGGGCATAGCCGCTTGCGCAGAGGGTAGCGAATAGAACTGGGCCGGCACAGCGCCGGGCCGTTCGGGAAAACCAGCAGCGGAATTGGGAACCGCTGGTGTGAAAGGGAAAAAGCCATGAAACTACGTCTAGCATTGCTCACTTCCGTAGCGTTTGCCGGTGTGGCCACGACCGCGCCGGCCATGGCGCAGGATCCGTTCCGCATCGCCTATCTCGCCTCGTCCAGCCAGAATGGCTATAATCAGGCGATCTATGCCGGCATCCAGGAAGCCGCGGCCGCAAAGGGCGTCGAAGTCGAGATCTTCGACGGCGCATTTGACTCCACCAAACAGTTCTCTCAGGTCGAAGACGTGGTGGCCGGTGGCCGTTTCGACGCCTTTATCGTGACACCGAACGACACCGTGGGTATTGCCCCGGCGCTCGAAGACGCCACGGCAGCCGGCATTACCGTCGTCGCAACGCTGTTTCCCGTCGGGCCGGACCTGACCAATATGGAGCCGCAGGTTCCCGGCCTGACCACCACCGTCGCGGCCAACCCGGCCGTGGGTGCCCGGGCTCAGGCGGAGGCCGTGGCGGCGTATTGCGCCGATAAGGATCCGTGCCGCGTCGCCGTGATCATCGGGCAGTTGATCTATCCGTTCGACAATCTGCGCAACGAGACTTTCAAGGAAGTTCTGGGACAGCACCCGAACATCCAGATCGTGGCTACGGGCGAAGGCAATTATGATCCTGATGCCTCGCTGACTGCCATGCAGGACATCCTGCAGGCCAATCCGGAAATCGACGCCGTGCTCTCCAATGCCGACCAGCACCTGATCGGCGCGGAGATCGCGCTCAGCGATTTCGGCTATGATCCCGGCTCGGTCTATATGATCGGTGGCGGTCTCAACCAGATCACCGTCGACGCCATTCGCGCCGGCACGGTGGCCGCAACGCTGACCGAAGTGCCGCACAGCATGGGAAAGGCTGCGCTGGAAGCCGCTGTCACCACGCTTGAAGGCGGTACCGCGCCGACCTGGATCGATCCGTTCGATCTCAGCGTGACACCCGTGATCGTGACCAAGGAATGGCTCGACGCCAATCCTGACTTTACGGCCGAATGGCAGGGCTGAGCTCCTCATGCGAGGCTGGCGGGATCGTTCGATCCCGCCTAGTCTGCTCCTTTAGCGGAGGTCCGTTGCCATGGTAGCAAACGGGACGACGACGGCTGTCCGGCTGACGGGCGTGGAGAAGAGCTTCGGCTCAAGCAAAATTCTCAATGACATAAATCTCGAATTTCGGGCCGGCGAAGTGCATGCGCTGATCGGGGAGAATGGCGCAGGCAAGTCCAGTGTCGGCAAGATCATCGGCGGCTATTACTCGGCCGATCGCGGCGCGGTGGAGATTTCGGGCATAGCGCTCGACCAGCCGACGCCGCGCCGCGCGCTGCAGCTCGGCGTGGCCATGATCCATCAGGAATTGCAGCTGGTGCCGCAACTGACCGTGGCAGAAAATGTGTTTCTCGGGCTTGAGGCCAATATCGCGGGCCTACTCAAGGGCTCGGACAACAAGCGTTTTGCCGCGTTCGAAGAACAGTGCCGCTTCGGCCTCGATCCGCGCCGCAAGGCCGGCGATCTCTCCATCGCCGACCGGCAGAAGGTCGAGATCATGCGCGCCATTGCCCGCGACGCCCGCATCATCATCATGGATGAACCGACCTCCTCGCTCACCGCTGATGAGGCCGACCGGCTGCATCGGGTCATTGCCGACCTGCGCGCGCAGGGCCGCACTATCATCTATGTCACCCATTTCCTGGACCACGTGCTGGCCGCCTGCGATCGCGTGACGATCATGCGCGACGGCCGCGTGGTCAGAACCGGCAGCATTGCCGGCGAAACCAAGCAAAGCCTGGTTGAAGGCATGCTCGGCAAAAGCGCCGAAGTCGCCTATCCCGAGCTTCCGGCCCGGCCCGAAGCTTCGATTGCCCCGCGCATCGAAATGCGCGGCATCAGCACCGATGCCGGAATCCACGACATCAACCTCACGGTCCGCCCTGGCGAGGTTGTGGGCCTTGTTGGCCTGGTGGGTTCAGGCCGCAGCGAAGTGGCGCGCGCCCTGTTCGGCGCCGATGAGGCCCTGACCGGCACGATCGCGCTCGATGGCCAGGAGCTGCACAAGCTTACGCCCAAGCAGGCGGTCCGGCACGGCATTGCGTTCATCCCCGAGGACCGCCGCAAGCAGGGCCTGAACCTGGTGCAGCGCACGCGGCCCAATATGAGCCTGCCTCACCTCGACCAGATCAGCCGTTTCGGCTTTCTCGACATGGGCGAGGAGCGGCGTCGCACCAAGGCGATGATCGAGCATTTCGGCATCGTTCCGGCCGGCATTGACGGCGAAGTGGCCTATTATTCGGGCGGCAACCAGCAGAAGGTGCTGCTGTCGAAATGGGCTTATGGCAAGCCGCGCGTTGTCATTCTCGACGAGCCCAGCCGCGGCGTCGACATCGGCGCCCGCCGCCGCATCCACGACTTCATCGTCGAACTCGCGCAGAGCGGCGTTGCCGTCCTGCTGATCTCCTCGGAACTCGAGGAAGTGCTGAACCTGTCCCATCGCTCCTATCTAATGAGCCAGGGCCGGATCATCGGCGAGGTCGATAGTCCCGATATCAGTGTTGAGGACGTGCTGTTCCGCCTCTTCAACGTCCAGAAGGCGCAGGAGCAAGCCGTGCCCCTGCCCGCACAAGGTTGAAATCCATGGCCGAACTTCAAGCAGCCGCACCTGCCACGCCCAGAAGAAGCAAGTTCGCCCTCGGCGATTTCCTGCGCGAATATGGCGTTCTCATCATCATCGTGATCCTGATGATCGGGCTGACTTTCCTCAGCCCGTCCTTTCTCACCTCGCGCAATCTCTTAAACATCCTCAACCAGAGCGCACCGCTGGCGCTGATCGCCGCCGCGCTGACGCTAGTGATCATCAGCGGTGGCTTCGACCTCTCGACTGGCGCGATTTTCGGCGTTGCTAGCGTGTCCGCGGCCTGGCTTGCGGTCAATGTCGACCCGACTTTGGGAATGATCGCCGGGCCGTTGCTCGGGCTGCTGCTAGGGCTGGTCAACGGCCTCATCATCACCGGCTTCAACGTCCACTCCTTCCTCGCCACCCTGGCTTCGAGCATGGTCTATCGCGGCATTGCCGTATTGATCACGGGCGGAGCGCTCATCCCCGTGCGCATGGAGGAATTCGCCTGGCTCGGCCGCGGACGCGTCGGCATGGTCAATATCGCCGTGCTCATCCTGCTCGTCTTTACCGTCGCCATGATGGTGCTGCTCAACCGCACCACGTTCGGCCGCCGCGTCATCGCCGTAGGTGGCAATGAAGAGGCCGCCATTCTTTCCGGTGTCCGCACCAAGCTGGTTCGCATCGCCTGCTTCGGCCTGACCGGTTTTGCCGCCGGCCTGGCGGGGATCATTGCGGTGTCGCGTATTTCCATGGGCCAGCCACAAGCCGGTGTCGGCATGGAGCTGGAGGCCATTGCCGCAGTCATTCTGGGCGGCACCAGCATTTATGGCGGAGCGGGCGCCGTCTGGCGGTCCATCGCTGGTGTGCTGCTGCTGGCGCTTATCGGCAACGGGTTCAACATCCTCAACGTCAACCCCTTCTTCAAGGACCTCACGACGGGCGTCATTATCGTGGCCGCGGTCGCCCTGAGTGCCGGCAAGAAGCGCAGATAGGCCCTCAGCCGTCGGCCTGGTGGCAAGAGGCAACGCTTCGCTGGCCCAAGAGGATCGCCCCAAGAATTTCATGTATTTAGTTTGCCGACAAATATCCGGCGTCTTGGCAAGGTGCCGCCTGCCGGATACTGTCGACAAATTGGATATTTCCTCCAGATATCACCTTCCGCCTCACCGGTGGACCGGACGAAAAAGTCGGGATGACTAATGACCAAGCGTGACACAATCAGCCGGATTGCCACCGATGTGGGCGGCACCTTTACCGACCTCGTCTATTTCGAGACCGACAAGACCACCGGCCGGCAAACGGTGCGGACCGAGAAATCCGACACAACGCCGCCCAATTTCGAACAGGGCGTGCTCAACGTTATCCGGAAGGCAGGTCTCAGCGTTGCCGAGGCCGATTTTTTCGCGCATGGCACGACCGTGGTCATCAACGCGCTGACCGAGCGCAAAGGCGCCAAGGTGGGCCTGGTCACCACGACCGGTTTCCGCGACGTGCTCGAAATCGCCCGCGGCAACCGCCCCGACTTCTTCAACCTCTCCTATGAAAAGCCGACGCCCTTCGTCGAACGCTACCTGCGCCAGGAAATCCCCGGTCGCATGGATTATCGCGGCAATGAAGTCGCTCCGCTCGACCTCAGCGGCCTGCCGGCCATTCTCGAGGGCTTCCGCGCCGATGGCGTGCAGGCCGTCGCCGTGTGTCTCATCCATGCCTATGCCAATCCGACGCATGAAAAGGCCGTGCTGGATGAAATCGGGCGCCTCTGGCCCGAAGTCGCCACCGTCGCGTCGCACCAGATCACCCGTGAATGGCGTGAATACGAGCGCACCAGCACGACGGTGCTTTCCGCCTATGTGCAGCCGACCGCCCAGCGCTATCTGGAGCGGCTTGAAGCGGGCCTGCAGCAGGAGGGCTATGAAGGCCGGCTCTATATCATGCAGTCCAATTGCGGTGTGGATTCGCTGACTTCGACCAAGGCCATTCCGATCACCATGGTTGAATCGGGACCCGCCTCCGGTTTCTGGGGCGCCGCCGAGCTCGGCCGCATCATAGGCGAGCCCAATGTGCTTGCCCTCGATATCGGCGGCACCACGGCCAAATGTTCGCTGATCCAGAATGGCCAGGTCAGCATCAAGACCGATTACTGGATCGAACGCGACCGCAAGAGCGCGGGCTATCCGATCATGGTGCCGGTGGTTGACCTGGTGGAAATCGGCAATGGCGGCGGTTCGATCGCCTGGGTCGATGACTTCAGCAAGCTGCATGTCGGCCCGCAATCGGCCGGCGCGGTGCCCGGCCCTGCCGCCTATGGCCGTGGCGGCACCAATGCCACCACGACCGACGCCAATCTCGTGCTCGGCCGTATCAATCGCGACTATTTCTGCGGCGGCTCGGTCATTGCCGACATGGCATCGGTCGATGGCGCCCTGGACGCCCTGGCTGACAAGCTTGGCGTCAGCCAGCAGGAAGCGGCGCGCGGTATCGTGCGCATCGCCAATGCCAATATGGTCAATGCGCTCAAACTCGTCTCGCTCAACCGCGGCCACGATCCGCGCGATTTCACCCTGGTGGTGTTCGGCGGCGGCGGCGCCATGCATGGCGTCGCACTTGGACAGGAACTGGGCGTGAAGAAGGTCGTGGTACCGCGCGGCGCTCCGGTCTTTTCGGCCTGGGGCATGATGATGAGCGACCTGCGCCGCGACTATTTCGTTACCCGCCTGATGGACGGAACCGACCGCGCGGGCCTCGAAGCACTGGTCGGTGAAATTTCCGGGCATGCCAGGGAGCAGTTCGGCAAGGAAGGCGTCGCGGCCGATGCGGTCAATATCCAGCCCCTGGTCAAGATGCGCTACCGCAACCAGGAACATGCCGTGGAAGTCCCGCTCGACGCCGGTCCGCTGGACGACACGCGCATCGCCGCGCTAATCGAGGATTTCCACGGCGTCTACGAGCGCGAATATACCTATCGCCTCGATGTCGCCGTCGAAATCGTTGGTATCCACATCATCGCTTCGGCCGAAGTGGGCAAGCTCGAAATGGTGCCGCAGCCGCGCACCGGAGCCAGACTGGAGGACGCCATCAAGGGCAGGCGCGAGGTGGATTACGCCACCGAGGGCGTTTGCGAAGCGATCATCTACAATGCCGAAAAGCTCGAACCAGGCATGGTCTTTACCGGCCCGGCCATTATCGAGGACCCCGGCACCACCATTGTCGTTCATCCCGGCAACCGGGTCGAAATCGACGATTTCGGCAATACCCAAATCCATCTGCGGAGCTGATCGATGAGCACGACCTCCTACGATCCTGTCACCTTCGACATCATCCAGAACGGTCTTGAGGCTGTCGCCGACGAAATGTTCGCGGCCCAGCGCAAGACCTCCATGAGCGCGATCATCTATGAGGTGCTGGATCTCGGCACCGGCATTTGCGATGCGCAGGGCGAAATCGCCGCTTCCGGCGCTGGCATTCCCGCCTTCGTCGGCGTGCTCGACAAAGCCGTCAAGCGCATGATTGAAAAGCACCCGGTCGAGACAATCAAGCCGGGCGATCTCTTTGCCTCCAACGACCCCTATTGGGGTGGCGTGACCCATCTCAACGACATGATCCTGGCCATGCCGGTCTTTGCCGAAGGCCGGATCGTCGCCTGGACGGCCAATATCGCGCACTGGAACGACGTTGGCGGCAATGTGCCGGGCTCGATGTCATCAGAGGCGACCGAGATCTACCAGGAGGGCATCCGCATTCCGGCGGTGAAGCTGATCGATGCGGGCGTGCCGAACCAGGCCGTGTTCGACATTCTCTACGTCAATACCCGCCTGCCCGACTTCCTTCGCGGCGATCTCTGGGCCGGCATTGCCGGCGTCCGCATTGGCGAGAAGCGCATTCTCGAAATGATCGAGAAGTATGGCTCCGATACCTTTACCGCCGCGATTGCCGACTTCATGGATCTCGGCGAACGTCGCGCGCGGGCCGCTCTCGCCACCATCAAGAAAGGTATCTATCCCTTCGAGGAAGAGCAGGACGACGGCACGATCCACAAGATCGTCATCGAAATCACCGACGATGCCTTCATCATCGACCTGCGCGACAATCCCGACCAGAAGGGATCGAGCAATTCGAGCCGCGAAGGCATCGAGATTTCAGCGCAGCTGGCGTTCAAGGCCTTTACCGACACGCAGGCGCCTGGCAACGGCGGCTTCTTCCGCCCGCTGCAATTGCTGACGCGTCCGGGTTCGGTCTTCCACGTCGTTGAACCCGGGGCGCTGGGCTATTATTCCGAGGTCGAAATCCGTGTTTTCGATCTCATCCTGCGATGCCTTGCCCATCATTTCCCGGGCGTGCTACCGGCCGGCAATTTTGCCTCGATCTGCGGCACGGTTATCGGCGGCAAGCATCCCGATACCGGCCGCCACTACACCATTGTCGAACCGCAGCTCGGCGGCTGGGGGGCGCAGCAGGGGCGCGATGGCAATAGCGCCATCTTCTCAGGCTTCCATGGCGATACCTTCAACTGCCCGGCTGAAGTCGCCGAGGCACGCTACGGCCTCAATGTCGACGAGCTGGCGCTCAATGCCGATAAGGGGGGCGACGGCGCCTGGCGCGGCGGCAAGGGCATTTCCGTTCGCTACCGCGTCCGTGCCGACGACAATTTCCTCAGCGTTGGCTATACCCGCTCGCGCATTCCGCCCTGGGGGCAGAATGGCGGCAATGACGGTTCGCCCAATTATGTGGAAGTGCTGCGGCCCGGCAAGGACGTCGAACGCTATTCCTTCGCCACCAATGTCCCGCTTTCCAAGGGTGACGTGGTGCATGTGGTGACGGGTGTGGGCGGCGGCTTCGGCAAGCCTTCCGAGCGGACCGAAGCGGCCGTCCGGCGCGACCTGCGCAATGGCTATATTGACGCCGAAACTGCCGCCAAGGTCTATAACGTCACGATCTGAAGAAGAAGGAAGCGGCCATGCGCTGGTCGAAGACCGTTACGATGGTGGAAGCCCATGCCGAGGGCGAAGTCGGGCGGATCGTTACCGGCGGGGTGATCGACGTGCCGGGCGCGACCATCGCCGACAAGATCCGGCATCTCAATGAGGTGGATGACAGCCTGCGGCGCTTCCTGGTGTTTGAGCCGCGGGCCTCGGCGCAAATGAGCACCTGCCTGGTCTTTCCACCCACCCGGCCCGATGCCGATATCGGTTTCATCATCCTGCAGGGCGACAAGGCGCATGCCATGTCGGGTTCGAACTCGATTTGCCTGGTCACCACCGTGCTCGAAACCGGCATGCTGCCGATGACCGAGCCGGAAACCATCGTGCGCATCGACACCGCCTCGGGCCTCGTGACCGCCCGCGCCACCTGCAAGGACGGCAAGGTCGAGCGCGTGACACTGACCATGAACCCCTCCTATGCCCACCAGCTTGACGCGGTGGTGGACGTGAAGGGCTTCGGCAAGATCAAGGTCGACATTGCCTATGGCGGGATTTTCTATGGCCTGATCGATCCCGCCCAGTTCGGCCTTGAAATCCGTCCGGATCTGGCCCGGAAACTGGTGGAGGCCGGCAGTGCGGTGCATCGGGCCATCAACGCCCAGCTCGACGTCGCCCATCCCGAGCTTCCGGGCATGAAGGGCATTTCCTACACCATGTTCGTCGGCCACAATGAAGCGGGCGAGCTCAAGGGCGCCACCATTATGCCGCCTGGCCGCATCGACCGCTCACCCTGCGGCACCGGCAATTCCGCGCGTCTCGCCGTCGCTGCGGCGCGGGGCCTCGCCAAGCCTGGTGATCGCTTCACCGCCCGCTCGATCATCGATTCCACCTTCGAGGTGCATTACGCCAGTGACACGACCGTTGCCGGACGGCCGGCCGTGCAGCCGATTATTTCCGGTCGAGGCTGGATTCACGGCATCCACCAGATCGGCGTCGATCCCACCGATCCTTACCCGCACGGCTTCTCGGTCTCGGACACCTGGGGCGACGCATTCGATCTCATGAACTAACGATGCTTGCTTGAGGGGCTGCTGGCCGCGTCGGAGCACATCCGCATCCCGCCGCCATTCCAGGCTGATGCGGCGTTCGGCGGCATCACCGCCGAACGCCGCAGGCACGACGGCCAATAGCGGGCGCACGAAGGCGACAAGGAGCATCAGGAACACGGGCGCGAGCAAGAGGAGATCGTCCTTAACCTCATTGATGAAGGCCGGACTTCCGCCAATCACGTCCCAGCTGACGAACTGCGATGCTCTTGAAGGAACGCGCCTACATCGATCTCCTGGCCGGTATGTACGCTGCGAATTGCCGCATAGACCATGGCCTGGGATTTGACGTGGCTATGCATGCTGGTTTCCATCTCCGGACCACCATCAAGCCAGCGCAGGAAGCGGTCCAATAGCCAAACATCGCCGAACTTGGTCTGCTCGGCTGGCGCAATTGGGTCGCCTTCGCCCTCCTTGCGGCTGCCCCGTTGACGTGTTGGGTCGTGCCAATGGCGCTCAACCGCGCCGTGGCTCAGGATGAGTACGCCATTTTCGCATTCGGCCCGCACATAGCCCTTGAAATAGGGATTGATGGCCGCCGCGTTGCAGCTCGTGCCTTCGTAAGAAAGCTTGACGCCATTCTGGAATGTCGCGATCGCCAGTACATTGGCGTCACCCTTGAACTCGCCCCAAGAAGGGGTCCATGAACGCGCAAAGATGGTCGCGCAATCGGCGCCAGCCAGATCGCGCAGCATGTCGAAATGATGGATCCCCGCCTCGCCAAGCATGACATCCGGCAATTCGTGGCGGAATGCGCCCCAGGCGCCGTATTTCCGCAGCTCGCCAGTCTGGCGAAACACCAGATAGTCGAGCGGTCCATCAATGCCCGACCGCAAGGCATTGCGGAACGTCGTGTTGGGGAGATCAAACCGGTGCGTCATGGTCATGGCCAGTTTTGTACCGGCCTTGCGGACGAGGTTTTCCAGGCGGATGGTCGCCTCCATCGTGTCGGCGACCGGCTTTTCGCAGAGGACGTCCAACCCCGCTGCTACCGCCAGGCCGATATGCTCCTCATGATGCCAGGCCGGCGTGCAGATCAGCACGAAGTCGGCCTTGATGGCTCGTACCAGCTCGGCCGCCGAGGTGAAGCAGGCGCTATCGGGCAAGCCATGAAAGGATTGCGCAGCCCGCAAAGCTACCGGGTCAGTGTCAGCAATGCCCACCAGCTCGACGAGACCACCGGCGATATTGGGGGGCAGCGACCGTTCGGACCAGTGTTTGCCGTAGCCACCCACGCCGATCTGTAACATCCGATAGGTCATCGGGGGCTGCCTCCCTTTCTGTCTGCCATTGCTGCGATTAGCGCCTCTGCCATTGCGTGCGCGAACTGCGTGTCATTGATGTCCATGGCCATTTCATGCAGCGCGACCGAGCCGGCTGAAGCGGCGCGCGCGGCGTCGAACAGCGCTTCATCGGCTGCGGTGTCGCGGAAGATGCCCCCCTCCACCGCAATGGCCGAGATGCCGCCATGCGGAATGAAGAGCTTGGTCGGACCGACGGCGGCGGACAGGCGCTCGCCGACCTGACGGCCAAGCGTGGCGCATTCCTCCGGCGTGGTACGCATTAAGGTGATGTTCGGATTGTGTTCATAGAACAATCGCCCGGAAAACTGGGGCGGAACAGTCACGCGCGGTCCGAAATTGACCATGTCGAGCGCTCCGAGCGACACCACTTGCGGTACACCCAGACGCCCGGCCGTGGTCAACCTCCCTGCATGGGCTGGAAAGATGCCCCCCACCAATGCATCGGCCAATTCAGTAGTGGTGACATCGAGGACGCCTTCGATATAGCCCGCCTCAACCAGTGCCTCCATGGCCTCGCCGCCTGTCCCGACGGCATGAAAGACCAGCACTTCATAGCCCCCCTCCTCCAGCCGCGCCTTTGCTGCCATGACGCAGGCGGTGGTAACACCGAACATGGTAGCGGCAACCAGGGGCTTGTCGTCTCCCTTATCCGCGATGTCATCGGCATAGGCTGTGGCCATGCCTGAAATGGCGCCTGCAGCATTTCCGATGATACGGCGGCTGATGCGGTTGATGCCGGCCACGTCGACAACCGAATGCATCATGGTGACATCGGCAGCCCCGACATAGGCGCGGGTGTCTCCCGAGGCTACGGTGGAAACGATCAGCTTGGGCAGGCCGATAGGGAGGCCCCGCATCACATGGGCGGCAAGGGCGCTGCCGCCCGAACCGCCAAGTGCGGCCACGCCCTGAACCCGGCATTCGTCATGCAGCCGTGACAGGATAGCGCGCGCCCCTCGGGACAAAGCGGCGATGGCGGCGCCGCGGTCGTCGGCTGCAACCAGCGCTTCGATACTGGTATCGGCAGCAGCCGCCACGTCATGGCGCGTTATGTCCGGCGCAAAGATCGGTTCGCCCAGCACACCCGCATCGACCACGGTTACTTTGTGTCCCAGTGCCTTGAGAAGATCGCGGAACAGGCGATACTCCTCTCCCTTGGTGTCGAGCGTGCCGATGAGCACAATCTCGGCCATGGTTCAGCTCCTGCGCTGGAGACGAGGCAGTCTGCCGGCGGGCACTTCGGCATAATCCGGCAGGGCGGTCAGATCGACCTCCGCGCCGCCGGGGTTGTAAAGCGCCAGCAGGCGCAGCGGCTCCCAGCCGGTATTGATCGTGGAATGGTACATCGCGGAAGGGATATAGATGGTGTCCCCCGGCCCGATATCGAATTCCGGCTGGTCGTCGACCATCTGCCGCCCATTGCCGGAAAGGACATAGAGGATCTCCTCGGCCAGTGGATGATTGTGCCGCGTATGCCCCTCCCCGGGCAGCAGCACAACCTCTCCGAAAGTCAGTTTCGCGCCGGGCGTTGCCGAGGGCGAAACAAACCACTTGATCAGACCCCAGCCAAAGGTCTGGGTCGGCACGGACCCTACATTGACGACAGTCATGTCTTCCTCCTCTTGCGCCCTTGCGGGCTGTCAGTTCATCCCGATGGCCTTGAAGCGCCGCATGTTCTCCGTGATCGCAATCTCGGTAGGCAGACGCTCGACGCTCGAAGCACCGAAGAAGCCGTCGATCCCGCGGGTCCGCTCAAGCACATAGGCGGCGTCTTCCGGCTCGGCGATCGGACCGCCGTGGCACAGCACGATAATGTCGGGATTGATCGCCTTGGCGGCATCATGCATGGCTTGGATGGCCCGCACGGCGTCGTCCAGCGTCATGGCCGTGTGCGCGCCGATCGTGCCTTTGGTGGTGAGACCGACATGAGGCACAAGAATATCGGCACCGGCCCGTGTCATGGCCTCAGCCTCTTCGGGCGTGAAGACATAAGGCGTGGTCACCAGGCCGAGATCGTGCGCGATGCGCACCATTTCGACTTCCTTGTCATAGCCCATACCCGTTTCTTCGAGATTGGCCCGGAAAACGCCGTCGATGAGGCCGACGCTGGGGAAGTTCTGCACTCCGGCAAAACCCATTTCCTTGATCTGCTTGAGAAATACCGGCATCAAACGGAACGGATCGGTGCCGCATACACCTGCCATCACCGGCACATCGCGCACCACGGGCAACACTTCGCGGGCCATGTCCACGACGATGGCATTGGCATCTCCATAGGGCATCATGCCCGCCAGCGAACCGCGTCCAGCCATACGGAAACGGCCCGAATTGTAGATGACGATGATATCGGCACCGCCGGCTTCAACGCATTTGGCCGACAGCCCCGTCCCCGCGCCGGCGCCGATGATCGGCCGACCGGATGCCCGCTGCGCCTTCAACTTGGCAAGGATTTCGGTATGGCGCATTGGATAGGTCTCCACAGGATGTTCGAGCATGGTCACTCCACGCCTTTGAGCGATAGTTCGCGGGCGCGGTGACAACGCACCTGCCGCCCATCGACCATGGTTTCGAGTGGCGGCTCGACCGCCCGGCAGGCGTCGACCGCATAAGGACAGCGTGGATGAAAGGCGCAACCGGCCGGCACATTGCTCGGATCCGCCACCTCGCCCTTGAGCACGATGCGGCTCGAAAGCAATTCAGGATCGGGCTTGGGAACGGCCGACAGCAGCGCCTCGGTATAGGGATGGAGCGGGGTGAAGAAGAGGTCCGCGGTGCGCGCTACCTCCACCACCTTTCCCACATACATGACGACGACCCGATCGCAGATATGCTGGACGACGCTGAGGTCGTGCGAGATGAAAATGTAGGTGAGGCCCAGTTCGCTCTGCAATTCCTCGAGCAGATTGAGTGTCTGCGCGCGCACCGAAACATCCAGTGCCGACACCGGTTCGTCGGCCACAACCAGCCGCGGGTTGAGTGCCAAGGCGCGGGCAATGCCAATGCGCTGCCGCTCGCCACCGCTGAAGGCATGTGGATAGCGCCGCATATATTCGGGCCGCAGGCCCACCCGCTCAAGCAGGTAAGCGACGCGCTCTTCCAGCGCCCGGCCCTTGCTGACGCCGAACGCAACCAGCGGCTCGCCAACGAGATCAAACAGGGTCCAACGCGGATTGAGCGAGGAATAAGGATCCTGGAAGATCATCTGCATGTCCTTGCGCAGAACCTTGAGCGCGCGGCCTTCGACCTTGGCAACATCGACCGGCGCACTACCGCCACGATCAAGGATGATCTCCCCTTCGGTAGGATCGATGGCCCGCAGAAGACAGCGCCCCGTCGAGGTCTTGCCACAACCGCTTTCCCCAACGAGGCCAAGCGTTTCGCCTTCATCGACATGGAAGCTCACATCGTCCACGGCCCGCACTCGAGCGACTTCGCGGCGCAGCAGGCCGGCCGTGATCGGGAAATGCTTCTTGAGCCCCCTGACATCGAGCAGCCGACGCGGTTTGACCATGGTTTCCTGGGCCATTGCGATCATGCCACCTGCTCCCGCCTATTGTCGTCGTAGAGGAAGCAGCTAACCGTGTGCTGGTCAGAAATACGCGTCTGCCGCGGCATCGCTGTATCGCAGACGCCTGGCATGGCCGATGGACACCTCGTATGAAATGGGCAGCCAACCGGGCGATTAAAGGGGCTTGGCACCATGCCCTGGACCGGGTGCAAAGCCTCGCCCGACCGGCGGCCCAGCTTCGGAATGGAAGCCAGCAGAGCACGGGTATAGGGATGCTTGGGGTCGCGGAACAGCGAGCGCACATCGGCCATTTCGACGACCTTGCCCAGATACATCACGACCACGGTCTGCGCCGTTTCGGCGACTACCCCAAGATCATGGGTAATCATCATCACGCTCATGCCCAGATCCTGCTTGAGTTGGCGGATGAGGGCGAGAATCTGTGCCTGCGTGGTAACGTCGAGCGCCGTGGTCGGCTCGTCCGCCAGCAGCAATTGCGGCCGGCACACCAAGGCCATGGCGATCATGGCACGTTGGCGCATGCCGCCGGAGAGTTGATGCGGATAGGCATCGATGCGGCGGTGCGCATTTGACATTTCCACGCGCCGCAGCATCTCGATTGCCACCTCGCGCGCCTCCTGCTTGGAAAGAGGCTGATGCAGCCGGATCGCCTCGACGATCTGATTGCCGATCGTGTGAACGGGACTGAAAGCGGTCATCGGTTCCTGAAAGATCATGGCAATTTCGGCGCCGCGTATGCTGCGGATTTCCTTGCCGGCATGGGGGAGCTTGAGCAGGTCCACAACCGTACCGTCCGATTTGCGGTACAGGGCCTGACCGTTCAGCGAGTCATCGGATGTGCCCGCAATACGCATGATGGTGCGCGCCGTAATGCTCTTCCCGCATCCGCTTTCCCCGACCACGCCGATGGTTTCCCCTCGGCGGATGCTGAAGGAAGCGCCGTCCACTGCCTTGACATAGCCCTCGCGCAGGGCAAAGCCGGTCTGGAGGTTACGGATGTCGAGCAGGGTTTCAGATGCCATGTGAGTATCTGACATTCTGGCCTCCTAACGCTTGTAGGGGTCGGCTGCATCACGCAAACCGTCGCCGAAAAAATTGAGAGCGAGCACCGCGAGCACCACCATGACACCGGGAGCGAGCAGCCAGGGCGCCAGCGCTACGGATCGAAGGTTCTGTGCCTCCTGCAGCAGCACACCCCAACTGATCGCCGGATAGCGCAGACCGAGGCCGAGAAAGCTCAGGGCCGTTTCAGCGATGATCATTTCTGGGACGGCCAGCGTAAGGGCAGCAATGATATGGCTCATGAAAGACGGAACCATGTGCCGGAAGATAATGCGCGTACGGCTGGTGCCGCTAAGGCGCGCCGCCATGATGAAGTCTTCCTCGCGCAAGGCCAGCGCGCGACCGCGCACCACCTGTGCAAGTCCCGTCCAGCCGATCAGCGACAGGATTATCGTTATGGCGAAATAGACCTGCATGATCGACCAGTTCGCCGGGAGCGCAGCCGCAAGGCCCAACCACAGCGGAATGGTCGGCATGGAGCGGATGAATTCGATAATGCGCTGGGTAACGATATCGACAGTGCCACCGAAATAGCCGGATACCCCACCCACCAAGATGCCGATGAAGAAACTGAGCACTACGCCGGCCAGACCGATCGACATGGAGAGGCGCGTGCCATGAATGATGCGGCTTAGGAGGTCGCGGCCCTGCCGGTCGGCACCCAGCAGGAATATCCGGATGTCCGGGTCATCCACACCGAACAGATGAAGGCTTGATGGGATCAGCCCCCACATCCGGTAAGCGTCACCTTGAACGAAGAGGCGCAGCGGATAACGAACCGAAGTATCCTCGACGAATTCCAGCTCGAAGGTATCCGGATTGCGCTGGCTGGTCGTGCCGTAGACGAAGGGAAGCTGAAACTGGCCATCGGCATCAAAGAGGTGGATCGCCGTCGGCGATTGATAGGCATTTGCCGCGTTCTGCGCCTCGGGATTATAGGGTGCGATAAACTCGACGAAGAGAGCGACGACATAGAGCATCAGCACGATGAAGCCGCAGACGACGGCCAGGCGGTGCTGGCTGAACTTGTACCACATCAGCTGCCACTGCGACGCAACAGCGTAGGATGAGGCGTTGTTGGGGACTTTGGGTGGCGGCGTTGCCGTACCCGTCGTGCCGATATCGGAAGTCGTGGTCATGAAGCAGCCCTCGGTTAGCCGAAGCGAATGCGTGGATCGAGCCATGCAAGCAGCAAATCGGAAATCAGCGTGCCGATGACGGTGAGAATGCTGAGCAGCAGCAGGATGGCGCCTGCCAGATACATGTCTTGCGACTGCAAGGCGGTCAGCAGCATGGGGCCGGTCGTTGGAAGATTGAGCACGACCGAGACAATGATGGAGCCGGAAACCAGGCCGGGCAGCGTCCAGCCAATGGTGCTGATGAAGGGATTGAGCGCGACGCGAACCGGGTATTTGAGAACAAGATCGCGCTCGCCCATGCCCTTGGCGCGAGCAGTGGTGACGTAGAGCTTGGGCAATTCATCAAGCAGGTTGGCCCGCATGATGCGGATGAGGCCGGCGATACCCCCGATGGCCAGCACGGTGGCAGGTATCCAGAGGTGCTTAAGGAAATCGAGCAGCTTGGCAAAGCTCCACGGAGCATCGGCATAAGCCGCCGAAAACAACCCGCCAACCGACATGCCGAGCTGGGAATAGGCCCACCACATCAGCACCAGGGCGAGCAGAAAGTTGGGAATCCCCAGCCCCACGAAGCTGATGAAGGTGAAGAAATAATCGCCTAACGAATATTGCCGCACGGCCGAATAGATGCCGATCGGCAGGGAAATGCCCCAAACCAGGATCAGCGAGGCGACGGACAGGATGATGGTGAGCATCATCCGCTCCCCGATCAGTTCGGAGACGGGGCGCTGCCATTGGAATGAGTAGCCAAAGTCGCCGACGATGACGCGGGAAATCCACTTGAAATACTGGATATGGAGCGGATCGCCGAGACCATATTGCGAGCGCAGCGCATCGATAAGCTGCTGGTCGACCACCTGCCCACCCGATTCCAGCGAGGTAATGTAAGCGGTCAGGAAGTCGCCAGGCGGCAATTGGATGATGACGAAAGATATGATCGAAATGACAAAAAGCGTCGGAATGGTCAGCACGATGCGCTGAACGATGTAACGGCCCACTGTGCGCCTCCCGAATAATCCAGGGTAGGCATCTGCGCCCGCAGGGCGCAGATGCGATACAGGTTGCCGCTAGGCTTTGATGTACCATTGCTCAGGGCGAAGGGTGTGCCAGAACCAGTTGGCCGCGCCCCACCAGAACCGGCTGTCATCGCCGTCCTTGAACACGTTACCCATGTCGTTGCGCACAATTACCGGCTGGGGTGACTGACCAACCGTGCCGACCACCCAAAGGTGTTGCATGTTGAGGTCGTAGACCTTTTTGGCCGCCGCCATATAGGCTTCGGAGCCAAACTCGGTCTCCTGCC
Organism: Devosia yakushimensis; assembly: GCF_030159855.1. Classification (NCBI taxonomy): domain Bacteria; kingdom Pseudomonadati; phylum Pseudomonadota; class Alphaproteobacteria; order Hyphomicrobiales; family Devosiaceae; genus Devosia; species Devosia yakushimensis. The sequence goes on along the minus strand of NZ_BSNG01000001.1, from coordinate 123,482 downwards.
AGGCGAGAAATGCCTCGCGATAGGCCTTGACCTCTTCGGGTGGCTCGACGCCGCGCTCACCACCAGAATTGAGCCAGTCCTGCCATAATTTGCCATAGCGGACGATGGAGTCGCCGCCCGGCCCGATCTTGCCGATCATTCCATAAGCATAAGCTGGCCGTTCCAGCACACGGTCGACATGCCAAGCGGTCACATCCTGCTGCTGGGCGTCGAGGCGTTCGATCAGGTAGCTGCGTTCGCGCGCCGCGGCCTGTGCCTGAATGCCAAGTGCCTGCCAGTGCTTGACCACCAGTTCACACACTTCGGTCTTCGGGCCCTCGTGCGGCAGGAATTCGAGCTGGAACACCAGCGGCTGGCCATCTTCGCGCAACCTAATGCCATCGCCGTTGCGCTGATCCAGGCCCAGTTCGTCAAGCATGGCATTTGCGGTTTCGATGTCGTGCTCGATAAAGTGCTCGGCCCAGCGCGGTTCGAAGAAACTGGCGGATTCATTGACGGTCGCCTGGCGGATCGTGCCCTGCCCCAGAAACACCAGTTCGTTGATCTCATGCCGGTTGATGCCCAGCGACATGGCCTGACGGAAACGTACGTCAGTGAAGAGCTTGCCCAGAACCGGATCGGGGTGGATCTGGTTGAAGGCCAGGCAAACATCCGAGCCGCGCTCGCTATAGACGAGTTTGGTGGTGTAGTTGCCGGCCTCTTCGCCGCGACGGATCAGCGGGAAATTGGAAAGCTGGATATCCATGCCTGCTACCGACAGCTCGCCCGACACGGCCTTGAGGTTCATCACCTCGGCATTCGTGGCATATTCAACCGTCATGTAGTCGACATAGGGCAGCTGGTTTCCTTCTGCATCGACCTTGAAGTAATAGGGATTGCGTTCGTATTGCTGGCGCTGGCTGTCGATTGCCGTTGGGATCCACGGCGAAAGCACAGGCATATCCACATTGCTGGCGCCCGAATGAAATGACGCCCCGGCCGCATTGGCCTTGGTGGTAAAGGCGTTCTGCCAGGAGTTGAACCCCGCGCTAACGGCTTCTGCCGCCGCATCTGGATTGTGCTTGGGATGGAACTGGCGGAGATAGTGCGCCGGACGGAAGGGCTCGGACGGCCCACCTGAAAAGTGAATGATACTGAAGGCCGGATGCGGCTGGGCGAAGTCGAACCTGATCGTGTGATCGTCGATTTTCTCGATTCCGAAGGGTTGCCCCCCAGCCATCAACGTCGCCGACGGCACCGGAAGCAGCTCTTTGTCATACTGCCAATCTTCGAAATAGAAGATGATATCGTCGACGGTGAACGGCTTGCCGTCAGACCACCGCACGCCCTTACGCAGCGTAATGGTGCATTCAGTGTAATCGTCGTTGAACTCGTAGCCTTCCGCCAGTTCCGGATAGATTTCGCTGAGATCATTGGAGTAGCGGAACAGGCCGACAACCTGGCCGATCTGCAGATCGTTGGCAGTTTCGGGGGCGCGACCGGCGCCGAACATTCGTCCGCCATAGACACCAATTTCGTTGGTCGTTTCCTGCACCAGCGGCTGAGGCGGCAGCCGTTCTTCGACCGGCGGCAATTCGCCATTGGCGACGCGTTCAGCCAACATGGGCGCTTCCTTGAATTGCGCCGGTTGGGCAAAAGCCTTGTTCACAAATATCGGCAGGCCAAACGAGCCGACGATACCGCCGGACAGAAGTGCATTGAAGCGGCGACGGTTCATACCGGCATGCGACTTCGAGGACTGATCGTCCTTGTTCATGTTCCCCTCCTCGGTAAGCCATCCCTTGGACAGCCATCTCCTCATTGCGCTGCAATAGCCCGCGTGCCATTTTCTAATTGTACCAGCACAATCGGCGCAATATTGAGCGCAATTTGGATGTTATGTATTGATTGAGCCAACTGTCAATCGGCAAAGCAAAACAAAAATGGCCAACATTACTGCCATTTTGCGCGCATATCGCCAATTGACTACACGCTTAAGCGCATGCTACCGCTCAATATACCAATGCAAATTGTACTTGCATTGTGTTGATCAAGGAGGAAGATCATGGGAGATCGTTTGGCGGGAAAGGTCGCCATAGTGACGGGCGGTGCGGGCGGCATCGGTGAGGAGACCGTGCGGCTATTTGTGCGCGAAGGCGCAAAAGTGATGATCGTCGACCTCAACGAGGAGGCGAGCCAGCGCGTCAGCAAGGCCATCGATCCGTCCGGCGAGAAAGTCGCCTACGTCATTGCTCGGCTCGACCAGGAAGATCAGGCCAAGATGGCGGTCGACAAGACTGTGGATCGGTTTGGCAAACTCGATATCCTGGCCAATGTTGCCGCCGTGCGCGTGCGCGGCCCGATCACCGAAGCGACCAAGCAAGACTGGGATTTCATCATCGGCGCCAATCTGTTGGCGGTCGGGCACAGCTGCAAATACGCCATTCCGAAGATGGTCGAAAACGGCGGAGGCAGCATCGTTACGGTCTCATCGGCGAACGCCACGGTGGGGCGCAAGGGCATGGGGCTTTACGACGCCACCAAGGCCGCCGTGCTGGCCCTGACCCGCTCGATGGCCTGCGATCACGCCGAGCAGAACATCCGCGTCAACGCCATTTCACCGGGGCCCACGCTGACCAATTTCCATATCAACAACAAGGTTCGTGCCACGGGAAAATCCTATGCCGAGGTCGAAGCCGAATTCCGCGCGGCGGGCGCTCCGCACACGCTGCTCAACCGTCAGGCCGAGCCGGTAGAACAGGCCTATGCCATTTTGTGGCTGGCCAGCGATGAGGCATCCTATGTCACCGGTGCCGACTTCAATATCGACGGCGGCATCATGGGCCTGCGTGACTAACAGCCAATCGGCGTCCTGCATTGCGCTTGCGGGACGCCGGTAAACCGGGCATCAAGCGCATAACTGCATGAGCCTTTCGGGGCGGAATGACGGAAAACGTGACAACGTGGATATCTCGTCTCTCCTAGCCGGCTATCACGACAATTTGGCGCATATGACGCGCAACGAAGCGATCGTGAGCGCTATCGACCGCGCCATAGACAGTGGCACGCTCGGTCAGGGTGCGCGTTTGCCGACGGTGCGCGCGCTGTCCGAAGCGCTCGATGTCAGCCCGTCGACGGTGGTGGCGGCCTATAGTCAGTTGCGCCTGCGTGGACGTATCAGCGGCACCGTTGGTCGCGGCACTTATGTGTCGGCTTCTGCCGCACTCCAGAGTGACGGTGGGCAGGAAGCGGAACAATCCGCATGGGCGAGTGTTTCGCCCCAGGCACGTCCACCCTGGCGCCGACGCACGGTTCTGACCTCGGCCAACCGGCTGCAAACCATGTATCCAGATGCGCTCGATTGCAGCCGAGGCAAGCCCGATACCAGTCTGATCCTGACCGAGCTCGTACGGCGCGCGCAGCAGGCAGCGGCCGTCGATACCGACGCCGAGGGCCTGCAATATGCAGGCCCGGTGGCTATCCCCTCGCTCTCGGAGCTATTGGCGCCGCGTCTTGTCGCCGACAATATTCCGGTCAGCAATGCCAGCATGGTGGCGGGCACGTCGGCGCAGCAGCTTATGGTCATGTCGCTGTCCATCGCCGCGCGTCTCATGCCGGACCGCCGCCATCTCGTAGCCGTCGAAGAGCCAGGCTATCAAACCGTCTTCGACGCATTCGAATATATGGGTTTTCGTCTGGTCGGCATGCGGCTCGACGAGCACGGCGTCATCCCCGAGTCGCTTGATGAGGCCCTTGCGGCCGGCGCCATTGCAGCTCTTTTCACGCCGCGCGCACAAAACCCCGCAGGCGTGTCCTGGACACCGGAACGCCGCGCGGCTCTCGCCGAAGTGTTGAAGAAGCATCCTCACGCTATCGCCATTGAAGATGATCAGTTCGCCGATATCGCCCTCACCCGGCCCGGGTCATTGCTCGAAGGGCCCGCCGCGCATCGCACGGTCTATATCCGCACCTTCGCCAAATCGATCGCCCCTGACCTGCGAACTGCCGTTGCGGTCGTGCGACCGCGCCTAGCCGCCATGCTGGGTGAAGCCAAGAGCCTGATGGACGGATGGACGTCGCTACACTCGCAGAATACCCTGGTTCACGTGCTCGAAGATACTGAGCTCGAACAAGCATTGTCCCAGTCGCGAGAATCCTATCGGGCCCGTCGCGATACGATCATGGCCGTTCTGAGCGCGCGCCTGGCCGGCACCGGTACGCGATTGAGCGGCACGGACGGGCTCAATATATGGATCCGCCTGCCGTTCGGCGTCGCAGCTACCGACGTAGTGGACAACGCGGCATCCGCAGGGGTTCTGCTGGTTTCGGGAGAGCCCTTCTATATCCGGCCCGGCCATAACGACGTCATCCGCATGAGCATTTCCGGCATTGCCGATCATGAGGCCGAACGGGCAGCCAGCCTTGTCGCCGACGCCATTCTGGCGGGCAACGAGCGTCAGCCGATCTCTATTCCGCTGTAATATGTCGTACCAAGCCACGCTCCTAGAACGCATGTAGAGTTTGCGGGGCAGTCGTCGGGTTCCGCGCCGAAAGACCGAGCGCAGAACCTTTCGGGCCCAAAAGCAGAAAATCTACCGACTCGACCGCAGAGCAGCCGAGCCGGCGGGGTTAGCGTTTTTCCATTTCGGCGAGCATTCCGACACGTCGGCGGAACTCCTCGCTGGTGCTGAACTCCGCAGACAGGAAGGCTTCGATCGAGAGCCGCATCAGTTCGGGCCCGATGATCCAGGCACCAAGGCACATCACGTTGGCATCGTCGTGTTCCACAGCCTGGCGCGCGGAATAGGTGTCGTGCCCCACAAAGGCGCGAATACCCGGAATGCGGTTCGCGGCCATGGACGCGCCGACCCCCGTTCCGCAAACGAGGATGGCCCGATCGGCCAAGCCCTCCTGAATCGCGCTGCAGACATTGCGCGAGATCACCGGGAAGTCGACAGGGGCGTCACTGTCCGTACCACGGTCGATCGGCTCAATGCCCAAGTTACGCAGTGCCGCAGTGACCGCGGCCTTTGCCGAGAATCCGGCGTGATCGTTGCCGATGACTACTCTCATGACGCCCTCATTCTGCTTCCGTGAAGAAAGTATCGGCGGCCTGCTGGGGTGTCAGGCTGCCAAACAGCACTTCCATGACCAGGCGCTTGTGGACCTCGGTGAAGCGGGACTGGAAGCGAGCAGGGAATGTCTGGGCGACGCTGCCGCGTTCGTTGACCTGCTGGAAGGTTTCCAGCAGCGCGCGGACCGGCGCCGGGGTATCGGCATTGTTGACCTGCGATTGCAACAGTGCCGCATTGGTCACGGCGCCGTTGTCCGAGGCGAAGATCTCTCCTGCCTCCGGATCGTTAAGGAAAAAATCGGCGAAGGCGGCGGCAAGTGGAACATTGTCGCAGGATGCGGCCATGGAGAGCGAATTGACGGGCACAAAGTCACCCACGCCCTCCGGCCCGATGGGATAAAGCTGCGTTACGAGGATATCTCCCGAACCGCGGGCCGCCACACCGCCCTGCAGGGCGGCCAGGGCATTGGCCGGGCGCTGGGAAGCAAGGGACCGGCCAGCGGCAAAATAGCTCAGCTCGTGGGCGCCCGGCTCTTCGGAGAGCATGTCGGCAGGAACCATGGCGCCGCCGGCATTGAGCTCGTGCCACTCGGTAAACCAGGCGACCAGCACTTCCTTGGGGAAGCCAAGCGTTTCGCCTTCATAGACCTTGTAACCATGCGAGCCGATATAGGCCAGCAGCAGGTCGGGATTGTTGGCAGGGCTATCGATGGCCCAGATATCGGCCGGGAGGCTGGCCTGAGCGGCCAACAGCCAGTCAAAGAACGCATCCCAATCGTAGCTTTCCGGTAGCGGCTCAATGCCGGCGGCCTCAGCCAGGGTGGCGTTATAGGTGATCGTATCGGGCGCCGCGCCATATGGCAGCATCAGCAGCTTGCCATCGCTCCAGCGGCTGGCCGCCACCAGATCGGGAGAGATTTCATCCAGCGAGATTGCGCCGCTGTCGATCTGCGGCTGAAAATCCGCCAGGAGCCCCCGGCCCGCATATTCGGCAATGTTGAAGGGCAGCATGCCGACAAGGCAGGGTAGGTTGTTGCCGGCCGCCTGGACACCGAGGCGCTCCCAGTAGCTCGGCCAATCCAGGGGCTCCTGGTTTATGGTGGTGCCGGGATGGCGCTTCTGGAACAGGTTGACCATATGGTCGATCTTTTCGTTGCGCGTCTGGCCGCCATACCAGGAGAAGCGAATGCTACCCGACAGCTCTTCCTGCGCAAAAGCCTGGTTTAGCGGAACGATCGACACAGAAGCTGCGAGAGCGGCCAGCGACAGCGGCCGGATCAGGCGGGGCATCGAGAACGGCATTACTTGACTCCTGTAGTGGCGATCCCGTCGGTAAGCAGCCTTTGGGCGGCGGCGAAGACGGCAATCAAGGGAACGAGGGAAAGGACCGACATGGCGAACAGACTGCCGACCATGGACGTGCCGGTGGCATCCATGAACTGGGCGAGACCCAACGGCACCGTGTAGAGCCGGGGAGCGTTGAGATAGAGCAACGGCCCCAGGAAATCGTTCCAGCTGTAGATGAAGGTAAAAACGGCAGTAGTGGCGAGGGCCGGTGCGCAGAGCGGCAGGATCACCCGCAGAAATATCTGCAGGTGCCCGCAGCCATCGATGCGCGCCGCCTCGTCGAGCGACATGGGAATGCCGCGGATGAACTGAACGATAAGGAAGGTATAGAAGGCATCCACGGCGGTGAACTTGGGGATCAGCAACGGCCAGTAGGTGTTCACCATGCCCAGCGTGTTGAAGATGATATATTGCGGAATGATGGTGACCTGGCTGGGCAGCAGGATGGTCAGCAGCAGAATGGCGAACAGGATGCGCTTGAGCGGAAATTCGATGCGCGCAAAGGCATAGGCGGCCATGGTGCAAGAGAATAGGTTGCCCAGGATCGAGCCGATCGAAATCAGCAGCGAGTTGGCGAAATACTGCGAAAAGCCGATGGCCCCGATGCCGCGCCAGCCCTGCACGTAATTGTCGATCGTGGGGTCGCCGGGCAGGAAGGACAACTGGCCGCCCAGCATGGCCCCGCGGGAGAACGAGGCGCCCACCAGCCACAAGACCGGATAGAGCATGACGCCCAGTAGCAGCAAGATCGGGACATGCCGGGCGAGACGGGTCGCAATCGGCGACTCGTTGAAGAGGATGCGCTGCGCCAGGCCAGCGGGACGGCTGTCAGCGTTCGCCATAATGAACCCAGAAGCGTGAGGAAGCGAAGAACAGCGCGGTGAAGGCCGCTAGAACGATCAGCAACAGCCAGGCCATGGCCGACGCATAACCCATGTCGAACTGCCGGAAGCCGCGATCGTAAAGGTAGAGCGCGTAGAGCAGCGTGGAATCGGCGGGGCCACCACTGCCCTGACTCACCACATAGGCGGGCGTGAAGGCCTGGAAGCTGTGCACCACCACCATGATGGTGTTGAAGAAGACGACGGGGCTGAGCGCAGGCAGGGTGATATGGAAAAAGGTCGAAACCGGCCCGGCGCCGTCGATGGCTGCTGCGTCATAGTGCGATTGCGGGATCTGGCGCAGGCCGGCGAGGAAAATAACCATCGTCGAGCCAAAGCCCCAGACCGAGAGCGCGACCAGGGTATAGATCGCCGTCGAGGGTGAACCGATCCAGGAATTGGCCGAGATGCCCAGCGTTTCCAGGAAGGCATTGAACAATCCTTCCCGGCCGAAAACCTGGCGCCAGAGAATGGCCACGGCGACGCTGGTGCCCATCAGCGAGGGCAGATAGATGAGCACGCGATAGACCGGCATGGCGCGCGAGCCACGATTGAGCACCATGGCGACGGCCAGCGAGGCGATCAGAATGGCGGGCACCGACCAGCCGACATAGACAAGGGTGGCGCGCACGGAACGCCAGAAACGCGTGTCTTCGAACAGCATGACGCGGAAATTTTCAAGCCCGATCCAGACGGGTGCGCTGACAAGATCGTAGCGCGTAAAGGCAAGCCCGAACGAGACAATGATCGGGCCAATGGTGAACAGCAGCAAGCCGATGAGCCATGGAGCAAGGAACCCATAGGCTGCCCATGCATTGGCTCGATCCAGTGCTGCGTCCTCGCGACGGTCAGCCATTGGCGCTTCCGGTATCGAGCGCGATGCCGCTTTCGCGGTCAAACAGAAGCGCCTTGTTCCCATCAAGAGCCAGTTGCACCGTTTCGCCACCGCGGAGATCGCTGCGACCGGGGACATGGACCGTGAAGTTCTGCCCCGCCTGATCGACCTGCACATAGGTCTCGTGACCAAAGGCCTCCACGACGCCGGCGCGGCCGGCCGGACCAACAGACGCAAAGTGCAGATACTGGGGACGGATGCCATAGACAGCCGGCCGACCGGGCTCGACGCTCCGCAAGGAATCCGGCAGGGGCAGGCTGGCGCCGTTCCACGCCTCGAACACAGGGGCATCGGCCATGCCGCCGATCCGGCCCTCGACGAAGTTCATGGCCGGAGAGCCGATAAATCCCGCCACAAAGCGCGTAGCGGGGCGATCGAACAATTCCATAGGCGTGCCGACCTGTTCGACGCGCCCCTTGCGCATCACCACGATGCGGTCCGCCATGGTCATTGCCTCAACCTGGTCATGTGTCACATAGACACTGGTGGTTCCCAGCCGGCGCTGCAGGCTTTTGATCTCGATGCGCATCTGTGTACGCAATTGCGCGTCCAGGTTGCTCAAGGGCTCGTCGAACAGGAATATCTCCGGCTCACGGACAATGGCCCTACCCATGGCGACACGCTGGCGCTGGCCACCCGAGAGGTCGCGCGGGAGCCGCTTCAGCAGCGGCTCCAGCTCGAGGATTGCGGCCGCGTCGGCCACGCGGCGACGGGTCGCCGCCCTATCGTGGCCAAGCATGCGCAGGCCGAAGCTCATATTCTGCTCCACGCTCATGTGGGGATAGAGCGCATAGTTCTGGAACACCATGGCAATGTCCCGATCCTTCGGCCGAAGGCCGTTCACCCGCTTGCCGCCAATCAGGACATCGCCCGAGGTGACGGTCTCGAGGCCAGCCACCATCCGCAGCAGCGTGGATTTACCGCAGCCGGACGGACCGACAAGCACCGCAAACTCGCCGTCGGCAATCTCGACATTGACGTCGGACAGAACCGAGGTCTCACCGAACTGCTTGCAGACGCCATGGAAAGAGAGAGAGGCCATGATGACAGCCGGTCAGAGAAGACGACGCGAGTCGTCCCAGCCGAGCTTGTCGTACCACTGGGCACGCCACTCCTTGTCCTTGTCGAGCTCGCGGCGAGCCCATTTGGCAACGGCTTCGAAGTGGGTTTGCGGAACGACGAGCACGCCATCGCCATTGGCCACGATCAGGTCGCCGGGGTTGACGAGCGTGCCATTGAGGCTGACCGGCACCTGGGTGGCGACAAGTTCGGAATAGCCCTGCACCATCGTCTGGGCCCGGTGTGCGCTGAAAACAGGAATGCGGTGCGTGACGATCTCATCGACGTCCCGCGCGCCGCCCGTTGTTACGATGCCGCGGGCACCCATGGCATGCCATTCGAGGGAATTGGCCGAGCCAATCTCGCCCGACCGCGTACCGGCGGATTCGAACACGATAAATTCGCCGTCCGTCACATTGGGGGTAATGCGCTGGCGATCGCCGTATCGGGTCTCATAGTAGTTGATGACCCAGGCCTCGTAGTCCTCGGGCGGCATGGTGGGAATGCGCACCTGGGTAGGACGGCAAAGGACCGTATGGGCGATGCCCATGGCTTCGGCGCCCTGGAAGACCGGGCCAATGGCGGGATCGACGCTGCCAACATTATGCAGGCCGGCCCAATCCATGCCATCGCGGATGTCTGCAAGGCGCAGGCCCTTAAAAAGCTCAAGTACTTCCTGGTTTGTCATGAGATGACAAATCTCCACTGTTATGCGTCGGCCGCAGTCAGCGCGACGCGCCGTTGATCTCGTTCAGCATTGCTCGCCGGCTGAAGTCGGCCCCGATCTCGAAATGCTCTGCGAGCAGACGGTCCGCCTCCGGACCGTCGCGACGGACCAGCGCGTCAAGAATTCGGGCATGGTGATCGATGAGGTAGTCGCGGATGCCGGATACCGTCAGAATTCGCCGGCGCCGCACAACATGCAGGTCGACGATGAAGTTCGACAGGGCGCCATAAATCGTTGCCAGTGTCTTGGAGTGGCTGGCCGCCACGATTGCCGAATGGAACGCAAAGTCGGCCTTGGCCCCCTCCTCGGCGTCTTCGATCGTCTCGCGGATGCGACCGAGGGTCGCCGCCAGGCGATCGTAGTCGGTCTCGGTGGCGCGACGGCATGCCAATCGAATGGCATGATGCTCGATGGCAACCCGGGACTCCAGGATGTCATCCAACTGGTCCCCTTGCTGCGCTAGGACGAGCGAGAAGAAGTCGCCGAGCGCCGACACGTCCGGGGTGGTCACGAAGGTACCCACGCCATGCCGGATTTCGACTGCGCCAATCATCGAGAGTGCGCGCAGCGCTTCGCGCAGGACCGGGCGGCTCACGCCGAGCAGCGCCGACAGCTCGCGCTCCGCCACGAGCTTGTCACCAACCCTAATGCGGCCGGAGAGCAACTGCTGGCGGATGAAATCAAGGACCCGCGCATAGTCGCCCTGTGAGCCTGGTGCCTGCTCTGAAATCTCGGTGCTCATGGAGAAGCTCGATCAAGTGGTAATACCACCGATAGACCACTGGACCACAAAGGTCAATCCTCATGCACGATTCATCATTGCCTATCGATTAGGCGCAAACTCGGTGGTGAGTTGAGGCGCGTTGGCGCGCAAATCGCGTGACCCAAAGAATCTCTTGGGATGCAACATTCGTAATCGGTCAGGCCAATCCTATCCGACCTGAGGGGAAACGTAGCCTTGGTGGCAGCCGGCTTTTGCCGCAACACTGTGTCGCGCGCCATTCCGGTCGTTCACGCCGTTATGACGAACGCCCGAAAGCAGACCTTCGGTTTTGATCACCGCCGCGATCAAAAATGCGGTGGCGCGTTGCGCTCCATCATCAATTACTGTGACAGCCAATCGAGTTCTGCCAGGGCGTCGGCGATGGAACTGGCAAAGCACCGCTGCATAAGCAACTGGGTTTCCGTGCCTGATAGCACTTCGGGAAATGACAGGTAGAACTTGGTCCTGGCGTCGATGCCCTCCACCGGGCGCCAGGTCAGGTTTTCCGACGATTTGCAGATGATCGACGCCATGAGCGCATTGTTGAACGACAGCGCGTTCAGCACTTCGGTCATGCGGATGGAGAAATTGGCGAAGGGCGATTGCAGCGCGGTGCGGCAATTGAGCCGGTGCCGGCTGAAGAGGTCGCGGTAATACTGGTAATAAGGGTCCCGGCGCGAGGGCCAGATGACATCGTGGCCATTGATCTGGCCCAGCTCGATCCGCTCGTTTTTCGCCAGGGGGTGGCCGACGCGCAGGATGCAGACCTGCGGCACCTCGCATTGCAGCAGGTTGACGATATTGGTGTGCTGCAGGGGGCGGGTATGGAAGGCAAAGTCGACATGGCCTTCGGCCACCGCATTGGTCATTTCGTCGACCGGCTGGGAGGTGACCGAAAAACTGCCCGTTGGATGGTGGCGATGGACCTCCCCGATCAGCAAGGGCAGGATTTCGCTGACCAGCGACATGGTCGCCGAGATGCGGATCTGCGACAGCAGCTTGTCGGCGCGGGGCTTGAGATGCATCTCGATGCGGTCGATCAGCGCCAGCAGGTCGCGCGCATCATCGTGCAGGGCCTCGGCGCGCTGCGTGGGGAAGATGGCGCCGTTGCGGCGCACGAACAGCGCCACGCCCACGACCTTCTCGAAATTGCTGATCAGCTGGCTCACGGCCGGCTGGGACATATTGAGCTGGCGGGCGGCAGCCGAGATCGAGCCGGTCATGATGACCGCGGAAAAGGCCTCGATATATTTGAGGCGCCGTATATTGCGTGGGGGAGCCTGAGACATTGCCTGCTCCGCTTTGGTTGCACCGGGCGGGACAGGGACCTTGCTTTTGGCCTGACTGCCTCCGTCGCCCTGCCCGCCAGGAGTCATGACGCAGCAGCAGCGCTGCGCAGGAAACGCGGCATGGCAGACAGCAATTGGCGGGTATAGGGCTCTGCAGGCTCGGTCAAGACCTGTTCGGCATCTCCCGCTTCGACGATCGCGCCTGATTTCATGACGATAAGGCGGTCACACATCTGGCGCACCACGGCAAGATCGTGGCTGACAAAGACCAGGGTGAGGCCCAGGCTATCCTGCAATTCCTTCATCAGATTGAGGATTTCGGCCTGCACGGTCACATCAAGCGCCGAAGTCGGCTCGTCGCAAAAGATCAGTTCGGGCCGATAGGCAAGGGCGCGGGCAATGCCGATGCGCTGGCGTTCGCCGCCCGAAAAGGCATGCGGCATCTTGGCCGCGACGGCACGGGGCAGGCCCACAACCTCAAGCAGGTCCCCGGCCAATGCCTGGGCAGTCTCGCGCGGAACCAGGCCCGCCGCGACAACGCCATAGGTGATATTGGTGCCGGCATCCATGCGCGGATTGAGCGAGGAATAGGGATCCTGGAAGATGCATTGCAGCCGCCGCGACAATGTCCGGCGGTCGCCATGACCGATCGGCCGGCCATCCAGTTCGATGATGGCGCCCGGATCGGGATCGACCAGGCCCAGGATAACCCGGCCGATGGTGGACTTGCCCGAGCCGGATTCCCCCACGATACCGAAGGTCTCGCCGCGCCTGACCTCGAAGCTCACGCCATCGAGCGCCTTGAAATCGCCGGCCCGGCCCTTCTTGCCCTTGAAGGTCTTGGAGAGGTCGCGCACGGCAAGCACCGCCCCGCCCTGGTCCTGGGCGGCGATGCCTGAGCGTAGGTAATCGAGGCCGCGCTGGCGGCCGGGCGTTTCCGCGAAGGCGTCGAGTACGTCGAAGCGCGGGCGCTTTTCTTCGACGCTTGGAATGGCGGCCATCAATTCGCGGGTGTAGCGCTCGCTGGGGGCACCGATGATCTGCGCGGTGGGACCGTGCTCGACCAATTGCCCCCGCAGCAGCACATAGACCTCGTCGCACATCTGCGAAACGACGCCCATGTCATGGGTGATGAGGATGATCGCAATGTTTTCCTGGCTGGCGAGACGCTTCAGCGTGCCCAGCACCGCCTTCTGCACCGTCACGTCCAGGGCCGTTGTCGGCTCGTCGGCAATGATGAGATCGGGCTGGGCGGCAATGGCAATGGCAAAAACGATGCGCTGGCAGAGGCCGCCGGACAGCTGATGCGGATATTTGGAGAGCCGGTCTTCGGGGTGACTGACCTCGGCCCCGGTGAGCAGTTCGATGGCATAGTCGCGGGCCTGCTTGCCGCGCCTAGGGGTATGGGCCTCGATGGTCTCGATCAACTGCTCGCCGATGGACAGCACCGGGTTCAGCGCCGTCATGGGGTTCTGGTAGATATAGCCGATGCGCTTGCCGCGGATGGTGGCGAACTGGCGGGGCGAGAAGGCGGCAATATCTTGCCCTTCGAGCAGGATGCTGCCCTTGGTGATGCGGGCATTCTCGCCGAGCAGACCCAGGATTGCCTTGCCGATGGTGGATTTACCCGCGCCGCTCTGGCCGACAATGCCGACGATCTGACCGCGGTCCAGCGCCAGGGAAAAGTCCTTGATGGCTTCCAGCTCGCGCCCGTTGGCCAGCTCGTAGCCGATGGAGAGCGTATCGATATGCAGCAGCATCCGGCTCACCCCCTGACCTGGAGATAGGGATTGGCATGATCGCGCAGCCGGTCAGCGACGACATTGATGCAGAGCACCATCAGCACCAATACCAGACCAGGCACGACGCTGATCCACCAGCGGCCGGACAGCAGATAATCATTGCCATTGGAAATCAGCAGCCCCAGCGATGGCTCGGTGATCGGCACGCCTACACCGAGAAACGACAGCGTTGCCTCGGCGACAATGGCGCCGGAAATGGCCATGGGCATAAGCACCAGAACCGGCGAGATGGCATTGGGCAAAAGGAAATGGAACATGATGCGCAAATCGCCAATGCCGCCGATGCGGGCGGCGGCGATATAGTCCTTCTTCATCTCGGAAAGGCCCACGGCACGCACCATGCGCGCATTCTGCGCCCAGATGCCGATGGCGAGTGCCAGGATCACCTTGTCGACGCCCGAGCCGAAAACGGCGAGGAGCATCAAGGCGAGCAGGACGCCGGGAAAGCTGACGGTGAGGTCGACGGCCCGCATGATGATGGCATCGACCCAACCACCGCGCATGACCGCGAGCAGTCCCAGCACCACGCCGATGACGAGACCGATGCCAACCGCCAGGAGCGCTACGAGCAGTGAGGTGCGCATGCCATAGAGCACGGCCGAGAGAATATCGCGTCCCACCGCATCGGTGCCGAGCAGGCTCACCCTGCCATCCATCATCTCGCTCATGGGCGACAAGAGGCCGTTCATGATGTCGAGCTGGTTCTGATCGAACGGGTTTTGCGGCGCGATCAGCGGCGCAAAGAGGGCAGCGAGTGCGAAGATGACGATGCCGACAAGACCGGCAATGGCGGCCGGATAGTGCCGGAACGGCGCCAGCAGCGGATCGAGGCGGGACGGCTCGGCGGAGAGTTTGATGGCGCTCATGAATAGCGGATCCGCGGATCGAGAACGGCATAGATGATGTCGGCGATGAGATTGATGAGCACGAACATCAGCGTGATGAGGATCATATAGGCCACGACCACCGGACGGTCGGAGCGGTAGATGGAGTCGAGCAGCAATTTGCCGATGCCCGGCCAGGAGAACACCGTTTCGGTGACGGTGGAAAAGGCGATGAGCGTACCCAGTTCCAGCGCCGTGATGGTGACGATGGGAATGAGGATATTGCGCAGCAGATGCCGCCCGATAAGGCGGCGCGGCGCTATGCCCTTGGCCTGCGCGAACATCATATAGTCCTGATACATCACCTCCTGCGTGCCCGAGCGGGCCAGCCGGGTCTGCATGCAGATCAGCGCGACGGCCAGGTTCGCTGCCGGCAGTAGCATGTAGCGCAGGCCCTCGGCATTGAGCAGCGAGAGCTGGATGCCCAGCACCTCCGTGGTCGGGCCACGGCCGGTGGCCGGCAGCCAGCGCAGCCAGACTGCGAAGATCAGGATGAACAGCAGCGCCTGCCAGAAATTGGGAATGGAATAGCCGATCGTAGTGACCATGCTGATCAACCGGGTCAGCGGATTCTTGCGGTTGAGGCCGGAGAAAATGCCCATGGGAATGCCGAAGACCAGACCCAGCACCATGGCCAGGAACACCACTTCGAGCGTTGCCGGCAGTCGCTCGAAGATCAGGTCGAGCACCGGGCGGCCATAGACGAAGGACGTGCCGAAATCGCCCCGCAGGATATTGCCGAGAAAGGCCAGGTATTGGAGGGGCAATGGCCGGTCGAGACCATAGGCTGCGGCCAGCGCCGCCCGGTCGGCCTCGGTCGCGTCTTCCCCGGCCATGACCGCCACCGGATCGCTGATCACATACATGCCGACAAAGACCAGCAGCGACATGATGGCGAGCAGGATGGCGCTCTGACCCAATCGCCGCAAAACGAAATTTATCATTGCCTGGACAATCCGGCCGGGGCCTCGGTTGGAGCCATAGTCATAAAGCGAAAATCCGTGGCCTTTGCGGCCACGGACAGGTTCGGTGCCAACCCGCTCAGCGCGAATGGGCCATGGTGGCGACGGTGCGGCCTTCGGCGCCGCCCGATATCTCGATGCCGGCGCGATGCGCCCACAGCTCGTGATTGTAATAGAGCGGGATGCCCGGCAGGTCGGCAACGGACTGCGCCATGGCTTTGGCAATCAATTCCTCGGAGCGGGCAGGGTCCACTTCGACGGCCCAGGCCTGCATGGCGGCTTCGAAGTCCGGATTATCGTAGCTCGAAAAATTGGCCGCACCCAGACCCAGATCGTCATTGCGCTGGGCGAAAGCGCCCGAGATCAGCTGTGCCGCGCCCTGGGGATGCCCCCAGCCATACATGAAGACGCCCATCTGCCCTTCGGTGCGGCGGGTCTGGAACACCGACCAGGGCTCGGTGCGCAAGGTGACCTTGACGCCGAGGCGGGTCCAGTACTGGGTTATCGCCTGGGCCACCAATTGGCCGTTGGTGTAGCGGTCGGCAGGGACATTGAGCTCGATTTCGAAGCCATCGGCATAGCCCGCTTCGGCCAGCAGCGCCTTGGCCTGGTCAAGATCGGTAATCAGTTCGGGCATTTCCGGCGCGCCGGGCATATAGCTGGGGGCGAACTGGTTGGCGGGAGTGGCATTGCCGGCAAAGAGGCGCTCGGTGATCGCCTTGCGGTCGATGGCCATGGAGAGCGCCTGGCGCACGCGCACATCGGCGAGCGGCGCCGAACCGTCGGCGGCGGTGACGCCCGCAGCGCCCTCCGCATTGGTGTCGAGCACGAGGAAAATCGTCTGCAGGCCCGGCACGGTGCTATAGGCGAAATTGGGGTCTCGCTCGATGACCTGCAAGTCTTCGGCGCTGGGCCGCTCGATAATGTCGTAATCACCAGCCAGGAGCCCCGCGATACGGGCGCCGTTATTGGGCACGGAGCGGATTTCGACGCGGTCCCATTCCGGCTTTTCGCCCCAATAGTTTTCATTGCGCACCAGATTGGCGTCGCCGGTGGCCTGGAAGCTTTCGTAGATATAGGGGCCGGTGCCTATGGCGGCACTGCCCGCATCGAAATCGGCCTGGCTCGGATAAGACGCCGAGATGCCGCAATCGCCATCCTGATCGAAAGCAATGTCGCCCTCGATTCCGGCGGCTTCGGCCGAGAGAATCTTCAGGAATTTGAGCTTCTGGGTGATGATCGGATAAGGCGCGGTCGTCTCGAAACGAGCTTTGTGGTCATCCACTGCGACAACATTGGTCACCGGGCCCAGCGCCGAGGTCACCACATTGGCCTTGCCATCCACGCGATACATCATGCGGCACATGCTGTAGACGACGTCGCGGGCGGTGAAGGGGGCGCCATTGGAGAAGTTGACCCCGTCCCGCAGGTTGAAGACGATGGCCTTGTCGCTTTCCCAGGCCCAGTCCTTGGCCAGGAGCGGGGCATCGTCGAGCCCGACCAGCATTTCGAAGACATGCTCGCTGAGCGAACCGGTCTGGGTGTCGCTATAGGGATAGGGGTCGGCACTGACGGGCGCCGTGCCATAGGCCAGGCGCAGCGTTTCCGCATTGGCGGCGCCGGCCGCGAAAAGGCTGCAGGAGGCGAGTAGCAGCGCGGTTGCGATAGACTTACCCATTGGCGTTTTCCATTGTCATGTGTTCCCTGTCCCTGGTGTTGTGTCGGCTTTGCTGCCGTTCTTGAACGAACTGCCTGAATTCGGAGAGAATGTCGGAGCAGTCCTGCCTGACCGCATCGAAGCGGTCGTTTTTGAGGCGCGTTTCCTCGTCCATATAAAGATCGCGCCGCAATTCGATCTGGAGCAGATGCTGGTCGATTTCCGGCCAGCCATAGCGCAGAGTGATCTCCCCGCCCGCGAAACGCCGGTTGAGGCCCACTTGATAGCCCCGGGTTTCGAAGCATTCGACAAGCCGGACCGCAAGGTCCGGATCGCAGGATTCGCCATAACGTGTGCCGATATCAACCTCGGGGCGTTCGCCGCTGCCCTGGGCCGTCGTATCGAAACGCATCATCGAATGGCAGTCGAGCACGACCACGCTGCCATGCTTGCGGCGCGTGGTCTCGATCATGGTGGTCAGGGCCTGGTGATAGACCACATGGCAGGTCGCCAGCCGCCGCTTGGCCTCGGCATGGCTGAGCTTGCGGTCATAGAGGTCGATTTCCTTGGCCTTGGACCAGAACAGCGTGGTGCCATTGCGCAGCGCGGTGGGCTGCATGCGGCCATACCAGCGCTCGGGCGCCTCGAGCATGGTGCCGTCGATATCGTGCTGGTGGCGGTTGACGTCGATATAGGCGCGCGGAAAATTGGCGCGGATCGAACCGAGGCCGAGCGCGGCACCGCCGTCGAAAAGCTCATCGACATATTTGTCGGACGGATAGTCCACCACGTTAAAGGGCAGGCTCGCATCGTAGCCAAAGTCGTCCGGATATGTCGCGCCGCTATGGGGGAAGGACAACAGCAGCGGAACCTCGGAATCGGCATTCCAGTTCACCGTGATGTTGGGGTCGACGGGCGCGCCGTCCGCATCTGCCGCAAGATCCAATTGTCTACTCCGCTCGCCATCGCGATAGTGCTGCGATCGGACCGGACGCTAGCGCCTCCCTCGGGGCGGCAAAACCATATTGCAGGGGCCACTAAACCCATAAGGCTGCGTTATGGCCTGGCCGTCGCAGCAGCGGCTCCGGCCCATAATAAAACCCGATAGGGAGTTTCGCTTCGGCAATGGCGTGGATCGGTGGGGCGAACGGCACTAAAAGAGGGCGACAACAGGAACTTGGTCATGCCCTCCAGCCCGCTTATCGTCGTTTCCGTCGGCGCCGCCACCGATCCGCAGCCCTATGTCCGGGCCGTCGAACAGGCTGGTGGGCAGGCTGTGGTCATGGTGCCCAATGGCGGTGCCCAGCCCCTTCCGGCGCAGGCGGCGGGCATCATCTTCTGTGGTGGCGCGGCCGTGCACCCCTCACGCTTCGGCCAGGAGCTAGACCTCAATATCAGGAAAGCGGTCGACGAACCCCGCGACGCCATGGAATGGGCCCTGCTCGGCGAGAGCCTGGAGCGGCGCCTGCCCATCCTCGGCATCTGCCGCGGCTTTCAGATGATCAATGTCTATCTTGGGGGCACGCTGAGTCAAAACCTGGCGGCGCAGGGCTGGCAGGATAATCACCGGCCCGATGGTGCACGCGATCTGCTGGCGCATGGCGTGGTGGCCAAAGGAGGCCTTCTTGGCTCGGTCTATGGCGATGACCCATTTGAGGTCAATTCCATCCACCGCCAGGGGATCAGCATATTGGCGGCGCCGCTGACCCCCGTGGTTCATACCGCAGACGGCCTTGTCGAGGGCTTCGAATCCTCAGATCTGAATATCGTTGGCGTCCAGTGGCACCCGGAAGAGCTGATAACGGAGATACCCCACCAGAAGCTATTTTCTGCCCTGATCTGCGATATGTCTTGGCAGTGGGGAACCCCGTCCTAGTCGCCTGGGCCCTTCTCAATTCAAAAGGGAATACAAGAGCATGTTCGGGACTTCGCCCAAAGCCGACCTCCAGAATTAGTCGGACCGCTGGCGGGCAAGAGAGGTCAATGCCTTTCTCAGCCCGACAGCCTCTTATGATCGGCCGTGGCTAATCAGCCATGGATCCATCCTCTTCTTCGTCCAGCAACATAGCATTCGCCCCGGTTGCCGAGAGGCGTACTACATTGCCTTCGATATCGGCGACCAGCCCGCCCGGTATGAAGTGGCTGCTGACCGCGTGATCGCCGATGGTGTTGGGCTGGAGCTTGATCCTTTGGCCAACGACTTCGGCGACAACCCCGACTTTGACACCATCGGCGCCAACGACAGTCATTGCTTTTATGATCTTTGATAGGTCGCTCATCTTTACTCCTGTTGAGCTCGTGAATTGAATGTCTGACGGAGGGTGATCTGCGCCGGCCATGTCGATCGATGCCCAGCCACCCATGCCGGCTCTCCTGCCGGCTTAGCCAGCGATGAACGCCAGGAGGTCTGCGTTCAACACATCGGCATTCACCGTCAGCATGCCATGAGAGAAGCCGGGATAGGTCTTTAGCGTGCCGTTCGGCAAAAGCTTGACCGCCTTCAGGGCCGCGGCGGCGATTGGAACGACTTGATCATCTTCACCGTGCAGTACCAGCGTTGGCACGGTGATCGTCTTGAGGTCCTCGGTCTGGTCGGTTTCCGAAAAAGCCTTGATGCCGTCGTAATGCGCCTTGGCGCTCCCCATCATGCCTTGCCGCCACCAGTTCTGGATTACCCCTTCATGGACCGTAGCGCCCGCGCGGTTGAAGCCGTAGAACGGCCCCGAGGGAACGTCGCGAAAGAACTGCGCGCGGTTGCCGGCCAGCGCCGACCGGAAGCCATCTAAGACCCCCATCGGCGTGCCCTCGGGATTGTCGGCAGTCTTCAGCATGAGCGGCGGAATGGCGGCGACGAGGACGGCCTTGGCCACCCGGCCCGCAGGTTCGCCGTGCCGTGCCACATACCGTGCGACTTCACCGCCGCCAGTGGAATGGCCGATGTGAACTGCGTTCCGTAGATCCAGCGCCTCGGCGACGGCAAAGGCATCCGCCGCGTAGTGATCAATATCATGCCCCTCGGAAACCTGCTCCGAGCGTCCGTGACCGCGCCGGTCATGGGCGACGACGCGATAGCCCTTGGACAGGAAGAAAAGCATCTGCGCGTCCCAGTCGTCGGAGCTGAGCGGCCAGCCATGGTGGAAGACGATGGGCTGGGCGTCCTTGGGACCCCAATCCTTATAGAAGATCTGTACGCCGTCGTCCGTTGTAATGAAGCCCATGGCTGTTCTCCTTCAATCTGTGGTGTTTCCCCTGTGGTCTCGTGGCGACGAAAGCCACCACCAACACCGAGAAGTCGCGGCAACGGCTGGTGCTCGGTTAAAGTTGCTTCGGCGGGCGATCATTGCCAAGAATTGGGGGGCGGGAGCGTTATTGCAGTTCCCTCACATGATGCGGTAGTGGCCCCTCATGCCAAGCTGTGTCGCGGAATCAGGAACACGCAATGGATATCGAAGAGCTGCAGACATTTGTGGAAGTTGCAGATGCCGGGGGCATTACCCCCGCTGCACGCCGGCTGGGCGTGTCCAAATCTATCGTCAGCCGGCGGCTCGGGCGGCTCGAATCGGAACTGGGCGTCCAGCTTCTTGCGCGAACCACACGCGGTGCGGCCCTTACCGAGGCTGGGGTCGCTTTTCGCGACCATGCGGCCAAAATCGTCGCCGAGATCGAGATGGCCAGGCAAACCATTCTGCCCAATGGCGACCTGCGTGGTCGTCTGCGCATTGCCGTGCCGCTTTCCGTCGGACCTTCTCAGTTCGCGCCCATGCTCGCGGAAATGGCCAGACGCCATCCGCAATTGCACATTCACGCCGCCTATAGTGATCGCTTCGTCGATCTCATCGCGGAAGGTTTCGATTGTTCGATAAGGGTTGGCTATCTCCCCGATTCCAACCTGATGGTGCGGCGCGTCGGGCCGTTCTACGGCAAGCTTGTCGCCAGCCCCGACTATGTCAGGGCGCATGGTGCTCCCGACACGCCCGCAGAGTTGCTTTCTCATGAAGCACTTATGCAGGGAACCGAAGCCTGGCAGTTCACCTATGGCGACAAGATCCTGATGGTTCAGCCGCAGGGGCGGTTCAAGGCCGACAACGGCACGGCTCTTGTTCCTGCCGCTCTGGCGGGACTGGGCATTGCATGGCTTCCCGACTGTCTTGTTGACGAGCATCTGGCGTCCGGCGCGCTCGTTCATGTCATGACGCGCTATCCACCACCCGTGGCGGGCGTCTATGTCGTGCGTCCGCCGGGCCAGTACCCCGCACGCAAGGTCCAGGTCCTGACGGAACTGCTGATCGAGCATTTGGGAGAATTGCCCTAGGGCATGGTTCTCTGGCTATCCGCACGGTCTGGTACTGGCGCATTACGGCGGCCTCAATGCGCCTGAGCGTTCCACTTTCCGCGACACAGCTGTCCACACTGCGCGCCTAGCCGTGCCAAAGTCGGCTCGCTAGGTAGGTCCTTGCTGACGGCATACGTCCCAGCCAGTTGGAGGGGCGCAATGCGGGATCAGCGTCCGCAAGGCCTACGAGCTGATGAGAGGATGGCGCGTGAGTTGGAACCCGGCATTTGAACCTGGCTGTCCGGCAGATGTCGGGATCGACGCGATCGAAACACTCATCATTCCGCGTAGCCGAGACATTGGTGGCTTTGAAGTTCGGCGCGCACTGCCCGCTCCCAAGCGCCAGATGGTTGGCCCATTCATCTTCTTTGACCAGGCTGGTCCCGCCGAGCTGCTCACTGGCCAGGGCATCGACGTGCGGTCGCATCCCCATATCGGCCTGGGTACCGTCACCTATCTCTTCCGTGGCGACTTTCATCACCGCGACAGCACCGGTGCCGACCAGATCATCCGACCCGGCGAGTTGAACTGGATGGTTGCAGGGCGTGGCGTGTCCCATTCCGAACGAACCTCGGTGGCCGCCCGCAGCGGCCCGCACAGCCTTTTTGGAATACAGACCTGGGTCGCGCTCCCCGACCGCCATGAGGACATGGCGCCGCTATTTGAGCATCACGGCAAGGCGGCGCTGCCGACGATTGAGGACCAAGGCGTCTCTGTGCGGCTGATCCTTGGCAACGCCTATGGGAAAGTTTCTCCCGCCACCATGTTCTCCGAGATCTTCTACGCTGATGTGCAACTCGCCGCCGGAAGCCGACTGCCCATGCCGGATGAGCACGAGGATAGAGGTATCTATATCGTGGAAGGCTCGATCTCGGTCGCCGGCCAGGATTTCGAGGCGCCGCAAATGATGGTGTTCCGCGCCGGCGACAAGATCACCATTGCGGCTGGCGATCGAGGTGCACGGGTGATGATCCTGGGCGGCGCGACGCTCAGCGGCCCCCGCTACATCTGGTGGAACTTCGTCGCTTCTTCCCAGGAGCGCATCGAGCAAGCAAAGGCCGAATGGCGCGCCCAGAACTGGGGCCAAGGACGCTTCGATCTGCCGGTAAACGACCGGAATGAACATATCCCGCTTCCGGATTGACCAACGCCCCTAACGTGACACCGCGATCGAGGCAGCGACATCGCTCGCCTGGGGCCTGCTGAATGGAGAAAGCGAAATGAACAACCACTGGCCTCAACTCGACTATCTCGGCTGGCGCGAGACATGTTCGGCGCTGCATCTCTATTTGCAGATTGCCGGCAAATATCGGCTCGCCCATACGCCGTGGCTCAACCATTCCTGGCACGCGACCTTCTACGTCACCCCGATCGGGTTGGCATCCTCGCCAATTCCCGATGGCCCGGGAATCGAGATCCTGTTTGATTTCAAGAACCACATGGTCGTGGGAACGTGCGGCCATGGTCACAGCTCTTCATTTCCGCTAGAGGCATCTACCGTCGCCAAGTTCCACGAGAATTTCGTCCAGCTTGTAACCGAATTGGGCGGCACGCCGACCTTCAACGGCGAACCCAACGAAGTGCCTAACCCAGTGCCCTTCATCGCGGACCATCGTGAACGGCCCTATGATCGTGACGCTGTACAGCGCTTTCATCAGGCTCTGGTCGCCGTTGACAGAGTATTTGGGCGCTTCCGGACCTCCTTTCTTGGCAAGTCTAGTCCCGTACACCTGTTCTGGGGCAGCTTCGATCTGGCAGTCACCCGCTTTTCGGGGCGGCGTGCGCCACTCCATCCTGGCGGCGTCCCGGCTTTGCCGATCGAGGTGGCCCAAGAGGCTTACGACCGGGAGGTGGCCTCGGTCGGCTTCTGGCCAGGGGGCGGCGGCGTCGATTATCCGGCCTTTTACGCCTATGCCTACCCGGCTCCCGACGGCTTCAGAGCGGCATCGATACAGCCGGCATCAGCCTTTTGGCATGAAGCCCTATCGGAGTTCATTCTGCCCTATGAGGCGGTGCAGTCGGCTGCTAATCCCGACGAGGCCCTAATGGCGTTTCTGGCCTCAACCTATGACGCAGCTGCCGATCTGGGTCACTGGGACCGCGACTTGCTCGAATGGGGGCCGGGGCGGCCGCGCGCGGTGCGCGCCCACGACGCCGGACAGGTCTTGAGCGCTCCCATCGCGGTCGGCGAAACGGTCCAGAGGGAAGATGGCGCAACGAAAGGGCGCTACCGCCTGGTCATCGATGGTGCCGAAGCCGAGATGACCTATAGCCGCATCGGCCGTCGACAATTGATCATCGATCATACCTACGTCCCCGCAACCCTCCGTGGCCGCAAGGTTGGCGAACGATTGGTGCAGCGGGCCGTCGAAGACGCCCGGCGCGATGGCGTTGTCATTATCCCGCTCTGCCCGTTCGCCAAGGCACAGATCGAGCGCCACCCCGAATGGCAAGATGTGCTGCGCCGCCCTCCGGCCTGAGCCGTACTGCAAAACGGGTTGTGACCCCCTTCTCGGCATCGCGATGGCCAGGTTCAGCCGAACGCGACCTAGTTCTCCCCACCCTACCGACGCCAATTTCGAACGTGCCGGCACGCTTGGTCTGCCGCTGATGATCGCGATCATCGGTGGTACCTTCGAGCGTTTCCGTCCGCTCGTTGACCTTTATCGCGAGGCCGGAGCGCGCGCTGGCTATGATCCTGCAATTCTGCAGGTGGGTGTCCATGCGATGGGTTTCGTCGCGGACAGCGATGATGAAGCGCGCGATATCTTCTTCCCCGGCTGGGCGCAGATGATCGGAAAATATGCGAGTGAACGCGGTTGGTCGCAACCGGACCGCGCACAGTTCGACTACATGGCCGGTCCGGACGGCGCATTCCTGATTGGCAGTCCCGAGACCGTCGCTGCCAAGATGCAACACGCTAGCGAGGTGCTAGGCGGCGTGTCGCGTATCGCTTTTCAGATGACGTCCGCAGCGTTCGAAACAGCTGCGATGCTCCGCTCGATCGAACTTCTGGGTACCGAAGTCGCACCGGTCATGCGGGCGAATAACGCAAACGCATGAGCAGAGAGAAACTCGGCCCTGCCCCGAGGCGTTGGTCAACTGATCGAGCCCCTCCTCGGCCCTGCATTTGCTGGCGTCGTCGGGTTCTACAAGGCACATTGGCAGGCTTCTGCGAACACGATTGAACCAAAACCAGTGCGCAGAACCTATTGGGAATAGCGCCCGAAGACGTACCAACGTGGCTGGAGCGCCGCAGGCTCCTCTGGAAATCGTTCTGGCCTGCGAATGCCTACAGATAAGCGAGCTATACCCGATCGAAGTTGCTCGGCAATACGATCATATCCCGTATGGTGACGCTTCGTTTGCGGGTGAGCATGTAGACAACCGCGTCGGCGACTTCCTCGGGATCCATCAGGCTGCCGCTTTCCTTGGCCTTGCGCAGATTTTCTTCGGGCCAGTCGGCCAGCAGTGCCGACGCCACCGGGCCCGGTGACACCTGCGATACCCGCACGCCATGCGGGATCATCTGGCGGCGCATGCCCTGGACGAAGCTGGTGATCGCCCATTTCGAGCCAGAATAAACAGGCTCCCAATAGGTCGGAAAGTGACCGGCAATGGAGCAGGTGACGACGATATCGCCGGTCTTGCGTTCGATCATATGCGGAACCACCGCATGGACGTTCTTCATGACCGCGTTGACGTTGAGGTTCAGCATCTTGTCGATGGCCTCCGGCGTGGTCTCCGTCAGCTCGCCACCGATATAGGTCCCCGCATTGCAGTAGAGAATGTCGATATGGGGTACCTTCTCAAGAATTTCCGGGATCATTGCATTGCAGCTTCGAACATCAAGCAGATCGGTGATCTGCGCAATGGCCCGTCCGCCCACAAGATCAGCAAGTGCCGCCTCGTTCCGGTCTACCATGACGACCGTTGCTTCGCGCTCAAGCAGCGCCTTGGCGGTCGCCAGGCCTATTCCAGATGCCGCCCCGGTGATAACAGCGACCTTGCCTTGCAGCGACTCCGACATACTATTTCCTTGCTTCGAAATTGGTGTTCCGGGGCCCGGGAGCGCCGGTATTGGTGGCACGATCCAACCTTAGGTCAGTCGCGGCTCGGGCGCACCGTGGAAAATCTTGAGGCGGTCGGCATCCGGCGGATACCATCACCGGGCCTTTAGGTTGTTACTCGGCATCGGACATGTGTGCCAATGCGGCTATGCGCCGGCACGCCTAGCTGTCCAATAATGGTCGGATATGTTCTGAGCGTTCTGCAAGATATTGGCCGCGATTTCGGGATTTCCGCCCTCGAAGGTTTCCGGATCGGCTCCGCATAACAGCAGGAACAGCTTCTGGTGCACGATGGCGGCAAAATACTCGTATGCCGGAGGCTCTTCATTAAATTCGATTGATTGCAGCTCTTCGGCAGCCTGGTTCCTGGCCTCCTCAACAGCCTTGTAAACGGCAGCCAACATAGCCTTTTCAGCGCGTTTCAATATGTCGCCTGCTTGCCTTTCAGCAAGCGTGAGAACAGGGCAGCTCTGACTCATCGGATGCGCCTCCATAGTGAGTGATTTGATCAATTGACGCATATCTACACCATTTGAATGCGTCCCGTTCAGACTGACATAGCTGTGAAGATGGGGCCCACGCCTCCGAGCCGCGTGGCGGGGCGAGCCAGCTCAGCGCAACGCGCAGGTTGGGTAGAGCCGAAATCGGTCAGACAAGGCGCTTGCCGTCCTGGTCGATGATCACTTCGCCGTCTTCCTTGGTGAAGGGCCCGATATCGGGATTGGGCAGGATATCGAGCACCAGTTCGGAGGGACGGCAGAGGCGTACGCCCTTGGGCGTCACCACGAAGGGCCGGTTGAGCAGGATGGGATGGGCCTTAATGGCGTCGAGCAGGGCTTCGTCATCGAGGCCCGGATTGTCCAGACCCAATTCGGCAAAGGGCGTATCCTTCTGCCGCAGCGCCTGGCGCAAGGTGAGGCCGGCGGCCGCCACCAATTGCTCGATCGTTTCGCTGCTGGGCGGCGTCTCCAAATATAGGATCACCTCGGGCTCTTCCCCGCTCTGGCGGATCATGGCCAGCGTGTTGCGCGACGTGCCACAATCGGGATTGTGATAGATGGTGATGCTCATTTGATCTGTCCGGAAGGGTTGGGGAGAGCCCCGGCCGTTGCGCCGCGCAAGAGCCAGCTCATCAAAGCCAGGGCGATGAGGGCGCCGGCCAGCTGGGCAAGGATGAAGCCGGGCAGGTCGAGCGGGCGAATGCCGGAAAAGGTGTCGGTGAGCGACCGGGCAATGGCGACGGCCGGATTGGCAAAGGATGTCGAGGCGGTGAACCAATAGGCGGCCGTAATGTAAAGGCCAACCAGCCAGGGCACGGCCGAGCGCTCGAAACGCAGCCCGGCCAGGATCGTGGCGACGAGGCCAAAGGCGGCAACAGCTTCGGAAAACCATTGCCCGCCGCCCGTCCGCACCGTTTCGGACACCTGCAGCAGCGGCAGGCCGAACATGGCATGGGCCAGGAGCGTGCCGGCAATCCCGCCCAGCACCTGCACAAGCACGTAAAGTCCGGCTTCGCGCGCCGAAAGCGCCCCGCGCAGCGCAAAGACCAGCGAGACCGCCGGATTGAAATGCGCCCCCGAAACCGGCCCCAGAATGGTAATCAGCACGACAAGGATTGCTCCCGTCGGCACGGTATTGGCCAGGAGCGCCAGGGCCATGTCCGTGGTCAGCCTCTCGGCCATGATGCCCGAGCCGACAACAGCCGCGACCAAAAATCCCGTGCCCAGACCCTCGGCCACCAGACGCCGCGACAGATCCAGGCTCATGAAACCCCCTCCTCAGGTGCGCAGCAAGGGGTAAGTTCGGCGATCAGGGGGGCACAAAGGGCCGCATTACCGCCGCAGCAATCCTTGAGCAGAAACAGCGTCAGCTCCCGGAAACCGTCGAGATTGGCGCGATAGAGGATTGACCGGCTCTGCCGTTCACCGGTGATCAGGCCCGCCCGCGTCAGGATCGCCAGATGGGTCGACATCGTGTTCTGCGGCACATCCATCAGCCGGGCCAGCTCACCGGCCGCAACACCCTCGGGCTCCGTTCTCACCAGCAGGCGAAACGTGTCCAGGCGCGTGGGTTGGGCCAGGGCCGATAGCGCGGCAATAGCATCTGTTGATTCCATATATCCAGAATGACAGATATATTAAAGGCGTCAAGTCACTCGGCCGCGCAACAGGCCGCAGCGGCCTTGCTGGCGCCTTCGACCACGAAAGGATGCCCCTGGCAGCAATCGCGCATCAGGAATTCGACCAGTCCGGCCAGGCCGTCGAAATTCGCCGTATAGATAATGGAGCGGGCCTCGCGGCGCGAGGTGACCAGGCCCGCCCGTTCCAGATGGGAGAGGTGAAACGAGGCACCCGAGGATGAGGCACCCACCGCCTCGCCAACTGCCCCGGCCGGCAGGCCCTCCTGGCCGGCAATGACCAGGGTGCGAACCATCCTGAGCCGGGTTTCCTGCGACAGGGCGCCGAATGCATCGAGGGCTTGATGTTCGTCCATTTTCATTTCAATATCTCAATAATCATTGAAATTAGGATAGCCGATCATGACCGAACATGCCAGCCCGTTGGCCCCGGCCGACACGTCCCTGGGCCAGGTACTGACCATGCTGGCTGACCACGACGAGCGGCCGCTGGTCATCGATTATGCTGGCCGGCGCATCCGGCCCGGCTACCACGTCACCGAGGTCAAAGCGGGCTCTTTCGTTACGCTCGATTGAGGCGGCCAGCCCGATGCCTGGCAGGAAACCGTGCTCCAGGTGGAAGACCTTCCGGCCGGGCCCGAACAGACCTTCCTGACGGTGGGCAAGTTCCGCAGCATCCTGGCCCAGGTCGACCGCAAGGTTCGGCTGTCCGCCGATGCGAGGCTGACCTTTGAAGTGAGCCGGCCGGGCGAAGCCATGCAGGTCTTCGATGTTGCCGGCATTGCGGTGGACGGGGAAGCGACTGTGCTGAGCCTCGAACCCCGCCCCGCCATCTGCAAGCCGCGCCACCGGGCGGCGGCCGAAGCGGCGCGCCAGGCCTCCTGCTGCTCGCCAAAGACGTCAGGACAATGCTGCGCCTGAGGGCGATGGGTAAAACCAGGAAATCCCTTCCATGGCCGCAAGCCGCATTCCCGCCAGTGCCATCTGGGCGCTGGGCGTCACCCAGATCATCGGCTATGGCACGATCTATTATGCCTTCACCGTGCTTTCCCCTTCCATTGGCGCCAGTTTCGGCTGGTCGCCTGAATGGGTTTTCGGGGCCCTGACGCTGGCACTGCTGGCCGGCGGCCTGGTTTCCCCGCTCAGCGGCCATGCAGTGGACAAATGGGGCGCGGTACCCACCATGACTCTGGGCTCGCTGGCCGCCGGGCTATCGCAAATCCTCCTGGCCATGGCGCCGAACGGCTATCTGTTCGCGGCCGCCCTGGTCGTCATGGAAGCGACCTCGACGCTGGTGCTCTATGCCACGGCCTTTGCCGCCCTGGTCCAATTGGGTGGGCGCGGCGCGCAGCGCAGCATTACCCACCTGACCCTGATTGCCGGCTTTGCCTCCACCATTTTCTGGCCGCTCACCGCCACGCTCCTGAACTGGATGGATTGGCGCATGGTCTATCTGCTCTTCGCGGCGCTGAATATCGGCGTTTGCGCGCCCCTGCATTTCTGGCTGGGCAGGCTATCGCCCGCCCCGGACCTGGCCGAACCCGCTGGCGAAACCCCCGGCAATCCTTCCGCAGACGCCGCCGGCAGCCTCTCCCCCGATCGGCGCAATCTCGGCTTCGTGCTGATCCTGGTGGCCTTTGCTTTCCTGGGCCTGCTCATGTCGGCCATTACCCTCCAGATCCTGCCCTTGCTCACCGCGCTCAACCTGGGCAGCGGCATCGTGCTGATCACCAGCGTATTCGGTCCCGCCCAGGTGCTGTCGCGCCTCACCAACATGGTTTTTGGCAAGGAGTTTCCGGCGACCTCACTGGCCGTGGTTGCCGCCATCCTGCTGCCGGCCGGCACGGCGGTGCTGGCCCTGACGGCGCCCTCCGTCGCCGGCGGCGTCATCTTTGCCCTGCTGTTCGGCCTGGGCTCGGGCCTCACCAGCATCGTCTCGGGATCGCTGCCGCTGCAATTGTTCGGCCGGCAAGGATATGGCGCACGGCTCGGCTGGCTGTCATCCGCCCGCCAGGTCGCATCGGCCATCGCGCCCTTCGCCATGGCCGTGGCCATGGGACTGGCTGGCGTACCGCTCTCGCTCTGGGCCGTGGTGGCGTTGGGCGCGATTCCTGTTGCGCTCTTCGTCGCGGTCGCCGTCCTGGCGCGGCCTGCCTTCGCCAAGCACAATCTGAGAAGCGGAGCGCCGGTGCCGCGGTGACTGATGACCGGCATCCTGTTCGGGATGTCTACATATCTCGCTCGAGGGCCTGCAATTGCATGCGATACTGCGCGACCAGGCCCGGCGGCGCGTCCTTACCGTATTGGGTGAGAAAGTGCTCCAGCGCGTCGCGGTATTCCTGCTTGAAGCTCTCATTATTGGGGCTGACCGCAAGCTGGTTGGCCGCCCGATCGACTGGACCGCGCGCTTCGGCGACGATCACCCTTTTGCCGAACGGCGATTCATCGCGCATGATCGCCACATTCCGCTCGAAGCCGGGAATGTATTTGACCACGAAGCGCTCACCGATCGGTGGCAGATCGATCTGGTTGCGCACCGGATAGAGGCTGGCCGACATGGTGTCGAAGCCAATCTTGACGTCGAGGCCATCGGCCGTTTGCATCACCCCGTCAAAGGCCCAGATCGGCTGATCATTGAGCGTTGAATTGGTTTCCTCGGCATGGGTGACGACCGCACTGCCATAAGTGCCAAAGGCATTGAGGAAAATGGCATTGACCATCGACCCGGTGAATATATTGGCCATGCCCAGCACCATGCCCACCGCGCCCAGCGCGAACCATCCCGGATTGTTCCGCCATCGTGCGACCAGGCCCCCTATGGTTAGCCAGGCGAGAAGCAGCAGCCCCATCGACCAAAACGGATGCTGGCTGAGGAAGTAGAATATGGAGGAAATCGCGATCATTTTGACAGTGATAGAGTGAGGGAACGAAAACGGTCAATCGCGACCATCTGTGCACGGGCAGCGATAACCGGAGAAAGACAGTTGATGGCGAAAGCGTCGGACTCATCGCCCATGTCCAAATATTGCTGACAGCACACAAACCTGTCAGACTTGGTCAGGCAAAATCGAGCTCGATGGCATGCATCGTGTCCACAAATTGGAGGGCTGGTCCTCGCCGGTGATTGCGTCGGTGACGCATACCACTTTCGGAGGCGATGGCAGCATGCTGATGCAGCCGGACGGCTGCTGGGACTTCGTCATGATGAAGTCGGCCCGGGGCTCGCTGGTGCTGCGCACCGGCCTCACCACCAGCGCGGTTACCCATGCCTTCGCGGAAGGCGACGAAATCCTCTCGATCGCCTTCAAGCCCCATAGCTTCATGTCGCTGATGCCAGGCGAAAGCATGCGCGACGAGGGCGTGGTGCTGCCCAGTATCGGCCAGGACCGGTTCTGGCTGGGCACCGATGTCATGGAAATCCCCAGCCTCGACAATGTGGACCGGTTTGTCGGCAAGCTCCTGCGCAGCGGCATTGTCGAGGACAACAGGCTCGTTGGCTCGGTCGTATCGGGCCATCCGATGGCCATGTCGGAACGCACCATGCAGCGGCATTTCCTCAAGACCACCGGCCTTACCTACAAGGCCTTTACCCAGATCGAACGCGCCCAGAAGGCCATGTCTTTATTGCAGCAGGGACGTCCGGCCGCCGATGTCGCCTTTGCCCTGGGCTATGCCGACCAGCCCCACATGATCCGCTCGCTCAAGGCCATTATGGGCCAGACCCCGGGCGAAATCGCACAACGCTAAAACTGTCGGAAATCTTCAATCCCGCCATCCGCCCGCTGGCTAGAAAGGATGCACTTTCACCCCAGCGCGGAGACGGCAAAATGACTGACATCACCCCCTTCACCATCGCAATTCCGGAAGCCCGGCTGACCGACCTGCATCAGCGGTTGACCCAGACCATCCTCGCCAACGAGATCCCCGGCGCCGGCTGGAGCTATGGCCCCACCACCGGCTTCGTCGCCGGCATGGTCGACCGCCTGCTCAATGGCTACGACTGGCGCGCCCAGGAAGCCGCGATCAACCGGCACCCCCAATTCACCACGGAGATCGATGGCCAGACCATCCACTTCCTCCACATCAAGGCAGGCCAGCAGGCCGCCATGCCCCTGCTGCTGCTGCATGGCTGGCCGGGCTCCTTCGTCGAATTCCTCGACGCCATCGGCCCGCTCAGCGCCGCCGGCTACGACCTGGTCATTCCCTCGCTGCCCGGCTTCGGTTTCTCGGGCCCGACAAAGGAAGCCGGCTGGAACGACGGTCGCATTGCCAATGCGCTGCTCGAGCTGATGACGCGCCTGGGCTATGAGCGCTTCGGCGTCCAGGGCGGCGATGCCGGCGCGGTGATTGCTCCCGCTATCGCCCGGGCGGCACCCGATCGCGTCATCGGCGTCCATGTCAACGCCGCCACCATGGGTTTCATCCCCATGGGCCCGATCGAGCCCAGCGAGATCGCGACATTCAGCGACGCCGAAAAGACCCGGCTGCAACGCCTCCAGCAATTCATGGCCGAGCGCTTCGGCTTCAATGCCCTGCAATCCAGCCGGCCCCAGGCCCTGGCCTATGGCATCACCGATTCACCGGCGGGCCTCATTGCCTGGCTGGGCGACATGTTTGCCGGCTTCGGCGACAGCCCCGATGCGGTGGCCCGGGACAAGTTCCTGACCAATGTGCTGGTCTATTGGTTCACCGGCACCGCGGCCTCCTCCATCCGCCTCTATTACGAAAACGCCCATGACCCCGAGGCGTGGTCGCCCAAGCCCAATTCGGGCGTGCCCACCGGCGTCGCCGTCTTCGCCCGCGATGAAGTGGCCATCCGCCGCTTCGGTGAAGCCGGCAATACCATCACCCGCTGGACCGAACTCGATAGCGGCGGCCATTTCGCGGCCATGGAGGTTCCCCAGGTCTGGGCAGAAGAAGTTGCGGCCTTCTTCGCTGGTCTCCATTCATGAACTGCGCTCATAAGCCTTAGCGCGTTCTGCCGGATTATCGATCGGCTGGAAACGACTACATTGAGTACTGAAAGGGGTGGCCGGGCAACTGGCCGCCCCCAATCCGTCGATTGCCTGGACGAGATCAAGCGCCGGCGGACAGTCTCAAAGGACCAGCCATGACCGTTCCAGATAATTTCCAGCTCAATAATGGCGTACCCATGCCCACGATCGGGCTGGGCGTGTTCCAGACCCCGCCGGACGAAACCACGGCAGCCGTCGTGGAGGCCATTGCCCGCGGATATCGCCATATCGACACCGCTGCCGCCTATGGCAATGAGCGCGAGGTGGGCGAAGGCATCCGGCGCTCGGGCATTTCCCGCGACGAGATTTTCATCGAGACCAAGATCTGGATCAACGATTACGGGTTCGACGAAACGCTGCACGGCTTTGACAAGAGTGCACGCAAGCTGGGCGTCGAGCAGCTCGATCTGCTGATCCTGCATCAACCCTTTGCCTCGGCCTTCGAACGGACCATCGGCGCCTATCACGCGCTGGAAAAGCTGCTGGCCGACGGCAGCGTGCGCGCCATCGGCGTCAGCAACTTCATGCCGCACCATCTGAACCGCCTGTTGCCGGAGGTGAACACCGTCCCCGCCGTCAACCAGATCGAGGTGCATCCTTATTTCCAGCAAAGCGAATTGCAGCGCCTGCACGGCCAGCATGGCATCCTGACCCAGGCCTGGTCGCCGATCGGCGGCATCACCTTCTATCGCGGCAACAACAAGAGCACGCTGGAAGACCCCACCATTCTGGGCATTGCCGAGGCGCATGGCAAAACGGCGGCCCAGGTCATGTTGCGCTGGGGGCTGCAGAATGGCCGCTCGGTGATCCCCAAATCGGTGAAACCGGCCCGGATCGCGGAGAATTTCGAAGTCTTCGATTTCGAACTCACCACCGGGCAATTGGCCGCCATCGACGCATTGGAGACCGGCAGCCGCGGCGGCCCCGATCCCGATACCATCAGCCTTGAAAATTTCAGCCGTCCCATCCCTGAAGCTTGAGGAGCAACGACATGAAAAAACGACAACTTGGAACCAGCGGACTCGAAGTCTCGGCCATCGGCCTGGGCTGCATGGGCATCAGCCAATCCTATGGCAAGCCGCTGGAAACAGCGGAAGGCGTGAAACTGATCCGCGACGCCTTTGAGCGCGGCATCACCTTCTTCGATACCGCCGAGGTCTATGGCCCCTATAAGAATGAGGAAGTGGTCGGCGAGGCGCTGCAGCCGATCCGCGATCAGGTGGTCATTGCTACCAAATTCGGCTTCGATATTGCCGGCGGCGGCGCGCCGAGCAGCCGCCCGGAAATGATCCGCGCGGCGGTGGAAGGCTCACTGAAGCGCTTGCGCACCGACCATATCGACCTGCTCTACCAGCACCGCGTCGACCGCAATACGCCCATGGAAGACGTCGCGGGGACCGTCAAGGAGCTGATTGCCGAAGGCAAGGTCCGTCATTTCGGCATGTCCGAGGCCGGTGTCGCCAATATCCGCAAGGCCCATGCCGTGCTGCCGGTCACGGCGCTGCAAAGCGAATATTCGCTGATGTGGCGCGAGCCCGAGGAGCAGATCATTCCCGTGCTCAAGGAGCTCGGCATTGCCTTCGTGCCGTTCAGCCCGCTGGGCAAGGGTTTCCTCACCGGCACCATCGACAGCAATACCCAGTTCGAAAAGACCGACTTCCGCAACACCGTGCCGCGCTTCGACGCCGATAATCGCGCCGCCAACCAGGTTATGGCCGATACGGTCACCCGGCTGGCCTCGGAAAAGGGCGTGACACCGGCCCAGCTCGCCCTGGCCTGGGTTCTGGCACAGAGCCCCGTCTTTGTGCCAATTCCGGGAACCACGAAGCTGCACCGGCTGGCAGAGAATATTGGCGCGACCGAGGTGGAATTGACAGCAGCAGATCTGGCGGCAATCCAAGCGGCGACGGCTGGCATCACCATCCTGGGCGATCGCTATTCCGGGGCCAATCAGGCCCGCATCGATCGGTAACCCATGACCAGCCAAACAACACCCTATCGGGGATTCTGGTTGATTGCGCTGCTCAGCGTCCTGCTGGGCTTCGCGTCGATTTCCACCGACCTCTACCTGCCGGCCCTGCCCACCATGGGCGAAAGCCTTGGCGCCAGCCAAGGAACCCTGGAGCTGACCATCTCCGGCTACCTGCTTGGCTTCAGCTTCGGGCAGCTCGTCTGGGGACCGGTCAGCGACCGCTATGGCCGCAAGGGGCCGCTATTGGCCGGCATCGCCATTTTCATCATCGGCGCGGCAGGCTGCGCCCTGTCGACCGATGCCTGGCAGATGATCGGCTGGCGCGTCGTTCAGGCGGTCGGGGCCAGCGCCGCGGTCGTGCTGGGCCGGGCCATGGTGCGCGACCTGTTCGACCAGCGGGAAGCCGCCCGCACGCTCTCGACCCTCATGATGATCATGGGCATTGCGCCCATGATCGGACCGACCATCGGCGCCCAGATCCTGGCGGTTTCGTCTTGGCATTTCATCTTCTGGACGCTGGTGCTGATCGGCCTGCTGACGCTGGCCGGTGTCGGCCGCACGGCTGAATCCCTGCCCCTGGACCAGCGTGGCACCGGCGGCATTGGCCAGGCTTTCGCCAATTACGGCCAGCATTTCCGCAATTCCAGGCTCATGGCCTATGCCGGCACGCTGGGATGTTTTGCGGCGGGTGTATTCGCCTATGTGGCCGGCTCGTCCTTTGTTTTCATCGAGTTCTATTCGCTGTCCCCCAATATCTATGGGCTCGTCTTTGCCTCGGGCATTGTGGGCATCATGCTCGCCAATGCGGTCAATCGCCGGCTGGTCAATCGCTTCGGCAGCGAAAAACTGCTGCTGGCCGGTACATTTCTGGGCATGGGTGCCGGCGCGCTCTTGCTGGCCCAGGCCTGGACCGGCTGGGGCGGGCTGCCGGCCTTTGCCGGCGCCCTCTTCGTTTTCGTCACCATGAACGGCCTGATCGGCGCCAATGCCATCGCCGGCGGATTAGCCAGCGTCCGGCAAGGCGCCGGCTCAGCTGCCGCACTGCTGGGCTTTGCCCAATATGGCGGCGGCATGATCGGCTCGGCCCTGGTCGGAACCATGGCCAATGGCACGCCCATGCCCATGGCCGTGATCATCGCCGTCAGCACCTTGGCGGCAAGCTTCTGCTCGATGATCCTGCTGCGCGACAGCGCCGGCCAGCGCGACGCCATCGCCACGGCAGAATCGGGCTAAGGCCTAGCCGGCCAGATGCGGCGGAACCAGCGCTTCGACGCGATCACGCCGGGTGATGAGCGTCCAGACTTCCTCGGCAAGATCATCGGGATCGACCACCGGGAAGCTGGGGTCGAGCTTGGCGCCGCCCGAGGTGAGGGCACGCATCCCGGCGGAGCGGTCGATCATGGCCCCGATATTGAGCGTGCCGGCGAAGACGCCCTTGTCCTTGACCTCGTCATGCAGGCCGAAAATGTAATTGCGCGCCGCTGCCATCATTGGACCAACCCCGCTCAAGCCGGCCATCGGCACGACTGCCGACATGCCCCCGACAATGACGATGGCGCCATCGCCACGGGCAATCATGCCGGGCAGCAGCGCATGGCTCAGCTCGATGGGCGCAAAGGCGAAAAGATCGGCTAGCGGCTTGAGCGCCGCCGCATCCAGCTTCTGCGCCGGAATGAAGCCGACAGTGCTGGAGACCGGCGCAAAGACCGCAACATCGATCGGGCCGAGCCGATTTTCGATGGAGCGGACCAGCGGTCCGATAGCACCGTGATCGTTGAGGTCGGTGGGGAAAGCGGCCGCCTCGATGCCCGCCTTGGCAAGTTCGGCCACCCGTTCATCAAGGGTGGCGGCATTGCGGGCCACCAACGCGACCCTATATCCTTCGTGGCCGAAACGGGCGGCAAGTGAAGCTCCCAGCCCGGTGCCGGCGCCGAAGATCGCAATGGTTTTCTTGTCAGTCATGATCTGCTCCAAAGAGGCGGTATGATTTGCTGACTAGATATGTTTTGCTGACCACCGCGCCGCAAGAACGCATAAATTTAGGACCTGGTCACATGCCTCTGCCTACCCCGCCCGATCAGCCGGGCACCAATGCGGATTGCCGGAG
The DNA here is from genome assembly GCF_030159855.1 of Devosia yakushimensis. Lineage (NCBI taxonomy): Bacteria > Pseudomonadati > Pseudomonadota > Alphaproteobacteria > Hyphomicrobiales > Devosiaceae > Devosia > Devosia yakushimensis. Next base: position 86,529 of record NZ_BSNG01000001.1, on the reverse strand, counting down.
GATCAGCCAGATGCTCGGCCATATGGGCGACAAATGGACGATCATGACGATCACCATGCTGGTCGATCAGCGACGGCGCTTCAACGAATTGCGCCGCCTGATCGGCGGCATCTCCCAGCAAATGCTGACCCGGACGCTCCGCGCCCTGGAAGCCGACGGCATTGTCAGCCGGACGGTGCATCCAACGGTGCCACCACAGGTGGAATATGGCCTGACCCCGCTGGGCCAATCGCTGGCAATCCCCCTGCTGGGTCTCACCGCCTGGGTTCTCGACAATATGCAGACGATCGAACAGCAGCGCGCGGCCTATCAGGACAAGACCCTGGCGCTGCAGGATTAGCTGCGCGAACGGCCGCTTCCTATTTCTGCGGGATGTCCTTGGGATCTTGCTGCGGCTCGGCGGCGAAAGCCAGACCCACTTCGTGTTCGCTGCGCCAGACGATACGGCATTGCTCGATCTGGTGCTGCTCGGGGATAAGGATATAGGCCGAATCCGGCAGCGTGCCGGTTGCCGCAATGGCCAGCTTCGCACCTGCCACCGAAATGTCCCTGATGACCCCGGCCTCCCGGGCGACCCCGTTCTCATGCACGAGGACCGTTTCCATGGCCGCGTTGCGCCTTGGCACTTTGCGGCGCTCGATCTTGGGTTTGGGTGTCATGAGCATCTGCCCCGGTAGGTGCTCTGTTCTACCGGCTCGAGGTCACCACGACGTTAGAGAACTCGCATCACTTTTAACTATTGCTGGCTCGAAATGCTTCGCCAACGCATGCACAACCCCTGCCCTATCAACACTTTTGCAAGCAGATCGAGTGCAGTCTTGGTATAGAACGGCGCTATATTCGATAAAATCGGCATCCATCAGGATAAAAATTGTATAGACCCAGGGTCTCCGTAGTTATTCCGGCCTATAACGCGGAATCCACGCTGCAGGACACTCTTGCCTCGGTGCGCGGGCAGACATTGTCCAATATCGAAATTATCGTGGTTGATGACGGCTCGCGCGACGGCACCCATGCCGTGGCGCAGCGCCTGGCCGCGGGCGACCACCGTATCCGGGTCATTTCCACCCCTAATGGCGGCGTGGCAGCAGCCCGCAATGTCGGAATCCAGGCCGCCGAAGCGCTCTATATCGCCCCTCTCGACGCCGACGATCTCTGGCATCCCGAAAAGCTGGACCGGCAATTGGCGGTGCTGGAGGCGCGGCCGGAGGTTTCCCTGGTCTATTGCAGCCGGCGCAATATCGACGAGGCTGGCTTCGTCATCAAGACCATAGCCCAGGCCACTTTGGCCGGCCGGGTCTGCCATCGCCTCACCGCCTTCAACGCCGTGGGCAATGGCAGTGCCATCATGTTCCGCCGCGCCGATGCCCTGCGGGCGGGCGGCTACGATCCCCGGCTCAAGGCGGCCGGCGCACAGGGCTGCGAGGACTTCCTGTTCCAGATCCGGCTGGCGACCATGGGCGAGGTCGCGGTGGATGGCGATTATCTGATGGGCTATCGCAAACGGGCCGATGCCATGTCCAATGACGACCGGACCATGTTGCGCTCCCGGCTGCTTGCCCTCGATATCGTGGCCCGGGAACTGCCCGAACTGGCGCGCACGGCGCGGGAGACCTACAAGAAACATCAATTCGTGCTGGGGCTCAAAACCCTGGCTACGGGCAAAATAGACGACGCGGCAACCTTGCTGGGCGATTGGGCAAAAGGCGCCAATCCGGGGTCGTTGCGAGATGGCCTGGGCTATCTCTTGCACCGCCGCGCCAGCCGTGACCCGGGCGTTACAAGCGGCCCCGGTCGCAGGCAATTCACCGAGTATCAGCCCGGCGAGGCCGCCGTGCTGGGCCTCGGCCCGCATCTGCGCCGCATATTGGCCGCGCTCGAACCGCGCGACAGGGCCTTCAGCTACGAGCGGAAGGCCCTTCAGGACACAACGGGATAACCGGCAAAACCCAGCCAACCCAAGGTGCGGCGCTGGGCCTCGGCAAAATCGACTATCGGGGCATAGCCCAATTCGCTGGCGGCCTTGTCATGGGGCAATTTCCAGGCACAGCGATGCAACAGGCTGCGTTCGAGGCTGGCAACGGGACGTCGCGGCCCGGACCCCGCTTGAGCTGGCCCCGCCATCAACTCGCGATATCCCGCCCGCAATGCCGCCTTGAGAGGCCGCGGCAGGCTCCTCACGACCCGCCGCAATGGGCGAACGCCCTGCAGGCGCGACACCAGGCCATGCCGCCGTTCCATGCCGGGCTCGGGCAGATCATCCAGCGACCGGCCCAGCGCCCCTGCCACCGGAGCCAGCAAGTCGGCCCAGCTATAGGTCTCCGCATCCCCCAGCAGATAGGCTTCCCCATCAGCGGCATCGGATTTGAGCGCCAATGTGATGGCGTGGACGAGATTGTCGACATAGATGCCGTTGCATATCCCCCTCCCCCCATCGACCAGATAGGCCTCGCCAGCCAGCAATTCATCGGCAAAGCCGCCAATCCAGGAGGAGCGCGGGCCATGGACAATGCCCGGGCGCAGAATGGCCACCTCCACCTTGCCCTCTTGCCGCAACTCGAGCAGCCGCCGTTCGGCCCGCACCTTGGCGTTGTTATAGGCGATGTTCTGGCGGTCGGAGAGCACGCTCAGCTCATCCGTACCCGCCGCCGGCGATTGCCCATGCACCGATGCGGAGCTGAGATAGACCAGGCGCTTTACCCCTGCCGCCTCGGCCGCCCGGTAGGCCGGCTCGATAGCCCCGATAATGGTGGCAGGGTCGCCGGCCATGGCATGGATCACGCCGCTGCATCCGGTAAAGGCAGCTTCGAGCGCGATCTGGTCGCAGCCATCGGCGACGCGGCCATCGAGAGCAAACCGGCTGGCCAAGGCCAGAGACTGCGCCTTGCGCACCACAGGCCTAACGTCATATTGCCCGCCAAGCGCCAGCATTTCCACGGCACGATTGCCGATAAACCCGCCCGCACCCAGAATGGCGATACGCCCCATCATGACGCAGTCCCTGCCAGCGTCCGGGCGCGGGCAGCTTCGTCCGGCGCGAGCCACGGCAGATGCATGGGCGTGCGCGCAGCATAGCAGGCGTCGATCATCGCAATGACCGGCAGCACCGCGCTGGCGCTGACCGCATTCGCACCGCCATCGAGCGCCGCTTCGATTTGCCGGGCAAAAGCGAGATGAAATTCATCGCCCGCGGGCGCCTCGGTCCGCACATGGGCAATGCCGCTGCCCGACAGGTAGAGGGTGAAATTCACCGGATCGTTGACCGGCCATTCGAGCCACCCCTTGGCCCCGGCAATGCGGTAGACATTGGGCTGGGCCCAGTCGCGGCTGAGACGGATACGGGCCTCGAAGCCGGGATAGTCCAGCCTCACGAGACAATTCGCCTCGACCCCGCCCAAGGCATCGTCTTCGTAGCTGAGACCGGCCGGCTGCCCCAACCACCAGGTCAGCAGATCCAGGCAATGCGTACCGATATCCTGCAACACGCCCCCACCCGAGGCGGCCTTGGTAAAATATCCCGGACCGGACACCGGCCAGGCAAAGGGACCGCCCTCAAAACAGCTGACCGCTGAGATGTCGCCCAATAGGCCCGACTGGATAATATCGGCAATGGCATTGGTCGCCGGAAACTGGCGGCGGATATGACCGGCCAATAGCCGCCGGTTGCTGCGCGCGGCTGCATCGATCATCTGTTGCGCCTGAGCACTGCCAACGGCGAGCGGCTTTTCGCAGAGCACATGCCTGCCCGCATTCAGGGCTGCGATAGCCTGATCGGCATGGACCATGGGCGGAGACGCCACGATCATCAGGTCGGCGGGCGCAGCCAGCAGATCGGCAAAGCTGGGCGATATTCTTGCCTCTTGCAGCAGGCCGGCAAAGGCGCGGGCTCGGTCCATATCCGGGTCAAAAGCCCTAACACCGCCAATCCGCCCCTGCTGCTGCAGCAATGCCAGCGCTGGCGCATAATAGAGCGTGCTGACCGCGCCACATCCGGCAATGGCGATATTGGCTGCATTCGCGGTCATGACCGGGCCCCTCCGGCAAGGCTGGCCAGCATGGTCCTTGTGGCCGCTCGAATTATGCCCGGCGAGGCCTCGAGGCGCAGGGCCTGCCAGAGCTGGGCGCGAGCAGCCTGCCTGTCACCCCGCCCCAGCATGCGCTGCGCCATTTCCAGCGCGGCACGGGCATAAGCATGTCTGGCGGCGGGCACCACGTCCCGCCCCATTGCCGGAGGCAGGTAACCGGCAAAGATGTCGATCGCCTTGCGGGTATAGGCCATGTCGTCGCCCGAGCGGATATGCCGCCCGGTATTGGAGTGGAGATGCATGCGATATTTCGCCAGCGGCCGGGGCTCGTACCAGACCCGGTAGCGCGCCGCGATCCGCACCCACATTTCCCAATCCTCACTGCAGACCAGGCGCCGGTCGAACCCGCCAAGCGCGACATAGGCAGAGCGGCGCACGGCAATGGACGGGGTCATGATGCGCTGCTCGCCAGCCAGAAGCGCGAGATGATCGGGCAAAGGGCCGGCGCGCTCCTCCAGCGCTTCGGTCGATCCGATATCGCTGCCATTCTCATCGACGAAACCCGACCGGCAAAAGGCCGCGCCAATATCGGGCGCCGCGCGAAAGCCATGCTCCAGTGCCTCGTAAAAGCCCGGCTCGACCAGATCGTCGCCATGCAGCAAATGCACCACCTCGCCACGAGCCCGCTGCAGGCAGATATGGAAATTGCCGATATGGCCAAGGTTGCGCGGCTGGCGGGTAAACTGCACCCGCCCCCTGCCAAGCTCGGCAACGATAACAGCCGGATCGTCCTTGTCCGAAGCATCATCGACAACTTCGATCTGCATCCTCTCCGGCCCCTGATCCTGCGCCAACACGGCGGCCAGCGTTTCACGCAGATAGGGGCCACAATTGAAGGTGGGGATCATCACCGACCAGAACGGCGCGACGGCCCCGGGAGGCAGGGGAGCCACCGCATCGCGGTGTCGCATATCGAGCAGCGCGGACTGGGTCATGGCGACACTCCCGCCCCGGCCAGCCGCAGCCCAAGCCGGCCAAGCTGGCCCCAGCGCACCGAATGTCCCACGCCACCGCCACGCAAGGCATAGGCAAAAGCCTGCCGCGCCAATCGCTTCTGCCCCTTATTGGCATAGTCTTCGGCCCAGTCGAAAAAGAGCCGCGAACAGCCGGCCCGGGCCAGGTCGTGATAGCGGCCATCGAGGCACCGATCCATCAGCGTCAGAAAGGCAAACGTACTGTCGAGCTTGGCTGTTTCCGACTGGGGGCTGAACATGCCGCCCACATGCAGCCGGTAAAGCGCGACCGGCTCGGGATCGAAGGCCAGAGCCCCCGAAATGGCGCAGAGGATGTAAAGCGGCCAATCGGTGCGCGGAAAGAAATCATGGTACCAGGCGGGGACATCGCCAAGAGCGGCCAGACGCATCATGCCACCGGCGGTCGCATAGGGATTGCCGTGCCAGATTTCGGCGAGATCGACGCGGCGTGCCTGCGTTTCCGGCGTCCAGAGCGTGTCCGTCAGCGCGGCGCCCCGGGCAATCCGCGCATTGAAGAAATGCGCCGCACAATCGGGATTGGCCAACAGGAAATCGGCCTGTCGCTGCAGCTTGTCCGGGGCCGTCCAGCAATCGTCGCCATCGAGCAGCGCAACGAACTGCCCCTTTGCGGCCCGCAGACCCCGCGCCACCGTTTCATTGCTGCGCAAATTGGTTTCCGACAGCAGCAATCGGATACGATCGGGGAAGCGCCGGGCATAGTCCTCGACAATGTCGCGGGTACCATCGGTCGAGGCATCCTCGCTGATCACGATCTCGACGTCAAAATCCGTTCGCTGCGCCAAGGCGCTGTCGATGGCCGCAGCGATGAAACCAGCGTGATTATAGGTGACGATAAGAGCGGTCACGAGCGTCATCCGCGCCACCGCCGGATCGTGCGCTCAAGCCGGTGCGCGACACGTTTGCTGCGCAGATAGACCAGATCGGCACTGCGCTGCAGGCTCGGCGCGGCATAGGGCGCCCGGGCCAGCCGCAGCGCATGCTGAAGAGCCGGCTCGGCGCGCAGATATCGCGCCATCCAATCCAGAAACGCCACCCGAGCGCCGTGTTCGCCATTCTGCTGATATTGGCCCGACCGCGTCGCCGCCGCCGAAACGGAATGCTCGTGCTGACGGTAGCGTGCAAGGCACTGGCCATGGATGAAGACGGGGTAGCGCAGGAACAGCTTGGTCCACAGCGTCTGGTCTTCATAAAGGCTGAACTGCTCCTCGAACCCGCCGACTTCGGCTATGGCCGAGCGGCGGATCAGCACCGCGCAGGTGCAGGGCACATGCCAGTCGAGCGACAGGATGACCTTCGATACCAGAACCGGCGGCGCATAAAGACGGTTGGCCTGCCGCTGCATCGGCTCGACCCAGCGCCAGGGCCGGGCGCCGTCGCGCCACCATAGCGTGGGGCCAAACACCATGGCCGCCTCGGGATGGGCCTCGAGCAAAGCCAGCTCGGTTTCGAGCTTTTGCGGCTCATAAAGATCGTCGGCATCGAGAAAGGCGACGAATTCGCCCTTTGCCAATGCCAGGCCGGCATTGCGCGCAGCGGCGGCGCCGTGTCTCGCATTGGCGGGCATGGAAACGGCGCGGATACGTCTGTCACCGCTGGCCGCCGCAGCCGCGATATCGGGACTGGCATCGGCCGAGCCATCATCGATCAGGATAAGCTCCCAGTCGGCATAGGTCTGGGCAAGTACGCTGGCCAGCGTTTCCTGCAGAAACCGTTCCGCATTGAGAACCGGCGTGATGATGGAAACCCGGGGCATCTAGCGGGTCCTCAACCATGCGGGACGCCGGGGCCTGGCAATAGCCCAGCATTCCCGCGCCACAAGACGCGCCGTCTGCATCAGAACGCCCAATTGCCAGGGCGCGCGGCGCACAACATAGCCCGCCAGCCACATTAGGAACGCAAGGCGCGCCCTGCCATCGCCGCCTCTGCCCGCCGATTTGGCCGAAAAGCTCTCCTTGTGCTGGCGATACTGCGCCCAATTGCGCGAGGACACATAGGCCGGCGCCTCCAGCAAGGCCTTGGCAAAGAAGACCTGATCTTCGAACATGCCGCGAAACCGGTTCTCGAACCCACCCAATTCGCGGAGAAAAGCGCTGCGCATCAAGGCATTGCACGTGGTCGGCGTCTGGCTCTTGTTCTCGAGCAGCAGGGTCAGCAGCTGCGGCGCGGCGATGAGCCGATCCGGGGTCGTGCCCAGATCGTAGAAGAAGTCATCGCCGACATTCCCGGTTTGCCAGGAATGCCAGATCAGGGTGCGCCCATAGATCATCTGGGCATCGGGATGGCGGTCGAGCAAGTCGACCTGTTCGGCCAGCTTGCCCGACAGCCAGATATCGTCGCAATCGAGAAACCCGATCAGGGGCGCGCGGGCCTCCGCTATGCCAAGATTGCGCGTGGCGCTCATGCCATGATTGCCCCCGTCGGGATGAGCGATGGCCCTGATATGTTCGGGATGGCGGGCGGCATAGTCGCGCGCGATCTCCCTGCTCCGATCGACCGAGCCGTCATCGGCGATAATCAGCTCCCAATCGGGGAAAGTCTGCGACAGCACGCTGTCGATCGCCTCGCCCAGATAGCGATCCCCGTTATAGACGATGATGATGGCGCTGACCCGGGGCGGGCGTGACATATCAGCCATAGCCGGCAACCAACTGTTCGAAGCGGGTGGCATCCAGATTGCCGATGGCGAGGCGCGGCAGTGCAAGGAGATCGGCACGGCGCCTTATGGCATCGGGCACGGTCGTACAGGCAAAACCAACGCCGCCTGTCCGGGCCGCCGCCAGGGTGTGCCGATCGTAATCGCCGAAGGGAAAGGCAAGCCCCTTGGGCTCGATGCCCAGCACGTCCACGATCCAGCGGCGGCTGCGACCGATCTCGTCGGCCTGTTCGGCTGCCGGCAGCAGCGGCAAGGAGGGGTGGCTCATGGTATGTGCGCCCAGATCGACAAAACCCGGCTGCGCAAAGCTGCGCAACTGCGCTTCGTTCATGCAGCGATCGCCTTCCGGCGCATCGGCGGCAACGCCTGCCCAAGCCACCAGCTGGGCAAGCTGCCCGGCGCGCTCTTTGGTTCCCAGCCGCTTGAGCAGGGCCCAGACCTCATCATGCACGGCACGACGATTGTCGCTCCGCACCTCCCATTCGCCAGACCCGAGCGCCAGCCGACCCGGCAGGTCCGGTGTGGCCAGAAATATGCGGGTCAGCGTGTCCCACCAGAAGCCACCGGCGGCCCCCACAAAGCCAGGCGGCAGGAAAACCGTGGCCGGGCAGGTGTGACGCTCCAGCAGGGGCCGGGCATTGCTCAGGAGATCGACATAGCCGTCATCAAAACTAATGGCGACGGCATGCGGAGCGGGCTTCCCCTGCTCTATGCGCCCGGCCAGCCAGGCGAGCGGCACGACATCGCGCCGGGTGCGCAGCACATCGAGATGGCCGGCAAAACGCGATGGCGATACCGCCAATTCCCAGGGGTCGTGCTGGAGATCGGCAATGCGATGATACATCAGGATCAGCGGCCGCTCGGTGCCCAGCATGCGCCGGGCCATCCGCGCCACGGCCCCCAATGTCCGCCGCGCCCTCACAGCGCCTTCCGCGCGCTGGCAGCGACAATCACCGGGCAGAGCGGATCATCGACATCGAGGTCCTGCGGGCGCACTTCGTGCTCGGCCAGACCATAGAGAAAGGCCGAGGCGGCAAGCGCATTGCCATAGGCATCGATAGCGATGTCGCCGGTCTCAAACCGCGTTTCGAGCAGCTTGCGCAGCCCAGCCGGCGATATCGCCCAATACCAGGTCTCGCCCCACTCGCCTTTGTCGATGGGACTAATCCAAGGCACGGTGATCAATACCGAACCCCCAGGTTTCAGCGCCTTCCAGATCGTCGCAATGGCGGCGGGCATGTCGAAAATCAGGTGCAGGGTCTGGGTGAGCACCATGCAGTCAAACGTGTCGTCGGGCAGGTTGTGCACCCCGGACATATCCCCGACATAAGTCACCCCCGGCTGGCCGGCATAGCGATGAAAGGCCTCCGCCGAAACCACCTGCTCGCCACCAAATTGCTGCGTATAGGCCGTATCCCCGATTTCGAGGACATGGCCGCGGATCAGCCCGGCATGGCGGGCCAGGAAGTCCTCGACATAGCGCCGGTCGAGCGGCTTGCCCCGGTCATAACCGAATTCGGTGCTGATCCGCTCTGGGCCATTTCCCAACGCCGAACGCACCCCCCAAAAGCGGCGGCCAGCACCCGCGCCGCGTCCGAACCGGCGCTTGGCGAGTCGCCCGAAATCGCCCCCGATAAGACGGCCAGCAGCGCCGGGATGGGGCAGCATGAAGGATGCTGTCTGCGACAGCGACTGGCCGATCTGCCGGCGCGACCTTATGGCGGCCTTGAGACGCCCCAACTGGGCACCACCATAATACTCGAACCAGCAGCGCAACCCGCGCTGGCGGGCCGCCTTCCAGAGCGGATTAGTGCTCGCTCGGGCTTTCTGCTTGTCCAGAACCAGGCGGACCGCATTGTTCATGCGGGCAAGATCGGACGACATGTTGCTGCCATGCTGGCGATACTCAGCCAGCACTTCGGGTCCACAGCTGACGCCATGGTCCTGCGCGAGGCGCAGATAGACATCATAATCTTCGCAAGCCGGCAGCGTCGTATCGAACCCGCCAATGGCAATGAGCCTGTCGCGCCGGTAGAGCACTGTGCCATGCATGCCGATGCAGTTCTGCGTCAAAAGCGTCAGATAAGGGTCCCGGCCGATCGGCCGCAAAGCGCAATCCTTGCGCCAATCGGGTTCAGTGCCGAAAAGCCGGTAGGCGCCATAAACAAAACCGCAATCGGGATTAGCCTTCATGCGCCGGACCAGAGTCTCGAGCGCGACATCGGTAAGGCGGTCATCGGCATCGAGAAACAGCACATACTCGCCCCGCGCCGCCTTGAGCCCGGTATTGCGCGCGGCAGAGAGCCCCTGATTGTGCTGCTGAATGATCTCGACACCGGCATACCTGGCAGTAACGCTTTCGGGGTGATCGCTGGAGCCGTCGTCGACGACGATAATCTCGTCGGCAGGCACGATTTGCCCAGCAATACTGGCCAGCGCCTCACCCAGGTAATGGGCGTGATTATAGGTGGTCACGACCACCGAAACCGTCCCGCCACCCAGTCTGTCCATCCCGTCCCTCACGCGCAGAACGCCCTTCACCAATTCTTCCGGCTCTTCTTTTTGCGCAAAATTCCGGATGAGTATTCATATTATTTAGTCTGCTTCGATCTCATAAATACTTCAATTCAAAGAACCGATATAAGTAAATTTCCAAGATCGGCATGACGCGCTCAATCAAGCGCCTCGCTGGTCCAGTCGAGGCGTGGCCGCACGGCCCCCTCCCACTTGCCGTACCAGCCGAACCGTCCCTCGGGATTGTCGAGAATGTCGAAGGTGAGCAGATCGGGTATGGACAACAGCACCTCGCCCCGGTCCCGCAATTCCAGGGTAACCCGATAGGTGCCGTCATTCATGAGATCGCCCGGCACCACGCAGCGCTCGCGCCGCCGGCCCGCCGCCGCCGGCTTTGCTTCCTCGATGGGACCGGCATTGAACACCACGACACCCTCTTCATTGGTGACCAGCAGGCTGGCATTGAGGTATGCGCCCTCGCGCCGATTGTCGTAGTCAAAGCTCAGCGCAAAACTCTGCCGCACATCGATGGGCGCACCGGGCTCGGCGCCGACGGCCTCGACACGCGCGCTGCGCAGCCGGATGGCGTCATTGCCGGGCGCTTCGGCCGCGTCGGGCCAGTCTCGGGCAATCCCGCCACTGGCATGGTCCGTCCCGGCATAGCGCGCAATGACGCCCGCAGTCGGCCCATCAGCGGCGATCATGCCGCGGTCCAGCCACAAGGCACGCCGGCAAATGGCCTGGATGGCAATCAGACTATGGCTGATGAAGATCACTGTGCGTCCGTCATGGGCGATCGCATCCATGCGGGTGAGGCATTTCTGCTGAAACTTGTAGTCCCCGACGGCAAGCACCTCATCGACGAGCAGGATATCGGTATCGAGATGGGCGGCCACCGCGAAAGCCAACCGCATATACATGCCGCTCGAATAGCGTTTGACCGGCGTGTCGATAAAGGCTTCGACGCCCGAGAAATCGACGATCTCGTCAAAGCGCCGCCGTACATCGGCTCGCGCCATGCCCAATATGGCGCCGCTGAGATAGACATTATCGCGCCCGCTAAGCTCGGGATGAAAGCCGGTGCCAACCTCCAGCAAGGAGCCAACCCGGCCCCGATAGGCCACCGAACCACGCGTCGGTGGGGTTATACGGGACAAGATCTTGAGCAGCGTGCTCTTGCCCGCCCCGTTCTCCCCGACAAGGCCAACGACTTCCCCCGGCGCAATCTCGAAGGAAACACCCTTGAGCGCCCAGAATTCCGGCGCGGCACTACTCTCGTCCTTGCGGCGGCCCGGCAATATCCTGGACGCACTGGCGCCGATCAGCTCCGCCATGGTCGAGGCACCGGCATTCTGACCCAGTCGATAGCGCTTGGCGATGTCTTTGGCCTGGATTGCCGGCAGCATGGCGCTTTCCCTAGATCAGATCGGCAAAGCCGCGTTCGAGCCGCATGAAAACCACTACGCCGCAGGCCAGCAGCACCAGCGCGGTCACCGCCGACACCCCGACGAGCGGCCAGGGGTCGGTGGCTGACCCCAGCAGCGCCCAGCGAAAGCCTTCGACCACCCCGGCCATCGGATTGAGCCCCAATAGCGGCCGCAAGCCTTCGGGCACCAGGCTCGCCGGATAGACGACAGGCGTGGCGAAAAGCCCGAGCTGTAGCAGCAGCGGAACCAGATGCCGCACATCGCGGTAGCGCACATTGAGCGCCGCCAGGATTGCCCCCAGGCCAAGGGCCGTCGCGAGCGCAATGGCGATGAGCGGCACCAAAAGCGGCAGCCGCACACTAGGCATGATGCCGGCAATGGCCAAAACCGGCACGAGGAATGCAAGCGCAATGGTCAGGTCGAGCAGCGGCGAGACGATGGCCGAGAGCGGCAGGGAAAGGCGCGGAAAATAGACCTTCTCGATCAGCGAAGAATTGTTGATGGCGCTGTTTGCCGCATTGGTGAGCGCCTGGGAGAAATAGTTCCACGCCGTCAGCGCGCAGATGCTGAAGGCCCAATAGGGCTGGCCATCGGAAGCCACCTTGACCAGCGTACCGAAAATCAGGGTGAAGACCACCATGGTAAAAAATGGCGGCACCAAAGCCCAGGCCGCGCCGAAAAACGTCTGCCGGTAACGCACCTTGATATCGCGCCACACCAAAAAGGCCACGAGATCGCGATTGGCCCAGACTTCGTCGAGATAGGCTGAGATCGAGCCCTGATCGGGTGAGATCACCCTTACCGGCCGGTCGGGCTGCTCTGACATCAAGGCTCCAATCCCTGTTGGCCGTGGCCACCCCGCAGCAATCAAGCCGGGATCAACATTTCCTTGCGGAACCATTCCACGCTCAGCATCACACCTTCCTCATAGGGAATGGCGCATTGCCAGCCGGGCAATATCTGGTTGCACAAGGTCAGGTCGGGACGCCGGTTGGTCGGGTCCTGCACCACCGGCGGCAGGAAGGTGATCGGAGATTTGGGGAAATGGCTCTGGATGAACTCGGCCACTTCCAGCACCGAAATTTCCCGGTCATTGCCGATATTGACCGGACCGGGATACTCGGTGCCCTCCAGCCAAAAATACCGCTCTAGCGCCGCCACGATATCGTCGATATGGCCCCAGCTGCGGGTCTGGGCGCCATCGCCGAAAATGGTGATCGGCTTGCCCTGCAGCGCCTGGGTGATGAAATTGGAAACGGCCCGGCCGTCATCGGGCCGGGTGCGCGGCCCATAGACATTGAACAGGCGCACCACCTTGACCCGCGTGCCACGTACGCGATGCGCCTCGAACAGCATGGCCTCGACGCATCTCTTGCTCTCGTCATAGGACGAGCGGGGCCCGGTGCAATCCACCGAACCGCGATAGGTTTCCGGCTGCGGGGTGATCACCGGATCGCCATAGACCTCGGAAGTCGACGTATAGCCGATTACCCCACCTGGCTTGAGCAGGCCGAGCAGATTGAGCGCGCCGACGACATTGGCCGAAATGGTTCGCAGGGGTTGGGCCATATACCATGGCGGGGATGCCGGCGAAGCCAGGTGGTAGATCTCGTCGAACTTGGTCTCCGACGAAAAAGTCTCCACATCGGACTGCACGAATTCTACGCGCGGATCGGCAACAGCGGCCAGATTCTCGATCCGGCCGGTCCACAGATTATCGACGACGACCAGACGGGTGACATCGGGGCGACGACATATTCTATCTGCCAGATGAGAACCGATAAAACCGCAGCCACCAGCAAGCAGTACTTGCGTCATGTTGCATCCCCCAACCAAACTGCGCCGGCCGCCCGCAGTCCATCTTTAGTTTTATCCGATCAATAACTTGCCCGCAACTTACCTTCCTGTGTTTACCTTAATTGCCGGGGGCAGTACTGCTCCACCCCCGACAACAATATTTGATCAGCCGGGTAATCGACGCAGCGCAATTAGATAGTCCACGCGATGGAACGGATCGGGACCTGACCGGAGCCTGGTGCGGACTGTCCCGCTGATCGGTGCATAATGGTCGAACACGCATTCCATGGCGCCAGCCCCGCCAGTAAGCCCCGGCAATTGCTGCTGCATGCCATGCACCATGGCCGCCGCGATCGTGCCTTCCAGCCGCGCCATGCTCTCGTCGATGGCCGTATCCGTCACCACCGCCCCGGCCTGGGCCAGCGCGGTCACCATGGCACCCACCATGGACGCGGGCAGATCGAGATAAAACCGGCTGACCGGCTCGCAGACCACGGTCTTTGCTTCCGCCAAAGCGGCCGCCAGCACCAGCGGCGTCAATTGCCGGAAGTCGGCCGCGGTGGTCATCGGAGCCTTCTGGCCCGCCTTGGTCACGGTCACATGGCAATCGATGACCTGCCAGCCGGAGACCCCCTGCCTGAGCACCTCATGCACCGTTTCCTCGATGGCGCGATAAAACCCAGTCGGCATCAGGCCCAGGCTGACATCAAGGACAAAACTATTGCCCGTTCCCGCCGGTCGCGGCTCGACGCGCAGGCCGACCGTGGCGACGAAAGGATTGCCGCCCCTGAACACTTCATCGAGCCCTTCGCCCATGCCCAGGACCCGTTCGACGCAGATCACCGTGCTTTCGAGGAACACCACCTCGAGCCCGAAATCCAGCGCCAGCGTGGATTGGATAACTTCCTTCTGCACCTCGCCATAGAGCGAAACGAAGATCTCGCCGGCCTCCTCGTCATGCCGCAGGTTGATCAGCGGATCCTGCTCGGCCAATTGGCTGAGCGCTGTCCAGAGCGCGGCATTGTCCGCCTTGTGGCACGGCAATACCCGGGCCTCCAGCGTCGGTGGCGCGAAATGCACCCGCTCGTCATGCCCGGCCCCCGCCCCGACCAGATCGCCGATAACGGCATCGCCCAGCCCGCTGATCCGTCCGATCTGGCCGGCCTTGAGCGTGGTTGCCGGCATGAGCTTGCCGGCCTCGAAGACTTTTATGCCGGTAATCCGGGCTTCTCCCTGGGGCAGGTCGAGCATGTGACGCAGCGCGATCGTGCCCGAGGTCAGCGCCAGATAGGCCTGTTTCTCGCCGCCCCAGCCGCGTTCGATCTTGAAGATGCGGCCAGCAACGGGACCGTCGGGATCGGCCTCCTGCGCCGGCAGCAGGGTCTCGATGGCCTCCATGAGGGTGGAGAGACCCACCCCGGTGGCGGCCGAGCCGGCAAAGGCGGGATGCAGTAATCCCCGCCCGACCTGCCCGGCCAGCGCCTGGTGCATCCGCTGGACAGTCAGCCGCTCGGGCGCCAGGAGATAGTCTTCGAGCAGCGCTTCGTCATTCTCGGCCAGGGCCTCGCGCAGGAGAGCGCGGAACGGGTCATCCGCCGGATCGAGCGCGGCGACCATTGCCGACTTGCTGCCGGCCTCGGTGACGCTGGACATGGCCAGCGGACGGACCGGCAATTGCTCGCGCAAGGCTTTGATCGTATTGGCATAATTCGCGCCAAGGCGGTCGACCTTGTTGAGGAAAAAGACGAAGGGTACGCCCAGCCTTTGCAGGGCTCGCACCAGCACGCGCGTTTGCGCCTGCACGCCTTCGACGGCCGAAACCACGACCACCGCGGCATCGAGCACACCCAGCGTCCGCTCGACTTCGGCGATGAAATCGGGGTGGCCGGGGGTATCGATGAGATTGACGTTTGCGCCGCCAATGGCAAAGGACACCACGGCGGACCGGATGGTTATCCCCCGCTGCCGCTCGAGCTCAAGCGTGTCGGTTTGGGTATTGCCGGCATCGACGCTGCCGAGTTTGGGAATGACGCCAGCGGCAAAAAGCAGCCGTTCAGTCAGGCTGGTCTTGCCAGCATCCACATGGGCCAGAATGCCCAGATTCAAAGTGCGCATGAACCTTCAACTTCTCAGAATTCCACATTTGGTTTCGGTGAGAAGTGACTCGGGGC
Source organism: Devosia yakushimensis (assembly GCF_030159855.1). NCBI lineage: Bacteria > Pseudomonadati > Pseudomonadota > Alphaproteobacteria > Hyphomicrobiales > Devosiaceae > Devosia > Devosia yakushimensis. Next base: position 70,887 of record NZ_BSNG01000001.1, on the reverse strand, counting down.
ATGGGTTCCTCTATGCGCAATGAGGGAAGAAATGTGCACAGACTGTTAGCATCGGCGTGCCCAACAAGGCTACAGCAAGCCCCATTTGGTCGCAAGGATGCAGACTGGCGAATTCAGGCCGGCATGACCCAGACGCTATTGGTGCGCGGATTGCGCGTCAGCGTTGCTTCGACCCGGAAGACGCGGGCGAGGTTGTCGGTGGTCAATACCTCTTCGGGCGTGCCCAGCGCTTCCATCTCGCCGTGATGGAGCAGGCAGAGCCGGTCGCAGAACATGGCGGCGAGGTTGAGATCGTGCAAAGCGGCGATCACGGTGATGCCCAGGCTCTGCACGAAGCGCAGCAATTGCAGCTGGTGATGGATATCGAGATGGTTGGTGGGTTCGTCCAGCACCAGGACGGCGGGTTGCTGCACCAGTGCCCGGGCGACCAGGACCCGCTGGCGCTCGCCGCCCGAAAGGGTGCGGAACAGCCGCCCGTGCAAGGGCACCAATTGCAGCAATTCGAGCGCCGCCTCGATCAGCGCCCGATCATGCGCGCTATCGCCTTCGAGCAGTTTTTTGTGGGCCGAACGGCCCATGGCGACGACGTCGCGCACGGTGAGGGGGAAATCGGCCGGCATGTCCTGCAGCACCGCGCCGACATGACGGGCGGCCCAGCTTGCCGATTGCTGCCAGACATTCCTGCCATTGACCAGCACCGTGCCCGAACTGGGCCGATTGGTGCGGTAGATGGTGCGCAGCAGGGAGGATTTGCCGGCGCCATTGGGACCGAGCAGGCCGATCATCTCGCCCGGCGCGACATCCAGCGAGATATCGCGCACAAGGAGGCGCTCTCCCACGGCGAAACTGACATTGCTCAGGTGCAGGCTGCCGGGCTCGATGCTCATGCCGGGCGCTCCCCGGTTTTGGCATCGCGGCGCAACAGCCAGATGAAGAAGGGACCGCCGACCAGGGCGGTGACGATGCCGACCGGCAATTCGAGCGGCGAGATCAGCGTGCGGGCGACGAGATCGGCGCCGACGGTAAAGCTGGCACCGACCAGCGCCACGGCTGGCAAGGCCCGGCGATGGTCGGCCCCGACCAGGAACCGCACGATATGAGGCACGATCAGCCCGACAAAGCCGATGACGCCCGAGACCGCCACCATGACCCCGGTCAGCGCCGCGGTGAGCACGAACATGACCTGGCGGAAGCGGTTGATATTGAGCCCCAAAGCCGCCGCGCTTTCATCGCCCGCCATCAACAGATTGAGCCGCCGCGCCTGGACCAGCATCAGCCCCAGGCCGATGACCAGTGCCGCAATGGGCAGGGGCAAGAGCTTCCACTGCGCCGACCCGAACCCACCCAGCGTCCAGAACAGCACCCGCGCCGCCAATTGCGGATCGGGCGAGGTGAGGACCAAAAGACTGGTGAGCGCACTCAAGACCGAACTCATGGCGATGCCGGCCAGCACCAGCCGCGTCGGGGTCATCTGCCCACCGCTGCGCGCCACCCAGAAGACGATGATGAGCGTCGCCAGCGCCCCGGCAAAGGCCGAAAAATAAAGGGTGAAGGCGCCAAGGCTGATGAGGCCCCAGCGCATGACGATCACCGCCCCGGTGGCCGCGCCCGAGGACACGCCCAGAATGCTGGGACCGGCCAGGGGATTGCGGACAATGGCCTGGATGGTCATGCCGGTTGCCGCCAGGGTCGCCCCCACCACGGCGGCGAGGATCACGCGCGGCACCCGTGTTTCGATGATGATGGTTTCATAGACGCCGCGCCAGGTGGCGGGAACAATCTCGGTGCCCGCCACGGCATTGACGATGACGCCGAGCGCGGTCTGAGCCGGCACCTGGACCGAACCAAGCATCAAGCCGGCCAGCATAAGCACGAGCAACAGACATGCCAGCAGCACCATGGCAAGGCCATAGGACAGCAGCGAGCGCCGCTCCTCCGGGACAGAGGGAGCGGGCACGACCGCGCCCTCATGCTCGGCCCGGGTGGAGCGCAGCACGCCCAGCAACCTGCTCTGGTTTGGGCTTGCGACCATGTCTGAGCGGTGGTGCATCATGGTTCGCCTATTGGCCAAAGGCTTCCGGGTGGAAGGCCCGGGCCATGCTTTCGACGGCATCCACCGTGCTGGGACCGGGCTGGCCCTGCACCGAATTGACCAGGATAAAGCGGTCATTGAGCACAGCCGGCACATTGGCAATGGCGGGCGTGGCCTTGAGAATATCGATGCGGGCCTGCCCCAGTTCCTTGTCGGGATCGGCGACCGCCTGGCCCCCGGCCGTACCGGAATAGAAGACCACGATATATTCGGGCTCGCGCTCGGCCACCTGTTCCCAGCTCACCGCGCCATAGCGATTGGCCACATCGGCAAAGATATTCTCGCCACCCGCCGCGGCCACGGCCTGTGACAGCAGCGTATTGCCCAGCACGGCATTGGGCGCGCTGTCTCCGCCATTATAGATAAAGACCGGAATGGACGGGGCATCGCCCAAGGCGATCCGGACCGCATCGAGACGGACAGAGAGAGCGTCGATCAGCACCTCGCCCCGGTCAGCCACGCCGAAAATGCCGGCCACGGAGCGGATTTCGTCAAACAGCTGCGGGAAGCCGAAGGCGCCCAGATTGCAGCCCTCCACATTGAGCCGCGTCTTCATGCCCAGATCGTGCAATTGGTCGCGGGTATGGCGGGATTCGCTGAAGCCATCGGGATAGCCGGCATAGACGAAATCGGCCTCGGCATCGATCAGCTGCTCGGTGGTGGCGACCAGCGGGGAGAGGATCGGAATACCAGCATAGGCCTGGGCATAGGCGGGACTGATGGTGAGATTGGCCATGTAGGACGTGCCGGCCATCTGCTCTTCGAGGCCAAGGGCCAGCATCAATTCGGTGGCATTGTTGGAAAGCGTCACCGCGCGCTGCGGCGCCGCGTCATAGACCGTAGAGACCCCGCAATTGTCATCGGTCAGCGGATAGAGCCCATCCTGGGCCAGGACAGGCATTGCCAGCGCCAGCGCGGCGACACCGGACAAAAAGATGGAGCGGGAAAAACCATGCAGAGTCATGAAACGGCCTCGGGTTGGAATGAAATCTCGGGAAGGGCTTGCAGCGCGGGCAGAACCTCGCGGCCGAACAGGCTCGCCATGGCCTCGGCCTCGTCGTCGGCAATCTCGCCATTGCAATTGAAGATCAGCCTGATGCTGTCGATGCCGGTGGCCTGCCGCAGGGCGGTGAGTTGCTCGAAGCAATCCTGGGGACTGCCTGAGATCATCTGCTGGTTGAGAAAGGCGTCGCGATCAATGGGCCTGATGGTCTCGAGCGGCCGGTTCTGCGCCTTGGCATAGCGAAGGCGGCGGTCATAGAGCCGGGGCAGCAGGCCATCGACGGCCTCCAGCGCAGCGGCTCTATCCGCCGCAATGGTGACATAGCGCGAAATCGAGAAATCGGCGGGATAGCGGCCGGAAACATTGCCCGTGAGGGCATCATAAACGCCCAATTGCCGGACTTCGGAGGGCTCAAGGCTCAAGAGCAAGGGCAGGCCATGGGTGACGCAGAGCGCCATGGTTTCCGGCGTCGAGCCCGCCACATAGACCGGTATCCGCTCGCCCGGCGCCAGCAGCGGTCCCACCGCATGATCCGAGGCGGGCCAGATGCCATCGGCCGGCGCCAGCGTGGCGCCATGCCAGGCTGCCTGCATCAGCGCGAAGGATTGCTCGAACAATGCGCGCGAATGCGCCGGCTCAATGCCCAGTGCCTGCAAGGTGGTGGGAAACGTGCCCCGCCCGATGCCGAAATCGAACCGGCCGCCGCTCTGGAAATGGAGCTGCGCCACCTGCTCGGCGAGCAGGAAGGGATGATAGAGCGGCAGGACCACGATGGAGGTGCCGACCCGCAGGCGTTCGGTGCGCGCAAAAATGCTCGCGGCCAGCAGGAGCGTCGAGGGATAGGGATCGGGCGGCTGCTGGAAGTGGAACTCGTTGAACCAGATACCATCATAGCCCAATCGGTCCATGCGCGCGCAAAAGCCCAGCACGGCCTGATGATCAAGCGCCTTGGCGCCGCGGGTGAACCCGGCAATATCCACTCTCATGGTTGGGTGGAGGCCGGTGTGGCCAAAGCGTTTGCTCTGGGGGTGTTTAGATGCGCGGTGTCATCCCGGCGAAGGCCGGGATCCATGCTGCGGACCATCCACCTGCCCCGGTGGTCGGGGATAGATGCGGACATGGATTCCGGCCTTCGCCGGGATGACACCGTGGGTGATGTCAGGTCCAGCACCCCTAGCGGCGCAAAATATTGAGTAAAATCAGGATGCATCGAGCCTTTGATCCTCATGCGAGGATGCAAAGACCTGTACTCCCGCCCGGTATTGTGGCGTGTTCATTCCCTGCCCCCTGCCGGGACACCTCGCCCAGCTTCATGGTCTTGCGCTTGGGCAGGTCTCCTGGCTCGCGGCTCGGATGTCTTTCGCTGCCTTCCCGGATCGGTTCGATCCAGTGGCGTGTCTGCGAAAGGCTTGCCGCTTACAGTTGCGAGGGCAGCCACGGTATTGGCCCCTGATGGGTAATCCGCACCGTGTTCCCTTTTAATCCGCGCATCATTGGCGGAACCAAAGCTGTCCTCTCAATGGCACGGCGACGAGGCGAGGGCAAGGGCGCCAAGGGGCCGGGCGGCGCAAGAGGCTTCAGTTTCCCCGATAGTCCTCGTCGGCGACCTGTTCCAGCCATTCCACCACCTTGCCATCGAGCGCTTCCTGGATGGCGATATGGCTCATGCCGGTTGTGGCGCGGGCGCCATGCCAGTGCTTTTCGCCGGGCTCGAACCAGACGACATCGCCCGGCGTAATGTCCTCGACCGGTCCGCCCTCGCGCTGCACCCAGCCCGCGCCGGCGGTGACGATCAGCGTCTGCCCGAGCGGATGGGTATGCCATGCCGTTCGCGCGCCGGGCTCGAAGGTGACCGAGGCGCCCTGGGTGCGGCCTGGCTCGGTTTGGAAGAGCGGATCGATGCGCACGGCTCCGGTAAACCAATCGGCCGGTCCTTTATTGGATGGCGTCGCGCCCGCGCGGGTAATCTTCATGACCAGGCTCCTTGGCGGCTCTCCGCCGCTGACAAAGACCTGTTATAGCGCCCGCCCGGCCCGGAGATTAGCCGCCATTTTTCGCATGCGCTTATGGACCAGGCGCATCAATCAAAGTGCCTTGGCCGGATATTCGAGCTGCATGGCCACCACATTGGCCGTGGGCCCGCCATAGCGGCCGGCGATTTCGGCCAATGTCGCATCGAGCGCTGCGGCGGGTTTGGTGAGGCCCGGTGGGGCGATGGCGGCGCCCGCCGCCCCGATGCGGTCGGGCAGGATGCGGATGCCGTCGCGGTCGGCGATTGGCTCGGCATCCGGGGCACTGGTCAGGGCGCGGGAGCGATAGGTGCGCGACCAGGCATCGGCGACCAGCGCCAGCGACACGGCATCGAAATCGGGCGTCAGCGCCAGATCGATCTCCTCGCGCTGCCAGAAGGCCAGCACATTGCCCATGACGGCGGTAACGAAGGGCCGGGTGAGGCGGAAAGCGCTGCTGTCATGGCTGGCGTCCCATTGGCCCACCCCGATTTCATCCGCCACTTGCTCAGCCCTGGCGCGGCCGGCGATCGCCTCGATCAGGGTGAGCGCCATGGGGATGGAAGCGCTGATGCCGGTGGTGCTGGCAATGCGGCCATCGACCACAAAGCGCCGGTCGGCGACGTAATGGATGCCCGGATGCTCGCCCAGCAGCTCCTTGAGGTAGAACCAGTGCGTCGTGCCGCGCCGGCCCTCGAGTAGTCCGGCAGCGGCGGCCACCTTGGCGCCGGCACAGACGCTGATGATCGTACTGCCCTTATCCGCCTGCTCGCGCAGCCAGGCCATGACGGCCGGATCATCATCCCGGCTCATGGCCGGCACGATGACATAATCGGCCCCCTGCGGATGGGCGGCGTCGAAAGCGGCAATGGTGGCGTCGGGCAGGACGCTGAGCGCCGGATAAAGGCTGACCGGCCCCTCCTCGGTGGCCAGGAGCTGCACATCGGCAATATCGGCGCGGCGCAATATGCCGGCAGGCATCAGGTAATCGGTGGTCTCGGTCGCGTCGTTGAGGCCGATAATGGCGATGACCGGCCGCTCGTTGCGGGGCGCCAGGGCCTGGAGTGTCGCGGCGGTTTCGGTAGCGGGCACCGGCATGGGAGCGGCCGTCGAGCCGGGCGGCAGATTGCCCACCCAGATGCCGAACCCGCCAAGCCCCAGGGCCAGCGCGATTATGACGACGGTGATGACAACGCGTTTCATGCTCCATCCTCCCGATGCGATGGCCGTTGACGCAACAATAATCCTGCGCGATCCTGTCTGAAATGACATAAATCGAGCAAATACTGCCATGCGCCGCCGGATCGGTATCGTCATTCATCCCGGTTTCCAGCTTCTCGATGCCACCGGCCCCATCGCCGCCTTCGAGATGGCATCGCGGTTTTCGCCCCACGGCTACGATGTCGACCTGCTGGCCGCCACACCCGGCCCGGTCGTCAGCTCGTCCGGCCTGACGCTCAGCGCCACGGCGCTGGCGGAGAAGGGCCTCGACACCATCATCGTGTCCGGTGGCGAGTTGATCCGGGACATGGAGGCATTCCGCGCCATCATTGCCTGGCTGGGTGGGATCCGGCCGCGGCGGCTGGCCAGTGTCTGCTCCGGCGCTTTTCTCCTGGCCGAAGCGGGGCGCCTGGATGGCCGCCTCGCCACCACCCACTGGGACAGCACCGAACGCTTCCGCCGCCTCTATCCCCGGGTCGAGCTCGAGCCCGACCGCATCTTCACCCGCCATGACGATATCTGGACCTCGGCCGGCATCACGGCGGGCATCGACCTCACTTTGGCGCTGATCGAAGACGATTTGGGGCCGGCAATCGCCCAGCGGGCAGCCCAGCAATTGGTGGTCCACAAGCGCCGGACCGGCGGCCAGTCGCAATTTTCGGCCCTGCTCGAAATGGGCGGCCATTCCGGGCGCTTTGAAAAGCTCATCGCCTGGATCAAGGCCAATCCGGCCGAGCCGCTCAGCGTCGAACAACTGGCCGGTCACATGGCCATGAGCCCGCGCAATTTCGCCCGCGCCTTTCAGAGGGATGTGGGCACCACCCCCGCCAGGGCGGTGGAAAAACTGCGCGTGGGGCTGGCGCAGGAAGCGGTGGAAAACGGCTTTGGCAGTTTCGAGCAGATTGCGCGGCAATCGGGCTTTCACGACGCCGGGCAGATGCGGCGCGCCTTCCTGCGCGCCCTTGGCCGGCCGCCCCAGGCCCTGCGGCGCGCGCCGTAGGGGCGTTTTGCGGGGGGCGTTATGTGGGTGATGGCGTATCCGTGGTCATCACACCTCTCCCATCCACCGCGCCGCCCTCGGGCCTGACCCGAGGGCCTTTCTCAACTCGGCACAAGTGGCGAGTGACCCTCGGGTCAAGCCCGAGGGAGGCGCGGTGGGGTGGAGGGATGGTGCGAAATGGGTAGAGGCCAGAATGACGCCGCGGGCGATACGAGCCCCAATCTGCCGCCCACACAGCCGCCAAATCGGGTTTTGCGACAACACGTTGACATTTTGTCACGTCAATGACAGCCTTTGTCTTGAGTGAGCCGCGCCGCAAACGATCGGCGCTCCGCACTGTCTAGCGTCGTGTCTGTTCCTGCATTGAGGTCACCGGAGGGGGTGATGCACGGAGCGTGGCCATGCGAATGACCAGAGTGCAAAATCATGGCCGTCCGGGTCCGCTTGTGCATGGCGGGACGAGGCTGGCTGCCGCGCTCCGAACGCCCCTCACAGATGGGGGTGAGAGGTCGTGATCGTTGCCGTCATAATGGTCGTCATTGTCGTCGCGTCGATCCTGTTCCATTTTTTCAGCCCCTGGTGGTTTTCCCCGCTGGCCTCGAACTGGGGCTATATCGACTCGACCCTGGTGCTGACCTTCGCGATTACCGGCGTGGTCTTTGCCGCCGTGGTGCTGTTCGTCGCCTATTGCCTCTACCGTTTCCGCCACCAGGAAGGCCGCAAGGCCAGCTATGAGCCGGAAAACAAGCGGCTCGAAGGCTGGCTCACCGCCATCACCGCCGGCGGCGTCATCGCCATGCTGACCCCGGGCCTGTTCGTCTGGGCGCAATATGTCGAAGTGCCCGAAACGGCCACCGATATCGAAGTGGTCGGCCAGCAATGGCTGTGGAATTTCCGCCTGCCCGGCGCCGATGGCAAACTCGGCAGCGCCGATAACCGCCTGATCAGCGCCGACAATACGCTGGGCATCAATAACCAGGACCCCTTGGGGCAGGACGACCTGGTGGTTGAGGGGGGCGAACTCTACATCCCCGTGGACAAGCCGGTCCGCTTCCTGCTGCGCTCGATCGATGTGCTGCACGATTTCTACGTGCCCGAATTCCGCGCCAAGATGGACATGATCCCCGGCTCGGTCACCTATTTCTGGGTCACCCCGACCCAGACCGGAACCTATGAAATTCTCTGCGCCGAACTGTGCGGCGTGGGACATTCCTATATGCGCGGCACGGTCAATGTCGTGACCGACGAGGAATACCAGGAATGGCTGGCGTCGCAGGCGACGTTTGCCAGCCTCGCCTCCTGAACCGAGGAGAGAGCATTGCCCAAGGCCGCACCAAGACGGCCGGTTTGACTAAAGAGGAGACTTGAGGAGGAGCGTATGGCCGACATCCCCCATGAAGCGAGCGCCACGGTACCGCCCGCCGAAATCGAGGATATGGAACTCTACCACCCGCATAGCTGGTGGACGAAATATGTCTTCTCGCAGGATGCCAAAGTTATCGCCGTGCAATATTCGGCGACCGCTCTGGTCATCGGCTTTGTGGCGCTGGTGCTGTCCTGGCTGATCCGCCTGCAGCTGGGTTTCCCGGGCCTGGTCGAATTCATCGACGCCGACCGCTATTACCAGATCATCACCATGCACGGCATGATCATGGTGGTGTATCTGCTGACCGCCTTGTTCCTGGGGGGCTTCGGCAATTACCTCATTCCGCTGATGGTGGGCGCCCGGGACATGGTGTTCCCCTATGCCAATATGCTCAGCTTCTGGCTCTATTTCGTCGCCGTCATGCTGCTGGTGATCAGCTTTTTCGTGCCGGGCGGACCGACCGGCGCCGGCTGGACGCTCTATCCGCCCCAAGCCATCCTCTCCAATACGCCGGGCCAGCAATGGGGCATCATGCTCATGCTGGTGTCGCTGATCATCTTCATCATCGGCTTCACCATGGGCGGGCTCAACTATACCGTGACCGTGCTGCAGGCGCGGGCCCGCGGCATGACGCTGATGCGCCTGCCCCTCACCATCTGGGGCATTTTCGTCGCCACCGTCATGGCACTGCTGGCCTTTCCGGCCTTGTTCGTCGCCGCGGTGATGATGCTGTTCGACAAATATCTGGGCACCAGCTTCTTCATGCCCACCCTGGTCGAAATGGGCGAACAGCTCAGCTATGGCGGGGGCAGCCCGATCCTCTTCCAGCACCTGTTCTGGTTCTTCGGGCACCCTGAAGTCTATATCGTCGCCCTGCCCGCCTTCGGCATCGTCTCCGACCTCATCAGCACCCATGCCCGCCGCAACATCTTCGGCTACCGCATGATGGTGTGGGCCATTGTCGGCATTGGCGTATTGAGCTTCGTGGTCTGGGCGCACCACATGTATGTGAGCGGCATGAACCCCTATTTCGGGTTCTTCTTTGCCACCACCACCCTGATCATCGCCGTGCCCACGGCCATCAAGGTCTACAACTGGGTGCTGACGCTATGGCGCGGCGATATCCATTTCAATCCGCCCATGCTGTTCGCGCTGGGCTTCATCGTCACCTTCGTCAATGGGGGCCTATCGGGCCTGTTCCTGGGCAATGTGGTGGTCGATGTACCCCTGTCGGATACCATGTTCGTGGTCGCGCACTTCCACATGGTCATGGGGGTGGCGCCGATCCTGGTCATTTTCGGAGCCATCTATCACTGGTATCCCAAGGTCACCGGGCGAATGCTTGGCGACGGCATGGCCAAGTTCCATTTCTGGGTCACCTTCCTGGGTGCCTATCTCATCTTCTTCCCCATGCATTATCTAGGCCTGATGGGGCTGCCCCGGCGCTATTTCGACACGGCCGATATCATGATCATGTCGGACTCGGCGCATCAGCTGAACGCCTTCATCTCGATCATGGCCTTCATTGTCGGCTTCGCCCAGATCGTCTTCGTCTTCAATCTCATCTGGAGCCTGCGCCACGGCAAGCCCTCGGGCCCCAACCCCTGGCGCGCCACGACATTGGAATGGCAGACCCCCACCACCCCGCCGCCGCATGGCAATTGGGGCGATCACCTGCCCAATGTCTATCGCTGGGCCTATGACTACAGCGTGCCCGGCGCCAAGGAGGATTTCATTCCCCAGAACGAGCCCGGGCCGGTGACCAAGGGAGATCCCGGATGAGCGCCATTCTGGGTTTCATCGCGATTCTCACCCTGATCGTGGGCTGGTTCCTGTCGCGCCATGGGCTGGCGACCAAGCCCTGGCTCGAAGTCGATTCCGCCGGTGGCCTGGCTGCCCCCAATCCCAGCCCCTATGCCCCGGCGCAAGTGGGACTGGGCGTGTTCCTGGCCGTGGTGGGATCGCTTTTTGCGCTGCTGATCACTGGCTATCTGCTGCGTTCGGAGGGGCTGGACTGGCGGACCATGCCCCTGCCCTGGATCGTCTGGCCCAATACGCTGACCCTGCTCGGCACCGGCATTGCACTCGAATGGGCGCTCTGGGCCGCCAGACGCGGCGACACCGCCCTGGTGCGCGCTGGCGTGCTCATCGCCAGCTTCTGCGCCCTGCTATTCCTGGTCGGGCAATTCGCCGCCTGGCGCATGCTGGCGGCGTCAGGCAATTTCGTCAATTCCGGCCCCGCCGACAGCTTTTTCTACCTGATGACGGCGGCCCATGGCCTGCACGTGATCGGCGGCATGTTCGCCCTGGCCGGCACGTTCGAGCGGATCAGGCGGCGCGACCGTGCCGACCGCATCCGGCTCAGCGTCGAGCTTTCCGCCACCTATTGGCTGTTCATGCTGCTGATCTGGGCGCTGCTGCTGGCGGTGCTGTCCGGCTCGGCCGGTGAATTCCTGGCCCTGTGCGGCCAGATCCTGTCGCAAGGAGGTCTGCCATGAGCGATCCTGCCGTAACGCCCTCGCACGAGACTTCGGCGCGGGTTCCCGGCCTGCGCGGCATCGTCGCCGACTGGTCCTCCGACCAGCGCTCGTTCAAGACCGCCTCCTGGGGCAAGGTGATGATGTGGGTGTTCCTGCTCAGCGACACCTTCATCTTCGGCTGTTTCCTGCTCTCCTACATGACGGCGCGCATGTCAACGACCGTGACCTGGCCCAATGCCAGCGAAGTGTTTTCGCTGGAGATTGCCGGCCACCACATGCCGCTCCTGCTCATCGCCATCATGACCTTCGTCTTGATCACCTCGAGCGGCACCATGGCCATGGCGGTCAATTACGGCTATCGCCGCGACCGCAGGAAAACCGCGATTCTCATGCTGCTGACCGCCCTCTTCGGCGCCATGTTCGTGGGCATGCAGGCCTTTGAATGGAGCAAGCTGATTTCCGAGGGCGTCCGCCCCTGGGAAAATCCCTTCGGCGCCCAGCAATTCGGCGCCATCTTCTTCATGATCACCGGCTTTCACGGCACCCACGTCACCATCGGGGTGATCTTCCTTTTGATCGTGGCCCGAAAAGTCTGGCGCGGGGATTTCGATACCGGCCGACCCGGCTTCTTCACCGCCCGCAAGGGACGCTATGAGATCGTCGAAATCATGGGCCTCTACTGGCACTTCGTCGATCTGGTCTGGGTCTTCATTTTCGCCTTCTTCTACCTGTGGTGAAACGAGATGAGTCATTCAGCGACAGCCGCCGCAACGCCCACCGCCAGCCATGACGAGAACCAGCAGCATCCCATCCGGCTCTATCTCACCGTATGGGTCTGGCTCTTCATCCTCAGCGTCGGCTCCTACATGGTCGATATCCTGCAATTCCAGGGCCTCTTGCGCTGGGGATTGATCGTCGTGCTGATGCTGCTCAAGGCCGGGCTCATCGTCTCGATCTTCATGCATATGCGCTGGGAACGGCTGGCGCTGAGCTACGCCATCCTGGTGCCGCCGGTCCTGATCCTGGTCTTCGTGGCGCTGATGGCGCTGGAATCCCACCACACCCTGCTGACCCGGGTGCTGTTCCTCAACGGGGGGACGTGAGGGCTCTTCTAGGTTCGTTCCGCAGCCCGTACACAACCACAGCGTCATTCCCGCGAAGGCGGGAATCCACTCTTTCTGGAAGCATCCCGACAAGCAGAATGGATTCCCGCCTTCGCGGGAATGACGCCGTGAGTGTTGACCTCCTTGCGGCCGTACGGCGGTCTCACCCCCGCAGCAGCGGCAACAAGTGCTGGCCCTGCCGTTTGATTTCGTTGAGATAGGGCGTGTCGGACAAGACGAAATGGGTAATGCCCAGCGCCTCATATTTGCGCAGCGCATTGGCGACATCAGCAGCTGAACCGACCAGCCAGGTCGTTCCCGCTCCGCCACCGCCATGGCGGCCCGGCGCGGTGTAAAGATTGTCGTCGAGCACATCGCCCTGGGCCTGCAGATCGAGCAGGCGCTGCTGCCCCACCGCGACGGCCCGCTTGTGATCGCTCCATCTCCCGCTTTGTCCCTCGGCCATGGCCGCGACCTTCGCCTCGGCATCGGCCCAGGCCTCCGCCGTCGTGTCGCGCACCAGCGTCGTGATCCGCAGCCCGAATTCCAGCGCCGGCAGGTCGCGGTCCACGGCCTTGCTCAGGGCCTTGAGCCGCTCGATCCGCTCGGCAATGCCGGCCAGCGGTTCGCCCCAGAAGAGCTGCACATCGGCCTCGCTGGCCGCCACGCGCTCGGCCGCATCCGAAGCGCCACCGAAATAGAGTTTGGGATGGAGCCGCTCGCCCCGTGCTTCGATTCGGGGCACCACGGTCGAACCCGCCACCTGGAAGTGCTCGCCCGCCGCGGTCACATTCTCCTCGGTCCAGAGCCGGCGCACCAGGGCCATGAATTCCCTGGTGCGGGCATAGCGATGGGCCTGATCGCCTTCGCTGTCGCCATAGGCGGCCAGATTGTCCTGGCCCGAAACGATATTGATCCGTACTCGTCCGCCGGTCAGCTGATCGAGCGTTGCCGCCGCCGAAGCGAAATTGGCCGGCCGCCAATAGCCCGGCCGGATCGCAATCAGCGGCTCGAAAGTCGTCGTGCGCGCCGCCAGCGCCGCGGCGAGGGTAAAGGTATCGGGCCGCCCCCAGCCCGTGCCGATCAACGCGCCCCGCCAGCCATGCTCTTCCAGGGCCCTGGCATGGCTGGTCAAAGTCTCAAGGCTGTTATGGCCGTCACTGGCCGTGTCACCCCGATGACCGGGCTTCACGTCATTGGGAATGTACCAGAGGAATTCGGAAGTGCTGCTCATGCTCGAAAGCTAGCGGCAATGCCGGGGCCAATCCCGTCATTTTGAACAGCGCATCGGCGAAGCTTTGCTTTTCGCTGGGCCTAATGCGGCCGTTCCGGCGCCTCCCGCAACAACCCCTCGACCAGTTGGCGATAGGCGGCAGTAGCGCGTTTGGACGTCGCGACCGGGTCCTCCGCATTGGCGATCCATTGCGCCGCATAACAGGATGCGCCCGTCACCATGCGAGCCGTTGCCTCGGTATCGATATCGCGGATGGCGCCCTCGGCCAGGAGCGCATCAAGGCTGGTCTTCATGGCCATGATGCAGCCATTCGCGCTCGGCCAGGAGGCCGGATCGCCCATGACGGCCGGACCGTCGCGCAGCATGATGCGGCCGATTTCGGGCTCGAGCGCCATTTCGATATAGCCGATCCCCTCCTCGACAAAGCCTTCCCAGCGGCTCGGGGCCCTGGCGGCTCTCTCCTTGAGGCGCAGGGTCATTTCCCCGTCGATCTCAGCGACAACGGCCTCGAACAGCCCCTTCTTGTCGCCGAAATGGTGATAGAGCGCGCCGCGCGTCAGCCCGGCTTCGGCGGTGAAATCATCCATCGAGGCCTCGGCATAGCCCAGCGTGGCAAAGGCCTGCCGCCCCGCGGCCAGGAGCTTGGCGCGGGTCTCGACGATCATTTCCTGACGGGTTCTGCGTGTCATACCGATACCTACTCACATACGGCTCGAATGTCAATTGACATACGGATCGTATGCCATTACCTGTTTCCCATACGCCCCGTATGCGAACTGCATGAGGGCCTTTCATTCATGTCGAGGACGGTCCGAAATGTCGAACCCCTATGCAGAAATATTCAAAGCCCCCGGAGCCAAGGCCTTTGCCAGTGCCGGCTTCTTTGCCCGCATGCCCATCGCCATGGCGCCGATCGGCATCGTCGCCATGCTGTCCCAGACCCATGGCGAATATTGGCTCGCCGGCGCCGTTTCGGCCGCCTATGCGCTGACCAATGCGCTCCTTGCCCCGCAAATCTCCCGCGTGGTCGACCGGCTCGGCCAGGCCCGGGTGCTCGCGCCCACCACCATCATCGCCGTCATCGCCTTCGCCGTTCTGGTGCTGGCCGCCAATCAGGGCTGGCCTGCCTGGACGCTCTTTGCGGCAGCGCTGGGCGCCTCGGTCATGCCCAGCTTTCCGGCCATGCTGCGCGCCCGCTGGAGCGAATTGTTCCGCGACCGGCCGGAGCTGAACACCGCCTTTGCCTTCGAATCGGCAGCCGACGAGCTGGTCTATATTGCCGGCGCGTCGCTTTCGGTGGGGCTCAGCGTCTCCCTCTTCCCCGAAGCGGGCCTTGTGGTCAGCACCATATTGCTCGCGCTGGGCGGCTTTGCCTTCATCGTGCAACGCGCCACCCAGCCCAAAACGCGCAGCGGCGCGGAAGCCTCCGGCGCATCGGCCATCTGGCAGCGTCCGGTGCAGATCATTACCCTGGCCCTGATTTTCGTCGGCGCCATTTTCGCCACCGCCGAAGTCAGTGTCGTCGCCATCACCGAGGAACTGGGACAGCCCGGCGCGGCCAGCCTCGTCATCGGCGTCTATGCCGTCGGCTCCTTCGTCGTGGGGCTGATCATCGGTGCGCTCAATCTCAAAATGGCGCTGGAACGGCAATTGGCCATCGCTCTCTCCGTGCTGGCCATAACCGCGATACCGCTGCTCTTCGTCGATAACGTGCCGCTCCTGGCCGTGGCCGTCTTTGTCAGCGGCGTCGCCATCTCGCCCACCTTCATCACCGCTTTCGGCCTGGTCGAACGGCGCGTGCCGGCCGCCATCCTCACCGAGGGCATTACCTGGGTGGTGACCGGCATCGGCATCGGCATGGCGCTCGGTGCTTTCCTCACCGGCTGGGTGGTGGACACCTATGGCCCCGCCAATGGCTTCTGGGTCTCGGTCATCGCCGCCGCACTGGCGCTCACCACCATCCTGCTGGGGCAAAAGACGCTCGCGGGCGGCTCCGATTGCGCGGATGCTCATCCTCAGCCCGCGGAGTGAGATGCGGGTCCGCTCGGATGCTTGGGGTACCGTCTTCCCCACCCACCGCCGCTTCCCTCGGGCTTGATCCGAGGGCCACTCGCCGCTTGTGCCGGGTTGAAAATAGCCCTCGGGTCAAGCCCGAGGGAAGCGATTGTGGGTGGGAGGGGCATGGTGTCTCTGATTCGAGGCTTGGCGGTCGTGCCAAGGCCGCCCAATCAACCGCGATGTGGGAGAACCAGCCGAGGCCGCCGCCGCCCAACCGTCAAAGCCGCCCCTTGCCCACCAGACGATCAATGCATAATATCCACCCATGCTTGATCGTTCGTCCGCACCCGCCCTGTCCCCCAGCGTTCCGATGGATGCGCTGAGCGAGGTCTTGCAGGATTTTCGCCTGAGCGGGGTTAATTATGGCCGCTGCGAGCTGCGCCATCCCTGGGGCATTGCCTTTCCCGAACAGCCCCTGCTGCGCTTCCATTTCGTCAGCCAGGGGCCATGCTGGCTCTATACCGAGCAGCAGGGTTGGCTGGAATTGAACGATGGCGACCTGGTGCTGCTGCCCAAGGGCATAGCGCATCGCCTCGCCAGCGCGCCCGATGTGCCCTGCAATGCGCTCAGGAGCTGCCAGGTCACCCGCTTTGGCGGCAATGTCTGCGAGGTCATGCAGGAGGGACCCGGGCCGACCAGCACGCTGTTCAGCGGCTCCATGGTGCTGGGCGCCAGGGCGCTCCATCCCCTGCTCGATCTCATGCCACCGGTGATCCGCAGTTGCGATGTCGCCACCAAGGATCCCGTGGTCACCCCCCTGCTCGAAGCCATGACGGCCGAAGCCGGCCAGCATCGCATGGGCGGGGCTACCATTCTCTCGCGCATGGCCGACCTCCTCACCGCCCGCCTCATCCGCTGCTGGTTCGACTGCACCAGCAGTCCCACCACCGGCTGGCTGGCGGCCATCCGCGATGTGCATGTGGGCCGGGCTTTGGCCGCCATGCATCGCGACCCCGGCCATGGCTGGACGGTGGAAAGCCTGGCCGCCACTGCCGGGCAATCGCGCTCGGTCTTTGCCGAACGCTTCAGCACGCTATTGGGCGAAGGCGCGGCCCACTATCTGACGCGCTGGCGCATGCAGCTGGCCCAGGAATGGCTCGGACAGGGCGAGCTGACAATTGCCGAAGCCGCGTCACGGCTGGGCTATGAATCGGAAGCCTCCTTCGCCCGGGCCTTCAAGCGCACCACCGGCCAATCGCCCGGTGCGGCTCGTCGCACACCTTCCGGACAAACGGGCATGGAATTCGGATTGTAGGACACAGATCGTCCGAATGAGCTCGTCTATGAAGACCCTCCAAATTCTGGAGACTCTTCAATGACAGACACAAGTATGCCGCTGGACGGCGACGCGGCGGCGCAGGCCCGCTGGAGCACCAGCACCTGGCTGGCGGTCATTTCCATGTCGGTCGCCACCTTCGCCCTGGTATCAGCCGAATTCCTGCCCGCGGGCCTGTTGACGCCGATGGCGGCCGATCTCGGCATCAGCGAAGGCACGGCCGGCCAGGTGGTCACCGCCACGGCCAGCGTGGGCGCCGTCGCCGCCCTGTTCGCCAATGTCGCCATCGGCCGGCTCAGTCGCAAGGCGGTGCTGGTCGGGCTGAGCGCCCTGGCCATCGCCTCCAATATCCTGGCGGCAATAGCCACCGATTTCTGGATATTGCTGCTGGCCCGCGCCGGGCTCGGTATTGCGCTCAGCGGCTTCTGGTCGCTTTCGGCCGCCGTCGTGGCGCGGCTGGTCGGCGTCAATTCGCTGGGCCGGGGCATGTCCATCATCTTTGTCGGCGTGTCGCTCGCCACCATTGCCGCCCCCTCGATCGGCGCCCTGCTCAGCGACTGGCTGGGCTGGCGTACCGCCATGGCCGCAACCGCCGGCGCGGCCGCCATCGCCATGCTGCTGCAATTGGTGAGCCTGCCCAGCCTGCCGGCCGGCAAGGGCACCAGCCTTGGCGATGTCTTCCGCCTGATGGGCCGCCGGGGCATCCAGCTCGGCATGCTCGCCGTGCTGCTTTTGGTCACCGGGCACTTTGCAGGCTTCGTCTATGTGCGCCCCTTCCTCGAACAGGTGACCCAGCTGCCCGCCAGCGCCGTTGCCTGGGCCCTGCTCGGCTATGGCGTTGCCAGCGTCATTGGCAATGTCGCGGGCGGCCGCATGGCCGACGCCAATGTGCGGGCGGCATTGGCCACCACCGGCACCACGCTGGGCATAGCCGCCCTCGCCCTGGTGCTCTGGGGCAGCTATACCGGCGCCGCCTTCGGCTTCGTGGCGCTCTGGGGCTTTGCCTTCGGCACCGCGCCGATCGTGTTGCAGACCAATCTGTCGCGCGCCGCGCTCGATGCCCTGGAA
Organism: Devosia yakushimensis; assembly: GCF_030159855.1. Taxonomy (NCBI): domain Bacteria; kingdom Pseudomonadati; phylum Pseudomonadota; class Alphaproteobacteria; order Hyphomicrobiales; family Devosiaceae; genus Devosia; species Devosia yakushimensis. The sequence goes on along the minus strand of NZ_BSNG01000001.1, from coordinate 52,977 downwards.
GCCTCGGGCAGCCTCATGGTCGTCTGCTTCCAGGTCGCCATCGCCGTGGGCGCCGTGGTCGGCGGCTATATCGTGGATGGCGTCACTGTTGCCGGCACGCTCGCCCTTACCGCCGTGCTGGCGGGATTGACCATGCTTCTGGCCCTGCTGCAACCGCGCAGCTGATGCCCATCAGCCCCCTTCCCAAAGCCTGGGAAGGGGTTTTGCTACAGGCTGGCAGCCCAGCGGTCGCCGCTTTGCGCGGCGGCACAACCGAAATCATAGAGCCTGGTCATCTTGGCCCGGTCGAAATCGGTGGCGGCAATCCCCTCGGCCGTCTCGGGAATGGCCGTCACCTTGAGGCTGCCTCCGAGCCGGCGCAGGAATTCCATGCTCGCAATCAACGAATTGCGCGTATTGGCCTTGATCGCGGTTTCAAACGCCCTTTGGAAAATGGGCAGGATCTGCGGATCGACCACCGAAAAATCGGGACCGAGCTTGCCATTGACGATGGCATAGACCTCGACCTTGGCGCCATTGGCCGAAACGCGGGAGGTCAAAATGGCCTCCGGCACCACCAGGATATTGGCCGTTACGCCCCCATCCACATGCATTTCGCTGAAGCTGCGGCCATTGGCCTGCACCTTGATCAGCTCGGCGGGGAACACGCCCGGAATGCTGGCCGAAGCCAGCAGCACCGATTTGAACAGCGCAAAGGCATGCGGGTCCCTGCTGCTGGCAATGGCGCCCATGTCCCAAACCGCGGTGCGCTGGGAATCGAGATTGGTGGTGACAACCGTCAGCACCCGGCCCTTGGCATGCTCAGCCGCAATGGCGGCCAGCAATTGCGGGGTGACATATTTGTCGACCAGCCGCGCCAGTGGCTCATCGCGGAACAAGCCCGTTCCGAACAGGCCCGAAAGCCCGGCAAATTGCAGCAGGCCATCGGTTTCCCCCGAGGTGAACATCTGCGTCAATACCGGATCATAGGCCGGGCCGAGAAAGGCGAAGGGCGCGATCAGCGCTCCCACGCTCGCCCCGCTCACCACCGAAAAGGCCGGCCGCTGTCCGGTTTTGCTCCAGCAGGCGAGGAACCCCGCGCCATAGGCCCCCGAGGCGCCACCGCCCGAAAGCGCCAGAAATTTCACCTGCGACCCGGTCGCGACGCGCCCCACATTGGCAACCAGCTCCTTGCTGTCGTCGGCCCAGAACCGCGCCGCCGGAATGCCCGGAATGCTCGCCTGGCCGTCTTCGGCAAGGCTATAGGGGGTTCGGGAGGTCGTGGTGCAGCCTGCCAGCAACAGGGCCATGCCCACCGCCGTGACCAAACCCCTCAGCCTGGAAAAGCCCTGCCTGGCCATAGCACCCTCCGCCGCATTGCCCAGAATTGGCGCAGCAAGCGGCTTCTGTCCAGAGCCGGAGCCCGCGCTGTTTAACAGCCCCTTGCCCTGGCCGGTGCGTCGATTGGCTCAGAATTGCTCGCGCAGCCACACGGCCATGCCGCCAGCCTGCCTGTTGGCCCAGAGGTGATAGGGGATGGCGCGCAGCTGCGTCACTTCGGTTGCCGGCCGTTCGCGCCGATAGAGCTGGCCGTTCCAACCAGCATGGCTGGTCTTGCCGGCAGTGGCCGACAGCCGCACGGCGCCCCCCAATAGATCGGGATCGAACGCTGCCACAATCTCGGCATCGGCCGGCAACACCAGCAATTGCGGGGCAAAACCCAGATCGGCCTCTTCGGCGCAATAAACCACCGGCCCGCGCTTTAGCGCCACTTTTCCGGCATCCTCGCTGACCTCGGGATGGGCATGGAGGCGCTCGACCGGCATGTCGAAGCCGATCCGCACCACATCGCCCGCCGCCCATTGCCGGGCAATGGCGAGATAGCCCTTTTCGGCAGTGCGCACATCGACCGCTTCGCCATTGACCGCAACGCTGGCCTTGCTGCACCAGCCCGGCAGGCGCAGCCGCAAGGTGAACTGCGCGGGCGCCGCCGGGGTAAGGGTCAGCGCAATGTCGCCATCCCAGGGATAGGCCGTCTCCTGGGCAATCCGCACCGTCTGCCCGCCAATCTCGGCTTCGGCACTATTGGCGCCATAGAGATGCACCGCCAGTTCATCCGGCTTGGTCGTATAGAAATAGCTGCCCAGCGAGGCGATCAGCCGGGCAATATTGGTGGGGCAGCAGGGGCAGTAATGCCATTTCCAGCGCCGGTGCTGGCCGTGGCTCTCCAGCACATTCTCATAGAAATAGTGCTCGCCATCGCGCGCAATGCCGGACAGGGCACCGTTGAAGATGGCCAGCTCGACATGGTCGGTAAACCGGCCATCCAGCTCGATCTGGGCCATGCGATGGCCCCAAAAGGCCAGCGCCACCGCGGCACAGGTCTCGGCATAGGCGGTTTCGTTGGGCAGGTCATATTCGCGGGTAAAGCCCTCATTGGCGCCCGATGGCCCCAGCCCGCCGGTGACATAGAGCTGGCGCCTGGTGAGGTTGTCGAATAGCCGGTCCGAAGCCGTCAGCAGCGTCAAATCGCTGCTTTCATAGGCCAGGTCCGCCATGGCCGAGAACAGATACATGGCCCGCACGGCATGGCCCACCACCTGGGTCTGCTCGCGCACCGGCATATGGGCCTGGCTATAGGCATAGGTCTGGTAGTGGTAATGCGCCGGATCATCGCCGCGGCGGCGCGCCTCCTCGTCGTAATAGGAGGGCATCTGGCCCCGCTCGTCGACGAAATATTGCGCGAGTTCGAGGTGCCGGGGGTCCTTGGTCACGCGGTAGAGCTTGACCAGCGCCAGCTCGATTTCCTCGTGGGCGTCATATCCAACCAGCTTGCCCGGCTCGCGGCCGAAGGTGGCCTCGATATGATCGACAGCCCTGATCATCACATCGAGAAAGGCCCGTTTGCCGGTGGCCTCGAAATAGGCGACCGCGCCCTCCAGCAGATGCCCCATGGAATACATTTCATGCAGGTCGCGCAGGTTGGTCCAGCGCTTGTCCGGCTCGCGGCGGATGAACCAGGAATTGAGATACCCATCGTCCATCTGGCCCTGGGCGAGCTTGGCGACGATCTCGTCGATCTTTTCTTCCAGCGCCGGATTGGGATGGGCCTTGAGCGTATAGCTGGCCGCTTCGATCCACTTGCCGAAATCGCTGTCGAAAAAATGCTGCATCGACAAGCCGCTGGGCTGGATCGGCCGGGCCAATGGGCCGGGCGGCTGATCGAAATTCAGCACTTCGAGAAAGCGTTCCTCGTCGAGCCGCCTATGCTGGCTGGGCACCGTCACCTCGCGGACGGTGCGGGTCCAGCTTTCCCAGAAACCGCCGGTGAAATCGACCTTGGCATGATCGACGGGGACATAGCGTTGGGAGAGATCGGTCATCGGATTGCTTTCGCGGGATTGGTGGCAATCGGGGCAGTGCTGCGTTCGAGGAAGGCTGCGGCGCGTGGCGACAGGCGGCCGGTCAGGGCTTTGCGCACCCTGACGTGATAGTCGTCGAGGAAGGCGATTTCGGCCGCGGTCAACGTCGAGATATCGGCCAGGCGCAGATCGATCGGCACCAGGGTGAGCGTTTCAAAGCGCAGGAAACCGGCGGCCCCGGCCACCACTTCGACCTGGTTTTCGACGCGTAATCCGAAGGCGCCTTCGCGGTAATAGCCGGGCTCGATGGTCATCACCACGCCCGGCTCGAAGCCAAATGCATTGACGGCCTTGCCGAAGCGGTGGGGATGCTCGTGTACCGAGAGGAAATGGCCGACGCCATGCCCGGTACCATGGTCGTAATCGAGGCCAATATCCCAGAGCGGGCGGCGGGCCAGGGCATCGAGATGATGGCCCTGGGCGGTGGGTGGGAATTGTGCCGTCATCAGCGCCACAAAGCCCTTGAGCACCGCGGTATAGGTTTGTCGCACGGCGGCATTGGCGGGGCCGAAACTCATGGTGCGCGTCGCGTCGGTCGTGCCGCCCCAATATTGGCCGCCCGAATCGATGAGATAGGGCAATTCGCCCGTCAGCGGGGCATTGGTTTCGGGCTTGGACGAATAATGGCACATGGCCGCATTGCTGCCGGAAGCCGAAATCGCGCCGAAACTGTCCTCGACGAAATCCATGCCGGCGCGGCGGAAGTCAAGCAATTGCGCCTGCGCCTCAAGCTCGGTGATGGGATTGCCCGATGCGAGCCGGGCGGGCACTTCGGCATCGAGCCAGGCCAGAAACTCCGTCCAGGCCACGCCATCCTGGAGATGCGCCTGCCGGAAGCCCGCCAGCTCCACAGCGTTCTTGATGGCCTTGGCCAAGGTCACCGGGCTGAATTGCAGCAGCGGCTTGCCGCCGCCGGCCTCGACGGCCAGCCGCACCGCCACCGGAGCAAAGCCCGGATCGACCAGTACGGCTTTGCCCGCCGCCCGTTCGCGCACCGCCGCGATCAACCCATCGGCGGGCTGCATGACGAGGCCCTCGGCCTCGATGTCGCTGCGGTCATTGGGCAGTTTGCGCTCGTCCACGAACCAATCCACCCGCCCATCGCGGCCGACAATGGCGGTCGAATGCGCAATGGGCGTATGGGCGATATCGCCGCCCCGGATATTGAGCAGCCAGGCGATATTGTCGGGCTGGGTTTCGACCAGGAAATCGGCGCCGGATCGTTCGACCGCCGCCCCGATACGGCCGCGCTTGCTGACGCTGTCCTCGCCCGCCCAGCGCAGCGGAAAGGCCCGGATCGGGGATAGTGGCGGCGGCGGTTGATCGGGCCAGATGGCGTCGATGAGATCGGTTTCCAGCAGGACCAGTTCCCCGCCGGTGCGGCTCATCGCCGTTTCGAGCTTTCCATAAAGCGCGCTCGGCACCAGCATAGGATTGATGCCGATGCGCTGCCCAGGCGGCAGCTTTTGTTCGAGCCAGGCCTCGATGGGAAAATCGAAGAAATGGGCGATCTCGAACCGGCTGGTATCGACCTCGCTGCGCACCTGCACCTGATAGCGGCCATCGACGAACAGCACGGCGTGATCGGCGGTAACCGCCGCAATCCCCGCCGAACCGCTAAAGCCGGTGAGAAAGGCCAGCCGCTCATCATGGGGCGCCACGACCTCGCCCTGATAGGGGTCGAACCGAGGTACGACGAGGCCATAAAGACCGGCTGCGGCCAGCTTTTCCCGCAGCTGGCGCAGGACGCTCTCGGTTCGACTCGGCGCGTTCGGCATGGTGGCCCTCCTCCCATTTCCCCTTATGGCGGCAATGTTCTAAGTCACTGTATTTAGTTTGTCGACAAATTCGTTGACTCGGGCGGGCGCATCTGTTGTCCTCTGGCTTCCGCCGGAGACAGAGGGGTCTGGCCCGGCACAAAAACGCTTGGAGGGAGACCATGCATCACATGACCGGATTTGCACGATTGGCCCTGGCGGGCCTCATGGCCACGACCAGCATCATCGCCTTGCCACAGCTCGCCGCGGCCCAGGATGGCCAGCCCGGCGGCACGCTGCGCATTCTGGGTACCGCCGATATCGACCATTTCGATCCGACGTCCGCAGCGCTGGTCACCAGCAATAATTTCCTGCGCGCGGTGACCCGGCAGCTGATCAGCTATGCCGCTTCGACCGATGAGGCCGCCCGCATCACGCCCGAGGGCGACCTTGCCACCGAAGTGCCCCAGCCCAGCAATGACGGGTTGACCTATACGTTCAAGCTGCGCCAGGGCGCGCAGTGGAATGCCCCCTCGGGCGCGCGCCAAATCACCTCGGCCGATTTCGAGCGCGGTATCAAGCGCATGTGCAATCCGCTGCTGGGTTCGGCCGCGCTGACCTATTACCAGGACCTGATCGTGGGCCTGGCCGATTTCTGCTCGGGTTTCTCCAAGGTCGAGCCGACTGTCGAGGCGATGAAGGCTTATATCGAAGGCAATGACATTACCGGCATCGAGACGCCGGATGACGAAACCATCGTCATCAACCTCACCCAGAAGGCTGGCGACTTCATCTATATGCTGAGCCTGCCCACCTCCGCGCCGGCTCCGGTCGAAGTGCTCGACTACCTGCCCGATGGCCCCGATTATCGCAGCAATTTCATCGCCAGCGGTCCCTATACCCCCGGCGACTACACGCCCGATAGCAGCCTGCAACTGGTCCGCAACCCGGCCTGGACCGCTGAGAGCGATCCACTGCGCAAGGCCTATGTCGATGACATCCAGATCACGTTCGGCCTGCAGCCAGATGCCGTTCTGCAGCAATTGCAGTCCGGCGATGGCGACATGACCTATGACATCACTATCCCGCCGGCCATCCTGCAATTGCTGACAGCCACGGGCGATGAAAAACTGATGACGGTCTCGTCGGGCGCCACGGCATTCCTCTTCATCAACACGGTGTCGGAAAACAACAATGGCGCCCTGCGCGACCTCAAGGTGCGCCAGGCGCTGAACTACGCCATCGACAAGGCCGCCATCGTGCAGCAATCGGGCGGCCCAACGGTCGGCCAGCCGGTCAACGGCATTTTCGGACCGGGCGTGCTGGGCTATCACGATTTCAATCTCTATCCCTCGCCCGACGCCAAGGGTGATCCGGCCAAGGCCAAGGAATTGCTGGCCGAAGCGGGCTATCCTGATGGCATCACGCTCAAAATGCCGTTCCGCAACCAGAATAACGAGCCGGCCATCGCCCAGACCATCCAGGCCAGCATGGCAGCCGCCGGCATCACGCTGGAGCTGACCCCGGTGGCCCCGGCGGACTATTATTCCAAGTTCATGACCAACCCGGTCAACACCAAGGAAGGCACCTGGGATATCGCTCCGGTGGGCTGGACGCCCGACTGGGCCGGCGGCTCGGCCCGCTCGGTATTCCAGCCGCAATTCAGCTTCAACGGCACGCACCAGACCTATAATTACACCGACTACAACAATCCCAAGGCCAATGAACTGGCCCAGCAGGCCATCAATGCCACGACGCCCGAGGAAGTGGGCAAGCTGTGGTCTGAGGTTGACGAGCTGGTCATGGCTGACGCGCCGGTCGTGCCGTATCTGGCCAACAAGGTCGTGCTTTACCGCAGCGCCGCCGTGCAGAACTTCCAGCCCTATGCGCTGGGTGTGCAGGGTGATTGGACCAATGTCTGGATCCAGCGCTAGACTAAGTGAATAGCGAGCCGCGATCCCAGCTTTTTCGCGTACGCGAAAAAGCTGACCTCCCTCCCCCTTGAGGGGAGGGATTGAGGATGGGGGTGCTGGATTTTCCACGAGCATAGAGTTCGTGGAGGCCGCGGCACCCCCACCCTAGCCCTCCCCTCAAGGGGGAGGGATTGGATCGCGGCTCGCGCCCATTTGCGCCAGCTCAAAACACGGAGCCGCTCCTTGCCAGTGCTTGAAGCCCGCAATCTGACTGTTTCCATTCCCACCGAAGACGGCACGATCCATGCCGTTCAGAATGTCTCATTCGCCATCGAGGCCGGGGAATTGTTCGGCATTGCCGGGGAATCGGGCTCGGGCAAATCGGTCATGATGCAGGCCATTCTGGGGCTGCTGCCCTATGCCGATATTACCGGTGAAGTGCTGTTCGAAGGCCGCGACCTGCTGCGCGAAAACCCCAGAGGCCTGCGCAAATTGCGCGGCTCGCGCATCGGCATGATCTTCCAGGACCCGCTGTCGAGCCTGCATCCCTATTACACCATCGGCAGCCAGATCACCGAGGCGATCCACGCCCATGAAAAGGTGAGCAAACCGGCGGCGCGGGCCCGCGCCATCGAGATGCTGGCCAAGGTGGGCATAGCCAATGCGGACGAGCGGTTTCATGCCTATCCGCACCAGTTTTCCGGCGGCATGCGCCAGCGCGTGATGATCGCCATGGCCCTGGTGCTGAACCCAGCTTTGATCATTGCCGACGAACCCACAACGGCGCTCGACGTGACGGTGCAGGCGCAGATCGTTGCGCTGCTCGACACCATGCGCAAGGAATTGGGCACGACCGTCATCATGATCACCCATGATCTGGGGCTGCTGTCCTCCGTCGCCGACCGGGTGATGGTGATGTATGCCGGCAATCGCATGGAATATGGCGCCAGCGACGCCGTCTTCACCACGCCCGCTCACCCCTATACGGCGGGCCTGCTCCGCTCCTCCCCGGCCAATTATGCGGCGGGGGAAGAGCTGATCGCCATTCCAGGCCGCCCGCCCAGCCTGTTGCACATGCCCGAGGGCTGCGCCTTTGCGCCGCGTTGCAGCGCCGTGATGGACAAGTGCCACACGCGGCGCCCGCCGCTGCGCCGCTATAGCGACAAGGTCGAAGCCCTGTGCTGGCTGGAAGACACCGCCCCAGCCCCCGCGCAGCGGGCCATATCCACCGACCGCCGAGCCGACACGCAGACTGCGCCTGTCGTGCTCAGAATCGAGGATGTCGCACTGAGCTTTGCCACCGGCGGCCTCTTTGACAAGAAGGGTCGGTTCGAGGTGCTCAAGGGCATTAATCTGGAAGTCCGGCGCGGCGAAACGCTGGGGCTAGTGGGTGAGAGCGGTTGTGGCAAATCCACCCTCGCCCGGGTCATTGCCGGCCTTATCCCGGCTACCAGTGGCCGTGTGTTGTTGGGCGATGCCGATATGGCCCATCTCGATGCCGCCGGCTGGCGCGAGACGCGCAAGGCCGTGCAATTAGTGTTTCAGGACCCGTTCGGCTCGCTCAATCCGCGCCGCCGCGTCGGCGCGATTATCGGGGACCCCTTCCGCATCCACCACGTCGCCTCCGGCGCCGGCCGCAAGGCCCGCGTGCAGGAACTGATGGAGCGGGTGGGGCTCAATCCCGAGCACTATAACCGCTTCCCGTCCGAATTCTCCGGCGGGCAGCGCCAGCGCATCGGCATTGCCCGCGCCCTGGCGCTCAATCCGGGCCTCATCATCTTTGACGAACCGGTCTCGGCGCTCGATGTGTCCATCCAGGCGCAGGTGCTCAATCTGATGTCCAAGCTGCAGCGCGAACTGGGCCTTACCTATCTGTTCATTTCGCACGATCTGGCCGTCGTCCGGCAAATCTGCAACCGCATCGCGGTGATGAACAAGGGCCGCATTGTCGAACTGGCCGATGCCGAGGCGATCTATGCCAATCCGCAGGATGAGTATACGCGAACCCTGCTTGCCGCCTCGGTTACCCCACCGCCGCAGCACGCCGCGCGCGGCCGCGATCTGGTCCGGACCATAGATTGGGTCGCCGCATGAGCATTCCGGCAAGTTCCGCCCCCGCCGTGGTCCAGCGCGGCTCCTTCTCGCTCACCCTGCGGCGGTTGCTGCGCGACAAGGCCAGCCTTGCCGCCATGGTGTTCATCATTGTGCTGGTGCTGTTTGCCGCTGCCGCGCCGCTGATCGAGGCCTGGGCCGGCCATTCCCCGATCCAGCAATTCCGCGATACGGGCCTCTCCACCATGGGCCTGCCTGTGGCGCCCAATGCCGAATTCGTACTGGGCACCGACCAGTTGGGCCGCGATGTCCTTGTTCGCCTTGCCTATGGCGCTCGGGTGTCGCTGCTGGTGGGGGTGCTGGCCTCGCTGGCGGCCTCGCTGATCGGGGTTACGGTCGGCGTGCTGGCCGGCTTTTTCGGCGGCTGGATCGATATGGTGCTGAGCCGCGCCATGGATCTGGTGATGAGCGTGCCCTTCCTGCTCTGCGCCCTGGCGCTGGTTTCGGTGTTTGGACCCAGCCTGTCGCTGAGCATCGGGGTGATCGTATTTTTCAGCTGGACCACGATGGGCCGCGTGGTGCGCAGCCAGGTCATGTCGCTGCGCGCCCGCGAATTCGTCCAGGCCAGCCGCTCCCTCGGCGCCGGCCCACTCTCCATCATGGTGATCGATATCCTGCCCAATCTGAGCGTGCCCATCATCGTCTACACCACCATGATGATCCCCAGCGCCATCGTCTTTGAAGCCACCCTCTCCTTCCTGGGTCTGGGCATTGTGCCGCCCGCGCCCAGTTGGGGCGGCATGCTGGCCGATGCCGCCGCCAATTCGATTTATCTGGTGGCCTGGTGGCTGGTGCTTATTCCCGGTCTGGCGCTGCTGCTGACCACGCTGTCGTTCAATATTCTGGGCGATGGGCTGCGCGATGCGCTTGATCCCAAATCCCGGCCCGTGATCAGGCGCAGCCTGCTGCGGTGGGGGAAAAGGCCATGATCCGGTTCCTCCTCGGCCGCATTGGTTTTGCCGCGCTGATCCTGTTCGCGCTCAGCACTTTCGTCTTTTTCCTCTTCTTCGTGGCGCCCGGCGATCCCGCCCGCATGGTGGCCGGCGACAAGGCCACCGAAGCCCAGCTCGTACAGATCAGGAGTAATCTGGGGCTCGATCGCCCCATCCACGAGCAATATCTGAGCTTTCTCGGCCGCGCCGCCACCGGCGATCTCGGCTTTTCCTACCGCAACCAGCAACCGGTCACGACGCTCATTGCCAATCGCCTGCCCGCCACTATTTCGCTGGTCATTGGCGGCGTCATCGTCTGGCTCGCCGTCGGCATTCCCATCGGCATCATGTCGGCCCGCCATCCCGGCGGGCTGCGCGACCGGCTGGGCCAGGCCTTCATCCTCGTTGGCTTGAGTTTTCCGACCTTCGTGCTCGGCATGGTCTCGCTCTATGTGTTTTATTTCCTGCCGCGCCAGGCCGGGTTCACCCTGTTCCCGGCCGGCGGCTTCAAGCCATTCCTGCCCAATCCGGCGCTCTGGGCCTGGCACCTGGCCCTGCCCTGGGCCACCCTGGCGCTGACCACCGCTGCCGTCTATGCCCGCCTCACCCGCGGACAAATGCTCGAAGTGATGAACGAGGACTATATCCGCACCGCCCGTGCCAAGGGCCTGTCGGAAGGGCGCGTGGTTTTCAAACACGGCATGCGCGCCACCCTCACCCCGCTGGTGACGCAACTCGGCGCCGATATCGCCCTGCTGCTGGGCGGCGCCATCGTCATCGAACAGGTCTATGGTCTGCAGGGCGTCGGCGCGCTGGCGGTGCAGGCGGTCAATAATCAGGACCGACCCATCATTATCGGGGTGGTGCTGCTGGGTGGCTTTTTCATCGTCATCTCCAACATTATCGTCGATATCACCTATGCTCTGCTCGACCCGCGCGTTCGCTAGGAAGCCGTCATGATCGTCTCGCAATACACCATCCCTGGCATGCATATTCGCGATCACCTGATCGACGTGCCACTCGACTGGTTCGCCAGTCCCGATGGCCCCACGATCAAGCTCTTCGCCCGCGAAGTGGTCGACCCGACCAAGAAGGATGCCGCTCTGCCGCTGCTGGTCTTCCTGCAGGGCGGGCCCGGCGGCAAGTCGCCCCGCCCGGCCGGCGGCGGGCCATCCTGGTTGGCCGAAGCGCTCAAGACCCACCGGGTCATCCTGCCCGATCAGCGCGGCACCGGCCGCAGTATGCGGGTCGATGGCGCAACCATGCAGCGCTTTACCAATGGCGAAGCGGCCGGCGACTACCTCGCCCATTTCCGCGCCGATTCCATCGTGGCCGATTTCGAGCATTTGCGGAAAACCGTGTTCGGCGGAGCCAAATGGCAATCGCTGGGCCAGAGCTATGGCGGCTTCCTCACGCTGACATATCTGAGCCAGGCGCCCGAGGGCCTTTCTGCCTGCTATGTGGCTGGGGGGCTGGCCAGCCTCACTCCGTCCGCCGAAGAGGTCTATCGGCGCACCTATCCTCGCGTGGAAGCCAAGACGGCTCGCTATTACAAGCGCTATCCCGACGATCGCGCAACGATCGGCGCCCTGGCCGATTTCATTGCCAATAATGATGTCCGCCTGCCCGATGGCGACCGCCTCACCGTGCGGCGGCTCCAGAGCATCGGCATCGATTTCGGCATGGCGCCGGGCTTCGAGAACATTCACTGGCTGGTCGACGATGCCTTCGCCACGCCCGAGCGCGACCGTCTCTCCGACCACTTCCTGGCCGAGGCGATGCGCTCGACCAGCTATGACGGCAATCCGCTCTTTGCCGTGCTGCAGGAAAGCATCTATGGGCACGGACCGGGTGCCACCGCCTGGGCAGCCCAGAAAGTGCGTGAGGAGCTGCCCCAATTTGCCGAAACCGGCCGCCCCCTGCTGTTCACCGGCGAGATGATGTTTCCCTGGATGTTCGAGGACATCCGTTCGCTGCGGCCCTTCCGAGCCGGGACGGAGGCCCTGGCCCGGCGCAGTGATCACAGCCTGCTCTACGATCGAGAACGGCTGGCGGCCAATGCGATCCCGGTCTCGGCCATCATCTATCACGACGACATGTATGTGGATGCCGGGCTGTCGCTCGAAACGGCCGCCCTGGTCGGCAATCTCGACCATTGGGTGACCAATGAATTCGAGCATGACGGCATCCGCCAAAGCGGCAATGTCTTCAAACGGCTGGTGAAGATGACGGAAGAGCGCGGCGGGCCGTTGGCCTAGGTTCGGAACCCGGCAAATGCGGAAAATCCGCCCGGTACGAGACCGGGCGGATCAACATCGAAACTACTGGCTGACGGGCAGGACAGCGCCCTTGTACTTTTCGGTGATGAAGTCCTGGATCGGCTTGGAATGCAGCACTTCCACCAGCTTGACGATCTCCGGCCGGGTCTCGTCACCCCGGCGCACGGTGATGATATTGGCATAGGGGTTGTTCTCCCCGCTCTCGACTGCCACCGGGTCGTTGACCGGATCGAGCCCGGCATCGAGCGCATAATTGGCATTGATCACCACTGCATCGGCCTCGTCATTGGCATAGACCTGCGGCAGCAGCGGACCCTCGATATTGGGCAGGAATTCAAGATTCTTGGGGTTTTCGACAATGTCGGAAATCCGCGCTGACAGTGCATCGACACCGTCCTTAAGCTTGATCACCCCTTCACGCTGGAAAATGGTGAGGATGCGCCCTTCCTCGGCCACGGCATCGCGCAGGATGACCTGACCATTTTCCGGCAGATCGGCCAGGCTCTCCACGCGCTTGGAATAGATGCCGATCGGCTCGATATGGATGCCGCCGGCATTGACGAAATCATAGGTCGGATCGTCCTTGTGATCGGCCAGCACGGAATTGAGATAGGGCACGTGCTGGAAGTAATTGGCGTCGATTTCGCCAGCGGCCAGCGCCGTATTGGGCAGGATATAGTCCTGGAACGGCACGATCTCGAGCTCGATCCCTGCTTCCGCCAGGATGGGCTTGGCCTGTTCGAGAATTTCGGCATGCGGCACATAGGAGGCGCCGACCACCAGCTTGGTCTGGGCCAGGGCCGGGGTCGCCAGCGCCACGGCGCCAAACAGGGCGCTCGTCAGGAGAGTCTTGATCATGGAGAAATCCTTGGTTGAACTAACGTTTGTCGAGCTTTCGCGTCACCTGATCGCCCACGAACTGAATGGCGAACACGATGATGAGAACTGTGACCGTGGCGACGAGCGTGACGTCGCCATGATTGCGCTGGAAGCCTTCAAGATAGGCGAGATTGCCCAGGCCCCCTGCCCCGATGACGCCGGCCATGGCGGTGAAACCGACGAGAGAAATCAGCGTCACCGTGAGCCCAGAGGCCAGGGCGGGCGCGGCTTCGGGGATGAGCACCTTGAAGACGATGGTGCCGATGCCCCCGCCCATGGAACGGGTAGCTTCGATGACGCCCTTGCTGACCTCGCGAAAGGCGATCTCGACCAGTCGCGCATAGAAGGGCGCTGCCCCGATAATCAGCGCCGGCAGTGCGGCATTGACCCCCAGAATGCGCCCCACCACCAGCTTGGTGAAGGGAATGAGCAGCACGATGAGGATGATGAAGGGAATGGAGCGGAAGACATTGCTGAGCAGCGAAAGCGCACCATAGACAGCGCGATTGGCCAGCAATTGTCCCGGCCCGGTGAGGAACAACACCGCACCCAGAGCCAGGCCCAGCACGAACGTCGCCGCACCGGCAATGGCCGTCATATAGAGCGTCTCGTAGGTCGCCCGCAGCAATTGGTCGAGTTTGACATAGGGGAAAAGGCTTTCGAGCATAGACATCACCCCTGCCGCAGGATTTCGGAGGCGATGTCGCGCTCGGCCAGATAGGCCAGGACCCCGGCCAGGGGCTCGCCGCTGGCCGGAACATGCACGTAAAGTTCGCCAATGGCCGCATCGCGCGTGCGCGTCAGCCGGCCATGGAGGATATTGATGGGCAGATCGAACTGGCGGATGGCATCGGCCAGGGCCGGCTGGCGCGCCTGCGGCCCGACATAAACCAGCTTGACCAGCGCGCCCTGGCCGATCTCGGCCAGATCGGGATCGAAAGCGCTTTGGCTGACATCGGCTTCGGAAACCTGGCGCACGAAGCGCTGCGTCACCTTCTGGCGCGGATGAGTGAAGACATCGAGCACCTTGCCGGTTTCGACAATCCGCCCCTCTTCCATCACGGCAACACTGTCGCAGATGCGGCGCACCACATGCATTTCATGGGTGATGAGCACGATGGTCAGCCCGAAGCTGCGATTGATATCGAGCAGGAGATCGAGAATGGCATCGGTGGTTTCGGGATCGAGCGCCGAAGTCGCCTCGTCGCAGAGCAAGACATCGGGCCGGTTGGCAAGGGCCCGTGCTATGCCCACGCGCTGCTTCTGGCCGCCGCTGAGCTGGGCGGGATAGGCGTCTTCGCGACCCTCCAGCCCCACAAGCTGGATCAGCTCGGCCACGCGCGCGGCAATCTGGGCCTTGTCCGCCCCGGCGATTTCGAGCGCAAAGGCGATATTCTGGGCGACGGTGCGCGACCAGAGCAGATTGAAGTGCTGGAAGATCATGCCGATCTTGAGCCGCGCCTGACGCAATTGGCGCGAACTGGCCTTGGCCAGATCGAGATCGCCCACCACGACCGAGCCGCTATCGGGCTGTTCCAGTCCGTTGAGCAGGCGGATCAGCGTGCTCTTGCCCGCCCCGCTATAGCCGATGATCCCATAGATCTGCCCACGCTCGATATCGAGGTCCACGGCATCGACCGCCACAATAGGCCCGGCGCCTTGCGCAAAGGACTTCGAGAGATTTCGGAGCGTTATCAAATCGGGCCATCGCGGCTGTTTCGGGAACAGCCATTATATAGCCTAGCGGATACTCGATCCAAACAGTCGTGATTAGACGCGATTGCTCCCGATCCGCGCCATGTGGAAAAGCTGTCCCGCGTTTGGAGGGCTCGCCGTAATAGGCGCTCTAGCGCAAGCGCAATCCGGCAGCGTCGAACAGGCGCAAATGCTCCGGCTTCCAGGTGAAGTGGACGGCGGCACCCGCCTCGATGTCGGGACCCTCGCGTGATTCAGCGACCAGTGCCTGCCCATCGGCCAATTGACAGTAAAGATAGCGCGTGCCGCCCAGATATTCGGAGAAGTCGACCCGGGCCGAAAGCCGGTCCGGCCCGGCTTCGGCCAGCACCAGGTGCTCGGGACGCAGCCCCAGCGTGATGGCGCCATCCCCGGTGGGTGATTTTATCGTTGTTGCGACTTCGGTGCCACCGGCGAGGATCTTGCCCGCGCCGTCGACGGCGGCCGTGATCAGGTTCATGCGGGGCGAGCCGATGAAACCGGCGACGAAGGTATTGGCCGGGTCTTCATAGACGTCGCGCGGCGAGCCCACCTGCTCGATCACCCCATCGCGCAGCACCACGATCTTGTCGGCCAGGGTCATGGCCTCGGTCTGGTCGTGGGTGACATAGATCATGGTATTGCCCAGCTCGCGATGGAGCCGGGCAATCTCGATGCGCATGCTGACGCGCAGCTCGGCATCGAGATTGCTGAGCGGTTCGTCGAAGAGAAAAACCTGCGGCTTGCGCACGATGGCGCGGCCAATGGCCACGCGCTGACGCTGGCCGCCCGACAATTGCCCGGGGCGCCGGTCGAGCAGTGGCTCGATCTTGAGAATGCGCGCGGCGGCGGCCACCTGCTGCTCGATCTCCGGTTTGGGCGTATTGGCCATGGCGAGGCCAAAGCCCAGATTGTCGCGCACGCTCATATGCGGATAGAGCGCATAGGACTGGAACACCATGGCAATGCCGCGCTGGGAGGGATCGAGATCGGTGACGCTGCGGCCGCCGATTTCGATTTCCCCGTCAGTGACCTCTTCGAGGCCCGCAATCATGCGCAGCAAGGTGGATTTGCCGCAGCCGGAGGGGCCGACAAAGACGACGAACTCCCCCTCCTCCACGACGAGATCGACGCCGTGGATCACTTCCACCTTGCCGAAACTCTTGCGCACATCGGCCAGCACCATGCCCGGCTTTAGTCCCTTGGCCATATCCACTATCCCCGCTGTGCCCGCAGCCAGACCAGCATGTCACCCGGCGCGCGGTTGTCCCAGAGATGGTAGGGCACCAGACGTGCGGTTTCGGCGACCACATCGGGCGTCTCGGCCGTATAGAGCTCGTCGCTGGCGATGACCTCTTTGAGGACCGGCAGGTCGATGGCGATGGCCCGGTTGAGATCGGGAATAACAGCCGTTTCCGAGCGACCCAGCCCATCGCCCAGAAGAATGGAATTGAGACCCACCGGATTGTCGGTGCCTTCGAGGCAATAGACCAGCGGGCCCCGCATGACCGCCACGCGGCCGGCATCCTGCCGCACCTTGCTATTGGCCCGGAGGGCCCGCGGCACCAGCGGCAGGGCGAGCGCCACGACATCGCCGGGCTGCCACTCCCGCTCGATCCGCGCATAGCCCCTGTCGGTCGCCGCGCCGAGCTCGATGCTCTGGCCGTTGACGGCAAGGCTGGCGCCCTTGGCCCAGGCGGGAATGCGCAGCGACAGCGCAAACCTTGTGGGCTGCTCCACCCCGATTGTGAGGCCGATGGCCCCGTCCCAGGGATAGTGCGTCTGCTGGGTGAGGGTGACCTTGGCGCCATTGCCCAGTTCGAGCCGCGCGGTACTCTCGCCATAGAGGTGAACGGCGACCTCGTCCTTGGCGACGCCATACATATAGGAGCCGATCGAAGCGACGAGCCGCGCGATATTGGGCGGGCAGCAGGGGCAGGTATGCCAGGTCCAGCGATGATGCTTGCCGGTGCTTTCGAGCGGGTTTTCGTAAAAGAAGGTCTTGCCGTCACGGGAGAGACCGGCAATGGCGCCATTGTAGAGCGCCTGCTCCATGATATCGGCGTAACGCCGGTCCGGCCCGCGGCCCAGCATGCGATTGGCCCAGAAGACCAGGCCTACCGAGGCGCAGGTTTCGGCATAGGCGGTGTCATTGGGCAGGTCGTAATAGTCGGTGAACCCCTCATTGGAGGCCGCCGGACCGATGCCGCCAGTAACATACATCTGCTTGCCGGTCAGATCGTCCCAGAGGATTTCCAGCGCATCGGTGAGGGTGTCGTCATTATACTCGGTG
The DNA here is from genome assembly GCF_030159855.1 of Devosia yakushimensis. NCBI lineage: Bacteria > Pseudomonadati > Pseudomonadota > Alphaproteobacteria > Hyphomicrobiales > Devosiaceae > Devosia > Devosia yakushimensis. Next base: position 35,698 of record NZ_BSNG01000001.1, on the reverse strand, counting down.
GCGATATCGGCCATGCCCGAATAGAGATACATGGCCCGCACGGCATGGCCAACCACCTTGGTCTGCTCGCGCACGGGGAGATGCGACTGATTATAGCCCAGCGTATCCTTCTGCGCGCTCTTGGTGTCGCGGCCCTGGGCAATGGCTTCCTCGATGAAGAAATTGGGCTTTTGCCCACGCTCGTCGATGAAGAACTTGGCCAGATCCATATAGGCCTGCTTGCCGGTGACGCGGGCCAGTTTCACCAGCGCCAGCTCGATCTCCTCATGACCGCAATAGCCGCGGACCTGGCCGGGACCGCGACCGAACCGCGCCACCAGATGGTCGGCCATGCGGCTCATGATATCGAGGAACTTGCGCTTGCCGGTGGCCTGGTAATAGGCGACGGCGCCCTCGATCATATGCCCGGCGCAATAGAGCTCGTGGAAATCGCGCAGATTGGTCCATTTCCACTCCGGCTTGATGCGCTGGAAGAAGGAATTGAGATAGCCATCGGGCTCCTGCAGCTTCTCATAGAGATCGATGATCGCATCGGCCCTGGCCTCGAGCTCTGGATTGGGCTTGCGGTAAAGCGAATAGGCAATGGTCTCGATGGACTTGCCCAGATCGCTATCCCAGAACATCTGGGCCGAGCCGAGCCAGCCGATAAAGGGAATGACGACGCCGGGATTGGGCGCATCGATATCGACCTGTTCGAGCATGCGCGCTTCCACGCATCTATCGAGCAGGATGGCGGCGGTATGGTCGCACACCGCCTCCTGCCAATCGCCCCAGAAACCGGAAACATCGACGCTGGGCACGGGCAGTGGGCGGAATTGACGATCTTGGGCAAGAGACATTTGGGACTTTCCGGTGGGTTGGATCATTTGACTGCGCCGGCCATCAGCCCGCGCATGTAATAGCGTTGCAGAACCAGGAAGACGAAGAGGCAGGGTATGGTCATCACCATGACGCCGGCCTGCACCGCTCCCCAATTGATGGCGCCAAGGCGCCCGGCCCGCACCGCTGTCATCAGCACGGGCAAAGTGTATTTGTCGTTGTCGGACAGAAGGATGAGCGCCGCGAGGAACTCGTTCCAGGAATTGAGGAAGGCAAAGATGGCGACGGTCGCCACGCCCGGCATGACGAGCGGCAGCAGCACGCGTGCCAAGAGCTTGAGATCGCGCGCGCCGTCGATCCGCGCCGCCTCCTCGATCTCGCGCGGCACCGCATCGAACGCATTGCGCATCATGAAGACCGAGAAGGGCAATTGCAGCGTCACATAGACCAGCATGAGCCCGACCAGCGAATTGTTGAGCCCGAGCTTGGCCAGGATGATGAAGAGCGGGGTCAGGATCGACTGGAACGGGATCATCAGCGTGGCGATGATCAGCACGAAGCAGACATTCTTGAACGGGAAGCGGTAGCGCGAGAAGCCATAGCCGGCCAGCAGGCTGACCAGCACCGTCAGCACCACCGTACCCAGCGCCACAACGGCCGAATTGATAATGTGCTGCCAGACGCCCGACCCGAACGTATCGAGCACCGCATAGGTATCAAAGCTGATGCCATTGCGCGGCCAGGGCGGCAGCGGCGGCGATTGCGCCTCGGACCCACTGCGCAGCGAGGCCAGCCCCGTCCATACGAAAGGCGCGAGAAAGAAGCAGGCGGCTCCAATACCAAAGGCATGAAAGGCCAGATTACCGCGGAACTTGCGCCGCCGGCGGGCGAGCTTAGTGTCGGTGGTCATTTCTCGTCCCCCACCCGCAAGAGCCGCAATTGGACGACGCTGAGCAGCACGAGAATGCCCAGCAATACGATGGAGAGCGCCGAGCCATAGCCGAGCTGGAACGAAACGAAGGACTGGTTGAAGATGAAATAGACCACCGAGATCATCCGGTTCTGCGGGCCACCGCTGGTCATGATGTAGAACTGATCGAAGGCCAGTACCGAACCGGTGACACTGAGGATCAGCGCCAATGCAATTGTACGGCGCATGAGGGGAAGCGTCAGATAGCGAAAGCGCTGCCAGCGCTTGGCGCCATCGATGCGCGCCGCCTCTGTCAGCTCGGTGGGGATCGATTGGAGCCCGGTGAGCAGGATGATCATGGTGAAACCGGCAATCTTCCACACCACCATGACGACGATGGTGGCAAAGGCGCTGTCGAAATTGGCGAGCAGGTTGACCTTCTTTTCGCTAAGGCCAAGCATGCGGATGGCCGGACCGAAGAGGCCGCTATCGACATTGGCCAGCCAGACCCAAAGCAGCGACGCGGTCGCCAGCCCCACCACGACCGGCAGGAAAAACACCGTGCGGTAGAAGGCGACGCCCCGCCGCTGCTGCTCGACGAACAGCGCCAGCGGGAAGGCGACGACGAAAATGACGATGGTCGTGATAACAGTGTAATAGGCAGTGAAGCCCAGGGCCGCAAAGAAGCGGTTATCGCTCAGCATGCGGATGTAATTGCCCAGCCCGATCCAGGTCGGCTGGCCCAGCAGCGGCCAGTTATGCAGGCTCATCCAGGCGGTGAACAGCACCGGGATCAGAAAGAACACGATGACCAGCGCCATGGCGGGCGCGATGTAAAGCAGACCCTGCCATTGCCCGGTCCGCAGGCGGCGGCGGGCATGCGGTTTTGCCAATGCAAGCGCGGAACTGGTCAATCGTGTCGCTCCGGTCGAAGGGAAAAAGCCGGGAGCCTCAAGCCCCCGGCTCAGAAAGCATCAGGGCGCGTTGTCGATGATCGACTGCATTTCAGCCTGTGCATTGGCGAAGGCGCCATCGACATCGTCGCCATAGATGGCGGCATTGGTGAAGGTGGCCCAGGGCCCATTGGCGCTGTTGATCAGATCGTTGAACAGCAGCGTATAGGGGGTCTTGGCGACGGCAATGGCATCGACCGCCACCTGCAGGCGCGGATCGAGCCCGGCAAGCGTTTCGGCCGCGATATCGGACCGGGTCGGCAGGGAGCCGTTCTGGGCCAGGATCTTCTGGCCTTCGGGCGAATAGGCGAATTCGATGAATTCCTGCACGGCAGCCAGGCGCGGCGTATCCTTGGTAACAACGATATTGTCGCCGCCGGCAAAGGACGAGGTGCCTCCTTCAATGCCGGGGATCAGCGTCACGCCGAAGTCGATATCGGGATAGTCGTTGACCAGCGTGCCGATGGCAAAGGCGCCCAGGCTCTGATGGCCGATCTTGCCATTGGTGAAGCTGAGGAAATTGACGCCATTGTCGGTCGCCGAGCTTTCCGGAACGAGATCCTTTTCCACCATGGAGCGATAGGCGGCGACAGCAGCCCGCATTTGCGGGGTGTCGAGCGTTGCCGTCTTGCCGTCTTCGGACAGGATATCGGCGCCCGAGGCCCAGACCAGGGGCGTGAACGTGAAGATCATGCAGCCGCCGCAGGAGCCGCCGGAGAAGTAGAAGCCGTAGGTATCCCCACCCAGAGCGCGGATGGCCTCGGCATTGGTTTCAACTTCAGCCCAGCTGGTGGGGGCCTTTTCAGGATCGAGTCCTGCCTGCTGGTAGAGCCCCTTGTTCCAGGCGAGAACCGAGGTTTCTACCAGGAGCGGCAGGCCATAGACCTTGTCTTCATAGGTGCCCAGGGCGACGTGCGAAGGCGAGAGGCTCTCGAAATAATCGAGGCCCTTGGCCCAATCGGTCAGGTCCTGCAGCTGGCCGGCCGCGGCAAAGGCGGGCGTATAGATGAGATCGAGCGACAGCGCGTCAGGCGCCTGGCCGCCGGCAATGGCAGTGGCGTATTTCTGCACCAACTCGGCAAACGGCACTTCGGTCAGCGCGATCTGGTTCTCGTGGCTGGCATTATAGGCTTCGGCCAGCGAGGTGAATGCCTTACCGATCCCGGTACGCACCCACATATTGATGGTCTCCTGCGCCGAGGCGCTGGAAACCAGGCACAGCGTGGCAACGCTGACCGCTCCCAATAGACGTTTCAACATGACAGTCCTCCCTTTGGGCCTTTGCAACGCCGGCCCTTGGCGTTTCTCCTAGGTTGGCGCCGAACCTCCACATGACTGGCGCACCACCAACTGACAGGGCAATCGCCTTATGCCCGGCTCGACCCGTTCCCCCTCGGCCAGCGCCAGAACCGTCAGCCCGGCCTCCCTGCCGAGCGCTCGCAGGTTCATATCTACTGTGGTCAGGGGCGGACGCGTCGCCGCGGCGACGATTTCCCAATTGTCGAAACCGACGACCGATACGTCGCCGGGCACGGTAACGCCCCGCTCGCGCAGGGCATCGACGACGCCGCGGGCAATCTGGTCATTGCCGCAGAAAATGCCGTCGGGCGGAATTGCCGCGCCATCCCAGAGCCGGGCGACAGCCTCATGCCCCCAGGCCTCGGTCCATTTGCCATAGTAAATCTCGGCCTGCTCACCGACGACGGCGCGATAGGCCTCAGCCCGTACATGCACCGAGGCAAAGCTCTCGGGCCCGGTAATATGGACAATGCGCTTGCGACCGCACCCCGCGAGCCATTCCACAGCCTCGCGCGAGCCCTGAGCGTCATCGGAAACGAAGGTGACACTGTCATCGGGCCCATCGGTAAAGGCGTAGACCACGGGCACCGGGGCTTTGCTCAGATCCACCGGCAGGCGCCGGTCGACACGCTTGCCCGAAGCGATAATGCCATCGACCTGCTTGTCCAGCATGGCATCGACATGCACCTTGGCCAGTGTCGCATCGTCCTCAATGGCGCACAGAAAAACCGACACACCACGATCGACCAGCGCCTCGGAAATGCCCGCCATGACCGGCAGGGTAAAGCGCCCATAGGTATCGTTGGTCAGAAGCCCAATGGTGAAGCTGCGTTTGCTCAACAGGCCCCGCGCCATGGCATTGGGACGAAAACCAAGCTCGGCCGCCACCTGCTTGACCCGCTCGCGGGTTTCGTCCGTCATGCGGCCGGTATCATTCAGCGCCCGGGACGCCGTGGCGACGCTGACGCCCGCGGCGGCAGCCACGTCGTAGATCCTTGCGCGCTCGACATTTTTAATCGGGTCTGACACCGCAACCTAACTGAGAAAACGTTTGCTCATCTTGCGCAAACGTTTTCTCACCAGAAATCGAGGACGTCAACCGGGAAAGTTGGAGGGTGGGTGGGTTATAGCTTTTGGTGCTATCGCCCTGGCCTTCCGGCGTTCTCTTCAGTCCCCTCCACAACGTCATTCCCGCGTAGGCGGGAATCCATTCTGCCGCCGGCGCAAAAGAAGAATGGATTCCCGCCTACGCGGGAATGACGTTGTGGGGATACTTGAATCGCGTGAAGCAACCAGATCGCGGCAGGAGCCTGATCAAGCGACGGAATAGCCTCCGTCAACCGGAAGCACAGCGCCAGTGATGAAACGTGCAGCCGGGGAGCAGAGGAACAGCGCGGCGCCGGCAACGTCCTCGGGTTGCCCCCAGCGATTGAGTGGAGTGCGGGACAATATCGCCTGGCTCCGCGCCGGGTCCTCACGCAAGGCGCCGGTCAGCGGCGTGGCGATCCAGCCGGGGGCGACGGCATTGACCCGAATGGTGTCGGCGGCATAGGCGATGGCCAGCGACTTGGTGAGCTGGGCAATGCCGCCCTTGCTGGCCGAATAGCCGGGCACCAGGCCACCGCCGAAGATCGACAGCATGGAAGCCAGATTGACGATGCTGCCCGCGCCGGACGCCGCAAGCAATGGCCGGGCGGCGGCGCACATGCGCATGGTGCCATTAAGGTTGATGTCGACAACCTGCTCGAACACCTCCGGGTCATGCTCATCGCCCCGGCGGATGATCCCGGCGCAATTGACCAATATGTCGAGCGCACCGAGCCGGCCGATCAGGGCCGCGATGGCGGCCTGATCGCGAACATCGAGAACCACCAGCTCGCGCCCGTCAAAACCCGGCGCGTCGCGCTCCGCCTCGATCTCCCCCAGGAACGCGCCAGCGCTGACAACCTTGGCACCGGCCCCGGCAAAAGCCCGGGAAATAGCGGCGCCTATGCCGGAGGTGCCACCCGTGACCAGCACGGACTTGCCGGTGAACCAGCCGGCGGCCCAGCCATAGTCAGCGGATGAACTGGTCGACATAATCCGCCCCCAAACCGATTTTGGTGTAGTGGGCGCGGCACATATCGATCTTGGTGAAGACATCCTCGTAGCCGACATGCCGATTGGCATCGTCGAGGTAAAGCATGCAACCGGTAATGTTGAAAAAGGTGATCATCTCCGGGCAATCTTCCGGCACCAGCAGCGTATGCACTTCGCCGGGCGGCTCGAAGACGTAGGAGCCGGTTTCGGCCACCCAATCGTGCTCGCGATAATGCCAGCGGCCCTTGATCACATAGCCATGGACCGGATTGGTATGCAGATGCCGCGACAGCACACCGGCTCGCCGCACCCGCAAAAGATTGCACCACTGCCCCTGCATGGTGTTGAGCATCAGCGGGCGGAACCAGACGCCCTCGGCCTGCGGCACCCAGATACGCTCATCCTCGGGCATGGCGGCAGTGGCGATCTCGGTTGGGGCCAGCCTATGGGCTGATCCTTTCATATCGGCATACATGGCGGCTCCTCTCCTCCAAATATTGTCCAGCCGGTCAGGCCGTGAGCACTCGATGCAAGCTCCCTTGCAGATGCTTGTCCAGCGCCGCCACCGCTCCCTCGGCGTCGCGCTGTTCCAGTGCATCGAGAATATCCAGATGCTCGCTCATCGAGCGGATCGTGTTGGCGGGCCCGACCGCTTCCATATTGATCAGCCGGATCAGGAACATTTTCTGCGTCAGGCGCTGGTAGATCATATCGATCTGGAGATTATCGAAGGCCGCGATGAAGCTGCCGTGAAATGCGCGCTCGAGCAGCCGTACCGGCTCGCGATAGACCGACTGGTCATTAACCTGCCGCACATAGTCGATCATGGCCTCATGGTCGTCGCGCGTCCTGCGCACCCAGCCAATATCCGTCGAGCGGGCAAATTTGGTTAGCCCCTCGCGCTCGAGAATGCCGCGAAACTGGAAGGTATTGCCGACGAATTTCACATCCGGGTAGAAAATCGTGATGCCGATACGGCGGCGCACGGTGATCAACCCCTCGGCTTCGAGCAGCGTCGTGGTCTCGCGCATGGGCGACAGCGACATATCAAGCACATCGCATAATTCTTCCTGCTTGAGGGTCTGGCCGAGCTTGAGCCGGCCGGCCAGCAACGCATCGACAAAAGCCAGATAGCCAGGATTGTCGATCCCTTCGCTCACCCTTGCTCCCCAATAGATTGTTTCAGAAAAACGCGCCCCAAGACCCGTTGACAGCTCTTAATCCAGCGTAATAACATTTTCTAGTCGCCAATAAATATATTTAAACGGAGTGCGACGCGGCCTGACGGAAGCCTGAGGAGGTCCCGTCTTTCGCTGGTTCATTGCGATTTTTCTCCGGCACCACGGCGCCGAAGACCGATGTTTTACGGCCTGATGGCCCAGCGGCAGGGACGGGGTAATGGCGATCAGAATCGCGGTGGGGCAGTTTCACGAGCTCAGCGAAGAACGGCTGCGCTTTGCCGCCCAGATCGGGGCCACGGGCCTGCAGATGAACAATCCCAAGCTGCCCGGCGACAGCCGCTGGGAGGAACGGGATGTTCGCGCGCTGGTCGCAGAGGTCGAGGCAGCGGGCCTCACATTCGAAGCCATCGAAAACGTCCCCACCCATTTCTACCACAAGGCGATGATGGGGCTGGAAGGGCGCGACGAGCAGATCGAGAATTACCAGGCGACCATTCGCGCCGTGGCGCGGGCCGGCATTCCCGTGCTCGGCTATCATTTCATGCCCAATTCGGTCTGGAGCACGAGCCGCACGGCACAAACTCGCGGCGGCGCCCAGGCAAGGCAATTCGACATGGCGATGGTCGAGGCCAATGCGGGCAATCTCGACATGCTGCGCTCATTCATGCCCACCACGCTCGGACGGGCTTCCTCCATGCCGCTTTTCGGCAAGGACGGGCCGGTGATCACCGAAGAGCAGATGTGGGCCAATTACCAATATTTCATCGAGGCGGTGCTGCCGGTAGCCGAGGAAGAGGGCCTCAAACTCGCCCTCCATCCCGACGATCCGCCGGTGCCCATGCTGGGCGGGGTGGCGCGGCTCTTCTATCGGCCCTGGGGGTTCAAACACGCCTATGAACTGGCTGGGCAATCGCCGGCCTGGTCGCTCGATCTTTGCCTGGGCTGCTGCTCGGAAATGGTGGGCGGCAGGGCTAATGTCACCGAAATGATCGAGTTCTTCGCACCCAAGGGAGCGATCTCTTACATCCATTTCCGCGACGTGCGGGGCTCTGTGCCCGACTTCACCGAATGCTTCATCGGCGACGGCAATTTCGACCCCGCCGAAGTCATGGTGCTGCTGGCAAAGAACGGCTTTGACGGCTTCCTGCTCGACGACCACGTCCCCAAAATGGATGGCGACAGCGACTGGAACCATCGCGGCCGCGCCCATGCCATCGGCTATATGCAGGGCCTGCTGCGCATGGCCCAATTCCTCAAAGCCGCCTAGATCCGGAGCCCCTATGCCTTCTGCTCTTTTCTATGTCGGTTGCTGCAATCGCAGCCTGGGCTATGTGCGCAACCCTGCGGGTAAGGGCATAGCCGCCTTCCGCCTCGACCTCACCAGCGGCGCGGCCCAGCCATTGGGCGTGACCGAAGGCATCGACAATCCGACCTTTCTCGAAGTGGCACGCGACGGCGTCTCGCTCTCGGCAGTGAGCGAAGTGGCCGGCTGGAACGAGGGCGATATCACCGCCTATGGCATCGACTATGCGACAGGGGCGCTCGACTATCTTTCCAAGCAGCCGACGCGCGGCGACGGCACGGCCCATAACAGTCATGACGGCACTGGGCGCTTTGCCGCCATCGCCAATTATTCGGGCCTGCCGGCCAGCGCCCGACCCAACCAATCCATTGCCATCTATCCGCGCGATCCCGATGGCACGCTCCACCCGCCAATTGCCGAAATCCGCCACCATGGCACGGGTCCCGATGCGGGGCGGCAGGAACGTCCGCACGCCCATTGCATCCGCTGGACGCCGGACAATCGCTTCGTCGTCGTCGCCGATCTGGGGATCGACCGGCTGCTGGTCTATCGTTTCGACGCGCGGACCGGTGCTCTCTCCCCGCATAGCGAGACGCTAATGCCTCCGGGGTCCGGCCCGCGGCATTTCCGCTTTCACCCCAGCCTGCCATTCGCCTATTGCGTCAACGAACTGACCTGCACATTGGCGAGCCTGGCCTTCGACGCCGAGGCGGGCTCATTCACCCTTCTCGCCATCGAGCCGACACTGCCCGAACCTTTTGCCGGCAATTCGGGATCAGCCATCGATATCGCGGCTGGTGGGCGGCATCTTTATGTCGGCAATCGCGGCCATGACAGCCTGGCCGGCTTTGCCATCGACCAGGCCAGCGGCATTGCCCGGCTGATCGGCACCACACCCTGCGGCGGGCACGTGCCGCGCGATTTCGCCTTCGATCCGACAGGAACAATTCTCGCGGTTGCCAACCAGGAAAGCGACCTCATCTCGCTCTTCCGCTACGAGCCTGAAAGCGGCGCGCTGAAATCTTTCGGCAGCCCGATCATGACCGGCTCGCCGACCGCCATCGCCTTCCATCCCCTTATTGCCTGAGCCAACATGAAAATCACCGACATCAAAATCATCGTCGCCTCGCCCGGACGCAATTTCGTCACGGTCAAGGTAATGACCGATGAAGGGCTCTATGGCATTGGCGACGCCACGGTAAATGGCCGCGAGAAGGCCGTCGTCGCCTATCTCGAAGACCATGTCGTGCCCTGCCTGATCGGACGCGATCCCCAACGGATCGAGGACATCTGGCAATACCTCTACAAGGGCGCCTATTGGCGGCGCGGGCCGATCACCATGGCGGCCATCTCCGGCGTGGACATGGCGCTCTGGGATATCAAGGCCAAGGCCGCCAATATGCCGCTCTATCAATTGCTGGGCGGCCGCTCGCGCGACAAGGTCATGGTCTATAAGCATGCCGGCGGGCTCGATATCGGCGAGGTTGTCGAGGGCGTAGTGGCGCTGCGCGAACAGGGGCTGGACGCCATCCGGGCGCAGGTTTCCATTCCCGGCCTGCCGCCAATCTATGGCACGGGCCATTCCCTCGACCAGACCGCCGGCGGCATGATCAAGGCCCTGCCCGAAGAGGAAGTCTGGTCCACCCACAAATATCTACCGCTGATCCCCAGGCTGTTTGAAAAAGTGCGCGACGCGGTCGGCTGGGATGTCCATCTGCTGCATGACGTGCACCATCGCCTGACCCCTATCGAGGCGGCGCGGCTGGGCAAGGATCTTGAGCCATTCCGCCTGTTCTGGCTGGAAGATGCCATTCCGGCCGAGCTGCAGGAAGGCTTCCGGATCATCCGCCAGCACACCACCCAACCTATTGCGGTGGGCGAGGTGTTCAACACCATCTGGGATTGCCAGCAGCTCATTTCCGAGCAGCTTATCGACTATATCCGCGTCACCTCGGTGCATGCCGGCGGCGTCACCGGCCTCAAGAAAATCTTCGACTTTGCCGCCATCTATCATGTCCGTTCGGCCTGCCATGGACCAATGGATGTGTCGCCCGTGGCCATGGGCTGCAATATCCATGTCGATACCGCCATTCCCAATTTCGGCATCCAGGAATTCTCCGGCTACACCGACGCCACCTATGACATGTTCCCCCGCGCCTGGAGCTATGATCGTGGCTACCTCCAGCCCGGCGAAGCACCCGGCCATGGCGTCGATATCGATGAGGCGGTCGCCGCCAAATACCCCTATTCCCCCGCCTACCTGCCGGTTGCCCGGCTGGAAGACGGCACGCTGACCAGCTGGTAGCAGACCGATGCAAAGCGCCTTGCAGGACCGGACGATTGCTTCGCACAGGCTGACCTGGCCATATGGCGAGGCAACGGTTCTGGCCACGGCCGCCATGCTGGCCGAATGCCGGTTCGACCTGCCCAATGGTCCCTTCTCGCCCTTTGCCAGGGCGCCCTGGATGGGCAAAGTCGACGATCGCTCGATCATCGGGCATTTGCGCGAACTGGGCGGCGATTTCGTCTGCGTGCCCTTTGGCGCAGGCGGGCATAAGGGCCAAGCCCCCGAGGAATGGACTGATCTCACGGATCAGCCCGCCTCTCGGCCCATTCACGGCCCAGCCGGCGACGAGGACTGGACGGTAATAGAGGCCAATCCGGGCAACATCACGCTGGCGCTGGACTATCCCGAACACTCCCCCGTTAAACGGCTCGAACGCGTGATCTCGGCACGGGAAGGCGCTCCGGCACTGGACTTCTCGCTGATCATCCATGCCCGCCGCCCGGCCGCGATTTCGGTGGGTCTTCACCCCATCATGCGCTTGCCCGAGCGGTCCGGCACTCTTGAGCTGCTGGCCGACTTCGCCTTCGGCCTTACCCATCCCTTCCAGACGGCGCCCGGCCAGAACCAGGAATTTTCCGACCTCGCCCGGGTGCCCCAAGGCGACCATACGGTCGATCTGGCCCATCCCCCCATTTCCCAGCCCAATCTCAATGTTCAGCTCTGCGGCATGCGCGGCCCGGTGACCGCCATCTATCGCGATGAGAGCGCCGGCATCGTGCTCGACTGGGACCGTTCGCTACTGCCTTCACTGCAGATCTGGCACACCGACCGGGGCATCGATGGGCCACCTTGGCACGGACAATATCGCGGTCTCGGCCTCGAGCCGATTGCCGCCGCTTTCGACCTCAATGACGCCGTTTCGACCGGCGCCAACCCGATCAATGCGCGCGGCATAGCCACCGCCATCCATATCGATCCCGCAGCGCCGGTCACGATCCGGCACTCGATCACGGCTTTCAGCACCATCTAGAAACCAGGAGGATTTTCGAGAAAAGCCAGAGATTTCGCCCCTGGGCACCGGCAACCATCGTTTGGTTGACTCGCCATGGGGTGACGGTCCAAGAATAACAATCAACCGGCCAGCCTTGCAGAGATGAGGCGGACGGGTTGGGAGGATTTCAATCAAAGGCTTTGCACATGCTGCTTTCAGCATGCGTGTGTTTTTGCGCCTAAAACGCGTGACGACCAGGCAATGCCATGGCCGAACACAGGGAGAAGACTGGCGGCGAGGAGGCCGCCGATACGACTGTTCTGACTTTCGAGACTGATGCCTTTTCGTTCCACGGACAGCAAAAGGGAGAAGACTGTCACATGGTTAGACTCACATTCGCAGCGGCGATGACGTCGCTAGTTTTGGCACTCACGCCGATCGCCACTTTCGCTCAGGATGCACCGTCCCCTGCTGCTGCGGCCGACATCGTTCCCGCATCGCTGCCCGAGGTGCCCCGCAACCAGACCGTGGTTCTCGCCTGGGGCGTTTCAAGCGGCGCCACCATCGGCACCACCAATCCCTGGTCCGTGCCGCCCACCTATACCCACCAGGAAGGCAATAACCTGCTGTGGGAACCGCTGATGTATTTCGCCATCTACAAGAACGAGTTCATTCCCTGGCTGGCCGACAGCATGGACTATACCGACGACACCTTCACCACCCTGGTCATCAAGCTCAATGCCCAGGCCCAATGGTCCGATGGCACGCCGGTGACCTCCAAGGATGTGGTCTATACCTTCCAGGGCCAAATCGATAACGAGAGGCTGCAATACCACAACCAGTTCACCCAGGAGGTGGCCAGCGTCACCGCTGTCGACGACCTGACCGTCGAGGTTAAGTTCAACGCCCCCGCGCCGCGCTTCAAGTTCGAGGTGCTGACCCAAAAATTCGATACCGGCGTTTCCATCGTGCCGGAGGCCTATCTATCGGCCCAGGCCGATCCAACCGCCGCCCCCGGCCGCGACGAGATTCCTCATTCCGGACCCTTCAATGTCGTCGCCTGGAACAACAACCAGAAGATCTTGGATCTGCGTCCCGATTGGTGGGCGGTCAAGGCTGGCCGCGTTGCCGAGCCTGCGGTCAAGCGCGTCATCATGGTCAATATTCTCAACCAGCCGATCGACACCGTCGCCCAGCGCATCGTCAACAACGAGTTCGATTCCTCGGTCGATATGCGCGCCCAGATTATCGGCACGATCCTCCAGCAAAATCCGGATGTGCAATCCTGGACTGGTACGGAATCACCCTATGGCTATCTCGATTGGTGGCCCAATTCGCTGTGGGTGAACACCCAGCTTGAACCCTATAGCGACCCCAATGTCCGCAAGGCCATCAGCCTCGCCATCGATCGCAACCTGATCGACGAAATACTTTATGAAGGCGCCAAGATCGCCACGATCTACCCCTTCCCGCTCTATCCCAACCTGCAGGCTTTTGCCGACAGCCCCGAGGTCAAGGCGGAAGAAGCCAAGTACGAACCGGGCAAATTCGACCTCGAAGCCAGCGCCAAACTCATGACTGACGCCGGCTTTGCTCTGGACGGCGATGGTCTATGGGCCAAGGACGGCCAGACTCTCGACGCCACGATCCAGGCTTTCGAAACCATCCACGGCGACATCGCCCCGGTGCTGGCCGAAATGCTGCGCAATGCCGGCTTCGATGCCAATGTCAATTTCGGCACCGACGCCTACCAGAACATGACCGACGGCAAAGCCGGACTATACATGTTCGGCCATGGCGCCAGCCTGTTCGACCCCTTCGAGGCCCTCAATCTCTACGACAGCGATTTTGCTGCCGCACCGGGCGCACCGGCCAATGCCGGCCGCTTCTCTCGTTACAGCAACCCAGAATATGACGCGCTGATCAATGAAATTGCCCCGCTCGACTCGAGCGACCCCAAATTCATTGCCGGCGCGGCCAAGGCCCTGGGCATTTACTGGCGCGACACGATCGACATACCGGTCATCCAGTGGCTGCACCGCATCCCCTATAACAACCACTATTGGACCAATTGGCCCTCGGCCAGCAGTCCTGGCCTGGGCACCAATGGTGCCTTCTGGGCCTATACCGGCATGCTGGTGATTACCGGCCTGCAGCCCTCCGGCAAATAAGACGTCAATCCGAAGCGCGCCGCCCCGGCGGCGCGCTTACCGACACGCCAAGGAGCTCTCGGTTGACCGTCAGGATCATTCTCAAGCGGCTACTGTTTCTCGTCCTCGTTATCTGGGCCGCCTCCACCATCGTCTTTTTCGTTCCGCGCCTATCCCCGCGCAGCGCCATTCGCGAACGGTTTGCTGAATTGGCCCGCACTGGCGGGTTTTCTTCCGGCGACATGGAAAAGCTCATTGCCTCCATGGAGCAGCAATTCGGCCTCGATAAGCCTCTGCTCGATCAATATTTCCAGTATCTCAACAACGTCATTCACCTCGATTTCGGCTATTCGCTCTCCAAATACCCCGCGACCGTCACGCAATTGATTGCCCAGGCGCTGCCCTGGTCCATCGGCCTGCTGCTGGTCACCACCATTTTGAGCTTCGCCATCGGCACTGTGCTGGGCGCCATCGCCGCCTGGCCCCGGGCGCCGGGCTGGCTGCGCTCGATCGCCACCCCATTCATCCTCTTGACCGGCGTGCCGCCGGTTATCATGGGCATCCTGCTGGTCTTCTTCATCGGCTTCCGCCTCAAATGGCTCCCCTTGGGCGGCGCCTATTCGGTGGGCACCGTGCCAACCTTCTCCTGGGCATTTTCCCTCGATCTGATGCGCCATCAGATCCTGCCGGCACTGTCACTGATCCTGGGATCGGTCGGCGGCTGGGTCCTGTCCATGCGCGGCATGGGCGTCACCATCCAGGGCGAAGATTATGTGAATTTCGCCGAACACAAGGGCCTGACCGGCCGCCGCATCTTCCGCGATTATTACCTGCGCAACGCCCTGTTGCCGCAAGCCACGGCCCTGGCCCTGGCCCTTGGCACAGTCGTCACCTCGGCCATTATCGTGGAGGGATTGTTCGGCCTGCCCGGCGTCGGCACGCTGCTCAACCTTGCCATCCGCGCCAACGACTTCCCCGTCATTTACGGCGTCGTACTGTTCATCACCATCGCCGTGGCGACGCTGATGACTGTGCTCGAATTCATCTATCCGCTGCTCGATCCGCGGATCAGGAACCAATAGGAGCGCAGTATGGCATCGATCGTTCTGACCGCCGAACAACGGGTCGAACAGCCGGGCAAGCTGACCCTGTTGCTGCGCTATCTCCGGCGCAACAAGGGATTGGCGATTGGCCTCTTCATCCTGCTGTGCCTGGCCCTGTTCACGCTGGTCGGCATGGCGCTGATCAACCCCAAACACGCCTATCCGCTCTCGGCCCCTCTCAAGCAGGCGCCCAGCCTCAAATATCCCTTCGGCACCGATTTCTTCGGCCGCAACCTCCTTGCCGCCATGGTGGTGGGCATGTGGCAGACCGCGCTGATCGGCCTGCTGGCCGGTGGCATTGGCACGCTGATCGGCGTCGTGCTCGGCTTTACCTCGGCCTATTTCGGCGGCTGGATCGACAGCGCGATCCGCACCATCTGCCAGATCCTGACGCCGATCCCGGTGCTGCTCATCCAGGTCGTGATCGCCGGCTCGCTCGACAAACGCGACGTCACCATCCTGACCATGTCCTTCATCGTCGTGCTGCTGGCTTGGATGGGACCGACCCTGGTGATCCGCGCCCAGGTGCTAACCATGAAGGAACGGCAATTCGTGGCCGTCGCCAAGCTTTCGGGCATGAGCGACTTCGGCATCATCTTCAAGGAAATCCTGCCCAATCTTTTGCCGTTCATCGCGGCAGCTTTCGTGGGGCAAGTCTTCGCCGCCGTCTTTGCCTCCTTCTATCTCGCCGTGCTGGGCCTGGGACCACTGCGCGAGCCGCTATTGGGCAACATCATCTGGGCCGCCCAGTCGCAGGGCGCGTTTTTCAATGGCTGGTGGTGGTGGCCGCTCGAACCCGCCTTCGCGATGATCCTGATCCTGGGCTCGCTCGCTCTGGTCAATATGGGGCTCGACGAGCTAGCCAATCCGCGCGTGCGCAGAACCGAATAGGTGATGACGATGAACTCAATCGTGACAACGGCGCAAACCGGATCGAGAAACGCCACCAAGGCCTATGATGCAGGCAATGCCAAATCGGTGCTGCAGGTCAAAGGGCTGGAGGTAACCTATTATACCGACCTGGGCCGGGCCAAGGCGCTCGATGATGTGAGCTTCAACCTCGGTGCCGGCGAAAAGCTCGGCATGGTCGGCGAATCCGGCTCCGGCAAGAGCACCATGGCCCTGGCCATGATGCGCATGATCAAGCCGCCCGGGCGCATCGAGGGCGGCAGCGTCACCATCGATGGCGTCGACCTCATGGCGCTCGACGATGACGGCATGCGCAAGGCGCGGCTCGACAAAATCGCCTATATCCCCCAGGGCGCGATGAATTCACTCAACCCGGTGATGCGGATCGGGGCGCAAATGGTCGACGCGGTGCGCTCCCATATGCCGCGCGAAAGCGGCTCAGCCATCAAGGACCGCTGCATGCATGCGCTGCGCTCGGTCGACCTCGATCCCAGCGTCTTCCGCATGTATGCCCATGAGCTGAGCGGCGGCATGAAGCAGCGCGTCTGCATCGCCATCGGCATCCTGCTCGAACCCAAAGTGATCATCGCCGACGAGCCCACCAGCGCGCTCGATGTGGTCACCCAGCGCCAGGTGATGGAAACCATCGATCGGGTGCAGGACCAGATCAATGCCGCTGTGATCCTGATCGGACACGATATGGGCCTGATGGCCCAATTCGTCGACAAGGTCGCAGTGATGTATGCCGGGCGGCTGGTGGAAGTCAGTTCGGTGCGCGACATGTTCACCGCCCCCAACCATCCCTATGCCCGGGCGCTGATCAGCAGCCTGCCCAATCTCGACAATAAGGGCGTGTTCCAGGGCATTCCGGGGCTCGCGCCCTCGCTGCTGCGGCTGCCCGGGGGCTGCGCCTTCCACCCCCGCTGCTCCTTTGCCATGGACAAATGCAGCACCGTCCGCCCCGAGCCGCAAATCCTGGCCAATGGCCGGCTCATCACCTGCCACCTCTTCGACGAGGAGACCCGGCAATGAGTAATCTTCTGGAACTGCGCAATGTCTCCAAGGTCTATCAGCGTGGCCTCATCAGCCCGCATGCCAATATCGCCCTGCGCGACATGTCCCTGACGCTCAGGGAAGACGAGCCCACCATCATGACCGTGGCCGGCGAGAGCGGTAGCGGCAAGACCACGCTCGCCATGTTGCTGCTGGGCTTCATCACGCCGACGACTGGCGAGATCATCTATCGCGGCAAGAACATTGTCTCGCTCACCGGCAAGGACCGGCTGGCCTATCGCCGCGAAGTGCAGGCGGTGTTCCAGGACCCCTTCGCCGTGTTCAACCCATTTTACACGGTCGATCACCTGCTGACCGTGCCGATCAAGCGCTTCAAGCTGGCCAAGAGCAAAGCCGATGCCCGTAACCGCATGGAAGAGGCCCTGACGGCGGTGGGTCTCCGGCCCGAGGATATTCTGGGGCGCTTTCCGCATCAGCTCTCCGGCGGACAGCGCCAGCGCATCAATGTCGCCCGCGCTTTGCTGCTCAAGCCGCGCCTCTTGATCGCCGACGAGCCGGTCTCGATGGTCGATGCCTCGCTGCGGGCCAATATCCTCGAAACCCTGCGCAATCTGCAGCGCGATCATGGCGTCTCGATCATCTACATCACCCATGATCTGACCACGGCCTATCACATCGCCAAATCCATCATCGTGCTCTATCGCGGCGCGGTGATGGAAGCCGGTGATGTCGACCGGGTGATCAAGTCGCCGCAGCACCCCTATACCCAGCTGCTGGTCGATTCCATTCCCTGGCCTAATCTGGACCAGCGCTGGGGTGAGCATCCCATCATCGCCCGCGAGGCCGGCCGCGCCGATGGCGGCTGCCCCTTCCGCTCGCGCTGCCCCATGGCAATGGATGTCTGCGCCACCCGCCCGCCACTCTTCCAGGTCAAGCCGAACCAGGCAGCCGCCTGCTATCTCCATGCCGAACAACCCGAAATCATTGCCGAGCGGCTTTCCGAATTGCTGCCCGCCTGAAGTCTTTTATTGACGTGAGGTTTTATGCTCGAAATTGCCGAATTCATCAGCCCGACGCCCTCCCCCGTCTGGAAGCTGGCCCAGCAGGCCGGCGTCAATCTGGCCGTGGGCGGCCTGCCCTTCGATATGCTGCAGGCCAATGAGCAATTATGCGATTACGCGCCACTGCTCCGCATGAAACAAAGCTATGAGGCGGCCGGCTTCAAGCTGGTCGTCATCGAGGCCCGCCCGCCGCTCAACAAGGCCAAACGCGGCCTGCCCGGACGCGACGAGGAGATCGCCACGGTCTGCACGCTCATCGAGAATATGGGCCGGCTGGGCATTCCGGTCTGGTGCTATGAGTGGATGACCGATTTCAACTGGGTCCGCACCAATATGGCCACGCCCTCTCGCGGCGGCTCGGTGGTGACCAGCTTTGACATCAATGACGTACCTGCCGATCTCACCAGCAATCCCCCCATTGATGAGGAGGCGCTGTGGAGCAATCTCGACTATTTCCTCAAGCGCGTGCTGCCGGTGGCCGAACGCGCCAATGTCAAACTCTCCATGCATCCCGACGATCCCCCGCTCTCGCCCATTCGTGGTGTCGGACGCATCATGCGCAGCATCGAGAACTATCAACGCCTGATCGATTTCGTGCCCAGCCCGATGAATACGATCACCATGTGCCAGGGCAATTTCACCCTGATGACCGACGATCTGCCGCGCGAAATCCGCAAGTTCGGCAACAAGATTTCCTTCATCCACTTCCGCGACGTGCGGGGTGTGCCGACCCGCTTCGAGGAAACCTGGCACGATGCCGGCAAGACCGACATGCTAGCCTGCATGAAGGCCTATCGCGATATTGGTTTTGAGGGCGTACTGCGGCCCGATCACGTGCCGACCGTCGAAGGCGACAGCAATGACCATGCCGGTTACTCCGCCTTCGGCCGGCTCTATGCCATCGGCTATATCCGGGGCCTGCTAGAGGCCGTCTATGCCAATGAGGCCATCCAATGAAAATCGCCATTACCGGCTCGAGCGGCCGTGTCGGCCAGGGCATTGTGAGCAATGCCCGCGCCAGGGGGCACGATCTGGTGCTGATCGACCGGGTCGCGCCACCCGAAACGCAGGACCAGACCATTCCCTTTATCCTGGCGGAAATGACCGATTACGAGGCCACGGTCGCGGCCTTTGCCGGCTGCGATGCCATCATCCATATGGCGGCCATTCCCTCGCCGGGCCGGAACCCCGACCATGTGGTGCATAACAATAACGTTGTGGGCAGCTACAATGCGCTGCGCGCCGCCGCCGAGCATGGCATCAAGCGGGTGTGCCAGGCCTCCAGTGTCAATGCCATCGGCCATGCCTATAGCCGGCACCCGCGCTACGATTATTTCCCGCTCGACGAATTGCATCCCAATTACAGCGAAGAGCCCTATAGCCTCTCGAAATGGATCTGCGAGGAACAGGGCGAGGCTTTTGCCCGGCGCTACGAAGACATGGTGATCGCCAGCATGCGCTTCCATCTCGTCGTGCCCGACAAGGCTATTGCCCTCGATCTCTATGGCGACAATCCCAATGTCGAAAAACATCTCTGGGCCTGGACCCAACTCGACGCCGCTGCGGATGCCTGCCTGCTGAGTCTAACCGCGCCATTCACCGGCCACGAGGCCTTCTACATCGTCGCGCCCGAGACGATTTCGGAGACGCCGAGCCTGGACCTTGCGAGGCGCTATTTCCCCGGCATTCCCATCACCGGAGACCTCAGCGGCCATAATAGCTTTTTCAGTTCGGCCAAGGCCGAGCGCCTGCTCGGTTGGCGTCACAACCGCTAGATTTGCGCGGCAAGTTGCAGCTTGGCGAAGAAATCCCCGAAGGTGAGGCGGCCGTCGATTTGCGTATAGACCCGGATCGGCCGGCCGCCAGAATCCGGCACATAGCTGCCATCGTCGGCAATTTCCGGGGCCGGGCGCGTCACATAGGAACTCGATGACGGATCGGCTTCGAATGAGGATTGCAACGCGGTGAGCGTCACCAGCGGGCTATCGCCCATGACATAGGTTTCCCCGATGCCATGGCGGAACCCGGACGTCCATTGCATGACCCGCTCGATATTGTCGGCCAGATAGCGGCCGAGGGCGCCATGCGGCCGCACATTGGTCAGCAGTTCGGCATAGCTGAGCAGAAGTTGACGATAGGTGCTGCGCGGCACCTGCCAGATGGCGATGTCGGACTGGTTGAACACCACCTGCGCTGCAGCAATATCGATGCGCAAATTATATTCCGGCCCACTCGATCCCGGCGGCGGTGGCGCGATATCGGCATATTCCGGCCCACCAATCCAGACCAACGTGATCCGCTTGCCGATGCGCGGCTCCATCAGCCAGGCACTGGCCAATTCGGTCAGCCCCGCCCCAGCCGCGAAATAGAGCGGCAGATCGGTATCCTCGCGCATCGCTTCGGCAATGATGGCCTCGGCCGCGGGCGTGACCTGTGGCCTGCCCGGTGCGGGCAGGGCGGTCTCCGCCCCCTTCAACACAAGATGGCGGCCAGCCAGCCCCATGACGTCCAGCAATTCATTGATCTTGGCCAGGGCATTGGCGGCCTGTTGTGTGCTCCTGTCCCAGGGGTCACCAACCGACAGGTGCGAGGCGATGATCGCCCTGATCTCCACCGAAGGCGACAGCAGGTGATGCGCCATCTGCACCAGATCGTCCGGATCACCGGAAAAGTCATTGTCGACTATGACCCGGGCGCGGGGCCTGACCAGCGGCCAGTCGAGCGCCAGGGGAGATGATCCGGACATGATGCTGGTCTCCGACAAGCGCGTCTAGTCCAGCGGGCGGACGCGCAGGGCAAGATAGGGCTTGCCGGGCAATTCCACGGCAAAGGCCGCATCGGGCTTGCGCTGGCGGAGCACCGCGCCATGGCGGGTTGGGTGGTTTTCCGGTGCTGATACGATCTTGGCCGGCGTCACCGTCATGTTCCAGGTGTCGATGATATCGGCCTCATATTTGCGATCGTCCTGCGGCAGGCCACCGGCCCAGATCACCGGCTGATGCTCGCCGAAATAGATCCAGGTCACATCGCCATCGCGCGAACCCGAAATGCGGTTCCAGGGGAACGTGCCGTCCTTGTTGAGCGGCTCGAGGCCATGAGTTGCGTCCTGCTCCAGGAGGTCCCGCAAATAGCCGATGCGCTTCCAGGCCTCACCACGCAATTCGCCGCCCTTGGCCCACCAGATCAGATCTTCGGGATGGCTGAAGGTCTCCCCATGCCCGGCATAGCCGCCGCGCAGCGTGGTAATCCAGAATCGATGGGTCAGCTCCTGCGCCGAGATATTGCCCCAGGACTGGATGATATTGCCCTCATATTCCGGCTCATCATTGACCACGGGCTTGCCATAGGCCTCGCGCCATTCCCCGGTCCGCTTCACATCCCAATGCTGGATGCAGACATGGCTGACCCATGGCTTGCGATGGTCATAATTGGCGGCCGGATCGCCATTGTGGATCGAGCGAAGATGATTATAGGGGTCGTTTTCCTCGATGATATGGAAGTAGCGGTCCCACTGCGCCATCGGCTTGGTGTCGAGCAGGAAGTCATATTCATTGGCCAGCGACCACCACACATTGCGATAAGCGGCCAAGCGCGCGGTGAGATAGGCGAAATAGCGGTAGTCCTGCTCCGGGCTCATGTCGCAATAGCCCCAACGGTCATAGGGGTGCAGCATGATGATGTCGGCTTCGATGCCAAGCTCGCCCAATGCCGCGACCTGATTTTCGAAATGCCGGAAACTCTCGGGATTGGGCCGGTCGAAATCAAGCTTCCCATCCGCGCCGCGCTGGTAGACGTCATGCAGCGGCTCATTGACATTATAGGGATAGTCCTTGGGGA
Source organism: Devosia yakushimensis (assembly GCF_030159855.1). Classification (NCBI taxonomy): domain Bacteria; kingdom Pseudomonadati; phylum Pseudomonadota; class Alphaproteobacteria; order Hyphomicrobiales; family Devosiaceae; genus Devosia; species Devosia yakushimensis. Next base: position 13,802 of record NZ_BSNG01000001.1, on the reverse strand, counting down.
ACACACCCATCCGCATCTTGTTGAAGCGGGCGGCCTTGAGCGTATCGAGCGTCTTCTGCTGCTCGCTCAGCGGCTGGTGCGTCCAGGCATAGCAGGTGGTGCCGAAGGAGAGGAACGGGGTGCCATCGGCATAGGCGAAATGGAATTTGTTGGCGACGCTGACCGGGCCGTGATTGCCCTTGCGCGCGGCCGTTACGGTGAAGTTGCCGGTCTTGCCATCCAGCGCCGGGGTGGCCGATTTGGTGACGAAGCTCCAGGCGCCTTCATTGTCGGGCATGAAGCGAATTTTGTAGACGCCGTTCCCGTCATAGAAACCCGGCACCCGCACCTTGCGGCTGTTCTGCGAGAAATCGGCTTCGAACGCCACATCAATGAATGGGTTGCCTTCAGCCGGCCCGCTGAAGCTGGCTTCATAAACATCCCATTTGGCGACGGATTGATCGGTCATATGCTCTCTCCCACGCAAGATGTCTCCGCCGGCCGGCAATAGGCCCGCCGCGAGCATTCTTGCTCATCGATTTTCGAATTTTATCGAATATTGCGATTTATAGAGCAAGTTGCCGGCAAACTGTCAAGCTCCGCTGACGAGCGCAATTGCTTCGGGCGCAAACCGAACGGACCGCTGCAATCGCTGCACGGCCAGGCTCCGAATCGAGAGAAAAAGCGCCTAGGACGCGATCATCACCACAATGCCCAGCGCCTCGAAGCGCGCCCTGTCGGCATCGGCAATACCGGCATCGGTGATCAGGGTATGCACCAGACCCACCTGGCCGAGCGAGGAAAACGAAGTGCGGCCGATCTTGGTGGAATCGGCCAGCAGGACGACCTTCGAGGCCGCCTTGATCATGGCCTTTTTGACATAGATGTCGCCCAGGGCCGGATAGGTCAGCCCCGCTTCAAAGGAAATGCCTGCGGTGGCCAGGAACAGCGTTTCGACAAAGATGCCTTCGAAGAATTCGCCCGACTTTTCTCCGCTCAGCGACAGGGTCGGCGCCTTGAACTGCCCGGCCGGCATATGCACGGTATTGGTCGGATTGGCGCCAAGCAGCAGCGCGATATTGAGGGCATTGGTGACGACATTAAGCCCTTGTCGAGCCACGAGATTATCCGCCAAGGCGGTGGTCGTCGAACCGGAATCGATGATGATCGAATCGTAGTCATGCACCATGCCGGCAGCCAGCAGGCCAATGCGCCGTTTGCTGTCGATGTTTTCCATATGCTGCAGCGACATGGACTGAACTTGCTGGGCCACTGACTTCAGGAAAGCGCCGCCATGCTCGCGGGTCACATGGCCTTCCAGCTCGAGCCGCTCCAGATCCTGGCGGACCGTCGCTTCGGACACGCCGAACGCCGCCGAGAGATCGCGCACCCTGGCGCTGCCCTCTTCCTGCAGCCATTCGAGAATTTTCATGCGCCGCGGCTCGGCCAGCAGCGAGACCCGGGGCGCTTCTGCGCCCTTACGCCGCCCGGGACGCGTCCGATCCGCAGATTGGTTCGCATTGTCAGGCATATCGCACTCCCTCGACTGACCTCTGGCCTACATGAAACGCCAGCAATTGGAAACGCCCGCACCACGCGATCCAAGGAAAACAGGGGATTTCCGGCTTGGCCACATGCGACCTCCGTCCAGCCCGCGACCGCTTCGCAGTCATCTCGCCAGATAATTCAGCAGAAATCGACATCAAAAGAAATGATTCAGCAAATTTGCGGGCCCTGGCTAGTTCCCCGGCGTCAGCTCGTCCGCAATGTGGATGCGGATGATCTCGTCAAAGCTGGTTTCGGCTCGGAACCCCAACTGGCTCGCTCGTTGTGCGTCAAAAGCCCGTGGCCAGCCGGCCACGATTTTGGCGACGACGGCGTCGGGCTGGCGGCGGATCAGTGCGACGGCCGCAGGACCGGCAACGCGCTCAAGCGCCGCAATCTGCTCAGCGACGGTAACGGACAGGCCCGGCATGGTCAGGCTGCGCTGCTGTCCCAGCGGCGCGGTATCCATCTGCGCGGCATGCAGCAGGAAGCCAACCGCCGCCCTGGGGCTGGCGAACCAATGCTGGACACTCTCCTCGACGGGCAGGATTGCCTCCATGCCTGCCAGCGGCTCCCGGATGATCCCCGAAAAGAAACCGGATGCCGCCTTGTTCGGCTTGCCGGGACGGACGGCGATGGTGGGCAGACGGATGCCAACGCCGTCGAGAAAACCCCGCCGCGAATAATCGGCGAGCAACAGCTCGCAAATGGCTTTTTGTGTGCCGTAGCTGGTGAGGGGTGTGTGCTCGTGGCTATCGCCGATCACGGCGGGAAGCGGCTCACCATAAACGGCGATGGATGAGGTAAAAACCAACCGCGGCCGATAGGGGCCTTTTGCGCCTTCGAGCCGGATGGCCTCGAACAGGAACCGCGTACCATCGAGATTGATACGATAGCCCTTTTCAAAATCGGCCTCGGCTTCCCCGGACACGATTGCCGCCAGATGAAAGATCAGGTCAGGCCTGGCCGCAGCCAGGGCTGCAGCAGCACCGGGCTCGGAGAGGTCGGTTGCGAGGGTAGTGATGGCGATATCCGCGGCCGGTTTTGCAGGTGCAATGATATCGGCCAAAACCAGGCTCTCGATGGCCTGACCACCCACCTGCCCTGCCGCCAGCAGCGCCGCCGTCAACTTGCGGCCCACCATGCCCGCCGCCCCGATCACCAAAACCTTCATGCCATCCTCCTGCTGGTCGCTTCGCAGCATGGTAGGGGCGATTCTGGCAATTCGGACGAAAAAAATCGGCGCCCGAGGACGCCGATTTCAGATTATTGCCGTCAGATGCCGCCTAGAAGCGATAGCGAACCGTGCCGCGCACTTCGTGAGCCCAGACATTGTCGAGGCTATAGGGATAAGCCGGCGCGTCATTGGCAACCGAATTGATGTAGAGGGCGCGATAGCCGATATCGGCGACTACCTGGCCGAAATCATAGCCAACGCCAACCATACCGGCGGCCGCGAAGCTGGTATTGTCACCGCGCGTGTCGGGCGCGCCTGGGCCGTTGGTGATGATGTCGTTGAAGGCCACACCAGCGCCGGCGCCGACATAACCGAAGGCACCGCCCGCAGCGCCGTAACCGCCGCCGCCCAGACCGAAGTCATAATAGGCGTTGGCCAGGAGGATCGTGGAGCGCAGCGACAGCTTGTGCTGGCCATTGGCCAGGTTGGCCGAGCCGGCAATGGTGGTGGAAAGCTCGTCATTGCCGAGATAGTCGGCGGTGACGTCAAAGCGCAGACCCGTGCCGGTTTCGTAGCCCACGCCCGCGCCGACCGAATAGCCGAAGCCCCAATCGTCCGTGGCGAACACCGTATCCGGAACGCCACTGGGGTGGTTGACTTCCTTGGCCCAGAGGCCATTCACACCAGCGCTGCCGCGCAAGTAAAAGGCGCCCTGCACCCCATAATCTACATCCGGAATCTCGATGGGCGGATAATAGGGCATGTCGGCTGCCAGCGCCGGGGCCGCCACAATAGCGGCTCCTGCCACCATGACCGCAGCGATGAGCTTGTTCATGAATTTCGTCCTTGGGTTGCCACGACACGAGTCGATTGTTGGCAAATATCGGACAATTTCCTTAAAGCCCGATTAACCTAAAGACTTAACCCTAACGTCAGTATAATGGGCGGGATCTGACAGTCATTGCAGGGCGTTACGCAGACGACATCCAGGTTTGTCCCGCGAAAGCGAGATCTCTGTTTACCTAGGAGGCAGCGTTAAGCGGAGATTCCCGCTTTCGCGGAAATGACTCCATACTGGCACGGGATTGAAACTCTTGGGCCGTTGGCCTCAGGCGACCTGCAGAATTGCCGCCTCGACCTGCCCCACGACGGTCGAAACCAGTGCCGCATCATCGGCCTCGCCCATCACCCGGATAACCGGTTCGGTGCCCGACGCGCGGACCACCAGGCGCCCGCCCTTGCCGAGCATGGCCTGACCATCGGCAATGGCCTGAATGACCTGCTTATGCTCCAGCGGCTTGCCGGATTTGAATTTGACGCTGCGCAGCAATTGGGGAACTTTTTCGAAACGCGCACAGATTTCGGAGATCGGCCGTTCCTGCTGTTTGAGCACGGCCAGCAATTGCAGCGCCGCCACCAGGCCATCGCCCGTCGTGGTAAAATCGGACAGGATGATGTGGCCCGATTGTTCGCCACCGACATTGAAGCCCTTGCTACGCATGGCTTCGAGCACATAGCGGTCGCCAACCTGGGTGCGCTCCAGCGTCAACCCCAGCGAGAGCAGATAGCGCTCCAGGCCAAGATTGGACATGACGGTGGCGACGATTCCGCCACCCACCAGCATTTCGCGCTCCATCCAGCTCTGGGCGATCACGGCCATGAACTGGTCGCCATCAACCACATTGCCCTTTTCGTCGATGATGATGACGCGGTCGGCGTCACCATCGAGCGCGATACCGATATCGGCGCGCATCTCGCGCACCTTGGCGGCCACGGCGTCCGGAGCGGTGGAGCCAACCTTGTGATTGATATTGTAGCCATCGGGCTCGACGCCGATGGTGATGACCTCAGCGCCCAATTCCCACAGCGCCATCGGGGCAACCTTATAGGCGGCACCATTGGCGCAATCGAGCACCACCCGCAGCCCGCTGAGATCGATATTGCGCGGCAGCGTGCGCTTGGCATATTCGACATAGCGGGTGCGGGCTTCCTCGTCGCGATAGGCGCGGCCGATATTCATGCCATGCGCCAGCAACTTGGACGTGTCGCTTTCGATCAGCCGTTCGATTTCCAGCTCCAGCTCGTCGCTGAGCTTGTAGCCATCGGGCCGGAACAGCTTGATGCCATTGTCGTCATAGGGATTGTGCGAGGCCGAGATCATAACGCCCAGATCCGCGCGTAGCGAACGCGTCAGCATGGCAACGGCCGGCGTCGGCATCGGGCCGAGCAGATAGACATCCATACCCACGGCGGTAAAGCCGGCGGTCAGTGCCGTTTCGATCATATAGCCCGAACGGCGGGTATCCTTGCCGATCACCACGCGATTACGATGATCGCCGCGAACGAATTTGGTGCCAGCGGCCATGCCGACCTTCATCGCCAGTTCGGGGGTCAGCTTGCTGCCATTGGCAAGCCCGCGGATACCGTCGGTGCCGAAATACTTCCTGACCATGATCTGTCCTCGCACTCGTCTCGAGCGAATAGTTTTAGCGTGCAACCTTTAACAGCGCTTAACGCAAATAGCGGTGCACAGTAAACGCGGAAAGGCCGCCTTGCGGCGACCTTTCCAACTGTTCCGGTGGCATTTAGCTGCCCGGCTGCGGCTCCAGCCCGCCTTCCGGCGGTGCATCGGGGCGCTTCTTGCCCGACTTGCCGGCCGAGGGCACACCCGATGCCTTGGGCGCAGCAGGGCCGTTATCGTCCGGACGAACCGGCTGCTTGCCTTCCATCAGAGCGCGCAATTCATCGCCAGTCAGCGTCTCGTATTCGAGCAAGGCCTGCGCGATCGCCTCCCACTCGTCGTGATAGGTGGTGAGGATTTCCTTGGCCGAAGCCTCGCCATCCTCGATCAGCTTGCGCACTTCCTGGTCGATGATGCGCGCGGTGTCGTCCGACATGTTGGTCGACTGCGTCACCGAGTGACCCAGGAACACTTCCTGATCGCTCGACTTGTAGCGGACGCGGCCAAGCTTCTCGCTCATGCCCCATTCCATGACCATGGAACGGGCGAGGCTCGTCGCCATCTGGATATCGCCGGAAGCACCGCTGGTGACCTTTTCCGGGCCGAACTTGATGATCTCGGCCTCGCGGCCGCCGAACAGCATGGTCAGGCGCGCCAGGGCCTTTTCGCGGGAGAAGGAATAGCTGTCACTCTCTGGCAGGGTCATGACCATGCCCAGGGCGCGGCCGCGCGGAATGATCGTCGCCTTGTGGATCGGGTCGATGCCCGCAACCTTGAGCGCGATGATGGCGTGGCCGGCTTCGTGATAGGCAGTCAGCTTCTTCTCATCCTCGGACATGGCCATGGTGCGGCGCTCGGCGCCCATCATGATCTTGTCCTTTGCGTCTTCAAACTCGGCATGGGTGACGAAACGCTTGTTGCGCCGCGCCGCCATCAGGGCCGCCTCGTTGACGAGGTTCATGAGATCAGCACCCGAGAAGCCGGGCGTACCACGGGCGAGAACCTTGAGATCCACATCGGGCGCCAGCGGCACCTTGCGGACGTGAACCTTGAGCACCTTTTCGCGGCCCGACACGTCGGGGTTCGGCACCACGACCTGACGGTCGAAACGGCCCGGACGCAGCAGGGCGGGATCGAGCACATCGGGACGGTTGGTGGCGGCGATCAGGATGATGCCTTCATTGGCTTCAAAGCCGTCCATCTCGACCAGCAACTGGTTGAGGGTCTGCTCGCGTTCGTCGTTACCGCCGCCGAGGCCCGCGCCACGCTGGCGGCCGACGGCGTCGATTTCGTCGATGAAGATAATGCAGGGCGCATTCTTCTTGGCCTGCTCGAACATGTCGCGCACGCGGGACGCGCCGACACCGACGAACATTTCAACAAAGTCCGAACCCGAAATGGTGAAGAAGGGCACATTGGCTTCGCCGGCGACCGAACGAGCCAGCAGCGTCTTACCAGTACCCGGAGGGCCCACAAGCAGCACGCCGCGCGGAATACGGCCGCCCAGACGCTGGAACTTGCCGGGATCACGCAGGAATTCGACGATTTCTTCCAAGTCCTGCTTGGCTTCGTCCACACCGGCGACATCCTCGAACGTCACCTTGCCATGGGTTTCGGTGAGCAGCTTGGCGCGCGACTTGCCAAAGCCCATCGCGCCGCCACGGCCGCCACCCTGCATCTGCCGGATGAAGAAGAACCACACGCCGATGATGACGATGAAGGGCAGCCAGGAGCTGAGCAGGATCGACCAGAACGGGCTCGATTCGGGGGCGCGAGCGGTGATCGACACGCCCTTGTCTTCGAGGCGACTGATCACGTCAGCGCCATCGGGCAAGACGGTTTCAAAACGCGTACCGTCATTGAGCACGCCCGACACCACATTATTGGTGATGGTGACGGACTGGACGCGGCTGGCTTCCACATCAGTAACGAACTGGCTGTAGCTCTTGTCGGAGACCGAAATCGAGCGGGTCGACGACTGGAAGACCTGGAACAGGCCCATCAGCATGAAGAGTATGACTAGCCAGATGGCGAAGTTGCGGAAGTTTCCGTTCATCAATCCTGTCCCGGAGAAGCCGGCCAAATGACCCGGCCAGCAGTAAGGCCGAATGTATGTCCGGCATTGGGGCGTTACAAGGGCAAGACCTGCTGTCCTTTGGGCGCTCCGTCCAGTCATAATGTCGCGATTGGGTTAATACGCGGTGGCGGAGTGGAAAGTTCCACAGGGATTTCGGCGGAGTGCATCTCCGCACATCCCCTCCATGTTCGACATCTGCTCCCCACCACCGCTTGTGCCGGACTGTTGTGGGGCGCCCCAACCCCACCACCTCGCCAAGTTAAACTTGACTATATGGATCATAAATCTAAACAGAGCGCGGGAGGACGTTTGGAGACTGAGCATGCGTATTTTTCCGGCCCTTGCGGGCGCCCTTCTGTGCCTCGCTATGCTGTCGGCCGCCATGGCCCAGGAAACTGTAACCGTCACGGACGATCTTGGCCGAACCGTTGAAATCCCGGCCCATCCGAGCCGCATCGCCAGTCTCGATGACCTGCGCCTTTCGGTTCCCCTGATTGAATTGGGCGTCTTCCCGGTCGCGAGCCATGGCCGGCCCTCGGACAACGGCCCCTATATTCGCGCCAGCAAGATTCTGACCGGGGTCGACTTCGACAATAGCGGCATCGTTTTCCTGGGCAATGACCTCGATATCGAAGCACTGGCCAAGGCCGAGCCCGACCTGATCGTGACGCTGGCCAGCCGGGATTCCCCTGTCGACCAGCTCGAAAAGATCGCGCCGACGCTGGTTTTCGATCCTGCGGTATCGGATTATCTGGGCATTTATGACCGGCTCGCCGAAATCACCGGCACCCAGGCCAAGCTCGATTTCCTCGAAACCCGCTATGCCACCCAGCTCGCCCAATTGCGGCGTCTCGTCGACGCGCCCAGCATAACAGTGTCGGTTATCTCGGGCTCCGATGGAGCAATCTCGGTCCTGCACACCTTCGGCAGCCTCGGCATCGTGCTGCGCGATGCCGGCTTTGCCTTCCCCGCTGTCTACGCCGACATTGCCGAAGGCAGTGAAGTCGAGCTCAGCGCCGAATATCTGCCGCAGGTCGATGCCGACATCATCTTTGACTCGTTCCGCGCCGACCGGAACGAAACGCCGGCCGATGCCAGGGCCCGCATGAGCGAGGTCATCGAGGGCTATTGCGAAGCGCTGTGGGCCTGCAGCAACGGGCAATATGTGATCCTGCCGCGTGAGGAAATCTACGCCATTTCCTATGAAGGGCTGAGCACGGCCATCAACATGATCACGGCGCTGATGAGTGCCCAGGACCTGCAGCTTAGGCCCTAGTCGATCAGCAGCTTGACCGAAATGCGCTCGTCGAACGACCAGCCGCCCAGCGACAGCACGCCCCCCTCCGCGTCGCGGACAATGGGGGCGGTGCGGATGGCTTCTGCCGGCGCGGTCACCTTGAAACCGAGGAATTCTTCCAGCCGGTGGCGCGGCAGATAGTCCGCGACGCTGGCGGTGAGGCCGCTTTCGTCCGAGCCATTGATGATCAGGAATCGCTCGTCCCACACCAGTTCAGCGTGGGGCAAAAGGATCGCATCAGCGGGCACGGCGCGACCCGGCTCGCGGGCGATAACCACCGCATCGTCCTTGAGGCGGATGACACAGCCCAGAACCGTGGTGGACTTGGGCAGCATCCCATCGGCAATCGACTGGCGGAGCCGTTCGACCTGCCCCAGCGCCCGAGGCTTTTGCCGACCCCCCACAATATTAAGGACGCGACCCAGCACCCGCACAGAGACGGCAGGGCTCAGACCAATGAAACTGGCCAGTTCGATCCGCGCCGAACCGAAGCCATCGAGCCGCACCATGGTCGCGAAACGTTCCTCGGCCATCTGCGCAATCGCCGCATCGGCCTCCGCCATGCGCTCGGCAAAAACCCCGATCGTCACCGCGTCAAGACCTAGCACCGCCAATTGGGGCAGCGCCTTGCGCCAGCGGACGCGCTCATAATGATCGTCGCTATTGGAAGGGTCCTCGGCTGGTACGAGCCCCGCCGCATCCACCACGGCGCGCAGCGCGGCCGGATCAATGCCGAGCAGTGGCCGGCAGACACGGACGCCCTCGACATTGGCCATTTCGGCCATGCCCTTCAGCCCCTCGATACCGCTGCCATGGGCCATGCGCATCAACACAGTCTCCGCCTGATCATGGCGGTGATGCGCGGTAAGGAGGATATCGACGCCGTCCTTGGCCATGGCCTTCCCGATCAGCCGGTAGCGAGCAGCGCGGGCCGCTTCCTGCAAGCCGGCAGCGGGCTTGGCATCCGTCCATTTAAGTCCGGCTGCCGCAATGCCGAGCCGTTTGGCTGTTGCAAGCACCATGGCCACCTCTGCGGCCGCCTCGGGCCGCAGGCCATGATCAACCGAATAGACATGCAAGCGGGGCGCATTCCCGCGCTCACTGGCCCAACGTTGGGCCAGCACCAGCAGTGCGAGACTATCCCCGCCCCCCGACACCGCCAGCCCGATCGCCTGTTCTGCGGCAACCATTGCAAAGAGCCGGTCAAGCCCTGCCGCATCGTCAAGGCTTGGGGTCATGCGGGCGGGCATTCGGCCTTGGTCTTTTCCTCGGCCAGCTTGCCTTTGACGGCATCGGGCAGCGCGGCATAGCGGCGGTCGATTTCAGCAAAGGTGCGGCAGGCGGTTTCGCGCTCCCCGGCACCCGACAGCGACATGCCCAGCTTGAGCAGCAATTCGGGGGCCCTGGGACTATCCGGCGCCTTCTGGAAGGCATTGAGCAAAACATCGGCCGCCTCGCTATAGGCCTGCCGCTGCAACAGCGCATCGCCCAGCCAATTGGCGGCGTCGGTAGCCTGCGGATTGTCCGGATAAAGTTCGATGAATTGGCTGAACTGATCCTCGGCAAAGTCATAGTCGCCGCGGGCCAGCGCCTCGTAACCGGCGCGGAACTTTGCGTCGGCATCGGGATTGCCCGATGGTCCGGCAGCCGGATCGTAGCTGAGATCGAGCGGCTCGCCTGTCGTCAGGTCCACGCCCCCGGTCCGCCCGGTGCCCACCAGCGGGTCGCTGGAATTGCCCAGATCGTCCATCGGCACGCTGCCATCATCGAATGTGGGGTCGAACTCGGCTTCCCCGGGCAACGGCTGCACGCCCTGCTCGGGAATATCGGTCATGGGCACATTGGATTCGTCATTGGCTGGGGCCTGCGGCAACGCCTGGGGCTGCGTTGCACCGCCCTCCTGGGTTGCCGCCTCAGGTTTTCCCGCCGCACCGCCTTCGAGCGCCCGGAACCGCGCTTCGCTGTCATCGCTCAGGCGCTGCACCAGCGTCTGCATCTGGGTGAGCTGGAACGTCAGGCCTTCGACCTGGCCATTGAGCGAGCGGATCTGCTCCTCGAGCTGCTGGATGCGCAGCATCAATTGGGCCGTATCATTGGCCTGCGCCACCAGCACGGGCGGCGTTTCATCGCTCAGCGTGCGCCCCACCAGCGCAGGCGGGGAAACCGGCAATGCGGACTGGGCAAGGGCCGGGGCCGCAACCCCGAGGGCCAGCACCGTAGCCAGCGCCAGCCGGGCCTTGAAATCAATACTCGTCGTCAAAGCAGTCAGCCTCCAAACACGTCGCGCCTGCGCAACGCAGCATGAACTTTGCTAGGCACGCGAATAAAGACAAATTTTGGTCAAAAGAAAGCGCCCGGGTCCTTTAGTAAGGGCTCCGGGCGCTCTTGCCTCCAGTTTGCACTGGATCGCTTCGGCCCCGCCAGGCGGCAGGGCCGGTTTTGTCTTACTGGACCACAGTAACCGCGCGGCGGTTCTGGCTCCAGCAGGAAATGTCGTTACAGATGGCCACCGGACGTTCCTTGCCGAAGGACTGGCTGGTGATGCGCTGGCCATTGACGCCCTTGGAGGTCAGGTAATTGACCACGATGGAGGCGCGGCGGGCGCCCAGGGCAATATTGTATTCGCGGGTGCCGCGCTCGTCGGCATGGCCTTCGATCATGATGCGGTAGTTCGAATACTGGTTGAGCCAGGCGGCCTGCTTGTCCAGCGTGGCCATGGCGGTCGGGGTCAAATTGCTCGAATCGGTTTCGAAGAACACGCGGTCACCGACCGACACCAGGAATTCCTGCTGGCTGCCCGGCGCGCCGCCGCCCGGACCGAGATTGCCGACACCGGTCGGCATCGCATTGGGGGTGCGGGAACAGGCCGCAATCGCGACGACGAAGAGCAGCATTGCGAATGCGCGCAACGCAGTGTTGAGGGGTGCGGAAATGGCCAATGGAGGCTCCTGAAAGGCTACAATCTTAAGCACGGCATTTACCGCGCTTATTCTTAAGACCGCGTTTGCGTGTCTGGTTAATGTTTGCCTATCCGGGCACAAATGTGGCGGAAATCCGGGCTTTTTCGTGATGGTGCAGTTCCGCCACAGGGCGCCCCGCAGATCACGTTAAGGTTAAGTCACGCACTGTTGCCCTTCTCCTCTTGCGGCGGAAGGGTAACAGACTGTGCACGTTGACACCGCAATTGGTGTCATTTCCCCGCCGAGCCTAGCTCCGCAGCCCCGACCATGCCGGATCGGATGCATAGCCATCGGTCGGGATAGTCAGAAGATTGCGGCCCCAGATATCGATGCTCATCAGGCGCGGGCCGTCATTGCCGCCCGGGTCCTGGAAGAACATGATGACCCGGCCATTGGGTGCCCAGGTCGGGCCCTCGGCATGGAAGCTCGAATAGAGCATGCGTTCGCCCGAGCCATCGGGGTTCATCACCCCGATATTGAACTGGCCGCCGGACTGGCGGGTAAAGGCCAGCAAATCGCCCTTGGGCGACCAGACAGGGGTCGAATAGCTGCCCTGGCCGAAGCTGACGCGCTGGGCGTTGCCGCCGCTCGCGCCCATCATATAAATCTGCGGCGAACCACCCCGGTCGCTTTCAAAGGCGATGCGGCTGCCATCGGGCGAATAGGAGGGGCCGGTATCGATGGCTGCGCCCGAGGTCAGCTGCATGGGCTGACCGCCCCCGGTGGCGACCGAATAGATATTGGTGGCGCCGCCCTGCTCCACCGAAAAGGCCACCGTGCCGCCATCGGGCGAGAAACGGGGAGCAAAGGTCATTGCCCCCACCGCGGCCAGCTGCTGCTGGCGGCCGCTCGACAGCTGCAGCAGATAGACCTGAGGATTGCCACTGGCAAAATTCATATAGGTCAGCATATCGCCATTGGGCGAAAATCGCGGCGTCAGCGCCATGGAACTGCCATCGGTCAGGTACTGCGAATTGGCGCCGTCCTGATCCATGATGGCCAGGCGCCGCACGCGATTGGCCTTGGGACCGCTTTCGGCCACATAGACCACGCGCGTATCGAAATAGCCGCCACCCCCGGTGAGGTTGGCATAGATGGCGTCGGAAATGATATGGCCGATGCGGCGCGAGGAATTGGGATCGGTATTGTAACTGGTGCCCACGACCTGGGCCCCCTGCCGCGTGTCCCACACGCGCACCGAGGAAGAAATCTGCCCGCCGCGCTCGACACTGCCCATCACCAGCGCATCCACATTGGCGGTGCGCCAGGTGTTGAAATCGGGCGTGGCGTTCACATCGCCCACCTGTACGGGCAGCGAAGCCGGATCGAGCGGCTGGAACAGGCCTGAGCGGCGCAGATTGTTGCGCACGATATCGGCGATCTCGCGCCCGAAAGTGGGATCGGCCGAAGCGAAATCGGGAATGGCAATCGGCAGCGGGCGGAAATTGGCGCCCTCGACCGTGATGTTGAGCTGGGCATTGGCCTTGGCCGCGGCGGCCATCGCCACGCCACCAGCAAGACCGAGCTTGAGGGCATTGCGCCGGGTGAGAAGGGTCATTTCAGTCTCCGTTCCTGCCGTTCGCCGACAATGCTGCCAGACAAAGGCGCTTCCAAGATGTCACGGCCGCAACGTGACGTTAATATTCTGCCATTGGTCATAAGTATTGGCCGATAGCATGTTGTAGGGTCCGCAACCGGCCACCGCGCTCACCGCCTTCTGGGCGATGCCGATGGCTTCGGGTTGCTGGCTGACCGAGACGATCCGCGGCACATCGGCCAGCGAACCATCCTGTCTGAGCCGCATATTGACGACGACTTCGGCGCCGCTCGCTTCCTCATTGGGCAGCAGGTACCAGCACTGCTTGATCTTGGCGACCAGGGCGCCGATCTCGGTCTGGCTGAGCGTAGCCGACGTGCCGGTGGTATCGCCCAGCGAGGGCGAGCCGCCCTGCCCGGTCGTGGCGCCGGTCGAATTGTCCCGATTGATGATCGAGGAAATGTCGTCGGCCAACGCGGAATCGAGCTGCGACGGCTGGGGCGGGCGCGGCGACTGGGTCGGCGTGGACGGCGCCGGCTGCTGTGCGGCTGCCTGGCGACGCCGTTCCTCTTCCTCGCGCCGGCGGCGTTCGGCCTCGGCAGCGGCGAATTGCTGGCGCAATTGATTGAGGTTGCTCGGACGCGCGGCGGGCGTCGGCGCGGCCGGTTGAGGCGGCTGCGGCGTGGGTTCTGGTTCCGGCTCAGGTGCCGGCTCGGGCTCGGGCTCCGGTGTCGGCTCCGGCGTTGGCGTGGGAGCAGGCTCTGGCTCC